>NZ_JBBOUQ010000001.1:0-3420000 GCF_038006125.1 Bacillus sp. FSL R10-2780
CATTGAACGAACTCTCTTTTTAATAAAACGATGATCTTGCTCTACAATGTTATTAAGGTATTTTACCTGCCTTATTTGGATGCCTACAGGCATCTTTTTCTCTGTCTTCAACTCTTCAATCGCTATAGGATAGGCCGGGTTTTTGTCCACTGTAATCACACGGGGCTTTGAAACATGAAAAGACTGCAAAGCTTTCTTGAAAAAACGCTTTGCAGCCCTATGATCTCTTGTTTTGCTTAAATGAAAATCAATTGTATTTCCTTTCGAATCAACAGCACGATATAGGTACATCCATTGACCTTTGACTTTCACATACGTCTCATCGACTCGCCAAGAATCATTGGTTGACTTAAGATGACGTCGTACTCGCTTATCTAATTCGGGACCATATTGATGAACCCATCGCATGATAGTTGTATGAGCAAGGGATAGCCCGCGTTCTTCCATCATTTCGACTAAATCACGAAAACTGAGGTTATACCGTAGGTACCATCTCACGGTTAATAAAATAATATCCGGTTGATAATGTTTCCACTTGAATAGATTTTTCTTTTCCATACCAATCACATCCTTTTTTAGAGTACTAGTATCAGTATGTCCAAGTTTAGGAGGTTACTTACAAGCGTTTTGGAGTGTTTGCACCAGAACCAAATTAAGTGTGATAGAGTGATAGATTGAAAGAAAAAACTTTTTCAATAATTTTCTGATAATTCAAAGGGTAATTAGAATATAAATAGAAATTCAACTAGGATTCCTTAGGTGGTGATCATTTATTTATTGTCAAAAAATAAGTGAATCGAGCAAGTATGACTATTGCACTTAAAATAAATAACAGCCTTTTTTTAAAGTGAATCTACATAAACTGATTCAGAATCTTATAAGAATCCATATGGAAAGTATTCATTCAAATAACAAACAGCCCAAGTTCCAATGAGGAACTTGGGCTGTTTGTATGTTTTATTTTCTTAGTATTGTAAATAAGCATTTTACTCCATCGCCATCAAGATAAAAGAACGAGTGACCCCACTTTATGGTTATATGCAAAACTTAAAAAACATAAACCAGCAGAATCTTTGTATTTTGCTATCCTACGCATTTCACCCTGCACAAAAAAATATTTCTCAACATTTCATTCGTTGAAAAATATTGAATATTCGTATTATAACGAATATTATGTTGTTATCGACAAAAAAACGATAATTTGCAGACACTGGGGAGGAAATGCATTGAAAAAGAATAAGAAGTTAAAACCGTTATCAGTATTAGCAACAGCGGCAGTGCTAAGTAGTAGTTTTGCTTTTGGAAGTCATGCAGCGTATGCTGATACACCGACACCATCTCTACCAATAGATGAGCATTTAATACCGGATGAGCGTTTGGCAGAAGCACTAAAACAACGGGGCGTAATTGATCAATCTGCATCACAAGCTGAGACGTCAAAGGCTGTCGAAAAATATGTTGAGAAAAAGAAAGGGGAAAACCCTGGTAAAGAAATCTTGACAGGAGATAGTCTTACGCAAGAAGCTTCTGATTTTATAAAAAAAGTAAAAGATGCAAAAATGAAGGAAAATGAACAGGCGCAGCAGCCTACAGTAGGGCCAGCAGCTGGACAAGGTGCTGGATTGAATTCTAGTAAATTAAATGGAAAAGTACCTACTGCACCAGCGAAGCAAGAAGAGTACAACGGTGCTGTTCGAAAAGATAAAGTACTTGTTTTACTTGTAGAATTTAGCGATTTTAAGCATAACAATATTGATCAAGAGCCAGGATACATGTATTCTAAGGACTTTAATCGTGAACATTATCAAAAAATGTTATTTGGTGATGAACCATTTACGTTATTTGATGGATCGAAGATTAATACATTTAAACAATTTTATGAAGAACAATCTGGCGGGAGCTACACAGTTGATGGAACTGTAACGGAATGGCTTACTGTTCCAGGGAAAGCTTCAGATTACGGTTCGGATGCGGGTACTGGTCATGATAATAAGGGTCCTTTAGGGCCACGTGATTTTGTGAAAGAAGCATTAAAGGCAGCGGTAGCAAAAGGAATTAATTTAGCAGACTATGATCAATTCGATCAATATGATCAAAATGGTGATGGAAATAAAAACGAGCCAGATGGCATTATTGATCATTTAATGGTTGTACATGCTGGCGTGGGTCAAGAAGCTGGCGGCGGTAAATTGAAAGATGATGCGATTTGGTCTCATCGTTCAAAACTTGGATCAAAACCATATGCGATTGATGGCACAAAATCTTCTGTTTCAAATTGGGGCGGAAAGATGGCTGCATACGATTATACAATCGAGCCTGAAGATGGAGCAGTTGGTGTGTTTGCGCATGAGTATGGTCATGATTTAGGCTTACCAGATGAGTACGATACAAAGTATTCAGGACAAGGTGAACCTGTTGAGTCATGGTCTATTATGAGCGGCGGCAGCTGGGCTGGAAAAATTGCAGGAACAGAGCCAACAAGTTTCTCACCACAAAATAAAGAGTTTTTCCAAAAGAATATGAAGGGCAACTGGGCGAATATCGTTGAGGTAGATTATGATAAACTTCGCACAGGAGTCGGTGTTGCAACATATTTAGATCAAAGTGTTACAAAATCAAAACGACCAGGAATTGTTCGTGTTAACTTACCAGACAAAGATATCAAAAATATCGAATCGGCATTTGGTAAGAAGTTTTATTACAGTACAAAAGGAAATGACATTCATACAACACTTGAGACACCAGTATTTGATTTAACAAATGCAAAAGATGCTAAGTTCGATTATAAGGCATTCTACGAACTTGAAGCGAAGTATGATTTCCTTGATGTATATGCGATTGCAGAAGATGGAACGAAGACACGTATTGATAGAATGGGCGAAAAAGATGTAAAAGGCGGCGCGGATACAACTGATGGTAAGTGGGTTGATAAAACTTACGATTTAAGCCAATTCAAAGGGAAAAAAGTAAAACTGCAATTTGAGTATTTAACAGATATTGCAGTAGCTTATAAAGGATTTGCGTTAGATAATGCAGCATTAACTGTAGATGGCAAAGTTGTTTTCTCTGATGATGCAGAAGGCCAGCCAGCAATGACGTTAAAAGGATTTACTGTATCTAATGGATTGGAACAGAAAAAAAATAACTACTATGTAGAGTGGAGAAATTACGCTGGTTCTGACACGGCGTTACAACATGCGCGTGGCCCGGTGTTTAATACAGGAATGGTTGTATGGTATGCGGATCAAAGCTTTACAGATAACTGGGTAGGCGTTCATCCAGGTGAAGGATTCTTAGGAGTAGTAGATTCTCATCCAGAGGCAATTGTAGGGACATTAAACGGACAACCGACTGTGAAGAGCAGTACGCGTTATCAAATTGCCGATGCGGCATTCTCATTTGATCAAGCGCCAGCATGGAAAGTGAATTCGCCAACTCGCGGTATCTTTGACTATAAAGGATTACCAGGAGTTGCAAAGTTTGATGATTCTAAGCAGTACATCAACAGCGCTATTCCAGATGCAGGACGTAAGTTGCCGAAACTAGGATTGAAGTTTGAAGTAGTAGGTCAAGCTGAAGACAAGTCTGCAGGTGCAGTTTGGATTCATCGATAGAATAAGGTGAAATTAAGAGGGAGCTGCTTCATAAGTTGGTGAAACCGACTTATGGACAGCTCTATTTTTATTGTAGAAACGGGCAGTTTAGTTTAGAAACCAGTTCATTGGAAAGGAAGATATAAAATTCATTTTCAATAAAAACGAGAAATGATATTGTTAGACAATTTCCTTTTCCTTCCACATTCGAGGTATAAAACAAAGGGAGAAAGTCAGTAGCGGTCCTGTTATATTCTGCATAGCAGCGATTTATATGTCGAGAAATCAAAATAGATTTATGTAGCATGTCGCTTTAGTTTTAAAAGTGGAAATAAATCATTAAATTACAATATAGAATAATTCAAATTAAATGAAATGCATGAGCAAAAATACATTCTCATACGAGATTTTTATTAAATTACAAAATACTTATCAGACTTGATTGTAAGAAATGATAAGTATCGTTGGTATAATTGTATTGTTATTATCCTTAAGACCATGTAAAGAAGACTTTGATAATTGATTTTTTATGATGTAAAGAAAAAACTAATTATCACATCCTTTTATTTTCACGCTAGAACCTAAAAAGAGGTTCTGTTACAAAGTTTCTTAACAAGAAAAAGTTATGTTGCAAAAAGGGTTGTGCCTATTAATTATATGAAGAGAGGCATGTATTGTGTTGCTAGACAAAAATACTTAATACACCAATGTTACCTTCACTCACCCTCCTCATTATTATAAGCTAATAGTGGTTCGTACATCATTATAGCGTGATTCTCCGTTACATATTGGTCTTCTATAAACTGTTTCTGTTGATTATATACTCTACGTTGAATAACATTATGTCGTATATAACCACCCCAGTATGCAGATTGGATTGAGTGTTCTTTTTCATATACTTCATATTGATAAAGCTGCGGATGGGTAACTCTCCATTCACCGACTAAATGCTTATCTGTAATATAAAGGTGAAGTTGATACGATTGGTCCGTTTCATTTTTGATTTGTAAATCCAAATAGTTATAAGAACAAGTCGCACCACTTCCAAATGGTTGGGTCCGCTTGGAATCAGGAAAGACATCAAAACTATGACGATATCGCTCTGTTACTGTCAATGGTGTATGTAAGGTCATCCAATATATTAAATTTGAAAGCTGACAAAGCCCTCCTCCAATGCCTGCTTGAAAAGATCCATAGTGTAGTATCATGCCCTCTACATACCCTTTTCTCTTCGTGGGCTTACCTATTAAACGCCAGTAAGAGAATGTTTCTCCCGGTCTAATGACGATACCATTTAGTTGTTTAATAGCAATCTTCAAATTAACAACTTTATTCTGTTGATACCACATATCTACATCTTTGAGCTTACGAAGTAGTATCGTTCGGTGCTGAATCGCTGTATAGGGTAACTTTTCTTGTTGAAACGTTTTTGCATATGTTTTTCCGTCTGCTAACCACTGAATGTACCTCTTTGTAGAGTAATACCATGTCCCTAGTAGAATGCGATACTTAGACCGCTGTTTAGGACGTAAGTTCACTAAATTCATTTTATTTCCTCTCTCCATCGTTTTCATATGTTACCATTTCCGTAATTACGATCCCAATCAATTGCCGTATTAATGCCTTTGAATTTACCCAAGTTTTCCCGCACAGAACTGTAATATTAATTGTCGCATTCTCTCGTTTTTTAACTACATTCCTATATGTATATCCATCAATAAATTGTACTTTTCTTAGCTGAATAGTAATTAACATAAATAGATAAAAGACGCAAAAAAACAGTATAATTAATCTAATGGGGACCTTGTTTTTTCCATTTTTCGAATTGCTTATAGTCATGTGAAACTTTGCTTCAATACGATAAATTCAAATAAACACATTATAAATATAAAGGATAACCTTTAATAAAGAATAATGAAAATTAAAGAAATTCTAAAGTATTAATATATTTTTACTAAATATTGATTGATAATAAGTTGTTTTTTGAGACTTTACTAGGTTCTGTTGCAAAGTTTCTTAGCAAATAAAAAGTTAAGTTAATTACAATGAATCATGTTAAAAGGTATGTTCTCAGGATTATATTGCGATTTTAATGGAGATAGTATTGTTTTTTAGGCTACATTTTAGCGAAATAAAAGCTCAAAAAGCGATATGTATATTAACAATGTTACATTCGTGTTTTTCTTTTTATTTATATATTCGCAAGTAAAATAGCATAATATCAGTATGAATCCCTATAGTAATATGAATTTTTGCATATTTTGAAATTCAGTATATCCTCCGAAAACTTTTGACTGTATAATGTGTTTTGTCATATTCTTTTAGATTTTTCGACAAAAAATAACAAAAAATAGAAGACGTATTGGGAGAAGGCATTATGTACACAAAACTATTAAAATCAATTACATCATTATCACTAATAGGTGGTGCTTTATTATATACAAATGGCAGTGATGTGAAAGCTGCTGAAGCGGGCGTTTTTTCTGATGTGCCTACATCGCATTGGTCGTATCCTGCGATTAAAGATTTAGCGAGCAAAAATATTATTTCAGGTTATGGAAATGGGATATTTGGCTTTGGGGATGTTGCGACGAGGGAGCAAGTTGCAGCTTTAATTTATCGAGTGCTAGTGCCGAATAAGCAAGGCGGTTCGTTTAGTAATGATGGAACTCGTTACGTATTAAAAGATGGCTCTACGTTTAAAAATCCTTACGGTGATATTAATACCTCTTCTACAATGTTTCCAGAAGAGGTATTAACTTTAACGAATTTAGGGGTTTTTAAAGGTGATGAAAATGGCCGGTTTAGACCTAAAGCTTCTGTGAGTCGTGCGGAAATGGCACAAATTCTTACAAATGCTTTTCATCTTGCTGCTAAACAAAAACATACATTTAATGATGTTCCAAGTCCATTTTGGGCAGAAAATGCGATTAGTGCGGTGCAATCAAACGGAATCGCAGATGGTACAGGCAACGGGGAATTTGAACCATATGGCACAGTAACACGTGAACAGTATGCACAGTTTTTATATAAAACTTTGAAATATAAAAATACTGATGTAAAGGATACAGGAGATGCGGCATTATTAACAGCATTCAAAAATGAAGTACAAAAGCGTATTAATACATACGAAACGAATATTACACTTCCATATTACACGAGAAATAGTAATAAAGAAGAAGTTATGAATACACTTTTTAACGCATATAAAGAAGTCGCAAATAAAAATGAGTATACAAATTATAATAGATCGAATGTTTCATACTCACTATCTGGATCGCCCGGGAATTATACGTTTACGCTACATATTACATATCGCGAAACGAAAGAACAAACCGAGTATGTGATGAAAGAAGCGAAAGCGATCGTTTCTTCTATTATTCAAGTCGGTATGGATGATCATGAAAAAGTGAAGGCGGTTCATGATTACGTAGTAAAACATGTTTCTTATGATACGTCTTATAAAGCGTATACAGCATATGAGGCACTCGCGAATCGTTCTGCCGTTTGCCAAGGTTACACCCTATTAACCTATCAATTATTAAAAGAAGCTGGAATTGAGAATCATTTTGTAGTAGGAACTGGAGACGGTCAGCCTCATGCTTGGAATTTAGTTAAAATCAATAACAAATGGTACCATCTTGATACAACATTCGATGATCCTGTGCCAGATGAACAAGGGCGTGTAACGTATTCATATTTCAACTTATCAGATGAGCAAATTGCAAGAAATCACGAGTGGAACCGGGGAGACTATCCGCAGGCTACAACAAATTATTATGATACACTGACGAGTAAAATTGCAGGGGGTAGCTCGAAATCAGCTGCATACGGACAAATATTAAAAGATACAAAGTTAAATTATTTAGGAAATGAATACATCGCAAATAGCTATAACGAATTAAAAAATAAAATGCAGCAGCGTTATAGTGCAAAACCAGAGAAAATTGAAATTCTGTATAAGCAATCAATGGACGGCGCACTGCAAGATGTGAAGAAGGCAATTGGAGAAATAGGTTTTCCAAAAGGAGCGAACCGTGTTTCTTATAAAGCGGAGCCGTATAATGCGAAAGAAGGATATTCTTTAGTGACGATTACGTTTATGTATTGAGAATGAGAAAAAGCATCTGTTTCAGATGCTTTTTTATTATTTTGATTCGACATAATGTGATAACGGAACATAACCGCATCTGTTATGATAACCTTTGAAATTTTACATTTCGGAGGATTAGTAATGAACAAAAAGAAGATTTTTGCTGCGTTAATAGGAATCGTGGTTTACTTGCTTTTGTTATCCATCCAGGAGTCCCAGACAAACGTGTCCCTCTAAAAAATAAACTTGCAGTAATCCTTCCGTTGATTGTTATATCCGGTTTAATTTCCTTATATAGAATTAAAACAAGTACTTATCAAGTAACGTTAAAGATATCGATATAGTTAACTGGAAAAATGCATCTCACGCAATCAATGGTGAGTTCTCTAACGAAGTTAATGCCAGGATTCTTGATTTTGTAGAAAAACATTCTAATGACAACTAAGTTGAAAGTGGAAAATATGTTGTAATAACAACTTTATCTCTATATAGCTATTTAAGGGGATTTAGCTCATTTTTTATTTTGGGATATTTTAAAATCTTAACTTGCTGGAGATAGGGTATCGCCAGCATTTCGGAAAAAAACACGCTAAGAGTATGCTTTTGGTCTTGCTCATAACGATATTAGTACAAGTGTAATGCGTGATAAATGGCCGCAAGTACTTGCGCCAAGTAAAGCTGATTTAGATGAAATTACAAGGATGTACCCATAATAATTAATAGGAGGACCTTAAAATGAAAAAATATATTCCATTTTCTATAATAACAACAGTTGTATTATTGGCTTCTGGATGTTCTCAGTTTAATAGTAAAACCGATGCAACGGTAAATAAAACTCAGATAAAAACTGCTGAGGTAGCAAATAACTCCCAGTCAAATGATTTTCCTGTAATTAATATGGGTGGAAAAATGGTGAAATACTATGACGACACATCCACTTTGGTAAATGACAGCTCCTCTGCAATTGAAGGGAATATAGTTAAAAATAAATATATTATATATAACGAAGTATATTTTACCATTTCAACAGTTGTTGTCACAGATGTATTAGAAAGTAATGATAATATTAAAGTAGGCGATAAAATAACGGTTCTTCAAACTGGTGGAGTTTTCGAATATAAGTCCGATCCAAAAAATAAAAAGACATTTGATACGGAGCAATCAATGAAAGATGGCCAACAATTTGAAGTAGTTTTTGAGAATGCTCCTGTGATAAAAGAAAATAAAAAAGTAATTCTTTTTTTGGAAAAATATAAAGGCCCAATTAGTTGCCAATATGTAACTAGTGGTGATTTCCAAGGGAGATTTCCAGTGGATGAAAATACAGATACTGTGAGTCCGCAAAATAAAGATTTTAAAGAAAAATTCATAAAAACAAATGACTTAAAAGAAAAAATTAAAAAGTTAAAAAAGGAAAAACAATAAAACGAAAATAATTAAGCTACTAAATAATAGAAACGAAACCAACTGTGCTATTTAAAATGGTACAGTTGGTTTCGTTTTGGTACTAACGCTTGCGAAGGTAAAGTTTTTTGCGATTTTGGGCATTTTTTCATGAAGAAAAGACACTCACATGAGTGTCTTTTCCGATAGTTTTTTAGCAGAAGCAAGAAGCTCCAACTATGATTAATAAAATAAATAATACAACTAATAAAGCAAAGCCGCCGCCACAACTACTACAACTACCACCAAAGCCCATAACAGTTCCTCCTTTAGATAAGAGGAGAAAACAAGAGGTCACTCATGTATTTTAACGGATTCAATTTACTTTATGTTTTTACGCATGAATTGAGCAGGTCCTTTTGAAAATAAAGAAAAGACACCTTCTAAGGTGTCTTTCTCCGCTTTGAACCATCTCAAGTTTAATGATAGGGGGTCTCGCCACATACCTATCAAGCTGAAGGGGATCTTTTTTAGCTTTTAAAGAAATCCTTCATCATTTTAGCGCCTTCAATGTTCAATGTCACACCTTCTACTTTATCTTTCTTTTCATCTTTAGCGATCGTAATTTGCTCCGTATTATCAACCCACACAAGAAATTCTTCTTTTGAGTCATCTTTATATGTAACGGTTATAGTAGAATGCGCAGATGCCCTCTTTTTTTGATCTAGTGTGATTGTTTTAGGTGTTCCATTTTGAACTGCCGAAACGATAGATTGTATCATTTTTTCGTTATCTGTTTGAGATTTGGAACTAGTATTACTTGATGTTCTAAGCATCTCAATGTTTGTAATGTCTGCAGAGTTTAATTGAATGGTATTTTTCGTATTTTCTTGCTTAGTTTTTGGAGTATTATTTGTAGTAGAAGTGCTTGTACAACCTATTAAAGTGAAAGATAGAACACTTAGAGCACATATATAAGTGATTTTTTTCATTTTATCTCCTCCTCTAATTTAATTATAACAATATTCTGTTAATTTAGGTAGTTATTGTAAGGGGAAAGGTAAAATAATATCTCATCCTTACAAAATTGTCACACTCATGTAAGGTAATTCAATAGATTCGTTACTTTTTCCATGTCATAATAAAGACATAAGAAAGCTAATCAAAAAACTATAAGTTATTAGGAGAGTGTCAGTCATGATTGTAACAACAACGTCTGGAATCCAAGGTAAAGAAATTATTGAGTATATTGATATTGTAAATGGTGAAGCTATTATGGGTGCAAATATTGTTCGTGACTTATTTGCTTCAGTTCGTGATGTTGTCGGTGGCCGTGCTGGCGCTTATGAAAGTAAGTTAAAAGAAGCTCGTGATATTGCAATGGGAGAAATGAAAGAACTTGCAAAACAAAAAGGTGCGAACGCTATCGTTGGTATTGACGTAGATTATGAAGTTGTTCGCGATGGAATGTTAATGGTTGCTGTAAGTGGTACAGCTGTACGTATATAATTAAATAAAAAACAGGCTCACCCCTTGAAGCGTATGCTTTGAGGGGCTTTTTTTGTTTTCAAGTAGTAGAAGTAAAAAGAATGAGCTTGATCCTTTAGGAAAAAGCTCATTCTTTTTATTTAAGCTATAAGATCTTTTGCTTCTACTTTCTTTTTGTTCATGACTAAAGTTAAAATGAACAAAATTAAGCTTAAAAGTGCCATTATAATAAAAACTTGCGTATAACCATCAAAATAATCACGAGCGATTCCTGCTAAGACAGGAATGAATCCGCCCATAATATATCCTCCTGACTGCATCATAGCAGTCCATGCACTCGCATCTTCTGAAGTTTTTGTTTCATATAGCGGTAGCATAAGAGCGAGTGGGAATACGCCGCCGAGCCCGATACCTAGTAAAATAGAAGGGATCCATGGTGTAGTTAGTGGATAAATCATAAGCGATAAACCTACGAGTACGAAGCATATACTCCCTAATAACCAAAGTGCTCGGTTTTTATAAATATCCGCTAATGTTGGAATTAAAAAGCTGCATATCATTTGAATAACTGTAAAAACAGTTATAAGAGTACCAGCTTGTTCGCTACTGACACCCATACTTTGATTTGCTGGCGCAAGCCACGTCGTAATGGAGTAAAAGATTCCTGATTGTAGTCCGAAAAAGATTGTGAACAACCATGCTTTTTTATTTCTTAAAGGTAAACTATTATTCTTTTTATCTTGTGTACTCGTATTCTTTTTTCGTTTCATAACCGGATACCAAAATATAATAGCGATAATAGTAAGTACACCCCAAAAAGCGAGTGCCATATTCCAAGATCCTTTTAATACATGTTGTAAAGGAATCGTTAATCCTGCACTTAAAGAAGCGCCAGTTCCCATGCCTACTGAATATATTCCAATCATTAAGCCGATTTTCGTAGGGGATTTTTCTTTAATAAAACCTGATAGTAACGGACCTGCAAGTGCGATCCCAATACCGATAAATAAAGAGCTCGCGAATAATGTGGAAATGGAAGAGGTAAAAGCCCTCATACATGTTGCGAAGCCAATTAAAATAAGACAAGCCATAATTGCTTTTTCTGCCCCATATTTTTTAATGACCTTCCCAGTCAGTAAGGCGAATGTCCCCATACAAAAAACAGGAATAGCTGTTAAAAAACTAACGGAAAAATTGCTTATATTTAAGTCTTGTCGGATTGTTTCTAATAAAGGTGAAATAGATGTAATTCCGATACGTAAATTAATGGAAACAAAAAATAGTGCTAGTATATACAAATAAGTTCGTCCTTGATGTTTCAATTTAATTTTCTCCCCTCTTAAACATCAGACGTTATTGAGTATATCATCTGATGTTTGAGTGTAATATATAAGGAGCTTATTTCAGCTCCAAATTTTGAACGGCGTATGTTCGTGCCTCTTCGGCATTTTGTTTAAAAATAGCTTGGAATAACTTTTCATGAATGTCAGAGTTATCTTCATAGTTCACTGTATTTAATATTAATTGGCTTAAAATGTGGCGAAGGGCAGGTACGAAAGATTGATATAAATCAAGTAGAACTTCGTTTTTGCTCGCCTTTGCAATTGCTAGATGAAACTGAATATCTGCGTCTATGTATGCTACATAATTTCCTTCTTGAAGGGCATTTTTTCTTTTATTCAAATGTCCTTTTAAGTATAAAAGGTCCTCTTCACTTCGGCGCTGTGCCGCTAACATCGCTACTTCTTTATCCAACATATTTCGTGCTTCATATACATGATTAATATTAGCTGTTTGCAATCGTTTTTCAAATGAATCCTGTGTTGTATTTAGTGAGACAATACGAGTACCTTGTCCTTGTCGAACTTCTAAGATGCCGGCATGTACTAATATCTTTATGCTTTCTCGCAGCGTCGAACGCCCTACACCTAACTCTTCCATTAATTGCGGCTCTGTAGGGAGGCGATCACCAACTTCATACTCGCCAGAAAAGATTTTTTCTTGTAAACGTTCCAACACTTCATCGACTAATTTCCGTCGAGAAACTTTTGAAAAAGATTTCTTTTCGTTTATATTCATCTGCTCATCTCCTGTTATATTCGCTTTTATGATAACCAATTTAAGTTCTGTTGACAATGTTATTTTTTAGATAGTTGGAGCGGGAGGGGATAACGTTGATGAATAAATGAAAGGACAGCACATATTTTATATGACTCATATGTACTGTCCTCGCTTATTCCACAATTGTGTTTGTTTTTAGATTATGAAAAATCGTTTCCTGTCTTGCTATAAATTTCATAAGCAAAAAATCCAAATAAATAGCCTATTCCAGCTCCTAAACCAACTGTAAACAGTGAATAATCCGGGGAAAATATGTCGACAATTATACCGATTAAACACCCTAAAAGCATTCCCATTGGTATTAAACTATCTAATAAAACTTGAGCATTTTTTGATTTTTTCTTACCTAAGTTACCGTTGTTATATTTATGTTTAAGCCTTCCAATTACAAATAATATAATTCCTCCGACTATTACAACAGGCGCAATTGCTGTGATTAACCACATGTTAGAATCTCCTTTCACCTTTCAATAGAATTATACCAGATACTTACAATTTTGTCGGGTGGGAGGATAGTTGAACGTACTATCCTCTTATTAATTTAGTCTATTTAAAAGATCAATCAAAATGAATCTAATAACTCGTTAAAAATACTTTTCCTTTTGTTTTCTCGGCAGACTGCACAACATCAACCGCAGTTTTCAAATCTGCTAAGTCATACGTAGAATGTACTGTCATGAAACGTAATTGTTTATCTTCTACTAAGCGAATTAAGTGACGAAACGTTTCTTGCCATTTATATGCGGACACTTCTTTATTCCAATGTCGTAAATGAAATATATTCGCGTGCACTTTTGCTTTCGTGACAATCTCTGCCCAGTTTACTTGTATTCCTGATAGAAGGCCTATAGTTAAAAAGTGCCCGTTTGGACGTAAAGAAAAAGCTAATTCATTTCCATCGGATCCTCCAATAGAATCAATCGCAGCATCTGCACCTAGCCCATTTGTTAACTCCATAACTGTTTCATAAAGAGGGGTAGTGGAAGTATCTATTACATATTCGGCACCGAGCTGAAGTAATGCCTCTGTATGTTTGCTATTTCTAGTTACTGCAATTAATCGGAAGTTTAAAATTTGTGATAACTGAGCAAATAGATGTCCAATAGCAGATCCACAAGCATTCACTAATAAAACATCATTACATTTTAAGTTTAGAATTCCTGTACATGTGACCCATGCCGTAAGGGGATTAATATACATTTGTGCCGCTGTAAAATCATCAATGGAATCAGGAATAGGGACTACAAAGTCAGCTGATGTTGTAACAAACTCTTGCCAAGTACCTTCTCCGCGTAATGGCAAAACACGTTTGCCGATAAGATCTCTAGAAACGCCCGCGCCTACATCTTCTACAATACCAACACCTTCATAACCAGGTACGTTAGGTAAAGGGATTCTATGTGAGTATGCTCCACTTACTGGAATTAAATCAGATGGATTAATCGGTCTGACTAGCATACGAACTAAAACTTCATTATCTTTTAATGGTTCTATATTTTTATATTCAACTTGTAACACATCTTTCGGATTGCCAAACTCATGAAATTGAATGTATTTTACAAGCAAAATAAATGTGCCCCCTTAGTGTGATTGGATTAATTATAGCATTTTTGGTTTAAATGATTATTTCATTAGCACTAAATAAAGAGGAACAGACAGTCGTCGTTTATACATTTGATAAAATCGTAGAAAATGGTATTGTTGTGTTTAAAAAATTTAATGAAAAATAGGCTCGACCCTTGAAGTTTATGCTTTGAGGGGATTTTTATTGTGCAAATTTCAAAAAAACACATGAATTATGTAGCATTGTATGAATTGTAGAATTGATTTTCTAAATAAGTTATTAGGTACATAGTAATATAATAAAAAGACGCCCTTGTGAGCGTCTTTTTCCAACTTGAGATAGATGTATCATTATTGTTCTGCTAAGGTACATAATTCTCGTTTAAAGCTTTCTCACACAAATGATCTGTGTATCAATTTTTTTGATATACAGATCATTTGTATGATAATTCTTATAGATAATTGCTGAATAATAATTTTACATAAATGCTTTTAAAAGTTCTTGAACCAATGGAATTACTCCACCTACAAATTTTAAAACTGCCATTGCGATTTCCATATGATTGCCTCCTTTTTTTAATAGTAAGATGTAATGAATCTTTATACCCTCATTATAGTAAGCGTTTACAAATGCATCAATGCATTTCGATATGCAATATTTCATATTTGTATTCGGTAATGAGGATAAAGAGGAATCAGTAACCTATCAAAATATAAGTCGCATCTTGTATAGTATAATGTAATGGTGGAGGTCAGATATGAAAAAAATAAGTTCAAATATAGATTTGGATACAAATGTATTGGAAGCGGTATTTATTCCAAGAAGGTTTATTATTTTATGGATCACACTCGTATATATAGCTTCAATGCTTTTAGAATTTCGTAATAATATTTTCTCTATGGATAGTTTTTTCTTTACAATAGTCATTGTTATTCATACTATTTTTCATTGGTATTCGAGTTCATTAAAAAATAGGCAATTGTTGTACTTCTTTTTTGTACAACTTTTCATTGTGTTTTTGGCTGCATTTATTGCAACAAATGCTTCGATAGCGATTTTTGTTGGATTAACTCCTATTTTAATCGCTCAAAGTTTATATGTTTATCACAATATATTTAAAGTAATGATAGTTTTTACTCTCATGTATGCAATATTTTGTGCTGCAATTAGTATTAATTATGGTGTGAATAAATTAGCTATTCTTATCTCTATGTTTCTTTTAGTGTTAGCAATTATTATTCCTTTTTCTTATATTAATAAGCAGCAATTTGATGCACGTAATCGTATACAGAGCTATATTCAAGAGTTAGAGTCTGCATATATGAGAGTGGAAGAATTGACATTGGCTAATGAAAGGCAGCGTATGGCAAGAGATTTACATGATACGTTAGCGCAAGGTGTAGCGAGCTTAATTATGCAATTGGAAGCAATAGATGCCCATATGCAAAAAGGGAATACAGGACGATCTCAAGAGATTATGAAACAAACTATGATAAGAGCGAGACAAACTTTACATGATGCAAGGTTGGTTATTGATGATTTGCGTCATACTACTAATTCATTTAATGAAGCAGTAAAGGAAGAGGTTCAACGTTTTTCTGAAGCTACGTCTATACATGTGAGACTTACTATTCAAAGTCCACCGTATATTTCAAGCGTAGTAAAAGAGCACTGTTTATATGTAATTAGTGAATGTTTAACGAATATCGCAAAACATTCGCAGGCAACAGATGTAAATTTAAAAGTTGAATACATCGCTGACATTGAAAAGCTTACTATTGAAGTTGAAGATAATGGAATTGGTTTTGACACTGGATATATCGGTAAGAATCCTGGACACTATGGTTTAATTGGCTTAAATGAGCGTGTTCGATTGATTAAGGGAGAAATACATATATTGAGTGAAAAGATGAAGGGTACGAAAGTGTATATTCAAGTGCCTATAAATAAAGAAGGAGATAGCCATGAAGTATAACGTATTAATTGTGGATGATCATTTCGTTGTAAGAGAAGGTCTGAAATTAATAATAGAAACGAGTGATTCATTTCAAATTATAGGTGAGGCTGCAAACGGAGAAGAAGCCCTTTCTTTCATAGAAAAAAAGAAACCCGATGTTATTTTAATGGATTTAAATATGCCTAAAATGAGTGGTTTAGAAACGATTGAGGCTTTGAATAAAAAACAAAATCATACGCCGATTATTATATTAACTACTTATAACGAAGATGAATTAATGTTAAAGGGAATTGAGCTAGGAGCAAAAGGATATTTGCTAAAAGATACGGATCGTGAGAATTTATTTCGAACGTTGGAAGCGGCTATTCGAGGTGAGATTTTACTACAACCAAATATTATGGAAAAGATAGTGAAGTATAAAAGGAAAGAAGTACATGCTGATAAGGTTGCAGAAAATAACTTAACAGATAAAGAATTGTTTGTGTTGAAAGCTATTGCGCGCGGATATAAGAATAAAGAAATTGCATTTGATATGGGGATAGCTGAGCGAACGGTAAAAGCGCATTTAACAAATATATACAATAAATTAGGCGTTAACTCACGGTCAGAAGCAGTAGCTGTGTCTATTGAAAGGAAGTTAATTCATTTTTAAAACATTATATATGCCCAATCGTACATTATAGGCTTGCCCTTTTGTACGATTTTTTTATTTCTTCCTTATGTTATGCTTCAGAAAGTATGAGAGATCTAAGAACAGTACAATTACAGACTTTTTCTTTTATCCCAACATAGAACGTATTGCTGTAAATTCATTCAAAGATTGCAGTTGATAAGAAATGGGGGAGTTAACACAGATGTTTCTACCTATTACTACATTTGATAGGTTTAGTTGGCTGGGAAATGTTGCATTCTCTTCAGAAAAGATTAGCAGGAATCGAGCGCTTTCGAGGGCCGAAGAACTAAATGCTAATTTGTATGAAGAGAAATGTATAGATTCAGTTAGTAATATTCATGAGGAAATAACGATAGATTTTGTGAAATATGGTGATAATTATGTATCGGGTCATGCGGAACCTTATGCAACAATTGTCATAACGAGCGGCGATATGCTTGTTGGAAGTGGACGGGTTAATGAGTATGGAGAATTTAAAATATATACGAATAATCATCTGGAAGAGTATTTGATAATAAAAGTTCAGTTGATATTAGGTGGTTTTTATCAAGATAGTATAATAGTAAAGGTAGATTGTTAATTTATAATGATTCCAGTTTTCATTTTCTAAATAAAAATGAAAGGAAGCAACAAATTGTTGCTTCCTTTTTCTATTAAGCCGAAGCTTTCTTCATTCTCTCAAGTAAACTAGATAAAATATGCGTACGATAAGATTCTAGTTTTTTACCTTCGTAAGTACGAATACCTAATTTTTTAAGTTCTTTTACATACCAACCTTTGCTTCCGAAATACATGTGATCGCTCCCCTTCAACTTTTTTTATTTGTCCTGATTGTACTTGGAGGTACGGGCAATATAATGAAGGAAATGAATTTCGCGCGAAAATGGTTAACTTTGTTGCAAAAGACATATATACTAAAGGTAGTATACAACGAGGTGGGCAAGACGTGATTATAGAGAAGCACGAAATTCAAATTGACCAAATTACGAGCGGTAAAGTGAATATCTTTACTTTCTATAGAAATAGAAAGCAAGTTGATGATCATTTTTTACGATTGCAAGAACCATCGCTTACAGCAAACTACTTCTTCCATTTTCATTTTGATGCAGAGAGCTTACATCTTCTGCAGGAAGAGTTTCCGAGCGTATATCCGTACGGCGGTAGTGAAACGATTCACGACTGGACGGAAAAGATGAAAGCGGAATTGCAAAATCAGATCCAAACAGGAAAATGGAATAAGCGCATACGTATCGGTAATCGTATTCTAGATGTGGTGTTTACGTGGTGTGACGAAGATATAGTAGAGTGAAAAAGAAGCGGATGACGCTTCTTTTTTTAGCGCTGGAATAAAACGAGCTTGCCTGCAGTAGATGTGCAGCGATGTGTTTTTTCGTACAATCCTTTTTCTTGTAAAATAGATTCACCTTTTGCTTTCGCTTCTTTTTCAGTTGCCGCCTCGAATGATTCATCTAATGCTTTTGAACCATCTTTTTCAAAGACTGTTAGAACGTATACTCCCATGAAAATTCCCTCCAATGATTAAAATCAGAATCTTATAACTATTTTGTCATAAATCAATAGAATATGCAAAGAAATATATGACATTGCGTGGTAAAATAAAGTGAAACTTTAATTAGTGGGAAGTCTTTTCACTCCGCTAATTATTAGTTTTTAGCTATTTTAATATTGATAAAATGAAACTTTTGAACTATAGAAAGGATCGTTATTTGTGAAACAAGTGAAGTTTATACATGCGGCTGATTTGCATTTGGATAGTCCGTTTAAAGGGATGGAAATGAATGTTGCGCAGTCTGTTTGGGAAAGAATGAAGCAAAGTACGTTTGAATCGTTCGAGCGTATTGTTGATAAAGCGATTCAAGAGCGCGTTGATTTCGTATTACTAGCTGGGGATTTGTATGATGCGGAGACGAGAAGTTTGAGGGCGCAAGTGTTTGTGCGTGAGCAAATGAAGAGACTTTCGCAGTACGATATTCCTATTTTTATTATTCATGGTAACCACGATTATTTAGGAGGAAGCTGGGCAGCGATTGAGTTTCCAGAAAATGTTCATGTGTTTACGGAACCTTATGTAGAAGAGAAGTCGTTTTATAAAAATGGTGAGTTGTTAGCTTCTATTTACGGGTTTAGTTATTTGCAGCAAGCAGTAACGGATAATATGACAGCGCAGTATATGAAAATGAGTGATGCGCCTTTTCATATTGGGATGCTTCACGGGAGTGTGGAAGGGGATGCAGAGCATAATCGCTATGCACCGTTTCAAATTCGTGAGCTGAAAGAAAAGCAGTTTGATTATTGGGCTCTTGGCCATATACATAAACGTGAAATTTTATCAGAAGAGCCATGCATTATTTATCCAGGTAATATACAAGGTCGTCATCGTAAGGAAATGGGCGAGAAGGGTGCATACCTTATCGAGTTAACGAAACAAGGATCGCAATGTTCGTTTTTCCATACGGCGGATGTTGTATGGGATGAGATAGAAGTGAGTATCGATGGACTTGAAACTGTTGATGATCTTATGACGAGCGCGTCAACTGCGATGAATGAATGCCGAAGAGAAGAGGAAGGGACGCTTTTAACTGTCGTATTTACAGGGCAGGGACCACTTTCTCCATATTTACGTGAAGACAAGCGTGTAGAAGAGATTTTTCATATTTTAGCAGCTGGCGAAGAGCGAAAAGACTTCGTATATGCGATGAAGTGGAAAAATGAGACGGTTTCTTTTGCGGAAATTGAACGTTTGAAAGAAGAAAATCATTTCGTCGGTAGTGTGCTAAAAGAGTTAGAAGCTTTTACAAATATGGACGGAGTGTTGCGCAGTATTTGGACATCTCCTGTAGCGCGTAATAGTATTGAATCTTTTACAGAAGAAGAGAAGAGAGAGATTCAAAAGGAAGCGGAAAATATTATTTTAGAGCAATTATTCCAGCAAGAGAGGGATAAGAAATGAGAATTGAAAAACTCCATATTTATGGGTACGGAAAATTAGAAAATGTGGAAATGGATCTTTCATTGCTGACGGTGTTGTATGGTGAAAATGAAGCGGGGAAATCAACGATTCGCTCGTTTATGAAAAGTATTTTATTCGGTTTCCCAACGAGAGGACAGCGCCGTTATGAGCCGAAAGAAGGCGGAAAGTACGGCGGAGCGATGACTGTGCAAACAGAGAAGTACGGCCGTTTGAAAATTGAACGATTGCCAAAGACGGCAGCAGGCGAGGTGACCGTTTATTTTGAAGACGGGAAAACTGGCGGCGAAGATATTTTAAACGATATATTAAGCGGTGTGAATGAAAGCTTATTTGATTCTGTTTTTTCATTTGATATGCATGGTCTTCAAAATATTCATCAGCTTGGCGAAGCGGATATCGGTAATTATTTATTTTCGGCAAGCGCAGTCGGAAGTGATGCGTTATTGCAGTTAGATAAAAAGTTAGAAAAAGAAATGAATCAGCGTTTTAAGCCGAGTGGTCGTAATCCTGAAATTAACGTGTCACTGCAAGAGATGAAGAAAATTGAGGAAAAGATGAAAGAGTGGCAAGGAAAGATTGGCACGTATGAAAAACAGGTCGAGCAGTTAAAAGAAAGTGAAGAGAAACTTGCTTCTGTTCGTGCGGAGAAAGAGAGTGCGGAAAAACGAAAGCAAGACTATGAAATATTAGCGGCGCTTGAGCCTCTTGTTATTGAAAAGAGTGCGCACGAGAAAGTGTTAGAAAACGAGCACGGGCAGTTTCCTGTAAACGGGATGGCGCGCTATGAAGCGGTAAAGGCAAAGATGGAGCCGCTGCAAGTACAAGTAGATTCACTTCAAAAAAAGATAGAAACAGTGCAATCAGAAATTGATTCCACAAAAATAGATGAAGCATTTTTACAAAAAGAAAGTTATGTAGAAGAACTTCGTATGCAGCATATGTCTTATGAAAATGCACGTCAAGAAATGCGTGATATGACAGGAAGTATTGCGAATATAAAAGAAGAAATCGCAGAACTACAGCAACAAATTGGTGCTACTTGTGAACAAGAGACTGTTCTTTCATTTGATATAAGTTTAGCGACGAAAGAATTAATTACGCAAACTGTGCAAAAGGCGCGCGAATTAGAAACGCAAAAAGCACAACTTGATGATCGTTTTAAAACGGCTCAAGAGCAATTAGAAGAGCAAGAAGAAAACATAAGACAGATCAAGAAACAAATGCTAGCTGATGAAGAACGAAATACGTTAGTTGAGAAAGAAAAATCATTTCAAGATGCGGCGTTTATCGGTATGGGCGCAGAGAGAATGAAGCGTAAGTATGAGGAAAAAGCAGGAGCGGCTACGCAAAAGAAAAAGCAGTGGCAAAGAATTTGTCTTCTGTTACTTCTTATTAACACGCTTGTTTTATTCACGAGTCTATTTATAGATAACCGCGTGCTGTTATTTATTAGTGTGATTGTTTTTGTAGGGATTGTCCTTGCTCTTGTTTTATACAAAGATCCATCAGGTGGATTACAAGAAGAGCTTCTTACTCTTCAGCAAAGTGCTGGCGGACGTCAAAGTGAAGAAGTGATGTCGGTTCGCTATCGGTTAGAAAAGGATGAAGAGATTCGAAAATTATTTGAGCGAGAGTCGTATAAATTACAGCAAATGGAACGTACATATGATAAAGTCGTTTCATCTTATGAAGAATGGGAGAGAGAAACTTTCCGTACGGGAGAACAAGTAGATGCGTATAAAACGCGCTATATGCTCCCTGAATTTTATACGTATGCGCACATATTGCCGGCGTTTGAGCGTATTGAAAAAATGCAGTCATTATATCGTGATTTAGAGAAGCAAAGTAAGCGAAAATCTGCATTGTATGAAATGATTTCGCACTTTGAACATAAACTAGAAACTGTTATCGGTAGTAAAGAGTATAGTAATTTGCATGAGGCGCAAAGTCGTATGCAAAATGAGAAAGAAAAGCGCCAAACTTGTAAGCAGCTGAAAGAGAAGCTGGCGGAATGGCAAGAAGAATATGAGTTCATGCAAGAGCAATTAAAACAACTGCTAGTAGAACGAGATGGATTATGGCATATTGCAGAATCTACAGATGAAGAGATGTTTTTAGAAGCAGGTAAACTGGCAGAGAAACGTGAAGATGCGGATAAGCAAGTGGGGCGTTTATTACCTCAAATTGATCTTTTAGAACAGCGCTTAACGAGTTTGTCATTAGCTGAGCATTATGAGGCTGACGGTTATGATGAAAAATTAAAGCAAGAAATTACAGCCGCGCAAAACTGTCTTGCACAAGAGAAAGAATTGACAGAGCGTATTGCGAAGCATCGAATAGAAATTGCGAATTTAGAAGAAGGCAGTACGTATGGTGATTTACTACATGAGTGGGAAATGAAAAAATCACAAGTGCGTGAACAAGTGAAGAAGTGGGCTGCATATGCGGTCGCAAAGACGGTGTTAACGAAAACGAAGCAATATTATCATGAAGTGCATTTGCCGCGTATTTTACAAAAATCAGAAGAGTATTTCGTGTATTTAACGGGCGGACGATATAGTAAAATATTCTCACCGTCAGAGGCGGAACCGTTCATTGTCGAACGTAACGATGGTATGCGTTTTTACAGCCATGAACTAAGCCAAGCGACAGCGGAGCAGTTATATTTATCGTTAAGATTTGCACTAGCGAAAACGTTTGAGCATGATTATCCATTTGTTATTGACGATAGTTTCGTGCATTTTGATGCGGTAAGGACGAACCGAACGATTGAACTAATAAAGGAAATTGCGAAAGATAGACAAGTTATCTTCTTTACGTGCCATGCGCATTTATTAACATATTTTACAGAAAAACAGATTATAAAATTAACGCGTAAGCGTAAAGAAAATGAGTTGTAGTATGCTATACTAAAAGTAATTGATTTGGTGGAGGAATTCGAATGAAAAAGAAAATTGTAGAATATGAAGTTGGAGAACAAGTCGATGTTTTCTTGTTAATTAAAACAGCGACAAAAGGTCTCGCAAGTAATGGGAAGCCGTTTTTAACAGTGATTTTACAAGACCCAAGTGGAGATATTGAAGCGAAGCTATGGGATGTATCACCAGAAGTTGAGAAACAATATGTAGCGGAAACGATCGTTAAAGTAGCTGGCGATATTCTAAACTACAAAGGACGTATTCAATTACGTGTGAAACAAATTCGAGTTGCGAATGAGAATGAAGTAACGGACATCTCGGACTTTGTAGAAAAAGCTCCAATAAAAAAAGAAGATATGGTTGAGAAAATTACGCAATACATATTTGAAATGAGAAACCCGAACATTCAGCGTCTAACAAGACATTTGTTAAATAAGCATCAAAATGAATTTTTAGAATATCCAGCAGCGACGAAAAATCATCACGAGTTCGTATCTGGACTAGCTTATCACGTAGTATCGATGTTAGATTTAGCGAAAGCTATCTCGGCTCTATACCCATCGTTAGATAAAGACTTACTATATGCGGGCGTTATTTTACACGATCTTGGTAAAGTATTTGAGCTATCTGGACCAATTTCTACGACGTATACGTTAGAAGGAAATTTACTTGGTCACATCTCTATCATGGTGAACGAAATTGGTAAAGCAGCAGAGGAACTACAAATCGATGCAGAAGAAGTATTAATTCTTCAGCACATCGTCCTTTCTCACCACGGAAAAGCAGAATGGGGTAGCCCAAAACCACCATTAGTAAAAGAAGCAGAAATTCTGCACTACATCGATAACTTAGATGCAAAAATGAACATGATGGACCGCGCATTAGGACGTACAAAACCAGGCGAATACACAGAACGTGTCTTTGCACTTGATAATCGTTCGTTCTATAAACCGACGTTCCATAATTAAGATTGTAAATAGAAGGGCCTCATTAAGTGTTAAAAAACTTAATGAGGCTTTTTTTGTATGAATAACATATTAAAAATATCTCGAATTCGAGATAAATCACTTGCTTTTTAATCACTTGAGTTGTAAAGTGATAGTAACGAAAGGAATTACTACTTTCGTACGAATCGTTTTACACATTGAATTATTTTTTTAACTATCACTTGACTAGTAAAATGAATTGATTACTTATTATAAACACGTGCTTCGTTGACCAGCGAGCCGAAATAAAACCATTAAATATAAATTAAAATTATTGGAGGAATATATAATGAACCAATTAAAAGGAATACACCACGTTACAGCGATTACAAGTAGTGCAGAAAAGAACTATGAATTTTTCACTTATGTGTTAGGAATGCGTTTAGTTAAAAAAACGGTAAACCAAGATGATATTCAAACGTATCATTTATTCTTTGCAGATGATAAAGGTAGTGCAGGAACAGATATGACATTCTTTGACTTCCCGGGCGTTCCGAAAGGTGTACACGGGACAAATGAAATTTCAAAGACTTCATTCCGAGTTCCAAGTGATGCGGCATTAGCATATTGGGTGAAACGTTTTGATCGTCTTGAAGTGGAACATACAGGAATTAAAGAGCAATTCGGTAAGAAAACTCTTTCTTTCGTTGACTTTGATGATCAACACTATCAATTAATCTCTGACGAATTGGATAAAGGGATAGAATCAGGTACACCGTGGCAAAACGGTCCAGTTCCATTAGAATATGCAATTACTGGATTAGGACCTGTATTTATTCGTATCGCGAACTTTAGTTATTTCAAAGAAGTACTAGAAAAAGTTCTATTATTTAAAGAGATTGCTCAAGAAGGAGAATTCTATTTGTTTGAAGTAAACGAAGGTGGAAATGGTGCCTCTGTCATTGTAGAACATAATACGGTTCTTCCTGAAGCACAACAAGGTTTTGGTACAGTGCACCATGCTGCATTCCGCGTAGAGGATCGAGCTGTATTAGAAGAGTGGATTGAGCGACTAAGTCGAGTTGGACTCCCTTCATCTGGTTATGTAAATCGTCACTTCTTTGAGTCATTATACGCAAGAGTTGCGCCGCAAATTTTATTCGAGTTTGCAACAGATGGCCCTGGTTTTATGGGAGATGAGCCATATGAAACGCTTGGAGAGAAATTATCTTTACCTCCGTTCTTAGAGCCAAAGCGTGAAGAAATCGAAAAATTAGTTCGTCCGATTGATACAGTGAGAAGTACTAAGGAATTTATTAAAGAGTAAAAATAGAGATAATAAGTAGAAGAGCAAGTAGTTTTAGCGAATCGCTAGAATTGCTTGTTTTTTTATCATTAAAATAATTGACTTACTTTTAATGCGTAACTATAATGGTTACATAACAACCATCGGTAATAGCGGTGAGTGATATTTTTTTAGTATAATTGTAACTATAACAGTTACAATTAAAAAAGAACATAAAACAACCAAAAAATGTAAAAACTTTAAATAGCAACATGAGAAAGGAGACTTGAATTTTGAAACGGTTTAAGTTTTATATGATTAGCGGTATTGTTCTTGTTTTATTAATAGTATGTAACTTCGTTGATAAGCCGATTGCGAAGGTTGAAGAAGTGAAGGATACTGTTATGATGAAGATAAATACGAAAGAGAAGATGGCACAGATTGATGGACAGACGATTTATTTTAAGCAAATTGGTGAGGGAAAACCGCCCTTACTTATGCTTCACGGATTCGGTGGTTCTTCAGATGGATTTAGTGATATTTATCCGGAACTCGCGGGAGACCATACGATTATCGCTGTTGATATTTTAGGATTTGGGCGTTCTTCTAAGCCGATTGATTTTCAGTATTCGTTTCCTGCGCAAGTGAATTTATATTATAAGTTAATGAAGAAACTTGGATATGATCAATTTGCGGTACTTGGTCATTCGATGGGGGGAGAGATGTCCCTTAATTTAGCGTACTTATATCCGGACGCGGTTACGCATCTTATTTTAGCGGATTCTACAGGGATTGAATCTTTCCAGCAAAAAGAAAGTTATGAAGTGACGCCACTATCGACGGACTTACAAACTGTAACAGAGATTACGGATTATAATAAAAATGAAGTGAAAAATAGTCGTGATGATAAAGAGCATTATGATCAGCTTACGAAAATGAGAGAGCGCCGCATTGCGATGGAAGCGGATAAAATTAAGGTGCCGACTCTAATTATTTGGGGTAGGCACGATAAGAGCGTTCCTTGGAATAATGGTGAGCTGTATCATCAGTTATTTGCAAATAGTACGTTTCATATTATTGAAAAAGGATACCACGCGCCGTTCCGTCAAGAGCCAATCGAGTTTATGGAATATGTACAAGCGTTCTTCGCGAAGAATCCACAATGAAAAATTTAAGCATAAATCCACTTCTTTCCTCATAGAGTGAAACTAATAAGGCTTGTCTAAGGAAAGGGATGAACGAAAGTGGAAATTTTACCATGGTGGATTTATCTTGTAATCATTGGGATTGTATTGAGTGGCTACATGGTTTTATATACTTCGAAAAAAGAGCAAGAGATGGATAACGATTTTATCGAAAAAGAAGGCGAAGTATATATGAAGCGCTTAGAAGAAGAACGAGAGAAACGTAATCAGGATAGCGATAAAGATTCGGTATTGCTTTAATAGAAATTTTTGAAGAAGAGAAAAGGATTTTGTTTCTCTTCTTTTTATTGTTCGGGAAATTATTATAGGAAAAAAACATGTGAAATCTGCATGACATAGAGTATGAAATGGCGCCATTATAAAGTGTAACGCACAAGTTGCACAGGCTATGCAACAATAACTAGCTTTACTCGTCATCATTTATTTGACCATACTAGACGTAGAGAGGTGATAAACACAGTATGATTTTTAGCGAACGCTTAAAAGAAGAAAGGGAAAAAAGAAATTGGTCGCAAAATGATTTGGCTGAAAAAATTCATGTAAGTAGGCAGTCTGTTTCGAAATGGGAGACGGGAAAGAACTATCCGAGCATTGAAATTATTATTCATTTAAGTGATCTGTTCGGTATTACGATTGATGAGTTATTGAGGAGTGATGAAGAGTTGACGCAAAAAGTAATTGAAGATAGTAAACAATTAGCGCATCCAAAATGGAAGGTGTTTTTTGATAGTCTATTTATGATGGGAGTATTTTTGTTTATTACAAAAATCGTTGTATGGATGTTAAATAAGTTTGCAGGAGCAAGCATTACAATTGTAGCAGATGCACCATATGTAATGAATTTTTTACCGCTCATACTGATGGTTATAGGTGGCATGGGATCTGATAAGTTGAAGAAAATATATAGGTAGAGGAAAGATTCGAAAGAAATTCCCCACACTAGCTGTTCTTTCTATTCAAATTGTGTACTATAAAGGATAGATAGGAAGGGGACATTTAGAATGGAATTTCATGAACAGAAGATTTTGCCGGCAGTGAGGCAAATTAAAGATTTGGAAAAGCTATTACATAGTTCGTATGAGTATATTGTTATTTTAGATATTCATGTTGGTCAATTGAAGAGTGTTGTGTCACTCGCGAAGCAGCATAATAAAAAAGTATTTTTACATGTTGATTTGATCCATGGATTACAAAGTGATGGGCATGCGACGGAGTTTTTATGCCAAGAATATAAACCGTACGGGTTATTATCGACAAAGGCGAGCGTAATTATGAAGGCGAAGCAAAAAGGTGTCGTCTCCATTCAACGCATCTTTTTAATTGATTCTAGCGCAATGGAAAAGAGCTGTAATTTACTAGAAAAGACGAAGCCGGATTATATAGAGGTGCTTCCTGGTGCGTTAACGGGTGTCATTGCTGAGGTGAAAGAGCGTACAGGTGTACCGATTTTAGCAGGTGGTTTTATTCGAACTGTAGAAGACGTTGAAAGAGCGTTAAATGCTGGTGCGACAGCAATTACGACATCGAAAAAAGAATTATGGAAACATTACCAAAAAAAGTGACGGAAATGTGAAAAAATTCTGTTGACACCGCTTTCATTAGAGGTTAACATTATAGACAAGTTAATAAACGTGACGGAGAAAAGAAGAGATCCACATTTTATTGTTTCTATATATTATATAGAAGCATGTAAGCTGTGGATCTTTTTCTTTTGAAAAAAAAACGAATGGCCATTCATTTTACCTCTATCGCATTTGAAAACGTTAAAATTGATAGTGGAGGGATACTATGTCAGCATTTTTAGGAGAGTTAATAGGGACTGCGTTGTTAATCTTACTTGGTGGCGGTGTTTGCGCTGGTGTAAGTTTAAAGAAATCGTTTGCGAAAGATTCTGGTTGGATTGTAATTACAATGGGCTGGGGCTTAGCGGTAGCGATGGCAGCGTATGCAGTTGGATCAATTAGTGGGGCACATTTGAATCCGGCTTTAACGATAGGACTTGCTTTTAAGGGAGCGTTCCCATGGAGTGACGTACCTATGTATATCGCAGCACAAATGATTGGGGCAATTATCGGGGCAGTTCTCGTATATTTACATTACTTACCACACTGGAAAGAAACAGAAGATCCAGGAACAAAGTTAGGCGTATTCGCAACAGGTCCAGCAATTCCGAACACATTTACAAACCTTTTAAGTGAAATGATTGGAACATTCGTTTTAGTATTTGGTATATTAGCAATTGGAGCAAATAAATTTGCAGATGGTTTAAATCCATTTATCGTAGGTTTCTTAATTGTAAGTATTGGTTTATCATTAGGTGGAACAACAGGATACGCAATCAACCCGGCTCGTGATTTAGGTCCGCGTATTGCACACTTCTTCCTTCCGATTGCAGGAAAGGGCGGTTCAAACTGGAAGTATGCATGGATTCCAGTAGTTGGTCCGATTCTAGGTGGATCACTTGCAGGATTATTCCATCAAGTTGTATTTGAAGGAAAACAAAATTCAGCACTTATTTATGTGATTATTGCAACTGTGATTGTACTAGCAATCTCTTATATGACAAGTAAAAAAAGTGAAACTACTACAAATAGTAGAAAAGTAGCATAGGGGGAAACTGATATGAAAAAATATATTCTTTCATTAGACCAAGGAACAACAAGCTCACGCGCAATTCTTTTCAATAAAGAAGGAAAAATCGTTCATTCAGCTCAAAAAGAGTTTACGCAACATTTTCCAAAGCCAGGCTGGGTTGAGCATAATGCACAAGAAATTTGGGGATCTATTTTAGCAGTTATCGCAACTTGCTTAAGCGAAGCAGATGTGAAGCCAGAACAAATCGCTGGTATCGGTATTACGAACCAACGTGAAACAGCGGTTGTATGGGATAAAACGACTGGAAAACCAATTTATAACGCAATCGTATGGCAATCTCGTCAAACAGTTGAAATTTGTGATGAGTTAAAAGAAAAAGGTTATAGCGAGATGGTTCGCGAAAAAACAGGTCTTTTAATTGATGCATACTTCTCTGGTACGAAAGTAAAATGGATTTTAGACAACGTTGAAGGTGCAAGAGAAAAAGCGGAAAACGGCGAGTTATTATTCGGAACAATTGATACATGGCTTGTATGGAAATTGTCTGGCGGGAAAGCGCACGTAACAGATTACTCAAATGCATCACGTACATTAATGTTTAACATTCACGACTTACAGTGGGATGATGAGCTTCTAGACATGTTAACAGTACCAAAGAGCATGCTTCCAGAAGTACGTCAATCATCTGAAATATATGGAGAAACAATTGATTACCACTTCTTCGGTCAAAATGTACCGATTGCAGGTGTAGCTGGTGACCAGCAAGCAGCATTATTTGGACAAGCTTGTTTCGGTGAAGGTATGGCGAAGAATACTTATGGGACTGGTTGCTTCATGTTAATGAACACAGGCGAAAAAGCAGTAGCTTCTGAGCATGGCCTATTAACAACAATTGCATGGGGTTTAGATGGTAAAGTGAATTACGCATTAGAAGGAAGTATTTTCGTAGCAGGTTCTGCAATTCAGTGGTTACGTGACGGAATGCGCATGTTTAAAGATGCGAGTGAGAGTGAAGTGTATGCTAGCCGTGTTGAATCAACTGAAGGTGTATACATAGTACCAGCATTCGTAGGATTAGGTACACCGTACTGGGATAGTGAAGTACGCGGCGCTATGTTTGGTGTAACGCGCGGTACGACGAAGGAGCATTTCATTCGTGCAACGCTAGAATCTTTAGCATACCAAACGAAAGATGTACTATGCGCGATGGAAGCAGATTCAGGTATTGAACTGAATACATTACGCGTTGATGGCGGGGCAGTTAAGAATAACTTCTTAATGCAGTTCCAAAGCGATATGTTAGACGTTCCTGTAGAGCGTCCAGTGATCAGTGAAACGACAGCTTTAGGTGCAGCATACTTAGCTGGTCTTGCGGTTGGGTATTGGAAAAACCAAGATGAAATTAAAGCGCAGTGGAATATGGATAAACGCTTTACACCGGCAATGGAAGCGGAAACAAGCGAAGAGCTATATGCTGGATGGAAAAAGGCAATTGAAGCAACTAAAGCTTTCAAATAATCATAAACAGTGTTATAATGATGACAAGTTAATAATTCGGTAGGAGATTTGGAGAGACCACAACACGCTATAGAGGCGAAATCTATAGCGGAGTTCGTGGTCTCTTTTTTCGTTATCAAAGGGAGGAATTACCATGAAATTTTCAAGTAAACAACGTAAAGACGTATTAAACGGAGTAAATAAACAAGAGTTAGATGTGATCGTAATTGGTGGAGGTATTACTGGTTCTGGTATTGCATTAGATGGGGCAACACGCGGTTTATCAACAATTGTGTTTGAAATGCAGGACTTTGCAGCAGGTACATCAAGTCGTTCAACGAAACTTGTACACGGCGGTTTACGTTATTTAAAACAACTTGAAGTGAAAATGGTAGCAGAGGTGGGGAAAGAGCGTGCGATCGTATATGAGAACGGTCCCCATGTAACAACACCAGAGTGGATGTTACTTCCGTTCCATACAGGCGGCACGTTCGGGTCATTTAGTACATCAATTGGTCTTCGTGTATACGACTTCCTAGCAGGTGTAAAACGAAGCGAGCGCAGAAAGATGTTTAACCGTGAAGAAACGCTAAATAAAGAGCCTCTTGTAAAACAAGAAGGATTAAAAGGCGGCGGTTACTACGTAGAATATCGTACAGACGATGCGCGTCTTACAATTGAAGTAATGAAAGAAGCGATTGAACACGGTGCGAAAGCTGTTAACTACGCAAAAGTAGACAGTTTCTTATATAAAGATGGAAAAGTATGCGGTGTACGTGTAATCGATTTACTAGACGGAGAAGTGTACGAAGTTTACGGTAAGAAAATTGTAAACGCAGCTGGTCCTTGGGTAGATACACTTCGTGAAAAAGATAACTCTAAAAAAGGGAAAGTACTTCAATTATCAAAAGGTGTGCATTTAGTAATTGACCAAAAACGTTTCCCATTAGGGCAAGCGATTTACTTTGATACACCAGATAAACGTATGGTGTTCGCGATTCCTCGCGAAGGAAAAACGTACGTAGGTACAACAGATACGTTCTATGATAAAGACGCAGCTGTACCGCACATGACAACAGAAGATCGCACATATATCATTAATGCGATTAACTACATGTTCCCAAGCGTGAAAATTACAGAAAAAGATGTGGAGTCAAGCTGGGCTGGTGTACGTCCGTTAATTTATGAAGAAGGTAAGAATGCATCTGAAATTTCTCGTAAAGATGAAATTTGGACTTCTGAATCTGGTTTAATTACAATCGCAGGTGGTAAATTAACAGGATACCGCAAAATGGCTGAAATGGTAGTAGACTACGTAACGAATCTATTACAAAAAGAAGGACATAGCGCATATCCGAAGAGCGATACGAAACATATGCCAATCTCTGGTGGTCATGTAAGTGGTTCACACGGATTCTCAGCATTTATCGCGAAAAAAGCAGGAGAAGGTACGAAATATGGTTTAACGACAGCTCAAGCTGAAGAATTCGCGAAATTCTACGGCTCTAACGTTGACGTACTGTTCGACTTAGCGAAAAAACATAAAGACGAAGCGAAAGAATACAACATGCCGTTAGATGTTCTTATCCCGCTTGTATACGCAATGGATTACGAAATGACAGCAAAACCAGTTGACTTCTTCGTACGCCGCAGAGGCGCTGTATTCTTCAACATCCACTGGGTATACGAGTGGAAAGAAGCAGTAATCAACTACATGGCTGCGAAACTTGGCTGGAGCAAAGAAGAGCAAATGAAATACACAGCTGAACTAGAAAAAGCATTAAGAGATGCTGTAATTCCTGTAGATCAACAAGAGCAGGCAGCTGCGTTAGCGTAAAATAGAGAACCACCTGAAGGGGAGCCTTTAGGTGGTTTTCTTTATGGTTTATTTTTCTAACTATGTTGCATAGCGACATATGTTGTTATACGATGTATGTAAGGAGGTGGTATTGTTGGACAAAGAAATCTTGAAGGGAAGTATAGATATTTTATTACTTTCTATCATTGCAAAACGTGATACATATGGATATGAAATAGCCCAAAGTTTAAAGGATGCAAGTGAAGATTTGTATAGTATGGGGCAGGGAACTTTGTATCCAGCTTTAAAGCGATTAGAAAAAAAGGAATTTCTTGAATCTTATTGGAATCAATCTGAGAATGGGTTGAAAAGGAAATTTTATACTATTACAAGTAAAGGGAAAAAAGAATTGCAGAAGAAAGTGAACTCTTGGGAGCGTGTAACATCATTAATTCAAACTTGTCAGAAAGGAGTTATTTATGAGTGAATTTGATGAGTATATTAAGTCCATTTTAGCTTATTCAGAACTTAGTAATATTGAACAGGATGAGCTATTTCTAGAAATATATGATCACTTGAACAGCTTGAAAGAAGAATATATGGAACAAGGTATGAATGAAAAAGAAGCGGTGTATAAAGCGATTCAAAGTTTTGGCGAATCAAAAGTTATTGGTTTAGGGATTAATCAATCGGTATACGAAGTTCCTAGACCATTAAAGATATTATCAAAAATTTTATGTATTCCTTATATAATGATTTGTTTTATTGTCTTTTTGGGAACATTTATTTCAACTTCTACATTTGACTCTATTCGTAGTTTGACAGGTGGAACTGTCTATCGTCCTCTTGAATTTTGGCAGCAATTTTTACATATATCTGATTTAGAAACGTTATTACAACTTTTTGGAATAACACTTTGGCAAATTAAAGATTTTATTGCGCATCCGGGTCTGTGGGGGAACTCAACTTATTGGTTAATCGTTTTACAACATATAATATTGTTAGTTCCATTTGGATTTTTGGTTCCAGTGTTGATTAATAAAGTGACGAACTATAAGAAAGCTTGTAAGTGGTATGTTATGACCTTTCTTGTTTGGGAGTTATTACATTTACTAACTTTATCTGATGTTTTTGATGTGTGGCGGATTGCTATAAATATGCTCGGTGCATCGATAGGATATCTTTTATTTATAAGCATGATACAAATGGATAATAAATTTAGGGTTATGCGCAAGAAGATATTTGAAAATTAACTTGCTATCATGTAGTTAAAATTATATACATTTAGTTCGGTGGTAATAGAGTATCACTGAAAACATAGGTATTATGTATTGATCCGATTTTTTATACTCGTAATAGGTGTTGTTAGTTGTCTATTCATACTGTTATGAAACTACTGCATAATCCGTCTTTATTGGCACCATAAATGATGATAGCGTCGGAATGAAATACACAGCTGAACTAGAAAAAGCATTAAGAGATGCTGTAATTCCTGTAGATCAACAAGAGCAGGTAGCTGCGTTAGTGTAAAATAGAAAACCACCCGAAGGAGAGTCTTTAGGTGGTTTTTTTATGGGCTATTCAGATGTTTGTGGATTCATTATATGACGTTTCTAGGGTGGGGCGTTTGAATCATAGCCATCTTTATAAGGGTGAAATTATTAAGAACGTAGAGATTGAATTGGATGATTAGATGTGGGAATGTATCAATCCTAATATGGGCGGATGAAAATCAAACAAAAGTGTTAGTTAAATTAAAAAAGCAGTTAGCTTTTGCTAGCTGCTTCACTCCCTAGAGAGTGTCCGTTATATAATTTAGATAAAGATACTAGCTATTAAAAATATAGCTCCTATCAAAATTAGAGAATCAAATAAAATCAGGAACTGGCTTCTCTGTGGCTTTCGAAATTCCTTTATTAAGCTAAAAACTGCACTCATTCCGAAACAGATGTATAACAAAATCATTATTGTTTCTGACACACTTAACACTCCTAATATATTGATAATTTAATTATACAACGAAAAACAGATGCATGTAAGTTTTTGACAAAATTCTTATTTGGAGTGATTTTATAAATAGAATTTAATAAAAAAACCCCTATCCTTAATAAGGATAGGGAAATGGTATAACAGCTTTTAGGAAGCTTATATTTAATATACTAAAAGAGTAAAAAAATGTATTTATGTAAAATTTGGTAATTGTTGTTGGTGAAATGAAAACAAAATTGTTGTTTGAGAGGAAGGTAGAATAATGGGATATTCCACGAGGCAAATTCGATGTAATTGCGGAAGCGATGGCAAATGACCTGCAATTTATAGATAATCTACTTAATTTTACGGATGATCACTTTGAAACATTTGCAGACAACTACTGGGACGGATTTTAAAACAAAAATGCTATTTTAGTAGGAAGAGGAGAATATGAAGCCGAGAGTTAGACTATGATGGCGTGTATAAAACTTGAAATAAAGGTTTAACAAAACGGTATGAACATTACTATCCGTATTTTTTTATGTATTTATAAAACTTTTCCATAGAGTGCGTCGTCTAATATATGGGAAGGAGGAAATGATGTGGATGAATTAACGGTAGAAGCGTTTGAAATAGAAGATAAGGAGGACCTTATCGACGAAATAATGAACAAGTATGGACAAGAAGTCTTACAGCTTGTGTACTCATATGTGAATAATAAAGAAGTTGCGGAGGATTTAACGCAAGATATATTTGTGAAATGCTATAAATCTCTTCATACATATAAAGGAAATTCGAACTTAAAAACATGGTTATGGAGAATCGCAATTAATCATTGTAAGGATTATATAAAAAGTTGGTATAACAAAAAGGTAATCGTTACAGAGGATGAATTTGCTTATATTGAGGTTCAACATGATAGTGTCGAGCAAACAGTTATTCAAAATGCAGAGGATAGTAGGCTTGCTTCTGCAGTAATGAATTTACCGATAAAATATCGAGAAGTGATTTATCTATTTTATTATGAAGAATTATCAATTAAAGAGATTGCGATTGTAATAGAAGTGAAGGAAAATACGATAAAAACTAGACTGAAAAAAGCGAAGGAGCTTTTGAAGAAAGGATTGGAGGAATAATCAAATGGAAGATCGATTAAAAGGCCTACGAAAATCAATGGAGAATACAACTTTTAAACATTTGAGTTTTTCTGATCAGCATCGAAAACGGGTGCGCGAAAAAATCAATCAATCGTCCGAAAAGGAAGAAGATATCCTTTTAGCAGTGTTGCAACTTCTTATGAATGAAAAAACGGGTTATGAATTGATGCAGTTACTGAGGGGGAGAGGGATTCAAAAATTCGAAGGCGATGAAGGGTCTCTATACACTTTATTACATCGTCTAGAACAGAATCGCTTTATCCAATCTAGCTGGGATCACGCGGGAGCTAAATATTATCAATTAAATGATAAAGGAAACAAGATGCTGCGAAAGGCAGAGAAGAATGCTACGAAGGCACGATTTATATTAAAAGGCTTAGTACAGGAGTGAGGCGGAATTGAATAAAAAAGGGGAGCGTTTTTTAACGGAAGTTACCAATCATATTAAATCAAAAGAAGCAAAGAGCTTTGTGGCTACTGAACTAGAGTTTCACTTAAAACAGGCGAAGAACACGTGGATAGAAAAAGGATTAAGTGAGGAAGTTGCTGAAGTCAAAGCTGTTGAACAAATGGGAAGTCCGGTCAAACTTGGGCAAGAACTTAACAAACTTCATAAGCCAAAGGTTGATTGGTTCCTAATTATTTTATTAGTGACTGCTATGGGGCTAGGATTTCTGCCAATTATAGCTTTTGGACATACGAATGATTTACTAATGAATAAGGTGATTTTTGTTATTCTCGGCATTGCAACAGCTTTTGGGATGATGCTGATCGATTATCGGAAATTAGAGAGACTTGGATGGCTGTTTTATACAATCGGAGTACTTATTCTGTTAATGATAAAATGTTTTCCGAATGCTTTCATGAATGGAGAAGCGTTAATACAAATTAATCCCATCGCAATTGGATGTTTAATGGCAGTACCATTCTTTCTGTTAGCTTGGGCTTCTTTTTTTAATAACAGTAGATTAAAGGTAAGGCACCTTCTGATTTTGTACTTATTTTCTTTGTATTTATTTTTAACTGTATCGGTTCTTGCGCCAATTTTCATCTATGTCACGATGGTATTCGTTATGCTTTGGTGGAGTAAGTTAGGAAAGAAAAAGGCATTGATTATTACAATTGTACCAATTTGTTTATTTATTATCAGAGTATTCTATTCCTGGTCCTCAGTAAAAGAATACCGGATGGCCAGAATTTTAGGGTATTTAAGTCCAGAGCGTAATGCGGATGGTCCAGGATTTATGTATATGCGTTTAAAAGAGGTAATGTCGTCAGCAGGTTGGTTTGGTACATATGGAAATGTGAAGTCTATCCCTGCTGCCCATACTGATTTTGTATTTGCAAGTTTGACTTACTATTATGGGTATGTGCTTGCGCTAATTCTTGTCTTCGTTCTTTCTCTTTTTGTAGCAAGGATAATGGTCATATCTTATAAAATAAATGATCGGTATGGTAAATTGCTTCTCGTTGGAGGAATGACTCTTTTTGTAGTCCAGTTTATTTATAACGTTGGTATGATCATAGGTTTATTACCGATTGCTTCTATATCCTTGCCTTTTATTAGCTATGGATTGATACCAACTCTGTTTCACGCATTTTTAATGGGTATTGTGTTAAGTGTGTATCGACGTAAAGATATGTCATTTAGAATGAAAAAAACACCTTGATAATCATCAAGGTGTTTTTGTTATACATTTAAAACTCTCCGAATCAGCCCCAAGTACAAAAGGACTAACCTCACCAACGCTATAAAGCTGCAATTCATGCATCGCGCGCGTACAAGCAGTGTAGAACAATCTACGAAGGCTTACATCACTGTACACATCTTTAGAGGCATTGTAAATAATGACAGCGTCAAATTCGATACCCTTCGCTAAATAAGCAGGAATAACGACAATGCCTTGCTCATACTCGGCTGAGTTACTTTTCACAAGTTTAATATTCTCGATATGACTGAGTGCTTCGTAGGCAGCGGCACTTTCGGCTGCGGATTTACATATAATTGCGATCGTATTGTGCTGTTGTTCTTGTAGTTCAACAACTTTGGAAGTAATACAATTATGCAGTTCGTTGTAATCAGAAACTTTCGTTACTGTAGGTTTCTCGCCGTCACGTTCAAAGGCGTTAATGTTCTTTCCTTCCGGTACGAGATAGCGTGTAAATTCAATAATCGGTCTTGTTGAGCGATAGCTACGAGTTAAGTTGATGCCGTTTGTTTCGTCTGGCCCGTATAAGCTAGTAAGTGTATTGAAATTAACCGTTTCCCTCGCATGAGCGAATATCGCTTGGTTAAAGTCTCCGAGTACCGTCATTTTTGCGGCAGGGAAGAGACGTTTTAAAAACTCGAATTGAAACGGAGAATAATCTTGTGCTTCGTCGACGAGTACGTGTTTAATCGATCTGTTCGTTTGGAAGCCTTCAATTAATTCTTTTAAAAGTAAAAATGGAGTCGCATCCTCGTAATATAGCTTTCCTTCATTAAGCATGTTTACCGTTAATGAGCAAATGTCGTCCCATTCTTTAGGTTTTTCTCCAGTAACCCATGATGAATTTGTGAAGAGTTGTTTATATATGCCTGTGAAATTGATGAAGCGTAGCGTTTGAACGCCTTTACGAAGTGGCTTTAATTTTTTGCGGACAATCATACGTCCGAGTACTTTCGTTTCTTTTTCATAATCATTAAAGGAGTTGTCGTCAAACTCGCCCTTTTTCTGTAAATATTTATAAGCCTTTTGATATTCATCTTTACTAAGTAGTTCAATTTCCTCTTCTACCCAAGGTTTTTTCAGTTCTGCTTTTTCGATTGCATCTATTTGTTTATTTAGCCAATCCGTTAACTTTTCAATTCTATTATGGAAACGGAGGGAGGAGTCTGTATTGTAAAATTGCTCTGAGATTTCTTTAGCAGAGGCAATCAGTTTTCCTCTAAACTTCATTCCTCTAAATAACATGCCTGAAGATTCAAGCGATTGTCTGTACGTTCTAATCATATCGAAAAATTGAGTAGATGCTTTAAATCGAATGCTCGCATTTCTAGTTTTATAGGCAGGGCTATTCGTTTCAGTTAGCATATATTCTAGTTGTTCATAAGGGTCTTCAACGTCAAATGACTTGCTTAGTCTATGGTTTAAATATTCCTGGAATGTAACTTGCTGCATATTCTCTTCACCGAGTTCAGGTAGTACGTTAGACACGTAGCTGTTGAACATGGAGTTAGGGGAGAAGAGAATGATTTGATCCGCTTTTAGCCATTCACGATATTTATATAGTAAGTAGGCGATTCGCTGCAATGCAGCTGATGTTTTACCACTACCAGCAGCGCCTTGAACGATAAGTAGTCGCCCTTCATCGTGACGGATAATTTCATTTTGCTCGCGCTGGATAGTAGCAACAATACTTTGCATATGTTTGTTTGTACCTTTTCCGAGCGCTTGTTGCAGGATTTCATCTCCAATTGTGAGGCTCGTATCGAACATGGAATCAATCTCGCCATTTTGAATAATATATTGTAATTTTTTCTCCACATTACCGCGGATTACGCCTCCTGGTGTACTGTACTCAGCTGGTCCGGGTGGATAATCGTAGTAGACACTTGAAATGGGTGCGCGCCAATCGTATATAAGAAAGTTTTCTCCGCTTGCATCGGTAAGGGTAGCCACCCCGATATAAATTTGTTCTGCACCAACTTCTCCTTCTTCTTTGAAATCGATTCGTCCGAAGTAAGGTGCTTTATGCATACGGCGTAGTGCGGCAAGTCGATTAAAGGTGTGCTTATGGGTAATTTGTGTTACGGCTAGTGACTGAGCTTGTTGTCTTAAGTTGATAACTGTTTCAAGATAATCGTCAAAAGTATCAGTGTTAACTTTTACATCATCCCAGAAGTGTTTACGAATGTTGATTACTTCTGCCCGGCGTCTGCCAGTTTCGCTTTCCAGTTTATCAATTTGCTCCGTAATCGTTTCTATTACGGTATCCAAGCGTTTTTGCTCTTGATCAAGTTTTTTGTTCATACGGTAAGCACTCCTTTAAAAGTGAAAAATAGAGGTTGACTGAAGATGTGTTTTGTTGTACAATTAAGATACGGATAAATACATTCTCTTATTTTTTAAGAATGCGTTTCTGTACTAATTTAACATAGTTTTTTAATTTAATCAATGATAATAAGATAAACCTTGGTTCCGCATGTGGTGGAATCGAGGTTTTTTGTTGTTTTTTAAGAGGGAAGAGCGATCATTGTCAGTTTTTGTCGGTAAGTCGATATAATTGAAAAATCGCTGATATAATTAGATCCGCAGCTGATTGATCCGGAGAACGGATCATATAATTTCATTTACCGAATCTGAACGTAATGTAACGCAAGGAGAGGGCATACAAAAAAAGCTCGGGCTTAGCCCGAGCTTTTCATTATTTCTTTTCGTCTTTTTTAGCGTCAGCTTTTGGTTCTTCGAAAAGATCTTTCAAATCTTTATCGTCAACTTTTACGTCAGCTTTTTTGATTTCTTTCATCATAAGATCGTTCATGAATTGAGCATCTTGTGCTTTCTTTTGAACAAGTTCTTTTTTGATGTCGCCTTTTACTTCATCAAATGGTTTTTGTTCTTTAATATCTGTTACTTTAATGATGTGGTAACCGAATTGTGATTTTACAGGTTCGCTTACTTCATCTTTTTTCATTTTATAAGCTGCGTCTTCGAATTCTTTAACCATTTTACCAGCTGTAAAGTAGCCAAGGTCTCCGCCTTTTTCTTTTGAACCAGTATCTTCAGAGTATTGTTTCGCTAACTCTTCGAAAGATTTACCTTGTCCAAGCTCTTCTTTAACCTTTTTCGCAGTAGCTTCATCTTTTACAAGAATGTGGCTTGCTTTAATTTCAGGCTTGTAGTTTTCTTTTAGTTCTTTATCAGTGATTGTTTTTTCAATCGCTTGTTCTTGAGCTAATGAAGCGCGAACGCCATTTTTAACTGTTTCTTCTTTAAGACCTTGTTGTTTCATTAGTGTATCGAATTGGTCACCGACTTGCTTTTTCATTTCATCGTACTTTTTGTCCACTTCTTTGTCATCGACTTTGTAGTTTTTAATAAGTACTTTTTCCATAACCATGTTATTTAGTACTTGTTTACCAGCTGTTTGTTTCATTTGAGTGTAGAACTCTTCTTTAGTGATGTCACCAGCTTTAGATGTAACAACTTTGTCTGATGATGATGATGTTCCACATGCTGATAATGCGATTACACTTGTTGCGGCTAAGGCAAGCATAGCTTTCTTCATTCAATAAACACTCCTACTATTATGTATTTTTAATTTATCCCGTACAAATGAAGAAACGCCTTATGATAGGTTATTTTCGTTCATAAGAACCTGATTAAGTCTCACTGATGTCTTTGCTTTTTTTATATGTAAAAGCACGCTTAACAGGGCTTACCTAGGCTTTAGGATAAAGTTTAGATGCGTGTCGTTTATTTCATAGTATAAGCAATATGTACAAAATTTAATATATCATATTTCGACGAGTTTTCCTATTGATAAAGAAATTTTAACCAGTTTGTGTCAGATTTTGAAAGGGTACCATATTGGGCGAATGCCGCATATATAGAAAAGAGGAGGGGATGGGGGATGAATTCTCAACTTATTTTATTACTTGTACTGTTTATTTTATTGGTTATAGTAGGTATAATTTGCTTATAGAGGAAAAAAATGAGGAAGGGGCTTTCCTTCCTCACTTTCCATGAAATATAATTTCTATATAACTAGAAATTAATAGAATGGTAATACATACATTAATAACTCGAAAGACACCGGGCTGGCGGCTCGCAGATATTTGTTTTCGCTCACACAGTGTATGTGTCATGAAATTCGTGTAAAATATAACAAGAAGTGCGAATGCAACAAAAACAACGGTTATAAGAGTCATGAGGCGAGACCTCCTTTTGGCTAAAATACATATACTTTATATATTGTATCATACGATATTTTGTTCGTGTTACAAAATTCAGAAATAGAAGACTTTGTGTTAGGAAGCGAGGGAGAAAATGGACGTTGTAAGAAGACTAGAACAAGCTGAATATTACGTAGACCTACTATTTAAAATGATTGATGAAGAAAAGTGTCCATTTTATTCTTTAATCATAAAGAAAAAAGCTCGTAAAAAAGACATTGAACGTATACTAAAACTTTGTGAAAAACTGAACGAACAATATGTAGTGGAGAAAGCAGAAGGCCTACTATTGTTTGATGCGTTATTAGATCAATTTGAAAAAGCGCTTCCACATCAGCTCGAAGTACACGAAACTGCGGAAGCGCTAGCAAAACAAGGTTTATTTAAGCCACTTATGAATGAATTCTTACGCATGATTGCGAAAAAATAAATAGATTATTTCTTAACTAACTTTTGATCGGATTCCGTAAAGTTCTCCTCGATATCTTCTAATGATTTCTCAAAAATATCGATGAAGTCTTGTCCGTAAATATTACGAAGGATTGCAATCAGTTCGATATTTTCTGGGAACTTACCGTAAAAATTACGAAGTTCAAGTGCCCCATTAAAAACAGAATTATTTTCAGGATCATACTCCTCCATTAAGCAAAGTAGTAATTCTTCCCCTTTGTCTGTAATTTCAATGTACGTATTTCGTTTATCATCTTCTTTTTTTGAGAATACAAGATAGCCGCGTTCTTCAAGCTTTTTAGAGAAGTTAAACGCTGTTGAGACGTGCATAACTCCAAATTTAGCAATCTCAGAAATAGAAGCCCCTTTTAAATGATAAGCGATGGTTAAAATGTGATGCTCATTAATGTTTAAATCGTAAGGTTTAATCCACTGTTGCCAATCTTTCTCTACGCATTTCCATAACGCTTTCGATAATTGAGCAATACGTTGGCTGAAAATCATCGCTTCTTTTACCGAGTAATTTTTTTCTCCACTTTTCATTTACTCACCCACTTTAACATTCTTTTTTCATTATTATCTATTATGCCAGTAAAATAAAAATTAATAAAGTCTTTTTGTGAGAATTGTGAAAATTTTTCGGAAAAACAACATTCTATACAAATCATGCATAACTATGGAAGCGTTTTATGAGTCAAGAATACATGTGTTTTCTTTACATGTTAAGAGATAACATATATTGTAAATGCATAAAAACACGGCATATCTATGTGATATGCCGTGTTAAGGTCAATTCGTGTGAAAAATATTTGTTATATGCAAAAAACTAAGCAGGAATATGTTTACGCTTTTTCTGGAACGGCTTCTTGTAGTTTCTCAATTGACTTTTGAATGTCTAAAATTTCTTTTTCAATATGTCGTTTGTTTTGAGAAATATCTTGTTTCCAGTTAGAAAGCGTGTCTTGCATATCGTCTTTTAGTTCTTGAAATACTTCTTTACCTTCTGAAGCAGTTTCAACGATTTGGCGCTTTAATAATTTTGTATCAGCTGTAATATCAGCTAATGTCTTTTTAATATCAGTTCCTTTTTCTTTCAGCTTACCGCGCATAGCTTTACCAGAAGAAGGAGTTGAGAAAAGAACGGCTATTCCAGCAACTGCTCCGCCGCAAAGTACACCTGTAATAAAGGATTTAGCTTTTGACATAAAAGGAAACCTCCTTATTTTTCGTTCGTATTCATGATGTATAAAAGTGTGCATATCTTTAAGACAAGGGGAAGAAAAGTGAGCTTTTCTCTCTCTTGTACATGCTATGCACAAAAAATCATATCCCCGGCATTTTTTGTGAAGAAACAAGCCATACAATAAATGCCAGAGGAATCGGCTTGATATGTATTACTTCTTATTATAGTGGCACTATTTCACACTATTTGCAATTGTGCTTGCGATGTTTTGTAAATTTTCCATTGTATATTCATTTTGGTGTGATTTCCAAACAGCACCGAAACCATCGTTTTCACCGTAGCGTGGAATTAAATGAAGGTGGAAGTGGAATACAGTTTGTCCAGCTTTCTCGCCGTTATTGTTAAGTAGGTTGAAGCCAACTGGATTAAATTCTGCTTTCATTGCATTTGCGATTTTTGGAACGACAGCAAAAATATGTGATGCGATTTCTGGCGTTAACGCAAAAATGTCTTGTTTGTGAACTTTCGGAATAACAAGAGTATGTCCTTTTGTTACTTGACTAATATCTAAAAATGCAAGTACATGTTCATCTTCGTATACTTTTGAGCAAGGGATTTGCCCGTCAATGATTTTACAAAAAATACAATTGTCCGCTGTATGATTCATCGATCTCATCCTTTCAAATAGTCTTAGCCGTATTTTACCATAATTACATAGGAGAACAAACACGAAAAACAGGAAGCTGACTCAGCTTCCTGTTTTCTGAAGAGGGATTGAAAAAGCATTTTTTATAATTTACGGTTCGCAGACACCTCATTTATATAAGAAATGCACGGTAAATCGGCTAAAGTTTCTGCCGTAGACACCCCATTTTCAAGTGAAATGAATTGCAATCTTTTTAAAAATGAAATTGTTTATTTTTTAAAACAGTATATGCTCTTTCGGAGACACCCCGTTTCGAAAATGAAACAAATTATCTGGTTATGTGTAAATTTCATTGTCCAATTTGGACACCCCATTTCATGATGACTTCACTATGTTGTTGTACTCATCAATTGGTGGTTGCTTTTTCAAGTGTGTTCCTTCTTCACTAATTATGATGTCCGCTTTCGTAAAAATATATGCGAAGAAATTTAAATTTTTTTTTGGAGACATCGATACTATGTAGTGCACCATGATTTTTGGTAAGATGAATATATACATTTCTTACAAAAGAGAATGAATATAAATGAAGAAAGTGGTGTCGTATGAGCGAGTTATTGCGTGTAGAAAATGTTACAGGAGGATATACGAAACGACCTGTACTGCAAAATGTTTCGTTCTCTGTTAATAAAGGCGAACTTGTCGGCTTAATCGGTTTAAATGGAGCCGGGAAGAGTACGACAATTAAACATATCATCGGTTTAATGGAGCCGAAAAAAGGAACTGTCACAATTAACGGAAAAACAATTCGTGATGATATGACAGCGTACCGTTCTAGTTTCTCCTTCATTCCAGAAACGCCAGTATTATATGATGAGTTAACGTTAGAAGAGCATTTGAAATTAACAGCGATGGCGTACGGTGTAGATGAAAAACAGTACGAAGAACGTGTAGGACAACTATTACAAGAATTTCGCATGAAAAATCGCTTGAAATGGTTTCCGTCTCATTTCTCAAAAGGGATGAAACAAAAAGTGATGATTATGAGTGCATTTTTAGTTGAACCATCACTGTACATTGTGGACGAACCTTTCGTCGGGCTTGATCCGTTAGCGATTCAATCACTTCTTCAAATGATGGATCAAATGAAAAAAAGTGGTGCGGGCATCTTAATGAGTACACATATTTTAGCGACAGCAGAGCGCTATTGTGATTCATTCATTATTTTGCATCAAGGTGAAGTGAGAGCGATGGGAACATTATCAGAACTTCAATCACAATTTAACATGCCTGGTGCAACGTTAGATGATATTTACATTGCACTAACAAAGGAAGAAGATTATGAATAGCACAGCGTTATGGAAAGAACGATTTCGGCACTTTCTAAAAGAAGTTCGTACATATAGTAAATACGTATTTAATGATCATTTGAAATTTATTTTCGTATTTATCATCGGCGCAGGAGCGTATTATTACCAGCAATGGTTACAAACGTTAACACCATCGTTTCCGACAGCGGTCGTTATGGCAGTTTTACTTGGCCTCGTATTAACAGCCGGATCCATACAAACGCTATTAAAAGAAGCGGACCTTGTGTACTTGCTGCCAGTTGAAGAAAAGTTAAAGCCTTACTTTACAAAGGCATTTCTCTTTACGTTTATGATTCAGTTATACATAATCGCAATGGTAGCCGCTGCGCTTGCCCCGTTATACTTCCAGCAAATGAAGCAAACAGGAGCGGCTTACATATGGATTGTAATCGCGTTCGTCATTGTAAAAGCGTGGAATTTATTCGTAGCGTGGGAAAAATCATTTTTAACAGATCAAAGCGTTCAAAAAGCAGATTGGTTCATTCGCTTTATCTTAAACGGCTTATTTGTGTACGTCCTTGTAGAACGTACTTCAGTTATTTTTACCGGTGTAATTGTTTTTCTTATGGCGCTATACCTTGCTGTTATGCATCAAAAGGTGAAGGGAAAGCCGCTAAACTGGGAGTATTTAATTTCTGAAGAAGGTAAAAAAATGATGCTGCTGTACCGCATTGCGAATATGTTCGTTGATGTACCAGCGTTAAAAGAGAGAGTATCACGTAGGAAATGGCTTGATTTCATTCTTTCGATAATTGGTGAGAACCGTACATATTTATACTTATATACGAGAACGTTTTTAAGATCAGGTAACTATTTCGGCTTATATATGCGTTTACTCGTTCTTGGAGGAGTCATTCTTTACTTCATCCCATTTTTATATGGACGTTTTATCGTAAGTCTTATTTTCTTATACTTAATCGGCTATCAGCTATTAACCCTTTGGAAACATCACCGCATGAAAATTTGGCTTGATTTATATCCAGTAGGGGTAGACGAGAAGAAGAACGATTTTCTTACTTTATTAAATGCGATTCTCATCATCGGTAGCGTTGTATTTACAGTTATATTTGCACTTGCGACGAAAGATTTCATAATGACCGGCATTTTATTTGTCGTAAGCATATTATTTAGTATTGGTTTCGTTTATCAATACGGTGCGAAACGCATTGAGCGTTTAAACTGAAGGGAATGAACCTATGATTACATATGAAGAGAAGGTTATAAAAGAATTGGAGCAGTGGAAAGCTACATTCATGAAAGATTCTTCTATGATGACACGGTTCTCTAAAAAAGTGCAGGTGAAAGTGCAGCAACTAGTGCCGGCGAAAGTGCAAAAGGTACTAACAGAAACGATTCGGATGATGGTACAAACAATTAGTGCTGGATCAAACTTCATAAAACCGAAGCTAAAAGAAACGAACTGGTCACTGCAAAGACGAGACGATGAAGTACGTAAAAAAATGGATGAGTACAAAAAAGTCGCAGCGGCAGAAGGAGCCGGAACGGGAGCAGGTGGTATTCTCCTCGGTCTTGCTGATTTTCCGCTTCTACTTACCATTAAAATAAAATTTTTATTTGATGCAGCAACATTGTACGGATTTGATACGAGTAAAAAAGAAGAGCGCCTTTTTATTCTTCACGTTTTCCAACTTGCTTTTTCGAGTGATGACCATAGAAAAGAAGTATGGAAAGCAATTGAAACGTGGGATACAGAAGAAGAAAATCATATGGACTGGGAAAAGTTCCAAACAGAATACCGAGACTATATTGATTTAGCAAAAATGCTTCAGCTTGTCCCAATCATCGGTGCCCCGGTCGGCGCGTATGCGAACTATCAATTATTGCAAAGGCTTGGGGAAGTGACGATGAATTGTTATCGTATGCGCTTGCTTAATAGAAATTAATTTGCTTTATAAAAAAGAAGGCATCCTAAATTACACATTTAGGATGCCTTCTTTTTATTTATATTTATTATTCCCTGACGAATGAAGGAATGGAGCGCAGTCCCTATAATATATTTACGGAAATCTTATTAAACCATAACAATATCTTTACCACCTCTAATCAATTACTTATAAGTGGGGTCTCGCTACATCGCCATCAACTTAAGAAATTGGCATTTCCCCATATCGAAAAAAATGAGCTGAATTATTATAAATAACTCTGGAAAGATAAAATTTTCATTTTGGGGATACTTCAAAATATTAGCCTGGTGGACATAGGTATCACCACATGTCCATGGATTAAAGAAAGAGCCTATTATTAAACTGTACCCTACTCTTTGGGTCGGAAGAGGTGCTATAGATGAATGTAAAGACATATAGGGCTCAAGTGTTTTCTTGGTCTAAGGAGGCCGAGGTAGAAATAGTAGAACTCATTTCCGCCGGCATAGGTATGGCCGGACCTGTTCTGTTCGCCACAGTTCTAGGCTATCCCGCTCTTGGTTTTGCTGCATCGGTCGGCAGTTTGGCAGTCAGTAGCGTGAAAGTCGGTTCGAGTTTTATAAATCACGGGAAAAAGTTGGCATCAGCGCTGCTATCAGTAGTGCTCGCTGCGACTGCTGCTGTTCTCTCTTTCGGACATGGCTATCTGACATTTGGAGTCTTGATCCTGCTGGTAAGCCTTGCTGCGTTAATTGGCGGATATAGTCGTGCCTTGGCGGTGGCAACAACACGCTTTGTCGTATTCCTGATCATCATCCTCAACATGGTCGACCAGACGGAGTACCGGATGGAACTAATTTTTTCAATCTTAGCAGGGGCGATTTGGACCGTCAGTATCAGCTTGGTGCTAGGCATCTGGGTACACCGTTGTTATAAATCATCGCTGGATGGAGATGTGAAAGGGCCAACATCGAAAAAAATCATTCTATGGCGGAATTCTCTTGCACACCTATCCGGTTGGCAATTCCCAATCAGGCTCGCATTATGTCTAGGTATAGCTGAGGGATTGCGAATACTTTGGCCCGAGCACCACTTCTATTGGATTGCAATTACCGTAGCGATCCTTACTCAGCGGAAAATAGAACTCTTTCCAATCAAAACAACACAACGAGTACTTGGTACAGTAATCGGCGTGATTGTTGCGAGCTTGCTTCTCGCAACTAGTCTACCAATTTGGGGGTTAGTTATAAGTATCGGGCTATTCGCAGGTGTTCGACCTCTTCTAAAGGTTCGAAATTATCTTGTATACTCTGCAACCATGATCCCGCTCATTATTTTGATCATGGAAGCCGGCAAGCCGTTCCAGTTTATCATTCTGTTCGACCGTGTATTTGCAACCCTTATCGGTGCAGTCATCGTGATTGCAGTGAACTTGATATTCAGTAGAGCGATGGCGAAATCAGTGTAAAGGTGGTTATCTAGCCAAAGATGCTTTACTTGGAATAAAGTTTGATTAAATTAACTTAATAAACCTTGATAAAAGAGCAAATAAAAAAAGCGTGGTTCGAAAAAAGATTGTTCAAAACACGCTTTTTCTATATTCAATTAAATCATCCTTTTATTAAACTTTGTTTCATGGCCACAAAATGACATCCAAAAGTTAGACACGTTATTTCATTAGGAAGCTTCTTGGGCATGGGTCCGGTATTGTACGAGGGCTCATGCCTTTTAGTTTTACCTTTGCTGTTGTGTATTTTATATTGTGGATCCATTGACAGTTACTTTTGCGTCTATAGTAAATCCTAATCTTGCATCTACAGATGCCTACAACATTATTATCCTGCCAATATGGAGAATCATAGAAACATAGGTTGTCCACTTTAGACACGACACGTTTTCCTACATTTAAATTGTTTCGTTCCAATCGACTGCAAAATGAAAGAATACGTTTCTCCCTGTCTCACCAGATTTCTTGGATTTAAAGCCATTTTCCCTTTTAGGGTGATGTAGTCCTTAAGATCTTGTTAAACCTGTGCAATTACGGTTGGAATTTCATGCTGTTTGACACATATCCCCAGGCTATCTGGACATGATAAAAGATGAGGTGACTGACATGAAGGATAAAATATTAGAATTAGTACCAGGATCGGTAAAAAAATTACTCCAGAAAAAAGTTAAAGATGGAAACCGATGCATCATTGATTTGGTTGTGGATGATGCAACTGCTTATGGATTTGAACCGGAGCAAGTAGTCCCCTGTATCATGGCGGGTTATTATGTTTATGAATCCACCACCTATCCCAGTGAAATGGAGGAAGAATGGAAGCTGAACTTGGTTTTTCATGCGGCCAATCGCTCGGCAATGAAGCTTCTGTCTTATGGGAAGTATAAAGCGAAACAATCTGAAAGTGGATGGATGAGATATACAAATCCATAAGGTTTACTTAACATACACTAACTAGCTTGGTGAGCATGAGGCACCGTCACATGCCCATCAACCTGAGATTTTGAAATAGCACCAAGTATTTTGGTGAAAAAAAGAAACATTTAAGTTCCTAATGACATTTTTCTAATGTAAGTTATAACATTGCCTAAACAACAACTACCTTGTGGATTGTTTACTTCACAACCACATCGGTTTTCTCTTATGTTTTCGCGAATAAGCTCTACTGGATTAGGAGTAAGTCCATTTTTCACATATTGTTTAATTTTTTTTAGTTCTTGAATTTTACGTTGGATGTCCTCTAATTTAAGAACAGTGAAATCATATATGTCACCGCACTTTGCTTCATTGCGATCGACCATTTGTATCGAATGGTCTCCGTGTTAACGCCACACTTTTCAGCCAGTCCTCCAATAAGATATTGCATCTATCGCACCTCATATAAAGTATTATTTACTATATTATCGATCTACTTTCTTAAAATAAACTGTCATTATTCAATAAGTCTTATTCAACAATATGGTCCGATTGCGAAATTCTAAAACTACATTTAGAGCGATTAACCTTTATCACCACGTAACTCTTTACTACAACGTTTTACAAAAAACGCTGTTATTAAAATAATAATTCCTATACTCAAAACAAGTAATTGATCGAGTGCAATCACATCACGAAAAATCCAACGAGAAACAAAACCGAAGCTAGACATGCACACACATATAAAACCAAAATAATTTAACCATCTATGTACATTTTTCATTCTTTCCCCTCCTAAAACTACATTTTATCATTCCCTCCTGTTTTTGGGTGTGAGTGCTGGCTAGTCGTGTGGCGATACCCCATACCCATCAAGATAAGGTCTTTAAGTACCCCCTAAACAAAATTTTTAATTTTTTTACAGTTATTTATGTGAATTCAACTCGTTTTTTTCGTTTTAGGAACAATGCATTTTTTAAGTTGATGGCTATGCTCAAATTTGAGAGTCTTTTTTTTGCTATTTCTATTCATATTTTTTTGTTTTTTACCAATAATATACAGATAAGGTGGATTTGTTTATAAAGCTACTTGAGCTTACTTTAGTGTATTTAGGGGTGCAAATATGAAAGTATCAATATTTATTACTTGTGTTGCAGATGTTTTTTATCCAGAAGTAGGAAGAGATGTTGTGGAAATTCTTGAAGATTTAGGGTGTGAAGTGGATTTTCCTAAAACTCAAACTTGCTGCGGACAACCAGCTTATAATAGCGGGTATGTTAAAGAAACAAAAACAGCTGCAAAACATATGATTGAAGCCTTTGCTAGTTCAGAATATGTTGTGGCACCATCGGGCTCTTGCGCTATGATGGTTCACGAGTTTTCTAGCTTATTTTCTGAAAGTGAAGCGGAGTGGAAGAAAAAAGCTACTGAACTTGGAAATAAAACATATGAGTTCACACAATTTCTTGTGGAAGTATTAGGGAAAGAAGACTTAGGTGCGGAGCTTCATAAAAAAGCAACGGTTCATACATCTTGTCATATGAGCCGATTAATGGGGATTAAGGAACCACCGCAAAAATTATTAAAATGTGTAAAGGGACTGGAAGTTGTTTCACTGCCGCATAATTATGATTGCTGCGGATTTGGGGGTACATTCTCAGTGAAAATGCCAGAAATTTCTGAGCAAATGGTTGAGGAAAAAGTAAAGCATATTATGGAAACCGGTGCGGAAGTGTTAATTGGGATGGATTGTAGCTGCTTAATGAATATAAAAGGACGTTTAACACGCAATGGTTATCCAATTGATGTAAAACATATTGCTCAAGTATTAAATGAAGATCGAAAACAAGGGGGGATATAGAGATGGGAATGAAAATTGGGAACGATCCCTTTCATAAGCGTACTAAAACAGGCATTGGGGATCCATTTATGCGACAGGCTGTCAGGAAAGCGCAAGATGGTCTTAGAATCAAGAAATTAAAAGCTACTGAGAGTCTTGGAAACTGGGAAGAATGGCGAGCTTTAGGAGAAGAAATTCGAAAGCATACATTAGAAAACCTTGATTATTATTTATATGAGCTGAGTGAAAATATCGAGAAAAACGGTGGTTTTGTTTATTTCGCAAAGACTGCAGAAGACGCAAGGGAATATGTAAAAGGGATTGTAAAAAAGAAAAACGCGAAAAAAATTGTGAAATCAAAATCGATGGTAACGGAAGAAATCAGTTTAAATGAAGCGATTGAAGAAGCTGGAGCGGAAGTGTTAGAAACAGATCTTGCTGAATTTATTCTACAAGTGAACGACCACGATCCGCCGTCACATATTGTTGTTCCGTGCCTTCACAAGGATAAAGAACACATTTGTGAAATATTTAAAACAAAGTTAGATTATACGGGAACATCTGATCCGACGGAAATGGCGAGGTTTGTAAGATCGTATATACGTGATGATTTTTTTGCAGCGGATATAGGGGTGACTGGATGTAACTTTGCTGTTGCAGAGTCTGGATCAATTTCTATCGTAGCAAACGAAGGAAATGCAAGACTTACTACGACACTTCCGAAAACGTTGATTACAGTTATGGGGATGGAACGTATTGTTCCAACATGGGAAGAGCTTGATGTTTTAGTAACACTTCTATGCCGAAGTTCTGTAGGACAAAAGTTAACAAGTTATATTACAGGGTTAACTGAGCCTGGCGGAACAGATGGACCTGAGGAATTTCATTTAGTCATTGTTGATAATGGTCGTTCCGATATTGTAGGAACGGAATTCCAAAGTGTCCTCCAGTGCATTCGTTGTGCGGCATGTATTAATGTGTGTCCTGTATACAGGCATATTGGTGGACATGCATATGGTTCTATTTATCCAGGACCAATTGGAGCTGTGTTGACACCGCTTTTAGGGGGATATGATGAATATAAGGATTTGCCTTATGCGTCTAGCCTTTGTGGTGCTTGTACAGAAGCGTGTCCAGTGAAAATCCCGTTACATGACTTATTAATTAAACATCGCAGCCGTATTATAGAAGAAAAACAATCCCCCGTAGCTTGGAACGTGGCTATGAAAGGTTTTGAAAAAGTGGTGAAGAGTCCTAGACTATTTTCTTTTGCAGCGAAGAGCGCTCCGTATGCATTAAAACCTCTCGCAAAAGGAGATAAGATTGAGCGCGGCATTGGACCGTTAAAAGCTTGGACGGACGCGAGAGATTTTCCAGTTCCGAAAAAACAACCGTTTCGAGAGTGGTTTGAAAAACACGTAAAGGAGAACGATGATGGCCATCCAAAATCGTGAGGAATTTTTACTCCAATTATCAGAAAAGCTTGGTAGGAAACGTCCAGAAGCAGTGAAAAAACCGAAATGGTCTTTTTCCCCGCAGTGGAATGTTTTTGACGGACTGGCGCAAGAAGAACTTGTATTAAAGTTAATAGAGCACTGCGAAGTGATTCATACAGAAGTAAAGCGAACAACAACGGAAAATCTTGTTGAAACATTTCAATCTTTTATAAAAGAATGGAATATCAAATCTGTTATATGTTCGAATGATGAGCGCTTTAATGAGTATGGTCTTACGCCATGTTTCAGCAATGAAGGTACAACACATTTTCGTACATGGGGATTAGATCATAAAGAAGAGGACATAGAATTTGCGAAAGCTGCCGACCTTGGCATTACGTTCAGTGATATGACTCTGGCAGAATCAGGAACCGTTGTGCTATTTAATGATGGGTTAAAAGGAAGACATGTTAGTCTGCTTCCAGAGTCATACATTGCAATTGTTCCCAAAAGTACGATTGTACCAAGATTAACCCATGCTACAAAACTGATTCATGATCAAAATAAAGCGGGAGAAAACCTGCCCGCTTGTGTGAATTTCGTTTCGGGTCCGTCAAATAGCGCGGATATTGAAATGAATCTTGTCGTAGGTGTACATGGACCAATTAGAACAGCCTATATTATTGTGGATGATCAATAATGAAACACACATGATGTATAAGAATGCTGAAAATAGAAAGCACTGACCGTTACATACAGCCAGTGCTTTCTATTTTATTTGTCTTCAATAGTCAAAGGAGCCAAGTTGTCTGGTAGCTTGCAGGCAACTGGTGGAGAAACCCTTATGAATAAGTTAGAACTTACAGCTCATACAGAAAAGTCGAGGCTAGTGAATATGTGTGATGTGATTTTCTAGGAAGAATATCGGACAGCGTGGCTTTGAAAAAAGTTTAATCGTGTATAAGAAAGGCGGACCAGAATTTTCTATTGCTTTAAAGATGGGGTTTATTGGGATGGGAAATATAAGAAGGATTACAAACTTTTCTTTTATACAAGAGTATTATTATATTAAAATGAATATTGATACTTTATAACCTTTATGTAACTATTATTTATACAATCTAAAGGTAATAATTCAGAAAGTGAGACGTAAATTAGTGTTAAAAAAAATTAAAGATATTACAAACGCATTTACACAAAGAGAAGAAGTAAAGAAAGAATTAATGGGACTCTTATCGAAGGTTGTCAAAGCAAAGAAAAATTTAAAAACTCTTGATTTAAAAATAAATAAGCAACATGAAGAATTAGACTCAATTTCAATCAAAATAGAGTCTAAGGTAGCACAACTTAAACGTGTAACTGAAGAATTGTATATTAAAGAACAATTACTTCAAAACTGTGTTATAGAGGTTGAGGAAAAGAATATAGAAATTCAAAAATTTGATTCTATTATTGAGGAAAAAAAAGGGGAATTAATGAAACAAACCCGTTTAAGTAGAAAACAAAAGGAAAAAATGGAAGCTTATTTTGAGATGCAGGGGCAAGTGTCCACTGATTTTGTCTCAAAAGAACTTAATAGTGATAATAATATTGATTTACTGGGCAAGGAAAAATCAACCCAAATTAAATTTTTTGCTGAAGTGATTTGTAAATATGCTAACAAGAGATACGAAGAAGAAAGAGTACAACGTCACTTAGAAGAACATAAATATAGGAAAGAAGATGAAGAGTTTAACGAACTCTTTGGAAACTTTGTTGAGCTTCATGATGTGTCAGGAATTATTCATTCTAATTCAGATGAGCTTCTACTAGCGCTAATTAAAGGTGAAGAAAAAAAAGATAATCATTCAGGGTCATTCCATTATCAAAATTGGGGCTGGGTAATTTCCTTTTATGAGGAATTATTTGATCCATTCTTATACGTGCTACAAAGTAAAAACTATAAAATTAATGGTAATGAAGATTATTTAGTTCTTACTTTAAAAGAAATGGCTTTTTTGAATAACTTTAGTGAACATAGTGATGAATTCATTCCATTGTTTAATCTATCTCCAGAATATAATAATATTGTTGATGTTATACATAAATATATTAGTCTGGTAGGTGAAAGTAACTTTAATCAGATTACGTATTTAGGATTTTTAGCAGTATTTTTAAAAGAAAAAGGCTTTATAAGTTACATTCAAGGAACAACGGAAATGTACATACTTGTAAAAAAAGAAATAAAAAGTTTTAAGGCTGTACAGTTAGAGAATTCACTTAATAACAGTAGAACAACTGCACATAAACAGAAAATTATTACTATTAAGGATATAGATTTATTTAGTGGAGAGGAGTTTGAAAAATACCTAGCAGATTTACTTAAGAGTCTTGGTTTTAGAACAGAATTAACGAAAGGTAGTGGAGATCAAGGCGTAGATATTTTAGCATTCAGACAAAATAAAAAATATGTAATTCAAGCAAAACGATATAAAAGTACGGTGGGGAATGCAGCGGTACAACAAGTTGTAGCGGGGAAAGCGTACTATGGTGCCGACGAATCATGGGTAATTACAAATAGTACATATACTAAAGGAGCTATCGAGTTAGCTAATACGACTAATACTAAACTATGGGATCGTGAAAAGTTGAGTAATTTGATTGAAACTCTTATGATTTAGTGTAGTGAAAATGGAGATTTCAAATATAAATTAGTTTTTTCTATTTGCCTCTTTTATCAAGGTTTATTAGGTTAATTTAATCAAACTTTATTCTAAGGATACAGAAAGCCGTATGAAGGAAACCTCGCATACGGTTTTCTACGCTACTATAACTAATTGAATTGTGTCTTTTCTTAGAAGCTAAGCACACTATAACTAGCTCCAATTATAATGAATACGATAAAGAGCAGAATGAGTAATAAAAGCCCACTACTACCGCTCTTACCATCTTCACCACCGCCGCTACCACCTTTACCGCCAGATCCCATATGAAAATCCTCCTTATCGTTATACATTGCTTTTACTTTATATTTTTCTAGGTTCATCAAGAAGTTCCTTTTAAAACTCTAATTAACTTGCAAATCATTCATTTTCATTTTACAATTTACTTACCGACCGGTAAGTAAAAATAAAAGAGGTACGCTATGACAAAAAATTTACAAACATCGCACAACATTGTAGAGGCATCATTTAAACTGATGGCAGAGCATGGCATTGAGAAGATGAGTCTTTCAATGATTGCGAAAGAAGTAGGCATATCAAAGCCCGCTATTTATTATCATTTTCCGTCTAAAGAAGCACTAGTTGATTTTTTATTTGAAGAGATTTTTTCTGAATATCAATTCGCGGGTTACTTCGTTAAAGAACAATATACGAAAGAAAACTTTGCAGAAAAGTTAATCGAAGATGGTTTACATATGTTGTCCGAGTATAGAGGTCAAGAAGGCATATTACGCGTTATAAATGAATTCATCGTAACTGCGACGCGAAATGAAAAGTACCAGAAACGCTTATTTGAAATACAAGAAGATTTCTTAAATGGATTTCACGATTTATTGAAGCAAGGTGTGGAACTTGGTGTTGTGTCACAACATGCAACAGAAGAAAACGCGCATACGTTAGCGCTCGTTATTGATAATATGAGTAATTACATATTAATAGGATTCCAGTTAAAGTATAAAGAAATTTGGATTCGAAATGTGAAAAACGTAATGAAGGAGAAATAAATAATAAATTTTCAATTTTATGTAAAGTTATGTAAAATATAGATTGAGACAATTCATATATTAGATTAATAGATTTGGAGTGGTTACATGGATCGATTGAAAAATGAAATTCATCCTGACATGGTCAAGGTGTGGAAAACGCGTTCCTTAATTGAGCTAGGAATTAGTATTATAGTCATTTTGGCATATCTTTTCTTTATGATTAAGTTTAATTGGTGGGCTTGGATTTTCTATGTGCTCATCGGATTAACAATTGTATATACGCCGTTTGATTACTTTACGTTTCCGAAACTGCGTCAGCGTTATTATAGCTATCAATTAAATGAAGAAGAGCTTGAAATTCAGCACGGTCTTTTCGTTGTAAAGCGCGTATTAGTACCGATGATTCGTGTACAGCACGTTACAATTGAACAAGGGCCAATTATGAGAAAACATGGATTAGCAGAATTACATATTTCAACGGCAGCAACTTCTCATAGCATTCCCGGCTTAACGATGTATGAAGCTGAAATGCTGAAAACGAGAATCGCAGAATTAGCGAAAGTGAGTGATGAGGATGTATAAGAGGCAGCATCCAATCACGATGTTATTAGAATTAAAATTAACAGATTTTATACCATTAATTATTTTCATGTTTAGTTTAAACGGAAAGTTCCCATTTTGGTATTTAATTCCCGCTGGATTCGGTTTACTCACCGTTTTTTCAGCGTTTGAAAAATGGTATTACACAACATACTGGGTTGAAAATAACGTATTACATGTTAAACAAGGGCTCTTTGTGAAGAAGGAGAGCTACTTAAATAAAGAACGTGTCCAAACGATTAATACGAGTTCAGGCATGCTGTATCAAGTGTTAGGTCTAAAGAAAATTAAAATCGAAACAGCTGGCGGAGGCGATGATGCAGAAGTTAGCTTAGCTGGTATTACAGTAGAAGAGGCGACTGAGCTTATTGCAATGCTAAATGAGCCAACTCCAGAAGTGAAAGCAGAAGAAACATCAGAAGAAGTAGTAGAAACAGAAATTATTACAGAGGAAGAACAAGCGACAGAGTACAAGTTAACGTGGAAAGAAATTTTATTAGCGTCTATTACATCTGGTCAATTTGGATTATTATTCTCTTTAATATTTGTCGTTTATAACCAAGTGGATGAGTACATTCCGAAATGGATAAAAAATAGCGTAGAGTCGTATGTAATGGATCATGATATATATGGCTGGATTTACATGGTAGCCATTTTACTCGTCGTTTCTTGGATTATATCCACAATTGGATATGCGTTAAAACATGGTAATTTCACAGTAAATCGAAAAAATGATGAAGTTCGTATTTCGCAAGGGTTACTTGAAAGGAAAGAACTTGTACTAAAATTGCACCGCATTCAAGGGATTACGATAAAAGAAAGTATTTTACGTCAACCATTCGGTTATTGTGCTGTGCAAGTGGAAGTCATTCAAAGTAAGGGATTGGGAGAAGAGAATGACAAAGTTACACTGCATCCGATTATTCGAAAGAGTCGTGTGCAACAGTTACTCGCACATTTACAGTTACCATATGAACTGAATACAAACATTACATCATTACCAAAAGCAGCGCTGCGTCGTTACTTAATTGATAGTTTTATATTCTTCGCAATGTTCGCAATCCCGCTTACAGGAATAATCATGTACTTTGAAAAGTATTACATCATGTGGGCTTTACTACCACTCGCTATCCTTATCTTTACACTTGGATACGCAACATTTAAAACAAGCGGTTATGGTGTAACCGGAGAGCAAATTACAATGGTACATCGTAGTATTGGGAAACATACAGGACTTGTAAGAAGAAGACACGTCCAATCAATTGAAAAAACACAATCATATTTCCAGCGCCGAGCGGATTTATGTACGTATACGTTTTCTAGTGCATCATCGAATTATAAACTAGAGCATACGAGAGTAGAAGATGCGGAGAGAATGCAGGATTGGTATAAGAAGAGAATAAGTGAGAATTAATTTGAAAAGGCTTGCCTAGTATGAAAGGCAGGCTTTTTTGTTATAGAAAAATGAATAGTTTGCAATTGGACTAGGTTTTCTTTAGTGTAATTCATATATTGGTGCAAATACAGCGCACATTTCTCAATACGTATCAGAAAAAAAGGTAGTACCTTCTATTTCAGGGGAATTCGTGAAATTTTCGATATAAATGGTATACTAATATAGAAATAATAGTAGGAGGTTATATATGATAAGTCAGTTGAAAAGAGAAGCACTTGATGCATTAAAAGGAAAATGGGGATTAGCGGTAGGTGCAACCCTATTACTTGGAATCCTTATTGGAGCTGTTGAACTTCTAATCACAGGTGTTTTCTCGATGTTTTGGGGTTGGAAAGAAGCAAGTGATTCGCTTACAGTAAGTATTATTGCAATGCTTGTTATCGGTCCGTTAACAATAGGCGCCTATTATCTTGTTTTAAATGCAATCCGTGGGACTAGTGTTCGCATCGGTCATATATTTAGATGGTTTAGCGATGGAAGTAAGCTTATGAAGTCGTTTTTAACATATTTATTAATGTATGTATACTTGATTCTATGGACATTACTTCTTATTATTCCGGGTATTATTAAATCATTTTCTTATTCTATGACTTATTTTATTTTGAATGATCATCCAGAATACACAGCGAATCAAGCAATTACCGAAAGTCGCCGTATGATGAATGGACATAAAATGGATTACTTTTTACTATGCTTAAGTTTCCTTGGCTGGTTCATTTTAAGTATTCTTACGTTTGGAATCGGTTTCTTATGGTTAGCACCTTATTTCTACGCGACATCGGCAGCATTTTATGAAGAGATTTCAAAAGAATATTATAAAAAAGAAGGTACTACCTTCTAATAAACCACCTAAACCACTTATCCCCTAAAGAATATAGGGAACAGATGGTTTAGGTGTTTTGATATGTGTTCTGTTTTCGGGTTCACTTCAGGACAAGGTATAGGTTTTTATATAGAAATTCTTCCCTCTATGTTTTATCATAGAGGGTTATTTTTTTATGTAAAAATGATAGAAAATAATGAATAATATATGTAAAGGAAAAAGTGAGGTGAATGAGATTGAGCAAATTTTTAATTCCGTATTCATTTTCTATATTAAGTTTATTTATTTCATTAACGGTACTTGATTTATATGATAGGATGGAAAGATTTAATGAGGAGACTTCGACCATACTTGGAAATGTAATTCAAGCTACTGCGCAAATGGGAGTCCTTACATTGTATTTCGGAGTACCTATTATTTTAGGTGGATGTCTTCTTGGAGAGTTATTATTTAGAGGTATCATTTTACGATTTAAATTAAGCTATATTATATCTTTATTATTATATCTACTTTTAGCTTTTAGTATTGTTTTTATCTTTTTGTCTGTAATGGTAGGAGTTCCAGCTGCATATGAAGAAGTTCGTACTCTTCAAATGATGTATTTCATAGGGATAACTATGATTTGCGCTGTTACATTCTTTGTGAACCGGAATATATGGGAGAAAAAACAAGTTAATAATAGAGTGACAAAATGAAAAAATACACGTGTCCATGCTGCGGATATAAAACATTAGAAGAAGAACCACCAGGCACATATGAAATTTGTAACATATGTTATTGGGAAGATGATCCTGTTCAGTTTAACGATCATGACTATGAAGGCGGAGCAAATAAGGCCTCGTTAAGGCAAGCGCAGAAAAATTTCATTGCGTTTGATGCTTGTGAGGAATGTTGTGTGGGATTAGTTAGAAAACCGACTAGTGAAGATGTGAAGGATGCTAGTTGGAGAGAAATTTGTTAAGTGGTTTATAAAAAAAATGATATAAAAAAAGCATCTAGCAAAAGTACTAGATGCAAATAAAAACACAAGGGAAGATAAATGTCTTCCCTTTTCCCGTAAGTAATTATATCAAAAAAATTATAAAAAACTAGCTTTATTTTTAATATAATGAATGTGTGAAGCTATGAAAGTAAAAAGATTACACTATTTTCGTAGTGTTTTATTAAGAAAAGGAGTTGTATAAATGATTAATTTCAAACCAGAAAATTTAAACCAACTATTAAAAGTGATGCTGATTAGTGCGAATAAGTCTTATGACGCGATTAAAGATTATGAATTTACGGGAGAAGCGGTAGCATTCCGTATAGATTTTGAGTATATAGATGTTGCTCTTATGGTTACAGATATGTTAGGAAGATCTGCTTCTAAATTTAACATTTTGCCATATGCTCGTCCTAATACGAATGAACTAGATTATATTCAGTTTCAGGTGTATTCAATTAATGAAGGGAATTTTAAAGAAATGCTCGACACGATGTAAGGAACTATAATTTTACAAAACTGTATATAACAACTAATATGTAATTAATAAATTCATATAATTGGAGTGATGAGATGCAGCCGTTAGAAAAGGAGATTCATTCTAATATGCTGAAAGTGTGGAGGATTCACGCTTTAATTGGGGCGGCGGTTATACTAGCAGTCGTAATAGCGTATTTCTTTTTTATGATTAATTTTAATTGGTGGGGCTGGTTGTTTGGATTGTTAGTGACAGGAGCAGTTATATACATACCACTTGATTATTTTGTATTTCCAAATTTACGTCAACGTTATTATAGTTACGGATTAAATGAAGAAGAGATTGAGATTCAAAAGGGAATGTTCGTTGTAAAACGCGTGCTTATTCCGATGATTCGTGTGCAGCACGTAACGATTGAGCAAGGACCGATTATGAGAAAGTATAATTTAGCAGAATTACATATTTCAACAGCGGCAATTTCTCATAGTATTCCAGGCTTAACGAAAGAAGAAGCAGAGCAGTTGAAAAGACAAATTGGAGAGCTTGCGAAAGTGAGTGATGAGGATGTATAAGAGGCAACATCCAATCACGATATTATTAGGTATTCGAATTGCGACTTTGTTGCCTTTTATTTTTCTTGTTCTATTTCGTTCAGATGGTGAAGTAGAGCCTTGGTATTTCTTACATCTTGTTCTTTTAGCTATATTATTCATTATGGCTATTTTTTCAGCTGTAAAATGGTATTTCAAAGTGTACTGGATTGAGAATAATATTTTACATATAAAACACGGTGTTTTTGTGAAGAAGGAAAGTTATTTAAATAAAGACCGTGTGCAAAACATTAGTACATCTTCTAATATCATTTATCAAATGCTTGGACTTACGAAATTAAATATAGAAGTAGCGGGCGGCGGTAGTGAGCCAGAAGTGATGTTAGCTGGTATTAGAGAAGATGAAGCGAAGGAACTGATTGCTTTATTACATAAAGAGAGCAGCGTTGTGAGTGAAGAGACGCTCGCAGAAGAAGAAAGCAAGACAGTTTATCAGTTAACAGCGAAAGAAATTTTATTCGCATCTATTACATCTGGCCGATTTGGATTAGTGTTCTCTATGTTAGTAATCCTTTACACAGAGTTTAATGAATTTCTTCCAAAATGGCTCATAAATAAAGTGGAAGCGTATGTGATGGATAACGGTGTATATGAATTAATCGTTATGGCCGCGATTTTAATGGTGGTTTCGTGGGTCGTTTCGACAGCTGGCTATGCGCTAAAATATGCGAACTTTAAAATAGAGCGAAAAGGAAATGAAATTCGCATCGTTCAAGGGTTATTTGATAAGAAAGAGTTTGTTTTAAAATTACACCGCATTCAAGCGATTACTGTGAAAGAAGGAATTCTCCGCCAGCCTTTTGGTTATTGTTCTGTCGAAGTGGAAGTCATTCAAAGTATAGAATCCGCCGGGAATGAAGTGATGTTACACCCTTTTATGAAGAAAAAAGATGTACAGCAGTTACTCGCATATTTACAGTTGCCGTATGAAGTAGAAGAGGAAATCGTTCATTTACCGAAGGCTGCATTGCGTCGTTATGTTGTAATGGGCTGGATTACAAGTGCTGTGCTCGCAATGCCGATCGCCGGTGCGAGTATATATTTTGAACAGCATACTGCGTTGTTCGTTCTTATACCGCTATTTATTGTATTTACGTTACTTGCATACGCTAGATATAAAAGTGGTGGATATATGATACGAGAAAATCAGTTAGTAATGGTGTACCGAGGCCTTGCGAAATATACAGGGATCATGCGAAGAAGGCATGTTCAAGCAGTAGGATATAATCAGTCGCATTTTCAAAAGAAAGACGAGTTATGTACAGCTGCCGTATCGGTAGCGGGACATGGTTACGAAGTGAAGCATATGCGAAAAGAAGACGCGCTTCGCATATATAATTGGTACAAAGAAAAAGGAAACACCAGTGTGTAGGAGGCTACATAAAAAGTGAAAGCTTCTTCGATTATCTTTCGCAACGAAAGAGCCTGTTTCTGTATGATTTTTAATCCAACGATCTAATGCTGAAGGCGTTAGGTCATATTCACGGGCAATATCTGCACGAGATTTTCCATTTTCATAAAGTTTCACTAATTGTAGTTTAAATTCGGGTGTAAAAGTTCGACGTTGACGTGTCATAGTAGCACGCTCTCTTAATTTGATAGTCTAAGTTTACATGCCCTTATTTTATCTGTCCAAAATCAAAAAGAATTCATCCATCAATTGTTTGGACTTGCAACATAAGATACGATTCAGTTAGGAATATATATGCTTTGTTCTCTTTTGTTTTATTTTTGCACCAGAACCTTAAATGGCACACTCTGTGTAAAATATTAAAATTCTTTTCTACAAACACATATATTGTTTAATATATGTGTTTGTAGAAATATAATAATTCATAAAAATGCAAGAAATATCTAGTGAAAAGAATGATATAGTAAATTTAGAAAAAAAGGAGAATTTATATATGAAAATAGCAAAAATAGCAACTACTGGAATTATCGCATTAGGTTCACTAACTTTTCCTTCTAGTTCATTAGCGGAAATTGGAAATACAGCTGCAACTAAAGTGGAGGTTAATCAAAATATAAAGAATGAAATACCAAAAGAATTACCTAGTAAATTAGATTTTGTAAAACAGAAACAGAAAAAGAAAGATTTGTTACAACTACAAGATTACTTAAAACAACAAGAAAAGTTATATGCAGATGAGGATAAATTAAAGGCACAGCAAAGTAAGGTAGTAGAAAATACAGTTGAAGATAAAGAACTGTCAGATAAATTTACGGATTTAAATAATAAGCAAGAAAAACTACAAAAAGAGATTCAAATATTCAAAGAGGGTATTCAGGATCCAATTGACTCTGAAAAGACAGTGGAAGTGGATAAACAAGAAGGAAATAAGGTAGAAACAGAAATAGAAAAAGATAAAGAGCAAGAAGCTATTAAAAAGCGAGAAGAAAACAAGAAAGACATGAAAATTGTAGAAGAAAAACTACAAGAATTAAAGGCAAAAGAAGAAGCTGAGTTAAAAGCAAAGACTGAGCAGGGTAAGAAAGAGTCTGAACAAAAAGCAAAAGAAGATTCAGAGTTAAAGGCAAAAGAAGAAGCTGAGTTAAAAGCAAAGACTGAGCAGGGTAAGAAAGAGTCTGAACAAAAGGCAAAAGAAGATTCAGAGTTAAAGGCTAAACAGGAAGCTGAACTGAAAGCAATTAAAGAAGTAGAAGAAGTTAAATCAAATGAAACACCTGCGTTAAGTTATGCAATAGCACAAGAAAAACGAATCCCAATTAATAGAGACTTCTATACATACAATGAACCTTCGTTATCATCAGGAATCTCATCGGGGTATTCGCCACAATACGTGACAGTTGTTGAGGAAAGACCTGACGGTTGGGTAAAGATTAAAACATACTATGGAGACAAGTGGCTTTTATTAAATGATAAAAAGCTTCCAATGAATAAGAATTTCTTTACGTATAATGAGCCCTCTCTGTCATCAGGGGTAGCAAGTTCATACTCACCACAAACCGTAACAGTAGTAGAAGAAAGACCTGACGGTTGGGTGAAAATTAAAACACATTTAGGTCATAAATGGATTCTACCAAACGAGAAAAAGATTCCAATGAACAAGAATTTCTTTACCTATAACGAGCCTTCTCTGTCATCAGGAATCTTATATGAATACTCACCTCAGTCTGTAACGGTGGTTGAAGAACGCACAGACGGTTGGGTAAGAATAAGCACACATGCAGGACATAAATGGGTTCTACCAAACGAGAAAAGAGTAGTTATAAATAAAAACTTTAAATCATACGATAGACCATCAAGAGCAGGAAACGAGTTAACGTCATATGGCGCTCAAACTGTAACAGTAGTAGAAGAAAAAGGAGCGTGGATGTTAATACGAACACATGCAGGTTTACAGTGGGTTACTACAGAAGAAGAAACAAAATGGATTCATATCCCTACTGTATTCTTTGCATATGATAACCCTAGATTCTCTTCAAACGTAGCAATGAAATTTGCATCACAAAATGTAAGAGTAATTAATGAACGAGCAGATGGTTGGGTGCAGATTGTAACAGGAGTAGGCGATAAATGGATTAACAAAAATACGCTTACAAACAGTTCTGTTATCCTAGACGTACCTTCTAAATACCAATACCCTGAGTTATACAATGGTTGTGAAGCAGTTTCTCTGCAAATGTTAGTTGAGTATCATACTGGACGTACATTTAATAAAGTAGACTTTGCACAACAAATGCCAAAAGATACAACTCCAATGGTTAAACAAGGTGGAAGATACAAAACTTGGGGAGACCCTGATGTTGGATTCGTAGGTGATGTTACAGGTAAGAAACCGGGGTATGCTATCAATCCAACCCCTTTAAAACGTCTTTTAGACCAATATGCAAAAGGAACAAACTTGACAGGTCATGGTTTCTCTGTTCTAGAAAACTATGTTAGAAATGGTAAACCAGTAGTAGTTTGGGTAACAGAAGGACTAACTACTCCAAATTCACCTGTTACATGGAAAACACCACAAGGTAAAACAATTTACGCTAAATTTAACACACATGCAGTTACACTAACAGGGGTAGACAGTAATTATGTGTACTATAATGACCCGATTACTGGTCAAAAGAATGTAAGAGCTGATAAATCATGGTTTGAAAATATTTATAATCAAATGGGTAAAAAAGCTCTTAGCATCGACTAATAAGGGGGCCCACCACATTACCATCAAGTTGAAAAACTAATTATCCCCCAAAACGCAAAAAAAGAGCTGAATTCACATAAATAACTGTATAGAGATAAAAATTTCGTTATGGGGGTACTTTAAAATCTTAGCTTGATGGGCATGTGGTAGGGCCCATCCTTCTACTTATTAAAGAGGGGATAATCGGGAATTATCAAAAAAAGCAAAAAAATAAGTCAGGATTAACCTGACTTATCGTTATATCTTATGGTTTAGCGCTAAGTGCCCATAGAAGTGGGATTAGAACCAGATAAAGAAGTACTAATGCTCCAATACCAATCACTAAAATTCTGAATGATAAAGTGCTTAAGTCTTTTCTTATTTCTAAAAAGGTTAAGAGAATAGCAAATGCAAGTGAAGTGTATTGTATTGCAAATATATTGCACCCGCACCAGGTAAAAGTTGCTGTGTAATACCGAAGAAACCTAACGTGTAGATAAAGAGTATAAACAAAGTAATGAAAGAAAAGAAGTAAAAAGGCATAAGAAAAAGGCGACTTTCCATTTAAGATTGAACGGAAAGTCGCCTTTTTCGTTTCACATATGTTTTATGGATTGAAAAACGTAAGTTTTTCAGTGCCCTCGTGTGTAATGATGTTTCCTTTTTTGTCGTTAAATCGATATCTTTAGTCGAATCGTTGATATATTTCAAGATGTGATAGATATATTGAAAAAATCGTTGATATATTCAAAGGTATGATAGATATATTCGGAAAATCATTCATATAATTTCACATACCGTGTACTCAGAACTCAGAAACCTAAACTAACACATCAAAAGTAGTCACGAACGACGGGCGAGAGAAAATGCTTTTTTGCTGTTCTGCATGTGGATGCGCCTGTGCTTGTCCTTGTCCTTGTCCTTGTCCTTGTCCTTGTCCTTGTCCTTGTCCTTGTCCTTGTCCTTCTGCTTGTGCAGGGCGTTTTTTATGAGCATTTTCGAATGAACGTGATTCTGTCCAGTCTTTAAAGTTTTGCTCTGTTTCCCACATCGTTAAAATGACATATGTATCATTACTTAATGGGCGAAGAACGCGGATTGCTTGGAAACCAGGTTCGTTTTCGATAAGACCTGCACGGTTTTTAAAACGGTTTTCAAATACAGGGCGACCTTCGTCTGTTACAGAAATGTTGTTACAAACGATGTAGCCAGGTTGTCCTTTAAATTCTCCAACAGCGTCTAATACGTCATATTGAAATGAGGATTCTACAGATTCTTCAGTATTTTCTTTATAAAACATATCTTTTTCGTTATTTTTTGCAGTGAAATGTGCTTGTTCTAGAGGTGTTTCGTATGAAATAATAGCCTTCATTTTAATGCCCCCTTTATAGTTTGTCTCTATTATATCAACTCTTGTGAAAAACTTCGAAGATTATATACATAAAGATACTTCTTTTTCAAATAATAAATGTACCATCATTTGGAAAGAAGGCCGATGTATGAAGAAAGCAAAGTGGACTTTATTAGGCGGGGTAGCAACGTTTGTAGTAGCGATTGTACTTTATAAACTTATTGTGTTAGCTGGTGGCTATATGATGGATGAAAAGCAGCTTGTTTTCCACTCTTCATCACGTATCGTTGACCAGAAAGGAAAAGAAATTACGAAGTTATATGTAGAAAATAGAGAGCTCGTGCCGATTGAAGAAATTCCAAAGTACGTGCAGCAAGCATTTATTGCTGTGGAAGATTCGCGTTTTTATGAGCATCAAGGAATTGATTACCCTTCTATATTTCGGGCGCTTTATAAAGACGCGTTAGCTGGAGAGAAGGTAGAAGGCGGTAGTACAATTACGCAGCAACTAGCTAAAAATGTCTTTTTAACTCGCGAAAAAACATTTACGCGTAAATTGAAAGAGGTCGCAATTTCTCTTCAATTAGAGCAAAAATATACGAAGCAGCAAATTCTTGAAATGTACATGAACCATATTTATTTTGGTCACGGGGCATATGGTATTCAAGCGGCGGCTAAATTGTATTTTAATAAAAATGTAGAAGATTTAACAGTGGAAGAGGGAGCTATGCTTGCAGGGCTTCCGAAAGCGCCAAATGGCTATTCACCGTACTTATCTCCTGAGAAGAGCAAGGAACGCCGTGATCTTGTTTTGTCCCTTATGCATAAACAAGGCTATTTAACAGCGGAAGATAGTGTTCGTTACCAAGGGAAAACAATCGCTCTTTATAAAAATGCAGATGAACGTGAACTCGCATATATGCCGTATATCGATATGGTTATAGATGAAGCGGCGCGTTTATATGGTTTATCGCATCAAGAAGTACTACGCGGAGGATATACGTTTGTCGTACCGATGGATGAAAAAGTTCAAAAGGTGGCATATAACCAGTTTCAAGATGCGAGAAATTTCCCTGGTAAAGAAAACGGGGCGCAAGGTGCATTTTTATTAATGGATAACCAGACAGGCGGAATTAAAGCCGCGATTGGCGGAAGAGAGTATGTTCCGAGAGGGCTTAATCGCGTTTTTGCAAAGCGGCAGCCTGGTTCTGTTTTAAAGCCACTTATCGTATATGGCCCAGCACTCGAGACGAAAAAATATAATCCATATTCTTTATTAACGAATGAAAAAAGTTCGTTTGAAGGATATGAACCTCGAAATTATAATCATGAGTACACGAAAGAGATGACGATGTACGATGCGGTATTAGAATCAGCAAACGTGCCAGCTGTATCTTTATTAAATGAATTAGGGGTAGATGAGGGAAAGCAATATTTAGAGAAAGGGAATGTTCATATTGCAGACTCAGGTTTAAGCACAGCACTTGGCGGGCTGAAAAATGGTGTTTCTCCATTTGATCTTGTCAAAATGTACCGATCTTTTTTAGCAAACGGGAATATTATCGAACCGCACGTTATTGATAAAGTGTTAAATAGACACGGGGCAGTCATTGGAGAATCATCAAAAGCTGAAACGAAAGTCTTTTCAAAGCAAACGGCATGGTATATGACAAAGATGCTTGAAGGAGTTGTGAAAGAAGGTACGGCGAAAGCTGGCGTATATAATGGAGCTTTAGCTGGAAAAACAGGCACAACTTCACTGCCGAATGACGACCATGGTGCGCGTGATATGTGGTTTGTTGGATATACACCGAATTTAGTAGGTGCAGTTTGGATTGGCTATGACCGCACCGATAAAGAGCATCAATTACAAGATGGAAATGCATCTGCAACGATGTTATTTAAAAAGATTTTAACGAAAGCAAATATACAAGATAAAGCGAGTTTTCATAGACCAAAAGGTGTTGAAACAATTGGGCTGCCAATTCGTTTAGATAAGATTAAAAACGTGGAAGCAAAACTAGCTTTTAGTCCTTTCGGTTTATTTGCAATGAAACTAAGCTGGACGCCGCTTCCTGATGAGAGAATTATGTATCGAATTTATAAAGTTGAAAAAGGAATGCATACTCACGTTGGAACGGTAAAAGGAACAGGGAAATATGAGGAAAAGTTTATTAATATATTCTCAAAATCAAGTTTTTACGTTGTGCCATATAACACACAAACGAACCGTGAAGGAGAAAAGTCAAAAGTAGCTAAACCATAGTTTTTCTCTGTGTTATAATAAGAATGTTGTGAAAATAGTAAGCGGTTTTACGAATGTTTGTGTCAATTTAATGAACAACGTACATAATGTTATGCATTTTGTTTTTACAAGCTGTATAGTAAAAAAAGATAAATATCGGAATAGAGCATATTTAAAGAAAAAGCATTGGTAAGGAAGGGAGCTAGGGTCTTGGTAAGAACTATAAATGAGACATTTTTAAAAGCATGTAGGGGGGAACGCACGGAGTATGTACCAGCATGGTATATGCGTCAAGCAGGTCGTTCGCAGCCGGAATATAGAAAGATAAAAGAAAAGTATTCTTTATTTGAAATTACACATAATCCAGAGTTATGTGCTTACGTTACAAAGTTACCAGTTGATCAATATAACGTAGATGCAGCAATTCTGTATAAAGATATTATGTCACCACTACCTGCAATTGGTGTTGATGTGGAAATTAAATCTGGCATTGGTCCAGTTATCGATAATCCAATCCGTTCTTTACAAGATGTAGAAAAATTAGGGGAAATCAATCCAGAAGATGATGTACCTTACATATTAGATACAATTCGCTTATTAACGACAGAAATGTTAGATGTACCGTTAATCGGTTTTTCAGGAGCTCCATTTACGTTAGCGAGCTATATGATTGAAGGCGGTCCTTCTCGTAACTATCATAATACGAAAGCGTTTATGTATGCAGAGCCGAAAGCTTGGTTCGCTTTAATGGATAAGCTTGCAGATATGGTTATTACATATTTAAAAGCGCAAATTAATGCAGGAGCAAAAGCGGTTCAAATTTTCGATTCTTGGGTTGGAACAGTAAATGTAGCGGATTACCGCATATTTATTAAACCAGCGATGGAACGTATTTTTGCAGAAGTTCGCACGATGGGTGTTCCAATGATTATGCACGGCGTTGGGGCTGGACACTTAGTGAATGAATGGCACGACTTACCGCTTGATGTAGTCGGTTTAGATTGGCGCTTATCAATCGAAGAAGCACGCACGCGTGGTGTTCATAAGGCGGTACAAGGAAATATGGATCCTTCATTCTTACTAGCACCTTGGCCTGTTATTGAAGAACATGTAAAAGGTATTTTAGATCAAGGGATGAAGCAGCCAGGTTACATCTTTAACTTAGGTCATGGCGTATTCCCAGAAGTAAATCCAGATACATTAAAACGCTTAACTACATTTATTCATGAGTACTCTAAAGAACAGTTAGCGAAGTAAAGGAGATTGTCTGTATGAAAAAGAAAATTGGTTTGCTTGTAATGGCATACGGAACGCCATATAAAGAAGAAGATATTGAACGTTACTATACACATATTCGCAGAGGAAGAAAGCCAAGTCCTGAAATGCTAGAAGATTTAACAGAGCGTTACCGTGCAATTGGTGGTATTTCTCCTTTAGCTACTATTACATTAGAGCAAGCTAAAAAGTTAGAGACGCGTTTAAATGAAATGCAAGATGAAGTAGAGTACCACATGTATCTTGGTTTAAAACATATTGAACCGTTCATTGAAGATGCAGTACAAGCTATGCATAAAGATGGAATAGAAGATGCAATTGCACTCGTTCTTGCCCCTCACTATTCTACTTTTAGTGTGAAGTCGTATGTAGGACGAGCGCAAGAAGAAGCAGAAAAACTTGGAAACTTAACAATTCACGGCATTGATAGCTGGTATAAAGAACCGAAATTTATTCAGTATTGGGTTGATGCAGTGAAAGGTATATATAACGGTATGTCAGAAGCAGAACGTGAAAAAGCTGTGTTAATCGTATCTGCACATAGCTTACCAGAAAAAATTATCGCACTCGGCGATCCATATCCAGATCAATTAAATGAAACAGCTGACTATATTGCACGCGGTGCTGAAGTAGCAAATTATGCAGTTGGCTGGCAAAGTGCCGGAAATACACCAGATCCTTGGATTGGTCCAGATGTACAAGATTTAACGAGAGAACTAAATGAAAAGTACGGATACAGTTCATTCGTATATGCACCAGTTGGATTTGTTGCGGAACATTTAGAAGTTTTATATGACAATGACTTTGAGTGTAAAGTTGTAACGGATGAAATTGGCGCGAAATATTATCGTCCAGAAATGCCAAACGCATCGGACGCATTTATCGACTGTTTAGCAGATGTTGTATTAAAGAAAAAAGAATCTGTAATGTAAGTAGAAAGGGGGAGCTTACTTGAGGAAAAAAGTTGTGATCATCGGCGGTGGCATCACAGGATTAACAACAATGTATAACTTACAAAAAGAAATTCGTGAAAAAAACTTGCCGATAGATGCATTGCTTATAGAAGCGTCCGGTAAACTTGGCGGGAAAATTCAAACCGTTCAAAAAGATGGATTTACAATTGAACGTGGCCCTGATTCTTTCTTAGCAAGAAAAGAGAGCGCAGCTAAATTAGTGAAAGAATTAGGACTTGATGCTGAACTTGTAAATAATGCGACCGGTCAATCGTTCGTTCTCGTAAACAATCGGTTACATAAAATGCCGAGCGGTTCAATGATGGGAATTCCAACGCAAATTACGCCGTTTCTATTTTCCGGATTGTTCTCCCCAATTGGTAAACTAAGAGCTGGTTTTGATCTGTTAATGCCTAGATCAAAGCCAGTATCTGACCAATCACTCGGGCAGTTTTTCAGGCATCGCCTTGGAAATGAAGTCGTTGAAAATTTAATTGAGCCATTATTATCTGGTATTTATGCAGGGGATATTGATGAAATGAGTTTAATGTCAACATTCCCTCAAATTTATCAAATTGAACAGGAGCATCGTAGTATTTCACTCGGTATGCGTACGCTCGCTCCAAAGCAAGAGAAGGCTGAATTGAAAAAGGGAATCTTTAAAACTGTGAAAAACGGTTTAGAATCTATAGTAGAATCTCTTGAAGCCAAGATTCCTAATGATATGATAATGAAGGGAACTCGTATTGAAAAAGTTGCAAAACTTGGTGATAGTTATACGATTACTCTTAGTAACGGAAAAGAAATGGAAGCAGACGCGATTGTAGTTACAGCACCGCATAAAATATTGCCGTCTATGTTTGCGCAGTACAAGCAGTTTCGTTTCTTCCGTAACATTCCGTCTACATCAGTTGCAAACGTGGCACTTGCTTTCCCGAAGTCTGCAATTCAGCGTGATATTGAAGGTACGGGATTTGTCGTATCAAGAAATAGTGATTACACGATTACAGCGTGTACGTGGACACATAAAAAATGGCCACATACAACGCCAGAAGGAAAGGCACTTCTTCGTTGTTACGTTGGACGACCTGGTGATGAAGCGATTGTTGAACAAACTGACGAAGAAATTGTGCAGCTTGTATTAGAGGACTTACAAAAGACAATGGATATTACAGAGGATCCAGAGTTTACAATTGTAAGCCGCTGGAAAGAAGCGATGCCTCAATATACAGTTGGCCATAAAGAGCGAATGAAAAAGCTCACAACATTTATGGAGAATGAGTTGCCAGGTGTGTATTTGGCAGGTAGTTCTTACGCTGGTTCTGGTCTTCCGGCTTGTATTGAGCAAGGTGAGTTAGCGGTGAAACGTGTGTTATCTCATTTAGACAAAGAAATGGAAACCGAATTAGTCGCACATTAAAATAGTTCAAGCAAAACGCCTTTAATTATATTGAAGGCGTTTTGTTTATTGGATAAAATACCTGTTAGTCAATAAACCTATATAAGTTATTTTGTATTATAGTTTGAAAAGTTGTAAATTAAATGAATTTTGTGTAAAAGTTGTCGAAATATAGTTCTATATAACGAATCATTTGATATGATAGAAATGTTGAGAAAATATGAAATAGGGAGAGGGAGATGGCTGTGAAGAAATTATTAAGTGTCTTTTTATCATTGATGTTATTGCTTTCATTTACTGGAACTTTAGCGCAGGCGGAAGAAACTACTTCTATGTCAGTAGAAAAAGCAATTCAAGTATTTAAGCAGCAAGGGAAAACGAAGGGGATAGTGGAAGGATATATCGTTGGGTATACGCAAAGTCCTTCTAAATACACGAAAGATCCGGCTAAGTTTGACGACACAAACGTGGCAATTGCCGATTCGCCAAACGAAACGAATCCAGACAAGATCATGCCTGTTCAGTTACCAAAAGGCGATGTGAGATCGGCTGTAAATGTGAAAGACCATCCTGAAAATATCGGGAAGAAAGTTAGCTTGACAGGGACGCTTGAATTATATTTTAGTAGCCCAGGTTTAAAATCAGTAACAGCTCATAAGTTTTACGGAGAAGAACAAAACCGCGTTAGCGATGTAGTGGCATCACCAAATGGCGGGGAAGTTGCAAAAGGGACAGCGGTAACATTAACAACGAATACAGAAGGAGCAACAATCTACTATACGTTGGATGGCTCTAATCCTACAAATAAAAGTGTTCGTTATAACGGACAAATTGTAGTGAATGAAAATAGTGTAGTGAAAGCAATCGCAGAAAAAGAAGGGCTTACTTCTTCAGCAGTTTCAACATTTTCATTTATTATCGTAAACAATGAACCAGTTCGTATTCATGATATTCAAGGGAAATCACATATTTCTCCTTACAATGGGAAGAAAGTAAACAATGTGGAAGGCGTTGTAACAGCGCTTGATAAAAATGGTTTTTATATAGAAGATAATCAGCCAGATAATGATCCAGCTACTTCAGAAGGTATTTACGTATACAAAAAAGATGCGAATGTAGCAGTAGGAGACCTTGTCCAAGTTGATGGAGAAGTAGAAGAATATGTTGGGCCTGGATATGCAGAACGATTTGAAACAGACTTAATGACGACTGAAATTAAGGCGAGCCGCGTTGCTGTAATCGCAAAAGATCAACCTTTACCAGCACCGGTTGTACTTGGAGAAAACGGTGTGAAAATCCCTGATCAAATTATCGATAATGATGCATTCGGTTTATTTGATCCAAATGAAGATGCAATCGATTTTTATGAAAGTGTAGAAGGTATGCGCGTTACGATGCCAACGCCAAAAATTATTGCTCCTCAGAAAAACGGGAATTTATATGTAACAGTAGAAAATGGTGGGGATAAAGTTATAACGAAGTATGGCACACCGCTATTAGATAAAGAGCAATTAAACCCAGAGCGTCTTTCTGTAAAAGTACCTCGTGATTATGTCGCGAAAGTAGGAGATACGTTCACTGGTAATATAACAGGCGTAGTAGGATATGACTACGGTTCGTACCGCATTTCGCCAGTAACGGAATTACCATCTGTAGTGGACGGTGGGTTTAAGCAAGTAGGGGCAAATATTCAGCCGCGTCTTGATAAGTTAACAGTTGCTACATATAATATTGAAAACTTCTCAGCGAACAAAAAAGAAACAACAGATGAAAAGGTAAAAGCGTTAGCTTATTCTATTAAATATAACTTGAAAATGCCTGATATTATCGGTGTAGAGGAAATGCAAGATAATAACGGATCGATTAATGACGGTACAACAGATGCTTCATTAAGCGCAAAACGTATCATTGATGCAGTGGTAGAAATTCGTGGTCCGAAGTATGAGTATGTAGAAATCGCTCCAAACAACAATCAAGACGGAGGAGCACCAGGAGCAAATATTCGCGTCGGTTTCTTCTATAACCCATCACGCGTGAAATTAGCAGCAGTACCGAAGTTACTTGATAAAAATGTTGTTCGTATTGGAGATGAAAATTCATTATTTGAAAGTACACGTAAACCGTTAGCGGCAGAATTTACGTTCCAAGGACAAAACGTTGTTGTCGTTGCAAATCACTTAAACTCAAAAATAGGAGATGCAACGCCATTCGGAAAAGTACAGCCGCTCGTATTAAAGAGTGAAGAAAAACGAGTTCAATTAGCACAAGAAGTGAATCATTTCGTACAAGATATTCAGAAAAAGAATACGAATGCACCAGTTGTTGTATTAGGTGATATGAATGACTTTGAATTCTCTAAACCTTTAGAAGCACTAGAGGGAACGATATTAAAAGATATGTTAAACACAGTGCCGAAAGAGAATCGTTACACGTACATTCATGAAGGTAACGCACAAGTGTTAGATCATATTTTAGTAACAAATAACATCGCACCACACACAATTATAGACCCAGTACACTTAAACTCAAACATTATGAAAGAACATGGACGTGTAAGTGACCACGATCCAGTACTTGCTCAAATTGATTTGAAGAAAGCTTCTTAAAGTAGGGGAACGCTTAGGTATCTAAGCGTTCTTTTTTGTTTTTGCATCGTCATATAATTATGAAGATAGAATTCCTTTTTTTATAATATGGTGATAAAATTAATTGAATATTTAGTTTTCGGAAGAGGGGCTAAAGATGCAAGCGCTAACAAGTGGGAAATTAATGAATCAAATCGCAATCTTTTTTAGTAGTATCGTCATGATTCAGTTTATAGCCGAGATAACAGGACTTACACAGAATTTAGATATTACGTATAACCTAATAAATACAGCAAGTTCTTATATAACATTTAGTTTGGCAGTCATTTTTACTTTAATAGGAGCAAGAAGAGAATTGAGTAAATATGCAATTATTTCATTATGTTTAGTTGTAGGTACTAAAGCAATTTATTTTGCGGCGGTTGTTATTTTATGGGGGGTGGCTGGTACGCCGTAAATGAATAAAAAACCTAATTTCCAAGATAAAATGTGGAAATTAGGTTTTTTATGCTTGAAACGCTTTTCTACACCGATCTCTTCTTTGCAGTCTTCTTCTATATTTTTTTCTATCGCGCTTTACTCCTTGTATATACATGAATAAGCTAACGAGGAGGAAGAAGGTACATTGTATTGTTAAAATATATGGTGACATGCCATGCAGCGGTTGCCTTGGATCATATAAATGAATAGGTGCCCCGCCTATTGTAGGGAATATCGTATTTAGCAGGATGTAAGGAATGGCGGTAGTTGCAAATGGAAATAGAAGCGCCATATAATCTTTTTGTGACCATGCAGATGCAGCAAGTCCTAAAAGAGCCATTAAACCTGCAAATAAAAAATTAATTCCGATATATACAGTAATGTAAGTGATGGGAGTATCGTAATATAAGTTTGCGAACATCCCGTTATCATTTATAATGCCTGAACCAGCCGTCGGTTCTCCGTCTGGAATGGTTAATTTGCAAAATAATAATGATAAGATGAATGGAAACGTATAAAGAGTTCCTCCGCAAAAAAATGTAACGATATATTTCATTACTGAATAAGGAAATATAGCAATTTCTTTACTGACAAACGGTTTAAAACCATCTGATTTATCCGAGTTGTAACTTGTACTAAAGGGAAGGCTCGCAATAACTGGCATTAATAACAAATAAACATCCATTTCATTGCCACGAAATCCAATCCATTTAATATCCGTTGATATAGGTCCATTCGCAGCATCTCCTAAATAACGAATTACAAAATAATAATGATAAATACAAATAAGAACGAATCCACTAAACATAATAATTAAAGAAACACGATTACAAAAAGCTTGCTTTATATTTAAACGAAGCGCACGCATCATGACTAAAAAAGCCTCCACTATTTTGATAAACTTGTCTATTTTCTATATTACTATTAATTGTAAGGATTTTCTTGTTTTTTTATTTGTTTATTAGAAAAAGAGTAATTTTGTTGTTGTTAGGTAAGGTTTAACTGTAGAAGAAGATTGTCAGAGTGAAAGGAAAAGAGAGGACATATTGAATTCTAGTTTAGACAAAATTACGCTTTCTACGTTGAAATAAGAAAAAGGTGTTCATAAAAATTATATCTGAAGAACATCTTTTCCTTTCCCCTTTTTTTCTGATACACTATGACAGTATTATATACATTGACTGGAATGTTTTTATACTGGGAATAACTAAAAAGAGAACTTGTATAGAATGTAAGCGTGTGGTAATATCAAATATGTACCGATTGACTATATTGTCCGATTGGTCATTTTTGGAGGTGACGATGTGGCGATAGATCGAAAACGTTCTATTATTGAAGCTGCAACAAAGTCTTTTTCAGCATTCGGTTATAAAGCAACGACGATGGATCAAGTTGCGAAGTTAGCGAATGTAGGAAAAGGAACAATTTATACTTTTTTCAAAAATAAAGAAGAACTATTTGGCGAAATTATTTCTAATTTAATTACAGAAATGAAGCAAGTCGCAAAAGACGCAATTCGTTCAGATATTTCATTTTTTGAAAATGTACATAGAGCATTATATAGCATATTAGAATTTAGAAAAGAACATCAGCTCATGATTAAACTAATTCAAGAAGAGCGTGATATGGGAACGAAAGAAGTACAAGAAGTGATGCAACAAGTAGATGTGGAAATCATTTCTGTCATCCAATCTTATTTAGAGATTGCGATTGAAAAAGGTGAGATTAGCAAATGTGATCCAGAAATTACAGCGTTTATTATGCTTCGCCTATACGTATCGCTTATTTTTGATTGGGAAAAAAATCATGAACCGTTAGAAAAAGAAAAGATATCGGAATTATTCGAACTTTATTTACTAAAAGGATTGTCAAATTAAGATAATCCTTTTAATATTATAATAAATGACTAATTGAACAAATTGGTCATTTATATGAGAAGGGTGGTTAAATAGTATAATCAAGTAGTTGAAAATGTGCATAGTATAAATTCGGGGATAAGGCATATGTATGAACAGATATAGCCTTTTTATTTGGTTAAAAATGACTAAATAGACATTTTGGTCATTTTTGAAAAGGGGGATAAATTATGAAATGGCATAAGTTGCTTAGTAAAGAATTTGCAGAGATTATAAAAAGTAAAAAAATATTAATCCCAATCATTGCGGTTTTATTTGTACCGATTTTATATGCGGGTATGTTTTTATGGGCCTTTTGGGATCCGTATGAGCAGCTAGATGACTTGCCAGTTGCGGTAGTCAATTTAGATAAAGGTGCAGAACTTGATGGGAAACCAATTGAGGTCGGGAAAGGGCTCGTTGATAACTTAAAAGATAATAAAAGTTTTAAATGGGAATTTGTAAGTGAAAAAGAAGCGAAAGAGGGAATGGAAGGCAGAAAGTATTACATGCTAGTACGTATCCCAGATGACTTCTCAAGTAACGCTACAACGTTATTACAAGACGATCCGAAACCATTAAACTTAGAATATATTCCAAATGAAAGTTTAAACTTCTTATCTTCACAAATTGGCGGAACAGCAATTGAAAAAATTAAAGGTGAAGTATCAAGCACGTTAACGAAAACATATGCAGAGAAAATGTTTGATTCCATTAAAGACGTATCAAAAGGATTAGCAGATGGAGCGGACGGAGCAAATAAGTTACATGATGGAGCTAGTGAGTTGCATGATGGATCAAGTAAAGTGACGGATGGACTCCATACACTTCAAGGGAAATCTGGGGAGATGAAAGATGGAGTTCAGAAATTAGCAGATGGATCTAATAAATTGCAAGATGGGTCCGGAAAAGTAACAGATGGTTTAAATACATTAAATAGCAAAACGGGTGAAATACAAACTGGTATAGGGAAATTACAAGATGGGTCTGGAAAAGTAACAGATGGTTTAAATGAATTAAATAGTAAAACAGGTGAGATGCAGACAGGTATAGGGAAATTACAAGATGGGTCTCAGAAAGTAACAGCAGGTTTGAATACATTAGTAAGTAAAACAGGTGAATTAAAAACAGGAACGAATGAATTATCAAATGGTATGGAACAACTTGTTGGCGGACAAAGTCAATTAGAGGGAGCCTCTCAAAAAATTGAAAAGGGTTTGCAAGAGTTAAATAGTACAGTGAAAAATTCTGTTGCAGGCTTAGAGGAAATGCAGTCGAAAGTTCCTACTATATTAAATACGGTAAATCAGAAAATAGATGGTGCTGGAGAAAATGTAAATCAGTTAAATGAATTTACTCAATCAACGGCAGGAGATGCGAAAAATGCAGCACAAGATGTAGCTAATTTGCAAAAGCAAATCGAGAGTTTACCAAAAGAATATCAAGAGCAGTTACAACCATATATAACAAATGCGGCAAAAAGTACAGCGACAGTTCAGCAAAAAGCTATTGGAGTAGCAGGTGGAACAAATAAATTAAATGAAGAAGTAAAACAATTAAAAGGTGCAATAAATCAAACAACAAGTGATGCGCAAAACAAACTACCGAATACAGAGAAATTGCAATCTTTAACGAGTGGTATTGAGGAATTAGCCAGTGCACAAAAAGGATTTGTTGAAAAATTCCACGGATTTGGTGAGAAGTTAAATACTGCTAAAGAAGGCGCAAATACATTTGAAAACGAATCTGGTCAATTAATTGCTGGGATAAATCAATTAGCAGATGGCTCGGGTCAAGTAACAGGTGGTTTAGGTACATTATCTGCAGGAGCAAATCAAATGGCAGGTGGCGTAAATCAATTAGCAGATGGTTCAAGCCAAGTGACAGGCGGCTTAGGTACATTATCTGTAGGAACAAACAAAATAATAGGTGGCGTAAATCAATTAGCAGATGGCTCGGGTCAAGTAACAACTGGCTTAGGTACTCTAAATGGTGGTCTAAATAACATGGAAACTGGCTCAACCCAGCTAATCGACGGAGTAAATAAACTAACAGACGGCTCAGGAAAAGTGACAGACGGACTCGTAAAAGTAAATGATGGGTCAGGTGAACTTGCTGAGAAACTTGGTGAAGGTGCAGAAAAGACAGGAGAAGTAAAAGGAACGGATAAAACGTATGATATGTTTGCAAGCCCAGTAAAAGTGAAGGTGGAGAAAATAGCGGAAGTTCCAAACTACGGAACAGGATTTACACCGTATTTCTTATCACTCGGTTTATTCGTTGGGGCATTACTATTATCTATCGTATACCCATTACGCGATACAGTCGGCGTTCCGAAATCAGGATTCAGCTGGTTTATTAGTAAGTTTGGTGTTTTATTATCAGTCGGTATTATTCAAGCAATAGTAGCAGATGTCATATTACTATTCGGATTAGGTGTAGAAGTACAAAGCATTCCATACTTCATACTCTTTAGCATTATTACAAGTTTAGCATTCATCGCATTAATTCAATGTTTAGTAACAGCATTCGGTGATGCGGGCCGTTTCATTGCGATTTTAACATTAATTATGCAGCTTACAACTAGCGCTGGAACATTCCCGCTAGAGTTGATTCCGAAGTATTTACAACCCTTTAATGCTTGGCTACCGATGACATACTCTGTATCAGGGTTTAAAGCAGTCGTATCAAGCGGTGATTTTAACTTTATGTGGCAAAATATAGGGATACTCATGATCTTTATCGTTGTATTATCACTTGGAACAATTGCTTCATTAACTTGGATGCATAAGCGCCAGTTTAGAAACATTGCTGAAAATCAATCATTTGAAGCGTAAATAAAAAGCACCGAAATGGTGCTTTTTTATTTATCTTATTTTAATTAGAGGTTTATCCTCCATACTTTTGCTGTAGTTCTTTATTTTTAGTGAGCACATTTTCAAATTTTTCTTCATGTCCTTTTGGGAAGAGGACGCCTAAACCGTACGAATGTGAAAATTCTAGATGAGGGTATTGTGCTTTTAAAGTATCCCATAATAGATGTACACCAAACCCATTTTCGAAGACGGCTATATCATGAAATAAAATAATACCGTTCTTTTTAAGTTTTGGTAACCATGTAACGTAATCGTGTGAGACCGCCTCAAACGTATGAAACCCATCGATATGTAATAAATCGATGCTTTCATCTTCAAATTGATTTAAAGCATCATCAAATGTAGAACGAATCGTTTTTCCGATTCCTGGATAACACGTGTCCAGCACATTTGTTACGGTTTCGAATACATTTTCTCCATAGTAACCACCGTGTGGATCTCCTTGCCAAGTATCAATTGCAGTACATTGTGTCGGGAGTTGTTCATCTTTAACAGCCTGACAAAAACTGTAGAAGGAAGATCCATAATATGTTCCTAATTCTACTAGTGTATTAGGTTTGAAAAATGTAACGAGATCGTAAGCAAACTTGTTATGCCCAGCCCATGGCGAAGAAGTTCTAACAGATGGAACGACTTGATCTACTTCAAACAAAGGATCATAATAAATCCACCGCATTCATATTCCCCCTTGACTTGTAATTCATCCATGTAAATATATGTGAAAGATCATTGGATAGAACATATCACTTTTATTTGAAAATTCCTGTAGACCTACCTAAAGGAGAGGGGAATATTAAAAAAGGGATTACAAAGATTTGAATAGAATCATATACAGAAAGAGGAGGAGCTATGAGAAAAAAATTCAACTATTATTTCATACTATATCCATGCGTCTATTTCCTCGTTTTCACCATATCACCTATTTTGTTTCGCAAAGAAGAACATACTAGCGTAAAAGATACGTTAGCATTTCTTGGATTCTACTATTTCCTTATAAGCGTAGGGTATGCACTGGACCTTTTCGGTGAAAAAGCCAAGGAAAAGGATAAATAATAAGGAGGAAAATAAAATGACCGAAAGCCAAATGAAATTTCGTGATACGACCATTCGTAATTTTTTCGATAAAGAGGATCGTTTAAAATCGATTCCAGGTCAAAAAAAGAAAAAGTTAGTATTGTTAGAGCATTTAATTAGCAAGTTAAATGCAGAGAATCAGTATACGGAAAAAGAAATTAATACATTCATAAAACAATATCACGAGGACTTTTGTACGATTAGACGCGAGTTTATCGTGCACGGATTTATGGATCGAGAGGATAATGTGTATCGTATAAATGGGAGAGAAGTATGGAAGAAGTGGGAAGAGCTATAAATGTAATGAGAAAGGGGAATTTTCTTGCAAGCTAGTAGTCTTATGCATGAAGAACTTTCGGAAAAACCATCGATTTTGGGGATATTTACTTCGCCAACACTACAATTCAAAAGGATGAAGAATCAAAGAAATATATTATTTCCACTAGCTCTTTTAATGGTACTTATTATAATTTCAAGTGCTTTAATGTCTTGGAATGCTTTAAACAATCCTGCACTTAGTATGTTTCATGATAAAACGGGATTTACTGTTCCAAAATACATAACTTTCTTTACCACATTTGGGATATCCGCAGTTAGTGGCATCGTAGCTATATTTTTTGCCCCTATATTCTACAAGAATATTATGATTTTTTTTGGAGTTGATATTAGCTATAAAGAAACATTCCCGGTAATTATTTATGCTTCGTTTGTATTAAGGGTAGGGATGATTTTAAACGGATTAATTACATTTTCTCTAAGTGGATATGAGATATCTTATACAGGTTTAGGTGCAATAGCGACAGATAATATGATTCTACATACAATCGCTCAAAGAATAGATATATTTAACATTTGGTATTACGTTTTATTAGGAATAGGTTTGAAAACGATTACGAATTTAAATAAAGATAAACTTATCCCTCTTATTATTGTACTTTTCGTGTTCACTAGTTTATTAGCGAGCATGGCTGGGTTTATGCAGGAAATATCTAAACCATAAAAAAAGCTGTTGGTAAATCGATATCCCTTGTTGAATCGTTGATATATTTGAAGTTACGATAGATATATTCGAAAAATCGTTAATATAATTTTATTTGCCATGATATTGTTCAGAAAAGGAGATCGCCTAGTTAGAAGTTGGACTGAGGGGATACTCCTTTTATAATTCTTTACACTAAAACTTTTTTATCCAATCTTTCTTTCTGACGAAGATGGTGTGCAAAATGCATAGAAATGAGCTGGAACCACTCTGCCGCATTTAAGTACCCAAGTCCAGGGTGCTCTACTTTACAATCATTAGGAATAGAAGTAAGTGTTGGCTCAATGTCTTTAACAACTGTAATTAATTCCAGAAAACGTTCTTGTACTTCTTCTTTGTTAGTTGGATTTTCGGGTGTATATCCCGGATGATCTGGCACTTTTATTTGTATGTCAGGAAAGGCCCCCATTATATATACTTTTTCACCCATATCCGTTTTTTTGTTAGTTACAGAGGGCATTTCAGTTCTACATTTTGCGATTGCATCTAACTGCATATATGTAGCCGAAAGTAAATGATTATACATTTGACCAAGAGACCATTCTTCTGTAGAAGGTTTCGTTCTAAATTGTTCGAGAGAGTATTTTTCTAATTCCTCTATGTAATACGTTGCTAAATCCTCAAATTTGTTCATATTGTTATCCCCTTTTTAAGAAAATGTATTTGTTAATACCTACAATAAAGGAGGGCTACTGACAACATTATGTCAGTAGTAAAATAAAAAATTAAAGTTTTAACATTTTTTTTACTTCATCATATATTTTCTCAGAAAGAATTTTTGGCTCTAGTACTTGCACTTGGCTACCCCAGCTTAATATCCATTGAAAGACTTCATCTATATTTCTTGATTTCAAAAAGACATGAAAACCATTATCCTGATGCTCGTATGAATCTATAAAAAAGTATCGTGATTCAATAATTTTATGTGCAATATGGGATGGAAATAATAAATGAATCGTAACAGTACGATTGTTTTCAGGTTGATAGTCTTGTAAAGAAAAGTCCTTCGGTTTTGTAAAGAATTCTTGTTCTTGCTGTAATGTATCCATACGGTCTAAACGAAAATTACGTATTTGTTTTCGCAGTAAGCAATGAGCAACGATGTACCAAATTCCTGAAATATTGACTAAACCGTAAGGATGAACGGTCCGATTTATTTTTGTAGTTTCTCTTGGTTTACGATAAGAAAAAGAGATAGCTTGTTCTTTTTGAATAGATTCTTGCAATAAGAAAAGTTGGTTTTCTAGTTGTTCTCGCTCGGGTTGCTGATGAGAAAATATAGGAGAAAGGAAACGGAAAGTTCCTCGCAGCTCTTCAACTTTCTTTTTTTGATCAGTAGAGAGGACAACCTCAAGTTTCTCTTTTGCCGATTGCGCATGTACAGAAAAAGAAGAATTGAAAGTTTTCTCAATATAATCACTGCCTAATAAAAGAGTAACAGCCTCTTCAGGCGTAAGTTGAATGGGTGGTAAGAAATAACCATCCATTAATGAATAACCGTGACCAGGCATTGCGAAAAGCGGGACGCCAGATTCACTAAGTGCATCCATATCTCGATAAATAGTGCGTATACTTGTCTCGAATTTTTCAGCTAAGCTTTGTGCTGTAACGGTTTGTTTTCTTTGTAATTCAATTAATATAGCTAATAAACGATCCGTCCGATTCATGAAATATCATCCTTTATTTTATAAATATTCTTATTGTGAAATTCTAAAAGTAGTGTGTAATTCCCTGCCATTAACAGACTTTTCCCTATGTATAATATTAATATAGTAAAATCATAAGAACCTATATTGCAGTTTCCAATAATATACTATATAATCAGGATAAGAAAACGTTTTCATGCAAAGGGGGAAAATTTCGTGTCGACTATCGAGGACGTGGCGAAATTAGCGGGGTTATCAAGGACAACGGTTTCTAGGGTGATCAATAATCATCCATATGTTTCAGATGAGAAAAAGAAAAGGGTTCAATTAGCAATGAAGCATTTAGGCTTCGTTCCTAATTCTGCGGCGAGAAGGCTTCGTAAACAAAAAACAGAAACAATTGCGGTGCTTGTTCCAAGGATTACAAATCCTTTTTTTAGTAGATTTATTGAAGCAATCGAGATTGCTGCTTCTGAACATAAATATAAACTGATTATTTGTCAAACAAGATATTTACCGGAAAAAGAGATGGAGTATTTACAATTATTATCTACGAAACAAGTAGATGGGATTATTCTATGTTCACTAGAAAATCCATGGGAGAATGTGGAGCCATACTTGCAACACGGTCCAATCGTGTTATGTAATGAATATATTGAGGAAGCAAATGTTCCAACAGTGAAATTTGATCATGCACAGGGAGCATACATAGCTGCCAATCATGTATTAGAACAGGGATATCGTAATCTTATTTTTTGCCGTGGTAACGAAACGAAAGTAGTGAGCCAACAGCGAAAAATGGGCTTTTTACGCGCTATTACTGAAAAGAGTAGAGAAGTGGAAGCAATCGATTTTCTTGAAAACGCTTTCTCTTGGGATGATGGAAAACGAATATTCCATGAAGTATTAAAGGACAAAAAAAATCCTACCGCGATTTTGGCAGGAGGCGACGAGGTTGCAGCTGGAATTATCTCAGAGGCGAAACGTCATGATTGGAGTATTCCAGAAGATCTCGCTGTTATCGGTTTTGATAATCAAATTTTAGCGCAGATTACAGAGCCAGGTATTACGACAATTGAACAGCCAATCGACGAGATGGCCCGAAAAGTTGTCGAATTAATGATGGATAAAATCCATACGAAAAATTATCGACAAAAAGAATTGTATGAGTTTGAACTAGAGCTCTTGGTGAAAGGTTCAACGATGAAGGATACGATGTTATTAGCCTAGTAGACTATGTCTGCTAGGTTTTTTTATGTTTACAAACTACTATTCTTCGTGAACGCAATCGTCACATTTGTTATGGTATGCTTCGTGTTGCTCATCAATTTCCTTCCCGCAGTGTGCACAAGTTTTCGTCGGTAAATTTCGGAAAAACTCCATTGGTTGATCAATCATGTCAATCCCTCCATTTTCATTTCTTACTATCATTGTATTAGTACAAAAAACAAAAGTCAACAACTGTTTTATAACAAAATTGAAAATTAATGAAAAAGTTTAGGAAATGGATTATAGTTAACAATGTAGGATGTAAGAAAAAAACTTTCTCAAGTACGGAGAAAAACCGCATTCCTACACGGTTTTAGAAAGGATGGATACATATGAAGATGACTGTTGTCGGCTTTTGGGGCGGCTTTCCAGAAGCGGGAGAAGCAACGTCGGGGTATTTGTTTGAACACGATGGTTTTCGTTTACTTGTAGACTGTGGTAGTGGTGTACTAGCACAGCTTCAAAAATATATAACACCATCTGATATAGATGCAGTTGTATTGTCACACTATCATCACGATCATGTTGCAGATATTGGGGTATTGCAATATGCAAGATTAATTACGAGTGTGACAAAAGGACAACTACCGGAGTTACCAATATACGGTCATTCGTTTGATGAGAATGGATTCCATTCTTTAACGCATGAACCGCATACGAAAGGAATCGCGTACAATCCAGAAGAAACACTTCAAATTGGACCGTTCTCCATTTCATTCTTAAAAACTGTTCATCCTGTTACATGCTTTGCGATGCGTATTACAGCTGGCGATGATGTTGTTGTATACAGTGCAGATTCAAGTTATATTCCTGAATTTATTCCGTTCACAAAAGATGCTGATCTTTTCATTTGTGAATGTAATATGTATGCACATCAAGAGGCTGCCAAAGCAGGGCATATGAATAGTACAGAAGTAGCAAGTATTGCGAAAACTGCGAATGTAAAAGAACTTTTATTAACGCATTTGCCGCATACAGGCAATCCATCTGATTTAGTAACGGAAGCAAAACAAATTTTCAGTGGCCATATTACGCTTGCGCATAGTGGTTACGTTTGGAATTCATGAGGTGATACGATGTTATTTATTGATAATAAAGGGATTACAGATCCTACGATAAACTTAGCGATTGAAGAATATTGTGTTAAAAATTTAGATATTAACGAAACATATTTACTGTTCTACATTAATGAGCCTTCAATTATCATTGGTAAAAACCAAAACACAGTGGAAGAAATTAATGCAGATTACGTAAAAGAAAAAGGCATTCATGTCGTTCGTCGTTTATCAGGCGGAGGCGCAGTATATCATGATTTAGGAAACTTAAACTTCAGCTTTATTACGAAAGATGATGGAGACAGTTTCAGCAACTTCAAAAAATTCACAGAACCTGTAACGAAAGCGCTTGGTAAACTAGGCGTAAATGCAGAGCTAAGTGGTCGTAACGACATTTTAGCTGAAGGTAGAAAAATTTCAGGTAACGCGCAGTTTTCAACGAAAGGTCGTATGTTTAGTCACGGTACGTTATTATTTGACTCTGAAATCGATCACGTTGTATCAGCACTAAAAGTGAAAATGGATAAGATTCAATCAAAAGGAATTAAATCAATCCGTAGCCGCGTTGCGAATATTACAGAGTTCTTAAACGAAAAAATGACGACAGAAGAGTTTAGACAACTTCTGCTAGAAACAATTTTCGAAGGAGAAACAGAAATTCCAACGTACGAATTAACAGAAGCTGATTGGAAAGAGATTTATAAAATTTCTGAAGAACGTTACCGCAATTGGGACTGGAACTACGGGAAGTCTCCGAAGTTCAACTTACAACATTCACACCGCTTCCCAGTTGGACAAGTTGATGTTCGCCTTGAAGTGAAAAAAGGAACAGTAACAGAATGTAAAATTTACGGTGATTTCTTCGGATCACTAGATGTTCATGACATTGAAGAACGTCTAACAGGCGTACAATTTGATAAAGATACATTCACTGTAGCTTTAGAAGGCGTAGATATCGCGCGCTATTTCGGTAATATTACAACAGAAGATTTCTTACATTTATTCTTCTAAACAGAGGAGGCTGTCAAATGGCAGCCTCTTTCTTTTTGCGTAGATTGTCAGGTTTTGTCGGTAAGTCGATATATTTTAAAAATCGCTGATATAAATTGGTTTACGGTCGATATATTTCAAAAATCGCTGATATATTTCGAGTTATAGTCGATATATTCGAAAAATCGCCGATATAATTTCACTTACCGTAAAACGTATATTTACAGGACATCTGCTCCTTATAAAGGAATATATATGATAAAAGGAGGCGAATCGAAATGAAACGTTTAGTAGCGTTGGTAAAACGCCAGATGTTGTCTTGTCGATAGATGAAGACAATAAGGGATTACCGACAGTATATGTTACAGTGTACGTTCATGAAAATAGAGCGGACGCTCTCAATTTGTATGGAGAGTATACGGCTTTAAATAAAGAGGAAGTTGAAAAACTTAGCGGAAAGATGAGTGCATATTATCCTACAATGATTTTAGCTACAGTTTAACTATATGTTTGTACCTGTTTCTTTCACATATAATTCTCGCATCTTACTAAAGTGTTCTGGAAGAAAGTGGTTGATGTATATTCGATTAATAGAATATCACTTGCTACTTTAATTTTCTTTTAATATAATTAATTTAGAATTTTTAAATATTCTAAATTTTATAAAGGTGGGATTTGTGTGAATCTCGTTCAATCTTTGGCTGAAACGGCAAAAAAGAAGGGGGATAAACCGGCGTACATATTTATGGATCAGTCGGTCTCGTATGACCAATTAAACAAAGTAGTCACTAGGTTTTCTAGCAATTTAGCAAAAATGGGCATTGGAAAAGGGGACAATGTCGCATTAGCTGTAGGCAATTCACCACATTTTTTAGTAGGTTTATACGGAACAATGAAAGCCGGAGCAACTGTCATTCCGATTAATCCAATTTATACAGCAGACGAAATACATTACATATTACAAAATGGAGATGTAAAAACAATCATCGTACTCGACGTCCTTCTACCTGTTATACAATCTCTTACAACAAGACTTCCTTCACTTGAAAATATCATCATATGCGAAACCTCATCAGATTTTAACCATATAGAAACCGAAAAAATGAAAACGTTTACTAGTTTTATAGGAAATGGAGATGTAACTTACGAAGGTCCTGAACTAGATGAAGAAGATGTAGCTGTTATTTTATACACTTCAGGTACAACTGGAAAGCCAAAAGGCGCTATGTTAACGCATAAAAATTTATATAGTAATGCTAGCGATGTTGCGTCATATTTACAATATACTGCGGATGATCGCGTCGTTGCGGCACTGCCGATGTTCCATGTGTTCTGTTTAACTGTTGCGGTAAATGCACCGATTGTGAACGGGGCAACAATTTTAATGTTACCGAAGTTTAGTCCGAAAGAAGTATTCCGTATTTGTCGTACGTATGAACCAACGATTTTTGCGGGTGTGCCGACAATGTACAATTACTTATATTTATTTGAAGAAGCGAGCGCAGAAGATGTGAAGACACTTCGCCTTTGTATTTCAGGTGGTGCATCGATGCCTGTTGCGCTTCTGAAAAACTTTGAAAAACGTTTTGACGTTATCGTTTCAGAAGGATACGGTTTATCAGAGGCATCACCAGTTACTTGTTTTAATCCGTTAGATCGTCCTCGTAAACCAGGTTCGATTGGTACAAATATTTGGCACGTAGAAAATAAAATTGTGAACGAACTTGGGGAAGAAGTACCTGTTGGTGCAGTTGGGGAATTAATTGTTCGCGGACCTAACGTTATGAAGGGTTACTATAATGCGCCAGAAGATACTGCGGCGACAATTAAAGATGGCTGGCTATATACAGGTGACTTAGCGAAAATGGATGAAGAAGGTTACTTCTATATCGTCGATCGTAAAAAAGATATTGTTTTAGTTGGCGGTTATAACGTATATCCTCGTGAAGTAGAGGAAGTATTATATACTCATGATTCGGTAGCTGAAGTTGTCGTAATCGGTGTTCCTGATGAAAACTTAGGAGAAGCAGTGCGAGCTTACGTCGTTCTGAAACAAACGAGCGTAACAGAAGAAGAGCTTACGCATTACTGCACGTTACATTTAGCGAAATATAAAGTGCCAATGAGTATTGAGTTTTTAACAGAATTGCCGAAGAATACAACTGGTAAATTGTTACGAAGAGCTTTGAGAGAGAAGGCATTACAAGTATAAAAATAAAGATATCCATCTCTATGACTACATGTTTAGAGATGGATATCTTTTTGTCCTGTAAAGGCTCGATTCGTGTGGATGGACAAAATCCCTACTCATTAAAGTTTCACTTTATTTTTTAGAATTGGTTAAGCTATAAGCCCATATATTTAAACCGTAATATGACTAATAAGGAGGAGATATGTATGGAGCAGAAGGAATTACGCTTACGGAAAGTGCAATATCTTATTTGTGACATTATGGATGAAATGAATATGGAGAGTGAAAAGAAGAACTTAGAAACATTGCAAAAGGTAATTGATCACCTTTCAGGGGCGATTGGGGATTTAGTTGATCCATCAAGTTCGTATTCTATCGATTATTTAGAGAGAAAGGTTCATACGGCTCATTATTTACTTTTTAAAAATGAACGGAAAGCATACTTATGTAGGAAATAAAAAAGATTGGCTTTTATTTTTCTGTTCGATTGATAATCATTATCAATAAGATAGTTATGATGGATAAATGAATATAAAAGGAAATGTCATATTGATAATGATTAAAAAAGATTTATTCATATATTTGTTGTTGATGGTGAAAGGGAATAGTTAGGGATATTTGTATAAGCCCCCGAAGCGATAAAGTGAAATTCCAAGTTGACACATATGAATTACGGAATTAAAATGAAAAGAAATCAAACAGAATACAATAGAAGCTCATCAGAGAAACTGAAGGCGCACAACGTTCACTTTTGTGAATAGATTGTGTGCCTTTTTCTATTGTACAAACTAAGGGGGCTTTATATATGAAACAGTGGGGTAAGACAGCGCTTATGAAAAGTACAGGTGTCTTATTGTCAGCATTTGTTCTTTTGTCAGGGTGTGGCTCGGCAACATCTACTAGTAATTCTGAAGGAGGCGGGGATAAGAAGACAGTTGAGCTTTTAAATGTTTCATATGACCCGACGCGTGAGTTGTATCAAGATTTCAATAAAGACTTTGCGAAGTATTGGAAAGAGAAGCATGGTCAAACAGTAAATGTAAAGCAATCACACGGGGGATCTGGAAGTCAGGCACGCTCTGTTATTGACGGTTTAGAAGCAGACGTTGTAACACTAGCGCTCGCTTATGATATTGACGCGATTAGTAAGAAGAAACAACTAGCAGAAGATTGGCAGAAGCGACTTGCGGATAATTCTACTCCGTATACATCAACGATTGTATTTCTTGTGAGAAAAGGAAACCCGAAAGGAATTAAAGACTGGGATGATTTAACGAAAAAAGGTGTGTCTGTCATTACACCGAATCCAAAAACATCTGGAGGAGCACGGTGGAACTATTTAGGGGCGTGGGGATACGCACTGAAGAAATATAACAATAGTGAAGATAAAGCGAAAGAGTTTGTCGGCCAAATTTATAAAAACGTAGAAGTGCTTGATTCTGGTGCACGCGGGGCAACGACGACTTTCGTTGAAAAAGGAATTGGTGACGTGTTAATTGCTTGGGAAAATGAAGCATTATTATCACAAAAAGAACTTGGAAAAGATAAATTTGAAATTGTAACGCCTTCGATTAGTATACTTGCAGAACCGCCAGTAGCTGTTGTAGATAAAGTCGTTGATAAAAAAGGAACGAAAAAAGTAGCAGAAGGATACCTTGAATATTTGTATTCAGAAAAAGGGCAAGAAATTGCGGCGAAAAACTTTTATCGCCCTCGTAATGAAAAAGTAGCAGAAAAGTACGCATCACAATTTCCGAAAGTTCAATTATTTACAGTAGATGAACTATTTGGAGGCTGGAAAAAAGCGCAAGAAAAGCATTTTAATGATGGCGGCGTATTCGATCAAATGTATAAAAAATAAGGGGGGATGAGGTGACGTTATATGAGGAAGAAGCGTGTCTTACCAGGGTTTGGATTATCTCTTGGATTTACAATGCTGTATATGAGTTTATTCGTACTTATACCACTTTCTATCGTATTTATTCAAACTTCGCAGCTAGGCTGGAAGAAGTTCGCACAAGTTATAACGAGTGAGCGCGTGTTGCATTCCTATCAAGTGAGTTTCACAACTTCACTTGCAGCGGCAATCGTAAATGCCATTTTCGGTTTATTAATTGCCTGGGTACTCGTTCGCTACACATTTCCAGGGAAACGGTTATTAGACGGATTAATCGATTTACCATTCGCTCTTCCGACTGCAGTAGCTGGTATTACACTTACGACGCTTTATGCGGAAAATGGATTTATTGGAAAAATATTTAGTGTGTTTCATATAAAAGTAGCTTTTACCCAGCTCGGAATTATTGTTGCACTGACGTTTATTGGCTTACCCTTTGTCGTCAGAATGGTGCAACCAGTACTACAAAGTATTGATAAAGAAGTAGAAGAAGCAGCTTCTAGCTTAGGGGCGTCGCGCTTCCAAATATTTGTGAAAATCATTTTGCCCGAAATATTTCCGGCTCTACTTGCTGGTTTTTCACTCGCCTTTGCGCGGGCATTAGGGGAATATGGATCTGTCGTGTTCATTGCTGGTAATATGCCAATGAAAACAGAAATCGCACCGCTTATGATTATGACGAAACTAGAACAATATGATTATGCAGGCGCAACAGCGGTAGCGGCTGTGATGCTTATTATTTCTCTCCTTTTCCTACTACTTATTAATATGATTCAAACTTGGAGTAGAAGGCACGAACTGAAAAGCGAATAGGAGGGGAGAAAATGGAACCAACATTATTAGAAAAGAAAATAGTAAAAAGCATGTCAGCTAAAAAAGAATCTAAGTTTGTACCAATTCTATTCATTACGATAACAATTTTATTTTTATCTCTCTTTCTATTACTGCCGCTCGTGACAATTTTTATGAAAGCATTTGAACGAGGCGCTGATGTATATATTGCCGCTGTAACAGATCAAGAAGCATTTTCAGCAATCAGGTTAACGCTTCTCGTTGCTTTAATCGTTGTGCCGCTTAATACGATATTCGGAATAGCGGCAGCTTGGCTTATTACGAAGTTTCAGTTTAAAGGAAAGCAAGTATTATTATCTCTTATTGAACTGCCGTTTGCTGTATCACCAGTTATTGCAGGATTAGTATTCGTTTTACTTTTCACACCTCGTGCGAATCTTGGCGGATGGTTATTGGAACACGGGATAAAACTCATCTTCTCTGTCCCTGGCATTATCATTGCGACGATCTTTGTTACGTTTCCATTCGTTGCACGTGAATTAATCCCGGTAATGCAGGCGCAAGGAAAGAGTGAAGAAGAAGCAGCTCTATCACTTGGCGCAAGCGGCTGGAAAATGTTTTGGCGCGTCACATTACCAAATATAAAATGGGGTCTATTATACGGCATGATTTTATGTAATGCCCGCGCCATTGGTGAGTTCGGCGCCGTTTCCGTTGTGTCTGGTCACGTGCGCGGCATGACAAATACAATGCCGCTTCATATTGAAATTTTGTACAATGAATATCAATTTTCAGCAGCGTTCGCTGTGGCGACTTTAATGTCACTTATCGCAGTTTTTACGCTCGTTATAAAAAACTGGATTGAATGGAGAATGGAAAAACGACAATAAGGGGTGAGTGCGGTGAGTATTCAAATTCAAAATGTATCAAAACAATATGGTACATTTCAAGCGCTGACAGACATTCAGTTGGATATTCCAAAAGGAGAACTTGTTGCCTTATTAGGCCCGTCAGGTTCTGGAAAAACGACGTTATTACGAATTATTGCAGGGCTAGAAGAAGCGGATGGAGGCTCGATTTCTTTTGATGGGGAAGATTTAACTGATATTCATGTGAAAAACCGGCAAGTCGGTTTCGTCTTCCAGCACTATGCACTTTTTAAACATATGAATGTATTTGAAAATGTCGCTTTCGGTTTAAAAGTAAGAAAGAAAAATGTAAGACCGTCAGCTGAAGTAATAGAAGAAAAAGTAATAGAACTATTGAAACTAGTAAAAATGGCTGGTTTTGCAAAACGATATCCAGCGCAATTATCTGGCGGACAACGACAGCGTATCGCACTAGCACGGGCACTTGCAGTCGAGCCGAAAATTTTATTGCTAGACGAACCATTTGGTGCACTTGATGCGAAAGTGCGGAAAGAATTACGAAGATGGCTCCGGAAACTACATGACGAATTTCAAATTACGAGCGTATTCGTAACGCATGACCAAGAAGAAGCGTTAGACGTTGCGGACCGCATCGTTGTAATGAATGAAGGACGCATTGAACAAATGGGAACGCCGGAAGAAGTGTATGAAAAACCGGCAAGTCCGTTCGTATATGACTTTTTAGGAAACGTAAACTTATTTCATGGCCGCGTTCATAAAGGTAAGCTAAATGTAGGATCGGTGGAACTAGAAGCACCAGAGCATAAGCACGTCTCAAATGTAGACGGAGTGGGATACGTAAGACCACATCACCTTTCAATCGCTCGTACGAAAGAAAATGTAGATGCCATTCCGGCGAAAGTAACATACTCACATGCAGTTGGCCCTGTCGTATATGTAGAATTGAAGCGCGACGGAACAGATGAGTATTTAGAAGCGGAAATTAGTAAAGAACAGTTCAGACAGCTTAACATTCAAACGGGTGAGTTTGTATACGTACATCCGAGAGAAGTGAAGGTGTTTATTCCGGAGGATTTTGTTATTTAATAGTGGAATGCCGTACCTATACGAGTATTTGTAGGTGCGGCTTTTCTTTGTTTGCGTGAATGTTATATTTTTATATATTCCTCCTCATCAACTCCCCAACCTGCGTCGCAACATACGCAATATCACTATCAATTTCTTCTAACACGTAAGATTCCAAAATCTCCATTACAGCGGTCCCTAAAAATTTTAAAACGATGTGTTTATCAATGTTTTTATTTATAGACGTATTCGTATTTAAATTTTTTTCAATTTCACCCATGATGAAAGTTAATAACTTTTTCTGAAATGATAATGTACTGTTGCTTTTAAACAATGCCGTGAAAAATGGTTTATGCTCTTTGAAGTATTCAAATCATATAACTGTACCTTCAAAATCCCCTTTGTTTTGTAGTAAATACAAGAGTTTTATTATCGTTCGTTTGAAGTGCTTAATATTTACGTTAAACGTGCATAACAAGATATAATAGAAGAAATCAATAAGGAGGCTAGCAGTGAAAAATTTTCGTTATCTCAATATATTCACTATTTTAATTGTATACACACTACTTATGTTTTACATTGGCTGGAACGGCTGGGTTTGGCTCAGTACGGTATTTGGCTGGGAATCTTGGGGATATTACGCTTTCATAGTCGGATTTATTTCATATGCGTATATTCTCGTGCAAGTGTTTAAATTCCTTCCTTTCCTGCGAACTGTCGGTTCAATTTGGTTTGCGGTTATACAATATGCGCTCATGTTATTGCCATTAGCCGATATTGCAGTCTTCTTTTTACAGTTTTCTATAGAGAAAGACACGGCAATTATTTGGACAGGGGCAGTCACTTTACTCGTATTTTTCTTTATCTTCGCATACGGGGTATTTAATGCGTATAGCCCGGTTGTAAGAAAGTATGATGTACATATACCGAAAAAAGTAGAAGGACGTAAAAGTTTACGTATTGCGATGGCTTCGGATATGCATTTCGGTAAATTGTCTGGTGTTGCTCATTTAAAGAGACTTGTCCATCATGTAAATGAAATGGAGCCCGATATTATTTTACTGCCTGGTGATATTATCGACGATCATCCAGGTGTGTTCATTCAAAAAAATATGGGACCAATCATGAAACAGATGAAAGCTCCATTAGGCGTATATGGTGTGTTAGGAAACCATGAATATTACGGCCGAGCTGTTCCTGAGTTTTTACAAGAGATGGATAAGATTGATATTCGTATTCTTTTAGATGAAGTCATTACAATTGAAGATGATTTTTATCTCGTTGGAAGAAGAGATAAAACAGAGCGTGATCGTCAAAGCTTTGAAAATCTAATGAGTACGGTAGATAAATCGCTTCCTGTTATCGCAATGGATCACCAGCCATTTGAATTAAAGCAGGCAGCGGATGCCGGCGTTGATTTACTATTATCAGGTCACACGCACCGCGGACAAATGGCGCCGAACCACATTGTAACGAGAAGAATGTACGAACTAGACTGGGGATACGTACAAAAAGGTGCATTCCACGCCATTGTTTCTTCTGGATTCGGATTCTGGGGACCACCGCTTAGACTTGGAAGTAGATCTGAGATTGTGCAGGTGGAAGTTACGTTTGGATAGGTATGTGAAATAGAGAGCTGAGTGCTCTCTATTTTTTAATTTAAAGGCACAAAATATTCGAGTGAAGTTCTTTATTTACTCTCTGAAAAAAGAGATACTATAAGAAGACTCTGCTTGAAAAGGGGGATTATAAGTGATCATATCAGATGTTATATACGGTGAGTTTAAAGTAGATAAAGTGTTAGAAGAATTAATTTTAAGTAAACATGTGCAAAGGCTGAAAGGGGTTCATCAGGCCGGAGCAAGTTACTTAATGAACGAGAAATGGAATGTAACGCGCTTTGACCATTCAGTTGGTGCTATGTTGTTAATTAAAAAACTTGGTGGTTCAGTAGAAGAACAAATTGCCGGTTTACTGCATGACGTATCGCATACTGCTTTTTCTCATGTGATTGATTACGTTTTTGATAACGAAAATGAAAGTTATCATGAAGAAATATTTAGCTCTGTTGTGAAAAACTCGGAAATCCCGGCGATTCTTTCAAAACATGGTTATAACTATGAAGATATTTTATTAGATGATTCGAAGTGGACGTTACTTGAAAGATCCGCACCAGAATTATGTGCAGACCGAGTGGATTACACATTGAGAGATATGTATACATATGGATATATTTCTTTAGAAGAAGCTCAAAATTTTTTAGATGATTTAATCGAAGTTAATGGGAGAATGGTTCTTCAAAATATTGAAATTGCAGAATGGTTTACGAAGGCGTATTACAAAGAAGTAATCGATTTCTTTATGAAACCAATTAATATTTACGGAAATGATATGTTAGCTAAAACGTTAAAGTTAGCTCTTCATAAAAAGGTTATTCATGCAGATGATTTTCTTCTTGAAGATCATGAGCTGATATCGAAATTGCAGCTATGTAAAGATCAAGAAGTAGATGCTTTATTAAGAAAAGTGCACCCAAGTATAGAAGTAAAAGAAGATAGAAATGAGTATGATCTACATCAGAAAAATAAAGTGCGTCTCATTGACCCGCCATTACTTCGTGAAGGGAAAATCGTTCAGTCGTCTGTCGTATCAGAAAAAATAAGACAGATGAGTGATATCGCTTATGAAAAAGCGGTGAGAGGGATGTATGTGAAAGTGATTTCTAATTAGTTTATTTGTAATAGGAAAAGGTGTCATCAATTATGATGACACCTTTTCGCTTTAAAGGGTTGTTCGTATGGAAATGTGTTACATTTTTACGAGACTGTTTTATTTTACTAGAAAAATACCTTTTATGGTAAAAAATATTTTTTGTAAAGTTTTCCATTAAAAATAATTTGTGAAAAAAGTACTAATTTTTAATGTGACAAAAATAATATATTTTTCAATAATCTCTTTAGAATCTTTCGTTCTTTATATATGGATTTTTCTATTATTTAAGGTAATTCAAAGGTTTTTGTCGTTTTTTGTTGTGATTTTCATATTATGATAAACCAAATGTTCGGAATCAGCCATTATAACAGAAAAAAATTTAAAAAACAGAATTGAATCGCATTGCTTATTTTAATATAATTTATTTGTTAATTAATAACATATTTGGGGTATGATTCTTTATCGCGGCGAGAATTCTTTTTAACATAGGGGGATTTACAGAATGTTTAAAACGGCGGAACCTGAAATGATGAATGATTTAAAAGAAACAGTTTACAAATTCTTTCCAAAAAATATTGCGAAAGAAGAAGAATTGTACGAGGAATCTAAAGAGCATAAACGATTTATAGAGCTAAAAGAAACATTTATAGAAAACAAAAGCTTTCAAAAGGAAGTTTTGTCCTTAATCGAGTCAACATTTTGCGATTATCACGTGTCAGACTATACAGATTTAAACCTATACAATTGTCTAGAGTATAACGTGTTATTAAATGGAAAAGAACCGATGTTAAATGATGATATTGATTGGATACGAAAATCACGAGGCGAGCGCCTTGATCTAGGGGTTTTTGTTAGCTTACTTAATAAATATTATTATTACTACGTATTAAAAACAACATATGATGAAGAGTTAAGAGAATGGACTTTTGAAACAACCGATGTAGAAATGGATACCATTTGTGAATTTGAAAAACTAATGAACACAAAAGGGTTTATAAGAGTAGAACGAGAGGTTGCTAGAACTGCAATTCCTGATATAGAAACGGAATGTTTACGTATGGGGGAAGTTAACGTGTTTCACGCTTTATTCACGGATTCTGTTAGTGAAATATAAAATTGTTACATTGTTTAGGGCATTATTAAAAGGGATGAGTAGGAAATAGTAGTTAGTTTTTTCTAATCTTTTATCATTATTAAGATTTCGAAAGTTACTGTTTTTAGTGAGTAGTAAACGAAAAAAGAAGTAGCATATCATTTTTTAATGTGCTACTTCTTTTTCAGTATCAATCAAACCAATTCCAAACCTCAATATCTCCAAGAGTCGCATAACGTATGTGAGGCGAGTTTTGTAATTTTAATAATTCTTTTGACGGGCCAGTAATGACAATGCCGTATACTTTTACGCCGTTATCTTTTACATATTTATAACGTTTATCTAAATTTAGTTCGCTTTCAGGAAGCATAGCAACTGTACTTACAGTTTTTTTATGTGTAGAAAGAATACGCATCATTTCAATTACTTTGTCTTCTTGCGTATTCTGTTTTTCTGTTTCATCATCAAGGAATCCTATATGTTCTGGAAATCCTATAAAGTCGCTTCCAGATAGTATGAAATCTTCTTCATGTATTCTTTCTTGTCCTGTGTCTAAAGCGTACCATACAGGAGTTGGAGGGAGTTCTTGTGCTTCAAATACACTATATAAAAGTGGCTCTAATTCTTGTAAAGTGTAAGCTTTGTCAAAAGAAATTGCTACTTCTGCAACTGTTCCCTCATGTACCTTTGCAAGGGTATCCCAAACCTTTTTAGATGCTTCTTTCAAATAATCACCTTGTTTTATTTTTGGATGAACAAAGTGGATGTTCGGTTGATAGTGCATATTCACCCAAGATTGATTTGTGATATTTAAAGAAGATAAGAAGCTGCTCGTTTCTATTGTACCGAGTGGCATTTCTTTTTTACCAATCGTTTTTACTAAATCAAATTGGCTGTTTGTTCGAAAGAAAGCTTCTACACTTGTTCCGCCGCCCATAACGCGGCTATTTGGGATAGTTGCTTCAAGTGCAAGAGAGGGAACATCTCTTATTTCTTCTAGCCTTTTATCATTATTAGCTTGAAAATAAAAGGCAGACAATACTCCGCCGATCATATATATAACGATACAAATTGCTAGTATAAAACCAAGCGTTTGTAAACGATGTTTCCACTTAATCCTCCAAAAAGGAACTTTAAGATCTTTTGGTGGTAACTTTTTCTTAACGGGTTCTGTTTTTATTAATAATGCATCCAAATGCACTTCACACTCTTCACATGTCTCAATATGACTTTCTAATTTTTCTTGTTCGTCATGTGTGAGTGTTCCGTCTTCATATTTCTCCCACAGTTTTTTAAACTCTGCACAGCCCATCTGCATCACTCCTTTATGATTTTTGCTTCTTTTCGTCCGCGGTGTAATTCAATTTTTACTTTTGCTAACGAGAGACCGGTCATTTCTGCTATTTCCTTATAGGGGAATCCGTAGTAATCTCGTAGTAGCAACACATTTCGTCTTTCGAGCGGAAGTGAGGATATGCTTTGTAACCAACTAGTAATCTCATGTTTTACGAAATAAGAGTGCTCTGTACTTGGCACGTTTGGTAAATGGAATTCTTCAATTTGCGTTGTTTTATACTTCTTTTCTTTTCGGTACCAATCGATAAAGGCGTTGTAGGCAATTGTAAATAACCACGGCCTAATTTCTGCTCCTTTATAATAGTCAATATGGACGAGCATTCGGTAGAAAGTTTCTTGCATGAGGTCTTCAGCACAGTGGGGATCTCCGGTCAGGGAGAGAAGATAGCGAAATAAATCATGCATATGCTCTGAGTAAATGTCTTCTAATGATTGACTTTGTTTCACTACATTTCCCTCCCTTCATACATAACAACGAAATACATATAAAAAAGTTACATTTTTTTATGGAATTATAGTAAAAAACGTCAAGAATTGGATAGGATTCTCTTTTATCATAATACATATAAGGCGGGTGAACAGAGTTGGAAAGCTATGAAACTCAAATTCAAAGGGCAATTGATTATATTGAAGAAGATGTAATGGAAAAGCAAACGCTACGTAATTTAGCTCGCATTGCATGTTTTTCTGAATCGCATTTTCATCGTGTATTTCAGGCGTTAGTAGGCGATACAGTAATGGAGTATGTTCGGAAGAGGAGGTTAGCCCGGGCAGCTTATCAAATTTCTCATACGGATGAAAAAATTATTGATGTCGCATTTGAGCATGGCTTTCAATCTCACGAGACGTTCACGAGAGCCTTTAAAAAATTATTTCAAATGACACCAAGTGAATATCGAAAACAAGAAATTGAAACACCGATGTATTATAGAGTGAATGTAAAACAAAGAAAATTAAATCCATATTTAGGGGGCATACAAATGGAATATCGTATTGTAAATAAACCAGAATTTTTAATGGCGGGTTATGAGCTGAAGACGACAAGTAAAGAGGGGAAAAATCATCAAGATATCCCGGTCTTCTGGCAGGAGTATTTACAAAAGGATCTTGGAACGACAATTCCAAATCGTAAAGATACGAGCCAATGGGTAGAGCTTGGATTATGTACAGATTTTAATTTAGAAACAGGGGACTTCACTTATATTATCGGAATGGAAGTTACAGACTTTGACAATGTACCAAATGCAATTGCAAAGCGTACATTCCCATCCGCAACGTATGCAGTATTTACAACGCCAAAAGTTCCTCATGAAGAAATGGTATCGTCTATTCACCAAACGTGGAATGCAGTATTCTCAGAATGGTTCCCGCATTCAGGATATGAACATTGCGGAGTTACAGAGTTTGAACTATACGATGAGCGTTGCCATGCAGATAAGAGTGAGTTCGCTCAAGTTGAGCTTTGGATACCGGTGAAGAAGAAATAATAGGAGGAAAAGTGAACCACTGAGTGGTTCGCTTTTTTATTTCGTAAAAGCCGGATTGTTTCGGGTTAAAATGTTGAATCGTTGTTTGTAAGGAGCATGAAACAGCCGATCTTGTAATATAGATTGTTATATTTGACGATTTTTGTCGACAAATCGATATATCTTGAAAATCGCTGATATATTTGGAGTTACGGTCGATATATTTGAAAAATCGCTGATATATTTCGAGTTGCGCCGATATATTTAGAAAATCGTCGATATAATTTCATTTATCAACAAATTAACCGGAAAAGAGAAAAAAAAGACACTCAATATAAGTTTATTCACCGAATAATTACCAAAAACAGAAAAGGCGCCATATAGCACCTTTTCTATGAACTAAACGGAAACACAAGTATAATCGTCGTTCCTTTTCCGAGTTCACTATCAATGGAAATCGTTCCGTTATGGGCATGAACGAGCTGTTTTGTAATGGCGAGGCCAAGGCCAGTTCCGATGTTGCTTTCTTCTGTATTCGTTCCTCTGTAATATCGCTCGAATAGAAGCTCTTTCGTTTTATCGTCCATACCTTTTCCGTCATCTGAAATAGATAGTGTAAATGAATTTGTATTTTGCGAAAGTTTTACGATTACGTTTGTTGTTTCATTATTATGTTTTACAGCGTTTGCTAATAAGTTTTCGATAATACGTTGGAACCATTTTTCTTCAATAAAATATTGGATTTTGCTTGAACTTGGCACGAATTCAATGTTTTGATTTTGTAGTGTAGGGTTATTAATAAATTGTAATAATACTTTTTGGACGAACTGATTAATTTCAACATTTACGTGTTGTGCAGGAAGAGTATCATTTTTTAATTGATATGTTAAGCTTAAGTCGTCAATTAATGTAGTCATATATTGAGATTTTTCTTTCATTACATGGCCAAATTGTTGAATGTCTTGATCAGTCCAATTATATTGCTTCGATTCTAGTAATAATGCATAGCCGTATATAGAGCTAAGCGGTGTTTTTAGATCATGCGTCAGGCCGGTAATCCACTCTTCACGTGTTTGTTGCAAAACTTTTCTCATTGCATCGTTCTTTTTCAAAGTAATAGAAAGGTGCTCTAGTGAGTTTGTAACATCTTTAAATATGCGGAACGACCATTTTTCTTTACCGGAGCGCCGGAACCGAACAGGTTTGCCTTTTTTACTAACAGGCTCTTCATATTTTCCACCAGCTATGTTTTTAAGCCAGCGCATCGTGTGTAATAGAGGCTTTCCAAACTTATTTCCATACCAAATTGAAAGAATGACTAAATAAACAAACACAATAAGGAGGATTAAGCTACATCCGATTAGAAGTTTCTTGGTAAATACATCATCTAATACATCATCTGGATAATAATGAGCGTTTGGGGCGGATACAACGACGAGATGACCGCTATTTGAATCGTAAAAACTAGATATAATTTCTTTATAATTCCACGGTTCTTTTTCATTAAGAGCCGTTTTTATAGCCGAAAATGTTTTTTTCTTCCCAGTTGGATAGGAAAAAACTTCTTCGCCATTGTTATTAAATATTTGCAGTGTTGCTTTTTCTTTAGAAAGTAATTGTTTTTCTTGTTCAGTTAATGTAAATTCATTTAATGATAAAGAAGGATGTCCTTGTTGTATCGTTTTTAGTAATGCATTACTTTTTAGTTTGGCACCGTAAATAACGAGCACTGGTTTCTTTTCTAATTTAATTTCCCAATAGTTAAGCTTATAAAGATTTTCGCTACTATTTTGTAAATATGTAAGTAAGGATGTCTTCGTGTAAGAAGTCGGAACATCGTTAGGTGTATTAAAGTTGTAAAGGGCCTTTCCATCTTCATCTACAATCTGAAGCCAATCACTCTTTTCTGTTATTAAATCTTTCACCTTAGAATTTAAAGTAATATTATTTCCTTCGGAAGAAATATATTCGGAGATTGTAAAGGTATCATAATCAGAAATATTAGGTTCATATAAAGTACTATTAAGAAGAAAAATTAAATAAGAAAAAGAAGCAACTACTGCGATAAGTAACGTAACTAAGACAAAAACGTGTTGTAAGATAAACTGGATTATAAGTCGTTTATTAAAATTCATATCGTTAACCTACTTTGTAACGAACTTATAGCCAAGTCCACGAACTGTTTTGATGTACAATGGATTACTTGGATTTTGTTCAATTTTTTCACGTAGTTTTCGAATGTGAACCATAACAGTATTGTCATCGCCATTATAGGCTGGTGCTCCCCAAACTTTTTCGTATATTTCTTCTTTCGAAAATACGTAGTTCGGATTCTCGCAAAAGAAGAGTAGTAGTTGAAACAGTTGAGCGGAACATTCGACAACGTTCCCATCTACTGTTAGTTCCGCAGAATGTTGATCAATTTCAAATCTCCCAAATGAAATGGAGTGTGCGTTTTGTTCGTGTGGTACTGTTTGTTTCATATGTCTCCGAAGTTGTGCTTTCATACGAGCTACGACTTCTAATGGATTAAATGGCTTCGTAATATAATCATCTGCACCGTATGAAAATCCAGATATTTTATCTAAATCAGATGCCTTCGCTGATAGGAAGAAAATCGGACAATCTGTTTGTTGGCGAATAATCGGACAAATATCAAAACCAGATTGTCCAGGAAGCATGACATCTAAAATAATTAAATCGTAATTGTTTTTTTCGGTGAGAGATAAAGCTAATTCAGCTGATGTTGCAGTTGTAATATGAGAAAAACCTTCTTTTTCAAGAATGGTAGTTAGTAGTTGTAAAATTGCTGTTTCATCATCGATGAGTAATATATTTGCTTGATACATAAGAATCCCCCTTAATTTCCTCGAATATCATATCATCTTTTTGTAACATATGGAATTTTTAAGGAAAATTTAAGGTTTTCTTTCACAAAAAATTAAGAATCAAATGATATGATAAAAGTAACATAGGGGAGGAGATGAGTGTGAATCCGTTTCAAATGATGCGAGCTAGATATTTTTTAATTGTATTTGCACTATTAATTTTAGTAGCGAGAAGTAGTGGGGAATTGTTAGAAAGTACATTTCATATACAAAATTCTTCTTTTATAAATATACTTATATTTTATATCCTTCCGATTGCATGGATTTTTTATGAGTATAGAAAGCACCGTGTTTCATTTTCATTATTTGTTAATAAAAATGAAACATTTAACTTGGTGCAAGTTTTGTACATCGCGATTATGCTTTGTATGTTTAGTTACGGCTATCTTATTTTGTACATGTACAGCTTTGCATGGATTACACCAGATTTTATTATGAATGCCTTGCACGAACCGATTATAGATAGTACCGGGGGATATGTATATCAATTTATTATGGTTGTATTTATCGCACCTATTATTGGTGAATTTGTTTTTCGAGGATTTTTACTTCAGCGTTTTGCAGCAAAATGGGGAACGAGTGTAGCGATGATTGCAGTGGCACTTTTATTTGCGATATTACATGTCGATTTTCTTGGTGCCGCCGTATTTAGTATCGTATTATCAATCGTATATATTCGTACGAAAAGCTTACTCATGCCAATTGCGATACATATGTTAAACAATACATTTGTACTCTGTGCATCTTTCCTAGTAAGTAGAGAAAAAATCATGAGTTTTGCAGATTTCTCAAACTATACGACGTTCTTTCCAGGACTTATTATTTTTATAACAGGATTAAATTTAGTACTCATCTTTTTATTTGTTAACCGCAAATACTGGAGTAAAGAAGTGCCAGTTATATATGTAGAGCAGGAAAAAATCTTTTCAGACGTAGTGGGGAGTAAATGAGATGAAGAAGACGATTGAAAAAATATTGAAAGACATTATAGATTCTACGTCTATTACAGATATGTGTGATAGAAACGTTTGCCATTGGCTTCAACCTGTAGTAGATACGAATTGTGTTTCCAGAGTATTACTTATTTTCTAGTACTCATTTAAAAGAAAATATTATTTCTCTTCTTATTGTATTAGGGGTTTTACTAATATTTGGTCTAATTGTAGAAGAAATGATGAAGCGCATCTTCAGAAAAAATGAAGAGAAGTATATGTGGGTTCATAAAATATTCGTGAAAGTAATAGTGGCTTTCCTTTTATTTTATAGTATGAAAACAATCATTTACTTTATAGCTTTGAAACATCATTAATTCGAAATTTGAAAGGGATGTATAAAATTATATGAATGAAACGATATCGTCAAATAAGTTTTTTTATTTGATTTTACTTAGCATAGTGCTAATAACGACAGTAAATGTTATTCTCCGCTGGGAGGAAGCCTACTTTTTCATGTATTTAGCGCTCCATTTATTAGGGGTTTTATGTATAAGTGGTGGCATGGTTACTGAAAAAAAGAGTGACGAAAGTGTTAACTATATGTGTGTGATCGGTCTTGTTTTACTTTTAGCTGTACAAGGTATTATGAAATATAGTTCTTTTTCTGTACAAGATTTCAGTTTGTTAATAGATGTACTGCCTTAAGGGGGGAGTATCTATGTTATCGAAGAAACAAATAGGATATATACTTGTTTTAGTAGGTTTTTTTACGATTATTATAACGACGCTATTTTTTCAAGACTATGAATATATAAAATATGTAAAAGGCGCCGGTTTAATGTGTTGGTTTGTAAGTGCTTTTCTTATTCCGGATTATGAACCGAGGAAAGTGTCTAAAAATAGGTGAAACTCTTCTTGTAATAGAAGAGTTTTTTTATGTAAATTGAACGGGCTAGAACAATTCTCACGATTAGCTTGTTCTAATTTTGAAAGTAGGAACTTACAATAATAATAGACAGGCAGCATAGAGGAGGGAATAGCGTGAGGAAAGTTATTGGGTGGTCGCTTTTTTTATACGTTGGGTTTGCGTTACTTATATATTGGTATTTATTTGGTTGGAATCATGAACTCATTCCGGATATGTATAAAGGAACGAGGGCAGATCCAGAGACTTTTATGAATGCGAGGGAGCTTGCGCTAAGCCAAGATTATTCGCGCGTGAAAAATTTACTGTATTTTTTAGCGACGCCTCTTGAATGGATTATTTTATTATTTGTACTCGTGCTCGGTATTTCAAGAAAGTTTGAGAAATGGTCGAAGGAAACGACCAAAATAAATGTCTTACAAGTTGCGATTTATTTCTTTTATTTATCACTACTAACAACAGTTCTTGCATTACCGATGCAATGGATCGGGCGTAAAGTATCCGTTGATTACGGAATATCTACGCAAAGCACACAAAGCTGGATAAAAGATCATGTCATTGGTTTTTGGGAGAGTTATGCGACTATGTTAATCGTAGTTGCGGTTCTTTTGTGGCTTATCCGTAAATTCCCGAAGAGATGGTGGTTAGCAGGATGGGCGCTCTCTGTACCATTTACAATCTTTTTAACATTCATACAGCCTGTCGTTATTGATCCGCTTTATAACGACTTCTCGACGCTGAAAAATAAAGAATTAGAAACGAAAATTTTAGCGATGGCAGACAAAGCGGACATTCCTGCTAAACACGTATATGAAGTAAATATGTCAGAAAAAACGAATGCCTTAAATGCGTACGTAACAGGAATTGGCCCTAACGCCCGTATTGTAATGTGGGATACGACGCTTCAGCAATTAAAAGATAAAGAGATTTTATTTATAATGGCTCATGAAATGGGACATTACGTAATGAAACATATATATTGGGGCGTTGCGAGCTATGTCTTGCTATCGTTTATAGGTATGTATGTAATTAGTCGTATTATAAATATGTGTATTCGAAAATGGGGAGATACACTGCAAATTCCAAAATTAGCGTGTTTCTCAATTTTACCTTTATTTTTCTTAATTTCCTCTTTATTATCTTTTGCATCACAACCAGCAACAAACTACGTTTCTCGTATAGAAGAACGAGCGGCGGATCAATACGCTTTAGATATGACGAAAGATGGGGAATCTGGTGTGAAAACTTTTCAATATTTATCAAAAACAAGTTTAAGCCAAGTGAATCCGCCTGCGTTAGTGAAATTTTTCTTATACACACATCCGCCAATTTTTGAAAGAATTCATACGTTTGAACAATATGAAAAACAAAAGAAGCAGTAGTTTACTGCTTCTTTTTATTATGGATGATTCGAGTTTTGGAAGATTATAGTGTATAATTCGTAGAATATTCAGTGAAAAGTTTAGGAGGTTAATATTTTGTTTCATTCAAAATCAATGCCGGCAATAAAAATGATACTATCGATGTCTATTTTCGGATCGATTGGATTTTTTTCAGTACAAACAGGTTTACCTTCCTTTGAATTAGTGTTTATTCGCTGTATTTGTGCGACTGTATTTTTAACATTATGTTGGTTCGTAACAGGGCAATATAAAAATGAGAAATGGAACAAAAAAGAAATGATACAAATATTAGCTTGTGGTGTATTTCTCGTTTTTAACTGGGTATTTTTATTTAAAGCGTTTGAAGTCATGTCGATTACAATTGCGATTTCTGTATATCATCTTGCACCAATCATCGTATTAATGATTGGTAGTATTGTATTTAAAGAGAGGCTTACAGTATTTTCCGTTCTATCAATCATTATTTGTTTTATCGGTACGGTTTTAATAGCTGGAGTAGACGGAAATGTATCGCTTGAGAAATTAATGTCATCTGGCATGGTGTGGGCGCTTCTTGCAGCTGTATTTTATGCATTTACAACGTTACTAGGAAAAGGAATTAAACATACGAGTGCATATGCGATGACATTTTTACAAACTTTTTCAGGTATATTTTTATTACTACCATTCATAGATTTCGGGAAATTTCAAGGATTAACAGAGATGAACTGGATGATGATCACAGCGACAGGTCTTATACATACTGGGTTTGTATATTACTTGTTTTTTGACAGTTTAAGAGATTTATCGACGAGACTTATTTCTGTATTAGTATTTTTAGATCCTGCGGTTGCAATACTATTAGATACAGTTTTTACCGGATTTAGACCGACTAGTATGCAAATAGTAGGGATTGTGCTTATATTTGTAGGAATGGCACTTACTTTCTGGAAGCCGAGGGATGAAAGAGTGAAAGTGTACTCAGAAGCATAATATTTAACGGGATTAAAAGTAGCTACGTCATTAACGTTAATAGGTGGAATGTTTTTTAGTGCAAATGGACAATATTTGCACTTTTTTTGTCTGAAAAATGAAGTTTTTATAAGCAAAGGATTTAATGAAAATCTTATAGAATATGTTAGTGTACAACATTGTAAATCCTTTGAAACTGAAGAAGGATTTACAGAGTGTACGTCATAATAATTTGTCTATGATTCGGTATACCAATTGAAATGAGGACGAATTTGCTTTCCTTTAGTAGTAATCTTCAAAATAATAGATGTTAAAAATGAATGTATTACATGAGATTTGCAAATACAGCATATGTAATATGGAAAAAGAATGTAGTCTATTATTTTCCATTTTAATGAAGTGGAAATGAAGGAGAGAGGGCAATGAAGAAAAGAATGTTGCGTATAATGACGGCAGCGACTATTATGGGTGGTTTATTATTAAATGCAAATGTTCCTAATATAAAAGCAGAAGAGTATCCAGAAATGATTGTATTTGATGATGTTCCAGTAGACTATTGGGCATATGAATATATTATAGACGTTGCATATAATAAAGTTATGCTAGGTTATGGAAATGGGAAATTTGGTGTTGGCGATAATGTAACGCGAGAACAAGTGGCGGCAGTACTGTATCGCGCACTTAATATAAAACATGAAGGACCGTTACATAATCCGTATAAAGATATTTCTGAAAGATCAACAATGTTTCCAAAGGAAATTTTAGCATTAACAGAACATGGTATTTTTAAAGGCGATGAGAAGGGGAATTTCAGACCGAGGGAAACGATAACACGTGCAGAAGTAGCACAAGTCCTTACACGAGCATTTTCATTTGAAGTGAAGAAGAAACATACATTTATAGATGTACCAAATAATTATTGGGCAAAAAATGCAATTAGTGCATTGCAATCTAATAATGTCATAATAGGAACAGGGAATGGAAAATTTGAACCAAATAAATTTGTAACACGTGAGCAATATGCAGCATTTTTATATAAGGCTATTATTAATTTTCATTTGAAAGATGAGAAGTATTAAGCGGAAATTCAAAAGTTGTTTAATAGTAAGGTGAAAATATTTTAATTATAGTAATATGTTATTTTGAAAAAAGCGCAAAAGTTTCGCGTTTTTTTTTTTTTTTTTTTTTTTTTTTATATGTAATTTATGTATATTTATTCATCTTAATACAAAACAGGAATTTACTAAATATGGAAAAATCAGGTGCGTTAAAGTGACAATTCATAAGAAAAAGACATTGTTTAGTAACTTTATTATCAACGAAGTGTAAAGGGAAGTATGTGAAAAATTGTTCGCAAATTAGACAAAACTTATATAAATAAGTATATTGATACTTTTTTATTAATTCTTTATATTAGAAAAAAGTATGTTTTTAGGGGGAAAATGCGGTGAAGAAAAAGTTTTTAAAAATAGCAACGGCTTTAACAATTATGGGTGGAGTTGTATTAAGTGCAGAAGGTACTAAAGTAAATGCTGAAGTAGTTGTGAAGCAACAACAACAAGCAAATTCTGTTGTATTTAAAGATGTACCGCAAGGTCATTGGTCTTCTGAAGCTATTCACACTCTAGCAGGCTGGGGAATCATTAATGGTTATGGAAATGGGAATTTTGGTGTTGGTGATAATGTAACACGTGAGCAAGTAGCGGCTTTAATTTATCGTACGATTGATTTTAGCGAAGTGTTTGAGGAAGGCGACGTACTTGAGAATCCATACAAAGATATTAATGAAAACTCAACAATGTTCATAGAAGAAATTTTAGTATTAACAGAAGTAGGTATCTTAAAAGGTGATGGAACTGGGAACTTTAGACCGAAGGATACGCTAACACGTGCGGAAATGGCACAGGTTCTTACGAATGCTTTTGAATTAGAAGCAAAGGGACCTCATACTTTTAATGATGTTCCAGCAGATTCATGGGCAAAAAATGCAATTAGCGCAATACAAACAAATAATATTACAAATGGAATAGGAGAAAATAAATTTGGTCCGTCTATGAGTGTAACGCGTGAACAATATGCAACATTCTTATATAGAGCAATTTTAAATGATGAGCAACAATAATTTATAAAAGGAGCTGGTGTTATACAACACCAGCTCTTTTTTTTGCTTGAAATAAATATATCTTTGGAAAAAATCTGTTAAATTTTCAAAAAAAACTTCCTTTTCCGAAGATTTGTTATATAATATAAAACATAAAATCAAATCTGTTATAAAACAGTTTAAGAAGGGGATGCTAATATGTCGACGCAAACTTCACGGGTTACACTCGTTGGAGAAATGTTACCAGCGTACAACGAAATATTGACACCTGAGGCGCTTAGTTTTTTAAAGGAACTACATGAAAATTTCAATGAACGCCGCACGGAACTTTTACAAAAGCGTGTGGAGAAACAAAAAAGAATTGATGCAGGGGAGTTACCTAAGTTTTTAGAAGAAACAAAGCATATACGTGAAGGTGATTGGACAATTGCCCAGCTTCCGAAAGATTTAGAGGACCGCCGCGTGGAGATTACTGGACCGGTGGATAGAAAGATGGTCATTAACGCTTTAAATTCAGGAGCACATCTTTTTATGGCGGACTTTGAAGATTCGAATGCACCAACTTGGAGAAATGCTGTCGAAGGTCAAATTAACTTACGAGATGCGAATAAGGGAACGATCTCACATAAAAATGAAAACGGAAAAGAATATCGTTTAAATAGTAAAACAGCTGTATTAATTGTGCGTCCGAGAGGGTGGCATTTAGAAGAAAAACATATGCAAGTTGACGGCAAGAACATGTCTGGCAGTTTAGTAGATTTTGGCTTGTACTTTTTCCATAATGCGAAGGTGCTTTTAGCAAAAGGAAGTGGCCCGTACTTTTACTTACCGAAAATGGAAAGTTACTTAGAGGCAAGATTATGGAATGACGTTTTCGTATTTGCTCAAAAATATATCGGCATTCCGAACGGAACGATTAAAGCGACTGTGTTAATAGAAACGATTCATGCTTCATTTGAAATGGATGAAATTCTGTATGAACTAAGAGATCATTCTGCTGGTTTAAACTGCGGGCGATGGGATTATATATTTAGTTTCTTAAAGAGCTTCCGTAATCATAATGGATTTTTACTTCCCGATAGAGCGCAAGTCACGATGACAACGCCGTTTATGCGCGCGTATTCTTTGAAAGTTATTCAAACGTGTCATCGTCGTAATGCGCCGGCAATCGGAGGAATGGCAGCGCAAATTCCAATTAAAAATGATCCAGAAGCAAATGAGGCGGCTTTCGAGAAAGTGCGTGCTGATAAGGAGCGCGAAGCTTTAGACGGTCATGACGGGACGTGGGTTGCCCACCCGGGACTTGTACCGGTTGCAATGGAAGTATTTAATCACATAATGAAAACGCCAAATCAAATTTTTAGAAAGCGTGAAGAAATACTTGTAACAGAAAAGGATTTATTAGAAGTACCGATGGGAACGATTACAGAAGGTGGTCTTCGCACAAATATTAATGTCGGTATTCAATATATTGCATCTTGGTTAAGCGGGAGAGGAGCAGCTCCTATTTATAACTTAATGGAAGATGCGGCAACAGCGGAAATATCAAGAGCACAAGTATGGCAGTGGATTCGTCATGAGGGCGGGAAGCTAAGTGATGGCCGTAATATCACTTTTAAATTGATGGAAGAATTGAAAGAAGAAGAACTAGCAAAAATAGAAAGTGAGATTGGTAAGGAAGCGTTTAAGAAAGGGAGATTTGAAGAAGCTACAAAACTGTTTACAAACCTTGTTCGTAATAACGAGTTCATGCCGTTTTTAACATTACCTGGTTATGAAATTTTATAAGAAACAAGAAAAGGGGATGGAACATATGAAAAACGAAAGAATTGATAAATTGCAGGAAAGCTGGGAATTAGATATGCGCTGGAAAGGAATCACACGTCCATATACAGCTGAAGATGTAATTCGTCTGCGTGGATCGATTGATATTGAACATACGTTAGCGCGCTGCGGTGCAGAGAAGCTTTGGAAATCACTTCATACCGAAGATTATATTAATGCACTTGGGGCATTAACAGGAAACCAAGCGATGCAACAAGTGAAGGCTGGATTAAAAGCAATTTATTTAAGCGGTTGGCAAGTAGCGGCAGATGCGAATCTTTCTGGACATATGTATCCTGATCAAAGCTTATACCCAGCGAACAGTGTGCCGGCTGTTGTAAAACGAATTAACCAAACACTTCAACGTGCTGATCAAATTCAGCATATGGAAGGAAGCGGTGATACAGATTATTTCGTACCGATTGTGGCAGATGCTGAAGCTGGTTTTGGTGGACAGTTAAACGTATTTGAACTAATGAAAGGGATGATTGAAGCGGGTGCATCTGGCGTGCACTTTGAAGACCAATTATCTTCAGAGAAAAAATGCGGGCATTTAGGCGGAAAAGTATTATTACCGACACAAACAGCGGTGCGTAATTTAATTTCGGCACGTCTTGCTGCTGATGTAATGGGTGTACCAACAATTATCGTCGCAAGAACAGATGCAGATGCTGCAGATTTAATTACGAGCGATATCGATCCAGTTGATCAAGAGTTTATTACAGGTGAAAGAACGCCAGAAGGGTTTTATCGTACGAAAGCAGGTCTTGATCAAGCAATTGCACGTGGTTTAGCGTATGCGCCGTATGCAGATCTCGTTTGGTGTGAAACGTCGGAGCCAAATTTAGAAGATGCAAAACGCTTTGCGGACGCAATTCATAAGAAATATCCAGGGAAGCTACTCGCTTACAACTGTTCCCCTTCATTTAATTGGAAACAAAAGTTAGATGAAAAAACGATTGCAAGCTTCCAAAAAGAAATTGCATCATACGGTTATAAATTCCAGTTCGTAACGCTTGCTGGATTCCATTCATTAAATTACGGCATGTTTGAATTAGCGCGTGGTTATAAAGAGCGCGGTATGGCAGCCTACTCTGAATTACAACAAGCAGAGTTCGCAGCAGAAAAAGATGGTTACTCTGCAACGCGCCATCAACGCGAAGTAGGAACAGGATACTTTGATGAAGTAGCACAAGTAATTACGGGCGGTACTTCATCAACGACTGCTTTAAAAGGATCTACGGAAGAAGAACAGTTTACGAAATAATGATAGAAGTAGGTGCCTGTTATAGGCATCTACTTCTATTTAAAATATCCAATCCAATATAGTGAATATACCAATAATAGCAGTAAAAAGAAGGAATGCGAATAATGCTAGACAGCCCCATGTAAATAGTTTGTCTTTCCGTGTTTCTTCATAATCATCAATTAGTTCTTCTACCACTTTTTTCTGCAATGGCTGTAAAGGATGTTCGGTGTATAGTCCTGTAATAATGTTATGATCTCCTTTGAATTTTAAAGCACGTACAATATGATAAGAGTCGTTTCCCATCGATTGTTCAAATTGTAGACATGCCGCGTGCATAACATCTGTTTTCTCTTTTTCAAGATACCAATACCGTCCAGCCATTTCTGGGTATTGTAATGTAAAGTAAATATCACCGAGCTTTTTTCTAAGTGCTAATTCATTCGGATAAGTAGCGATTAATCCGTGTAATCTATCTCTTGCTTTTCCAAGATTGTTATTTTCAATATCTTTTTCAATTCTCTTTAATGTTTTTTCAGGGATTATTTCTGTCATATACGCCTCCTTATTAGAATAGGTGTGGTTATATTGTATAAGAAATACTAAAATTTAGAAATTTTATTTTTAAAAAGGATTGTACATTCTATTTTAAGTATGCTATGATAATACCAGTTGAATAATTAAATTAAGCAATCCATATATTATCAAATGCCGAAAACAAACGGGGAAAAGTATGTGAGAACTAGTTTATGTTTCGAATTTGATAATGTGTGGATTCTTTTTTTATACATGAAGACTAAATAAAATGTATTTTCGTAGGAGGAAATAATTATGACAGTTACAGGACAAGTAAAATGGTTTAACAACGAAAAAGGCTTCGGTTTCATCGAAGTTCCAGGCGAAAACGATGTATTCGTACATTTCTCTGCAATCGAAACTGAAGGTTTCAAATCTTTAGAAGAAGGCCAAAAAGTTAGCTTCGAAATCGAAGAAGGCAACCGTGGACCTCAAGCTAAAAACGTAATCAAACTATAATTTTATAGTTTATTATAGAAAAAAGGATGGCTTATGCCATCCTTTTTTTTGTTGAATATGAAGAATAATGAACTGATAATCAGTATGTAAAAAGGCTTTCCGTAAAGGAAGGCCTTTTAGTGTTCTTTCACAGCTTTTTTCTTTTCACGTTTCTTACATTCTGGACATTTAGATTTACGAAAAGGCTTCGCGAAGAACAGTAAAATAAAAAATAAACCGAATATAATACTCGCTGAATTTTTTACGATAACAATGCTACTATTTTTCATTTGAATTGTTGGATGATCTTGCTTTTCTTCCATGAGAGACCTCCGTATATTTGATTTATCCCGCTATTTGCCGGGTAGTAAAACTCCCACCTCAAAATTCAGGTGGAGCAAAGAAGTTAGGTGGAAGCCCTGCTGCCCGTAAAAGCCCGATTGGTGAGGGCTGATTAAAGTTTCACTTTATATTTTAATTATAGCAAAATTAATCACTGTAATTATATGGAAAACATAATATGTTAAACATATTACGAATAATATAAATTCTTTTTTCGTATATAGAATCCTCTTTTTATATAATTTACTTCTTTATTATTCTTATATTATTATTAATTGATTTATAGTGTGGTTGATTTATTATAAGTATTTGTAAAGAATCGTAGAATGTAAACCATTTCCTTTTCGTAGATGCTACTATAAAAGGGAAATGAAGAAGGGAAATTAAATAGCGATCGAAAATTTTAAAAAGAGAGGTGAAAAATCTGTTACTAACAAAAGAGTGAATATAGATAAAAATATTCTTAGCGTGCAAAAACTACATATTCTAAGGATATACATTTGTCTATATTTTTAGTAGCAGATAGTAGACTATGGAAAGTAAAGTAGAACGTTATGTCGAAAACTATGTTATAAGCAAAAATACAATGGCCTTACTTCCTGTTGTTCTAGGGGAAAAGAAAGTTGTTACGCGAATTATTGAAATGGAAGATTCTTTTTTCGTATTTCAAAAGCCTCTTGATATTATAGAGAGAAGTTGCCGGAAACATGGTTCTAGTTTCTTTGGAAGAAAAGAAGGAACGAAGGAGTTAACTCGTATTACACATAAAGCTCCTATCGCAATTAGCCCGACAGATCAACTTTATTTTTTCCCTACGTATTCTTATTCTCGAAAAGAGTGTGCGTGGTTGTCTCATTTTCATATTGAAGGTAATAAAGAATTAAAAGATGGAAATCTTATTATTAGATTTATAAATGGTTTCGCTGTGAAACTAGAAATGTCAAAAAGTAGCTTTGAAAATCAGCAAAATCGTACAGCGAAATTGCGGACAGAATATGAAGATCGAAAGAAGAAACAAGGGAATCCTTGTTTTAAAGAAATTGATAAAAATGAAGAATCTAAATTAACACCAGCATATGAGAAAGTGTATTTTGTGAAGGAAGGCGAAGTGTGAGAGGAAAAGGATGGGGAGACTCATCCTTTTTTGATTTCATTATATATACCGTTACGCTGTAAGATTCATAAATAAAACGAGAAAAATTTGCGGATTTTTTGTTCTTTAATAGCTTAAGAAAGTGTAAAATTACAATATAAGGGTAATTTTACCGCATATATTTATCGTAATGTTAATATACATCATTTAATATTTGCGGCATACAGGATATTTCTTACCTTATTGTATAAACAGGAGATGATATGTTGAAAAGGACTATGTTATTTTGGGGGCAATATATTCTTGTTTTGCCTATATTATTTCTTGCCTTTATGTTTACTGGTTTCGTTGGTAGTCAGTTAATGATAGGTGCTGATAAACAACATTTTATTTTTACGCCTCAAAATGCAACAGAATATAGTCAAATTAGTGAAATTGATAAATTGCTATTTGCTTTTTCAATTCAGCCAGTTGTCACCATAGTATTTCTGCTATCGATAGTATACTTATTGACACTTATTGTCTTTCAAATTATTGAATGTAAGAAGCAAAGAAAGGTATTACATAGCGTTCAATATATGATTCTGATACCGATTTTTCTTTATTTGTGGCTAGGGATGATGCAATTTTCTGCAGTTGATTTAGCCTGGATTGATAATTGGAAAGATTACCTTATATTCACTCCTACTACTATAACGAGTGAGCAAGATATATATATGATCGATCGTTTTCTATACAAATTTCGAATTTTGCCTATTCAGAGTACAGTATTAATACTATCTTTCTTATATCTATTAATACTTATCATGATTGATAGTATACGTTTGCTAAAAAAGTTACGCGTAAGAACTGGTCATTAAAAAAGGTGAATTGTTTGAAGGTATAACAATTATTTGTCACTATTCATTTCCATACAGGTGAAATACGGATTGACACTTCTATAGTTTCTTCCTTTTCATAATCTGTGCGTGGTGTCTAAATTATTCTCAGGTCCTGTCGAATATTGATAGATTATCATAGCATAATAATGAAGGAATTCTAACGAAAGGTATGGAAACTTTAATAAATGCATCTCCATATGTCGTATCTACCATTTCCTCTTTCATTTAAGCAATGATACAGTAGAGGTAGTAATTAGAGTAAAGGGGTAAAGTGTAGAATGGATTTTCAAACGATCAAAGAATATTTTTCACCAGAAAATATGGATCATATTGTTGAAAGTTATCGTGCGTTCGGACCGCTTCTCGGTATTGGCTTACCGATGATAGAGGCGCTTATTCCGGCATTGCCACTCATTGTTTTTGTGTTGGCGAATGCTGTTGCATTTGGCTTTTGGTTCGGTTTTCTTTATTCATGGCTTGGGTCAGTAATTGGTGCAATGCTTGTATTTTTCATTATTCGCAGCTTTGGACGAAGTCGTTTCTTTTCTTTTGTAAATAAGCATGAGAGAGTGCGAAAAGCGATGGGATGGATTGAAAGAAAAGGATTCGCGCCAATCTTTGTTATATTTTGTTTTCCGTTTACACCATCTGCGCTTATAAACGTTGTAGCTGGTTTGTCTCGCGTTAGCGTAAAACAGTTTGGACTAGCATTAGCATTCGGAAAGCTTGTGATGATCTTTATTTTAACTTATATCGGTCATGATTTAGTGTCATTTATTCATAAGCCGGTGAAATCGGTTATTGTTGGCGTTGTTATTTTTATTTTATGGTATGTCGGTAAAAAAATTGAAGTAAAGTTAGAACTACATTAGGAAAAGTCTTCTTTGTAAAGGAAGCTTCATTATTAAAGGGCGAGGGGAGAAGCGAATGAAGAAAACTTTGAAAAAAGAAGGGCTAGAGTGGATAAGAACAATTTTAATTGGTGTACTATTAGCTGTATTTTTTCGAACGTTTTTCTTTTCAACGTACGTTGTAGAGGGGAAGTCAATGATGCCGACATTGCAAGATGGAAATATGCTCGTTGTGAATAAGGTGAGTTATCAAGTAGGGGACTTGAATCGATTTGATGTCGTCGTTTTTCATGCGAATAAAAAAGAGGACTATGTAAAGCGAATTATCGGTTTACCTGGGGATCATATCGAATATAAGCATGATAAACTATATATAAACGGACAATTCGTGGAGGAACCTTATTTAGAGGCGTATAAGAAAGAGATAAATGGACGGCAATTAACAGGTGATTTTAAATTAGAAGAATTAACGAAAGAAAAGTTTGTACCACCTGGTTCTATTTTTGTAGTTGGTGACAACCGCCTTGGTAGCTGGGATAGTAGGCACTTCGGTTTTGTAAAAGCTGATACAGTTGTCGGTAAAGTTGATTTACGATATTGGCCGATTCGAGAGGTACAAACGAATTTTTCAAAAGGCTGATATAATAAAATGAAGTATAAGGAAAAGACAAACAGCTCAGTTTGTCTTTTTTATTGTCCTATAATACAATTATGGTAGCAAACTAACGTTCGTTATGTAAGTGAAAGGTGGGGTTACATGTCACTTCGATTTGTGATTGGTAGAGCTGGAAGTGGAAAAAGTACACTTTGTTTACACGAAGTGCAAGAAGAGTTAAAGCAACGCCCAAGAGGGAAAACAATATTATATCTTGTGCCAGAACAGATGACATTCCAAACGCAGCAGGCGTTAATTGGGAGCGAAGATGTAAGAGGTTCTATTCGAGCACAAGTTTTTAGTTTTTCGCGATTAGCGTGGAAGGTGCTGCAAGAAGTTGGCGGAGCGAGTCGTCTTCATATTGATGAAGCTGGTGTACATATGTTGCTTCGTAAAATTGTAGAATCTCGTAAAGATGGACTATCTGTGTTTCAAAAAGCAGCGGAGCAAAACGGTTTCTTTGAACATCTTGGTAGTATGATTGCGGAGTTTAAACGTTACAATGTGACGCCGTCTAATGTATATGAAATGTGGCAACAATTAGACACGCATAGCAGTAGTGCAGAGCAAAAGCTACTAGCGAATAAAGTGTATGATTTACAGTTATTATATGATGATTTTGAACGTGCTTTAATCGGAAAATATTTAGATTCAGAAGACTACTTACAATTATTAATTGAGAAGCTTTCAGACTCTGAGTATGTAAAAGGCGCGGAAATTTATATAGATGGATTCCATTCATTTTCTCCTCAAGAGCTAGAAATTGTAAGAGGGCTAATGAGATTAGGAACTAGAGTAACAATAACATTAACGATAGATGAAAAAACGTTAGCGCAGCCAGTGAATGAACTAGATTTGTTTTATGAAACGACGTTAACGTATGAAAGAATAAAACAAGTAGCGCGTGAAGAGAAAATAGAAGTTGAAAAAACAATTCCACTTATGGGACAGCCGCGTTTTCATTCGCAAGCATTAGCGCATTTAGAAATGCATTATGAAGCGCGTCCAAATGAAAAGTTTCACGGCGAAGCGAGTGTGACAATTAGTACAGCAGCTAATTTACGAGCTGAAGTAGAAGGTGTTGCTCGTGAAATTCGAAGACTTGTGGCGACTGAAGACTATCGTTACCGAGATATCGCAGTCCTTCTTCGTAACGGAGAAAGTTATTACGATGTAATGCGAACGTTATTTACGGATTATAATATCCCGCATTTCATCGATGAAAAACGCCCGATGTCACATCACCCGCTAGTAGAATGTATTCGTTCGGCTTTAGAGATTATTAGCGGAAATTGGCGTTATGATGCAGTGTTCCGCTGTGTGAAAACAGAACTTTTATATCCACTAGACGTAAGAAAAGAAGCGATGCGCGAAGAGATGGATGAGTTCGAAAACTACTGTTTAGCGTACGGTGTACAAGGGAAGAGATGGACTTCTGAAGATCCGTGGATGTATCGTCGTTATCGTTCTCTTGATGATGCGAGCGAAATGATAACAGACAGTGAGCGTGAAATGGAAGCGAGAATAAATCGACTTCGCGACGTTGTAAGAACGCCAGTTATTCGTATGCAAAAAAGACTGAAGCGTGCTGGAACAGTTATGCAAATGTGCGAAGCGGTATATTTATTTTTAGAGGAGCTTGACGTTCCGAAAAAACTAGAAGCATTACGTATTCGTGCAGAAGAAAGCGGAGATTTCTTATTTGCGACAGACCATGAGCAAGTATGGGAAGAAGTGATGAGCCTTCTTGATACGTTCGTTGAGATGCTTGGCGAAGAGAAGATGTCCCTGTCTATGTTTACTGATGTAATGACGACAGGTCTTGAGGCGCTTCAATTTGCGAACATTCCGCCGTCACTAGATCAAGTGTTAGTTGCTAATATTGATCATTCTAGATTATCAGATGTTAAAGCGACGTTCATTATTGGCGTAAATGAAGGAGTGATTCCAGCAGCGCCTATGGATGAAGGTATGCTTTCTGATGAGGAAAGAAATGTTCTCAACGCTGCAGGTATCGAATTAGCACCAACGACGAGACAAACTTTATTAGAAGAACAGTTCGTTATGTATCAAATGGTGACGAGAGCATCTGAGAAGTTATACATTTCCTGTCCGCTTGCGGATGAAGAAGGAAAGACGTTACTTGCTTCTAGTTTTATTAAGAAAACAAAAAGAATGTTCCCTGATGTGAAAGAATCGTTTATTACGAATGATGTAAATGACTTATCGCGTTCGGAACAAATCTCATATGTAGCAACGCCAGAAGTAACTTTGTCTTACGTCATGCAGCAACTGCAGACGTGGAAGCGTTACGGATTTGAAGGCAATTTAGACTTTTGGTGGGACGTATATAACTTCTACGTTACTTCAGATGAATGGAAGCAAAAAAGTAGCCGCGTGTTATCGAGTTTATTCTACCGAAATCGTGCACAGAAACTAAGTACAGATGTAAGTAGGGATTTATATGGAGATACAATTAAGGGAAGCGTTTCTCGTATGGAACTATTTAATCGCTGTGCGTACGCTCATTTCGCTCAGCACGGTTTATCGCTAAGAGAGCGTGATATTTTCAAACTTGATGCGCCAGATATCGGTGAATTATTCCACGCGGCGCTGAAGAGAATTGCAGACAAGCTATTACGTGAAAATCGTACTTGGGCGGATTTATCCATAAAAGAGTGTGAGCACCTTTCTGCTTTAGTAATAGAAGAAATTGCACCATTATTACAAAGACAAATTTTATTAAGTTCAAACCGTCATTTCTATTTAAAACAAAAACTACAACAAATCATTTTCCGTACATCACTTATTCTTCGTGAACATGCGAAGTCGAGTGGCTTTGTACCAGTTGATTTAGAAGTACCGTTCGGTATGGGTGGTACTGGATCGCTTCCGCCAATGGAATTTGCGTTGCCAAATGGCGTGAAGATGGAAGTAGTTGGCCGTATTGACCGTGTTGATAAGGCGGAAGATGAGAGTGGTACGTTCCTTCGTATTATTGACTATAAATCAAGTTCGAAAGCGTTAGATTTAACAGAAGTGTATTACGGACTCGCACTTCAAATGTTAACGTATTTAGATGTTGTTACTTCAAATGCACATACGTGGATGAAAAAGGGCAGTACTGCATCACCGGCGGGTGTATTGTATTTCCATATTCATAACCCGATTGTTGAGATGAAAGGCGATGCATCTGAAGAAGAAATTGAGAAAGAAATTTTAAAGAAATTTAAAATGAAAGGGCTCGTACTAGGAGATGCTGATGTTGTGCGTTTAATGGATAATAAACTTTCAACAGGAAGCTCTGATATTATTTCTGCTGGTCTGAAAAAAGATGGTAGTTTTAGTGCGCGTTCTAGCATTGCAAGTGAACAAGAGTTTAACGTACTTCAAAAATATGTACACCACTCGTTTGAAAATATCGGAAAAGACATTACAGAAGGTGTTATCGATATTGCTCCTTACAAAAAGGGGAATAAAGCGGCATGTACGTTCTGTAACTTTAAATCTGTTTGTCAGTTTGATGAATCACTTGAAGATAACCAATTCCGTACGTTAAAAGATATGAAAGATAGCGAAGCAATGGAGAAAATTAGAGAGGAGGTTGGCGGAGAATGATAGAAAATTGGCCTCAGAAACCAGAAGGTAGTCAGTGGACAGATGACCAGTGGAAAGCGGTTGTAGCGAACGGACGTGATATTTTAGTCGCAGCGGCAGCTGGATCAGGGAAAACAGCGGTATTAGTTGAACGTATTATTAAAAAGATTATAAGTGAGGAAAACCCAGTCGATGTCGACCGCCTGCTCGTTGTAACATTTACGAATGCAGCGGCGCAAGAAATGAAAAATCGAATTGGGGAAGCGTTAGAAAAAGTATTAATTGATGGGCCAGGTTCACAGCATATAAGAAAACAGCTTAGCTTATTAAATAAAGCTTCCATTTCTACCATTCATTCATTTTGTTTACAAGTTATTAGAGGATATTATTACATGCTTGATGTCGATCCTCGTTTTCGTATTGCGAACCAAACAGAAAATGAGTTATTAAAAGAAGAAGTGCTAGATGACATATTAGAAGAAGAGTATGGAATCGAAGATAATAGTATTTTCTTTGAATTAGTTGATCGTTATACGAGTGACCGTAGTGACGATGACTTACAACGAATGATTTTAGCGCTTCATACAGAATCAAGAGCGCATCCAAATCCAGAGAAGTGGCTTGATAAATTAGTAGAAGCATACGACGTTGAAGGAAAGACGATTGAAGATTTAGTGTACGCCTCTTACTTATTAGAAGATGTAAAATTCCAGCTTGAAACAGCGGAAGAGCATATTCGTAAAGCGACTGAACTCGCAATGCTTCCTGATGGTCCAGCGCCTCGTGCCGAAACTTTAAAAGCGGATTTAGCTTTACTTGGAACGTTATCATCAGCAGCTCGTGGGTCGTGGACAAGCGTTTATGAAGCGATGCAAAATGTATCGTGGCAAACGCTAAAGCGTATTAAGAAAAGTGATTACAACGAAGATGTTGTAAAACAAGTAGATTCTCTTCGTAATAAAGCGAAAGATGAAGTAAAGAAATTACAAGAAGAGCTATTTAGCCGCAGACCTGAAAGTTTCTTACGAGATTTTCAAGATATGCATCCTGTATTAGAAAAACTCGTGAAGCTTGTAAAAGTATTTACAGAGCGTTTCCAAGCGATTAAGCGAGATAAAGGAATGGTCGATTTCACAGATTTAGAGCATTTCTGTTTGCAAATTTTAAGCGAGCAAAGTGAAGACGGTGAAATGAAGCCGTCAGCAGTAGCACTTCAATATCGTAATAAATTTGCTGAAGTACTAGTCGATGAATATCAAGATACGAACTTCGTACAGGAATCAATTATTAAATTCGTAACGAAAGATTCTGAGAGTGAAGGAAACTTATTCATGGTTGGTGACGTAAAACAGTCAATCTATCGTTTCCGACTAGCAGAGCCTGGTTTATTCTTAGGAAAATATAAACGTTTCACACAAGAAGGATTGGGCGGCGGAATGAAGATTGACTTAGCGAAAAACTTCCGTAGCCGTCATGAAGTGCTAGCTGGTACGAACTTTATCTTCAAACAAATTATGGGCGAAGAAGTCGGAGAAATCGATTATGATGCTGACGCTGAATTAAAGCTAGGTGCTAGCTATCCAGAAGGTGAAGATGTAGCGGCAGAACTACTATGCATTCAGCAAACTGAGGAAGAAGTGCAAGAAGGTGAAGAAGGTGCAGAAGTAGAAAAAGCGCAGCTTGAAGCTCGTCTTATGGCGCAGCGTATTAAAGCGATGGTTGATTCAGGCTATGAAGTGTATGATCGTAAAACTGATAGTATGCGCCCGGTACAATACCGTGATTTCGTTATTTTACTTCGCTCCATGCCGTGGGCGCCGCAAATTATGGAAGAGTTAAAATTACAAGGAATTCCAGTATATGCTGACCTTGCGACTGGTTACTTTGAAGCGACAGAAGTAAATATTATGATGAACGTATTCCGCGTTATTGATAATCCGATGCAAGATATTCCGCTTGCAGCTGTACTTCGTTCACCGATCGTTGGACTAAATGACGAAGAACTTGCGACGCTTCGTGCTCACGGAAAGAAAGGCTCGTTTTATGAAGTAATGAGCTCATTCTTAAAAGGAGCGCCGCTTGAAGAAGAACAAGAACTGCATGATAAATTAGAGTGGTTTTATAAATTACTGCAAGGATGGCGTGAATTTGCGCGTCAACAATCTCTTTCCGATTTAATTTGGAAAGTGTACGGTGAGACAGGCTATTACGACTTTGTCGGCGGTTTACCAGCCGGAAAGCAAAGACAGGCAAACTTACGCGTATTATATGACCGCGCAAGACAATATGAAGCAACATCGTTTAGAGGATTATTCCGATTCTTACGCTTTATTGAGCGTATTTTAGAACGCGGTGATGACATGGGAACGGCGAGAGCTCTTGGAGAACAAGAAGACGTCGTTCGCATTATGACGATTCATAAAAGTAAAGGGCTAGAGTTCCCAGTCGTATTTGTAGCTGGACTTGGTCGCCGTTTTAATACACAAGATTTAATGAAGCGTTTCTTACTTCATAAAGATTTCGGTTTCGGTTCACAATTTATCGATCCGCGTAAACGAATTAAATATACGACATTATCGCAACTAGCGATTAAGCGTAAAATGAAGATGGAATTAATTGCGGAGGAAATGCGCGTATTATACGTAGCGTTAACACGTGCGAAAGAGAAGTTAATTTTAATCGGAACAGTTAAGGATGCCAATAAAGAAATGGAAAAATGGCTCGATGCAAGAGAGCATAGTGAATGGTTATTACCAGATCATATACGTGCCGGAGCGTCATGTTATTTAGATTGGATTGCACCTTCCTTATATAGACACCGTGATAGTGAAATGCTGCTTGAATTAGGACAAGGAAATATTCCAGGCGAAATTTATGAGTATAGTGCTAGCTGGAAAGTAGAAGTTGTTGACGGCAAAACGTTACTTGCACCAGAACCAGTTCAAGAAGAGAAACAAGAGTTATTAGAAGCGCTTCGCGATAAAAAAGCTGTTCCGTTAGAAAGTGAACGGAAAGAAGAAGTGTACGACAGATTAATGTGGGAATATGGGTATGAGGACGCGACATCTCACCGTGCGAAACAGTCTGTTACAGAAATAAAGAGAAATTATCAATCTGAAGAAGGTAGCGATAACGCCTTTATTAAAAAACTTCGTGCACCAATTAAAACACGTCCGCGCTTTATGGAGAAAAAAGGGCTAACATACGCAGAGCGAGGGACAGCAGTCCATGCCGTTATGCAGCATGTAGATTTGAAGAAACCAATTACGATTGAAGTTCTTCAAGAGCAAATTGCAAGAATGGTAAATAAAGAACTATTAACATTTGAACAAGCTGAAGAAATAGCGATTGAAAAAGTAATTTCATTCTTTGACAGTGACTTAGGTAAAAGGGTATTAGCAGCAAAAAGTGTTGAACGTGAAGTACCATTTACGATGATGCTTTCAGCAGAAGAAGCGTATCAAGATTGGCAAGGGAAGAAAGGCGAATCAATACTTGTCCAAGGGGTTATCGACTGCATGATCGAAGAGGAAGATGGAATTACTTTAATCGACTTTAAAACAGATACGATTGAAGGAAAGTTCCCAGGCGGATTTGATCAAGCGAAACCAACTTTAGAAGACCGATACAAAGTGCAGCTTTCACTATATGCAAAAGCACTCGAGAAAAGCTTAAAACATCCTGTGAAAGAGAAATGTTTATACTTCTTTGATGGGAATCATGTTGTAAATATTGAGGAATAGAGCTTAGAGAGGGGTTATGGAGTATGGCGACGTTAAGAACTTGTGATCAAGGACACGAGTACTACAAAAGTAGCGATTGTCCAACTTGCCCAACCTGTGAGAAAGAGAGAAAGCCAAAAGAAGGCTTTCTTTCTCTTCTTTCAGCACCAGCAAGACGAGCGTTAGAGCACCATGGAATTCATACTTTAGAAGAACTTTCAAAGTATAGTGAAAAAGAAATTTTAAAACTGCACGGTATAGGGCCAGCATCTTTACCTAAATTGAGAATGGCTTTAGCAGATAAGGGATTATCATTTAAATAAAAAAACTAATCATTAATGGGGAGTTGCACCTTCACTAATGATTAGTTTATATAATCGGTATTAATAAGCTCGATAAAGGCGTATAACGAAATCTCATTTTGAAAATCGTAAATCGATGGACGAAACGATTTAAAGATGGATTTGTGAAGTGTAGAGAACTTGATAAAGAATATAAGCGAATTGATTCTAATATTAAGGAAGGAAGTGCAACACTATGGATTTTGAAACAGTAATGCAAGAGCTTGAAACTCTCGGTAAGGAACGAACTAAAAAAATATACATATCTAATGGTGCAAAGGATCCACTTTTTGGCGTAGCTACAGGTGCTATGAAACCAATCGCAAAGAAAATAAAAATAAATCAAAGTTTAGCTGAAGAGCTGTATGCCACAGGTAACTACGATGCAATGTACTTTGCAGGCATTATTGCAGACCCAAAAACTATGAATGAATCGGATTTTGATCGTTGGATGGATGGGGCGTACTTTTATATGCTGTCCGATTATGTGGTGGCAGTAACTTTATCAGAATCAGATTTTGCCCAAGACGTTGCTGATAAATGGATTGCAAGTGGTGACGAACTAAGAATGTCAGCGGGCTGGAGTTGCTACTGCTGGCTTTTAGGGAATCGAAAAGACAATGAATTTTCCGAAGGTAAGATTGCCAATATGCTAGAAGTTGTGAAAAATACAATTCACGATGCGCCAGAACGAACGAAATCCGCTATGAATAATTTTCTAAACACTGTGGGGATTTCATATGTGCCGCTACATGAAAAGGCAGTTGAAACCGCAAAGGAAGTAGGCATAGTAGAACTAAAACGGGACAACAAGAAAAGCAGTTTTCTAAATGCTTACGAAAGTATTCATAAAGAACTTGATAGAGGAAGACTCGGGTTCAAACGTAAATATGTAAGATGCTAAAAATTAGGATTCTGAAATTCTGTAAAATATTCAACTTTTGTATAAATACATCTATTCCTTTATTCTAGAAAAGGACGCTATTTTTTGAATAAAACTTAGATTTTCAAATGACTTTATTGCTATAAATTTAACCCCGTCCTAAATTTAGAACGGGGTTGTGCTTGTTTGAGCTTTTAAAATATAATAAATTTATTTTCATTTTATAAAGAGAGTAAATATCATAAGAGGTATATATCTGTGTGGAAATAAACAATTGAAGGGGAATGTGCATGGATCCCATTAAAGAGAAATTAGATTTATTACGTAATGAAATAAAAGATATGGGTGGTATAATCGATTTAGATTGGTGCGATAGATTGTTATACCCTTATTATAAACACTTTAATGATAGTAAATTGAGATATCGATCAGGTTCATTGTTAGCATTTTGGGGAATTCTCCTAGAGTGGGAAGATGAAAGTGGGTTTCCATTTTATACAGGCACTCAGGAGTATGATTGTCATCATTTTGATATGTATTTAAAGGGATTTCTAAAGTACGCTCCTAAGATTGAGAGGCAATTTCCGAATATTTATCTTGTTATTGTTGGATCACTGATGGAGTTGGATGAAAGAGAAAGATGGGAAAGTGAATTTCCTAACATATGTAAGGAGTTATTCGATGCTGTTAGGGAGGAACTGTTCCATACTGATGTTACACAGATAAATGATGAGACATATCAAAATGCATATAAAGAAGGAAGAATGCTATATTAAAAGAATATAAGCTTGAATTAAAATTATCTTTAATAGAAGAAACAGCCTTAGCTCTACACAATATAGAGCTAAGGCTGTTTCTTTTTTACGCTGTTCCAATCTGATCTTGGTCTGCAACGTCCGAATCAAATGTATTTGTTGCACTAACGCCGCTAAAAGTGTTAACGACAAATCCGACATTGGAAGCCCCAGATCCGTTATAAGCTTTCGTATTTTCTTTCGGAGACACGTTATAAAAATCTCCTAAGTTGAAAGAGCCGTTACTGTTTTGAACGACAAGATTTCCTACAACCGAAGGCATACCATCCACCTACTTTGCTAAGCTTTTTAATTACTATATGAATTATTTAGAGGAAGGTTCATCAGTAATAAATTGGCGGATTTGTAGCGTACGAGAATTATTAAAAACATAGTCAACATTGCCGATTTGGAAGCACGCGGAATTTAAAATTGTTCGCAAGTGAACATCATTTACTTCAATAAAAGGGCACTCATTTACAATATTCATTTTTACATCTGTTGTTCGCTTTGGAATTGTAATGTATTCATCTGTAAAGATTTCAAACGCATCAAAACGACCTTCACCTTTTATATAACAAGGGATTTCTCGGTGAACGATAAGCGCTCTATTTTTTAATTCTATTTGATTAGCATCCCCGACCTGGAAGACGGCTGCAACACCCATAGAAATGATAGAAACATTTTGTACAATTGAAGTATGACGGAGCATAATTTTTCCTCTCCTCAACCTGGAGTCGGAGGGACATCTGTTACTAATGGTACAAATGGCCCCTCTGTAACGGATTCGAATGGCGTATCAAGAATTGAAGAAAGGATGAGAAGGTTAGCATCTCCAATTAAAAATAATGCGGAAGAAGAAACCCCGTTCATTTTAATCTGTCCTACTTTTAACTCACGGTTCACAACATTTAAATTCATACATACTTACTCCTTTCGGAAATTGCCCGGTATGTGTTGAATAAAGGAAAGGAAGGCTTTGTCAATATCTTGTTTCATCGCTTGAATAATGACGTCTCGTAAATAATCGGGATCTGTGGAAATACCCTCATACGATTGAACTTGTGACAAATAATACGGAAGTCTATGTTCCATCTGTTTTTTTATGTCATCCACCATCATTTGTCGATACATCTCATCAAGCGGCGTTCTCTCTTCTTGTTCAAAATGGAGAATTCGACTATATGCTTCTTCATCTAAATAGCGATGCATTTCTTGAAGGATACCTTGATAAAAGTCTGGATTTATTTCTGTTTCAGGATTTACTTTTAGTGTTTCTGTATCTACTTGAAAATCTTCAATTTGTTGCTCTTTTGTTGAAAATGGATTCAAGCCAATATTTAAAGTGCCGTTTAAATTCTCTACTTTTAATTGATCAAATTTATATTCCACTTTTCCTATAGAAGAGGAGGGACGACTTTTTAACTCATTAAGCTCTTCTTGTAGTAGGCGAACTTGCTCTTCAAGATTTAGAATAGTTTGCTGCTGTATTTGGAGAGCTTGCTGAAGTTGGTGTAGGTAAGTGTATATATCTTGATTCATTTTGTGAAACCTCCTTTTCAATAGGGAGGGTATATTAATGCTATATATTTATGATAAGGATGGTCTAAGAAGAACTAGTTGAAGGTTTAATAGAAATAATTTGTCCTTTCGCATGTAAAGGGCGAAGAGGTTCTGTAAATCCGCCAGAATTTGAGAATTTAGAAAGAGCCTTAATACTACCTGCAGTTCCAATTTGAAAAACGGAAGAGGTCGTAATGCTATCGATTCTAATGCTGTTAATGATGATACTTTGGTTCACATAAAAATTCAATGCAATCGCCTCCTTTAGCTCGAACCGATTATTGCTTGATCAATTACATCTGAATCATTGACAGTCGTTGAGCTTTGATAATTGTAGACAGAGACGTTATCCCCAACGTTAAATGAACCGGCTCCGGCAAAAGCGCGTGAATAACTAATAGGCCTAATCGCAAATACATCTCCAATATGAAAAATACCACTTGATCCAATATTAACGATACGAATATGTCCGACCATAGCTGGCATACAAAACACCTTTCATTTTTAAAATTTTCTTTTCTACTATTGTATGGGCGTTTTCAATAAAATGTGTCCTTTTTTGAAATAAAAGAAACACATACGTTATTGCGTATGTGTTTCGAACATTTGAGTATGTGTGCAATCTGTATGTATAGGCCAAACAACATTTAAGAGCCTGTCCAGTTCTTGGCTACAATCCACTGTTTTTTGAGAAGTCATTCCGTAGCGTTCAGCAAAATAGATCATTTTTTCGCGTTTTTTTTCGATAGCTTGCTCAAACATTGAAATCGGCTCCATCTCTCAATAAATTTTATGTATATATGTAGTACATATTATACAAAAATTCCATAAAAAAGAAACACCTTCGCCAAAAAAAGTATAATTTCTACATTTTATGTCAAATGAAGGGTGAGGAACGAATGTAAGAAGGGAGGAATATTGTAAAAATTAGCGTGCGTGAGAAGGTTTTTTTCTTAAGGATGCGAATACAATTATAAGGTATGAGTTTTAGGATGGAGAGTGGGAATGTTGCGTTTTGTAACGGCGAAGAAAGAAGAAAAGGTATTTGTAGGTATTGTGGATGAAGAGGAAGAAAAAGTATTGCATTTAAGAGAAGCGCAAAGACAAAAAGGGGAAAAGGTTACTATCCCAATTACCATGTTAGAGTGTATTGAAAGAGGAAGCGAATGTCTTGAGAAAGTGAGCGACATTGTAAATTGGGCGAAGGAAAATGCGGGATCGGCGTATTATCCGTTAGCAGAGGTGAAAATATTAGCACCGATTCCAAGGCCGAGAAAAAATATTCTTTGCGTTGGAAAGAACTATCGTGAGCATGCGGTAGAAATGGGCGGAGTAGAGTCTATCCCTGAAAATATAATGATTTTTACAAAGGCGCCAACAACAGTGATCGGAATTGATGAGCAAATTAATGGTCACCCTCATGCAACGAATGAACTTGATTACGAAGGTGAACTAGCAATCGTTATCGGTAAGCGAGGGAAACAAATAAAAATAGAAAAAGCTCTTGATCATGTTTTTGGATATACAGTTATAAATGATGTAACTGCTCGGGATATTCAAAGAAAACATAAACAATTTTTCCTAGGGAAAAGTTTCGATACATTTTGTCCAATGGGACCGTATTTAATTCATAAATCGATGGTTAGAACGCCGAATGCATTACACATTGAAACAGTGGTAAATGGAGAAGTAAGGCAAACTTCAAATACGAGAGAAATGATTTTTTCAGTAGAAGAAATTATTTCAACTATAAGTAAAGGTATGACATTAGAGCCAGGAGATATCATTGCAACAGGGACACCAGCTGGTGTTGGTAAAGGTTTTACACCACCGAAGTTTTTGCATGCTGGTGATGAAGTTGTTGTTACAGTAGAGGGAATTGGTACGCTAAGAAATATAGTGAAATGAAAAAAAGAGCTATCTTGTGAAAAGATAGCTCTTTTCTATGGGCGTGGATTAACGGAGTAATCTATAATGGCGAAAATATACAATCCGATTAATGCTAAAGTGCAAATTCCAATTAGCATAACTGCAAGTGCGCTTCTCTCACGGCCAAAACCGATAATTGTAAGGAAAACAGCAGTCCAAAATGATGTTTTAAGTAGTGTGAATGTATTAGGAGTTGAATAATGACTGAGTAGAGTTGTAGATAATATGAAGCCGATGAATGTCATAGAAATAAAAATTGTAGCTAAATGGTTAATGTGTTTACCGTATTTCAAAAGCATACAGTTACCCCCTTTTTAACGAAAAACAGAATATTCAATTTTATTTTACGGTAAATTACTAAAAAAAGAAAGAGGTTGTCCTATATTTAGGACAACCTCACTATGATTAAGATAGTACAGCTTTAATTTTTTGGAATGCCCACTCTAAGTCTTCTTCAGAGATTACTAGAGGTGGTGCAATACGAATTACGTTTTCGTGTGTTTCTTTACATAATAGCCCAGCTGCTTTTAGTTGTTCACAGTAAGGACGAGCTGCCTCGTTTAATTCGATACCGATGAATAAACCTTTACCGCGAATATCAGTAATCATTGGGTTATCAATTTCTTTTAATTGCCCAACTAGTTTTTCTCCTAATTGAAGAGAACGCTCTGTTAATTTTTCTTCTTCTAATACTTCAAGAGCTGCGATAGAAACAGCACATGCAAGTGGGTTACCACCGAATGTAGAACCGTGAGAACCTGGCTCGAATACGCCTAAAATGTCGCTGTTTGCTGCAACACAAGAGATTGGGAATACGCCGCCGCCAAGTGCTTTACCAAGTATGTACATGTCAGGAGTTACATTGTCCCAGTCGCAAGCAAATACTTTACCAGTACGGCCTAAGCCTGTTTGGATTTCATCTGCTACGAATAAAACGTTTTCTTTTTTACATACTTCAAAAGCTTCTTGTAAGAAACCAGCTGGTGGAATGTTAATTCCTGCTTCACCTTGAATTGGCTCTAAAATGAATGCAGCTGTATTTGGTGTAATCGCAGCTTTTAACGCTTCTAAATCACCGTAAGGAATTACAATAATGCCAGGAAGCATTGGACCGAAGCCGCGCTTGTACTCTTCGTTTGATGACATAGAAACAGCACCCATTGTACGTCCGTGGAAGTTATCTTCACAAACGATGATTTCTGCACGGTTTGCCTCTACCTTTTTCACATCGTAAGCCCAGCGACGAGCTGTTTTAATTGCAGTTTCAACAGCCTCTGCGCCTGTATTCATAGGAAGTACCATATTTTTATTTGTTAGTTTCGCAACTTTTTCGTACCAAGGACCTAATTGATCGCTATGGAAAGCACGAGAAGTTAACGTAACTCGATTAGCTTGGTCAATTAAAGCGTTAATGATTTTTGGATGACGATGACCTTGGTTTACTGCAGAATATGCACTTAATAAGTCCATATAGCGGTTTCCTTCAGGATCTTCTACCCAAACGCCTTCTGCTTTAGAAATAACGATTGGAAGTGGATGGTAGTTATTTGCCCCGTATGTGTCTGTAAGTTCGATAATATCTTTAGTTTGAATCATGATTGTTCCCCCTTTTGTTATTACAAGAAGTTTGTAAATACTCTAAATATTATATCATTTAAATATAAAAAAGCGAAACATTTCCTGAAAATAAATGAACATGTTATCATATAGAGTGAAAAAGTGTGAAAAGAGGAGGCAGGGATACGATGGTACATATGCATATTACAGCATGGGCGTTAGGATTAATTTTATTCTTCGTTGCGTATTCACTTTATTCAGCAGGAAGAAAAGGTAAAGGTGTACATATGGGGCTTCGCCTTATGTACATTATCATTATTGTGACAGGCGTTTGGTTATACCTAGATCAAACTATAGTCGATAAGAGCTATCACATGTGGTACGGTCTAAAAATGCTAGCTGGTATATTAGTAATCGCTGGAATGGAAATGGTTCTTGTGAAAATGAGCAAGAACAAAGCAACAGGGGCATTTTGGGGATTATTTGTTATCGCGCTTGTAGCGGTATTTTATCTTGGTTTGAAATTACCGATTGGTTGGCAAGTATTTTAATTAAAAATAAAACCACCTTATAATCTCAAATATTTGGGAGATAAGGTGGTTTTTTTATTTTATGTCGCATCGAGATGCAACTCTTCTCCGTTTACTTTCGTAAATCGCAAAATATTTTTATTAGAGGAAGAGTGGCGTACGAAATGATGCTGCAATGTACAAATCATTTCGTCGTTATCGAACAAAAGAATATTTACTCCTTCGCATGCTTCATCTTTCGGTAAGAATGATAAATAATTATGACAATACATGCAATCGTATAAAGAGTAATTAAGTGATTGCAATGATTCGGTTAATAATGTAAAGACAGAGTCAGGTAACTCTTCAAGCCATTCATGATAGCTAAGAAGTAATTTTTTTCGAATTCGTATCATTTCCCCGTTTTGGAGAGAATGTTGTTCATTTGCAATTTGTAATATGTCTTGTTCATAAAAACGAGCTGGTAGCCAATTGTTGTTATATAAAATTTCAAAACCATCTTCGGCAATATCTTCTAATAGAAAAGCCTCATCATTTTCATCATCAAAGAATACCCATTCATTGTTTATATATTCGACATTACCGACTGTATGAGCGCGCGGTTGGTTATACAAAATATGTTTGCGTTGTACCATAGTTCATTTCTCCTTTTATAGAAATAGTTATTCTTGTTATGGACAGTTCGTACGTTCTTTATAACTAGACACACCTAAAGAGAGATGGGCATACAATAAAACACGCTTTACACTGTGAAACTGCTATTCCATATATGGATAGTTAGTTATCGTCAAGTTTGTTGTTTTTATGTATCCGCACTCATAGGGTGGGGATTACTGCACGTTCAGAAACAGATATTAGATTAGGAAGGATGATTTTATGTGCGGGATTACAGGATGGGTGGATTATAAACGCTCATTAGAAGGGGAAAGGGACATCGTGACGAAGATGGCGGAAACGCTAGCGAAACGCGGTCCAGATGATAATAAAGTTTGGATTAAAGGGAACGTCGCATTTGGGCATAAACGGTTAATCGTTGTAGATCCTGAAGGTGGTAAACAACCCATGACTTGTTTGAAAGATGAAACTAGTTATGCGATTTGCTATAACGGAGAGCTCTACAATACAGAAGATATTCGCAAAGAGTTATTAAGAAGAGGTTATACATTTAAAGGGCATTCCGATACAGAAGTACTATTGGCCTCTTATATTGAATGGAAAGAAGAATGTGTTGATCATTTAAACGGCATATATGCGTTTGCAGTATGGGATGAGAAAAATGAACGAGTCTTTATTGCGAGAGATAGATTAGGTGTAAAACCGCTTTTTTATAAATATGATAGCGGACGATTATTATTTGGTTCAGAATTAAAAGCGATACTAGCGCATCCAGATGTGAAGGTGGAAGTAACGTTAGAAGGATTATCGGAAATATTCGGCCTTGGCCCATCTAGAACACCTGGTCACGGTATATATGCTGGTATTCAAGAACTGCGCCCGGGTCATGCAATGACGTTCTCAAAAGACGGTTTATGCATATGGAGATATTGGAATGTGGAAAGTAAAAAACATGAAGATTCATTTGAAGAAACAGTAGAGAAAACTCGTTTTTTATTACAAGATGCGATTACGAGACAATTAGTTTCTGACGTACCACTATGCACTTTTTTATCAGGCGGTGTAGATTCAAGTGCTATAACAGCAATAGCTGCAAAAGAGTATGAAAGATCAGGAAAAGGGCAATTACACACGTATTCTGTTGACTATGAAGATAACGAAAAATACTTTAAAGCGAATGCGTTTCAGCCGAATTCAGATGCTCCATTTATTAATTTAATGACAGAGACATTTCAAACAATCCACCATCGCTGCGTCATTTCTAATGAACAACTAGCACAGTATTTAACAGAAGCAGTACTCGTTCGTGATTTGCCTGGTATGGCAGATATTGATTCGTCATTATTATGGTTTTGCCGTGAAATAAAACAAGATTTTGTCGTCGGATTATCTGGAGAATGTGCAGATGAAATATTCGGTGGTTATCCGTGGTTTTATAGAGAAGATGATTTACAATCAAGTGCATTTCCGTGGATGCGTTCTACAGAAGCGCGTGAACAACTTCTAAAGAAAGAATGGAGAAATAAATTAAATTTACAACAATATGTGCAACAACGCTATGAAGAATCCGTTCAAGAAGTTCCTATTTTAGAGGGAGAAAGCCCATTAGAAGCGAAGAGGCGACAATTATTTTATTTAAACATGGTATGGTTTATGACAACATTATTAGACAGAAAAGACCGTATGAGTATGGGGGCAAGCTTAGAAGTACGCGTTCCGTTTGCGGACCACCGACTTGTCGAATATGCGTGGAATATTCCTTGGGAAATGAAAATGTATAAAAACCGCGAAAAAGGTCTATTGCGTAAGGCGTTAGAAGGATTACTTCCAAATGATATATTGTATCGAAAGAAAAGCCCGTATCCGAAAACACATAATCCGCACTATACGAAAGCAGTCACAGTATGGCTCCAAGATTTATTAACTGATAAAGGCTCAATTTTGCATGAATTGTTCGATAAGGAGCAATTGAGCGGGTTGATTGAGTCGGGCGGAAGTGCATTCCGAACGCCATGGTTTGGTCAATTAATGACAGGGCCTCAACTTTTAGCTCATTTAGCACAAATTCATGTTTGGTTTAAAGAGTATGGGGTGAATATAAAAGAATAGGGAAAAGGGCGGCTTGCAAATTGTTGTGAGCTGCTTTTTTATTAAATAAATTGTCATATAAAATTAAAAATCATATTAGAAATAATACTTATTTAGAATTATTATTTTGACGTATTTATTATTGCTTGTTATACTTGAAAACAAATGTTCTTGAAAAAGATTCTCATTTCAAAAATTGAGGTGTTATATAGAGGGCGAAGAAGAAAATAGGTTTGTTTGTGATGGTGTATGGAACGCCAGAGTCATTAGAGGATGTAGAGGCCTATTATACTCACATTCGTCACGGTGTAAATCATCTGAAGAGGCACTCCAAAATTTAACCGGACGGTATGAAGCAATTGGAGGAATTTCACCGCTTTCGAAAATAACGAAAGCGCAGGCGCATAAATTAACAGATTCAATGAATAAAATGTTTACAGAGTATGAATTTGTTTGTTACTTAGGTTTAAAACACATTGCTCGATTTAGAAGTTTTATATGATAACGATTATGAATGTAAAGTTGTAACTGAGGAATTAAATGCCGCATATTTTAGACCGAATATGCCCAATGCACAATCTGTATTTATCGATTGTTTAACTGGAATTGTTTCCAAAAAAATGAAGGAAATAGTTGACAAGGATTTAGTTTTGAATAATAATTAGTTTATAATAATTTTAAATAAATAATAATTACCGTTAAAGAAAGAGGAGGATCCCCCTAGATGAATCCAAATAATCGCTTAACAACAAACCAAGGTGCTCCAGTTGGAGACAACCAAAATTCTCGTACAGCTGGTCGCCGTGGACCGGTATTGTTAGAAGACTATCATTTAGTAGAAAAACTTGCACACTTTGATCGTGAACGTATTCCGGAGCGTGTTGTGCATGCACGTGGTGCAGGTGCTCACGGTGTATTCGTAACGAAAAACAGCATGAAACAATATACGAAAGCAGCGTTTTTACAAAATGAAGGAACTGAAACGCCTGTATTTGTTCGTTTCTCAACGGTTATTCATGGTCAAGGTTCTCCTGAAACAGCGCGTGATCCGCGCGGGTTCGCCGTTAAATTTTATACAGAAGAAGGAAACTACGATATCGTAGGTAACCATTTACCTGTTTTCTTCATTCGTGACGCAATTAAATTCCCTGACATGGTGCATTCTTTAAAGCCAGCACCTGATACAAATGTTCAAACGCCAGATCGTTACTGGGATTTCATGACGTTAACTCCAGAATCTACACATATGATGACATGGGTATTTTCTGATTATGGTACACCGGCAAACTACCGTGAAATGGAAGGTTTCGGCGTGCATTCATTTAAATGGATTAATGCAGAAGGTAAAATTGTTTACATTAAATATCACTGGAAGCCACAGCAAGGTGTACGTAATTTAAGTGCAAAAGAAGTCGAGCAAGTGCAAGGTAAAGACTTCAATCATGCAACTCGTGACTTATTCGATGCAATCGAAAAAGGAAACTACCCAAAATGGGATTTACACGTACAAGTAATGCAACTAGATGAAACGGACTCTTTAGATTTCGATCCACTAGATCCAACGAAAGTATGGCCAGAAGATCGCTTCCCGTTAATAGAAGTAGGGACAATGACGTTAAATCGTAACCCGAAAAACTTCTTTGCGGAAGTAGAACAAGCGGCGTTTACTCCAAGTGCAACTGTAAATGGTATTGAACCATCTGAAGATAAATTATTACAAGGTCGTTTATTCTCTTACCCAGATACGCAGCGTTATCGCCTTGGTGCAAACTATTTACAAATTCCTGTAAACTGCCCGTACGCAGCTGTTCGTAACCAACAACGTGATGGTGCGATGCAAGTGGATCAAAACCCATCTACAATAAACTACGAACCGAGCCGTCATACTGAAAATCCGGTTGAAGATCCAGCTTACCGCGATTCAACTATGAAAGTAGAAGGCTACGTATCTCGTGAAAAAATTGACAAACCAAATGACTTCAAACAAGCGGGTGAGCGTTACCGTTCATTCTCTAAAGAAGAGCAAGATAACTTAATTGCAAACTTAACAAATGATCTAAAAGACGTAAATGAACGTACGAAATTATTAGCTGTTTGTAACTTCTTCCGTGCAGATCAAGAGTACGGCATGCGTTTAGCGCAGGCATTAAATGTTGATATTACGCAATATGTAGGAAATACTCCGAAATAAATAGGAAAAGACGACTAGAAGAATTTTCGGTCGTCTTTTTATTTTACTTGTAGCGTTAGGGGGTATTCTTCGCTTCTGCTATGTCGGAATTTGTTGGTAAATCGATATATCGTGTCGAACCGTCGATATATTGAAAGAATCGCTGATATATTTAAAAAATCGTCGATATATCCGAAGAATCGCTGATATATTTATATTGATACAGGCCGGGGTATACAGCCAACAAGTACGATAAAAAGAGATGCAATCTATCAGTAGTAGATTGCATCTCTTTTTTAGTTCACTCGCTCTGTATACTCATAAGCTTTCTCCCCGTGCATCGAAATATCAAGCCCCATTTGTTCTTCGTGCTCATCGACGCGAACAGGGAGGAAGAAGTTAATGGTTTTAACGATGGCGTACGTCATTATGATCGTGAATGCATATGTTGCACCGATTGCTACAAGTTGTTTGAAAAGGAGAGTGGCGTTTCCGTAAAATAATCCGTTAGCGCCATCACCGTTTACAGTAGTAGTTGCAAATAGTCCAGTTGCAATACCGCCCCAAGTTCCTCCGATGCCGTGGCATCCAAAGGCATCAAGTGTATCATCGTATCCGAATTTGTTTTTTAAGAAGAAGACAGCACCGAAACATAATATACCGCCAATTGCTCCGATAAGAAGAGCGGAGAAAGGTGTAACGAATCCACAAGCTGGCGTAATGGCGACTAAACCAGAAACAACCCCACAAGCAGCACCCATCGCAGTCGGCTTTGATTGGAAGAACCATTCAGAGAGCATCCAAGTTAGAGCTGAAGCAGCAGCGGCTATATTTGTATTAATAAATGCAGTTAAAGCTACGTCATTTAAAGATAATGCACTACCGACGTTAAAACCGAACCAGCCGAACCAGAGTAAGCCTGCGCCTAACATTGTAAATGGTAAATGGTGAGGAGAGGTACCGCTTATGTTTTTTCGTTTTCCTAGGAAAATAGCTAATACAAGACCGGCAACACCAGATGTGATATGAACGACATTACCGCCAGCGAAGTCGAGCGCCCCAAGTTCTCTCAGCCATCCACCAACGCCCCATACCCAATGAGCGACAGGATTGTAAACGATTGTTGTCCAAAGAAGGATAAAAATAAGAAAGGCAGAAAATCGCATTCTTTCAGCGAATGCACCTGAAATTAAAGCGGGAGTTAAAATAGCGAACATGAGTTGGAACATCATAAATAAATTGTGAGGAATAGTAGATGAGTAGTCTGGGTTTGGTGCGTAGGTAACTCCGTTTAAACCGAACCAATCGAGATTGCCGATAAGTCCGTGCCAATCTGGTCCGAATGATAAAGAATAACCGATAACAATCCATTGAATCGAAACGATAGCCATTGCGCTATAACTGTGCATGGTCGTGCTGAGTACGTTTTTACTGCGAACCATACCCCCGTAAAAAAGTGCTAATCCTGGTGTCATCAACATGACCATTACTGTAGTTACAAAAATAAAAACTGTATCTCCCGTATTCATTCTCTCTCCTCCTATGATGTTAGAAAAAATAACATCGACTTGTTATGTTTCATATCATATTCGAAATAAAAAGAAAAATCAACTAAAAATTCAGAAAACTTTTTAAGTCATGTTAGAAAACCTGACATTAGGTATTTTGGAGGAATAAAATCAACGTATGCGATTTGTTCTGATAATTGGTATAATATTCTTACAATTGGAAGTTTGGGGGATGCGTGTGAAAAAAATATGGACTAAGGAACTATTCATTTGTTTTTGTTTAGCTGTTATTTTGTTTGTACCAGTACATACTTTTGCGGAAGAAAAAAGGGAATGGCGAGATGAAGTTATATATTCCATTATGATTGATCGCTTCAATAACGGAGAACCGAAAAATGACAAACAGTTAGACGTTGGTAATTTAGAAGGGTATCAGGGCGGAGATATAAGAGGGATTATAAAAAGATTGGACTACATAAAAGAAATGGGATTTACTACTATTATGCTTTCACCGCTTTTTGAAAGTGAAAAGTATGATGGATTAGGCGTTCGAAACTTTCAAAAAGTAAATGAACATTTCGGAACAGAAAATGATGTGAAAGAACTTGTAAATGAGGCTCATCAAAAAGGAATGAAAGTTGTCTTTCAATTTACGTATGAAGAAAATGAACAAAGATTAATAGACTCGATGAAATGGTGGATAAAAGAAGTCGATTTAGACGGAAGTTATGTGATACATAGTGAAAAAAAGCCGCGTACTTTTTGGGATGAAGTGCAAAAGGATTTGCAGAAGGTAAAGAAAGATTTTCGCATTATGACAAAGGAAGATAATGAGTACTATAAAAAAATAGTAGAGTCATTTTCAAAAGTAGATATGTCTGTGAAACCTTTATATGATGTGAGCGGAAAAGAAGAGGAATTCGCTACGTTTTTAGATAATCAAGAAACAAAGCGGTTTGCGCGTATTGCAAAAGAAAATATGTATTACCCGCCGTCTCGTTTAAAACTAGCGATCACTTACTTATTAACATCCCCGGGGATACCGAATTTTTATTACGGAACTGAAATCGCATTAGATGGGGGAGATGCTCCAGATAATAGACGATTAATGGATTTTAAATCGGATGAAAAGTTTATGCAGCATATAACGAAGCTAGGTGAACTTAGACAAGCGAGACCATCTTTACGACGCGGTACGTTTGAACTTCTATATGATAAAGATGGAATGAGTATACTAAAAAGAAAGTATAAAGACGAAGTAACATTAGTAGCGATTAATAATACGAAAGAAACGCAAAAAGTTTCCTTACCTGTAAGTGCAATTGGTGATAAACAAGAGTTAAGAGGATTGTTAGAAGACGAAATTATAAGAGAAGAAAACGGAAAATTTTACCTTGTTTTAAAGCGCGAAGAGTCGAATGTGTATAAAGTTAGCGAAGAAACTGGTGTGAATTGGTTATTTATTTCCTTAATAGTTGGTGTGAACGTATTATTTATTACTTTTTTAATTACGGTTAAAAAGAAACGGAAATGAGTAACTCTTCTTTTGGGTAGTCTGTTTACAGTTCAAGATGAGGTGAGATATTTGAGGAGAAAGAAGTTGTTCGCTCTATGTTTTTGTCTTCTTATCGTATTCGTAAGTTTGTATTTTTGGGCCAACGGTGATGATGGGGAATTTGTTCAGTGGGGCGATAGTGTTCATTCTGTCGATACAGCGGTTCTTAAGAGAAATAATATTAAATACAAAGTTGAAAATGATAAAGTTTATATTCCAGAAAAATCATTTGATAAAGCGATAATGTGTTGCTCTTAAAAATGTGTACAACTTAAAATGTTATAACCCTTAATAAGTAAAAAACTCCTCTAATGAGAGGAGTTTTCTTTTTAGCGATAGTTAATGAACTGTACGTCGATTGGTAAGTCAACGCTGCGAACGGCTGCGATTACTGCTTGTAAGTCATCACGGCTTTTCGCTGTTACGCGTACTTGGTCATCTTGCACTTGTGTTTTCACTTTTAATTTCATTTCTTTAATGATGTTGTTGATTTTTTTCGCGTTATCTTTATCGATACCTTGTTGCAGAGTTGCACGCTGGCGAACAGTGTTACCAGATGCAGTTTCAACTTTTCCGTAGTCCAAGTTTTTAATTGGAACGTTACGTTTTACAAGTTTAGAAATTAGAACATCTTTTACTTGGTCTAATTTGAACTCGTCATCAGAAGTTAAAACAAGTACTTCTTTTTCTAATTTAATATCACTTTTACTACCTTTAAAGTCATATCGGTTTTGGATTTCCTTTAATGCGATGTTAATTGCGTTTGTTACTTCAGGTAATTCTACTTTCGAAACGATGTCAAAAGAACTCTCTTTTGCCATAGTTAGCACCTCCAAATAAATTTCTATCTTTTAATGCACCTAAATAGGCTATGTAATATACATATTAAAGTATAGCGGAAAATACATCGATTAGATAGAGTGTTGCAACTTAAGTGTTTTGACGGATCATCCGTAGGGTAATATAGTCCTATAGATAAAGTCTTTATTTAATTATAGTGAATTTTGGGCAGTTGGACAAATAAAGGAAAAATCGTGTTATAATTAACTTTTGTTTGGAATGATAAAAAAGATAACTTTATATATATAGAAGGGAATTAAAAAATATGTATTTGCAATTAGGATCGATTGAACAGGTAACTGTTTTACGCGAAACGGAAATCGGATATATGGTTGGAAACGAAGAGGAAGAAATCTTCCTACATAAAAACGAATTAGCTGGAGAAATTGCAGAAGGCGATACGATTGATGTATTCTTATACCTTGATCACCAAAATCGTATTTCAGCAACAATGAAGGAACCAATTATTACAACACATGATTGGAATTGGGTAAAGGTTGTAGAAGTTATTCCTAGTTTAGGTGTGTTTGTTGATATTGGTGTATCAAAAGATATACTAATTCCACTTGATGAGTTTCCAATTTATATGCCAGTATGGCCTCAGGAAGGCGACGAATTATATTGTACGTTAAAATTAACGAATCGTGATCGTTTAATTGCTCTTCCGGCAAGAGACAGTGATATGCAAGAAATTATCGTAGATGCAACGCCATCTATGCGTAATAAAAACGTAAATGGACGTGTGTATCGCTCACTTCAAGTTGGTTCGTTCATACTAACTGACGAGCATTTCCGTGCTTTCTTACACCATACAGAAAGAAAAGAACAAGTCCGCATCGGTGAGCGCGTAACAGGCCGTATCATTGACGTAAAAGATGACGGTACAATCAACATTTCACTTCTTCCTCGTAAAGAAGAAGGAATGGAAGATGATGCAGCAGTACTTTATGCATATATGGAAGAACGAGGCGGAGCGATGCCGTTTTGGGATAAGAGCAACCCAGAAGACATTAAAGAACGTTTCAATATGAGTAAGGCTGCATTTAAGCGTGCACTTGGTAAACTGATGAAAGAAGAAAAGATTTACCAAGAAGAAGGCTGGACTTACTTTAAAAAATAAAGTGAATGAAAAAGATCTATTTTTCTCTAGTTTGTTAGGAGGAAAATAGGTCTTTTTTTTATTTCATTTTTTTGTAAAAAAAGACAAATTAATTGAAAATTCTATATTTTCTTGATGTTATCCGAAGTGTTGGGGATTATTTTAAAAAAGGAGAAGTTTCTTCTAGCTTCAATCCTATTACAAATAGTAGTGTAGAGAATGTAACGGAACAAGGATGTATTCCTGGATGGATTCGAGGAGACGGAACAAGTTGTGATCCAAAAGATGTTTCTCATCAGGAAAGTTTTACAGGAGGTTCGTCTATTTTATTAGAGCGTAGCCAATACGGTGGTTCAAATGTAGGATATGGTCAGCATATAGACTTAAATCAGAAAAAGGCAGAAACATTAACGCTAACAGGAATGTCTAAATCTGAAAATGTAGAAAATGATGCTCCAGATAAATTATCTAGAGACTACTCTGTTTGGGCAGATGTACATTATCAAGATGGCAGCGGTGAAAATTATCAAGCGAAATTCCCAAGTGGGACAAATGATTGGAACCGTAGTGCGGTTGTCATTCCAGCTAAGAAACCAATTAAGCGTATTCAAGTGTACCTATTATTTAGAAACAATAATAAAGGAAAAGTATGGTTTGATGATGTTCGTTTATTAGAAGGAAATGCTCTTATTAAAAATGAGTACGACAACGACGGAAATGTTGTTGCTGCATATGATGAAGAGGGGCAAAAAAATACATTCACGTACGATGCATCAGGAAATAAAAAGAGCGAGACAGATGAAAAAGGAAATACAAAATTATATGATTACAATAAAGATAATCTATTAACAAAGGTTACCCTGAAAAATGGTACTTCTGTAAATTATCTTTATGATCATAATGGAAATACAACAGAGAAATCTGTCATGTTTGGTGGGAAAACACAAACACACAAATATGAATATGATGTAGATAATAAAAATACAGTGTATATCGATGCGTTAAACCGTCGTATTGAACACACATATGATGAAAATGCAAACAAAATTCAGACAAAAATGCCAAATGGTTCGATTTTAGAATCTGTATATGATTCAGCGGATCGCGTCATTGGTGAAAAGCGAAATGGAAAAGATTCAGTTACATTCGAACGTGATGAGAATGGACAAGTTACGAAAGTCAAAGACCATGTCAACGGTGTAGAACGTACGAAAACATACGATAAGGCAGACCGCGTCACAAGTGCAACGGATAGCCGGGGCGGAAAAATTGACTGGGCATATCATGACAAAGCAAACAGTAAGACAGAAAAGCTAAAAGAACAAACAGTAACGCAAGGTGGATACACAAATAAAGTATCGTATGACTACAACACGTTAGATCAAAATATTCGTGTGACAGACGGTTCTCAAACGTATCGATTTGATTACGATGATCAAGGGAATGTTCGTACGTATACAGCCGGAAATGGTTCAGGTTCTACATTCAACTATGACCATGCGAACAAAATTAAAGATTTAGTAGTAGGTACGTCAAACAGTATTCTACTTTCTGAACGATATGAATATGACCAAGCGGGTAACCGTACGAAGATTAAACATGAAGGTGCGGGCGGAAAAGTAACAGAAACAAACTTTGTATATGACCCGATCAACCAACTATTAAACGAGACATTACAAAACGGAACAAGTAAATCGTACACATATGATGGATTTGGCAACCGTACAAGTGTGAAAGTTGTAGAGAATGGAACAGAAACAAAGTCTATAGCGGCAACGTTTAATGAAGGAAATCAGCTTGTAAAATTCGGAAACGAATCGTTAACGTATGATGCGAATGGCAATCGTACATCGGATGGAAAGTACAAATATACGTGGAATGAAGATGACCAGATTGTAGCTATCACAAAACAAGGTGAGAGCGATGCATTTGCAACATATAAGTATGACGAGGATAATCGTCGTATTGAAAAGAATATAAGTGGAACAGTAACACGCTACTTCTATGATGGAGATAGTATCAATCCATTGTATGAAACAGATGGAAGTGGAAAAGTCCTTCGTCAATATGTATATTCTACAAGTGGTACACGTCTAGCAATGAAATCGCAAGGACAAACAGTATACTACCACTATAACCCTCGTGGTGATGTAGTTGCGATGACAGATCAAAATAGAGAAGTTGTTGCAACGTATGAATATGATTCGTGGGGTAACGTATTAAAGAGTGATACGAAAGGTATCGCCGCAGACAATCCATTTGGATATGCGGGATACATGTATGATAAAGAAATTAGTATGTATTACTTGATTGCGAGATACTATAATCCAGATCATGGTGTGTTCTTATCGGTGGATCCTGATCCGGGTGATGAGGATGATCCGATTACAATGAATGGGTATACGTATGGTGATAATAATCCGGTGATGATGGTGGATCCGGATGGGCATGTAGCTTGGTGGGTAACTGGTGCATTAGGTGGTGCTGCTTGGGAAGTAGGAAAGTATCTGTATAAAAACAGAAATAAAGGTTATACATGGAAGGGTGGACTTAAAGCAGCGGGATATGGAGCAGCTAAAGGTGTATTGTTTGGTGGGATAGGACGAACATTTGGATATCTTTCTCACTTTAATGTTGGAAAAAGAGTGGTTCAAAAAGGATATAAGCCAGTAGTTAGACAATTAAAATCCAATTATGAACGTTTTAAGAAGAATCCTATAAAACAGATTAAAAGGCACCCAGGTGCTAGACTTGATGGAATGAAAAGGGCAAAAAAGCAAAGGGAAAAAGCATTTAAAAATTCAACGACAGCGAAACTTATGAAGATTTCGAATGCAGTGGGAAGACGTTAATGAAGGGAGACTAAAAGTGTTTATAGAAATTTTAGAATTTGCTTCTATCTTGGCTTTAGTAGCTGTATTAACATTAACTGTTATGTTGCAAGATATATTTTTTATAAATATAAATAAACAATATACTGAAACACGTATTGGGACGATTATTTTTGGTATCCGTATGTTGTTCGGGGCATGGGTAATATTTGTTACGGAAACCACTATAATTGCTATCTCAAAGGTGATTGCAATTCAGCTAATCATTTTACTTCTTATTTGGGCATTCTCGAAGTATGTACAAAAAACTCATGAAAATTGGTTAATTACTATAATTGCTTTTGTTATTTATGGTGTTGGTACTTACATGTATATTCAGTTTGCTTTTAGAGGCTATTAATATATCACCAGAAAAATTAGTGGTTAGAAAGATTCATTTGTTAAATGTGTGTATGAATGAAGCAAATGAAGATCTATCATATGATGTAGAAGAGGATGAAGAATAAATAGAGAAATGATTTGTGGAAGGAAGAGCGAATATAGGCTCTTCTTTCTTTATATATGTCACAGTGATGTCGTTGCGATGGCAAATCAAAATAAAGAAGTTGTAGCCACGTATGAATATGATGCATGGGGCAACGTATTAAAGAGTGATACGAAAGGTATCGCAGCAGATAATCCATTTGGATATGCGGGATACATGTATGATAAAGAGATTGGTGTGTATTATCTGATTGCGCGTTATTATAATCCAGATCATGGCGTGTTCTTATCGTTGGATCCGGATCCGGGTGATGAGGATGATCCGGTTACAATGAATGGATATACGTATGCAGACAATAATCCGGTAATGAAGATCGATCCTGATGGGCATGCTCCATGGTGGGTTGCAAGTGCAGCAATGGGTGCTGGTTTTGGATTAGCTTCTTATTTATACAAAAACAGGAAGAGTGGATATAGTTGGACAGGTGCTTTAAAAGCCACAGGGACAGGTGCTTTACGTGGTTTGGCTTTCGGAGGAGTAGGGAGAGTTTTAGGTTTTATAACTCCTGTGAAAGGGGGGCAAGACTTCTGGGGGAAACTATCCAAGGAAGAGTGACTGTCCCGTTTAAACAGGTGGGTCGTAATGTATCCTGATTGGCTAAAAATCCGAAAAAACATTTTGGAAGGCTTCCAGGAGCGAGGTTAGAGAGTATAGCTAAAGCGAAGAAGAATTCTACAAAAGCAAAGTTAATGCGTATTTCTAATGCGATAGGAAAGCGTAAATAAATTTAAAGAAGGAGAATTGAAGAATTGATAGCGGTTTTGGAATTTATTGTGATTCTTGTTTTAAATATTTTAATAGCGTCTGTTATTCTTTTGCAAGATTACTATGCGGGTAGTATAAAACTATTTTATTATCAAAAAATCGCTGCTGCGGTTATAGTTATACGTTCATTTTTGAGTATATGGATTACCTATTCTATGATAGCTACACTATTGGGGACATTAAAAATCTTAGTAGTTCAATCAGTTATATTACTTTGCCTTTGGGGGCTTATGCAGTATGTAAAGAAGTGCGGGGGAAAGTGGTATATTACAATGATTGCACTTATTATTTATGGTCTTAGCTGTTATTTTCATATTATGTATGCTATGACAGTGTAGAAGAAGTTTATAAAATGTAGGAAATATTGGTGTATATAATGTTGGTTTAATTGTAGTTGTATTAGCGATTATGTTAAAAAAGGACAATGTAAAGTGGTAACGGTGTTAGTAGTGAGTCTAATATATGCTATTTTAATAAGTTTTACTTCCTATATGTCGTTCTTGGGTTACGCAATTAACACGATAATTGTAATTTTTCTGGGAGTTAGTTTCTTCTTAGCTGGTATTTTTGAAAAAGAAAAGTAAATTCAGTGTATCTCAAAATCTAAACAGGTAGTTTGATTTTGAGATACACTTTTTTGATACAAAGTAATCCGCTATACGAAACAGATGGAGAAGGAAATGTGATCGCAAGTTACGAATATGATGCTATTACTCTAAGGTATTGTTCGCAGAAGGATAAACAATGGAAGAAGGTCATATGGTGGAAAGAAGAAAAGAACTTGAGATGGTATTTTTAGGGGGCGAAAAAAAGATAACCATTGCATCATTTGGATCTTTGTATCCAAATGATGATGAGTTGTATTTACGTGATTTACAACTGAATTTCTTAGCTTTATCCTCAAATAATGTCCATTATGAGTATAAAGGGCCAATGTTTTTGATGAGTGAAATAATTGGATTTGGTAAAAAACTAGAAGCATTACTACGAAAAGAAATTAAGGAAGCTGTATTGAGTGCCGATGAAGAGGAAATGGATCTTAAAGTGAAGCTCAAAAGAAATCGATTTTTCGTATACTTTACTTTTTCTAAAAATGATTTGAAGAGTGAAAAATGGGAGTATGAAGTATCATTTGAAGCGGATGCAAAAAGTATAGAAGAGGTATGTTATAACATCAAAAAGTTATAGGATTAACTATTCTATAGTTTTTAGAAGGTAGGATAGTTTTAGCATTAAAACTAAAAATGGTGAAAAATTAGGGGAGCCAATCAAATAATCGAAATGAACCTTCATTCTTTAGGAAATATGAAGTAATGAGGCTGATAATATGCATATTTGGACGCTGAGGAATTGGAAAGAATATTATAATTTAGAAGAGAAGAGTCACCGTACTGGATTACGATTGAAATTTGATACAGATGTTGATCCTGAAGTAAGAAGAGCCATTAAGGAATTTTGTAAATGGTTGCGCCAAGAATACTTTTTCCCAATTAGAGTACCTATTTATGTGAAAACTTCATATAAAATAAAGACAATGGATGGAGAGCTAGTCTATGGTACTTTCTTTGGGCCGTTTGATCGAAATGTTGAGCCGTATATTCGTATTTCGACAGGGGATTATTATGATACGGTGCAGAAAAATGGAAAAGATAACGCTTTAGGGTACTATCTGGTTACTATTGCGCATGAGCTAACGCATTATTTCCAATGGATTAATGATATAAAACTAACGAGAATTGGATACGAGAGGCAGGCTACTGCTTATTCAGGATATATTATTGATGAATACAAAGAAACTAGAGAGCATCCGTAAAGTAGAAACTGTATAGCTAACTGGAAGTATGAGGATTCTACATTTGTAATGAATGTTTAGTAACTCTTTGAAAAGGAGATATGTATATGAAATTTTATAACGCTGGATACCTCATAATTTCCTATGATAGGGAACTTATCTATAAAGAATGCAATATTGAGGGACTATCACAAATGATTTTAACGATATGTAATGGGATACGGCCTACATTTCCGGATTATTGGTTTTTCCCTTGGTGTAATTCAAATAAAAATGATCCTATTGCTCAGATGATAAATGGAAGGTTGAAGATTAGTAAAGAGGAACATGAAAGTGGACAATCTTTTTTAGATACACTAATGGAAGAAGAAAAGTTCTCGTGGCCGAATACTTTTAAAAATTTAGAAGATGCGAGATTCTTTAAGCGAAATTATTTAAAAGGGATAGAAAATTTAGAGATTATTAGTTTGCATCTTTCAGAAGAGTATCGGACGGATTTTTTAATGAATGAGCGAGAAGAAAATGACTTTAAAGTTTCTATATATGACTTTCTCGAAAGTTCATTACCTGTTGATGTTGAAAACGATGAAATATTAGGATTTGATATATGTGGCTTTAGTAACAATAATTTTTATTCTTTTATTCATAACAATTTACAAGAGGATTTTGAAGCGTTTGGCAAGAAATTAAATGATTTATCACTTGTTGATAAGTATGAAGATGCAAAGCAGATAATCCATTTAATTGATGATGGGGAAATTGAGGCAGAAGAGGTATTGTGGTATCCGTGGTTAATTTTGAAATGTTAAAGAAAGAGGTATAAGCATCGGATTAAAAGGGAGGCATGATAGTGCAAGATAATGTACTGGAACAATTAATAAAACGTCGTTCCGTATTATCCTCCGAAAAAGAACGTGAAATATTAGCGACGGATTTAAATGATATATATGAGAGTAGTCAAAGGTTTGAAAAGTTGCTTGAGAGTATGGTGAACTTTCAGCAAAATAAAGATGACTTAATAGATATATTAATTGAAGTAGAGATAGAACTAGATCACATCAATTGGCATTATAAAAGTCTGAAGAAAAAGCTGAAAGTATTAATGAAAGAATAAAAGAAGTAGGCTGCTCAAGTAGCCTACTTCTTTATGTTGTCAATTTTGGTCGACAAATCGATATATTTTAAAAAATGCTTATATAATCTCATTTACCATCATGCATACTGTTTAAAAAGTTTGCATTCTTGTTTTTTAGTTCCCTTTCCCAAAAAGATGAGAAAATGTATCTTTCAAATCATTATCGTTTATTTTAATATTCGCCTTCTTTAATTCATCTTGTAATAATTTTTGACCGAAGGAAGGGTCGGCAATACGTTCTTCTTCTAAGTCTTTACGTATAGAGTCTTTCACTTTATCGTAAGGTTTTAAATCTTTTTTATCAGTTAGTTTAATAATGTGATAGCCGTTTGGTGATTTAACGGGATTGCTAATTTGTCCAACCTTTAATTTGTAGGCAGCTTTTTCAAATTCAGGTGTCATTTTGCCTGCCCCGAAGTATCCGAGGTCTCCGCCATTATCTTTTGATAATATATCTTGAGACTCTTGTTTCGCTAATTCTTCAAATGAAGTGCCGGTATCTAATTTCTTCTTTATTTCTTTCGCTTCATTTTCGTCACTTACTAAAATGTGACTAGCTTTAATTTCTGGTTTATAGTGGTCTTTCACATCTTTTTCTGTAACGCTTTGTTTAATCGCTTCATTTAATGAAAGTTTGAATCTAATTTGATTTTTGAAATCTTCTTCATCTTTTAAACGATTATTTTCTAGTGTTGCTTTGAATTGTTCTCCATATTGATCTTTTGCTTTTTCTACTTCTGTATCTACTGCATCATTAGATACTTTATATTTTTTAGTAATAACATCTTGTGCTACCATTTCGTATAGCATGTCTTTTCCATATCGATCTTTCAATTGTTTTTCGAAATCGCTCTTCGTAATGGTTGAGTTTGTTGTTGTAGCGATTGTGGCCGAGTCATTTTTTTGTCCGCAAGCAGATAGCATTAATATACTTATTAGTGCAGTGATAATGAATGTACTTTTTCCTTTCATGCTAACACCTCATCCGAATATGTTATCGCTATTGTAGAATATAGAAGTGAACATGAAGTGAATTTTTAATGTTTTTTCCCTGTAAAATGTAAAAAAAGTACATCAACATTAATGTTGATGTACGATGTAATCAAAGGTGATCGGTTTTCTTAGAATATGCACGTTTTCCTTGCTGAATATTTTTTTGCTCTTGTTCATTTTTTTGAGTGCGCTTTGCATTATTGTCGCGTGCTTTTTTCTCGTTATCGCTCGTATGTGGCATATGTATCAACTCCATTTCTAAACGTTGTATGTTTATCATTTCCTTTTTCGTAAAGACTATGTATAGCGGTGCATTCATGAATACTAAAGGTGGATTAGAAATGGATTTGAAGCTGAATTATACTGAACTTATTAAGAAGTTAGTCGTTGTGATTATTGCAGGTTTATTAAATGCGATTGGGATGAATTTATTTTTAACACCAGCGAAAGTATATGCGAGTGGCTTTGCTGGATTGTCTCAATTATTATCGCAAGTATTAGGTGACTTTTTATCCATTCATATATCTACGGGCGTATTGTTTAGTTTATTTAATATTCCCGTCGTTATTTTAGCGTGGAAAAAGGTTGGAAAGGCTTTTACGTTTTTTAGTTTTCTCTGTGTTATATTTATGACTTTGTTTTTAGAAATTATCCCAGTTAGAGCGGTTTCGAATGATATTATATTGAATGCGATTTTTGGTGGTATTATTTCTGCGATTGGGGTAGGAGTTGCTTTAAAGTGGGGGGCTTCTACAGGTGGCCTAGATATTATTGCCATGATTTTATCAAAGATAAAAGATAAGCCTGTCGGCACGTATTTTTTCTTCTTTAATGCAATTATCATTATCGCTGCTGGCTATGTGTATGGATGGGAAAAAGCATTATATACTTTAGTCACTTTGTATATATCAACGAGAATTATTGATGCGATTCATACCCGTCATGTGAAGATTACGGCATTAATTGTTACAAAGAACGGGGCAGATGTGCGAAAAGCGATCCACTCTCGCTTAGTGAGAGGGATTACAACTATACCGGCAACAGGTGCTTATACAAATGAAAATAAAGAAATGTTAATGATTGTTATTACTCGTTACGAGTTGTACGAATTAGAGAGGGTTATTAAACAAGTGGACCCGGGTGCATTTACAAATGTACTGCAAACGGTCGGAGTGTTTGGATTGTTTCGAAAAGAGTAAAGAGGACCAAAGCTGGTCCTCTTTTTTAATGCGAATTCGTAATGTTTTGCAATTGCTCCTGCATTTCACGTAGCTGAACTTTTTCAGCAGTTGAAGAGTTTGCATAAGCAGAGTGCAAAGAGTTTTTTGCTCTATAAACGAGTTCCTGTTGTTCAGCGCCACTTGAACAAGAAACGGCACTTGAAACAGCATCTCTAGCTTGTTGGAATAGTAAGTTTCCCATTAAACCCCTCCAAACGAAGAGTTACTTCTCGCTTTTTCTGCCTCAGCTAATGTACCTCTGTACGGGAATCTTGCATCATGCTTCATAACAGCATCGGCTCCTTGCTGGATAAAACGTTTTGATTTGTTCTTTTTACCCATTCGAAAAACCCCCTTTATTTAGCTGAAAACAATTGACGCGCTGACTTTTGCGTCTAATAATAGTATGAGCGTTTTGCGAGAAACTATAAGTAGGGAATTTTTAGATTACAATCCAAGAACCTCTTCTAAATATAGAGCGATACCATCTTCTTCATTCGTTAATGTCGTATGATTTGCGAGTGATTTTAATTCAGGAATTGCATTACCCATTGCGATTCCATGACCAGCAAATTCGATCATTTCAAAGTCGTTATCCTCATCACCAAAAGCGATAATTCGCTCTTTAGGAATATTATAATGGCCTGAAATTTTTTGTAATCCGACAGCTTTATTTAATCCGCTTTTTACAATTTCAATAATTGGCCAAGGTGCACCCCATTTTCTATGGTCGATGACTTCAGCATGCATATCTGTTAAATGTTGGCGAATTGCAGCAGAATGCTCGTCATGTGCATCGATTAATAAGCAAGTTGGATGGTCGTTTAAAGTATTTAATAAATCTCCTGTGAAAATCTTAGGAGAACCGAATTCAAAAATATGTTTTTTATCTTCATCAATTTCACGGACATACACATCATCGATGACTTCAGCATAGACATTTTTCACGCCGAAATCAAAGCAAGCTCGGACGATTTCTTGCGCTGTTGAAAGTTCAAGAGGAGAGTGATGTGTTCCCCAACTTGAATCAAGAGGGTGATGCACGTAAGCTCCATTAAAGTTTACGATTGGTGTGTTAAGGCTAAGTTCTTTATAATAATCGTAACTAGCGCGGAATGGGCGCCCTGTTGAAATAACGACAATATGTCCTTGTTCTTTTGCTTTTGCAATTGTGTTTTTCGTTCTTGGAGAAATTATTTTATTGTCTGTTAATAAAGTTCCGTCTAAGTCTAATGCGATTAAATGTTGTTTATTCATAATTTCACCTCTTATAATAATTTTTTTGTTTCTATCTGTATTTCCGTTTTTAATATGCAGAAATAAGAGGTTAGACTGGGTGAAACTACTGTAGATGAAAGTTTCACTATATATCCATCTTACGTCGCGAAGCGCTGTGGTGTCTACTATTTCTCATTGGAAATCAGGGGAAAGTCAATATCTTTTTAGAAAGTTCAAACAATGTTTCTTTCATTATGTACAAATTGTGAAAAGGGTTACATTGTTTGGATGATGCGACTTATAATGAACATGTAATCTTCTCGTATATGTTTGACTCTCCTTTGGAACTGGCCTAAACTTAGGTTGGTTTCTTTTTTTCAACAAATATACCAATAATTCCTGCTTAAGCTTGTGTAATTATATATATGTACATGGATAAACGGTAGTACTGTTTCCTAAACATGACAGAAAAGCTTTCTTTTAAAATGGATATACTAATGAGGCAAGACGTCATGGAAGGAGAATGGAAATGGGACAAAATCGCAGGTTTCGCTCAGGGCAAAAGGCGCCAAATGATGGCATTTACGTAGAAATTGGTGAAACGGGAAGTATGGTGAAAGATCCACAAATGGTGAAATTAACTGCCGGGGAAAGGTTTCCAGAGAACGCAAATCATAACCGTCAGTGGACATATAAAAGAAAACCGTAACAGAAGCCGCAATCGTTATTGCGGCTTTTTTTGATTAGGAAAATGAATGTTACTTTTTTCTTTTTCCAATAATAAGTTGGAACTACATAAGCAAAATTATTGTATAAAAAAGTCAGTTGGCGTATAATCAAATCAAAGGTCAAAGAAAGTCAAACATTTGGAGGGCTGTAAAGATGGACTTAAATCAAATGACAACGAAAACACAGGAAGCGATTATGAGTGCTCAATCTTTAGCGGTATCTCATCATCATCAAGAAGTAGATACTGTTCATCTATTGCTTACGTTATTAGAGCAGCAAGACGGATTAACAGTACGTATTTTTCAAAAAATGAATGTCGATATAGAAGCGTTAAAGCAAGGTGTAGAAAGTTTAATTAAGAAAAAGCCTTCTGTAACTGGAAGCGGGGCAGAGGCAGGGAAATTATATGTAACAGGTGCTTTGCAACAACTGCTTGTAAGAGCAGGAAAAGAAGCGGAGAAATTGCAAGATGACTATATTTCAGTCGAACATGTATTACTTGCTTTTTCTGAAGAAAAAGGCGATATAAATCAATTATTTACAAAATTTCATATTACGAAAGATAACTTATTACAGTCTTTAATGACAGTTCGGGGGAATCAAAGAGTGACTAGTCAAAATCCAGAAGTAACTTATGAAGCGTTAGAAAAATATGGCCGTGATTTAGTGGCGGAAGTAAGAGCGGGGAAAATTGATCCTGTAATTGGTAGAGATAGTGAAATTCGCCGCGTGATCCGTATTCTTTCACGTAAAACGAAAAATAACCCCGTTTTAATCGGAGAACCAGGTGTTGGTAAAACAGCAATCGTTGAAGGATTAGCACAGCGTATTGTAAAAAAAGATGTCCCAGAAGGATTAAAAGATCGAACAATTTTCGCTTTAGATATGAGTGCACTTGTGGCCGGAGCAAAATTCCGCGGTGAGTTTGAAGAGCGTCTGCAAGCTGTATTAAATGAAATTAAAAAGAGTGAAGGCCGCATTTTATTATTCATTGATGAACTTCATACAATCGTCGGCGCTGGTAAAACAGAAGGAGCGATGGATGCAGGAAATATGTTAAAACCAATGCTAGCACGTGGTGAACTGCATTGTATCGGGGCAACGACATTAGATGAATACCGTAAATATATTGAGAAAGATCCAGCATTAGAAAGACGTTTCCAACAAGTATTAGCAGAAGAGCCAACTGTTGAGGATACAATTTCCATTTTACGTGGTTTAAAAGAGCGTTTTGAAATTTATCACGGTGTAAATATTCATGACCGAGCGATTGTAGCAGCATCCGTTTTATCAGATCGATATATTTCAGATCGTTTTTTGCCCGATAAAGCAATTGATCTTGTTGATGAAGCTTGTGCAACAATTCGAACAGAAATTGATTCTATGCCAACAGAATTAGATGAAGTAACGCGCCGCATTATGCAGCTGGAAATTGAAGAAGCTGCTCTTGGGAAAGAAAAGGACTTAGGTAGTCAAGAGCGCCTAAAAACATTGCAGCGTGAATTATCGGATTTAAAAGAAGTTGCAAGTAGTATGAGAGCGAAATGGGAGAAAGAAAAAGAAGACATTCATAAAGTGCGTGACTTACGTGAACATTTAGAGCGTTTGCGCCGTGAGTTAGAAGAAGCAGAAGGAAATTACGATTTAAATAAAGCAGCTGAGCTTCGCCACGGGAAAATTCCAGCTATCGAAAAAGAGTTAAAAGAAGCGGAAGAGATGGGTGCACATAATAAACAAGAGAATCGTTTATTACGCGAGGAAGTAAGTGAAGAAGAAATTGCAGACATTGTTTCAAGGTGGACTGGTATTCCTGTCGCAAAACTCGTTGAAGGTGAACGCGAGAAATTACTACGCTTAGAGCAGATTTTATCAGAGCGTGTAATCGGCCAAGAGGAAGCAGTAAGCTTAGTATCAGACGCAGTTCTTCGTGCACGCGCTGGTATTAAAGATCCGAATCGTCCAATTGGTTCATTTATTTTCCTAGGACCTACAGGTGTTGGTAAAACTGAACTTGCAAAAACATTAGCACAAACGTTATTTGACAGTGAAGAGCAAATGATTCGTATCGATATGTCTGAGTATATGGAGAAACACGCAGTGTCACGCTTAATTGGTGCGCCTCCTGGATATGTTGGATATGAAGAAGGCGGACAATTAACAGAAGCAGTAAGACGTAAACCGTATTCTGTTATTTTGTTAGATGAAATCGAAAAAGCACATCCAGAAGTATTCAACATTTTATTACAAATGTTAGACGATGGACGCATTACAGATTCACAAGGACGTACAGTAGACTTTAAAAACACAGTTATTATTATGACTTCAAATATTGGATCGGCTCACTTATTAGAAGGGCTAGAAGAAGATGGTTCTATTAAAGAAGAGTCAAGAGAACTTGTAATGGGACAATTAAGAGGACATTTCCGACCAGAATTCTTAAACCGTGTCGATGAAATTATTTTATTTAAACCTCTTACAAGGAATGAAATTAAAGGTATTGTTGATAAGATTGTACAAGAATTACAAGGGCGTTTAGCAGATCGCCACATATCATTAGAATTGACGGAATCTGCAAAAGAATTTGTTGTAGAAGCTGGATTCGATCCGATGTATGGAGCTCGTCCGTTAAAACGATACGTACAGCGTCAAGTTGAAACGAAATTAGCGAGAGAATTAATTGCAGGAACGATTACTGATAATAGTCATGTAGTTGTTGATGTTGAGAATAATGAATTAGTCGTTCATGTAAAGTAAAAAAAGAGTTCGGATAAAATCCGGACTCTTTTTAGTGTTGTTCTACTGGCTCGTTTGGAATCGCAGCTGCAATCGCTAATACTAATACCGCAAGAACAACTGAGAAAATAGACGCTTGGTTAAAATCGTATGTACCGCCAGTCATAGAGCCGATTACGTAGCTCATCATATGTACAAGCGCGAACGACCAAATTAATGCCCAAATGAAACGCATATTTTACACCTCTATTCGTTCAATCTGTCCTTATTGTAACACAATTGAAAAAAGAATATAGAAAAATATTTGTAGATTTTTCAACGCAAATTTGCATTCTGTTCATACAGTATAAAAGAGTACTTTTATACGTTTAGAAAATAAGGCGGGGGAAAAATGAGTATTACGGAACGTTTTTTTTACTTAGAAAAAGAACCATGTGTAATTTATTTACCGGAAAAGCCAAATGGATTTTCTGTTATGCTCCTAGGAGATTATAACTATTTTATTGAGAATGGTACAAGTTTATGGACACAGCATGCAGGGAGAGCTTATTTTTTACAGGGCCTTATTGAAAAAGGTTACACAGTCTTTTCGTCTAACTTATACGGAAGGCATTGGGGGAACGACCGAGCTGTTCGTCTAGCAAAACGTTTGTATGATGTCGTTCTAAGAAAAGAGACATTGAATACGAAAATGCACATTATGGCAGATGGTATGGGAGCACTTGTAGCACTGGAGATGATGAACAAGTACCCTGAATGTATACGTTCGGTCGTTATGTTAAATCCGTGTTTAGATTTACCAGAATATGTGGAGTTTGAGAAAGAGCATAAGTTTTTTTACAAAAGATTAGTGAAGGAATTAAGTTTGGCGTATGATTCCAAAGAAGAAGAATTAGAATCAAAAATAAATAAGAAATCATTTGCGCTTCTTCCGTCTTGTGTACCTGTTAAAATTTTCGTATCAACACAAGAAAAAAGAGGAAGAAAACAATTGTTACGTAAATACGAGAAAATGAGGCAATTAAATCAATGCGATACTTCTGTTTTATTTCATCTGCAAGATGTGAAATATAAAATGGTTAGACAAACGACGGATTTCTTTAAAAAATATGAAGAAGAATTGTGAAGCTCCCATATACATAAATGAGGAGCTATTTGTTTCAAGGGGAAAGGGTTGGTGGTATGAAACGCGTGCTGATTATAGGTGCACTTACGTTTGTAGGTTATCACCTTGTAAATAAAATGATTGCAGAAGAAATAGAAGTGTATGGTCTTGATTTTGATGAATTTGATAGTATGACAAAAATTAATGAAGAGAAATTATTGTTGATTGGGCGAAATGCGTTATTTACGTACTATTCTATAAGGGATGAAGACGGATGGCGATCGGTAGAGGAAGAGAGTTTCGATACAGTTTATTTTTGTTTGTATGAGCCGAATCAGCAAAGTGGATTTCGGAATGAAAGGGTCATATTACAATATTTAAAACGAATCGTAAGGATGTGTGAAAAAAATAACGTAAAGTTAAATCTAATTTCTTCTATTGAAATAGGAAGCACTGAAGAATCCGAAAACAAACGTCTATTTTCGAAGGTGGAAGAAGGGTTGAAAAAAGGCGAATTACAATATAGTGCATATCGAGTTCCTACATTATATGGGCCGTGGCAACCGTCGTTTATGATGTATCATCAGCTTATTTTATCAGAACTTGATGAAAAAGAGTGCCGTTGTATAAATGGAGAAATAGGAAGCGATTTACTTTACGTTGAAGATGTATGTGAATATTTATGGGAACATGGAATGAATGTAAAGCACCTCGGTGTATATAATTTACTTAGCGGAAAAGAAGAGTTATGGGAAAAAGGTATGACCTTGCTGCATGCAGATGATAAAGTAAATAAAAAAAATGTGGAAGTAAGAGATGAAGCTGTAGAGGTTATTTCTATTCAAAAAAATACACCAGTAGAATTCGGTTTAAATAAACAATTGGCACATATGAAAAAATATAAAGAGTTATACGAAGGGTAGCGCGCGTGTTAAACTATTGTATGGATAATTGATTGAAAAGCTTTAATGGAGAGGAAGAGATTACATGAACGAAAAAAGTATGCAATTTTTACAAATCGCAATGAAACATTTACCAGAAGCTAAGGCAATTTTAGATTCTAATGGAATTGCGCTTGATATGGAGAAAGCACAGCCGGTGTTAGAGCTATTGATGAAAGTAATGGGCGAAGCATATGAGCTTGGGAAAGCGGATAAAGAATAAAACTGAAAAACAAAACCTTCTTTTTGGGAGGGGAGAGGGGCTCGAGCCGTGAGTAGAAGCGGTAAGGGCCTTTTTTAGTCTCGAGCGAGGTAAGAACAGAGGGATGATGAGGTTAAAGGAGAACGCCTTAGTTTTGAAGGAAAGCGGATAAAGAATAAAAAATCTTCTTTTTGATGGGAGAGAGGCTCGAACGGTGGATAGAAGCGGTTGGGGCTTTTTTTAGTCTCGAGCGGAGTAAAACCGGAGGGATGATGAGGTTAAAGGGGAAGGTTATGAGGAGAACGCCTTAGTTTTGAAGGAAAGCGGATAAAGAATAAAAAATCTTCTTTTTGATGGGAGAGAGGCTCGAACGGTGGATAGAAGCGGTAAGAGCCTCTTTTTGTTTCGAGCGGAGTAAGGGTATGGAATAATTTGTATTTTGAAAGGACAGGAATTTTTCTGTTTCTTTTAATGAAAAATAAAGTTAGTAATACGCTGTCTTTATTTTTTTAGCTGAAATATATTCTAGACAAAAGTACATTTATGTTTTAAAATTAGTACCAAGTCATAATAATTGATATAAAATGGAGGGCTGCGATGTGAACGTGGGCATTTTAGGGGTCGGAAGATATGTGCCAGAAAAAGTAGTCACAAATCACGATTTAGAGAAAATCGTAGATACATCTGATGAATGGATTCGTACGAGAACGGGAATTGCAGAAAGACGCATTGCCGATGATACAATAGATACTTCATATATGGCGGTAGAGGCTTCTAAAAAAGCACTTGAAGATGCAGGGATTAGCGGAGAGGATATCGATCTTATTTTAGTGGCAACAGTAACGCCAGATCGCGCATTCCCAGCAGTAGCTTGTGTAATCCAAGAAGCAATTGGCGCAAAACACGCAGCCGCAATGGATTTAAGTGCAGCATGTGCTGGCTTTATGTACGGAATGATTACAGCACAGCAATTTATTCAAACGGGAACTTATAAAAATGTATTAGTAGTTGGTAGTGACAAACTATCTAAAATTGTAGACTGGAACGATCGAAATACAGCAGTACTATTTGGGGACGGAGCAGGTGCTATCGTAATGGGAGCTGTTTCGGAAGGAAAAGGTGTACTTTCCTTTGAATTAGGAGCGGACGGAAGTGGCGGTAAGCATCTTTATCAAGACGAGTATGTTATGATGAACGGCAGAGAAGTCTTTAAATTTGCTGTTCGCCAACTTGGTGATTCCTGTCTTCGCGTGTTAGAAAAAGCGGGACTTACGAAAGAGGATGTGGACTTCTTAGTACCACATCAAGCGAATATTCGTATTATGGAATCTGCAAGAGAAAGATTAAATTTACCGAAAGAAAAAATGAGTATGACAATTGAAAAGTTCGGTAATACATCGGCTTCTTCAATTCCAATTGCAATGGTAGAGGAATTGCAAAATGGACGTATTCAAGATGGTGATTTAATTATACTAGTTGGTTTTGGCGGCGGGTTAACATGGGGAGCAGTAGCTCTTCGTTGGGGTAAATAAGGACTGAGAGAAAAAAAGGAGTGTATTTTGTATGGAAAAAAAGAGGGTCGTAATTACAGGGCTAGGAGCTGTTACACCGATCGGCACAGATGTTGAAACAGCTTGGGAAAACATTAAAAACGGTGTATCCGGAATCGGACGACTTACAAGAATAGATTCAGAACAAATTCCTGCAAAAGTAGCAGCAGAAATTAACGACTTTGAAGTCGAAAAATATATAGATAAAAAAGAAGCGCGCCGTATGGACCGCTTTACGCAATATGCAGTAGCAGCAGCGAAAATGGCAGTTGCAGATGCGAAGCTTGAAATTACAGAAGAAAATGCACCACGCATTGGTGTGTGGGTTGGTTCTGGTATTGGTGGTATGGAAACATACGAAGAACAATTTAAGATTTTTACTGAAAAAGGTCCGCGCCGCGTGAGCCCATTCTTCGTACCAATGATGATTCCAGATATGGCAGCAGGTCAAGTATCGATTGCTACAGGAGCGAAAGGGATTAATACTTGCTCTGTAACAGCTTGTGCATCTGGAGCAAATTCAATTGGTGATGCGTTTAAAGTAATTCAGCGCGGTGATGCTGATGCGATGATAACAGGCGGAGCAGAAGCGCCGTTAACAAGCATGGCATTCGCTGGGTTTAGTTCAGCGAAAGCATTAACATTCAATGAAGATCCAGCAACGGCTTGCCGCCCATTTGATAAAAACCGTAGTGGTTTCGTAATGGGTGAAGGATCAGGAATTCTTATTCTTGAAGAATTAGAGCACGCATTAGCACGTGGTGCTCACATTTATGCGGAAATTGCTGGTTATGGTGCAACTGGTGATGCGTTCCATATTACAATGCCTGCTCCTGGCGGTGAAGGCGGAGTTCGTGCGATGCGTCAAGCTTTAGCTGATGCAGGTCTAGAGCCAGAAGATATTGATTACATTAATGCACATGGTACAAGTACAGATGCAAATGAAAAGTATGAAACGATGGCAATTAAAGAAACTTTCGGTGAGCATGCATATAAAGTAGCGATTAGCTCAACGAAATCAATGACAGGTCATTTATTAGGAGCAGCTGGTGCTGTTGAAGCGATCTTCTCTATTAAATCAATTACAGACGGAGTAATTCCTCCGACGATTAACTATGAAACACCAGATCCAGAATGTGATTTAGATTACGTACCAAATACAGCGAGACATCAAGAAGTGCGGGCTGTATTAAGTAATTCATTAGGATTCGGTGGTCATAACGCAGTATTAGTATTTAAAGCATATAAGTAATATGTACAATAAGGTGTCTTTTCGTAAAGTACTACGAAAAGACACCTTATTTATTTTTTATCACCTTTACGTTCCTTTCTTTTTTTGCATATACATAAGAAAAGGAGGGATGAAGGGTGGGGGTTGTTGAAACGGCAGAATGGTTACATCTGTATTATGGACGCCCAGAAAAGCTTTGTGAGAAATTTACAAAGTATATTCCATTGCCAAAAGAGAGGCTGTATCGTTTTTTAATCTCTAAAGGTATGTATCGCCCAGTAATGCGGGGGGAGCAGGAAATTAAAGAGTTAGAGAAGAAAGAAATTTGGAAAGAACTTAGCATGGAGTATGAAAAATTGAAAAGTTGGCTAAAAGGTCCAGATGTCCCTATCTTTATTTTATTATCAGATTCATATAATCGAACGGTACAAGAGGAATATAACGGGAAGGCTGGTTTATCTATGCGTCACGTTATTTTCTTATTCGTATGTGGACGTAATTCAGTAGAGGAACTAAAAGCTTTATTAACGCATGAATACCACCATATATGTAGATTACATCAAATTGAGACGAAGGAAACAGAGTATACATTACTTGATACGATGATTATGGAAGGGTTAGCTGAGCAAGCTGTGTATGAAAGGTATACAGAAAAAAGATGTGCACCATGGACTACTTATATTTCAAAAGAAGATGCTATTTATTATTGGAGAGATTCAATACAAGAACGAATAGATGTAAAGAGAGGTACGAGGGAGCATGATGTTTTATTAAATGGACTGCACTCGTATCCGAAAATGCTTGGCTATGCACTTGGATTTCATATTGTGAAAGATTGTGTAGCATTTGAAGGAGAAAATACACTGTCTTTATTATCTATAGATGCGAAAGAAATATTGAATAAAGCAAATACATTTCATGTTTCATAAAAAAAACAGGAGCGTTACCTCCTGTTTTTTTTATATTATAGAAGAAAAAATAATAATTAGAATATATTTCCTTAAGTGGAATAAAGTTAAGCAAAAATGAACATAATGATTGGTACAAACAGTAGTGAAGTGAGGGGTAGTGAATGTTATATCTACATGATGTATGGGTAAATTGGTTTGAAGGTGAAGAGAATGGGTATAACGTTTGTCATTTTTACGAATGGCGGAAAGATGATACGATTGAGCTATTAGATCAAGTGCCATTATTAAAAGTAGATGCCACATTATATCATTACATCGAGAACGAATTATTAGAGCTTCCGCAAAAATTATTGGAAGACGTATATCATAAGGCTTATATTCGTAAAAATCACGAACGTTTGCAACAAGAATATTGTTTTGTAGTTACAGATGGAAAAGGAATTATTGCGATTGATTCAATCGGCTATAATGTGCCAATTAGAAAAAGTAGGCTTATACCTCGTCAAGAGCAGATGGTATATGAGATGGTAGAAAGTGTGCAAGCAGAAAAGTATGAGTTCCAAGTAGAAGAGATTGAAAAAGAACATCATATTTTATCACCATCACCGTTCATTATGAATGGCCTGACTCGTAAAGAAAGACAGCTAAAACAATTATTATTTATGGCGTTAGATCAATTACATACAACGAAAAATCCAGCTGAAATTCGCTATTGGTTCACAGAGTGGGATCCATCAGCGTATGGAATGGTCCAACATATGGAGTTTGAAGATGTTTGGGCTAAACTTTATGATGAAGCGAAAACTGGATGGTCTGAGAAGCACGAGCAATTATGTGAGCGCCTTGTAAAAGGACAGCCGTTTTTTGAAAAGTTATGGGAAATGGAAAATGAGCAGAAGGTAAATTAAAAAAACCGCCAATTGGCGGTTTTTTTTATGGAGGTGGCAAGAATGTTCGGTGGCTTCGCGCCTTCCTGCGAGGCAAAAAACGCCTCTACGTCAGGAGCTCCATCCTCCTCACATTCTGAACGAGCCGCTTCCGCTTTTTATGTTACCTACGTTTTCTGCTTAGTCCCATTGCGTTTTCTACTTTGCGTAGTTGTTTGAATGCAACGCGGTTTGCTTTTTCGGCACCTTTGTCTAGAATTTCGTCTAGTTCTGGGGAGTTGATTAGTTCGTTATATTTGTCTTGGATTGGACGAATTGCTTCTACGACTACTTGTGCTAGGTCACCTTTGAAGTCGCCGTATCCTTTTCCTTCGTACATTGCTTCTATTTCTTCTACTGTTTTTCCTGAGAATGAAGAGTAAATTGTTAATAAGTTAGAGATTCCAGGTTTGTTCTCTTTATCAAATTTAACGATGCCTTCAGAGTCAGTTACGGCACTTTTTATTTTCTTTTCGATTGTTTTTGGCTCATCAAGCATACTGATCATTGATTTTGGATTTGGATCAGATTTACTCATTTTTTTCGTAGGTTCTGTTAATGACATAACGCGAGCTCCTACTTTTGGAATACGAATTTCAGGAACTATGAACACTTCACGGAAGCGTTTGTTGAAACGCTCTGCTAGATCACGTGTTAATTCCATATGTTGCTTTTGGTCATCACCAACAGGCACGATTTCTGTGTTGTAAAGTAAAATATCAGCAGCCATTAATGGTGGATATGTAAGTAATCCAGCTGGAACTGAATCTCTTCCTGAAGCTTTGTCTTTATATTGTGTCATACGTTCTAATTCTCCAACGTAAGCAACGGATTGCATAATCCATCCTAGTTGAGCGTGTGCTGGTACTTCTGATTGTACAAATAAAGTAGCTTTTTCAGGATCGATGCCGCATGCAACGTATAGCGCAGCAAGGCTGCGGATGTTTTTGCGAAGCCCTACAGGGTCTTGAGGTACTGTAATCGCATGTTGGTTTACAATACAGAAATAACAGTCGTGTTCGTTTTGAAGCTCTGTAAATTGCTTCATAGCTCCTAAATAGTTTCCAAGTGTAATTGTTCCACTTGGCTGAATACCAGAAAAGATAACTGACATAAGTAATTCCTCCTAAAATTGAATGTGCGATGGGGAAGAGAAGGCATACAAAAAAGCCCATTCATCCCAAATTACATAGGGACGAATGGACCGCGGTACCACCCTAATTATTTCACAGCTGTGAAATCTCTCAAGATCCATAATAACGTCTGGATATAACGCCAAAGCCTACTACTTTCGGTTCGGTTTGGTGCTCAAAAGCCCATTCCATATTGTACAATTACTTGTTCACACCAGCCACAAGCTCTCTGAAATTGCCCCAATATGTACTCTTCTTTATCATCGCATACATATAAATTTATTGTTAACTGAGTCCTTTTAATATGAAAGAACTAAAGTTTTATAACAAAATGTTTTGCTGATTATTATATCATATGGAGCAGTGTTTGCAAACTACATCAAAATAGTAAAGCTAATGAGGATCGAGAACAACCCAAGTACGATACCGGTAATACAAATCGGATACGTCCATTTGAATGAATATGTTTTATAAATACGTTCTTTCTTATCGATAGGTTCCTCTGCTTCTTCAATTAAAGAGTCAATTTTTTTATTCGTACCAAATACTCTTTGGAATGCGTAAATTGTTACGTTAAAAAATCCATTTTGAAATATGAATAAAAAACCACCTATAAGAATAAAAATCAATGCAATATAGAATGAGATGTTGACAAAATTCAACAAAAACTGAGATGAAACGAGGAATGCGCCCACACTAGAAGCGATTATCGCAACCAAAAATAGTATACAAGTATGAAAAAAAACTTTATTCAAAATATTCCCCTCCGTCAAAATATTACTAGAATTATTATACTATAAAAGCTATAATAAGTAATATAAATAATTTTTTGAAAATTATACGCAATTGTGGTTCTAATTTCAAGATGATGGTAGCAATGTTAACCTATCCCTTTACGAAAAATTAAAAATATAAACATTTTATTAAAAATTTTAACAAAAAAACAAAAAACTATATTCACAATCGTCATATTATATGTATAATGAAAATTGTAGAAACTTGGAGATTATTCTTTCAATTCTGTTTTTCTACAAGTGAGGGGACAGGAAGTGCAATTAGGGGAGGCAACACTACATGAAGAAAAAGATACCGTTATTACTTGCATCAACTTTAACTGCAAGTATGTTGCTTGGCGCGTGTAGCTACCAGAAAGAGGACGCTAAAGCAAAAGGAAAAGAAAACGCTACTAGTAGTAGTAACGGAAAGCAGATTCTTAATTTAACAGAGTTATCTGAAATTCCATCAATGGATGCATCGTTAGCATCAGATTCTGCATCTTCAACAGCATTAAATAATACGATGGAAGGTTTATATCGTACTGGCAAAGATCAAAAGAGAATGCCTGGGATTGCTGAAGATGTCCAAAAGCTAGATGATGGGAAGAAATACATATTTAAATTAAGAAAAGATGCGAAATGGTCGAATGGGGAACCTGTAACAGCGAAAGACTTTGTGTATTCATGGAAAAGAGCAGTAAATCCAGATACAAAAGCGACGTATTCGTACATTATGTTCGATATTAAAAATGCAGAAAAAATTCATAAAAAAGAATTACCTGCTGACCAATTAGGTGTAAAAGCGATTGATGATTATACATTAGAAGTGGAATTAGACAATCCCGTTCCTTACTTTATTGATTTAACGGTTTATCCGGTGTTTTACCCACTAAATGAGAACTTTGTGAAATCACAAGGTGATAAGTTTGGTTTAGAGGCAAATACAACATTATATAACGGGCCATTCGTTATGAGTGATTGGAAACATGAACAAAGCTTCCAATTTAAGAAGAACCCATCATATTGGGATAACAAGACGGTTAAAATCGAAGAAATAAATTTCAATATTGTGAAAAATACATCGACTGATGTAAATTTATATGAGACAAATGCGATTGATCGTGCGGCTCTAACGTCGGAATTTGTTGATAAATTTAAAAAAACTCCAGAGTTCCAAGCACGACAAGAAGCAGGAGTTGCCTACTTAAGATTCAATCAAAATAATAAGTATTTGAGTAATAAAAACTTAAGAAAAGCAATTTCAATGTCCTTTGACCGTGATAACATTGCAAAAGTTATTTTAAACAACGGCGCAATTGGTGCTTACGGATTTGTTGGAAAAGATTTCGCTGAAGGTCCGAATAAAAAAGACTTCCGTGCTGAAAATGGAAAGCTAGTTGAAACGGATTCAAAAGAAGCGAAAAAACTTTGGGAAACAGCGAAGAAAGAGCTTGGCACTGATAAAATCGAATTAGAATTCTTAAGCTTCGATAATGAAGATGCGAAAAAAATTGGCGAATTCTTAAAAGGTGAGATGGAAAAGAACTTACCTGGTTTATCGATCAAAATTAAACAGCAGCCATTCGCACAAAAAAATAAATTAGAAGATTCTCAGCAATATGATATTGCGTTTGGTGTTTGGGGTCCAGATTTCCCAGATCCAATCTCATATTTAGATATGTTTGTTACGAATGGTTCACAAAACAAAACGGGATATTCTAATCCGAAATATGATGAACTAATTCTAAAAGCAAAAACAGATACAAAAGATTTACAGGCTCGCTGGAACAACCTTTTAGAGGTAGAGAAGATGTTAATTAAAGAGGATGCAGTTATTGCTCCAGTCTATCAAAAAGGTTCAGCGTATGTAGTAAAAGGTGCTGTAAAAGATATTATCCCGATTAACTACGGTGGTAAATTAACTTACAAATGGGCATCTGTTGAACAAAAATAATCTTTTTTCCATCGTTTACAAGGGTATATGCCTATGATGGGCATGTGCTCTTATTTTAAAAAAATAAAAGTAAGAATATTTCAAACTATCTTATTGCTTTTGAGAAAAACGGGGAGGTGCTTTACTATGGGACGTTATGTATTAAAACGTTTCGTGTACATGGCTTTGACATTATTTTTAATTACTACACTGACTTTCTTCTTGATGAAATTACTTCCGGGTTCTCCGCTTAAAAACCAGGAGAAATTATCACCGGCACAAAAAGAAATCATTCTTGAAAAATATGGTTTAAATGATCCAGTACCAGTTCAATATGCACGTTACTTAGGTAACTTAGCGCAAGGTGATTTAGGGGTATCATTCCAATATGATAACCGCCCAGTAACAGACATGATTGTGGATCGCATTGGACCATCAGCACAACTTGGTTTACAAGCGATTATATTAGGAACATTTATCGGTTTACTTTTAGGAATTGTTGCGGCACTTCGTAATAATACATGGGTCGATTATAGTGCAACAGTTATTTCGGTACTCGGGATGTCGGTACCATCGTTCGTATTCGCCGCATTACTACAATATTTCGTAGGGGTAAAACTTGGCTGGTTCCCAGTAGCGTTCTGGAAAGGACCAGAGTTTACAGTAATGCCTACAATTGCATTATCGATGGGAGTTATCGCAACAATCGCACGTTTCTCTCGTGCAGAATTAATTGAAGTTATGCAGTCTGATTATATTTTAACAGCGAAAGCAAAAGGAATTAGTCAAGGCGTTATCATTGTCAAACACGCACTTCGTAACGCGTTAATTCCAGTTGTAACAATTTTAGGACCAATGGTTGCTGCATTAATTACAGGAACACTTGTTATCGAGCAAATTTATGCTGTACCAGGACTTGGGGAACAGTTCGTTAAATCTATTACAGTGAATGACTATACAGTTATTATGGGAACTACAATTTTCTATAGTGCGATCTTCATCTTAGTTATTTTCATTGTCGATATTTTATACGGAATTATTGATCCTCGTATTCGTTTAGCGGGAGGGAAAAAATGATGAAAGATGTACAAAAATTATCTCCAGATTTATTTCAACAAGCCAATCAAAATAATGTTGATAATGAAGTCATTGCCCGTCCAAGCTTAACGTTTTGGCAAGATGTACGAAGACGCTTGTTCCAACATAAAGGCGCGATGTTGGGTTTAGTATTATTGAGCATTATTGTACTACTAGCAATTTTTGGACCGATGGTAAGTAAACATTCTTATAAAGAGCAGGATTTAGGTCGTGCGAAAATGCCACCGAAAATTCCAGTGATTGAAAATATTCATTGGTTACCATTTGACGGCACAGATCAATATGGTGTTGACCAATATGAAAAACGTGATATTAAAGAGTACTTCTGGTTTGGTACAGATGATCTTGGCCGTGACTTATGGACAAGAACATGGGAAGGTACACGCGTATCATTATATATCGCTCTTTTAGCAGCAGCAATTGACCTAGTAATTGGGGTTGCATACGGGGGTATTTCAGCATTCTACGGCGGTAGAGTAGATAATATTATGCAACGTATTATGGAGATTATTAATGGTATTCCATACTTAATCATCGTTATTTTAATGGTAATCATTATGGGATCTGGTATTTGGTCAATCACACTCGCAATGGCGATTACAGGTTGGATAGGGATGTCGCGGATTGTTCGTGGACAAATCTTAAAGTTAAAAAACCAAGAGTATGTATTAGCGTCTCGTACATTAGGTGCAACAAATACACAATTAATTGTGAAACACTTAATTCCAAACGTTATGGGACCAATTATCGTAATGACAATGTTTACAATTCCATCAGCGGTGTTTGGTGAGGCATTCTTAAGCTTCATCGGTTTAGGAATTCAGCCACCATTCGCATCACTTGGTTCTCTTGTAAATGATGGATATAAATCAATTCAAACGTATCCACACATGATGTTCATCCCTGCGGTTGTCATCAGTATGTTAATTCTAGCATTCAACTTAATGGCAGATGGATTACGCGATGCGTTAGATCCAAAAATGCGTAAGTAAACGAGGAGGGAGAAGTAAAAATGAAAACATTGTTAGAGGTAAAAGATTTACAAGTCTCCTTTGATACACATGCAGGTGAAGTACAAGCAGTGCGCGGAGTTACTTTTGATTTGAAAAAAGGGGAAACATTAGCGATTGTAGGAGAGTCTGGTTCTGGGAAATCAGTTACTTCTAAAGCGCTAATGGGATTAATCCCGAATCCTCCAGGCCGTATTAAAAATGGAGAGATTGTATTTGACGGTCGTGATTTAACGAAATTAACGGAAAAAGAAATGCAGCAAGTACGCGGTAAAGATATTGCGATGATTTTCCAAGATCCAATGACATCGTTAAATCCAACGATGACAATTGGTAATCAGATTATGGAAGGTCTTATTAAACACCAAGGGATGAGTAAAGCGGATGCACGTAAAGTCGCTTTAGAATTAATTGACCTTGTAGGTATTCCAAATCCAGAAGCTCGTTTAAAACAATATCCTCACCAATTCTCAGGTGGTATGAGACAGCGTGTAGTTATTGCTATGGCGTTAGCTTGTAATCCGAAATTATTAATTGCCGATGAGCCGACAACGGCTCTAGACGTTACAATTCAGGCGCAAATTTTAGAGCTTATGAAGGACATTCAGCAAAAAACAGAAGCAGCAATCATTTTCATTACGCATGACTTAGGTGTAGTGGCAAACGTTGCAGACCGAGTTGCGGTTATGTACGCTGGTAAAGTTGTTGAAATTGGAACTGTTGATGAAATTTTCTACAATCCACAACATCCATACACATGGGGCTTAATCGCATCTATGCCAAGCTTAGATGGTTCAGAGGACGAGCTATATGCGATTCCAGGAACGCCTCCAGACTTATTAAAACCGCCAAAGGGTGATGCTTTTGCACCACGTAACCCACAGGCACTGAAAATTGATTTTGAAATGGAACCACCTTTATTTAAAGTAAGTGATACACATTATGCGGCAACTTGGTTACTTCATGAGCAAGCGCCAGAAGTAAAACCACCAGCAGTTGTTGAAAAACGTATTCTTCAAATGAAAGCAGGTGAACAACATGACTAAACAACGTGAGAAATTAATTGAAGTAAAAAATGTGAAACAACACTTTGATGTGAGTGGTGGTGTTGTTAAAGCAGTTAATGATATTTCATTTGATATTTACCGCGGTGAAACATTTGGACTTGTAGGAGAATCTGGTTGTGGTAAGTCAACAACTGGAAGAACGATCATTCGTTTATACGATGCAACTGCCGGTGAAGTGTTGTTCGATGGTGAAAATGTACATGGGAAAAAATCACGCGCAGAACTTAAGAAGTTCAACCGTAAAATGCAAATGATTTTCCAAGATCCATATGCATCATTAAATCCTCGTATGACAGTAGGGGATATTATCGCAGAAGGTATTGATATTCACGGACTAGCAAAAGGTAAAAAAGAGCGTATGGACCGTGTTCACGAGCTGTTAAATACAGTTGGTTTAAATAAAGAGCACGCGAATCGTTTCCCGCATGAATTCTCAGGCGGACAACGTCAACGTATCGGTATCGCTCGTGCGCTAGCTGTAGAACCTGAATTTATCATTGCTGATGAACCAATCTCAGCACTTGACGTATCGATTCAGGCGCAAGTTGTAAACTTACTGAAACAGTTACAAAGAGAAAAAGGTTTAACATACTTATTCATCGCCCATGATTTATCGATGGTAAAATACATTAGTGATCGCATTGGTGTAATGTACCGTGGTCAAATCGTTGAGCTGACAACAAGTGAAGAGTTATATGCGAATCCAATGCATCCATATACAAAATCACTACTATCAGCAATTCCACTTCCAGATCCAGATTATGAGCGCAATCGTAAACGTATCGTATACGACCCATCGCAGCATGATTATGGTAGTGAAGTGCCAACAATGCGCGAAATTCGCCCAGGACATTTCGTATTATGTTCTGAAGCAGAGTATAAGAAATATAAAGAAATCTATCAATAAAAAAGTAGAGCCATTCTTCTATTACAGAAGGATGGCTCTATTTTTTATACTAGTTAAACTTAAGTTAGTATAAAGCGATTTTATCCAAGTTCTTTTTCTGTTTAAAGACAGCGAAGTAAGAGTTTCCGAGAATGAAGAAAAGGCGACTGAAATCAGCCGCCTTTTCTTCATTTAGAAACACTTTTATTTTATTGCGCTTGAACAGAAACACTCTCATCTTGCTCATCAGGTTTAACAAGTGCATAACTTTCCCACGATCTACTTCTCCATCGGAAGAACATAATAATCGCCCGCGTCCATTCATCGATAGCAATCGCTAGCCAAATACCAACGAGACCCATATCTAAATGGAAGGTGAAAAAGTAACCGAGTGGTAAGCTCATTAACACCATGGAGAATGCTCCGATTAAAACAGGATATTTGGCATCGCCAGCCGCACGAAGTGAATTAATGATGACGATGTTCATCGTCCGTCCTGTTTCCAGTAGTACACTTAGTAAAAGAACGCTTGCTCCTAGAGAGATAATATGAGGATTATCCGTAAATAGTCCCATTAATTGTGTTCGGAATGTAACAACGAGAATGACCATAAATAGAGTTACACCAATCGCCCATTGTACACTTTTCCATACACGTGTGTACGCTTCATCTTTTTCATTTCCGCCAACTAGGCGTCCAACGATAATAGCTGTTCCCATACCGATAGCAATGGCGAATAAATAAGTGAACATGGAAATGTTAGTAGCGTATTGTCTTGCTGCTAATGATTCCGTACCTAAGTATGTTGCGTAATATAAGAAGACAATTTGACAAGCTTGATACATGACTTGCTCGAATGCCGATGGAATGCCGATCTTTAAAATTTTGCCAACGTATTCTTTTGATAAAGTGAAGTAATATTGTAATTTCACACGGTATTCCATAACGCGATACAGTAACCAGAAGAAAACGATAAGTGCGATTAACCGGCTGACAGCAGAAGAAATAGCAGCCCCTTGCACACCAAGTTCAGGGAAACCGAATTTCCCGAAAATAAGTACGTAGTTTCCGGCGATATGAATAATATTCATTCCAAGCGAAACAAACATCGCTTGCTTTGTAAAGCCGTGAACGCGGATAATTGCGGCTAATGAGTTAATAATAGCTTGAAGGAAAATAGCTCCTCCGACGATGGATAGATAGCTTTGTGCATACGTTAATACATCGCCTTGTAAGTTCATTGCCATCATCATATGTTTTGAGAATAAAAGAAAACCGGCGCTTATAACGAGCCCGACTCCTAAATTTAATGTTACTGCTAATGCTGATATTTTTGATGCTTCCATAAAGCGTTTAGAACCGAGGTATTGGGATACAACGATAGCTGCACCATTCCCGATGACTTCTAGTACTAAAATCGCGATATGAAGGTATTGATTCGCTGCACCAACCCCAGATACAGCATCGTCTGATAATGCACTTAACATGAAAGTATCAGCGATCCCCATCAGCATAAAAAGAAAAACTTCTAGAAAAATAGGCCATGTTAATAAGAATAAACTTAATTTCTCTGTTGGCCCGTTTTTTGAGCGAATTGCTGTCATGTCCGTCCCCTCTTTACCGATATCTATTTTTAGCAAAGTGTATCGTAACACACTTTCATATCCTTTGCACTTATTTTAGCCTACATATTTTCAATATGAATAAACCTTCATTTTATGACAAAAAAGGAAGAATAATTATACGTAAGATATTATAGGATATAAAATTTGTTTTTCTCTGATAATTTAGAAAAGTATAAAACTTGATATTTTTAACACTTTAGTTCAATAAATACGCAGTATGAAACGTTTACAAATATACTGAACGTTAACAGAAAATTTTAATAAAATAGAAATATAAATATACAAAGAATATATTTGTGTGTATAATATGAATTATTAGAACATATATATATTTCTTTCTGTTTGAAAATGAAAGGGCTAACATTTTTTTGGAGGGGTGGAAGTATGAAAAAAAAGATACCAGTTTTTGTAGCATCAACAGTAGCAATGAGCATGATTTTAGGGGCATGTGGCTACCAAAAAGATGAACCGCAAGCGAACGCAAAAGGGGATAGCGGGAAAAGCGGTGCGAAGCAAGTTATTAACTTAATTGAAACACAAGAAATTCCAACGATGGACCCAGCGTTATCAGCTGATGCAGTTTCTTCAAAAGTAATGAACAATACGATGGAAGGTCTATACCGCCTTGGGAAAGATGATAAATTAGTTCCAGGTGTAGCGAAAGAATTCCAAAAGTCAGAAGACGGTAAAAAGTATACATTTAAATTACGTGAAGATGCAAAATGGTCAAATGGTGACCCTGTAACGGCGAAAGATTTCGTGTATGCATGGCAAAGAGCGATTAATCCAGATACAGCTGCGAAATCGGCGTACATTATGTACGATATAAAAAATGCTGAGAAAATTAATAAAAAAGAGATGAGTCCAGATCAATTAGGCGTGAAAGCGATTGATGATCATACATTAGAAGTAGAATTGGATAATTCTATTCCATATCTTGTTGATTTAATGGTCTATCCGATCTTCTATCCTGTTAATGAAAAGTATGTGAAAGAGCAAGGTGTGAAGTTTGGTTTAGAAGCAAATACAACACTTTATAACGGACCATTTACATTAAGTGATTGGCAACATGAACGTAGCTTCAAAATGACAAAGAGCCCATCATATTGGGACAATAAAGAAGTGAAGCTTGAGGAAGTAAACTTTAATATTGTAAAAGATACATCTACGCCAATTAATTTATATGAAACAAACGCAGTCGATCGAGCGACGTTATTAGCAGAGTTCATCGATAAATATAAAGGAAAACCAGATTTCAAAACGGTAGAAGATACTTCTGTATTCTTCCTTCGCTTAAATCAAAAAGACCCAGCTTTAGCAAATAAAAATATTCGTAAAGCAATTTCTCTTGGTTTTGACCGTAAACCATTCGTTGATACATTATTAAATAACGGTTCTAAGCCAGCGACGGGATTAATTCCTGACAATTTCATTAAAGGACCGGATAAACAAGATTTCCGTGCTGAAAATGGAGATATTGTAAAACCAAATGTAAAAGAAGCGAAAAAGTATTGGGAAGCTGGTAAAAAAGAGCTTGGTAAAAACGAAATTGAATTAGAGTTATTAAATGAAGATGTTGAATTATCGAAGAAAACTGGTGAATATTTAAAAGGTGAGTTAGAAAAGAATTTACCAGGATTAACAGTGAAAATTAAACAACAACCATTCGCGCAAAAACTAAAATTAGAAGATGCTGGCGATTATGTAATGTCATTCTCTGGATGGAGTGCAGACTTCCCGGATCCAGTTACATATCTTGATATGTTTGTAACTGATGGAGCGCAAAACAAAATGAAGTATTCTAATCCGAAGTACGATGAGATTATTATGAAAGCGAAAAAAGACGGAAGCGATGTAAATGCTCGCTGGAAAAACTTATTAGAAGCAGAAAAAATGTTACTTGATGATGCTGCGATTGTTCCAGTATATCAACGTGGTAGAGCATATTTACAAAGAGAAACAATTAAAGATATGTACAACCATAAGTATGGTGGCGAAGTAAGCTTCAAATGGGCATCAGTAGAGAAATAACAAAAAAAGCAGGTGATTACCTGCTTTTTTTAGTACGTACGTTTTTTATAAATGCCTTTTCCGCCAACTTGGTTCCAGCCAGATTGTACATCTAAACTTTTGTTAACAAACTTCATTTTTTCTTTCCCACCAAAGAGTTTTTCACCGATGCTATTTGTAATGACACCAATCAATGCTGTTATTCCGATGATGAGGGTAGCAACAATGATAAAATCAGTAAAAAAAGCGATCATATGCACATTCCCCCTTTGCCTGTCTTTATTTTTATTGTATGAGATAAATGGTAAAAAAGAAAGAAATGTCAGAAAAATATTCGATTTACTTTAGAAAGCATATAGACATGAGCGGGGAGATTTGTTAAAATGAGAACAAGTGTTCTTTTCGTTTCTAATCTTTAGAGTCTTACATTTCTCAATTGTTTTGTCGGGAAAAGGTAAGAAAACGTTCTCTTTTTAATGGGGAAGATTATGAAACTGTAATTGTATATCAAGTGAAAATTATTGTAGAAAGCAAGTATCAAAAGGGTTGAAGGCCGTTGTTAAAGGACAGTTTTAATGAGTGTAATCATGTTACATAGCAGTGGAGTACACGGAGAATTTTTCTCAACTAGCAGTAAATTCACTGTATATTTCTTGCAAAAACTATTGTATAATGATTATAGAAGTTACTTATTAAAAGTAATTGTTGTTGCTTACATGAATTGCGATTTTTTACTTTGCTATAAGACAAGTTATCGCGAAAAATTGCGGAAGTTAGAAATTTAAACTGTAATTAGTACAGAATTTGTACTCTTTAAGGAGAGTGAGCTTTGTATGGTAACATTATATAGTTCTCCAAGCTGTACGTCTTGTAGAAAGGCGAAATTATGGCTAGAGGAAAATCATATTCCTTATACAGAACGTAATATTTTCTCAGATCCATTAACGATTGATGAGATTAAAGAGATTTTACGTATGACAGAAAGCGGAACGGATGAGATTATTTCTACTCGTTCAAAAGTTTTCCAAGAATTGAATGTGAACTTAGAGTCTTTACCACTTCAAGATTTATATAAGATGATTCGTGACTATCCAGGTATTTTACGTCGTCCAATTATGATTGACGAAAAACGCCTTCAAGTAGGTTACAACGAAGACGAAATCCGTCGTTTCTTACCACGTACAGTAAGAACGTTCCAATTACGTGAAGCACAGCGTCTTGTAAATTAATTATAATAATATGAAAACCTTCTACCTATTATAGAGTAGAAGGTTTTTTTTTACTGTTTAACATTACGTAATCGCACTTGTTGAACGATAAAGCCTATGCATAAAATCGTGAAAATGAACAAATAAGGGATACTTGCGGTAAAACTAGGATTATGATGAAAAAACGTTGCAAGTCTGTCTTCATGTGTAATCATTTTTCCTGCTGTATAGGCGAGAACTGCTGCTCCGCAATAAATGAGAAATGGAAAGCGTTCCATGAGTATTAAAATAAGTTTGCTTCCCCAAATGATAATCGGGATAGAAATGAATAAACCGATAATTACGAGTGAAAGTCTTCCGTGAGCTGCTCCTGCAATGGCAATAACATTGTCAAACCCCATAACGAGATCCGCGAATACAATTGTACGCACAGCTTGAAATAAAGTTGTTTTTCCTTTGATAGAAGAAAGATCGTTGTTATTATCAGTGAGTAAATTTACCGCAATTAATGTGAGTAAGATTCCGCCGATGAGTTGTAAAAATGGGATATCAAGTAAATAGACAGCTAGTATTGTGAGGAGAATTCGTAGCACAATTGCTAAAATAGTACCAATCAAAATGGCTTTATTTCGTTTTGCTTCAGGTAAATTTCGGCTAGCTAGTGCGATGACAATTGCGTTATCGCCACCTAGTACAACATCGATACCGACAATCATTAGTACAGATGTTAAAAACTCTAAGTCCATTCGTCTGCCTCCATTTATGATGTTTTAATAAGCGAAATATATGTATGTGGTGAAGAAAGTTTGTCTAGTTTTGATCCCGCGCCCCCCGGGTACAAAATAATCACCTATAATAGAAGTTTCACTTTATTACAGTGTACGGGGGAATATGGGAATGTATGTCCAAATTTTTTGTGAACAGTGAATTGGTATAATGGTATATTTATCCCGATTAGTGCGAGCTAATAATCAGTGGAGGATGAAAAAAATACTGATTAATGTTTCACTTTATGTAAACGGTCGAATACAGATAGGTATATAACTATTTTTGTAAAATAAATCGATTTTATTTCCATTCTGGAGAATCTTATCATAAAATGAGAGTACAAGAATCTATTGTTTTGTCATATGAGTGGGGAATCCCTTCATAATAATTCTGAGCAGGAAGGGAGAGTTGTATTTTGGATATTGAAAGAATTAATGACCATACGATGAAATTTTTTATTACGTACATTGATATAGAGGACAGAGGGTTTAACCGTGAAGAAATTTGGTATGATCGCGAACGAAGTGAAGAGCTCTTTTGGGAGATGATGGACGAAGCTCGTGATCATGATGATTTCTTTGTCGATGGACCGTTATGGATTCAAGTGCAAGCAGTCGATAAGGGGATTGAAGTACTTGTAACGAAAGCGGAGCTTTCAAAGGATGGACAAAAGCTGGAACTACCAATAGGTGTGGATAAAATTATAGACATTCCTCTAGATGAAGGCATCGAATCATTATTCCAGCAAGAATTAGTGGAAGAGGTAGAAGAACAAGTAGGAACAAACTTTAATGAAGATGGTACGTTTGGCTTTTTAATTAAGTTTAATGATTTTGAAGATGTCATTTCATTAAGTCATCGTCTTATCTTTGAAGATATAAAAGATGAATTGCATTCATTTGAGGACCGCTATTATGTATATGTGGAATTTGATGAAGTGCTACATGATGAAGAAGAGATTGATCGTATTTTAAGTATTGTTTTAGAATATGGAGAAGAATCTACTTTAACGATTCACCGTGTAAGTGAGTATGGGAAACAGGTTGTGAAAGAGCGTGCGCTTGAGACAATTCGCAACAATTTCCCTCCTAAAATGTAGGCCGATTTCTATAGTATGAAATCGGCTTTTTTTATGAAGAATAGGAAGGCTTTCTTATTTAGGGGGTAAGAGATGAAAAATACACTAAAACTACTTTTCTTTTTTCTACTACTGTTCGCATTATTTGTTTCATTACGCATGTTTATTGATGTAGCATTTTATTCGGATGTCATGGGGATAAAGGATGTTTCGATTTTAGGTATTATTAGTATTTTATTTACGGTTTCCGCATTTTTAATTGGATGTGTTATTTTCTTAGAAAACCGCCATCCGTCAAAAACACTTACGTGGTTAATCGTACTAGGTATTTTTCCAGTGTTCGGTTTCTTTGCTTATCTTTTATTTGGACAAAACTTTCGCAGAAAAAGAATGTTCCAAAAGAAGGCATTACTCGATGAACAGGCGTTTTTACAATATAAGGGACACGAAGATTACGAAGAACGGATTTTACGAAATCATAAGCATCAAGAATTGTTATTTCGTTTAGCAGATAGATTGGGTGCTTTAAATATTTCATTTCAAACTGAAACGAGGACATTAACAAATGGAGACGAAACGTTTCAGGCAATTTTAGATGGGTTAAATCGAGCGAAACACCACATTCATATGGAGTATTACATTGTGCGTGATGACAAGCTCGGTAAAGAAATTAAAGATATTTTAATAAAAAAATCAAAAGAAGGCGTTGTCGTTCGTTTTTTATACGACGCGGTTGGAAGCTTTAAATTATCAAATTCGTATATTGAAGAATTGAATGATGCAGGAGTAGAAATGATTCCATTTTTCCCTGTGCGTTTTCCGATTTTAAACGATAAAATTAATTATCGAAACCACCGAAAAATCGTTATTATAGATGGAAATGAAGGGTTTGTAGGTGGATTAAATATTGGTGATGAGTATTTAGGGAAGGATAAATATTTCGGTTTTTGGCGAGACACGCATTTATATTTACGCGGTGAAGCAGTTCAAAGTTTACAGCTGATTTTCCTTCAAGACTGGTTTTATATGACTGGTGAGGCGGTATTAGCACCTGAATATTTACAAGCGGAAGCAGTTGAGGGTGATCATTGGGGCGGCGTCCAACTTGTTGGAGGTGGACCAGATAATAAATGGGAAACAATTAAACATTTATATTTTGCAATGATTGCTTCAGCTAGGAAATCGATTTGGATTGCAACACCATACTTTATTCCAGATGATGATATTTTATCTGCATTAAAAGTAGCTGCACTTGCTGGTATTGATGTTCGTTTGTTAATGCCAAGTAAGCCGGATAAGCGCACTGTCTTTTATGCATCAAGATCGTACTTTCCGGAGTTATTAGATGCAGGAGTAAAAATATATGAATATGAAAAAGGTTTTCTTCATAGTAAAGTCGTTATCGTGGATTCTGATCTCGCATCAATTGGGACAGCTAATATGGATATGAGAAGTTTTCATTTAAACTTTGAAGTAAATGCCTTTTTGTATGATACAGATAGCATTCGAAAGCTCGTTCAAGATTTTAAAGACGATTTAGAAGAATCCAGTGAAATTCATGTTGACCGATTTCATAAGAGACGTCTTCATAGGCGGATTGTTGAATCGACGTATCGGTTATTATCACCTTTATTATAGAAAGAGATGTCCTAATTTAGGACATCTCTTTTTTTGAAAGGAATTTGTAGTAAATTGTAGAATACAAGGAGTTGAAAGGGTGTGATTGTGATGTTTATTGCAAGGAGAGAAAACGGAGAAAAAATTCATCTATTATATAACCGGGATGAAGAGCTTTTACGCGAAATGCGTAAACGAGAAAAATTCTTTTGTACAGCTTGCGGAAAAGAAGTGCAAATGAAATTAGGAAAACAGAAGAGCTGGCATTTTGCTCATAAGAAAGTGGATTCATGTCTTACCTTTTATGAAGCAGAATCTATGTATCATATGCACGGTAAAGAATTGTTATATAGCTGGTTAAAACGTCAAGATTTTCATGTAGATATAGAACATTATCTACCAGTAATCAAGCAACGGCCAGATATTTACGTAGAGAGAGCGGATAGAAAAATTGCGATTGAATATCAATGTGCAAATCTCTCCGTAGAGCAGCTTTATAAGCGAACATATTCGTATTGGCAAGCTAGTATACAAGTCATCTGGATAATCGGTGGAAATCAGTTGAAAAAGCAATCCGCCTATTGGATGACATTCTCCTCCCTTATGGCGTTCTCCTTACAACCTTATCCTCAGCCATTTCTTATTTTCTTTTGTCCGAAACAAAAATCGTTTATGAAATGCGCGTTTATCACTCCGTTTTCTACAAATGTTTCTTTCTCACATACTATTTATTTACCAACCGATACGACTACTGTTGACATGCTCTTTTCTCCCGTTCCTTTCCGGAAAGAGTTATTAGGACAAGAATGGAAGAGAAAAAAGAACCATTTTCGGCAAAACGCTCTATCTATCTGGAATTATAATCATAAGTCACTACTCCGCCTCTTATATCAATATAAATGTACTCCAGCGAGTTTTCCTTCTGAAATCGGTGTTCCGCTCCCATCCTCATTTGCTTTTCAAACAAATCCATTTATATGGCAAGCTTCTCTTTATATGAAGTGTATAGGTATGCTTAAGGTAGGGGAGTATATTTCTCTGCAAAACGTATGTAACTATGTGGCGAAGTATACGAAGAGGCGTCTACTTCCGTATTTTGCACAACATATATGGAAGGTAGCAGTTGCAGAGTATATGACATTTTTATGTTATGTAGGTGTATTAATAAAAGTAGGTATTAATAAGTATCGAAAAATAAGAGATATTATGTTGGTAAAAACAGAGGAAGAAATTATGAAATATGATGAAATTTGCTTAGCGCATGCACTATCTCTATTTGAGACAAAGTACAACATGAGAGAGGGAAAAGGGGATATAATAAAGACTGATCGTGAAGGAATTACATAAGAAAAATCGAATTGTACTTAAGTAGAGATATTATAAGGAGGGCTTAAAGAATGGCTGAAAAAAATACAGTAAAATCATTACCAAATCGCAATGAGATTGAAGAAGCAAACACATGGCGATTAGAAGATATTTTCCAAACAGATGCAGAATGGGAAAAAGAATTCCAAGCTATTAAAGAGCTATTGCCAAAGTTAACTGAATTTAAAGGGAAGCTTGGCGACTCTGCAGACAATTTGCTTGAGGCATTGCAATATGAAGATGAAATTTCAATGCGATTAGGTAAGCTATATACATATGCACATATGCGTTACGATCAAGATACAACAAACTCTGTGTATCAAGCATTAAATGATCGCGCAACAAATTTATACTCACAAGTATCTAGTAGCACAGCTTATATCGTACCTGAAATTTTATCTATTTCAGAAGATACGCTACAAACTTTCTTACAAGAAAATCGAGAACTAAGTGTATATGAGCATGCATTAGAAGAAATTACACGTCAACGTCCGCACGTATTATCTGAGGCAGAAGAAGCGTTATTAGCAGAAGCATCTGAAGTGATGAGTGCATCAAGTAATACATTCGGTATGTTGAATAATGCGGATTTGAAATTCCCATCTATTAAAGGTGAGGATGGAGAAGAGGTAGAAATAACACATGGTCGTTACATTCAGTTTTTAGAAAGTGATGATCGTCGTGTGCGTGAAGATGCATTCAAAGCTGTATATGAAACATACGGAACATATAAGAACACATTTGCAAGTACGCTAAGCGGGGCTGTGAAACGTAATAATTTCAATGCACGCGTTCGTAAATACGATTCTGCACGTCAAGCTGCATTAAGTAATAATAATATTCCTGAGGCGGTGTATGATCAACTTATTGAATCGGTAAATGATAATTTACACTTACTACATCGATACATTGATATTCGTAAGCGTGCCCTAGGTCTTGATGAGCTTCATATGTACGATTTATATACACCACTTGTACCAGAAGTGAAAATGACTGTGAAGTATGAAGAAGCGCAAGAAATGTTATTGAAATCTTTAAATGTACTTGGTGATGAATATGTTGAAATTTTAAAAGAAGCATATGAAAATCGCTGGGTAGATGTATACGAGAATAAAGGAAAACGAAGCGGAGCATATTCATCTGGTGCATACGGAACAAATCCATATATTTTAATGAACTGGCATGATAATGTAAATAATTTATTTACACTTGCTCATGAGTTTGGTCATTCAGTGCATAGTTACTATACAAGGAAGACACAACCGCACGTATATGGTGATTATTCAATCTTCGTTGCAGAAGTAGCTTCAACTTGTAATGAAGCGCTTCTAAATGATTACTTATTGAAGACGACAGAAGATAAGAAAGAGCGTCTATATTTATTAAATCACTATTTAGAAGGATTCCGTGGTACTGTATTCCGTCAAACAATGTTTGCAGAGTTCGAGCATATCATTCATAAAAAAGTACAAGAAGGACATGCTGTTACGCCAGATATGTTAACGGAGATTTACTACGATTTAAATAAGAAATATTTCGGGGACGCTTTAGTAATTGATAAAGAAATCGGTTTAGAATGGTCTCGTATTCCGCACTTCTATTACAACTATTACGTATATCAATACGCAACAGGATTTAGTGCAGCGACAGCTTTGTCAAAACAAATTTTAGAAGAGGGACAACCAGCAGTAGAACGTTACATTAACGAATTCTTAAAAGCTGGAAGCTCTGATTACCCAATTGAGGTGTTGAAAAAAGCAGGAGTAGATATGGCATCGCCAGAACCTGTAAAAGAAGCATTACAAGTATTTGAAGAGAAGTTAAATGAATTAGAAGCACTATTGTTTGAAGAGAAATAATGAGAAAAGACGAGGGATTTTATCCTCGTCTTTTTTGTTTGGAACATTTTCTCAAAAGCACACCATGTCGATATTTGTCGAATAATTAAGGTGATTTTCTTTACTTTTTCTACATTAGAAGGAATTTTTACGACTTATTTTTGTAGTTAAAATCCTTTAAATCGTTTTCTATAGTTGAAATAAGAGACAGCGATGACGATAACTCCGAATAAAAGAGGGAAGGCAATAATTTTAGGAAAAGCTTGTAATAGAGAGAGGATATACAAGAAAAAAGAAACAATAACACATAGAAAGATAAGAAATATATGAGACTTTTTCATAAGGAAACCTCCTAAATTGCTTTTTTTATAGCTTATTCAAGAATGAAAACGTTTAGAATGTGACAAAAGTGTGAAATTCGACAAAAGGGGTTGTCATCTGACGTCGAATCTTGTAATATAATAAGCGTGAACGAATTCACATACAAACATATACCCCTTTGTTTGAACGTGAAAATTTCTCCCATCCCCTTTAATATTTTTATAAGCCGTAAAGAAGAAGACCTGGTGTTTACACCAGGTCTTTTTCTTTTGCTATCCATTTCCAATAACGCTCGCACTTCACTTCAATCATTTGTACTTTTCGTTTTAGTTGTAATTTCTTTAGTTCACGCTCTATTTCTTGTTGAGGACAGTCATATATAAATGAGATTTCCTTTGAAGAAATAAATTGTGTTGCTTCTAGTAATACTTCTAAAGGAGGTAATGGCTCTGGCTCAATCTCGCATTTTACAAGTTCTTTTAATAGCTGTACGTATACATCATAGGAATAAATTCCCGCGATTTTAATACCTTCCTCATCTGAATTTGCATGAAAAAATAGGAGGGAAGGTATTTCTGTAATATGCATCTCATTTGTGAATTTTAGGTCGCATTGGAAAGCTTTTTTTGCGCTAACTGAGTGTAGGTCTTTTTTAAATTCCTCTACATCAATGCCACTATCTTTAGCGCATGTCAGCAATAATTCACAGTCAGGGTTTGATACATTTTCAAGAAGAATGTATTCTTGGAGTTTTCGCAAAAATTTCGAACCTGCTTTTCGGCCTTGCAACTCCGCCGCCTTAATTGCCATCGAAACTAAATATGGTGTTGACGATGCCTCTTGCATATGTACTTTTCCATCACATGAAAACCCTTGTAAACTTGTTGTTTTTTCCCACACAAATCGAATATTAGCAGGTTTATTCCATTTGTGTGAGGAAGCGTTTGCTCCGTCCACTTTTCCTGTTACGATATGACGAATAGAGAAGTATTTCCCATACTCAAGCCATAGTTTAATAATAAATGGCTCGATATCCCAGCAATCTTTACAAAGTGGATCAATAAATAAATATGCTTCTACAGATTTATGCTCGCATGTGGAAGGAGAAGGCATATTTATATGCTTTGCTTCCTGCTTATCCATTACACTTCACCTGTTTCATTTGGAGTATTGACCATATGTTGAGCAGTTAATGCTAAACGTTCAAAAACAAACTCTCTTATATGACCGTGCACTCCTGTATCATCCATTGCTTGCTCCATACATGATAGCCAAGCTTCTGCGCGTTTTGGAGTAATCTCAAACGGAAGATGGCGTGCTCTTAGCATAGGATGACCATGTTCTTCAGTGTATAAATTAGGACCACCTAAATATTGTGTTAAAAATTGTTTCTGCTTCCTAGCAGTTTCTGTTAAATCATCCGGGAAGATCGGAGATAAGTCAGGGTGTTCACTGACATAGGAATAAAATGTATCCACTAATGTTGCAATGCATTGTTCACCGCCAATTGCTTCAAATGGTGTCATCGGTTGATTGCTCATCCTTTATAAACTCCTTTTTCCATGAAATGTATATCTATTGTAGCAATGGAATGTTATGAAGGGCAACTAAACAGCCTTCATAACATTCTTTGCTTATTCTATATGTTGCTAATAAATCTGCACTTTCCAAAAAGGTGAAACATAGCCACCAGTAAATCACTTCTGCACTGATGGAAATTTTACTTTAGCGCTCTTCGTTTTGTTTGGCAAGGAAAAAGCGTTTTACTTTGTTGTTTGTATGACGAACTGGTACGTTATGTTGCTTTAATAACCTTATAAATGCTGCTTTACCGGTCTTTTCATCTTGCACTTCGTATTCAATTTCATAATCATCGTGATTGTAATAGAAACTATGATCAAAGACAAGCGTTCCGCCTTCAAATAATGTTTCAGCTCTTTCTGTTGTTAAACTACCCATATAAGTTAAAGAGGAAACGGGAATTTGTAATTTGTGTAGCTGATCCATTACAGTTCCTTGAATGAGTGCGTTTGTTTCCATCATAAGTTTTGCTTCTTTTTCTGTTACAGACTGATGAGTTTCTAATAAACCAATTTCAGCAGGTTGTTTTAATGTTAATGTATAAGTTCCATCTTTATGACGAATACGAAGTGCAGAGCCTGCATCTTTTAAAGAGAAGTGAGGTGTTTCAAAATAGTGATTCACTTGTTTTGTAAATGCTTCAATAGAAAAAGATTTGCATAATGTTTGGAATTCTTCCTCTGTAACCATATTTTTAAATTCAATTTCAATTTCTTGTGTCATTTTATGCGCTCCTTTTGAAAAATAATTCTTTCCACATTATCGCTTTTTCGCAAATTTGGTTCAATGTTTTATTTGTTTGCGTCCATGTTATGATACAATAATACTGTTAAGTAAGACAGGAAGTTGAGATGGAGGAGTTTGAGCATGCAAAATAAAATTCAAGTTAAGAGCGTAGAAATGAGAGAGAATGCGCTTATTTTTTGTGCGGAAAATACTGAAATAGAGGTAAAGGAGTTAAGTGCGCGTAATCACGTACTTGTAGACTCAGACAATTTATCATTTTTATATATCTTAGAAAATGAATCATCTTTCATTTATGTAAGTATTCCGCATACATGCTGGGAAGCAATGCATGAAGCGATGAATAAAGATACAGCGATGTTTATTCGCGTGAATGATGTTGAAATAGAATTAGAAGGATTAAAAGAAGAAGTAGAATATTTAGTTGAAAATATTGAAGGTAATGCAAATTACGGAGAAGAACTAGTAACTGCTGTAGAAAAAGTGTTTCTATAAGCAAATGGATTGATTTTGGTGGTGGTTGAAATGAATCGTAATTGGGAAGAATTTTTAGCGCCTTATCACCAAGCGGTGGCGGAGCTGAAAGTGAAACTAAAAGGAATGCGTACTCAATTTGCAATGTTAACGGAGCATTCTCCAATTGAGTTTGTAACAGGAAGGGTAAAGTCGGTTGCAAGTATTATTGATAAAGCGGAGAAGAGAAATGTACCGCTAGACCGAATTAGAGAAGATATGCAGGACATCGCGGGCCTTCGAATGATGTGTCAATTTGTTGATGAGATTAAGCCTGTTGTAGAATATCTTCGAAAACGAAATGATTTTGAAATTGTGGAAGAACGTGATTATGTAACGCAAAAGAAAGATAGCGGCTATCGCTCTTACCACGTTGTCATTAGTTATCCTGTTCAAACGATACAGGGAGAAAAAAAAGTGTTAGTGGAAATTCAAATTCGCACGTTAGCAATGAATTTTTGGGCAACGATTGAGCATTCTTTAAATTACAAATATAGTGGACGTTTTCCTGAAGATATTAAAATACGCTTACAACGTGCAGCGGAAGCGGCGTTTTTATTAGATGAAGAAATGTCTTCCATTCGTCTTGAAATTCAAGAAGCGCAAAAGGTCTTTTCACGAAAGCAGGAAACGAAAGATTCTGAATCATAAACTAAAGGGTGTTGGGCGATGAAATTTACAATTATGTCAAAGGGAGATCAATCATCAGATACACTAGCAAGTACGATGAAAGAATACTTGCTAGATTTTGGGTTTACAATGGATGAAAAGGAACCTGATATTGTAATTTCTGTTGGCGGAGATGGAACGCTTTTATATGCATTCCATCGTTACTATAATCGATTAGATGAAACCGCATTTGTTGGTGTACATACAGGACATTTAGGTTTCTATGCAGATTGGTTACCGACGGAAGTAGAGAAGTTGGTGATTGCAATCGCTAAAACACCGTTCCAAGTGGTTGAATATCCACTTTTAGAAGTGATTATTCGCTATGTGAATGGTAGTAAAGAGTCGCAGTATTTGGCGATGAATGAAGCGACTGTAAAAAGTGCAGAAGGTACATTAGTAACAGAAGTGGAAATACGCGGAGAGTATTTCGAAACGTTTCGCGGAGATGGTCTTTGTATTTCTACTCCTTCAGGAAGTACCGCATATAATAAGGCGCTTGGTGGAGCAATTATTCACCCTTCTATTGAAGCGATTCAAATTGCAGAAATGGCATCTATCAACAATCGTGTATTTCGTACGGTAGGTTCGCCGCTCGTGCTGCCGAAGCATCATACATGCGTTTTAAAGCCGGCTGCAGGAATGAACTTGCAAATTACGGTGGATCATTTGACGATGGTTCATCAAGATGTGAAATCAATTCAGTATCGCGTTGCAAACGAGAAAGTACGATTTGTTCGTTTCCGTCCGTTCCCATTCTGGAAACGTGTTCGTGACTCGTTTGTTGCAGATAAATAGAGAGGGTTTATATATTTGAACAGATTTACATTGAAATGGGATATAGGGCTGGCTGAAGAAGGAACTTTAGTTAGAGAATTTTTGAAAACAAAAGGGATTTCGAAAGCTGCTTTAACGGATATAAAGTTCCGTGGCGGAGCAATTGAAGTAAACGGTCAACACACGAGTGTTCGTCACAAGTTACAAGCTGGTGAAGAGTTACAAGTCTTTTTTCCAGTGGAGGAAAGAAGTGAAGGGATGGAAGTGGAAGAGATCCCTTTATGTATCGTATATGAAGATGACGCGGTTCTTGTTATAAATAAAGAAGCAAATATGTCGACAATTCCGTCTAGGGAGCACCCGTCAGGAAGTGTTGCGAACGCTATTTTACATCATTATGATAAACAAAATCTTGCAAGTACGGTGCACATTGTGACGAGGTTAGACCGTGATACTTCAGGGCTTATGTTAATTGCGAAAAATAGATTCGTTCACCACCTTTTATCGAAGCAGCATCAACAAAAAGGGGTGAAACGAACGTATGAGGCAATCGTTCATGGGACTATTTTAGAAGAAGTAGGAACGATTGACGCGCCAATCGGACGAAAAGCGGATAGTATTATCGAGCGAACTGTCTGTGAAGATGGTCAAAGAGCTGTTACTCATTTTAGAGTGATGGAGAGTTATTCAGATAAGACGCATGTAGCGCTTGAGCTCGAGACGGGAAGAACACATCAAATTCGTGTACATATGGCATATATAGGACATCCGCTACTTGGGGATGATTTATACGACGGCCGAAGAGATGTGATAAAACGCCAAGCGCTTCATAGTACGTCTTTGACGTTTTATCACCCTATTTTAGAAAAGGAAATGACTTTTACCGTAAGTATCCCAGATGACATGCAATCCGCTTTACATAACAATTAAAAGGGAACAAAATTCTTATTGAACGAAGAATTTTGTTCCCTTTTTTTAGCGGAATAATATTAAAATTTGATTTTCACCAGTACGTTTTATAACGAAAAAGCCACTTTCAGCTTTTGTAGCAATGCCGTCATCATTTGGACGACAATATCCGTGTGTTTCGCAAGTACCGTCATCACGTACTAACATTTGTCCAATTAATCCGACAGGAAGCCACTCAGTACGGTCTCTTCTTGATAGATACTTACAAGCTGGATTCCATTCTGTATTTAAAAGAGGTTGTATTTCTTGCGTATCCGTACGCGTATATTGACGTTTTCCGAAGCGGTCTGTTTTATAGCGTTTTTGCCAACTTAAAGCACCGCTATTTCCTATGAGAGCAGGAGTAGCGCTAGATATGCCTAATATGAATGTATCATTTGAAGTAGCTTTTCGAATTTTTTCTTCGTTACTAAATGTAATGAAATAACCGACATCAATAGGGCTATGATCTGCTGCCTCAAACATTTGTGCAAAATCAGTACCACCTGCATTGTAAGAAGCACCATCGATATACATTTCTCCGTTATGGGCAAGCCATTTGGCACCTATATTATAATCAGTGTCATTTGTCCCATTTGCAATAAACCAGGAATAAGCTTCTTCTGCTGTACCAAATTTCCCCATAATATGGCTGCCTGCAAAATTAGCTGTTGATGTATGATTTCCTTCCGCATGAGATGAGAATCCGTTAGCGATAGTTGCGGTTCCTTCTGCATGTGCTGCTTCGCCGAAAGTAATTGTATGATTTCCTTCCGCGTGAGAATAAGGACCGCCTGCTGTCGTTTCACTTCCTTCACTATGCGAACTATGTCCAGTTGCCTTTGTTTTTGAACCTTCTGCATGAGAAAAGGCACCCTCTGTATGAGTAAGAAATCCTTCTGCATGTGAGGCTATCCCGTCAGCCGTAGAGTGAAGACCCTCCTTATATGCGTATCTGGCTACTTTTTCATTCTCAGCAGGAGTAGGTGAAAGTATAGGGGGCTGAGTGATAGTAGAATCCTCTTTTTTTATTTCATTGGTTAAAGTTAATCCCTCTTTTATTTTTGTTACTTGCTGTATAATATTGGTGGGAATTACAGCCTGTGCTTTTTCTTTAATTGCTTTAGGAATTTCAGCTTGGGCTTTTTCTTTAATTGCTTTAGGAATTTCAGCTTGGGCTTTTTCTTTAATTGCTTTAGGAATTTCAGCTTGGGCTTTTTCTTTAATTGCTTTAGGAATTACAGCCTGTGCTTTTTCTTTAATTGCTTTAGGAATTTCAGCTTGGGCTTTTTCTTTAGTTGTTTTAGGAATTTCTTTGTTTATATTCTCCTGTAAATTCTTTGACTCAAGTATAGGCTCATTGTTATGAGAAAAGCGTTTCTTTTTTTGTAGTGCCTTTATTTTTCTGTTATCTATAATTCGTTTCATAACAGCATGTTCTAAAGAAATATATGTTCCTCTCGTTTTCCCTGTTTTTGTTTCCACATGTTCTTCTATCTCTTCAATAGCCGCAGCTCGTATGCTACACCAGTTGTTAATTCCATATATGGGATGATATAAAGGAGAGAAATTTCTTTTTTGTTTAGATCGTTTTTTCTTCATTCCGTCACCTCCTGCGACAGTATATGCCGCATAGTAAAAAAAAGATGCACTTCATAGCATCTTTTTTTACTGTATGACCGATTTTTAACGAGGAATTCGCCTAGAAATCATTCTTTATACGTACTCGGAATGAATTGTACAAAGGTAAATGTAATTATGAAATTGGGCGGAACTTCTCAGTGACAAAAGGTAGGGAAGAAGGAACGGAAATGGCCTCCATTTCAGGATAACGAAGTCCAGTTAGTTTGCCGCCAAATACAGCGCCGGTATCAATATTGATTGTATGATTCACAAAGCGAGGCTCGTTGACAGGTGTATGTCCATATATAATCCATGTTTCCCCCTTATACTCTTTCGCCCAATCTCGGCGTACAGGTGAGCCGTCAGGATGCTTTTCTCCTGTAATATCACCATATAATACAAATGTTTGCACTTTTTTATCATTTCTTTCTATGTAATCCTGACGAATGCCAGCATGGCATACGATTAATTTCTTGTTATCCAGTATGTGATACAGGGGGGACTGCTCGTAAAGCGTAATGAACTTTTCTTTTATGATTTGTTGTTTATTAGAAGGTAATGCTTCATATTCGGCAACAGTTGTTTCGAGTCCATGAGCGATTGAAACATTACGCCCAAGGAAAAAACGATACAGTTTATTACAGTGATTCCCAGGCGCATAATAAGCTTCTTTTCTATTTATTACGAGCTCCCATACGATTTCAATCATACGTAATGAATGAGGGCCTCGGTCTGTAATATCACCAACGAACGCCAGCTTTCGTTTGGCGTTATGTATAGGGAGACCACTAGCCCAGCTGTATCCTAGTTTCGTTGTTAAATCTTGAAACTCTTGGAAGCATCCGTGAATATCACCTATAATGTCATACTTCATATGTAAACCTCCAGTTCATCTTTTCATTAGTATATCTAAAATGAATATAGAAAAAAACATACCGGTTTTCCGATATGGTTCATTTAAACATAAAGATTTGTGTTCTTGAACGTACGTTTAAAATAAATCCAATAGCAATCATATATGTGAGTAGTGAACTCCCGCCATAGCTCATAAGAGGTAATGTTATTCCTGTAATAGGGAGTAAACCGATTGTCATCCCAATATTTTGGAATACTTGGAAGGTGAACATTCCGATTGTACCAGCGCAAATATAACTACCGAAAGGTTCATTGCTTTCTAAAGCGATATGGATCATTCGGTAAATGAGTAAGAAAAAAAGTGAAATAATAACATTTGCTCCTAAAAAACCGAATTGTTCAGCGACATTTGTGAAAATAAAATCTGTATGTGGCTCTGGAAAATATACTTGTCCATTTTCCCATCCTTTTCCTTGCATTTCTCCTGATCCGGTAGCTAAAAATGCCTGTCTTAATTGGTATCCTTGTGAGTCATATTCGTAAGGGGATAGCCAGCCATAGAAGCGGTTTAATTGATATTCTTTTAGAATATGCTCTTTAAAGAACTCTGTATGAGTGAAATAAATATATATTAAGGTCGAGCCTATGACGAAAATGACGGAGGTTAATCCGAGAATAAGGCGCCAACGTATACCAGAAACTAAAATCATTGCTGCAAGCATCGCTGATATTACCATAGTGTTTCCTAAATCAGGTTCTTTTGCGATTAAAAGTAGTGGAGGTAAACTAGCTGCGAATATTTTTCCAAGTAAAATAAAATCTTCACGGGTTGTCCGGAAAAAGTACTTTTCATTATGATTTGCTATAATTCGTCCAATGATGATAATTAAAAATAATTTCATAATTTCAGAAGGTTGAAAGTTTCCGATGCCTGGGAGTCTATACCATGCGGTAGCCCCTTTAATCGTAACGGCACCCGGAACTTGAAGTTCTAGACCAATAAGAAGTATGAGGGCAAAGCTATACAAATACCAAGCAATTTGTTTATATCGATCGAAATCAATAATCATAATAACACCAATGGCCACAAATCCAATGACATACCATTGGATTTGTTTTAATGCAAAATTTATGTTTTGTAAAAATGGTGGTAAAGAAGCTTGTGCACTTGCAATAGCAAAGCAGCTAACAGTCCCAATGGCAAATAAAATAAAGATTAGTAAGTAGTCTATTTGATATTGAGAGTTCGTATCTTTCACGGTATGTATTCCTTTCTATCGCCTAGTAAGTGTGATGATGACGTGATTGCAAAAAAATAATATGCAAGTAGACTGTTCATACATTTATTCCACTATTTATGGAAAGTCATACATAATAGGAAGGAATATCTCTTTTGTAATTATATTCAAGTTATAGGGAAGATGTACATCCGCATTTAGAATGAGGTTGGGATGTTATCTATAAAATTGCGAAAGCAGTAAAACTGATACCAGTTTTACTGCTAAGGAAACAATTATGCAATTTTTTCAATAATAATTGATGCCCCTGTACCAACAGCTAGTGATAATATCGCCTCTATACCAATTACTTCAACTGATACTGGAGCTGTTGTAATTTGTATAATCGCTTGGATAACGATAGGTGTTCCAAGTGAAACTAAGTTTCTTGCAGCACCTGGTACTGCTAGGCCATTTACTTGAATTTCAATGCCACCGAGTAAACCTGATGTTGCAGTATATGCGATAACAGTAATTTTATATAATCCATTTTGGTGTATGGTGAAAGTATCGCTATCTAATTGAGTAATCGCTGTACCGAGCTGTGACCCAGCGGTATTAAATGGTACAGGCGTGTTAATCCCAACGTTGATGCTACTCGCAGCGGAGTTAAATGCGTACAATCCTGCTGGAAGTCCTAATCTAGATGGTCCAGTAGCACCAGTAGGTCCGGTAGTACCAGATGGTCCAGTAGCACCAGTAGGTCCGGTAGTACCAGATGGTCCAGTAGCACCAGTAGGTCCGGTAGTGCCAGATGGTCCAGTGTTGCCAGTCGGCCCAGTAGCACCAGTCGGTCCGATAGCGCCAGATGGTCCAGTGTTGCCAGTCGGCCCAGTATCGCGGATCGGTCCAGTGTTACCGATTGGTCCAGTAGCACCAGTCGGCCCAGTGTTGCCAGTCTGTCCAGTGGCACCAATCGGTCCGGTAGTACCAGATGGCCCAGTCGGTCCAGCTGTCAAAGAAAATTGTGGAAATGCAGGGTCAGATGTGCTGGAAGATAAAGAGTCAACTGGATTTAAGCTGTTTGAATCATTATGATTGGACATAAATTCACCTCCGTAAATCTCTCGTTATATAATAGGTGAAAATTAATGAGAAAATGACATAGATATTTGTATGCTTGAAAAGAAACTTTAATTATATGGAACAATATAAAAAAATGGAAAGTTTTGTGTGCATATAACATATGATTGAGATGGAACAGAGTAAGTATATGGAACATTATAAAGATGTACTATCTCCATCATAAGGGAGAGATGCATAATGAAAGGGATTATTTTAGCGGGCGGAACTGGATCGAGACTATATCCAATAACGAAAGTAACGAATAAACATCTACTTCCCGTTGGGCGGTATCCGATGATTTATCATGCAGTATATAAACTGAAACAATGTGAGATTACAGATATTATGATTATTACAGGTAAAGAGCATATGGGAGATGTTGTTAGCTTTTTAGGAAGTGGTCACGAATTTGGTGTGTCCTTTACGTATCGTGTGCAAGATAAGGCAGGCGGAATTGCGCAAGCGTTAGGGCTTTGTGAGGATTTCATCGGGAATAATCGTATGGTAGTTATATTAGGAGATAATATCTTTTCAGATGATATTCGTCCATATGTTGAAGAATTCACAAATCAAAAAGAAGGTGCTAAAGTGCTGCTTCAATCTGTAGAAGATCCTGAAAGATTTGGTGTGGCACATATTCAGGACCGAAAAATAATTGAAATTGAAGAAAAGCCGAAGAAACCGAAAAGTTCTTATGCTGTTACAGGAATTTATTTGTATGATTCGAAAGTCTTTTCTTATATAAAAGAATTAAAACCTTCCGCAAGGGGAGAACTTGAAATTACGGATATAAATAATTGGTATTTAAAACGAGGGGTACTTACTTATAATGAAATGAGCGGCTGGTGGACGGATGCAGGAACTCATGCTTCTCTTCAAAGGGCGAATACGTTAGCGCGGGATATAAACTTTGGGAAACAGTTTAATGGAGAATAGGTGAGAATATGAAAGTTGTAGACACAAATTTTACCGATGCGAAATTGTTAGAACCGAAGTTATTTGAAGACGATCGAGGTTTCTTTATAGAAAGTTATAATAAGAGGGTGCTAGAAACATTAGGAATTACGGATTCATTTGTACAGGATAACGTATCTTATTCAGCTAAAGCGGGAACGATTCGAGGACTACACTTCCAGAAAAAACCGAAAGCACAAACGAAACTCATTCAAGTTGTTCAAGGGGCAATTTATGATGTTATCGTAGATTTAAGAAAAGATTCGCCAACCTTTAAACAATGGAAAGGGTATATTTTAAGCGCGGATAATCACCGGCAATTATTAGTGCCAAAAGGATTTGCTCATGGTTTTTGTACGCTTGTACCTCATACAATTGTTATGTATAAAGTAGATGAGTATTATAGTGCTGAGCATGATTCAGGTTTGCTTTGGGAAGATAAAGAACTAGCAATTCCATGGCCGGTAACAAACCCTATTTTGTCGGATAAGGACCGCATATTACCATTACTTCAGGGATATGAAGATAGTTTTTAAGTAGGAGAGTTGTTTATGAATATACTAGTAACAGGTGGAGCAGGATTTATTGGAAGTAATTTCATTCACTATATGTTAAAAAACTATGAAACATATAGAATTATTAATTACGATGCATTAACATATAGCGGGAATTTAAATAATGTAAAGTCAATTCAAGACAATCCTAACTATTCATTCATAAAGGGGAAGATCCAAAATGGAGAGCTGCTGGAGCATATTATTAATGAACGTGACGTGCAAATAATTGTAAATTTTGCAGCGGAATCACATGTGGATCGTAGCATTGAAAATCCTATTCCTTTTTATGATACGAATGTAATCGGGACAGTCACCTTATTAGAGTTAGTGAAAAAATATCCACGTATTAAACTCGTGCAAGTATCAACAGATGAAGTGTACGGGTCTTTAGGGAAAACAGGGAAGTTTACCGAGGAAACCAAGTTAGCTCCAAATAGTCCATACTCTTCCAGTAAGGCGAGCGCGGACATGATAGCTTTATCTTATTATAAAACATATCAATTACCAGTCATAGTGACGCGTTGTTCCAATAACTATGGGCCGTATCAATATCCTGAGAAGTTAATTCCGTTAATGGTTACGAATGCGCTGGAAGGGAAAAAACTACCGTTATATGGTGATGGATTAAATGTAAGAGATTGGTTACATGTAACGGATCATTGTAGCGCGATTGATGTTGTTTTGCATCAGGGGCATTTAGGAGAAGTATATAATATAGGCGGAAATAATGAAAAAACAAATGTAGATGTTGTGGAACAAATTATTAATCTATTGGGAAAAACGAAAAAAGATATTGAATTTGTTACAGACCGTTTAGGTCACGATCGTCGTTATGCGATTGATGCACAAAAGATGAAGAATGAGTTTGATTGGGAACCGAAGTATACGTTTGAACAAGGGTTAAAAGAAACGGTGGAATGGTATGAAAACAATACGGAATGGTGGAGACGACTAAAAGAAAAGTAAGGGGCATGTAAATGAAAGAGCGGGTTATCATAACAGGAGCAAATGGTCAATTGGGAAAACAACTACAAGAAGAGTTGAATCCTGAAGAATATGATATATATCCATTTGATAAAAAATTACTAGATGTAACAAATATATCCCGAATTCAGCAAGTGGTACAAGAAATAAGGCCACATATAATCATTCATTGTGCAGCGTATACGAAGGTTGATCATGCTGAGAAAGAACAAGATCTTGCTTATTTAATAAATGCGATAGGAGCTCGAAATGTAGCGGTTGCTTCACAATTAGTAGGGGCTAAGTTAGTTTATATTAGTACCGATTATGTATTTCAAGGGGACAGACCGGATGGATATGATGAATTTCATAATCCAGCGCCGATAAATATATACGGGGCCTCTAAGTTTGCGGGGGAGCAGTTCGTTAAAGAGCTACATAATAAATATTTTATCGTTCGTACATCGTGGCTATATGGTAAGTATGGAAATAATTTTGTGAAAACGATGATGCGATTAGGAAAAGAAAGAGAAGAAATATCTGTTGTAGCGGATCAAATCGGCTCTCCTACGTATGTGGCGGATTTAAATATGATTATTAATAAGCTCATTCATACTTCTTTATACGGTACGTATCACGTATCAAATAGAGGCTCGTGTTCTTGGTTTGAATTTGCTCAAAAAATATTTTCATATGCAAATATGAAAGTGAATGTATTACCTGTTTCAACCGAAGAATTCGGATCGGCGGCAGCGAGACCGAAATATTCTATCTTTCAACATAACATGCTACGATTAAATGGTTTTTTAGAAATGCCTTCTTGGGAAGAAGGATTAGAGCGGTTTTTTATAGAAACAAAAAGTCATTAACGAATTTAAGTTAATGACTTTTTTGTTTGCCTTTAAGAGGTTTTATGGTACTATTATTATAGTATCAGGTACTAATAACAAGTATAAGTATTTCTGGGAGGATATATCATGGAACTATTACAAGGGAAAACATTTGTTGTTATGGGCGTTGCGAACCAAAGAAGTATTGCATGGGGAATTGCTCGCTCTTTGCATAATGCAGGTGCAAAATTAATATTCACATTTGCAGGAGAACGTTTAGAAAGAAACGTTCGTGAATTAGCGGATACATTAGAAGGGCAAGAATCACTTGTATTACCTTGTGACGTAACGAATGATGAAGAACTTACAGCTTGCTTTGAAACGATTAAGCAAGAAGTTGGTACAATTCATGGTGTAGCACATTGTATTGCTTTTGCAAATCGTGACGATTTAAAAGGCGAATTTGTAGATACTTCTCGCGATGGATTTTTACTTGCACAAAATATTAGTGCATTCTCTTTAACAGCTGTAGCAAGAGAAGCGAAGAAAGTAATGACAGAAGGCGGAAATATTTTAACGTTAACATACCTTGGCGGCGAGCGTGTTGTGAAAAACTATAACGTTATGGGTGTTGCGAAAGCTTCATTAGAAGCTAGCGTGAAATATTTAGCGAATGATTTAGGACAACATGGCATTCGCGTTAACGCTATTTCTGCAGGACCAATTCGTACGTTATCTGCGAAAGGTGTAGGCGATTTTAACTCAATCTTAAGAGAAATCGAGGAGCGCGCACCACTTCGCCGCACAACAACTCCAGAAGAAGTTGGGGATACAGCAGTATTCTTATTCAGTGATTTAGCACGCGGAGTAACAGGTGAGAATATTCATGTTGATTCAGGATATCATATTTTAGGATAAATATGATATCGATTATAACTTTTTAAGGGCAGTCTCTAAATATTGAGGCTGTCCTTTTTAATTGTTCTCGGAAAGAACGATTTTTAACGAAAGTTCTTGCATCGTTATGAATATAACTATAATAGTACACGATTTATCCAGCTATGTATGGAAGTGGGAGGGACGAGTGTGAAGAATAAAAGCTCAACAGTTGGAAAACCGTTGTTATATATTGCGCAAGTAAATTTAGAACTTGCTACACCGAAAATAAAAAGAATTATCCTTACAAACTTTGAAAATGAGGATAGAAAAGAGAAAAGTGATAGAAATGAAAATAGTGTAAGTAGTGAGGTGGAAGAGACAGTAGAAAAAGAAAAGCTTGAGAAAGAGGAGCAGCAAGTGAAGGAAGAAGTAGAAGAGGAACAAGAAGAGCAAGAAGAGCAAGAAGAGCAAGAAGAGCAAGAAGAGCAAGAAGAGCAAGAAGAGCAAGAAGAGCAAGAACAGGTGAGAACGGTCCCGCACAATAAATCATTTAAGGATATGAACAATGAAGAAAAAATTCATTTCTTATTAAACCGCCCTCATTACATTCCGAAAGTAAGATGTAGAATAAAAACAGCGACAGTCTCATATGTAGGATCTATTATTTCATATCGAAATGGTGTTGTATCAATTATGCCGCCAAATAGTATGAGAGATATTCGAGTATCTATAGAAGAGATAAAATCAATTGATATGGCTGTTTTTTAAATTATGTAAAGGTGGTAGATCAATTCTACCACCCCAATAGTTTTTTAGTTTACTTATTAGATAGTAACGTCTCGTAAGCACTGAATAGCACAGAAATAGCTTAAATCAACAGTAATGCAAGTATTTGTACCGCGTAAAGTTGCATTTGGTAAATTTAAAAACGTACTAATTGGATCATCGCCAGGTGTTACTGGATCTCCGCCGACAGTTACAGTTAATACACGTAATACAGCACCGCTATCGTCATCTACGCTCTCGATGCGGAAAAATGGTGACCTAGAAGATTCTGTAAGGCTTCCAGATGGCGCAAATGCCTCAAAAGGTATTCCAGCTTTTGTGTATAAAATAAAAGGACGTGTATTTGCTACTGATGAACTGCTGTGTGCTCCTAAAAATGGAACTTCACAACCAGATCCGCATGTTGTAGTAGAACAATCTTGTAATTCATTGATGAATTTTACAACATCAACTACGCAATGAGAAGAGCTACTGTATTTATTTTCGTTACAACTCATTAATGTCACTCCTTATCTTCTTGTTAGTATTTACATTAATAAGATATTGGAGCGGAGGGGAATCGGTCACACTCTAAAGAGCTTTTTTTTTAAATAGGCTAAAGAAGGTAAGGGACGGTGAAGTTATGTTATTTACAAGCTGGCTTCTATTTTTTATTTTTGCTCTAGCTGCTTTTAGGTTAACTCGTCTTATTGTTTATGATAAAATTACAGCCTTTTTGCGAAGACCGTTTATTGATGAGTTAGAGATGATAGAGCCAGATGGAAGTATATCGACTTTTACAAAAGTGAAAGGTAAAGGATTAAGAAAGTGGATTGGAGAATTATTAAGTTGCTATTGGTGTACAGGTGTATGGGTTAGTGCTTTTTTATTAGTCTTATATAATTGGATTCCTATCGCCGCGGAGCCGCTACTTGCATTATTAGCTATTGCAGGAGCAGCGGCGATTATTGAAACAATTACTGGATATTTTATGGGAGAATAATAAATTTCTATGTTAGAAAAAGCGGAGTTTAAAGAATGAGGGAACAAAAATAAGGAGTTGTTCATATAGTAAATAGACAGAATTGACAGTAGAGGAGATGTTTGCTGTGAGCAATAATCCAAGACCAAATTCATATGATCTGCAGCAGTGGTATAACATACAGCAACAGCAACAAACGCAGCAACAGGCATATCAAGAGCAATTACAGCAACAAGGATTTGTGAAGAAAAAGGGATGTAATTGCGGAAAGAAGAATATAATAAAACAATATGAAGAATGAAACACTCATGTTACTGTGAGTGTTTTTCATTTAATAATTAAACGTGGTACTTCAATTAAGAAATACCACGTTTGGTTAACTAATTTGTGCGACTGTTAATGCTGCAGCCCGAATATCTATACTACCCTCTAATTCAACCGGTACGATTTGAATGGAATTTCCAGAGTTCAAGTTAATGAGAACAATACCACTGGAAACATCTACTTCACCAGCACCGATAACGTTAGAGCGTACTGCTGTACCAGATCCAGGAATAACATTCTGGGGTGTATTTAATGATAAGAAAAAACGAGCCGCTGAAGGTATAACATTAGGATCATTAAAATTTATTGATAATGTATAGCTGATTTGATAAATACCAGTTCTTTGTATTTTAATACCAGTTCCTACACTTACTGTATCATTTATTACTGGAATAGTGATATCTGGGTTTGAACTTGTACTAGGTAATAATAGTGGTGTGAATAATGAAGCAAATTGAGGGGCGAGAGCGTTGAATGCAAAGCCGAAAGCTGGCAATGTACTAACGGATTTTGCGTTGCAATCAATTTTATTAAATTTATATTTATCAGAAGAGAGCATGTTTTTCACTCCTTTATTTCTTCTACTTTTAGTCAATGAAAGGGATAAGTTTTTTGCTCTAGACAAGTTCCTAATTTTATAAAAAATACATTAGTACCTTTTAAGCATGGATTGGGTGACAGAAATTTCTGCCACCCAATCCATGCTTAAATCATTATTCAGTTTTAAATCGTAACATCACGTAAGCATTGAATAGCGCAGAAACAGCTTAAATCAACAGTAAGGCAAGTGTTTGTTGCTCGTAAATTCGCATTTTGAGCATTTAAAAACGTGCAAATTGGATCATCGCCATGTGCGACAGGATCTCCACCAATTGTTACGGTTAGGACGCGTAGTACAGCGCATCCGTCATCATCTATGCTCTCCACGCGGAAAATCGGAGACGTACAGTGCTTAAGACTTCCTGAAGGCGCAAATGCTTCAAAAAGTGTTCCAGCTTTTGTGTATAAAATAAAAGGACGTGTATTCGCTACTGATGCGCTGTTATGTGCTCCTAAAAATGGAACTTCGCAACCCGATCCACATGTTGTGGTTGCACATTCTTGTAGTTCATGTATAAAACGAACGACATTAGATACACAGTTGAAATCACAATCATGGTGATGATGATCTTCATTACAATTGCAGCTCATTATGTTCACTCCTTATCGTGAGTTCTGACATACACTATTACAATATGAACGGGATATGGTTGATATTACGTTAATTCTCAGGATAGAAACAGGGAATTTATATAGAGGGGATGTACATATCGTGATATGGAAAAAAGACATCCTTATTTAGCGGATGTCTTTTCAGGTAAATCTTTTCGCGTAGTATATAAAAAACGAGATATATCTAGTTTCTTTCCTCTGAAAAATTGCGGGGAGGAAATGTAAAGTTCTTCTTTAGCACGCGTAATTGCGACATAGAGTAATCGTCGTTCTTCTTCTAATGCTTCAGAAGTCTCCGTCACACGGTCATTGGCATCTTTTAAAGAAGAAGTATGCGGCAGTATGCCATCGCTTGCACCGAGTAAGAAGACGCATGGAAACTCAAGGCCTTTCGCGTTATGAATTGACATAAGCGATACGGCATCTTTTTGCGGCATTGTTTTTAATGCTTCCATTTCTTTTTGACCTTGAATGGCCTCATTAATAAATTGTAAGTAAGCTGAAATATCCGTAAAGCGAGTTGCTGATTCCATTAATTCTTCTAACATCTCTTCTTGTATGTCCTTATGCATCGTAAAGGAAGAACGATCATTACTTTGTAAGTACTCTAAATACTTTCCTTTACCATGAATAATTTCTTTCAATGCTTTTTTCGGTTCAAGTTCTTTTATAAACTTAATAAAATCGATTCGCTCATTTACTTTTTTAACTTGAAAAGGTTTCAAGCTTGGGTTTAGTAATAGAAAATGAAGAAGAGAAGGGAAACGGCCCTCACCATATTTCCATTGTTCACGTTCAATAAATGAAATGCACTCATCACGGCCAATATACATTGTTGGTAATATATTTGAAAGTGATTCGAGGCGGAACGGTTCAAGCACGAGTCGTAAGTGATCTAATACGGGCCTAATTAAAGAATGTTCGTAGAACGATTGGCTCGCTCCATGTTTAATAAATGGAATCTTATGAATTGTAAGCTGATCAAGTAAAGAACGGCTTACAGAATGTGTACGATATAATAAACAAAAATCTTTATAATTTCGTTCACCACTATCTACTTTTTCCTGAATGAGTTGCAAAATTTGATTTGCTTCATCAAGAGTTGTCGCAGGTCGTGCATAAAACGGCTGCATGCCATCGTTACGAACAGAATATAGCTCTTTATCAAAACGTTCTTGATTGAGCTTAATAACTTCATTTCCAAGTCCGACGATAAATGGATTAGATCGATAATTCGTATTAAGTGCGATAATCGTTGTATTATCAAATTCCTTTGGAAAAGATAAAATAATTTGGTGACTTGCCCCTCGCCAGCCGTAAATCGCTTGATCGTCATCACCTGCGATAAATAAATTATTTCTTGGCGTGGCTAACAATTTTACAATTTCATATTGTGCATACGACGTATCTTGAAACTCATCTACTTCAATGTAATGAAAACGCTCTTGTAATTGAGTAAGCAGGGGAGCGTTATTTTCTAAAAGATAATACATTTCTAATAAGATGTCGTCAAAATCGATATAATTGTACCGTTGTTTTACCTCTTCGAAACGTTCGTATACTTCTTTGAACTCTTGTTCAACCGGTGTTTTCGCTTTTACATCTTTCGGACGATTCAATTTGTTTTTCTCAAGTGAAATCATAGCGAGTATCGTTTCGGCATCATAAGCGTCTTTTAAGCGTAATTCTTTCAAAATTTTCTTTATCATAATTTGTTTATGTTTTTCATTTGCTAAAATTTGCTGATTATATCCTTGACTACGAAGCAATTTTAAAAAGACAGAGTGGAATGTACCAGCAACGACATAGCTACTTGCGGCATGATTCATACCAGGTAAATTCGCTACACGGCTTCGAATTTCTTCAGCTGCTTTTTGTGTAAACGTCAGCAGCAAAATATTTCGTGGATGAACATGTTTTACATTAACTAAATAACCAACGCGAGTTGTTAAAACAGATGTTTTACCACTTCCAGCACCAGCTAGTGTAAGGACAGGTCCTTCTGTCGTTTGCACTGCTTCTAACTGTTTTTCATTTAAATAAACACCTTGCTGTTCTAAAGCGCGGAAATACGCCGCATCTGCATCTTCTTCCATAATTAAATGGGTAGATGTTTTCGGAATATGATACGTCGCTTGCGGAATACCAGCGTGTGTTAACGGTTTTTGTGAAAATTTTTCTTGTGTCATATATTCACCTTCAAAACTATAGCATCAACATTTAACTTTAGCGGAAGAAAAAGAAAATAGCAATGTAAAAAACAGGAGGGGCTACCTCCTGCTACAAAATTACAATTCTTTTATCATTACGACGTGCGGGATATTTGCTTCCATAAATACATCAGAAGCCGTCACGTATCCTAGCTTTTTATAGAAAACTTCAGCATGTGTTTGAGCATGGAGTTTTAATTTTGGTAGAGACTCTTCTTTAGCATGCGCTTCAAGTGCATCCATAATGATTTTGCCAATACCTTTTTGGCGATGGGAGGCCAGTACGCAAATGCGTTCCATTTTTCCAACTCCATCAACAATGCGAAAGCGGCCCGCACCGACTGGAATGTCATTGTCATATACAACAACGTGCACCGAAGTATCTTCAAATTCATCATATTCTTCTTCAGAAGAAACACGTTGTTCTTCTACAAAAACCTGTTTACGTACAGAGAATGCATCACTTAGCTGCTCGTCTGTTTGTACGATTTGTGCGTGCAAATTAGTTGCTCCCCTTTCCAAGGTGGAATGTTTCATGTACAGTCCATGTTCCGTTTTCTAATTGATATAGAAGGTGGAAACGATCGATTGGTTGCTCATAATAGAAATCTTTCATACGTAATCGACCTAATACATCAGCGTGCTCTGCATCTGACAGGCTTTGACCGATTGTTAAATGAGGTACGAAAGAGTACTCGCGCTCTTGTGTAAAGAATCCATTATGCATTTCTTCATTTAAGAAAGTAAGTTCAGGTGTTTTTTCTACTTTAAAATAAAGAACATTATTAACAGGTGCGAATGAACCAACTTTTCCAACATGAAGGGTGAAAGGGTTCGTTTTGTTTGCGATTGTATGTAACTCATTCACAATCGATTCTAATTGTTCATCTTGCGTTTCAAAGGGTGTTTTCAATGTAATATGTGGCGGAACTAATGCGTAATGTGGATCATAACGTTTACGCAATCCGTTTGCTTTATCTTGAATCATTTTTGATGGGAAAATTACAATTCCTAATTTCATGTTCCAATTCCTCCCTTTGCAAGTCTAGTTAGATTTTGAGAATAAATCTCTTTATCTATTATATCAAATTATTCTGAATATCGCTCTCTATTATTTCATTGATAGAATATGAGAAAATGCTTTCGGTAAATCTGCTTGCCAATATTTCCATGTGTGATTCCCTTCAAACTCTTCATAATGCGTGATGAAATTTCTATCTGTAAGAAGAGTATTTAGCTCACGGTTCGGTTCTACGAAATCAGATACTTGTCCATCTGTGCGCTTGACAGCTGTTTCTTCTGTCCCAATGACATGATAAAGTTCTAACGCCCCTGGATTTTTAAAGTCTCTTGCTAAGTTCATCACTGTTTCATCAACAAATGGTGACTGCATAACGACTTTACCGAATGTATGCGGATACATAAGTGCAGTCATAAAGGAAACTGTACCGCCAAGAGAATCTCCAATTAAAACGCGTCCTTTACCCATTTGATACGTTGGATAATTTTCATCAATATATGGAGCAAGCTCATGAGCAAGGAAACGAATGTAAGCAGCATTCTTTACATCGCTCGGGAAATATTTTTCCTTACGATCGTGTACATTTTTATATGGAATGCCGACAATAATTGTACGGTCGATTTCTTCAGTTTCACGAAGACGCTCAATTACACGGTGCGCTTTACCAAGCTGAAAATAATCTCTACCATCTTGTGCAATAACAACTGTATGCTTATGGAGAGGTGTGTAATTTACTGGTAAATAAACAAGAAGTGTAAGTTCCTCTTGAAGTGATGTACTAAAAAATGAAATTTCTTCAATTCTCCCTATTGTTTGATTCATGTAGATCCCCCTAAATAAAAATTTACTGTAATGATTGTAAGAGCGACGCTTGTAGTGAAAAGGAAAGAAATAATCACTAATAGGTGCCTTAATTTCTATTTTACCATAATGGTACGAAGAATCTAAAAAATTAGTATTTAAGTTATGAAAGAAAACGGATATAATGAAGTGGGATTTTTTACAGGTGAGAGGGGAGACAGGATTTGAAACAAGAAAGATCAATCGCACTACCATTAGCAATTTCCATTATAGCCATTTCATTCGCAGCTGTTTTTGTAAAGATGTCCTCAGCACCATCTTCAATTTTAAGTATGTATCGATTATGGATTATCGTACTTATTATGCTGCCTATCGTTTGGAAAAAACGGGAAGAGTTTAGTAAGATTCAAATAAAGGATTGGGGATTTTTAATTGGATCTGGTTTCTTTTTAGCACTTCATTTTCTTTTATGGTTTGAATCCTTAAAGCATACGACAGTAGCAAGTTCGACGATTATTTTAGCGCTGCAACCTATCGTATCTTTAGTTGGAGGTTTTTTTCTATTTAAAGAAAGAACAACCTATTCAGCAATTGCGACGATGGGAATTGCGATACTAGGCGTAATGTGTATTGGCTGGGGAGATTTAGGGCTAAGTGAGCAAGCAATTTATGGGGATATATTATCCTTTTTAAGTGTAATAGCAGTTGTCGGTTATTTATTTATCGGACAAACGACAGTAAAGAAAGTATCGCATTGGATTTATAGTTTCACTGTATTTGCCTTCGCTGGTATATTTATAGCGATTTATAACGTTATACTTCAAGTGCCATTTACAGGCTATACGAAGTGGGATTGGAGTATTTTTCTTTTACTTGCGATTGTACCGACAGTGTCACACGTCATTAATAATTGGTTATTAAACTACGTAAATGCAACAACAATTTCAATGAGTATTCTAGGGGAACCAGTTGGGGCATCTATACTAGCGTTCTTCTTACTTGGAGAAAAATTAAACGCAATGCAAATTATCGGTAGCATGCTCGTGTTGTTTGGTGTATCTGTTTTCTTACTACAGCAACAAAAGCGAACAGCAAAAAATGTGGTGAACAAACCGGTGTATACACAGGAATTATAATGTTAGGGGAGAAAAGAGAAGTTGTGATACTTCTCTTTTTGTTTTATAGAAATTTAAGTGAAGAAGGGGGAGAGAAATGGAAGAGATATTAAAGAAGTATATGAAGAGTTTTACAACATTAAGTGAAGAAGAGCAGCAACTGATCCTCAGTGAATTACAAATTGAAGAATATAAAAAAGGAACAGTGCTCCTAAGACAAGGAGATGTTCCGTCTAAATGTTATTTTGTATTAAAAGGATGCGTGAGGCAGCACTGTATAGATGAAGCAGGGAGAGAGGTTACATCAAATTTTTATACAGAAGAACAAGCAATCGCAAATTTCAATCATCATAAACAAGATAAATCATCCCCGCATACGTTAACGTGTTTAGAAGACTGTATAGTAGTAGTTGGCGATCTGTATAGTGAAAAGGACATGTATAAGAAATATTCACAGTTAGAAGAAATGACGCGCCAAATGATTGAATACAATTTTGGTGAAGTACAAGAAGAACTTACATTATTTATTGCATCGACACCAGAAGAGCGCTACAAATCATTATTACAAAAACGCCCGCATTTAATTCATCGTGTTCCTCAATATCAATTGGCAAGTTATCTAGGTATTACGCCAGAATCATTAAGCAGAATTAAGAAACGACTCAAACAGTAGAGTTTTTTCCACCTCTAAGCAATAGCCATATACTAAATCCTAGTTCACCTGCGATCATCGGTAGTTGAAAGACAACGTTAAGAATGGAAATAATCGTATCATATTGTGAAAACATTGTATTCATGACGTGAATTACGATATAACCGATAGCAGCGATGAATAGTAGTACACTAATAAATTTCGGTATTTGTTTAGATAGAAAAGTTACATATCCTAAAACGAGAAGATGTAAGCCGAAAATGACTAATCCTACAGACCAAATGTATTCAAAAGCTTCTAGAAATAACATTGTATATGCTTCTGAATTAGCAACTGTACTTTTTGAAAGAAGTAATACAAATGTTAAATTGAATATAGCAATCCCAAGTATAGCTGTATACATAAGACGAAGACAGGCGGCTAGTAATGAGAGGCTAGCATGGATAGGTTTTAGAAAGAAATAAAGAGCCCACGAGGCGATAATATCCGTAATGAAAATGATAATCCATCCGAAAAGTTCTGCTTGGAAAAGTGAACTTGAAGTTTGAATATTATGGAGTGTCGTGCTCGCATCTCCTTGTACAACTAGATTTTCGTGAACAAAACCGTAAGAAAAAAATGCAGCGAATGCCATAATGAGAAGAGAAGTACCAGCAAATAAGGCAAACTTTCGTTCATTCATATGTCGTCCTCCTATTTCAATATTACTTTTATTTTAATAAGAGAAGGAGGGGAATTCATTAACTTAAATCAAGAGAGGAGGGAGCGTAATGGAATTTCCATCAAAAAAAGATGCATGGTTATATCTGGTCTTTATAATCGTTATAGGTGCCTGTTTTGCTCCAATATTTGCAGGGAGAGAATACTTTCTCTTATTTTTTACAATTCCATTAGCCATACTGTTTAGTTGGAGTTGGTTTTCAACAAAATATATTGTAGGGGAAGAAGAGATTACTATTAGATCTGGTTTCGTTAAAAAACGTATTCTTATAAGGGATATAAAGCGAATTTCAGATACGAAAAATCCAATCGCAGCTCATGCACTATCATTCGATCGATTTGAAATTCTATACGGATCATATGAAACAGAACTTATTTCTCCAAGAAATAAAGAAGAATTTATTTTGTTGTTAAAAAGAAAAAATCCTGGAATTGAAATAAATTAAGAGAGTGGATTCATATCCACTCTCTTTATGTCACTTTGGATTTGTCATATAAGGTTGTACGTGAACGACACATAAGTCGCGGAATTTTCCTTCAGCAGTTGTGACAATTACGACTGCTCTTCCTGCACTTTTTCCAGTAATCGTTACCGTATCACCTTTTGGATAGATTGTGATGACATCAGAATTCATATTTGTCCAAATAAGCTCTTGGTTCGTCGCTTGCATTGGCAAAACGGAAGCTGATAACTCAGTACTTTGCCCAGTTTTTATTTTTAACTTATTTTTTCCCATATGAACACCGATAACTGAAATAACAGAAGGAGCAATTGAAATTTTGGGCGGATTAGGTTGAATGTTTAAACAAGAAGCAGAAGTATTTGTGATAGGTGAAAATTTTCTTATATGTTTTTGCTGGAAAGCTGCTAACATTGGTGGAGTCCCCTTTCTGTATAGGTGTCGATACTAATAATATAAAGGAAGAATGTTATAGTAAATTTAACGAAACATAAAGAAATTGTTAAATTTGAGAAGAATATTGTCGAAATGCGGTAAAAAGAAAGCTCTGCTGTTATCGTAACAGCAGAGCTTTCTTTTTATAGATTATGAATATGTTGTTTTTCAAAATTCTCAAATTGCTCTTCAACTTCTTTTGAAGGTTTAGTTATTAAACTAACAATTATGATCACTATTAAACTAATAGCGAAACCAGGAATCATTTCATATAAGAAATCTTTTAGGAATTTGAATTGAGTCCAAATAATTACTGTGGCTGCACCTGAAATCATACCAGCAAGCGCGCCCCATTTCGTCATACGTTTCCAATATAAGCTTAATAAAATAGCAGGTCCAAATGAAGAACCAAATCCAGCCCAAGCATATCCAACAAGAGCTAAAATCGTATCATTTTGTTTAAGCGCTAATGCACACCCGATTAAAGCAATACCAAGAACAGCCATACGACCGACAAATACAAGTTCTTTATCAGAAGCATCGCGCTTAAAGAATGTTCTATATAAGTCTTCTGTTACTGCACTTGAAGTAACGAGAAGTTGAGAAGAGATTGTACTCATAATAGCTGCTAAAATAGCCGCTAATAAAAATCCAGTAATAAGCGGATGGAATAAAATACTGCCAAGTTCAACGAAAATCGTTTCTGGGTCAGAAAGTTTTAAACCCGCTTTTGAATAGTATGCGATACCGATAAGACCAGTAAACATAGCTCCGACAACAGAGAAAATCATCCAGCTCATACCGATTCGGCGTGCGCTTTTAATTTCTTTTACAGAAGAAATTGCCATAAAGCGTACGATAATATGAGGTTGTCCAACATAACCAAGGCCCCATGCGAATAGTGAAATAATGCCTAATACAGAAGTGCCTTTAAAAATATCTAATAATGTTGGATCGATAGATCTAATAGTGTCAAATGCTGGACCAAGTCCGTTTACATGCATAATTGTTACGATTGGAACAAGAATAAGAGCGACTACCATAATGATTCCTTGTACGAAGTCTGTCCAACTTACAGCTAAAAATCCACCAAATAATGTGTAAGCTACGACAACACTTCCGACGATAAGAAGGCCAACATGGTAATTGAGTCCAAATGAATTTTCGAATAATACAGCGCCGGAAACAAATCCTGAAGCTACATAAAATGTGAAAAAGATCATAATAACAAGTCCAGATACGAGGCGTAGCATATGAGATTTGTCGTGGAAACGGTGTTCTAAAAATTCTGGAATAGTAATAGAGTTGTTTGCAATTTCTGAGTAGGTACGTAAGCGAGGAGCGACATAGATCCAGTTTGCGTATGCGCCAAGTGTTAGGCCAATCGCAATCCAGCTACTACTTAATCCAACGCTAAACATTGCACCGGGTAAGCCCATTAAAAGCCAACCGCTCATATCAGCTGCTCCAGCACTTAATGCTGTTACTGCGGGGCCTAGTGTACGCCCGCCAAGCATATAATCTGTTAAGTTGGACGTTCGTTTGTAGGCGAAATAGCCGATTACTAACATCCCGAGCATGTAAATAGAGATAGAAGTTAAAGTTAACATCTGCGTACTCATGTAGTTCCCCTTCCTTTTGTCATGTCTTTTGATGCATTTTGCATATTTATAATCTATCATGATTATTCAGAAAAATCCATGTGCAAATAAGAATTTTCTGAAATTTAAGCGTTTTTTGACATCTCTTTACTTTTGGGATATATAACTTTCTGGCAAAAAACCTTAATTTTAATAGAGTATTTATTATTTTTACATAAAAACAGGTTGTTTTGTCAATATAATATCGAACGAAGAAATAATATTTTTTTCGGAAAAAGTATTGACTTATTAGAAACATGAGGAATATAATGAGTGCAACTTAAAAAAATGCAAGCGTTGATGAAGAAGAGTACACATGATGAACATGTCAGAGAGCTGATGGTTGGTGCGAATCAGTATGGGATTGATGTGGAATGGGCTTCGGAGCTTCCAAACCGAAACGAAAGAAGTAGGCTTTGGCGACATGATCTCATCGATACAAGAGACACGTATTATTTTTTGATACGGCAAAGTGCGTTACATTCGTAACGAATTAAGGTGGCACCACGGGAGTACCCGTCCTTTCTATAGGATGAGTACTCCCTTTTTGTGTACAAAAAATTGTTGAACGCCCTATAAAAATTAAATAAGTTAAATCGTTTAAGTAAGAAGAGTACGTATACTTGGAGACGTTACAGAGAGCCGGGGGCAGGTGGGAGCCCGGTACGGTGCCATATACGGAATGGGCTTACGAGAGGTATGCTGAACAATTTCTATTCAGTAGGCAACCCGGGTTCCGCCGTTACAAGGATAAGGTATATATTTTGTACCTGAATAAAGCGGGATGCTTTTGCATCCAACCTGAGGTGGTACCACGGTAAATTTATCGTCCTCTACATATTTCGATATGTAGGGGACTTTTTTATTTTTCAGAGTGAGGTGAAAGGCATGATGACGAAAGAAGAATTTATGAAGCAAAAAGAACAAGGAAAAACATTTTTAGTAATCGCTGAAGAAGAAGGAGATAGCATTACGCCAATTTCTTTATATAGACGTATGAAAGGGAAGAAGAAGTTTTTACTAGAAAGCTCACAGCTTCATCAAGATAAAGGACGCTATTCTTGCTTAGGATGTAATCCGTATGGTGAAGTGAAAAGTGTTGGTACGGAAGTGGAACGAACGATTTACAGCCAAACAGAAAAGCTGCAAGGTAACGTACTGCAAGTGTTAGAAGAGGTAATCGCACCATCGCTAGTAGAAAGTCCATTCCCATTTTGCGGAGGAGCAGTTGGTTATATCGGCTATGACGTAATTCGGCAGTATGAAAATATAGGAGTAGACTTACATGATCCATTAAATATTCCAGAAGTACACCTTTTACTGTATAGCGAGTTTATCGTTTACGATCATTTACGCCAAAAACTATCGTTTGTATATGTATGCAAGGAAGATGAATCAGCTTCTTATGAGGAAGTATACGAGAGATTGCAACGATACAAAGAAGAAGTGCTAAACGGAGAAGAAGAGAAGGTGAGTGAAGTAATATCATCTTTATCATTCACTTCTTCAGTAACTGAAAAAGAATTTTGTGAAATGGTAGAAACAGCGAAAGAATACATTCGGGCCGGAGATATTTTTCAAGTTGTATTATCCCAGCGTTTGCAAAGTGAATGTAAAGGAGATCCATTTGCATTATACCGGAAACTTCGAATTGCAAACCCGTCGCCATATATGTTTTATATCGACTTTCAAGATTACGTTGTACTCGGTTCTTCGCCGGAAAGTTTGTTATCAGTTAGAGAGGATAAAGTGATGACGAACCCAATTGCGGGTACGAGACCGAGAGGGAAAACGGAGCAGGAAGATGAGGAAATCGAAAAAGAACTGTTAGGAAATGAGAAAGAGCGGGCGGAGCATATGATGCTTGTGGATCTAGGCCGAAATGATATTGGCAGAGTAAGTGAAATTGGCTCTGTGACAATAGATAAATATATGAAAGTAGAGAAATACTCTCACGTTATGCACATTGTATCTGAAGTTTACGGAACATTGCGAAAACGAATGAGTGGATTTGATGCATTAGCGTATTGTTTACCAGCCGGCACAGTATCAGGCGCTCCGAAAATAAGGGCGATGGAAATTATTAATACGTTAGAGCATGAAAAAAGAAATGTATACGCCGGAGCAGTTGGATATATTTCATTCTCAGGAAATCTTGATATGGCGCTAGCAATTCGAACGATGGTTGTAAAAGATGAGAAAGCGTACGTTCAGGCAGGAGCGGGTATCGTCTACGATTCAGACCCTGTAGCTGAATATGAAGAAACATTAAATAAAGCGAGAGCGCTTTTGGAGGTTATGAAATGATTGTACTGATCGATAATTATGATTCATTCACATATAACTTGTATCAACTATTAGGCGAGTACGAGGAAGAAATTGTTGTAGTAAGAAATGATCAAATAACAATTGAACAATTAGAGGAGATGAAGCCGAAAGGAATTGTGCTATCACCAGGACCTGGAAAACCAGAAGATGCTGGAATTTGTATCGATGTTATTCGTCACTTTTATAAGAACGTTCCCATCTTAGGAATTTGCCTTGGCCATCAAGCAATCATATCCGCATTTGGAGGAGAAATTGTTAGAGCAGAGCACATTAAACACGGAAAAACATCGCGTGTGAAACATAACGGAACGTCAATCTTTTCGTACGTTACGCAGCCGCTAACAGCGATGCGTTACCATTCACTCGTCGCAGCGCAAAATGGTTTGCCACAGTGTTTTGACATACTCGCGACAGCGATGGATGACGGAGAAATCATGGCAGTTCGTCACAACTATTATCCGCTCTTCGGATTACAGTTTCACCCAGAATCAATTGCAACAGAAGAAGGCGGAAAGTTAATACGTGCCTTTTTAGCAGAAGTGAAAGAGGAGGAGAGAGTATGAACAGTTATCTTCGAAAGTTAGTAGAGGGACAACATTTAACAGAAGAGGAAATGTATGAAGCGGGACTTCTTTTATTAAGTGACAACATATTGGAAAGTGAAGTTGCAGCTTTCTTAGTATTGCTGAAAGCGAAAGGCGAAACAGCAGAAGAAATATACGGTCTCGTTCGTGCTCTTCGCGAAAAGGCATTACCGTTTTCAAATCATATAAAAGGCGCGATGGACAATTGCGGAACGGGTGGTGACGGTGCGCAAACATTCAATATTAGTACAACATCGGCATTTGTACTTGCCGGAGCTGGTGTAAAGGTTGCGAAACATGGAAACCGCGCTGTTTCTAGTAAAACAGGAAGTGCTGATTTATTAGAAGAACTCGGTGTAAACATTAGTTGTACGCCAGGTGAGATTGACTACTTATTAGAAAATGTAGGGATTGCCTTCTTATTTGCACCAGCGATGCATCCAGCATTAAGACGCATTATGAAAATAAGAAAAGAATTAAACGTTCCGACGATCTTTAACTTAATTGGACCGCTGACGAATCCGGTTAATTTAGAAACACAATTTGTCGGTATTTATAAACGAGATATGTTATTGCCAGTAGCGGAAGTATTGCAGAAACTAGGCAGAAAACAAGCGCTCGTCGTAAACGGAAGTGGATTTTTAGATGAAGCATCATTACAAGGAGAAAACTGCGTCGCTATTTTAAAAGACAATGAAATAATTGAAATGAGTATTGCACCAGAAAACTACGGTTTTTCAAGAGTGAAAAATGAGGAAATTAGAGGCGGAAATTCAAAAGAAAACGCAAAAATTACGCTCGGAGTATTGAGCGGAGAAAAAAGTGTATACCGCGATACCGTTTTACTAAATGCAGGGCTTGCTCTTTTCGCAAACGGAAAAGCGGAAACGATTGAAGAAGGAATTAAACTAGCCGCACATAGCATTGACTCCGGAAAAGCATTAGAAAAATTAAACTTATTAATTACAGCAAGCCATGAAAAATTAGAAAGGGTGAATTAAAGTGGGGACGATTTTAGACAAAATTGTAGAGCAGAAGAAAGTAGAAGTTGCGGAGTTATATGAAACATATTCACCAGTGAAAGAAAAAAGGAAAACACACTCACTTGTAAAAGCTTTAGAGCAATTTACTGTAATCGCAGAGGTAAAGCGAGCGTCTCCATCAAAAGGCGATATAAACTTACACGTTGATGTACCAAAACAAGTAAAAACATATGAAGAATGCGGCGCTGGAGCGGTTTCTGTTTTAACAGACGGTCAATTTTTTAAAGGATCGTTTCACGACTTACAAACTGCAAGAGCAGAAAGTAACATTCCGCTTTTATGTAAAGATTTTATAATTGATAAGATTCAAATTGATAGAGCTTATGAAGCTGGTGCAGATCTTATTTTATTAATCGTTGCAGCATTGTCAAAAGAGAAATTAAAAGAGCTTTATAACTACGTACTAGAAATGGGATTAGAAGCGATTGTTGAAGTTCATGATGAACAGGAATTAGAAATTGCAACCCGATTAAATCCGCACGTTATCGGAATTAATAACCGTAATTTAAAAACGTTTGAAGTAGATTTAAGCCAAACTGAAAAACTCGGAAAACGACTGAATGAGGAAAATCTGCTTTGGATTAGTGAAAGTGGTATTCATTCAAAAGAAGATATCATCAGAGTCAAACGAGCTGGTGCCAAAGGCGTATTAGTCGGAGAAGCGCTTATGACATCATCTTCTATCAGTACCTTTTTTGAAGACTGTAAGGTGAGCATATGAAAGTGAAGATTTGCGGCATCACTGATATGGAAACAGCAAAAAGAGCGTGTGAATACGGAGCAGATGCAATCGGATTCGTTTTTGCAGAAAGTAAACGCCAAATCACTCCAGGGCAAGCGAAAGAAATTATTGGGGAAATTCCAGCCCACGTTTTCAAGGTCGGTGTTTTCGTAAATGAATCGGTAGAAGTGATCCAGAAAATTGCAGAGGAGTGCGGGTTAACGCATGTGCAACTACATGGGGATGAAGACAACCATCAAATCAGAAGATTGAAGATTCCGTCTATAAAAGCGTTAGGAGTAGCTTTAGAGAAAGATATTGAACATGCGAAAAAATACGAAACAGATTATCTGTTATTTGATAGCCCGAAAGAAAAGTTTTACGGAGGGAATGGTAAGACATTTTCATGGGAGTTACTCGCACATATGCCAAACGAGTTGCGAGAGAAAACGATATTAGCTGGCGGATTAAACGTCATTAATATAGAAGAAGCCATTCAAACCGTTCAGCCATATATGGTCGATGTGAGTAGCGGGGTAGAGACAGAAGGAAAGAAAGATTTGGAGAAAATAAAACAATTTATTAAAAAAGCGAAGGAGTGTTCCAAATGAACTACGCATATCCAGATGAAAAAGGTCATTACGGTATATACGGAGGACGATACGTTCCAGAAACGTTAATGCAATCCGTACTAGAGCTAGAAGAAGCGTATAAAGAAGCGATGCAAGACGAAGCGTTTCAAAAGGAATTAAACCATTATTTACAAACGTACGTTGGAAGAGAAACACCGCTTTATTTCGCTGAAAATATGACGAAGTATTGCGGCGGAGCAAAAATCTATTTGAAACGTGAAGATTTGAACCATACGGGAGCTCATAAAATTAACAATACAATCGGTCAGGCACTTCTTGCGGTAAGAATGGGTAAGAAAAAAGTTGTCGCTGAAACAGGAGCAGGACAACACGGAGTTGCAACAGCTACTGTATGTGCCCTTCTCGGTTTAGAATGCGTCATCTTCATGGGAGAAGAAGATGTGAGACGACAAAAATTAAACGTGTTCCGAATGGAATTACTCGGAGCAAAAGTAGAAAGCGTAGCGGCAGGTAGCGGCACGTTAAAAGATGCGGTGAATGAGGCGCTTCGTTACTGGGTTTCACATGTACACGATACGCACTACATTATGGGATCGGTTCTCGGACCACATCCATTTCCGCAAATTGTTCGTGATTTCCAAAGTGTAATTGGGAAAGAAACGAAAAAGCAATACGAAGCGTTAGAAGGAAAATTACCAGAAGCAGTCGTTGCTTGTATTGGTGGTGGTAGTAATGCAATGGGAATGTTTTATCCGTTCGTACACGATGAAGAAGTTGCCCTTTACGGCGTAGAAGCAGCTGGAAAAGGTGTTCATACAGAAAAGCACGCAGCTACTTTAACGAAAGGAAGCGTCGGTGTTTTACACGGATCGATGATGTATCTTCTGCAAAATGAAGAAGGACAAATTCAAGAAGCGCATTCTATTTCGGCAGGACTGGATTACCCAGGTGTTGGACCAGAACATAGTTTACTAAAAGATATTGGACGCGTTTCTTATCATTCAATCACAGATGACGAAGCGTTAGACGCGTTTCAATTATTAACGAAAAAAGAAGGGATTATCCCGGCGTTAGAAAGCTCACATGCTGTCGCATACGCTTTAAAATTAGCGCCGAAAATGAAGAAAGACGAAGGTCTTGTCATTTGCTTATCTGGCCGCGGTGATAAAGATGTAGAGAGTATAAAACGTTATATGGGAGAGGTGTAAAAAATGGGAGTAGAAAAAATTAAAGCAGCGTTTGAAAATGGCAAGCAAGCATTTGTTCCGTACGTAATGGGCGGAGATGGTGGACTTGAAAAGTTAAAAGAAAGAATCCGCTTCTTAGATGAAGCAGGAGCAAGCATCGTTGAAATCGGTATTCCGTTTTCAGATCCAGTCGCAGACGGTCCAACTATTCAAAGAGCAGGAAAACGTGCGCTAGATAGCGGTGTAACATTAAAAGGGATTTTTCATGCATTAGCAGAAGTGAGGCAAGAAGTTCAAATTCCATTTGTACTCATGACATATTTAAATCCAGTACTAGCATTCGGAAAAGAACGTTTCATCGAGAGCTGTCTTGAAGCAGGTGTGGATGGCATTATCGTTCCAGACTTACCGTATGAAGAACAACATATTATTGCGCCGCTTCTACGTGAGGCGAAAATAGCTTTAATTCCACTCGTAACTGTAACGAGCCCAATTGAACGAATCAAGAAAATTACGAGTGAATCACAAGGATTCGTTTACGCCGTTACAGTAGCGGGCGTAACGGGAGTACGTCAAAACTTTAAGGACGAGATTCATAGTTACTTGGAAAAAGTAAAATCACACGTTCACTTACCAGTTGTTGCAGGGTTCGGTATTTCAACACGAGAGCAAATAGAAGAAATGATTACAATATGTGACGGTGTTGTCGTTGGAAGTAAAGTTATTGAGCTATTAGAAAATGAAAAGCACGAAGAAATATGTGAGTTAATACATGCAGTAAAAGAAACAGAAGAGGCATAAGTCTCTTCTGTTTCTTTTATGTGAAAAGTGTTAAAATATACAGAAAACACTTATAAATTAGAGGTGAGAAGGCATGCTAAGACGGAAACTATTATATCTTCTTTTAACCGTACCACTATACGCTTGGCTAATTAGCATGACGAAAATAGAATTACTAGCTCTGTTTCTAGGGTACTTATTCATCTTCTCTAACCTAAATCGGATTCAAGAGCAATCTATTTTCGAAGTATGTATATTTTCGGTTAGTATAGAACTATTTAGTATCGTTTCGATTGTATTATTAAATGAATTATTCCAATGGATCCATTCATTTGAATTAATAAAACTTGGGAATATTGTATTGCAAGTAATATGTGCTTATATTGTGTTTGTTGTGTTAGACAAAATAATCGGACAGCAGACGGTTTTTCAGGATAAAAGAAAATGGGATTGATTCAAAAAAAGAGCTGTTTGGCTCTTTTTTTAATCTGTTATAAAATTAATTGAAAATTACAATATCTGTTATATAATAGTTAAAAATTGCATTTTTTACGAAAAGAGATGATAGCATGTCCATATTGTTGGCACTTATCCCGATTATGATGATTTTTATTTGTTTATTTTTGTTTAAACAAACGTCATTAAGAGCCTCATTAATCTCTTATGCCGTTTCTGTCGGAATTGTTTTACTCTCGCCAACATTTCGGTTAGGGATAAGTGAAACTGTACACGCAACGATTAAAGGTTGGTTAATTTGTTTTATTGTTGGATACGTTTTGTTTTTTGGTATTTTTTTATTTCACCTCATGAACAAAATGGGATACATCGATCAAGTAGCGAGATTTCTAGAACAAGTCACGCGCGATCGATTATTACAAATGCTTCTTATGTGTTTTGGAATTTGTCCACTTATTGAATCAGTAAGTGGGTTCGGAATTGGTTTTATGGTCGCAGCACCTATTTTTCTTTCTCTCGGTTACAAACCTTTTCAAGCTGTACTACTTTCGTTTATCGGTTTACTTGCAAGTTCATGGGGCGCGATGGCAACGGGTACGATTATCGGTTCTCAGCTTATCAACATGCCGCTCACAATTCTTGGTACAAATACAGCATTATTAAGCATACCGATTTTCGCATACTTTATCATCCTTTCTTTATACGTTGTCGGTGGCTTTCAGGCAGTTATAGAAAAGTGGAAGGAAGGGATAGGATTCTTTCTATTATTTTCTCTCGGAATCTATCTTTCTAACGCATACGTAAGTGTTGAACTAGCAGGAATATTAAGTTCTATCGTTACAATTTCATTTGGCTTTTTAATCATTAAATTAAAAGGAAAAGGTGAGCAAAACCTTTTAACAGAACATGCGGCGGCTACGGAGAGAGAAGTATCGATTATAAAAATTATTAGCCCTTATATTTTTTTAACGGTTTGTATTTTACTTTCTCGCCTCGTTCCAGCATTACATGATTTGCTCAGGTCATATGCAGTTCTCGATTTAAAATCATATTCTTACAAACTAGAGCTACTATATTCGCCAGGGTTTTGGCTCGCCATGACTTGTTTATTTACAATCATTTTCTTCCGCATTCCATCTAATGTTATTAAACAATCACTCTCGCAAACGATAAAACAATGGATTCCATTCGCAATTACAACGACAATGTTTATTGCGATTTCAGAGCTAATGGGGGCATCTGGTATGCATTCATTGCTCGCAAAGACAGCTGGTGAAACATTTGGCACCTTTTTCGTTTTCGTTGCTCCATTCATTGGCGGAATTGGCGGCTTTTTAACAGGTAGTAATGCAGGATCAAATGCGATGTTTATTAAACTCCAAATGCAAACAGCACAAAACGTAGCGCTCCCGTGGCAATACGTCACAACACTTCAAAACACCGCATCATCAGTAGCGACAATCGCTTGCCCATCACGGATTACACTTGGTGCTTATTTATGTAATATTCCGTATCGTGAAAACGAACTACTAAAGAAGACGACGTTAATGATTTTTGGTGCGGTGTTGCTTGTAGTAGTGGAAGTTTTCTTTTGGTATATATTGAGAAATTAAAAATCCTCCTAACATAGGAGGATTTTCTTTATGACTGGATAATGTTTTAAATATGAAAAGCTTCTACTAAATGAATAGGAGATGAAAGGTATGCCCTTAAAAAACTACGGTGTATTAAAAGGTACAGTTATACAATCTAAGATTGGAAAAGGCAAAACACCTCATTATCAAGTTCATTTACAAGGTGAAGCAGGAATAGATTATCGCATTGCAATTAACGTGAAATCGCAAAGTTATCCATCAGAAGTTTTATATTTTGCGAGCGACGATATTCGATCAGAGGCGATTCATATTTTACCGACATTACCGTTTGGTTTTACAGAAGTAAAAAACAATGAGCCGAAAGTAGCTTTAGACTACGTAAGAGGTAAGTTATTTGATTCGAAACAAATGATTCCTTTACCTGCTGAAAAAGCAGGAGTTGACAATGATTTAAATGAAAAAATAGAACGTTATATAAAACGAGCAATAGAAGAAAAAGCGACTATTTATGCGTTTGGTGAAAGGTGGGGACCAGAAGAAGAGGTTCCGGATTCGTATTTCCACTTTACACCTGGAAATGGTATACATGATATTCATATGAACCAAGGGAATGTAGAGAAATGGCAAGGTGATGATGGCAAATGGCAAGACGGTGGGATATTGATTCACTTTGAGAAGAAGGAAGAGTGGATTGGTATTTTTCTTGCCTTTCAGTCACAGTCATGGTGTACCGATGAAGAAGGGCATGCTCGTGTGCCGGTTGAGCATTGTGATTATAAGAGAAATAACTGATGAGAAGAGCTAGTTCAAAATGGACTAGCTCTTCTCATTGTATACAAGATATATAGTGATGAAATTATGTTTGTAATATTAAAAAATGGTGATAGGGTTATTGATTTTTATTCGTATTAGAAAGTAGGTACCCAATTAGCAGGACAAGGAGGTCTACCTTTGAAGATAACGGAAGAAAATGTTGTGCAACAAATTAAAAAGCGTAATGAGAAAAGCGTTACGTTTATTATTCAAACATACGGCGGTTTACTAAGCGTGATTATTAAAAGATATGTACAGAGTAATCAGCAAGATTATGAAGAATGCTTAGATGATGTATTATTAGCCATTTGGTTTCATATCGATTCATTTGATTCAAGTAAAAATACGTTTAAACAATGGATAGCAGCCATTGCTAAATATCGGGCAATTGATTATCAGCGGAAAAATGCGAGAAATCAGCAACAAACTGTCTGTACAGAGATTAATGATCGTCTGTATCAAGAACAAAGAAAACAAAATGACTTCTTAGACGTACAGGAATTGCTTAGTGAGTTGTCAGCAACAGAGCGTAACATTTTTGAAAAGTATTATTTAGAAGGTGTACCGTCTCGTGAAATTGCATCCCACCTTAATGTGAAAGAGTCATGGATTCATAACAAACTGTCACGCGGACGAAAAAAGCTCAAACAGATTTTTATTTTTAAAAATGGAGTGTGAGGGCATGTCTATTTATAAAGAGTTAAATGATATTCAGTTGGACATCACAGAGTTTGAGGAGACTCCCCTAACCAAAATAGAGGAAAAGCAGTGGGAAAAACGTGTGAAAAATAAGCTACGCAAAAATAAAAAAACAAAAAAATGGTTCGGAGTCGCAGCAGCTTGCATGTTAATTGTCAGTATTACAGTGCCACTTGGAAAAACATCTTTAGCAAATATGCCATTTATTGCGGGATTGATTGAAAAATATATTGATAAACAGCAACCACTTGACTATTCTCCCTATAAAACGGCTATTGGGAAAACTGCTGAAAATAAATACGGTAAACTGACGTTAAATGAGGTATTAGTGGATGACAATAAATTATTCATCAGTTCAACATTTGAGCCAGCGAAGGGTGTGAAATTTGATTATCAAACATATTTAATTCCACAGGTACGAATAAATGGGCGTGACTTTTCTAATACAAAGGATGCACAATCAATTGAAGTAAATGATTCTATGTTTACAATTTACGGTGGTATCGAGTTAAGTGAAATGCCACAAACTGATGAACTTCAAATCGAAATTACTTATGATACATTCAACAGGGATACTGTAATTGAGCAACCATGGATATTTGCTATTGAAGTATCACAAGCTCAGTTGATGAAAGAGAAGCGGACGTTTGATTTAAATGAAACAATTGCTTTATACGATGGCAATAAAGTAACTGTTAACAAAGTAGTTTCTACGCCGATTTCCACAACGATTTATTATGATGTGACACAAAGTACAAATGAAGATATTTATTTTAAAATCGAATCAGAATCTGGGGAAGCACATACATTTAAAGAGGTGGTTATATCGAATGAAGATGGCGGTATTTCTTTTAGTAGATTTGATGGAATAAATGTAGCGGTGGGAAAATATTCACTTGTACCGTATTCGGGGAAAGAAAACAAAAAAATTGGACCATCTATTCCGATTCAATAACTTATTAAAGCTGATAAATAATTATTTAAGGAGAGAAGAGGACGTTCACAACGAACGTCCTCCTCTTATTTTATAAAACCCAAAACTCACAAGTGTAGAAATACAAGAGAAAAGAAGCGCCACACTAGAAAACGCGATGAGATACATATTATACTTCATCATTTTTCCGATGAGTTGGTTACTGTCGTACTGAAACAGTCCTGCAATTATATTGAATAAAAATAACATGATAAACATGACGATAACACCGTCTATTGATCCTTTAATGTCTGGTTTACTTAAAGCAATATGTGCGGAAATACAAATAGCTATAAATAAAAATAACCAAAAAGAAGGGGTTAATAAATTGCTCATTGTAAACAAGCTCTTTAATAAAAAGAATGTTGATAAAAACATGTTTTGGATCATGTCTAAGTTAATAGAAGTCGATGCAATTGTTGTTTCAAGAGTCGTATTAAATAAAGAATATGACTCTGGTACGAAATAGCGCATTAAAAGGATTAAGGCAGTAATACCAGAAATAATAGGGCCGATGCCGATAAAGAAATTACCGATTCGTTGATATATGCTTTTTTGATTGTATTGATGTTGTACGTAACCTAAAGCTCCCTGACTTGTATCTGTTGGGAAGAACTGCGTTGCTACAATTTTATGACGAAATAATAGACACATAATTGCATGTCCAAGCTCATGAATAGGGACACCGATCCATGCAGTCAAAAGAAAGCCTTTCCTTCCGAAAGCTCTCGACCAATACGTTCGTGTGAGAGATTCTAAATAACCTAATATAAATCCAATTACAATGATGACACCAATTAAAGAAAATAATTGGATCACGCTTGTAAGGAGTGTTTGAAAAATCGAGTTTACAAATTCCACTGTCTTCATCCAATCTGTTAAAAATGTTAGTTGCTCTGTTTCATAATAACATTATTTTTCTATATTACTAGCACGCATAGTTTCGTTTAAAAGAAGGATTTCATATTCTTTTTCTTGTAGTCATGTTTTATGTACAAAGTCATATATTGAATTTGTAACACCCTATAAGGTATATGCTTAAGGAGGGATGAGAGAATGAAATGTACGGCGTGTCAAACAGAAAATGCAGCGGAAGCAAAGTTTTGCGGGAATTGTGGACATTCGTTATCGGAAGAAGTAGTAGTAAGTGGTGTGCAGGAAGAAGGGCAACTATCGAGCGCGGCACAAGTAAAGGAAACTCGTCCAAATGAAACGGTAGAGCAGGCGAAACAATTTGCAAGTGGCTATTTTCAGTTCTTTAAAAATGCTTTTAAATCACCATCGGCCATTATGGAAAGTGGAAATATTGAAGTGCGAAATGGAATTGTAAGTCTTGTGCTTATTTGCTTTTTAGGAGCATGTATTTTTTATAGAATGATGAGCACAGCGGCGACTGTTACGAGGACATTAGTGCCAGATGTATCTACTCCTACTTTCTTTGGAGAATCTGTAATGGTCTTTTTCTTTTTATTAATTTTAACTTTATTTGTCGGATTTATTATTTTTGTAAGTGGTAAGATGATGAAATCATCTTTTTCTTTTCTTGAAGCATTCGGCATATGGGGGACGATAGCGACGCCAGCTATTGCTATACTAGTTCTTTCTTTTCTTTTTAGTTTCTTATTAATCTTTTTCTTACCAATATTACTATGGATAGCTACAACGTATATGGTAATTAGTATAATTGTAGCTATATTAAAACTAGACAACGGCGGATTAGATCCTGTTTACACACTTATTATCGCAAATGTTTTAATCGGAATTGCAACGTTTATTGTGTTTTGGTCTTACATTAACACGATAATTCAAACCTTTACTGGGGGATTAACTGGCTTCTAACGAAAAGGTGGTTGAACGGATGAATGTATGCACAAAGTGCGGGACTCATTTTGAAGACGGTGTGCAATTTTGTCAAAATTGCGGGACGAAGAGGGGAAATCCTGTAGTAAAGAAGCAGAAAATGAGCAAAGGGACAATAATTGGAATTACACTTTTAACATTTTTTATTATAGTATTGGGCGGATTATATGCGTATGGATCTTCATATTACTCACAGTCATCACAAGTAGAGAGAATTATTACTGTTTTACAAGAGCGGGACGGGGAGAAATTAGCTGAGGTCATCACGGCAGATGATCCATCGGTTATTGTAACGAGAGAGAGTGTAACGCCTCTATTTTCATATATAAAAGAAAATCCATCTTACGTGAATGAATTGAAAGAATATTTGAGGCAAGGTGAAAAACAAGGGGATGGAATAGAAAGAGCAGATTTTTCTTTAACGAAAGACGGGAAGTATTTCGTTTTATTTGATCGGTATAAATTGAAAGCGAAGACGTATTATACGACTCTGCTTACAAATGAAAAAGGTACATCTTTAAAATTGAACGGAAAAGAAATTGATAAAACAAATGATAAAAAGTTTGACAAGCAATATGGACCGTTTCTTCCAGGAACTCAAGTATTTCAAGCAGAATATAAAAATGACTATGTAAAACTATTACGTGAGGAAAAGGTTGTACTTATGAAACAAAGTCAAAATAATGTAACGATAGACTTAACGTTACAAGGGCAATATATTACAGTTCAAACGAATGCGCCTGGTGCGACATTATACGTGAATCAAAAGCCAGTTACAGCGTTGACCGGAGAAGAAATTACGTGGGGACCGATAGCGACTGATGGAAGTGCGGCGATTTATTTAGAACGAAATGGAGAAAGCGGAAGGGAAACGACGAAAGTAGAAACGGTAACAGCACTTTCGGCTTATAATCTTCCGTTTCAAAAGAAAAGTGTAGAAAAAACAGTTGTTTACAATGTTACTCCGCCGCCTACGACGGGGTATGTATATAATGGTTTCATCTTCCCTGATAGTGATATTCGAAAATTAACGAGTGCGGACTTAACATATTTAACGAAAGAACAGTTGAAAATTGCTAGAAATGAAATATACGCAAGGCATGGACATATTTTTCAAACGAAAGATATGCAAGCGTATTTTTCAAAACAGTCTTGGTATAGAGAAAATCCGCATTTTACGGGAGCGTTAACGAGTGTGGAATCTTATAATGTTGAACTGATCCAATCAAGAGAATAGGGTGCATGATAAAAGGTACAGTGCATAACTGTACCCTTTTATGATTATTTAGCTGGACCAGGATCCCTTGAGAAAAAGATGTGAAAGAGGAATGTGACTTTACTTGCTCCTCCTGATGTACTAGCTTGCACATCAGATAAAGAACTGGACGTTAAAACACCTTCAGAATGAGGCGGTACGACTATTTTGAGGGCATCATCTGATTCTGATGATGCAGTAACTGTTATTGTATCATCAGATAAGTTTACAATTTTAACAGTACCAATTGGTAAGATGGACTTGCCAGCGTGTGATGCTGAAGCGAAGCGAGAGCCTTTCCAAATAGTTTGTGCGAAAGTCTCATCATTAGATAACCAAGCACGAGCACTATAAAGTGTTGCGTTAATGGAAAATTCTTGGTCAAGTGGCAAGGCGGCTTTCGGTTCTTTCGGTTCTTCTGGAAGCTGGGCGAGAAGGCCGGCGCACATGTATATTTCACCTACTTTCAATAGTAACTGTTATAGCATATTAAACATCTTGTTTATAAGACACGACGGATACCTATTCATGCATAGGTTTGTGCATCAAATTTGTAGATGGAATTCTCTTTCTTTACAATGGAAGTAGGTGTTATTTCTATAAAATATGGAAATCGTAAAGAGTATGTAAAAAAGAAGGAGTGGTAAAGTGAACTATGTCATTATTGGCGGAGATGCAGCAGGTATGAGTGCAGCAATGCAAATTGTTAGAAACGATGAAACTGCAAATGTTGTAACGTTAGAAAAAGGTGAAATCTATTCATACGCTCAGTGCGGATTACCGTATGTGATTAGTGGTGTTATCGCCTCTACTGAAAAGTTAATTGCACGCGATGTAAAAACGTTTCGTGATAAATATGGAATTGATGCGAAAGTGCGTCATGAAGTAACGAAAGTAGATACAGAAAAGAAAATTGTATATGCAGTACATACGAAGACGAAAGATGTATTTGAATTTTCATATGACCGTTTATTAATTGCGACTGGTGTACGCCCTGTTATGCCGGATTGGGAAGGTAAAGATTTACAAGGTGTTCATCTTTTAAAAACAATTCCGGATGCTGAGCGTATAGTAGACACATTACAAACAAATAGCGTTGAGCACGTAACGATTATTGGCGGTGGTGCGATTGGTCTAGAGATGGCAGAAACATTCGTCGAACTTGGTAAGAAAGTAAGAATGATTGAGCGAAACGATCACATTGGCACAATTTATGATGCCGATATGGCGGAATACATACATAAAGAAGCAGATAAACATAGTATTGAAATTTTAACAAATGAAAATGTAAAAGCTTTTAAAGGAAAAGAAAGAGTCGAACAAATTGAAACAGATAAAGGTACGTATAAAACAGATCTCGTTTTAGTATCTGTCGGTGTACAGTCAAATACTGATTTTCTTGAAGGGACAAATATACGTAAAAATCCTAAAGGTGCAATTGAAGTAAATGCTTATATGCAAACGAATGTACAAGACGTATATGCAGCAGGGGATTGTGCAACGCATTACCATGTAATAAAGGAAATGCATGACCATATCCCGCTTGGAACGACCGCAAATAAACAAGGGCGACTTGCTGGACTCAATATGGTTGATAAACGAAGAGCGTTTAAAGGTACGTTAGGTACAGGCATTATTAAATTTATGAATCTGACGCTTGCAAGAACAGGCTTAAATGAAAAAGAAGCGAAAGGGCTAAACATCCCGTATAAGACGGTCAAAGTAGATTCAACAAATATGGCGGGCTATTACCCGAGTGCTTCGCCACTTCACTTGAAATTACTATATCACGCCGATACGAAACAATTATTAGGCGGACAAGTAATTGGAGAAGAAGGTGTAGATAAACGTATTGATGTTATCGCAATGGCACTTTTCAATAAAATGAGCATTCACGATTTAGAAGATGTTGATTTAAGTTACGCACCACCATATAACAGCGTTTGGGATCCAATTCAACAAGCAGCAAGGCGAGCGGAATAGCACTTTTTAAGTGCTATTTTTTTCGTTAAAGGGGAATCATAATTTTTGTCGAATAAAAGGGCTGGGGAATAGTTACATATAGGGGAGGGGATTATTTTAAATGGTTGTAGCACTTCAAAGAGTTCAAGAATCAGAAAAAGAAATATTACGTAATTTATATGCATTATATCTTCATGACCTTTCTAAATTTACTGTTAACATAAAGATTGGAGCGGACGGGTTTTTTGAATATGAAGATTTGCACATGCTTTGGAAAAATGATGGAATCACACCGTGTTTTATAAAAATGGATCATAGTATTGTAGGGTTCTTATTACTACTGGAACGTCCATTTTTGAAGAAAGAAAACGACTTTGGCATTAATGATATTTTCATATTGAATCAATACAAGGGAAAAGGAATCGGCAAACAAGTTATTGAGAATTTACTAGAAGAGAAACGAGGACAGTATTTCGTTATCGAACTTATAAAAAACGTACCAGCTGTTACGTTTTGGAAGAAAGTATATAGAGAGCTAAACATTGAATTTGATGAACGAAAACAGCTAATTGATGGTGAAGAATGCCTCGTTCAGACGTTTAAAATATAATGAAATAGGTGCCCCTGATATATTACTTTGAAATTTAACTTTATTTCGAATATACCGTTCACCCTTGAAAACATAGTACGTATCGCTTATATTGTCATATAGTATTTATTTTTTAATAAAGCAATGAACGAACCAGGGGGCACAGTATGGCAATTAACATGAATACAATCGAAGAATGGATTGCTGAATCAAATGCAAGAAACGAAGAAGACTTAGGAAACGTTGTTGAAGAGATGAAAGAAGTCTGTGTCGGACTTGATAACGCGACATTAATTTATACGAAAAACGTATTTTGTTTCGGTAAGAAAGTAGAAGTATTGTTCTTCTTCCAAGATCACGTCGTTATCGGAGAAGAGAAGGAAGAGTATATTGAGATTGGAAAATTAAAGTATGATGATATTACAAATAGTAACTTAAAAACAAATGATAAAAATACAACGTTAGAATTAAAGTTTGCTAACGGAAAATCTATCAGTTTAGATAGTCTGAATGATAACTACGGCACGAAAAATTGGTTATTTGCAAGACAAATTAAGAGTATTTTTAAATTAATCTAGTAAAAAGCAGACCCCTAATGGTCTGCTTTTTTACTTATTTCCTATTACGCAAAGGCACCCTCTTTCTTCGTAACATTTCACGCTTGTAAATCCCGTCTTATAAAAAAGGTTTACTAATTCTTCGGTCGTCTTAAATTTATCCATATGATATTGAATTTTGAAAGTTTCAGCGACTAGTAAAAAGGATCCGTTCGGTTTTAAGACGCGAAATACTTCTTTCATATCATTCCCAACATCAGGCCAAAAGTAGTGGGTTTGAAAAGCGGTAATGAGATCAAAGAAGTCCGGATGATATGGAATAGAGGAGATGCTTGCTTGATGAATAATTACTTTCGCTGCTTTGACATCCTTCATATTTGCTTTCTTTGAGTTTTCAACAGCTTGATTGGAGTAGTCGATCCCGTATATTTTCCCAAGCGGAGTTCGTTTTGAAAGAGTCTGTATGGTTTTACCACCCCCACAACCAATATCTAAAATAACTGCATCTTCACGTATATGTATTTTTTGTAAAGCCCAATTTGTTAGTCTCGTATGCGCAGCATTCATAATGCAAAGCATAGAGGAACCAATTGTCCCGCGAGGATTTTTCGCTTGTTTGATTAAACGTTGTAAAATGCCCAATTTAAACGCTCCTTTTATGTAAGAATATATACTTATTTCGCTTTTAATAATTTAACACCTCTAAAAAAAGCACGCCGTCTACCGGCGTGCTTCTAATTATGCAAGGACCCTTTTAGCCAATTCCGCGCTCGATACGCCCCAACCGGAATTTGGATGAGTGAAGTTTCATTTCCGGCATCAATCCCGTACAATTGATCGCATGAATTTGTATCAAAACTTAGTAACGGATGCCCGCCCATCCCCATAGCGGTCGCAGCTAAAACGAGTTTATGAACGAGCATGCCAGCTTCCATTTGATGAATGCGATATCCTCTATAGCCTAATTTATTTTTATAGTAATCTTTATTTCCGATTACATGTAGACAAAGTGGTACTTGAAAAAGATTCACGTTATCCATCGTCATACTAGATTGAAGCGGATAACGAAGGTCTCCGTACCGAATTGGCTGTATGGAATGTGTCCTACTGTTATAAGCGTAAGCGCCGTTTTCTATGTCTTTTACGTTATAAAAACATCCATATAATGAGACTCGTGCGCTTTCATTTAAAGAATTTCCATCAAGATCGTTGTAATAAGGGAAGGAGAGGCTCGCTGCTTGGAGTAGAGTAGCGAGCTCGGCTGCATCCCATTTCGTTAAAATAAAGTCAGAATCAGGTGAATATCGTTTTTTACAAAGTTGTAAAAAATCATATGATAAACGTTCCACTTTAGGTAGCTTTACAGCATGTGGACTATATTGTTGTCGTTCTTCACAGGTAAATGTTTGGAAGTGTTCTGTCGATTCAATCATAGATGCCGCGTTTATTTTTTTTATCATCGGATAGTCATCTACATGTTTTGAGCGAACGAAATGCTCATGTGTTAACGGCGGGATTTGCTGCAGTAAGTTATGAGAAGTAACTGTTTTATTTTCACGATGATCGTTGTGAAACCAATCTGTATTCGGTTCTGTACTTAAAGGAATAACAGCATACACACTTTCTTCACCTTCAGACAGTCCAAGTAAATGATTCATTGCCCGGTCTAGAAACTGAAAATATACACCATTTGTATAACCGAATTGTTTTGCACATTCAAGTAATTGACCGATGAGCACACCGCTATCTAATCCTTGCAGACGATACGAAAAGTTATTGTATTTAAAGAAGTTTTTCCAAAACATAGTGGATACGAATGCAGCACCAAAACAAGAATGTATGTTGCAACGATTGCCGAGTGCTTCTGTAAGATAAGAATCGAAATTTCCTTCGCGAAGTAAGATGAGACGATGATGAGCGGCGTCGTAATGGTAAATGCCGTCTGGATAATGATCAATTTTTAAATACATATATAATTCATTTGGATATAAAGCGCCTCCAGAAGGGATGAATCTTCGAAATAGAGTCGTTGTTTTATTATTTTCTAGGTTAGTAGTAGGCTGACAGAATTGTGTTAAACCAAATGAGTACCAAAGATAATGACCGATTTCCTCTAAGTTAGGTTTAGTAGAAGAACTCCGCAAAGTTAATGGGATTTCTAAAGAGAGAGGGATGACTGGTAAATTTCGATATAATTTATAAGGAAGTGGTGCGTCTTCCCAATCAATCTCTTTATCAGACGACATAATTTCATTAATAGAAAAATGGAGATGATGTAAAAAAGTATCCAGTTGCATCAAATTTCCCCCTCGCTATGAATTATGGAAACGGATGCGGGTGTGGATTTAACTTTTCATTCGTTAAAGGCTCAGCTCTATATCCAAGTGTCATCGGTACGGTATAGACTCTATCCAGTCCTGTAACCCGAGTGAGATGGTGACCGAACGTCATCGGTAACATGCCTGGAATAATGACTTTTACACAATGTAAGCCGTTCTTTTCTATAAGGCGGACCGTTTGATCTACAACGATTACTTCAAGTCTAGATTGATGTAGCCGGTTTAAAAGTTGATGAAGATCAGATGTTAAATCCATATCAAATGATTGTAATACATTCATTTCTTGGAACGTTTGCACCGGAGCATCTTCACGTAAAAGGAAGTGAAGACGTTCTTCCGCTTCTTTCAATCCGTACAGCATACTATGATCTTCCATTTTATTAACGAGGTAGGGATCTTGTAAGCAGTTTTCGTAATACTCTCTTTTTTGATCGAGCTCTTCGTCTGCTATAAGTAACATGCCTGCTATTTCGTGAATTGCACTCTTTAGAGCGCGGATTGGGTCTAAATGAGAGCCTCCTGCACAAACAACGTTCATTCCATTTTCACGCGTATTTTTTGCAATGACCCATAGGCTCGGGATACCGTGTTCCATCGTTGCATTAAAAGCATGTAATTCATACCCGGTAATCGTGTGTAACCGCTGGATCATTAATTGTAATTCTGTATCATTTGCTGAACTGAGATCAAGGCGGGGAAGAGGTAATTCGGCATACCAAGTGAGTAAGAAGGCATCACGTTCTACAATTTCTAAAATGCCATGAAAAATTGCCTCTTCTAAACTACCGCCAATGGCACATCCATTTGATGTTTCATATACGAAAGCATCTCTATGACCAAGGCTATAATAAGCGATTGATTCTGGAACTAGAAGTGGTCGGTTTTGTAATAAAGAATATCCCCATACCCAGTTTTGCTCATAATCAGGATCAAACGGTTTAAACGGAAAGGTATCACGATTATAGTGTCCATTTGTATGTACACCAAGTGTGAGGGGATTCAGTGCAATATCTTCTAGCTCACGAAAACTGCCATGTACATTTGTTTTTTTTCCACGAGGCGACATACCGCAATAGCGTTCTAATCCTTCTAAAATAGCGGTTGCTTCACTAAGTGCGAATGACTGAGTCCGGCCCGCGACACCTTCATTTCCAAACAGTAACGGCATGTTTATAATAACATCAGCAAACGGTAATAAAGAATGTTGCATTTTTCCGTTTAAAATACCAGTCCGGTAATCTAAATAGTCTCTCGTTAAAAATGTGTTTAGCTCATGAATCGAACGGCAGCGATACGCTTCGTTGCTCGTTTTTAAACTCGGTTGTAAAGAAAGTTCTGCTGCATCCGCTGTATCATCAGACAAATTGCTACATACCGGACAGAGAGGGTCTGGAAGAAACGAATGCCGGGTACATTGTAACGTTTGTAAGTCCAGTAAAATGAGTTCATTGTTTATAGAAGAATGTTTGTTAGTTAATATCTTTTCTGTTTCAGCATGAATGAGCTGGCACATTTGTAACATTCCATTTTGGGTGGCGCGTACATCACGCCTCGTCACGTTATCTGCTTTTAACGCATATTTCCGTTGTAGTTCCCACATTTCTTTTTGATCAAATCCAGCTATAAACCGGCGTCCATCAGCGCAGTGGGAACATCCAGTTGTAAGAGGCTTCACGTAAGGACCGATAATACCTTCACCAAACGAAGTAAATGCGCGAAGCCATGGAATATGATTTGAGCGAAAGATAAGCTCAGCATCATGGTGTACGGAAGAAGGAGACCCGTCATGTAAGACGAGAGCAAGATGAATGTTTTCAGGAAGAGCTTCTGTAATTGTATGCTGGCGGATGAGTGAATATTGCTTACACAATTGCTCATGTACATAGTCTGTGAGTAGGCCATCTCCTATAAGTAATATGTTTTGAGTCATTGGTCATCCTCCTTTGCAATTAATACCCCATATACACCGTCTAAGTTATCTCTTAAAAATGACTCAATAGCTAAATCAAAAACGAATGGATAAAAATTGTTTTCCGCTAAATTTTGCAAGGCAACTTGTAAAGACTGTACGCCTGGAATTTCTTCCTCTTCTTGTATTGCTACTCTAACAGAATCCGTACTATATAAAACAATGGATGATTCCGGTAACATATTAGCTTTATAAGGAATCTCTTCATTTTGAATATGAAGGAGTGCTTGTTGCAGGGCATTTCTTAACGCGAGTGTTATATTAATATTTGCCGCACCATACCATCTATCATTAATACCGATCCAAACGACAGGAAAACCAAGTAATTCCTCACTCATTCCTACTTTAGGTATTTCATGAATTGCAGAGAGAGCATCGTAATAAAACCTACAATGTTTATCATGAATTTCGGTTAAATCAAGCTCTGTAATCTCTTCTAGCATATGTGATTGGCGTTCACATAACTTATTATTTAAATGTTTTTGTAGTGCTCGGTATACACCTTCTGTCATCGTTTCCCCAGCACCAATACCGATATCAGTATGTTCGGGGATAAGACGATGAATCATTTCAGCTACATATGTTTCAACTCCTGTTAAACCAGCTTCGCGGCGTGCTTCATTATGAGTTAATCCACCGCAAGTTATAGTAGGAAGGGGAGAGGTAGGTCCATCTGATAATGGGTTTGCAACTTGAATATAGCACTGTGATAAAGGCAATTGGTGTAAATCTTGTTCATCCCACATGTGGAATATGCCAGCTTCTTTAGAAGTTAACGTATCAAAAAAACGAAAAAGTTCAGTTGAAGTATATTGTCCGGAACGATGGGCAAGGTTTTCTTGAAGATTTTGCACTGTGTCAATTGTAAAAATTTCATCGGTTGCGAGAAGATGTTTTACGAAAGGGTGCCACTTCCCTTCAAGTGTTTCCAAGTTTAATAAAAAGAATTGAGGATTATGCTGCCTGTGTGAACCTTCAGCGACATGTTTAAATAACTCAAAAACGATAACATTTGCTAACATTGCAGATGCAATTGGTGAGAAAGGTTCAGGTGGATTTTCACTTTGTAAAGTAGTTTCGTGTAGACGATGCCAAGCTGATTCCCAGCATTCTTCACGGTCTGCGGTTACGACGGGTCCAGCTAAACCAATTCTTGATAAGCAAATAGCTGGTATGAAATTTTTCCTAAACTCTCTACAAATAGTATGGATTGCTCTTAAACTTTCAATATCTCCATTTTGGGAAACGTATAAAATCCAGTCGAAAGGCTCGAATACTTCATGCAAAGGGCGATCAATTGCAATATCTATTTCTTGAATAAGTACATTGTCATCATTTGCATATGCACGTTCGCTTAGTTCATGAATTCGATCGTAGTTTGTTTCAGCGCGATCTGTAACAAGATAATGAAATGTAGGTAAACCAGATTCTAATAAAGAAGAAACTAGGGAAGTAAGCATATCGCCAGAACCAATTATAAGCACATTTGCTGCGCGGTACGTTTCGAATTTTAAAGCGCCTGAATGGGAATCAGCTTCTAAAAACTCAATTTGCGAAGCGTATCTGTCGAGTAATGCACTGTTTAATTCGTGGGGAGCATCTTGGCTTACATCACGAACGAAACCATTTTCATATAAAATCTCTCCAATTTCAAATACTCGATTTTGATAGGGGAGAGGGAGACCATCGGTTATTTCTGTCAAAGAATGATTACCGTTAAACATAGGCATTAATTTCTCAATCCAGTCATAAATTCCATCACCATCCATACGGAATGAACTGGAGTTATTTCGAAAGTAAACACCCCCGTTTGAATCGGGGAGGAAGAAAGTATCCTTATTTGCTTTAAGCTTTGCATGAGCTGGAAGGTTATTCATTTTTATCCCCCTTACGCTTTAGGCATACATTATTAGTCTATGTGGTGTGATTTGTCCCGTATGAATACAATAAAAAAAGGCTGTAGAATGTTTCATTCTACAGCCTTTAATAGATTAATAATCTATCAACCTTCTAATAATAATGATTTTGGATCTTCAAGCATATCTTTAACAGCAACAAGGAAGCTAACTGCTTCTTTACCATCAACAATACGGTGATCGTAAGATAGTGCAAGGTACATCATCGGACGGTTTTCCATACGCTCGTTATCGATCGCAACTGGACGTACTTGGATTTTATGCATTCCTAGAATACCTACTTGTGGGCTATTTAGGATTGGTGTAGACATTAGAGAACCGAATACACCACCGTTTGTAATCGTAAATGTACCACCTTGTAGCTCTTTTAATGAAAGTTTATTATCGCGTGCTTTCAGACCTAAATTACGAATCTCGCTTTCAATTTCAGCGAAGTTCAATTGGTTAGCATCGCGTACAACTGGAACAACTAATCCATCTGGAGCTGCTACTGCAATACCGATATCATAGAATTTTTTAATGATAAGCTCGTCGCCTTGAATTTCAGCATTTAATAATGGGAATTGTTTTAATGCTGCAACAACTGCTTTTGTGAAGAATGACATAAAGCCAAGACGTACATCATGTTTTTTCTCGAAAGCATCTTTGCGTTCTTTACGTAATTCCATGATTGCACTCATATCAACTTCGTTAAATGTAGTTAACATTGCAGATGTTTGTTGAACTTCTACAAGACGTTTTGCAATTGTTTGACGGCGGCGGGACATTTTCACACGCTCAACTGGTTTTTCGAATTCAGTTTTTGCAACTGGAGCCGGACTTTGTTTTGGAGCAGCTGGTGTTTCTTTTGGAGCTGCAGCGTGAGCTTGTACATCATGTGGTCTCACACGTCCAAGTAGATCTGTACTACGTACGTCGTTTAAGTCGATTCCTAATTCACGAGCCATTTTGCGAGCAGCTGGTGATGCGATAGGACGATTTGTATTTGGTAAACCTTGCAATGCTTTATTTTGTTCAGCACTTGTAGCTGCTGCTTTCGGTGCTTCAGTAGTTTCTTGTTTTGGTTGCTCATTAGCTGGAGCAGGTGTACTTACTGCAACTGCTGCGCCGTTTGCGTCTAAAATTGCGATAGTAGCGCCAACTTCAACTGTATCTCCAGGTTCGCCTAGTAACTTCGATACAATACCTGAATCTTCTGCAATGATTTCTACATTGACTTTGTCAGTCTCAAGCTCAACAACGCTGCCACCTTTCTCAACTTTGTCGCCTACGTTGATAAGCCATTGTGAAATAGTTCCTTCTGAAATAGATTCTGCAAGCTCAGGTACTTTAATTTCGATCATTTTAAATGTCCTCCCCTTATTTGCCTAACGGTGTGTTTTGTCTTCTTTAATCTTCGGTAATCTCCATTTGTTAGCCCGGCTGTGGCAGACTATCTGCCACAGCCGAGCCTGAAAAAATCATTGTTACTTTCAGTTGCTAAAAACTTCAATTTCTTGTTTATCTTGACGGAAGTTGTACTTCACATCTAAAGCGTGTGCAACGATTAATTCTTGCTCAGCTTTGTGAGCGAATGGATCGCCACCAGATGGGCTAGAACGATCCGGGCGTCCAATGTAACCTGTTTTCACTTTATCCCCAGCTAGTTCAAACAGAATTGGAGCCATGTAATGCCAAGCGCCCATATTACGAGGTTCTTCTTGAACCCAAATGATTTCTTCTAAGTTTTTAAAGCGTTTAATAATAGATTGAACTTTTTCAGCAGGGAATGGGTACAACTGCTCGATACGAACCATATGAACTTCATCTAAGTTGTACTCATGCTTACCACTTTCGATTTCTGCTGCTAAGTCAATTGCCATTTTACCTGTACTTAAAACAAGGCGTTTTACTTTGTTTGGTTTTGCACCAAGGTTTCCTTGTTCTAAAGCAGGTTGGAAACGTCCTTCACTTAACTCACTACCTGTAGAAAGTGTAAGTGGGTGACGTAATAAGCTTTTCGGCGTCATAATTACTAATGGTCGAACAGCCTCTGTTCCTAAGATAGATGCTTGACGGCGCAAGATATGGAAGTATTGTGCCGCGCTCGTTAAGTTTGCAACTGTCCAGTTGTTCTCCGCAGCTAATTGTAAGAAACGTTCTGGACGTGCACTAGAATGCTCCGGTCCTTGACCTTCATAACCGTGTGGTAATAGAAGAACTAGACCTGATTTTTGACCCCATTTCGCTCTTCCTGCTGAAACATATTGATCAAATAATGCTTGCGCAGTATTTGAGAAGTCACCATATTGCGCTTCCCACATCACAAGAGTTTCTGGAGCGAATACGTTGTAACCATATTCGTAACCAACAACAGCAGCTTCTGATAACGGACTGTTATGAACAGAGAATGATGCGTTAATGTTCGGTAAGCGATGTAATGGTGAATATGTTTCGTTTGTATCAGTATCGTGTAATACGATATGACGATGCGCAAATGTACCACGCTGTGAATCTTGACCAGTTAAACGAATTGGCGTACCTTCTTGTAAAATAGAAGCGAATGCTAACGATTCAGCAAGTGCCCATTCAATTTTACCGTTTTCTTCAAGAGCATCTTTACGGCGCTCAAGAATTTTCTTCACTTTTGGATATACGTTAAAGCCTTCAGGCCAAGATAATAGTCCTTCATTAATTGCACGAAGTGAGTCAATTGAAACACCAGTGTCAATCGGTTGAATTCCTTTTGCAACAACTTCTGGAACTTTAACGTGAATTGTTGCAGCACTCGTATCAGCTGGTGGCACTTGTGCGTATTCAGCCTTTAATTCCTCTTGTATAAACTGAGTAATTGTTTCAACCTCATCTGCATTCAGAACGCCAGCAGATTGTAATTGATCTGCATAAATTGCTCTTACAGTTGGGTGGTTTTTAATTTTTTTGTACACTTGTGGTTGCGTAACTGCTGGATCATCCATTTCGTTATGACCATATCGGCGGTAACCGATTAAATCGATTAAGAAGTCCTTTTTGAACAGCGTACGATATTGGATCGCAAGGTTTGCAGCAGCAAGACAAGCTTCCGGATCATCAGCATTCACGTGAACAATCGGAATATCGAAACCTTTTGCAAGGTCGCTTGAATATTTAGTAGAACGAGAATCATAGCTATCAGTCGTAAAGCCGACTGCATTATTTGCGATAACATGAATAGTTCCGCCAGTTTGGTATGCATTCAATCTACTTAAGTTCAATGTTTCAGACACAACACCTTGACCAGGGAATGCAGCATCACCATGAACTAAAATTACGAATGATTTTGTAGTATCTTGTTCTGGAAGACCAGATTTTTTACGATTCTCTTGAGCTGCGCGTGCGAAACCTTCAACAACAGGGTTAACGAACTCAAGATGACTCGGATTATTTGCTAATGTAACACGGGTGCTAACTTCTTCATTACCAACGACTTGTTCTCTACCTAAATGGTATTTTACGTCGCCAGTCCAGCCAGCATTTGTCTTTACACCTTCTATTTTTGCATGTTTGAACTCAGCAAACATGTGACCATATGGCTTTTCTAATACGTGAGCGAGTACGCTTAGACGACCACGGTGAGCCATACCAATCATGACATCTTCAACGCCGCCTTTAGCACCTTCTGAAACAATTTCATCTAGTACAGGTACAAGCATATCAACGCCCTCTATTGAGAAACGTTTTTGACCAACGAATGTTTTATGCAAGAATTGCTCGAAACCTTCAACAGCAGTTAAACGTTTTAAAAGAGCAGTTCGTTTTTTATTTGATAATGGTTGACGCAATGAATTTGATTCCACCATTTGATGCAACCACGCGCGTTCTTCACTATCTTGTATATGTGAGAATTCATAAGCTAAAGATTTTGTATAAACGTCTTTTAATCTATGAATTACATCAAGTGCAGTGTGAATACCCTCTGGTGCATCTTGCCATACTGTTTTTGCTGGAATCGCTTTCAAATCAGCATCGCTCAGTTCGTTCATTGCTTTTTCGATAAGAGATTGTCCGTTTGCAGCATCTTCCATGGGGTTGATGTGAGCCAACGTATGCCCGAAAGAACGAATTTGTTCAACAAGTTGAACGACTTTAAGAATTTTTTCAATGTTACCTGTGTTTTGAGGAGAAAAATGTGTTGCTGTGTTGTCCCCTGTTACGACATCATCTTGAAACGAAGGAGCTCCAAAAATTTCAAAAAGCTCTTGTAATTCCGGATCAACAGAACCTGCTCCAGTTACGTAAAGATCATACTGTTCAATAACATAACCAAGGTTCGGACCATGGAACTTGGCCCAAGGGTTTGTCGTTGTATTCTTCCTCGTCATTTGTTTAAACCTCCCAATGCATATAATCCTTTTCCTATACAAAAGGTGCATTTTGCTCTTTTTCAATAATTGATGAACTAATAATTAATGTAAATGTTATCTTTACTCTTATGTTATTACAATAATTTACATAATACCAAACACTATTACTTATCTGTTTTGTAAAAAAACATTCACAATTACTTATCACCCAAGTTAATCTTTCATGTTATAAAGTAATTTTACAGAAAAATGGGGTGGATATATTTGGTATACCTACATTAATAACTATAATTGTTGAATTTAAATATAAGTATAACTATCAGAATGTTTCGATAAAATTTAGTTCGAATTATGTATATTGAAATAATAAGCGCTTTCATTGATATTATACAACAATACAACGGAATATAGTATAAAAAATAAAAAATTATGAATTTACCATAAACTTTATATCGATAGTGTTAAATATTGAAAGGAAAATGAAGGATTTCTACAAAAAAAGTGGCTATACATAAAAAATGCTTCATAAACCGTTAGTTTCTATAAATATGGCGAAAAACAACGTAAAAACAATAGCGCACATCACCCAATAAGGAGAAGAATGAAATATTTTAAAAGAAAAAAACAAATATGGAGATATTAAATTCTCACAAAAACGGGGAGGAGATATAGTAACGGCTATATACATTGTTCCATGTTTCATTTCAAAATAGACGTGCTGAATTTGAAAAAGTTTCTTCTATATAAATAGAGTGAAAAATAATTACAATGAATGTAAAGGGACCTTGACGTAAAGTTTCCTTTACATATATACTCGGTATAAGGAAGGAGGGAAAAATTTCCTTGGAAAATAAAATGGTCGAATATCGAAAAAAATTTGGACTATCTCAAGAAAAATTGGCTGAGAAACTTGGGGTTTCCAGACAAACCATCATTTCAATTGAAAAAGGGAAATATGATCCATCACTTCCGTTAGCATTTGAAATTGCAAAAGCATTTCAGACAACGGTAGAACATGTATTTATTTATGAGGGAAAAGAAGAGGAGGAATAGAGATGAATTATTCACAAAAGTACTTTGTAATTATGGGAATTATCTTTTTAATTATGAGTGGAACTATGATATTAGCAGGTATAATGACGCATTCCGCACCACCAACTCCAACGTATACAGTACTTGCAATGATGATCATGTGCTTCTGCCTAAGCTACTTGCACCCGCAATTTAAAGAAAAAGATGAGCGAATGAAACTCATTCGTTACAAAGGAATGTTCTTCAGTTTTTTTGCGCTAACAGCATACTATCTTCTTTTCTCGATTGGCTTAAACTTAAAAGTAATTACACTATCTGCGGTTGAACTATTGAACATATTAATGGCACTTACGATGAGTACAGTCTTTATATCGTTTGTTGTTTTATCGAAAAGATATTAAGATGTAAGAGAGAAAGGAAGATTAACATATGCAAATGATGTACGCTTTTGGTATGGGGCTTGTTTTATTTTTAGCGGTGTTCCTATTTATTCGTAAAGACGTTCAAGGTGGGACGTTAACGAAAAGAGGATTTTATAAAATGATCGGCTGTTTAGTTGTTATGTTTATAGCGATTATCGTAATGATCGTTTTAATTAATAAAACATTATAGAATTTAAAAACGGAACCTTACTTTACAGTAAGGTTTTTCTATTTGAAATTAATACTAAAAATCACCATAAAAACCATTTACTAACTATATTTCCTATTATATAATCCAATAAAATGATAGAAAGGAGAATAGTATATGAACAAAAAAGCTATCTTCTTTTTATTAACATGTCTACTACTTATAGCTAGTATTACTTATATAATATGTAACAAACGAGAACATGTACCACCTATATTAGTATGGGAGGGCCAGGAATACTACATTACGAATGAACCTGCCAAAGCAGAAGAAGTCGGACAAAAACTTGGCGAAGTAACAAAGAAAATTGAAACAAGCAAACAGCCTACTAAAGATAGTGAATCCAACATATTACAAGAAAAAACAGAAGTATTTGAAATAATTTTAGAAGAAGAGGATGAAAGGCCGCCTTTAGTTGTAAAAGAACCTAATAGTGAAGAATATAGAGTAGCAAGGCCGATGTTAAAACAAGTACTATAATGAAAAGGAGATTCATATGCAGACAGTAACCTCATATCCATGGTCGTTAAGAAAAACATTTGTCTTTTTCCTTTACTTTATTCTGCCTCCTATCGGTGCCATTTACATATTGAGGAATAGAGAGGCATTACAAAAAAGAGATATCATTTCATACCTATTATTTGCGGCTACTAATATATCACTTTGGTTATCGCTTATGATTTTTGATCGAAGTATGTGGATGGTAGCGGGACATGATGTACTTGGAGTAATTGTTATTGTTTTTTCAAATATGAATAAGAGATAAACCGGCAAACTTTGCTGTTTATTATTTTATAAAGAAAGCCTTGTATATATACTACAAGGCTTTTTCGTTTTCATGGACAGAATAGAAAACAAATCATATAAATGCTATACTAAAAAATGTTTGTAATGTAAGTTTCAGACTATTGTATAGTGATGACTTACTAGAAAAGATAAGAGGAGAATGAACGTGAAAAAGGTAAAGAAATTATTGCTGCTAATGATGGTAATAGGATTAACAGTTGGTGTTCTATCAGGATGTGCAAACCCGAAAGATACTGCTGAAGAATTTTTAACAGCGATACAAAAAGGTGACCTAGAAAAGGCTCGCACATTTGTTGAAAGTGATAAAGAGTTTAGTAAACTAAATGAAAAAACAGACGATGCTGACGGAAAAGCAATGCTGAGCGCAATTACGAAAAGCTTTAAATTTGAAAAGCTAGAAGAAGTATCAAAAAAGGATGACAAAGCAGAAGTGAAAGTGAAAGTTACATCTGTTGATCTATCTATTGCCGTAACAAAAGCAATGGGAGAAGTTATGCCAATGGCTTTCGCTAGTGCCTTTAGCGAAGACAAAGAGCAATCTGAAAAAACAATAGAAAAAACAATGACATCAACTATCATCAAAAACTTATCGGATAAAGAGGCAGCAATGGCAACTCGCGAAGTTACATTGAACTTAAAGAAAGACAAAGATGGCGACTACAAAATCGTTGCTGATGACAACCTGCAAGAATTGTTATTTGCTAATGCGAAGTCTTTGGAGAAGATGTTTGGTGGGAAGTAATTGACCTAGATAAAGAAGAGACACCATATCAAGTAGTAGGTTGATATGGTGTCTCTTTTTTATGACCCCGGAGAGGTTCGAACTCACGACCTCCACCCTGTCAAGGTGGCGCTCTCCCTGCTGAGCTACGGGATCTTCAATAAATGCTTATGTAACAGCATCTTTAATAATTACGCTAAAGCAATTATATATAATTAACTGAAATTTTACAATATTTTCGTAGTAATCTTTTAAAGGTAAAGTATTTGGAATCACGCTAGTAGTGTATTAAGGAATATATAAGAAGAGCATTGAATTGAAAGTGGATCTTGAATAAACCGGTTATATTATGATTTCCGATACCAATCCAAAGGACTGTTATCACTCAAATCAACTAGAAAAGGAAATAAGAAGTGTAAAGGTAAGCTTATAAATTCTGGCATAGCGCTCAATGTTTTCTTTGATAGATATTGCCGTCCGAAGCAATACGGACAATCTTTTTCAAATGTTATGAGAAGCGACCATACATCTTTTATTTTCCACTTCGTTTTACAATACGTACAACGCGCCATGGAGTTCCTCCTCATTTTAAGGTGATTTCTAATATATTCCATTTGATCGTGCTAAAGTCAAGTGTATTTGGTGTGATAGAATGTAAGTTGGTTGGTTTTTTATATGGATGTATTCCGTAATTTATGACTAAATGAATGTAGTGTGAGGATTATATAGTAAGAGATTTTCATTTTTAATATGCAAATTGGCCAATATATCCTTTTTACAATTTTCAAGAAATCATGTATAAAAGAAGTACAAGATATTTATAAATATTCAGGAGTAGAGGGAGAATAATTGTAATGGTAAGAAAAACGTTCAAGATGCGTGTGTCTAGAAATAGAACGATTTCGATTGATGGTTCGATTCTTGATGTGGATGTGACGCATGATGAGTTTTTGCAAGAGTTCGTTGAGTGGGTCGATTCTAAAGGTTGGTCGTTTATGGGTATGACGGATGAGATTACGCCTGAGGAAGCTAGTCAAAAGTTAATAGATTCGTTGATTGATGAGAAGGATAAGAAAGAGTAATTCCTTCTTATTTTTTATTGTATATTTATGTTCCTCATCGTAAAAGTGTGATATAGTAAAAAATAGTGAATATTCTTCCAATTTAATACAAATTACATATAGATTGGTAGAGTTATTTTATAGAATGTGAAAGTAAAGTGAAAAGGGAGAGTCATATGGTAAATTTTAAGAAAATTTCGGCTTTTGTTATGGTTATTTGTTTATTTTTTTTGACACCTATGACGTTATATGCTGAGACGAATGTTGGAGTAAATCCGGAGCAAGTGGCACCTCCACCTGCGGAAGGGCCGAATGTTTTTAGTCAGTTTGCGACTACGATTGATGCGAAAACAGGAGATATGTTGTACGACAAAAATGCACATCATCGTGCGTTCCCTGCTAGTATGACGAAAGTGTTAACGGCGATTTTACTGATGGAGCATACGAAGCCAGAGGATCAATTTACGTTTTCACAATTAGCATTGGATCAAGAGAAGAGTAATTATCAAATTGAGTTTCAACCTGGTGAGACTATTAATAGAAATACCGCACTTATGATTTTAATGGTGCTGAGTGCGAATGATGTGTCGTATGCGATTGCGGAGCGTATTGGAGGAAGTGTTGAAAATTTCGCTAATATGATGAATGAAAAGGCGAAGCAATTAGGGGCTAAAGATAGCCATTTTGTAACGCCAAATGGATTGCATGATCCAAATCATTATACGACGCCATATGATATGGCCATGATTACGAGAGGTGTGCAAAAGTATCCTGAAATTTTACAAGCGATGAATACGAAAAGAACGACGGTTACGACATCTACGCAAACAGTTTCTATTTTTAATAAGTCTACTTATTTTGAAAATCCATATAGCATTGGTGGTAAGACAGGATTTACGAATGAAGCGCGCAATACGCTCGTTTTATTAAATGAGAAGGATGGAAATCGCATTATAAATGTAGTAATGGCTTCTCAAAGACCTGAAATTTATGAAGATTTGAAGCAGATGGCGGAATATTCTTTTGGGCAATTTACGAAGCAAACGGTACTAGATAAACATAGTTGGCATCAAAAGACAACGTATTTAAATAAAGATGTTGATTCTGAATTGGAAAAAAGTGCTGAGCTTATGCTAAAGAAGGATGAAGGGAAAAATGTGAAAACTACTTTCCGAGCGGCTCCATTAGATAAAGAATCTTTGTATCATAAAGGAATCCATCGTGGTGAGATAGTTGGTGCAGTTGATATTACGAAAAACAATCAAACAATTGCAACTATTAATGTTCTTTCAAAAGAAGATGTTACGTTTGCGATGCCTAAAAAAGATACAGTTGCACCTGAAGTAAAGGAATCCAATGTGAAAGTGATAAGTGTTGGGATAGGTGCGATTGTATTATTTGGAGCCATTTTATATGTAGTGCTGCGTCGAAATAAACAAGGAATGAAATCAGAAGAAAAATAAATTGCTAGTATGGAGACTGTGATGAGGTTTTGTCACGGTCTTTTTGTATGCATTTTAAAAGTGATTTAACTAATAATTGTAAATTTTCTTATTGCATTTCTGCGTTGTTCGTTATATTATTTACTTGTGTTCTTGTTAAAGAACTAAAGTGGATATTACATATTTCAAATAATATAAAACAACGGAGAGGGAGAGAGACGATGAAATTAGTTTGGAAGATTATTAGCAACGTTATCTCATTTGTTTTATTTGCATTGATGGTTTTTTTAGCTTTTGTAGTTATTTCGTCAAAAGCGAGTGGCGGGGATCCAACTGTGATGGGATATCAATTTAAATCAGTGTTATCAGGATCGATGGAACCGACATTTTTAACAGGATCAATCATTGCAATAGAGCCAACTAAAGATGGCTCTAAATATAAAAAAGGCGATGTTATTACGTTTAAAGAGAAAAATGACAAAATTATCACTCACCGTATTATCGGTGTGAAAGATACAAATGGAAAAGTAATGTATGAAACAAAAGGGGATAACAACAACGGACCAGATTTAGCACCAGTACTTGCAGAGAATGTAATCGGAAAGTATGCAGATATTACAGTTCCATACGTTGGTTATGGACTGAATTATGCGAGTTCAAAAGCGGGAGCAGCATTACTTCTTATTATTCCAGGAGTCTTTTTACTTGGTTATTCCGCGATTTCTATTTTTGGCGCTATTCGTAGCATCGACGGAGAAAAGAAAGATAAAAAAGTAGAACAATCCGTATAGTTAGTTTGGTTATATCTTCCTATTAGGAAGTTAACAAATATATATTATGGGGGATTTGGACATGACTTTAAAGAAAAAATTAGGAATGGGTATCGCATCAGCAGTACTAGGAGCAGCATTAGTTGGTGGAGGAACATTTGCATTCTTTAGCGACAAAGAAGTGTCAAACAATACATTTGCGGCTGGTACACTTGATTTAGCGGCAAACCCATCGACAGTTGTTGATGTATCGAATTTAAAGCCTGGCGATACAATTAAAAGAGATTTTAAACTAGAGAATAAAGGCTCTTTAGACATTAAAAAAGTTTTACTAAAAACAGATTACAAAGTAATCGATGCGAAGGGCGACAATAAAGATGATTTTGGTAAACATATTAAAGTAACATTCTTAAAGAATGTAGATAAGCATGAAACAATTGTAAAAGAAACAACGCTAGATAAATTGAAGGGTGACACACTTACAGCGGTAGACAATGATTTATCTGCTTGGTTCTGGGATGAAAAAGGTATTTCTGCAGGTAAGTCTGATAAATTCGCAGTGAAATTTGAGTTTGTTGATAATAAAAAAGACCAAAATGAATTCCAAGGCGATAAACTAAATTTAACTTGGACGTTTGATGCACAACAAACAGAAGGTGAAGCAAGATAATAATAAAAAAGGGCTATCACATGGATAGCCCTTTTTCTATTTTTCTAGCATATGGCTATCATTTTGTATAGTTCTTTATTATAATAAAGATAATGTTCTGTATAAAGAACGCATTGTTCGATGGGAGAGATTAAGATGCTGAAAAGACCGCGTAATTTAAAAAAGATGCTTATATTGCCGTGTGTGTGCTCTATTACGTTTTATTTAGGATCTCAAGTCATGACGCATACAGAAGCGGCATTTATTCATGAAACGAAAGTAGAAGCGACGCTTTCTACAGCAATTATATTTCCGAAAACAGTTAATACGTTAAAAGAGCAAGCTGAGCAACATAAACAGTTTATTGAGCATGAGTATGGAACAATGAAGTGGAAATTGAAAGCAACTTCTATTGAAGAAATAGAACAGGCAATTGTAGTATGGCAGCAAGGACGTGAGAAAATTACTTCTGAGAAGGAAGCTTTACAAAATGTATATACTGCAATAGAAATTCCTTATAATCAAATACAAGAAGAATTAAAGGGAAATAAAGATGAGTCGATTCAGCAAGTAGCTTTATATGTGAATGAAGGCTTTCGCAGTATAAAAGAGAAGCGCGATTATATTGAGAAAGAAGTTAGCTTGCAAGCTATTGATGAACAGATCCAGGCTCTCCAGCAACAATTAAATGTTGCAATTGAAGCGGAAGGGCAAAAGAAAGTAGAAGAACAGAAGAAAGTAGAAGAACAGAAGAAAGTAGAAGAACAGAAGAAAGTAGAAGAACAGAAGAAAGTAGAAGAACAGAAGAAAGTAGAAGAACAGAAGAAGATAGAAGAACAGAAGAAAGTAGAAGAACAGAAGAAGATAGAAGAACAGAAGAAAGCAGAAGAACAGAAGAAGATAGAAGAACAGAAGAAAGTAGAAGAACAGAAGAAAGTAGAAGAACAAAAGAAAGTAGAAGAACAGAAGAAGATAGAAGAACAAAAGAAAGCAGAAGAGAAAAAGAAGGTAGAAGAACAGAAACAAACAGAAACAGCTAAGTAGCCTGAGCAAGTGATTTAATGAGAATGCTACTTCAACTAAGCAATAATATTGTGGCTAGCACGACTTAGAGATCGTCATGAAAGAGAATAATGTATATAAGTGTGAGGGAGTATTTATCCTCGCACTTATTGTCTTGCTCTCGTGTGCTTCTAATAGAAAATGTGTTGGAACGAGCTAAAAAGACTGAAAAATCAAAACAATATTGAGAAATAAAAATAATTGAAAATACTAAAAAAATATGGTTGTATTTATATAGGTTTGTTCGTTATAATGAACTTAAGGTTTTTAGAAAAGAACAAATATTAGCTAAGCTAATATAGTTTTAGTTACACCTCTTATTTTGAAATAAGAGATAAAAATACAAAAAACAGCTAGGGGGAATTGATTGTGAGTCTGAAAAAGAAATTAGGTATGGGAGTTGCATCAGCAGCATTGGGGTTATCTTTAATTGGTGGAGGAACATTTGCATTCTTTAGTGATAAAGAAGTATCGAACAATACATTTGCAGCTGGGACGTTAGATCTTACATTAAACCCTAAAACGCTTGTAGATATTAAAGATTTAAAACCAGGGGATTCTGTTAAGAAAGAGTTCTTATTAAAGAACGACGGTACGTTAGCGATTAAAGACGTTAAATTAGCGACAAAGTATACTGTTAAAGATGCAAAAGGTGATAATGCTGGTGAAGATTTTGGTAAGCACATTAAAGTGAAATTCCTTTGGAACTGGGATAAACAAAGTGAGCCTGTATATGAAACAACTTTAGCAGATTTACAAAATGTGGATCCAGATGTTTTAGCTAAAGACATCTTTGCTCCAGAGTGGGCAGAGAACGGTGGTCTAGCACCAAATTCAGAAGACTATCTATGGGTACAATTTGTATTCGAAGATGATGGTAAAGATCAAAACAAATTCCAAGGCGATTCATTGAACTTAGAATGGACATTCAATGCTAACCAAACAGATGGCGAAGAAAAATAATAAAGCAAAAAGCGGGGATTCCCCCGCTTTTTTTTATAAAGAAAAAAAGAAGTGCCCGTTTTAAGCACTCTTTCATATGTATTATTGTTGATTTTTCTTCCATTGTGTAAATTCAAGAAATTCACGAAACTGTTCTTTTGAGACACCGGAGCTCATCGCATCTTTAACGAGTTGTGTCCATTCGGAGTCTAGATGACTTTCTGTTGTTGTTTCATCGTGAAGTAACGTATCAACTGGAATTTGTAGAACAGCTGAAATTTTTTCGAGAAACTGAATGGAAGGGTTTTTTTGTAAATTTCGTTCTATAGAACTAATGTAAGATTTAGCTACACCAGCTTTTTCGGCGAGTTCTGTTAGTGAAATGCCCTTTTGTAAACGAAGGCGTTTTATACGTTCTCCTATCATATTTGCGCACCTTTCTATCAATATGTAGTCGTCTTATGATGTGATTATTATAACATAAACTTCGTTAAAAAGAACGAGGCTATTGAGCCTGGCTCGTATGCTTCATACGTTGGAAAAAGTGTTCAATATCTTGCAGGGCAATGCCAGCATCTAGAGCTTCAAGTATTAAATCAATCCATTCTTGATCTAGTGAGTCAGCCTTATCTTTGTACAAATGTAATTCCTCCCTAATTATTGGTCATAATTGCTGCTACATAGTAGACGATAATTAATCGAATTTTATATTTTATGTATCAAATTATCGAATATTGTGTAGATGAAACAAAGATAAAATCCCCATTAAATTCTCTCTATGGAAATTATAAGGTTTCTGCCAAAAATTTTCAATATTTTCTGAAAACATTGTTGAATTGTGATATATTCGTATACTAACTATGAAATTTTTACAAATATATTAAAAAAATTACATAATATAACTAAATATTGAAAATATATTGAATTTTTAATAATATAGAGTATGTAATACATATTTTATATTAGGGGAGGCAATAAGGGATGAACAAGAAACCATTTAAAGTGTTATCATCAATTGCTTTGACAGCTGTTCTAGGCTTGTCGTTTGGTGCTGGAAGCCAGTCTGTATATGCTGAAACGCCGGAGAACAAGACAGCTACAAGCCCAGTTGATGATCACTTAATCCCAGAAGAGAGATTAGCAAATGCGCTAAAAGAACGTGGGGTAATTGATTCGTCGGCTTCAGAGACAGAAACAAAGAAAGCTGTCGAAAAGTATGTAGAGAAGAAAAAGGGTGAAAATCCTGGAAAAGAAGCGACAAATGGGGACCAACTTACGAAAGATGCATCTGACTTTTTAAAGAAAGTGAAAGATGCGAAAGCAGAAACGAAAGAAAAATCAGAGCAACCAGCAAACGGGACTGCAGCAGGAACAGGTCCAGTTAAAGGGGGCTTAAATGGTAAAGTACCAACTTCACCAGCAAAACAAAAAGGATATAACGGTGAAGTTCGTAAAGACAAAGTACTCGTTTTACTTGTAGAGTATGCTGATTTCAAACATAACAATATTGATAAAGAGCCTGGCTATATGTATTCGAACGATTTTAATAAAGAGCATTATGAAAAAATGTTATTCGGTAACGAGCCGTTTACGTTAGATGATGGAAGTAAAATTGAAACGTTTAAACAATATTATGAAGAGCAATCAGGTGGTAGTTACACAGTGGACGGAACAGTCACAAAATGGTTAACAGTTCCAGGTAAAGCTGCTGATTACGGTGCAGATGCTGGTACAGGTCATGATAATAAAGGACCAAAAGGACCACGTGATCTAGTAAAAGATGCATTAAAAGCGGCTGTAGATAGCGGACTTGATTTATCACAGTTTGATCAGTTCGATCAATATGATGTAAATGGTGATGGGAATCAAAATCAACCGGACGGTTTAATCGATCACTTAATGATTATTCATGCGGGTGTTGGACAAGAAGCTGGCGGTGGTAAATTAGGTGATGATGCAATTTGGTCACATCGCTGGACAGTTGGACCAAAACCATTCGCAATTGAAGGTACAAAAGCGAAAGTTCCATATTGGGGCGGAAATATGGCAGCATTCGACTACACAATTGAACCAGAAGATGGCGCGGTTGGTGTATTCGCACATGAATATGGCCATGATTTAGGTCTTCCAGATGAGTATGATACACAGTATAGCGGTCAGGGTGAACCGGTTGAAGCTTGGTCTATTATGAGTGGCGGAAGCTGGGCTGGTAAAATCGCAGGAACAACGCCAACGAGTTTATCACCACAAAATAAAGAGTTTTTCCAAAAAACAATCGGTGGTAACTGGGCGAACATCGTAGAAGTAGATTACGAGAAATTAAATAAAGGTATCGGTCTTGCAACATACTTAGACCAAAGTGTTACGAAGTCAGATCGTCCAGGTCTGATTCGTGTTAACTTACCAGATAAAGATGTAAAAGGAATTCAGCCTGCATTTGGTAAACAGTATTACTACAGCACAAAAGGTGATGACCTTCATACAACGATGGAAACGCCACTATTCGATTTAACGAAAGCAACGACTGCAAAATTCGATTATAAGTCATTGTATGAAATCGAAGCAGAGTACGATTTCCTTGAAGTACACGCTGTAACAGAAGATGGACAAAAAACGTTGATTGAAAGAATTGGTGAGAAAGCAAATAGTGGAAATGCAGCTACGACAAATGGAAAATGGGTTGATAAATCATATGATTTAAGTCAATTCAAAGGTAAGAAAGTGAAACTAGTATTTGAATATATTACAGACGGTGGATTGGCGTTAAATGGATTTACACTTGATAATGCGTCACTAACTGTAGATGGAAATGTTGCATTCTCTGATGATGCAGAAGGTACACCACAATTCAAATTGGACGGTTTCGTTGCATCTAACGGAATGGATAAGAAAAAGCATAACTACTATGTAGAGTGGAGAAACTATGCGGGTTCAGATAACGCATTGAAATTTGCTCGCGGTCCAGTATATAACACTGGTATGGTTGTATGGTATGCGGATTCAGCTTACACAGATAACTGGGTTGGCATACATCCAGGACATGGTTTCCTTGGTGTAGTTGACTCTCATCCAGAAGCAATTGCAGGAACTTTAAATGGCAAACCAACATTTAAAAGCAGTACGCGATTCCAAATTGCTGATTCGGCGTTCTCATTCGACAAAACGCCAGCTTGGAAAGTGGTATCTCCAACGCGTGGAACATTCGTATACGATGGATTACCAGGAGTACCGAAGTTTGATGACTCTAAAAAGTATATTAATGAGCAAATTCCAGATGCAGGACGTATTTTACCGAAGCTTGGTCTGAAGTTTGAAGTAGTAGGACAAGCTGATGATAACTCTGCAGGTGCTGTTCGTTTATATCGTTAATACAGTAAAACTACCGGGAGATTTTCTTTCGGTAGTTTTTTTGTGAGCAATGAATTTTATATAAAGGGAAAAGTTATATATAATGTAACTTTAAGAATAGAAATTTGTTACATATGAAGTCTATATAAATAATGAAAGAATTGGATAAAAATAGTGGGAGAAGGTGAGTGCATGAGTATTTCCTCTATTGTAAATAAACAAAAGGAATATTTTTACAAAGGACATACGAGAAGTGTAGAGACGAGAAAGAATAATTTGAAGAAGCTTTATGATGGAATTCAGCGTTTTGAGGATGAGATTTTTCAAGCGTTGAAATTAGATTTGAATAAATCAGTTCACGAATCATTTACAACAGAAATTGGATATGTACTAAAAGAGATTTCTTTTCAAATGAAGCATATTTCATCTTGGAGTAAACCAAAGCGTGTTCGCACAGCTCTTACTCATTTTGGATCGAAGGGGAAAGTAGTGCCAGAACCGTATGGTGTGACGCTTATTATCGCACCGTGGAACTATCCGTTTCAATTAGCAATTGCCCCACTCGTAGGAGCATTGGCAGCCGGAAATACAGTCGTTTTAAAGCCGTCAGAGTTAACGCCAAACGTTTCAAAAGTGCTTACGAGAATGCTAGAAGAATTATTCCCAGAAGAGCTTGTATCGGTAGTAGAAGGCGGTGTTGAGGAAAGCACTGCACTTTTAAAGGAACCGTTTGACTATATTTTCTTTACAGGTAGTGTTGGTGTTGGAAAAGTTGTGATGGAAGCAGCGGCGAAAAAATTAACGCCTCTTACGTTAGAGCTTGGCGGGAAAAGCCCATGTATTGTACATAAAGATGCAAAGCTAGATGTAACCGCAAGACGTATCGTTTGGGGCAAGTTTTTGAATGCTGGGCAGACGTGTGTAGCGCCTGATTATATGTACGTTCATTCTTCAGTGAAAGAGCAGTTAATCGAGGCATTACGACATGAAATCGCAGAGCAATATGGAAAAGATGCTTTGCAAAATGATAATTATGTGCGAATTGTGAGTGAGCGTCATTTTGAACGTCTATGTACATTTTTGCAAGACGGTAAACCTGTGATTGGCGGGAATTATACGAAAGAAACATTACACATAGAGCCTACAGTGTTAACGAATGTTACATGGCAAAGTGCTGTTATGGAAGATGAAATTTTTGGACCTATTTTACCAATTATAGAATACGACAAAATAGAAGAGGTAATTGAAACGATTCAGCACCATCCAAAGCCGTTAGCACTATATGTATTTTCTGAAGATAGAAAAGTGCAAGAGAAAGTGACGAGTAATATTTCATATGGCGGAGGATGTATAAATGATGTCGTATATCATCTTGCAACGCCATATTTACCTTTTGGGGGCGTTGGAAGTAGTGGGTTAGGCAGCTATCACGGTGAACAAAGTTTTCGGACTTTTTCACATTATAAAAGCATTTTGTCCCAATCTACAGCATTTGACATGAAAATTCGTTACTCTTCTACAAAAAGTGCTTTAAAATTCATACGAAAGTTGTTAAAATGATGATGGTGTTTATCAGTAGGCGTAGCCGTATGATAAAAACCCCTTCGCAACTGAAGGGGTTTTTCTGTTCGACATATGTATCATGCGAAAATGAATCAAACATACTACATAAAGAATAGAAGAGAACGCTGCTAAACAACCATTTTTGTTTGGATCGAAACAAAAAATAGTCTATAGAACATAAATATTTATTCATGAATATAAAAATTAAAATTTAAGGTAGATAGGACGGGAAAATGAAAAAGATTATTAAAGTTGAAGCAGTAGAAAAACATTTTGGAAATCAAGTGATTATCCCCCCTCTTTCTTTAGATATTAAAGAAGGAGAATTTTTAACAATTTTAGGACCGAGTGGTTGCGGGAAAACGACTTTACTTCGTATGATCGCAGGATTTGAAACGCCAACTAAAGGGAATCTTTTATTAGATGATGAAAAGATTAACGATTTGCCGCCATACAAGCGTCATATGAATTTAGTGTTCCAACATTACGCACTATTCCCACATATGAATGTTGAAAAAAATATTTGTTTCGGTATGAAAATGCAAAAAGTATCAGCAACAGAACAGAAAGAACGTGCGGAAGAGGCAATGCGTTTAACGCAGTTACTTGAGTTCCGTAATCGTAAACCGTCGAAGCTTTCTGGTGGACAGCAACAGCGTGTAGCAATTGCAAGAGCAATTGTAAACAACCCACGTGTATTACTATTAGATGAGCCACTTGGAGCGCTTGACTTTAAGTTAAGAAAAGATTTGCAACGTGAATTGAAAAACTTACAACGTAATTTAGGAATTACGTTCATATATGTAACGCACGATCAAGAAGAAGCAATGAGTATGAGTGATCGTATTGTCGTTATGAATAAAGGGCATATCGAACAAGTCGGCACGCCTAAAGAAATTTACAATCAACCGAAAACATTGTTTGTTGCAACGTTCATCGGTGAAAATAATATCGTGAAAAATGGGGAAAACTACGTAGCAGTTCGCCCTGAAAATGTAAAAGTTCGCTCGGTTGAAGAGCCAATTTTAAAAGAATACCACCTTGGGCATATTGAAGATATTGAATTTGTTGGAAATATGGAAAAGCTATATGTACGTGAGGAGAAAACATCGGAATTACTAATGGCATATCAAACTGCTGAAGAAGCAACGCAGTGGAGCATTGGAGATAATGTATATGTAGGCTGGGAGCAAGAGGACGAGGTGACCTTAAATTGAAGAAAGGGAAATTACTCGCATTACCTACAGTCGTATGGCTGTTACTCTTCTTCCTAATTCCACTTCTGTTCGTATTAGCATTTGCCTTCATGCAGCGCGGAGCATACGGGACAGTGGAAATGAAATTTACATTAGATAACATAGCGCGTGTGTTTGATCCATTATATATGGGGACGTTATGGGAAACAGTGAAAATTGCGGTTATTACGACAGTACTATGTTTATTAATCGGTTATCCATTTGCCTATACAATTACAATTGTTGATCGTAAATATCGTTCTATCCTTTTATTATTGGCAACGATCCCGTTCTGGATTAACTTCCTTGTTCGTTCATACGCATGGATTGTTATTTTACGTTCACAAGGTCTTGTAAACACATTGCTATTGAAACTAGGTATTATTAGTGAACCTTTAAATCTGTTATACAATACACCTTCTGTAATACTCGGAATGGTATATTCTTTATTACCATTTATGATTTTACCAGTGTATGCAGCAATTGAGCAGCTTGATAAGCGTAAGCTAGAGGCAGCTTATGATTTAGGAGCAACACCAGTAAAGGCATTTTGGAATGTAACAGTACCGATGACGATGTCAGGGATTACTACTGGTTCTATTTTAGTATTCGTTTCCTCTATCGGAATGTTTGTTGTATCAGACGTTATGGGTGGATCGAAAGTAGCATTAATCGGAAACGTAATTCAAAACCAATTCTTAGGTTCACGTGACTGGCCGTTTGGTTCCGCGTTATCTATGATTGTTGTTCTATTCTCTGTTCTGTTAATTTACTTATATTATCGTGCAACGAAAGTATATAAATATGATGGAAACGGAGGGGAATAGGCAAAAATGAAGAAGTTTTTAGTTTCTTATTCTTGGTTAATCTTATTGTTTTTGTATTTTCCAATGATGGTTTTAATGGTATATTCCTTCAACGATTCTCGCATTAATGCGGAATGGGAGGGCTTTACACTCCATTGGTATACAGATTTATTTCAAAAACAAGATGTTATTGATGCGTTTGTAAATAGTATTACGATTGCTCTTATAACGACAATTGTGACGACAGTTCTTGGTGTGATTTTTGCTATTGCATTACACCGTTACAAATATCGTTTTGAAGGGGCCATTAACGGTCTTGTATATTTACCAATTTTAATTCCTGATATTTTAATGGGATTATCTTTACTTATCCTATTTAGTCAATTAGGTATGGAACTTGGAAAAACAACAATTATTATTGCACACATTACATTCAGTATTTCATTTGTTGTTGTTATTTTAGCGGCACGTCTTTCTGGTATGGGACGTGATTTAGAAGAGGCTGCAAACGATTTAGGAGCAACGCCGTGGCAAACGTTTCGTTATGTAACGTTTCCAGCAATTGCACCAGGAGTTATTTCAGCCGCATTATTAACATTCACATTATCGATTGATGATTTTGTAATTAGTTTCTTCGTATCAGGACCAGGATCAACAACATTGCCATTATACATTTATAGTATGGTTAAGCGCGGAGTATCACCTGAAATTAATGCTCTTTCTACAATATTAATTGTTGTAATTGTAGGATTAATGGTGCTATCGGAAATTTTCCGTAATAAAGGTGCAGACGGTGAAGAAAACTCTGGAGGACACCTTCCTTTATAATACGAATGATATAGAAAGAACGAGGAGGTAAAAAATCAATGAAATTGACGAAGACATTAGCTGGCGCAGCTATTAGCTTCGGCCTTGTTGCAGGTGTACTTGCGGGCTGTGGTGAGAAGAAAGAAGAATTGAATATTTATAGCTGGGCTGACAACTTTGATGAGCAAGTTTTAAAAGATTTTGAAAAGAAATATAACGTGAAAATTAACTATGATAAATATGCAAGTAATGAAGAAATGCTTGCGAAATTACAAGCTGGTGGCGCGACATATGATTTAATTCAGCCATCTGATTACATGGTGAAAACGATGGCGAAGATGGACTTATTAGCGCCTTTAGATAAGAAGAACATCCCGAACATCGAGAACCTTGTTTCTAACTTTAAAACACCTGCATTTGATCCAGAGAATAAGTATTCTCTAGTATATACTTGGGGTGTAACAGGCATTGCATATAATAAAAAGTATGTGAAAGAAACACCTACAAGCTGGAATGATTTATGGAACGAGAAATATAAAGGACATGTTACTTTATTAAACGATTCTCGTGAAGTATTAGGAATGGGACTTAAGAAAAATGGTTTCTCTAATAGCACGAAAGAGGATGCACAGTTAAAGACAGCGTCTAATGATTTACAGAAGCTACTTCCAAACTTATTAGCATTTGATACAGATAATATTAAACAAAAATTCATTACAGAAGATGCGTGGATCGGGACAGTTTGGTCTGGAGACGCAGCATTTATTGCGAAAGATAACAAAGATGTAGGATACGTTGTACCAAAAGAAGGAGGCACAATTTGGGCTGACACGTTAGCGATTCCAAAAGGTGCGAAACATAAAGAACTTGCAGAGAAGTTTATGAACTACTTATTAGATGAAAAAGTAAGTGTGAAAAACTACGAGTCAATTGGTTACAGTAATCCAAATGAAAAAGCTCATCCTCTTCATAGTAAAGAATATCGTGATAATCACATGATCTTCTTAACAAAAGAAGAATTAGATCGTACAGAGTGGCTTGTTGATGTAGACGATAAGTTAAAAGACTACGATCGCTACTGGACAGAGCTGAAAACAAAAGGTAAATAAGTAAGAAAATGCGGTTTCTAAAGTAGAAATCGCATTTTTTCATAGTAGGAGGAAATCGATTGAAGAAAAAGTTACATCAGTATGAATTAATGTGTATCATTTTGTTGTTTGTTCTATTTAGCATCATCGCTTGGAGGGTACATGTAGGTGGTGTTACAATGATGGATACATACGTACGTGATATGGTGAAAGGATTACAAACGGAAAGCTCACTTACATTCTTCACATACTTTACAAAGTTAGGATCTGCAATTGGAGTTATAACGACACTAATTATAAGCTTGTTCGTTTTTTGGAAAAAGCGTTATTATGCTGCTATGATTGTGTATCCAATGGCTATATTAACGACACATCTTGTTAATAAAGGGATAAAAGAAATTGCAAAAAGAGACCGCCCATCATTAAATGAGGCACTTGACGCACTTGGGTATAGCTTCCCAAGTGGACATGCAATGCTATCTATCATAACATTCGGTTTTCTTGCCTATATCATTGCTGCGAATGTGAAAAGTATAGCTGGAAAATGTGGTATTACGATTTCGATGGGCATATTAATTATATTGATTGGATTAAGTAGAGTCATTTTAAATGTACATTATCCAACCGATATTTTAGCAGGTTACTGCGCAGGTGGCATTTTGTTAATCATCGCAATTTATTGTCATCGTTTACTTACCGAGAGATTGGGACTTAATAACGAGAGATAGAAAAACGTCTAGAAAAACTAGTATTATAGTTTTCCTAGACGTTTTTTGTTTATGGGGAGATGTGATACAGTATAAATGATAAGTGAATTATATAAAGTAGGTGAAAATGTGTGAAGACAAATGTACATAAAATTGATAAGTGGGGGAAGATAGGAACTTTTTTGTATCAATTTCGTTATACAGTAATCGTAGCATTACTATTACTTGCGATAGTGCTCGGTACTTTTGCTCCAAAACTTCCAGGAGTATTGGGCGGTGATGGTTTCCAAACAGAAGGAGATTATCAAAAGACGAAAGAAATTTTAGATAAAGATTTTAAGCAGTCTCAAGATACACTTTTACTCGTTTTTGAAAAGGAAAAAAATACTTCGCATGAGGATTTCCAAAAGCGTATAGAGGGGATAATAAATCAAATTCAAGAGAAGGAAACATACGAATCTTTCCATCATCCCATGCAAAATAAAGAGATGTTACAAGATGATATCGGTTATGCGACGATTTTATTTTCCGGGAAAACAAATAAAGAACGAATGGAAAAGACATTACAATTCGCCGAAAAAATCGAGAAGGAAAGTAATAGCGTATTAAAAGTAACACCGACAGGATATCCGAAAATTAATCAAGAGATTAATGAAAGAACGCAAAATGATTTAAAAGTAGCAGAGATGATTGGATTACCTATTGCTTTTCTCGTACTATTATTCTCATTTGGTAGTCTGATTGCGTCTATTTTACCGATTGTAAATGGTGCGCTTAGTGTCATTAGTACGATGGGGATTTTATATTTTATAGGTAGTGATAAAGAGCTATCTATTTTCGTGTTAAATGTTGCGCCGATGATTGGGCTCGCATTATCAATTGATTTCGCACTGTTATTTGTAAATCGTTTCCGAGAGGAAGTTGCGAAGAGAACAGTGAAAGAAGCGATAGCGATTACGTATCAAACGGCAGGACGCGCTATCGTATTTTCAGGGTTATGTGTATTCGTCGGTTTATCAGGCTTATTTTTCTTTAAGATAGATTATATTCAGTCTGTTGCTATTAGCGGGATGATTGTCGTTATTATGAGTATTTTGTTTTCGCTCACACTTCTTCCAGCACTATTATCTTTAATTGGTAAAAGGATATTAAAAAAGAATCAGGCGGCGCCTACGCCATCAAAGGTCTGGCGTAAATTTGCACAGTTTGTAATGAAACATCCAATCGTCATGATTATTGTTGTTATAACATTTATTGTTATTTGTTTATTACCGCTACGTACAGCTAACTTGCAGTTTCCTGGTGTTGAAGCGTTACCTGAAAAGAGTGATACGAGAATTGCATTTGAGAAGTATGAAGAAGCCTTTAATAAGACTGTCAAAACACACGCCGATGTTACTTTAGTAGTAGAGACGAAGGATGATATAACAGAAAAAGAAAGCTTACAAAAGGTAGAAGATGTCGTTCAAAAGTTAAAAGATGACAAGCAAGTATATAAGGTGACAAGTGTATATGACGGGCTAAATGGAATGAAAGCAGATCAAGTTGCGGGAATGTTACAATCACCAGAAGCGGCGAAAATAGCTCCTGTATTTGAAGCGTATACGAAAGGAAATAAAACAACAATGGAAGTCTTTTTGGATACGAAGCCAAGTACAGAAACTGCAAAACAATGGGTTCGTGATTTCAAAAAGAATTATAAAGAAAACGATGTTACTTATTATTTAGGCGGGATGACAACGTTCCAACAAGAGTTGGAAGATGAAATTAAAGATAAAGTTGCAATTGGTATGTCTGTTATATTTGGGTCAACCTTTGTTATTTTATTATTCGCATTCCGCTCGATACTCATTCCAATAAAGGCGATTATTATGAATGTACTTAGTTTAAGTGCAACAATTGGAATTGTTATTTGGTTATTTGAAGGTGGTCATTTCGGATTAGATGAGAGTTCAGTTTTATTTGTATTACCAATCTTTATTTTCGGCCTCGTATTTGGGCTTAGCATGGATTATGAAGTATTTCTTATTTCACGAATCCATGAGTTATATGAGGAAACTGGAGATAACGATCAAGCAACGCTAGAAGGGCTTGTCTCGACAAGCCGCATCATTACATCCGCTGCTTTAATTATGATTGTTGTTACCGGTGCGTTCGCCTTTACTGATATTTTGCCAGTAAAGCAGATGGGTATTGGAGTCGCATTAGCGATATTTCTTGATGCAACAATTATTCGACTTATGCTTGTACCAAGTTTAATGAAATTGTTTGGAGATTGGAACTGGTGGTTACCATTTCGAAAGAAAAGAGAAAAATCATCGTAAAAAATGCTCATCTATAAGATGAGTATTTTTTTATGAATAGCGAGGCCTATATTTTGCAAATAGTATGTGATAAGAACAATACATACAAGTAGGTGAAGGCAATGTTTCGTTATTTTAAGTTTAAGCTAAATGATACAGTACAGTTTGCAGAAAAAGATGGGCATTTGTATCGCATTGTCGGTTATCGGTTAGAAAAAGGGTTTTATCCAAAAGATGAATGGACTCATATCATATATGAGTTACTTAGAGACTTTGACGGGTATACGATGGATGCGGAAGAAGAGGAACTTGTAAAAGTCATTCAAGTAGAGGATGAGTATTATAAAATACAAGAAGTATCGGGATATCGTTATCCAGTAAAAATGAAGCAAAAGCAGCAAGTTATGAAAGGAGAGAAAATAGACGACTTATTAGATACGTACAACGACTATAAACGATTGGCGGATTTCTTTAAAGATTTATTGTATGAACAAAAAGCTGAAGAAGTGTTGCAGGAGATGAAAAGGCTTAGAGCGTGAGGGGACAGTCGATTATAAGACTGTCCTCTATTTTTGACGGTGCATCAAAGTATGTTTTCCGTTACAATGAGAGAATCAATAGAAATAAGGTGATTATAGTATGGAAACAAAGAAAAAGGGCGAATGGTGTGAAATTACGGTTCCAGCAACGTGGAATGGTATAAGTATTGAGTCGTTGTTAAAAGTAGAATGGGAAGTACCAAAAAAGTTATTACATCAGCTTCGTATGGAAAAAGGTGTTACGGTTAACGGAGAACAGAGGAGATGGAATGAACTTTTAAAAGAAGGAGATAAGTTACAAGTTCATATGTTTATGGAGGAGGAGTACGGCGTAGAGCCGGAATATGGTGAATTAAATGTAGTGTTTGAAGACGATCACGTACTCATTGTAAATAAGCCTGAGCAAATGGATACACATCCTTCTGAAAAAAATGGGACGGGAACACTTGCCAATCTTGTTGCTTTTCATTTTCAAATGCAAGGTTTAGAGACGAAGGTTCGTCATATCCATAGGTTAGATAAAGATACGACAGGTGGTGTTGTATTCGCAAAACATAGAATTGCGGGTGCAATTATGGATCGTTTATTAATGGAACGGAAAATTAAAAGAACGTATACGGCACTTGTTGAAGGAAGAGTAAAAAAGAAGCAGGGGACAATTGACGCGGCCATCGGAAGAGATCGACATCATGCTACAAGACGCCGTGTTTCTCCAAAGGGAGACCAAGCTATAACGTATTATAAAGTAGAGAAATATTTTAAAAAACAAAATGCTACGCTCGTAACGTTACAGTTAGAAACCGGTAGAACGCATCAAATTCGCGTTCATATGAGCTATAATGGAAATCCATTAGTTGGGGATGTATTATATGGTGGGCAAACAAAATATATGTCCGGGCAAGCGTTACATGCGATGAAGATTAATTTTTTGCATCCGATTACGAAAGAAGAGATCGTGGTTGACGTACCTTTCCCTACAAATTTAAACGACACAATGAAAAAATTTGAAAGAGAAAATGGGTAAAGTGTAAGCTTAAAGTTGAAAAAGGTAGATTTTTGCAGGGATTTCTCTAAAAGAGGCGAAGCCGTTAAGAGAAAAGAGAGGTGAGAATTACTTGATCAAATATAAATATATGCTAGGGATATTTTTCGCTTGTCTTTTACTTACTCTATGTATTTATCCATATTTACCAACTCGTATGGCAGTGCATTGGAACGAGAATGGTGGAGCGAACGAGTTTATGAGTAAACAAGTTGTCGTATTATGTATTCCTGTCCTTATTACTATTTTACATGGATTAATATATATTATTTCACATAATGTATATAAGTTTAATGAAGGAGAGCATTTCATTATAAGTGGATTTATAAAGAGTATTACTTTATTTATGATGTTTGTCCATATACTAATTCTCTTTATTAATTTGGGAAGTATTATATCCTTTCAGACAGGACTAACGATTGGAATTAGTATGTTTCTTTTTATTTTTAGTAAAGTGTTTAAAAAGGTGAAGGATAGAGAGAAAGAACCGATCAAATTACAAAAGATCCGTTTAGTTAGTAGGCGAATCTTTCAAGTGATGGCATGCAGCGTATTATTTTCATTGCTTTTGAGCCTGAAGTGGGGATTTTATTTGTTAATTAGTGTAATAAGCTGCGGGTCTATTTTGTTTATGTTCTACATTTTATACGCATACATATTAGAAAGCTATGAAACATAAAAAAGAGTCTTCTCATCATGAGAAGACTCTTTTAATCTATTTACTTCGTAATAAATTGTTGTGTCCAGTAGTTGCCGCTTTCTACATAACCAACACCGATATGAGTGAAGCCGCTATTTAAAATGTTTGCACGGTGTCCAGCACTGTTCATCCAAGCTTGTACAACTTCTTCTGGTGTACGTTGGCCTTGTGCGATGTTTTCACCTGCAGATGTATAAGAAATACCAAATTTCTTCATCATGTCGAACGGAGACCCGTATGTAGGGCTGTTATGATCAAAGTAGTTATTCTTTTGCATATCTTCAGATTTAGCACGTGCAACTTTGCTTAATTCAGTATCAATTTGTAATGCTGGTAAGCCTTGTTTTGTACGCTCAGCGTTTGTTAATTCAACAACGCGTTGTTCGAATTCGCTTAAAGATTTTGCTTCTTCAGCAGGCTTTTGCTCAGCAGGTTTTTGTGTTTCATTTTGAGTATTGTTGTTTTCAACTGGTTTTTGAGCTTCTGGTTTAGCAACTTCTTCAGCAGGCTTTTGTTCCGCTGGTTTTTGAGTTTCCTCAGCAGGCTTTTGAGCTTCGGGCTTAGCTGTTGGTTGTTCAGTTACAACATTTTCAGTAGGCTGTTGACCAGGAATGAAGCAATCTTGTTGGAATTGACCTTGATTCCATTGTGCTAATGACTCAACTCCCATAGATTGTAAGAATGCTTGTAATTCTTGTTGGCTCATTTGTTGCATCATTACTTTTGAATGCTGAATATTTTGAACCTTTATGTTAGATGGTTGTACTGTTGCAGCTTGTGCATCTAAAGATGATACTCCTAAAGTAAGAGCTGTTGCAGCAGCTACAGATAATAAAACACGCTTTTTCATGATGTGTGTCCCCCTATATAAAGTTTTAATTTGTTTTCACACGATTTGTTTTTGACAGCCTGTCTGACTGACAAATCCATCGTAGCATACAATTTACAAGAAAAAAGATGGAAAAAAATTCATAGACTTTGAAATTACCTAATTTATCCTAAGAGAAGAAAAGGGAAGAAATAAGAGAAACATAGAGTATAAAAGGAATTTTTAGCATTTTTATACTTGGTTTTAAGAGAGGGTTTTTGGATAGATTTACCTAAATGGAAAATAAAGAATCCTATTGTATCAATGGTTTGAACATTTTTTTGAGGAATATACTGGATTGATTTTTACAAAACTGTAATGTTTCTGTTGTTCTTTTTTATAATAAAGTAACATATTTTTAATGTTGTAGCAGACAAAAAAGCGGCTATCTCTTTACATAGACGAAGGAGATAGCCGTTTTCCTATTATTACGTATGTTACGAGTTATTACGAGTTGGTTTCAATTGCTTCTAATAATAAATCTACAATGTGAATTCCTCTCATTTTATGAGAAAGATCTTCTCGTTCAATACCTAGTTTCATTTGTAATAGACAACCTGGATTTGCAGTAACAATTGTCGCCGCGTCTGTTTCATGCACACGGTCCATTTTATAATCTAGAAATTCCATTGATAACTCTGAATGAACAATATTGTAAATACCAGCAGAACCACAGCAACGGTCCGCATCTTTCATTTCGCGATATGTTGCACCTTGGATGGCTTCTAGTAACATACGAGGTTCAGAAGATGTTCGCATAACATTGCGTAAATGACAAGAGTCTTGATACGTAATGATTTGCGGCGTGAGTCGTAAGTCATTACGTTTATGGAAATCTAGTTCTACTAGTATAGCAGTAATATCTTTAATTTTAGAAACAAATTGCTTTGCGCGCTCAGCCCATTCTGGATCATCCTTTAAAAGGTAATCATAGTCTACGAGGTAAGCTCCGCAACCACCTGCATTCGTAATAATATAATCGATGTTTAAATCTTCGAATGCTTTTATATTTCGTTTTGCTAATTCTTTTGCTCCACTCTTTTCACCAGCATGCCCATGTAATGCCCCGCAGCAACTTTGTGTTTTCGGAATAACGATATCACAACCAGCTAACTGAAGAAGTTTCATGGTTGCGTTATTTGTTTCTAAAAACATCGTATCCATTAAACAACCTGTGAAGAATGCAACTTGTTTCTTCTTTGCCACCTCAGCAGGTAAAAATTCAGGACGATCTTTCATTGCTTTCATTTTAGGGACTTTTGGCAAAACGAGATCTATCGTTGCAAGTGTTTCAGGGAATAACTTCATAATACCAGTTTTATGTGTTAGCGTTTGTAAACCAGAACGCTGGTAAAATCCGATTAGCCCTGTTAATGTTCTCATTCGATTTTGATGCGGGAATAGTCCTTCAAAAACGACTTTACGAACAGCTCTCACGGGCACTGAGAATTTTTTATTTTGATTAATAATATCACGAGCTTCTTCTAATAAATGTCCATAATTCACACCAGACGGACAAACAGGTTCACAAGCACGACAGCCTAGGCAAACATTTAATGTATTTTCAACATCTTCATCTGGCTCAATTAAACCATCAGCGACGGCTTTCATTAAGGCGATACGCCCGCGCGGCGAATGTGATTCTTTATATCCAGATTGAATGTAAGTAGGACAAGTCGGTAAACAAAAACCGCATCGCATACAATTTAATAGTTCATCTTCACTTAATCGTTCTTTAAATCCCTTTTGAATGTTTTCTTTATTTAATGTGGTCATCGCTCAACCACCACTCTTTTACGAGAGTCTTTCGCGAACATCTTTCCAGGATTCATAATGTTGTTTGGGTCGAAGGCTTGTTTAATCCCTTGCATAGCAGCGATACCTTCTTTACCTAATTTCATTTCTAAATACGGAGCTTTCATCGCGCCAACACCATGTTCACCAGTAATCGTACCACCAAGCTCAATCGCTTTTGCAAATATTTCAGCAAAAGCTTGTTCAGCACGGTGCATTTCTTCTTCATTACGGGCATCTGTCATACAAGTTGGGTGCAAATTACCATCACCAGCATGACCAAAAGTACAAATAGGAATATTATATTTCTTTGCAATTGCATTAATTGCTTCAACCATTGGAGCGATTTGTGAACGTGGTACAGTTGCATCCTCTAATATTGTTGTCGGTTTTAGTCTTGCAAGTGCTGATAGTGCACTACGGCGTGCTGTACGAAGCGCATCTGCTTCGGCTTCATCTTTTGCAACGCGAACATCGACCGCATTCATAGCACGGCAAACGTTAGCCATTTTTTCGATATCTCGATTGACAACCTCAGGTGGACCGTCTTGTTCAATTAATAAAATTGCTTTAACGTCAGTTGGTAAACCGATTTGTGCAAACTCTTCTACAACTTCAATTGTTGGTTGGTCTAAAAACTCAAGTGTCGCTGGAATAATTTTATTTGCAATAATAGCAGAAACAGCTCGAGCAGCTTCGTTAATATCTTCATATAGCGCAAGCATCGTTTTCTTCGTTTCAGGCATAGGGACAAGTTTTAATATAGCTTCCGTAACAACACCAAGTGTTCCTTCAGAACCAATAAATAAACGAGTTAAATCATAACCAGCTACATCTTTTGCTAATTTACCGCCAGTGCGAATGATATCGCCGTTCGGTAAGACAATTTCAAGCCCCATTACATAATCACGTGTTACGCCATATTTGAAACCACGTAATCCGCCGGAGTTTTCATTAATGTTACCGCCGATTGTAGAAATTTTCATAGAGCTTGGATCTGGTGGATAAAATAAACCTTTTTCTTCTACTGCTTTAATAATATCAAGTGTAATAACACCAGCTTGTACAGTAATTGTTAAATTCTCTTCGTCAATTTCTAAAATATTGTTCATATGGCGGAAAATAAGGACGATACCACCTTCAAGTGGACACGTACCAGCGCAAAGATTTGTTCCAGACCCGCGAACATATACCGGGATTTTATGAGTGTTACACACTTTTAACACGTCTGCTACTTCATTTGTATTACGAGGAGCAATAACTGCATCAGGCATCGCTTGGAAGTTTGGAGTGGCATCATAACTATAAGTTAAACGCCCCATATTGGATGTATCTACATTATCTTCGCCAACAATAGATACGAATGAATCAATAATTTGCTTTTCTAACATTGGAAATCCCCCTCAAACTGTTAACGTATTTAGTAATAATAAAAAACGTTGTAACAGTGCTTTCATTATAATGATAAAAAAGTAGGGGGATTCTTTCTATATACAATCATCTAAAGATTAATCTATTTTATCGTTATTTTTTGTATGATTATCTAATAAGAGGAGTGCGAAGTATAAAACATTTAAATCTTTGAATTGTTTCGGGTCAAGTCCTGTATGTTCTTCAATCTTTTTTAGCCTGTAATGCAGTGTGTTAATGTGTATATGTAATTGCTCAGCTGTTTGCTTATAAGATTGGTTATAATCGATAAATAAACGTAGAGTGTGCATAAGCTCAGGAGATGATACTAAGTTTTCAATAGTACGCTCTAGAAACTGTTCCCGGGTTTCAGTAGAAATATCTTGTAAGCACATTTCTAAACGTAAATCTTCATTAAATACAATTTTTTTCGTTTCAAGTGATACTGAAAGGGCGCGTAGTGCTTGTTCGTACGATAAGTTCATATTGCTTGGCGTAACTGTTTGTCCAATCCCGATATATAAAGTAATAGAAAATAAAGTTTCACAGTCTTGTTTTAAACGTTTTAAAAATTGAAAGGTTTGCTCTTTGGAGTGCATTGTTGTAAACAAAATAAACCGATCATTTCCCCAGCGAACAAATAAATTTTCTTTTGCTAAAATGTTGCGCAGATGTTGCCAAATTTTACGCTGGAGCATCGTATTATCTTGGGCGATTGATAATAAAATAAGTTGTTTCTTCTTATATAAATCAATGCCAAGCGTTTTTGCACGATCGAGAAAACTTGGAGACCAGTCTGTATTTTGAAGCCAATCAAAGACAAATGCTTCATAAGAACGGTGCTCAAGTTCTAGTTGTTCTAAAAAGTAGTTTTCATGAATTAATAATTCGGTCATCTTACGTAATATTTCTCCGTATTGTGAAATATTTTCAGGTTCTCCTGTAATTCCAATCACGCCGATTACTTCGTCATGGAATAGTAAAGGAAGATTCATCCCAGCTTTTACACCTTGCAGTCGTCGTTCATCATCTTTTGTAATAATGACAGTATTCTTTTGTTTCGCACAGCGGAGTGCCCCTTCATGAAATTGACCGATTCTTTCCGCATCTGTACTTGCGATAATAATGCCTTGTATATTAATAATAATAATGTTTTCAGTAATTAATCTGCGTACTTCACGTACAATTTTATTCGCTAAATCAGGAAAAAGCATAATTTGCACACCTCAAATTCTATTTGTTGTACATTATATATGTAAGTTTATTAATAAAGGAAGATTTCACATTTTCCACACATTTATTTGTTACTTTACAATTATAACGAAATCATCCGAAGATGGAGGGAATCTTTTGAGAAAGTATGTTTTTCTTCTCTGTTTTTTATTTCTATTAGTAGGGTGTCAAGGAAGTTCGTATACACCGATTGCTAAAGATAAAAGTGTTATTATAACAACGAATATAAAGGAAGGTAGTATTAGTTTTATTGATAAAAAAACAAAGAAGCTATTAACAACATGGGAATTAAATGAGCCGATTGCGGGGGTTACGCTACTTCCAAATGGCGAGGAAATACTCGTTTATGGTAAGCAATTAGAATATATGTATGTATATTCACTAGCAGAAGGAAGACAAGTGGACAAATATAAGACTGGAAAAGGAATTGCTAATGTTATCGCATCAGATGATGGAAAACAATTATTTGCTGCCGATCAAAATGAACAAAAGGTAAGGTTCTTTACGATAAAAGGAAAAGAGACAGGGAGTGTTTCAACAGGAAAAGGGCCGATAACGATGGTAGAGCATCATAACCAGTTATCTGTACTCAACTTTTATGATACGAAACTAACGACCATTGATACAAAGAAAAAAGAAGTGATACAGTCCTTTATGATTCCGCCAGCATCAACAGGAGCGACGGTTAGCGCTGATGGAAAAGAAATATGGATTGGTGGACATGGTGATGGAAGTCAAGTGAATGAGAAAGTATTAGTGTATTCTTTACAGAGCGGAGAGATGATACGTTCTTTACATGCTCCGTTTATGCCTGTGAATATAACAAAGGATGATAAGTATGTATATGCGCTAAGTCACGGTTCAAATACGCTTAGAAAGTTTGATGCAAGTACGTATCAAGAGGTAGGATTTGCAGAAGTAGGATCTAATCCATTTGCATTTTTGAAAAGCGGTGCAGAAGGATATGTAGCTAGTTATGATAGCGATGAAGTATGCGTAATGGATATGAAGAATATGAAAATAAAACAAACAATTAAAGTCGGTAAAGGACCGTTTCAACTCATAGAGAGAGAAGGGGAAGGGCAATGAGTAAATATAAAGTGCTAGTCGTAGATGACGAAAGTGATATGAGGCAACTTGTCGGAATGTACTTAGATAACTTCGGATACGAGTGGGGAGAAGCTGAAAATGGAAGAGAGGCACTTCGAAAATTAGAGACGGATCATTACGATTTCGTTGTACTAGACATTATGATGCCTGAGATGGATGGGCTTTCAGTTTGTAAAGAGATTCGAAAAACGTCGGATGTACCTATTATATTTTTAACAGCAAAAGGTGAAGAGTGGAATAGGGTGAACGGCTTACGTATGGGAGCAGATGATTATATTGTAAAGCCATTTAGTCCTGGGGAACTAATTGCTCGTATGGAAGCTGTTTTAAGACGATATACAAAGCAAGAACAGCAAGAAGAGATTCAATTTGGACCGATTCTTATTAATGAAAAAAGTAGGAGGGTCGAGACGAATGGTGAGACGATTCCTCTTACGGTAAAAGAGTTCGATTTACTATATTTTCTTTGCCAACATAATGGACAAGTATTTAGCCGGGAACAATTGCTTGAAAAGGTGTGGGGATATGATTATGCAGGAAGTACAAGAACGGTAGATACGCATGTGAAAACGATGCGTCTAAAGCTAGGAGAAAGTGGAAACTACATTCAAACCGTTTGGGGTGTAGGTTATAAATTTGAGGTGTAACGTATGTTTACGATGGTACAAAAGCTTTGGCTTACAGTAGTATGTGCAGTATGTGTAACAGTTTCCTTTCTTTATTTTGTATCTTTATACTCATATGAAAAGTTATACGTTGATAATTTAAAAGATTCATTAGTAATGGAAGGGAAACGTCTTGCCACGCAATATGATAAACGTGAAGGAGTATCCACTTTTGAAGAGAAAGTAAGGGCATATGATCAAATATCTAGTTCAGATGTCCTTTTCGTATACAATCCGCGTGATTTAAGCGCATGTTTGCCTTTTGATGTTCACCATCATTCTCTTATAAGTGAAGGGGATAGACAGGCGCTATTAGATGGGAAAACTGTGACAAAGATAGGGTATGAAGAACATTTTGATCGTAATATTATGGGTGTTGTCATCCCTGTTTTAGATAATAAAAAATTAGTTGGTATTGTATACTCTTATATTCCTTTAAAAAGTATAAAAGACTTAATATTTGATATGGGTCTTATTTTAGCGCCGTTAGCACTTGCAATGATTTTAATTACAATATGGATTGGTAGAAAAATTATTATCGCTATTACGAGACCGCTTTCGCAAATGGAACGAGTTGCAAATCATTTGGCTACTGGAGATTTCTCAGAGCGGATTACAATTTCTTCAGAAGATGAAATTGGACGATTGGGAAAAGCTTTTAATAAAATGGCAAATTCTTTAGAAACAGAAGATGTAAAGCGTAAGGAATTTTTAGCTAATGTTTCGCATGAACTTAGAACACCGCTTAGTTATATTAAAGGATATAGTGAAGCTATTTTAGACGGTGTAGCGAAGGGGCCGCAGCAGGAAAAAGTAACGCAACTTATTCATAAAGAGGCAGGTCGCATGCAGCGCCTCGTTCATGATTTATTAGATCTAGCGCAGCTAGAAGGTGAACACTTTCCCCTAAAGAAACAACCTATCGTTTTTTCACAGCTTATTGAAGATGTACTAGATACGTACGAGTTACAGTTTATAGAAAAAACCCTTCGTATTTCAACGAATTTAAATCCTGAAATTATCGTAATGATTGATGAGGATCGTATGCAACAAGTACTTCATAATGTGTTAGATAATGCGATACGTTATACAAATCAAAACGGGGATATCATAATAACATTAAAGCAAATCGATGATTATTGTGAATTGCACATAAAAGATACAGGAATAGGTATTGATAGAGAGCATTTAGAAAATCTCGGGGAACGCTTTTACCGAGTAGATAAAGCGAGAAGTCGTCAACACGGTGGAACAGGTTTAGGTCTTGCAATTGTAAGGCAAATTGTTCATATACATGATGGTGAGTGGAGAATAGAAAGTGAAAAAGGTAAGGGAACGACAGTTATTATTAAATTAAAAGCACAAGATGAGGAGAGCATATTCTAACTTTTGGAATATGCTCTTCATATTGAAGGTAAATAGTTACGCGTAAATGTATTAATTAATATCAAACAAATATCAAAAAATTGACTATTTTATGAACAAAACATTTGTACTTCTTACTAATTCGTTCTAAAATAGTTATGGATGCTAAGTTCTTATAAAACGTTACAATTGTTGTTTGGAAGATACTGAGGTGATTTAACTGGAGTACAAATCTATTAAACCGAAAAAAATTTACGAAGAAGTATCTGAAGCTATTTTAACAATGATTAAAAATGGTACGTTAAAACCTGGTGACAAACTACTTCCTGTTCATCAATTAGCTGAGCAGTTTCAAGTTGGCAGATCTGCTGTTCGTGAAGCGCTAAGTGCGCTAAGAGCAATGGGCTTAATTGAAATGAAACAAGGAGAAGGTACATATGTAAGGAATTTCGATCCTTCTTCATTAACAAAATCACTAAATAACAAGTTATTAATGAAGAAAGAGGATATTTTGAATTTATTAGAAGTACGGAAGGTGCTCGAAGTGGGGGCAGTTCGAGCGGCAGCGGCAAAACGTACGGAAGCTAATTTGCAAAATATGAAGCATTGGTTAGATGAAATGGCAAAGAGCATTGGAGATGAAAAGGCTGGCGAAAAAGCAGACTTTCAGTTCCATATGGGAATTGCAGAGTCTTCGCATAATAACATCTTACTTGAGCTCATGAATCATGTTTCAGAGATGATTGCTGAAACGATTGGTGAATCAAGACGCATTATTTTATATGGTGAACAAACAACATCAGAACGACTTTTAGAAGAGCATCAATCTATATATAATGCGGTGTTAAAGCAAGATGTGGAATTAGCGCAGCAAGCAATGCTAAATCATTTAACAAATGTAGAACATATTGTCACAGGTAAAAGCGATATAAATTCGTAATTTAATCTTTTATTTTTCTAATTTTCTGATAAAATAGAGAGAGATTAAGTAAACGTTTTCTTTAGAAGAGGGAGAGGATAGGCCATGGTTGAGCCTACTTCTTCTAATCTTAGTCATCTGATGACCATATGATTGTTGGCGAAGTTGTAATGAGGGGGAATTATAGTTATGAAAGTCACTTTATTTGTTACTTGTATAGTCGATATGTTTGAAACAAACGTCGGCAAAGCAACAGTTGAAGTATTGGAGCGTTTAGGTTGTGAAATTGAATTTCCAGAAGCACAAGTTTGTTGTGGTCAGCCTGCTTATAATAGCGGCCATGTAGAAGCAGCAAAAGAAGCGATGAAACATATGATTGAAACTTTCGAAGATGCAGAATATATCGTTACGCCATCTGGCTCTTGTGCGACAATGTTTCATGAGTATCCGCATGTTTTTAAAGATGATCCGAAGTGGGCTAAACGTGCACAAAAGGTTGCTGATAAAACATATGAATTCACACAATTTATTGTAGATGTTTTAAAAGTTACAGATGTTGGTGCAAGTTTACCAGGAATAGCTACTATTCATAAATCTTGTCATATGACACGCCTGCTTGGAGTAAAAGAGGCACCAGGAATTTTATTATCAAACGTAAAAGGATTAACTGTGAGAGAACTGCCAAACGTGCAAAATTGTTGTGGGTTTGGGGGAACGTTTTCAGTTAAGATGACTCCAATTTCTGAGCAAATGGTAGATGAAAAAGTAGATAGTGTAATGGAAACAGGTGCTGATTATTTAATCGGTGCAGATTGTGGGTGTTTGTTAAACATTGGCGGACGTATTGAGCGTTTAGGAAAAGAAGTAAAAGTAATGCATATTGCTGAGGTCTTGAATAGTCGCTCATGAAGGGGGAACATAAGCTATGTCTATGAAAATCAGTGAGAAAAAATTTAATGATCGCGTTGGCGATGGAATTCAAGATTCGTTTATGCGCGGAGCAGTATCTTCTGCACAAACGCGTTTATATACAAATCGATTGAAAGCAGCTGAAGAGTTAGGAAACTGGGAAGAGTGGCGTGAACTAGGTGAACAAATTCGTCAACATACGTTAGAAAATCTTGATTATTACTTAATGCAGTTAAGTGAAAATGTATCAAAAAGAGGCGGTCACGTTTACTTTGCGAAAACGAAAGAGGATGCAGCAAAGTACATTCAAGACGTTGCAAAAAAGAAACAAGCGAAGAAAGTTGTAAAATCAAAATCAATGGTAACTGAAGAAATTAGTATGAATCATGCCCTTGAAGAGATTGGTTGTGAAGTGTTAGAGAGTGACTTAGGAGAGTATATCTTACAAGTAGATAACGATCCACCATCACATATTATTGCGCCTGCACTTCATAAAAACAGAACGCAAATTCGTGATGTATTTAAAGAAAAACTTGGATATGAAAATTCTGATGATCCATACGAAATGACAAAGTTTGTTCGTAAACAACTTCGTGAGAAATTTATGGATGCAGAAATTGGTGTGACAGGTTGTAACTTCGCTGTTGCAAATACGGGCTCTCTTTGTTTAGTAACGAACGAAGGTAATGCCGATCTTGTTATGTCGATTCCGAAAACACAAATTGCAGTAATGGGTATGGAACGTATGGTTCCGACAATGGAAGAATTAGATGTTTTAGTTGGTTTACTATGTCGTAGTGCAGTAGGTCAAAAGTTAACAAGTTATGTAACAGTAGCAGGACCAATTCAAGAGGAAGAGGTAGATGGACCAGAAGAGTTTCATTTAGTCGTTGTTGATAATGGCCGCTCTCAAATCCTTGGATCGGAATTCCGTTCAGTATTGCAATGTATTCGTTGTGCTGCTTGTGTCAATGTATGTCCTGTGTATCGTCACGTTGGTGGACATTCATATGGTTCTATTTATTCAGGACCAATTGGTGCAGTGTTAACACCACTTTTAGGTGGATATGATGATTATAAAGAACTTCCTTATGCATCTAGTTTATGCGGAGCGTGTACGGAAGCTTGTCCAGTAAAGATTCCGTTACATGATTTATTATTAAAACATCGTCAAGTTATCGTTGAGCAAGAAGGACGTGCCCCACTTGCAGAGAAATTAGCAATGAAAATGTTTAGTATGGGCGCATCTTCAGCAGCTTTATATAAAATGGGATCAAAAATAGCACCGGCAGCAATGAGTCCATTTACATCTGGCAATCGTGTATCAAAAGGTGTTGGTCCACTTAAAAACTGGACGGATATTCGTGAATTCCCGGCTCCAAGTAAAGAACGATTCCGTGATTGGTATAAAGATCATAAGAAAGGCGGGGACAAATAATGACAGGATTAATTCAAAACCGTGAGCCCTTTCTAGATAATATCGCAAAAGAACTTGGGCGCGCGCGTAAAACAGAAGGCGTAGAACGTCCAGCATGGAAAAGTAATGTGAATGAAGAAACGTTAAAAGATTATTCACAAGAAGAATTGTTAGAAGTATTTAAAAATCAATGTACAAACATTCATACAACTGTTGTGGAAACGACAAACGACCGTTTACGTGAAGATATTCAAAAAGTAATCGTTGAAAACGGCGGAGGACCTATTATATTATCAGCAGATGAACGTTTTGATTCCTATGGATTGACTTCTTTATTTAAAGAAGAGCTTCCAAAGCAAAATGTTGAGGTAAATGTATGGGATCCTGAGAAAAAAGAAGAGAATATGCGTATAGCGGAAAAAGCGAATATCGGTATTGCATTTAGTGATTATACATTAGCTGAATCTGGTACGATTGTTGTACAAAGTCATAAAGGACAAGGGCGTTCTTTACACTTTTTACCGACTGTATACTTTGCTATTATTCCACGTGAAACACTTGTACCTCGCATTACACAAGCAGTTCAACATATGAACTCTCGTGTGGAAAAAGGTGAAGCAGTCGCATCTTGTATTAACTTTATTACAGGACCAAGTAACTCTGCGGATATTGAAATGAATCTTGTTGTCGGAGTACACGGACCATTAAAAGCAGTATATTTCATCGTATAAAATAGGGGAAAGCAGGCCGGAAAACGGCCTGCTTTTTTAATAGAATAAAGATAATATGAAGTAGAAGTTCTCTCCTTTTTTTGTTATGTTCTTTTGGAAAGGAGAGGAAGGGATGTTCACTTATTTATATGCATTGTTAATGGGTATGGTGTTTGGTTCTTTTTTTATGGTGATTGCGATGAGAGTTCCAGTAGGGGAATCTATTATTACACCGCGTTCGTACTGTTATTACTGCAAGTATACGTTAAAGCCGAAAGAACTGATTCCAATCATTTCATTTTGTATACAAAAAGGGCGTTGTACGAATTGTAAGAGGAAAATCTCAAGTTTGTACATAGTATTTGAATTTGTTACAGGTAGTTTATTTTTTCTTACTGTATATGTAATTGGAATAGAACGAGAGCTCATCATCACTTTATCGCTCTTTTCTTTACTTCTTATTATTTCAGTTACAGATTTAGTATATATGCTAATACCTAATCGTATTTTAATTTGGTTTGCGCTTTTGCTTATTTTAGAATGTATTTTTGTACCGTTAGTTACTTGGATAGATAGTTTAGCTGGTAGTGGAACTATATTCATTTTGTTATATTGCATGCAAAGGATTTATCCAGATGGTCTTGGCGGAGGTGATGTAAAATTACTTTCGTTACTCGGATTTATAGTGGGAGTGAAAGGGGTTTTTATAACTTTATTTTTAGCATCTTGCTTTAGTCTTTGTTTTTTCGGAATAGGTATAGCGTTAAAACGTATAAAAATAAGAACCCCAATTCCGTTTGGACCTTTTATTAGCCTTGGAGCAATATGTTATGTGTTGGTCACATATGCAAAATAGAGAGGAGATAGAAAATGAATGTATATATGGATGATCAAAGAAGTTGCCCGTACGGATATGTTTTGGCAACTACAGTAGAATCTGCATTACAATTTGTTCGGAGTAATAAGGTAAACATCCTCTCTCTTGATTTTAACATGGGATGGAGGCAAAAGAATGGGTTAGATTTTGTAGAAGTCTTTTGTACAGAAGGTCTATATGTTAATGAAATTCACCTTCATACAAATGATGTCATCGGTATGCATCAGATGAAACAGAGAATAGAGAGAGGGAAGGAAGAAGGGGAAATTAATCCTTGTATTGCCTTGAAATATGTAGGGAGCTAAAACCTCCAAAGTGAAACTTAAACAGACTATAATAAGAAGAGGATAATATGTCCAATATGAGGACGTATTATCCTCTTTTTTCTTGCATTGTATATTATATAAACAGAGATTAAACATAGTTTATATAATATACAATGAATTTTAAAAGAGCCGAAAATAAAAAGAATCACTTTCTGTTAGAGAGTGGCTTTGTATAAGTACGATTACTACATCTTATAGAGCGCGTATGTAAGTAATTACTTAAATGCATATCGTCTTATTTACTGGAAGAATAACCCATGTTATATTACTTTCTAATCAGTCTCGTTAAAGCCATCCCAAGAAATCCAGCACCCATTCCTATTAGCCATCCAGTTTGGGTATTTCCTAACATAGATCCCACTCCTCCACCAAGAAACATGCAGCCAACGAATACTAATCCTCCAATTCCCCAGTTCGGCCGATCCATAATTCAATCACACCCTTTCAATAAAACATATGCTATTAGCTACCTAAACTTTCTTGCATAGAATATGTTAATTATTTTGCTAGAGATGGTGTAGTTATTCGGCTTAAATTTAGCAACTTTCAGGGAATTCAAAAGACGTGGAGATTGACCGATTTGAAGGAATTGCAGGAGGAGAATTTTATTTTTTTGTATTATAATAACTTAAGGGTTGTGGAACAAATTCTTCTTCAACTAACTAGCTAATAAAGTTCTGGTGATTTTCGACAATCGGGCGCTTTAATGGAATAAAAGGAGAGCATATATTAGTCATGTATAATATGTGCTTTCCTTTATTTTTAGAGATTTTTATAATTTAAGTCTTGATAAGTGATACTTTGGGGTTTTTAGTGTTTCATATGTGCTTGTAAAGGAATAATTTCCTCTGTTTGAGCTGCTACTAATTCAGTTTCTTCTTGTTTAGCAACAGGTGCTTTCTTTGTTAAGTAATGATATACCATACCGACAAATACCGATCCGCCAATAATGTTACCGATTGTAACTGGAATTAAGTTATGAATAGCCCCAGCGAAAGTAATTGTATCAGGATGTGGTGAAACTAAAGATAAGGCAAACAATGATAAGTTTGCAATGCTATGCTCATAGCCAGATAAGAAGAATGTGAAAACGAGCATCATTATCATCAATATTTTTGCTGTATCACCTTTTACTTGAGAAGGTAAGAAGCAGGCAAGACATACGAGCCAGTTGCATAAAATCGCTTTAAAGAATAATTGCATTGTAGGTGTGTTCATTTTTCCTTCAACGACTGTATTCATTAAATGACCGTGATCGATTGCTCCGAAAATGCCAGTTGCGTAAAATAGTAAGGCAAAGAATAAAGCGCCAGCTAAGTTACCTGCATAACAAGCAACCCAGTTGCGAAGTGTATCAGAAATAGTTGTTTCTTTTCTTAAAGTTGCCACTGTGAAGTACATTGTATTGCCAGTAAATAATTCAGCACCGCCATATATAATAAGTATCAGAGCAATTCCGAAAAACATGGAGGAAGCTAAATATGTTGCTGGTGAATCAACAACATGAAAAAAGTTACCTAATTTAAAACATAGTACAATAATAAAACCGATATAAATGCCAGCAAGTGCAGCGCGAATGAAATATTGCATTGGATTTGTATCTAGCATTTGCTTTTTGCTCTTAGCCAGTTTTACAACGTAATCTAATCCTTGTTCTAGCATGAGTAATACGCTCCTTTAGTACATCGTCTATAAATACTCCTTATATGAATAAAGTACATGGATTTGTTCTCATTTTCAATAAGTTTGTTCAATGTTTCACAAAAAGGACATACATCTGGAAAGGAAGCGTTTACAAAAGGTAGTATAATGGAATTTTTTCTAAAAATAGAGAGGGATTGAAACGAGGGAAAAAGAAAAAGCGCTGTAATTACAGCGCTTTTTCGTCTAAATTCTTTTCTACTTTTACTTCTACTTCTTTCGAGAAGAACCAACCGCCAACTGCGATTCCAATTAATACAATCCAGAATGTAAGCTTCCACGGAGTAGATTCTGGGAATGAATGCGGAAGGACACCTAAAGCAGGGTGTGCTAGCGTATAAATCGCTAATTTCACACCAACCCAACCTACAATTAAGAATGCTGCAGTTTCAAGTCCTGGTTTACGTTTTAATATTTGTACGAAAGCAGTTGCTGCAAATCGCATTATAACTAATCCGATAAGTCCACCTGTAAAGATAACGATAAATTGACCTGTATCAAGACTACCAATCGTACCTAATCCTGTTTTCGGTAAAGTCACTGCTAATGCAACAGCAGCTAAAATTGAATCAACAGCGAAGGCGATATCAGCAACTTCGACTTTAAATACAGTCCACCAAAAGTTCTCTTGTTTTTTCTTTGCTTCTTTTTCTTCTGTTTCTTCATGTGAATTCTTTTTAACATACGTTTTAAATAAGTGATTCCCCGCGATAAACATAAGATAAATCGCACCAATTGCTTGCACTTGCCATACATCTACTAGGAACGAAATCATAAATAGTGATCCGAAGCGGAAAACGAACGCTCCTGCTAATCCATAAAATAGTGCTTTCTTTCGTTTTTCTTCTGGTAAATGTTTTACCATGATTGCGAGAACGAGAGCGTTATCAGCCGCTAAAATCCCCTCTAGTGCAATTAGGATGAGTAATACCCAACCATACTCCAATAATAATGATACATCCATGTACATTCTCCTCTCATTTCTATAAAGACTAAACAAGTGAAGAAGTTCCCCACTGTTTAGTTTCCCCATACTCCTGCGTATCAACGGTGGAAGGAATTTGAAAACAAAAAAGACCTCTGCCGTTGATAGGCAAAGGTCTTGCTAGACATATGTAATGAAAATGCCAACAAAGCCGGAAGAACTAAGTTCTACGTAATGACGACTTTGTTTCCAAGAAATAGTTCTTGGACGCTACTCCCCTTTGGAGATATGCTATTGTATTCTCATTATATGGATAATTTATACGGTTGTCAACCTGTTAAAATATCTTCGTTGGGATATTTTATTTTTCTTTGTTTTTTACGTGCAAATGAAAAGGCTAATGTTAAAGGCCCCATCTTTCCAAAAAACATCATAAAGATAATAATTGTTTTGCCGATGATTGTTAAGTGTGGCGTCAAATTCATGCTAAGGCCGACAGTTCCAAATGCTGAAAATACTTCAAAAGCACTCATTAATAAAGGAACTTTCTCAGTGATGCTTAAAATTAAAATAGAAAGAAAAATAAACGAAATTGAAATAATAGTAATCGTTAATGATTTGACAATGAGCGCATCTTTAATGGATTTTTTAAACACGACAATATCATCTTGTTCTTGCAAAAATTTAAATACGCCGAAAAACATAATTAAAAAAGTTGTTAACTTAATCCCGCCACCAGTAGAAGCACTGCCAGCACCAATAAACATAAGAAGCATCATTAATAAAAGAGAAGGTTTTGATAATGCAGAGATATCAACAGTATTAAACCCGGCAGTACGCGTTGAAATCGCTTGAAAATAAGCAGCCATACCTTCTTCAAATGGTGTAAAACCTCTCATGGAAATTGAATTATGAAACTCGAATATAAAAATGAAAACTGTAGCAATAATATTGACGATAAGAGTAGAAGAGAGCATAAGCTTTGAGTGCAAAGTAAGGTTTTTAAAGTTTTTCTTTCTTTTTACATCTACGATAACTGTAAAACCAATCCCACCTAAAATAATGAGGGAAGTAATAACGAGATTGACGAGAATGCTATGGGAGTGTGACATTAAATTATCGCTCCACACAGAAAACCCAGCATTGTTAAAGGCTGAGATAGAATGAAAAAAGCTGTAATATATCCCTTTGGCAATCCCGTATTTTGGTACCCATTCAAAGGAGAGAAATAAAGTAGCGATACATTCTACAGTAAAAGAAAATAAAAATAATGCTTTTGCAAGACGAATGATTCCGCCGACATTTGTTTGGTTTAATGCTTGTTGTAATAAAATCCGGTTTTGAAGGCCGATTTTTCTGCCGAGCATAATTGCGATTAAAACAGCAAAGCTCATAATGCCAAGCCCGCCAACTTGTATAAGTGTTAAAATGACACATTGGCCAAATAAGGTAAATACTTTACCAGTGTCCACAACACCAAGCCCTGTAACCGTACAAGCAGAAACCGTTGTAAATAAGGCATCGAGCCATGAAATAGACGTTGTTGTAGCAATTGGCAATTTCAATAGGCATGTACCGATAATCGATAGCATAATAAAAGATACAGTAAGAACACGGGGAGGACTCATGCTAATGTTAATCCGTTTCATTTCACATATCGTTCCTTTCGATTTGCTCTTACTAGTATGTGAAGAAGCACTATTATGTATGTTAAAAAAGAAAGAGGCAGAGAATATCTGCCTCTAAGCCATAGGTTATATAGTTATCCGCGTAATTGTTGTTGAGCTAAAGCAACAAGACGTTTCGTTACTTCACCGCCAACTGATCCGTTAGAACGAGAAGCTGTATTAGATCCTAAGCTTACACCGAATTCTTGTGCGATTTCATATTTGAATTGTTCAAGTGCTTGCTCTGCACCCGGAACTAGTAATTTGTTTGTTTTCACCATGTTGATACACATCCTTAAAGAGTAATCCAGTTTAGCTAAGTGCTATCTGGTAATGTTATTTTATGTGTAAACGACGTACTCATACACGGAAGTAAACGGTGTGATTAGAAGTTCTTGGATAGAAAAAAGAGTAGCAAATTTGCTACTCTTTTTTCAGTATTGTCGCTGTACCTTCTACGACAATATCATCAGATTGATTATATATGTTTGTTTGCAATGTGATGATTTTTTTATCGTCCCGCTTTTTAATAACTTCTGCCACAACGCGAAGTGTATCACCGATTTTGACAGGAGCACGGAATGAAACGTTTTGTGATAAATAAATCGTATTTTTGCCAGGGAGTTTCGTTCCAAGAATGGTAGAAATAAAACTTGAAACGAGCATGCCATGGGCAATACGTTCTTTGAACATTGTCGTTTTTGCAAAAGAGTCTAGAATGTGAATAGGATTTACATCTCCAGTCAATTTTGCAAAATTGATAACGTCCTCATCCGTAATTTTTTTTGTAAGTGATGCTTGATCACCGACTTGAATCTCATCGTAACGAAGCTCTGGAACAGTTTGTGCTTCTTGAAATGGATTCATTTTGTCCTCCTTCTTTTCCATATCGAAAAATGTAAGCCATCTTGATGTAGTAGGAGGAAGAAAGAGTTTTGTTTGTGCTGCAGTTAGTTGCCACATTTTTCTTACTTGATGGAAGTAAATAGATTTTTTGAGTTTTCCTCGAACTGCTTTGCGAGTTCTAGTTGTTTGGACTTGAACTCTCCCAAAAAAACTTCTAACTGTTTTTGAACCTCTTCACGCTGCGACTGTTGTTGTTCGATAAAGTGTTTTGTTGTTTCTTCAAATTGGCCGCTAGTTTGAGTAAGAATAGACAAAGATGTTTTCGTAGGCGAAACAGTAAGTTGGTGCATTTGATTAGAAAGCTCATTCCACTTTTCTTGCCACTCGTTAATTTGATCATTTAAGGAGTTTCCAGTTAATTGCTTCACATAGTCTGTATATTGGTTATTGAACTGAGCAGTGAATTGGTGTAGTTCTTTTTCTAGTTCATTTACTCCTGATGTTAATTTATGCAAAGCGTCTTGTTGTTGTTTTAACGTTTCTAAAGTAAGTTGCTCTAATTGTTTCCCAGCTGAAGAGAAGAGGGAAAGAGATTGAGACCAGTTTTTCCAAAATGCATCGACTAATTCGTATGGCTTAGTTTCCATTGTGTGACCTCCAAATGTTTTTTTGAATATTATGAACGCAGATTACTCTGCTGTACCACCAGGTGAAGATGAAGAATCCTTTTCATCCTTTTCTGGAGAAGTAGAAAATGGAAAGAATGCATTGGTGTATAACGTGAAAAACGTCCGCAACATATTTTGATAATGTTCAAAAGAAGTCGCACATGTTGTTAAATATTGCTCTCCATATTCTGTTAAAGAATAAATTCGTTTCGCTGGCCCGCCTTCGCTTGTATCCCAAGTAGAAGAAATAAGATTTTCTTTTTCTAATTTGCGTAGTGTCCTATACACATTACCTTGGTCAACAGAAGAAAAGCCGATGTCCATTAGCATTTGAATAAGTTTGTAACCATGAAGACTCCAGTCTTTTAGACAGAGAAGTAAGAAAGGAACTAAGAAGTTTTTTGGCATGGAGTTTGGTTGTTTCGCTTGGTTTTTTTCCAAACTTTCTGGGTGTTCTGGTTCATTATGTAGCATGATTGTGCATCACCTCATGAATCAGTTAGATGGAATTTTTTGCTTATAAGTGCAATTTACACCTATCTGTTTTTAATGTCAATACATTTGTTGGAAAATAAAGAAAAATAAAATATATACTTGAATTTCTATTCAGAATATTAGAAAATAGTGAATAGGTTGAATTGTTTCAAAAACGAAAAAGGGAGTGTAGTCGAAGTGATTGATCAAAAATTCGATCCATTGCAAGCATGGAAAAATGCTTATGAACAAACCGAAACATTTTGGGGAAAAGCGCTCAATGAAACAATTAAAACAGAAGAATATTCTGCTTGGATGGGCAGCGTTCTAGATTTGAATTTGTTTTATCAAAAAGCATTAAATGATACGACAAAAAATTATTTAGAACAGGTGAATGTGCCGACGAGAGAGGATATCGCTAGAGTAGCTACGCTTGTTATTAACTTAGAAAATAAAGTTGATAACATCGAGGAAATTCTAGAAGAGAAAGTGGATTCATTAGGACAAGCTCCTACATTAAAGCGTGATGTTACGAAAGTAAAACAAGATATGCGCACGTTGGAAACGAAAGTTGATCAAATTTTAGAATTGCTAGAAAAGCAAAATGCAGTACTAGCTAAACTACAAGTACCTGTAAAAGAAGAAGTAAAGCCTGTAAATAAGCCAGAAAATAAAAAATGATAATCACGTTTGTTTATAACGTGTAAAAGAGAGAGGGAGAATCTCTTTTCATGTATAAACAACGAAACATAATTAATATATGGACTCAATTAGTATGAGTACCAAAATGATTCATAACAATCATTCACAAATTCATTTAAGGGGGAAAAGAAATGGTTCAATTAAATGGCAAAGTAGCAATCGTAACAGGTGGGGCAAAAGGAATTGGAAAAGCAATTACAGTAGCATTAGCAGAAGAGGGAGCAAAAGTAGTTATTAACTATAACAGCAGTAAAGAAGCAGCTGAAAACTTAGTAAATGAATTAGGAAAAGAAGGACATGATGTTTATGCAGTTCAAGCGGATGTTTCTAAAGTAGAAGATGCAAACAGACTTGTAGAAGAAGCTGTGAATCATTTTGGTAAAGTTGATATCCTTGTTAATAATGCTGGTATTACAAGAGATCGTACATTCAAAAAGTTAAATCGTGAAGATTGGGAGCGCGTAATTGACGTGAACTTAAGCAGTGTATTTAATACGACAAGCGCTGTACTTCCATACATATCGGAAGCAGAAGAAGGTAGAATCATTAGTATTTCGTCTATTATTGGCCAAGCAGGTGGATTTGGACAAACAAACTACTCAGCAGCAAAAGCAGGTATGTTAGGATTTACAAAATCATTAGCGTTAGAACTTGCAAGAACAAATGTAACTGTAAACGCAATTTGCCCAGGATTTATTGATACTGAAATGGTAGCAGAAGTACCAGAAGAAGTGCGTCAAAAAATCGTTGCGAAAATCCCGAAAAAACGTTTTGGTCAAGCTGATGAAATTGCAAAAGGTGTAGTATATCTATGCCGTGACGGTGCGTATATCACAGGTCAGCAATTAAACATTAACGGCGGATTATACATGTAATGAAGTAAGAAAAAAAGTGCATATCCATAGCAGGAATGCACTTCTTTTTTTAGAAAGAAATTGACCAAAAAGGAGATAGAAAAAATGACTACATTCGTAACGGAATGGGAAAAGCAATTGGAGTTGTACCCAGAAGAATATCGTAAAGCATATCGCCGTGTGAAAAGAGCGAGCGAAGTTTTATTACGCGAACCAGAACCACAAGTTGGTTTAACGCCGAAAGAGGTTATTTGGACGAAGAATAAAACGAAGCTTTATCGTTACATTCCAAAACAAGAAAAAACACAGAGAGTTCCAATCTTATTAATATACGCTCTTATTAATAAACCGTATATTATGGATTTAACTCCAGGTAATAGTTTAGTGGAATATTTAGTAGATCGTGGTTTTGATGTGTATATGCTTGATTGGGGCACATTTGGTTTAGAAGATAGTCATTTGAAATTTGATGATTTCGTGTTCGATTATATTGCAAAAGCAGTGAAAAAGGTAATGAGAACTGCAAAATCGGACGAGATTTCTTTACTTGGTTATTGCATGGGTGGAACGTTAACATCTATTTATGCAGCGCTTCATCCGGACATGCCAATTCGTAACTTGATTTTTATGACAAGTCCTTTTGATTTCTCTGAAACAGGATTATACGGTCCTTTATTAGATGAGAAATATTTCAATTTAGATAAAGCGGTCGATACATTCGGAAATATTCCGCCAGAAATGATTGATTTCGGAAATAAGATGTTAAAACCAATTACAAACTTTGTCGGCCCATATGTTGCTTTAGTCGATCGTTCAGAAAATGAGCGCTTCGTCGAAAGTTGGAAATTAGTTCAAAAGTGGGTAGGCGATGGTATTCCGTTCCCAGGTGAATCTTATAGACAATGGATTCGTGATTTTTATCAAAATAATAAATTAGTGAAGGGTGAACTCGTTATTCGCGGACAAAAGGTAGACCTTGCAAATATTAAGGCGAATGTCTTAAATATTTCTGCGAAACGTGATCACATTGCTCTGCCATGTCAAGTAGAAGCTTTACTTGATCATATTTCTAGCACAGATAAAGAGTATGTATGTTTGCCGACAGGACATATGTCTATCGTGTATGGTGGAACGGCTGTAAAGCAAACATATCCGACGGTTGGGAATTGGCTTGAAGAGCGTTCTAATTAAAGAGAAGAAATCCAACTAGCGTATGTTAGTTGGATTTTTTTATGGGAAATGACGAAACATAGGAAGGAGAAAAATACATTGTAGGAGTATAATTATGAAGCTTATGACTGGTAAGTTGTTTTGGAGTGCTGGAGTTTCTGTACCTTGTTATCCAACATTAGAAAATGATATGATATGTGATGTGCTAGTAATTGGAAGTGGAGAAGCAGGTGCTCATATAGCGTATTCATTAGCTAAAATTGGAATGCGTGTTATGCTCATTGAAAAAAGAGCAATTGCATGTGGTAGCACAGCTGCAAATACAGGATTATTACAATATGTTAATGATAAATCGTTAACCTCTCTTATTCATACATTTGGTGAAGAGAAAGGGGTACGAGCATATAGACTTTGTTATGAAGCGCTGCAAACAATGGAGAAGGTTGTGCGAACTCTCGATATTGATCCCCATTTTATTCCGCGAAATAGTTTGTATTATGCAAGTAGAGATGAGGATATTTCATTTTTACAAGAAGAATATAATACGTTACGCCATTATGGATTTCCGGTTGAATATTTTACAGAGTCTGATATTAAGAAACGTTATTCATTTGCAAAACAAGCAGCGTTATATACAAGCGGTGATGCAGAAGTGAATCCGTATTTATTAGCGCATAGTCTTTTGCATAAAGCGAAACAAATGGGCGCTACTATATATGAACATACAGAGGCATTACATATTAAACAAATCCAAAATGATTTAATTTGTTACACGAATACAGGAAATAAAATCGTAGCAAAGAATGTTATTATGGCGACAGGTTATGAAGCAATTTTTGGAAAGAAAGAAAAAAATACAACAGTAGAAACGTCTTATGCCGTTGTGACAAATAAGATAGATCATTTTGAAGGCTGGCATGAGCAATCATTAATTTGGGAAACAGCACGTCCGTATTTGTATTGTCGAACGTATCAAAACCGCATTATTGTAGGCGGATTAGATGAGGCGCTGAAAATTCAAAAAATCGGCGATACGAAATTATTGCATAAGCGTAATCTCCTTATTAACATTGTAAAAGAAATGTTCCCGCAGTATAAAAATATACAGGCAGAGTACTATTGGGCAGCAGCATTTGGTGGCAGTCATGACGGTCTTCCTATTTTAAAAGAAGATAAAAACATACATAATTTATATTACGCACTGCCGTATGGGGGAAATGGAACTGTATATGGAATGGTATTTGCGAAATTATTTCAGCAGTTATTTACAAATGAAGAAAGTGATGATTTTTCTTTATTTAATCGATAGAAAAAAGGTAGCGAAGTGATGGAATGAGAGATATAAAAAAGTTTTTACAAAAGTTACGTCCCGTGCAACTTATCGTTGTATTTTATTTACTAGCGGTAGTTGTATCAGTAATTTTACTTAGTTTACCATTTGTTACGAAGCCTGGCGTGAAATGGACATTTATAGATGCGCTGTTTACATCTGTTAGTGCTGTAAGCGTTACAGGACTGTCTGTTGTGACTATTTCAGATACGTTTACAACAGCAGGAATTATTGTTTTAGCCCTGATTTTACAATTAGGCGGATTAGGAATTATGGCACTTGGTACATTCGTTTGGATTATAACGGGTAAAAAGATTGGTTTGCAGCGAAGAAGGTTAATTATGGCAGATCATAACCAAGGAAATTTATCGGGCCTTGTAGAATTGATGCGTTCTATTTTAATTGTAATTATTTCGATAGAACTCATTGGAGCAATACTATTAGGTACAAGATTTTTACTATATTTCCCGACTTGGCAAGAAGCTTATTTTCACGGTTTCTTTGCCGCTGTGAGTGCAACAACGAACGGAGGATTTGATTTAACAGGACAATCACTTATTCCGTACAAAAAAGATTATATTGTTCAAATGATTCATATGTTGCTTATTATTTTAGGGGCTATCGGTTTCCCAGTGCTAATGGAAGTAAAGCAATTCCTTAGTAAAAGGCGACAACAACTATTTCGCTTTTCATTATTTACAAAATTGACGACAATGACATTTTTTGCACTCGTTATTGTCGGAACAATTATGATTTTTCTATTAGAACGAAATCATTTTTTAGTAGGAAAGTCATGGCATGAAACTGTATTTTATACACTATTCCAATCTGTGACGACGCGAAGTGGTGGACTCGCTACAATGGATATACGTGAATTATCACAACCAACACTGTTATTTATGAGTATATTAATGTTCATTGGAGCATCTCCAAGTTCAGTTGGGGGCGGGATACGTACAACAACATTTGCTGTTAGTATATTATCGCTATATACATTTGCAAGGGGTGGGAGAACAGTCCGAGTTTTCAAACGTCAGCTACATGAAGAGGATGTGTTGAAAGCATCTGTCGTTATGACAATGGGGATTTTATTATGTGCCTCGGCGCTATTTATTTTATCCATTACGGAAAATGTACCACTTATGAGTTTGATAGTTGAAGTTTGTTCTGCTTTCGGGACGACTGGACTATCAACAGGTATTACTCCAGAGTTAACAACTGTTGGTAAACTTGTACTCATTGTACTTATGTTTATCGGACGCGTCGGTATTTTAACATTTATATTAGCTAGTGGTGGAAGAGAACAACCACCTCGCTATAAATATCCGAAAGAGAGAATTATTATTGGATAGTATGAAACCATTCTACCTACGTTAGGTAGAATGGTTTTTTTAATCGTTAATTCCAAATTGAGGGTGCATAAAAGCATCATTTTTGTTGTCAACTTCGTTTTTTAGTAGTTCTTGATTTTCTTCTGAAATCCACCCAATATCATTTGTAGGATGGATCCATTCTTCTCCAGCCATAATGGCAGGGTCTACCTCATCACTCCAGTTATTAAGAGGACTGTTAGTGGAATTGTATTTACTGTCTCCAATTACAACATCGTATTGATTAATAAAAGGTTGTTGCATTGGTTTTCCTGTTCCTTTAAAAGAGGGAAAGTTCATTTGATGAGGGAGCGTCTCGTCTAAAATTGGCGATTGGATCGTTTCTTTCTCCTTCAAAGTCATCGCTCCTTTTTATAATGGCTTGTTCGTATGTAGTATTTCCATATATAAGCTCTTATGTACTTGTTAACACTTCCCAGTAATAATTACTGTAAGTTGTTTCAAACTAGAATAGAAAGTTATTTAGTGAGAGCAGGTGAGTATGGTGGTAAAAAGAAAAGTAAAACAAAATGCAGCAATTAATAATAATAAAACTCCGAAAGAAAGCTTACCAGATGCAGAATTTGCATTAGAGTATGAAGGAGAAAATAGTGCGAAGTACGCAAATCGTAATTCAAAAAAAGGTAAACAAAAATGAGGCGTTTTTTACAAACGCCTCATTTTTTTGTGGGATTATAAAGGTTTTTTTAATTATTTGTAAATTTCACGTTGGATATTAGCAGAAAAATGCGAAAAAACATAGAAGTAGCAACGTATTACACAAAAACAAACAACAAACAAAAGATTAATGTTGGTTTAATACTGCTTTTACACTAGTTGTTTATATTTGAGTTGTACATAAGATTTGTAAAAGGAGAGAGAGACAGTGAAAAAAACAATCTTTAAAGCTGTAGCAACTGGAATGGTATTTTCGTTATTAATGGGGTGTGGTGCAAAGAAAGAAGAAAGTGCTGGAGCAAAAGTGAAAGATGATAAATTATCTGGATCATTAACTATTTACACAGCGATTGAAGAAGAGCTTGTACCGATTTATCTTGATTCTTTTAAACAGAAGTACCCAGACGTGAAGTTGAACATTGTTCGTGATTCAACTGGAGTTATTACAGCGAAATTGCTAGCTGAAGGAAAAAATACACAAGCAGATGTTGTATGGGGAACTGCAGCGTCTAGTCTATTAGCTTTAGATAAAAAAGATATGTTAAAAGGATACTCTCCAAAAGGAGCAGATCGTGTTCTTCCGCAATTTAAAGATGATAAGCAACCAGAAAAATGGGTAGGTAATACGGCATTTATGACGGGGATTGCTGTAAATAAAGAAGAATTAAAGAAGAAAAATTTACCGATGCCAGAATCATATGAAGATTTAACGAAACCAGAATATAAAGGAACGCTAGTTATGCCGCATCCAGCTTCTTCTGGAACAGGATTTTTAACAGTTTCTGCATGGCTACAAATTATGGGAGAAGATAAGGGCTGGGATTATATGAAGAAACTTCATGATAATATGGCAACTTATACGCATTCAGGTTCAAAACCAGCGAAATTAGCAGGGGCAGGTGAATATCCAGTTGGTGTATCAATGGTTTATAGTGCTTTGAAAGAGAAACAAAAAGGTGCACCAGTTGAAGTTGTACTGCCGAAAGAAGGATTAGGTTGGGAAGTAGAAGCGAACGCACTTATTAAAAAAGATAATGCAAAAAATGATAAATTAGCACAAGCATTTTTAGATTGGGCAATTACAGATGATGTAATGAAGTTATACTTTGAGAAAAATGGATTTGCGACAATTAAAAATGATTATAAACTTCCAGATGGGTTCCCTAAAGATGTGACAGAAAAGTTATATAAAAAGAATGACTTTAAATGGGCAGCAGAAAATCGCGACAAAATTTTAGAAAAATGGGAAAAAGAGTTTGGCCAAAAAGCAGAACCGAAAAAGTAAGTGAGTGGGAGAGAGAAAAATGAGCGAATATTTATCAATTCAACACATTCAAAAACAGTTTGATGCATTTACAGCGTTAAAAGATATTTCTTTTACTGTGAAAAAAAATGAGTTTGTTTGTTTATTAGGCCCAAGTGGTTGTGGGAAAACGACGTTGCTCAGAATTTTAGCAGGACTGGAAGAGGCAACAACAGGTAGTATTGCTGTGAATGGAAATGATATTACAGCATTACCACCTGGAAAGAGGAACTTCGGAATGGTTTTTCAATCGTATGCATTATTTCCGAATTTAACTGCACTTGAAAACATTGAATACGGCTTAAAGACAAAAAAATATGGAAAAGCAGAAGTAAAAGAGAAAGCGCTATCGGCGTTAGAACTTGTTGATTTGATGAATGTAAAAGATAAATATCCTGCTCAAATGTCCGGTGGACAACAGCAGCGAGTAGCACTTGCACGTGCGCTCGCTCTGTCTCCCGATATTTTGTTACTTGATGAGCCGTTATCTGCTTTAGATGCAAAAGTGCGTGAAAAGTTGCGTAGAGAAATGCGTGATTTGCAAGAAAAAGTGGGAGTAACAACTATTATGGTAACGCATGATCAAGAAGAGGCATTAACGATGGCTGATAAAATTGTTGTAATGAATCATGCGGAAATTATGCAGATTGGAACACCAGAGGAGATTTATCAAAGACCAGCCAATCCGTTTGTGGCAGATTTTATTGGTTCTATTAATTTCTTTTCGAAAAATAACGAAGAACATGCAATTCGTCCTGAACATGTAACTATTGTACAAAATAATGGTATTAAAACAGTTGTAGAAAGCATGGAATTTCGCGGGTCTGTATACCGGACGGAAGTGCGGGTCATAGAAGAGAGAACACACCTTTATAACGAGAAAATTGTAGTGGATATATTGGCATCAGAAGTAGAGGAAACTGCTATTAGAAAAGGAAAGCCAATTCAAATCTCTTTCTCAGAAAATCATATGTTGTCATATGGAAAGAAGGTCATTGTATAGATGGAGATGTTAGAAAACTTTAAGGCAGAAAGTACAAAAAAAAAGATTAAGAGACGTATCGGTAAAGAAGAGTGGATACAAAGACTATTAATTATTGGTATGCTTCTTTCATTTTTAATCATGCTTGTATTGCCTTTATTACAACTGTTTACACAAGCCTTTTATGATAAAGATGGAGCTTTTGTTGGTGTTGCGAATTTCAGTAAATATTTCACAACACCAACGCTAGTTCAATCACTACAAAATACGATATGGATTTCGGGCGCTACAACAATTATTTCGGTTACACTCGCTTTCGCTTACGCATATGCGATCGCTCGTACAAATGTTTTTGGAAAGCGCGTATTTCAATACATAGCATTATTACCATTATTCGCACCGACGATGATGCACGGTATTGCGCTTACATATTTATTTGGTAATCAAGGGTTAATAACAAAAGGGGTGTTTGGTTTATTTGAAGGAATACAAATACCGTTATACGGACCAGTAGGAATTGTAATGGCTGAAGTTATGTATACATTTCCGCAAGCATTCCTTATTTTATTAATTGCTCTTCAAGGTTCTGATTATCGTTTATATGAAGCTTCTAATATGTTAGGTGCAAGTAAAGTGAAACAGTTTTTTACGGTTACTTTACCTAGTGTGAAATACGGATTAATTAGTGCGATGTTCGTTGTATTTACACTTAGTTTCACTGATTTTGGGGCACCTAAAATTGTTGGAGGACAATATAACGTACTTGCTACTGACGTATATAAGCAAGTAATTGGACAGCAAAATATGTCCATGGGCGCAACTGTCGGAATGATTTTATTAATCCCAGCTATTTTCGCATTTGCAGTTGATCGTATTACGCAAAGAAAACAGGCGAATCTCTTATCCTCAAAAGCAGTACCTTATAGAATAATAAATAATAAGAAAAGAGATGTTATTTCATTCGTATATTGTAGCGTAGTCACATTTATGATCATTCTTTTATTTGTGGCAGTTGGTATTGCTGCAAGTGTGAAAGTGTGGCCCTACAATATGAGTTTTACACTTGAGCATTTTAATTTTTCAAGTTTGACAGGAGACGGACTTGAAGCATTTAAAAATAGTGTAATTGTCTCAGCCGTTACGGCAGTTATCGGGGCGATTTTAACATTTGTGTTCGCTTATGCGATTGAAAAAATAGAACAGCTACATTTTTTCAGAAAAGTAGGTTACTTTTTTTCTATTGTACCGTTAGCGATTCCTGGATTAGTACTTGGATTAGGATATGTCTTTTTCTTCAGTCAACCAACAATTCAAATTCTAGGACTTTCAGTAACAAATCCGTTTCATTCCTTATATGGCACAATTGCTGTTTTAGTATTAGTAAATATCATTCATTTTTACTCTGTAACGTTTGTTACCGCAACGACTGCTTTAAAGAAACTGGACCGAGAGTTTGAACTTGTTTCACAGTCGATGAGTGTACCATTCTATAAAACTTTCTTTCGAGTAACAGTACCGATGTGCTTACCAGCTATTTTAGAAATGGTTATGTACTATTTCGTAAATTCAATGGTAACTGTATCGGCAGTAGTGTTCTTATACGCGGCTGATTTTAAACTAGCTGCTGTATCAATTGTAAATATGGATGATGCAGGAAATGTAGCACCAGCAGCTGCAATGAGTGTACTTATTGTTGTTACAAATATTGTAGTGAGAGTTGTATATGAATGGGGAACGAAAGCACTTCGTAACCGAACTTCACAATGGCAAAAAAGATAAGTAAGAAGGGTGATGGATAGAATGAAAATTGAAGCAGTTATTTTTGATTGGGCAGGTACAACAGTTGATTACGGATGTTTTGCACCACTGGAAGTATTCATGAAAATTTTTCATAAACGTGGTGTTGAAATTACAGCAGAAGAAGCACGTAAGCCAATGGGATTATTAAAAATAGATCATGTAAGGGAACTAACAGAAATGCCTCGTATTGCGAATGAGTGGAAGCGTGTTTTCGGACAATTACCAACAGAAGCAGACATTCATGAGATGTATAAAGAATTTGAAGAAATTCTCTTTGCTATTTTGCCAAACTATGCCACGCCAATTGATGGGATAAGAGAAGTAATTACTTCATTACGTAAAAGAGGCATTAAAGTTGGCTCAACAACTGGCTATACGAGAGAAATGATGGACATTGTTGCAAAAGAAGCAGAGATACAAGGGTATAAACCTGATTTTCTTGTGACACCAAATGATGTTCCAGCAGGCCGTCCGTATCCGTGGATGTGCTATAAAAATGCGATGGAATTAGGTGTATATCCAATGAATCATATGATAAAAGTTGGAGACACCGTATCAGATATGAAAGAGGGCAGAAATGCTGGAATGTGGACAGTTGGTGTAATCCTCGGTAGTAGTGAGCTCGGTTTAACGGAAGAGGAAGTTGAGAATATGGATCCGTTAGAGCTTCGTGAAAAAATAGAAGTAGTTCGTAATCGTTTCGTTGAAAATGGGGCTCATTTTACAATTGAAACGATGCAGGAGCTCGAAAACGTAATTGAACATATCGAGAAACAAGAACTTATTATTTCATAAAGGAGGCATAGGGTCATGAATGAAAATCACTATTTATTATTAACGCCAGGACCATTAACGACAACAAAAACTGTAAAAGAAGTTATGTTATACGATTGGTGTACGTGGGATGTTGAATATAACACGATGGTGCAAGATGTAAGAAATAGGCTTGTATCGTTAGCGACAAAGGAAGAAGAAAAGTACACAACAGTTTTAATGCAGGGAAGCGGTACGTTTTCGGTTGAAGCAGTAATTGGTTCTGTTATTCCTAGAAACGGAAAGCTGCTAGTTTGTACAAATGGTGCGTACGGTAAGCGGATTGTACAAATGGCAGAGATGTTACATATAGATGTGGTGGTCAGTCAAACAGAAGAGTGGGAGCCTACTAATATTGCAGAAGTAGAACAGTTATTGCAACAAGATAAAAAGATTACGCATATAGCAGTTGTTCATTGTGAAACAACGACAGGTATTATTAATCCAATTGTAGATGTATGTGAATTAGGAAAACAATACGGAAAAGTTACACTGGTTGATGCGATGAGTAGTTTCGGTGGTATTGAAATAGATATCGCTGAGTTGCAAATTGACTTTCTAATTAGTAGTGCGAATAAATGTATTCAAGGTGTTCCCGGATTCGGTTTTGTCATCGCAAATCGTGATGAATTATTGAAATGCAAAGGGCAAGCCCGTTCTTTATCATTAGATTTATATGATCAGTGGGAAACGATGGAAGAGCAAAATGGGAAATGGCGCTTTACCTCACCAACCCATATTGTACGTGCCTTCTATCAGGCATTGCTTGAATTAGAAGAAGAAGGCGGGGTAAGAGCCCGTTACAATCGATATTATAACAATCAAAAACTATTAGTGAACAAAATGAAAGAAATAGGCTTTAAGTCATTAGTAGATGAAAAATATCAATCTCCTATTATTACATCTTTCATTTATCCAGAAGCAGGATTTGAATTTAAGCAGCTATATAACGAATTAAAGCAGTATGGATTTGTTATTTATCCAGGTAAAATTTCGAAAGTAGATACGTTCCGCATTGGAAATATCGGTGATGTACATGAAGAAGATATTAATCGCTTAGTTGATAGTATTGCTAAAGGGGTTGTTATAGGGTGAAAGTATTTTGCTTAGGTGGAGCAGGTAAAATTTGTCGTGAAGCAATTTTAGATTTAGTTCAATTTTCATCTTTTGAGACGATTACGGTAGCCGATTTTAATGAAGAGGAAGGCCGAAAAGTAGTAGAGTGGTTAAATGATCCTCGTGTTGATTTTGTAAAAGTCGATGTGACAAATCATGAGGATACGGTCGCAAAAATGAAGGGCTATGACATTGTAATGGATGGCACGACGATAAAGTTAAATGGCTTGTCTACTCGCTGTATTGCAGATGCCGGCTGTCACGGTGTGAACTTGAATGGATTTGGTGAAGAAAATAAATCCCATTCTATATTTGTTCAAAACGGAAAAGCATGTTTACCTGGGTTTGGTATGACGCCAGGTGTAACGCAAATGATGGCTATGTATGCAGCAAATCAGCTAGATACTGTAGAGTCAGTTAGAGTAAGTCATGGCTCATATCGTCCAATTGCTTTTTCTGCATCAATTACAGAAACAACGACATATGAATATGATCCACATTTACCGTCGCGTACAGTGTATGAAGATGGTGAATTTAAGCAAGTACCTCCGTTTGCGCGCCCGAGAGAAATTGAATTACCAGCGCCTTACGGAAAAACAATGCAGTATATCATCCCGCACTCAGAAACGATTACGTTAGCGAAGGCACTGGAGGATAAAGGTGTTGGGCTGATAGAAACGAGAGGTACTTGGCCAGAGCAAAATATGCAGCTCGTTCGTGCTTTATATGATTATGGTATATTGCGTAATGATCAAATTGAAATAAACGGTAAAGAAATTGGTATTATGGATTGTATTTCGAAGTATCTATTACAATCGAAAGAAGGGCAAGCAACAGAGCTTTATGGTTATGCACTTCATGTAGAAGTAGTAGGTATGAAAAATAATCAAAAACAGCGACATGTATTATACCATACACATCCGCTATCTGACGGTTCTGTAGTAGGTTGGGAGAAATTAAGAGCCTATACAAGAAATGTTGGTATCCCATTTGGAGTTGCTACAGAGTTAATTGCAAAAGGAGTAGTTAATAAAGTCGGTGTTATTACTCCTGAAGAAGCTTTTGAAAATCCACAAATTATTTTTGATGAATTGGAAAAGCGTGGTATTTATATTCATGAAGAAATTTTCACTGAAAAAGAAAATTATAACTTTGTATAAGTAAGGCAGTTTATGAGGTAGATATAAATGGGGTGAGGCTATGTCTGTAGTAGGTGAAGAGAGAAAGAGGACAATTCTTGAGAAGGTAGAGTTTAAAGGGAAAGTAAAAGTTTCAGAATTAGCGAGAGAGTTCGCAGTATCAACAGAGACGATTCGTCGGTATTTAGAAGAATTAGATCGTGAAAAAAAATTGAAGAAAGTGTATGGTGGAGCTGTTCAACTTCCGGGAGCTGGGATAGAGGCACCGATGTTAGAACGAGAGATGCTGCATATAGAAGAGAAGAAAAGAATTGGGTATAAAGCAGCAACGTTTGTGGAAGATGGGGATGTTATTGCGATTGATGATGGAAGTACACCACTTCAAATGGTGCCATATCTTGTTCATCGTAAAAATTTAACGATTGTTACGAGCTCTTTTCCAGTAGCGACACAATTAATATCTTCTATTAATAAAAAGATGTTTCACGGTGAAGTTTTATTTATAGGCGGGAAAGTATCTCCAAAACATTCACGTGTGTCGGGGTCTATTTCGCAGCAAGTGATTCATCAATTCCATTTTCATAAAGCATTCGTTTCGATTGATGGATTGTTACCTAGCTTTGGGGTTTCCAGCTTTGAATTAGAAAAAGCGAAACTGTCAGAAGCGATGATTAAATTATCGGAGAAAACGTATATTTTATGCGATCATACAAAGATAGGCGTAAAAGGGAACTACCGAATATCAGGATTTTCTCGTATTCAACATGTTATTTGTGATAAGAAAATGCCATATAGTTTTGAAGAAGAAGTTAAAAAGCATAATATTCAATGGACAGTTTGCTAGTAAGCGGCGGGAGGTTTCATCTTTCGTTAATTATTAGCAAGGACTAGCCACTCAAGCTTTTATGGATAGTGGGGCTTACTTAACAAAAATTTTGATATGCTCTCGAATAGTGAGAGAAAAGATTTGCATTCGTGCAAAAAGTGGACACATTTTCTCGCTTCCTTCATATAATTTACCAATAGAAAAAAAGTTGGCTGAAGGAAAGAGGGGACAGGAATGTCGGAACGAATATATAATAAGCTTGTAGTTTACACGAATATTTTGCAGAAGATCGGTGTTATTAATGAGAAGGAAAAAAGTGAAATTCTTCATACAATAGGTAAAAAAGCCCTTTGAATAAAGGGTTTTTTTATTTTTTATCGTCGGAAATATAATTTTAATGTAATATTCTCGTTGACAACGATAATGAGATTCATTATCATTTATTTGTAGGTAATTGATAAAAGTTATCAATTACTAAAAATTATATAAGACAAGGGGATATTATTTTGAAAAAAAATTATATTAAGGCGCTAGTAGTAGCAACAACATTAGCAATTCCATTTGCTGCGTATTCTACTCCAGCATTAGCAGCAATAAAAATTGAAGCAAATCAGTCGGTAGCAGCAGCGAGTGATCGTACGTATGATACTGAGATTAAAATTTATAAGGATCAAAAAGACGAGCCATCTATGGTTTCTCAATACATAAAAAATCCTAAAGTAGCGATTGAAGACGGGAAAAAAATTGTTACTGTAACTGTACAAGATAGCGATTATTTTCAATACCTTAGAATAGAAGATAGAAACCAGCCGGGTGTATTTCATGATGTGAAAGTTTTGTCAGAAGATAAGAGAAAAAATGGGACGAAAGTAGTTCAATTTGAAATTGGTGAATTTGAGAAGAAGCATAATATGCAAATGCATATACTTATTCCGGCTATTGGATATGATCATAAATATCAAGTTCAATTTGAAATTAAAGATCCGACTTTAGGCGAGAAAGAAACAGGGAAACCAGATGATGATTCTAATTCAGGCAATACGGAAACGGATACTCCAGTTGATAGTCAAAACATGATAACAGATAAGAAACTACGAGAACTTGTTAATAAAAAAGTATTTAATAGAAAAGATTTAAATACACCAATTACGAAAGAAGAGTTATTACAAGTAAATGATTTGTTTTTAAATACGAATGAGATTCTTGATTATAGTGCATTAAAATATATGCCAAATTTAAAATCTTTAACAGTTGCGAATGCGAAGATAAAAGATCCGTCGTTCTTTACGAACTTAAAGCAATTGAAACATTTGGCTTTACGCGCTAATGAAATTGTAGATGTAACACCACTTGTTAAGATGGATAATTTAGAATCTCTTGATTTAAGTAATAATAAAATTACGAACGTTGCACCACTAACGGAAATGAAAAATGTAACAAGTTTATATTTAGCAGGAAATCAAATTGAGGATGTAGCACCATTAGCGAAAATGGAACAATTAGATTACTTGAATGTGGCAAACAATAAAATTTCAAACGTTGCTCCGTTAAGTAAGTTGAAAAATGTAACATACTTATCTTTAGCAGGAAATCAAATTGAAGATATTACACCGCTGTATACGTTACCGTTAAAAGATTTAGTATTAACGCGTAATAAAGTTAAAGATTTATCAGGAATTGATCAATTGAATCAATTACAAGAGTTATGGATTGGGAAAAATGAAATAAAAGATGTTACTCCTCTAAGTAAGATGACACAGTTGAAAGTTTTAAACTTACCTAACAATGAGTTAAAGGATATTACTCCATTATCAAGTCTAGTAAACTTACAAAAACTTGATTTGGAAGCAAATTACATTTCAGACTTAACACCAGTTAGCAATTTGAAAAAGTTAGTATTTCTAAGTTTTGTTGCAAATGAAATCCGTGATGTTCGACCAGTTGTAGAACTAAGTAAAACGGCTTACATCAATGTTCAAAATCAAAAAGTATTTTTAGAGGAAACAGAAGTAAATAAAGAAGTGAAAGTACCTGTATACGAAAAAGATGGTAAAATCTCTACAAAAATTCGTTTGAAGAGTGAAGGTGGTACGTATAGTAACGATGTAGTTAAGTGGAGTACACCAGGTGAGAAAGTATATGAATTTGGTGTGAAAGATCCATTTGCGGATACAGGAATCTTCTTCACAGGGTCTGTTATTCAAAATGTTGTAAATGAAAAAGTAGCGGAAGAAGTAATTGAATTTAAAGATGTGCCAAAGGGTCATTGGTCAGAAGAAGCAATTAACTATTTAGCGAAAGAAAAGTTATTTATAGGCTATGGAAATGGGCAATTTGGATTTGGTGACAACATTACTCGCGGGCAAGTAGCACTTCTAATACAAAGGTATTTAAAATTAGACACTGATTTAGAACAAAAAACGATGTTTACAGATACGAAAGGAAATATGTATGAAAAGGCTATTGATGCAGTGGTACAAGCTGGAATTATGACAGGATACGGTAATGATAAGTTCCGTCCAGATGGAGTATTAACTCGTTATGAAATGTCAGTGGTATTACAAAGAGTATTCCAGTTAAAGGAAAATGAAAATAGTGTAGAGATCTTTAAAGATGTGCCATCTGGTCATTGGGCGGAAGGATATGTGAAAGCTTTAGTGGATAATAAAGTATCAAAAGGTGACGGAAAAGGTGATTTTTCAGGTGATGATTTCGTAACACGTGAACAATACGCACAATTTTTGTATAACGCAATAATTAAATAATAAATGAGAAAAATACGTTATTTTTTAATAAGAAGAATAACGTATTTTTTATATGTACAAAATCAGGTGCGAAATAGACAGGAGTGCTTATATGTGATATGCCTATTTTTCCGATAGGTGCTGAAACCGTATTGACAAAAAGGTATTCTCGTGTGATAATTCAATTAAATTTTTAGAATAATCAAAAAATATTCCTTTTACATAGAAAGGATTTGAACATTATATTAATATTACGCCGGGGGTGACGAAATGTTATTTTTTCTGAAGAAATGGAACGAATTAAAAGATGTGAAAGCAGAATTGGCACTTCGCGATTGGTTTTATGGTACAAAAATTAGTTTATCGCTGTGTACGTCAAAAGAGCCATTAACATTTTTAGTGAATGTAGAGGGAAGAGATAAAGGGGTATTTTCTGAAGAAGATTTTATTGTCGTAAATTGCATGTGTGAGCCAGTATTTGAAAACGAAGAAAAACCAGCTACAGAGTCATTTATGCATGCGGATATTTATAAAAAAAGTAGTGCAGAATGTATTTTACAAGTGCAAACTGTAGATAGTCATTTAATGTCAGAGCTATATGGGAAAGAAGGAGAAGTAACATTCGAAAAACGCAGTGTGGAACGTGTTTTTGGAAAAGAAGGTATTACAGAAATGACAATTCCGATTGTAGAAGATGAAAAGAAATTCGCTGATTTATTAGAAAGTAATGTTCCAAATTTTATTGAAGGCGGAGGAGTAGTTCTTGTTCATAATTACGGAATGATCGTGTGGGGGAAAACGCCAGAAGAAGCGAAAAAATGGTTGGAAGGTATAGAATATTTAATGAACTATCACGTAAAGCTTTTAATGATAAAAGGGGCAAAGAGCTCTGTTATATAAAAATGTATTCACAGTGGTTACCATTCCATAAAGAAATGAAAGCGTTTTAAAAATAATTTTACTCATAAAATATAGGTCTCCTTATTATATATAGATTACATGTTGACATGTAAGGAGGAACATATTTTGCGAGTTAAATATCATTTTCTGCCGAAACAGCAGGTGACATTTTGCAAAACGAATGATTCTGGTGAAAAGGCGTTACAAATTATGAATGAAACGGGATTCCGCGCAATCCCTGTATTAGCAGAAAATGAGAAGGAATTCACGGGGATTATTTATAAAGTAGATCTTTTAGAAAAGAAGTGTAATAGCAGATTAGAGGATGTAAGTACAGAAGATGTACTGGAAAATTCAAATTCGTTTATTTTTGAAAAAGATTCTTTTTTTAGAGCTTTTTACGTTATTCGCCGTCTCCCGTTTTTAGCGGTTTTAAATGAGTATAATGAATTTGTCGGCATTTTAACACATTCTAATGTATTTGATGTTATTGAGGATTCGTTCGGTATGCGGACGGGTGGTTATATATTAACAATTGCAACACAAGATTGTAAGGGCACAATTAAAGAGCTTGGGACATTATTAAAAGCATATAATATCGGTGGACTGTTTACGCTTGATAACGGTGATCAATATATTCGCCGTGTTATCGTAAATATATCGGATGAGTTAAATGAAAAAAAATTAAAGCAATTAATTGAAAAGATAGAGAAAAAGGGATTTAGGGTGAGTCATGTAGATTATATTTAAGTTAAACAAGGTACCTATCTGCTATGTGTAGATAGGTACCTTGTTTAGTGCGAGAAATGAATCTTATTTTGAAACAGAAGGTGGAGACAATGCTAAATCAGATAAAAAAATAAAGTCTGCATGCTCACGAATTTTAGGAATAGAAGTTTCTATAACACGTGATGTAATTTCACCTGGAGCCCCAACGTGTCCGATAGCTACCATAATGGGTTTGTCTTGGATTTTTTTAATGAGTAATTGTGCTTGTTTTGAAATGTGATTTACCGTATATACATCATCAAAAAATAATTGGTTTTCAATAATAGGCACGCCTAATTCTTTCCCGATTTTTGGGACAACACTATTAGGGTTTGTTTTACTATCTAAATAAAATAAACCGTGTTTTTTACAGGCAGAAAGTATAAGACGTACAATCCTTTCATCAGCGGTTACTTTTGATCCCATATGATTGTTCATACCTATTGCATGAGGTATTTCTTGAATTGCTTGTTCGAGTCGGTTGTTTATTTCTTCATCGCTTAAATCTGTTGTAATCGCTTTTGGTCCAAGCCACTCTTTTTTTCCTCTAATTGGTTCCATTGGCATATGTATAATAACTTCATGCCCTTTTTTATGGGCAGCTATTGCATCTTGTTTAGTAGAAGGAAGAAATGGCATAACAGCAACAGTGAGTGGAATAGGAAGTGATAACATCTTATCTGTGCCTTTCATATTATTGCCGAAATCATCGATGACAATAGCAACCTTATTCGTATGAGCGTTTGCTTGAATAGGAAATAAGAAGAAGGGTATGAACAGGGTGAAGACGAGAAATGTAATAGTATATTTGCGCATATAAATATTTCCTTTCTATTTTATCCCGCTATTTGCGGGCAGTAAGACTCCCACCTCAAAATTCGGCTGGAGCAAAGAAGTTAGGTGGGAGATCCACTGCCCGTAAACGCCCGATTGGTGAAGGCTAGTAATCGGTGGGGGATGAACAAAACCCCCACTGATTAAAGTTTCACTTTATCAATCATCATTATGTTTTGCGTTTTTATATAAATTAAACAAAAAATGTCGAAGAAAAGTACATTGAAAATAGAGAACCCACTGTTTACTGAGTATTTACAAAAAAGAAGATGAAAAAAATGTCTATTATTGCGAATGTATTTACAAAGATAGAATAATTTGTAATAATTCTCAAAGTGAGGGTAAAGATTTGTAAATTACAGGGGGAAAATGTTAAATTTTCTGATTCTTCAAATTCAAATAGGGTTAAGTGTTTAAAGGGCTAAAGTAGAAGAGGCGTTGAGAGTATGGAAGAAAAATAAGGGGGATATGGATGTTTACTGTAAAAAGGAAGTACACATTAGAAAAGCTTTCGCATGATATTCATATGAAACGTGAAGAAATGATTCATTTAGGATTAACAAGTGGGTTAAATAGTATGGAGACAATTCAAGTTAGTCAAGAATTGGACAAGCTTATCGTACAGTATCAGCGTTACAAAGAAAAACAAACACCGAAATGGTTTTCAATTATAAAGGTTCCTATTTTTCAAATTGGGTATGAAGGGAAATCGAGCAATTTTTGGAGAATGTTTGTGGCTGGTTTTATGAAATAAGTATAATTACCCTTTTAGGATAAGGATAATTATACTATGTGTAATGGAATCTCTATATGAACTGTCGTTCCTTTGTTTTCTTTACTATCAATAAATATATGCCCATTGTACATCTCTACAATTCGTTTACATATAACAAGCCCAAGACCTGTTCCAGTATCTTTATTAGTAAAGAACGGATGAAAGAGGTGTTTTTGAATATGTTTTGGAATCCCTTTTCCAGTATCAATAATTTGCAATTGTGCGTGTTTTTCGTTGTTTGTTACTACAATGGTTAATGTATCACCAGAAGCCATGGCTTCAATTGCATTTTTTGTAATGTTTAAAACCACTTGTTTCATATGGTCTTTTGAGCAACGTATATGAACAGGGTGGTCTGGCAAATGTAAATGAAATACAATGTTATGTAGATTCGCCTCGGATTGAATAATTAATGCTACCTCATTAAGAATCGTTCTTACATCATATGTTTGTTCAATGATAGCAGTTGGCTTTCCAAGAATAAGAAATTCGCTTACAATTTCATTAATACGTTCTATTTCTTGTTCAATCACTGAAAAATAAAACTGATCCTGTTCATCTTTATATTTTTCTTTTAACAGAGCAACGAGTCCTTTAATTCCAGTAAGAGGGTTACGGATTTCATGGGCTGTACTAGCTGCAAAAGTTCCAACCAATTCAATTTTTTGCAGTTCATTTTGTTGTCTTTCTAGTTTTGTTTGACGTTTTAATAACATATATTGAGCAAGTAAAAATAAAATAGACAGTAAAAATAAAGTAGCTATACACTCTATTGAAACCCACTGGTATAAAGTTTTTTGATGAATAGGTAACGGAGAAACAGAGACTTTCCAATTTAATCTTTGGAGTGGGGTAGTAAGCATATTAGAATGCCCATCGCTTGTTTCGTTATTATCATCGGTTAGAAAAACTACATCATGTTTATCAGTCACTTCGAAATGATATTGTGGTTTAATAGCATTTAAAGAATATGAAATGTAGTCGAAGCGTAGACTTGCTAACAGTAAGCCTGAGAGTTCCTTTTGTCTATTAAATATTGGAGAGGCAATCATAATAGCTTGATGTCCAAGAACGCGATCTGTAATAACTGATGATACAGTTGTTTTCTTAGATTGCAATGCATCTTGGATGTATTGGCGGTCAGAAACGTCAATAGGCGGCGAATCGCCTTGGGATGCGATTGTAATCATCCCATCTGTCGTAGCATAATATAGACCGGAAAAACGTTCATCATTTCCATCGGTATCATGTACAATTTGTTTAATCCCATTGATGTTTCCAGTTTCGGTCCCTACGACTTTTGCGAGCATTTCTAAGGCAGATATAGCTTCACCAAGGTGATGGTCTAAATAGTCTCTATATAAGAAGAGAACAGTGTGAGCAGATAGTTTGTTTGCCTGTTTCATTTGATAAGTGTGATACGAAAAAAATGTGGCACCAATCCCTATCGTTGGCAGGATAACAAGCAGTATGTAAAAAACTATGCTTTGTAATTTGACTTTCAAATTTGGTACTCCTTCTTTTTTTATTATCATTATATATAAACTATGTTAAAATTGTCATGTTTTTATTCAAGAATCATTTGCATTACATTAGGGAAAGGAAAAGGGATGAGTGAATATTCATTCGGCAGTTGTAATGAAGCGCTATGTTGCTTTTCTTTTTGTTGCGGAGAATTTAAGTGAAGGGTTGAAATGGTATGACATCAAATAATGAGCGAGAAGACATTTCTCAATCTTTAAAAGTATTTATTGCACTATCCCGTGTACATCGTTCTGTTATGGATACTACAAATAAATCCATACAAAGTAATGGATTAAATCCAACTGAGTTTGCTGTATTAGAATTACTATATCATAAAGGAGGCCAACCACTTCAGCAAATCGGTGAGCGTATTTTAATAGCTAGTGGCAGCATTACATACGTTGTAGATAAGCTAGAGAAAAAAGGGCTTGTAAAACGAATTCCATGCCCAAATGATAGGCGTGTTATTTATGCGCAATTAACGGAGTCTGGAGAGAGCTTTATTGCTTCTATTTTTCCAGGTCATGAGCAAGTTATACATCAGTCTTTTGAAATGTTAACGAAGGATGAGAAGGATGAATTACTTGATTTATTAAAAAAAATTGGAAAGTATGAAAAATGATGATATGTTCCAAAGAAGCTTTGGATAAAGAAATCCAAGGCTTTTTTGTGTGCATATATTCATGACATCATCTACCGCATTTTGCTGAAGAATAAGAGGAGATTTGTAAGTAAGCATTGAATTATAGTAATGATGCATATAATGGAGAGGGGGCTCGTTCATGTCATTTAAAGACTATGAATATAAACGGCCAAATATTGAAGAATTAAAAGAGAAGTTTATTGTTGCTTTAGAAAAGTTCGATAAGGCAAAAACGCTTGAAGAACAGCAACAAGTAATTAATTCAATTAATGAAATTCGTAATGATTTTGGTACAATGGGGAATCTTTGTTACATTCGTCATTCTGTTGATACGACAGATGCTTTTTATAAGGAAGAGCAAGATTTCTTTGATGAATACTCACCAGTTGTACAAGGATATGGAACAAAATATTATAAGGCGTTAATTAATTCGCCATTCCGTGAAGAATTAGAAGCGTATTATGGAAAGCAATTATTTGCTCTAGCTGAATGTGATTTAAAAACATATTCAGATGAAGTAGTGAAAGATTTACAATTAGAGAATAAATTGTCGTCACAATATACACAGTTATTAGCATCTGCAAAAATTGATTTTGCAGGAGAAGAGAGAACATTATCGCAACTTATTCCGTTTATGCAAGGAAAAGAAAGAAGCGAACGTAAAGCAGCAAGTGAAGCATACTACGGATTTTTAGCTGAGAATGAGGAAGAGTTAGATCGTATTTATGATGAGCTTGTTAAAGTGAGAACGAAAATCGCAAAAACACTTGGTTTTAAAAACTTTGTTGAATTAGGATATGCAAGAATGTATCGTACAGATTATAATGCTGAAATGGTAGCGAACTATCGTCAGCAAGTATTAGATTATATCGTTCCGGTTGCAACAGAGTTAAGAAATAGACAAAAAGCACGCATTGGTGTAGAAAAGCTCGCTTATTATGATGAAAACTTTGAGTTTGCTACAGGTAATCCAACTCCAAAAGGCGATGCCGATTGGATTATTAATCACGGGAAAACGATGTATAAAGAATTATCAGCTGAAACAGATGAATTTTTTAATTTCATGCTCGATAATGATTTATTAGATTTAGTTGCGAAAAAAGGAAAAGCTGGTGGTGGATATTGTACATATATCGAGAATTATAAAGCGCCATTCATCTTCTCAAACTTTAATGGAACGTCTGGTGATATTGATGTATTAACACATGAAGCTGGTCATGCTTTCCAAGTATATGAAAGTCGTAAGTATGAAATTCCAGAATATAATTGGCCAACATATGAAGCGTGTGAAATCCATTCAATGAGTATGGAATTCTTTACATGGCCATGGATGAAGTTATTCTTTGAAGAAGATGCGGATAAATATTACTTCTCACACTTAAGTTCAGCACTTCTATTTTTACCGTACGGTGTATCTGTAGATGAATATCAACATTATGTATATGAAAATCCAGAAGCATCGCCAGCAGAACGTAAGTCAGCATGGCGTAACATAGAGAAGAAGTATTTACCACATCGTGATTATGAAGATAATGATTATTTAGAGCGTGGTGGTTTCTGGCAACGTCAAGGCCATATTTATAGCTCACCGTTCTATTATATTGACTACACGTTAGCTCAAATTTGTGCACTGCAATTTTGGAAACGTGCAAGAGATAATAGACAAGAGGCTTGGGAAGATTATGTGAATCTTTGTCAGCAAGGTGGAAGTAAATCATTCTTAGAATTAGTAGAAGTTGCAAATTTAACATCACCATTCGCTGAAGGGTGTGTAAAAAGTGTAATTACAGAAATTGAAGAGTGGTTACGTGCTGTTGACGACACAAAATTGTAAAAAATCATGCACTTTTTTCACATGTTTAACATCGACATAATGGAAAAATGATGAGATAATAAAAGAAAATTCAGAATTATTTCAGGGGTGTTTCTAATGGGGAGCACCCCTTTTCACCAACAAAAAGGGGGAAAGCACTATGCTTCAATCTAATATGGATGTTAGTTTAGAAACTTTAGTCCACTCATTACAGTCTACACGAAGCACGCTGTTATCAGAAATTGAAATGTTAAATGATACGGAGGTGAATGTAAAGCCACGCCGTGATAAATGGAGTATTATTCAAATTTTGCATCATTTGCATTTAGTTGAACAGTCTGTCACATCTGCCCTTGTATATGCTTTGCAAAAAAAAGAAAGAAAACTTGCTCCATTTAAAGACCTCCAACTTACGCTTGATCGCACACATAAACGAGAAGCTCCTCAACAAATGAAACCAACAGAAACATTAATGAAAAAACTGCAAGGAATTCAATTACTAGAACATTCACGACAAGAATTGTTTCATGCACTTCATAGTGTGATAGATGAAAAAGAATTATTTGAAAATGGATTAAAACATCCTATTTTTAATGATTTGAATTTATATCAATGGGTTCAATTTCTGGATTTACACGAACAAAGACATCTTACACAGCTAAAAGAAGCTAAACATGCAATTTTACAGCGGTAAAGTGAAACTTTAATCAAGGGGCATATCACTGATTATTAGTCCGCAACAATCGGGCTGCCCTCAAATAGCGGGAAAAAGGAAAAGAAGCGGCGAACCGCTTCTTTTCCTTTTTTACTCATGCATAGTTTTATTTCTTATTTTGGAATACTACATGAGGAAGAGAAAAAGGAGTTGAAAAGTATGTCAAAGAAAAAGAGAGAAGAAGAGCGCGCTTGGAAAGCTCGGAAAGAAAATCAAAAGCCGCATGGAAAGGTGAAAGCTTTTGCAGAATTAGTTGAAGGAACAGAAAAAACGTGATGAACTTCATCACGTTTTTTGTATGATCGGGAAAGTTAATAAAAATGTTGTACCTGTTCCTATTTCACTCATAATGTCAACCTTTCCATTCATTGCTTGAATAACACTGAAGACGACCATCATCCCCAGTCCGGTCCCTTTTTCTTTCGTCGAGTAGAAAGGTGACCCGAGGCGTTTTACTTGTTCTTGATCCATACCAATACCTGTATCTTTTATATATAATTGTATATGTTTATGATCTGGAACTAATGTAAGAATAAGGTCACCACCGTTAGGCATAGCCTCAATACAGTTTTTTAAAATATTTAATAGGCATTGGTTCAGCTTTTGCTTTTCACCAGCTATAAAGAAGGATGTACTTTGTTTTATGTAATGTATACGAACATTTGTTAAATTGGCGAGAGGTGTAATTAAAGATAACGCATGGAGTAATTCTTCCTCTACTTGTAATTGTTGTTCTTTTTCAATACTCGGTTTTGCAAAAGTTAAGTAGTCTGTAAGAACATGATTTGCTTGTTCGATACCATTAATGGCTATGTCGATATATAATTTTCGTTCCTTCTCAGAACATGTATCTGACTGTAAAAGTTGCAAAAATCCTTTCGTTGAAGTTAAAGGGTTGCGAATTTCATGAGAGATAGAAGCTGCCATTTCACCGATTAAATGAAATTTTTCAGCATTCATAAGTTCATTTTGGAGACGAACTTGCGTTTGTAATATGTGTAGCAAATATAAAATAAGGATTGTACCAAGCATCGTACATAGTTCGTACACGATAATATGTGGTATATAATCTGCCGTATTTGTAACCTCTGAAAGGAAAAATGGTATCCAGCCAAATCCGAATATGAGGCTGTAAAAGATAGCGAGTGCTATTTTTATACGATTAGAACTTCGGTTAAACAGTTTGTATGTTAATAGTAGAACAATGAATAGTAGAACCGAAGCTATAAAGGATGGGAAAACACCTATCCCTCCTAATAAAAAGCGATATATGTTTAATACAGATAAGATGGAAGCACCGGCAATAGGACCTCCTGTTAATGTACCGACAATTAATACGATATGACGCATATCAAATTGAAATCCATAGTTTGTTTTTGCTGCGAAAGTGATACATAGTATGGTAGCGAGGCAACATAATACAATAAACATAGCTGAATTTAATTTAGGAGAGCGTTTCCCTTTTTGATTCCAAAATAAATGATATAAAAGCATTGTAACAAGGATGGATAATATATTTAAAAAGAGATAAATAATAAAGAGTTTCAGTGGGATGTCTCCTCTCTTCTAACATTAAATTAATCATACTATAAAATGAAAGAAATGAAATATGAAATAGCGGAAAAAATCAGAAATTTTTTCTGGTAGTATACAATATGTTACAATAATCTTTGTCAATGAAAGAAGAAATTCCGTGCACTGCATGGGAGAGGTTCGCGAACTCCCTCTATAAAAAACTATGGAAACAACAATATCATTAGGTATTGTTTTGTTTTTTTATTGTGACAGTTCAAGAACGTTCTTTCTTCTTATTCGTAGTAGAGAAGGAGAATGAGTGAAATGAAAAAAGAAAAAGCGGTTGTTGTTTTTAGTGGTGGACAAGATAGTACAACATGTTTATTTTGGGCAATACAACAGTTTGCAGAAGTGGAAGCTGTAACGTTTAATTACAATCAACGTCATAAGTTAGAAATTGATTGTGCAGTGGAAATCGCGAAAGAGTTAGGAATTAAACATACGGTACTAGATATGAGTTTATTAAATCAACTTGCTCCAAATGCATTAACGAGAACGGATATGGAGATTACACATGAAGAAGGTGAATTGCCATCAACATTTGTAGATGGACGAAATTTACTGTTTTTATCATTTGCGGCTGTATTAGCAAAACAAGTTGGAGCACGTCATATTGTAACGGGTGTATGTGAAACTGATTTCAGTGGTTATCCAGATTGTCGTGATGTGTTTGTGAAATCATTAAACGTTACATTAAATTTATCTATGGATTATCCGTTTGTTATTCATACACCACTTATGTGGATTGATAAAGCAGAGACATGGAAATTATCTGATGAACTTGGAGCATTTGAGTTTGTTAGAGAAAAAACATTAACATGTTATAACGGAATCATTGGTGATGGTTGCGGTGAATGTCCAGCATGTCAACTTCGTAAAGCAGGATTAGATACGTATCTACAAGAACGCGAAGGAGCGAGCAACTAATGGATAACTTTTTTGGATTTCGCATCGTAGAAAATTTGCAAAAAATGGACAAGGATATTCAGCGTGAACAACTCAAATATCATAATAAAAGAGTAATGGTCAGCAAGGAATTTACATTTGATGCAGCGCACCATTTACACTGCTATGAAGGGAAATGTAAAAATTTACATGGACACACATATAAAGTCGTATTTGGAATTAGCGGATATGTAAATGAAATAGGCCTTGCAATTGACTTTGGCGATATAAAAGAGATTTGGAAAAATGAAATAGAAATTTATTTAGATCATCGTTATTTAAACGAAACATTGCCAGAAATGAATACGACTGCTGAAAATATGGTCGTTTGGATTTATGAAAAGATGGCAGAAGCATTAACGAAAGATAATCGTGCGAACGAATACAAGGGAGCTCGTGTTGAATTTGTTCGTCTTTTTGAGACGCCGACTAGTTATGCGGAAGTAAGACGGGAGTGGATGCTCGATGAGTAAAATCCCCGTCTTAGAAATATTTGGTCCGACCATTCAAGGAGAAGGGATGGTTGTAGGACAAAAGACAATGTTTATCCGTACAGCGGGCTGTGATTATAGCTGTGCTTGGTGTGATTCTGCTTTTACATGGGATGGATCGGCCAAAGATCAAATTAAACAAATGACACCGGAAGACATTTGGAATGAGCTTGTAGAAATTGGTGGAGAAAATTTTTCTCATGTTACGATTTCGGGTGGAAATCCTGTTTTGCTGAAAAATATGCAATTTCTTCTTTCTATATTAAAGGAGAATGGAATGCGAACAGCGGTAGAAACGCAAGGGAGTAAATGGCAAGATTGGTTGCTTCAAATTGATGAGGTAACGATTTCTCCAAAACCACCAAGTTCAACTATGCAAACAGATTTTCAGATGTTAGATTCTGTTATTCATAAACTAGCAGAGAAAGATTTTAGTTTAAAAGTAGTAGTATTCGATGATCAAGATTTTGAATATGCAGTTAAGATGCACGAGCGTTATCCGAATGTACCATTCTTCTTACAAGTAGGAAATGATGATACGAAAACAGTGGATGATGCGGTGCTTATAAAAAACTTATTAGAAAAATATGAATGGCTTATTGAAAAAGCTGTGAATTGTAAAGAAATGAATGATGCGAAAGTACTGCCTCAGCTTCATGCATTAGTATGGGGAAATAAACGAGGGGTATAATGAGAAGGGATGTTTAAAATGGCAGGAAGATTAGATGAAGATTTAAAAGATGTAACATTATTAGGAAATCAAAATACAAAATATTTATTTGAATATAGCCCGGGAATTTTAGAGGTATTTGATAATAACCATCCAAACCGTGATTACTTTGTAAAATTCAATTGTCCTGAATTTACAAGTTTATGTCCGAAAACAGGACAACCAGATTTTGCAACAATTTATATTAGCTACATTCCAGAACAAAGAATGGTAGAGAGTAAATCTTTAAAGCTATATTTATTTAGCTTCCGAAATCATGGTGACTTCCACGAAGATTGCATGAACGTTATTATGAATGATTTAATTAAATTAATGGATCCACGCTATATTGAGGTATGGGGGAAATTCACACCACGTGGTGGTATTTCAATCGATCCTTACTGTAACTACGGCCGCCCAGGAACTAAGTATGAGAAAATGGCAGACTACCGTATGATGAATCACGATTTATATCCAGAAAAGATCGATAATCGTTAATATAGAAAGAAAGGATCTGTATGATATACAGATCCTTTCTTTCTATTATATTATGCATGTTGATTAATGACAGTATAGTTTTTATGGCTTACAACTGTAAGAGGTTCCATATCTAGTTCTCTAAAATTCTCCATAATTGTTATATCAACAATAACGGAGTTTTGATTTACCTTTTGAACACGGCCTTGCATTCCACCTTTAAATTCAATGATATCTCCAGTTTCTGCGATCTGCATAAGCAACTCTCCTTGTTCCAGTTTTCCCAAAAAAAGAATAATTTGGGCTTTTTTATTTCCTCTTATTTTGAACTATATTTACTACTTTGTAAATGTTTCCAAAGTAAAAATTCGAAAAATATTCACTTTTTGTAAGGAAATATGTAAAAAATATTGTTTAGGAGAGGAATGATGAAAGTGCATACATCTTTATATAGGAGTATAATGAAAGATACAATAACCTACTAAAGTGGGAGAAATTAGGGGCGGTAAAATGATGTTTGAAGTTGTGGGGAGCTTTATAGCGATTTTATTATTTTTATTTTCTTATATGCAGTTGAAGAAAGTGCGTCATCATGAAACAACTACATATTTTGATGGACTGGATGGTGTGCACACATCGATAACATATGATAGTGGTGGGGATATATAACTTTCTTTTTATGCATGGTATGATGGCAATAAGAAATAGTACGTAATATAGTTCGTAAGTGATGAATGGGGAGTGGAAAGAATGCGAATTTCTTTTATTCGTCATGGTCGTTTGGACAGTACTATAGAGCCAATGACAATTATTTCATTTCGTGAATGGATGAAGCAATATGATTTAGGGACTACAGTAAAAAAAACTCCTATACCAATTGAAACAATTGAGATGATTGAATCAGCGAATTTGGTCGTAACGAGTGATCAGAGGCGTGCTGCGCGATCAACAGCCGAATTAACGGATTCTTTATCTTTTGTGCAAAATCCTCTTTTTAGGGAAGCTGAAGTTCCAACGAGTTTTTATGCTCCAAAATGGTTGAAATGTAAACCTAATGTATGGATGTTTATTGGACGTACACGATGGATAGTTGGTTATAGTAAAGATGTTGAGTCTTATAAGGAAGTACGAGAAAGAGCAAGGCAAGCTGCTAATATGTTGCACCGTTATGCGCTTGTACATGGACGTATTGCCCTTGTAGGTCATAGTTATTTTAATCCGATGATTGGGACTGAACTGAGGGCAATGGGGTGGTCTGGTTCGCCTATTTTCCATAGGAAGCCATGGGGATGTACAACGTATACATTTCATGAGGCGATGGATGGAAATGTATTAAATACAAAATTAACTTAAAAGAGGCTGTCCCTTTGGCAGCCTCTTTCTCTACATAACAAGCAAAAAAAGAATTGTCTTTTTAAGATATAGAAACCAATGACCGTAATGGTTTTATTAGATGGGCATACGGTTCGCCAACGAGCATAACGGTTGTATCTTTTTTATAACCAAGTTTTTCATATAGTGAAAAAGCACGTTTGTTTTCTAAATTAACAAGTAAGGCAATTTTTTCATGACCTTTTTCAGTTGCATGAAGTTCAGCGGCATCGATTAATTTAGAGCCAATGCCACGTCCACTGTACATATTTGAAACTGACAACGTGTCAATATAATACTCATCAAGTTCAGCTTCTTTTTCTAACGTAATGGATTCATCTTCATGTAGTTCTCTTAAGTGGTGTACGATTGGTGCATCAAGTTGCTCAGCGTCACTACCGTGATAAACGACAATAACTCCAACTACTTTTCCATCTTGTTCAGCCACTAAACAGTTTTCATAGCTCAATCGATTATTTTCTTTTGCGAACCATGTTTCAAGTCCTAGTATTACTTTTGCTTCAATTGTGCTACCTGTGATTTTTTCAGCAATTTCGTGCAGAGCGTCATACAGTAAAGGTGCTACTCCTACCGCATCTGTCTTTTTTGCTTTCCGAATCATAGTATCCCTCCTAGTTCTATGTATATATTGTAGCATAAAATAAAATAACAAACAGTGGCTTGGAACTTTGTTATACAGAGCGTCAAAAAGTTTGATATAGAGAAGTAGCTATGTTAGTATATGATATTTAGTGCGAATATAATAAAGTGATATAGCTATAAAAATAATGAAAGTGAATTACATAATAGCAACGGGATAATTTTACCGTTGTCGACCTATAGAAGATGCGATAAAATAAACTATTGCAGAGAGGTGAAATACATGGATAAACAATTAGCAAATGCAATTTTGGATCAGCTGAAAAATGGTGAAATAAAGGAGTATGTTGCGACGAAAGATGTATTTTATACGTTCAGGGAAGTTGTTGTAAATCGAGAAGATTTTAAACATATTATCGGGAACGCACAGCGCGGTGGACAGGTAATTTATACATATTCAGAAACACCACGTTCATAAATAGAAGATAAAGGAGAGGAGAATTATGGGGGATTTTAAACAAGGCATCTTGCCACATTGGGATTACATGTGGAAAGATAGAGCTGGGAATAGGTTTATGGGAATGGTTATGTATCCAGAGAAACGAAAATGTTCAGCAAAAATGCTTCAGAAAATAAAAAGAGCATATGAGCAAGCAATAGAAATTAAAGTAACTGTACAAGTTCAACATACATATCAGTACGTAGAAGGAATGATTGTATACTTTGATGAAGAAGCTCCTGTATGCACAATGCTTGATAAAGATGAGAATCCACATCATATATTTGTAAAAGATATTTTGCGTATTGAGCACCCTGAATAATTTTTTTCATAAATAAATTGAAGTTCCATAATAATAATCTTTTTCTATAATAGTTATCTTTTAGTATGTAACGAGGAACGAAAGAGTATGTATAAATATTTAATAAAGTAAAGTTGATAAATGTAATCGTTTTTTGGAACAGATTATCGTTTAAGGTCTGTTCTTTTTTGCGTGATGCTGGAGAAATATATTACTCCAGCATTTACTGTTTTATGACAAAAAATATTGTTAACTTTTTTAAAAATAAGGTTAAATTCGTTGACAACTTTTTTGAAAAGCACTTTATTGACATGAGTTTTAGAATGTTGTTTCATAGTCTTTGTATTGAAAAAAATCGACGGTCATGTCGAAAAGTAAAAGTTAAAAAAAGAAAGAATTTATACATATATCTTGTGTCTTATTTTGAAACGTAATACAATATATAGAGAAATCAAGAAACGACATACAGAGAATATAGATTGGAGAGGGAGGGTCGGAAATGTTAGTTGCATATGATTCTATGACAGGAAACGTGAAGCGTTTCATCCACAAATTAAATATGCCGGCCGTTCAAATTGATGAAGCTCTAGTATTAGATGAAGACTTTATTCTTATTACGTATACAACAGGTTTTGGAAATGTACCGGAACGTGTTTTAGACTTTTTAGAACGCAATAATGAAAAATTAAAAGGCGTATCTGCAAGTGGCAATCGTAATTGGGGAGACATGTTTGGTGCAAGTGCTGACAAAATTTCTACTAAATATGAAGTGCCTATTGTATCAAAATTTGAGTTATCTGGAACAAATAATGATGTAGAATATTTTAAAGAAAGGGTGCGGGAGATTGCGACACATTGAACTGAATAATGAAATCACGCAAATGCAGGACGGTTTTTATCAGCTTCATAAAGATAAAGAGGCATTAGAAGTCTTTATGGAAGAAGCTAGAGAGAATACCGTTCATTTTAATAGCGTGGCAGAGCGAATGGAGTATATGAAAGAACATGATTACTATTACAACGTTCTGGACGAGTATAGCTTGGAGGAAGTAGAAGGAGTTTATAACATCGCTTATGGTGAAAACTTCGAGTTCCAATCTTATATGGCAGCATCTAAGTTCTATAAAGATTATGCGTTAAAAACGAATGATCAAAAACAATACTTAGAAAGCTATGAAGATCGTGTAGCAATTGTGTCATTATACTTAGGACGCGGTGATGTTGCGAAGGCAAAACAATTCGCAAGCATGATTGTAAAACAAAACTACCAACCAGCGACACCAACCTTTTTAAATGCGGGAAGAAGCAGAAGAGGAGAAATGGTGTCTTGTTTCTTGTTAGAGATGGACGATAGCTTAAATTCAATCGGTTTTAACATTAATACTGCGATGCAATTATCGAAAATCGGTGGTGGAGTAGCTTTAAACTTATCTAAGCTACGCGCACGTGGTGAGCAAATTAAAGGTATTGATAACGCCGCAAGTGGTGTAGTGCCTGTTATGAAATTGCTTGAAGATTCGTTTTCATATGCGAATCAACTTGGCCAACGAAAAGGTGCCGGCGCTGTATACTTAAACATTTTCCATTGGGATATTATAGAATTCCTTGATACAAAAAAAATAAATGCCGATGAGAAGAGCCGTATTCAGTCTCTATCAATCGGAATTATCATTCCAAGTAAGTTCTTTGAGCTTGCTGAGAAAAACGAACCTTTCCATGTTTTCGCGCCTTATACAGTATTTAAAGAGTACGGAAAACATTTAGATGATATAGATATCGACGAAATGTACGATGAATTAATGAGCAATCCGAAAGTGAAGAAGAAGCCACTAGATATTAGTGCGCGTGATATGCTTATTAAAATTGCTATGATTCAGCTTGAGTCTGGTTACCCATACTTAATGTTTAAATCAAATGCAAATAACCAGCATCCACTGAAGGATATTGGAACTGTGAAGATGTCGAACTTGTGTTAAATATGTAGCACCTTCTAGCAGAAATGCTAGTCGAAAACTCCGTTAAACGGGGAAAGCCTCAAGTTTGAGGTAACCTACCGTGCTAAATCTTATCTTAGAATGAAAATATAAAAGTTCAGAATGTATCTTATTATTTTGTATAGCAGAGTTATTGAACAACATAAAGTAATAAGAGACTTTCTGAAAGATTAAGATAAGTAAAAGCCTAACGACTATCCCATTTGGGAGTAGAGCGCAAGCGATTGGCGCTCGAAAAGCGGAGCACCTAACCAGGTAATGCTGTAGGTGATGATATAGTCTGTCCTGTATGGTGACATACAGCAGTTGCATGAGCAACGGACTGAGGAGTAGCGAACTCGGTTGAACATTCGAGACAGAAATCTTCCAGCTTCAAGAAACTTCTGAAATAAATGATTACGGTACAGAAGACATTATCCGCCGTGATATTAACTGTAACTTAGGATCGTTAAATATCGTAAACGTAATGGAAAATAAAGAAATTCGTGAAGCAGTTCATGCGGGAATGGAAGCTTTAACAGCTGTTTCTGATATGACGATCATTCCGAATGCCCCAACTGTGAAAAAAGCAAATGATGAGCTTCATTCAGTTGGACTTGGAGCAATGAACTTACATGGATATTTAGCAAAAAATAAAATCGCTTATGAAAGTGCTGAAGCGAAAGAATTCGCTCGTACATTCTTTATGATGTTAAATTACTACTCGATTGAGAAAAGTATGGAGATTGCTAAAGAAAAAGGCGAAACATTTAAAGACTTCGATAAGTCTGATTATGCAAACGGCACATACTTTGAAAAGTATGAAACAACAGATTACAGCCCAGTAACTGAAACAGTTCAGCAATTATTTGAAGGAATTCATATTCCAACAAAAGAAGATTGGACAAGTTTAAAAGAGCAAGTACAGAAGAATGGTTTATACAACTCATATCGTCTTGCAATCGCTCCGACACAATCGATCAGTTACGTTCAAAATGCAACTTCAAGCGTAATGCCAATCGTAAGTCAAATTGAATCAAGAACGTATGCGAATGCGACAACATATTATCCAATGCCGTATTTATCAAAAGATACGTTCTGGTACTATAAATCTTCTTACGATATGAATCAGTTTAAATTAATTGATTTAATCGCAGAGGTTCAAGAACATATTGACCAAGGAATTAGTACCATTCTTTATGTTAATAGTGATATTTCAACACGTGAGTTAGCACGTTACTACATTTATGCACATAAAAAAGGCTTGAAGAGTCTTTATTATACGAGAACACGTAAATTAAGCGTGGAAGAGTGCGTGGCTTGTACCGTTTAATATAAAAAGTGAGACATTATGAGCAGGGTTTTTCTGAACCCTGCTCATGCTTAGTTATCAATTTTTTATGTTTATTTAGAGAAGGGGCGATTTAATGCGTGCGGTAAACTGGAACAAAAAAGAAGATGATTTTAGTTTAATGTTTTGGAAGCAAAACATCGCTCAGTTTTGGACAGAAGAAGAAATCGCAGTGTCTTCTGACAAAAATACTTGGGCACAATTATCAAAAGAAGAGCAAATTGCTTATAAGCGTGTATTAGGTGGTTTAACACTTTTAGATACGAAACAAGGCGGCGAAGGGATGCCTCTTGTACTTGTTCATCTTGAAAATTTACAAGCGAAAAGTGTATTAGCTTTCATGGGCGCTATGGAAGAAGTACATGCGAAGAGTTACAGCCATATTTTCACAACGTTAGCTACTGAAGAAGAAATTGATGATATTTTTGAATGGGTAGATAACCATCCATTACTTGAGAAAAAAGCTGGTATTGTTACTAGTTACTATCGTCGTTTATTAAAGCCTGAAGTAACGAAAAAAGAGTTATACATGGCAATGGTAGCAAGTGTGTTCTTAGAAAGTTACTTATTCTATAGTGGGTTCTTCTATCCACTTTACTTAGCAGGTCAAGGCAAATTGACGGCAAGTGGTGAGATTATTAACTTAATAATTCGTGACGAGTCAATTCACGGCGTATTCGTTGGTATTTTAGCACAACAAATCTTCACAGAACTTTCTGCAAAAGAGCAACAAGAAGTACAAACGGAAACGCAAGAGTTATTAATGGAACTGTATGAAATTGAATTGGCATACACAGAAGAAATTTATACTTCTATCGGTCTTGTAGAGGATGTAAATCGTTTCGTTCGTTACAATGCGAATAAAGGACTTATGAACTTAGGACTTGAGCCGAAGTTTGAGGAAGAAGAAATTAACCCAATCGTTTTAAATGGTTTACGTACAGATACGAAAAACCATGACTTCTTCTCTGTAAAAGGAAATGGTTACGTAAAAGCAACGAATGTTGAAAAGTTAGCAGACGATGACTTCGTATTCAATTTTTAATATAGTGTTATAGAAAAAGCTGTCTTTATAGAAAAGACAGCTTTTTTGCTATGAATAGTTTACATAATGTTATTATTTCATGGAAATATTTTAATCTTGTAAAAGCCCAATTTTTGAGGAAGTGGGAATAAAAAAACAAGGATTAAAGTTTTATTTTTCATATTTAGCCGTATGAGAGATTGAATAACTTATGCCAAAATGAATAAAAAATGAGAAGAAATGAGACCCAACTCCACCTATACGTTCTTTTTACTATTGAATTTTTAAATGCTAGAAATTTTGGCTTGAAAATTGCATGAATATTTAAAAAGTAAAGAAAAGGGAGGTAATATCCGGTGTGATATACAGTTAATTGAAAACGCTTCCTTTTAACTGTCGATTTTTAAATGGAAATTAGATAGAGAAAGTAGGGGGAATGATAGGTGGGAAAAGTAGTTGGTTTAAAACGTTCATTAGGGCTTTGGTCAATTGTTATGCTAGGGGTCGGGTATATGACACCGATGGTTGGGTTTGATACATTTGGAATCGTTTCTGAAAAAACGGGTGGTCATGTTCCAGGAGCTTATCTTATTGCATTAGCGGGGATGTTGTTTACCGCTGCAAGCTACGGCAAAATGGTAAAGGTTTTTCCTACCGCTGGATCAGCGTATACGTATACACAGAAGACAATTAGTGCAAGGCTTGGGTTTCTTGTTGGATGGTCCGCGTTATTGGATTATTTGTTTCTACCGATGGTGAACGCACTATTAACGAGAATTTATATGTCAGCATTTTTCCCAAGTGTTCCTAGTTGGGTATGGGTCATTGGCTTTGTTCTCCTTGTTACATTAATAAATATGATTAGCGTAAATGTTACTGCTAATTTCAATACGTTCTTAGTAATATTTCAAGTGTTAGTAATGGCCGTATTTGTTTTTCTAGTTATAAAAGGCTTATTAGCGGGAGAGGGAACAGGAGAAGTTTTTTCCATTCAGCCGTTTTTTCAATCAGATATACAAATATCACCGTTAGTTGCAGGTGCAACAATTCTTTGTTTCTCATTTTTAGGTTTTGATGCAGTAACTACATTTTCAGAAGAGACACCAAACGCGAAGAAAACAATTCCTCGAGCTATTTTTCTTACTGCTTTAATCGGTGGAGTTTTATTCATTACTACTACGTATTTTACACAATCTATGTTTCCAGATACATCTGTATTTAAAAATCAAGAATCAGCATCTCCAGAAATTGCACTATATGTTGGTGGGAAATTATTTCAAGCTTTCTTTTTAGTAGGAACCCTTATGGGGACACTTGCGTCTGGTTTAGCTTCTCATACAAGTGTATCCAGGTTATTATACGTAATGGGGCGAGATAATGTAATTCCGAAGAAAATATTCGGGTACATTCATCCTCGCTGGCGAACTCCAGTATATAATATTATTTTTGTAGGAATTATTTCGCTCTTCGCTATATTCATTGATTTAGAAACAGCAGCATCTCTTATTAACTTTGGAGCGCTTATTGCATTTACATTTGTTAATTTGTCTGTGATTTCTTACTATATAATCAAGAAAAAAAGATATAAAACGATAAAAGATTTCTTAAATTACCTAGTTATGCCTATTTTGGGTGCTGCTACTGTAGCAGTACTATGGTTTAACCTCAATATCCATTCACTTATTTTGGGACTTTGCTGGGCTGCTATTGGAATTGGGTACCTTCTATATATTACGAACATGTTTCGTTCAGCTCCTCCGCAAATGCATTTTGAAGAAGTACAGGAAATATAAAGTGAAACTATAATCAGTGGGGGTTTTGTTCATCCCCCACTGATTATTAGCCCTCACCAATCGGGCGTTTACGGGCAGCGGGGCTCCAACCTAACTTCTTTGCTCCAGCCGAATTTTGAGGTGGGAGTTTTACTGCCCACAAATAGCGGGATAAAAAAGAAAAAGACATCGGGAATGGATCCGATGTTTTTTGCTTTGAAGATTGGGCAATCATGCAGTATTGCATAATTCATTCAACGATTCATAAGGAAGAGGGGCAAGTCTAGGGAGGATGGCTGATAAATGATGGTCAACATGGTATTTTCTTTTGGCACAATTATTGCTTTGTACAATTAGTAAAAATATAAAAGCGGGGTGTTATGGTCGTAATCCAAGCAGAAAACAAATACAGTTGAACTTGAAAATCATTTCATTGAAGGTGGTTGCGAAGTTGTAGAAATATTACGTCTAATATGCTAGTTGCATTTTTAACCTAAAGGAGGGACCAAATGAAACTGGATATTTTATTAGAAGAAGTGGAGAGACAACAAATCGGCTATTATTGCATTTTGTCGAATAGTCATCGTTACGATATAGCTGTTACGTATTCGCAACAGTTTCTTGGAAAAGCAATGGTTACCTCAATTCAAAATGGGAGAATGGTTTTATTAAGTCAAGAAGATATTGGAGAGGAACAATATTGGGCACCAAGGCTAGGAATTGAGGTAGAAGATATAGAAGAGCTTCAAAACTTTTTCTATATGATTCTTCAGTCACAAAGGTTAGAAGAACAATATTAATAGAATAAAAGAAAGGGATGATTGATTGTGTATTATGATATTATTACGAGCCCATGTTATGGAATAATTGAAAAAGTGTCTATTAATAAGGATTCTCGAATTTATGAATGGGAGCCATTATTCTCTATTAAAGATATGAATGGTAAACTGGAAGTAATTAAGATGGGATGTAGTGGAGAAGTTCAATCTTTAGAAGTAGAGGCAGGAGATAAAGTAATTCCAGGCATGGTATTAGCTTATATTCAAGAAGATCTTTTCGTTAATGGTAGTGATTAATAATAGAACAATGAGGAAGATGGAGGCGTTCATCTTCCTTTTTTTATTAAGTAAAGAAAAAAATGCTTTATTTTCAGATTAATTAAAAAAATCTGCATTTAATGATACAATACAAATTATATAGTTCAAAGGAGGAATAGCAGCATGTTTTCCATTGCTCATAAAAAAATTAGACCTATTGTTTCTCTATCTATCGATCAATCTGAAAAGGAATGGAATATAGATGTTAAAAATATAAAAGAATCTTTTCTATTTTTAAAAAGAGAGGAGAAATTATTTGCATACGTTCATGTGAAGGATCTGCTATCAAATAGTAAGGGATTAACTTCTAAGGTATTGCTTTCAAATGCTGTTTCACTAGATACAATATGTCATCTTAGTAAAGATATTTCTTTAACAGCTCTTTTTCAAATTATTGGAGCGCCGATTGCGATAGTAAAAAATGAAATGGATGAGCTAACAGGATATATAAGAAGAGAGGACGTTTTTGCAGAACTATTTAAACAAGAAAATCAGAGTGTTGATATATTGAAAATTATTTTAACGTCTATTCCAATGGGGATTTTTGTAGTAGATCGTGAAAAGAAAATTGTAAATTGCAATGAGTCTGGTTTGAAGATGATTAAATCGACTCCTGAAAAAGTTATGAATGTACCAGCAGAACTGATTTTTAATGAAGAGCACATTAATAACGTATTTACAACGGGAAAAACGATCTTGAATCAATTACAAATCACAAATGAGATGGGTGTATTAGTTGACTATAGTCCGATTCCAAACTTTGATCAAAGTATTGAAGGAATGGTTATTATTGTGCAAGATTTGCCGATGGTCGAGGACATGGCGATGGAAATTGAATATATAAAGGATTTAAATGAAGATTTACATGCAATCTTGTCTAGTATTTATGATGAAATATTAGTTGTTAATCATAAAGGGGAATTAATTCGTTATAGTGAAACTGTTATCAATGATTTTTGGGGGAGTAATTTGAAAGACCTTTTAGGAAAAAATCTTTTAGACTTAGAAAAGAAAGGATTATTTAGTCCATCTGTTACGCGATTAGTGTTGGAAAAACAAAAAAAGGTATCAGTTGTACAAGAAACAAAAAGCGGAAGAAAAATATTAGCAGTTGGAAACCCTGTATTTAATGAAAACGGAGAGCTTCATCGTATTATTATTGCATCAAGGGATATTACCGAAGCGACGAGATTGAAGACGGAATTACATGAAATAAAGAAGATATCAGAGCGATATAAGAAGGAGTTAGATGACTTTAAAAATAAAGATCGTTTTCTTAAGAAGCTTATTTACTGTAGTCCAAAAATGGAGCAAATTATTAACCAAGCTAAAAAAATAGCAGATTTTTCTTCCAATGTTCTTATTTCTGGAGAATCTGGCGTCGGAAAAGAAGTAATTGCTCAGGCAATTCATCAACTTGGAAACCGGTCTTCAAAGCCATTCTTAAAATTAAATTGTGGTGCAATTCCAGAAACTTTGTTAGAAAGTGAACTATTTGGTTATACGAAAGGTGCTTTTACAGGAGCCGATAAAAATGGAAAAGAAGGATATTTTAAGCGGGCTGATCAAGGTATTTTATTTTTAGATGAAATTGGAGAAATGCCTTTACATTTGCAAGTGAAATTACTTAGAGTCTTGCAAGAACAAGAAGTAATTCCTATTGGAAGTACAATACCTACGAAAATAAATGTACAAATTATTGCTGCTACAAATAAGAGTCTTGAAAAGATGGTGGAATCTGGAACATTCCGTGAAGATTTATTTTATCGCCTAAATGTAATTCCGTTGCGAGTTCCTTCTCTACGAGAGCGAATGGAAGATGTTCCGGTACTTGCCTTTCATTTCTTGCAACAGTTAAATGAAAAATATAATAAAAATTATCATTTAACTCCAGATGCGCTTAGCTTACTAGAGTTTTACTCATGGCCAGGAAATGTACGTGAATTACAAAATATGATTGAACGTTTAGTCGTATCAGCAGACGATCCAGTAATTGAAGCGGAGTTTGTTAGTAAGTTTTTAACACCTGGTTATGACTTTAAAAAATCAAAACCAGTTATTACAAGAGTATTACCATTACAAGAAGCACTACATTCTGTAGAAGAACAATTGATTTTACTTGCAATGAAGCAGTATAAAACAACGACTAGGGCTGCAAAAGCTCTTGGAATCAGCCAATCTTCAGTGAGTCGTAAATATCAAAAAATTGTTAGTGAAAAAGGGATAGCGGCTGATATCATCTCTTATTCCTAAAAAAGGAGAAGGTCACATAGACTTCTCCTTTTTGTGTGCGCCCAGCATGTACATATTCTCTAGAGTTCAAGTCCGGGGTCGTGAAGGCGGTAGCGGAAATGATTAACGTTCCGGTTTATGCAAAATGGAATAGTGTATGCGAAAATGCATAAATTATTTGTTGTTTTTAAGAAAATAGTCAGTTTATCCCGCTATTTGCGGGCAGTAAAACTCCCACCTCAAAATTCAGGTGGAGCAAAGAAGTTAGGTGGGAGCCCTGCTGCCTGTAAACGCCCGATTGGTGAGGGCTAATAATCAGTGGGGGATGAACAAAACCCCCACTGATTAAAGTTTCACTTTATGTATGATTCCTTTGAATTTTAAATATTGGCATGAAATTTGCTTATAAATATATAAACGATCGATAAAGGAGGATTCAATATAGTGCTAGATTTAAAAATGTATGTAAACGGTGAATGGATAGATTCTAGTAATCAAGAGAAAAGAACGATTATTAACCCTGCGAATGGCAAGGGTATAGCATATGCACCTGAGGGAACGATTGAGGATGCAAAATACGCGATAGAAGTGGCAAGAGCGGCTTTCGATAGTGGAATTTGGTCAGAAACATCCACTGCTGAAAGGGCATCATATTTATTTAAAATAGCAGATGAAATTGATAAAAATATAGAAGAATTAGTATACCTTGAAACAATGGATAATGGGAAAACGTACCGTGAGGCAGAAGGAGATATTGGAGATGCAGCGGCTTGTTTTCGCTATTATGCCGGATTGATTACAAAGCCAGATGGTCAAACATATCATGTAGCCGATCCGATGCAAGCGATGGTTGTAAGAGAGCCAGTTGGTGTTTGTGGATTAATTGTTCCATGGAATTATCCACTATTGATGAGTGTATGGAAAATTGCACCTGCTTTAGCAGCTGGAAATACAATTGTGTTTAAACCTTCTGAAGTGACACCAATCACTGCAACAAAGCTATTCGAAATCCTTGAAAAAGTAGGGCTACCAAAAGGTGTTGCCAATATGGTAATGGGGGCCGGTCCAATAGTAGGAAATGAAATTGCAGCGAGTAATAAAGTGGACATGATTTCCTTTACAGGTGGAACAAAAACAGGTAAGCACATTATGAGAACAGCGGCAGATAATATGAAAAAGATTTCGTTAGAACTTGGAGGGAAATCTCCAAATATTATTTTTGCAGATGCAGATTTTGAGACCGCTATTGATTATGCTCTATTCGGTATTTATGCAGGTAGCGGACAAGTATGTTCAGCAGGATCAAGAATCCTTGTAGAAGAAAAGATTTATGATAAATTTGTTAATAGTTTTGTAGAGCGAGCACAGCAAATTAACGTTGGGCCTGGTGATAATCCAGAATCAGAAATGGGGCCACTTGTAAGTCAAGAACATATGGAAAAAGTATTACGTTATATTGAAATTGGGAAAGACGAAGGTGCAAACGTTGCTTGCGGAGGTAGACGAATAATGGAGGATGGAAAAGGTGATGGTTTCTTTATTGAACCAACAGTCTTTGTCAATGTAAAACCTGATATGCGTATTGTCCAGGAAGAAATCTTCGGTCCTGTTGTAGTAATTCAAAAATTTAAAGACGAACAGGAAGCAATTGAGTTGGCAAACGGTACAGACTATGGTTTGGCTGGAGGGGTATTTACAGTTGATGGTGCAAAAGCAATGCGTGTGATTCGCAAACTTCGCGCAGGAATTACGTGGATTAATAGCTATCATCCAACATACAATGAGGCACCTTGGGGCGGATATAAGCAAAGTGGTATAGGTCGTAGTCTAGGAACGTTTGGTTTAGAAGAATTTCAAGAAATTAAGCAGATTAATATAAATCTAGAAGTAGAACCAATAGGCTGGTTTGCAAATAAAAAAAATGTAGGAGTGAAATAGATGGGAACGAACGTAGAAAATAAATTGAATGAGAAAGATGTAAAAGGTTCAAATATAAATGAGTATATTACGAAAGTACTACAGTTAATTGAAAAAGAAAAGGTTACTGAAGAAGAGGCGAACTGGATTCAAAAAGAAACAGTAGATGGATTTAGAGAGCATGTAAACCCTGGTTTTCTTGCTTATAGAAAAACAGTAACAAAAGATGGACAATTTGCAGCAGTAGAATGGTCAGATGAAGGATCTTGTTTCATGGATATTAACGGTAAAAGATATATTGACTGTTTAGGTGGATTTGGAATTTATAATGTTGGTCACCGTAATCCGAAAGTGGTAAAAGCTGTGACAGATCAATTAAAACGTCAAGCATTGCACAGTCAGGATTTACTGGATCCACTTCGAGCAATGCTTGCAAAGATTTTAGCGGATATTACACCGGGTGATTTGAAATATTCCTTCTTTACAAACAGTGGTACAGAAAGTGTGGAGGCAGCATTAAAACTAGCAAAAATGTATAGTGAACGAACAACTTTCATTGCTACAACTCGTGCCTTCCATGGTAAGAGTCTTGGTTCCTTATCAGGAACGGCAAAAGGAATGTTCCGTAAGCCATTCTTACCATTGATTCCGGGTTTTCGTCACGTTCCATTTGGCGACATTGATATGATGAGAAAAACATTTGAGACATGTGCATTAGTAGGAGAAGATGTTGCAGCAGTTATTTTAGAACCAATTCAAGGAGAGGGCGGTATTATTTTACCTCCAGAAAATTATTTGAAACAAGTACGAGAGCTTTGTGATGAGTTTGGATCACTCCTTATTTTTGATGAAGTACAAACTGGAATGGGACGTACAGGAAAAATGTTTGCTGCAGAATTATATGATGTAGTGCCGGATATTATTTGTCTTGCGAAGGCGTTTGGTGGAGGTGTAATGCCGGCGGGAGCTATTGTTGCGAAAGAAGATGTATTCAAAAGTTGGTTTGAAAATCCATTTATGCATACAACAACATTTGGAGGAAATCCTCTTGCATGTGCTGCTGCAATTGCAACAATCCATGTATTATTGGAAGAGAAATTACCGGAACGAGCTATGGAAGTTGGGGAGTATTTCTTGAATGGATTGAAACAAGCAGCAGCAGGGCACGAAGATAAAATCTTTGAAATTCGTGGTCAAGGTTTAATGATTGGGATTGAATTCCATAAAGACGAGATTGGTTATGAAGTGTCAAAGGCGATGTTTGATCAAGGAATTCTTGTTGCGGGAACATTAATTAACTCAAAAACAATTCGTATTGAACCATCCCTTACAATTAGTTATGAAGAAGTAGATACAGTTATTAATACGTTTAAATCTGTGCTAACTCAAGTAAAAGGAAAATAAATTTCGCAAAAGGTTATATGTGAATTCAAACGATTGAAACTATAATTAGCATAGATTTACCTGTATTTTATTACAGGAAGGCAGTGTAACGAAAAGTTACACTGCTTTTTTATTACATTTTATTCCGCTATTTGCGGGCAGTAAGACTCCCACCTCGAAATTCGGCGAATACGAGGAAGTTATGTTGTAAGTATTTACATATAATTTGTCTTAGTGTACTATTTAACTAACACACTAAGACAGGAGGGGGAAAATGAAAATCGAGTTTTCTCCAAACACACCAATTTACATTCAAGTAATGGAATGCATAAAAAAGGAAATTGTAACAGGACATTTATTGTCTGGTGATAAAATTCCCTCCGTACGTGAATTAGCGAGTGAATTGCAAGTAAATCCAAATACGATTCAACGTACATTTCAAGAGCTAGAACGGGATGAAGTTGTTGTAACACGTAGAGGAATGGGGCGATATGTAACGAATGAAGGGGAGAAAATTATGGAGCTGCGAAAAGATATGGCGAAAGAATTACTTCATTCTTTTATAGATGGAATGGACAATTTAGGTTTTTCAGAAGAAGAAATTCTTTCAATTCTTCGTTCTTCATTAAATAAGAAAAGGGAGGAGAACGAATGACAGAGCTATTAAGAATAGAGAATCTATGGAAGCGATACGGATTGAAAGCGGTGATCCGGGAATTAAACATAGAGATTACAGAAGGAAAAATCGTTGGGCTTGTTGGAGATAACGGGAGCGGGAAAACGACGTTATTGAAAATGATTGCAGGCTTGCAACATCCTTCAGAAGGTAGCATAGCAATTAACGGTAAAAAAATAGGGTTAGAGACGAAAGAAATCGTTTCATTTATGTCTGATAAGCCAGTCTTTGATGATTGGATGACTGTAAAAGATGCATTATTCTTTTATAGAGATTTTTATAAAGACTTTGATATTCAAAAAGCAGTAGATACGATTGCGGAATTTAAAATACCATTAGAAGAAAAAATTACAGCATTATCAAAAGGTATGGTTGAAAAGCTTCAAATTATTTTAACGTTTTCTCGAAAAGCGAAGTTATACGTACTGGATGAACCACTTGGCGGGATTGATCTCGTTTCTAGAGAGCACGTATTGGATCTCATTCTACAATTTTATAGAGAAGATTGTACGATACTAATCTCAACTCATTTAATAAATGAAGTTGAAAATATTTTTGATGAAGTAATCTTTTTAAAAGATGGAGAAATTGTATTGTATGAAAATGTGGAAGAGTTACGTTTTCAGAGAGGGAAAGCAGTTCATGAATTGTTTAAGGAGGTGTTTAGTAAGTGAAGTCGTTACTTTCTTATTTATGGAATGTGAATAAGAAAAAATATATTGTTACTTTTTTAATTTTTGTGTTAATTGAAGCGATTTTATTTTCACAAATGATTGTAAAAAAGAGTGAAACAGCTGTGATAAAACAAGAAGCGATATTCGGATTTATTATTATGATCTTCATATTTTATGTATTGTATATGTTTTTACAAACGATGAAGTCGTGTTCACGTTTACTAACAAATCCATTGCTACGGGTTACAGCGATATCTGGGAAACAATATGTTTTTTCTATCCTTATCTTCTTTTTTATTGTAATGGCTATATGGTATGGAATATGTGGAATTCTTTTCTATGTGGGTTATGTATTAGCATTTCCTACGACGTATGTATATATAGATGCAAAAGAGGTTATGCAAGCAGGTATAATAAATAATTTAATATACACAATGAGTGATTTGTTTGAATTTTCATTTGCGGTGTTACAAATTTTATTAGCAGTTACTCTCGTTAAATTGCTTACTAAGAAGAAGAAGATACAAAATATAATGATTGTCATTATTTCTCTAATAGTAAGTATATCGATTACTTTAGTGACAACATTGCTAGGAAAATTAGCTCCAGCTTTCCAAGGGTTGCGAAGAGTAGAATATCGTAGTGAAAGTGACAATCTGTTTATTGATATGTTTCAAGAAAATGGATTTAATATGTTTAATATAAGTTTTATGATAATTGTTAGTGCCTTACTAGTATATGTAATTGCTTATATCATCGACAAAAAACTAGAAGTCTAAAGGAGGAGTCAGCATTGGGAAACGTAGTAGTGAAATTAGAAAATGTTCGAAAAAAGATTGGTAAGACAGAAATTATTCGGGGCTTATCATTTGAGGTTCAAGAAGGAGAAGTATACGGGTTCCTTGGACCGAACGGTAGTGGTAAGACGATGACAATTCGTATGATGACAGGTCTTATTTCGATGACAGAAGGTGATATTACAATTTGTGGCCATAGTATTCGCACAGAGCGTGAAAAGGCGCTAGAGCAAATTGGAGCGATTGTAGAAAATCCCGAGCTATATGATTATATGACAGGAATGCAAAACTTAAAGCAGTTTGCAAACATGGCAATTACCCCAATTAGTAAAGAGCGTATCGCTGAAATTATAAAGCTTGTTGATTTAGAGCATGCCATTCATAAAAAGGTGAAAACATATTCACTTGGAATGAAACAACGCCTAGGAATCGCACAAGCGTTACTTCACCAACCAAAAATATTAATTTTAGATGAACCGACAAATGGATTAGATCCAGCTGGTATTCGCCAAATTCGTGACTATTTACAACGATTAGCGAAGGAAGAAAATATTGCAGTCATTGTATCAAGTCATTTATTAAGTGAAATTGAATTAATGTGTGACCGCGTCGTTATTATAAAGCAAGGTGAGTTTGTGCAAGAGTATAACTTACATGAACAAGCGAAGCATGATGAAACGGTAGTTGTAGCGTTTGAAGTAGATCAAGTTCAGAAAGCAAATGAAATCATTAAAGGTAAGGAACAAGGGAATGTAATTGTGACACCTATAATGAAAGAAGGGATTCCGCAAATTGTAAAAGAGCTAGTAAATGCTGATGTACTCGTATACGGTGTTACTGTTCAAAATAAAACGTTAGAGGATGAATTCTTAGCGATTACAGGGGGAGTGAAAGCGTAATGTTTAAATTAATTCAAAATGAATTTTTGAAGTTACATGCGAAAAAAGGTATGTACATTTTAATAGGTGTAATTGCAGCATTGGAGATTTTGGGAGTTTTAGCGATGCTGAAATGGGGAGGAGGACATGAGTTTAAAGGATCATATTTAGATTTTGTAAGTTCAGATATTGGTTTAATTACCTTGTTTGCAACAATTTTTGGAATTACGATTGCTTCTCGTACAATTACTGATGAGTTTCAAAAAGGTACAATTAAGCAGTTATTAATCCGTCCGAGAAAACGAATTATAGTTTTGTTCTCTAAATATATTACAGTGTTACTTACTATATTATTTATCATATTTGCTAGCACGTTAATCGCAATGATTATTGGTGGGATTGTAATGGATGGTAGTAAAACAGAATTAACGTTAGGAATCATAATGAAGTCCATTTTATATCAAGTACTTTCACCGTTCTTCTTTGCAACTCTTGCCTTTTTCTTAGCAAACGTATTTAGAAAGTCTGTATTACCATTAATTATTACGTTGTTCCTATTTTTCTTGCAAGGAGCAATTAATATGGTGCTAATAATGTTTGCAAAAGGTGTAGCGAAATTTGTGGTGTTTTTCCATCTAAATTTAAGTGTTTACGACAGCAATAAATTAGTAAGTGGCGGAGTAGAACCACCATTTACAGAATTTACGTTTACAACTTCATTATTACTTGTAGTTGCATACTTTGCTGTATTACTTGTAGCATCAAGTGTATTATTCCAAAAACGTGACGTATTATAATAGAAAGAATCCCCGTGTTAACGGGGATTTTTATTAACCAAATTTTTTTGATTTATATAGTTTTTAAGTGTGGCAAATACATATTTACTTAGGAATATAATTGTAACTAAGTTGAAGAACATCGATATCGTATATCAAATAAGGTCGTTATTATATAATTTAATAAATATGTTGTCCGAAATTATTTGAGAAAAATAGGAAGATTTTCAACTATATTCATATTATAATTTAGTTATTCGGCCATTTGTGGGAGAAGGGCTACCCATAAAACACTGATTAAAGTTTCACTTTATCCCGCATTAACGGGCAGTAAAACTCCCACCCAAAAATTCGGCTGGAGCAAAGAAGTTAGGTGGGAGATCAACTGCCCGTAAAAGCCCGATTGGTTCAACTAATAATCAGTGGGGGATGAACAAAACCCCCACTGATTAAAGTTTCACTTTATATCATCTCTGGAGGTGTTCAATATGCAATATGCATTTTCACGTATAAGGCTACGTAGTTTTTTTGGATGGATGATTATAGGGATGTTCCTGACGATGATTCCATTAACTTTATCAGGTGCTTCTGACAATACGATAGAGTTCCTGTCACAAATATCAATCTTTTTCGCATTTCCACTATTGTGGCTATATTTAAAAACAAGTAAAAATAATGTTGTTTTTAAAAGTTTTTTTGATAAACCCGGACGTTTACATTGGGGGTTAATTGTATTAGCAACGATAATGGGAATAATTTTTTCAGTCGGTATATCTCAAATTCAATTTTATATTTTAGCACATACTGTACCAAATTTCTTAGTTACTATGTTAGAAGATGGAAATGTAATTAATACGAGTAACATATACATGACGATATTTACTTTCATTTCAGCATGTGTATTAGCCCCAATAATGGAAGAGGTTATTTTTAGAGGTTTTTTCTTACAACGAATGGCTTACAAATGGGGGATTAAACGTGCAGTTATTATATCCTCTCTTATTTTTGGACTAGGCCATTTTGATGTTATCGGTGCTTTCATGTTCGGTGTTATTATGTGCCTTCTATACATAAAGACAAAAAATATATGGACGAATATTGCTGTGCATGCTCTAAATAATTTGATTGCAACGAGTATGCAATTTGTAGGTGGAGATGGAAGTGACGCAATCTCGATTACTGAATTACAAGCACAAAGTAATTTATGGATCGGCATTGGTCTTGCGATTATCGGTTTATTATGGTTAATTCCTTTTACTTGGAAACAATGGCGTACTGTAAAAGAAGTAGGTGTGCCACCGCTTCGCTTAATAAATGAAGAAAAAGTGATGAATTCATCACGTGAAAATGAAATGTATAGCCAAGTTATACTAACGAATAGATTGATGGCGGTGGAACTGCCAGATGAGGCTGTCAACCAGCTCAAGTTAGAAGAAAATGAGTATGTAACAATAGCTGTAGAAGAAGATAAGATTATTATAAAAAAGGCGGATTATAGGCCATGAAAAAGTAGCTCTCCAGTATGAAAAGGAGAGCTGCTTTTTAATTTGTAATAATCTCTACACGGAAGTTATTTCCATTTTTCACGTATTTAATATCTGTAACGATCCGAACGGTTTTTAGAAGTTCAACTTTTTCACCAATTCGAGGGATGGTCGGAACATTGTCCCAAATACCAAGCAAGTCATCTAATTGTGCCGTTTTTTCATAAAACCAGATTTTCAATGTAAAGCCCCTTTCTCGAACTTTGTGTATTTTAATACATGATATATCATTTTTATTCTCAATGTAAGAGGTTTTTACTCTTTTTTGTGAATAAAGATGAATTAATCTTCTGGGAAGATATGTTCAATATCCGGAGTAAGAGCTACTTCTGATAATACGATATGAGAAACTGTCGTTGCATATGAAGAAACATCATTGATAAATTCTTCAAGTTCAACGAGTGAAGGAACAGAGATTTTTACAATGTAGCATAAGCTTCCTGTTACTCGGTAACAAAAACTTGCAGATGGATAAGACTGAATAAACTGTTGCATACGTGTTGTATCACCATTTTTTAAAGTGATTTCTAAAATACAATCTAAAACAAGTCCTGCTTTTTTATAATTGATATCGATTGTGTATTTTTGAATAATTCCTTCACTTTCAAGTTTACGAACACGCTCTGTAGTAGACGGAGCGGATAAGTTTACTCGTTTTGCCAATTCGCGCATCGAAAGGCGACTATCATTATATAATTCATTTAAAATTTTTCGATCAACACGGTCTAATTGCATTTGTAAATATACCTCCAGTAAAATGATAATTTTTGTAAAGGAAAATTATAAATTAAGATTCATATGAAATGTAAAGTGAGCTTTATTTATTTTACAATAAAAAAGAGGGAAATAGGAGGGGAAATGATGGAGAGAATTATATTATCAAATATAGGAGATACAAAGTTTCAAAAATTATTAGGGCATAATCCGGATATATTAAATTCGTGGAGTACGTTAGAGAATACACTGTATAGTACAGGGACCCTTTCCGCAGAGTTAAAGGAGCAAGTAAGAAGAACATTAGCGTTTGGGAATGAATGTCCGTACTGTATGGCAAAGGGAAAGCCGGATGATATACAAAAGATAGAAGAAATTAGCGTAGCCGTTACTTTTGCACATGCATTTGTTCATAACCAAAAGGCGATAGATGATAATATGTTTCATGTATTAAAACAATATTGGACTGAAAAAGAAATTGTAGAGCTTTGTGCCTATATTTGTTTTATTGCTGCGTCACAGCAACTTGGTTTTCTGTTTCAATTACAGCCCAATTAACTAGGAGGATAATATGCTTAATCACGCAGCACTTATAATCATTGATGTACAGGAAGCATTTAACTTACCGTACTGGGGCACAAGGAATAACCTTTTTGCGGAAGAAAATATGAAAATTTTGTTAGAAGAATGGAGAAAAAGAGAATTACTAGTTATTCATATTCAGCATGTGAATAAAGAAAATGTGGAGTCAATGTTTCATCTAGATGCAGAAACAGTACGTTTTAAAAAAGAAGTGAGGCCATTACCAGGTGAGATTATTATTCAAAAGGTTGTTAACAGTGCGTTCATTGGGACAAATTTAGAAGAGATATTACGAGTAAAAGATTATACTTCTTTAGTAGTTGTAGGATTAACGACAAATCATTGTGTAGAGACGACAACACGGATGGCAGGTAATTTAGGATTTACAACGTATGTAGTGAGTGACGCGACGGCTACTTTTAACCGCATCGGTCCAGATGGCACAGAGTATAGCGCAGAGGATATTCACAATATGACGCTTTTAAACTTGCATGATGAATTTGCTGCTAGTGTGACGGCGAAAGAAATATTAAAAACTATTTCGATAAAATAATTGCAGAATTATGTAGAAAAAAATAAGAATATTTCGTATAATCTAAGTATAATCATTTTGAAAATAGGGGTGTCATCATATGAAGCAAATTCCAGTAAAGAAAATAGAAGAAGTACTCGTTTTAGCAGGAGATGATAAACAAAAGCAAAAGGAATTTTATGAATTGCTCTTAACAACGGAGTTTTATGTTGCTGGTTCATTAGAAGCAGAGGACGGGGCAACAGAAGGCACACTTCGTTTACGTCATTTCCAAGGAGAGGGTAGATGGATTGTTCCATTCTTTACACAATTGGAATTTGTAAAAGCTGTGTTGCCAGAAGGGACACCCCTTATTACGATACGTGGAAAAGAATTATTGGGTAGCATCGAGAAAGATGCTACAGCTGTATTAAATGTTGGAACAGATATGAGTAAAACATTTATTCCAGAAGAAATTGCAGAGATAGCATCAGGACGAATCTTTAATTATTATAAGTAAAAGGAAAAGCTTAGCAGCTTTTCCTTTTTAATTTGAACATGGAGTGGCTATACCAGAAGAAATAGAAACAGTTTTGTTAGTTGTATTTATTGTTGCTGTAGCTCCGAGGGGAATACCGATATTTGGACTTATATGTCCAATCGGTAAACCGAATAACACAGGTATATTATATGGCATGAAATATTCATATAATATTGTTTGCAATGATTGAGATGGCTTAGAAGGGTTGCAGTCGTGACAACTTGTAAAAATAACGCCACTGCATTCATTAAACTGTCCAGATAAAAGTAGTTGATTTAACATCCGGTCAATGCGGTACGGTTCTTCACCAATATCTTCAAGCAATAAAAGTCTATTTGACGTATTTATCTCATAGGGCGAGCCAATTATACTTGTTAACACAGTTAAATTCCCTCCAACTAATGTGCCTGTAACTGTACATGGAGAGGTAGGTACGATACATTCTGATGCATATAAGATAGATGAATACGGATGGAATAGTTGATTGAAAGAAGATAAAGAGAGAGAATCTATACCTTTTCCTAATTCTTCAATCATTGGACCATGAAAAGTTACAAGCTCTGCATAACGTGAAAAGGCAGTATGTAAAGCCGTAATATCGCTATATCCCCAAAAAATCTTTGGATTCCGTTGAATGATTTCATATTGAATGTAAGGGAGGAGACGAGCGCTGCCGTAACCACCTCGTGCACAAAAGACTGCTTTGACCTCAGTATTTGTAAATGCTTCATGTATATCATCAAGACGAACTTGATCACTTCCAGCTAAATATCCATACTTTTCATAAACGCTCTTTCCAATTATTACAAATAAACCCATCTCTTGTAATACGTTCACACCTTTTAATACATTCTCAAGTGTTGGTGGGCCAGACGGTGCAATAATCATTACTGTATCACCTTTTTGTAACGCATTTGGATAAATCATTGTTCTCAGCCTCCTTCTCTTTCAATATATTCGCTTGAGCGAAAGTTCAATCCTTGTAAAAGAAGGGGAAAGCATGTCATATAAAGAAGGTATAGGGAAAGTAGGAGGGAAAATGATGTTTACAAGTCGAGTAATAGATATATTACAAATTAAGTATCCGATCATTCAAGCAGGTATGGCAGGAGCGATTACAACGCCAGAATTTGTTGCAGCTGTGAGTAATAGCGGAGGATTAGGTACGCTTGGAGCAGGATATATGAGCCCAGAACAAATCCGTGAAGCGATTTATAAAATAAGGGAACTAACAAATAAGCCTTTCGGTGTTAATTTACTTTTAACGAAAGAGATACAGATAGAAGAAGAGAAGGTAAACGAGGCGAAAGTATTACTTAGTGGAGTGAATAGAGAATTAGGTATAGAAGAAGAAAAGACTTTAAAACTTCCAAAAAGCTATAAAGAACAATTACAAGTATTATTAGAGGAAAAGGTACCAGTCGTTAGTTTTGCATTTCAAACGTTAGAAAAAGAAGAAATAGATGATTTGAAAAAGGAAGGGATAAAAGTTATCGGAACAGCTACCCATGTAGCGGAAGCGAAAGCACTTGCTAAGTTAGGGGTAGATATTATCGTCGGGCAAGGTAGTGAGGCAGGAGGGCATAGAGGAACGTTTATTGGGAAAGAACAAGATGCGATGATTGGTACATTTGCATTAATCCCGCAATTAGTAGCGGAAGTACTTCATATCCCGATTGTTGCAGCAGGTGGTGTAATGAATGGGCAAGGGCTTGTTGCGGCATTTGCGTTAGGGGCAGAAGCTGTTCAAATGGGATCAGCCTTTTTAACGAGTGAAGAAAGTATTACGCATGACGTGTATAAAGAGGCGATTTTACATAGTACAGATACGAGTACAACGGTAACCCGTGCGTTTTCCGGGAAATATGCACGGGGTATTCGTAATGAATTTATAGAGAAACATGAAGGAAGAGAAGAGAATTTACCGATGTATCCAGTGCAAAACGTATTAACTTCAAAAATACGTCAAGAAGCAGCGAAGCAAAATAAGGAAGAGTATATGTCGCTTTGGGCGGGACAAGCATCATCATTAGCACGAACGGAATCAGCTCAGCACGTAGTGAAACGTGTCATGAAAGAAGCAGAGAACGTAATTGAACAATTACAAGGTGTATATAGAAAAAGACCACTTGAATAATTCAAGCGGTCTTTTCGTTAGTTTGCTTTATAAAATTGTTGGATAGCTTCGTCGATGTAAACCCAGCCTTTCCAACCTAAGTGCATATGATCTTTTAAGAAGTACTTATCATATTCATGATTTGAGAAATCAGCAATTGGATAGCCAGCTTGCTTAATTTGCTCATGAACTTTATTGTAGTATAATTCGCGTTTTTCTTTCGGGAAGCCAGCGTAATCATACCAAGGACCTTTTACAGGAACAGAAATGAAGAGCGGTTTTGCGCCAGATTGTTTTAATAAATCAAGTACAATTTGTAAATCTTCATATTCTGGTGATTGGTCATAAGCATCATTTTTTAAGTAACCTTCACGTTGCTTTAATTTCTTCTTAATTTTGCTATTGAAGTAATCATCTTCGATACCGTATTCGTTAGAGCCTGATTCTACTGCACCTGTTTGATCAGCATGTTTACGAGCTTCTTCCCAGTTCATTTGTTTCAATGATGGGTCAAGCTTTTCTTTATGCGGCTTAATATTAAACATAACTGTAAATAAATCTTTACGATCTAGAATGTTACGATAAATATAAGCGAAAGGTTTAGCAGCAAGTGCTTTTACTTTATACTTTGTATCATCGTAGGCGATACCTTCAAGTGAAATTTTTAATAAAGTTTCTTTTTTAACAATCTCAAAGTTTAATAAGCGTTTTGCAATTTGTTTTTTCATTTCAGGTTTTAAATCATCGTTGAAAATGAAGTGGTAACCTTGTTGTTTTGAAAAGTTAGGTGCAAAATGTGTCTCATCAATACCTTGTGGTACAAACCATTGCGGAGAAAGAACGAATATCATTTTCTTATCTTTCAATTGATCCATTGTAGATGCGAAGTTTAATACATGTACAAGGTCTTGTGTTCCGCCGCGTCCAAGTAAGAATGGTGTGAACCCTTCAGGCTTTACTTTGAAATAATTCGATGGATGGAAAGCATCCATACGTGCGAATTCCGATGAACCGTACATCGGAAGATATTTCGGGTCTGCTAACATCTTTTGCTGTAAAATCATACTTTGAATCTTTTCTTCTTTTAAAGAAGTCGCAGCTTGTTCTACTTTCTCATCACTTAAAAGTGGGAGTAGGAAGCGCGTAGGAATAAGTAAGAATACAGCAAAAAGGGCCAATGCTAAAAGCATCGGACCAAATTTTACTTTGTTCATCGGATTTCTTCCAACTTTTTAATAACCATATTTGGTGTAGCCCACTCATCGCGGTCAAAATCAGAAATAGAAACTTCAATCTCTAAACGCTCTTGGAATTCTACTAATAAAGATACTACAGCGAAAGAATCAAGAATACCTTCTTCAAATAATTGAACATCTAAGTTTTCTTTCACAATATCGTTTTCACATACTTCTTCTAAAATATCTAATACTTGCTCTTTGAATTCTGCCATTTTTAAAATCTCCTTCATATCCGAATATATTATATGTGCAACTTCTTAATAGAATAAGAAGGGTGCATTAAAAGTATCTGTTAAGGTGTCCAGAGAAAATAAGGAAACCGAAACATACAACGTGGAACGTAATTACAATCGCAAGGACGTGTGTAAATTTATTGTTTGGCCAAAACTTATGCTTCTTGTTTTTTCGTTCGAAAATATCGAATAAGATAAACAAGGCAGCGTGATAAAGACCATAAATAATGTATTGATACACATGCTCACCAGTAATATGCCATATTCCCATGATGAAAAAGTTTAAAAATGCACCGATATACGAAATTGTGTAACGGTTTTTAATTAACTTTTTCTTCGTTGCGAAAAAGACGAAACGCATGTAAATAAAGTCACGGAACCAGAATGATAAACTCATGTGCCAGCGATTCCAGAAGTCTTTAATGTTACGACTAATGAATGGTTTATTAAAGTTTTCTGGAGTTTTAATCCCCATCATATAACTTACACCAATTACAAATGAGCTATAACCAGCAAAGTCAAAGAATAAATATAAGCTATAGCTATACATGTAAATCATATTTGATAGGATTGTATCTTGCTGAGCGAATGCCGGATCCATAAAATATTGCTTTATTAAGTAAGCAATAATAAATTTATACAAGAAACCTTGGAAAATACGGTTTAGCCCTGTATATAGTAAATTTTGATATTCTTCTGCACTAGGTGGCTTTTGAATATCTTTTTGGAATCTGCGGTAACGATCGATAGGTCCCGTTGAGATAGCCGGGAAGAATAAAATGAATTCCCAAAAATTAAAGAAGGAAAGTTCTTTAATTAAGTTATCACGAACTTCAAATACCATTTGTACTGCTCTAAATGTTACATAGGACATTCCTAAAAATACAACAAACTTTAGCTCAGGTACAAACGGTGCGATTTTTGCCAAAATAAGCGGTAAAATCGATAAAATAACAGCTATACAAAACGTGAATGTACTATTATTTTGTTTTCTTAACATTAAATAGCCTTTAATAAGGACATATTGCCAAATAATAAATGCGGCTAACATGATTGCTTGCTTCGGTTTATCAGAGAAGATAATAACAAGCATTACTAATGTTAAAAAGGCATTATATTTACGCAACATTTTACCTTTAAATCCAGCTATGATAGTAGGTATTAATAAAATGCCTACTATAGCGAAAAAATAAAATGATCCATATGCGGTCATGCTGTAACCTCACTCAATAATTTTTTGCGATCTACCTTTCCATTTGGTGTCATTGGAATAGAAGATTGATACATGAATTTACGTGGAATCATGTAGTTTGGTAATCGCTCATTGAGTTCTTTTTTAATTGCAGATGTTAATTTGAATTCTTTTTCAAATGAATGCTCTCCAGGAACAACAACCGCTAATAAATAATCGTATTTTTCACCTTTTTTAATTGGAACAATAACTGCTCCTTCTACGTAAGAACACGCACGAAGGTGATGCTCAATTTCTTCTAATTCCATTCGATAACCATGAAGCTTAATTTGGAAATCAAGACGACCATTATAGAATAGAAGACCATTTTCTACATAGCCAGCATCGCCTGTTTTATAGGCGCGCTCACCATCAATCATGGTAAATGCTTTTTCTGTTAATTCAGGGCTTCCTAAATATCCAACGCTTACGCTTGGACCAACAATTACGATTTCACCCTTTTCACCATCAGGTGCAAGTGTGCCGTCTTCTTTCATAATAAGAAGGCGACAGTCTGATTTACAGTAGCCGACTGGAAGTGATTTGTATTGATCAAGCACTTCTTCTGTAACATGAATACCTGTTACAGCGACAGTAGCTTCTGTTGGACCGTACGTATTCATAATTGTAGCTTTCGGGAAACGCTCAATTAATTTTCTAGCCACTTCATTTGGTAACACCTCACCGCAGAATAAGAATGTTTTCATGTTTGGTAGCATACTCTCAGAGAAAGAAGCTTCCATTAAACACATTTCAGCGAAAGATGGTGTTGAAGTCCATACTTGAATATCCGATTGCTCTAAAGAAGCAAACAAGTCTTTTGGACGTGCAATCATATCTTTATCGATTGCCCAAAGTGTACCACCTGTTACTAATGATGGGTAAATATCCATTACAGATAAATCGAATGAGAAAGGTGCTTGGTTTAAGAATACTTGCCCTGTTTGTAAGTTGAAATCTTCTACAGCCCATTTTGTAAAGCTAACAAGACAGTTATAAGTAATCTGAACCCCTTTCGGATTACCTGTACTTCCTGATGTGTAAATAATGTAGAAGTTCTCATCACCTTTTACCGCATGTTCAGGATTTGGAATGTTCCCTTTATGAGTAAAGAAAATATCTTTTAAGTTGTCTTCACTTACGATACGAACTGGTAAATCAGTTACAGTTACTTCTGTTCCTGATAAAAGTAATTTCGCACCAGAATTTTCAGCGATACGTTGTACGCGATCAGCTGGGATAGATAAATCTACAGGAATGTAAGCATGTCCAGCTTTTACACAACCTAAAAAGTTAATAATCATTTCAGGTTGCATATGGCCATAAACCATAATTGGTGAACGATCATCTGGATACTCAGAAGAAATCCAATGTGCTAACGCATCAGAATCTTCCTTTAATTGTTTGTACGTAATTTTCGCATCTCGCCAAACAAAAGCGGTTTGATCAGGCGTTTCTACAGCCCACTTTTCAATTTGTTCTAATAACTTCATAACGTTCCCACCCTAGAATTCATTGTAAATAAATGTACTTGTGTTTGTATCATGGAATCCATACAACCAAAGTAATGCAAATAAAATTGCAAGGTAATAAACCGTCTTTGCAACCCATTGTGTGAGTGGTTGAGACCATATCTCTTTTAATCTTTCCATGTCGTTCCCTCGCTTAATGAAATAATAGCTCTTTGTAGGTATCATGTCCTACATTATTGTGAAAAAAACAAAATCCCACATTTTAGGTAAAAATAAGTCAAAAGGCTCTTTTCTGATATTAGCACTAAATACTAAAAAAGAAAATCCCTAACTTAGCAATTATATTACATTCAGCATGAATTTGTAATGGGTTTGACATGTAAATAGAAAGTGGATTGTGTGAATACATAAAAGTGGACTATAAGAATACATGAAAATATAATATTTGTTTTTTATTAATCGGTAGAGACTGAGCAAACTTTAAATTACTAGATCTTTTTAAAAGGAGGAAATTATCATGAATAGAGTGTGGAAGAGTCTTATTTCAGAAGAAAATATTATGAAATGGAGACGGCATTTCCATAAGTATCCGGAATTATCGTTTCATGAAAAAGAAACTTCGCAATTTATATATGATACATTATGCTCATTTTCTTCTTTTGAAGTAACGAGACCAACGAAGTACAGTGTACTAGCAATTAAAAGAGGAACGGAACAAGGGAAAGTAGTTGCGATTCGAGCGGATATAGATGCTTTACCAATTCAAGAGGAGACAAGGAAATCTTATGCGTCTGTGAATAAAGGGATGATGCATGCATGTGGGCATGATGCTCATGCAGCTATTTTGTTAAGTACAGCAGAAGCGCTATCAAATATAAAGGAAGATTTTGTAGGAGAGATTCGTCTATTCTTTCAACACGCAGAAGAGGTGTATCCCGGTGGCGGACAAGAAATGGTGGAGGCCGGTGTTATGGACGGTGTCGATTATGTAATAGGTTTGCATGTTATGTCTGGATTAGAAAGTGGGAAGGTAGGAATTGTATATGGCCCTATGATGGCAGCACCAGACGTATTTACAATTGAAATTTTAGGAAAGGGTGGTCACGCGGCACGACCAGAAGAAACGATAGATCCTATTGCTATCGGAGCACAAATTATTACAAATTTACAACATATCGTATCAAGAAATACAAGTGCTTTTATGCATAGAGTGGTGTCAGTTACACAATTTCATGGGGGGATGGCCGATAATATCATTCCAAACAAAGCATCTTTAATGGGAACTGTTCGATCTTTTAATCAAACATTAAGAGAGGAAGCAAAAGAAAAAATTGAGCAAATTGTGAAAGGAATTACAGAAGCGCATGGAGGGGATTATACATATACGTATCGTTACGGATATGATCCAGTTGTTAATAATGAGTACATTACGAAAATAGTAGAAAAAAGTGCGATAAAATTGTTCGGAAATCAGCGTATTGTGCATCTTGAACCTTCTATGGGAGGAGAAGATTTTTCAGCGTATTTAAGAAAAGCACCTGGTTGTTTCATTAAATTAGGAACAGGGAATAAAAATATTGATACTTGTTATCCACATCATCATCCGAAATTTGATGTAGATGAATCAGCTTTAATTTATGGAGTAGAACTATTTTTAGAAACAACGATAAGGTTACTAAAATCATAGAAAAGTATAAAAAAAGGCAACTGCGCTCTATCGCAGTTGCTTCTATTTCTTCCGTCAGAGAGGGCTGAGAAAGAACTATGCTCATTTATAGTATATGAATAGCTAACGGACAAGCTTGTACATTTTAACTATTTTTTTAAAAATAGTTATTGACTTTGATAATCAATTTCAATTAATCTAATGATATAATTGAAATTGATAATTATTATCAATGAAGTAGATGAGGAACCTTAATGAGAAAAACATTTCACCTTTTACGAAGGGGATTAAAAAATAAAGATGTTGATAAGCATATTGAATGGCAACGAAATATAATTCGTTCTGAATATGTAGATGAGAAGAGTACACTTCCAACAGAAAAAGAGATACAAGGTAAAAGGAGAGGTTCAGTTGAGTAAGTTAGTAATGATTTTTGCAAGTATGAGTGGAAATACGGAGGAAATGGCTGATCATATTGCGGGTGCAATTCGTGAAACAGAAAATGAAATTGAAGTCATTGATATTATGGATTCACCAGAAGCTTCTATATTAGAGCAATATGACGGTATTATTTTAGGTGCTTATACTTGGGGAGATGGTGATCTTCCGGATGATTTTTTAGATTTTTATGACGCAATGGATTCTATTGATTTAACTGGGAAAAAAGCGGCAGTATTCGGGTCATGTGATTCAGGTTATCCAAAATACGGGGTAGCGGTTGATATTTTAATAGAAAAGCTGCAGGAGCGCGGGGCAGCAGTTGTGTTAGACGGATTGAAAGTAGAATTAACGCCAGAAGATGAAGATGTAGAAAAATGTTTACAGTTTGGAGCTGAATTTGTAAAACACCTTTCTTAATGGCAGAAGGGAGATGAAGAGCAATTGCATGAAAAAATCGCAATCAAAACGATGACAGATTACCATTTGTATGATTTTATGCGTTGTCCACACAAATTTTATTTCCGTCATATAAAAAGAAGAGAACCATCTTCATTTGAATGGCAACAAATAGCACAAATGATTGTGAATCAAATTATTAATGAATATTACACGCTACCTGCGGGCCAACAAACGAAAATTGTACTTTTAATATTAATAGAAAAGTATTGGAAAAAAGTAAGGGTTAATATGTTTGCTTCAAAGGCGGAGTATTATATTGTTTTAGCGAAGCTAACTGATCACTTATTACAGTTTGTTGAAAGGGATGATAGTCAGACGCCGCCGTTATTTTTATATGAGAAGTTTCAAACATATATGGAAGAGTTAGGTGTTCATATTTCAATGACATTTGAAGTTGGTGAGTGGAGTACAGAATCATTTACAATTAAAAAGTATGTTATTGATGCAAATGAAGAAATGCTAGCTCTTTGTCAGAAGTTAATGACTGTGTTTAGTTATAAGGCTTTCGGCATTCTTCCAGGAAAAATCGAAGTGATTAATTTAATAGAAGGAACTAAGTATGAGTACATTCCAAAACAGGAAGATATTATAACTGGAATGGCTGATTTATTTAGAATGAAAGAAATGTTACAGCAACCTGAGCACTACACAGAGCGTCATTTTCGTTCTGAGTGCATGAGTTGTGCTTTTCGTGGTGAGTGCCAAGTGGAAGAGGAAAAAGAGAAAACGCTGCAGAAGAAAAATATCGTACATTAAAGGATGCAATTTTGCATCCTTTTTATTATTGACATGAAAAGCTTTTCATCATTTACGGTATATGAGTAGCAGATTTTAATAAGAGGAGGAATAATCAATGAAAGATGAAACGAAAGTATTTCAATGGTTAAAAGAACAGAATGCTCCTTTTGGAATTCAACTACAAATTTTACAGGCGTTTCAATTGTATAAAGTTATTGTTGAAATGGATAAAAAGTTAATGATGTATGAGGAGAGAGAGTATAGGGAGAGAATTTAATCTCGTCCCTGTAGTATTGCCTTCAATTGTTCTTTACTCTTGTTTAATTCTATTTCGTTATTTGTTTCAATGTTATAAATAAGGTTATGTAGTAAAGGGCTGTATTGATAAAAGGTAGTGATGCGGTGAATGAGTAATGGGTCGCGGTGAGAAATAACTGCACTGTATTGTTCATATACAGATGTAGTAAACTCATGACCGAAATCATAATATAGCCCAGCAAAATCAAAAGCGGGATCGCCAATTTGAGCATCTCCAAAATCGATAACACCTGAAATGGTTTTGTTTTGGTTGTTAAATAAAATGTGATGATGTGTAAAGTCAGCATGAATAATTGTATTTTGAAAGGTAGATTTAGCTATATAGGAAAAGAAATTTTCGAATAAACGATTTAAGGCTGACTTCTGTAATGAAGTAAGACTGTTAGTAAGATATTGATTTAATTTTGTGTGTAGTTCTTTCCAGTAGGTAAGTGTTTTTTCGATAGGGAATCCTAACGTTTCAGCATGCTTTAAAGGAATGCTATGTAAAGCCGCAAGGAAAGTGGATAATTGTGTAATAATTACTTCAAGTTCTTTTTTCTCTAACTGGGCAACTATTTCAGTTTTTAACGGTTTACCATGAATGAGAGGATAATAGCTACAAAATGGAACAGTATCACAATTATTCTTATACAATACGCGATACTTAGGGACTTCGATTCTTTGTAATGAATGAGAAAGAATGGTACACAGCTCCTTTTCTAACGGAATTCGCTTTGCATATTCAAGTTTTCTCGGAAAACGAAACAGTAGCTCGTCATTTATAATCACCGCTATATTATCCCAGCCCTCTTCATTTTGCGCATATGAATGTATAGAAAGACCGGGCAGAGCTTCTTTTATATATTGTTTGTAAGAGTCCATAATTGTTCCTCGTTTCTAAGTTAAAGGTAGGTTATTCCACTTTATGATATCAGAATTTTCTTTCTATATGTTAAAATATAACTATCATTATGGAGGAGGTCGGGGTGTATTACGAAGAAAAGAATATTAATCATTTCTCTATGTATCGTTTTTGGATTGTTTTGGTCATATAAAGAGGAGGTTTTTGCCACCTTTAAACCGATAGATCGCTACGAGTTAAATAAGGAATTAAAGAACAAAAGTATAGAAACTTTAACTCATAAAGAAAAGAAAAAGGTAGGAGAACACTTTGTGACAGCGCAACTAGCAGTGTTTGAGTTTAATAATAAAGAAGATGTGAAACGAAAAGGTGAAGAAATATTTGTAAATAGAGGGTATGAACAGTTAATAGAAAATTATTACCCAAACCGTTTTCGGGATTTAGAGTATAAATTTACAAACGAGGAGATACGTGAAGAGACAGATGAAAGTTTTCGCTATCATGCTGTAGCGTACGTTGCTGGTACTGAAAATGGTAAGAGAAGTGAAATGAAATTAAATTATGACATGAAAATTGTAAAGGTTAATAATATATTTAGGGTGTTAGATCAAAAGCAGTACGTACAATGAAAAATCCCTCAAGGAGAAGAGGGATTTTAAAGATTTTCATTTTGTTGCCCAAGTTCTTTTTGAGCAATGTATAAATTTCCTTGCTCAACTTGTTTCAGTGTATGAACAGAATCTCCTGCATATCCTTTTTCTGTTTTAACAGTTCTTTTTGAACGATTTGAATCTTGTTTCTTCATGTAATAGACCACCTTTCCTTAAAAATAGACGAAAATGATGAGCACGAGTAATACAGCTGCGAAAATGGTAATGCCCATTAAAAAAGAAGTATTTTTATATTTAGGTGGCTTATGTACATCTTGCCGATATCCAGGTGAAATTTCAGGGGCGAATTCTTCATCGAATGATTGTTTCTTTTGTTTTTCGTCCATATTGTATCCACCTTTCTTTTTCATTATGTTACACGTTACAAGAAAAAATATGCATGAAGAAAACAGCCGCTATATCATTAGCGGCTGCTTTGCGTTGTATATTTTCTTTGTACTTGGAAGAGACGGATAAGCAGGAAGATTGCTCCAAATGCTAGACCGATAATAAGACCGATCCAATACCCTTTTGCTGCCCAGTCAGTATAAGTTGCTAACATGTAGCCAAGAGGTAGACCTATTACCCAATAAGCTATTAATGTCATAATTAAGGCAACATTTACGTCTTTATAACCACGAAGTGCTCCTTGTACTGGAGTTGCAATCGCATCTGAAATTTGAAATAAAATCGCGAATATAAGAAATTCTTTAGCTAAATGATGGACATTTGCATTTGTCGTATAAATAGAAGCAATTTCATCATCAAAGAAATAAAGAAGGATTGAATATAAAAGAGCGAAAGCAAGGGCTAATCCAATTCCGATAAATCCATATTGTTTCGCATTATTGTATCGTTTTGCTCCAACTTCAAATCCAACTGCTATCGTCATTGCCATTGCTAAACTTAAAGGAGTCATATATAACAAGGAAGCAAAGTTCATAGCTGCTTGATGTGCTGCTATTGTTGTCGTACTAAAATTGCTCATCATAAGTGTTACCGCAGCGAAAATACTCGTCTCAAAAAAGATAGCAAATCCGATAGGGACACCAAGTTTCAGGAATTCCTTCCAGCTCGTAAAGGAAGGGCGGTATAACTGTTTAAAGATATTGAAAGAAGCGAAAGGCTCTTTCGTACGAATAATAATGACGGTAATAATTAAAATACACCAATATGTTGCTGCAGAAGCGATTGCCGCACCAACACCACCGAGTTTTGGAAAGCCAAAGTGACCAAAAATTAATAAGTAATTTAATACTACGTTAATTGGTAATGATAGTAATGTAATAATCATCGTTGTTCGAGTTTTTCCTAATGCATCAATAAATCCACGTAAGACGGTGTAAGTAAATAAAGGGATAATTCCAATCGCGATAATACTTAAAAATTGTGCTGCAATACGTTCCACAGGTTCTTCTAATTGCATGCCATTTAAAATAGGTGAAACAGCGAAGAATCCGATAAGGATAACAACGAAACTAGCACAAATTGCTAAATATACTGCTTGTATGACAATGTGGGGAACGTCCTCCTTTTTCTTTGATCCAACGAGCTGTGCAACAATAGGAGTAGTAGCCATTAAAATTCCTGTTAAGCCGGTACTAACGGGAAGCCATATACTTGTCCCGATAGCAACACCCGCTAAATCAATAGGACTTGCATGTCCTGACATTGTCGTATCAAAAAAGCTCATCGAAAATAATGACATTTGCGTTACAAAAATCGGGAAAAAGAGTAATAAAAATTGCTTTAACTTTTGTGAGAATGAAGTAGTTTCTTTCATAAAATCCCCTTTCAACGTAAAAAACAAACTCTTATTATCATACAATTTAATCAAAAAATAGAAAAGAAATAAGCGTATACAACAAATGAAATCAATAAAAAAAGGATGCACTTTGAAAAGGGATAAGGTATTATGATAAGGTGTGAAAAAATTACATATTCGTTATTAAGGAGGCACTACTTGTGGCTGATTGGTTAATTGGATTAATCATGGGTGCTGTTGAAGGTTTAACAGAGTTTCTACCAGTTTCATCAACAGGACATATGATTTTAACAGGTCATTTACTTGGATTCGACGATGAGAGAGCGAAAGTTTTCGAAGTTGTTATTCAGTTGGGATCGATTTTAGCAGTTGTTGTTATATTTTGGAAACGTTTATGGTCATTAGTTGGAATAGGGAAAGTAACTGATGGACCATCTTTAAATTTATTACATATTATTATCGGGATGATTCCTGCCGGCATACTCGGCGTATTATTCCATAGTGCAATTAAAGAAGTTTTATTCGGTCCAGGACCGGTTGTTATTAGCTTAGTAGCTGGTGGTATTTTAATGATTGTTGCTGAGAAGTTTTCAAAACCAAGTACAGCAAGAACGTTAGATGAAATCACATATAAGCAAGCATTTACAATCGGAATGTTCCAATGTTTAGCACTTTGGCCAGGATTTTCTCGTTCTGGTTCTACAATAAGTGGTGGTTTATTAGCACGTGTTTCGCATACAGCGGCAGCGGAATATACATTTATTTTAGCGGTGCCAATGATGGTAGCTGCAAGTGCCTTAGATTTAATTAAAAGCTGGGATATATTAAGCGTAGCTGATATACCGTTATTTGCAACTGGATTTATTACAGCATTCGTTGTTGCGATGCTTGCAATTGTTTCATTCTTAAAATTATTAGGTCGTGTAAAACTAACACCGTTCGCTTATTACCGTTTCATTTTAGCTGCGGTATTCTATTTCTTCATTATGTAAGAATAAATTGTCAGCAATACCCTATAGAATAGACATTTGAAAAAAGTCTATTCTATAGGGTATTTTTTTATAGCGAGAGAAAAATAAAACTTTTACCTTCAATTACTTGTATTTCACCATGTGAAATATGCCATAATGATTTCGTTATAATAATTTTAAGGAAATCGATAGGGTATTTGAGATGGGCAGTTTAGTGAGTTTTGCAATAGAAATAGTAATTCCAGCACCAATTGATGTTGTATTTGATTATGTAAATAATGACGAGAAAATAATGGAATGGAGTACCTTCATGGTAGAAAATAGGTATCCTCCAAACGTAGATGTAAACAATCTTCGTGAAGGTGATAAATATATATCCGTGCAAAAGATGGGGAAGAAAATATATGAGTTTGAGGCGGAAATTTTAGAGTGTGAAGCACCTTATATCGTATCAATTGGATGTGAAATGAATCAAGGCTATACAGCCGCAACTTATATGTTAGAAGAAGATGAAGAAGGTACATCGCTTACCTTAATATTAGAATTTGAACCGAAGAATTTTTTATATAAGATTATGTATAAGTTGACTGGATGGATGACACGTGCAGTATATATGGGTGAAATGGAACGTTTAGCAGAGTGCGTAGATGCTGCACATTCTCAAAAAAAAGTAGTAAAATAAAAAAACTGCCGAGTTCGGCAGTTTTTTTATTTTACTACTTTTTCAATCATGCTTTCCATTACATGTTCCCAAAGAGAAGTATCATCAGCTAATGTAGCACGGAAATTAGCGTACATTTCTTTTTGTTTTTCCTCGAATGTTGGATCTTCTTTTTCAGGCAATGTAGCACGCATGGAAGTTACTAATTCTTGTACTTTTGGAGCGCGTGGTCCCCAAACGGCTTGTTCATTTCCATCTTTATCAATGAAAATAAAGATTGGAATCGCACGTGCAGTTCCGTTTGTTAAGTATTGATCCATTAATTCTAAGTTTTCATCACGAATTAATAATCGCATATCGATATTTGCAACTTCAGAAATTCGTTTCATAACAGGTACGCATAAAAGAGCGTCACCACACCAATCAGCTGTTAATACGATAACGCGCCAGCCGTCATTTTGGCGTTTTTCTAATACAGGAAGTAATTCATTTGGAATTAAAAAGTTATTGTAAATGTGTAGTAGCTCGTATTGGTTTACTTTCATTTCATTCACATATGTATCAAAGGACATACCTTTATCAGCCCATTGTTGTAAGTTCATAAGTAACACCTCTTTAGTATGATTTGTTTTTATTGTACCAATTTTTATATAGAAAAGCTTGTATTCTTACTCTTTCTTATCACTTAATAATTTATTTAGTGTGAAAAGGAATAGTGCGACATATAATTCAGCTGTATTTGACATTTGTACGCTCTCTATCCAGTCGTCAGCGGTATGAATGACGAACCAATCTAACGTAATTTCAATAATGGAGAGAAGAGCAATCGAGAGCCAATTAGGCATACTTGTCATCATTGGATGTAGGAGTACTTTAAAGAAAATGAATATAAAATATGTAAGACCATCTAAGAAAAGGATAAGTAAAAAAAAGAGTAGTAGAGCTGTTCGTGATGAATATTCTATACCTGTGATTTGAAAGATTCCTACATATACAAAGAATATAAATGCAAAGAATATAATGAGAATAAGAATAACAAAACCAATAATAATAGTCTTATCTTTTAGACTGAGATTAGAAAACTTGTCTTCTTCACTCACTATTCCAACTCCTTTTTCTGGAAATTAACTTCATTGTAACATGAAATATATATTAAAAAAGTACGAATTATGGGAAAATAAGGTGACAAAAAGTAAGATTTCATGTAAAATTATTAATAAGGTTTTTATTTAACTAAATGAAATAAAAGGGGCTGTCAAAGTTGTCTCAAAATAGAGAGCAATTAATGGAAGAACTATCGACAAATGTTTTTTCTATGTTTCGCACGTTGCGTAATGATATTGGAAAAATATTTGGTGGTTACATACCGTGGAATGAGTTCATTGTCCTTAGAATATTGAACCGCACGAATAAAGAAATGGTATCACGTGTAGCTAATGAGTTAAATGTGTCGAATAGTCATATTACAGCCGTTACAGAAAAATTAATTAATAAAGGCTTTGTAACTCGTTCACGTTCTACATCAGATCGCCGAGTTGTATATTTAGAGATTACAGAACAAGGGAAAGAGTTAGTTGCGAAAATGGAAGGTGAGAAAAAGAAATATTTACAAGAAAGATTCTCCTCACTTTCAGAAGAAGAAATGAATGTAATGATATCTATTTCTAAAAAACTTATTTAAGTAGTTATAAACAAGAAAACGCTTACTTAACACAGAAGAAGACCTTCCTCATATATGGAAGGTCTTCTTCTGTGTGTAATAGATGATAAAAAATAAAATGTGTATGAAAAAAGATAGAGCGCCATACTACTAATAAAGGAAGGAGGGGGAAATATGACGAATCGTAATGGTAGTCAAGGAAGTGGAAATCAAGGTTCACCAAAATCAGGGCAATTCCAGCAGGAGTTTAGTGCTGAATTTGAAACAGGTAATGATAACAAAGGAAAAGAATATCGTTCGAAAAAAGGAAGCAAATCAAAAAAGGAGTGAATCATTTCACTCCTTTTTGATTTAAGATGCTGCAGATTGATCCGTATTATATTTTTCTTCTGATTTTGAAACAATCATTGCACAAATTGCATCGCCAGAAATATTGACCGCATTCTAGACATGTCTAGAATGCGGTCAATACCGATAATTAAAGCAATACCCTCTACTGGTAGATTTACTTGATTTAAAACCATCGTAAGCATTACTAGTCCAACACCTGGTACACCTGCAGTACCGATACTAGCTAGTACAGCAGTTAATACAACCATAGCTAATTGCTGAAATAAGCGAAGAGAGTTAAATTATGTATTGGGAAAATAAAATAGACCATCACATGATGGTCTATAGGGAAGGGGACAATTTATGTCAATTTAATTAGGGATGGAAAGCTGTTCAAGACACTGGGGAATGTCTTATAAATTAGGGAGGAACAGCTCCGATACATATACTATAAAAGATAGATGTGACCTAGATGTGAACATAGAGTGAAAGAGAGAGGGAGTTTTAAGTAAGAAGAAAGAGAGAATAAAAAAATAAGACCATCACATATAGGATGGTCAAGGAAGGGGACAATTTATGTCAATTTAATTAGGGATGGAAGCTATTCAAAGACACTGGGGAATGTCTTATAAATTAGGGAGGAATAGCTCCGATACGTATACTATAAAAGGTGGATGTGACCTAGATGTGAACATGGAGTGAAAGAGAGAGGGAGTTTCAAATAAAAGATAGAAAGAACAAAAAAATAAGACCATCACATATAGGATGGTCAAGGAAGGGGACAATTTATGTCAATTTAATTAGGGATGGAAGCTATTCAAAGACACTGGGGAATGTCTTATAAATTAGGGAGGAATAGCTCCGATACGTATACTATAAAAGGTGGATGTGACCTGGATGTGAACATGGAGTGAAAGAGAGAGGGAGTTTCAAATAAAAGATAGAAAGAACAAAAAAATAAGACCATCACATATAGGATGGTCAAGGAAGGGGACAATTTATGTCAATTTAATTAGGGATGGAAGCTATTCAAAGACACTGGGGAATGTCTTATAAATTAGGGAGGAACAGCTCCGATACGTATACTATAAAAGGTAGATGTGACCCTCGTGTGAATTTGGAGTGAAAGATATGGGGATTTGAAAAGGGATATAATAGAAAATATTCTTTTGTAAAACGATAGGAGTCTGAATAGAAATAAAAGTTGAAATCTATGAAAAAAAGGATTATGCTCAACTATATTATAAGAATATAAGGTTTATTCCGCTACTTGTAGGCTCTTAAAGAGTCTTTATTTATGAGGGGATAAAAGCTTCACTTGATAAAGGGAGTTAGTGATATGGAAGTAGCAAAAAAACAAGGGTTGTATAATCGCTTTATACGATTAAATCCACCACAAATTTTAGCATTAGGCTTTTTTTGTTTAATTGTGGTCGGAGGATTGTTATTAAAGTTACCGTTTGCAACGAAAGTACATATTAGTTGGGTAGATGCTTTCTTTACAGCTACGTCGGCAGCGACTGTAACCGGTTTAGGTGTTGTAGATACTGCAAGTACGTTTACGATGTTTGGTGAAATTGTTATTATGTTTTTAATTCAAACGGGTGGTCTCGGTCTTATGACGATTGCCATTTTAATAGTTTGGGTATTAGGTAAAAAAATCGGTTTACGCCACCGGTTATTAATTGGAGAAGCATTTAATCAAACAAATATTGGTGGTCTTGTGAAATTAGTGAAACGTGTCTTTATTTTTTCTATTTGTATTGAGCTAATTGGAGTTATCTTTTTATCGATTCGCTTTATTCCAGAGTTTGGTTTTGGAAAAGGTTTATACTATAGTATTTTTCACGTTATTGCGTCATATAATAATGCTGGCTTTGCGCTTTGGCCAGATAATTTAACAAGATATGTAGGAGATCCTATTATTAATATTGGGATTTGTTCTTTAATTGTAATAGGAGGATTAGGGTTTACGGTATTAATTGATATATGGTATAGCCGTAGTTTCCGAAAATTATCACTGCACTCCAAAATCATGATTGTTGGAACGATAGCACTTAATGTTATTGCGATGATTGTGATTTTTGTATTGGAATATAATAATGTGAAGACTTTGGGACACTTATCTTTAAATGAAAAGTTATGGGCTTCGTTCTTCCAAGGAATTACACCTCGTACAGCCGGTTTTAACACGGTAGATTATGGGGGGATGGAAGAGTCATCGATACTATTTACGATGGTATTAATGTTTATTGGTGCGGGAAGTGTATCGACAGGCGGTGGGATTAAGTTAACGACATTTGTTATTTTAATTACATCAGTTCTTTCTTTCTTTAGAAAGAAAGAGGATTTTGTTTTATTTCAGCGTACTATTAAAATGTCGACAGTAACGAGAGCATTAGCAATTGTCGTTGCTAGTCAAATACTTATTTTTACAGCGGTATTTGTATTAATGCTTACAGAAGATTTCAGTTTTATTCAGTTATTATTTGAGACAATTTCAGCGTTTGGCACAGTAGGGTTAACGATGGGGATTACTGCGAAGCTATCGGCGTTTGGAAAATGTATTATTATGTTTGTTATGTTTTGTGGATTAATCGGACCGTTAACACTTGTGTTCTCTTTGGCTCGACCAGCGAAACAAAAAATTAAATATCCATCAGAAGATGTATTTACAGGATAAGGTATCCCGCATAAAGCGAGATACCTTTTTCTTTTTAAAAAAGAGAGAACAATAAACCAATAAGCGCCACTCGGAATAAAATCGCAATGAGTGCAGCGATACCGCCAATAATCGCTGCGGTGCCACCAGTTACAGTAGCCCCGCGATTATAAGCGTAAATACCGAGTAAAACAGACACAAGACCAAATAGTGTTGGGAATGTGAATAGTGATAATATTGCTAAAGCAAGAGCGATAAAACCAGCAGTCGATCCAGCTGCAGATGATCTTACATCATCGTTATCTTTATCATCATAATCAATACGCTGTGGTGCAACTTCAGCTGCGTATTCTTCTTTATAGTCACTATAATCACTATCTATTCGATCTCTTTTTTTATATTCATCAAATTTCTCAGTCAAAGTAAGGACTCCTTTCATAACAAGGTTCAATAGTAGTATGTTTCTCTTTACTGTTTTTATCCCGCTATTTGCGGGCAGTAAGACTCCCACCTCAAAATTCGGCTGGAGCGAAGAAGTTAGGTGGGAGTCGGGCTGCCCGTAAACGCCCGATTGGTGAGGGCTAATAATCAGTGGGGGATGAACAAAACCTCCACTGATTAAAGTTTCACTTTATCCGAACTTGTACAGGGAGTAATATCCAATCGGAAAGTGAAAAATGTTTTTTCAAAATAGGAAAACTTAGTATGACTTCCTCTATTTTGGAAAGTATAAAAAAGAATAATGAGGAAAGGGTGTAGTACATAATGGAACATCCAATTGAAAATTTAATGAAAACAGCAATGACAAATTTAAAAGAGATGGTAGATGTAAATACGATTGTTGGAAGTCCGGTTTCAACAGCTGACGGAAATGTAGTATTAACAGTATCTCAAGTGGCTTTTGGTTTTGGAGCTGGTGGAAGTGACTTTAAAGGGGATTTTATTTCTGAAAAACATAATGGCGGACAAGGGCAGCATAAAGAGAACAAGCAAAGTCATCCATTCGGAGGCGGAAGCGGGGCTGGGGTTTCTATTAGCCCAGTTGCTTTTTTAGTAGTTGGATCTAACGGTGTGCAAGTATTACACCTCAATAGTAGTACACATTTAATTGAAAAGGCTTTAAATACTGTACCAAGCACTGTAGATAAATTTGTAAATGGTCGCCAAAAGTGAACTTGCATTTTTTAGGAATTATGATATATTAGAAAAAGTGCGCTTTAGGATGATCGGAATAATTGAACTGTAAATATATATGATGTGTGGAATAAGGGAGAGGAATTTATGATTAATATCAAAAACTTAGTAGTTGGCTTATTTATGTTAGTAAGCGGTTTTGTTGTATATGTAATAAAAGAAAAAGCTCCATTCTAAAACAGACAAACCGTTAATGTCTGTTTTAAATTTGTAAAAAATGTTGACAAGTTATTGTATTGGTGTTAAAATTTTAATTCGTGTCTCGGTTAAAGCTAGTGTAAAGTAAATAAATCTTATGAATATAATACGAAAAGTTTGCGAAAGATCGGGTAGTCTTACCAACAACTTTTGTGAACAAACCCTATAAATTGTATATGTAAGCTTTATATGTATACTAGTGAATCAAGGAGCGGTCAGTGGAACCGTAATGATGAGAGAGAGGTAGGGCTTTCATCCAGTATATGTTACTTTCCCGTTAGGTGAATATAAAAAAGAGGGCTCCTTTTGAAAAGGAGCCCTCTTTCTATAGATAAATTGAAACTATAATCAGTGTGAACATTCCTTTTACATGTTAGCTCGCAAATAACGTGATAAAAATGATTAAGTGCGGTTTTCAACTTGTTGACAAATTTCATCTGTTGTTAAACCATGTGCTTTAATTACAGATCCTTTTATCGATGCATCTGCAATACCCATCATATTAGAATCTTGCCCGGTTACAACGCAACAATCGCATCCATGTGCATCATTTTCAGAGTTAAGTGAAACGACTTCATGTCCTTGTTGCTGAAGAGCTTGTTGAACATCTGTTAAAGAGTTCTCAACGCCAATTCTAGCCATAATTTTCACCTCCTACCATCTAGTTGCTAGTATGCTCAAGTCCATAGCATATATTTATGAAAAGATGGTAGGAAGAGATTATTTGTTTAGTCGTTATATACACCAGTAAGCATTTGACTAACGAATTGATCATTTAATGTATCTTGTGCTGAACTGTTATTAGATTGAATATCGATTGAAGCTGTATAGTTGTTATGTTTCCTGCCATTTGGTTCTACTTCAACGTAATTATCGAATTTACAAAACCCTTTCGTATCCATTAGATCGAATAGTTGTAGCATTTCTACTACCTCTTGTCTCGTTCCTTTAATTTGTACACACGCCATTTTAATTTCCTCCTTCAATTTGACAAATTGTTTTTTAAAAATAGGATTATGATTACTAAATGAAAAATATGAATGTTATTTTTAGACAGCGTTATTTTTGTTATTTTCCCCCTTTTTCACCAAAAGTCGTCGTATATTCCCGAATTTATAAAATCGGACGTCCGTTTATTGAATACAATAGATTCGTATCAATTGGCGAAAACCCTTCTTTTAAACAAATATTTTTTTAGTAGAATTTGGCGAAAAAAAATTTTTGGATTTTTGTAAACGTTAACAATGTTGTTAAATCAATATAATCAAAGATGTACGTACGATTAAAAATTAGAAATTTTCTAAAAATTCACTTGATTTATTTGAAAAGGAGAGTAAACTAGGAAACAATAAAAAACTCATAGAACATAGGGGGCGCTTTCAAGTGAACGAGCAGTGGATTTTCTTAAATGGAGAATTTGTTCCAAAAGACGAAGCAAAGGTTTCAGTATATGATCATGGCTATTTATATGGCGATGGAGTGTTCGAAGGAATTAGGGTATATAGCGGTAATGTTTTCCGTTTGAGAGAGCATCTTGTCCGGTTATATGAATCAGCGAAATCCATCATGTTAGAAATTCCATATACGTTAGAAGAAGCAATGAAAATCGTTGTTGAAACGATTCGACAAAACAAACTATCTAATGGATATATCCGCCTCGTTGTATCAAGGGGACCTGGGAATTTGGGATTAGATCCCGATTCTTGTACGAAACCAAATGTAGTAGTAATTGCAGAGCAATTATCTTTATTCCCACAAGAATATTATGAAAAAGGGATTCCGATTATAACAGTTGCAACGCGTCGTAATCGCCCGGATGTTTTATCGCCTCAAGTAAAATCTTTAAATTACTTAAATAATATTTTAGTTCGCATTGAGGCGAAACTAGCTGGAGTACAAGAAGCACTTATGTTAAATGACCAAGGATATGTAGCTGAAGGCTCTGGAGATAACGTATTTATTGTGAAGGGAAATAAATTAATTACACCACCAAGTTCTGCTGGAGCGTTAGAAGGTATTACACGAAACGCGATTTTAGAAATCGGCGAAAAACTTGGATATGACGTAAGAGAAGAATTATTTACAAGGCACGATGTATATGTAGCTGATGAAGTGTTTTTAACAGGAACAGCTGCTGAAGTAATTGCTGTTACGACAGTAGATGGAAGAACGATTGGTTTAGGGAGAACAGGGCCACATACGAATCGTTTATTAGAAGAATTCCGTAAATTAGTTGTAGAAGATGGAGAGAAAATTTACGAAGAAAATAAAGTTGGATAATAGCTCTTTATGACATGATAAAGCGTTGATAGGGAGGAGTAGTTGACTGTGAAGCCTCACAGAGAGTCGGTGGTTGCTGGAAACCGATGGTTCACGTCGACGAACATCACCCTTGAGTGCTAAGCTGAAGTGTTTATTTAGGCTTAGACGGTAGCTCCGTTATTAGCTAGACTCATATCCCGAGTCACTGAGGCAAGAGTAATCTTGCAAAGAAGGGTGGTACCGCGAAATCTTTCGTCCCTTCAGCACATAGCTGGAGTGTGGACGTAGGATTTTTTTATTTTATAAATGGTTTAAAAAAGGGGGCTTATAAGAAAAATGTCTTCAAAAACGGAAGAGAAACTGGCAACTGGTGCACAGCTATTGTTAGAAGCGCTAGAAAAGGAAGAAGTAGAAGTGATTTTCGGGTATCCAGGTGGTGCGGTTTTACCTCTATATGATGCGCTTTATGATTGTGAAATCCCGCATATTTTAACGAGGCATGAGCAAGGTGCAATTCATGCTGCTGAAGGATATGCAAGAATTACAGGGAATCCAGGAGTGGTAATTGCAACAAGTGGACCGGGTGCTACAAATGTTATTACTGGTTTAGCTGACGCGATGATTGATTCATTACCGCTTGTTGTATTTACAGGGCAAGTAGCAACAACGTTAATCGGAAGTGATGCTTTCCAAGAAGCAGATATTATGGGGCTTACGATGCCGGTGACAAAACATAATTATCAAGTGCGAAAAGCATCGGATTTACCCCGAATTATTAAAGAAGCATTTCATATCGCTAGAACAGGAAGACCGGGCCCAGTCGTAATTGATCTTCCGAAAGATATGGTAGTAGAGCAAGGCGAGAGATGTAGCGACGTACAAATGGATTTACCAGGATACCAGCCTAATTATGAACCGAATCTACTACAAATAAACAAATTATTACAAGCGATTGAGGTCTCAAAAAAGCCATTAATTTTAGCTGGAGCAGGTGTATTGCATGCGAAAGCATCGAAAGAATTAACAAGCTTTGCTCGCAAATATCATATTCCAGTTGTTCATACATTACTTGGTCTTGGCGGGTTTCCGCCAGATGATGAACTATTTCTAGGGATGGGAGGAATGCACGGTTCATACACCGCAAATATGGCGTTATATGAATGTGACTTACTTATTAATATAGGTGCAAGATTTGATGATCGTCTTACTGGGAATTTAGCTTATTTTGCTAAAGAAGCGATTGTCGCACATATAGATATTGATCCAGCGGAAATTGGGAAAAATGTGCCGACTGAAATCCCTATTGTTGCGAGCGCGAAGCAAGCATTAGAAGCTATACTCACTTTTAAAGAAGGGGAAGTAGATTACAATGATTGGCTTTCGTTATTGAATAGTAGAAAAGAAAAATATCCTCTTTCTTACAAAGAACATGCAGAACGTATTAAACCTCAATATGCAATTGATATGCTATACGAAATTACGAAAGGAGAAGCGATTGTAACAACAGATGTTGGGCAACATCAAATGTGGGCAGCTCAATATTATCCATTGAAAAACCCAGATAGATGGGTAACTTCTGGGGGATTGGGAACAATGGGCTTCGGGTTTCCAGCAGCAATAGGTGCACAAATCGCAAAGCCTGAAGAACTAGTTATTGCAATTGTCGGTGATGCTGGATTTCAAATGACCTTGCAAGAACTTAGTGTGTTGAAAGAGCATTCTTTACCGGTTAAAGTTTTTATTTTAAATAATGAAGCTTTAGGGATGGTAAGACAATGGCAAGAGGAATTTTATAATAGGCGATATTCGCACTCCTTACTTTCATGCCAACCAGATTTTGTCGCACTTGCCAATGCATATGGCATAAAAGGTGTTCGTATTGAAGACCCACTTCTTGCAAAGCAACAATTACAGTATGCAATTGAATTAAGAGAGCCAGTCGTAATTGATTGCCGCGTACTTCAATCTGAAAAGGTTATGCCGATGGTTGCACCAGGGAAAGGGGTTCACCAAATGAAGGGGGTGGAGAAAAGGTGAAGAGAATTGTAACAGCGACAGTTCGAAATCAAAGCGGTGTGTTAAATCGAATTACAGGTGTTATGACACGTAGACATTTTAATATTGAAAGTATTTCAGTAGGTCATACGGAATCATCGGATATTTCGAGAATGACGATTGTTGTACACGTTGAAAATGAACAGCAAGTTGAGCAGTTAATTAAACAACTTCATAAGCAAATCGACGTACTGAAAGTATCAGATATTACAGAAGAAGCGATGATCGCTAGAGAACTTGCACTTATTAAAGTAGCAACGTCTGTAGCAAGAGCAGAATTATATAGTTTAATTGAACCATTTCGAGCCACTGTAATAGATGTTGGGAAGGATTCCATAGTGGTGCAAGTAACAGGTACTCAGGAGAAAGTAGAAGCGTTAATTGAATTACTTCGTCCATACGGTTTGAAAGAAATTGCTAGAACAGGTGTAACAGCATTTACACGTAGTATGAAAAAACAAGATAAACAAGTTATGTTAATTCAATAATTATTTAAAAAATAGGGGGAAATGAAAATGGCGAAAGTTTATTATGAAAAAGACGTAACGGTAAATGTATTAAAGGAAAAGAAAGTAGCAATCATCGGATATGGATCGCAAGGCCATGCGCATGCACAAAACTTACGTGATAACGGATTTGATGTAGTAGTTGGACTGAGGAAAGGGAAGTCATGGGATAAGGCGAAAGAAGACGGATTTTCTGTATATACAGTAGCGGAAGCAGCAGAAAAAGCGGATGTAGTAATGATTCTACTACCTGATGAATTACAGCCAGAAGTATATGAAGCTGAAATTGCACCAAACTTACAGGCAGGTAATTCTCTTGTGTTCGCACATGGCTTTAATGTTCACTTTGATCAAGTAAAACCGCCAGCTAATGTAGACGTATTTCTAGTAGCACCGAAAGGTCCAGGACATCTAGTACGTCGTACGTTTGCAGAAGGGGGAGCTGTTCCTGCATTATTTGCAGTATATCAAGATGCAACAGGAGTTGCGACTGAAAAGGCACTTTCATATGCAGATGGAATTGGGGCGACGAGAGCAGGTGTATTAGAAACAACGTTTAAAGAAGAAACAGAAACAGATTTATTCGGAGAGCAAGCTGTACTTTGCGGCGGAGTGACTGCACTTGTAAAAGCGGGATTTGAAACGCTAGTTGATGCTGGCTATCAACCTGAACTTGCATATTTTGAATGTTTACATGAACTGAAATTAATTGTTGACCTTATGTATGAAGGCGGACTTGAAAATATGAGATACTCAGTTTCAGATACAGCGCAGTGGGGTGACTTCGTATCAGGTCCACGTGTTGTTACTGAAGATACAAAGAAAGCGATGGGGGAAGTATTGGCAGAAATTCAAGATGGTACATTTGCAAGAGGCTGGATTGCAGAGCATAAAGCAGGAAGACCAAATTTCCAGGCGACAAATGAGAAAGAAAATGAACATGAAATCGAAGTAGTTGGACGTAAATTACGTGAAATGATGCCTTTTGTACAGCCGCGAGTAAAGGTAGGGATTAAATAATATGAAGCAGATTTTGTTCATGGATACGACGCTTCGTGATGGCGAACAATCACCAGGAGTTAATTTAAATGAACAAGAGAAATTACAAATTGCGAGGCAACTAGAGAGACTTGGTATTAATGTAATGGAAGCTGGATTCGCAGCGGCTTCTGAAGGTGATTTTCAATCGGTAAAACGTATCGCAAATACCATTCAAAATGCTACTGTTATGAGTTTAGCTAGAGCAAAGGAAAGCGATATTCGAAGAGCATATGACGCAGTGAAAGGTGCTGTCTCTCCTCGATTACACGTATTTTTAGCTACGAGTGATATTCATATGAAATATAAGCTGTGTATGTCGAAAGAAGATGTATTAGATAGTATTCATCGCTCGGTTACACTTGGAAAATCATTATTTCCAACAGTGCAATTTTCAGCAGAAGATGCGACAAGAACATCGAGAGCATTTTTAGCTGAAGCAGTAGAAGTAGCGATTCGTGCAGGAGCGAATGTAATCAATATTCCTGATACAGTTGGATATACGAATCCAGAAGAATATTATTCTCTTTTTAAATACTTAAAAGAATCCGTTCCTTCGTATGAAAAAGCAATTTTCTCTTGTCATTGTCACGATGATCTTGGGATGGCAGTAGCGAACTCGTTAGCTGCAGTTGAAGGCGGAGCGTTACAAGTAGAAGGAACGATTAATGGAATTGGAGAAAGAGCAGGAAATGCAGCCTTAGAAGAAGTCGCAGTTGCTCTCCATATTAGAAAAGATTTCTATGAAGCAGAGTCCTCTATGACGTTAAAAGAAATTAAAGCGACAAGTACATTAGTAAGTCGTTTAACAGGTATGGTTGTACCGAAAAATAAAGCGATTGTTGGAGCAAATGCGTTCGCTCATGAATCAGGTATTCATCAAGATGGTGTTTTAAAAGAAGTGACGACATATGAAATTATTGAACCGGCGCTTATAGGTGAATCTCAAAATCTATTTGTACTTGGAAAACATTCTGGACGTCACGCATTTACGGAAAAAATGAAAGAATTAGGCTACGAATTTACAAACGAAGAACGAGATGCGGTGTTTGCAGCATTTAAAAAATTAGCTGATCGAAAAAAGGAAATTACAGAAGAAGATTTACGTGCGCTTATGCTTGGTGAAGCAGCATTTTCGGCACAACAATATAGCATTACGCAATTGCAAGTACACTTCGTATCAAATAGTACACAGTGTGCAACGGTTGTACTAAAAGATGAGGAAGGGAATATGTACGAAGATGCAGCAACTGGTTCTGGAAGTATTGAAGCAATCTATAATGCAATTCAAAGAATTTTAGGATTAGAATGTGACTTAGCGGATTATCGCATACAATCTATAACGCAAGGTCAAGATGCACTTGCACATGTTCATGTTGAATTAAAAGAAGGAACTCATCAAGTATCAGGTTTTGGTGTTGCGCAAGACGTATTAGAAGCATCGGCGAGAGCGTACGTTCATGCGGCGGGAAAATTAAAATCTTTTATTACTCTTGTGAAGTAACTGTTTGATAAGTGAGGGACTCGTCCCTTACTTATCAAAATATATTTCTGAAAATTCAGATAAAAAAGGAGTGTTTAAATTGGAAAAACGTATCGTTTGTTTAGCGGGTGATGGTGTTGGTCCGGAAGTTATGGAAAGCGCGAAGGAAGTATTGCATATGGTAGAGAGGTTATATGGACATCATTTTCATTTACAAGATGAGTACTTTGGCGGAGCTGCTATCGATTTAACTGGGCAACCATTACCACAGCGAACACTTGCCGCTTGTTTAGCGAGTGATGCGGTTTTACTTGGAGCGGTTGGTGGACCTCGGTGGGATGATGCGAAAGAAAGGCCAGAGAAAGGATTATTAGCTTTAAGAAAAGGACTTGGTGTATTTGCAAATGTTCGCCCTGTAACAGTAGAAAGCGCAACTGCACATTTATCGCCATTAAAAAACGCAGATGAAATTGACTTCGTTGTCGTTCGTGAACTAACAGGTGGTATTTATTTCTCTTATCCAAAAGAAAGAACGGAAGAATCGGCAACTGATACACTTACGTACCATCGTCATGAAATTGAACGTATCGTGTCGTATGCTTTTCAATTAGCGAGTAAGAGAGAGAAAAAAGTAACGTCTATTGATAAAGCGAATGTTTTAGAATCTAGTAAACTGTGGAGAGCTGTTACGGAAGAAGTAGCTCTTCGTTATCCTGATGTTGAATTAGAGCACATTTTAGTAGATGCAGCTGCTATGGAGTTAATTCGGAATCCAGGACGTTTTGATGTAATTGTAACCGAAAATTTATTTGGTGACATTTTAAGTGACGAGGCCTCTGTATTGGCAGGTTCATTAGGAATGCTTCCATCAGCGAGTCATGCGGAAAATGGGCCGTCTTTATATGAACCTATTCACGGATCAGCACCAGATATTGCAGGGAAAAATAAAGCGAATCCAATTGCGATGATGCGTTCAGTTGCGATGATGCTCGGACAATCATTTGGATTAACGAGAGAAGGGTATGCAATTGAATCCGCGATATCTGCAGTTCTTAAATCTGGAAAATGTACAGCTGATATTGGGGGAGATGAGACGACAATTTCATTTACGAAAGCGGTTATTCAAGAAATGGAAGAGCAAGCGCTAGTAGGGAGAGGACGATAATGGGAAAAAGATTACTAGATAAGCTTTGGGAAAGACATGTAGTTGTAACGAATGAAAATGGATTGGATTTATTATATATCGATCTTCATCTCGTTCATGAAGTAACGTCACCGCAAGCCTTTGAAGGCTTGCGGCTTGCAAATCGAACTGTTCGAAGACCGGAATTAACGTTTGCAACGATGGATCATAATATTCCAACGATAGATGTTTGGAATATTACCGATCGTATTGCGAAGCAGCAATTGGATACACTTCGTGAGAACTGTAAACAATTTCAGGTTTCATTAGCTGATATTGGTGATGAAGAGCAAGGAATCGTTCACGTTATAGGACCAGAACTTGGACTCACGCAGCCAGGGAAAACGATTGTTTGTGGTGATAGTCATACAGCAACCCACGGTGCTTTCGGAGCGTTAGCATTTGGTATTGGTACGAGTGAAGTAGAACATGTATTAGCAACGCAAACGTTGTGGCAACGAAAGCCGAAAGCGATGGGAATTGAATTAAAAGGAAAGTTACCAAAAGGCGTTTATGCAAAGGATATTATTTTGCATCTCCTTTCAAAGTACGGTGTAGCAGTTGGAACTGGATATGTAATGGAATTTTACGGTGAGACGATTCATGCTATGGAAATGGAAGAGAGGATGACGCTTTGCAATATGGCAATTGAAGGGGGAGCGAAAGCTGGCATCATTGCACCAGATGAGAAAACATTTTCTTATGTAAAAGGGCGTGAATATGCACCGAAAGACTATGAAATGTTTACGGGAAAATGGTCGCAGCTTTATACAGATTCAGATGCAATTTATGATTTACATATTTCGGTAAATGTTACGGATTTAGCACCGTATGTCACTTGGGGAACAAATCCTAGTATGGGTGTTCGAATTGATGAAAAATTACCAGAAAAACATGATGAAAATGATGAAAGAGCATATTCGTATATGGGATTGAGTCCTGGACAAAGTACTTTTGAAATTCCAGTTCAGCATGTCTTCATTGGGTCTTGTACAAATTCTCGATTATCTGATTTGGAAATTGCAGCATCTGTTGTAAAAGGGAAAAAAGTGAAAGACGGTGTGCGAGCCCTCGTTGTGCCTGGTTCTAAAAGGATAAGAGAAGCAGCGATGCAAAAAGGATTACATCACATATTTGAAGAAGCGGGATTTGAATGGAGAGAGCCTGGATGTTCAATGTGTCTTGGAATGAATCCGGATCAAGTGCCTGAAGGGGAGCATTGTGCATCTACTTCAAATCGTAATTTTGAAGGAAGGCAAGGGAAAGGAGCACGAACACATTTAGTAAGCCCAGCTATGGCAGCAGCAGCTGCGTTATATGGTCATTTTGTTGATATTAGAAAGGAGAATTATGATGGAGCCATTTCGTATTCATAAAGGTACTGCCGCAGTACTTATGAATGATAACATTGATACAGATCAAATTATTCCGAAGCAATATTTAAAGAGAATTGAAAGAACGGGATTTGGAAAATATTTATTTGATGAGTGGCGTTACGATAATGAGCGCCATGAAAATCCTAATTTCCCTCTTAATGCGCAAGAACGAAAAGGAGCAAGTATATTAATTACGGGTGATAATTTTGGGTGCGGTTCTTCAAGAGAACATGCTCCGTGGGCGCTTGCTGATTATGGTTTTCGCGTTATTATCGCCGGGGGATTTGCAGATATTTTTTATATGAATTGCATGAAAAATGGTATGTTACCGATTGTAATGGATAAAGAAATGCGTGAACAACTTGCTAAAACGGATGCGAGAGAACAAATAGAAGTAGATTTAGAGAATGAGGTAATTACAACGAATACGCATAGGTTTCATTTTACAATCGAAAAAATGTGGAAAGAAAAATTATTAAATGGTCTAGATGAAATTAGCATTACGATGCAATACGAACGAGAAATTGGAGAGTATGAAAGAGAGATAGCCTTATATTAAGAAATAACGGAATATTAAAAAATCTGTTTACATTCAGAATTAACTGTTATATACTATGTGAAAATCAGAGGAGAAAGGGAGTAAGTATTATGAATATCGTGCAATCTATTAAAATGCTTACACAACTACATCATCATACATGAAACCCTTGAACCTAACGTGAAAACGTGTAGGAACAAGGGTTATTCCCGTTGTACCTACACTCTACTAAAGAGCCTTGTAGGTATTTTTTCTACAAGGCTCTTTTTATTTTCGGTTTAGGTGAATGGAATGAGCATACATTAGAGAGGGAAAGGTGTGTGAAATGAGATGGCAAAGTGGAAGCGTGCAAATCCGAATGGAACGAGGGATTACTTATTCGAAGAATGTACGTTAATTGAAGAAGTGGAACAAAAATTAAGACGGACCTTTTTAGGCAGAGGTTATGAAGAAATAAGGACACCTACAATTGAATTTTACGATGTTTTTGCATTTCAAAATAGGCCAATAGATGAAGAAAAGATGTATAAATTTTTTGATGAAAAAGGGCGGATTATCGTTTTACGCCCAGATATGACAATTCCTTTAGCCAGAGTAATAGGAACGCAGAGATGGGACACTCCTCTTAAAGTGACATATAGTGGAAATGTATTTCGGGCAAATGAGTCGCTTTCTGGAAAATATAATGAAATGGTACAAAGTGGTATTGAAATTATCGGGATTGATAATGTAAGAGCGGAAATTGAGTGTGTCATAAGCGTAATTCAAGCACTTCAAAAATTGAAGGTACAATCTTTTACAATTGAGATTGGGCAAGTGCAGTTATATAAATGTATTGTAAAAAAACTCTCCATTCATGATGAAGAAGAGAAGTTACTTAGAACATATATTGAGAGTAAAAATTATGCCGGTCTCTCAAATTTTATCGAAGAAAAAAAATTAGATCGGTGTGATGAAACAGTAAAATTACTTGAGAAACTACCAAGGTTATTCGGGAGTTTAGATGTTATTGAGGAAGCAGAAAAACTCGCCTCAAGTAATGAAATGAAAATGGCCATTGCAAGAGTGAAAGAAATATATGAAACAATTGAAAAGTTAGGATATGGCCCTTACATATCAATTGATTTAGGTATGGTTCAACATTTGGATTATTATACAGGAGTTATTTTCAAAGGGTATATATATGAAATTGGAGAAGAAATTATTAGTGGCGGAAGATACGATGAGTTAATTGGAAATTTTGGAGAAATGATGCCAGCTGTTGGACTCGCGGTGCAAGTAAATCAAATAGTTAAGGCACTTCAAGAGCAACAAGAACCATATAAACGAAAGAGAATAGATATTATGATTCATTATGAGTTAAATAGATTAGCAGAAGCGGAAAGATTACGAAATTTACTTCAAAAGGACGGGAAAAAAGTAGAGCTATCTTTGTTCTCTAATTTAAACGATACTTTTCAATTCGCAAAAAAGAATAAAATAATGACAGTCGTTGAGACGAAGAGTGATTCACTAGTGGAATATGTATGGAGAGAGAAATGGATCATCCAGAAAGAAGGGGAGGCTTCATGCGTAACATTCAAATTGCGTTAACGAAAGGAAGATTAGAAAAGCATGTTATTCCACTGTTTGAGAAAATTGGAATTGATTGTTCGGAGCTCAAAGATAAAGGAAGAAAACTTGTGTTTAAAAGTAAAAACACAAATATTTCATTTATTTTAGTGAAAGCGGTAGATGTTGCTACTTATGTAGAACATGGTGTAGCTGATATTGGAGTCGTTGGAAAAGATATATTAATGGAATGTGAGAAAGATATATATGAGATGGTGGATTTAGGAGTAGGCGTGTGTAAATTTTGTGTCGCTTCTATTCCTACGTATAATCCGAAGAGTTATCGAAAAAAACGAATTGCTACGAAATATCCGCACATTACTTCTACATATTTTCATGATAAAGGGGAGGATGTAGAAATTATTAAAATAGAAGGATCTGTAGAGATTGCTCCACTTCTAGGGTTGGCAGATGCAATTGTGGATATTGTTGAAACAGGAAAAACATTACAAGAAAACGGGTTAATTGTATTTGAGGAAATGTGCTCTATATCAGCTCGAATGATTGTGAATAAGGCTGCATTGAAAACTAAAAAAGACGAAATATTCGGTATTATAAATATGATGGAACAAGAAATTTTGTCAGGAAAATAGGGGGACTTTAAATGGAGATAGTTTGTGAAGATTTCCAAGAGGCTTTATCGAAAATAAAATTGCTACGAGAAAGCGCTAATTTAATAGAAGAAACTGTTCAAAGAAGTGTAAGCGAAATTGTTCAAAACGTAAGGGAGAGTAAAGATAAAGCTGTATCGTTCTATACAAAAAAGTTTGATGGTGTAGAGATAAAAGATTTTCGTGTAAGTGCAGAAGAAATAAAACAAGCAAGTAAGTTTGTAGAACAAGCTTTTTTAGAAGCGTTAGAAGAGGCAAAGAAAAACATTGTCTCGTATCACGAAAAGCAAACAAGACAATCTATGTTCGATTGCGTGAGTGAAGGGGTAATTAGAGGACAGCTCATTCGGCCGTTAGAAAATGTAGGTGTATATGTGCCGGGCGGGACAGCTTCGTATCCTTCATCAGTATTAATGAATGTATTGCCAGCAAAACTCGCAGGAGTGAAAAAAATTGTAATGGTAACACCGCCGAGGCAAGGAGGAATTGATCCGCATATTTTAGCTGCTGCAAGTCTTGCAGGTGTAGATGAAATTTATATGGCCGGTGGTGCTCAAGCAATTGCTGCTCTAGCATATGGAACGGAATCGATTCCTAAAGTAGATAAAATAGTTGGACCTGGAAATTTATATGTTGCTCTAGCGAAGCGAGAAGTATATGGGATAGTCAATATCGATATGATTGCTGGACCATCAGAAATTGTAGTTATCGCAGATGAAACAGGAAATGCCGAATATATTGCTGCTGATTTATTATCACAAGCAGAGCATGATGAAAGAGCGACTGCTATTTGTATTACAACGAATGTACAGCTTGCTAAAGAAGTAGAAAGAGAAATAGAAAGACAGCTAGAGACGTTACCAAGAAGTGAAATAGCTCGTGAGTCAATAAAAAGAAATGGAGCAATTTTTATTGTCCCTTCTTTAGAAGAGGCGTTTCATTTATCAAATGAAATCGCTCCAGAACATTTAGAGTTACACATAAAAGAGCCAATGAATGCTCTAGCTTATGTAAAGCATGCTGGATCAATTTTTCTTGGGCCATATGCACCTGAACCGCTTGGAGATTATTTGGCGGGGCCGAATCACGTATTACCGACAAGTGGAACAGCAAGGTTTTTCTCTCCGTTATCCGTCGATGATTTTGTGAAAAAATCAAGCTTCGTTTCTTATACGGAAGAAGCGTTAAGAAGTGTACAGCATCATATTGTAGAACTTGCAAATAAAGAAGGTTTACATGCACACGCAAGAGCGATCCAAATTAGGTTTAAGGAGGAAGAATAATGCGCCAATCTAGTCAAGTACGTGAGACGACTGAAACAAAGATTAAATTAAGTTTGCAGCTCGATGAAAGTACGAATGTTTCTGTGCAAACGGGAGTTGGTTTTTTTGATCATATGCTAACTTTATTTGCTAGGCATGGAAGATTCGGTTTGCAAGTTGAAGCTGAAGGTGATGTATTCGTTGATGCGCATCATACGGTTGAAGATGTTGGAATTGTACTCGGAACTTGCTTGAAAGAAGCATTGCAAAATAAAGAAGGGATTAATCGTTATGGCTCAGCGTATGTACCGATGGATGAATCTTTAGGATTTGTCGCGATTGATATAAGCGGGCGCTCATATATTGTATTTCAAGGTGAATTAACAAATCCGAAGCTTGGAGATTTTGACACAGAATTAACGGAAGAATTTTTTAGAGCAGTTGCCCATGCTGCAAATATTACGTTACATGCTCGCATTTTATACGGAAGCAATACACATCACAAAATTGAAGCTCTATTTAAAGCATTTGGTCGAGCGCTTAGAGAGGCAGTCGATAAAAATGCCAACATTACTGGTGTAAATTCAACGAAAGGGATGTTGTAATTGATTACTATTATAGATTATGGAATGGGGAATATTCGCAGTGTGGAACAAGCATTAAAATATATTAGAGCAGAGTACATCGTAACGGATGACAAAGAAGAAATATTGAGAAGTGATGGCGTTATTTTACCGGGAGTAGGTGCATTTCCGAAGGCGATGGACATTTTAGAAGAAAAAGATTTAGTATGTGTGCTAAAAGAAGTTGGAAGTTCAGGAAAACCACTTCTAGGTATTTGCTTAGGAATGCAGCTTTTATTTGAAAAAAGTGAGGAACTACAAGACTGTAACGGATTAAATTTATTGCCAGGTGTCATTAGAAAGTTAAAAGTTCCTTATAAAATTCCACATATTGGGTGGAATGAGTTGAAGAAAGATGGAGAAATACCGCTTTGGAATGGAGTAGAGGACGGTTCTTTCGTATATTATGTCCACTCTTATTATGCAGATTGTCCAAATGAAATTGTGTATGGGGCAAGTGAGTATGGAGTGCAAGTACCTGGTTTTGTAGCAAAAGGAAATATATTTGGCACACAGTTTCATCCTGAAAAAAGTGGTGAAATTGGAATGCAAATGTTAAAAAATTTCAAAGGAGTGGTAGAAGCATGGAAATCTTCCCAGCTATCGATGTAAAAGAAGGGCGATGCGTAAGGCTGTATCAAGGAGAGTTTAGTAAAGAAACGGTGATGAATGAAGACCCAGTCGCACAAGCAACAGTATTTGAAAAAATTGGAGCGAAAATACTACACGTTGTTGATTTAGATGGAGCAATTGCTGGGAAGTCAGTAAATTTACCTGTCATTGAAAAAATATGCAAGGCGGTACGTATTCCGGTGCAAGTTGGAGGAGGAGTTCGGTCACTCGCGGCAGTGGAGAAGTTGTTGTCAGTAGGTGTAGAAAAAGTGATATTAGGAACGGCTGCCCTTTACGATAAATCATTTTTAGAAGAAGCGGTTCGTCTATATAAGGAGAAAATCATAGTTGGAATTGATGCGAAAAATGGTTTCGTAGCAACAAGGGGCTGGTTAGATGTGTCTGAAATTTCGTACATCGATTTAGCGAAGCAAATGGAAAGCTTAGGTGTTCAAACGATTGTGTTTACGGACATTTCAAAAGATGGGACGCTTGCAGGACCAAATTTTGAGCAATTAGAGTTACTACAAAAAAGTGTGGGCATTCGTGTAATTGCATCTGGAGGTGTCGCATCTATTCAAGATGTGAAAAGATTAAATGATATGAATATATATGGCGTCATAATTGGAAAGGCACTTTACGAGAAAATGATTGATTTAGAAGAAGTGTTACGGGTAACAAAGCTATGTTAGCGAAACGAATTATTCCATGTCTAGATGTAAAAGCAGGGCGGGTCGTAAAGGGTGTAAATTTTATAGGGTTACAAGACGTCGGTGATCCTGTTGAAATAGCCGCATTATATAATGATGCGGGAGCAGATGAAATCGTATTTTTAGATATTACTGCGACGCATGAAGGGCGAAAAACGATTATAGATGTTGTAGAAAAAACTGCTTCAAAAGTATTCATTCCTCTCACAGTTGGCGGGGGGATTTCAAATGTGAGAGGAATGTACAATTTACTAAGAGCTGGAGCGGATAAAGTCTCAATAAACTCAGCGGCAGTGAGAAATCCGAAGTTAATCCAGGAAGGTGCAGAACATTTTGGCTCACAATGTATTGTCGTAGCAATTGATGCTAGAAAAGTAGCAGAAGATAAATGGAATGTATACGTAAATGGCGGAAGACTTAATACAGGGATGGATGCAATCGAATGGGCGAAGCGCGTTGTTGAGCTCGGAGCAGGAGAGATTTTGTTGACGAGTATGGATGCAGATGGAACGAAAAACGGATATGATATTCGTTTAACAGAAGCAATTTCAAACAGCGTCTCTGTCCCAGTAATCGCATCAGGTGGATGTGGTCATGTGGATCACATTATAGAAGTATTTCAAAAGACAACAGTTGATGCAGCATTAGCAGCATCAATCTTTCATTATGGTGAAGCGACTGTACAGGATGTAAAGCGAAAATTAAGAGAAGCAAATGTTGAGGTGCGGTTATGAAACCTAACTTTGCAAAAGGGTTGATACCAGCTGTTGTTATCGAGGAAGATACGAAAGAAGTTTTAATGTTAGCTTATATGAATGAAGAAGCGTATGACAAGACGCTGGAAACGAAAAGAACATGGTTTTATTCCCGTTCGAGACAATCGTTATGGAATAAAGGAGGTACATCGGGAAATATCCAATATGTGCAATCACTTTATTTAGACTGTGATCAAGATTCAATCGTTGTTGTCGTAAAGCAAGTAGGGCCTGCTTGCCATACGGGAGAAAAAACGTGTTTTCACTATAAAATTATATAGGGGGATACATATGGAAGATATTCTTAAGTTACTATTTGAAACAATTGAAGAACGAAAGAAAAATCCACTTTCTGAATCATATACGAATTATTTATTTTCAAAAGGTGAAGATAAAATTTTAAAGAAAATTGGTGAGGAGTGCACAGAAGTAATTATCGCGTCTAAAAATAATGATAAAGAAGAACTAGTGAAAGAAATGGTTGATGTATTTTATCACTGTTTTGTTTTATTAGCCGAAAAAAATATATCATTAGAAGATGTTATGAAGGAAGTGAAAGAACGAAACGGAAAGCTTTCGAGAGTAGGGGACAGAAGAGAAATAGATACATTATAGGGGGGATATGTATGAAAGTGGACTATCATATTCATTTAGAAGAAGGACCGTATTCAATAGGTTGGCTTGCTAAAATAAATGAAGCACTACAATATTATGAACCGCTTAAAGAAGAAAAATATTCTATGGAGTGGCTTATAAAAACGCAAGAGCGTTTGCAAAAACGTGTGAAGGAAGGGCCGTTTACAGCAAAATGGATTGATTTATATTTAGAAGAAGCTTTACGAAAAGGTATAAAAGAAGTTGGTATTGTTGATCATTTATATCGTTTTCGCGAGGCGCAAGGATATTATGAGAAATATGTAGATATTAGTCATTCAAAGCTGGGTCGTTTACAGAAGGAATGGTTAGATCAAGTAAGAGTAACGTCTATTTCTGAATTTACAAAGGCGATTGAAGATGCAAAAGAGCGATGGAGTAAACGGGGGATAACGCTTAAGCTTGGAATTGAAGCAGATTATTTTATCGGCGGGGAACAAGAGTTAAAAGGTTTGCTAGCACTAGGAGACTTTGATTATGTAATCGGTTCGGTCCATTTTATAGATGGATGGGGATTTGATAATCCAGATACGAAAGAGTATTTTGATACGCATGAGTTACATACTTTATATCATACGTTTTTCGCTACAGTTGAAAGTGCTGTTCGTTCTGAGCTCTTTGATATAATAGCTCATCTTGATAACATAAAAGTATTTAATTACCGATTAGATGAGAATGAACAGCTTTCTTATTATAAGGAAATTGCGTGTGCGTTAGTGGAAACAAATACCGCAACAGAAATAAATGCGGGATTGTACTATCGCTATCCTGTGCGCGAAATGTGTCCAAGTCCGCTTTATTTGCAAGTATTAGCTAAGTATGGAGTTCCGATTACTCTATCCTCAGATGCTCATTATCCGAATGATTTAGGAAAGTATGTGGAAGAGAATATAAAGACATTACGCAATCATGATATTTCTCACATAGCTACATTTACGAAACGAGTAAGAACGATGAGATTGCTTGAAGAAGAAGTAACAATTTCAAAATAAAACACGATTTTTTGATGAAAACGACCCTTTTTGTTCAAAATAAGAAAGAATGAAAAGGAGGGTGGAAAATGGCGAAACAACAAAATAAACAAAACGTACAAGCGGCAGATCAAGCTTATACTTCTGAAACGAATAATACAGCTAACTCAGTTATCGAGGAACAAATTAGTGATACAGTTGCAGAAGGAACAATCGATGCAAAGCTTGGGCAAGAATCACAAGAGAAAGCGTAAGAAGAGGGGAGAGATGAATCTCCTCTTTTCTTATGGGTAAAAAAGTGTCGATTTTCAAAACTATAATCAAATTCCTTGGTTTTTACATGTGGATTTCTTACAATGAAATATAAGAGATATCTTATTTTGTATAGAAGAGGTGTTAGTAGTGGCGAAAATATTAGTTGCAGGGAAAATTCCAGAAATCGGATTAGAACTATTAAAAGATCATGATGTAGAAATGTACGATAAAGAGGAGTTAATTTCTTTAGATGAATTAACAGAGCGTGTAAAAGATAAAGATGCATTGTTAAGTTTACTTTCTACAAAGGTGCCGAAAGAAGTTATTGATGCAGCACCTAATTTAAAGATTGTTGCAAACTACGGTGCTGGTTACGACAATATTGATTTTACGTATGCAGGAGAAAAAGGAATTGCAGTATCGAATACACCGAAAGTATCAACTGAAGCGACAGCAGAATTAACATTTGCACTTCTTTTAGCAGCGGCACGTAGAATTCCTGAAGGGGATACGTTATGTCGTACAACTGGATTTAACGGCTGGGCACCATTATTTTTCTTGGGCCGCGAAGTGCACGGTAAGACAATTGGAATTATTGGCCTTGGAGAAATAGGGAAGGCAGTTGCAAAGCGTGCGAAAGCATTTGGAATGGATATTTTATATACAGGGCCAAATCGTAAGCCTGAAGCTGAAAGTGAACTGGGAGCAACATATGTAACATTGGAAGAATTATTACAAACAGCGGACTTTATTACAATTAACTGTGCTTATAATCCGAAATTACATCATATGATTGATGAAGAACAGTTTAAAATGATGAAGAAAACAGCATATATTATAAATGCTTCACGTGGACCAATTATGCATGAATTTGCACTTGCTCATGCACTAAAAACGAATGAAATTGAAGGTGCAGCTCTTGATGTATTTGAATTTGAACCGAAAATTACAGAAGAGCTAAAAGGATTAAAGAATGTGGTACTTGCGCCTCACGTAGGGAATGCAACGTTTGAAACGCGTGATGCGATGGCTGAAATGGCAGTAAGAAATATTTTAGCTGTATTAAACGGTGAAGAACCTGTAACACCTGTAAATCAAAAAGTATTGGTTACAAAATAAAAAGAAACCTTCCAATTTCGGAAGGTTTCTTTTATTTTTCTTTATTTGCTTTTTTAGAAGGTCTTTGTCTAAGGAATTGAGATAGCATATACAAAATATATAGTGGAATGGCAATGAATAAGAAAACAGAAAAATTACCAAAACCTGTTTGGTACATTGTGATAATACTTCCAACTAAAAATAGTGTAATAATTATGCTATATCGTGGAATTGGTACATCTTTTAAACTTGGGATGCGAATTCGGCTCACCATTAAAAATGCGAACGTTACAAATACTGTAATAAGAACGATTTTTGGAATGGTATTTGAAAATAATGTTAGGAAAGCGACAAGCCCTCCTGCTGCAGTAATCGGAACTCCAGTGAAATATTTCATAGAAGTAGAAGATGGTGTTACATTAAATCGTGCTAAGCGATATGCTCCGAACAGTGGGAATAATCCCGCTATGTATAGTCCAATGATTCCGTAGTTGGAAAAAGATGTGTAATACATTAAAACAGCAGGTGCTGCGCCAAATGTTACAACATCTGCGAGTGAATCAAGCTCTTTTCCCATTTGTGAATCAACGCGTAATAAACGAGCAACACGACCATCAAGACTATCTAACATCATCCCGATAAGTACTAAAATAGCAGCTGATTTATAATATCCTAAAGATGCATAGCCGATTGACAAGAATCCGCTATATAAATTTCCGAGCGTAAATAAGTTTGGAATAGCTGCTCTATACAAAATCTGATCCCTTGCTTTCTGTTATAAATTCTTAATTAGTGTACGAAAGTTTACTTATTTTATCATACCATAAATTTCTTTCTCATACGAAAGAAATTCCCAATTTGTGAAAGATTTGAAGTGTAAGTAAAAAAGAAGCAACTTTTCACAAAGTTGCTTCCTGCATTATTCAAATTTCGTTGTCATCGTTCCAGTTTTAAATCGATTGTTAGGATCGAATCGTAATAAATCTCCATAAATCAGTTTGTCAGAGAGTTTTAAATCTGTTTTTGCTTTTTCAATATACGGCTGACACAGTGCTACATCTGCCTCTTCACCTGAGCTTCTTTTGTAGCACATATTTTTTGTATACACATAATCCTCTGTTACAAAACTACCATCTCGCATTACCATAAGTGGATCTTTTTCTTTTATAAATAAGTCAGTTCCAAATTCAACTGATTGATTCGTTTTAATACCAAGTAAATGAAGCAGCGTTGGTTTAATATCAATTTGTCCTGATACTTTAGAGATAACTTTTCCTTCTTGACCCGGTACATGAATAATGAGGGGGACGCGCTGTAATTGCATAGAATCAAATGGTGTAATAGCGTCTTTCCCAAGGAACTGAGCCATAGCTGCATTATGGTTTTCGGAAATGCCATAGTGATCCCCATAAATGACAATAACGGAATTGTCGTATAGTCCTTCTTCTTTTAATTGGTTAATGAATAATTTGAGAGCTTCATCCGTGTAGCGAACCGTTGGGAAATAGCGGTTTAGAACACCGCTTTCCGAATTAAACTCATCAACATATTGATCTTCTGGATTTAGAAGAAATGGAAAATGGTTTGTTAAAGTAATAAATTTCGTATAGAACGGTTGCGGTAAAGATTTTAACTTGGGAATAGATTGTTCAAAGAACTCTTTATCTTTTAATCCCCAACCGACAGACATTTGTTCAGTGCCTACGTAATCATTTAAATTAAAATAACGATCATATCCAAGTGCAGGATACATTACATCACGATTCCAAAATGTTTTATCGTTTGAATGGAAGACAGCGGAAGAATATCCGTATTTCTTTAACTGTTCGGGTGTGGCAGTATATTCATTTGTTGCATGAGTAAAGAATACAGAACCACGGTCTAACGGATAAAGTGAGTTTTCAACGATAAATTCAGCATCGGAAGTTTTACCTTGTCCTGTTTGATGATAGAAGTTATCGAAGTAAAAACTATCTTTTATAAACTGATTTAAAAATGGAGTAATCTCTTTTCCATTTATTTTTTTATTAATAACAAAACTTTGTGTAGACTCCATTGAAATTAAAATTACATTTTTACCTTTTGCAGCTCCAAATAAGTTTTTATCGACTTGCTTATCTTTTGCGTCAGTATAATTTTTAATTTCGGAGAATCCGTCGCCACTTGCAAATACACGTTCGGCCGAAGATTTAGATTGAAGTGTAATATCGAATAGATGATATGTGTATAAACCTAAGTTTTTCACGACAGTTTGACGATCAAATGAGCGTGAGAACATTTGTGGTTTATAAATAACTGAAACAGTAATTTGCAGTGCCAATAGCGCTGTTACACCACTAAAGAAAGTCCGTTTCTCAGAACGAGAAAGTGGCGTCCTGTCACAAAATGATGGGAATTTACGTGAAATAAACATTAAAATAATTGCATCTGCAAATAAAAGTAATGTCTTGTACGTAAAGAGCTCTTTAATGCTCGTTCCTAAGTCAGCCATATTATTTGTTTGGAATAAAACAGGAAAAGTAACAAAATCGTTATAGAACCCGTAAAACATTGCATTTCCAAATAAAATAAATGACAGTATAAAACTAATTCCAATAATAATTCGGTTTCGGTACTTAGATGCAAGTAAAGCTAAACCGAAAAATAAAAGTAATGAAGCTAGTGGATTAATAAAAAGCATAAATTCTTCAAAGAAATTATCAATTTTAATATCAAATGCTAGCTTGTACACAATATATGTTTTAATCCATAATAAAACGACTGCAACGAGTGCAAATCGTAATTTTGGAAACAGATGTTGTAGCATAATATACTCCTCTCTTAAAAGCATGACAGTTCCTGTGAGTTTGTTTGAAAATCGTCTCACTATATATATACGAACAGTCCTTTATTATTATGATTATTATACTATGAGTATCATTATACGAAAATAAAGGAGAGTTGTGGGCTTTTTTTGCAACAATTGAGTAGAAAAAGCGAAGTGGGAGACAATAAAATGGAATTTCTATGTATGATTATTATCATTCGTTAAACATGGAAAGTATCGCGTAATGATACGGAGGTTATGATGCGGAAATTATTATATTTTATAGTATGCATTAGTTTTATGCTTTTTGTTTCACCGAGTGTATCAGTAGCACAATATGATGCACCGCTCATGGAAGATGCTCTTTATTCTGTGTTATTTCCAAAAATGAATGAAGCGATTGAGAAACAATATGGAAAATTAAAACCGTTTGATTGTCCCAAAATTATTAGTCTAAAAAAACTTTATAGCGGTACATATTTATTTCAAGCAGTAATTGAAATAACGAAATATGAATCAGGAATAGGTGGAAAAGTACTTCCGCCGTTTGAGAAGATAAGTATGACGTTTAACAATGAAGAAGGAGAATGGACTGTTACAAAAATTTCTATAAAGCGCTTACCAAATGATACGAAATTAAACTGTAAAAAAACAATATAAAAAATTGTTTGACAAATAAAATGGTCCTTTGGTATTGTTAATAGCAACAATTAGATGTTTGAAAATTAAATAGACTTACCTCATCTACTCTCAAAGGTAGAGGCCGCGATAGGAAAGAGTAAGCTATGGGAGATTTAGTGGAATCTGTGATCATAGGTTGAAAGGGACTATTGCCGAAATATAAGAATGACCACGTTGTTCATATATTGGGACTGCATTGAATAAATGTAGTACTGTCATAATATTTATTTTATGGAGAGCTATTTGGAGATGTTGATGCGGTTTCTTATTTTGAGAAGATAACAACTTGTTTATTTTTTCAATATATATTTTTCCTAATAAGAAACGCGTGTGAACATTGTTCCGCGCGTTTTTTGTCTATCTAAAAACGTGCTGCAATGAATAGAAGATTGGGGTTATGAGTTTTAGAGGAAATAAGGGAGGAATTCAAATGTATTTACACGGCACAAGCCGAATCAATGGGCAAGGACACTTAGAAATTGGAGGGTGCGATACGACGCAACTAGCAAAACAATACGGAACACCACTTTATGTATACGATGAAGAGTCTATTCGAGGAAAATGTCGTGCGTTTCATCGTGCTTTTAAAGAAAGTGGTTTCTCTTATCAAGTAGCATATGCTAGCAAGGCGTTCTTGTGCATGGAGATGTGCCGAGTAGCTCGTGAAGAAAATATGTCTTTAGACGTTGTCTCTGGAGGAGAATTATATACTGCACTCCAAGCAGGATTTCCGGCTTCGCGCATTCATTTTCACGGAAATAATAAAACAGAAGAAGAAATGATTATGGCTCTTCAGGCAAATATTGGTTGTTTTGTGGTAGATAATTTCTTAGAATTAGAAATTTTACATGATTTAGCAGTGCAACATGGGAAATTTGTGAACATATTAATCCGTGTAACGCCTGGAGTAGAGGCACATACACACGAATATATAACAACAGGTCAAGAGGATTCGAAGTTTGGATTTGGTGTTTCAAATGGTCAAGCGATGCAAGCAATTGAGCTAGCTTTGCAAAAATCAAATTATAATGTGCTAGGAATTCACTCGCACATCGGATCACAAATATTCGAAACGGCTGGTTTTGTTCGAGCAATTGAAGTACTACGTCAATTTTTAGAAGAAGTGAGAGAGCGAACAAACTATGTGGTGAAAGTATTAAATGTCGGCGGAGGTTTCGGTATACGTTATACGGAGTCTGATACACCGTTAACACTTGAAACGTATGTGCACGCTGTAACAAGTACGGTGAGAGAGCAGTTTACATTATGTGAATATCCGCTTCCTGAAATATGGATTGAGCCAGGGCGTAGTATTGTAGGGGATGCGGGAACAACAATTTATACAGTCGGAGCGGTGAAAGAGATTCCAGGCATAAGAAAATATGTTTCAGTCGATGGTGGGATGACAGATAATTTAAGGCCGGCTCTATATGGAGCACGTTATGAGGCGATGTTGGCGAATCGAGGGAATGATGAAAATGAGGAACTTGTTTCGATTGCTGGGAAATGTTGTGAAAGTGGAGATATGCTGATTTGGGATATTAATCTTCCTAAAGTTGCTTCTTCTGATTTACTAGCGATTTCTTGTACAGGGGCATATGGGTACTCGATGGCTAATAATTATAATCGTATTCGTAGACCGGCTGTAGTCTTTGCAAAAGGCGGAACATCACAAATTGTTGTAGAACGTGAAACATATGAAAATATTATTGGGAACGATCGCATACGTATTAAAGAACTTGTTTAAATATGAAAAAAGGAGTTGTTCAGGATGGGCAATTCCTTTTTTATAAAATAATTAAAATATATCGGAAAACTAGGATTGAAAAAATTCAGAATTATGATAAAATACAAATACAAAGCTTATCAAGAGAAGCTGAGGGAACTGGCCCTACGAAGCTCGGCAACCTGCTTATAGAAAGCAAGGTGCTAAATCCAGCAAAATGGAATCCATTTTGAAAGATAAGGTAAAATATATTACCGAACAGTCTTTTCGAAATGGGAAAGCTTTTTTTTATGAATAAAAAGGGGGGCTGTTTGCGTGAGCGTACGGGAACATTTTGATGAAGTGTCCGAAAAAATTCAAACGATGCTTGCTGATATGAAATATGGTTCAATTACAATTGTGGTGCAAGATGGAAAAGTGATTCAATTAGAGAAAAGTGAAAAGGTCCGTTTAAAGTAAAAAGCGCTGACTAGAAAAACTAGAGGCGGTTTTAATCTATTTTATAGATTAAAACCGTCTTTTTGCTTTTACAGGGGGAAAAAACATGTTGACGTATGAAACGTGGGAAGAAAATGGTATTTCATTTTCAGAAGAAGATGAAACGAAAGGCGCGCTATCAGTATTAAGTTGGGCTTATAAAGAATATAAAGGTGAAATTGTATATGCATGTAGCTTTGGAGTGGAAGGGATGGTTTTATTGCATCTTATAAACCAAGTAAATCCATCTGCTAAAGTTGTATTTTTAGATACAAATGTTCACTTTCAAGAAACGTACGAATTAATTAAAAAGGTACGAGAGAGATTTCCTTCATTAAATATTATAGAAAAACAGCCAGCACTTACACTTGAAGAACAGGCGAAGCTTCATGGAGAAAAATTATGGGAAAGTAATCCGAATCTCTGTTGTAAGATCAGAAAAATTTTGCCGCTAGAAAAATCATTAGCAGCCGAAAAAGCGTGGATATCAGGCCTTAGAAGGGAACAATCAGAAACGCGTAAGCATACAAAATTTGTGAATCAAGATCATCGTTTTCGGTCTATTAAAATTTGTCCGCTCATTCATTGGACTTGGAAAGAAGTTTGGCGATATGTATACAAACATAGTTTGCCGTATAATCCGCTACATGATGTTGGCTATCCAAGTATTGGGTGTGAAAAATGTACATTGCCTGTAGGAGATGGTGGCGACTCAAGAGATGGAAGATGGGCTGGGAAAATGAAGACAGAATGCGGACTTCATTTTCAATAAGATAAATCTTGAAATAAAGCTAAGAGGGGATATAAAAAGATGAGTACAACAAATAAATTAGTAAACCGTATTGATGAAACATATGACATATCGAATATTGTAAAAGAAATTGAGCTAGACAAAATTGCGCTTAGTGATTTAGAACTTCTGGCGATAGGGGGATATAGTCCACTTACAGGATTTTTAGGGAAGAGAGATTATGACTCAGTTGTAGAAACACTGCGCTTAGTAAACGGTAGTGTTTGGAGTATACCGATTGCATTACCAGTAACAGAAGAAGAAGCGGATAGATTGAAAATTGGAGAAGAAGTAAAACTGGTTAAAGATGGAACTGTATATGGTGTTATTCAAATAGAAGATATTTTTGTACCGGATAAAGAAAAAGAAGCGTTACTCGTGTATAAAACGACGGATGAGGCTCATCCAGGTGTGAAAAAATTGTACGATCGACCGAACGTTTACGTTGGAGGAGCTATTATTCTAATACAACGCTCTGAAAATAATCAGTTTGCTTCTTATTATTTAGATCCAATCGAAACAAGAGAAGAATTTAAAAAACGGGGATGGAAAACAGTAGTTGGTTTCCAAACACGCAATCCTGTACATCGTGCACATGAATATATTCAAAAATCTGCACTTGAAATTGTAGATGGTCTCTTTTTAAACCCGCTCGTTGGTGAAACGAAATCAGATGATATTCCAGCTGATGTAAGGATGGAAAGTTATGAAGTATTACTGCAAAATTATTATCCAAAAGATCGCGTTTTTTTAGGGGTATTTCCCGCAGCGATGCGTTATGCAGGACCACGTGAAGCGATATTTCATGCGCTTGTAAGAAAAAATTTCGGCTGTACACATTTTATTGTAGGGCGGGATCACGCTGGAGTGGGAAATTATTACGGAACATATGAAGCGCAGGAAATCTTTACTGACTTTACGGTGGAAGAGTTAGGAATTACGCCGCTATTTTTTGAACATAGTTTTTATTGCGTTAAATGTGAGGCGATGGCTTCGACAAAAACGTGCCCACACGAGAAAGCGGACCATGTTATTTTGTCAGGTACGAAAGTAAGAGAAATGTTACGAAATGGAGAGATTCCACCAAGTGCATTTAGCCGTAAAGAAGTAGTGGAAGTGTTAATTAAAGGTTTGAAGAAAGAAGCAGTAACAGAATAGGGAGAGAACGAGATGGATACAAATATTACTTGGCATGCAGCGTCTGTTTCAAAGGAAGAGAGAAGAGTGAAGAATGGTCATCATAGTTTTGTAATTTGGTTTACAGGCTTATCAGCTTCGGGTAAATCAACAGTAGCAAATGCGGTGGCTCGGAAACTATTTGAAAACAATATCGGAAACTATGTATTAGATGGGGATAACATTCGTCACGGTTTAAATAAGGATTTAGGTTTTTCTGAAAGTGAACGTATGGAAAATATAAGGCGTATTGGTGAAGTGGCGAAGTTGTTTGTAGATGAAGGAACAGTTGTCCTTACAGCGTTTATTTCACCATATCGAGTAGATCGTAAACAAGTTAGAGACCTTTTGGTAGAAAATGAATTTATTGAAGTCTTTGTGAAGTGTCCGATTGAAGAATGTGAGAAACGTGATCCGAAAGGACTTTATAAAAAAGCGAGACAAGGTGATATTAAGCAGTTTACGGGCATTGATTCACCGTATGAGGAACCAGAACGAGCAGAATTAATTGTAGAAACGCACAAGTATTCTATTGAAGAATGTGCAGAACAAATTGTGAAGTACTTACAAGAGCGCAGTTTCATATAGGGGGATAAAAGATGAGTTATGAAAAAGTGTGGGCTAATAATGAAAAATTAAATCAAACAGAGAAAAAGAAATTAGAGAAAGACGGATTAGAAATCTTTAATGATATTCCTTACTATGCGGAGAATGGATTTGAATCTATTCCGAAAGAAGAGTGGGACGCATTTAAATGGGCGGGATTGTATTTGCAACGACCGAAAGAAGCGGGCTATTTTATGATGCGTGTCAATATTCCTTCTGGGATTATTACAAATGCGCAGGCAGAGGTGCTAGCTTCCATCGCTGAAGATTATGGGCGTGATGTGTTAGATATTACGACAAGACAGGCGATTCAGTTTCATTGGTTAGAAATTGGGCAAATTCCGGATATTTTTAAAAGATTAGCGAGAGCTGGTTTATCTTCAGCAGGGGCATGCGGTGATATTACGCGTAATATTACAGGTAATCCACTTGCTGGAATTGATGCGAATGAACTATTTGATACAACATCGATTGTTAAAGAAATATACGATTACTTCCAACATAATGAAGAGTTTTCTAATCTACCACGTAAATTTAAAATGTCTATTAGTTCTAACATTTATAATTCAGCAAATGCAGAGATTAACTGTGTGGCATTTACACCTGCTACGAAAGAAATAGATGGTGAGAAAAAAGTTGGTTTTCACATAAAAGTAGGCGGAGGCTTATCAGCTCGTCCGTACTTAGCGGAAGAATTAGATGTATTCGTTTTACCAGAAGAAGTGAAGGCAGTATCGATTGCAATTGCTACTATATTCCGTGATTTTGGATATCGTGAAAAACGCCACTTAGCACGCTTGAAATTTCTTGTCGCTGACTGGGGCGCTGAGAAATTTAAAGAGAAATTAGTAGAATACACAGGCCTATTGCAAAGTAAAGGGGAAAGTGCTCTCAAAGGCTGGAATGCAGGATACTTTTATGGTGTTCAAGATCAAAAACAAGAAGGATTAAAGTATGTCGGCTTTAATGTACCAGTAGGACGTTTACATGCAGAGGAAATGCTTGAGATTGCTAGAATTGCAAAGCAATATGGAAACGGGCAAATTCGTACTTGTAACTCACAAAATTTCATTATTCCGAATGTTCCGCCAGAAAATGTTGCAGGATTATTAAGTGAACCTTTGTTTGAAGCAATTTCTGCAAATCCGAAATCATTTATTGGTCATGCGGTTTCATGTACTGGTATTGAGTATTGCAATCTTGCGTTAGTAGAAACGAAAGAAAGATTACGCAAAATCGCAGAGTACTTAGATACACAAATTGCACTCGATGTTCCAGTTCGAATTCATATGGTAGGATGCCCGAATTCCTGTGGTCAACGTCAAATTGCTGATATTGGTTTGCAAGGGATAAAACTGAAAACGAAGGAAAAGGGAATCGTTGAGGCGTTTGAAATATATGTGGGCGGAACGCTATTAGACGGAGGAGCATATAACGAAAAATTAAAAGGGAAAATAGATGGAGAAGATTTGCCGGATGTTCTCGTGTCCTTTTTAAGTTATTTCCAAAAGAATAAATTACTAGCCGAAACGTTTTATGATTTCGTAGGGCGTGTTGGAGTGGAAGAATTACAAATTGTACTAAATCGTGTATTAGAAGAAGTAATAGCGTCTTAGGAGGGACAATATGGATTTATATCGATTTGAAGCTGTAATAGCGAATAGTGTTGTTCCAATAGTCGTTGTTGCTCAAAGTGAAGAACAGGCATTTAAGCTTGCGGAGATTGAGCTTGAAAAGCATTTTTTACCGTTGCCAGAAGTAAAGGAGATTTCTTTGTTTGAAAAAAAGAAGATTCGAAAAGGTGCGGCATTTGTTGTTCATGAGTAAATAACATTGTAATACGAAAGTATTCTAACTTCCATTCATATAAAAGGATGGAAGTTTCACTTTAATAGTAGAAATGAGGAGAGATGATGGGGAAGGTTTATATCGTTGGGGCGGGTCCTGGTGATCCGGATTTAATTACTGTTAAAGGGTTGAGATGCATCGAGAAGGCTGATGTTATTTTGTACGATCGTCTCGTAAATAAAGAATTGCTTTCTTATGCAAAGCCTGAAGCAGATTTAATTTATTGCGGGAAACTCCCAAATTATCACACGATGAAGCAAGAGACAATTAACACATTTCTTATTAAATATGCGAAAAAAGGAAAAGTTGTAACGAGGCTTAAGGGCGGAGATCCATTTGTATTTGGAAGAGGTGGAGAAGAAGCTGAAGCGTTAGCAAAGCAAAGTATCCCATTTGAAATTATTCCTGGTATTTCAGCTGGTATAGCTGCTCCTGCTTACGCTGGAATTCCAGTAACACATCGCGATGCAAGTGCAAGTTTTGCTGTTGTGACAGGGCACCGGAAAGAAGGGGCTGAAGAGGAAGTGAAGTGGGAAAGTTTAGCGAAAGGTGTAGATACATTAGCGGTCTATATGGGGGTTAGTAATTTACCTTACATATGTGAACAACTAATAAAACATGGAAAAGATCAAAGCACACCTGCCGCTATTATTGAGTGGGGAACGACATCTATGCAGCGTACTGTTACAGCGACGTTAGGAACAATTGTAGATGTTGCTAAAAAAGAACAAATTCAAAATCCGAGTATGATTGTTATTGGAGAAGTTGTCCGTTTTAGAGAAAAGATACATTGGTTTGAGAAACAAGCGGAAAATGCATATCCAGTAAGCGGAGTATTGTAAAATGAAGGCTGTATTATATATATGTCATGGAAGCCGTTTGAAAGCAGCAAAAGAAGAAGCCGTTGCATTTATTACGTCATGTATGAACCGTGTAGAGGCAAATATTCAAGAAATTTGTTTTTTAGAGCTAGCGAGTCCTTCTATTGAAGAAGGATTTCGTACATGTGTGAAGCATGGTGCTACAGAGATTGTCGCTATTCCTGTTTTTTTATTAGCGGCAGGACATGTAAAGAAAGATATTCCGCTTGAATTACGAAAGTTAAACGAGGAATATCCGGATATCAAAATAGTGTATGGTAATCCATTTGGTGTATCAGAAGTGCTTGTAAAAGCGGTATATAACGGAAGTGGCATTCAAGACTATGAAGAAGAAGTAACACTTTTGCTTGTTGCAAGAGGGAGTAGTGATCCGGAAACTTTACAAGACATAAATTGGATTTCTTCTTTATTTCAAAAAGAAGAGAACATTAAAGAGGTGGAAGTTTGTTATTTAGCAGCTGCAGAGCCGAAGTTTGATGAGAAGTTGAAAGAAATTGTAGAACAAAAAGAACGGAACATTGTTGTGTTACCTTACTTATTATTTACAGGCTTACTCATGAAACATGTTGAGAAAGAAGTGCGTCAATATGAGTCGGAAGAGATAAAAATAAGTCCATATTTAGGAAAGAATGTAGCGTTTCGAGAGATGTTAATTCAGAAAACAGAGGAAATATTGAAGGGAGATCAATATGTATCCACTTACAGTGCGAGTTGATAAGAAACGTGTTGTTGTCATTGGTGGAGGGAAAGTAGCAGGGTTTAAAATTATTCCTTTACTAAAACAAGGTGCGGATATTGTTGTGGTAAGTACAGAATTAGATGCAAATTTAGTGAAACTTGTAGAAGAAAAGCAAATTCGTTGGTATCAAAGAGAGTATGAGAAAAGTGATATTAAAGATGCTTTTTTAGTAGTTGCAGCGACTAGCAATTCGGTACTAAATGAACAAATTGCTGAAGATGCCTCGGTAAATCAATTGGTAAATGTTATTACGAATCCGGAAAGTGGAAATGTTCATTTTCCGGCGGCAATTCATCGTGGACTACTTAATGTAGCTGTTTCTACTGGAGGGGCAAGTCCGAAACTTGCAAAAAAAATTCGTGATGATATCGCAAATAAATATGATGAGACATATGAAACGTATCTTGATTTTTTATATGAAGTAAGAATAAAAGTGAAAGAATTACAAGTAGATAAGCGGCAGAGAAATATATTATTACAAGAAGTATTAAAGTCAGTATATGTTCTAAATGGAGAAAAAAGAGAATTGTTTTTACAAGAATTAGAGAGAAAGGTTCATATAGGATAATGAATAAATTGTGCTTTACAACTATAAGAATATAATTTATAATCACAAGTAACTTCAATAGATGAAATCGATGAGCAAGAAGAGTACGTATATTTGATGCGTTCAGAGAGCTGGGGTAAGGTGTGAGCCCGGTACGGTAAAATATACAGAATGGGCTTGCGAGAGGTATGCTGAACATTGCAGTAGGCAACCCGGGTTCCGCCGTTAAAAGGATAGAGTATCGGAATTTTCCTGTACTTGAACAAGTGGGATTTATCAATCCAATTGAGGTGGTACCACGGTATTTATATTACATATATCGTCCTCTACATGCATATTTGCGTGTAGGGGACTTTTTTATTTTCTAAAGGAGGTGTGCGAGTATGAAATGAAAGTGTATAATTAATAAAAATCACAATATTCAGAAAAGGAGAAATTATAATGAAAGAAACACAGCAATGGACGTCGAAAATAGGCTTTGTACTCGCAGCAGCGGGAGCCGCAGTAGGTCTTGGGGCAATATGGAAGTTTCCATATGTTGCAGGTAATGGCGGGGGAGGCGCATTCTTCCTTGTATTCTTACTATTAACTATATTTATTGGTATGCCTCTTCTTGTAGCTGAATTTGTTATTGGCCGTAGTACTCAAAAAGAGGCAGTTACAGCTTATAAAGTATTAGTACCAAATAGCAAGTTATATCCTTGGATTGGTCGTATGGGGGTTGTTACTTGTTTTAGCGTACTATCTTTTTATAGTGTTGTAGGTGGATGGATTTTACTTTATTTATACTATAGTGTCACAGGTAGTTTCTGGAACGGAGTAGTCGATTATGGGCAATTGTTTGCTGAAACAATTGCAAATCCAGTAAGTGCGATTGGGGCGCAATTCATCTTTATGCTTTGTACCATTTTTGTTGTTAGTAAAGGTGTGGAAAAAGGCATAGAAAAGGCAAGTAAGTACATGATGCCGCTATTATTCATTTTATTTATTGCTATCATTATTCGTGCATTAACACTTGATGGTGCTATGGCTGGGGTAGAGTTCTTCTTAAAACCAGATTTTTCAAAGCTTACAGCAGATACGATTTTATATGCGATGGGACAATCTTTCTTCTCACTAACGGTAGGTGCCTCGGTAATGGTAACGTATAGTTCGTATTTAAAGAAAGAAGAGCATTTAGCTAAATCAGCAACATCTATTGTAAGTTTAACTGTATTTGTTACAGTACTTGCAGGATTAGCGATTTTTCCGGCGATTTTCGCATTAGGAGTTAAACCGACAGAAGGACCAGGGCTACTGTTTATCGTTCTTCCTGCTGTCTTTGCGAAAATTCCATTTGGACAATTTTTCTTCATTATGTTTTTAGTTTTATTCTTCTTTGCGACTTTAACATCTGCGATTTCAATGCTTGAAATTGTAGTAGCATCTGTTGCGAAAGATAATGAGAAGAAGCGTCCGTCAGCTTCGTTATTAATTGGTATTCTTATTTTTGCAGTTGGAATTCCATCAGCGTTATCGTTTGGAATTATGAGTGATGTGAAAATATTTGGTAAGACATTCTTTGATTTCGTCGATTTTTCGGTGAGTAATGTGTTACTGCCGTTAGGGGTACTAGCCATTTCGCTATTCGTACCAAATAAAATGAGTAAAGAGTTATTAATGAAAGAATTAGAAGTTACGGAAACGAAAGGGAAAACATTATTTAACATTTGGTTCTTCTTACTTCGTTATGTTATTCCGGTAACTGTAATTATCGTATTTTTAAATGCGGTAGGCGTATTTAAAATGTTTGCATAATAAAAAGACGGAGATTTCTCCGTCTTTTTATTATGTTGTAGAAGTATTTAATAAGCGATTATATGCTTTATAAGCTGTGACAACTGCGATAAATGATCCAATTAAAAATAACGCTGAGCCGCCGAATGTAAATAACCGACCGATGTATGTTTCTCTAGCTTCTTCTATTTCTTCTTGTAATTGTGTATTCATATTTACCACCCCGCAAAATATAGGCATTTAGTTGTAGTTTATGTGAAATGCCTATAAAGTGTGAAATGGTAGTAAAAAAACTCGGTATGCACCGAGTTTTTTATAATCCAATATAAGGAGATGGATCGACAGCGTTTGTCTTACCGACATTCCATTCTCCAAGGTGAAGTTCGAAGTGTAAATGTTGACCGAAAGATTGTCCAGTATTCCCCATAAATCCAAGTTGATCACCTTGTTTTATAGTTTGTCCATTAGATACAGAACGGCTACTCATATGTGCATATACAGTTGTATATGTTTTTCCGTTTATACGGTGAGATAAGTATACAACGTTTCCGTAACTAGATGATAATTCTGAACGGATAACGACGCCATCTGCAGCAGCCACGATTGGCACTGTCCCTGAAGCGGCAATATCGATTCCTTTATGGTTATCTAAAGAACGTGTACCAAACCCTGAAGTTTTCGATCCGGCTGCTGGTTTAATAAATCCACCTTTGTTCGTATCTTGCGGTGTTGGTGCGGATTGTTTGCTTTCTTTAGCAGAAGCGGCGGCTTGTTTTTTTGCTTCCTCAGCCTTGCGTGCCTCTTCAACTTTACGCGCTTCTTCTGCACGTTTTTCTTCTTCAATTGCTTTTTGAACAGCTTGACGCTGGTTTTCTAAAATGCCTTTTGACTCTTCTAATCCTTCAATCTCAGAATCTACTTTTGCTACTTTCGTATGTAGATCGTTAATAAAAGTTTGTTGCTGTTGTTGGTTATTTTGTAACTCTTGTTGTTTTTGTACTAATTTCTGTCCGGATTCTTTCAGTTGTTGCTCTTTTTTCTCAACAGCCTCTTTTTCGGTCGTCACAGCATCTTGATCACTTGTTTGCTTTTTTACAATATCTGTATCGTTATTTAAAATTAAACTTATAGAATACATATTATCAACAAGATCGGCAATATTTGCAGAACTTGTTATTACTTCTGTAATGATACTCGTACGAGGCTTTTCTTGCATAGATTGTAGTCGTTGTTTAATAACTTCCTGCCGTGTATCTATGTTCGTTTGTAATTGCTCTATATGTTTCTTTTTTTCAGTAATAACTTGCTGTGTGTTGCTAATTTCTTTTTGTGTATCTTTTAATTCAGCTTCGTTTTTATTAATAGAAGTAGTTAATTCGTCGATTTTCTTTTGTAATTCCTGGATTTCTTTTTCTATTTGTTCTTTCTCAGCTGATTTATTTTGTAAGTCATTTTGTTTGCCTTCTAATTCGGATTGAATATTAGATAATTTATTTTCATTCGTTTCAGCGTATACGGGTGAAAGTAATGGGGAAACGAAAATCGTTCCAGCTGCTAAAACACTAAATGCTGCAAATTTCTTTTTCATTGTTGTCTTGCTCCTTTCCCTATGAATGTATATATCATAAGAAGAAGAAGGGTGTCTATTGTTGTAATCATAATGTAAAGAAAACTTTATAAATTTGCTAAGTTTTGTCGGAATTTAGTATCTTTTCGTAGTGTTTGTCATAAAGTGAAATTTTTGCATGCATACAAAAATGCACCATTTTCTATTTTGTTCTAAAAAAAACATGGAAAATGATGGAGTTTTCGATGGTGAAACATTACTTTAAAAACCTATAAATCACTAGTGAGGAATCGTTCTCATGTGAGGTTTTCTGACATGGGTTTTGTTTTTGTCAACAAAATTATTTGCATTCGGGCAAACTTATTTTGTTGTCAGATTTTAAATTTTGATTTATGATTTTTAACAGGGACAAAATGTAGTGAATTGTCGAATAATATGTAATACTCTTAATTTCATGTTTTATAGAGATAGAATGAGAGATAGAGTGACACATCGAAGAGGGGGTTACCACAAGTATGAAAAGAATAGGACTTGCATGGCAAATTTTAATAGGACTTGCGCTTGGTATTGCAGTTGGGGCGATTTTCTTTGGCAATCAGGAAGTGGTGAAGTACTTACAACCAATTGGTGATATTTTCATCCGATTAATTAAAATGATTGTTGTACCGATTGTTGTAGCAAGTATTGTTGTTGGGGTTGCTGGTGTTGGCGATGTTAAGAAGTTAGGTCGACTAGGCGGAAAAACAATTCTTTACTTTGAAATTATTACAACGATTGCAATTGTTGTTGGTCTATTAATAGCGAACATTTTCCAACCTGGAAAAGGCGTGGATATGGATAAATTGACGAAAACAGATATTTCAAAATATACAGCTACGACAGAGCAAGTACAAAGTCATTCGTTCGCGGATACGTTTGTAAATATTGTTCCGACGAACATTATGAAATCATTGGCTGAAGGTGATATGCTTGCTATTATCTTCTTCTCAGTATTATTTGGTTTAGGTGTAGCAGCAATTGGTGAGCGTGGTAAACCAGTTCTACAATTTTTCCAAGGTGTAGCAGATGCAATGTTTTATGTAACGAACCAAGTTATGAAGTTTGCACCATTTGGTGTATTCGCATTAATTGGTGTTACAGTTTCTACATTCGGATTAGCTTCATTAATTCCATTAGGGAAATTACTCATTGTAGTATACGGAGCAATGATCTTCTTCGTTGTAGTTGTATTAGGACTTACAGCGAAAATATTCGGTATTAACATTTTCCAATTCTTTAAAATTTTAAAAGACGAGCTGATCTTAGCGTACTCTACAGCAAGTTCAGAAACAGTTTTACCGAAAATTATGGAGAAAATGGAGAAATTCGGTTGTCCGAAAGCAATTACATCTTTCGTTATTCCAACAGGTTATTCATTTAACTTAGATGGATCAACTTTATATCAAGCAATTGCGGCAATTTTCTTAGCGCAAATGTACGGTATTGAATTATCCATTACACAACAAATTACGTTATTACTTGTATTAATGGTTACATCAAAAGGTATCGCGGGTGTACCGGGCGTATCATTCGTTGTATTATTAGCAACACTTGGTACAGTTGGTATTCCAGCTGAAGGTTTAGCGTTTATTGCAGGTATTGACCGTATTCTAGATATGGCTCGTACAGCAGTTAACGTTGTAGGTAACTCTTTAGCGGCTGTAGTTATGTCTAAGTGGGAAGGTCAATATGACGCTGAAAAAGGACAAGCCTATTTAAAAGAGATATCTGAAAAAGGTCAAGCGGCTTAATTAGGATTTGAAAAGCTCTCACATATTATGTGAGAGCTTTTCTGTATGTAGAAGAGGAGAGAAAGTTATGAAACGTAAGTACGGTGATGGTTCTACGTGGAAGCGATTAATAGAGAAGACATACACAGTAAAACAAGTTGAAGCAGGTATGTTAGGAATATTGGATATAAAAAAGGTGAGAGAGCCTAGTTATAAAGAATACAATAGTAAAGAGCTTTGCATTGCAGGTGATGGGTATACATGGATGCAATATTTTATAAACGGCAAAAACTTTGCAATTACAGCTATGTTAGACAATCAAAAACAATTAGTGCAATATTATATCGATGTGACGAAAGAATTTAAAATAGACGATCGTGGTTTACCTTATTTTGATGATTTATATTTAGATGTAGTATTGTTACCGAACGGTGAGGTCTATGTACTGGATGAAGACGAGTTAGAGGATGCTTACAAAATTGGTGATGTTACAAAGGAAGAATATGAGTTAGCATGGAATACAACAAAATGGATTATCGCGACGATAAAAAATAGAAAATTTTATTGGATCTCAATATTGGATAAAGAAATTAAAAAGTTGAAATGATTGGTTTATTCACCTTTTTGTATAATTACCAAAAAAATCTATACAAAAAATAATTGACTTTTGTTTTGTAAGCGAGTAAAGTTAGGAAAGAAATTATTATTTAAAAATAAATATGAAACCTTCTTATAAAGAGAGGCGGAGGGACTGGCCCTACGATGCCTCGGCAGCGGACTCGATTTCAGAGTGCTGTGCCAAATCCAGCAAGCATGTGCTTGAAAGATGAGAAGAGTGTTTCTTATAGATGTATAAGACCTCTTCTCGTTGGAAGAGGTCTTTTGTTATTCATTAGAAAAAGGTTGAAACTAGGGAGAGATGGTACTTTGAAAGAAACGAGAGGAAATGGTTTAGCTTTATTACCACTTGGGATATTTTTGGCACTATTTATTGGTTCTGGAATTATTACAGGTGATTTCTATAAATTGCCGATACTTATAGCGATTTCAATTGCTGTAGGAATTGCTTTAGTGATGAATCGTAAGGAAAGCTTTAATGTGAAAGTAGAACGATTTGCTAAAGGTGCAGGAAACCCTGATATTATGATCATGGTTTTGATTTTTGTACTTGCAGGGGCGTTTTCTGAAACAGCAAAAGGAATGGGCGGAGTTGATTCCACTGTTAACTTAGCGTTAACTATTTTGCCACCAGGATTTATCGTAGCTGGAATTTTTGTTATAGGGGCATTTATTTCATTAGCGATGGGAACTTCAATGGGAACAATTGCTGCATTAGCACCGATTGCTGTAGGTATTAGTGGGCAAACTGATATCTCAATTGCGCTTACGATGGCTACTGTTGTTGGCGGAGCGATGTTTGGTGATAATTTATCATTTATTTCTGATACGACAATTGCTGCTGTTCGTTCGCAAGGAACAGAAATGAAAGATAAGTTTAAAACGAATTTTTTAATTGTATTGCCAGCTGCAATCATTACAATTGTACTATTAGTAATGATTACTTTAGGTAATGATACAGAAATTAAAGCTCATGCATTTGATTGGGTGAAGATTTTACCATATGCAGGTGTACTTGTTACAGCGCTACTTGGCTGGAATGTACTCATTGTATTAACTGGTGGAACAGTATTATCAGGTGCTATCGGTCTTATAGATGGAAGTTACACGTTAGAAAGTTTCTTTAAAAGTGTAACGACTGGAATGGGCGGTATGATGGAGTTAGTATTACTTGCCATTTTAATCGGTGGTATGGTGGAACTGATCCAATATAATGGTGGCATTCAATATTTAATGAATCTTTTAACGCGTAATATTCGTTCGAAAAAGGGCGCAGAATTCGGTATTGCTGGCTTAGTGAGTATGACGAATATGTGTACAGCGAATAATACGATTTCAATTATCTTTACAGGTCCGCTTGCAAAAAACATTGCAGATCAATATGAAATTGATCCCCGTAAATCAGCGAGTGTATTAGATCTTTTCTCTTGCTGTATACAAGGGTTAATCCCATATGGTGCTCAAATGTTAACAGCGGCAGGGTTTGCTGCGTTATCTCCGATCGAATTGTTACCATATGCATTTTATCCAATTTTAGTTGGCGTATGTGGAATCATTTCTATATTAATTGGTTTCCCGAGGTTTTCTAAAGTGGCGGAAAAGAAAGAGTATCATAAAACAGCATAATTAAATATGAATTTTATTCGTAGCAACAAAAAGCCGTACAGAGAATATTCTCTGTACGGCTTTTTCTGTGCGATAAAAGAGTGAGTTATCCTATCTTTCCTTATATTTTTACAAAAGGCTGAATGGAACTCAGTCTTAAGTCTGAGTTAAAAACGGTTCTTAAGCTCGTTATGAAAAAATGAAAAAATAGTTAAGATAAGAGTATCAAATCGAAGGGAGGCAAGCACAAGATGAAACAATTTCTAGCGTTTATCGCGGCCGGTATTTTGGCTTTAATTGCTCTTGGTAGTCTTGCTGGTATTGTAGGATTCGCAATCGGAGCAGGAGTTGTGTACTGGAGCTATAAATCATTTGTGCGAGCTAAATCATTTTTTGGAAAGTTAGCTTGGGGTATTGTTGGTTTGATCGGCTTGTCCATTGCACTTTCTCATTCTCCAGCATTAATCGGTATCGCAGCATTAGTAGTTTTATACTACGGATACCGTGAGTGGAAAAAAGGAAAAAATGTAGTTGTTGATTCTGCTCCAGAAAGTTCTAAACCATATAGCAACTTTGAAGATGAGTGGAACAAGTTAATGAAAAACTAATATAAAATAAATCAAATCAAATTATAAAGTAGAAGAGAGGAAGATTATAATGAAACAATCTTTATTCGGACGTGTACGCGATGCAATTTTAGCTGATTTTCATAATGTGTTAGATGAGAAAGAAAGAAAAAATCCAATTGCTATGTTAAACCAATATTTACGCGATAGTGAGCGTGAAATAACAAAAATTGAGAAGTTAATTCAGCGTCATAAAACATTAAAATCTAACTTCGCTCGTGAGCTTGAGCAAGCACGTTATTTCGTTAATAAAAGATCAAAGCAAGCTATCATCGCACAAGAAGCAGGCGAATTGCAATTGCATGAACGTGCATTAGAAGAAGTAGCGTATTATGAAGGGCAAGTAACTCGCTTAGAAGAAATGTATGCTGGTGTTGTAGAGCAAATTGATGAGTTAGAGCGTCGTCTTTCAGAAATGAAAAATAAATTAAAAGAAATGAACGCAAAGCGTATGGAATTAATGGCACGTGAAAATATGGCGCATGCAAACCGTCGTATGAATACTGCTATGCATAAAATGGATGAAAATAATCCGTTCTTACGATTCGAAGAAATTGAAGATCACATTCGTGACATAGAGCTTCGTATAAATGAAGAGCATGAGCGTGATACATTTGATATGAAAATTGCAAAACTAGAGCGTGAAATGAAAGAGAAAAATGAAGTATCATTAACGAAAGAAGTAACAAAATAATTGTAGTATATAATAAAACAGGCTTATGATATAGTGATAGGAGAAAAGGTGTTGGAAAGCAATGCCTTTTCTTCTATGTATATGTGACAAAGAGGGGGGGAGCTGAAATGAAGAAGCACTTTTCAAAAACACAATTTATGGGGATGCTCCTCATCATATTTGGATTCGGTCTTTTTCTTGATATGATACTTGGACATTTTGAACCAGGTGGTCTAATATTTGCATTTATTATGATTATGTTTGGAAGACATTATCGAAAGAAGAATCGTTATGTAAGAGGGAATGTATTTTTATTTGTCGGTGGTATTGTATTCTTATTCTTCTTATTTTCATCAGCAGCATTCGTACTTGTTGTGTTTGCTTGTTTAGCTTTAATTGGTTATCAGCTTATTCAACAAGGACATCAGCAAAAAGCAATGAAAGTTGAAATTAAAGAAAAGGGATATATAGATGAAGAAAAACAAATATATCGTACAGAACCGTATATAAAAAATATGTTTGTAGGTAATGTACGAATGATGGATCATATTTATGAAATAGAGGATATTAACGTCCAATATGGTGCTTGTGACGTCGAGATTGATTTAACAACTGCTATGATTCCAGAGGGGGAAACGGTTATTGTTATTCGGGGCGTCATTGGTAATATTCGTTTATATGTACCATATGATATTGAATTGTCTTTAAATCATTCTGTTATTGTTGGGCGAGTGCTCCTGCCAGGACATGAAGAAACTGGATTTAACCGTAATGTTACGTTTAGAACAGAACAGTATAAAGAAGCCCCTCGTCGTATTAAAATTATTTCTTCGCTTGTCGTAGGCGATACGGAAGTGAGGAAAGTATAATGAAAAAACAAAGGAATATTTCGTGGATGTATATTCGTTATTCTATGTTGTCCTCTGTGAGTATCGCACTTATTTGTACAATTGTATATGTATGGAAAAGTGAGCAACAAGTTTATGATTTACTATGGAAAGAATCCATTGCTTCTGTTCCAATTGGCTTGTTTATTATGAGTACGAGTCTTCTTATCGGAGGAATTGTAGGATATGCAATCGGTTATTATATAGAGCAGCGTATACAAGGATTAAATACTTTTCTATTTGAAGTAGAGCGAGGGAATTTTCCGAGTGATGTTTCATTTACTGCGGATGATGAATTTCATGAAGTGGAACGAAAAGTAATTGGTCTTGCTCGTCGCTTAGAGGAGCAAGCTGGGCTATTTCAAAAAGTAACGAATGAACGAGCCCATTGGAATGAAGAGATGAGACAAGAAGCGATTTCTCAAGAAAGGCATCGATTAGCGAGAGAGCTGCATGATTCTGTAAGTCAGCAGCTTTTTGCAATGTCGATGATGATGTCAGCCATTAATGAACAAGTAGCTAAAATTCCAGACACGACGCAAAAACAGTTGCAGCTTGTTGAAAATATGGTTGTAAATGCACAATCAGAAATGAGAGCATTGCTCCTTCATTTACGCCCAGTGCAGTTAGAAGGTAAGAAACTAACAGAGGGTATAGAAGAATTATTAACAGAGCTGTCTAGAAAGCAACATATGAAAATTGAATGGTTAATTGAACCGATTCAATTGAAAAAAGGTGTAGAGGATCATTTATTCCGTATTGTACAAGAGGCGCTGTCTAATACTTTACGGCATGCGAAGGCAAAGAAAACCGAAGTACGCCTTCGTAAAATTGATCAATATGCGATTTTGAAAATTATTGATGACGGTGTTGGGTTTAAAGTTGGTGTTAATAAGGCTGGTTCATACGGTTTAAGGTCAATGCAAGAGCGAGTTCATGAAATTGGTGGTACATTAAAAGTTCTTAGTTTTCCGAATAAAGGTACGCAAATAGAAGTGAAAGTACCGATTATGATTGAGAGAGGGGGAGAATCATGATAAAAGTATTATTAGTTGATGATCATGAAATGGTTCGAATGGGTGTATCAGCATATTTATCAACGCAGCCAGATATTGAAGTAGTTGGAGAAGCTGAAAATGGAAGAAAAGGTTCAGAGTTAGCTTTGCAATTAAGACCGGATATTATTTTAATGGACCTTGTTATGGATGAGATGGATGGGGTTGAAGCGACACGTGCTATTATTCAAGAATGGCCAGAAGCAAAAATTGTAGTTGTCACGAGCTTTTTAGATGATGAAAAGTTATATCCTGTTATTGAGGCGGGGGCGACAAGTTATTTATTAAAAACATCAAGAGCGAGTGATATTGCAGATGCTGTACGAGCTACTTATGATGGGGAAACGGTATTAGAGCCGAAAGTTACTGGCAAAATGATGTCTCGTATGCGTCAGAAGAAAGAACAACCTTTGCATGAGGAGTTAACAGAAAGAGAGTCTGAAATTTTGTTATTAATTGCAGAGGGGAAAAGTAATCAAGAGATTGCAGATGAGTTGTTTATTGCCCTTAAAACAGTAAAGACACATGTGAGTAATATATTAAATAAGCTAAATGTAAGTGACCGGACACAGGCGGTTATTTATGCGTTTAGACACCAATTGACGAAATAAGAAGGAAGCTTTGGCTATATATGGTCAAAGCTTTTTGTTGACGGTTAATTATGTAAGCGTTATCATTAAGGTGTTAACAGTACATACAAAGGGGAGAGAGTGTATGTTAGTTCAAACGATATTTGGAATGGATGAAACGAAAAAATTAGGTAACTATGTGAATGCGTTGCAAGCACTTTGTGAACAATATGATATTGAAACAGATCGTATTGCAATTATTGAGGCGACAGAAGAATATTATTTATTTCTAGTAAAACAAGAAGATTGTTATGATGTTGTAAAAGTAGAAACAGTGGATACGAATATTGATTACTATACGAAAGCTTATAAAGTAAGTAGCTTTAATCATACTTCTTATCAAATGTAAAAAACTCCCGAAATGGGAGTTTTTTTATGATACTTTCGATTCAGGTGAATGATCCGTTAATGGTACTGCTTTGGCGCCACTTAATTTTGCGATAGTAAAACCGATAATAGCCCCAATTAATGCTGGTACTAACCAGCCAATTCCTTCATTATATAATGGAATAAACTCGAAATAAGATGTGATAGATGAAACAGGAATATTCCCTTGTTTTAAACCATCAAATACGCTCACAACTGCAGATCCAATTAACGCACCTACATAAACAGAACGATATCCACCGAAATATTTATGAAATAATGATAGTAATACGAGTACAATCGCAATTGGATATACAACAAGTAAAATAGGAACAGAGATTGCGATAATTTTTGTTAAACCTAAGTTGGCAACTAATAATCCTAACGAGCAAATGACACTTGCTAACGTTTTGTATGAAAATTTCGTTAATAATGTTGAGAAGTATTGACTGCATGCAGATACAAGTCCAATACATGTTGTTAAGCAAGCGAGTGTAACGATAAGAGATAATAGAATTAGACCATATGGACCGAGTAATTGTTGTACGATAACGGTAAGTAGCTGTCCGCCATTTGTTGCGTATCCGAGAGAGACACTAGTTGTACCAAGCCAGCCAAGTGCACCATATACAAGTACGAGACCGGTAGCGGCAATAAGTCCTGCTTTTGCTGTTGCGATGGCAATGGATTTACGGTCATTCACACCTTTTGAGCGAATTGCATTTACAACGATAATTCCAAATGCAAGTGCTGAAATGGTATCCATTGTTAAGTATCCTTCCATAAAACCTTTGAAAATTGGAGAAATTTGATACTCTTGCATTGCTGGTCCGGATGGCCCGAGGGGTGTAAATACACCCTTAACGAATAATAAGAAAATAGAGAGTAATAAAATAGGTGTTAATACGCTTCCGATACGATCGACGAGTTTAGAAGGATTTAAACTAAGCCAAAATACGATAGCAAAGAAGATGACTGTGTATAAAAATAGCGCTAGGCTGCTAGAGCGAATAGTTTCTGGTAAGAAAGAACTAACTCCCATTTCATAAGCGACATTAGCAACGCGTGGGATGCCCATAGATGGACCGATTGCAATGTATACAACTACTGTAAAGAATATTCCGAATGATGGGTGAACATGACTTGCAAGTTGTTGCATTCCATTTCCTGATAGAGAAATGGCGATAACAGTAAGTAGCGGTAAGCCGACTCCTGTTAGTAAAAAACCAATCATTGCTGGCCAAAAGTTTTCACCAGCATTTTGTCCAAGCATTGGAGGGAAAATTAAATTACCTGCTCCAAAAAATAAAGAAAATAGCATAAGACCTGTGAAAAAAATATGTTTTTTTGATACAGTGTTCATTGTTTTTGCCTCCTTTTTTGTAAATTCATTGTAAGAACACAAAAAACTCGTCCCTTAAGAAAGGGACGAGTTATATTTACCCGCGATACCACCCTAATTTATACATGTAGAAATATATTTATATGTATACGGCTTACAACGTACAACATGATACGTGTTCCTTGTAACGGAGGACGACCGGTAAGAACTTACTTCAGCATTCGGTTCTACTTCTCGGAGATGATTTTCGGTTACGAACTGAGCATTGGCTTTCAGCAAAATACCAACTCTCTGGGGAACAGCCCTGTAACGTACTCGTTCTCGTCAATGAATTTTTATTTAAGTATTCTGACAATATTTTCACATGTTTTTTTTAGAAAGTCAATATATTTTTTGGGAAATACACTTTCCTGTAGAAATATAGCTGAGAATATAAGGGTTAATGCTGTTTGTAAAAATGCTGTAAAACATTATAGAGAATTGTAAAGTTTATGGAGAAAATCGATATTTATAGGAGTAAGGGAGGAATTATTTGAATTTATAGAGAATAATACAACAATCCACTTGCTGGAAAGAACAAACCAAAAGAGGTGACTGAAATGCTTGCGATGGGAGTATTATTTGGCATTATTGCTATAATTGGTTTTATGTGGTTATATTATTCGCGTTCGTTTAAACAAGCAGAAGTTTTACTCTTTCAAAAAGGTAGTTTGTTGACAAATCAGTCTAGATATTTAGTATGTCCGAAGTGTGGAAGTGCGCAGGCCAGGAGTGGAGGATATCAAGAGTGTTGCAAAACTAGATTATGAAAGAAGGAAGCCTCACATTATTTTGTGAGGCTTCCTTCCTTACAATTTCTTAGCGCTCCAAATTGTCCAATGATCTCTTTCGATGATAGGAGAGACGTTTTGTAATGCTGTTTGGATATGATGTAGAAGTTGAGAAAGTTCATTATCTGTTAATTCATATAGAATGGATCGTCCGGTTCGAGGAGATAAATCTTGCAGCAATGCTTCTACAGAATCATGTGTTTTTCGTACTTCCCAGTGTGCTTGAATGGGGAACACTTGAAGAGAATATTTTTGTAATTCTTGCTGTATAGTAGTGGTTTTTGGTCTTCTTTTTGATTCTATTTCAATGAGTTTTGGAAATACAGAGAAAAAGTATCCACGAATGTGTTCAGGATTTCCTGAAATTGTACAATCTTCAATAGTTCGGTCTTGTAAAATAAGTATACCGTCTTTTTTTAATATGCGAGAAGCCTCTCGTATAAATGTAGGAACATCTTGTAAATGATGGATGACTGCGCGAGAAATGACAAGGTCGAATGATTCGTTAGGATATGGAATGTTATGCGCATCACCGTGAATGAATGAAATGTTTGGGAAGGCATTACAATTTTCTTTTGCAGCTTGTAATATTTCTTTTGAAAAATCAAGCCCAACAACATTTTTGGCTCCCATAAGAGCAAGTTCTTTCGTATAAATGCCTCCACCACAACCTATATCAATTACTTGTTTGTTTTGTACATCTACAATATTGTTTATTGTTTCCTGCCATGAAATATGTGCGTTACGATTTGCATACGTATACTTATTATTTGCATCATGAAAATTAATGGACATTGTAAAATCCTCCCTTCAGTGTATAGTATAGCTCATTCTATATAATGTAACGTTTTTGTTTTATGCATGAGGATTATAAGAATTTCTTATTGGAAAAGGAGAATCGATTTGAAAGGGAAATATTTAATGTTTTTATGTGTTATTTTACTCGCGTCGTGTGGTCAAGCCGAGCAAAAGAAGGAATCGAAACAAGTAGAGGAGACAGTGAATGAAGTGAAAGAACCATTACAAATAACTGTTATGCAAAAAGGTAAAGAAGAAAAAAATTTAAAGAAAATGGATGCGGAGTTGGTGGTGGATATTATAAACAAAGCGGAAAAACAAGAAGTAACGGGTAGTTTTGGTGAACCGGAATATGAAATACAAATTAGTAGAGATGGGAAAATTGAAACATATTATGCATGGTTAAGAGGAGAAGATCGCCGAGGATGGGTGCAATATAAGAAAGATATGTATATGCTGAACGAAAAAGATACGGAAAAACTTTTGGCTATCTTTCCAAAGATTCCAGAACAAAAAGAAGATGAGATGCAAGTAGGGCCTTTAACGGAAGTAACGAAAAAAGATTTGCAGATTACCGCGTTTCATATTAAAGCAGGCGATCAAAAAATAAATTATACGGTACGTTATACGATTTCACAATCACTATATAATAAGTTAGCAAAGGAACAAGAATATTATTTGCAATTGATTTTCCCGGAAAAGGTTCAAAAATTAATTGGCGCAAAAGATAGTGAAATGATTTCAGCTGAAAAAGTAAAGGAAGGGTATAAACAGTATGAATTGAATGTTACTGTTCCGATAAAAGATGCTTCAGAATCACAATTAAAATCACTAGAAACCTATTATGATAATTACGATTTGCAAATATTAAATAGTAAGAAAGAAAAAGTAGGAGCATTTCAAAACATTATTCAAATTGTTAAAGAGTATGGTGAAAAAATGAATTTACAAAGATAAAGTGAAACTTTAATCAGTGGGGGGGCATCCCCCGCTGATTATTAGCACGACTCCCACCTAACTTCTTTGCTCCAGCTGAATTTTGAGATGGGAGTCTTACTGCCCGCAAATAGCGGGATAAATATGAATCGTAAAGTCTATATGGCCTTTCCTAGGAAATGATAATAGAGGGGAAAGGTCCCCCTCTATTATTTTGCTTTTGCAGATGGCTCATTCATTGATTTTCGTGTAATTAGAAAAGAAATCATAAGAGCAGAAAGAATAATAAGGGCTATAAATAAGTGATTTGGCAACCAATCTAATAATAATACGTAGCTGACGGTATAAAAAATAAGAGTTGAAGCTAAAAACGATAGAGCGCCTATCATAAGAGATTGTAATTTCATTTGTATTTACCTCCTTTTATTTTTATTTTTGGCTAAAAATGGATGAAATAAACATTATTTCTAACAATAGAAAAAAATATGTCATAATAGAGAAAAGAATAAGTTTTGATGAGTGTATATGGCTCAGTAAAGCGAGATAAAGGAGAGGGAAATGAAAAATAATAAAAAAGGATTATGGGGAGTTATCGTTGCAATAGGGTTATTTTTACTGTCTAAGTTAAAATGGGTATTTGCCATTTTTAAGTTAGCAAAATTTTCAACTGTATTTAGTATGTTTTTATCGCTTGGTGCATACGCAGTCATATATGGTTGGAAGTTTGGGGTAGCACTCGTTTATTTGTTGTTTGTACATGAGATGGGGCATTTATGGGCAGCGCGAAAGAAAGGTATACCAACATCGCCAGCAATCTTCATACCTTTTATGGGGGCTCTTATTGGGATGAAAGAGATGCCGAAAAATGCAAAAGATGAAGCATACATTGCCTATATGGGACCTCTTTTCGGATTGCTTTCATTTTTACCCGCGATTCCACTTTATCTGGTAACGAAAGAGCCGTTTTGGGCGCTTATTATTTTACTTGGCAGTATGATTAATTTCTTTAACTTAATTCCAGTTTCTCCGTTAGATGGTGGACGAATAATTTCAGTTGTAAGTACGAAAATTTGGGGAGCAGGGCTAGTTTTACTACTCGGCTATTCTATTTACTATAAGAGTATTTTGGGAGGATTTATTGTTATTATCGGCTGCATGGAACTATATAGAGTAATAAAGAGAGATGAGCCGATTAAGGAATTAGGATATAGAATCGATGGAATGAAAGCATATGTTGCTAGGCTTGAAGAGGAATTAAAAGAAACTGGTGCGGTGCATCGAACGATTTATATGATTCACCATGAGATGAATGTATTAAGACAAAGAGAACGTGAAAAAGAATTAAAAACAGGAGAACTTCAAAAGATTGAAGTGCTAGAGTACCTTTTACCAAAGTTTGAGCCGCTTGATTATGTCCCATATGAAGATGAAAAAGAAATGCATACAATTCATATAAGAGAGGCATTTGAAATGTCAGAAAGAAAATTAAATGAATGGGAAACAGAAAAAGAACAACAAGAAAATTATTATAAAGTCGATACGAAAACGAAATGGACAGTATTTGCTTGTTATATCGGATTAATGGCTATACTCGGTTATACAGCTTATGAAGGTTATGTTGTTTTACAAGAGCATTTACCAAGGAGAAGTTTGTAGGAAAATAGTGTCGAAATGACAAGAAGGATTTAAACAGGAATTATATTTCTACGAGAGAATGTTACAAGTGTAACAGTACATTGTAATATTCATAGTAGAAAAGGGGTTCTGTATATGAAGAGATTGTTAAGTGTATTGGTAACTATTACTGTGATGGCAATAGCGAGCTATAGTCTTATGAAAGTACTATTATATTATGCGAATAAGTCTGCTGGAGTAAATACAGTAGCACAAATAGAAGAGGCACAAGAGAAGAAGAAGACACTCGATTTTGTTCGTACGACACATGAAAGTTATAATAATTTCTTGAATTATGGTAAGGCAGAGAAATATACAGATGGGGACTGGAAACATTTTAAACAATGGTTTCAAGAGCAAGAAGCCTCTTTAAAAAATATACATAAAGAAATACAAAATGAAAAAATAAAACGCGATGTGAATAGAAGTTATGAAATTGTAAAGAAAGGTGTGGAGCTTCAGAATGTTGAGTATGTAGTCTATGCTCATCGCGTATATCATGACTTGGATATACTTGTGAATAAATATAAAGGTGAAACGAATGTATGGGGGTATACAGAGTTTGGAGATGGACAGAATATAAAAAGGATTGAACAAGCAATACAAACAAAGTAGTAGGCTAGCTAGAATTCTAGTTAGCTTTTTTTTGAGCACAATTAATGTGGGCTAATAATTAGTGGCGGATGGGAGCACGCCACTAGTTAAAATTTATTTAATATGTGAATTGTTCATATATTTTTCACAAAAACACCATGTTAATAGTGATTAAAATCACAATATGTATTATACAATTCAGTTAAACTAAAAACAGTTAAGGAAATAGAGGAGTGGGATACAATGTTAAGTGCAAAAACAATTGAAATCGTAAAGTCAACAGTACCGTTATTACAGGAAAAAGGCGTTGAAATTACAACGAGATTTTATCAAATTTTATTTTCGGAACATCCGGAGTTATTGAATATTTTCAACCATACGAATCAGAAAAAGGGAAGACAACAACAAGCGTTAGCAAACGCTGTTTATGCAGCTGCAACGTACATTGATAATTTAGAAGCTATTATTCCAGTTGTAAAACAAATCGGTCATAAGCATAGAAGTTTAGGTATTAAAGCAGAGCATTATCCAATAGTAGGTACATGCTTGCTACGAGCGATTAAAGAGGTCGCAGGCGCACCTGATGAAGTTTTAAATGCATGGGGAGAAGCGTATGGCGTCATTGCTGATGCATTCATTAGCATTGAAGCGGATATGTATGAAGAAGCTGCACATAAAGAAGGTGGATGGAAAGATTTCCGCAACTTTGTGATTGTTAAAAAAGTGAAGGAAAGCGACGTTATTACATCATTTTATTTAAAACCTGAAGATGGCGGGAAAGTTTCTTCATTCATCCCAGGACAATATGTAACGATTCAAATAAATATTGAAGGTGAAACATATACGCATAATCGTCAATATAGCTTATCTGATGCTCCTGGAAAAGAATATTATCGTATTAGTGTAAAGAAAGAAAAAGGTGTAGATACACCAGATGGTAAAGTATCTAATTACTTACATGATCATGTAGGGGAAGGAGATGTCTTACCAGTAAGTGCACCAGCGGGAGATTTCGTATTAAATATGGAGTCAACATTACCTGTTGTACTAATTAGTGGTGGAGTAGGTATTACACCGATGATGAGTATGTTAAATACGTTAATTGAACAAGAATCAAAGCGTAATGTATGCTTTGTTCATGCGGCGATAAATAGTAATACACATGCGATGAAAGAGCATGTTGAGACAGTAGAAAAAGAGTATGAACAAGTTAAAGCATATACTTGCTATTCTTCACCGACAGAGCAAGATGTGGAAATGAAGAGTTTTGATAAAGAAGGATTTATTGAAGGTGAGTGGCTACAATCTATTATTCCGACAACTGAAGCAGAATTTTATTTCTGTGGTCCAGTGCCATTTATGAAACATATTTATGCCGTATTAATCGAGTTAGGTGTTAAACAAGAGAACATTCATTATGAATTTTTCGGCCCAGCAGCAAGCTTACAATAGATTAAATTTGAACAAGCGAAAAACGAGGTATTATTTTACCTCGTTTTTCGCTTGTTCTCTTAATAATCGATTTACTGTTTCACGGCGTACACCTATGAGCTGACCAATTTCAGTTTGTGTTAATATTTCATAAATAGGGATGTCACCTAAATATACGGTGAACCATTCTTGTAAACGATGAAGGCGCTCTTTAGGAGAGACCGTTGTCAATTGATCGATACGCTGTTGCATCATTCGTAACTTCGATTGTAATTGCATAGCGATATTTGCATATGATGCAGGATTTGCCTGAAGTTGATCGTACCATTCATTACTAATTATAGGCTCAACTTCTGTTTTCATTAAAGCGATAGCTGTACCATGATATTCCTTCGGTGAAATTAAAGAATGGTGAGGTATCGTTTCACCAGGAACGATAATATTAAATAAAAATGGTGTTCCGTTTTCTTCTAATCGAATAACTTTTAATAAACCTGTTTTTATAAAGTATAAAGGACCGTCCTCACCTTGACGGAATAATATATCTCCCTTATGTAGAATCAATGTTAGCCCCCCATTAAAATATTTCTATTTCTTATATTTTAGCGTATATGTATAAAGATAATATGCTTTTTAAACAGTAATTTCATTGACGAAATGTATGCTATTACAGTAGTATACTATTTAGTGTGTAATAGTACTAGCAATGAATACGCTGTAGGGGGTTTAGTATATTGTTAGATGCGATGAAGATGACGGATATGAGAATTCCGGCGAATGCTATCATTCATGTAGAAGAGATGAAAGGTGGAGTCGTTTTATCCGTTGAAATAGACGGCCAAATTATTTATACGATGGCTTATGATGAAGAAACAGATAGTTATGCTGAATTATATGATCGAAACGATAAGAGGGCGTGCCAAGTACATGAAGACTTTATGGGATGGTCACTTCTTCACTAAAAAGATGTCAATATGACATCTTTTTTTATTGAATCGATAGATTATACAAAGAAATGAAATATAAGGATAAAATTTGTAATAAATGATTTTGCATTGTTAGCACTTTGTAACTGTAAGATAACTGTTTTTTCGCTATCATAAAGATAACAGTCATAGCTATAGGAGTGATCAACTTGAAGAAAGTACATATTTCAAATTTTATGCTATTAAGTGTTTGTTTAGTTTTATTTGTTCTCCTAGGAGCCTTTTTATATTCATGTGTATAAGAAAAAACGCATTCTAGAAAGAACGCGTTATAAAAATGAAGTAATGATTAATCTAGTTCCAAGAATAATTAATGTGATACGTAATAAATTAATTACTGCATTACCACTTAATTTTGTGTTAATATAAGCCCCGATTTTTCCGCCAATCCATGCACCAGGAATAAGAATTAATGCATAAGCCCAGCTGACATTTCCTAGAGAGATGTGAGTTAAAGAACTTACAATTGCTGAGAGAAATACGATAAACATTGAAGTTGCTACAGCAATGTGTGCTGGGAACGCAAAAAGAAGCATCATCGCTGGCACAAGTAAGGCGCCACCACCGATTCCGAATAATCCGGATATAAATCCAACTATAAAGGCAATAAAGATAGCGAGAAATGGTGGGAATTGATAGTCTACAGTATTTCCTTCGTTATCTGTAAAAGATCGCTTAATTACAGTCATATTTGATAGGGAAAGAGGTTTCAATTTGTCTCGTAGTATAAGAAGAATGGAGACGAATATAAGAAAAATCCCAAAGTATAAAGAAAATGTATCTTGGTTTAAAAATTTGTTTGCCCATGATCCGATAATACCACCAGGGCCACTCCCGATAAATAAAATAAGTCCACTTTTATAATCTACCCGTTTATGTTTCATATAAGTAAGGGTAGAAGACAGCCCCGTAAAAACGACGGTTACCATAGAAGTTCCTACTGCGAGTTGTGGTGATAAACTGTGTAATCCAATTAATAACGGAACGATAATAATTCCGCCTCCAAGTCCGACTAGGCTCCCGACTGTCCCGGCGATTAATCCGATGAAAAGTAACATGATGTATTCCAAAATTGCCAACTCCTCTATATAACTTATCCATCAATCATTATACACGCTTTTTAATAAGAAATAGGCTTGTTCACAAAAAAGTCGTCTTCCTAGAAAAATAAGGAAGACGACTTTTGATTAAAAGATTAAGTGTAATAAGTAGTAAAATAATGCAGCTAAAGAAGCTGAAATAGGAAGTGTAATAACCCATGTAATTAACATGCGTTTTGCAGTTCCCCATTTTACACCTTTCACACGATGTGAAGCACCAACCCCTAAAATAGAAGAAGAGATAACGTGCGTTGTACTAACCGGTAAGTGAATGAATGTTGCACCGAAAATAACAAGTGATGATGATAAATCGGCAGCTACACCATTTACAGGACGAATTTTCATAATTTGTCCACCGACAGTTTTAATAATTTTCCATCCACCGACAGAAGTACCAAGACCCATTGCGATTGCACAACATAATTGTACCCAGAACGGGATGTCGTCAGAAGTATGATAGTTATTGGCCATAAGAGCCATCGTAATGATTCCCATTGCTTTTTGTGCATCATTCGTACCATGTGTGTAAGCTTGTAATGCTGCAGTGAAGATCTGGAATATACGGAAGTTCTTGTTCGTTTTCGTTAAGTTAAAGTTTTTAAAGACCACTTTAAAAATACTATATACGATGTAACCAATAACAAAAGCGATAATCGGTGAAATGATTAAAGCTTCAAGAATTTTTATAAACCCTTTATAGTTTAATGAGCTAATACCAGCAGCAGCAATTGCTGCACCAGCGATTGCGCCAATGATTGCATGCGAAGAACTACTTGGAATGCCATAGTACCAAGTGAGCAAATTCCAGACTATTGCCGCAAGCAAAGCAGCTAAAATTACAAGAGAACCATTTGGCAAGGCAAACGGGTCAACGATATCTTTTGTAATAGTTTTTGCTACACCTGTAAATGTCATCGCACCTAAAAAGTTCATAATAGCTGCCATAACAATTGCATGTCTAGGCTTTAGAGCTTTCGTTGAAACAGCCGTTGCAATAGCGTTTGCTGTATCGTGAAATCCATTGATAAAGTCAAAAGCTAAAGCGCAAATGACTACTAAAACGGTCAGTATCAAGAGTGTATCCATGATCAAACTCCTTACGCGTTCTTCATAATGATTGTTTCTAATACGTTTGCAACGCTTTGACAGCTATCAGCTACTTCTTCAAGCTCTTCGTAAATCTCTTTAAATTGAATAATCTTAATCGGATCTTTCTCACGAGAGAATAGATGCTTAATCGCATGACGGCGAATATCATCACATTGTGACTCGTAATCCTTAATCTTAATCGCATTTGTACGAATATCGACTAATTTCTTTTTAGACAGTAGTTCAACAGAATTTGCAATCTCAATTGCACATTGATTAATTGCTTCAACGAATTTAATCATGTATTCATCAGCTTCTGTAATAGAATACATTTCGAATAGACCAGCACTGTGATCTAATCCGTCTAATACATCATCCATACTCATTGCAAGCTGTAGGATGTCTTCACGTTCAATAGGAGTAATAAACGCTTTGTTTAGCTCCATAATGATTTCGTGAATGAATGAGTCACCTTTTGACTCATACTCTTTCATGCGCATAGAAAACTCTTTTAAATCGCTAGCATTTTTAATTTTATACTCCACGAAAAACTGCGCGCCTTCTTTTAAATTTTCGGAAACATTCATTAGCATTTCAGAAAATTTATCTTTCTTTGATTTAAAGACCATTATTGTTACCCCCACAAAAGTAATATATGTAAAATATATTGGCTAATCAATTCTAACAAAAAACTGTCGTTTTTTAAAACATTTTATCGAAAAGTTTACAAAAACTTAACATAACTCACATTGTTGTATTAATAATATTAATACTGAATAGTGAATATCTTACTTGTAGAATGTCCTTTTCTTGTGAAAAGTATGAATGTGAAAGAAAAGCTTTACACTATAGGAATGACTACGTTATTATAATAAATTTAAAAGGAGGTATATTCTTCCTTTTAAAAAAAGAGTGTAAACAAATGAAGGAAGTGAACGAATGAAATTGAAGAACACTCATTTTAAAAAAATGCTTGAGTGGTTCAATAAGAGGAAGAAACTACGCAATTCATTAATTGTATTGGGAAGTTTACTTGCTACTCTATTTATTGTTGTAAATATAATAATTTCCATTCAAGATATATCTGAATTAAAACAAGCTGTTCCACAACCAACTTTAATTTATGATGCAAATAATGAAGTTGCGACTAAATTAGCTTCTTCTAAAACAGAAGGAGTTAAAAGGAAAGATATTCCTGATATTATGGTTCAAGCAATTGTTGCAGTAGAAGATAAGGAATTTTTTAGTCATCATGGTATTTACTATAGTGGAATCATAAGTGCTGTATTTAAGAACATTACAGCTGGTGAAGTTGTGGCAGGTGGTAGTACAATTACACAACAACTTGCAAAAAATGTATTTTTGACACAAAATCGCACATACTCACGTAAAATAAAGGAATACTTTTTAACAAAAAAAATAGAGCGTACTTATTCAAAAGATGAAATTATAGAAATGTATATGAATCAAATTTATTTTGGTGAAGGTGCTTGGGGGATAAAAAGAGCAGCTAAATCGTATTTTGATAAAGAGGTAAAAGACTTAACAATTTCAGAAGCTGCAACGATTGCAGGATTAATTAAAGCGCCATCTGCGTATTCGCCGTATAAAAACTTTAATAAATCAATTGAAAGACGTAATGTCGTATTAGGTTTAATGAAGGAGCAAGGGTATATTTCTGAAGAACAATATAGTCAGGAGAAAGAATCAGGTCTTGTATTACGACGTGGTGTTGACGATAAATATAAGGGGAAATATTCTCAATATGTAGATTATATTGTTAGAGAAGCGATGGACAAGTATGAATTAACACAAAATGAAATTTTAGCAGGTGGTTATCGTATTTATACGGAACTTGACCCGAAAAAACAACAAGCGGTTGAAGATGTTGTGAATAATGATAGTTATTTTAAAGATAGTGGTTCAGATCAGCTTATGCAAACTGGAGTGGTCCTTATGAATCCAAAAACTGGCGGTGTTCCGGCTTTAGTTGGAGGTAGAGGTCCTTATCAATTTTTACAGTTTAATCATGCAACACAATTAAAAAGACAGCCAGGTTCAACGTTAAAGCCTCTTGCAGTGTATGTACCAGCGTTAGAGCAAGGATATGAAGTATACGATGTCTTAAAAGATGAACCGTTTAATATTAAAGAATATGCACCACAAAATAGTGATCATACGTTCCATGGTAATGTAACGATGTATGAAGCAGTGGCAAAGTCATATAATGTTTCAGCAGTTTGGCTATTAGAGCAAATTGGATTAGATAAAGGATTGAAATCTTTAGAGCGGTTTGGTATTCCATTAGATCCTGAAGACCGTACGTATCCGATTGCTTTAGGGGGTATGCATGTAGGGACTTCACCATTTGTAATGGCTCAAGCGTATAGCGCATTTGCAAATGATGGTGTCCAAGTAGAAGCTCATGCCATTAGAGAAATCCAAAATGCTGAAGGGGAAACAATTGGAAAATGGTATAAGAAAGAAACTCGTGTGACGAATGAGAAAGTTGCCCAAAAGATGACATACTTATTAAAAGGTGTTATTGAAAGGGGAACAGGTGAAAAAGCGAAAGTTAATAATATCGATACCGCAGGCAAGACAGGGACTACCCAGCTTGTAAATGGACCAAGCACTGGTGCGAAGGATTCGTGGTTTGTTGGATACACACCGGATTTAGTAGGTGCGATTTGGGTAGGGTATGATAAAACGGATAGTGAGCATTATGTGCCAGGAGGCAGCCAAATTACAACGACAATGTTCCGGGACATTATGAAGAAAGCGAATGGAAATCCAACTCAAAAGGCATTTCAGTTATCACTAATACCTGAGGCGGATTATACAAAACAATTAAAAACGATTGAGGAAGAAAAACGAAGGAAAGAAGAAGAGAAAAAACGAAAAGAAGAGGAAGAACAAAGAAAAGAACAGCAAAGTGAATGGATAGATAAAGTAAAAGAGTGGATTCCATTTTGGTAAAAAAAGAGGCGAATAACGAGTAAAGGCACTGAAAAAGTGAGTGCTTTGAAAAAATAACGTGTATTTTATCGACATATAGAAAAAACACCAAGGAGCCCATCATCTGTATATAGTAGGTGATGGGCTCCTTTTTCTTATTAGGTGGACTTTTTCAGTGGCCTCATAACGAGTTCGCCTCTTTTTTATGAGAAATGAGTGATTTTATCTCGATTCAAAATGTGTAACAGAAAAGAAGTTAGGTGAGAATCGAGCTGTCTATAAAAATTTGATTGGTTTAACTTAATAATCAGTGGGTGGGAAAAGTTTCAGTTTATTTAGCGTAACATTGGTACTGCCGAAGGATTGAGAATCATACGTGACGGTTATTATTCCTTTACTAATAGGTTCATATGGTAATTCCTCTTCGTAACTTCCAGTATTTTCATTATGGATAGAGAGTGTTATTTCATCAACGTCTTTATTTTTATATTGATCTTTAATCGTTTCAGCGATTTGAAGTAGGTTTTCATAACTAGAAGCTTCTGTAATAAGCATTCCTTTTATAACTTTTTTTTCGTTTTGTGTGGAAGAGGAATACGGGACTTTATTTTGTTTTGTATATAGAAGTTCATATGGAACTGTTTTTCTTTCTGCTTTTGAAACATTTGAATATTTTAGAGTTAAAAGAAATCCTATACATAAAATTATGCAGACCATAAGAACAAACCAAAAACGTGTCAGTGATATAATTCGCATTATCATCCCTCTTTCATGTCTTTGTCTTCACTATTTATCATACAAAAAGAGGATTAAGCTAGAGTAAATTTGAAGTAAAGAAACGTAAAGAAGGAGCACTTATCCTCCAAAATAAGTGCTCCTTTTTATTAAAAGAGAGATTTAACTTACAATCAAAATAATACAAATTACTATAAATCAAATATTCTTGGTCGTTCAAAAATAAGGTGAAAACTAAAAGTTAGTAAATTCGGAAGACTGATAGTGTAGCTGTTGTGTCACCAGTGTTAGGGATGGAAATAGTATTTGCTGTAGGTTGTACAGAGATTGTTGTACCAGCTGTTAAAGTAACGATTGTGGAGAAAGAAACCGCACTACCGATAACGTTAGTTGAAAAATTACGAGTAGGTGGTTGACCGTTGAATGAAATACCAAATCCAAACGGTGAAGAACCCGGGAAGGTTGTAGATGCTGAGAAACTAATATCGTATACTCCTGTTTCTAAAATAGTTAAAGTATCTGAAGTGTCATTAAAAGAGAGATTATTTAGTTCGAAAGCTTGATTGAATTGAATATTTGTTCCAGGAGATATAGTTTGTGGATTAGAATTTCCTATTGCTGCTATAGTTACAGGGAGTGGTGTGCCCGATGGTCCAGTAGCACCTTGCGCACCAGCTGGCCCTTGCATACCTTGAGCACCTTGAGGTCCGGTAGCACCTTGCGCACCAGCCGGTCCTTGCATCCCTTGAGAAGCCGGTAGCACCTTGCGCACCAGCTGGCCCTTGCATACCTTGAGAGCCGGTAGCACCTTGCGCACCAGCTGGCCCTTGCATACCTTGAGGTCCAGTAGCACCTTGCGCACCAGCCGGTCCTTGAGAACCTTGAGGTCCAGTAGCTCCCGTAGGACCTATTGTTCCTCCGCCAAGGCAACCTGATCCATATTGCACTAGAATAGCTTGAATTTCTGTAATGAGCTTAACGAGTTTATCGATAGTACAGCAATCGATTTTGAATAACTTAGCAATATACAATAAATAATTAAGCAGACTTTGTAGTTCAACGTATAATGCTCCGCATGAGAAAGGTGATGTCTTTAGGATAGTTAATAAGTTAGCAATAATAGAGTTTCCGACTTGTTCTTGTGCAGGTGATAAATCTAAGCAATTGAGGAATTTTTGAAGATTATTTAGGATATCAATTAGTTTATCAATATTATCTTGAGAAGGGTTTTGAAATACAGCTTGAATATTTTGACCAAGAGCTTGAAGAAGTCTAACATACTCTTTAAGTTCGGACTTAGAGATATTAATATAACTGCAAGCTCTTACTTCGCAACAATCATTACCATAGAATACTTTCCCTTTATTCTTGTTGGACATTTGTTCATTCCTTCCTTTTATAGAATAAATAGCCTTTACTATATAATAAAATGAAAATTAAACTGAATTCGTGATGGACAAACTACTATTTCAAAAAAATAAGAAGTTTACCCATCTTGCGAAAATAAAGAAAAATTAAGAGGTAGAGAAAGATTTATATAAGTAAAAAAAGAATAGGCTGTAATAAAAAAACTGCACGCCAATTGTTAGGTTATATCTAACAATTGGCGTGCAGTTCGTGGAACAGTCCAACATTGTTAATGATTAATTTTTTCATGGTTTGTTTTAGGCAAAATTGGGATAGAAATAGTGAAAGTTGTACCATTTTGATTACTAGTAACTTTTAATGTGCCATTATGATTTTGAATAATTTTCTTCGTTACTGATAATCCCAGTCCCGTTCCTGAGTCTTTTGTAGAGAAAAACGGATCAAATATATATTCTTGAATAGCTGGAGGAATGCCGGTTCCATTATCTTTGAAAGTAATACGAACAAAATTATCTAAGCGATAACTAGTAATTTGAATAGAAAGAGGTTCTTCACCTTGAGCGTCGACAGCATTTTGAAATAAATTTAAAAAAACTTGCACGAGTTCATGGCGATCAATATTGACGAGTACACCATCTAATTCGGTAGAAAAATCATAGTCAATAGAAATGTTGTGCAAAAAAACTTCACTAGCAAGTAGTTGTTGAATATACTCGCGTAAAAACGTATTGATTGGAAAATGTTCTCTAGTAAATTCACGCGTTTTTGAAATAGCTGAAAATTTTGTAATAATACTATTGGCACGATCTAATTCAGGGATGAGTAGACTTTTAAACAATTCTTTATTGGATGGAGAAACGCTATCTTGTAGAAATTGCAAGTACCCACGTACCGTTGTAAGGGGATTTCGTACTTCATGTGCAATCCCAGCTGCAATTCGCCCAGCTAGGGAAAACTTTTCGGCATCACGTTCTGTATTTAAATAATGAAATACACTAATAACTCGAAAAATCTCCCCATTATAATCACGAATAATACGGTTATTTACGATGCCATAGTTTTTGTCTAACACTTCCTCATTATATATTTCGGTTCCCGTTTTTAACGTTTCAATAGCTTTAATTTGTTCTTCAGGTAAGTTTAGTAATTGTTGAATTGGTTTTCCAATTATAGAATTTCGTATTACACCAAAATCATCTGCTGCAGCTTGATTACATAATGTAATGTTACCTTTATTATCAATAAAAGTGACGTGATGCGAGAATGCATCGAAAATATGAACAAAATGTTTTTCTAGTTGTTCAAATAAAAATAGTGAATCGCAAGTAAGCTGAAAGGTAGGCTCTTTATCTTTTTGTTGTATGTGTTGAATAGAATGAGATGTTCTCGTTTTTTTTATTTGCAAACCAATATGTGGATTTTTATATGTGAAATGATGTGGTAATTGATTTACAAGTTCTTCATATAACCGTACTTTATTTTCCAATTCTTTTATTCGATTTTCATGAGATAAAATAATATCGTCTTGAAGCATAAATAAATAACTCCTCAATTTAAAAATTCTTCCATCTAGTATATCATATTTTTATACGGATACTCTTAAAGAAAGAGCGACTTTATGAAAGTGATCGGATGGTATTTTTGTGAAGTAATATAGAATGAGTGTAAGCTGAAGTTGGGAAGGGAGGAATACGTTTGTTTTTTATTGGAGTGACGGGATGGGGAGATCATGATTCTTTATATAGTAATCCCTATGAAAATAGAAATAAATTGCGAACTTATAGTGAACATTTTCCCATTGTGGAAGTAGATAGTTCATTTTATGCGATACAACCTGCGCGGAATTATACAAAATGGGCGATGGAAACGCCGAAAGATTTTTCTTTTATAGTAAAAGCTTATCAAGGAATGACAGGACATATGAAAGGGGAAATCCCTTTTTCTACGTTCGATGAGATGTTTGATGTGTATAAACAATCAATTCTTCCTTTAATAGAAGCGAATAAATTAAAAATGATTTTATTTCAATATCCACCATGGTTCGATTGTAAAGTGAAAAATGTAGATTTACTTCGGTACACGAAAGAAAAAATGGAAGATTTCCCATGTGCAATAGAATTTCGAAATCAAACATGGTTTTATCCAGAGATGAGAGATAAGACGTTACAATTTTTAGAACAAGAAAAATGGATTCATACAATTTGCGATGAGCCTCAGGCAGGAATAGGATCAGTACCGCTTGTATTAGAGGCAACAAATTCAGACATGGCGTTAATACGTTTTCATGGCCGGAATGTTCATGGATGGCTTGACAAAGGAGAAAATTGGAGAGCGGTTCGTTGTTTATATCGCTACAATAATAATGAGTTGAAAGAATGGGTAAACCGATTAGAGAAATTGAAAAAAAAGACTAAGGACATATACGTTTTGTTTAACAATAATTCGGGTGGGGATGCGGCGGACAATGCGAAACAGTTGATGGAAATGGCGAATATTACATATGGTGAGCCGAAACCAGAGCAATTAAATTTATTTGAATAAATACAAACAAGAAAAGCACTGTACAAACAGGGGGAATGTACAATGCTTTTCTATATGAAAAAGAGGGGTAACAATGTTACTGAGCGTTTGGTTGATTCATCAATTGTTGGCTTCATAATAAATGATAATGGTTATCATTATCATAGTCAATAGTTTTTCGGAAAATAAATAAAAAACTTTTGATATTTTGAAAATAAATAAAAAAAGAACAGCGATTACTGCTGTTCTTTTCCATTGACGAATTGTTGTAAATCAAAAGGAGTTATCGCTTGGATAAATTCCTTTGAGATAAGTGTTTGAACAAGAGTGCTTTCAGAAATTGTAGCACCTGTTTTCTTTTCATAAGATTTCTTTAATAAATCAAGTTTTTCAGCCGTTTCTTTCGGTAATTCAATTGTTAATGTGTTCATAATTTCTCCCCCTTACTATTAGATTACCACTACAGTATAGGAGAGACAAGAAAAGAGAATATGAAACATAAAAAAGGTTACCAAATTTACAAATGGTAACCTTTTTTATGTATAAGAGTTATTAAGCAATACCGATATACTTTAAAGTTTTTGATGGAGTACTGTGATCAAAGAAGTGTTGTAAAAATGCAATATCAACACCTGATTTGTATGCACAATAGCCCCAAGTTTTTCGAAGTGTATGTGAGCTAATCCCTTCTAATCCAACTTCTTTTGCAGCTTTGTTTAAAATGTACCATGCATGTTGTCTCGTAATAGACTTTGTTCCTTTTTGAGACTTTAATAATGGTTCATTACGTTTCCAAGTTTTACGTTCTTTCATGTAGTCTTCGATTGCGTGCTGTAAGTCTTCATTTACAGCAAACCATTTATGTTTCTTTACTTTTTCATTGTAAAATAAAATGGAATGGCGAACATTTTCGTCTTCATCGATTACATCACTAACTTTTAATTGTAAGATTTCACTTACTTTTAAGCCAGAATTTACAGCTAATACGAATAATAAGCCATCACGTTTCGAAGATTGTAAAAGTATATTTTTGATAGTTTCTAATTGTTTTTCGTTTTGAATAGGTTGTCCTGCTTGTTTCATTTCACGCACTCTCCTCTTTTATATGTGTAAAGGAAAGGATTAACTTGTTTCTTACTATAAAGGGAGAGTGTGAATTTCATGTGAACTCCTAGTGAAATTAAGACAAATTATTTGACTTCTTTCACTTTTTGTAAATTAAAATAAAATACAACGCTATTAGTGGTATTATACACACCGTACTCGGCGTGATGGAGATCTAAAATGTTTTTTACAATGGATAACCCAAGGCCAGTACCTCCAGTATGACGGCTACGAGAAGCGTCTAAACGGTAGAAGCGATCCCAAATTTTTTCAAGGCTTTCTTCTGGAATAGGATTGCCTGTGTTTTCAATTTCGATTTTCACTGTATCTTCCGTTTCTACAACAGAGACGTGTATTTTTTCACCATCTGGAGTATATCGAATTGCATTGCTAAGTAAGTTTACAACTACTTGCTCAATACGGCTACGATTTGCTTTAACAAATAGAGAAGAGTCAGCATGGATGTCCACTTGTAAATGTTTTTCCTCCATACTAAATAATAATTTTGTATAGATTTGTTGAATTAATTCACCGATTGAGAATGTCGACATTTCTAGTTTGTACGTACCAGATTCTAGTTTTGCTAATTCTAACATTTCAACAATGAGCCTGTTCATATTATCTGTCTCTTCCAAAATAACATTTGTATAATATGTCGTATCTTTACTTACGCCATCTTGAATACCTTCAGCGAAGCTACGAATAACACTAAGTGGTGTTTTTAATTCATGAGATACACCAGAAATGAATTCTTTTCTCGTTTTTTCTAATTGACGTTCGCGTTCAATATCTTGTTGTAATTTTGTATTGGCAACATTTAATCGGTCGATGCGATCTTTTAAATTTACAGAGAGTGTATTAATACTACTTGATAACCCGCCAATTTCATCGTCTGCTGTAACAGGTAACTTCTCGCTAAAATCAAAGTTGGCCATTTTTTTTGTAACGCGATTTATCTTAATTAATGGTTTAACAATGATTTTTGAGTAGTAGAAGGATAACAAAATAATAACGAGAAATACGATAATTAAGGCATAGACATAATAATCTTTTAAAACGAGCATCGCTTCATTAACAGGTTGTAAAGATGCTATCGCAAAAGCGTACTCCTTAATTTCTCCGTTTTCCATAATAGGCTTTACAAAGACACTGTTTTTTATATTTTCCCCACTATCTAAAATATACGTGTTTAATTGATTTGAATTAGAAGTACCTTGTCTAATAGTTCTTGCAAAATATTGAACAGCTTGTAATGTTTCAAAATCCTTTGCAAGACGAACCTCAGTCTTGGAAGGAAGCTGTAATTTAGATATTACCCCAGTAAAATGGATTGGAGAACCAGTATTATCATATCGATTTTTAAGTTTATTTTTAGATGGATTACCACTAATGGATTGAAAATCTGAATTGAATTGTTCATTTTCCCATCTAGTATTATTAGTTATTAATTCTTGAGGTGTTATTATATTATTCGGTTGGAGTAGTCCGTCTACATAAATTATTCCATCTTTTTTTAATCCTAAGTTTGCGAATTTATTATATTCTTCTGGTGTTAAAAGATTGTTAAGGGGGATGGAATAGGTTTTATTATTGTTAGGGTTAATCACATCAATGTAAAAACTGTTTTCACTTTTAATAATTCCGTTAGAATCTAAAAATTGGATTTCGGCATTTGTTTTATCATGAAATTCTTGTTTTAATTTTCTAGTTTCCTCAAATCCTTGGTCACTTTTTTCGTAATTATCTACGAATTTTTCAAAAGCCGTTTGAACGGTTTTTACTTTCTTATTAATATAGAACTTCTCTAAAAATAGAGATTGTCCAAGGAAAAAAAGGAGAAATATGATTGTAAATAAAGTTGATGTTAATAAAAATAGTTTAAAGACGATGCTTCTGTTCTTCACTGTTTCACCTCGTATGAAAAATACTGTAATATAAATGATTTCTTAATTATAACAAAGGTTACAAAAAAGTAGAGGGGATAAATCTGTCTCTCTCTAAAGTAGTTTTTTATAGAAAGTCACATAAAGAGAAGGTGCAGTGACTGTCGAAGTATTGTAGCATAAAAAAGAACTCGCCAGACGTATGACAAGTTCTTTAGTGTGCTATTGCTGAATTGCTGCATCTAAAGCGATTTCAATCATTTCGTTAAATGTAGTTTGACGCTCTTCAGATGTTGTTTCTTCACCAGTGAAGATATGGTCGCTTACTGTTAATACAGATAATGCATTTACACCATATTTAGCTGCTAATGTGTAAAGAGCAGTCGTTTCCATCTCTACTGCTAATACACCGTAATCTCCAAGTTTTTTAACCATGTCCATGCTCTCACGATAAAATACATCTGCTGTTAATACGTTACCAACACGAACGTGTAATCCTTTTTCTGTTCCAGCATCGTAAGCTTTCTTTAAAAGATCAAAGTTTGCAGCAGGAGCAAAATCAAAACCTGGGAATGTTAAGCGGTTCATATTAGAATCTGTACAAGCCGTCATCGCAATAATAATGTCACGTACCTTAACATCTTTTTGAATTGCACCACATGTCCCAACACGAATTAAATTTTTCACTCCGTAGCTTTGAATTAATTCGTTTACATAAATAGAAATAGAAGGAACACCCATACCTGTACCTTGAACAGATACACGCTTTCCTTTATAAGTTCCAGTGAAACCTAACATGCCACGCACGTTGTTATAACAAGTAACATCCTCTAAAAATGTTTCAGCAATATATTTTGCACGTAATGGATCACCAGGTAATAGAATAGATTCAGCAATTTCGCCTTGTTTTGCTTCAATATGTACACTCATGAAAAATCCTCCTTATAATGTATTGATAGAAATCAATATCATTTGCATTATACACTACGACTCCTTTCAATTAAAATCTTTTTTATTTGTAATATGTGCAAAAGAGGAGGATTTCATAAATCATAATCTAGAATATATATTTAAGAGGTTTTGCATGGATAAAGACAATAAAAATGGTAGGTGATATTTTGAAAAATCTTGTCATTGGGCTTATTGCACTAGTACTTATTGTGGCAGGAGGATTTTACATAAAAAAATATCAAGAAACTGTAGAAACGACCGGAGATGTTCAAGAAGTGAAATGGGATGTGAAGAATAAAAAGGGAAATGAAAAAGTCGATATTTCGTTTCAATTGCTAAATAAAATGAATAATGAAGTTCGTGGTGTGAACGATCAAATTCGAGCAGTGATAGTGGATGGGAATTTGAAAAACATACAACAAACGAAGCCTATATTTGCTGGAAATGGATCGTATAAGCTATCTTCAGATGTAGCAAAAGGTGAAGAGTACACGATATTTTTGTATGAAGATGAAAACAAGTCCGTGGAATCATTTTCTAAGAAAGATTTTGGTGAAGAAAAAAAGGAGAAAAACAAGGACAAGAATAAAAAGAAACTACCTGTCGATACTGTACTTACAAAAAATATAGGAGAGCATCAAGTGTCTCTTTTATTTGGTGCATTACATCCGAATGAGGCAACGACATTAACATTTCAGTTTCAAGCGAAAAAGGGAGAAAAGCTGAAATTAAATTCAGGGAGAGGTGAAGTCAACACTCTATATATCGTTGATGAAACGAGGAAACATTTTTTATATGCCATTCCTGTTGATACGGATGAACAATTACAATATCGTATTACATTTCCAGAAGAAGGAACATATAAAATATGGGGGGATTTCTATATAAATGGTAAGAAGTATGAAAAGGAGTTTAGTATACAAGTGCAAAAACGAAAAAACAGCTAAGTACTTAGCTGTTTTTTCGTTTTCCTATTAATTTTGTTACAGAGAGCATTGTAATTGGTAAAGAATGATTCTTTCGAAATGCTAAATATTTTCCACTCCATGCAGGTTTGTATTTTTCTTTGAAATGTCGTAAACCGCTGAAGCTATATGTGTAACGAACGTTATTAAATATTGCAGCAGCAACTCGTTCAGACCAGAACGATTGCGTTGATAAACCGACATTTGAGAGTGGTGCCATACCAATATTAAAGGAATGGTATTCATTTTCTTTTGCCCAGTGGAATAAGTGGATAAAAATTGCATCCATAATTCCGCTAGGGGCATCTGGATAATAACGCATTAAATCAACAGATAATATGCCACTTTGATATACTGGCATAAAGGTTGTGAATGCAATGATTTTTCCCTCTGCATCAGATAATGTAGCGATAGGGGCACGACTAATATACTCACGATCGAAGTACCCAAGTGAAAATCCTTTCTCTTTTTTTCCGCCGAGCCAAGCATCAGACACTTTCTTTAATTCCTTGTATAATTCGTCTGAGAATGGTGGCTCATGAATAGAGAATGTATAACCTTCTCGTTCAAAACGGTTGAAAGTAGCTCGCATACCAGCACGTTTTTTTCCTGTTATTGTAAAGGTATTTAAATCAACGACAGCCTCTTCGCCAAGTTTAAAGAAGTTGTAGCCGAAATCGTGGTATAAGCTCATCCATTTGCTTTCAATTTGATAGAATACGCAAATATACCCAAATCGATCAGCTTCAGCTAAAAATTCTTGTAACACAGTGCGGTAGGAGGATGGATCACCAATTGGATCACCTAGTACAACAAGACGTTTTCCAGTAATTGAAAAGAGAAGAAGTGCTTTTCCGTCACTACTGAAGAAGAACTGTTTATCTCCTAAAAAACCTAAATGACTAAGTACGTTCCCACCATGTTCATCTAAGAAGTTTTCTAACCTTTTATCATTTGCTGGTTGCCCGGGAAATTGACTACGGTAACGATTGGCAATTAGTGAACCGATAAGTAAAAAAGTAGGAACGAAAAAGGCTGCTGCTAATGCACTTCGTTTAACTTGTGTAATATTTCGAACGACAAAATCAGGTTGGAACGCTTCTTTTGCACCCGCAAATAAAATACCTAAGTTTTTATATAAATATAACGTAAGTAATAAGAAGATAAACACTTTTACGATGTCAGAAAGAGAGACTTCCATTTTCTCGCGTACAAATCTTTTACGAAGCATATACAACACAGCAAGTACGATTAATAAAATAAAGGTTTCTTCAATATCAATTCCTTTTAGGGTATTAAAAATTGCTGCTCCAATTAAAGAAACAATCGTCATATAGTAAGAACGCTTTGTTCCATAATATATGCCTCGCGAAAGAATCAGGAGGAGAATACCGAATGTTAATGATAAGCTAAAAGAAAATTGAATAAGGTGCTTTGGAGCTAAAATATGTAAGGCGTGAGCTCGATTTATACTAGTCGGTAAAATTGTTGATAGAATAACCATTAAGCCAGCGAATACGGTTAAAGCGGCGGATGCCCATGAACCTAATTTCCCTAAAAAATCACGTTGTAAAGTCCAAATTACACCAGTTGTTTCTAATGCAGGTGCAATAAATGGTTTATCTTCAATTTTTTTTATGGCCGCTCCTGTCATTTCAAATGCTGCAAAAATGAGACCAAGGCAGAATGGTAAGATGTAATAGACAAGTCGATATAATAACATAGCGGGTAGTAATACGCCTGTATCAACTCCGTATTGTCCTAGTCCGGTTAAGAAAACAAGATCAAATGAACCAAGGCCACCAGGGACAAGACTTACGACACCAGCTAAAGCAGCAATTACATAAACACCTAAAAACTTTTGAAATTCGATATCAATTCCAAACAATATTAAAATGACGTACATAACGATACCAGCAGATACCCACTCGACTAATGAAACTAATGAATATAAAACAGTTGGATTTTTCTCTTCTTCTTCAGTCTCTTGTCCGTCTAGCTGTTTTGTTTTTCTATTTTTAATTTTAGAAAACCCAATATATATAGGAACGAAAAGAGCAAAGAAGATAAGAACAGGCCATAACCACGGTTTTTCGTGCAGAATAAAACTAGTGTCTAATATCCCAATAAGGCCGAGGAATGACAGAATGGCTAATCCGTTAATAAAAGCGGTTGTCATCCAAGCAATGCTTTTAATAAGTTTCCCATTCTCTTTTATATGTGGACGATAGAGCATTGTACGTACACCGGCACCAACAAGACCACCAAAACCGATAAATCCATTTAAAGTGTTTGCAATCCATGAGATGCGGAAAATCTTTTGTACAGGTATATCTGCTTTTAAGTAACGAAGCATAACAAAGTCATAAAAGAACATTGTTGAAACGGCAAATGCACCGAGTGTAATCGCTAAAAATACCCCACCAGTTGGAATGTTTTTAATTGTTTCAATTGCTTCTAAAAAAGAAATGCCTGCTAATTCTTTTTTAGCTTGAAAGAAAACAATTGTTAAGACAACAAATGGGAAGATTATTTTCCCGATTTGTAAGAAACGTTTCCATGAAAACGACATAAATACAACTCTCCTTGTGTAAGAAAACTGAGACAATAATATTATTATGACAAACTTCAAGAAAAATAAAAAGGTAAATTCCTGTATAGGGAAGCTATTTTTTATATAGGTTATATTTAAAAGAATATTTCGTTTATCAGAAAATTAAGTTAAAATAAGATGAAAGAAGGAAGAGAGGGGAAGTAGATGATTATAATAGGTTATGCAGGATATGAGTTAGAAAAAGCAAAACCGAATACATCAGAAGATTTTTTCAATAGATCTGAAGTGACATATATATTAAATAATCAAGAGAAAACCTTTTCTGTCTTATATGTTCGATATTTTGAAGAAATTTTACAAGAAATTATCCCTTTTGAAGGAAATCCAGTTTATAAAGTAGAAGAACAAGACGTATATTTACGAGATATTGTAGCGATTGCTTGTTTAGTGAACAATAAAGAGCTACGTGCGCAGAAACGCTTGTATCTCAATGAAGTAACAGACTTTCAACGATACTTTGACGAGGGAACAGTGGTGAAAGTACAAGAAATATTAGCTGAATTACATAAAAATAAAAGAGTAGAAATAGCGTAAAACGGCAAAGGAGAGAGAAGCCATGTCTAATTTGATGGTTGAAAATCAAACAGAACAAGTTTCTATATTTTTAGAAGATGTAATTTCCTTGATAACTAATTATGTGAATTATCATACGTTACCTTCTTTATTGGAGGAGACACCAACAGGAAACGAGCAATATTATAAAGGTATATTAGCATCAATAAGAAGACTTCTTGTTTTTTGTGAAGAAGGACTTGATGCATGTTTTGTTTTGTTGAATGGCCAACCATTTCGAAAGACCGCAGCTGAAAAAGTTTTATATAAGATTTATCATCAAGTAATTGCAGAGTTTTTTTCGCCAAAGAATGATCATTGGTATGAAAATAGTCGTTCTGCTTATACAGGGAAAAATTCTATTGTTTTTCAGCAAATCCCTCCTGGATCTATAGAACGAGTGATGAAGGAGTTAGAAGGGAAATTTCAATTGATGCGTGAAGAACTAGAATATTATGAGACAGATTACCAAACAAAAATGTTGCACAAATATTAATTAAGGAAAAGAAGCTAAGGACACTTAGCTTCTTTTCCTTTTGTCCAGTTATATAAGGGATTTTAATTGAATATAGTTAAAGTGGATAGCATCAAGGAGGTGTGACATGAGTCAGCAAGGTGTATTTACAGATTACTTTCATGAAGTAGAAAGCTGGTGTGAAAGTGTTCTTCAAGTATTAGATAGCCGTGCAATGGAAGTGTATGATGTCCATATGCTTGCTTATAAAATTCAAACGTTATTAGAGCGTATGAAAGAGCATGAATACGACACAGATGCCGAGTTTATGTATGAAATAAGTGATGATGTAGAACATATTCAACACCATTTACAGGAAGTATTTATGCAAGAAGGAGAGGAATATGAACTATGTGAAAGAGGGGATAGCGAACGAGCTGTTCCGATTGGGGGGCATACCCTTCCGCCATTACCTTATCCATATAATGCGCTAGAACCGTACATTTCACGAGAAATTATGATGTTACACCATGATAAACACCATCGTAGTTACGTGGAAGGATTAAATAAAGCAGAGAAGATGATGGAAGAAGCGAGAAAAACAAATCAATTTGATTTAATTAAGCATTGGGAAAGAGAAGCGGCTTTTCATGGATCAGGTCATTACTTACACACGATATTTTGGAATAACATGAAAAAAGATGGTGGTGGAAGTCCGAGAGGGGCTTTTTCACAACAAATTGAGCAAGATTTCGGAAGTTTTTTACGTTTTCAAAAGCATTTCACAGAAGCAGCTTCTAAAGTGGAAGGTTCAGGATGGGCGATTCTTGTATGGGTACCCCGTTCAGGAAGGTTAGAAATTTTGCAAAGCACGCTTCATCAATTGTTTACACAGTGGGATACGATACCACTCCTTGTACTGGATGTATGGGAACATGCGTATTATTTACAATATCAAAATCGAAAAGATGAATATATTAAAAATTGGTGGAATGTTGTAAATTGGCCAGATGTAGAAAAGAGATTTGAAAGTGCGAAGCAAATTGAATGGACACCGTATTAGACGCATATCCCATGCGTCTTTTTTAGTGGAGGTGGAAGGAAGATTTCGTTCATATTTTAAAAGGCCAAGCATAAACTTGTACAAAAAGTGCCAAAAGGACGTGGGGGGGAAATATGAGACGGATTTGTATAATAATTACGCTAATTATAATGTACGCAAGCGTTATGCCGATTCCTGCATATGCAAAAATGAACGGTGGTGTCAGTGCTCGTAACGCAGTCTTAATGGAACAACAATCCGGTCGTGTGCTATATGGAAAATTAGAACATGAGCCACAAAAAATTGCTAGTATAACAAAAATTATGACAGCATTGTTAGCTGCTGAATCAGGAAAAATGAAAGAGTTAGTATCGGTTAGTAATGAATCGGTACGAGTAGAAGGATCGGCAATTTATTTAAAACCTGGACAAAAAGTGAAGCTAGAAGATTTAGTTTACGGATTAATGCTTAGATCTGGTAATGATGCAGCACAAGTAATTGCTGAAAATGTGGGAGGGAGTATAGAAGGGTTCGTATATTTAATGAATGAAAAGGCGAAAGAAATCGGAATGAAAGATACACATTTCTCAAACCCGCATGGCTTGGATGGGGATGGATCGCATTATTCGTCGGCTTATGACATGGCATTATTAACGAAATATGCAATGGGGAACGAGACCTTTAAGAAAATTTTTGGAACAAAAACGTATAAATCAGATTCTTGGGATTATCCGTGGAAAAATAAACATAAGCTTGTGACATCTTATTATGAATTTGCAACAGGGGGAAAGACAGGTTTTACGAAGAAAGCAGGACGGACGCTTGTCACAACAGCTTCAAAAGATGGACTAGATTTAATTGTCGTAACTTTGAGTGCTTCTAGTGACTGGGATGATCATATGAATTTGTTTGATAAAGGCTTTGAACGCTATAAGCAAGCGAAAGTTTTAGGACAAGGCGCACTCGCTGAAATAAATGAAAAGAAATATGCCAATCATGTTTATACGAAAAATAGTTTTTCTGTACCTTTAACTGAAGAGGAAAGAAAGAGCGTGTTATTGAAAGTTGAGCTCGATAAAAGTGAAAAACTTACGGATGGAGTAAAGATTGGGAAGACAGAAATTTATGTAGGGAACGAGAAAGTTGGAGAACGAAATTTGTTTTACAGTAAACGAAAGTTAGTAGCTACAACGGGAATGTATTGGAATAACGTAAAAGAAATCTTTTCTTACATGATAGGTGTTGGGATAGATGGTTAATCTCGTATGGGCAGCGATGGCAGTTATAGGGATTGTGTATGCCATGATAAATGGAACGATGGAAGAAGTGACCAAAGCAGTGTTTGAAGGGTCAAAAGATGCTGTAACGATTTGTATTGGACTTATTAGTGTTTTAGTATTTTGGCTCGGTTTAATGAAAATTGCTGAGGAAGCTGGATTGTTAAAGAAGTTAGTATCACTTTTTATGCCGATAGTAAAAAGATTATTTCCAGAAATACCGAAGGATCACCCGTCAATGGGATTCATTTTATCAAATATGATGGCGAACTTTTTTGGGTTAGGTAATGCAGCAACACCTTTAGGTATTAAAGCAATGGAACAACTGAAAGAGTTAAATGGTGGAAAGGATTCAGCAAGTCGTTCTATGGTGACGTTTCTAGCATTAAATACTTCAGCAATTACATTAATTCCGACTACTGTCATTTCAATTCGAATGACTTATGAATCAGCAAACCCTACTGAAATCGTTGGCGTAACATTTATAGCACAAGTGTTATCGATGATTGGAGCGATTTGGATTGACCGCTATTTTTACCGGAGAAGGAGTAGAAAGGGGCGGAAAAAATGAGTATTGTAAATACAATTTCATTATGGGTAATTCCTTGTGTAATTGGTTTTATCCTTTTGTATGGCACGATAAAGAAAGTTCCAACGTATGAATCGTTCGTTGAGGGCGGAAAAGAAGGGATTCAAATTGCGGTTTCCATTTTGCCGTTTATGGTTGGAATGCTTGTATCTATTTCTATTTTCCGGGCATCAGGTGCTTTAGATGCGATGATATCGGTAATGAAGCCGATGTTAGACTTTATTCATGTACCAGCCGAAATCGTTCCACTTGCACTTATACGTCCGATTTCGGGATCTGCTGGTTTAAGTATTACGACCGATTTAATCGCTACATATGGGCCAGACTCGTTTATTGGTAGGTTAGCTTCAACGATGCAAGGTAGCACAGATACGACTTTTTATATATTAACAGTATACTTTGGGGCTGTCGGTATTAGAAAAATGGGAGATGCATTAAAGGTGGGACTTTTTGCAGATTTAATCGGAATTATTTGTTCGATTGTGTTTGTTTCCCTATTGTTTCGGTAATGCTATTCATTTTTTTCGCTATTTCGCTTATAATACGTATACGACCACTATTAACGTGTAGTTTAATAGTGGTTTTTTTATGCGGTATTTTTGACAAAATGGTGAACTTTTATCGTGGACAACATGAAAAAGTGTAAATAATAATAAAGGGTGAAAACGTGGTATAGCCTTTATACGTTTATTATCATTGCTATGTTGTTAAAGATAGGCGAAGTAAATGGCATAAAGCTTAGGCGGTTGCCAAGTCTTTCTAATGTAAGGTAAGATAAATTTGAGGTGAAAAAAAGAGATGGAACGATTACAAAAAGTGATTGCGCAAGCAGGTATTGCATCGAGAAGAAAGGCTGAGGAATTAATTCAGCAAGGGAAAGTGAAAGTTAATGGAAAAATAGTGAAGGAGTTAGGAACAAAAGTAACTCCTCAAGATAAAGTGGAAGTAAATAACATCCCTCTTGAAAAAGAAGAACCTGTTTATTTTTTACTATATAAACCAACTGGTGTAATTTCAAGTGTATCAGATGATAAAGGAAGAAATGTTGTAACAGACTTTTTCCCTGAAATTAGACAACGTTTATTCCCAATCGGACGCTTAGATTATGATACGTCTGGCGTATTATTGATGACAAATGATGGTGAATTTGCAAATGTATTAATGCATCCGAGATATAAGGTTGAAAAAACGTATGTTGCGAAAATTAAAGGGCCATTAACAGGTGATAAAATTCGCATGTTAGAACGAGGTGTTGCATTAGAAGATGGGAAAACAGCACCAGCACAAGTGAAAATTATTTCTTGGGACAAGCGTAAAGAGATGGCGATTGTACAATTAACGATTCATGAAGGACGTAACCGTCAAGTACGCCGCATGTTTGAAGCGTTAGATTGTAAAGTAATGAAACTAAAACGTGAACGTTATGCCTTTTTAGAAGTGGGTAGCTTGCGTCCTGGTGATGCAAGAGAATTGACACCACATGAGGTGAAACAATTACGTGCATTGGCTTCTACAAAGCCTCGCTAATTTATATTGTGAAACTTTCACCAGTGGAATGCTCCGCTGGTGATTTATTAAAAAATACATATATTTATCACTCGTCGAAGAGAGGGGAGACAATATGAAAAAAAATCGCTTATTATTTCGTGTTATCATTTTGCTCATTTTAAGCGGTGCGGTAGGGTTTACGCTATATCAAGGATTTTTTACTGATAAAGAGAAAATGCAAATTGGAAAAGAAGCACCTAACTTTGTTGTAACTGATTTAGAAGGAAAGAATATAGAATTAAAAGATTTAAAGGGAAAAGGTGTATTTTTAAATTTTTGGGGAACTTGGTGTAAACCTTGTGAAAAAGAAATGCCTTATATGAATGAGTTATATCCGAAATATAAAGAAAAAGGCGTTGAAATTATTGCCGTAGATGCAGATGAAACGGATATCGCAGTGAAGAACTTTGTGAAACAATATGATTTGAAATTCCCAGTTGCAATTGATAAAGGGCAAAAGATCATAGGTACATATGGAGTAGGCCCATTACCAACAACCTTTTTAATTGATAAAGAAGGCAAAGTAGTAGAGCAAATTATAGGTGAGCAAACGAAGGAACAATTGGAAGAGTACTTAAAGAAAATTACTCCATAATTAAGAAAGCCTTTACATAAGAGGTGCTTACGTATAGCGCCTTCGCTTTAAAAATTCTGAGTATTGCGGTAACTATAAGCTGGAATATACAATAGTACATATAGATAAAAGGGCGGTGAGAGCTTTGAAAGAAATTAAGTGTGAATGTGGACATGTTAATCCGATAGGAACCATTTTTTGTGAAGCATGTGGGAAACCATTTGAAAGTAATGAAAATATGAAATTATTGGATATGAGATATGAGGGGAGTGCCCGGAGATCTCTCACACATACAAAAACGATAGTCGATAAAATTTGGAGTTTTTTCTCTTCTGTAAAAGTAGGTGTATGGTTAATTGTAATAACTTTAGCTGCATCGGCAATAGGAACTATCTTTCCCCAAGAAATGTACATAACTCCAGGAATCGAACCAGCTGAATATTATAAGACCGAGTATGGATTTTTAGGACAATTATACTATCAATTAGGATTTAATAATTTATATGGATCATGGTGGTACATGATTTTAATTGCTTCCATTGGTATTTCACTTGTTATATGTAGTTTAGACCGTGTCATTCCTCTTTATAAAGCTTTAAAAAAACAAGGGGTGAAAAGACACCCAAGTTTTTTAAAAAGACAGAGAGTGAACGGGACTGGTACGCCGCATGAAGGTGACTTAGAACGAGTTCAAATTAATTTAAAGAAACGTAATTATAATGTGAAAGAGGAAGACGGGAACGTTTTAGCGGAAAAGGGACGTTTTTCCCGTTGGGGTCCATATGTAAACCATATTGGTCTTATTATCTTTCTATTCGGTGCAATGCTACGTTTTTTACCGAGTATGTATGTAGATGAAGCACTTTGGTTACGTGACGGTGAAACGAAAGAAATACCAGGAACAGATGGTCAATACTATTTGAAAAACGAAAAGTTTATCAAGGAAGTTTATGATAAGAGTAAGGATAAAGAAGTTTTTGATGAAGCAATTGATCGTGTTGGTGATAAAATGATTGCGAAAAACTTCCAAACAAATGCTGTATTATATAAAGCGGTAGGAGAAAATATAGCGGGTCAAAAACCAAAATTAGAAAAGGTAAAAGAAGCTGAAATTCGAGTGAATGAGCCACTGAAATTTGATCAATTTGCTGTTTATCAAGTGGATTACAAAGAAAGTGAATTTAAAAGCATGTCTTTCCATTTGCAAAACAAAGAAAATAATCAAAAGTGGGGACCGATTAAAGTAGATTTAGCGAATCCTACAGAAAAATATGATTTAGGAAATGGGCATTCTCTAGAACTATTAAGCTATTTTCCTGATTTTTATTTTGATGAGAACGGAAGGCCGAATACGAAAACAAAATTACCGAATAATCCTGCATTCGTCTTTAAAATGTTTACCCCGGAAACACCAGATGGTGAAGTTAGTTTCGTCGGTATTCAGCAAAACATAGAGCCTGACGGGAATAATAAATATAAAATGTCATTTGCAGGTGTGGAAATGCAAAATGCAACAGCTCTTACAGTAAGAAAAGATTTGACGCTTTGGATTCTCGGTATTGGAGGATTTATATTTATGGTTGGTGTGATTCAAGGTATGTATTGGAACCATCGCCGTATTTGGATACAACGTGTTAATGATGAATGGTGGGTTGCAGGCCATACGAATAAAAATTGGTTCGGCTTAAAGAAAGATATTGAAAGAGTACTAGAAGGAACAGCGATTCCACAACCACACGATAAAATGAATGATAAAAAAATTAGTTAAGGTGGGGAAACGATATGGTACAAATAAGTAGTAATTTTCTGTTCGCCGCGTTCATCTTATATTTAATTGCAACTTTATTTTTTGGAGGATCAATTAAAGAAAAAGGTCATAAGTGGGCAAATATAGGTATAACTATAGCAATTTTAGGATTTATTGCGCAAATAGTATATTTTATTACAAGATGGATTGCATCAGGACATGCACCCGTTAGTAATTTCTTCGAGTTTGGTACCTTCTTCGGTATGATGCTTGTGGGAGCTTTTATCATTATGTACTTTGTATATCGTGTAAGTATTATTGGTTTATTTGCTTTACCGGTAGCTCTTTTATTAATCGCTTATGCAAGTATGTTCCCGAGAGAAATTTCGCCGCTTATCCCATCTTTAAAGAGTAATTGGCTACATATTCATGTAACGACAGCGGCAGCGGGACAAGCAATATTAGCAATTAGTTTTATTACAGGCGTAATGTATTTACTGAAAAATGTAGATCAATCAACAAGAAGTAAGCGTACATTTTGGTTAGAGACAGTAGTTTTCACACTTGTTTGTACAGTTGGATTTATTGGAGTAACAACGGTATTTTCTAGTATGAAATACGAAGCGAAGTTTCAATGGATTGATAAAAATGAACAACAAGTTGAGATGAAGTATAATCTCCCTGCTTTAGTTGGACCGCATGAAGGGAAATTAATGACGGAAAATAAATTAGAGCCAACAGTTGAAGTCCCAGCGATTGTAAATGCGAAAAAATTAAATACTGTTATTTGGTCAGTGTTAGTCGGAACACTACTTTATATTGTATTAAGACTTGTTTTACGTAAGCGAGTGTCAGCTGCACTTCAGCCGTTAGTAAAGAATACGAATAGTGATTTATTAGATGAAATCGGATATCGTTCTATTGCGATAGGATTCCCAGTGTTTACATTAGGAGCGTTAATCTTTGCAATGATCTGGGCTCAAATCGCTTGGACGCGCTTTTGGGGGTGGGATCCAAAAGAAGTTTGGGCGCTTATTACTTGGCTCTTTTATGCTGCAGTATTGCATTTACGTTTATCTAAAGGATGGCATGGAGAAAAATCCGCCTGGCTTGCAGTAATTGGTTTTGCAATCATTATGTTTAACTTTATTGTAGTAAACTTAATTATCGCGGGTTTACATTCATATGCATAGAGAAATAAAATAGGAGAGTGTATGTCACTTTCCTATTTTATTTTTGTCAATTTTTCTTCTTTTTTGAGAAAAACATGACAAAGTAGTGGTTGATTCTGTAAAATGATGTCGAGGACCAAATATACTGTTCAAAAAAAATACATAGTTTTGGAAAAAAAATGAACAAACTTTATTATTCTTGTGAAGCATAATATGGGAAGTGGAACGTTAAAAAATGCTTAATTAAACGAGGATAGGTGCAACATTATATTGTAGAAGGGTAGGTGTAAACCGTTGTGGTAAAAATACGCAGCGGGTAGAAATGGAAAATGAATCAAGAATTTTAATTGTAGACGATGAGGATCGTATTCGTCGTTTATTAAAGATGTATTTAGAAAGAGAGCAATACACAATTGAAGAAGCGGATAATGGTGATACAGCTTTAGAAATGGCGTTACAAAATGATTATGATTTAATCCTATTGGATATTATGATGCCTGGTAAAGATGGTATCGAAGTGTGTAAAGGGATTCGTGAGAAGAAAGCGACGCCAATTATTATGCTGACAGCAAAAGGTGAGGAAGTAAATAGGGTACAAGGGTTTGAAGTTGGAACTGATGATTATATTGTAAAACCGTTTAGCCCGCGTGAAGTAGTACTTCGTGTGAAAGCGGTATTACGCCGCGCTGTACCAACGACATTCTTTACACAAGATACAACGACGAAAGATGTTACGGTGTTCCCTCATTTAACAATTGATAATGATGCGCACCGTGTTACAGCGGATGGCAATGAAGTAAACTTAACACCGAAAGAATATGAATTACTATTATTCTTAGCGAAAGCTCCGGATAAAGTTTTTGACCGTGAGCAATTGTTAAAAGAAGTATGGCAATATGAGTTCTTCGGAGATTTACGTACAGTTGATACGCATGTAAAGCGTTTACGTGAAAAGTTAAGTAAACAATCACCAGATGCAGCGAAGATGATTGTTACCGTTTGGGGCGTTGGTTACAAGTTTGAGGTTGTGAACGACTGATGCTTTGGAGAAGTGTAGTAGGGAAGTTATGGATGACCATATTACTTCTCGTTTCGTTTGTTCTTGGATTTGTTGCTATTTTACTTTCACAGTTTTTTAGAACGTATTATGTTGATATGAGTGAAGCTAGGCTTCAGAAAGTTGCAACAAGTGTCACGGAATTAATTGAAGAAGGTGCCGATGTAAAAACGATTGAGGATATTGCTTACAAATTTTCTGATCCACTTTCAAGGATTATCATTGTAGAAGATGGTAAGGAAATTTCTTCTTCGCCGAAACAAGAAGGATTAGTTACTCTTACAATAGATGATTTGAAAAATGATAAAGAATTAGCAGCTGTTTTTACAGATAAAAAGGATATTAAGAATAATATTAGAAAAGCTTCTAATAGTAGGAAGAATAAGAACACTGAAAATGATATTATGATCGTCGGGAAACCAGTACAGTCAAAAAATCAAAGTGCGGTGTTTGTATATGAATCATTGCAAGTTCCAATACAAGGTATGGAGAGAACGACTGATTTTATTTTCTTATCAGCCGGGATTGCGATTATTTTAACAACTTTCTTTGCATTTTTCTTATCTACTCGAATTACGGCACCGCTTCGTAAAATGCGTGAGGTTGCATTTGAGGTAGCGCGCGGGAAATTTGATACGAAAGCCCCTATGGTGTCGCAGGACGAAATTGGTGAGCTTGCAACTGCTTTAAATCAAATGGGGAAACAGTTGAAGTTTAATATGAATGCCCTACAGCAAGAAAAAGAGCAGTTAGCTAGCATTTTGAGTAGTATGGCAGATGGTGTTATTACGTTAAATCAAGAAGGTGAAGTCGTTGTTATCAACCCACCGGCAGAGCATTTCTTACAAGTTTGGCAAGAAGAAAAAGAAGTGGAGTTAAGTAAAAAACTGCCTTCTGAACTTGTTGAACTATTCCATCTCGTTGTAGAAAGTGAGCAACAACAAGTTGTTGAAATTAATTTGCAAAAAGGTAACTACGTAGTTCTTATGACACCGCTTTACAATCAAACAAAAATTCGCGGAGCTGTAGCAGTATTGCGAGATATGACGGAGGAGCGTCGTCTTGAGAAAATGCGTCAAGACTTTATTGCAAATGTATCACATGAACTCCGTACACCGATGGTAATGCTTCAAGGATATAGTGAAGCAATTTTAGATGATATTGTGCAAACGAAAGAAGAAATTAATGAGTTTGTTCAAATTATTTATGATGAATCTGTTCGTTTAGGTAAACTTGTAAATGAGCTATTAGATTTAGCCCGTATGGAAAGTGGGCATGTAGAGTTACATATAGGTGAAGTAGATATTCACCCATTTGTCGAAAAAATTGGCCGTAAATTCCAGGGGATTGCAAAGGATAAAGAAGTCCAATTAACAGTGGATTTCCAAAGTCCAATTGAACAATATCCGTTTGATGCAGACCGTATGGAACAGGTATTGACGAATTTAATTGATAATGCAATCCGTCATACAAATGCAGGTGGACATGTTACACTTGTAATTAATACGAAAAATAGTGGCCTTACTTTCGAAGTGCAAGATTCAGGTGCTGGTATTCCAGAAGAAGATATTCCGTTCTTGTTCGATCGATTCTATAAAGCTGATAAAGCGAGAACGCGCGGGAAAAAAGTTGGAACTGGACTCGGGCTTGCGATTGCTAAAAATATTGTTCAAGGTCATGACGGGAAGATTTCTGTATCAAGTGTCATTGGAGAAGGAACTATATTCTCTGTATATTTACCAAATCGTATAATTTAGATATGCATGTTTTTTAAAGGTGATCATGAATATAAGCTCTACTGTTTTTTATTTTTTTGTAAGTGCAATTAAATAAAGAATGGTAGAGTTTTTTTCTTTAATAATCAGAATGAAAATAAAAAGAGAGGTGCCATAATGAAATGAAACTTTATACAAAAACAGGTGATAAAGGGGAAACGAGTGTCATAGGTGGCCGAGTGGATAAAGATCATATACGTGTAGAAGCTTATGGCACAATTGATGAGGCGAATTCTCATATCGGATATGCTATGTCTAAATTACAAGAGGAATATTTTCGTAACATTTATAACGAACTTGAAAATATTCAACATGAACTATTTGATTGTGGAGGGGATTTAGCAATAGTAGAGAAGAAAATTCCCTATAAAGTAACGATAGAGATGGTCGAGTATTTAGAGAGACGAATTGATTCGTATACAGAAGAAGCGCCGCCGTTAGAGCGTTTTATTTTACCAGGCGGTAGCGAGGTATCGGCTGCACTACACATTGCACGTACAGTTATACGAAGAGCAGAACGTTGTATAGTGTCATTGCAAAAAGAAGGAGAAACCAATGAAATTGTTCTAAAGTATGTAAATAGGTTATCTGATTATTTATTTGCGCTTGCTAGAGTAATAAATGCACGTTTACAAGTGAAAGATGTGGAATATAACCGCAGTGCACTTGTTTTTCGTAATAAAGAAGAGAAGGAAGTGGAGTAATACACTTTCTTTTTTTGTATACTTTTTTCTGTAATATCCCACAATAGAGAAGGTATGACGGTTATTAGAAAACGGAGGATGTATATGAAAGCGTTAAAATGTGGCGTGGTGATATTGAGTGTATTATTTTTATCTCAATTACATGTTTACGCTGAAGGGAATCAGTGGATATGGCCTGTTGATGGGCAGATAAGTGATTATTTTGGGACAAGACATGGGAAACACTATGGTATTGATATAGCTGCGCCTATTGGAACGCCTGTTGCAGCTATTCAAAATGGTAAGGTGACAAAGTCTTATTTTTCAAGTAGTTATGGAAATGTTGTGTTTATTAAACATGGAGAATATGAGGCTGTTTATGCGCATTTAAATAAGAGATATGTAGTTCAAGGGGATAACATTTCAAAAGGAGAGCTAATTGGAGAGGTAGGGAATACAGGAGAATCGCGAGGAGCGCATTTACATTTAGAAGTGCATCAAGGGAGATGGACGATGGAGAAAAGGAATGCGATGAATCCGTTGCTTGTTTTGAATGAACAAAAAAATCAAGTCGTGTCATCATCACTATATATTGTACAAAAAGGTGATACTTTAGTTGGTATTGCTCGGAAATTTAGTATGACAGTTGAGGAAATTAAAGTGAGGAATGGATTGCGACAAGAGCAAATCTATCCGAATCAACAACTATACGTTAAGTAAAGGAAACGTCCCAAAAGCATAACTTTTGAATAGATTTATTTGCTTTTTTGTTAAGATTGCGATAGTAAATGAAATTATATCGACTTAATAACAAAATGCGACAATAAGAGCAACCTATTCTTAACGAAAAACCGTCCCAAAAGATCTTTTGGGACGGTTTCTTTTACCAAAAAATAAAGACACATATAAATCCAGAAATAGCTAAGTAGCTATATAAGTAAAAGACTTTTGTTCTTGTTTTTTCTTTTGTCCGAAATAGTACGATAGTTGGTTCGATTAGACCAATTGTAAGACAAAGTAAACCAAGAAGCATAAAGCCAATTGAAAGAGAATACAGGGCGATTTGTGGTGCTTGAAATGGAATCATCCATTTTAATAAAAATGCAATAAGTGCAGTGTAACAAATGCTACCGATGTATTTATTCAATGGTGTATCAGAACGGAAACCAGGAAGTTTCTTGGAAAACGGACGGGAAACAACTTCCGTTTGTAAAGATGTATGTTCTTCAATTATTTTTTGAGCTTCTTTTCCTTTTTGGAAAAGGGATAAAATCCAATTTCGCTCACCTTGGAAAATAAATTGAGAAGTTGTTAAATAGTGATCAACTTTTACCTTATTCCAACTCTTCCATGGATGACGCTCACACAATTTTAATTTACTTTCTGTTTTTTTATCATACTGATAAATACTTATGCCATCTTGGTCAAAAGTAGCGTAGTATGTCTCTCTTGAGAATGTGCCTAGATCAATTGGACAGTAGAAAAGTAATTCTTTTTTCAAATAAAAGTATTCTTTTCTTAAGTTCTTTTTCATTGCTTCTCGAATAGAGTGTCTTTTATCTTTCTTCATGACATTTCCTCCATAACTCAGAAAATGTTCTTATCTTAACAATTCAACATCTTATCACTTTTGACGACATATGACTAGGGGATTCATAAGAGAAATACCGAATTATAAAAAATATGGGTTGTATTGTAAAATATAGTGATTGCTTCTTTAATAATATAAAATAAATAACTTATTTTTAATAAGTTACGCTTTTTTTGTTCACAATACGATCATGTTGTTGTATAATGAAATGGAAAATAGAATATCGGTCTATCTTCGGGGCAGGGTGAAAATCCCGACCGGCGGTGATGAACAGTTAATAATTTCGTTCTAAGCCCGCGAGCCGTTAAGGCAGGATTTGGTGTGATTCCAAAGCCGACAGTACAGTCTGGATGGGAGAAGATGGAGGTTCAAGCGTTCAAAAAAGATAAGTATTTGAACGTCTGTTTGATGTGCCTTAAAATTCTCCCTTTGTGTAAACCACAAAGGGTTTTTTCGTTCTATGAAAAAATAGGCATAGCAGAACCTTTCCACTTTCCATGAGAAGATCGATGGAAAAGGAGAGAGAAAGATGAAACAAAAAAACAGTGTAGTGCAGATGGTGAGTGTAGCGATGCTAAGTAGTATTGCGTATTTACTAATGATGTTGGATTTTCCATTCCCAGGGCTTCCGCCATTTTTAAAAATTGATTTTAGTGATGTGCCAGCTTTAATTGCGGCGATAATTTTTAGTCCAATTGCAGGTGTAATTGTAGAAGCGATAAAAAATATTTTGCATTACGGGATTCAAGGAAGTTTAACGGGAGTACCAGTAGGAGAAGTAGCAAACTTTATAGCGGGATGTTTATTTATTGGTCCAGCAGCATTCTTATTCCGAAAGTATCGCACAGTAAAAAGTTTAACGACAGGATTAATGCTAGGCACAATTACTATGACAGTTATTATGAGTGTGTTAAACTACTTTATTATTTTACCAGCGTACACTTGGTTTTTAAATTCACCAGCTATGTCTAGTGATATTATGCGACAAACTATTGTAACGGCGATATTACCGTTTAATGTAATTAAAGGAATTGTTGTAACAATTGTATTTGTAGCATTATTTTCACGCTTGAAAGTATGGGTATTTGCAAAAATGAAAAATGCTTAAAAATATTAAACCATTAGCAGTTACGCTGCCAATGGTTTTTTTGTTAGTGAGAATGAAAAAGAGAGCAAAACCCCCCCCTCATACTTATGAGGGGGGGTTTGAAGTTAATAAAAGACTATTCGAATTTTAAAGAGTCGCCATCAAATGATTCGTCAGCAACTTTAATTGAGTCAGTTGGACAACCTTCGAATGCATCCATCATATCTTCAATTAATACATCTGGAATTTCAACGATACCTTGGTTATCGTCTAATGTTACAAATGCAATACCTTCATCATCATAGTCATAAATGTCTGGTGCAGCAGCACCACAAGCACCGCATGCGATACAAGTATCTTTGTCAACAATTGTATATTTTGCCATCTTTTTTCCCTCCTGGTAATATGTATGTGAAAAGTTCGCCAAAAAATTATAACCTTATTGTAAAACGGTTTTTAAAACTTTTCAACATAAAATTATAATGATAATGCTTATCAATTAGGGTGTCAACTTATTTTTGAATTATTTCATAAGATTTTCAAAATACTTAAATGTTATTTCGTTTGATACAATAGAATATATACAAGCATGTAGTGTGAATATGATAAGTTCAATGAATAGCAGTTAATGTGCAATCGTATTGAAAAAGGAATGAAGTTAGACAGAGAGGTGGAAGCGGTAATGCAGCTACAATATACTTTATTGTATTGTTTAAAACAATTGAATGGTGAAAGAACCGTTTCTTCGATTTATTATTTATTAAAAGGAAAGAGATCGTCGCAAACATTACAAGATGGGAATATGTTTCAAATTTCTTTTTTGTTTGGGATTTATAAGTCATTAAATAGAGCTGATTATGATCAAGAAGTTGCAAGGTTGTTACGAACGGATTTAGTTCAAGGTATACATGATAATACATATGTGTTAACGACTGCTGGTAACATGCAATTAAACAAATGGGAAAGTGACTTTGCCTTTCCGACGTATTTAAATGGTTTACACTATGGTGAAATAGGTGAAACGTTTTGGAGGAGATTATCATTGATCGTTCAAACCATTTCGAATTTACAACAGGCGAATACGAAATTTATTCCAATTCAACAGGATACAGAAATAATGATGTGGGTGAAACGCTTCCTCACTGGAATACCATATATGAGAAGTGAATTGGCTAAAAGATTATGGAAGGAAATGCATACTCTTTTACAAAAAAATAATCCAGTAGAGGCGACAATCGTAACATATCGGTTAACTGGGTATGAACGTATTGGGTGTACTTTACAACAATTAGCGGAAATTACGAAACAAGATATATTTCGAGTTTATTTTTTATTTTGGGGTACAATTCATTTCCTTATTCAAGAAGTTCGCAATAAAGAAAATGAGTTTCCATTATTAGCTGAAATTATATCTTATCCAAATGAGAAAGCTGATTTATTTAGCTTATCAACGAAAAAAACATATAATCTTTGGAAACAAGGACGCTCTTTAGAAGAAATAGCAACAATTCGGAATTTGAAGGTTGCCACGATAGAAGACCATTTTGTAGAAATTGCTTTACGAGAAAAAGAATTTTCTATTGAGATGTTTATGGAAAAAGAAAAAATAGAAAAAGTAACAAAAGTAATTGAAGCATTACAAACACGTAAATTGCGTGTGTTGAAGCAAGCGGTTGGAGAGGAAATCTCTTATTTTGAAGTCCGTCTTGTATTGGCGCGGATGGAGGGTATAAATGAAGCTTGAGGAATATTTATATAAGTGGTTTGGATATTCTGAATTTCGTCCGGGGCAAAAAGGAGTTATTACGGACTTATTGGAAGGGAAAGATGTTGTAGCAATGCTTCCGACTGGAAGGGGAAAGTCAATGTGTTATCAACTTCCGGGGCTTCTGCAAGAGGGTACGGTGCTTGTTGTATCACCATTATTATCTTTAATGGAAGACCAAGTTACGCAATTAAAGTATGTCGTGAAAAATCGAGTTATTGCATTGAATAGTTTTCGGACGTTAAGTGAAAAAAGAGAAGCAATGAAAAAGCTATCTTTTTATAAATTTGTTTTCGTATCGCCAGAGATGTTGCAGTCGGAACTTCTAATAAGAGAATTGAAAAAAATTCATATTTCATTATTTGTCGTAGATGAAGCGCATTGTATTTCACAATGGGGCTATGATTTTCGGCCAGATTATAAAAAATTAGATAAAGTAATTGAGAGTATCGGATCTCCGACAGTACTAGCATTAACAGCAACTGCGACAAAGGATGTACTGCGAGATATAGCGGAAAGTTTAAATCTAAAAAATATCGCTGAGCATGTGTACTCAATTGATCGTCCCAATATTGCGATGGAAGTGCAATTTGTGGAAACAATAGAAGAAAAAAAAGAGGCGCTTTTTGAGCATGTAATGTATTTGCAAGGGCCTGGTATTGTTTATTGTTCAAGTAGGGCCTGGACAGAGCGTTTAACCGAGTATTTAAGAGGAAAAGGAATTACAGGTGTAGCTTTTTATCATGGTGGTATGGAACATGAAGAGCGTATGTTAATTCAACAACAGTTTATGAATGACCAGTTGCAAATTGTAATATGTACAAGTGCTTTTGGGATGGGGGTAAATAAGGCGAATACAAGATATATTATTCATTTTCAATATCCGACAAATGTAGCTTCCTATTTACAAGAAATTGGAAGAGGGGGAAGAGATGGAGAATTGAGTATAGCCATTTTATTATGTAGTCCATTGGATCACGATTTGCCAATTTCAATCATTGAAGATGAATTACCAAGTAAATCGCAAATACAATTTTTATTTTCGTTACTCCAAGAAAGAATGTTTCAAACGAAAGTATTACCATTAGAAGATGTAGAAGAAATTTGTTATAATGCAGCAAGATTTAATGAACAGTATTGGCGTTTTACACGTTATCATCTCGAACATCTTGGAATCATACAACAGCGAAATCTCATGCTAGAGAGCTTGTCAGATGAAATAATGCACAGATTAATAGCGGAAGTGGAAGTGAGACTGCGTAATAAATATAGTGAGCTAGAAAATATGAAGTCATGGATACAAGTTCAAGGATGTAGACGTGAATATTTATTACAACAATTCGGTTATAGAAAAGAAAAAGAGATAGAAAACTGTTGTGATTACTGTGGTATTACAAAAACGGATTATAAAAAAAGACGAGCGCAACAGTTAGTTTTCGACTATAATTGGGAAACAGAGTTACAAAAGCTTTTCGGCCTAGGGAAGATGGAGGAATGATGAACATTCAAAGGCATAATGTTGAAGATATGAGTCCGAGAGAAATAAGACTGAATCTCTACATAACACAACTAATCATTATTGGTATCGGTTGTTTACTAGCATATATATTATTTCAAGATAAAAGAGAAGTTTATAGTTTATGGAAATGGGAACCGGTTTCTATACTTGTAATAGGTAGCTTGTTAGCGATCTGTATTGTGTTATTAGATTATGTTGCAATGCGAGTGTTTCCAGAATCTTGGTTTGATGATGGTGGCATTAACGATAGAATGTTTCAAGGGATTTCTGTCATGCATTTACTCGTTATCACGTTTATTATTGGCTTTGCGGAAGAGTTTTTATTTAGAGGTGTAGTGCAGACTCATTTCGGAATTGTAATAGCGAGTTTAATTTTTGCTGTGTTACATATTCGGTATATAACGAAGCCTTTTTTGTTTTGTTTCGTCTGCTTTATTAGTTTTGTTTTTGGTTATGTATTCGAGTGGACAGGAAATTTGTTTATAACAATCTTTGCACACTTTCTTGTTGATTTTATAATGGGGCTCCAATTAAGAAAATAAATGGAAGGTGGTGGTGAACAACATGAGAAAACGAATTCCTGATTTTGAAGAGGAGTTAGAAGTTGAGCAAGTGGAAGAAGATGAAGTTTTACCGCCGCGTAGTGAAATTCATAGAAATAAAGAGAACAAACCAAAGTTTAAAATGAATCACATTTTCGTCCGAGTGTTAACATTTTTGTTCATATTGTTACCTATTAGTATCCTATGGTATACGGATAAGTATATACAGGTAAAAAGTGATAGTAATAATGCTGAGAAAAGTGCGTTTGAAGTGATTTTCTTTGATTCAGCTCAGACTGAATCAAAGAAGCAGTCTGAGAAAGTAGCAACTCATGTTGTGAAAGATGGAGAAACTTTAGAAAGTATAGCGAAGCAATATTTCTCAGATGAAAATGGGATAGAAATAATAAAAAAGTATAATGATTTACAAGAAGATGAAGTGAAAGTAGGACAAGAATTGAAAATTCCTATAAAAGATAAGTCCACGAAGTATGAGAGCTAGCTAAATGAGTGATATAGCTGCACATAAAATTAAGGACTATACTTTACGAGGAGGGAAAGTAAAAAATATATGTCATGGATTATATTATTATGTACTCTCATATGCATTGGTTTTGTATGTCTTCTTGGAATGTATAAAGAAGCAATGCGTAATACAGTGTTGGAACATACTTTAGTATTCGAAGAATTTCCGGAAAGTTTTCAAAAAGTTAAAGTTTTTTTTATTTCGGATATTCATAGAAGGACCATTTCTAGCTCGCTAATTGAACGAGTGAAAGGAAAAGCAGATATCGTAATTATTGGCGGTGATTTAGCTGAAAAAGGAGTACCTTTATCGCAAATCTCTTTAAATATTCAAAAGTTAAGAGAAATAGCCCCTGTATATTTTGTATGGGGAAATAATGATTATGAAATTGAATATCACGAATTGGATGCTTTATTAATAGAAAATAATGTGAAGGTATTAGATAATACAAGAGTTGTATTTGAGTCTGAATTAGGAGAGAAAATTTGCTTACTCGGTATCGATGATGTTGGATTAGAACGAGATCGTTTAGATTTAGCGTTGTCTGATTGTAAAGAAGAAGGTTTTCGCATTTTAATTAGTCACAACCCAGATATAATAAAGAAAATGTCTGGTAAAGAACAAATTTCGCTCGTATTAAGTGGACATACACATGGAGGGCAGATTCGGTTGTTTCCATCTGAAAAGCATTTAAAGGGTGGTGTATATAAGCATTCTAATACGACTCTCTTTGTTAGTAATGGGTATGGAACAACATTATTCCCTCTTCGTTTTCGGGCACCTTCCCAAACACATATCATTACGTTATGCGGAGGAAAATAATGCCGACTTTAAATGGGACATATAATATAAAAGCTGTTTCGAATATACTCGGAATTCAACCGAGTACACTTCGTGCATGGGAAAGACGCTATCATATTATTGCCCCAAAGAGAAATCGTGCGGGGCATCGTTTATATACAGAAGAGCATATTCATATTTTGAAATGGTTAATGAATAAAGTTTCTGAGGGGATGATGATTGGACAAGCAGTTCAGTTATTAGAAGGGAATCGGTTGCAGAACAACGTTCAAAAAGAAAAAATTACAGATACAGAAGTTGTTTTAGTGGACGATATACTACAAGCTTTGTTAAAATTTGATGAAATTACAACTTCTGCATTATTAAACGAGGTTTTTAGTATATATTCAACGGAAAAGGTTGTTACAAGCATCATCCTTCAAGTGGCAAACAAGTTGTTATCTTTAAAAAATAATAATGAGATTACAATGTCACAATTCAAATATGTTGTATCATTCTTACAAACACGTCTAGGAATGATATATCATAATGCGTCAGTGTATTCTTCCGTTAACAAAGTTTTCGTTTTAGAAAATAATATATTAAAAGGATTTATTTTCGCGACGTATTTACGACTAAAAGGATATCAAGCAATGTATATGGGGACAAGTTTAGATGAAGAAGGTATTTTACTAGCTATTGAACAATTACAACCTAAATATTTGTTTATATCTTTTGATGATGAACGAGAACTTGAAGAGGCAGTAGAATTTATTGACTTATTGCAAGAAAAAAATGAAAACCTCTCTGGTGGTTTTATAGGAAGAAAAGGCATTGGAGATCAATTAAATCTTCAAAATATCCTAATTGGTAACACGAAAGAAGAATGGGATGGATGGTTAAAAATGTCAGAATAGTCGTTCGAAAAGAACCATCTATTTTCTATTTCATATAATAAAAATTAGATGCAATGGTTACGTAGGGAGGGTATGAGATGAGACTGGAACGTTTAAATTATAATAAGATTAAAATTTTCCTAACATTTGATGATTTATCTGAACGAGGATTAACGAAAGAAGATTTGTGGAGAAATGCACCGAAAGTACAGCAACTATTCCGTGATATGATGCAAGAAGCGAATAAAGAATTAGGGTTTGAAGCGGATGGACCGATTGCTGTTGAAGTATTTTCTCTACAAGCTCAAGGTATGGTTGTAATTGTAACAAAAGAAAATCACGAAGTAGATACAGACGATGAGTTCCGTGACGAGTTTATTGAAATGCAAGTGACTCTTGATGAAAGTGAACATATACTTTACGAGTTTGCTACATTAGATGATGTAATCAATTTGTCAAATCGCTTATATAACCTTGGTGTAACTGATGGGAAGTTGTATACGTGGGATGATCGTTTTTATCTTTGGATAGAAGAAGAAGAGCAATTTCAATTATTGAAGGCGGATTTTATAGCTATTTTAGCGGAATACGGTAATCCGTCAACAGCAACAATTTACCGCATAATGGAATATGGTAAAGAATTAATGGATTCTCAAGCAATTGAACAAATATACAATTACTTTGTAAAAAAACAAAACCTCAGCTAATGTAACGTAGCTTGAGGTTTTATTTTTATTCAGCTGAAGATTGGAAAATCTAAAATCTATAAAGCGAAGTGTAGGAAACAAGACTAACCGATCTATATTTAAAAATATAACCAGTATTTTTTGATGAAATAATTGTTTTTATCGAACGTATTTTGATGAAAACAAAAAATATTTAAATATTTAAGTATTTTACTTTTCTAAAAGCAATAAAAGGACTATAATAATAGTGAAAACGCTTGCAACGCAAAATAGTTTGTATATATTTGTTAGCGTTTTCTATTGCATTCCAAATTTAACGGTGTATACTAGGCAATGAAGGTTTACTAAACAAGTGAAATTACAGGGGGTTTACTTACTATGGTAGCCGAAAAGGGAACTCAAACGAAAACACAACAACAAGGGGAACAACATTTTGAATTGTTAAATTCAACACAAATTGTAATTAATGAAGCATTAGAAAAATTGGGTTATCCAAACGAAGTATATGAATTATTGAAAGAACCAATTCGTATGATGACAGTGAAAATTCCAGTTCGTATGGATGACGGGACTGTTAAAATATTTACAGGATATCGTGCGCAACATAATGATGCTGTTGGTCCAACGAAAGGTGGAATTCGCTTCCATCCAAACGTAACAGAAAATGAAGTGAAAGCACTTTCTATTTGGATGAGTTTAAAATGTGGTATTGTTGATTTACCATATGGTGGAGGTAAAGGTGGAATCATTTGTGACCCACGTGAGATGTCTTTCCGTGAATTAGAAAGATTAAGCCGTGGTTATGTACGAGCAATTAGCCAAATTGTTGGTCCGACAAAAGATATTCCAGCTCCAGATGTATTTACAAACTCACAAATTATGGCATGGATGATGGATGAGTATAGCCGTATCGATGAATTTAATTCACCAGGATTTATTACAGGTAAACCACTTGTATTAGGTGGATCACACGGACGTGAAACAGCGACTGCAAAAGGTGTAACAATTTGTATTCGTGAAGCTGCGAAAAAACGTGACATTGATATTAAAGGTGCACGCGTTGTTGTTCAAGGATTTGGGAATGCGGGTAGCTTCTTAGCTAAATTTATGCATGATGCAGGCGCGAAAGTAATTGCAATTTCAGATGCGTACGGTGCACTACATGATCCGAATGGATTAGATATTGACTACTTACTAGATCGTCGCGATAGCTTCGGTACTGTAACAAAACTATTTAATAATACAATTTCAAACACAGAATTGTTAGAACTTGATTGCGATATTTTAGTTCCAGCTGCAATTGAGAACCAAATTACAGAAGAAAATGCTGATAAGATTAAAGCGAAAATTGTAGTTGAAGCTGCGAATGGTCCAACTACATTAGAAGCAACAAAAATCTTAACAGATCGTGGTATCTTACTTGTTCCAGACGTATTAGCAAGTGCTGGTGGCGTTACGGTATCTTACTTTGAGTGGGTACAAAATAACCAAGGTTACTACTGGACTGAGGAAGAAGTAGAACAACGTTTAGAAAAAGTAATGGTAAAATCATTCGATTCAATCTATGAAACATCACAAGTTCGTAAAGTAAACATGCGCTTAGCTGCATACATGATTGGTGTTCGTAAAATGGCTGAGGCTAGTCGCTTCAGAGGTTGGGTATAATATATAATGTTTTGAGAAAACGTGATTTCCTTTTGAGGGAATCGCGTTTTTTGTTGAAGTTACTAGTTAGAGGTGTTGGATATGAATAATGAAATGATGAATCGAGTAGATTGATTAGAAGAAAGGGTAAACCAACTAGAAAGTAAAATAGTAAGGATTGAAAATACTCAGAAAACAAGTATTTTTAGAATGTTTGGAGAGGGTTTATTGCATCTGGTTGTTGGAGGGCTGATTATCGCAGTAGTAATTGGAATTATTACGTAGCTTGGTGAAAAATAAAATAAAAACAAAAAGAACGCTTGTTCTACACGAACAAACGTGCTATACTTTCCTTAGATAAGCAAAACGGAAACGATTTTAAGGAGAGATAAATGATGAAAATGACAGTAGACCAAAGATTTATGATGCCAGCAGATGTTGTGGAACGAGTGGAAGTTTTACGAAATAATCATAGTAAGCGTGGATCATTATTACAATCAGTAAATAAGTTTTACGGTTTAGATACGAAAGAAGATTGTGTTTGGTTTTACGGTTTTTACGGAGTGGCTGTAAGTATTGTATTATTTATGGTATTCACATCAAATATTTTCGATTTTCTCTTCGCATAAGAAATAATGCCATAAGGACATTGCCACCGAATACATATATAAGGAAGTAAGGTAATTTTTTAGAGCGGGAGTTGGTAGTAATGGCGATGTTCCCTATTGAGCGTAATTATATTGGGTATGGAAATTCACGACCAGGAATTCCTCTTTCAAAAGTAAGATTTATTGTAAGTCATGACACGGGGAACCCTGGTAGCAATGCGATAGGAAATCGGGATTACTTTAATGAAATACAACCGAAAGCTTCAGCGCATACATTTATTGATGATAAAACAATATTAGAAATTGTCCCTATAAATGAAGTTGCGTACCATGTTCGATACAATGTGCCAACGGATAATGATTTATTCGGTTATGATGCGAATAAGGCTGCAATTGGGGTTGAACTTTGCTATGGTGGCGACGTAAACTTTTGGGAGGCGTATACTCGTTTTACGTGGTATCACGCTTATTTATGTCAAAATTTCGGTTTAAATCCTAAAAAGGCTATTGTGTCACACAAAACGTTGGATCCTACTCGGAAAATCGATCCTGAAAATGTATTAGGGCAACAAGGAATTAAATTTCAGCAGTTTTTAGCAGATGTCTATCGGATGTATGTTTCGTTTAGATGACAAATATATGAAAAATGAATACAATAAAGATAGGTGCCTACTGCTGTAAGTAGGTTTTTTCTTGTTTATATAAATAAAGCAGAGGTAGAAGACTAGGAGTGAACCGAGTATGCAAAAAGAAACAGTTATTATTATCGGAGGCGGTCCATGCGGATTAGCAGCGGCGATTTCGTTGCAAAAAGTGGGGTTAAATCCGTTAGTGATCGAAAAAGGGAACATTGTAAATGCGATTTATAATTATCCAACTCATCAAACATTTTTCTCCTCTAGTGAAAAATTAGAAATTGGTGAAGTTGCTTTTATTACAGAAAATCGTAAGCCATTTCGTAATCAAGCGCTCGCGTATTATCGTGAAGTAGTAAAGCGTAAATCTATACGTGTAAACGCATTTGAACGAGTGGAACAAGTTCAAAAAGATGGTGATGTTTTTAAAGTTGAAACGACGAAGCGTGATGGAAACAAAGAAATATATGTGGCGAAATACATTGTTGTCGCAACTGGATATTATGATAATCCGAATTATATGAATGTACCTGGTGAGAAACTTGAGAAAGTAGCTCATTATTTCAAAGAAGGACATCCTTATTTTGATCGAGATGTCGTTGTAATAGGTGGTAAAAATTCAAGTATAGATGCGGCGTTAGAGCTTGTTAAATCGGGTGCACGTGTAACAGTTCTATACCGTGGCGGGGAATACTCGCCAAGTATTAAGCCGTGGATTTTGCCGGAATTTGAGGCGTTAGTACGAAATGGGACAGTTCAAATGCATTTCGGGGCTCATGTGAAAGAAATTACTGAACATACATTAACATATACGGTTGATGGTGAATCATTTACAATCAAAAATGATTTTGTATTTGCGATGACTGGTTACCATCCTGATCATAGCTTCTTAACGAAGATGGGTGTTCGGATTGATGAAGAAACAGGGCGTCCGATTTATACAGAGGATAGAATGGAAACAAACGCTGAAAATATTTTCATTGCAGGTGTAATTGCTGCTGGGAATAACGCAAATGAAATATTTATCGAGAACGGTAGATTCCATGGAGATGCGATTGCGCAAACCATTGCATCAAGAGAAGAATAAAAAGAAGCTGTCGAAATTCGACAGCTTCTTTTTTAATCGTGCATATACATATTTTGGATTGCTTCATGAGAATTTGTATTCTCTAATGCGACTAATAATTTAATACGCGCCTTTTGAGCATTTAAACCGTATGTGAATATAACGCCCATATCTTTTAATTGCTTGCCGCCACCTTCATACGAATATACATCTTGAACGATACCGTTGAAACAGCGAGACACTAATACGACAGGAATTCCTTTGCCTATTAATCGTTCTAGACTTGGAAGTGTTCTTGGAGGTAAATTACCTTGTCCAAGTGCTTCGATAACAATTCCGTCTACTGGTAGTGTTTCGATTGCTGATAATAATGTATCATCCATACCTGCGTATGCTTTTAGAACGACAACGTTTTTAGAAATCTGTCGTACTGTGCATGTTTCGTGATGCACTAAAGCATGATGGAAAACAACACCACGTTTTGTTACCATGCCAATTGGTCCGTACTGTGGACTTTGGAATGTCGCGACATTACTTGTGTGCGTTTTTGTTACATTTGTAGCACAATGTATTTCGTCGTTTAATACGACTAGAACGCCTTTTTCAGCAGCTTCATTACTACTAGCAACTTTTACAGCTGATAAGAAATTATATAGACCATCAGCACCTAATTCATTACTAGAACGCATTGCTCCTGTCACAACGATTGGGATCGTTGCTTGAACTGTTAAATCAAGAAAATAAGCTGTCTCTTCTAATGTATCGGTACCATGCGTAATGACTACGCCGTGAATATCGTCTTGTTTTACTCTTTCGTCAATGATGACTTGTAATTGTAGCATTTCGCTAGGAGTCATGTGAGGAGATGGAAGATGGAACACATCTTCGACAATTAAATCAACATCGCCTTCTAAATCAGGAATAAATTTTAAAAGAGGATTCTTTTCACCTGGTTGTACGACCCCAGTTTCTTTATCTTCCTCCATTGCAATTGTTCCACCTGTGTGTAAAACTAGGATTCTTTTCAATGCTTATACCCCTTTCAAGTTGAAAAATACATTTAGAACATAACATGTTTTGAGTAAATTCGACAATGAAAATGTATAAAAGTATGGTTAGAAAATGACAATAAAATAAATTACTTTAAGTGTGCTGCGGTAAGTGGTTATTAGGTTAGGTTTTGTTTATGGGAATTTATGAGAGGAGATGTGTAAGTGTAGAGAGGGAAGGAGTGAGTTTTTTGAAAAAAGTGGAGAAAATTATAATTCGTATATTACTGATTCAATTTATTTGTCTTTCTTTCGTCCAACTGCTTTTTATACATAAATCTTCAGTGAAATATTTATCGAAAATTGTTTATTACGAAGGTGTCGTCACGCAAAATAAGGCGGAAATCTTACAGGTGAATAAGTAGTTTTCATTTTCTTCTATGATGGATTATGCTACAATAATTGAGGATTTAATGACGTGAGGCAAATGAGAAGAAGCAGGGGGAGAATACCTGCTTTTCGTTTTGTTTTTATAAGTGAAAAATGAGGTGTTACAATGGATAAACGAATTTCGATTGCTATAGATGGTCCAGCGGCTGCTGGGAAAAGTACAGTTGCAAAAGTTGTTGCGAAAAAACTTTCATATGTTTACATTGATACAGGCGCAATGTACCGTGCTATTACATATGCAGCCCTTGAACAAAAAGTGGATATTGAAAATGAAGAAAAGTTAATGGAAGTTGTAAAAAATGTAAATATTGAATTTCAGCAAGGGGAAAATACACAACTTGTATTTTTAAATGGACAAGATGTTTCCGAAGTGATTCGTACGCCAGATGTGACGAATCGCGTATCTATTGTAGCAAAGCATCGCCTTGTTCGTGAAGAAATGGTACGTCGTCAACAAGAATTAGCTGAAAAAGGCGGCGTAGTAATGGATGGCCGTGATATTGGTACACATGTACTACCAGATGCTGAAGTGAAAATCTTTATGCTTGCTTCTGTAGAAGAAAGAGCGGAAAGAAGATATTTAGAAAATATGAATAAAGGTTTCGATTCTAATTTAGAGCAGTTAAAAGAAGACATTGCTAGGCGTGATAAATTAGATTCAGAACGCGAAGTTTCTCCTTTGAAAAAAGCTGATGATGCATTGGAATTAGATACAACTTCTTTATCAATTGAAGAAGTTGTCCAAAAAATTATGGGTATTGTTTCAGGAGTATTTGCGAAATAAAGAAAGAGGACTATCCTCTTTCTTTTTTTTTTTTTTTTTTGAAATGTAAAGGATAAGTGAATTATAAGTCTCTTTTCTTGACAAATGGGCTAATTTGTAAGAAGTTAGTTACAGAGGGGAAAAACTGTCAGAATATATTCGCTATTATATTTCAAATCATACTTTCTTCAAGATGATTTTGCTGTATACTATTTATATAGGTTTAATATAGTTTCTTGTGAACTGTATTGAACCAGAATATGTGATGATAAATTCTTAAACATGCAAATGAAAACATTTTTTTTCATTTCGTATATACATAAAAATGCTTTGTCAATTCTGTAGGGAGGTATTTCCATGGTAGAGAAAATGAATGAAGAAGTTATGAATTCAAAAGAATTACAAGTTGGTGACGTTGTTACAGGTTCTGTAACGAAAGTTGAAGAGAAACAAGTGCTTGTAAATGTTGGATACAAAACAGATGGCGTAATTCCGATTAGTGAGTTAGCTAACGTTCATATTGAAAAAGCAAGCGATGTTGTAGAATTAGATCAAACACTTGAATTGAAAATTATTAAATTAGAAGAAGATGATCTTGTTTTATCTAAGAGAGCTGTTGACGCAGAAAAAGCGTGGGTAGAATTACAAGAGAAATTTAATTCTGGTCATGTATTTGATGTTACTGTAAAAGATATCGTGAATGGTGGGTTAGTTGTGGACCTTGGTGTTCGTGGTTTTATCCCAGCTTCACTTGTAGAGGTACATTATGTAGAAGATTTTGCTGACTATAAAGGAAAAACATTAGCGGTGAAAATTGTTGAATTAGACCGTGAAAAAAATCGTGTTATTCTTTCACATAAAGCGGTAGTAGAACTAGAACTAGATTCTAAGAAAAAAGAAGCAATCTCTTCGTTAAAAGAAGGGGATATTGTTGAAGGAACAGTACAACGATTAACGGATTTTGGTGCTTTCGTTAACGTTGGTGGTGTGGACGGTTTAGTACACATTTCACAAATTTCACACGAACGTGTAGAGCAACCTTCTGAGGTATTAGAGCAAGGTCAAAAGGTAAAGGTAAAAGTGTTATCTGTTGATGCTGATACGCAACGTATTTCTTTATCAATTAAAGCAGCTCAGCCGGGACCTTGGGAAAATGTTGCTGGCGAAATAAAGGCTGGAGATATTCGTGAGGGCGTAGTAAAACGCCTTGTTACATTCGGTGCATTTGTTGAAATTTTACCTGGTGTTGAAGGGCTTGTGCATGTATCTCAAATTGCAAATCGTCACGTGAAAAATCCAAATGAAGTATTGGAAATGGGACAAGAAGTAAAAGTGAAAGTACTTGAAGTCCATGTAGCAGAAAAACGTATTTCTTTAAGCATAAAAGAAACGCTTGAAGAAAATAATGTAACAGAAGATTATAGCCAATATGAGCCAAATGCTGATTCTGCTACTTTCCAGTTAAGTGACATTATTGGTGAACAACTGAAAAAATTAAAGAAATAAAGAGGGGTACAAGTGGTAAGGGCAAAACGTAAATTAGATCATATTGAATATGCTCTTTCTACTGGTCAGTCTCGTACGCATGGCTTTCATGATATTGATTTTGTGCATCAAAGCTTGCCAAATTCAAGTTATGATACTGTAACATGTGAAACAAAAATCGGCGAACTTTCACTAAGTTCGCCGATTTTTATCAATGCGATGACTGGTGGTGGAGGAGAGCAAACATTACATATTAATGAGCAATTAGCATATGTAGCGAAACATCATAACCTTGCTATGGCTGTAGGATCGCAAATGGCAGCTTTAAAAAATGAAAGCGAGGCGGCTTCTTATAAGATCGTCAGAAAGGTAAACCCAAATGGTATTTTCTTTGCTAATTTGGGGAGTGAGGCAACTGTCGAACAGGCAGAGCGTGCCGTTGATATGATTGAAGCGAATGCACTGCAAATTCATTTAAATGTCATACAAGAGTTAACGATGCCAGAAGGAGACCGTGATTTTACTGGTGTACTTCGGCGAATTGAACAAATTGTTTTAAACAGTAAAGTTCCTGTCATTGTAAAAGAAGTGGGATTTGGAATGAGTAAGGAAACAGTACAACAGTTAGCGAGTATAGGTATAACAGCAATTGATATTGGCGGACAAGGTGGTACGAATTTTGCTGCTGTTGAAAATGAAAGAAGACAGCGAATGCTTTCTTATTTTAATAACTGGGGCATACAAACAGCTACCTCGATTATTGAAGCAACCTCTATAAATAATAACCTCTCTTTTATTGCATCTGGGGGTATACAAACAGCAATTGACGTGGCGAAGGCAATCGCATTAGGGGCGAATACAACTGCGTTTGCTGGATACTTTTTACGTATTTTAATGCAAGATGGTGTTGAGAAGTTAGTGGATGAAATCGATCTTTTACATACAGATTTAAAATTTATTATGACAGCTCTTGGCGTGAAGACGATAGAAGAGTTGCAATCTGTACCTCTTGTTGTAAAAGGCGAAACATATCATTGGTTAGCGCAGCGAGGGATTGACACTGCACATTATAGTAGGCGATAAAAAATCAACCGTCCGGTTGATTTTTTTCAGAGTGTTGAGAAACCCTTTAGGGTTTCCAACACTCTGATATCTTTTGAATTTTATTAAATGAAAACAATAATAAATGATAGAAACTAAGAAAATAGCCCTTCACCTGACCCTTTTGGGTCAGGTGAAGGGCTATTTTTTTCATGTTGACACAGAACGGAAAAAGAGGTTAAGACACAGTCTATAAAAAATCAATGGTCCGGGCGGGAAGTTAGGAATCTATATAATTCTATAAATGGAAAAAAGAGAGAATTCATATTATAATAAAGGTATATAGGAATATTGTACGAAAAAGCTATGATTGAAAAAGGGGTTATAAAAATGAAGAAATGTAGAAAATGTGCTGCTGAATTATTGGAGGATTCTTACTTTTTCCATGTTTGTGGAGAGAAATATGGCAAAAGTAAGAAAGTATGCCTCTCTATATAGTTGGTTAGCGATAAAACAAGATAAGAGATTGTTATTTAAGAATCAAAATAAACAAGAAAAAATTTACGGTAATTTAGGGGATGAGGATGTTAATAAAAAAGGAGAAAATGTATCTTCAAATAGTAAAAATACGATAGGACGCATTACATATAATAGTGAAGATGTTAATATCCATGCACGAAATATAAGAGAAGATACAGCGATTTCTGCATATAATAAAAAGATTGAAATTTCATTAACTTCAAATGTAAGAGAAGGGGGTTCTAGTTCAACAACAGTACAATCAACAATTAAAACGGCGAATATTGCAATCGCAGTCGGGAATAAATTGTATAGGAATCCAATGGTGAATGCAGGAAGTGGAATAGAAGCACTAATTTTGCCAAGGGAATTAGGAGAAGACAAAAATCCATCGGAAGATTCGTATGTGAATTGCTATTTTAATATACCAAATGAAGTGGGTTTAAGTAATGCTGAAGTAGTATTACTTTCTGATCAAGGAAATACCATTGTGAGTAGGGAAATTAAAGAGGAAAAAGAAGATATTGTAGGCGTGAAAAAAGAGGTTGAGCGAAAGTTAAATGAAATAGGAGAGACGGATTATGTACGTGTTGAGGTAAAGAGTAAAAATCCTTCTCTTCATACGTATTATGTTATTACATATTCTAAAAAACCAACAGGTATAGTTACGATTGATGCCTCATCAAGTGATAGGGTTTATAATGCGAAAACAAAAGAATTATATGACGAGTAGAAATAAAATAATTGTGTAAAAAGACGGTTTCGTACATTATCGAAACCGTCTTTTTGTATTGCCCGTAAAAGCCCGATTGCTGTGGGCTAATAATCAGTGTGGATGGATATCCCCGCTGAAGTTTCACTTTATTTAATGCTGATTCTGTTTTCGAGCTTGCTCCGGTGTATCAAGACTTGTTGCACCGGGATATTGAAGTGATTGGTCGCGATCAGATTCAACGCGGCGTGATTCTCTTAGTTTTCGTTCTTGGCGATCTTTACCCATTGTGAGTTACACCTCCTTATTAAAAGTTTTGCTGTTATGAGAAAAACTATGCACAAAGAAAAGGGGGATTAACTTTCATAAAAAGTTCCCATAATGGAAAACATAGGAGGTGAAGTGATGGATGGGAGTACTTTTTATTTTGTTGCTTGGATAGGGTGGATTGTCGTGACCTTTTTTATGAAAAAAGAATCTATTCGTTGGAAGATAAGTGCTTGTATATTAATTTTTATTATTTGTTCTCCGTTAAATGTGACGATTGCGTCTTTCACGATATCGGTAAATGCCCTTTTGCTTTGTATTATTTCTTTTGTAGGCATCACGTTATATTCTATTTGGAAAAAATTATATACCTTACTTTCGGCACTTATTATTGCAATGTTATATACAAGCTTTCATTTGTTAGAAGTATATGATCCAATTTGGATTGTGGTTGATAGGTTGTTGCTGTTAAGTGGTGCACTTGTGTATGCATCGGTTTTATTGCACGGGGATCGCATATTACGATTATGCTCCTTATATATAGGGATGTTACAAGGTGAATTGTTGGTGACGCTTATTTTTCGTAAATTACATTTTCCTTATGAATATGGCAGTTTAGCTTTTTTAGATGTTGCTGCTGTTTCCACTTTATTTATGGCGATTTTACTTTGGATTACGAAAGCATCAGTATATATGGAACAATTTAAGAGGAAAACACGTAAAAGAAAGGCGAGGGTAATGCATGACTGAATATACACCAGCTATTTTATGTGGCGTAATTGCAGGTACAATAACTAGGGTGTTAATGCTTCGTACCGATACGAGGCAATATCCGACGAGGCTCCACGGAAAAATTATTCATATCGCGATGGGATTAATTGCGGCTGCCTTAGGAGCAATTGCGATTCCGTCTGTTTTGAAAAAAGATTTCTCTGCAATTACATTTCTTACGTTAGCAGCGACGCAATTTCGTGATGTGCGCAATATGGAAAGAAATACGCTTCAACAATTAGATGGATATGAGCTCGTACCACGTGGTAATACATACATTGAAGGAATTGCATTAGTATTTGAAAGTCGTAACTATTTGGCGATGTTAACGTCGTTTGTAACAACGTTTGCGTATATAGGATTCCATTCATGGATTGCTGGGGTAATTACTGGTACAGTAAGTTTTTTCATTGCGAAAAAATTAATGTCAGGTAAAAGACTTCATGACCTTGTAGAAATAGAACACGTTCCACTTCGTTTTGAAGGAGCGGGACTTTATATTGATAATATTTACATTATGAATATTGGATTGCCAGCAAGGCAAGAAGAAATTATGAAGTATGGAATGGGATTTATTTTAAAACCGAAATCGATAGATGCGATGGTTACAATCTCAAACTTAGGACAACGTCAAGCTATTTTACATGATGTTTCGGTTGCTTTAGGAATATATAGAGATTCTGGAACGCCGGCACTTGTACCGTTAGCGAAGCGTGATTTAGAGGATGGGAGAGTTGGGATTTTTGTTCTGCCGCAAGATCAAGATGCAGAAAAAGCGATAGGGGTAATCGGAAATGTACCAACATTAGAGAGTGCTGTTCATATGTCATCAGAAGCTCCGAAAGGAAGGGGAGATAAGAGATGATGTTAGAAAGTGTTATTCTCGCAGTCATTACAACAACGCCAGAGAAATTTGCAGGTGGTGCCCCTTTATTTATTTGCGAGTCGACAGAGGAACTGGAATTTGTTGCAAATAATTTAGAGGCTATTTTAGATGGGATTGCACATCGCTTACAAGATAATGTATATATTATTGTGAAACATTAGTAACGTGTGGTATAATGTGAGGTGTTTTGATACGTTGAGAAATATTCTGGAATGCAAATCCCTTCTTGCACAAAGAAGGGTTTTTTACATAATAAACAGAAGCAAGTTGAAAGGATGAAAGTATATGCCGAAACCAGTAATAGCAATAGTAGGCCGCCCGAACGTAGGAAAATCTACTATTTTCAATAGAATTGTTGGAGAAAGAGTTTCAATCGTAGAAGATATACCAGGTATAACGCGAGACCGTATTTATAGTGCGGGAGAATGGTTAAATCATGAGTTTAACATTATTGATACAGGTGGAATTGATATTGGAGACGAGCCGTTCTTGACACAAATTCGTCAACAGGCGGAAGTAGCGATTGATGAAGCAGATGTTATCATTTTTATGACGAATGGTCGCGATGGTGTAACTGCAGCAGATGAAGAAGTTGCTAAAATTTTATACCGTTCTAAAAAACCAATTGTACTTGCGGTAAATAAGGTTGATAATCCAGACATGCGTAGTGATATTTATGATTTTTATGCATTAGGATTTGGCGAGCCATTCCCGATTTCAGGTACACACGGTTTAGGACTTGGTGATTTGTTAGATGAAGCTGCAAATCATTTTCCAAAGATTGAAGAAGAAGCGTATGACGATGAAACAATCCGTTTCTCTTTAATTGGACGTCCAAACGTAGGGAAATCATCACTTGTAAATGCACTTCTTGGTCAAGAACGTGTAATTGTAAGTAATATAGCGGGAACGACACGTGATGCTGTCGATACACCATATAGTAAAGATGATCAAGATTATGTAATCATCGATACAGCTGGTATGCGTAAAAAAGGGAAAGTATACGAAAGTACAGAAAAGTATAGTGTACTTCGTGCACTTAGAGCGATTGAACGTTCTGACGTTGTTTTAGTCGTTTTAGACGGAGAAGAAGGAATTATTGAGCAAGATAAAAAAATCGCTGGATATGCTCATGATTCAGGACGAGCTGTTATTATCGTTGTAAACAAATGGGATGCAGTGAAAAAAGATGAAAAAACAATGAAAGCATTTGAAGAAAACATCCGTGCTCATTTCCAATTTTTAGAGTATGCACCGATTGTATTCTTATCTGCGAAAACGAAAAAGCGTACACAAACGTTATTACCGGTTATTAATGAGGTAAATGAAAGCCATAGCATTCGTGTACAAACGAATGTATTAAATGATGTAATTATGGATGCGGTAGCGATGAATCCAACGCCGACACATAATGGTAGCCGTCTGAAAATCTTCTATGCGACACAGGTTGCGGTAAAACCACCAACATTTGTTATATTTGTAAACGATACAGAATTAATGCACTTTTCATATGAGCGCTTCTTAAAGAATCGTTTACGTGAAGCATTCGGTTTTGTAGGAACGCCGATTCACATTATCGCTAGAGCAAGAGACTAATGGAGAGGATGTGATTTTATGACAAAAATCACAGTAATAGGAGCAGGTAGCTGGGGAACAGCGTTAGCGATGGTATTAGCTGACAATGGGCATGATGTACGTATTTGGGGAAACCGTCCTGAACTCATGAATGAAATTAATACGAAGCGTGAGAACAGTAGATATCTTCCAGGGATTACATTGCCAAGCACAATCGTAGCCTACTCTTCTTTAGAAGAAGCATTAGTAGATGTAAATACAGTACTGCTAGTAGTACCGACGAAAGCGTACAGAGACGTATTGCAAGAGATGAAAGAAATTGTTACAGAGCCAATTACTTGGATTCATGCAAGTAAAGGAATAGAACCAGGTACGTCAAAACGTATTTCTGAAATGATTGAGGAAGAAATTCCAGAAAACTTGATCAAAGATGTTGTTGTACTGTCTGGACCGAGTCACGCTGAAGAAGTAGGTTTACGTCAAGCGACAACTGTTACGTCTGCAGCTAAACGTATGGAAGCGGCTGAGGACGTACAGGATCTGTTTATGAATAGCTATTTCCGTGTATATACAAACCCAGATATCGTTGGAGTGGAACTTGGTGGTGCGTTAAAAAATATTGTTGCACTAGCTGCGGGGATAACGGATGGACTTGGATTAGGAGATAATGCGAAAGCGGCATTAATGACACGTGGTTTAACGGAAATTGCTCGTTTAGGAAGAAAGATGGGCGGAAATCCACTGACATTTGCCGGTCTAACTGGTATGGGGGACTTAATTGTAACTTGTACAAGTGTGCATAGTCGAAATTGGCGTGCGGGAAATATGCTTGGAAAAGGACATTCTTTAGAAGAAGTATTAGAAAGCATGGGCATGGTTGTTGAAGGTGTAAGAACAACGAAAGCTGCTCATGAATTGGCAGAGAAAATGGAAGTTGAGATGCCAATTACAGCCGCTTTATATGACGTGTTATTCAATGGGAAAAATGTAAAAGATACAGTAGGCTCATTGATGGGACGTGTTCGAAAACATGAAGTTGAAGCGATACCTGATTTGTTATAAAAAAAGCGGTAGGAGTACATTTTGTGCTTCTACCGCTTTTTTGTTTTCTGGGTCTTTTCACCAATTTTTCATTTATGCATAGGATGAAGAGTAACTTGAGGAGAGGGTGAAAAAAATGGATAACAACATTTTTAGTAACATTGAAAAGGAAGCGAAAGTGAATAAAGAAGATATTTTTAAATTAGCATCATCTGTTCAAAATGCGAACTTACGTGATGAGAAAGTGCTTCGCCAATTGATTCATCAAGTTGCTTTAATGGCAGGACGTGAAGTGCCGAAAGAGCAAGAGGATCAAATTGTAAAAGCGATTATTAACAATAATATGCCGGCGGATTTTGGTTCGTTAAGTAAAATGTTTAAAAAATAAATTATGAGAAACAAAGAGTTTAGAGAATGCATATGATAGTTATGAAAGAATGGGAATAGAGCTGTTAAGGGCATATTTGGTCAACCGAAGCGCATCATTTCGTGCTTCGGTTTTATTATTTTAAATAAAAATCATCAATTAACGAAAAAATGATGATTTTTATTTGTTTAAAGATTTTAATTTGTTAAAATAGTATAAAAACAGATTGAAAGTAAAGGGGTGTATATATGTCGGAAGGGCTTATGAAAATGTGGTTTGCTTTAGGGGCAATTGGATTTATGTTTCTTGCAGTAAGTTTTATTTTATTAAGTAGGCATAAAATGAAGAATAAATTTTTGAAAGGGATTACAGCTTTAGTAGCGTACACCCTCATGATTGTATCGGGAATTGTTATTTTCCTTGTTGTATTTAGTGGCCCTATTGAGCAATAAAGGATGTGTAGTCGGTAAATGTTACAAAAGGAACAGTCCATACTAGCATGAAAAGGTGATTGTCAGTGAAAAAAATCCATATTATTTTAATATTTTGTTGCATGAGCATTTTAACAGGGTGTATGTATCCAAGAGAAAATATGAAACAAAGTGCTATTCCTTATGAAGACCAGTTGCAAGTTGTACAAAAAGCCATTAATACATATAAGGAGCAAACGGATGGTTTATTACCAATTAAGACGCGTGATATGAGTACGCCGATTTATCAGAAGTATCCAATTGATTTTCAAAAAATTGCTCCAAGGTACATACAAGAGGCGCCAGGGAATGCGTATGAAAGTGGTGGAGTATATCAATATGTATTAATAGATGTTGAAAAAAATCCGACAGTAAAGTTAATTGATGTGAGAATGGCGGAACAAATTCAAGAAGTGGCATTGAAGCTAAGGATGTATCGGGATGAACATCAATATCCACCTTTTAAAAAAGTGATTACAGATGGTGTTTATGAATTAGACTTCAAAAAACTAGGATATAAAGATGTACCACAAGTGACAAGTCCGTACTCAGGAAAAAGTCTCCCTCTTGTAATCAATGAAAAAGGAGAATTGTTTGTTGATTATAGAATCGACTTATATGAAGTGTTGAAAAAAAATGAAGGGCAATTTAAAGAAGGCGAAGATATCCGGAGTATACTATCGAAGGATTCCCCGTTTGTTCCTGCATATTCTTTGCCGTACACAGTAAAAAATGGAGAACCAATTTTTTTAAAATCATAAGTCATGAACCTTTCTTTTAGTGAATAAGTTCTAGAAGAAAGGTTTTTTATGTTATACAACTTGCGATGCAAACAAAAGGTATTTTTAAATAGTCATATGAAATTGGACAAAATTATATGATATATTGTCCGAACTTCTAGAATACCATTATATTATATCAGATATTATAGGCAACGTTAGAGAAGGTATTAGTTGACTATAAACGTGGAATTATTCCCAAAAATATTGAGGGAGGGAATCACTTGGAAAAGGTAGATATTTTTAAAGATATTGCGGAACGCACAGGCGGTGATATTTATTTTGGAGTTGTAGGAGCTGTTCGAACAGGGAAATCAACATTTATTAAAAAGTTTATGGAACTTGTTGTTATTCCCAATATTGAAAATGAGTCAGACCGTCAAAGAGCGCAGGATGAACTGCCTCAAAGTGCTGCTGGTCGTACAATAATGACGACGGAACCGAAGTTTGTTCCAAACCAAGCGGTTTCTATCGAAGTAGATGAAGGTCTTGAAGTGAATATTCGATTAGTAGATTGTGTTGGATATACGGTTCCAGGAGCAAAAGGCTATGAAGATGAGAATGGTCCGCGCATGATTAATACTCCTTGGTATGAAGAGCCTATTCCATTCCATGAAGCTGCAGAAATCGGAACACGTAAAGTAATTCAAGAGCATTCAACAATAGGTGTCGTTATTACAACAGATGGAACAATTGGTGAAATTCCAAGAAGAGATTATATAGAGGCAGAAGAACGCGTTGTAAATGAGTTAAAAGAAGTAGGAAAGCCTTTCATTATGATTATCAATACTGTACAGCCATATCATCCAGATACGGAGCAGTTACGTCAAAGTTTATCAGAAGAATATGATATCCCAGTAATTGCGATGAGTGTAGAGAGTTTAAGAGAAACAGATGTGTATAACGTACTTCGAGAAGCGTTATTCGAGTTCCCGGTTTTAGAAGTGAATGTAAACCTTCCGAGCTGGGTAATGGTGCTAAATGAAGGACATTGGTTACGCCAAAGTTATCAGGAAGCGGTTCAAGAGACTGTAAAGGATATAAAACGTCTTCGTGATGTGGACCGTGTCGTTTGGCAGTTTAGTCAATATGAATTTATTGATCGAGCAAGTCTAGCTGGCATTGATATGGGGCAAGGTGTGGCAGAGATTGATTTATATGCGCCAGATGAATTGTATGATCAAATTTTAAAAGAAGTAGTAGGAGTAGAGATTCGAGGGAAAGATCATTTATTGAAGCTTATGCTCGATTTATCTCATGCGAAAACAGAGTATGACCAAGTGGCGGATGCCCTGCGGATGGTAAAACAAACCGGATATGGAGTAGCAGCGCCTGCATTAGCTGATATGAGCTTAGATGAACCGGAAATTATTCGTCATGGTTCAAGGTTCGGTGTTAAATTAAAAGCGGTTGCGCCGTCTATTCATATGATTAAAGTGGATGTAGAATCAACATTTGAACCGATTATCGGTACTGAAAAACAAAGTGAAGAACTAGTTCGTTACTTGATGCAAGATTTTGAAGATGACCCGCTATCAATTTGGAATTCTGATATATTTGGGCGCTCTCTTAGCTCTATTGTTAGAGAAGGAATTCAAGCGAAGTTATCACTAATGCCAGAAAACGCTCGTTATAAGTTAAAAGAAACGCTAGAAAGAATTATTAATGAAGGATCTGGCGGATTAATTGCGATTATATTATAAGAAAAAAATCCCTCTAATTGCAGAGGGATTTTTTTCTTTTTGAGTTCGTAATAGAAAAATAAACAGTCATTATCTAATATTTTGTTGTAAATTGTCAAGTTTCATCAGAAATTCACATTTTAAGAGTAACAATTTCCTTAAAAATATTGAATTATAAAGGAGAATCGTATAATATAGGCGTTGATAATGATTTATCTACATCTTTGTAGTATAGAATTTGCAAAAATTGCCTACAAATGAAAGTAAGACTCATTTTATGATCATTATACAGTCTTATCTTTGGGAGGAGGTGAATGGCATGAACAAGACAGATTTAATCAATGCTGTTGCAGAAGCAAGTTCCCTTTCTAAAAAGGACGCAACAAAAGCAGTGGACGCTGTTTTTGATTCTATCTTAGAAGCTTTAAAACAAGGTGATAAAGTACAACTAATCGGATTCGGTAACTTCGAAGTTCGTGAGCGTGCGGCTCGTAAAGGTCGTAACCCACAAACAGGTGAGGAGATTGAAATCGCTGCAAGTAAAGTACCTGCATTCAAACCTGGTAAAGCGTTAAAAGATGCGGTTAAATAATCCTTACATATTAACAGGGAAGAAGAGTTTCCTTTTTGGAAACTCTTCTTTTTGCTTTTAAAAACATAAATATGCTAGAATGTGTTCGTATCACTTTTAGGTTTTTCGGGAGGGCTAGCGGATGGCAAAAGTTAATTTAGAACAAATTGAACATGCAGTACGTCTTATTTTAGAGGCAATCGGAGATGACCCAAATCGCGAGGGAGTACTTGATACACCGAAACGTGTTGCGAAAATGTACGCAGAAGTATTCTCAGGGATGCATGAGGATCCGAAAGAGCATTTACACAAAGTATTCGGAGAAGACCACGAAGAGCTTGTATTAGTAAAAGATATACCATTCTATTCGATGTGTGAGCATCATCTTGTTCCGTTTTATGGAGTTGCTCACGTTGCATATATTCCGCAAGGTGGAAAAGTAACAGGGCTAAGTAAATTAGCCCGTACTGTAGACACAATTGCGCGTCGTCCGCAACTACAGGAACGAATTACATCAACAGTAGCTAACTCTATTATGGAAGTACTAGAGCCGCATGGTGTAATGGTAGTAGTAGAAGCAGAGCATATGTGTATGACGATGCGTGGTGTGAAAAAACCTGGTGCGAAAACAATAACGACTGCGGTGCGCGGCGTGTTAGAAAATGATGCAGCAGCACGTAGTGAAATTTTATCGTTTATTAAGACGAAGTAAAGAAAAGCGGGAAACTGCTTTTCTTTTTTTTATATACAAAAAAATGATATAGTTTTAGTGTTAAAGAGCAAGAATATAAAGGGTGAAAATTACTTCTGCCTTTTGTGGAAATGAATGTTTGTAGTTGTTAGAGACGAAGATAACTCGTATGAATGAAAGGTGAGGCTTTATTCGGGGGCAGTTTGGCAGAAGTAGCCAAGTTTTGATTATAGAAAATAGAATGTATGTGTTATAATAAATTTTATGAATTAGAAAACAAGGGTGATTTTTTGTGTGTGACATCTACGGAGGGTATGCGGGTATTAAAGAGAAATTGATGGAGAAATTACGCCATCCTTATTTTATAAACTATATTGAAGAACCATTTATTGATGAAGAAAAAATAGCGCTGTTATACGGTGCATTAAAAAGTGCAAATATACATAAAGAACAAATTGATCATTATGTAGTAACGATTATGCTTGTACAAATTGCTCTTGATACACATGAAAAAGTATCAAATAAAGCAAACGAAGAGACGAGTGGATTCCATAAGCGTCGTCAATTGACAGTTCTTGCAGGGGATTATTATAGTGGTCTATACTATTACTTATTGTCAATGAATTGTGATATTATCTTAATTCGTGCACTTGCTGAAGGAATTAAGGAGATTAATGAACATAAAATTATGCTATATCAAAAAGCACATGTGGCGATTCAAGACATAATGGAAAGTGTAGTAATAATTGAATCTGCGCTTTTGCAAAAAACATGTGATCATTTTCATTTATCTAATTGGAAACCATATATAACTTATGTGTTAGGAAAAAATCGTCTTCAAAAAGAGTGTCAATTGTATGCGGATAAACAAAATTCACCTGTTTTTCAAGCGGTCCAAAAAATCTCATTGGATGACGATAAAAATCTAGAAACAGTTATTAATGAATGGCTTATGGAAATGAGAAAGCAGGAAGAAAATTTTTTAGAGAATCATACAGAAGTTAATGAGATAATTTCTATGTTAAGAGATAAATCAAGGACATAAGCAACTTTACATTGGAAGAAGGTACGAGCATGCAACAATCAAAAGAAGAAAGAGTACATGACGTATTTGAGAAAATTTCTGATAAATACGATGTGATGAATTCTGTAATTAGTTTTCAAAGGCATAAGGCATGGCGTAAAGAAACGATGCGAATTATGGATGTGAAACCTGGGAGTAAGGCACTTGATGTATGCTGCGGGACGGCAGATTGGACAATTGCACTAGCGGGAGCTGTAGGGGAAGATGGGAAGGTTTACGGTTTAGACTTTAGCGAAAATATGCTAGCTGTCGGTAAACAAAAGGTAGAAGCTTTAGAATTAAAGCAAGTAGAACTTATGCATGGAAATGCAATGGAACTTCCTTATGAAGATAATACATTTGATTATGTAACGATTGGTTTTGGGTTACGTAACGTTCCGGATTACATGCAAGTATTAAAAGAAATGACGCGTGTAGTAAAGCCTGGTGGAAAAGTAATTTGCCTGGAAACATCCCAACCAACGATGATAGGTTTTCGTCAAGGATATGTCTTATACTTTAAATATATCATGCCGTTATTTGGAAAGATGTTTGCGAAAAGTTATAAAGAATATTCATGGCTTCAGGAATCTGCTAGTACATTCCCAGGGATGAAAGAGTTAGCAAATATGTTTGAAGAAGCTGGGCTTAAGAATGTGCAAGTGAAACCATTTACTTTTGGTGTAGCAGCTATGCATTTAGGTATTAAACCAGAATCAAAATAGAAAAAAGAAAAAAGACGTTTTAGGTTAAGGTGAACAATATGAAGTTACAACTTATGTACTCTTTTTTACGATCGGATATTAATGTTATAGAAAAAGAATTGAAGAAGATAGTTGCTTCTGAGCAGCCGTTAGTAGAAGAAGCGGCATTACAGCTTATTGAAGCAGGTGGGAAGCGGATTCGCCCTGTTTTTGTTTTGCTTGCAGGGAAATTTGGGGATTATAAGTTAGATGCAATTAAGCATGTTGCGGTTGCATTAGAACTTATTCATATGGCTTCGCTTGTTCACGATGATGTCATTGATGCTGCGTTTTTACGACGCGGTAGCGCAACAGTGAATGCGAAATGGGGAGATCGTATTGCAATGTATACAGGAGACTACTTGTTTGCGAAGTCTCTTGAATGTATAACAAATATAGAAATTCCAGATGCACATCAAGCGTTGTCTCATACAATTTTAGAAGTTTGTAAAGGTGAAATCGAACAAATTAAAGATAAGTATAACTATGATCAAAATTTAAGAACGTATTTAAGAAGGATAAAACGAAAAACAGCATTGTTAATCGCCGCGAGTTGTCAGTTGGGAGCGATTGCTGCTGGTGCTAATCGTGATACTGTAAATCGTCTATTTTGGTATGGATATTTTGTTGGTATGTCTTATCAAATTATTGATGATATTTTAGATTTCGTATCGACAGAAGAGAAGCTTGGAAAGCCTGCTGGTGGTGATTTATTACAAGGTAACATTACATTACCTGTTTTGTATGCCATGGAAGATCCAGTTCTTCGTCAGAAAATTACATCTGTGCATGAAAATACAACAGCAAGTGAAATGAAAGAAATTATTGATGATATTAAAGCGAGCGAAGCTATTGATAAAGCATTTTCGTTTAGTGAACGTTATTTACATAAAGCATTAGAAATAATAAAACCACTCCCTCGTGGACAGGCGAAGTACGCGTTGCAAAATGTTGCAAAGTATATTGGAAAACGAAAATTTTAGTGATTTTTCTAAAAAATAAAATAATCTCTCTATTTCAAAACTATTGCACAATTGTGATAAGGGTGTTACTATGTGTGTGGGGATATACAATTACATACATAATTCAGAAGTGGAGAGATTTTTTATGGAAAAAACATTTCTAATGGTAAAACCAGACGGTGTACAACGTGCATTCATTGGGGAAATCGTAGCTCGTTTTGAGAAAAAGGGCTTTCAATTAGTTGGTGCAAAATTAATGCAAGTTACTCCGGAAATTGCTGAACAACACTACGGTGAGCATAAAGAAAGACCTTTCTTTGGTGAATTAGTAGACTTTATTACATCTGGCCCTGTATTCGCAATGGTATGGCAAGGTGAAAATGTAGTAGATACAGCACGCAATATGATGGGTAAAACACGCCCACATGAAGCTGATATGGGAACAATTCGCGGAGATTTCGGTGTAACTGTTGCGAAAAACATTATCCACGGTTCGGATTCTTTAGAAAGTGCAGAGCGCGAGATTGCTATTTTCTTTAAGGAAGAAGAATTAGTAGACTACTCAAAATTAATGAATCAATGGATTTACTAATTATTTTGAAATAATTTGTAAACGCTTTAATAACTGTGATAATAGTAAAAAGTGCAAGAAGAATAGGGGTATTCTTCTTGCACTTTTTTTTATTTCGATCAGTTACGAAGTTAGGACTGTTATGATATATTGGTATGTAAAGTAAAAGGTCTATTATTATGAAAATAATAGAATAATTACAAGTAGGGAAAGCAAATACTCGATTTACTATATAATTTCTTTGTATTTTAAAGAGTGATGGAAGATAATATAGTTACTTTATGTAGCGGGATAAATACATATGCGAAAAGAGGAATAACGTATGCGATATATTACAGCTGGTGAATCCCACGGTCCGCAACTTACGACAATTTTAGAAGGTGTTCCGGCAGGATTATCTTTAGTAGCGAATGATATAAATGAAGAATTAGCTAGAAGACAAAAAGGATATGGACGCGGTAGACGCATGCAAATTGAGAAAGACCAAGTGCAAATTGTAAGTGGTGTTAGGCATGGGAAGACGATGGGGTCCCCGATTGCACTTGTTGTTGAAAATCGTGATTTTACACATTGGACAAAGGTTATGGGTGCAGAGCCGTTAACTGAGCAGGAAGAGAAAGAAATGAAAAGGCAAGTTACGAAACCTAGACCTGGACACGCAGATTTAAATGGTGCGATTAAATATGGTCATAGAGATATGAGGAATGTATTAGAACGTTCTTCCGCACGTGAAACGACAGTTCGTGTTGCAGCTGGTGCAGTTGCAAAAAAAATATTAGCGGAATTAGGTGTACAAGTAGCGGGACATGTTGTCGAGATTGGTGGTGTACAGGCAGAAAATATCACATATAACTCTATTGAGGAATTACAAAGTACTACAGAAGTATCTCCTGTACGTTGTTTAGATGAAAAGGCCGGTAAAAAGATGATGCAAGCAATTGATGATGCGAAGGCAAATGGTGATTCTATCGGTGGTATTGTTGAAGTAGTTGTAGAAGGAATGCCAATCGGAGTAGGTAGCTATGTACATTATGATAGAAAATTAGATGCAAAATTAGCAGCGGCAATTATGAGTATTAACGCTTTTAAAGGTGTTGAAATTGGAATTGGTTTTGAAGCAGCACATAGACCCGGAAGTGAAGTACATGATGAAATCCTTTGGGATGAAGTGCAAGGATACAGAAGAAAAACGAACAATGCAGGTGGATTAGAAGGTGGCATGACAACTGGTATGCCGGTTGTTGTGCGCGGTGTTATGAAACCGATACCGACATTGTATAAACCGCTTCAAAGTATTGATATTGATACGAAAGAACCTTTTACAGCGAGTATTGAACGTTCAGATAGTTGTGCAGTACCGGCAGCTAGCGTTGTGGCTGAAGCTGTTGTCGCTTGGGAGCTCGCGACAGCTTTAATTGAACAATTTGGATTGGATCGTATCGATCTTATACGTGAAAATATTGAGAAACATAATGAATATGCGAGGGGATTTTAATGGAGAACATACATATTCAAACGAAATCAAAAGAATATGATGTACATGTTGGAAGGGAGGCGTTGTTACATTTAACAACGCTTATTCAAAAAATGAATCCTGCTGTATCTAACATAATGATTATTTCTGATGAAGCTGTTGCATCACTGCATTTACAGACAGTTGTTGATGCATTGCAAGTAGAGCAAAAAGTATTTTCGTTTGTTGTACCGAGTGGCGAAAAAGAGAAGTCTTTTGAAAATTTCTATGAGGCTCACACTTCGGCTCTTGAAAATAAATTAGATAGAAATTCTTTAATCATCGCACTTGGAGGCGGAATGATTGGAGATTTGGCTGGATTTGTTGCCGCGTCGTTTATGCGTGGTATTCGCTTTGTTCAAGTTCCAACGACTTTATTAGCTCATGATAGCGCAGTAGGCGGGAAAGTAGCAATTAATCATCCACTAGGAAAAAATATGATTGGAGCGTTTCATCAGCCAGAAGCTGTTGTATATCATACGCCATTTTTACATTCACTTCCTGAAAAAGAGTGGCGATCAGGTTATGCAGAAGTGATAAAGCATGCTCTTATTGGTGATGTAGAGCTATATCATTGGTTAAAAGAAGAAGTGCAAACATTAACGGATCTTCGTGATGAAAAGTTAATTCATATATTAACGAAGGCGATTCCTGTGAAAGCGAATATTGTGTCGCAAGACGAAACAGAAAAAGGTGTACGTGCCCATTTAAATTTTGGGCATACGTTAGGACATGCTCTTGAAAAAGAGTTAGGATATGGAAATATTACTCACGGTGATGGAGTAGCGGTTGGTATGCTATTTGCCATGTTTTTAAGTGAGCAAGTGTACAAAATTGATCTTTCTTATGAAGAAATGAAGCAGTGGTTCTTGAAATACGGTTATCCAAAAATGCCAAGTGACTTGAATGTAGAACGTCTCGTTCAGTTGATGAAACAAGATAAAAAAGCAAATGCTGGAACAATTCATATGGTGCTTATGCAGGAATATGGGGGAGTGAATGTCGTATCTATTTCAGATGAGACTGTTCATATTGCGTTAGAGGCATTTCAAAAGGATATGGTCTAAAAAAGTTGGTAGAACAGGTATGAAATGCATATTTAAAGGTATTCTCGTAATGGTGACGGTTATGATGAAAGATGACAGTAAGGAATTATAAATCATATCAATGACTGGGGGAATAAAAGTGAGAGTAAAAGAGCAATTGTTAACTTTGAGAGCATATGTACCTGGGAAAAATATTGAAGAAGTAAAAAGAGAATATGGATTGTCAAAAATTGTGAAGTTAGCATCGAATGAAAATCCGTTTGGCTGCTCTGCGCGTGTGACAGAAGCATTAACTTCGTTAGCCAATCAATATGCACTCTACCCGGACGGGGCGGCTTTTGAGCTTCGTGAGAAAGTAGCAGAGCATTTAAGTGTAAAAGCGGAACAACTTTTATTTGGTAGCGGGTTAGATGAAGTCATTCAAATGATTAGTCGCGCTTTGCTACATAACGGAACAAATGTTGTAATGGCGAATCCTACGTTCTCACAATATTATCATCATGCTGTTATTGAAGGAGCGGAAGTTCGGGAAGTACCACTTGAAAATGGTATTCACAATTTAGATGCAATGTTACAGCAAGTAGATGAGAAAACGAAGATTGTATGGATTTGTAATCCGAATAATCCGACAGGTACATATGTAGAAAAACAAAAATTACTTTCATTTTTAGAATCAGTTCCAAAGTCAGCGCTCGTTATTATGGACGAAGCATATTATGAATATGCTGGGGCAGAAGATTATCCGCAAACATTACCCCTTCTTGAAAAGTACGAAAATCTTATGGTGCTACGCACATTCTCAAAAGCATATGGATTAGCTGCTTTTCGTATTGGATATGCGATTGGGGATGCAAAGCTTATTGGGCAGCTAGAGGTAGCAAGACTACCATTTAACACATCAACTATCGCCCAAGCGGTAGCAGTAGCGGCAATAGAGGATCAACAGTTTTTACAAGAGTGTGTGAAGAAAAATGCCGAAGGATTAAATCAATATTATGCATTTTGTAAGGAATATAACGTATTCTACTATCCATCTCAAACGAATTTCATTTTCTTGAAACTCGGTATACCTGGTAATGAAGCTTTCGAACGATTAATGAAAAAAGGATATATCGTTCGTTCTGGTGCAGCATTTGGTATGCATGATGGTATTCGTATTACTGTTGGATTAAAAGAAGAAAATGATGAGATTATTGAATTACTTACGGAACTTGTAAAAGAACAAGTAAAGAAAGAAGAAACGTATTCTTAAGAAATGGTGAAGGCTCCTGTAACAGGAGCCTTTTTCATTTGAACTGCAATAAGGGGAGTTGTTTGCACGTTCAAGAAAGAAAACGTTACAATAGAAGTAGACGTATAAGAAGAACTATTGTACATATAAACTATTTAAAATGTGAGGAGGATACAGTTTGAAACTAGTAGGACGAAAAAATAGTTTGAATGGGAAAATTGTTGTTCCAGGAGATAAATCTATTTCACATCGCTCTGTTATGTTTGGAGCGATAGCGGAAGGGACGACGAAAGTATCAAATTTTTTATTAGGAGAAGATTGTTTAAGTACAATTGCATGTTTTCAAAAACTAGGTGTCCAGATTGAACAGAGTGGGAACGATGTCACGATTTATGGTAAAGGATTAGCAAATTTGCAAGAACCGAAAGAAGTATTAGATGTGGGAAATTCAGGGACGACTATTCGTCTGATGCTTGGAATTTTAGCAAATACGCCGTTCCATAGTACGATAATTGGGGATGCATCAATTGGAAAACGTCCTATGAAACGTGTTACAGACCCGCTTAGTAAGATGAATGCTCAAATTGATGGTAGAGAAAACGGACAATATACACCTTTATCTATTCGCGGTGGTAAGGTAAAAGGTATGCATTATCATTCACCAGTAGCGAGTGCACAAGTGAAGTCAGCAGTTTTACTTGCGGGTTTGCAAGGGGAAGGCGTAACTACAGTAACAGAGCCTATGCAATCTCGTGATCATACGGAAAGAATGTTACGTGCATTTGGTTGTACCGTAGATGTTAATGGACGGACTGTTTCATTACAAGGCGGACAACAACTTAAAGGTGCAGACATAGAAGTTCCAGGAGATGTTTCTTCGGCGGCATTTTTCTTAGTAGCTGGTGCAATTGTCCAAAATAGTAAGCTTGTATTGGAAAACGTTGGTTTAAATCCGACGAGAACAGGGATTTTAGATGTATTAACAAAGATGGGTGCACTTATTTCTATCAATCATATTAGAAATGAAGAGTTTGAGCCGTGCGGAGATATTACGATTGAAACATCTAAACTAAAAGGAATAGAAATTGGTGGAACTCTTATTCCAAGATTAATTGATGAAATTCCTGTAATTGCTTTATTGGCAACGCAGGCAGAAGGAATTACTGTTATTAAAAACGCTGAGGAGTTAAAAGTAAAAGAAACAAACCGTATCGATACGGTTGTAGATGAATTAGGCAAATTAGGCGCGAAGATTGAACCTACACCAGATGGTATGATTATATATGGTAAACAAAGTTTAAAAGGAAATACTGTTAATAGTCACGGCGATCATCGTATTGGGATGATGCTTGCAATCGCATCGTGTATTATAGATGGAGAAGTGAAAATAGAGAATAGTGATGCGGTCGCTGTATCGTATCCGAAATTTTTCGAACAATTAGCTGCGCTATAAGAGCAAATATAGGAAGAGGTAGTTCACTCAAAAGGTTGCGTTCTTACACCTAGTTGCTTATGATAAATGAACAGAAGAGAATATTTTTTGAATTAAAGGAGACGTTTATGCAAAAGTTTGAACAAGCTGTTTCTTATATTGAAAACGGTGAAGCCGAAAAAGGATTACAATTATTAAAAGAACAACTACGAGTTGCTAATGATGAAGAGAAGTATGATATCGCTCGTTACTATCATACACTTGGGTTTATGGATGAGGCGTTAGCAATTATTGATGATTTACGCTTGTTATATCCAGAAGAAAGTGAATTTACATTATTTTTAGCAGAATTATATATTGATTTAGATAAAGAAGATGAAGCGATTGAAGTGCTTCATGATATTCCAGAAAATGATGATCTATATGTTCAATCGCTATTACTTGTTGCAGATTTATTCCAAATGCAAGGTTTTGATGATGTAGCAGAACAAAAACTATTAAAGGCGAAAGAAATGATGCCAGACGAACCTGTTATTACGTTTGGATTAGCAGAATTATATAGTAGTAAAGGTGAAGAGAAAAAGGCGATCACTTATTATGAATCGTTACTAGCAGAACATAAAGTTATGGGCGGTGTTGTCATTGCGCTTCGTCTAGCAGAAACTTTAAGTGCTATTGGAAACTGGGAAGAGGCAATCTCTTACTATGAGGCGGGGTTAGAAGAGCAAAAAGATATTCACTCACTATTTGGATATGCCTTCACATTATACCAAGGGGAAGAATATCAAAGAGCAATTGGTGCTTGGCAAGAATTAAAAGAATTAGATCCTGAGTACGCATCGTTATACATGTATTTAGCGAAAAGCTATGAAAAAGAAGGCATGCTTCAAGAAAGCTATGAAACACTTCAAGAAGGAATTAAAGTAGATGAGCTTTCTGTTCCTTTCTATGTAGAATTAGCGAATATTGCGGCGAAATTAGGTAAAATAGCGGAGGCAGAAGAAGTGCTTCAAAAAGCGCTGGAGCTAGATCCGGGACATTTAGGTGCGACATTAAAATATGCGTATATCTTAAAAGAACAAGAGAAATACGAAGAGCTAATTGCAGTTGTAGAGCGTACAATTGACAGTGGAGAACCAGATACACAACTACTTTGGGATCTTGCATTTGCAAAAAAACAATTAGAAATGTATTCGGATGCATTAAAACACTATGAAAGTGCATATACTTCTTTTAAGAATCATCCAGATTTCTTGGAAGAGTACGGTTATTTCTTATTAGAAGAAGGAATGCGAAAAGAGGCGAAAGAAGTATTTACGCAGTTAATACAACTAGACCCGACACAAATTCATATTGAAGAATTGTTATATAATTTAGAGGATTTTTCGTAAGTTGGAAGGAAACTGAATGCCGCTTCTTGAATCTAAAAAGAAAAGAGCAAGACAGAGGAGGGACTTAATCGCTATGAATACCCCTGTTTCTGTAAACGAGAAGAAGGATTTTGTAAAATGGTTTTTGAATAATTACCAACTGAAACAGCGTGAATGTGTATGGATTTTGAATTATTTAATGAGTCACGATCAATTAATGCATAAAGTCCACTTCGTAGAACATGCAAAATATTGTCCGCGTGGCTTAGTAATGTCAGCGAATTGTGTGAAAGACACACCGTTTCACTTTTTTAAACAAAATGTAATGACAACAGATGCAGAAAAGTCGTTTCATGATATTCGTTTGAATCGAGATGAGGATATTTATATTCAGCTTAATTTTAAATCATCGTTCCAAAATGCAAACTATGTAGCTGTATTAGAAGAAAATCCATATTTGCCAAAGCATATTGAAGTGAATGAAAAAGATCGATTGCTTGCAGAACGATTTTTAGAAGAAAGTGTATTCTCATTTAGAAGAGAGCGTCTTTTGAAACAAATTGATGAAGCTTTGGATAAGCAAGATAAGGAAGCATTTCATAGGTTAACAGCAGAGTTGAAAATTTTATAGAATTCATTTTGATTATGTAATCTTTACGAATTTCAGACTTTTTAAGAAAAACTACTTAATAATAGGTAGTTTTTCTTTTTTTACCTCTTTTAGTATGGTTTAATATATATAAAGTGAAAGTTCTGTCATTTAAGGTGGAGGAGGGGAGAAAAGGTGAAATGGATTGTAAAAGATGTGGAACAGTTTGAGCAAGCGAGGGAGTATGTAGATACAGGGATCATCCCCCTTTTGTCTATTTCGGCAGCAAAAGAAATAAAAATGGTTGTAGAGCAAGGTGAATTTATTGAGGCTTTGAGTATGGAGTTGGAAAGGGAGTATAAAGGAAGAGTGCTTTTACTGCCCGCATTTACGTATTTGGTAGAGAGCCAAAAGAATGAAAAAGACCGTTTGCAAGAATGGACAGATCATTTGCAAAGGCAAGGTTTTAAGCATATTGCCTATGTGACAAGTGATTTTTCATGGAAAGAAGATATGCAAGAGTTGCAGGGTGATTTATTTTGGTTTCCATCGTTATCATTAGAGCAATTTAGTGATCAAGCGAAAAGGGAAGTTATTCGTGCTCACATAAAAAATATTATGGTAATGTTGGAAGAAAGATGGATAAGGTAAAAATAAACAGAAAGTTCTTATTATTATGAGTAGTATGATATTGACCTATACAAGAGGGTATTATATCATGATAGTGTCCTAGTATTTATTTTTTATATAATTTTTTCACGAGGGGACAATTTCTGATAGAGGGGGGAAATTTTCGTGAGCGAGAAAGAACATCGTGTGTCAAGAAGACAGTTTTTAAATTACACACTTACAGGGGTAGGAGGCTTTATGGCGGCGGGTATTTTAATGCCGATGACGCGGTTTGCGCTTGATCCGGTGTTAAGAAAAGAAGCGGGAACAGATATGGTTGCTGTTGGACAAGTAAAGGATATTACAACAGAGCCGAAGCGCTTTGATTTTAAGGTGAAGCAGGTTGACGGATGGTACAAGTCTGAAGAGCCAAAATCTGCTTGGGTGCATAAAGATGAAAGCGGAGACATTGTTGCGTTTTCTCCAGTGTGTAAACATTTAGGTTGCACAGTGAACTGGAATTCGGACAAAGCACATCCTAATCAATTCTTTTGCCCGTGTCACGGGGGACGTTACACAAAAGATGGGATGAACATTAAAGGCACACCGCCTCTTGCTCCACTTGACGTATACGAATCCAAAGTAAAAGATGGAACACTTTATTTAGGAAAAGCGAAGCCAAAAGGGGGTGCAAAGTAGATGCTAAATAAAATTTATGATTGGGTGGACGAACGTTTAGATATTACACCGATATGGCGTGATATCGCTGATCATGAAGTACCTGAGCATGTTAACCCGGCGCATCACTTTTCTGCATTCGTCTACTGCTTCGGAGGACTTACCTTTTTCGTTACTGTAATTCAAATTTTGTCTGGAATGTTTTTAACGATGTATTATGTGCCTGATATTAAAAATGCTTGGGAGTCGGTTTACTATTTACAAAATGAAGTGGCGTATGGACAAATTGTTCGTGGTATGCACCACTGGGGTGCCAGTCTCGTAATTGTAATGATGTTTTTACATACACTCAGAGTTTTCTTCCAGGGTGCGTATAAAAAGCCTCGTGAGTTAAACTGGATTGTTGGTGTTCTTATTTTCTTTGTTATGTTAGGTCTTGGTTTTACCGGATATTTATTACCGTGGGATATGAAAGCTTTATTTGCTACGAAAGTAGGGATTCAAATCGCAGAGCAAACGCCGCTCATTGGTCCTTATATTAAAACATTACTCGCTGGTCATTCTGAAATTGTTGGCGCTCAAACATTAACTCGCTTCTTTGCTATTCACGTCTTCTTCTTACCAGCAGCACTTCTAGGTTTAATGGCCTTCCACTTCATCATGATTCGCAAACAAGGTATTTCCGGTCCGCTATAAGAGATTGCTAAATTAAAGGGGAAAGAACAAAAGGAGGGAGATTATGCATCGCGGCAAAGGGATGAAGTTTGTAGGAGATTCTCGGGTACCGGTAGCTCGGAACCCAAATATTCCAAAAGATTATTCTGAATATCCAGGGAAAACAGAAGCGTTTTGGCCGAATTTCTTGTTAAAAGAATGGATGGTTGGTGCAGTTTTTTTAATCGGTTATTTATGTTTAACAGTGGCGCATCCGTCACCGCTTGAGAGAATGGCGGATCCTACAGATGCAGGATATATACCACTTCCAGATTGGTATTTCTTATTCTTGTATCAGTTATTAAAGTATTCGTACGCTTCAGGCTCATTTACTGTAATTGGTGCGTTTATTATGCCGGGGATTGCGTTTGGAGCGTTACTATTAGCTCCGTTTCTAGATCGAGGCCCAGAAAGAGCGCCATTGAAGCGTCCTGTAGCAACAGGGTTTATGCTTTTAGCAATTGCATCGATTATCTTTTTAACTTGGGAATCTGTAGCACACCACGACTGGGAAGCTGCAAAAAAACAAGGAGCAATTGTAAAAACAGCACCAGTTGATAAAAATGATGACGGCTACAAGTTAATGCAAAAAAATACTTGTTTAACGTGTCATGGTGACAATTTACAGGGCGGGGCGGCAGCACCGGCTTTGCAAAACTTAACTTTAAAACCAGAAGAAATCGCTAAAATTGCGAAAGATGGAAAAGGTTCAATGCCTAAAGGGGTATTTAAAGGTACAGATGAGGAACTGAAAAAGCTTTCGGAATTCGTTGCAAAGTATAATAAAAAATAATAGAAAAGCTGACTACAAAATCTGTAGTCAGCTTTTTATTTTGATGACGGAAAGTTTGCTATATAATAGAGTAGAGTTCGATGAAAGAATTACTTTGTTTGAAAGGTGTTGGACATACAGCTTGGTTTACTTGTATGCAATGTTAAGGCAACGTTCGGTACTTTTATTTTTATTGGTTGTTAACATATTAGGTACAATTTACGGATTCATATGGTATGGAAATCAATTAAAAGAAACCTCACCTATATTTTGGCCGTTTGTACCAGATAGCCCTATGGCAAGTCTCTTTTTTGTCTTTGTTTTAATTGCTTTTTTGATGAAGAAGAACTGGGGGGTAATAGAAGCGTTAGCGATAGTTACTTTAATAAAATATGGTATTTGGGCTGTTGTTGTAAATGCAATTATGATTTATGTAAAAGGTCCTATTGGCCTTATGGGATATATGTTAATGTTATCTCATTTTGCGATGGCAGTGCAGGGGATGTTATATGCTCCGTTTTATCGGATAAAAAAATGGCACTTCACTGTAGCTGGCATATGGACATTACATAATGATGCAATTGATTATTTATTTTGGCAAATGCCGAGATACGGGATTATGCATTTGTTTGTAGAGAAAATTGGTTATTTTACGTTTTGGTTAAGTATGGTTGTACTGTGTATTACATATTATTATTGCTTACGTGAGAACCGAAAACAGTTTTCTTTATGATGATGAGGACATTTAGGGGGAGAAAATGAAGAAAAATAAGAGTGGTATAAACATATTGGATCGATTGATCACTTTAGTAGTTTCCTATAGCATAGCATTTTCTGTTTTCGCTCTCGCGGCAACGATAGTTGTATATGGAAAATGGTTGTATTATTTAGAAATTGATTTTTTAAATATTCCAGATTTAGCGGATATGACGAAAGATGAAATTAAGAGAAACTATGACGTGCTTATTACATATTTATCGCCGTTTTATGAAGGTGCATTACAATTGCCGACATTAGATATGTCCACAAATGGCCGCATTCATTTTGTGGATGTTAAAAATATTTTAGTAAAGATTCAATATATAATGTATGGAACGATTGTAATTGCTGTATTAGGAGGAGCGTATTTATTAAAAAAGAAAAAAGAAAAGTTTTTACTTCACGGAGCGATTCTTACAATTATTTTTCCAATAGCTCTTACGTTACCAATTGCTATTAATTTTGAAAAGAGTTTCGTATTATTTCACAAGCTTTTATTTAGCAATGATTATTGGATGTTTGATATTGAAACAGATCCGGTTATTTTAATGTTACCGGAAGAATTCTTTATGCATGCTGCATGTGTTATTTTATTATTGATTTTAGGCGGTAGCATACTTTGTTACGGTGTGTATAAATATTTAGTGAAAAAGAAAAGGGTTTCAAAGAAAAAATTCTCTGTTTAAAGAGAATTTTTTTGTTTTCATAGAGATAATATATTTTTTGATTTTGTTCTGTTCTATTCTTGTCCAATTCCACATATTTTGTACTAGTAGTTATAGGGGGGACCGGGATGAAGAGAACATTAATTGGACTGATAGCATTTCTAATTATAATGTTTCCAGTACGTATATATGCTGAAGAGTGGAGTGAACTAACTGGATTGCTAGATGACTCTTTGCAGTTAGTGAAGAAAAAAGAAGATGATAAGGCAATACAAGTACTGCATCATTTCTCAGAGCAGTTTCTATCAAAGGAAAATGAAAATAATTCAAAAGTAACTCCGGGACAAATTAGAGTCGTTTCTTTAGCATACGATAAGGCGAAACAATCTCTCGCGGAAGATTTAGATAGGCAAGTTAAAGTTGATAATATGTTAGCGTTACAACTTGCTGTTGATGCACAAGTATCTAAATATCAGCCACTTTGGATGGAAAGAGAAAGAAAGATAATGAATGCTTTTTCTCAAGTAGAAAAAGCGATGGAAAAAGACGATGATGGACAGTTCCAACAGACGCTAAATACACTTTTAAATGAATTTAATATTATTTATCCTAGTTTAATGATTACCCTGCCAGAAAACGAAGCACAGCGTGTAAATGCACATTTATCTTATTTGGATGAATTTCGTAACGTTATGTTAAAAACGAAAGGTGGACAAATGCAACTAGGAATTATTAAAGGTGATTTGCAAAAAATATTTCATACAGTAAAAAAAGATGAGATTGCTCCCTCTCTCATTTGGTTTATGACAATTACTGGAGGACTTATTTTGTTCACTTTAACGTATGTTGGATGGAGAAAGTATAAAGGGGAGAGAGAGAAGCGGAGAAGTAACTTGCATTCTAAAGATAGATAATGCGTATAAATAAAGATACGGATTGTAAGGTTTATTTATTGACAACGGTGGAAGAAAAAAATAGAATGAGAAGTACTATAATTAAAACTTCAATGGAGGTTTATGATGTTTTATTTAATTTACTTCGCGATCATTTTGATCATACCGTTGTATGCACAGTCCAAAGTACGTAGTGCCTATAGCAAGTATTCACAAGTTTATTCAACATCAGGTATGACAGGAGCGGAAGTGGCTCGGAAAATTTTAGATGAAAATGGATTGTACAATGTAGCTGTAGAAGAAACGCCAGGTCATTTGTCAGATCATTATGACCCGCGTGTAAAGACGGTTAGATTATCGACAGATAACTACTATGGTCATTCAGTTGCTGGTACAGCTGTAGCAGCACATGAAGTAGGACACGCAATTCAAGATGCGAAAGATTATAACTTCATGCGTGTACGCCATTCGTTAGTGCCAGTTGCTAATTTTGGTTCAAACATGTCATGGGTTTTTGTCCTAATTGGTGTATTTGCACAAATGTCTGGTTTGTTGTTACTAGGAATTATTTTAATGGCAGCAGGTGTTATTTTCCAACTTGTTACATTACCAGTTGAGTTTGATGCATCAAAACGTGCAATGCAACAAATTGAAGCACTTGGTATCGTATCGACAGATGAGTACGGTCAAGCTCGTAAAGTATTAAATGCGGCAGCATTAACATATGTAGCAGCAGCTGCTGTAGCAGTATTTGAATTATTACGTCTCGTATTAATTTATACTGGTATGCAGCGTAGCGACGATTAAAGACTATCAATTATGATAGTCTTTTTTTGTTTTGTGGATTGAATCTTATAATATGTTACAAATGGAAATAATAGAGAGAATATGGGGTATAGAACTAATTAAAATAAAGATAAGTATGGAATGATGAAAGAAGGTGACAGACATAGAATATCCAGATCATTTAGTTAAACAAGTGAGGGAGCGAAGTGCTACATACCAATTAGAAGGTTTTTTAAGTGGACAGGGCCCTAGAAATCCGAAATTAATGCTTGTTGGAGAAGCACCTGGTGAAACAGAAATTCATAATGGGATTCCGTTTAGCGGGAGAGCAGGAAAGCATTTAATGGAGTTTTTAGAACGTATTCACGTTACAAGGGAAGAAGTATATATTACGAGTGCGGTGCGGAGTAGACCTTATAAATGGAGAGAGAAAAGGGAACGAAATGGCGAAATAATACAGAAAAGGTATAATAGAACGCCAAATCAAGGAGAAATACTTGCCCATGCACCTTTGTTAGATTATGAGTTGGAACTTATACAGCCGCCTGTTATTGTTACACTTGGTAATATTGCATTACAGCGTTTAGTTGGTAAAAATAATAAAATTACGGATGTTCATGGCGAATTGTTAAAGCAACCCGTGCAGCAATTGAAAGATAGTAGCGGTACAGAATTCATATGGACTGAAAAAGAATATAATATATTTCCTACTTTTCATCCAGCTTCAATTTTTTATAATCGTAGTTTATTGGAGCTCATTTATGAGGATTTGGAGAAACTGAAAAGATATGTAATAAAAAACTAGAAAAGCTAAAGAGCTTTTCTAGTTGAATTTAATTATGTAACGGATTTTTATTTTCATCTAATGTAAATCCTTCGCCAACAACATCGTGTACATCACTTACAGCGACAAAGGCGTGAGGGTCTACAGAAGTAATGATATTTTTTAATTTCACGATTTCGTTTTTTGCAACAACACAATATAGTACATTTCGTTCAACTTTTGTATAGGATCCAACTGCTTTTAAAAAGGTTGCTCCGCGCTCCATTTCTGATAAAATTTTTGAAGCAATTTCATCATTTTTATCAGAAATAATAGTTGCTCCTTTTGCTGCATAAGCTCCTTCTTGCATAAAATCAATAACCTTAGCCCCGATAAATACAGCAACTAACGTATACATGCCTTCACGATATGATAAATATGTAAGAATAGAGACAATGATAACGATGGCATCAAACATAAACATCGTTTTTCCCATACTCCAGCCAACATATTTGTGAGCTAGTCTTGCGATAATATCAACACCGCCAGTAGTCCCGCCGTATTTAAATATAATTCCAAGTCCTATACCGATAAATGCCCCAGCGAATAAAGCAGCCAGTGTCATATCATTTTGCAAGTTTAAATGTAAGTTGAGTACTTCGTAGCGTTGGAAAATCCATAGGAATAAAGAGACGCTAAATGTACCGATTAATGTATATAAAAATGTTGTTCGGCCGAGTAACTTCCAGCCAATAAAAAATATAGGGATATTTAAAATTAAGTTTGTATAGGAAGGGTCAAGCGAAAATAGAAAATATAATAATAGCGTAATACCGGTAAACCCACCCTCTGCAAGATGGTTTTCAATATTGATATTTACAATGCCGAAAGAAAAAATAGCGGAACCGATTAAAATGAAAATGATATTTCGAATCTTCAAATTTGCTTTCATATAGAAATCCCCCTAGTTATGTAATGATTGGAATTGCTCCGCTTAAACGGTAAGACATAATAATAAGTTATTTCTAGTTGCTAGTAAAAATAGAGAATAGTATAAGGGCCTAATTAGTTCAGGCTGACCTTTTGCAAAAATCACGCAAAAGAAGTTTCACTTTACCCCGCTCAAACGGCTGGTAGGAGATAAAGCAGAGAAGACAGAGCAAACTAGCCGTAAGAGCCCGATTGGTTCAACTAATCTTTTGCAGAAAAACATTGCAAAAGAAAGTTTCACTTTACCCCGTCCCAACGGCTGGTAGAGGGAAAAGCAAAGAAGAAAAGGGCGAACCAGCCGTAGGGACCCGATTGGTTCAACTAATCTTTTGCAGAAAAACATTGCAAAAGAAGTTTCACTTTACCCCGTCCCAACGGCTGGTAGAGGGAAAAGCAAAGAAGAAAAGGGCGAACCAGCCGTAGGGACCCGATTGGTTCAACTAATCTTTTGCAGAAAAACATTGCAAAAGAAGTTTCACTTTATTATAGTCTATCCAAAAAAGAGTCGTAAATAGGGATATGAGAGAATAATATTTGTCAAATCGCGATGAATTGGCTAACATGAAAGAGGAAGGAATAGAGGTGACAAGTATGGAAGCAAAAACGATGAAAGATATGCAGAAAGAAGTAGATGCATATATCGGTCAATTTAAAGAAGGTTATTTTAGTCCGCTTGCAATGATGGCCCGTTTAACTGAAGAAATGGGAGAGCTTGCAAGAGAGGTTAACCATTATTATGGTGAGAAGCCGAAGAAAACGACTGAGATAGAACGAAGTATTGAGGAAGAGCTTGGAGATGTGTTATTTGTTATGATTTGTATGGCAAATAGTTTAAATATTGATTTAGAAACAGCGCATAACATTGTAATGAATAAATTTAATACACGTGATAAAGATCGCTGGACACGTATTGATGAGGGAGAGAAAGAAGCATGAAAGAAATTAAAGTAATCATCGCTGGACCAAGAGGACGTATGGGACAGGAAGCAGTCCTTTTAATGGAAAGAACAGAACATTTCAATTTAGTAGCAGCAATTGATTATAAGCATGGCGGAGAGAAAATCGCTGATTTACCTGGAATGCCAGCGCTAGATGCACCTATTTATGCGGATTTACATACTTGTTTAGATGAAGTAGAAGCAGATGTATTGTTAGATTTAACAACACCAGAAGTTGGAAAGAAACATGTGACACTTGCAGTTGAACGTGGACTTCGATCTGTTATTGGTACAACTGGATTTACTGAAGAAGAACTAAAGCAATTAACAGAAAATGCAAAAGAAAAAGAAGTAGGAACAATTATCGCTCCAAACTTTGCAATTGGTGCAGTTCTTATGATGAAATTTTCACAAATGGCAGCAAAGTACTTCCAAGATGTTGAAGTAATTGAATTACACCATGATCAAAAATTAGACGCACCATCTGGTACAGCTGTAAAAACAGTAGAATTAATCCGTCAAAATCGTGTACCAAAAGAGCAAGGACACCCTAATGAAACGGAACAATTAGAAGGAGCACGTGGTGCAAATGTGGATGGTATTCACATTCATAGCGTACGTCTACCAGGGCTTATTGCACACCAAGAAGTAATGTTCGGCGGAGATGGACAAATGTTAACAGTTCGTCATGATTCATTCAACCGTGCATCATTTATGTCAGGTGTAAAACTATCAATTGAAACAGTAATGAACCTTGATCATCTTGTGTATGGTTTAGAAAACATTATCGACTAAAGGGGAGACAACGGATGAAAATTGCCTTAATCGCACATGACAAAAAGAAAGATGATATGGTTTCGTTCGCGTACGCATATAAACCAATCTTTGAAAAACATGAACTTTTTGCAACAGGAACGACAGGACTTCGTATTATGGAGGCAACTGGTTTAGTTGTAACAAGATATCAATCTGGTCCTCTTGGTGGCGATCAAGAAATTGGTGCAATGATTGCAAAAAATGAGATGGATATGGTGATTTTTTTCCGGGACCCACTAACAGCGCAGCCGCATGAACCTGATGTCAATGCGTTACTTCGTTTATGTGATGTATACGCCATCCCACTAGCAACGAATATGGCAAGTGCTGAAATGCTAATGCATGCATTAGAGCGGGGAGATTTAGATTACCGAAAGTTAAGAAAATGAGGGGAACAATTATGAGTGGATTACATATATTAGCGTTTGGTGCTCATGCCGATGATGTGGAAATTGGCATGGCAGGTACCATTGCAAAGTATACGAAACAAGGATATGAAGTAGGCATTTGCGATTTAACAGAAGCTGATCTTTCTTCAAATGGAACGGTAGAACTAAGAAAAGAAGAAGCAAAGGCTGCAGCTCGTATTATGGGAGTAAAAACGAGAATTAATTTAGCGATGCCAGACCGTGGTTTGTATATGAAAGAAGAGTATATACGTGAAATTGTAAAGATTATTCGTACATATAAACCAACACTAATTTTCGCACCATATTACGAAGATCGTCATCCAGACCATGCTAATTGCGCGAAACTTGTGGAAGAAGCTATCTTTTCAGCGGGAATTCGTAAATATATGCCTGAACTTCCGCCGCACCGTGTAGAGTCTTTTTATAATTATATAATTAATGGTTTTCATAAACCGAATTTTTGTATAGATATTAGTGAATACCTTTCTAAAAAGGTGGAAGCGTTAGAAGCGTATGAAAGTCAGTTTTCAACAGGGAGTGATGGTGTTAAGACGCCATTAACCGAAGGATACGTTGAAACTGTAATCACTCGGGAGAAGATGTTTGGGAAAGAAGTTGGAGTGCTGTATGCCGAAGGATTTATGAGTAAGAAGCCGGTTTTATTACATGCTGATTTAATAGGGGGATGTAAATGAAATTGAAAATAGGTATTACATGTTATCCTTCTGTAGGTGGTTCTGGGGTTGTTGGGACAGAGTTAGGAAAGCAATTGGCGGAACGCGGACATGAAATTCATTTTATTACATCGGGTGTACCATTTCGGTTGAATAAAGTGTACCCGAACATTTATTTTCACGAAGTAACAGTAAATCAATATTCTGTTTTTCAATATCCACCTTACGATTTAGCATTAGCGAGTAAAATGGCAGAGGTTGCTCAAAGAGAAAACCTTGATATTTTACATGTGCATTATGCAATCCCTCATGCTATTTGTGCATATTTAGCAAAACAAATGATTGGGGAGCGTATTAAAATTGTTACAACCTTACATGGAACGGATATTACTGTGTTAGGTTCCGACCCTTCGTTAAATAATTTAATTCGCTTTGGTATTGAACAATCTGATGTTGTTACAGCTGTGTCACATTCGTTAATTGAAGAAACGAATGAACTTGTAAAACCAGATAAAGAAATTGAGACGGTATACAATTTTGTAGACGAACGTGTTTATTTCAAGCGTGATATGTCTCAATTAAAAAAAGAATATGGTATACGAGAAAATGAAAAAGTGTTGATTCATATTTCAAATTTCCGAAAGGTTAAGCGTGTACAAGATGTTGTGCAGTCATTTGCCAAAATTGTAAAGGAAGTAGATGCGAAATTGCTTCTTGTTGGTGATGGACCAGAGTTCTGTACTATTTTACAATTGGTGAAAAGTTTACATATTGAGGAACGTGTCTTATTCCTAGGAAAGCAAGATAATGTTGCAGAGCTTCTTGCGATGAGTGATTTAATGCTACTTTTATCAGAAAAGGAAAGTTTTGGTCTCGTTATATTAGAAGCGATGGCGTGTGGTGTGCCTAGTATCGGAACGAGGGTTGGGGGCATTCCAGAGGTCATTCAACATGGTGAGACAGGATATATATGTGAAGTTGGAGATACAGATGGAATAGCTAAGCAAGCAATTCAACTACTAGAAAATGAAGAACTTCACCGTAATATGGGAGAGCGAGCGATGAAATCTGTATATGAGCAGTTTCGTTCGGAAAAAATCGTTTCACAGTATGAGGCGATTTATTATGACATACTAAGGGATGACAAGAATGGAAAGATTTAAAAAAGCTAGTTCAATTATTGAGATATTAAAACAGCACGGACATGAGGCTTACTTCGTTGGTGGAAGTGTACGCGATCTTATTATCGATAGACCGATTGGAGATATCGATATCGCAACATCTGCTTTACCAGAAGAAGTAATGGCTATTTTCCCAAGACATGTTCCGGTTGGTCTTGAGCATGGAACTGTAATTGTTGTAGAAAATGGTGAACCGTATGAGGTAACTACTTTTCGAACAGAAAGCGAATATGAAGATTTTCGGAGACCTAGTAGTGTTCAATTTGTCCGTTCATTAGAAGAGGATTTAAAACGACGTGATTTCACGATGAATGCAATTGCAATGACAGAGGAAGGCGAAATGGTTGATTTATTTGCTGGAAAAGAAGCGATTCGTCTGAAGGAAATTACAACGGTTGGAGATGCTGCAGACCGTTTTCAAGAAGATGCACTGCGAATGATGCGTGGTATTCGGTTCGTAAGTACGTTAGGTTTCTCTTTGGAAATAAAGACGAAACAAGCAATTGAAACGTATGGGCATTTGCTCGAACATATAGCGATTGAAAGAATTACAGTTGAATTTGAAAAATTGTTGACCGGTACATATTGTGTGAATGGTCTTCAAGAGTTAGTAGAAACGAAGCTATTTTCTCATCTGCCATATTTGCAAATGTCAGAAGAAAGACTCTTGAAAGCTACGCAGTATAAATGGGATTCTTTCGAAACAGACGTTGAGGCGTGGGCATTTTTCTTATATTGTATCGGAGAAGAGCATCCATCTGTCTTTTTACGTCAATGGAAGTTCTCGAATAAAAAGATTAAAGATATCGTAGCGGTTTTATTAGCAATTCGTTCTAGAAAGGAGAAGGAGTGGGATACAATCCTTCTTTATAAAACTGGAATTCGCATCGCTGAGATGGCGGAAAGAGTATATGAAGCGATAATAGAAAGTTATAATAGTGCGTCTGTTAAGCAAGTACAATCATTATTTCATGCATTGCCGATAAAAAATCGTCAAGAAATGAATGTGACTGGTAATGATTTATTAAGCTGGGCAGATAAAAAGCCAGGTCCGTGGGTTGCCGAAATGCTTCAAAATATTGAAGAAGCAATCGTACAAGGAGATTTAGTTAATAAGAAAGAGAATATAAGGGAGTGGCTACAAAGATGCAATCTACTATAAGAAAGCAGTTATTACAAGTTTTTTCTGAAGCAGATGGTGCATTTGTATCTGGTCAAACACTTAGTGACAAACTTGGCTGTTCGAGAACCGCTGTATGGAAGCATATGGAGGACCTTCGTAATGAAGGGTATGAACTAGAAGCTGTACGCCGCTTAGGGTATCGAATTGCTAGTAAACCAGATAAAGTAACTGCTAATGAGATTCAATTAGGATTACAAACAGAGCGTATCGGTAGAACGGTTTATTTTGAAGAATCGGTTGAATCTACTCAGCATATTGCAGCGAGACTTGCTTATGAAGGCGCAGAAGAGGGAACAATTGTCGTTGCTGAAGAACAAACAGCAGGTAGAGGACGTTTAAGTAGAAAATGGTATTCTCCAAAAGGAACAGGAATTTGGATGAGTATTATTTTGCGTCCATCTATTCCAGTTCATCATGCACCACAGCTTACTTTATTAGCAGCTGTTAGCGTAGCGCAAGCAATTGAAAAATGTACCGGTGTAAACGTAGGGATTAAATGGCCAAATGATATTTTAATTCAAGGTAAAAAAGCTGTCGGTATATTAACAGAGATGCAAGCTGATCCAGATAAAATTAATGCTGTTATTATGGGGATTGGCATTAATGCAAATCAGAAACAAGAACATTTTGATGAGGAAATTCAGCAAATTGCAACTTCATTAGCAATTGAATCGGATAAGCCGATTGTTCGTGCGGAACTTATGCAACAAATTTTCTTGCAACTAGAGAAATTGTATGAAGAGTATTTAAAAAATGGCTTCTCTGTTATTAAAATTCTTTGGGAAAGTTACGCAGTAAGTATCGGAAAAGAAATTACAGCTCGAACGATGAAGGAAACTATTAATGGGCTAGCAAAAGGGATTACGGAGGATGGTGTATTGTTACTTGAGGATCATCAAGGAAAAGTGCACCACATTCATTCTGCTGATATAGAAATTAAGTAAAAGAAGTTCCTATTTTGGAGCTTCTTTTTGTTATTTAGATACTAATAAATTTCACATACCGTAATAGGGATAGAAAATTATTTTTTCGAAAAAATGTAGCAATTCCTTTTCAGAGTTTGCTATAATTAGTTCGAATATGGGCAGTATCAAAGCGAACTGCACCATTATTTCACGCAGTATGAAAAAATAATAATTTGGATTCTGCCTTGATCCAATAACGGACTGGGACAGAGGGATGAATAATGCCGACTAACACACAACCCTTCTGCCCTTTTATGGCCAGAGGGGTTTTTTATATGATTTCGGCCATCTCCTCTCTCCTGCATAAAGGAGGAGTAGTTTTTGAAAACAAAAACAGATTTTTTGAAAATGAAAGAGCAAGGTGAGCCGATTACAATGCTAACGGCGTATGATTATCCATCTGCTAAATTAGCAGAAGAAGCTAAAGTCGATATGATTTTAGTGGGTGATTCTCTAGGAATGGTTGTACTTGGGTATGATTCAACAGTTCCAGTAACTGTAGAGGATATGATTCATCATACGAAAGCTGTACGCCGCGGAGCGAAAGAGACGTTTATTGTAACTGATATGCCATTTATGTCTTATCATGTCTCATTGCAAGATACGATGGTTAATGCACGTCGCATTGTTCAAGAGAGCGGGGCACATGCATTAAAGGTAGAAGGTGCTGGAGAAGTTATATCAACTATTCACTACTTAACGAATGCGGGAATTCCCGTTGTGGCGCATTTAGGTTTAACTCCTCAATCTGTAGGAGTGCTAGGTGGGTATAAAGTACAAGGGAAAGATGCTGAAAGTGCAAAAAAATTAATAGAAGATGCAAAGAAATGTGAGGAAGCTGGTGCGATAGCACTTGTGTTAGAGTGTGTGCCAATGCAATTAGCAGAACTTATTTCAGAGCAGTTAACAATTCCGATAATCGGAATTGGAGCAGGACAAAAAGTAGATGGGCAAGTTCTTGTATATCATGATCTTATCTCGTACGGCGTAAATCGTGTTCCGAAATTTGTGAAGCAATATACGTCTGTTCAAGAGGAGATTGTGCGAGGGATTTCGCAATACGTTACTGAAGTAAAGACAGGGCAATTTCCTGAAGAAAAACATTCATTCACAATGAAAGAGGAAGAGTGCTTAGCGTTATACGGAGGAAAACAATAATGAAAATCATAACTACAGTGCAAGAGATGCAGCAAATTACAAACGACCTTCGTACAAGTGGAAAAAGTATCGGTTTTGTTCCAACGATGGGGTATTTACACGAAGGCCATGCTACGTTACTACGTAAGGCAAGGGAAGAAAATGAAATTGTAGTGTTAAGTGTATTTGTAAATCCACTACAATTTGGACCAAATGAAGATTTAGATCGATACCCACGTGATATTGATAGAGATGAAAATGTAGCAAAAGAAAATGGTATTGATTATTTATTTTATCCGAGTGTAGAAGAGATGTATCCAGCAGAACAAACGACAACAGTAGAAGTTGTGAAGCGTACCGACGTATTATGTGGTAAACAAAGACCTGGTCATTTCGCTGGTGTTGCGACTGTACTAATGAAACTATTTAATATTACATTGCCAACGCATGCTTATTTCGGTATGAAAGATGCACAGCAAGTAGCTGTAATTGAAGGATTCGTAACTGATTTTAATATTCCCGTTACGATCGTACCAGTTGATATTGTAAGGGAAGAAGATGGATTAGCGAAAAGTTCTCGTAATGTGTATTTATCACTAGAAGAACGCGAAGAGGCTCCTCATTTATACCGCAGTCTATGTATAGCGAAAGAACGAATTGAGGCAGGCGAACGTAATCCAGAAATCATTATGAATCTTGTGAAAGAGCATATTGAGAAGTATACGAAAGGCACTGTAGATTATGCTGATTTATATGCATATCCTTCATTAAAAGCAATAGATAAAATTGAAGGAAGAATCATTTTAGCGATTGCAGTTAAGTTTGAACATGTACGATTAATTGACAATATAACATTAATGGGGAAATAAGGGGGAGCATCTATGTTTCGCACAATGATGAGAGCGAAGTTACATCGCGCAACTGTAACAGAAGCAAATTTAAATTATGTAGGTAGTATTACAATTGATGAAGATTTAATGGATGCGGTAAATATTGTAGAAAATGAAAAAGTACAAATTGTAAATAACAACAATGGAGCTCGCTTAGAGACATATGTTATTAAAGGAGAGCGCGGTAGCGGTGTTGTGTGTTTAAATGGTGCAGCTGCAAGACTTGTACAACCGGGTGATAGAATTATTATTATTTGCTATGGTTTAGTGGCAGAAGAAAATATTCATAAACAAGAGCCGAAAATTGCAGTATTAGACGATGATAATCAAATTATTGAAATGTTAGGTGCTGAAAAAGCTGGCACGATATTATAAGTAGGAAGGCTATCTCTAATTAAGGAGATAGCTTTTTTGTGCATCTTTTCATTAAGATGAGGTAAAACGTGGTATAGTAACATTATATAATTTTTGTGTTTGATAGGTAAGAAATTGAGGTGTTACATATATGAGTAAGCGTTATGTCGTTGTTGATTTAGAGACGACAGGGAACTCCTGGAAGGATGGGAAGGATAAAATCACCCAAATTGCAGCTGTTGTAGTGGAAGATGGAGAGATATTAGAGATTTTTTCATCTTTTATTAATCCGAAGAGAGAGATTCCCCTATTTATTACAGAATTAACTGGGATTGATGAAGATCTTGTAAAGCAAGCCCCGTTATTTCGAGATGTAGCCCCGATGATTGTTGAGCTATTACAAGGTGCGGCTTTTGTTGCACATAACGTTCACTTTGATTGGAATTTTTTAAATGAAGAATTAAGGCAGGCTGGATATACAGAAGTACATTGTCCTAAAATTGATACAGTTGAATTGGCACAAATTCTTTTGCCGACAGCTGATAGTTATAAATTACGTGATTTAGCTAAGCAGCATGAGCTAGAGCACGATCAACCACATCGTGCGGATAGTGATGCTCTTGCAACAGCGGAGTTGTTTTTACAATTTTTAAGTGAAATTGAAAAGTTACCACTTGTCACATTACAATCGCTTTATGAATTAAGTGATGTTTTCCAAAGTGATATAGCGGATGTACTTTCTGAAAATATTTTAAAGAAAATGATGCATGGTAAAGAAAGGGCAGAGGAGTATGAAGTGTATCGAAATATTGCGATTCGAAAGCGGAATTATTCTTTAGGCCTCAGTGAAACATGCGCATCTAAATTTGATGCTTTCTTACATAAGGCAATGGATAAACTTGAATTGAATATGCCAAAGTTTGAAAAAAGAGAAAGCCAACAAATTATGATGAAGGAAATATATACAGCGCTAAGAGATTCTAGGTTTTCACTGATTGAAGCAGGAACAGGTACGGGGAAGACGCTTGCGTATTTACTTCCAAGTATTTATTTCGCAAAGAAAAAAGAAGAACCTGTCATTATAAGTACACAAACTGTACAATTGCAACAACAAATACTGGAAAAAGAAATTCCATTATTACAGAAAATAATGCCATTTTCATTTGAAGTGGCTCTTCTGAAAGGAAGAAAGCATTATCTTTGTCTACATAAATTTGAATATGCTTTGCAAGAAGAAGAGAAAAATTATGATATGGCGCTCACAAAGGCAAAAATTTTAGTATGGTTATTGCAAACGGAAACCGGCGATCGTGATGAATTAAATATTCCTGAGGGCGGAAAGTTACTTTGGAACCGTATTTGTAGTGATGCATATAGTCCAGGCGGGATGCAAAGTAACTGGTTTAGTCGTTGTTTTTATCAACGAGCGAAGAATAAAGCATTGTTTGCAGATATTGTTATTACAAATCATGCGTTATTATTTCAAGATTTTTCAAGTGAAGAACCACTGTTTGCTTCATGTGAACATATTATTTTTGATGAAGCCCATCATATCGAGGAAGCGGCGAGTAGAACATTCGGTGAACAGTTCTCATGTATGTATTTTCAATTAGCTTTATCTCGTCTTGGTACGTTAGAAACAGATGATGTGCTTTCTAAAGTATATAAAATGATGAAAAAATCAGAGCAAGCCTCTCGTTCGACTTTCCGTATGGTGAGTCATAGTTTGAAGGAACTTAAATTTGATGCGGATGAACTATTCCAAATGTTACGTGCTTTCATATTTAAACAAACAAAGCAGGAACAAGGGATGAGCAATATGCCGCTCATTTATCGATATAACACGGAAGTAGAGACAGGTAAGTTATGGGATAGTATTACCGAGTTAACAAATCGTTTTGTATATGATGTAAGAAAATTAGTAACTACACTTGAGAAGCAAGTTGATATATTGCAAAGTAAATTAGAATGGGAGATGCATGTTGTTACAGGTGAATTTATGCACTTAATTGAGTTGTTGAGAAAGATGGTACAATCTTTACAATTACTCATTTTAGAAAAAAATTCATACGTGACATGGATGGAGACTGAAACGAAGGGAACGATTCATTCAACAGTTTTATATGCGCAGCCTGTTCATATTAGTGAAAGATTTGCTGATGAATTTTTAACAGAAAAAAAGAGTGTTATTTTCACATCAGCAACGTTAACAGTTAGTGATTCATTCGACTATATAAAAGAAGAGCTAGGTTTGCATGATTTTGCGCCCAATACATTAAAGGTTCCATCACCATTTCGTTTTGAAGAACAAATGAAATTAATGGTTTCAACTGATGTGCCTTTTATTAAGCAAGCAAGTAATGAGGAATATATTGAGTCTGTATCGGCACATATTGCGAAAATAGCGAAAGCTACAAAAGGTAGAATGCTTGTTTTATTTACTTCGTATGAAATGTTGAAAGAAGCGTATACGAATTTGAAAAGTGATGATGCATTAGAAGGATATTTATTATTAACACAAAGTGTGAATAATAAGAGCCGAAGTCGCCTCATTCGTAAATTTCAAGAGTTCGACAAATCGATTTTGTTAGGAACAAGTAGTTTTTGGGAAGGGATAGATATACCTGGAGATGCTCTGAGTTGCCTTGTCATTGTCCGTCTGCCCTTTACGCCTCCTAATCAGCCGATGATGGAAGCAAAAGGAGAGTGGCTAAAAAATCAAGGAGAAGACGTATTCGCTAAGTTAGCGCTCCCACAAGCGATATTACGTTTCAAACAAGGATTCGGTCGTCTTATTAGAACAAATACAGATACGGGAACGGTATTTGTTCTAGATCGCCGTTTGACAAGTTCTTCCTATGGAAAACGTTTTTTACAATCAATCCCAACTGTCCCGCTCTATGAGGGACCGTTAGAAGAATTGTTAGAGCAATTAAAGGAACGACCAAATAAATAAAATTGGAAGAAAAATACGCCTGAAGTACACTTAAACTTCAGGCGTAAAAAATGTGGGTAGGAGGAATTTTATTTTTCTTACTTCTTGTATACAAAATATATTGCTTTTCGATTTGAAACCTTTTTTTGCTGTACATGTCCTGCTATAATAGATGGGTGATGAAGCAGGGGTTGTAAAGAATGTACTCTTATTGTAACCGTATTGTGTTCTTCTATAATTAGAAATTTTTGTGTAACGGAGGAGTTTTTTCATGGATAAGAAAATCGAAGTCCTATCAACGACGCGTATTAAATATTCGTCTGACTTGTATAAAATTGTTGATAGCTTGAATCGTACGTTAAAAGAGCAGGACCTCATGTTCGGATTAGCATTAGACGAAAAAGATAAAGAAATAGCTGTATTTACGATTTACAGAACGTAGTGATACAATGAAAAAGTGGATCTTTGCAATCATTATCGTTATCGTTGCTAGCGGAATATATGGGGCGTATGTTTATAATAAAGCAATGGAAAAGAAAATTCCAAAAGAGTCAAAGTCTGTAGAAATTGCAAAAGAAAAGGCAAAGCTTACAAAGGTAAATGCTGTTGATTATTATAACGGAAAATCTTCATATACAGTCGTGCAAGGTGTAGATGAAAAAGGAGAACAAATTATTGTTTGGGTGCCTGATAAAAAAGGAAATGTCCTTGTGAAGAAAAAGAGTGAAGGTATTTCTGAAAAAGAAGCTTTGCAAAAATTGGCTGAACAGGCGACTGGAGAAGGTGCTGAACCTAAGCCGAAGCCAAAACAAATTGTAAAAGTAAAATTAGGTGCTGAAAACGATATTCCGTTGTGGGAAATTACATATATTGATCAGGAAGATCGTTATACGTATTATTATCTAGAAGTTCAAAATGGTGCATATGCTGGACACTACAGCATTGAAAAATAGATGTAGGGGGAACTACAAATGAAATTAGCAAAGCGAGTAGCTGCTTTAACACCGTCTTCAACTTTAGAAATTACAGCAAAGGCACAAGCATTAAAAGCAGAAGGTCATGATGTAATTGCGTTAGGGGCAGGGGAACCTGACTTTAATACACCAGAACATATTATGGATGCCGCGCATAAAGCGATGTTAGAAGGACATACGAAGTATACACCAACAGGTGGATTACAAGCGTTAAAACAAGAAATTGTGAAGAAATTTACTCGCGATCAAGGAATTGCGTATGATCCATCTGAAATTATTGTATGTAATGGTGCCAAGCATGCATTATATACATTATTCCAAGTGTTACTTGATGAAGGAGATGAAGTTATCATCCCAACTCCTTACTGGGTAAGTTATCCTGAACAAGTAAAACTCGCTGGTGGTAACCCAGTTTATGTAGAAGGTCTAGAAGGTAATGAGTACAAAATTACAGCAAAGCAGCTGCGTGGGGCAATTACAGAGAAAACGAAAGCAGTTATTATTAATTCACCGAGCAATCCAACAGGAATGATTTACAGCAAAGAAGAATTACAACAGCTTGGAGAAGTGTGTTTAGAACATAATATCTTAATCGTTTCAGATGAAATTTATGAAAAATTAATTTATAGTGCTGCAGAATATACTTCAATTGCCCAGCTTTCTAATGCATTAAAAGAACAAACACTTATTATTAATGGTGTATCTAAATCACATTCTATGACAGGATGGCGCATTGGATATGCAGCAGGAAATAAGCAGCTTATTAAAGCGATGACGAACTTAGCGAGTCATAGTACGTCAAACCCTACTTCAATTGCTCAATACGGTGCAATTGCTGCGTATGCAGGCTCACAAGAACCTGTAGAAACAATGCGTCAAGCGTTTGAAGAAAGATTGAACATTATTTATGATAAATTAATTCAAATCCCTGGTTTCACTTGTATCAAACCACAAGGTGCTTTTTACTTATTCCCAAATGTAAAAGAAGCCGTAGCGTTAGCTGGGTATGATACAGTTGATGAGTGGGCAAAAGCATTATTAGAAGAGGAAAAAGTAGCTCTTGTTCCTGGTACAGGATTTGGTGCACCAAATAACGTTCGATTATCGTATGCGACATCTCTTGAGCAAGTAGAGAAAGCATTAGAACGAATTCATACGTTCATGAAAAGCAAAGTACAGGCGTAATCTTCTGTCTTTTGTAGTAAATGGCAAGTAACCTCCCTATATATAGGGAGGTTTTTTTGACGAATTGTGGCAAAAAGAAATGGCTGAAGGTGTGTTATACTAGAGAACGAGGTGTTTGGTGATGAAAAAGAAAATGATGTTACAATGGTTTGAACAGGGAAGCATAGCAATTCCTAAATTGCTTATGATGCATTATAAAAAGCTAGGCTTAAATGAAACGGAATTTATGGTGGTACTTCATGTACACACATTTTTAGAATCAGGTAATTCGTTCCCGACTCCTTCAGAGATTTCAGAGCGGATGACGATAACAGAAATGAAATGTATGGAAGTGATTCAGACATTAATCCAAAAAGGTTTTTTAGCGCTAGAAGGTGGACCAAGATCAGAAGCGATGATGTGTGAAAGTTATTCTTTACAACCACTTTGGGAAAAAATATTGCATTTTTTAATGGATGAATCAATAGAGGAAGAACAGCAAGAAAAAAAGAAACTTCAAGTAAATTTATATACAGTATTTGAAAAAGAATTTGGAAGACCGCTCTCACCGTTTGAATGTGAAACATTAGGAATGTGGGAAGATCAAGATCAACATCATCCGAATTTAATTCAAGCTGCTCTCAGAGAAGCTGTTATGAGTGGTAAACTTAATTTCCGGTATATTGATCGTATTTTATTTGAGTGGAAAAAGAACGGAATTAAAACGGTAGAGCAAGCGCAAAATCAAGGCCAAAAATTTAGAGCGAATCAGCAACGTACACAACAAACAACAAAACAAGAAACAAAATTTACTGGGAAAGTGCCTTTTTACAATTGGTTGGAGCAGTAATGTAGGAGGAAAGACATGTTGAATAAAACGCAAATTCGCTATTGTTTAGATACAATGGCGGATATGTATCCAGAAGCGCATTGTGAATTAATTCATGATAATCCATTTGAACTTGTAATCGCAGTGGCATTATCTGCGCAATGTACAGATGCACTTGTGAATAAAGTGACGAAAAACTTATTCCAAAAATATAAAACACCAGAAGATTATTTAAGTGTGTCTTTAGAAGAATTACAACAAGATATACGTTCCATTGGATTGTTTAGAAATAAGGCGAAAAACATTCAAAAATTGTGCCAGATGTTGCTAGATGATTATAACGGGAAAGTTCCAGAAGACCGTGACGAGCTGACGAAGTTACCAGGAGTAGGGAGAAAGACAGCGAATGTAGTTGTTTCGGTAGCGTTTGGGATTCCAGCGATTGCTGTTGATACGCATGTAGAGAGAGTGAGTAAACGGTTAGCAATTTGTAGATGGAAAGATTCTGTGTTAGAAGTGGAAAAGACATTGATGAAGAAAATTCCAATGGATGAGTGGGGAGTTACACACCACCGTATGATTTTCTTCGGACGTTATTACTGTAAGGCGCAGCGACCACAATGTGAAGAGTGCCGATTACTAGAAATATGTCGCGAAGGAAAGAAACGAATGAAGGGGAAATAAAGGATGGAGCGAGTTATAGAAATACCGAAAGAGTTTCGGTGCGTACCATTTTTTAAAGAGAGTGCAAATTCGATTACGTATCACACAGACCAATCTTTTGAAGAAATAATACAAAATACTTACTTTATATTTGATATTGAAAGACAATATGAGCCATGGAATGAAATTGAAACAAGTATTCCAGCGGTGTTAAATATATGGAAAAGCAAGCATGAAGAAATTGCTATACTATTTCGGAACAGAAAAAAACAAGAAGCTGAGGGTCCAATGACTCTTTTTGCAGCTCATATGTTATCAGTCGTATATTGGTTAAATGAACAACCTGTGCCTAGTTTGCATGAGATACAAAAACATATAGATAAATTAGAAATGAAACCTGTTAATTTTATGGAACGATATTCATTTGTTATAAAGAAACCAGGACATTATCATTCTTATATTCAATTAGCACAGTTATACATCGAAGTAGAAAAGCTATATGCGAAGAAAATCATAACAAAAAAGAAGTCCATTTCTCATTAGGAGAAATGGACTTCTTTTTATTATGATTCTGTTGTAACAACATTTCCATCTGCGTGCGGAGTAGTATCTCCGCCGTGATTCTGTTGTTCTTGTTGGTGATTCTGTTGTTCCTGTTGTTTACGCTCTTCTTCAGCTTTCTTTTTAGCTTCTTCTTCAGCTTTCTTTTTAGCTTCTTCTTCAGCTTTCTTTTTAGCTTCTTCTTCAGCTTTCTTTTTAGCTTCTTCTTCAGCTTTTTTTCTAGCCTCTTCTTCAGCTTTTTTCTGAGCCTCTTCTTGCTGCTTACGCTGTTCTTCTGCAGCTTTCTTTTTAGCTTCGTCTTGTTTTAATTTATCTTCTGCAGCCTTTTTCTGAGCTTCGTCTTGTTTTAATTTATCTTCTGCAGCTTTTTTCTGAGCTTCGTCTTGTTTTAATTTATCTTCTGCAGCCTTTTTCTGAGCTTCGTCTTCAGCTTTCTTCTTAGCCTCTTCCTCAGCTTTTTTCGCGTCTGGAGTTCCTCCAGGAGCGGTAAAGGATGCACCGACTGCTGGACTTGTTCCAGTACCTTTTTTCGCTACTACAGAGAAGCTGTAAGTAACACCTGGTTTAATGCCTCCAAGAGTAGCTGTCGTACCGCTTACTGATAAGCTACCACTACTACCGTCAGTAGCTTTATAGCTTGCAGCATACGCATCAACCTCTGATGGTCCAGACCAATTTAGTGTAACTGTGCTAGCGCCATCGAAAGCGACATTAAGGCCGCTTGGCGAATCTACTTTAATTTCTTTAACTGCATCTTTTTTCGCGCCTTTAATGTACAGTTCTCCATTTAATTCTTGTACAGAAGAAGGGCGCTCGAAACGAGATTTATCCGTAGCAAATTTGCTCATCATTGTTTGGAACATTTGCTGAGCAATTCTAGTAGAACGATCTCCAATGTAATTTTCTGGGCTATCTTTTTCATAACCAGTCCATACAGCCATTGTATATTGTGGTGTATATCCTGCGAACCAACTATCTCTGTTGGCATCTGCTGGAATACCGTATTTTTTAATAACAGATTCATCAAAGTTTTGTGTTCCTGTTTTACCTGCTACGTCTACTCCTGGAACATACGCTGTCGGACCTGTACCGCCAGAGCCAGGTTTTACTACGTCGCGAAGAACATCAGTAATCATGTAGGCTGTATAGTCATGCATCGCACGTTGTTCTTTCGGCTTAAAGTTTTTCTTTTTCCCATCTGGGAAGATAACTTCTTTTACGAAGTGAGGTTTATTATAAACACCGTCATTTCCGAATGCTGCATATGCACCAGCTACTTCTAATGGAGAGCTGTCATTACTACCAATTGCAGTAGATTCATATACCTTGCCCTCTTTAAATGTCATTCCTAAGCCTTGAGCAAATTCTTGTGACTTATTGAGGCCAACTGCTTGGGCTGTTTTTAAAGCTGGAATATTTAACGATTTCTTCAATGCTTCACGAAGTGAAACGTCACCTTTATAACTATTTGTTGCATTTCGTATTTTTTTACCATTAGAGTACGTATACTCTGAATCGTTCAGTTGATGATACGTAGACCATTGTAGGTTTTCTATTGCTGGACCATAGTCGAAAATTGGCTTCATAGTTGAACCTACTTGGCGTTTTAAATCGATTGCCATATTATGACCTTTGAAAGTAGATTTACTTTCTTTACGACCAGCGCCGATTGCTCGAACTTCTCCAGACTGAGTATCCATAAATACGAATGATCCTTGGAATTGATCGTTTGGATACTTGATGAGATTCCCATCCATTATTTTATCAGCATAGTCTTGAGCATCAAGATCAAGAGTCGTTTGGATCGTTAAACCGTCCGAACCGATATTTATATCAGGAATTTCTTTTTCAACTTCTTTTACAACTGCATCTAAAAATGCTTGGTATTTCATTTCAGTTACTTCTGAAGATGGAAGAAGTCCTTGTGTTACAGGGATTTGCATTGCATCATTCATTTCTTGTTTCGTTATATACCCGTGTCGGTTCATTAATGTTAATACGATATTACGACGTTTCGTTGCTCTATCAACGTTATCTGGTTTGGTTGGATCATAAATATTAGGACCTTGGGGTAAACCAGCGAGCATTGCAGCTTCGTGTAGTTGTATGTCTTTTAAATCTTTGCCGTAATATTTTTTGGCAGCTGTTGAAATACCATAAGAGCGATTACCTAAGTTAATCTTATTTAAGTACATTTCTAAAATTTCATGTTTTGAGTACTGTTGCTCTAACTTATAAGATAAGTACCATTCCTGCACTTTTCTCTTTGCAGTTTTGTCCATCGTTAGAAAATAGTTTTTAACTACTTGCTGTGTAATCGTACTACCACCTTGTGAGCCAAAGCCACCAGTGACATTTTCCATAATTGCCATTCCAGTACGTCTAAAATCAATTCCATCATGCTCATAGAAGCGAGCATCCTCAGTCGCAAGGAATGCACTTTCAATTACTTTGGGAATTTGATCGTAAGTAACGTGGGTTCGTTTTTCAGCACCGTATTCATAGAAGAAATTCCCGTTTTTATCAAGGAATTTTGTTGATAAAGGATTGACAAGTTTTGATTTGTCTAATTTCGGAGCGTCCTTTACCATAACAAAGAAAGCCGAAACGCCAGCTACGAGGCCGACGATACCAAGAAGTAGACAACCTATAAGGAATTTCTTGAAAAAGGAACCTTTTTTCTTTGGCTTTTCTTCTTTATGAGTTTCTTTCGTTTGATTTTTCACATGATTTCGTTCTGTACGAGAACGATAATTATCTGACATTATACTTTCTCCTACCTTTCATTCTCTCCCCCAAAAGTCGAAAAAAGAGCCTTAGTGATGACTCTATCACGAAAAATAAACCGTGTCTAGTACGCGGATATAATCAATTCGAGGGTGATAACCGCATGATAATAAAGACCCATGCTCTTCTATTTCTTGTTTTGTAATCGATTTGCGTCCACCAGTATTTTGACGATTCCAAAATGCAATAATATGTTTTGCATCTAATAAATAAAATTCATCAAAAAGTGTAAATTTAATAATAACAAATGCAATTCCATTATGAGCGACTACTTGCTTCATATGTTCAATTTGATGAAGGTGGAAGTTTTGAAGTGGAAAACTGGTTTTATTTTTAGTTTCTTTCGCTTCAAAATCGATATATTTCCCTTTGTATACACCGTTGTAATCTGTTGTAGAAGGTTGTTTGAAATACGCTTCTTTTACCACTGCAGCACTTCGAGCGGGGTAATCTACTTTTACAATTTGAAGAGGTGTAGGTTTTTTATGTACGCATGCAATATTATGGGTTAAGTAATATTGATTGGTTTCATTCAATTCCTCTTCAAGGGACATACCTCTATTACTGTAAGTATGTTTTTTTATTGGTGTTTTATGGGGTTGTGAAGCTTGATCGTACCTTTTTCCATTTGGGTAACGAATGGTCATATTTTGTCCACTCCCAACTTGATAAGATTTACTTACAAAGGTGATTATATCAAAAAATGAAAAAAGATGTGACCTTTTTCAAGAAAGGTATGGTGACTTACTCATGTTTCGATGGAATGATTACGAAAAAATTAAACAGAGCCGTAATGATATTTTTTGTACAGAAGAGGAAAAAGCTATAGTTCTTAATATTAAGGAGAGAACGGATGTAGCTAACGTAGATAATATTTCACGTACACAATCTTACCAAGAATATTATTTGAGAAATAGAGAAATTAGATGGTCTTTTTTAGCAAGCATGGTTTCAAGGAATGGGGGATGGAACATGACAGACTTAGAAGGAGAATATTATTCTAATCTGTTATCTCAAACAGTTAAGAGACGATTATTTCATTTGTATGAGAAAGCCAATTGGCTCATTTTCTTAGATGCATTTCCTCAACTATTACTGTATGAGGAAAGTAAAAAGAGATGTGCGCCGCTCTTTCATTTGTTACAATTTTTCAACATATCAATTTTTATGGAAAAAGAATGGATCGCATTTTGGGGGAAAAAAGATATAAATAGGCTTATGACGGCACTTATTATTAATGAACAAAATAAAATTCAAAAACCAGTAATTGAGAATGCATATTTTCAAAAACATGTATTTGATACTGCACTATTCAAATTTCAAGAAATATTTCACGTTAGTGCAGTTATTTTTCCAATGGTGGAAGGGGGAATGTATGGATTTTCAGTTTATCAATTTGAAACGTTGCAAAAACGTATAGAACTGGGGAAGCAATTAGCTTGGTTATTATTTCATTCAAAGTATAAGGCTTCTTTTTATAAATTTGCAGTGCAAACTAGGCATACAGGATCAAGGATGGATTATGAATGTAATATAAGGGGGATTAGAAAATCAGGTACGCCCGCTCTTAGGGATGTGTATTCTATTGTTATTCATGAAAAATTAATAGAAAAAGATTGGTTTAGTGAAGGATTGGAAATAGATTCTTTATTTTTACTTGAAAAACCTAAGGGGGAAATTAATATAACAGAATGGTATAGAAAGAAGAGGGAGCAAATACATACTCTTTCTATATTAAGTAGTTTTGTTAAAAGAATAGATGAGTTCATGATATAATAAAGAAGTCCCGCCTTCCTAAATGAAGGCGGGGCTTCTTTATTAAAAGTAATATGCTCTACAACAAATTACTTTCTAATCCGCTATTTGCTTGCAGTACGACTTTAGCTTCAACACTTATCGAAAGCGAAGAGGTAAAGTTAGACTAGAAAATAGCTGTTTGTAAAAGCCACTTTGATTAAAGTGGCATTTTATCCCGCTATTTGCGGGCAGTAAAACTCCCACCTCAAAATTCAGCTGGAGAAGTTAGGTGGGAGTCGGGCTGCCCGTAAACGCCCGATTGGTGCGGGCTGATAATCAGTGGGGGATGAACAAAACCCCCGCTGATTAAAGTTTCATTTTATGTAGCGGGGAAATTTGGACCATCAAGCTTTGGATTACCAGTCTCAGGTTTGTTTTGTTGTTTGTTTTGCTGTTTCTTTTTTTCGTTTTTATTTTTTGCCATCGTAATACACCTCCTTTTTGTATTGTTACCATTTCTAAAAATGGCATACTAAATGATTTCTTTGACGAATATCAACTAGTTTTGTCATGTGAGAAGGAGTAATCAATCAATCGGCGAAATTACATGACAAAGGAAAGGCAAAGAAGGGGGCGTTTTAAATATGGCGATGGTTCAGAAGGAAGATGTTATGAAAAAAATGGATCAAATGTTAAGTTCTCTCGATTTGCTGGAAATGAATATTGGGATTAGAATGAATCATGCATTAAAGGGTAAAGGTGAAAAAATATGCAATAAGATAGAAATAACAGAAATGCATATAGAACATATGGAAAATAAATTAGTGCATCACGAAGAAAAAGGGAGCTGGGTAAAAACATTTCAAAACGTCGTAGTGAGTGCATAATAAGGTGGGAACAAAATGGGATATGAAGCATTAATCCAGTCCTCGGAGAAGTTAATGCAGTATAATGATGAAGCGAATGTGAAAAAAAGAGAAATGGCTGAATATGATTTTTATAAGGATATGAAGCCATTTGTTGATATTGTAGATGCGGAGTTAGAGATGTGGAAAGAATTAGCTTATAGGTGGATAAAGGAAGAACGACCTAAGTATATACATGTACAACAAATTGATCAAGTGTATGATAATTTACAAACTAATGTGCTACAATGTTTTGTTAATAAGGGAAAAGGTAAACGTTTCTTTGAAACTCATCAAGCTATTTCGTATACTTTGCAAAATATCGTAGATCAATGTAAGTAACAAGAGGGAAAACCCTCTTGTTTTTTTATGCCTCTGTCACTGTTGTAGGTTTTGTTGCACCGTTTATTTCTAATTCTCGTATTAATGTTCGGTAATCTGATATGCATACTTTTCCTTCAAGATAACAATGTCTCGCAAAGTCTAACAGTTCATTCGAATTTTCTGTGTAATACCCCTTTTTTTGAGAAAACGCTTGTTTTAAATCCCCTAATACCATGTTGATTCCTCCCCAATGAGAATCTTCTTCCTTATTATCATAGCATGGAAGGGTTTACTTTCTAATTTTTTTAAAAATTTAAACTTCCGACAAAAACAGACAGATACTCCGTCACACATTTTATTTTATAGGTACATATTCTATATGTAGAAACTTATGCGAAGGAGGAGAGAATGCATGTTTCAACAACCTAATGTATATCAGCAAACAAATCCATATGCACAGCAAAATATGTACCAATATAATGAGGATACATATTTACGATATAATATGTATCCTTTCGAGCCTCATTATGGAAACCAAAATTATTATCAACCATTTGAAGTGTCGTTTGGGAATCAGCAGCAAGCGCATATGAATCAACCACAGCAAGCGCATATGAATCAACCACAGCAAGCGCATATGAATCAACCACAGCAAGCGCATATGAATCAACCACAGCAAGCGCATATGAATCAACCACAGCAAGCGCATATGAATCAACCACAGCAAGCGCATATGAATCAACCACAGCAAGCGCATATGAATCAATCACAGCAAGCGCATATGAATCAATCACAGCAAGCACATATGAATCAATCACAGCAAGCATATATGAATCAACCACAACAAGCGCATATGAGTCAGCCACAGCAAATGTATACGAATCAACCACAGCAAGCGTATATGAATTCACAAAACTACATGTCACCAGCTCAATATGTAAATCAACAAGCTATGTTTTATCCACCAAAACAACCATATCCAACGATGAATAAACAAAAGCAACAACAACAACAACCAAGTCAGTTTTCTAGTTTTGTTTCACAATTTAAATCATCAGATGGTAACTACGATGTAAATAAAATGATGAACACAGCTGGACAAATGATGAACGCGATGAATCAAGTAACAGGGATTGTTAAGCAAGTCGGGGGCTTTTTTGGTAAATAATAGTAGGGGGTTGTCTATAATAGGTATTACGTATGAAATTGGATACTAGACAAATTTCCATGAAATAAATGGGTATATATAACAAGCGGCTTTACCCCCTCGCTCATATTGTAAAGTGTAGTCAGATTTTTTTAATGAGAGAGGAGAGAAAAAACTATGCATCATTGTCATCCTTGCTTTGGAGGGCATAAGCCTGTAGGACCTATTTGTACAACTGCTCCTGTCATTCATCCGGCAAAACAGTGCGTAACACATTCTTTTTCAACAACGGTGGTGCCACACATTTTCCCAACGCATACAACACATGTACATCATCAACAAATTAAAAATCAAAACTTCTTCCCACAAACAAACTCGAACGTAAATGTTGTAGACCCTGGTGATCCAGGATCTGTTGGTGGATTTGGCGGTGGATCTGTTGGTGGATCTGTTGGTGGATTTGGCGGTGGATCTGTTGGTGGATTTGGCGGTGGATTTGGCGGAGGATGTGGACCATGTGGTCATGGTCATCATCACCATGGGCATCAAATATCACCATTTGGACCAGGACCGAATGTGTCACCATTTGGACCAGGACCGAATGTATCACCATTTGGACCAGGACCGAATGTATCACCATTTGGACCAAATATCGGACCAAACGTTGGTGGAATGTTTAAAAAGTAAATGATATGTTAGAACTAGCAAAATGCTAGTTCTTTTTTTGTAATTGGAGTGTTGATATGAAAGTTGTTGCTGTAACAGGATATAAGCCGTTTGAGCTTGGAATATTTAAAAATGATCATCCAGGAGTAGAATGTATAAAAAAGGCGCTGCGTCGCAAATTAACTGCTTTTGTAGAAGAAGGTTTGGAATGGGTTATTATAAGTGGTCAATTAGGAGTCGAGTTATGGGCTGCTGAAGTTGTTTTTGAAATTCAAGTAGAATATCCAGATTTAAAATTAGCGGTATTTACTCCTTTTTTAGAACAAGAAGAAAATTGGAAGGAAGATAACCGTGAATATTACGAATTTATTCTTTCGCAAGCAGATCACATTGATAGTATTACGAAACGGAAGTACGAAAGCCCAGAGCAATTTAAATTAAAGAATCAATTTTTTATTGAAAAAAGCGATGCACTTTTAGTTGTATATGATGAAGAAAAGTCTGGGAGCCCTAAATATATTGTAGAAGCAGCTAAGAAAAAAGGAGAAATAGAAAATTATCACAGTTATTTCATTCTTTTTTCTGATTTACAAGATATAATGGAAGAGGAACAGTGGAATAATGCAGAGTAATATGTAATATAGTACTCGTATATTTGATTGACAAAAGGCATTGTTTCTGAAAAAATTTAGTTAATGAAAGCTTTGGCAAAAATTTGAGGTGAAGAAAATGATTTCGGATAAAATTAAATTAACAGCGAAAGATATTTTAGAAAAAGAATTTAAAACAGGTATGAGAGGTTATCAACAAGAAGAAGTAGACAAGTTTCTTGATACGATTATTAAAGATTATGAAGCGTTTCATAAGGAATTTGATCAATTAAAACAACAAAATGCTCGTTTGAAACGTGAATTAGAAGAGCAGAAAGTAGCGGCAACACAAGTTCCGCAACAACCGGTACAAACACCAGTTGCACAACCAGTATATAACAATACGAATACGGATATTTTAAAACGTCTATCTAATTTAGAAAAAGCTGTATTTGGAAGTAAGTTATACGAATAAATTAAGGTAACAAAAAGGTTAAAGTATTTTACATAGAAAAAAACATTGCAAAATCTTTTTGTTTCCACTATACTAATGTTTGTCATAACGTTTGGGTAATCGCTGCAACGCCAACGTTGTAGAGGAAAGTCCATGCTCGCACAGCCTGAGATGGTTGTAGTGTTCGTGCCTAGCCAAGTCATAAGCTAGGGTATTCTGGCTGTGAGGCTGGTTTAACGGCAGGGAAAAAACCTAAGTCCTTTCGGATATGGTTTGACTACCTTTAAAGTGCCACAGTGACGAAGTCCTTGAAGAAATGATAGGAGTGGAACGAGGTAAACCCCACGAGCGAGAAACCCAAATAATGGTAGGGGAATCTTTTCCAAGGAAATGAACGACGGAAAAGGACAGGTTTTCGTAACCTGTAGATAGATGATTACCACCGGAGTACGAGGCGTGGGCCGTTTGCAGTACAAAGGAACAGAACATGGCTTACAGAACGTTATGAACCAACTATGAAATAACTCAGCTCTCCTTTGTTAGAGGAGGGCTTTTTATTTGTATGAAGTTATAAGTTGTGAGTTAAAATGGTAAGTGAGAATATTCTTCGTAATATGTGATAATTAATAGGACAACATGTTATTAATTATTGTTTGATTATACATAAGAGGTGAATGAAAATGGGAAAAGTTACTTTAATTGCAACAGCGGCAATGGGTATTGAAGCGTTAGTTGCCCGAGAAGTTCGCGATCTTGGTTATGAATGTGAAGTGGAAAACGGAAAGGTAACGTTTGAAGCGGATGAAAAAGCGATTTGTCGTACGAATTTATGGTTACGTACTGCAGACCGTGTGAAAATTAAAGTCGGCGAATTTAAAGCAACAACATTCGATGAGTTATTTGAAAAAACAAAAGCGTTAAACTGGGGAGATTATATTCCAGAGAACGGTGAATTCCCTGTTATTGGGAAATCTTTGAAATCAACATTATTTAGCGTTTCAGACTGCCAACGTATTGTTAAAAAGGCTGTTGTTGAGAAATTAAAAACAACGTATAGACGCACAACATGGTTTGAAGAAGATGGTCCGTTATTCCGTATTGAAATTGCAATGTTGAAAGATATTGCAACGTTAACAATTGATGCGAGTGGTGTAGGTCTTCATAAACGTGGATACCGTCTTGAGCAAGGTGAAGCGCCTTTAAAAGAAACATTAGCTGCGTCTTTAATTAAGTTAACAAACTGGAAGCCGGATCGTCCTTTCGTTGATCCTTTCTGTGGATCTGGTACAATTCCAATTGAAGCGGCATTAATTGGACAAAATATCGCACCAGGATTTAACCGAGGCTTTGCATCGGATGAATGGGGCTGGGTTGGTAAACAAAATTGGCGTGAAGCTCGTCAAGAAGCTGAAGATTTAGCAAATTATAATCAACCATTGCAAATCATTGGATCAGATATCGATCACCGTATGATAAGAGTTGCCCAAGATAACGCAGATGAAGTTGGATTAGGGGATCTTATATCATTTAAACAAATGCAAGTAAAAGATTTCACGACAAAAGAGGAATATGGCTATGTTGTAACGAATCCTCCATACGGAGAACGTTTAAGTGAAAGAGCGCTTGTTGAAAAATTATATAAAGAAACGGGAGAGGTATTCCGCCCATTAGATACGTGGTCAATGTATTTATTAACAAGTTATGAAGCATTTGAGAAGTGTTACGGAAAAGATGCATCGAAAAAGCGTAAACTGTTTAACGGATTTATCCGTACAGATTACTATCAATACTTCGGAAAACGTCCACCGCGTAATTCATAGTATAAAACTCCTCCAGCGCGCATATACTGGCTATTATGTAATGCGTAAAGGAGGAAGTGATATGGATAGTTTCCAATTATCAATGATTCAAAAAGCTATTCACCGTACGTATGATGAGCTCGGAAAAGAAGTGGATAGTCAAGGTGCGATTGTAGATGAAATACAAAAAGCGCAGGAAGAATATTTGTCAGCTCTTTCACATGAAACAGCGATTGATAAACGGTATTTAAAGTCATTAATATAGAAAAAAATTTTCCTTTTTCGAAAGGGAAATTTTTTTTCGTGTATTTCTATGTATTGCAACAGGGGAAAGTGGCTGCACACATGTGAGTAGCAGTTGCTATATCTTTTTATAGAAAAACTGTTTGGTTGGAGGCTAAGGATGTTTACTGAGAATAGGTTACCATTTGAAGTAGGGAAACAAGATAATTTTTATGATAAGTTGAATGAGTGGATTGGAGATGTGTTTTACGACATTCTTCCGGAAAAAGGCTTTGAAGAGCGTGATGAACAGATTTTTATGGCGTTTCAGTTAGAACGCGCTTTCCAAGAGAAGAAAGTTATGTTTGCAGAAGCAGGTGTAGGAACAGGGAAAACAATTGTATATCTTCTATATGCAATTTGTTATGCACGTTATACAGGGAAGCCAGCTATTATCGCTTGTGCAGATGAAACGTTAATTGAGCAGCTTGTGAAAGAAGAAGGAGACATTGCTAAGTTATCTGAAGCATTAGGGCTATCTGTTGATGTTAGACTTGCGAAATCAATGGATAATTATTTATGTTTGCGTAAACTTGAAGATGTTATGAGTGGACGAGCTCCAGAAGTAATTGAAGATGTATATTACGAATTACCTCAGTTCGTATTCGATCATGGTACGATGCAGAACTTTACTCACTATGGTGATCGAAAAGAATTTCCACTGTTAAATGACGAGGAATGGTCAAAGGTAAACTGGGATTACTTCCAAGATTGCTTCACTTGTGATTCTCGTCATCGTTGTGGTCAAACACTTTCTCGTGAACATTATCGTAAAGCTGCAGATTTAATTATTTGTTCTCAAGACTTCTATATGGATCATATTTGGACATATGATGCACGTAAACGTGAAGGGCAAATTCCGTTATTACCAGAAAGTAGCTGCGTTGTATTCGATGAAGGACATCTTGTAGAGTATGCAGCTCAAAAAGCTTTAACGTACCGTTTAAAACAAACGATGATGGAGCAACTTTTAACGAGATTATTACAAAACGATATTCGTGAAGAGTTCGCACATTTAGTAGAAGAAACAATTTGGCAAACTGAACAATTCTTTGGGGTACTACAAGAGAATAAAAAGGAAATTGAAGGTTCTGATCGTTTAGAAATTACTGTGACAGAAAAGGTAACTGCAGAAGCGAAAAGACTTTATGCGAAAATCGGTGAAGTCGGTGATGCATTAGTATTTGAAAGTGAAATGCATACAGTAAACACATACGATTTAAATATTGTTGATGAGCATTTAGATGTGTTAGAGCATTCACTTCGTCTTTTCATGCACGAGAAAAATGTAATTACGTGGGGTGAAGAAAGTGATGGTGCTTTCACGTTAGTTATTATGCCACGTGCAGTTGAAGAAGTGTTACAAGAAAAAGTATTCTCGAAGAAAATTCCGTACATTTTCTCATCTGCAACATTATCGGATAACGATTCGTTCGCATTTACAGCAAATAGTTTAGGGGTAAAAGATTATTTATCATTCTCAGTTGCCTCACCGTTTGATTATGAAGAGCAAATGGCAGTAAACTTACTATCGCATACGAAAGAAAATGAATGGGAAAGAAAGTGTCAATATACACTTGAAAATATCCAGAAAACAAATGGACGTACGCTTGTATTATTCCGTACAATGCAAGAACTTGCAGCGTTCAAAGAGTATGTAAGTAAAGAGCAAATGTCAGTTCCGTTCCTATATGAAGGAGATCAAGAAATTAGTCAGCTCGTTTCTCGTTTCCAAAATGAAGAAGAGACTGTACTTTGTGCTGTGCATTTATGGGAAGGTTTAGATATTCCTGGTTCATCATTATCACACGTTATTATTTGGTCATTACCATTCCCTCCAAACGATCCTGTGTTTGAAGCGAAGCGTAAACATGTGAATGATCCATTCTGGGACGTAGATGTGCCTTATATGATTTTACGTCTTCGCCAAGGAATTGGACGTTTAATTCGTACAAGTGAAGATAAAGGTGCTATATCATTATTCTTATCAGATAATGAAGATGAAAAAGTGATAGAAGCAGTGAAGAAAGTGCTTCCGGTAGAAGGAAAAGTACTTTAAGCGAAAAAATGTTGTAGGGAAAAGCTTGGCACTTGCCAAGCTTTTTTTTCTATTAGAAAAGGAATTTATGTTTTAATGTCGAAATAAGGTTGAGGTAGAAAAAGGAGGTTTTTTATACTATGACAGTTGCTACATATGAAGTAGAAAAACAATTTTTAACATATGTGAAGAAGATAGAGAATTACGGAGAAGCATTAAGCTTAATGTTTTGGGATTTAAGAACAGGTGCACCAAAGCAAGGAGTAGACCAGCGTTCAGAAGTAATTGGAATGCTTTCATCCGAAGTGTTTGCGATGTCGACTTCAGATGAGATGGGGAACTATTTAACTGAACTAGAATCTTTAATTGTTGAAAATAAACTTTCTGAAACGACAAAGAAAATGGTTGAAGAGTGTCGTAAAGAATATGATAGAAATAAGAAAATTCCACAAGCGGAATATGAAGCGTATGTGAAATTAGAAGCGAAAGCGGAAAGTGTATGGGAAGAAGCTCGCGAAAAATCTGACTTCGAAATGTTCCGTCCGTATTTAGAAAAAATTGTTGAATTCAAAAAGAAGTTTATTACATATTGGGGTTACGAAACGTACAAATATAACACGCTATTAGACATGTATGAGCCGGGAATCACAGTAGAAGTGTTAGATCATGTATTTGGTCAACTGCGTGAACGTATCGTTCCGCTTGTGAAAGAAATTTCTGAGTCTAAAAAAGAATTAAAAACAAATGCTTTAGCTGAACATTTTTCAAAAGAAAAACAAAAGAATTTTACTTTAGAGTTATTAAAACAATTGAACTATAACTTTGAAGCGGGTCGTCTTGATGAAACGGTACATCCTTTTGAAATTACATTAAATAGAGGGGATGTTCGTATTACGACTCGTTACGATGAGAAAGACTTCCGTATGGCTGTTTTCGGCACGATTCATGAATGTGGTCATGCTGTATATGAGCAAAATGTTGCAGAGGAACTAGAAGGAACACCGCTTTGCAGTGGAACATCAATGGGAATTCACGAGTCACAATCGTTATTCTTTGAAAACTTCATTGGCCGTAATAAGTCGTTCTGGAAGAAAAACTATGATTTGTTAAAGCGATATAGTGACGGTCAATTTGACGGCGTATCAGTAGACGAGTTTTATGATGCGATTAATGAGTCAAAACCATCCTTTATCCGTATAGAAGCAGATGAACTTACATATCCGCTTCATGTTATGGTTCGCTATGAGCTGGAGAAAGAATTATTTGATGGCACACTGCAAGTAAAAGACTTACCAGCGGCATGGAATGATAAGATGGAAACTTATTTAGGTATTCGTCCAGAGAATGACGCACAAGGTGTATTACAAGACGTTCACTGGGCTGGCGGTTCGTTTGGATATTTCCCATCTTATGCGCTTGGTTATATGTATGCAGCGCAATTTAAACATAGGATGCTAAAGGATATTCCAAACTTTGATGCATTATTAGAAGAAGGAAACGTGACGCCAATTCGTGAATGGTTAACAGAGAATATTCACCAATACGGCAAAACGAAAAAACCACTTGAAATTTTAAAAGATGTGACAGGTGAAGGTTTAAATGCAAACTACTTAGCTGATTATTTAGAAGCTAAATATAAAGAGATTTATGAGTTATAAAACAGGAGCTGCTTAATTGCAGCTCTTTTTTATGAGGGAGTGAGAGAAATGGGCTATATGTTTACAGTAATGTCGCAAACGGAAGCGGAAGAAATTGCATACAACTGGCATTATGAAGGGGAGTATTCTTTTTATGATATAGAGGCAGATCAAGAAGATTTAATGGAGTTTTTAAATGCTCATATGAGAGGAAATACTACATTTGTCGTGAAAGAAAACGATAGTATAATTGGCTTCTTTAGTTTTGGTAAAATAAATAATCAAACGATTGATATAGCACTTGGAATGAGACCTGATATAACAGGAAATGGATTAGGTTTACAGTTCGTAAAAGCTGGATTAGATTTTAGTAAAGAAAAATATAAATGTGACTATATAACATTATCAGTAGCGGCATTTAATGAAAGGGCAATCAAAGTATATAAAAAAGCAGGGTTCGAAGCAGTTGGGACGTTTATTCAAAAAACGAATGGCAGCTGTTTTGAGTTTTTGAAAATGAACTATATATGTAAAAATGATTAAGAAACAGAAAGGGGCTTCTGTTTTTTTATTTTGATGCAGAAATAAATGATGTTTGTTTTTGTACTTGTTGTAATTAGAAGTTTTGAAATTTTGGAAGAGGATGTGTATGATTGAAGTTTAGTAGCAAATAGCAAGTTTAGTAAGGAGAGGTAGAGGTAGTATGATTACAATTAAAACGAAAAATGAAATAGATTTGATGCATGAATCGGGGAAGTTACTAGCTTCTTGTCATAGAGAAATTGCAAAAATGATGAAACCAGGTATCACTACACAAGAAATTGATACGTTTGTTGAAGCATATTTAGAAGAGCATGGTGCCAGGTCCGAACAGAAAGGGTATAAAGATTATCCATACGCAATATGTGCATCTGTGAACAATGAAATGTGTCATGGGTTTCCAACAGATGTTCCTTTAAGTGAAGGCGATATTGTGACAATTGACATGGTAGTAAACTTAAATGGTGCGCTCTCGGATTCTGCATGGACGTATATAGTTGGAGATATTTCTGATGAAGCAAAAAGGTTATTGTTAGTAGCAGAGAGTGCTTTATATAAAGGGATTGAGCAAGCGATAAGTGGTAACCATGTTGGAGATATTGGATACGCAATTGAAAGTTATGTAGCTTCTGAAGGGTTTTCTGTTGCAAGAGATTTTACCGGACACGGAATTGGCAAAGAAATTCATGAGGAACCAGCAATTTTTCATTTTGGTAAGTCAGGGCAAGGACCAGAATTACAAGAAGGAATGGTAATTACAATTGAACCTATTGTAAATGCCGGTATGCGATATTCTAAAGTAGATTTAAACGGATGGACTGCACGGACGATGGATGGGAAATTATCTGCACAATATGAGCATACAATTGCGATTACGAAGGATGGTCCTATCATATTAACAACGTTGTAATATGAAATGTGAAAGTTGGGAAAACTCGAACGAAAACGGTGTTTCCATAAAATTTGTACGTGTTTTTTTCGATAAATGCTTTTCAAAGTGAAAAAAGTGCGTTATAATCCTTCTATAAATAAATAAGTTAGCTACACTCATATAATCGCGGGGATATGGCCTGCAAGTTTCTACCGAAGTACCGTAAATACTTTGACTATGAGTGAGGACGAATATATTTGCTTGTTTAGCATTCTTTTTTGCGAAACTCCAAAAGCACGTCTCTCACTTGTAACGAGTGGTGGCGGCTTTTGGAGTTTTTTATTTGCATAAGAGGAGGAACTAACATGAAAGTATTACACGAAAAGATTTTGAACGAAGGAAAGGTTTTATCTGGTGATGTATTAAAGGTAGATGCATTTTTAAATCATCAAATTGATCCAGTACTTATGCAAGAAATCGGAAAAGAATTTGCTAAGCGTTTTAAAGAAGAGAACATTACAAAAATCGTGACGATTGAATCTTCAGGCATTGCACCAGCGGTTATGGCTGCTTTAGAGCTTGGTGTAAAAGTAGTTTTTGCAAGAAAGCGTAAATCGTTAACGTTACAAGATAATATGTATGTTGCGGAAGTATACTCATTTACAAAACAAGAAACGAACGAGATTTCATTATCTCGAAATCATATTGATGAAAATGATCATGTACTAATTATTGATGACTTCTTAGCAAATGGTCAGGCTGCTTTAGGTTTAATGAATTTAGTAGAGCAAGCCGGGGCAAGTATTGCGGGAATTGGCATTGTTATTGAAAAAGCATTTCAAGATGGAGGAAAGAAGCTGCGTGAACAGGGTGTTCGTGTTGAATCACTAGCAGAAATTGCATCACTTGATAACGGCACAGTTACATTTGTACAGCAAGAAACTGCGGAGGTGAACTAAGGATGAAGCAGCACCCATTTAAAATTGCATCGCTTGGCATTCAGCACATGCTTGCCATGTACGCTGGCGCAATTATTGTTCCGCTTATTGTTGGCGGGGGACTTGGTTTAAATCAACAAGAATTAACGTATTTAGTATCGATCGACTTATTAATGTGCGGCGTAGCAACGATTTTACAAGCATTATCAAATCGCTTTTTCGGTATTGGGCTTCCGGTTGTACTTGGTTGTACATTTACAGCGGTTGGACCGATGATTGCAATTGGTAAACAATACGGCGTGTCCTCTATATATGGAGCAATTATTGCTGCGGGATTATTTGTTGTTATTTTCGCGAAATTATTTGGGAAACTTGTAAAACTGTTTCCTCCTGTTGTAACAGGATCTGTCGTTACAGTCATTGGGGTTACACTTGTTCCAGCAGCTATTAATGATATGGCTGGAGGAGTTGGAAGCAAAGATTTCGGAAGTCTAGAAAATTTAGCTTTAGCATTTGGTGTTCTATTATTTATCATTATTATGTATCGTTTCTTTGACGGATTTATCCGTTCAATCTCTATATTACTTGGTCTTTTGTTCGGTACAATCGTTGCAGCATTTATGGGGAAAGTAAGCTTGCAAGCGGTTGGAGAGGCAGATTGGTTCCACGGTATTCAGCCGTTTTACTTCGGTACACCAACATTTGAATTAACGCCAATTATTACGATGATTCTCGTTGCTTGCGTAGGGATTGTGGAAGCAACAGGTGTATATTTTGCATTATCTGATATTTGTAATAAAAAGATTGGTGAAAAAGAATTAACAAAAGGTTATCGCGCAGAAGGATTAGCAATGGTTCTAGGTGGTATTTTTAACGCATTTCCATACACAACATATTCTCAAAACGTAGGCCTTGTTCAATTAACTGGAGTAAGAAATCGCGTTATTATCTATACTTGTGGTGGCATGTTAATTGCTCTTGGGTTTATTCCTAAAATCGCAGCCATTACAACAATTATTCCGAAATCAGTACTTGGCGGTGCGATGTTAGCAATGTTCGGCATGGTAATGGCGTATGGCATTAAAATGTTAAGCAGTGTTGATTTTGGAAAACAAGAGAATTTATTAATCGTTGCATGTTCTGTCGGAATCGGACTTGGTGTTACAGTCGTTCCAACGTTATTCTCACAGCTTCCGGAAAATATTCGTATTTTAACTGATAACGGAATTGTACTTGGAAGTGCATCAGCAGTACTTTTAAATATTGTATTTAATATGGTGCCGCAGCGTAAAGTGAAAGTAAAAGAAGAGCCAGTTTCGATGCAAAGTGCAGTAAGAGAAGCATAGAAAAGCAAGGTCTCATTAGGAGACCTTGCTTTTCTTTTTAAGTGGCATCATCTTACCGTACGTACCAAGGCGCCATATATATTCAAGTGGTCCGTATTGATAACGAGAAAGCCACCAGCGGCTAATGAAAATTTGTAACGTGTAGAAACCGATGCAAAATAGTGGTCCGACCCATAATGGAGCGGGATAATAATTTTTGAAAAATAGACCGAATACAAGTAACGTAACAATTGTATGCGTGATGTAATTTGTTAACGCCATTCGTCCGACATATTGGAATGGTCGTAATAATTTTTGCCATCTTTCTTTTTGTAATAAGCGCATGAGTGTAAAAATGTAGAAGATGAATAATGTTTTTCCGCTTATCATCGTAATGCCCATAAGGGTAAATGGTGTATAAGGTTGGTTGTTAATAAAGAAGTGAATCATAATAAACCACATCGGCAATGTTAAAATGAACATAATAATTTGCCATTTTTTTAGTTTTGGATCTAATTCTTTTGCACGACGGAAAATATCTTTTTTACCAGCGTATAATCCGAGTAAAAACAACCCTAGTGTTTCAGGAAGCATAATGAAACTGTTTCCTATTGCTTCCGAATAGAATGAATGGAATCTGTCTTCGATTTGTAAGCCCCAGTTTTCTAACGGTATAATTGCTGAGGAAAGGTCTAATTCATTTAACGGCACTAGTGCCATTAGAAGAGAACCTAATAATGTGAACAATTGCATGAAACTTAATAGTACAATTGACCATATTAAAATAGTACGTGGCTCTCTCTTATAAAATAGAAATAAGAAAAACCCAGTGATTGCATAAGTATGTAAGATGTCTCCATCCCATAAAAGAACGTAATGCAAGAAACCAAACAATAATAAAATGAGAAGACGGCGAACAAACAAAGTTTTTGGATGATCTGTTTTCGCCTCAGCACGATTCATAAAGATATAAAAACCTAATCCGAATAAAAACGAAAAAATAGTATAAAATTTCGTTTGAATAAACATATCGTAAAATAGGCGGATGTAGCTGTCTACTCCTTCGTAAATCCCTGAAATTTCACTTGAGTCAACTCCGGCAATAACTGGCCAGTTAACAAGAAAAATACCTAGTACAGCTATTCCTCTAATGATATCAATTGAGTGTATCCTCTCGCCTTGTGGAATATTTCGTGTCATTATTTTCCTCCTTATTAAGTAAATCCCTTTTATTATACAAAATGTAAGGTGAAGGGTATAGGGTAGATTTCCAATTTTTAAAACTGTTAAGATGTGTATTATGAGATATAATAAGAGTGCACAGCAAGTTTTAAACTTCTTTAAAACAGGCAGTAAAGCTCCTTTTCCCGAAGGAGCTTTCTTTTTTAGAAAATTGTTGATAATGATTCTCTTTAATGGTAAAATGTATTTAAAATTGATAATCATTATCAAAAAAGGTTGGTGTGTTAATATGGTGTATGCACTTGTTGCAGGAACGATTGCTATATATGTTGGTGTTACAAAGTATGTATTAAATGGAGTAGGAACAACAAAATGAATAATATTACATAAAATCCCTTTCATTTGTAAAAAGAATGAAAGGGATTTTTTATTTTTGATGTGAATATGCTGAAAATTTAGTATGATAATAAAGTGAAACTTTAATCAGCGGGGAGGTCTATCCCTCATTGATTATTATACCGCACGAAACGGGCCTTTACTGCCCACAAATAGCGGGATAAAGTATATACATCTTGGATAAAGGGGAACAAGGGGATGACAAACATAGTACAGACAAACGGTATGAAAAAACTTGTTTGTTTTTATGAAGAGTGGCAAAAAAACGGCGATGTAGAGAATAGTTTGAAGTTGTTTGAATTGATTCAAAAATATAAACAAGAGCAGCTTATGCTAGCTTTTTGTGGTCATTTTTCTGCGGGGAAATCGACAATGATGAATCACCTATATAAAGCGCAATTATTACCGACAAGTCCGATTCCAACGAGTGCTAACGTCGTTAAAATTGAAAGAGGATCTGATCGCGTTGTTGTAACGATTAAGTCTGGAGAACAGTATGAATATGACGGCGCATATTCAGCAGAAGAATTAAAACAAATATGTAAAGACGGTGATGAAGTAATTGGTGTTCATATTTATCGAAATGATGCGCCAATTCCTGATGGGGTTATGTTAGTTGATACGCCCGGAATTGATTCTACGGATGATGCCCACCAATTAGCGACAGAATCAACACTGCATTTAGCAGATGTTATTTTCTATATGATGGATTATAACCATGTCCAATCAGAGGTTAACTTACAATTTGTTAAAGAATTGAAACAACGTAATAAAACGGTTTATCTCGTTGTAAACCAAATAGATAAACATAAAGAAAATGAGTTATCGTTTGAAGAGTATAGAGATAGTGTAAAACAGTCTTTTTCTAACTGGGATATTGAAGTGGATGGTATTTTTTATACATCATTGCGAATGATGAATCATCCATACAATGAAATTCAAAGTTTAGAAGCATTAATTTTTTCTATCATGAAAGAAAAAGAGCAGTATGTAAGAAAGGGAATGGAGCGAGAAACAGAATATTTACTGCAAGAACATTGTTCGTTTATTCTTTCTGAAAATGAAAAACATCTTATGAAATATGAAGAAGAATTAACATCACCACTGTCACTTTCAGAGATAGTTGAAAAAAAGGAAGAGTTAACTGAAAATAAAAATCGCGCGGCTAGTAAAGAATCTGATGTGAGAAATGAATTTATAAAAGGTTTACAAGCCATATTAGATAACGCGTATTTAATGCCATTTGAAATGAGAGAATTGGCAAATGAATATTTAGAAACGAAATTAACGAAGTTTAAAGTTGGTTTGTTATTTGCGAAAGGAAAGACGGAGCAAGAAAAACAGAGACGTGTAGATGCTTTTTATTCTGCTCTTCAAAAGACTGTTGAAACGCAACTTGATTTTCATGTGAAAGAATTTATTGTAGCCTTCTTAAAAGAAGAAGGGTTATTTACAGAAGAAATAGGGAAAGACATATATGCGTTAGAGATTGCTTTCGGACCGGAAGTGTTGGCTGAAACAATTAAACAAGGGGCTGGATTTACCGGTGATTACTTACTTCTTTATACTGCTGACGTTGCAAATGAGTTAAAGAAAAGATACTTTATGAAATCTCAGCAAATTTTCGGGAAAAGTACGGGTATATTGCAGAAGAAAGTGAAGATAGAGATTGCTCGTATTGAAGAAGAAATTGAAAAATACACGATGTTACAAACAGCAAAAGAAACGAAATTACAATACATTAAGAAGTATGAGGAATATGAGATCTATTTAGGAGATATTTGGAATGAACATGTTTCTATACCAGATGAATTACAAATAGACGAAATATTACAAAGTAAAAAACAAATTGTTAGTGAGAAGTTTACACTACAAGAGCAAGAAATTGTAAATGACAACGTAGCGGCTAGTGAAGAAGAGATTAAAGGAACGAAAGCTTTAAATATTCAGCGTATATTAGAAAAAGTGAAGAAAGCTGAAACGATATTAGATCCATTGCCTACAATGAAACATTTACAGCAAGAAGTAGTTGGAAAAAGACAGCGTGTAGAAACGAAGCAATTTACAGTAGCGTTATTTGGAGCTTTTAGTGCTGGGAAATCATCATTTGCTAACGCATTGCTTGGTGAAAAGGTACTTCCTGTATCGCCAAACCCAACGACAGCAACAATAAATCAAATTTTGCCAGTTACAGAAGATAAACAACATGGAACGGTAATTGTCCAGTTTAAATCAGAGCAAGCGCTGTTAGAAGATATGAAAGCTGTTTATAAAATGTTTCACTATGAAATTGCTACATTGGAAGAAGCGTTAACGCAAATTGATAAAATTATGAAATATCCTTCACCAAGCGGGAAGCAAAAAACAACATTTAGCTTTTTACGAGCGGTACAAAAAGGATATGAGGCAGTTGCTAATCACTTTGGGGAACAAGTACAAGTTACGTTAGAGGAGTTCTCTGATTATGTAGCTAATGAAGAAAAATCATGCTTTGTTGAGCATATGGAGCTTTATTATGATTGTGCTTTAACAAGGCAAGGGGTAGCTCTTGTAGATACACCAGGGGCGGATTCTATTAACGCTCGCCATACGGATGTTGCATTCCAGTATATTAAAAACGCAGATGCTATTTTATTCGTAACATACTATAATCATGTTTTCTCTCGCGCAGATCGTGAGTTTTTAATTCAGCTCGGTCGTGTAAAGGATACATTTGCACTTGATAAAATGTTCTTCTTAATAAATGCTGCCGATTTAGCACAATCCGAAGAAGAACTTGAAATGGTAAAAGGTTATATTGCGGATCAGCTCTTACAATACGGTATTAGAAATCCACGTTTATTTGCAATTTCAAGTTTATGTGCACTTGAAGAAAAGCAAGGGAAAAGTATTGATAAAGAAAAGTATGGTATTTTACAAAACTCTGGGATTGCTAAGTTTGAAGAATCATTTACGTCCTTTATGATGAGGGATTTAATGCTTGTATCTGTGCACGCTTTATATAGTGCATTGCAAGGAGCGAATCAGCTTCTTGTAAATATGATAAATGGCGCGAAGCAGGGAAATGATGAGAAAGAGAAGCAAACAAAAAAATATGAAGCAGAGCGTGATCAGCTACTTCATATTATTTCATCATATAGTGTACTTGCTGAAGAGCAAGCAATGCAAAATGAAGTGAAAGAATTGCTTTATTATGTACACCAACGTCTATTTTTACGCTATAACGATGTGTTTACTGAATTTATTAATCCGGCGTCGTTACGAACAGACGGGAATGTGAAAATGCAGTTGCAACAATGTGTAATGGAATTAGTTTCATTTATTCAACATGATTTATTACAAGAAATGCGTGCGACATCATTACGTCTTGAAAAATGGATAGATGAAGCGATGAAGCGTGCAAAGGATGAAATTGTTGTGAATTGCAAAGTGGAAAATGAATCGATTTCTATGGGTGGAACAGTGGATTATGAATATAAAGTTATTACACATAAAGAGCCGTTTCCTTCAATAGAAATAAAAGATTTTAAAAAGGCACTGGCACATTTTAAAAATGAGAAAAGCTTTTTTGAAAAAAATGATAAAGCTTTTATGCAAGAAGACGCTAAAGGAGTGTTAGAACCTTTCGTATCAAACTATGTAGCTGATGAAGAAGATTTATTCGTTCATCATTATAAGCAAGAGTGGGATGCAAAATGGAACCTATTCCAAAAAGTGATGCAGCAAGATGTTGAGAATTATTATGAAAGTATATTATTCGCTTTAGCTGAAACAATTGATGTATCACTATATGAACAAAGTAAAGAAGAGCTACAAAAGCAGTTAGTAGAAATTGAAAAAGAAATTTATATTAAATAGCCGTTATGAAAAAAAGATTCGTTCAATTTTCTTTTGTAGTACAGTATCTAAAGATTTTACAAACCCTGCAAACTCATCAGTAGAAATCATATGGGTAAGAACTAAGCGTCTGCCGTCTGGTGTTTCACCGCATAAGACGAATGAAGAAAACTCATACGTTTTGTTTTCTACTACTAATTTTGGATAGGAATATGTGTCGCTCTTCTTTTTCTTTCCATCAATAGAGATGACGTTGCATTTTTTCTCATTGTTGTCCATGGTGAATCCCTCCTTTCTATTATCTATGGTAGACAAGGGGGGTTTAGAACAATAGGGAAGGGGGAATTTTTATGTCTGTTGTAATAGAGCGTATTTCGAAAGAAGCTATACCGAAATCTTTATTGCTCCTTGCTGATCCAAGTGAACGCCAAATTGATGCATATGTACAGAGAGGGTTTACGTATATAGCTAAACAAGAAGAAAGCATTATCGGTGTATATGTGCTTTTGGAAACAAGACCAAAGACAATGGAAATTATGAATATTGCGGTTGTAGAACATATGCAAGGAAAAGGTATTGGTAAGGGGTTATTGTTGCATGCAATAGAAAAAGCTAAAGAATATAATATGTACAAACTTGAAGTTGGTACAGGTAATTCTAGCATTTCACAACTTGCGTTATATCAAAAATGTGGATTTCGTATTTTTTCTATTGATTTTGATTACTTTTCAAAGCATTATGAAGAAGAGATTATTGAAAATGGAATTGTATGTCGTGATATGATTCGGCTTGCAATGAAATTAAACAAATAAGTATAAATTATTAGGGGGAAGAGAAGATGGAAGTACATAAAGCAATTACAGCACATTCTCGTAAACAAAATGAGATTGTAAAAATATTTTTACAATTAGATGCGCAACGCGAAGCAGCAATTGAGGCTGCGATCGCACTTGCATCAAATGGAAAACATTTCTCAGTTGATGCAATTAATATGGTAACAAAGCAAATTAATGACCTTGCAAAACGCGGCGTTGCGCCGCAGCGTAAACTTGTTACAACAGATATGGTTATGGAGTATGTAGGTCGCGTGAACGAGAAAGAAGGGCGTTAAGGATGATTGTTACAGTCGAATGGTTGCGTGAGCATTTAGAAGATGAACATGTCCGTATAGTCGATTGTCGTTTTGATTTAGCGAATCCAAATTGGGGTAAAGAGAAGTATGAGGAAGAACATATTCCCCATGCGTTATATTTTGATTTAAATTTAGATTTATCAAGTTCTGTAATAGAGCATGGTGGTCGCCATCCATTACCAAATATAGAGCAGTTTGCAGACAAGCTTTCACAGGCTGGGATTGATGAACATACGACAGTAATTGCGTATGATAGTCAAGCTGGTGCAATGGCTTCTCGTTTATGGTGGTTATTAAACTATGTAGGACATGAGAAAGTGTATATATTAGACGGTGGATTTCCAGCTTGGAAAGAGAATGGATTACACACAACGCCGAATATCCCAGTTATTGCACGAAAACCTTTTATACCGGAAATACAAGAAAATATGCTTGTAACGATGGAAACGGTCAGAGAGAATATTCATGCAGGTATAGATATTACGTTAATTGATTCTAGAGAGCCGAAACGTTATGCAGGTGCGGAAGAGCTCGTTGATCCGAAGGCAGGGCATATTCCGACGGCAGTAAACTATTTTTGGAAAGATGGAATTTTAGAATCGGGACACTTTAAAAACGAAGAGGAACAGCAAGGGCGTTTCCAAAATCTTGATAAAGAGAAGGAAACAATCGTATATTGTGGTTCTGGTGTTACAGCGTGTCCGAACATAGTTGCATTAAAATTAGCTGGTTTTCAAAATGTTAAATTGTATACAGGTAGCTGGAGTGATTGGATTTCTTATCCAGAAAATCAAATTGCAAAAGAAGAAGATTAATCACTTGCATGCAAAAATAATTTGTATTAAAATAAGGTCACAAGCAAGAGATTGCTTCAAAAATATTATATTTTACACATTGGAAACAATGTGATAATATAACGACAAGTAAATAATACATCCTGCGGTGTGCGTAACTTATTTATGTCTAAAACCGATGTTAGTTTTACGGAAGCTCAATATTTAGTGACCATCATCAAGCCTTCCTTGTGGAGGAAGATGTACGGTAACTGTGAGGGCATCCACCTGCGAGTAGCGGGTTTTTGGACATTTACGAGGAACGGCACTTGCGGGGGTCTTATTTCAACTAACATTATATAAAATTCCTACGGTGTACGTAGCTTGTGTATGTCTTAAACCAATAAGTATAATATGGAAGTTCAATATTTAAATGTAGATAGCAGGCCATCTTTTTAAGAAGGAAGTTACAAACATTTGTGAGAACATCCACCTGTGAGAGCAGGTTTATGGACATCTATAGATAACGGCATATGTGGGACTATATAAAAAACCTTACGTTTTATACGTAAGGTTTTTTTGTTGAATAAATATGCTCATGTTATCTCGATTTACCTGTAAAGTTTCCATAATAAATATAGCACTTGCGGTCTTCATCAATTTCTCTTGAATCTAGGGTGAATTCCAAATGTATTCCATCCCGTTGAATATATATAATATCTGAATGGAGAGAGGGTAAGATGTCCTCGTAATTCCACACATCTTTACTTTCTATCATAATTGAGCTTGCTTCCTTTAGTTCTCGAATTTCAAAACCTATGTGCGAGTATGTAGGATCTGAAGGGTCGTTGAAAAAAACTTCTTTTTGTATATATAACACTGCTGTCCCGTTTGGATCTACTGAAGTTGCAGTAACGACATATGTATTTCCATCTTTTATAAAATATTCACAAGTCATGCGCGCGACAATTTCAGAATTAGAAATATTTGCGTAGTTCCATAAAGCCGGATACCCGTTAGTTTCATCATAGAGCCGATATTCCAATCGCATTTTATCCCTCTTCTTCCTTTTTCTTCTACTTTATCATGACATCTTATATAATAGAAATATAATTTAAAAAGGGGAGTGCAAAGGTGACAAAAACGAAATGGCTAGTAGGTGGTGTTCTGACATCTTTAATGACGGGCACTTTATTTGGCTGTGCGCAAGATATTCCCCCCGAACCGAATGATAATAGTTGTTCTGATTGGGATTGGGATGATGAGCTTGGTGTTTGGCAGTGTGATGATAGTAGTTCAGGTTATCGTGGACATTACTTTTATGGTGGTAAATACTATCAAAATAAATCCACCTTCAAAAATTCATCAGCGTTTAAAACTTATCAATCTTCGGCCGAATTTAAAGGTGGAATTGGAAGCGGTTCAAAAGGTGGATTTGGAGGTTAAAATATGTCGCAATACATAAAGAAACGAAAAGGATTTTATTCGAATTATCCGCATTTCTGGTCGGATTTATATGAATGTGAGTATAGTTTGTTTCATGTTTTTCCAATAACAGAGCAAACGATGAAACAATTACAATTAGCAACTGAACGAATGGGGAAAATATTTTTTAAGACTGCTAGACTTCTTCGGGATTTATCTAATGAACAGCTTCTTGAACTTGGTTTTCCAGATGCAAGCTTGCCTTTTATTAGACTGAAAGGAATGTATCCTGAATCTGTTATTTCACGATTTGATTTTGCTTTAACAGATGATAATCGTATTAAAATGCTTGAGTTTAATAGTGACACTCCAACTTTTATTGTGGAATGCTTTCAAATGAATGGAAAAGTTTGTGAAAAATTAGGCTATGATGATCCAAATGCAAATCAAGAGCGCTTACTTTCTTCCGGTATTACAAAAGCCGTAATGGAGTTTACAAAAGGAATGGAAGATCCAAATGTTGTTTTCACAGCTCATCATGAACATATAGAAGATTGGAATACGACTATGTATTTGAGTGGGCTATGTCATGTTGAAAATAAAGTGATGCCAATGACAGAACTTAGAATTACAGATGATGCTTTAGTAGATAGAGATGGTGTACCAATTGATGTTTTGTATCGCCAAACATATCCAATTGAAGACTTAATTGAAGATCAAGATCCCGAAACGGGGGATTTGGTGGGAGTAGAACTTTTGCAACTTGTAAAAGAAGGAAAGCTTTTTATTATAAATCCTTTGTCGGCCTTTTTAATTCAGCCGAAATCAATTCAATGTCTTATTTGGGGATTAGCAGAAGAAGGTGCTTTTTACACAAGTGAGGAACAAAAGTGGATTAAAGAATATATGCTTCCTACATATTTTGAGCCGGATTTATTTTTTGGGAAAAGTCCTTTCGTTCAAAAACCTTCGTTCGGTAGGGAAGGTGACACGATTACGATTCGTGATAAGGATACAAATATTATGATTCGAAATGCACATGAAACGTATAAATCGTCACTTCCTATATTTCAGAAATATACAGAGCTTCCAGTTGTATTTTTGGAAACTGAAAAAGGAATTGAGAAGCTGTCATACGTGTTTGGGGCTTTTTTAATTGCTGGAAAAGCGAGCAGCATCGGTATACGTGCCGGAGAAAAAATTACGGGAAATGAATCGTATTATTTACCGGTAGGTATTAAGAAGGAGGAAAATAAATGATTAATTTTTTACTATATTTAGCAGTATCACTTGCACTTTTATGTATCGGTCTTTTTCTTATGGAAGTGACAACGAAAGTTAAGGAATTTAAGTTAATGGCTCAAGGGAATAAAGCGGTAAGCTATGTACTTGGAGGAAGATTACTTGGTCTTGCTATCGTTTTATATTCAACGGCTGCTAATTCTATTTCAATTCTTGATATGGTTTCATGGGGAGCTGTTGGGATATTAGCTCAAATTATTGTCTTTTATTTAGCAGAATGGCTTACACCACGTTTTAATATTAATAAAAGTCTTGAAGAAGATAATCAAGCAGTTGGTCTTTTCCTTATGTTTTTATCACTTTCCATCGGAATTGTAATTGCTGGTTGTGTAACATATTAAAACCCTTACATTTTAACGTAAGGGTTTTATTTTTCATGTGCTAATTTTTTGCAATATGTGCTTAATTAATTTATCCCGCTATTTGTGAGCAGTAAAACTTCCACCTCAAAATTCAGCTGGAGCAAAGAAGTTAGTTGGGAGATTAACTGCCCGTAAAAGCCCGATTGGTGAAGGGTAATAATCAGTGGGCGATGAACAAAACCCCCACTGATTAAAGTTTCACTTTATGTAGCCGAACGCTGAGAAGGATGCGTATTAGTGTACTAAACTCGAGATAGTTGTTGTAATAAGGAAAAGTTTCCATACAAAGTGTTGACATCTATTTTAAATAGGAGTAACATTTTCTATATAATTAAAATAAGTCTCTGTTAGGTGAGGCTCCTGTATAGAGAAATGCTACTGCCCAAAAATGTCGAGAGACGCCAATGGGTCAACAGGAATGATCGAATTAAGGTTTTTCTTAACGTAGCTGGTAATGAACCTATGCTATACAGTGCTAAAACTCGGCGAGGGAGAGGTCCGTAGATTTCTAATTATATTATATTGGGAATCGCTTATTTGTGTATGCAATGACCTTTGCTCTCTTATGAGTAAGGGTCTTTTTTGTTACCAAGCTATGAGTAATTTCATAGTATAGATTATAACTAAAAAATTAAAGAGGAGGTGAGGAGCATGTCAAATTCTGACTCGGTTCCGTTACCCATATACTTCAAATCAAAAATATATGATGTAGGCAGGAAACGACTTGTTCCTCCCTTTATATTTATCATAATGTAGCGTTTATTCGAGTATTTAAGCGCTAGACACTTTCACGGTGAAGTGGATAAATTGAGAAACAAAGCGTTTCTTCCTATGTTGTAAAGGAGGAGACGATAATATGTTATATGTAAATAAAAGTGTGGGTAACACTCCGTATAAATTAAGTAAAAAAGCAATGAAAGAACAAACAATGCTTCAAAAAAATAAAGATTTATTAATTGAAATCGCAACAAGAGATGTAAAATCTGTATTTGCGTATTTTAAAACAACAAGAGACGGACTATCTATGAAAGAGGCACAAAAACGTATTCAAGTATACGGCCGAAATGAATTAACTTCAAAAAGGGCGCGTATTGCGGAAGTAATGATGAAGCTAAGTGGAATGATTCCAGGTCTTTCAAAACAAAATGTGCATGATGAATTACAATGTGAAACAGTTACTGTTTCTAGAGTAGTTGGCTGTAGCGTAACAGGACTAAACAGTGAACTAAAAATGATGAAATTACCAGTACAAGAGCTTGTACCTGGAGATATGATTTTTCTTGCAGAGGGCGATACAGTGCCAGCAGATGTACGTATTATTTATGCAAATGATTTATTAGTAAATGAATCTATGCTGACAGGAAACGATGCTAGTATTGAGAAATTTGAAAGTTGCTATCATCTTGAACGTAAACGATTTATTCCATTAAAACGGATGAAAGACTATAATCCACTTGAACTTGAAAATGTATGTTTCAAAGGTACGTATATTGTTGACGGAAATGCAAAGGCTGTAGTTGTTTCGACTGGTAAAAATACGTATTCAGGAATACTTCATACTTGTTGCGGTAGAATGTCTTAATGTGTTAATGATGCTAAATATACAAAAACAATGTATAATAGACAAAGTTGAACAAAAACGTAGAATGGTAATCTATATATAACCTTACGTGATAACGTGAGGTTATTATTTTTTGTTAGTAGGAGAGGAATTATGAAAAAAGTATTATTAGTTGATGGTATGGCACTATTATTTCGTGCTTTTTACGCAACAAGTGTATATGGACAATTTATGAAACGACAAGATGGTACCCCAACGAATGGGATTCATGGTTATATGAAGCATTTATTAACAGCAACACAAGCAATCGAACCAACGCACATTGTAACGTGCTGGGATATGGGAAGTACGACATTTAGAACGGAATCTTTCTCGAATTATAAAGCAAACCGTGCAGCACCGCCGGAAGAATTAATTCCGCAATTTGATTTAGTACAAGAAATGACCGCGAAATTATCTATGCCTGTAATCGGTATGAAAGGTTATGAAGCGGATGATTGCATCGGTACGCTTGCAAAACAATATTGCAATGAAGCGGAAGTTTATATTTTGACAGGTGATACAGATTTACTTCAACTTGTTGATACGAATGTTACAGTTATGCTTCTTCGTAAAGGAATTGGAAATTACGAGTATTACACACCGGAAAAAATCATGGAAGAGAAAGGTGTAGAACCTTGGCAAATCGTGCATGCGAAAGCTTTCATGGGAGATACAAGTGATAATTATCCAGGTGTAAAAGGTATTGGTGAAAAAACAGCGTATAAGCTTATTCAAGAATACGGCACAGTATCGGCAGTACTAGAAAATATAGCATCATTAACGAAAGGGCAGCGCACAAAAATTGAAAGTGATTTAGAGAATTTAAATATCTCTTTACAATTAGCGCAAATTCATTGTGAAGTTCCAATTTCATGTTCGTTAGAAGAAGGGTTACACACAATGAACGAAGAAAAACTACGATTCGTTTGCGGCGAAATGAATTGGGGAAGACCTGAAATATTGATTAATATGCTTTAAAGGGTATGGAAAGGTAGATCAAACATAATTTTGATCTATCTTTCTTTTTTGTTCACAAAGTTGTCAGAATATAAACTCAGTTTTCATATGAAGTTCAAATGGATTTCACAACAATCAATTATTATAAGTCTACACAGATAATTACTTATCTTTTAAATAAACCATCCTTTGATAAGTTATTTGTAATCGTTAAGGAGGAAACTGACAATGCGAAAAAAAGTGAGAAAATCTTTTAAACAATTATTAATAGAAAATAAACAATCACTATTAAGTAATAAAGAAAATATGAAAGAAATTGAAGAACGGATTGAGAAACGGCATGTGTCGTATAGTGGTGCTAATAATTAAATAAAGTAAAAAAATTTAACTTTATTTAAATTAAAAATTTTCAAATCGCAATATATTTGAAAATAGAATATGTAGATGATATTAATACACCTTGTTGGATTAATGCAAATGTATTTCAATCTATTTTTATTGATGGTTGCCAGTATGGAATAGAAGTCGATGGAAATAGCGATTTACCAAATGAAAGTTCAGGAAATACATTTCATGATATTCAAGTGCAATGTAGACAACAAACGAAAAAAGCGTAGCCTATGGCATGAAAAAGAGATTGTAGTTTGGTTTAAATCAAACTACAATCTCTTTTATTTATTTGAATTAATTCCACCAAATCCAAGGCCCGAAATATTTTCGTATGTTCCGAGGAGTAATTCGTATAAAGCGTTCACCGTCAAAGAAGCAACTTAAGTTTGGTAAAACACGCTCTATATTTGGTGGGAGGAAAGAGACGATGTTTTTGTTACTTACAATTGTTATTGTTATAGGTGGTTCGGCAGGAGATGTTTGAAGTTGTAAGGAAATATTAGCGGTGTTTATAAATTTATTGTTTACTGGCTGATCCATTACTTGTACTGTGAATGACACAATAATTACTTCATTTGGTTCAAAGTTAGTTGCAACTAGGAATCCGAAATTTGGATCAGCTAAAGGAAGTGATATGCCGTCAACTATAACGGATCTGCCAATAAATCGTAAACCTGCAGGAATGGTGTCTTGTAAAGAAATGTTTGTAATTGAAAATTCCGAGGTATTCGTAATATGCACCGTATAATCAAAGTATTGGTTTAAATAAGCTGAGCTAACGGAAGCGTTTTTAAGCACAGTTGCAGTTATAAATTGAACTGGTATGCGAACAATGTTCGAATTAACGATGAAAGTAATAATCGGATCCTGTGGCGTCAGTTGGAAAGCAGCTGTAACTGTTGCAGAATTGATAATTGTACTGTTTGAAGGGATAGAAGTTACGAGAACTTTAAATGTTATAGTTACTACTCCATCTGCAGGTAAAGCTCCGATATTAATACCAGTATCTGGACGGATATTTGGGATTTGGGTACCGTTAATGGTTACACTATTTTCTATAAATGTTGTACCAGCTGGAATCATATCTAAAACGGAAGTATTTACTGTAGGAATTGGGGAATGATTAAATATCTCTAATGTGAATGTAATAATATCTCCTATAACGACAATAGATTTGTCAGCGTTTTTCTCAATGCGCACCATTGGATCGATGAGTGTTGTTGTAACGGTATTTGTTTGCTTTGTAATTGTAATAGGTGGTTCATTCGGATCAATGGTAACAGTATAGGAAACAGAAGCATCGTTATTGATTGCAGATTGAAGAGTCGAAGAAGATATTGTTATTTGGAACGTAATGATAACAGATTCATTAGGAGCAAGATTTCCTAATGTAATACCATTTTCGGGATTTGCATTAGGCTGATTGATTCCGTTAATTGTAACACTGTTAGTAACGAAGGTTGTATCTACTGGTACGGTGTCTATGGCAAGAAGATCTTCAATCGTCACATTACCGCTATTAGAAATTGTAATTGTATACGTTAAAGTTTGACTAGGTAATGCATTCGTGGCATTAACAGATTTTATGGCAACAACATTATCATTTTGGACAGTTGTTGTGACAGTATTTGTTGTAGTCGTATTTGTAACAGGTAAGTTATTTGGGTTGACTATATATTTAAAAGTAGTAATTGCTTGGTTGTTGAGTTCATTTGGTGTTGGAATAGAAGTCACAGTTACTTGGAATGAAGCGATAGCACTTTCGCCTACAATTATAGTACCAATTGGTATGCCGCTTATTGGATTAACTCCCGGAAGAGTTTCTCCGTTTACAATGACGCTATTTTCTATAAACGTAGTACCTTGAGGAATAATATCTTGAATGATTACATCATTTGCTGAAACATTACCAGTTTGATTTAGTGTAATCGTATACGTTAACGTATCACCGACCGTTGCAAATGCAAGGTCAACAGCTTTGTTACTAGTCAAATTTGCGTGATTAATTTCTGTTACGGCAGCTGCTGAAATAATAGTTTCGGTAATAGGCGGTCGATTCGGTAACGTGTATTCATATTCAATTGTACTCGTGTTAGAGATTGGATTTATTTGCGGAATCGAAGTAACCCGTACTTGGAATAGAATAGTTGCTGTCGTATTAGGCGGAATGTTATCAATTTGTATACCGCTAAGTGGGTTGTCATTTGGACGAGCGTTGCCATTCACAATAACACTATTCTCTATAAAGCTCGTATTTGCTGGAATGATATCTGTAACAATAATGTTTTCCACTTGTATATTTCCGTTATTTATGATGGGAATTGTATAAGGGATGATAGTTTGTAGGTCAGCGTATTGGATTGGCGTTGTTTTTGTCGCAATTACATTAACAGAAATAACTTCAGTGAAGGTAATATTACTAGTTGATATTTTTTCTTCACCATTTATTGTATAACGAGAAGTTGATTGATTTTGAATGTGACCGCTAGCTGGAAGAGCTACCACGGTAACAGAAAATGTGACTGGGATAGAAATGTCAGGAGCAATCGTTCCTACAAGTATACCGGCACTTGGATTGGCGTTAAGCTGAGGAATATTATTTACTAAAACGCTACCGTCTATAAAGGTTGTTCCATCAGGAATATTGTCTGTAAATACAACAGCAGTAGCATCCGTATTCCCTGTATTTGTTAAAGTTGTTGTATAAGTTAAAATGTCACCAATTGTTACAGAAGTCAAATCAACAGTTTTAAGTGAAACGATATCAGCATCATTAATTTGAACGAAAGTAGTATTGGAAGTAGTAGATTTTTGAATTGGTGCAAAGTCAGGGTTGAAAATAAAGTCGTAGACGATGTTTGCAGTATTAGGTGTTGGATTTACAGCTGGCAAATTCGTAACGGAAACTTGGAATGTTATTGTAGTCGATTGCCCTGACGCGATGTTAGGAATGGAAAAGCCGATATTTGGATCTGCTGCAGGAAGTACCGTATTGTTAACTATTACGCTTCCTGGAATAAATACTGTTCCATCCGCTATAGTATCTGTAAAAAAGATGGAGTTAGTTGTAGTGGATCCGTTATTTTGAATGAATACTGTATATTCAATGGTTTCGTCAATATTAGCTAATACTTTATTAGCGGATTTTGTAGCGATAAGAATAGCATCAATAAATTGTATATTTGTACTATTGGAAGAGGTCGTTTCTGAAATAGGTGGTAAGCTTGGGTCTGGTTTATATTCATAGTGAATGACGGCGATATTATTAATGTTATTTTGAGAAGGTATAGAGACTACATTTACTTGGAACGTAACAATAATCGTATTATTTGGAAGAATTATATCAAGGGCGATTCCGGTAATTGGATTTTCGTCAGGTCTTGGTATGCCATCCACAAGGATGCTATTTGGAACGAATGTGGTCCCAGCTGCAATTGCGTCAATTAGGAGAGTATTTGTAATAGGTACTGTACCAGAGTTTGTAACTGCGACTGTATATGTGATGATTTGACCGATGCGTGTAATGGATCTATTGGCGGATTTAATTGCACTAACATTTGCCGTCCGCACTTCAGTGTTTACTGCATTTGGTAACGATCTACGCTGAATAATTGGAGAACTAGGGTCAATTTGGTATTCATACGAAGTGTCTGAAATATTAATGACTGTATTGCCCGAAGGTATACTTGTAAGTTGTACTTGGAATGAAATAGTGACTGTTTCATTTGGTTGTATCGTGCCGAGAGTTACTCCGTTTTCAGGATTCGCGCCAGGCTGAATCACATTATTTATTGATAAGCTATCTTCAATGAATATAGTACCTTCTGGAATGTTATCAATGAACACAGTATTATTAGCTGGAACGGTTCCTATATTTTGTAGTGTATTTGTATAGGTAATATTTTGCCCGATTGATATGAAAGTTACATCAGCACTTTTAACAGAAATAATATTTGCGTTTTGAAGCGATGTTGTAACAACGTTAGAATTTGCAGAGCGATTCACTGGTGGGGCTGTAGGGATACTTACATATTGGTAATTTGCAGATGATTGATTTACAATTTCGGTTTCAGTAGGTGGATTATTTGTATGCACTTGAAATAGTATCGTTTTGGAACTGTTTGATGGAATCGTTTCAATCGGTATTCCGTTTTCTGGATTTACACCTGGCTGAAGGACACCGTTAATTGTGACACTATCGGGAACGAATGTAGTCCCAGCTGGAATAGAATCTGTGAAAATAATATTTATTGCGTCAACATTGCCGATATTTTTCACTTCAGAAATATAAAGTATAGTTCCACCAATATCTACAGTTATTGGATTGGATGTTTTTGTAATTGTCAATTGTGCTTGCACGAAATTTGTAATGACGATATTACTTGTAGATGTTTCAGTAATAGGCGGTTGCCCTGGGTCTGGTTGAATTGTATATGTTGTATTGGATTGATTTGTAATCGATTCTTGCGAGAATGGATCGTTAATAAGAATTTGGAACGAAATAAGGTGAGTAGCGTTTGCTGCTAGGTTAGGCAAAGTAACACCTACATTTGGGTTGGCACCAGGTATAGCTGTTCCGTTAAGTGTAAAACTATTTTCTACGAATGTAGTACCATCTGGAGTAGAATCTAAAAATGAGAGATTAGTTGCTGAGATATTTCCGGTATTTTCTAATGTGATCGTGTAGGTCAAAATATCGCCCGTTGTTGCTTGTTGTACATTGACTGCTTTTAAAGAAAGGATAGTCGCATCTGAAATTTGTGTGAAAGCTGGATTAGACATAATTGTTCGAGAGATGATTGGAGTAGTTGGATCGGCGATAAAAGTATAGTCAATACGGGCTGTATTAGAAATTGGATTCACACTTGGAATGAATTGAACGATAACTTGGAATGTGACGGTGACGATTTCTGATGGCGCAATGGCGTTTAATGGTATTCCTACGTTTGGATCGGTGCCTGGAACGGAAACGGTATTAATGGTCACGCTATTAGGAATAAGTGCAGTTCCTTCTGGGACCAAATCTGTTAAAATAACTGTATTTGTAGTTGTATTTCCGTTATTTCGAACGACTACTGTGTAAGTGATTGTACCGTTTGTAGATTGTACGAGAGAATCTGTATTTTTAGTTGCGGATAACGATGCATCAACGACAGCTGTATTCACCGTATTAGATGAGGATGTTGCTGTAACTGGAGGTTGACTCGGATCTACAATATACGTGTAACTTGTAATGGCTTGATTTATAATCGCCCCTTGCGGTGGAATAGAACTAGCAAGAAATTGGAACGTAATAGTAGCAGAATCACCTGGTGCGATAATACCAACTGGAATACCGAGAGTTGGACTTGCATCTGGAAGCGGAATTCCATTTAACGTAACACTATTTGGAACGAATACTGCACCTACAGGAATTCCGTTAATGAGTAATACAGAATTTGCAGGGAAGTTTCCGGTATTCGTTAATGTTGCTGTATACGTAATTACATCTCCGATAGATACAATTGTTCGATTTGCTTCTAAAACAGTTGTAACAGTAGCGTTATTAATTTGTGTTGAAGCGCTATTAGAACTTATTGTGCCTGTAACAGGAGGAGCAGTCGGATCAACAATGAATGCGTATTGAATAGATGCAACGTTTGTAATTGGGTTTGAAGGTGGAGTAGATGTAACTATGACTTGGAAAGTAACAGTTAATGAACTGTCTGCGTTAACGGTTCCAATATTAACTCCGTTATTTGGATTTTCCCCTGGAATGGTACTTCCATTTACAGAAAAACTATTTTCAACAAAAGTCGTTCCAGCTGGAATAATGTCTGAGAAATTTAAATTCGTAGCGTTTGTATTGCCGCTATTTTGAATCAAAACTGTATAAGTGATCGTGTCTGCGATATTTGCAAAGGCTGTATTAGCAGTTTTTACAGCTGAAAGTATTGCTGAATTAATAGAAGTAACGAAGACGTTCGTTTCCACATTACCAGGTTGAGCCTGTAATGAATTGCCTACGTTATATTGGAAGTTAACAAATCCTAAGTTTTGGAGTTCAGGTGTGAAAGTTGTTGGATTGCTTACGATTTGAACTTGGAATACAATTGTTACGATTTGATTTGGATTGATTGTATTTATGCCAACACCGTCAATGATAGAAACGGATGGTAATGAAGTGCCATCAACAATGACTGATCCTGCAACAAATTGTGTCCATGTCGGTAAAGGGTCTGAGAAAATAACGTTGTTAGCAGGAATATTTCCTGTGTTGGTTATAGTAGTTGTATACGTAATCGTATCACCAATAGTGGCAAAAGTTTTATCTCCTATTTTAATAGTAGTTAAAATAGCACTTTCAATTTTTGTTGTAACGTTGTTAGAAGTAATGTTTTTTGAAACTGGAGGATTTGCTGGATTAACGATATGTTGAAAGCTAACGCTAGCCTGATTGGTAATTGGATTTATAGGCGGAATTTCATTTGCATTAATATGAAATGCTACGATGACAGATTGGTTTGGCGCGATATCACCAATTGGAACGCCTGTAATTATGTTTGCATTTGGGATGCTAGTTCCGTTAAGTGTAAAACTATTCGGTTCAAAGGAAGTTCCGTCTGGAATAAGGTCGGTAAAAATAACATTAGTTGCACTAACATTTCCGCTATTTGTAATTGTAACGGTGTAGACAATATCCTGCCCGATATCTACCGTAGATACATTTGTGCTTTTTTGTGCTGTAAGAATAGCGGTATTAATTTGTGATGTCGTTGTATTAGATTGATTGGAAGTTATAGTAGGTGGCTGGTTAGGATCAACGACATAATGATATGTGCTAGAAGCAGAATTGGTAATTGGATTAAGTGCTGGAAGTGTAGTAACAGTTGCTTGGAATGTGACAATTGCCGCATTACCACCATTAATTGAACCAATATTTACACCGGTAGATAAATCGGCATTTTGGATGGTTTGCCCGTTAACTGTGAAACTATTCGGAACGAAAGTTAAATTGCTATCAAGAATATCAATAATGGTTACATCAGTTGCAGTTGTATTCCCTGTATTAGGAAGGTTAAGTGTAAATGTTATTGTATCACCAACATCCGCAAAAGTAAGGTTTGCTGTTTTTGTGCTAATAATATTTGCGTTGTTTATTTGAAGAAGTGTAGTGTTGGAGGTAGCTGTATTCGATACCGGCGGGTTACCTGGATCAACAGTAAACTCATACGTCGTTGATGCTGTATTCGGTGCTGGATTTATAGGTGAAATACTGTTAACTATAACTTGAAAGACGATACTATATATTTCAGTTGGTGGAAGTGTTGCAAGTACTACCCCTGTATTTGGATTCGCATCAGGTTGTAAAATGCCATCGACAGTTAATGTGCTCGGGATAAATGTAAGCCCAGATGGTAATACATCTGTGAATACAATGTTAGTAGCATCGGTATTACCCAAATTCGCAATAGAAGTAGTGTAAAAAGCAGTTTGCCCGATATCTGCATAGGATACACTTTCATTTTTCGTCATAGATAATATTGCTTCTTTAATTTGAGTTGAAACAGGATTACTAATTGAAGTTTCCGCATCAGGTGGTGAGACTAATTGGTACGATGTCGATGAGAAGTTTACAATTGGGTTTTCAGTTGGTAATGAGGTTATGGTCACTTGAAATGAAACAGTTACTGTAGTCCCAGCTGTGATAAGTCCGATATCTACACCATTCGCAGGATTTGCTCCCATTTGAGGAACACCGTTAATAGAAAATGTGTTTGCAATAAATGTAGTTCCACTCGGCATTGTATCTGTGAAAATAACATTTTGTGCGGATGAGTTTCCATTGTTTGTTAAAGCAACAGTATAGGTGAGTGTGTCTCCGATGCGGCTAAATGATTTATCGACTTGTTTTAATGAAAGAATGGTAGCTGTATTAATTGTAGTGAACACTGTGTTTGAAATAACAGTCCTTGAAACAATAGGGGCATTTGGGTCAGCGATAAATGTGTAAGAAGCACTAGCGGAATTGGCAATAGGATTTTGAACAGGTGTAGAAGTAGCGGTCACTTGAAATGCTATAGATATTGAGTTGTTAGGAGCAATTGCTCCAATCGTTATACCTGTATTAGGATTAAGTCCAATTTGCGTGATGCCATCTATTGTAACGCTATCAGTAATAAACGTTGTACCATCTGGTATAAGATCAGTGAAAGTAATGTTAGTTGCATTTGTATTACCACTATTCGTTAAAACGGTCGTATAGGTAATGGTATCACCAAGTGTTACAAGTGTTTGATCGACTGATTTTACCATCGTTATCATAGCGTCAAGTACAGGGTTTGTAACGATATTAGTTGAAGTAGAAGTTGTAACAGGAGTTCCGTTTGGATCAACAGTATAAGAATATAAAATTGTGTCATTACCCATAATCGAATTTGAAGGAGGAACAGAAATAACATTTACTTGAAAAGTAACAGTTACTGTTTCGCCAGGTGCGATATTTGGTATATTTACTCCAAGTGCTGGTTGTGCGTCAGGTTGCTGGATACCATTTATTGTGACCGAATTGGGTATAAATGTAGTGCTAGCCGGAATAGCGCTTGTAAATGTTACATTTGTAGCTGGTGTATTTCCTGTATTCGTAATAGTAGTTGTATACGTAACTGTATCACCAACAGAAATAATAGATTTATCAACACTTTTTGTTGTAGTTAATATTGCGCTATTTATTGTCGTAGTAACGGTATTAGATGAAGCGGTTTGTGTTATAGCCGGTTGACTTGGATCGACAATATGCTGAAATTGTACAGAACTAAAATTAGAAATTGGATTTATACTTGGAATGTTTGTAGCAAGTACGTTTATCGTAATAGTAGCCGTACTACCGGGATTTATATTTCCAATCTGAATCCCGTTCGCTGGATTGCCTATTTGCTGTGTACCAGAATCATTTGTAAGAGTTCCGGATATAAATGTCGTTCCGTCAGGTAAAGTATCCGTGAAAATTATATTTTGTGAAGTGACATTTCCTGGATTACTTAATGTAATTGTATAAGAAATTGTATCGCCGATCGTTGCAAAAGTTTTATCTACAGATTTAACCAGTGCAATTTCCCCGGAATTTATTTGTGTCGAAACAGAATTGGATGTTGTACTTCGTGAAACAAGTGGTAAATTAGGTCCTGTCATAAATTGATAATTAATAGAAGCACCGTTTACAACCGGTGAGTTTGGCCCACCGGGTCCGATTGTAAAAATTGGATTTGGAATACTAACTACTTGAACGCGGAAGGTGACGTTTATAAAGTCCTCTGCGATAATATCCCCAATTGGTATCCCGTTCGCTGGGTTTACCCCAGGTAATAAAACTCCTCCTACTCGAACGCTATCTTCTATAAATACTGTATTATTTGGAATCAAATCTGTAAAAATGATATTAGTAGCAGTCGTGTTTCCGATATTTTCTAATAAAACTGTATACGTTAAAAATGAATTTCCGGGTGCTATGTCAGAAAATAGTCGATCCACACTTTTTGTTGCTTGAATAATTGCTTCGTTAATTTGAACTAAGACCGGATTACTAGTAGCTGTTTCTGTAACAGGCGGCTCGGTAGGGTCAACAATGATAGAGTATGTTGTGCTAGATTGGTTCATCGTAGGGTTTGAAGCTGGTATTGAACCGACAATAGCTTGGAAGGTAATGGTTGTCGATCCTCCAACTGGAATTAGGTCTAAAGGAACCCCACTATCTGGCCTAAATCCAAGTTGTGGGATGGTATTAATTTGTACGCTATCAGGAACGAAGGAAAGTTCAGTAGGTAATATATCTATAAAAATAGGTGTATTTGCAGTTGTATTTCCGCTATTGGTAAGGGTGGTTGTATACGTAATTGTATCTCCAACAGCAGCAAATGCACTGCTCGCAGTTTTTGTTGCGATAACGGAAGCAGTATTTACTTGTGTAAAAGTTTTATTGGATTGAACTGTTCGTGAAACAGGTGGTTCATTTATATCTACAATAAAACTATATTGAAGCGATGATTTGTTAGGAATTGGATTAGGGTTTGGAATCGTTGTAATGTTTACTTGAAAACTGAGTGTAACCGATGCATTTGAATTCATGTTACCAATATTGATACCGTTTTGTGGATTTGCATTCGGGACGGTTACACCATTTATCTTAAAGCTATTTGGGACAAAGGCAGTACCATTTGGAATCGAATCTGTAAAAACAATGTTGTTCGCAGTTGTATTTCCTGTGTTTGTAACAGATGAGGTGAATGTAATCGTATCACCAATCGTAGCGAAAGTTGTACTCGCATTTTTATTTAAAACTAAAGTAGCATCAACAATCGGAGTAGCGGTCGTGTTTGTTACAGTGCTACCAACAGCAGGTGACTGGTTTGGATTAACTGTATACTCATAATTTACAAGGGCATTATTCGTTAAAGCACCACTAGGGGGAATTGCGAGTATTTTTACTTGGAATGTAATGAATATAGTATTTGCTGGTGGAATATCGTTTAACGGAATTCCTAGTGAAGGATCTAACCCAGGTTGTGAAACGTTATTTATCGTAACAGAATCCGGGACGAAGGATGCACCTGGTCCAAGTCCATCTGTTAAAACTGTAGCACTAGCAGGGATATTTCCTGTATTTGTAACTGCAATCGTATAGGTGACGATATCTCCAATTGCAGCTTTCGGTGTATTCACTGACTTAGTAGCGATGATCGTAGCATTATTAATTTGCGTTGTTATTAAGTTGCTTAACGCATTGGCGGATGCTGGAGGTAAGTTAGGGTTTACGATATATTGGTACGTTGTATTACTTTGGTTCGGGATTGGATTTGGATTAGGGATGGAATTCACTTTTATTTGAAACAAGATTATAGTATTTGCATTCGGATTGATTGGATCAATTGCAATTCCGTTAGCAGGATTTGTATTCGGGAGTATATTCCCGTTTACTGTGACACTATTAGGAATAAACGATGTCCCGTTTGGAATTACATCTGTAAATATCACGTTTGATGCAAGTATGTTCCCATTATTCGTTAAGGTAGTCGTGTACGTAATAATATCATTTACGTTAGCAAACTGTTTATCTACAGATTTTGTAGCGGCAACCGTAGCATTATTAATTGTTGTCTGTACAGTGTTAGAAGAAGTCATTTGCATTACGGCTGGTTTGGATGGATCGTACGTGTATTGGAATGTAGTGCCTGATTGATTAGTAATGGGATTAATGGATGGAATAGCTGGTACATTCACTTGAAAGGAAACAGTACGTGAGGAGTTTGCTCCAATTGTACCGATGGAGATGCCGTTTGCTGGATTAACATTAGCTACAGGCACATTATCAATTGCTACACTATCTGGAATGAAAAGTGTACCACTTGGAATAACATCCGTAAAAATAACATTAGTAGCCGGAATATTCCCGTTATTTGTTAGTACAGTTGCATACGTAATGCTATCACCGACATCAGCAAAGTTTGTACTTGTTAATTTATTCGCTACGATAGTAGCAGTATTAATTTGTGTAGTTACTATATTGCTAGAGGCGTTTTGAACGACAGCAGGTAAACTTGGATCAGCGATAAAGCTATATTGAAGTGAAGCGCTATTTTGAATTGGATTTGGTGAAGGTATCCCATTTGCACTAATTTGGAAGACAATTGTTGTAATTCCGCCTGCTGGAATTGTACCAACTTGAAGACCGGCACTTGGATCTGCGCCTAGCTGTAAAGCACCGCCTATAAAAATACTATTTGGTACGAGAGTAGTTCCAGGAGGCAGTATGTCGGTAACAACAACAGTATTTGCTGTAGTATTGCCAAGATTAGCTAAGGAAATTGTATATGTGATTGGTTGCCCGACATCGGCGATAGTTAAATCGACCTCTTTGACAATAACTACATTTGCTAAATTAATTTGTGTACTTACAGTGTTACTTAAAGATATTTCTATAGTTGGTGGGTCGCCCGGATTTAGAATAAAGCTATACTGTGTACTAGAGGAATTTATTGTTGGGTTTTGTGTTGGTAAAGAGGTGACAGTTACTTGATAAGAGACGGTAAGTGAGCCGTTAGCAGGAATGGAAGGTAACGGAACACCGATATTTGGATCTGCGTTATTTTGGAGTACACCATTAATAAGGAAAGTGTTTGGGATAAAGATAGTGCCATCGGGATTTGTATCTACGAAAGTTGGACTATCAGCAGAAACACTTCCTGCATTCGTTAAAATAACGGTATAAGTTAATATATCCCCAACGGTAGCGAACGCTCGATCCACTGTTTTTGCCGAAATGACATTTGCATCATTTACTTGAGTAAATGTAGTGGTTGAAGTTGTGTTTGCACTTACAGGGGAAGCGTTTGGATCAACGATAAAGTTATAGGAAATGGAAGCGCTATTTGAAATAGGGTTAGGATTTGGAATACTAGTTATTAATACTTGGAATGAAGCTGTAATGGTAGTGCCAGCGTTGATACTGCCAATATTGATGCTAGCTGGTGTAACGCCCGGCTGAGTAACACCGTTAATCATAACACTGTTTGGCACAAAGGAAGTACCATTCGCAATGGAATCGGATAGTAATACATTGTTCGCTGCAACGTTTCCGTCGTTTGTAAGAGCAAATGTGTAAGTTAATACATCTCCAACTTCCGCAAACGTTTTATCTACAGATTTAATAGCATGAAGATTTGCTAGTCTAATTGTCGATGTAACAGAATTAGAATTTGTTGTTTTTGAAGTTGGTGGCAGGCTTGGATTTACAGTGTAAATATAAGAGGCGAAAGCGTTATTAATGATAGGGTTTTGTGCAGTAATGTTAATGACTGTTACTTGGAAGGATAAGGTGAAAGTAGCTCCGCCAGGAATTGTGCCGATAGGTAAGGCAACGAGAGAATCTACATTTTGCAAAACGCCATTAAGAGTTACAGAACCTAGAGTCAATATCGTTCCGTTTGGAAGTGGATCTGTTAGTTGAACGTTATTAGCCGCCGTATTTCCACTGTTTGTAATAAGGATTGTATAACTTATAGTTTCGCCAATTGTGGCAAATTGTTTGTTTGTAGATTTTGTTAATGTTAAATTCGCATTGTTAATTTGAGTGGAAACGAGATTGGAAGAAATGTTTTTTGTAACGGGTGATTGGCTAGGGTTGACGGTGTATTGATAAGAAGCGCTTGATCCGTTAGATACGACATTTGACGCGGGTATTGTGTTAACTACTACTTGAAATGAAATATTTTTGGTTGTGCCAGTTGGGATGGATCCTATGTTCACACCATTAGCGGGATTTGCTCCAACTTGTGTCGTGCCATCTATTGTTAAACTGTTTAAGACAAAAGTAGTGCCAGTGGGAATGATATCCGTAAAAATAACATTGTTAGCAGTCGTATTACCTGTACCTACAAAGGAAACTGTATAGGTCAGTGTATCGCCAATATCAGCAAAGTTTTTATCCACTGCTTTCGCCATAGTTACAGTAGCATTATTGACTTGAGTAGATACGGTATTGGTCATATCAGATCCATTTACTACTGGTTGGTTTGGGATAGGAACGTATTGGTAAGTTGTCGTACCACTATTTAAAATTGGGTTTGTTTGAGGAATAGTCGGGACAGTTACTTGAAATGCAATAGTAGCGGTAGAATTTGCAGCGATGGTTCCAACTGATATGCCGTTTGCGGGATTCACTCCAGCTTGAGTAACGCCGTTAACAGTGACACTCCCTGGAATAAAAGTAGTCCCGCTTGGAATCGGATCCGTATATATAACGTTCGTTGCCGCAATATTTCCTACATTAGCTAGGGAAATACTGTAAGTTAACGTTTCGCCAATATCGGTAAAGAGTTTGTTAACTGATTTTGTTCCATTAATATCTGCGAGGTTAATTTGTGTTCCGGCAGAGTTGCTTGTTGCAATACCGTTAAAAGTCGTTCCCCCAGCAATTGGTGTATATTGAAATGTAATAGTAGCGGTGTTAGAGATAGGGTTTTGGCTTGGAAGAGAAACGACAGTCGCTTGGAAAGTTATTGTACGAGAAGCATTATTATTAATTGTCCCTAAGGATATACCGGCGATAGGATTTGCGTTTGTTTGTGGTACGTTATCTATCGTTACGCTTCCAGGTATAAAGGAAGTGCCGTTAGGGAGAATGTCTATAAAAGTAACGTTATTTGCGGGAAGAAGCCCAGTGTTAGGGACAGTAACTGTATAAGTAAGAACATCCCCAATTGCAGCAACACTTTTATTCACGCTTTTCGTTGCTTGTATATTAGGTGAATTTATATTAATTTGTAAGCCAACTGTATTCAACATATATGCATCGCCGTTAGTTGTTAAACGGATTGCAGCGGAGACTTGGGAATTTGTTAAATAAGGAGAGATATCAATAGAAGTAATGTCCCAGCCTTGTCTACCAGCGGAGATGTTTGTACTTGTAGAAGCACTTTGATTTCGCGTTCCAAATGTACCTGTTGTATCTAAGTTTCCTGCAGCATTATTAATTTGAGAACCAAAGAAATTATTAACAGCGTTATTTGGCCCGGATAAAGCATTTAATGAACTGAAATTTGGTCCAAATAATGCTTGATCCCCAGTTAAATCAGCATCCCCTTCAGTAGAACTTATAAATAATCTCCCGCTTACAGGTCCCCCTGCAGGTGTTAAAAACCCTGAGACAGATACATCTGCACTACCAGTTTCTACAGAAACACGGTTACCAGCTACGTAAATTGTTAAATTTCTTGCGGGTAAGGAACCGTTTTGATAAGCGACAATGAGCGTCCATCCAGAAGAATTGATAGCCCCGTTAGAAGCATCTAAAGGATCAACCAGTCCAGGGACAGAGCCGGTTGTATAAGATCCAGATCCAGCAGCTTGAACGAGTGAGGTTACATCTGCTGATCGTGTATAAAATCCAAATGTGACAGATCCAGAAACGAAAGTTTGATTTGAAGCTGTAACAGCTGAAGGAGTAATCGAGTATGTTGAAACAGGCGTTGTGAAAGAAACTGGGTTTCCTAATACACTCGTAATGTTTTGATCACGAGATAAATAGTTCCCGCCCCAAACGAGTTCGGCGTAAAGAATAGTACTACCAGCAGGGATATTCAAAATAGCGGTAGAACTATTTTGTGTATAGTTTAATGTTGTACCGGCAGGAAAAGTAGTTACTTGTAAAGCGGTATTCGTAGTTACGAATGCACCAATTGCACCGATTGTACCAGCACGGTTTTGATTACTAATTTTACTTAAACCGAGTGTGTTTCCTGTAATAGCGAGTGCGCCGTTAGTGGTGGTAGAAAATCGATTCGTAATGGGCATGTGGTCACCTCATTTACATTATAGTCTTGGTCAAAATAGGATATGTGTATGACAGATAAAGGGAAACATGTACAAGTTGATTCGGAAAGAATGATTCAAACGTCTAAATAATGAGGTGGAGAATGATTGAATTGGCGTTTAGAGTGGAGCGTCTTAGGGAAGAAAAAATAGGGGATATTGTAGCATTATCTTCTTATATTGGGTGGGATTATAACAGAGAAGAAATTGAGACGATTTTGAATACGGGTATAGTATATGGTGTGGTAAATGCGAAGGAAGAGCTTATTGCTAGCGCGGCAATTATATTATACGGGGAGGCATTAGCTTCTATCGGAATGGTAATTGTACATCCAGATTATAAAGGAAGAGGGATTGGAAAGATAATAACGGATTCATGCGTTAAAAGCGTATCAACTCAAATCCCAATTATGCTTATTGCTACGGATGAGGGGAAGCCTTTATATAAAAAACTAGGATTTAGAGCTGTTAGTTATGTTTCTAAATACATATGTAACTCGTACAATGCGAATTATCATTGTGTAGGAAATGAAGAGCATATTGTGAATTATGAAGAATGTGATTTAGAAGAAATAATACAAATAGACGAAGATGCATTTGGAACAAATAGAGAAGAGTTTTTAAAGTATCGAATTATACAAAGTGAACAATGTATCGTTATAAAGGATACAAAACAAAATGTATTAGGATATGGTATAAGTATACAAACGCCAGAAAATAAAATAATAGGACAGTTGTTGGTAAAAATGATGCGATGGCAATGAGAATGGTACATTATTTAGCAAAAGGGCATAATGGTAAATTAAGAATGGATGTACCAGAGGGAAAGAAAGATTTCGTGAAAGAATTAGAGATTAATGGTTTTCAAAAGGTGAATAAACCACCAATTATGATAAAAAATAGTGATCAATTATTAAAAAGGAATAGTGAACTATATAGCATTACAGCGCAAATTTTTGGATAAAAAAGAATCCTTTTCACGTAAGGATTCTTTTTTATGGTAAATTTACTCACGATATTGGTCATGAGTTGGTTGAAAGAGGTCTTCCTCGATAGGTCTTACCATAGAAAAATGATCAACGTTATAATGGCCGTGTAAAGTTTTATTATGATGATTAATGATTTGCTCTGCAGACAATACGTTAGAATCAGTTGTTGAATGGCCATTTGTAATTAATGTAACATCAAAGCCTTGTACAGTTGCTGTCCTAACAGCGGTGTCAATGCAATGTTCTGTTTTACAGCCACCTATAACGAGATGATTAATCTTCTCTTCTTTTAAAAGTTCATACAAAGAAGTACCGTAGAATGAATTTGTTGCTGCTTTATTAATGAATATTGCAGATTGAGGTGCTTTAATTTGATTATGTACTTCAAAGCCCACGCCGCTACCAGAAGCAACATCGGTATCTCTTACGAAAATAATAAGGGCATTTGAATCTATTGCTTTCTGTACAGCTGTATTTAGTGTAGCTAATAGCTCAGTTTTACGAAAAACTTCATTTTCTTGTTCATTTCCATCAATAAGTTCTTGCTGAGCATCGATAATTAATAGTGCTTGTTTCATCGTGTCTCCCCTTTAATATAAAATAAGTGCCACTGTACATATTCCTTCATGTTGTAAGGAAATCCTCCATTGTTAACGAAGTAGACGATTGCTTTACAAAGTTGTCAAAGAAATTTCATTCTCATAGAGTATAAAAACATGTATGATAGGAAGTGGAGAATTTTTGAGTAGGTGGGAATATCATGCAAACAGTAGAAGATTATCTTTCATTCTTACATACGAAAGGATTTAAATTATCAGAGGAAGCACACGGGTTTATTATGTTTGGACAAGGATATACTGGTGCATCTGATGGGATTGTGAACGTAGCAATAGAAGCGACAATTAAACATCAGTTACAGTTTGATGGCAGTTATTTTGTTGCGTTATTAGAACGATTGAAAGAAGAAGAAATTACAGATAAAAAAAGCGCTAAGGCTTTTATGCGGAAGTTGCAAGCGTAACTTCACGCAGCCCGCGCTTCTTTTTTTGTTTTTGAAGGTAATTCAACAAAAATCATACCTAGGAAAATACATAGACACCCAATAACAGCAGAAATAGAAAGCTGTTCATTTGCTACTAGAACGCCTGTTAATGCTGCAAAAACAGGCTCCATTGCGAAAATAATGGCTACTCTCGTTGGAGAAGTGTGTTTTTGTGCAGATGTTTGAATGAAAAAGGCAATTGATGTCGCAAACAGAGAAGTTAGAAATAGAGCGAATAAAAAGGAATGATTTGTCCATAGTGATACTGAAAATAATTTTTCCCAATCTTCAAACAAAAAAGCGCAAATAGAAGAAAATATACCGACAGCTAATACTTGAGAAGTGCTTAGTAATAAAGGTGATATTTTCTTAGAAAAGAAACCGTTAACAAGAATATGGGCAGCGAAAGCGACAGCACAACCGAGAACGAGTATATCTCCAATGTTTAATTGAAAAGAATCACCAGCCGTTAATAAATATAAACCTGCTGTTGCTACAGTAATACCAAGTGCAATGAAAATTGTAGCTCGCTGTTTTAAAAAAATAAAAGACAAGATTGGAACCATAATGATACTAAGCCCTGTTAAGAAACCAGCTTTTGAAGAGGTTGTATAAAGTAAGCCGAATGTTTGTAGTAAATAGCCAACACATAAAAAGAATCCAACAATCAATCCAGCGAGACTACTCTGTTTTATATCTTGTGTTGAAGTTTTTTGTGAGAAAATAATTTGAACGAATAATAAAATAATTCCAGCGAATAAAAAGCGAATAGCATTAAAAGTAAATGGTCCAACAAAAGACATAGCATTTTGAACGACAACAAACGTAGCTCCCCAAATAAAAGAGACGAATAATAATGCGAGAGGAGCAATCCACCCTTTTTTCACACTCATACCCCCGTTAATTTTGTGAAATAGCTTTTCTAGCTAATTCATCAGCGACTTTATTTTGACTACTTGGAATCCACTTAATAAAAAAGAGATCGAAATTTTTTATGTACTGCAGTGCTTCTTCTAGAAGCGGTGCAAACATTTTATTTTTTGCGTATTCTTTTTCAACAGCCCGTTCAACAAGTTGGGAATCTGTACGAAAAGATACAATGCTATAATTATGCGTTGCGCAATACTTTAATGCTGCAAGTAAAGCGTGGTATTCTGCTTCATGGTTGGACATTGTTCCAAGTGGTAATGACAATTGTACAGGTGGCTGTACCCCTTTAATAAAAACCCCGGCGCCAGAAGGTCCAGGATTTCCTTTTGATGCACCATCGATATATACTTCAATCAAAATGAGAACCTCCAGTTATAAGGTTATCCCCTACTTGAAAATTTTTTTAGAAGTAGGGGATAGAGTACTTATCCCGCTATTTGCCGGGCAGTAAGACTCCCACCTCAAAATTCGGCTAGAGCAAAGAAGTTAGGTGGGAGGTCAACTGCCCGTAAACGCCCGATTGGTGTGGGCTAATAATCAGTGGGGGATGAACACCCCCCACTGATTAAAGTTTCACTTTATCCAATTGTAATGCTATAACGACATGTAAATGTTTCATTCGCTTGTAACGATTGAATTCCTTTTTTTTCTTTAAAATCTTTTGCTTGCTTTACTTCATCAGCAATTCCGTACCAAGGTTCAATACATAAGAAAGGTGCGTTATCTCCTGGTGTCCATACGCCGACAAATGGGAACCCATCAAATGCTACTTTTACAAATTTATTATGTTTATGTGAGCGAATAGAAATTTCATTCGTATTGATATGTTCAAAAATAAGCGCGTCATTTTTGAACATATCATATGTAAGTGGCAATTCTTTCGTATTTTCAGCGATTAGTTGCTTTTCATTTGAAAGAAAAGGACCTTCTAATATGCTAGTTTCTAAACGTTCAGATCCGTTAAATGATAGATGATAATCTGTAAATGATTCACCTTCTAATAAAGGACAGTTGAATCCAGGATGTGCTCCGATTGAAAAGAACATCTCTTTTGAAGAGGGATTGTTTACTTCATATGTAACATGTATATTTTGTTCGTCTACTTCATAAGAAACGAGTAATTCAAATTCATATGGATATTTTTGTAACGTCTCTTCATTACTAGTAACGACATAAGTGATTTTTGTTTCACTTTGTTCTTTAACAGAGAACGAAAGATCACGGGCAAAACCATGCTGTGTTAATGAATAAGGTTTACCTTCTACGTAGTATGTATTCTCTACTAATCGACCGACGATTGGAAACAAGATTGGTGCACGACGTCCCCAATAAGTAGAATCACCTTGCCATAAATATTCTGTGTTGTCTTTTTTTAAGCGAACGCTTTGTAATTCTGCACCTTTGTCAGAGATGGAAACGATCACTTTTTCATTTTGAATTGTTGCTGTCATGAAGTGAAACCTCCTAAATCTTTCATATGTTTTATCCCGTATTAACTGTCCGTAAAAACCCGATTGGTACGGGCTAATAATCAGTGGGGGATGGACAAAACCCCCGCTGATTAAAGTTTTACTTTATTATACGTTGTCTAAAAGAAAAAAGGTAGTAAATGATAGGAATCTATTGACGAAAGAGTACCTATTGCGTAAAATATAATCTTGTTGCTTAAAAACGAATAACGTGGTTCGAAACCATCCCACGTAAAAAAACTAAGGAGATTTTGTCATGAATATAAGAATATTAGTCGGTAATGGTATTTTAGCGGCATTATATATTGCTGTTTCTATGCTTATTCAGCCATTTGGCTTTACGAATGTACAGTTTCGTATTTCAGAGATGTTTAATCATCTCGTTGTCTTCAATAAGAAAGCAATTTACGGGATTGTATTAGGTGTATTTTTAACGAATCTCTTTTTCTCACCTATGATCGCTTATGATTTAGTATTTGGAGTAGGGCAATCAATTCTTGCACTACTTGCAACTATTATTTCTATGCGCTTCATTAAAGGTGTTTGGGCTCGCATGATTTTTAATACAGTTATCTTTACAATTACAATGTTTATGATAGCAATTGAACTTCATCTTGCATTTGACCTGCCATTTTTATTGACATGGCTAACATGTGCAGTTGGTGAATTTGTTGTAATGGCGATTGGTATGCCTGTAATGTACTGGATTAATAAGCGAGTGCAATTTGAAAGATTTATGCAATAGATGAAAGAGCTGTCCTTACTTAGGATGGCTCTTTTTGTATGTGATTAAATTGTATATAATACTGTGACTCTTGATAAAATATAATAAAATAAAGTGAGGCTTTAATTAGTCGGATAAATATAAGAAGTCTTATAAAAGGGGAATCTAGTATGAAATATAAAATACATTGGTTGTATAAAACGAAGCGTGGTTTACAAACTGAATTAGCAACAGATTATATGAACATAGAAGAAGTGCTTCAATTTGCGGAGGATTTTGAGAAAACAGGTAGGGTGAAAGAACTTTTATTTTACGATGAAATGGACGCGGAATGGTCATTAAAAGAAATGAAAAAACTGAGTAAGCAAGTGGAGGAAGATCCGCAAGAAATTCAAGTTTATTTTGATGGTGGTTATGATGTACAGACGAAAGAAGCTGGGGTGGGTATATGTGTATACTATAAAAAAGGAAATACAAATTACCGAATTCGTCGCAATGCATACATAGAAGGCATATATGATAATAACGAAGCGGAGTATGCAGCATTATTATACGGGGTGAATACACTCGAAGAATTAGGAATTAAATATGAAGCGGTTACACTTCGTGGAGATTCTCAAGTTGTACTGCAGCAATTAGCTGGTGAATGGCCTTGCTATGATGAACATTTAAATCATTACTTAGACCAAATTGAACAAAAAGCGAAGCAAATGAAATTAAAACTTGTTTGTGAACCGATATCTAGAAAACAAAATAAAGAGGCACATCAATTAGCAGCGCAAGCATTAGAAGGGACGACAATTGATAGTCATAAAGAAATAACCGAATAGAGAGGTGCACACGTGAAGAAGAAGCAACTCATTACAGAGGTAAATGACTTATTAGAAACGTATTGCGGAGGGTGCTTCCTGCAGGAACATAATCGGAAAAATCATAGTAAATACTATGCCCATTCTTTTTGTATACGGCAATGTACGGTTGGAGAGAAGTTGAAAAAGTATGGGGAGCAATTGTCATAAAAAACATCCAGAGAATTTTCTCTGGATGTTTTTTTAGTGCTTCGCTTCGTGTAATTGATGCTCGCATTTACTTAATTTTTTTTCTTCATTCATTAGAAATGGCTCATCTAAATCTGTTGCAACGGATTTCATGACTTCAAGCTGAGAACGAGCCGATTCTACTGCAGTAGTGGCATGCTCTAATGTGTCTGGATCCATTGAAATTGTTGCAGAACCTACCATTTTTTGTGCAGTTTCTACACGGAATTTTACTTCTTCAAAATCATTTACATGTGACCCCATTGTTATTGCCTCCTTTGGATTTTGCGCATTTCACATAGTTTTTGCTCTGTAAAACGGAAATATACAAAGGAATAACAAAGGAGGTTACCAAGTAAGGTAACCTCCTGTCATATGTGGGATTAAAGTTTTGCTACGTTAGCAGCTTGAGGTCCACGGTTTCCTTCAGTAATGTCGAAAGATACTTCTTGACCTTCCTCTAAAGCTTTGTAGCCGTCGCTTTGAATAGCAGAGAAATGTACGAATACATCTTCAGAGCCTTCCATTTCGATAAATCCAAAACCTTTTTCATTGTTAAACCATTTTACTTTTCCTTGCATGTCACAATTCCTCCTAAAAACGATTCCTTTTTTCATTTAGTGAAATTCATTTTAAAAAATAATATAAATAAAAAATGCTATTTTCTCGAATATTCTGCTAAATGATTAATTTAAATATACACGAATTGGTAGAATTTAGTCAAGTAAGCGCTTTGAAATTTTTGTATTTTTAAATAACTTTTTCTCGAATTTTTAAAAAGGTATAGGACAAGCCGAGTATGTAATATTCTTAAGTGAATGCTGTACATAATGAGGTGAAAGAATGGATGAGTCTTATTTATTAGATAATGAAGGAATGAAAAATAGAGGCGACATACCGAATTGGGTTGCAAAAGAATTTCAAAATTTTTCGAGTGTCGTGTTAGAACCAACTTTTCCATGTTATTTCGGTTTAACAGCTTTGAAAAAGAATGAACTTCGTTATTCATTTCTCTCTCATAATGATTGGGGGCATTTACCCAATACAATGTTATCTTTTTTAGAGTTAATGAGAGAGCGGCCGATTGTAAGAAGGGGATTTTTTCTTTTTGTGGAACCGGAATGTGAAGAAAAATCAATCGAATATTATCGAGATTATTTTTGGAAAGTACTACAATATTTACATGAACAAGATAATCAATTATGGCCAAAGCAAATCCCGAAAAATCCAGAGCATTATTTATGGGAATTTTCATTTGGTGGTGAACCAATATTTGCATTTGGGAATGCGCCAGCTTATAAACAGCGAAAGACTAGGCATTTAGGAAATTCTCTCGTTATTGGATTCCAGCCACGAACTATTTTCGATGGCTTAGAAGGAGATCGTCCTAAAGGGTCGTATTCAAGACAAATGGTCCGTGAACGAGTTGAAAAGTGGGATCAGTTGCCGAAACACCCTAACATTAGTCACTACGGCGATCCTAATCATCGTGAATGGAAACAATATTTCATAGGGGATGATATTGAGCCGATTAAAGGTAAATGTCCTTTTCATCATAGAGTAGAGAAATAAGAGCCATCAACAGGATGGCTCTTTTGTATATTTTGGATAAAAAAGGGTACTGTATTAGTGAATAATTTTTATGAAAGCTAGTCTATTTTCTATATTTACATCATTACTTAATAGTAAAAGAAGTAGAAAGGATAGAGCGATGTTTGGAGCAATTATACAACAAATAGTATTAGGTATTTCATTAGCTGCGCCTGTAGGTCCGATTAATATTGAAATGTTAAAAAGGGGAATTGAACGTGGATTTTGGCATGCATGGATTGTTGGAATTGGAGGAATGACTGCTGATATTTTGTTTATGCTTCTTATTTATTTCGGTTTATCTTCTGTGTTTATGTATACATATGTACAAGCTTTTATGTATTGCACTGGGTTTTTCTTGTTGTTTTATTTAGGGTTTCAAAGTGTGAAACAAGGAATTTCTCACTCTAATATGGAATATAAACAAGAAGAGATAGGTGGACTTAAACAATCTTTTATGGCAGGATTTTTTATCGCGATATCCAATCCATTAAATCTCGTTTTTTGGTTTGGCATATACGGAAGTACACTTAGCTCTTTGCTTACAAAAGTAACGAAACAAGAAGCTTTTTTGTACAGTCTTTGCATTATTGTTGGTATTATTTTGTGGAACTTAAATATTGCTTTTTCTGTACATTTCGGAAGAACTTTATTAAAGCAAAAAGCACTTGGCTATATTACAGCCGGAGCAGGTATTATTTTAGTAGGATATTCTATCCATTTTGCATACAAAGCTTTACAGTTGTTCATATAAGATTGAAGGGGAGATTTTTATGTATCGAACCACTATTGACGGAAAAGAAATTATCATCACTTTAGCACCAAAAATCCGAAAAGAAATTACTGATAGGAATCCACTATATGAAGCGGTATTTAAAAATGCAGCAAGGTTGCTGCAAACGAAACAACCAACGTTTGCGGTAAACCATGAAGTATTTGGGCTTATTATTGGAGAAGTACAAAGGGGTGAAGTAACAGTGTTTGCAGTAGAACACATTATCCCAAAGCAAAATATATTTGGTCCGAACACTTTTTTCTCGACAATAGAACAGCAGGCAAATTTGTAAAGTGAATAGAATAAGAATAAAATAGAAAAGAAATAGTCGTAACGATATGTTGCGGCTGTTTTTGTGGAGAAGGGGGAAGAAAGATGAAGAGAGTGGTAAAGGAGTTCTTTTTGCAACATGATATTGTTATTATGTATAGTGTTCTATTAATTTTTATCATTATTTTAAAAATGCAATTTTTTACATGGATCGGTATGTTAGCGTGTGTGTTGGGGATTGTTTTTTATACGCTTAACGAATATATGACACATCGTTTTTTATTCCATTTAAAGCCGCCTAAAAACGGACTTTTATTAAAAATGTTAAGAAGATTACATTATGATCATCACGTCTATCCAGATGATTTAAAACTTTTATTTTTGCCTGTATGGTTTAGTATACCTAGCTTTACTATCTATTTACTTATATCATATGGTATTACAAAAAGTGTTACTGTTACACTTTCATTCGGAATCGGAATGATTATCATGCTCCTCGTTTATGAATGGAAACATTATATTGCACATAAGCCGATTCGTCCCTTCACTAAGTTTGGAAGATGGCTAAAAAAACAGCATATATTACACCATTATAAAAATGAAAAGTTTTGGTTTGGTGTTTCAAATCCAGTATTCGATTTTATATTTGGAACGCTTAAAGATGGAAAAGACGTTGAATTAAGCGAAACAGCTCGTAATTTAGAAAAGGAGACAAAGACAGAAGTAGTGCGATAAGCACTACTTTTTTTATCCCTCTATTTGCGAGCAGTAAGACTCCCACCTCAAAATTCGGCGAATACGAAGAAGTTAGGTGGGAGTCGTGCTGCCCGTAACCCCCCCACGCTGATTAAAGTTTCACTTTATTCTGTTTTAACGGGAATAAAAGTTTAATCGAATCAATCAAATTTTATGTTGAAAAAGTATATTGAAAATTTAGGAGAAAATGACGAAAAATGTCTATCGAAAAATCTTTGCAGGAATGTACGGATTGTCTAAAATGAAAATAAGTTTCTAAATATTTATAAAATTCAGTCTTTAGGTATGCAAGGAGAAATTGTATTTTAAGTTAAGAGAGGGGACCAGAGAATGAAACGAGATGATACGTCAGCACGTAAGTTACAAAATGAGGTGAATTATACAGAAGTTGTTCAGTCGGAAGAGTTTCAATTGTTATTAAATACGAAAAAGAAGTTTATCATTCCGATGAGTATTTTCTTTTTAAGTTTTTTTATTACATTACCTATTTTAACATCGTATTCAAAGGTGCTTAATACACCGGTATTTGGTGATGTTACATGGGCGTGGGTATTTGCTTTTGCGCAATTTATAATGACATGGGCATTATGTATGATTTATAGCAAAAAAGCAGAATCCTTTGATGAAATCTCGCGAAAAATTCTGCAAGATATGCAACAAGGGAGGGGCTGACTTTGAATACAACCGCCTTTGCGCTATTTTTAATTATCGTCCTTGGTACACTTGTTATAACTTATTTCGCATCGAAAAAAACGAAAAATGCGAGTGAATTTTATACGGCTGGAGGGGGATTAACTGGCTGGCAAAATGGCCTGGCGATTGCCGGGGATTACATGTCTGCTGCGTCATTTCTTGGCATCGCCGGAGCGATAGCTTTAACAGGATTTGATGGGTTCTTTTATAGTATAGGTTTCTTAGTTGCTTACTTAGTTGTATTATACCTAGTTGCAGAACCGCTTAGAAATTTAGGGAAGTATACGTTAGCGGATATGATTGCGGCGCGTTTTGATGCGAAAAAGGTTCGTGGTATTGCAGCACTTAATACGATGACGATTTCGATTTTTTATATGATTGCACAATTAGTTGGTGCGGGTGCACTTATTAAATTATTATTAGGAATTGAATATACGACATCTGTTTTAATCGTTGGTACACTAATGACAGTTTACGTTATTTTTGGAGGTATGACTGCTACAAGTTGGGTACAAATTGTAAAGGCTGTACTACTTATGGCAGGTACATTTATTATTTCTGTTATCGTTTTCTCCAAATTTAATTTCAGTGTGACAGAAATGTTCGCTCAAATGAAAACAGCTACTCCATTGAAGGAATCGTTTTTAAATCCAGGAGTAAAGTATAAAGATGGTCTGGATACACTTTCTTTAAATTTAGGACTAGTTCTTGGTACGGCAGGATTACCGCATATTCTTGTCCGCTTTTTCACAGTACGTGATGCAAAAACTGCACGTCAATCAGTTGTGTACGCTACGTGGTTAATTGGTGCATTTTATATTATGACGATTTTCTTAGGATTTGGTGCGGCGGCGTTTGTAGGGAATGAGGCAATTATTCAAGCAAATCCAGCCGGTAATATGGCAGCACCTTTATTAGCTAAAGCATTAGGTGGAGATTTCTTATTCGCATTCGTATCGGCGATTGCTTTTGCAACAATTTTAGCTGTAGTAGCAGGTCTTGTATTAACAGCGGCTTCCGCATTTGCTCATGATTTTTATAACGAGATTATTCGCAAAGGAAAATCAACGGAAAAAGAGCAAGTTTCAATGGCTCGTTATGCGTCTATTGGAGTAGCGATAGTATCTATTATACTTGCTTTATTTGCGCAAACATTAAACGTAGCATTTTTAGTATCACTAGCATTTGCAGTTGCAGCGAGTGCAAATTTACCAGTTATATTATTTACAATATATTGGAAGCGTTTTAATACAACGGGTGCAATTTGTGGTATGATTGTTGGTCTTGTATCAGCAATTGTTCTTGTTGGGTTAAGTCCAAACGTTTGGAATCCTGTGGTAGGGAAAGCTATATTTGTTGGAGAGGCGATATTCCCATATACGACACCTGGAATTGTTTCTATTCCGCTTGGATTCCTTGCAGCATATTTAGGAACTGTTTTCTCTAGTAAGAAAGAAGATGCAGCAAAGTTTGATGAAATTCTTGTGAAATCTAATACTGGTCATGGTATTAGTGATGCTTCTTCACATTAAAAAAATAGGAGCTTTTCGAAATATAAGAAAAGCTTCTATTTCTTTTGGCATTTTCTTATAAAGTGAAACTTTAATCAGTGTGGGGGATTGTTCATCCCCCCACACTGATTATTAGCCTTCACCAATCGGGCGTTTATGGGCAGTTAATCTCCTACCTAACTTCTTTGCTCCAGCTGAATTTTTGGGTGGGAGTTTTACTGCCCGTTAATGCGGGATAAATATTACTTTATTTTTGGTAGGATTTGTCTTGTGTTTGTGGAATGAAAATAGGCAGGGAGAAATTTAACTCATCATGGCACCAGCGCAGCTTTGTGAAAAATAAGTTGTTATGGAAGGTGGAAGAAATGATGAAGACAAAACAAACCGATGAATTATTAGCAAAAGATGAGCAATATGTTTGGCACGGAATGCGTCCTTTTAGCCCAAGTAGTACAATGGTAGGGGCAAAAGCAGAAGGGTGCTGGGTTGAAGATATACAAGGAAAAAGATACTTAGACGGTATGAGTGGTCTTTGGTGTGTGAATAGTGGATACGGAAGAAAAGAGCTCGCAGAGGCAGCTTATAAGCAATTGCAAACATTATCATACTTTCCGATGTCACAATCACATGAGCCAGCAATTAAGCTCGCTGAAAAGTTAAACGAGTGGCTTGGTGGAGAGTATGTTATATTCTTCTCTAATAGTGGATCAGAAGCGAATGAAACAGCTTTTAAAATAGCAAGACAATATTATGCTCAAAAAGGTGAACCGCATCGTTATAAATTTATGTCACGTTATCGTGGTTATCACGGAAACACAATGGCAACGATGGCAGCGACTGGACAAGCACAGCGTAGATACCAATATGAGCCATTTGCGTCAGGGTTTTTACATGTAACGCCTCCAGATTGTTACCGCATGCCAGAAATGGAATCGCAAAATATTTATGATGTAGAATGCGTAAAAGAAGTAGATCGTGTTATGACATGGGAATTAAGCGAAACAATAGCGGGATTTATTATGGAGCCAATTATTACAGGTGGAGGTATTTTAATGCCGCCACAAGACTATATGAAAGCTGTTCATGAAACGTGTCAAAAACACGGTTCGTTACTTATTAGCGATGAAGTTATTTGTGGTTTCGGGCGTACAGGAAAAGCATTTGGATTTATGAATTATGACGTTAAGCCTGATATCGTTACGATGGCAAAAGGTATTACGAGCGCATACTTACCATTATCAGCAACAGCTGTGAAAAAAGAAATTTATGAGGCATTTAAAGGAACAGGAGAATATGAATTCTTCCGTCATATTAATACATTTGGTGGAAATCCAGCGGCTTGTGCATTAGCGCTTAAAAACTTAGAGATTATGGAAAATGAAAATTTAATTGAGCGCTCTGCCCAAATGGGTTCACTTTTATTAAATCAATTAAAAGAAGAAATTGGGGAACATCCGCTTGTTGGTAATATTAGAGGGAAAGGGTTATTAGTTGGAATCGAACTAGTAAATGATAAAGCGACGAAAGAACCAATTGATAACGACAAAATTGCAAGTGTTGTAAATGCTTGTAAAGAAAAAGGACTTATTATTGGGCGTAACGGTATGACAACAGCGGGGTATAATAACGTTTTAACATTAGCACCGCCACTTGTTATTTCAAGTGAAGAAATTGCTTTTGTTGTTGGAACGTTGAAGACAGCGATGGAACGTATTTAATAAATAGAACGAGAGGAGCGAGCTGTAATATAAGGCTCGCTTTTGTTTACTAGGAGGAGCTTTTAATGGAGAAATATGATCCTAACAAACATTATCACATCGGATATTATGAAGACGGATATGATTTAGAAGTGACAGCGTACAAAAGAATAAATGAGCCAGTTTGGGATGCTTATATTCCAAAATATGAGGCAGACGATTTTTATAAAAAGGTGGAGGAAATGAAACTTGGGGAATATATAGATGACTATGGCATAAAAGTATATTCATTTCGTGATGATATCGATGATGAAGAAGCACGAACTATTTTTGAAAAATGGTTAAAGACGAATGAGAGTGTTTAAAGGTGAAACGAAAAAGGAGATTGCTATCTTATAAGATAGCAATCTCCTTTTATTATAGTAAACTTATTTACTTGCTTTCATTGCTGTATCTTTTGCACCAAAAGTGTATTTTAACATTGGTGGTGTAATCATCGTAGTTAAAATAACGACAATAACGATTGCTGTAAAGTAATCTTGTGCTAATAGGCCAGAAGAAAGTCCTGTTCCTGCGATGATAAGTGCAACTTCACCACGAGAAACCATACCAGCACCGATAATTGCAGAAGACTTTGCATCAAATCCAGTCATTCGTGCACCGAATCCACAACCGATTAGTTTTGTGAATACAGCGATTACTGTTAATGCTAAAATGAACCAAATTTGATCACCAATACCGTCAAATGTAATATTCATACCGATGCTAACGAAGAATACTGGTACGAACATAGCATAAGCGATTGGTTCTACTTTCTTTTCTACTTCATGTTTGTAGTTCGTTTGAGAAATAGCGATACCAGCTGCGAAAGCACCGATAATACCAGCAATTCCTAATAGTTCGCCGAAATATGCGAATGAGAAACAGATGATAAGTGCTGCGCTAACGATAGACTCAGATACGCGTAGTGGTGATAACCAACGCATAATCGCTGGAACACCTTTCCATCCGATTAAAATAATAGAAGCAAAGAATACTACTTTCTTCAAGATAACCATTGTTAAATTCACATCATCTGTACCTAAGAAGCTCATTGCGAATGCTAATAAAATAACAACCAGAATGTCATCAAATACAGCTGCTCCAAGCATTGTTGTACTTTCACGTGTTTTCATCTTACCTAAATCGCGAAGTGTTTGAACGGAAATACTAACACTTGTCGCACATAGAAGTAATCCTAAAAAGACAGCGTTCCCTTGTTCCATGCCCATAACAAGACCGGCAACGTAACCACCTACAAATGGAAGAACGATACCTCCAATTGCGACTGCTAAAGAAGAATTACGGTTTTCATTTAATTCTTTTAAGTCTGTTTCAAGTCCAGCCATAAACATTAAAAGAATAACCCCGACATTACTTAATTGCGTTAGAAGTTCTGAATTCTCAATCCAACCTAATAAAGCTGGACCGATAACGATACCGACAATTAATTTACCCAGTACAGAAGGTTGACCTAATCTAACACTAAGGTCACCAGCGAGCTTTGTACTTAATAAAATAAGTGCAATTTGAAAGAAAAATTCGAATTCCATCTAATCCTCTCCTCATCATTTTTAGTTTTATCATACGATTTCTCGGAATTTGCCTAATGAAAATATGTAAAAAACCATTAAACAAAGGGTCTGATTACAAGTTCTTTTGAACTTGTAATTTGAACCTGTAATTAATATATAATAAAATTTACTAAAAATCAATGAAAAAATAGCAGATTTTCATGATAGGATTCGATTTAGGTATGGAGGGAATCACTATATAATAAGAAGAAATAAGGCTACATTTTTAATGAATTGGAGAAGGGCATATGTTATTAAATAAACGTTTTACAATTGGGGAAATGGCAAAAATGCATAATATAGCGGAATCTACATTACGTTATTATGATGAGAAAGGGATTTTTCATCCGTCAATTGTGGACCCGCAAACGAATTATCGCTATTACACAATTGATCAGTTTTCACTATTAGACACGATTAAATTTTTACGCCAATTGAATATCCCGTTAAAGGAAATAAAGAAATATATTGATGAACGAAATCCGTCTTATGCGCTGAATTTACTTGAAAAACAACAAGAAATGATGCTGAAAAAGCAAAGAGAAATCGAGTATGTTTTGGCAAAAATGGAACATAAAATCCATTTAATGAAGAAAGCGACGGAATCAGAAGCGAATCAAATTATTTATAAAACGATACCGAAGCGAAAAATAACAGCGATTGCAGTTGCACCAAATACAACGGATGATATGTTTGAATATTATATCCATTCGCTACAAAAAAATATGAAGCAAATTGATAATAGTTTATTTTCTGGAGATATCGGTGTAACAGTTTCCAAAAAAGCATTACTTCAAAATGAGTTTCAAGCATATAACAGTGTGTTTATTTTATTGGATTACATGCCTTTTCAATTGCATACCTCAGATGAAATAAAAGAAGGGATATTTGCTTGTTCTTATCACCATGGACCATATGAAGAAACAGACGCAACGTATACGAAATTATTAAAGCATATTGATAACGAAGGATACGAAGTATGCGGAGATGCGCTTGAGCTTGCGTTAATTGATTGGTCTGTAACAGAAAACCCGAAGGAGCAAGTAACGGAAATTCAAATACCTGTTGTTAAAAAATAGGCTTATATATTTTTCGATTCTCTATTGACCTTCAAGTAACTTGAAGGTTTAAACTGTGAACAGAGCATTGAAAAAGGAGCATTTATATGATGGAAACAACAGAAAAATTAAGAGAAAAACCTATTAAAAGTTTATTTATCACTTATTTAATACCAGCTGTTCTTGGGATGGTATTAATGTCGGTTAATATTGTGATTGATGCGGTCATGATTAGTAGAGGAGTTGGAGCGAACGGTTTGGCTGGAGTAAACGTAGCTATTCCAGCGTTTTCAATTTTCTTTTCTATTTCATTATGGATTGGAATGGGCGGAGCAACGCTATATTCCATTGCACTAGGGGAAAATAAACTGGAAAGAGCAAGGTCTATTTTTACTCAATCTATGACAGTGGCAGTTATTATCGTAGGTGTTTTAGCGGCTATTTGCTTATGGAGAATAGAAGATATAGCATATCTATTCGGTGCAAATGAAGTGATTTTGCCATATGCGTTAGACTATTTACAAGTGTTATTAACATTTGGAATGATATACGTTTTAGAAAATATTTTAAGCACATTTATACGAAATGACGGAAATCCTAATTTAGCAATGGCAGGTCTTGTCGTAACAGCTGTATTGAATATTATCTTTGACTATATCTTTATCTTTATCTTTGGATGGGGCGTAACAGGTGCTGCCTCAGCAACTATTCTTTCGGCGGCAATTGGTTTCCTTGTATTATTAACTCACTTCTTTAGAAAAAGTAGTGTTTTAAAGTGGACGAAATTCCATTTTGAATGGGATACGGTTAAACAAATTATGGTGATTGGTTTCCCAAGTTTTACAACTGAGATTACAGTAGCGATTGTAACGGTTGGTTTTAATATCGCTTTTGTTCAATATGCAGGAGAAGTAGGTGTCGCTTCTTATGCGATGGTCAATAGTATTCATGCAATGACATTATTATTGTTCTTCGGTGTTGGAGCCGCATTACAACCTATTGCTAGTTTCCACTATGGTGCAAATTTACCAGAAAGACTGCGTGAAGGATTACGGTTAGCTGTAAAAACTGCAGTTGTACTCGGAGGCGTAGCAATTGTTGTCGGTTTATTCTTCGGGAAATATATAATTGGTTTGTTTGATGTTCAATCCCCAGAACTATTGGAGTTAACGTTAACAGGTATTAGTTTATTCTTTATCCAATATGTATTTTTAGGCTATAACATTGTGTATGGAGAGTATTTCCAATCAGTGCGACAAACGACAAAATCAGTTCTTATTATTTTGAGCCGTGGTTTACTATTTATTATTCCATTGTTATGGATTATGCCGAAATTATTTGGTGTAAATGGAATTTGGCTCGTTATGCCAGTAGCGGAAATATTGACAGCAATCATTGTATTTACGATGAATCGTATGAAACATCCTGTTCCATTAAACTTGGCAGGAAAGAAAGAAGCAATATAGTGAAGAAAATCCCCTTGAACAAGTTAAGGGGATTTTTTTATTCTTTTAAACTAATCGCAAAAGATCCATCTGTCTCCTGAACAGAAGCGAAGGCCACATTTTTAATATTTGTAACGCCTTTCTCCATTAACTCTGCATGTAACCACTTTTCATTTTTATGGATTAATTTTAAGTTATCGTATTGAATTTGTGAATCAACGATAAGAGCGATTGGTAACCCTGCATACTTAACATCTATATTCATATCTTTTGGAGTCAATGGTACGAGTTCTCTCTTTGGCAAAATACTTATAGATCCATTTGATTCTAAAATTGCATATTCAATTTCATGAACACTTGGATATCCTGCTACTCGGAGGTTTGAGAGTAATTCGGCAATCGGGTATCTACTTTTCTTTAAGTTCTCAAAAATAATATCCCCATGTTTTATTAAAATAATGGGATGCCCAAGAATAAAGCGATTTAATTTATTGAATAAGCTTAGTTTTGTAAGAAGTAGATGTAAGCATGTAATGGTAACCATGCCGAAAAATGCTTGTAAAGCACCGTCAACTGGTATTGCTTGAAAGGCTAAATAAGATAAAAAAATAATAGCGCCAAAATCATGAGGGGTTAGTTGTGCTAGCGCGGATTTCCCCAATAACTTAAGTGACATTAAAAATAAAATAAAAAAGAACGATACATTACATAAAAAAACGAGCAATATGTACACTCCTTCGTGCGAAGTTGTACTTACTATTCCCAAAGATATGATTAATATTACTTTAGAGGGGAATTTATGCTGAATTGGAATTTATCTGTATACAAACGAATAAATGGATATTATCATGAAGGAAGTAAAGGAAATAGGAGTATATGAATATGAGAAAGAAGAAAATAATTAAGTACATTTTAGTTGTTATAATGATTTGCGCCGTGTATGCGGGGTTTTTACAATATAACATCTATAAGCATGGGCATATGAATGCAATTGACGATGCGGATTATATAATTGTACTAGGCTCGAAAGTAAATGGGACGAAACCATCTTACTCATTGCAATATCGTATTGATAAAGCAGCTGAGTATTTAAAATCACATGATAAAACAATTGCTATCGTATCTGGAGGCCAAGGAAAAGGTGAAGATATTACAGAAGCATTAGCGATGAAACAAGGATTAATGGAACAAAATATTGCAGAAGACCGCATTATAATGGAAGACCGTTCGACGAGCACAGATGAAAATATTAAATTTTCAAAACCTCTTATCCCGGAACATATGAAAAAAGGGATGATTGTAACGAACGATTTCCATATGTTCCGAGCAAAAAAGATTGCAGAAAAACAAGGAGTGACATTAGAAGGTCTTCCGGCGAAAACACCGAAGCCAATTGTTATTCAATCGAACGTTCGAGAATATTTAGCAATCACACAATATTGGTTATTAAATCGAATATAATGAAACTCAAACTAAAATCCACCTGGAATCAGGTGGGTTTTAGTTTGAGAAAAATCTTACAAAGATGTCATGTTCATGAAAGGTAAAGCGATAGTTTCTAAAGTGGTTTCCTGACATAATGAAGGTAACAAAAAACTTTAGAGGTGAATCGGATGAAAGGAAATAATATTTTATCTTCGCTATGTTACTTTAGTATCTTTTTTGCACCATTTTTACTGCCAATTATCGTGTACTTCGTTGCGGAAGATGAAGTGAAATATCACGCAAAAAAAGCATTTTGGTCACATATTTTCCCGTACGCAATCTTATTTGGCGGATTAGCTTTATCAGGGGTATACGGTTTAAGTTTCAATCAATCTGAGAGCGTTGGAATTGGAATGGTTATAACGTATGCAGTGTTTATTCTTGTAGGAATTTATTACTTCATTTGGAATATTGTCAAAGGAATTAAAGTTTTGAAAGCAGCTTAACAACAATTGCATAATAGCATATAAATCTTTCGTTATTTGTTGATAAGTCGATATCCTTTGTCGAAACGACCGATATAATTTCATATACCGTATTAATAGACATTAAAAAAGGAGTAATTCACAAAGAATTGCTCTTTTCGTGCTTATAAGTTGTGAATAATGAAAAAGATATGTTAATTTTTCATTATGAAGAGAAAGAAGGAGTGATTTTCATGAATGAGATGATACATAAAATGGAGCAACACGTTTCAGTTCGTAAATATAAAGAAGAACCAATTTCAAAAGAGATAGTAGAAAGAATAGTGCAAGCTGCTCAGCATGCGGCTTCCTCACATTTTGTACAGGCGTATTCTCTTATATATGTAACAGATCAAGAACTAAAGGCTAAACTAGCTGAATTATCCGGGAATCGTCATGTGAAAGACTGTGCAGCATTCTTTGTATGCTGTGCGGATTTAAAACGTTTAGAAACTGCATGTGAGAAACATGGAACAGAAATTAAACATGAGGGAGTAGAGGACTTTATTGTAGCAACAGTAGATGCCTCATTATTTGCACAAAACTTAGCACTTGCAGCTGAATCATTAGGATACGGCATTTGTTATATTGGCGGAATTCGTAATAACCCGAAAGAAGTGAGTGAATTGCTTCATTTACCGGATAAAGTATATCCGGTATTCGGAATGACAGTTGGCGTACCAGATGAAGATCATGGAGTTAAGCCACGTTTATCGGTAGCGGCCATTCTTCATGAAAATGGATACGATGAAAAGAAATATGATGAATTATTAAACGAATATGATGAAACGATGAGTGCGTATTACAAAGAAAGATCGTCAAATCAAAAAAACGTAACATGGACGGAATCAATGAGCACATTTATGTCAAAAGAGAAGAGAATGCATATGAAAGAGTTTTTGAGTGAGAAAGGATTAAATAAAAAATGATTGAAAAGACAAACCTGAGATGTGGGTTTGTCTTTTTTTGGAGGAGAAATGTATTTGTTTTCGAATTGGTTAGAGAGGGAGGGGATAAAATGAAGAAAGCTTTAATCTTTTTATTTGATGGATTTGCAGAATTTGAAGTGAATATAGCGAGTTTATTTTTGACAAGTAAGGAATTCGAAATAATAACAGCAACTGTAGACGGAAAAACAGTTGCAGGAGAAGGCGGATTTTTGTGTCAACCACATGTCTCTATAGAGAATATTGAAGTAGTGGATTACGAAGTGTTTATTGTACCAGGAGGACATATTTTTCGCCATTTAGAAAATGAACAACTGTTATCTATCGTGAAAGAATTACATAAGCAAAATAAATGGATAGCAGGCATTTGTGCAGGGACAGCTCTACTACATGCAGCCGGAGTGCTTAATAAGAAGAAATTCTCAACATCATTAACTCTAGATGAAAAACACTTAGCGCATTTACATGAATGGGAATATAAACAAAATAAAGATGTAACTGTGGATGGGAAAGTCATAACAGCAGTAGGATCTGCGTATGTTGAATTTGCTGTTGAAATTATGAAACAGCTCAATTTGTTTGATGAAGGTGAAGGTAATGAAAACCTTCACTACTTTAAAAATATAAAAACAGTATGTGGTGAGACGTTAGTTTAAGTAATAAAATCAAATAAAAAACCGAAGCTAAGAAAGTAGGACTCGCTTTCTCAACTTCGGTTTTTATTTGTTATTATATAAAATGAAAATAAAAATTAATAAATTTTTACAAAAGTGATAGAAAATGAGAATGAAATGCCAATAGTAAGTAAAAGCAGCTGCTAAAGGGGAACTGAGGAAGGAAGATGTTTATGATTTTCGATTCTGAAGAGGATTTAATTATAGCTATGAAAAAACGTGATCAAGATGCTTTGAAAGAAGTCATTGATCAATATGGAAAATTAATTTTATATATTATTCATAAATCATTAAGTACCCCTATTGAGAAACAATATGTGGATGATTGTTATAACGATGTATTTACTGTCATTTGGTTTAATATCGACCAATTTGATATAGAAAAGGGAAACTTAAAATCTTGGATGATTGGTATTACTAAATTAAAGGCATTGGAATATAAAAAGAAAGTATATAGAGAGAACAAAATGGATAAAGACGTAGAAATAGATAAAGGTATCCATGATAGTTATGAAATAGAACAAGAAGAAGAGATTATGGAAATAGTGCAAGATTTAAATAAAAAGGATCGTTATATCTTTTTAAAGAGGTATATTGATGGATATTCCATTGACGATATTGCAAAAGACTTAAAAGTAACAGCGGATTATATATACAACCGAATTTCTCGAGGGAAGAAAAAACTTCAAAAACTGTGGAAGGGGAGTGTGTAATATGGATAAAAGATTATTATCGATGTTAAATGAGCTCCAATATTCAGAAGAAGAAATTACACGTTTAGAGAAAGAAGCGAATGATTCTATAAATATAGATAAGTATTATGTGAGAAATGGAGAGTTATTAAAAAAATTAACTTTACAAATGTTAGAAGAGTCAATTCGCAATGAATTACAAGCTGGTGAAGAAATTGAGAAGGAACTGTTAGTAGACGAAGGATATATGGCAAATAATAAAGTAATACCAAATATATATTACGTAGGAGCTACTTTTTATTATTATATCGTTTTAACAAATAAAAGAGTGATCATGAAAGGATTAGATTGTTATTTTAAAAAAACAAATGAACATAGCATGCCAATAGAAGATATACAATCTATTTCGCAACATAAAAAAATGAAAAATGTCTTTGAGATTAAATATAATAACAGCTATATACAATTTGGAAGTATTGAGTATGCACAAGAAATTGCAATGATTATTATGGAGTTAAAAAAACGAGGAGTAAAAGTAGAAAAGTATACAGATTTTGAAAAAGGATTTTTCTTATTCTTTAATATATTCGTGATAGTAAGTTCAGGTCTTTGCTTTATAAAATATTTAATGTAAAAAGCGGCCTAATAGCCGCTTTTTATGGTTTAGTTAGTATTCTATTGATGAACTTGTAGCTTTAAAATATTCTTCTCATGAAAGAATCATCAGTGGGATTACTAATTGTAAACTGACAATAAAGTTATTTAATTTAAAAACTTAAAACACGTATAACCCCGTTCTGATTTTAAGACGGGGTTAAAAAAAATTTGTTTAATTTTTGATGTAAAATACTCCACGGCACTTAAAAATACACCAATAAATTCGTTTAGATCTATGTTATTGCAAACTCTAAAGCACCTTCTAATTTGAAAAACTTATTTATAACAAATTAAAACTTTCAATAAGGAGATAAATACCTGTGCAACTCAAAAGGATATATGTAAATATTTTAAAAATCCGTTGATTAAGCCATTTAAAAATAATTTGGCCTATAAACAAACCTAGAAATATGATTGGAATTGCATAAAAACTTGATTCCCAAATTGTTCTGTTCATTCCAGTAAAGAGTATTTGAGTTATGAGACTAATGAAATATATAAACAGATAAAAAGCCAAAGTAGTTGCTCTTAACTTCCCTTTTTCAGTATCAGTTCCTGTAAAGTATAGTAACAAGGGAGGTCCTGGCATACCAATACTTGTCGTTAAAAGGCCTGATAAGCCACCAACTACGAAATCCCTAGATTGTGTTGATTTAATCTTAAATTTGCATATTAGCATCAATGTTAAGATTAAGAGCAGGATGCTGATTGCTAATTTAAAAGCGTTTATGTTAATAGAAGTGAAGATTAAAATACCAAAAGGTACACCAACTATACTTCCAAAAGTTAATCTTTTCAGTAGAATAAAGTCAATGTCCATTCTTATTTTCCAAATGAGTGATATTGAAATAATTAATGATAAAATAATGTTTATTTGTATAGCTTCTTGTGGTAAGAATAACATTAGTAAGAAAGGTGTTGCCATTATGGAAAAGCCAAAACCTGTACTTGTTTGCAAAACAGAAGCCACTAATATAATACATATGAAAATTAATGTAGTCTCCAAAATAACCCCCTATTTAATCAAATTTAATAAATATTTTTTCACTATGAAAATCGAATTTAACTGATTCGAGCCTATAGATTAAGTGTAATACTTCACAATCTCACTTTTATTTTAACATAAATATTTAGTTTCTTCTCAAATGGTAGCACTTACATTTTTAAATAATTTTATTGTTACTCAGCACTAATGAATGGTATCAACTAAAAATTAGCGATGCTTGTACTTGTTTTTTCCATTCGCTTAAATACATTTTTTCTGCCTTGAGTAGTTCAACAGGTAATTTTGCAATAAATTCTAAACTGTTTCCATCAGGATCATTAAAATATATAGAGGCGTGTGCTAGCTCGGGAAAAACGATTGGCTCAATTGGCTCCATTCCAAAGTCTTTTTGCACTGGAATTCCTTTCTGTTTGAGCCAGTGTATCGCGTTTTCTAAATCGTGTAAGCTTACTTGGAAAGCGATATGTCGTAAGGATGGATGATAATTAACTTTGTATTCTTTTCCTTCCCAAAGACCAATCCAACTTTCATTTTCTACAATCCAAAAGAAGGCGATATCTTTGTCTCTTTTATATAATTTGAGCCCCAGTGATTCATAAAAAGGTATCGAAATTTCTAAATTACAGACAGGTAAATGTGCTTCATAAAGACCTTTAATCATTATAATCCTCCTTAGTAAAAATGTTTCTTATTTTATATTAAACGATGCTTTGTTTATTGAAATCACTTAAAAGAAGGATATTAATTCATACGAAAGTATGAAAAAACAGCTCAAATATGAGCTGTTTTCGTATAGTTTTTAGTTAACATATTTTATTCATTTAGGGTTTAGCGAAAAGGATACGTATTATATTTAAAACCCTCCGCCGCCACCCCAACAGCTACATCCGATAATGATTAGAAGGATGAATAGCACGATGAGTAAAGCAAATCCACCGCCGAAACCAGCGCAACTACCACCAAAGCTCATGTTTTTTCCTCCTTTTTAGGAAATTAATCTATATAACTAATGGATTACTTTATAAGATATGTTTTTATTTGGAAAAGGAGCAAGTCTTACTTCTAATTAGACAAGAGCCTTTGATCTGATTTAAATATGATATTCACTTTGTTTCATAGCGCTTTTTTGAAAATGGTAAAACAATATGGAAGTGGTATGTAACTTACAATTACATTAAAATTTCTTTTCATAAATATAAAATTTGTAAAAAAAACCATTTTTTTATTTTTTTATGAGTGAAAATGTACTATAATTTTACAAGTAATATTATGGGAAAAGGGAGTTTTAGTATAGAGATGGAGATGGGACAATTACACAATAAAATAGAACACAAAAAGAAAGAGTTAATTCAACTTGTTGTCCAACATGGATTAGATCATAATAAAGTTTTGTTATTTAGTCGAGATTTGGATATACTAATTAATAAGTTTATGAATATAAAAGACAAAGTATATAAGTGATTAATCTTTATTTTTTTATATTAGGATTATTTATTTGTAAAGGGGAGAACATTTATGGAACACTTACAAGAAGAGTTGTATAAACAAATAAAAGAAGAAAAAGGTGCAGTTACTACATTTTTAAAGAGCGGAGTAAGAATAGTAGGGGAAGTAGTTGGAGTAGATAGATTTACAGTCTTAATGTTAGTAGATGGAAAACAACAACTTATTTATAAGCAAGCAATATCAACAATTATGAAATAAGACACTCAAAATGAGTGTCTTATTTCATAATTAAATGGTTACTGTTTGCATGCTTCAACATCAATGCCAGCAGCGATTAATTTTTTTTCTCCGTCTTGTTCAATGATTTTTTGTAATTTAGACAAGAAAGAGTCAAAATCTGTATGTTTACCAACTTGGAAAGTCATTTTATGCTCAATTGGTAGCCAGGTATCAATATCAGCTTCGTTATGCTGAATTTTCACTTCAAGTTTATCAAGCGCGTTAGCAACTTTTGCTTCATACGTTTCTTTCGCTTCGAACTCCATCCATAAATCGTATAATTCTTCACCAAGAGAACCTTCTAGTGTATGTTTAATATTTAAAATAGCCTTTTGCTCATTTTTTTGTTTTTGTAATTGTAATTCACGGCTATTCATTGTATCAAAGGCAGGAATATCACCCGCTTCTGCTTCAACAAGATCGTGAATTATGACCATTTTAAGTAATTTTTCTATGTTTACTTTTTGATCTAAATAAGGCTCAACTAAGATAGCCATTAAGGACATACGCCACGTATGTTCAGCGACACTTTCTTGACGTCCGTTAGAAATCCAACTATGACGCATTTCATATTTTAGTTTTTCTGCTAATGCAATGACTTGCAAAATTTTACGTTCCATCGTGATCCTCCTCATATTTCCATACTATAATTCTAATATGGAAATGAAATGTGTCAATTTTATGAGTATATTGCGATAAATAGATGATAAGCGTATAATGAATGTTATATGTGAAAACGCATTATTAAAATAAAAAAATGTTTTATAAAAATGAAAAGGAAGGGCAGGAATATGGGAGACGAAAATCAAGTATTAGCTAGACCACAAAGAAAAAAAAGGAAGTTTGACATTTCTAGCCCAATTGGCATTATAGTAGGTTTTACGATTGTAATAGCGGCAATCATGCTTGGCGGCGGTGGAATAAAAGGTTTTAAAAACTTCTTAGATGTTTCATCTATTTTAATCGTTATAGGAGGAACAACAGCGACAATCGTTGTGGCATATAGATTTGGAGAAATAAAAAAATATACGAAAAGTATTTTTACTGTTTTACATAGAAGAGAAGAAGATTTAGAACAGTTAACGGATTTGTTCGTTGATTTTTCGGAAAAGTCTAAAAAACACGGCTTACTTTCTTTAGAAGTTGATGGAGAGCAAGTAGACAATCCTTTTATTCAAAAGGGAATTCGTTTAATGTTAAGCGGCTATGATGAAGCTGAATTAAAAGAAGTGTTAATGAAAGATGTTGAAACTGAAGTGTATGAGTTAAGAAAAGGAGCGACATTATTAGATAAAATTGGTGATTTCGCTCCAGCATGGGGCATGATAGGAACATTAATTGGTCTTATTATTATGTTGCAAAACTTACAAGATACCTCACAAATTGGTACAGGGATGGCAGTTGCGATGTTGACGACATTATATGGATCTTTGATTGCAAATATGATTGCAATACCGTTATCTGAAAAGGTGTATCGCGGTATTGAAGATTTGTATACAGAGAAGAAGTTTGTAATAGAAGCAATTTCAGAGCTGTACCGAGGACAAATTCCTTCCAAATTAAAGTTAAAACTTGATACATACGTATATGAAACGAAGATAAAAAAAGAAAAACGAGCAGCCTAGTAGTTTGAGGAGTGGTATGATGAGCAAGCGACCGCAAAAAGGATCGCCTCGTTGGATGACGACTTTTACTGATTTAACGATGTTATTGCTAACTTTCTTTGTATTACTAGTTGCGACTTCAAAGCAAGATACAGTAAAATTATCAAAGATGCTTGAAAAGTTCAGTGACGCGGAGCAAGTAAATGCAAAAGTAATGGAAAATACAATACCAGATATTTCACATGAAAAAAATGATGAAAAAGCAGTTTCAAAAAAGCGCATGGATGAATTGTATAAAAAGTTAAAAGCATATGTGGATAATAATGGTGTTAGTCAAGTGAATGTATATCGAGAAGATACAGGTGTTAGCATCGTTATAGTAGACAATTTAATATTCGATACGGGTGATGCGAATGTTAAGCCGGAAGCGAAAGAAGTAATTAGTCAATTAGTAGGGTTCTTCCAATCGGTACCAAATCCAATTGTTGTAGAAGGACATACAGATAGCAGACCGATTCATAATGAAAAATTCCCTTCCAACTGGGAATTATCTTCAGCACGTGCAGCTAATATGATTCATCATTTAATTGAAGTGTATAATGTGGATGATAAAAGGTTAGCAGCGGTAGGGTATGCAGACACAAAACCAGTAGCACCAAATGATTCACCACAAAATTGGGAGAAGAACCGCCGCGTTGTAATATATATTAAGGAATAATATATTTCTATTTTAGTAATAAAATAATAAAAATACAGAAATTCTTTTAAAAAAATATTAAATTTTATCGTTTTATTTTGTATAATGAGTGAGAATGATAAGGTGAAATATTAAGATATTTTTATACATAGTAAGGAGAGAACCGAAAAGAATGGCACATAAAATTTTAGTTGTAGATGATGCGATGTTCATGCGAACAATGATTAAAAACTTGTTAAAAAGTAATTCTGAATTTGAAGTTATCGGTGAAGCAGAGAATGGGGTAGAAGCGATTCAAAAGTATAAAGAGCTTCAACCTGATATTGTAACACTAGATATTACGATGCCTGAAATGGACGGACTTGAAGCATTAAAAGAAATTATGAAAATTGATTCGAGTGCAAAGGTTGTCATTTGTTCCGCAATGGGACAACAAGGTATGGTGTTAGATGCGATTAAGGGCGGGGCAAAAGACTTTATTGTAAAGCCATTCCAAGCGGATCGTGTTATTGAAGCTTTAACAAAAGTAGCAAACAGCTAATATAAGGGGTGCCACAAGGAATCAAAACAATGATAGTAGATAGATATGTGGCCCCCTTTTTTCTTGTTTTAAAACACTAAATTGTTATACATAAATGAAATGTTTGTTAGACAGGTAGGGGATTAAAGTGCAAACAGATCTATTAAATATATTTTTTGAAGAAGCAGAAGAACATTTACAGTCGCTAAATGAAAATGTGCTAAATTTAGAACGGAATCCTGCCGATATGGGTGTTGTAGGAGAAATATTCCGCTCAGCTCATACATTTAAAGGTATGTCTGCGAGTATGGAATTTACAGAAATGGCGGATTTAACGCATAAGATGGAAAGTGTTTTAGACGAAATCCGTCATGGAAATATGATGGTGAATGCTAATATTATTGATGTTATTTTTGAATGTATTGATAATTTAGAAAAGATGGTTGCAGATGTGCAGCAAGGCGGAATGGGTAATATAGATGTTGTATCAACGAAATTTAAATTAGAAGCATTATTGAACGGAAATGTAGAAGCTTCTATGGAAAATGCAGAGCAAAGTAGTATAAATAATGATGATACAGTTTCGCATGAAGTATATATAACTGTTGAACAACAAGCTATTTTAAAAGCAGTACGTGCCATTATGTGTATTGAAGCATTACAAAATTTAGGTAATATACAAAAAACGGTTCCAAGCATTGAAGAAATTGAAGCGGATGCTTTTGGATTTGAGTTTACAGTATATATGAATACCGATCATAGTGTTGAAGAATTGAAACGAGTAGTGCTTCATGTTTCTGAAATTGAGAAAGTAGAAGTGAAGCAAGGTAGTCATAAAGTACAAGAAGGCGTACAGCTGGAGTCATCGTTAGAACTGCCTATTCAACCGGTGAGCAATACGTCAACTAAACGTACTACAAAAACGAAAAATGCTAAAGTGGAGAATCGTTCTATTCGTGTTCAGTTAGAAAAAATCGAAACATTAATGAATATGTTTGAAGAAAGTGTAATTGAGCGTGGACGAATTGATGAATTAGCAGAAACGATTCAAAATAAGGAGTTAATCGAGCATTTAAATCGATTAGGGGATATTTCAAAAGATATTCAAAATGTACTATTAAATATGCGTATGGTACCAATTGAAACAGTTTTCAATCGTTTCCCGCGTATGGTACGCATGTTAGCGAAAGATTTAGGGAAAAAAATCGATTTACAAATTACAGGTGAAGATACTGAAGTTGATAAAATAGTTATTGATGAAATTGGTGATCCACTCGTTCATTTAATTCGTAATGCAATTGATCATGGGATTGAGACTGTTGAAAAACGCCGTGATGCCGGCAAAAATGAAACAGGTACTATTAAATTAGAAGCGTTCCATAGCGGAAATCATGTCGTAATTCAAATTACTGATGATGGAAACGGTATTTATAAAGAGAAAGTATTAGAAAAAGCGATTAAAAATGGTGTTATAACAGAAACAGAGGCAAATAAATTAACGGATCGTGAAGTGTATGATCTTATTTTCCAACCAGGATTTAGTACAGCTGAAGTTGTGTCTGACCTTTCTGGACGTGGTGTTGGATTAGATGTTGTTAAACATACGATTCATAGTTTAGGTGGGCATTTAATTATTGATTCTGAGGAAGGAAAAGGAAGTACATTCAGAATTGAACTTCCGTTAACATTGTCTATTATTCAATCAATGCTTGTTCAAACAAACGATACGCGTTATGCGTTGCCTCTCGGTAATATAGTCGAAGCGATTCGAATTCAAAAGGAAGATATTCAATCGTTACAAGGAAAAGACGTTTTAAATTATCGCAATCAAATTATTGAAGTAAAACATTTAAACACTGTATTTGGTGAAAAAACAGTAGATGATGCGTTTGCATCATATGATAGTCAAATGGTTCCTGTATTAATTGTTCGTAATTCACATCGTAGCTATGGACTTATTGTCAACACAATTATCGGTCAAAGAGAAATAGTCTTAAAGTCATTAGGCGACTTCTTTGCAGAGAGCTCTAACTATTTCTCTGGTGCGACAATTCTCGGTGATGGACGAGTGGTCCTCATTTTAAACCCAGAAGGTTTATAATAGGAATGAAGGAAGCTCCCCACTTGTATACAATTGGGGAGCTTTTTGGTTAGAACTATTCATTGAGTGTGTAACGATAGTCGTTTGCAAATATTGCGGGAATAATACGTTTGATAAATATAACGAGTGTAATAGAAAGTTTATCCCGCTATTTGTGGGCAGTAAAACTCCCACCTCAAAATGCGGCTGGAACAAAGAAGTTAGGTGGGAGATTAACTGTCCGTAAACGCCCGATTGGTGCGGGCTGATAATCAGTGGGGGATGAACAAAACCCCCACTGATTAAAGTTTCACTTTATATCGTTGAAAGAAAAACAGAAATGAGGAGGCAGGGAAAATGCCTGAGCAACACACAAAAGGGGATACGAGCACGATTGTGCTAGAAAAAGAAAATGAGCGTTTAACGCCTCAAGAATGCGATATTCTTGGCGAGATTGCAAATATATCATTTGGTTCAGCTTCGACTGTATTATCAACAATCTTAAATAGGCAAGTAAGTATTACTGCTCCTCATATTGAATTGGTGGATTTATATGATACAAGTAATGTTGAAATTCCGCATGTTGTATTAAATATCCATTTCACAAAAGGATTAGATATGGAAAATCTACTTGTCTTAAAGCAAGACGTCGCTTTATCTATTGCGGATTTAATGATGATGGGAACAGGGGTAGTTGAAGAAGGGAAAGAGCTTAGTGAATTAGAGCTAAGTGCAGTACAAGAAGCAATGAATCAAATGATGGGATTCGCAGCAACGTCTATGTCGGAATTCTTCCAGGATACAGTGGATATGTCCCCACCTACAATCAAAATTGTGAAACTTAAGGAAGAGATGGAGAAAATCTCTAGTATTAATGGAAGTAATGTAATTGTTAAAGTAGCGTTTGAATTAAAAATAGATAATCTTATAGACTCTAAACTTGTACAAATTGTTTCAGTTGAACATGCGAAACAAATGATAAATAAATTATTACAATTATCTGGTGGTGTGGAAGAAGGAATAGAAGAGCAGACGGAAGTGGCGGAAACTGAGGTTGTAGAAGAACATGTTGAGAAAGAGCAGTTAACACAAGAAGAGAAAGATGTGCTTGGTGAAATTGCGAATATTTCAATTGGTTCGGCTTCAACCGTACTATCGACGCTTTTAAATCAGCCTGTTTCTATTAGTACACCAAATGTAGAGGCAATTAATGTTCGTCATTATGACGGAGTGCCAGTCCCATTTGTTATATTAAATGTCGATTTTGTTGAAGGATTAAAGAATGAGAACGTATTCGTATTTACGAAAGATGTTGCTTTAACAATGGTAGATTTAATGATGATGGGAACGGGTGAGATCGATCCGGATAAAGAACTAAGTGAATTAGAGTTAAGCGGTATTAAAGAAATCATGAACCAAATGATGGGGCATGCTGCAACAGCAATGTCAGAAATATTTAAAGAAAAAATGGATATGACACCACCAGATGTTAAATTTGTTTCGTTAAAAGAAGAAATGGAATATTTGGGAGAAGCGATGGAAGTGGACGAGCTCGTTCAAATTACGTTTAACATTGAAATTGGTGACCTTCTTCAGTCAAAGATGTATCAAATACTACCAATATCAGAAGCAAAAGAAATGGCTAGACGACTTCTTTATCCGATGATGGAAGAGCAAGAAGTAATAGTTGAAGAAGTTATTGAAGAGGAAGAAATTCCTGCACCAGTCATACAGCCGATTGAATATCAAGAAGTTAAACAGGTAGAGCCAGTGTATATGGATGCATCTATTCTACAAAATGTAGAAATGAATGTTAAATTTGTATTTGGAAGTACAGTGAGGACAATTCAAGATATTTTAAGTTTACAAGAAAATGAAGCGGTCGTACTGGATGAAGATATTGATGAACCAATTCAAATTTATGTGAACGATGTATTGGTTGCTTATGGAGAGCTTGTAAATGTAGATGGATTTTTCGGAGTAAAAGTGACGAAATCGCTATAGGAGTTTGAACAAATAGATGAAAAACGTAAAGTTTTTTCTAGTGAGTTTGCTATTTTTACATATATGTACTTTCTTCCCGTTGCAGGGGCAAGCGGAAGAAATAAGTGTACAAGAGCAAAATGTAAGTGAAGTGAATGAGCAAGAAGAGCAAAAAGAGCAAAATATAAAAGATCGGGAACAGTCGGAACGAACGGAAATACCCCCGGTTGAAGATGAAAAAAAAGTAGTAGAGAATGAGCAGGAGAAAGAACAACGAGAAGAAAGAAAGATAGAAACAGACCGAGGAATTATTACAGTTAATAAGCAGGAATTACAGGTTGGCGAAGAATTGCGAATTGCTGTAGAGCCAAATGAAAAAAATACTCAAAGTGTAAAAGGTGTATTGCAATTACAAAAAAATGGTGAGCAGTACAGACAGGAAAGGGTAATATCTTTCGAGTATGAAGAAGAAACGAAACGATGGGTCGCTAATTACAAAGTCGGAATGTATGATTTGCAAGGTGATTGGAACCTTCAGTTCGTTGAAAGCTATAAAGAAGATGAGAAGGAAGAAGTAGTAGAGAATGAATTAAATATTCCGCTCATTCGAATAAATAACGAAACACCGACTATAGATAAAGAATTGCCGAAGTTAGAGAAGGTTACTATTGATGAGGCGAAAGAGAACTTCATTGAACGGAAAAAGGGAGAATCCGTTCATATACGAGTAAAGACGGTAGATATAGAATCCGTTGTTAAAGAAGTGCGAGTTATATTAAAGGGAAAAGAAGAAGGTAACGATATTACTTTTTTATTAGACTATAATAAACACGACCTGGATTGGCAGAAAATAATTGAAATAACAGAAGCGTTACCTAGTGGTCCGCACCAACTTATTGTGGAAGTAACAGATGCAGCAGGTAACAAACTTGTGACAGAGAGTGAATATATCATTTCTATCATCGAACAAAAAGTGGAAGATAATGAAAAGATAGAAGAACATGAGAATCAAAATAAACTAGAAGATAAGAAAGAAGCTGAGAAGCAGGAAGATTCGAAAATAGCGACTCCGCTTCCGGAAGAAAAACTTCCAGTTGTTCAAATCCCAAAACAAGAAGAGACAGTAAACTATTTTATAAAAGAGCCGTTGAAAGAGAAAGAGGAAATAAATTACGTTATAAAAGAGTCAGCGACAGACAATAAGGAAGTAAATAATGTGAAGGCTCATAAAGAGAAAAAAAGTAAAAATGATGATCAAGTTGTTTCTAAAAAGAAAGAAAAAATAGAAGAACAACAAGAGAAGAAAGAAGAAAAAAGTGAGCAGGGAGTACAAGCCTCTAATGTGTTTGCTATTATGTCAGGATTATTTGTACTGTTTTTAGTTTTAAAGAGTAATAAAGAGTGGGGCTAATAATTTGATAGTAGTGGAGGCGCTTAAATGGAAATTAAACGTACTACAATTGAAAATAAGACGCTACACCCATTAAAACAGCCTGCAGCTATTTCAGAACATGAAATTCAGAAAGAACGAAAACAAAGTAACCTTGTGTTTACGGGGCAGTCCCAAATCATTTCGAAAAATAATGAAATAGGGATTATACTTGCGAGTTTAGGTGATGGAAAGATTGTAAAAGAAATGCTTTCTAAAGAAATGGATACAGTGTTGCAGTTGTTTTCAAAGCTACATATGTTGTCCGAGGAGGGAAAGCAATCGGAAAAAATATATGAACAGATTGTTAGAAGTTTGCATGGGCTTATTAAACAAGCGCATATAAAGGGAGTTCCGTTATTAGACGGAACGTATGATTTTGCTGAAGTGCAGCTTTCGTTTGGAAGAAAAGTGCATATTCCGTTACTTGATGTAAGTGCGCTCATTTCTAGAGTGGAACAAGATACATCAGAAGGAAATACGAATTTAATGATCACAGTTATTACAGCTTACATGACAAAATTGTCTAACGAAACAATTTTAATTAGCGGTACGGATCGCATTTCTAAAGAACGTGATGCAAGTGTGTGGAGAGCACTTGCAGAAATGAATATGACGCAATTATCGCATGCGTTGAAACATACGATTCAAGAGCATAAATGGTCTGTTACAGCTCTATTTCTCTTTATATGGGTTATAGGTATTATATTGATTCGTATTATATAATAAAAAAAGGTCGTCATTTCAATTATGACGACCTTTTTCTATATTTTTTCGTAGAAGAATGTATCAAAACGCTGAAGGTTGTAGCGTTCGGGTGTTAAAATTTGTTCTGTGCTACCAACGAATAGTACGCCGCCTTTTCGTAAAGAACGACTAAATTTTTCATAGAGCTTTATTCTGGCTTCTTCTGTAAAGTAAATCATTACATTTCGACAAATGATTAAGTCGTAGTTCGTATCAAATGTCTGCATTAATAAATCATGTTGTTTGAATGTAACTTGCTGTTTAATATTTTGATGCAATATATATGTATCATCTTCTTTTGTGAAATGACGTTGTTTTAAATCATTAGGTAATTCTTTCAAAGAGCGTTCTATATATTGACCACGCTTCGCAGTTTCTAAAACATGAAAATCAAGATCCGTTGCTTGAATGTCATACCGAAACGGAGCTAGATGCTTCGATAAGATTAAAGAAAGCGTATATGGTTCTTCACCGGCAGCACAAGCAGCACTCCAAATTTTTAATTTGCCGTTATTTTGTTCAAGTAGCTTTGGTAGAGCTTTTGTCTCTAGTGTTTGCCAGCGTTCTTTATTTCTGAAAAACTCTGAAACGTTAATCGTAATGTAGTCAATAAAACTTAAAAATAATGTTTGATCGGTGCGTAAACTGTTTAAAAAGTTTGTATAATTGTCAAAACCTTTTCTTGAAATGAAAGCATCGATTCTTCTGCGCATTCTATCTTGCTTATAGGAAGCGATATCCATATTAAATAGCTGTTTAAAACTCGTAATAAAATGATCATAATCTTGTTCAGTTTTCATATTTACAATAGGCACAATAACGATATTGTGCCTCCCCCTTTACATCATACGAATTTTTTGTTCAAAGCTTTTTTTCATCTGCTTTTCATGTAAGCCTGGTAAATCATAAATAACTGCGTCAACTCCTGCTTCTTTTGCAATGTCAATAGGAATGACAGACGTATGTTTATCCCCATTATAAAAACAGAGAACTAAATCAGTATCTTCGACAATTTGCTTTACAAAAAACATATAATCTGATCGATAAATGGAGTCGGAAGGATGATCAAAAGCAATATATTCAGCCCCGTGTTTTTTTAAATAATCAACGACTTCTTGAAATTCGTCTGTTAATACATGTAACGGTTGTAGCGTATAAAGGCATAAATTTTGAGCGAGTCTTTCGTTTTCAATGAAAAAACGAAGAACTTCATTTTCAATAGCTTTATAGCATAATATGTAAATTTTATGTTTGTGAGCATAGTCAATTAAAAATTTTTTTATTTCTTCTTGATCTAATGCTGTTAATTGATTTGAACCACAAAGAAAAATATTCATAGATTTGTGCCACCTCATGCTAAATTGTAACATATCTTCTATAAAAAATAACTGCAAAATATGAGTGTTCAGAGTATAATTATAAATAACTGGATTTTACGATTAAGTTTTGAAAGAAATAAAAAAATAAATAGGTGATATATATGCTGCGTTCTATCTCGCATAATCCAATTTTATCGCATATACCGCCTGCTACTCAAATGCCGAAAGAAGCAAATGTCAGGACAGGACTTGCATTTTCGGATAATTTGCATGCAGATCCGAAAAAAGATAAATTGTTAGAACAAATGGAAGCGCTAGTTGATAACATTGGGGAAATTAAAGAGAAAATTGAATTAGAGTTAACGCTTGATAATGTTATGGAATACAAAAATACTGTGAAATCATTTTTGAATTTTTACGTTGATAACTTACTGCAATATAAAGACGTTATGTCTCGTCATCCGCGTTATGGATATTCGCAGAAAATGACAATTGTAAAACAAGCTGAAGTGGGATTAAATGAAATGGAAGATGTTATGAATTTAATTAATACGAAAACAGGGCATTTAGAAATGTTAAATCAAATTGGAGAAATTCATGGTTTAATTGTAAATTTAGTCTTGTAAAAGGGAAGGAAGCTATATGTACATACAATTATATGAAAAGCTTGTTATCATTCAAAAAGCATATGAAAATATTCAAACGCTTGGAGAACAAATATATGAGAATTTAAAACATAAAAATGTAAATGCAGTTCAAAAGCTGCAAGTGGAACAATTGCAGTACATAGAAGGTGTAAAAGGATTATCTCGCTCTTTTGAGGAGATGGTTGTTCAGTTTTGTGAAGAAAAGAAAGTCGAACCATTGCGTATGCGTTCGCTATTTTCGTATTTTTCACCGGAAGAAATTGAAAAAATAGAAGAATTGCAAAAAAGTTTAAATAAATTAGAAGAAAATGTAAAAATGATTCTTTTGAAAAATCAATATTACTTAAACGTACTATTAAAAACTACAGAGAGTATTGTAGATTCCGTTTCTGAATACAATTTGGAGAAAAACAATAATTCGCAAATCTTTATGAATGAACTATTGTAAAGGAGAAGTGAAGCATTATGAGGTTATCTGATTATAATACACCGCTATCTGGTATGCTAGCGGCCCAAATGGGATTACAAACGACGAAACAAAACTTATCTAACATTCATACACCTGGCTATGTGCGTCAAGCCGTGAATTTAGGGTCTGTAGGAGCAAGTAATGGTCATACACCAGGACAGAGAATTGGTTCGGGTGTACAAACATTAGGTGTTGACCGAATTACTGATGAAGTGAAAACGAAGCAATTTAATGATCAGTTGTCACAGTTCTCTTACTATGCATATATGAATTCTACTTTATCACGAGTAGAGTCTATGGTAGGAACTACAGGAAAGAATTCATTATCTAGTTTAATGGATGGTTTTTTTAATGCTTTTCGTGAAGTTGCGAAAAATCCAGAACAATCAAACTACTTCGATACATTAGTTGCTGAAACTGGAAAGTTCACAAGTCAAATAAATCGTCTTGCGAAAAACTTAGATGCAGCGGAAGTACAGACGACAGAAGATATTGAAGCGCATGTCAATGAATTTAATCGTCTTGGTGCTAGTTTAGCAGAAGCGAATAAAAAAATTGGACAGGCAGGAACACAAGTACCTAATCAACTATTAGATGAACGTGATCGCATTATTACAGAGATGTCTAAATATACCAATATAGAAGTGTCTTATGAATCTATGAATCCTAATATCGCGAGTGTTAGAATAAATGGCGTTTTAACAGTAAATGGACAAGACACATATCCACTTCAATTAAATAAGGGGAGCGAACCGATGACTGTTGCGATTTATGGATCGGATATTTCTTTAACAGGTGGAGCCATTCAATCAGCAATAGATACGAAAGGAAAGATTGCTAGTTATAAGAAAAATATTGAAGACTTAATGAGTTCTGTGAAAAATCAAGTGAATACAGTGATGGGAAAAGATTTCTTCGTTGGAGATCATGCGAAAGATATTCAGTTAAATCCTGAATTCGCAAAAGATGTTTCAAAAATGAAAATTTCTGCTGAAACAGCAAATAAACTGGCAGGAATTACAGATGGAGATTATAAAGAAGGTCTTTCTTATAAACAAGCGTTAGACCAATTCATAGTTGGTGTAGCTTCTGATAAAAGTGCAGTGAATGCTTATCAAAATATTCATAAAGACTTATTAGAAGGTATTCAGCAAGAAAAGATGAGTATAGAAGGCGTCAATATGGAAGAGGAAATGGTTAATTTAATGGCCTTTCAGAAATACTTCGTGGCAAACTCTAAGGCCATTACAACGATGAATGAAGTATTTGACAGTCTGTTTTCGATTATTAGATAAAACGTAATAAAAAAGAAAAAGCTTTTTTTATGCTGGAAGAGAGGATCCAGCATAGTGTGGAAGCGGATAGAGCGATGTGAGACCAGAGATATGAAATGATTGGATGGTAGGGAAGAAAATAGCCATACAGTTGTGGTTGCTTCCCCGCGCCAAGTCAAATATAGATAAAGGAGGAGATAGGGATGAGAGTATCTACATTTCAAAATGCAAACTGGGCAAAGAATCAGATGATGGATTTGAATGTGCAGCAGCAATACCACCGAAATCAAGTAACTTCTGGGAAGAAAAACCTTCTTATGAGTGAAGATCCACTTGCAGCAAGTAAATCATTTGCGATTCAACATTCGTTAGCAAATATTGAACAGATGCAAAAAGATATAGCGGATTCTAGAAATGTATTAAGTCAAACGGAAAATACATTACAAGGTATTGTGAAATCTTTAACGAGAGTGGATCAATTAACGATACAAGCGTTAAATGGGACTAATAGTGAAAAAGAATTGCAAGCAATCGGAACGGAAATTGATCAAATTGTAAAACAAGTTGTATATTTAGCAAATACGAAAGAACAAGGACGATATCTTTTTGGTGGTGATAGCGCAGAGCAGCCACCATTTACAGACGATGGTACGTACCAAGGTGGAAAAGATGATGTAATGTGGAAGTTGAACGACGGTTATGAAATAAAAGCGTTTCGTAAAGGTGATGATTTATTAACTCCTGTAATTCAAACGTTGGTAAAGATGAAAGATGCTATGCAAAGTGGTAATCAGGAAGCATTGCAGCCGTTATTGGGAGAAAATAAGAAAAACTTAGATAATGTTATCAACCGTACGACGGAAGTTGGTTCAACGATGAACACTGTTGATACGTTTAAGACCATTTTAAGTGAACAAAATTTAGCGCTTCAAGAAAATCGTAAAGAAATTGAAGATGTTGATTTAGCGGTAGCGATTTCTGACTTAGCTTATATTAATGCGACATATGAAGCAACGCTGAAAGCAGTTAGTACGATGAGTAAAACGAGCATTTTAGATTATATGTAACTAAGATAGGAAGTGAGAAAAATGGCAGGAACAATATCTGATTATGGTGGCAGACAGCAAATATGGAATTTAGGAAATAACATGATAGATACATCTAAGTTAGTAGATTTAGAACTACAAGCATTGGAAATGAAAAAGTCACCATATGCTACAAAAAAGCAAACATTAGCAAATGAAAAAAATGTGTATGCAAGCATGAAAAAAGAGTTTGGAAACTTGGTGCAAGTATTTAAAGATTTTTACGCATTTAAAGGTGACGAAAAGAAAACCACTCTATCGAAAGATGGCTTTATTACAGCACAAGCGGATTCTGCTGTAATTCCTGGAACTCATACAATTACAGTAGAACGATTAGCAGAAAGGCATCAAATAACTACAGCTTCACTTACTCCACCAAAAACTCCTGAAGGCACAGAGCAAAAATTTAGTTTAGATTTAAAACTTGGGGTAGACGATGTATTTAAGATAAATGGAAAAGAAGTTGAAATCACGAAAGACATGACGTATAAAGATCTTGTCAATAAAATTAATAATGGAAATTATGGTGCATCAGTATACACATTAGGGGATCAACTGTTTTTTACAGCTACTACTGCCGGAGAAGAAGGAAAGCTAAAATTAACTGATGGTCCAAATGGATTTTTACAAAATATAGGGCTGGTTACTTCTGAAAAAGATAAGTATGGAGTGAATACCATTGCGCATCAAGTGACAGGAGCGAAAAATGCTGAATATACAATTAATGGGATTAAGGGAACTAGTAAAACAAATAAAATAGATGCAATTCCGGGATTAACCATTAATTTAGACAAGGTGACTACAGAGCCAATTACATTAACTATCGAAGATTCTGATATAAAGAATTCGATAGATTTAATTAAAAAAATGAAAGATGAGTATAATAAGGCTGTTAAAAGTTTAGATTTATTTGCTGGTGAAAATGGAGTAATGCAGGGTAATAATGTTTCGTTTGCAATTAAAAATGCAATGACAAGTATTTTTAAATTTTCTCAAGATGATAAATTTTTATTTTCTTTTGGGGTTCAAATTGATAAATCTGGGAATATGAATCTTGATGAAGAAAAATTAAAAGCGGCTTTTAAAGATAATCCAGAAACTACGAAACAATTTTTCTTTGGTCTCAGTGGTTTAGGTCATGATACAGAGAAAAGATTTGAAGGAATATTTGGAGATGAAGGGATTATTGGAAAACGCTCTAAAAGTATTGAAAAGCAAGTAATAGATTTAGAGAGAAAAATTCAAGATATTGATACGGTTAATAAGGAAAAACAAAAAACAATTATTGATAAATATGCAAAACTAGAAAGCCAGTTAGCATTGCTAGATAGTCAGCTGAAGACAATTCAAGCAATGACAAAAACAAAAAGTGACGATTAATGAAAGATGAGGAAGTGATTATATGCAAGCATGGCAACGTTATATGCAAAATGATATTATGACGAGTAATCCGATTAAAAATACAATTTATATTTATGAGAGATGTATCGTAGAGTTTCGCAAATTAGAAGATTTGTTAAACGGTTTTAAATTACAAGATGGCGATGCTATTCTTGAAAAATTAGAACGTATTTTTGAAGAGTTAAAGCTTCAATTAAATCCTGAGATTACTAAAGATTTATATGATAGTCTATTTGGTTTATACGATTGGATTAGCATTCAAATTCAAACGATGAAAGTAACACGTGAAGCAAAAGACATGGATGCGATTGTGCAAGTGTTACAAGATTTAATAGACGGTTACCGCGGAGCACTTGAAAATGAACAATGATATTTATCGAGCGTTTGTCGGCTGTTTTAATGAAATCGGTGAATTGCAAGTGTCAGATGAAGAATTTGCTGAGAAAAGTGCTATGTTAAATCGCTGGATGATGACCTTGGATGAAAAGACGCGAGCAGATGTTGCAGCGGAAGTGAGTCCATTAATAATAAAGGCAGCTCAACATATTCGAGATAAGCAAAAGATTTTGGAAGAAATGATTATGACAAATGATGGACGAATGAAAGCTAATTCGTTTTACGGTAAATATTAATTGTAAAGTATGGAAACGGGTTCTCCTTATTATAAGGGGAATCCATTCCGTTGTTTGAATAAAAGCGTTCCGCTGATTGAGGTTTCACTTTATGACTGTAATGAAAAAACAGAAATAATCTAAATAATAAAAAAATGAACTTTATTTTATTGTTCTTATATAGAAATGTTATATAGATTACTAAGTGAATACAGTTTTTTTATTCTTTTATATATTTTTGTATTTTTCTAAAGACAACAATGGGAAAATGGAATAAAATATGAAAGGGTACATAATAGATAACATTTTAATAAATACATATAAGGAAATGAATAATAAAGTGAAACTTCCATCAGTGGATGATCATGCCGTAAGCGAGCATGATGGAAAAAAGAAGGGTGTGGAATATGCCGGACTTAGTTAGTGATGTTAGTCATTATATGAATTATTTAGTAACGAAGCGAAATACTGTTTCTAGTAATATTGCAAATGCGAATACACCAGGGTTTAAAGCACAAGATGTAACATTTGCTGAAAAAATGAATATGAATAATCCGCTATTCAAAAAAAATGCTGCGGATTTAAAGAGTAATTCAGACTTATATCAAACGAATGAAATGCACTTACCAACAGTAAATGCGAAAAATACATATGCAAAGATTCAAACGAAATCAATGCAAACGAATAAAGATGGAAATAGTGTGGACGTAACGACAGAAATGCTAGATTTAATGAAAACAAACCAATTATACGGTATCTCAATTAATGCGATTAATACGCAATACGCAATTAACCAAGCAGCACGTGGACGTTAAGAGTAGAAGGAGAGACAACGATGTTCCAAGCAATTAATGCAAGTGGCTCAGGACTAACTACAGCGAGAAAATGGATGGAAGTTACTTCTAACAATATCGTAAATGCAAATACGACGGGAGCGCCGGGCGCAGAGCCGTATCACCGCCGAAGTGTGGTGCTAGAATCAAACAATAGTTTTGCAAGTATGCTAGATGAAGCTCCTACTAACGGAGTGAAAATAAAAAGTATTGAAACGGATCGAAATGAAAATCTTGTGTATGATCCGACGCATCCACATGCAAATGAAGAAGGATATGTACGTTATCCGAACATTGATGTGACAGCTGAGATGACGAATGTAATGGTTGCTCAAAAAATGTATGAAGCAAATACGAGTGTATTAAATGCGAACAAAAAAATGCTCGATAAAGATTTAGAAATCGGCCAAGGATAAGAGGGAAGAGGGGAAATATGAAAATCCAACCAATGTTAAATACACAGCCATTTGGAGCAATTCAGCCAATTGGCGTACCGAAAACTTCAGAAACATCTGTAGTTGAAGGCAAAAAGTTTATTGATTTATTGGAAGATATGAATCAAACGCAAAATAATGCACAAACAGCAGTATATGATTTACTGACAAAAGGGGTAGGAGAAACGCATGATGTTTTAATTCAGCAGAAGAAAGCTGAATCACAAATGAAAACGGCTGCTCTTGTACGAGATAATCTTATTGAGAATTATAAGTCACTAATTAATATGCAAATTTAGGAAAATGGACGGGTGTGTTTAAATGGAAAAGATAAAAAATGTTTTCCAATCGTTGAAAACGTGGCATAAGTTAGTAATTGGTGCTGCGCTTTTAGCGATTGTAACAGGAGCACTTTTATACTTCACCTTGCCAGATAAATATGTTGTTGTATATCAAAATTTAAACGATACAGATAAGCAAGAGATTACAGCAGAATTATCGAAGCTAGGTGTTGATTATCAATTAGCAGCTGATGGTTCGATTCGAGTGCAAAAGAACGATGCTCCATGGGTTCGAAAAGAAATGAATGGAATGGGTTTACCGTTTAATTCAAAAAGCGGTGAGGAAATTTTATTAGAAAGCTCGCTCGGTTCAAGTGAGCAAGATAAGAAAATGAAGCAGATTGTCGGTACGAAAAAGCAATTGGAGCAAGATATTGTAAGAAACTTTGCGACAGTTGAAACGGCGAATGTGCAAATTACATTACCTGAAAAAGAAACCATTTTTGATGAAGAAAAGGCAAAGGGAACAGCAGCAATTACTATTGGTGTGAAACGTGGACAACTATTAACAGCTGATCAAGTTGCAGGTATACAGCAAATGATTAGTGCGGCAGTTCCTGGGGTGAAAGCAGAAGAAGTAAGTGTTATTGATAGTAAAAAAGGTATTATCTCGAAAGGAGCAGATGAAGCACATTCTACTAGTTCCTCTTCTTATGAAAAAGAAGTTGAGATGCAACAACAAATTGAAGGTAAATTAAAGCAAGATATTGATGCGACGTTAATGACGATGTTTAAGCCAAATGAATATAAAGTGAATACGAAAGTGTCTGTAAATTATGATGAAGTTACACGTCAGTCAGAAAAATATGGGGATAAAGGTGTACTTCGCAGTAAACAAGAGCAAGAGGAAAGCTCTACTGCGCAAGAAGGAGCGGATACGAAGCCAAGTGCTGGTATTAAAGCGAATGGTGAAGTGCCAAACTACGGTACGAACAATAATCAAAATGGTAAAATCGTCTACGATAATAAAAATGGTAACAAAGTTGAAAACTATGAGATAGATAAAACAGTTGAAACGATTAAGAAACATCCAGAATTAACGAAAACAAATGTTGTTGTATGGGTCGATAATGATACGTTAGTAAAACGAAGAATTGATATGACAACGTTTAAAGAAGCAATTGGTACAGCTGCTGGACTTCAAGCTGATCCGAATGGAAACTTTATAAATGGTCAAGTTAACGTTGTAACTGTTCAGTTTGATCAACCGAAAGCAGAGAAAGAGAAAGAGCCAGAAAAAATCGGCATTAACTGGTGGTTATTCGGTGGAATTACAGGTGGATTGTTAGCGCTTGGTGGCCTATTATGGTTCTTCTTAGCAAGACGTAAGAAAAAGAAAGAAGAAGAGGAATATGATGAATACTTAGCAGAAGAGGAAGTTGCTGCAAGTAGTGAAAGTATTATGGAAATTCCTGAGGAAAAAATGGTGCCAGAGCCAAAACTAGAACCAGTGCCAGTGAAACCGGCAGAACCTACATTAGATGACCAAGTGCAGGAAGCTACGAGAGAGCATGTAGAAGGTACTGCAAAAGTTATTAAAAAATGGCTAAACGGATAGTAAGGGAGGAAAAACAATGTTAGATGAAATCTCCTCCAAAGAAAAAGCTGCCATCCTCATTCGTACATTAGACGAAGAGGTGGCAGCAAAAGTCATTGAATATATGACGGCTGAGGAAAAAGAAGTGTTACTTCGTGAAATTGCGAAGTTTCGTATATATAAACCAGAAACGTTAGAAAATGTACTAGGGGAGTTTCTGTATGAACTAAATGTAAAAGAATTGAATTTAGTGACTCCAGATAAAGAATACATTCGTCGTATATTTAAAAATATGCCAGAAGACGAATTGGAAAAATTATTGGAAGACCTTTGGTACAACAAAGATAATCCATTTGAATTCTTAAATTCACTTACAGATTTAGAACCACTTCTTACAGTGCTTAATGATGAATCGCCACAAACGATAGCAATTATTGCTTCTTATATTAAGCCTCAACTAGCATCTCAATTAATTGAGAGATTACCAGATCATAAACGTGTAGAAACGGTAATGGGCATTGCGAAGCTAGAGCAAGTAGATGGTGAATTAATTAATCAAATTGGTGAGTTGTTAAAAGCAAAATTAAATAATATGGCATTTAGTGCTATTAATAAAACAGATGGATTGAAAACGATTGTGAACATTTTAAATAACGTTTCACGAGGCGTTGAAAAAACAGTCTTTCAAAAGCTCGATGAAGTCGATTATGAGTTATCTGAGAAAATTAAAGAAAATATGTTTGTCTTTGAAGACTTACTCGGTCTTGAAGATCTTGCACTTCGCCGCGTATTAGAGGAAATTACAGATAACGGTGTTATTGCGAAAGCAATTAAAATTGCAAAAGAAGAAATTAAAGAGAAATTATTTACATGTATGTCTTCAAACCGTAAAGAGATGATTCTAGAAGAGTTAGATGGCTTAGGACCGCTTAAGATGACGGATGCTGAAAAAGCGCAGCAAACGATTACAGGTACAGTGAAAAAACTAGAAAAAGAAGGAAGAATTATCGTTCAAAGAGGTGAAGATGATGTCCTTATTTAAAAACAGAATTCCGAAGAATTCTGTTTCTTTTTCTGAAGAAACGTATGAATTACAATTCCCGAAACCAATATCAGTTCACGCCCAAGAAGAAATACAAGTAGATTATGCAGAACTTCTAGCACAGCAAGATGTATTACATATTGAAATGCATCAACTAAGGCAGCAGCAGCAAATGCTAGAGCAAGAGCGTCAGCGGTTGTTACAGGATAAAGAACAGTTTCAAATGCATATTCATGAACAAATGGAGCAGATGGAAGTAGCGCGTATACAGTTTCAAAAAGAGCAACAAGAAACGGCATATGAATGGACAGAGTTATTATGGAATCAATCTTTTCAATTAGCAGAAAAAATCGTGAATCAAGCGGTAGATTCACGATTATTAGACGTTTTGCCGATTTTAACAGGTATCGTGCAAACATTGCCTACTTCATTTGAAAAATTAACTATAACGGTTCATCCAGAAACATTTGAGCGTATACAAGAAGAGAAAGAAAATACGAAAGAGTATTGGTTACTACAATTAGTAGAATGGAAGTATGATTTTTCTTTACAGTTTGGCGAATTTGTTTTGGAAGAAGAGAAAGAGTTTTTTGAATTTAAATTTGCACCTATATTTGCGAAACTTCGTCATAAATGGGAAGAGGAAAAGTTGTTTGAGGAGCAAAAGGTATGAACAATAAGCTCATGAACGAACATAATAAATGGAATACGTTTATTGAAACGCCGTTTTATACGAAAGTTGGCAAAGTTCATAGTGTACAAGAGCAGTTTTTTGTAGCGAAAGGTCCGAAAGCGAAGATTGGAGATGTTTGTCTCGTTGGAGAACATAGCGTCTTATGTGAAGTTATTGCAATTGAAAAAGAAAACAATATGTTACTCCCATTTGAACAGACAGAAAAAGTGTGTTATGGAGATTCAGTTACATTAATTGCAGAAGATGTCGTTGTGCCCCGTGGTAATCATTTGCTTGGCAAAGTGTTAAGTGCAAATGGCAAAGTGTTAAACGAAGAGGCTGAAAATATTCCAGTGCAAAAAATAAAATTAGATGCACCGCCGATTCATGCATTTGAGCGTGAAGAAATTACAGATGTATTTGAAACGGGAATTAAATCGATTGATTCTATGTTAACGATTGGGATCGGTCAAAAGATTGGTATTTTCGCTGGATCGGGTGTTGGGAAATCTACATTACTTGGAATGATTGCGAAAAACGCAAAAGCTGATATTAACGTTATTAGTTTAGTAGGTGAGCGTGGCCGGGAAGTAAAAGACTTTATTCGAAAAGAATTAGGCGAAGAAGGTATGAAAAAAAGCGTCGTTGTTGTAGCGACGTCAGATGAAAGTCACCTTATGCAACTGCGTGCGGCTAAGCTTGCAACGTCGATTGCCGAATATTTCCGTGATCAAGGTAATAATGTACTACTTATGATGGATTCTGTTACTCGTTTTGCTGATGCACGCCGCAGTGTTGATATTGCAGTAAAGGAATTACCGATCGGTGGTAAAACACTGTTAATGGAAAGTTATATGAAAAAGTTATTAGAGCGATCCGGAAAAACGCAAAAAGGCTCTATAACAGGTATTTATACGGTACTAGTTGATGGTGACGATTTAAATGGTCCCGTACCAGATTTAGCACGTGGTATTTTAGATGGACATATTGTATTAAAGCGTGAGCTTGCGACGCTTAGCCATTATCCTGCCATTTCCGTACTAGATTCGGTGAGTAGGATTATGGAAGAAATCGTATCGCAGAATCATTGGCAACTTGCCAATGAAATGAGAAAAATTTTATCTATTTATAAAGAGAATGAATTGTATTTTAAATTAGGAACAATTCAAGAAAATGAAGAAAATGCTTATATTTTTGAATGTAAAAATAAAGTGGAAGCTATAAATAAGTTTTTAAAACAAGGTCGAACGGATAGCTTTCATTTTGAAGATATTGTCCAAGCGATGTACCATATTGTATAAGACCTCGCCCTTTGAGGTCTTATTTTTTTGATTTTAATATTTCACAGATTTTTTTGTAAAAAAACTATATAATAGAAAAAGGGAACGTTATAATAGGAAGGGGCTATGAAAACAGGTGGATAAGCAGCAGTACGACACGATAAAATTGCAGATTAATCAAGAGAAAGAACAAATCTTGAAAGAAGTGTACGAACTAACAGCTGAAAAAAGAAAAATAGAACAAAAAAAAGAATATGATCTGTATGTTGTGAAATCACGTAGTAAAGTCGTACAAACTGGGCAACGTATTATGGCTGGTATGCTGTCTTCACATACATTTTCACCTGAAAGAATAGAAGAATGGAATCGGAAAATTAAAAAAACAGAAGGTTTTATTCAAAAAAATGAAAGCCTTTTAGAGAAAATAAAAGAAAAAGAACGTGTCATTGATGAAATGTATCAAGAAGATTGTAAGAAGCTTGTGAAAGTAAAAGAAAAGTTAGAAGAAAAAATGCTTCTTGATTTAAAAATGTGTATGAACGGATGAGGTGGATGTAGTGATACAATTTGTATTACCGGTGCAGCAAAGTTTACCTCCGCAAAAAGATAAAGGGCTAGAAGTGCAATCAAAAAATGAAAATTCTTCATTCGATAATACAATGAGAATTGAAAATAAAAAACAGCCGAAAACGGAGAAACCGAAACGAGAAGAAGCACCAGAAGAAGAGAAGAAAGAATATCTTCTCGCAAAAAAAACGGTAACGAAAGAAGAGCCGATTGTAAAGAAAGAAGAAAAAAAAGAGACAGAAAAATTATTACTAGCTGTATCTGAGCAAATGATTGCAATTGAGCAATTACGTGTGCAGCCAGAATTGTTATATCAATACATACAAAAAATACAAGAATTATATAAAGAATACGGAAATATTAAACTGAACGAATTGCCTGCAGCTGAATTACAACAATTACAAGAACTCCTTTCGAACATGAATATTAAAAATGTCATATGTTTAGAAGATACAATGCAAATGGCGTTAGACAAGGTGACAATGCCAGAGCAGACGTTGCAAGTATTAAAAGTCGTAGAATCAGAAACTTGTAATATTGCAAAGAAACAAGAGGAGTCTAAGGAAGTAGAACTCCCGAAAGCAGAGAGCGATGATGTGAAGGTAGAGTTACCAAAAGTCGATCAGTTAAATGATTCCAGTTCAGCCGGAGCTGAGTTATTAAATAAAGCAACGGGTACTGACCAAATAGGAAAACAAAATAGTGGAGCTGAGAAGGTTACATTGCCTGACTTAGGCAAGAAAATGGAAGCACAAGTAGAAGCTCTGCAAAAGTTTGTAGTGAAACAAGAACGTGTTTTATTCCAGCTAAATCCAGAGAAACTTGGTACATTAACTGTATTTATGAAAAAGCATGGAGATCAAATTGAGGTTCATGTAGAAATGGAAAAACACGATGCGAAAAAACGTATTGAAATGATTTTTGACGATTTGAAGCTAAAGTTAAAAGAAAAAGAAATTAATATTCAAATTAGTTATTCAGAAAAAGATGAACATCGTAAAGAACAACGAGAACAAGAGCAAAGGCAAAAACAAAAATTAGCAAATACGAAACATGAGAAACAACAATCAAAAGAATTTGCGGGATTATTGGAGGAATAAAGCGTGCCAACAGTTGGATTAAATACAACGAGTACAAATCATATTCCGTTACAAGCAGGAGCGCAAAAAAGTAATGTACCTGTTAACGGTGTACAATCGCCAGTTCAACAAACAAATGGAGTTTCAGCAGGGGAGCAAAAAACTCCTGGGGTAATGGGAAAAGATGATTTCCTAAAATTGTTTTTATCGAGTTTCCAACATCAAGATCCATTTAATGCGATGGATATGAATCAAATGATGAACCAAACAGCGCAGTTATCTCTTATGGAACAAGTACAAAATATGACAAAAGCAGTTGACTCTTTAAGAACGACGATGCATTCGACAGCGCTTGATGGTGGAATGAAGTTTTTAGGAAAGTATGTAAGAGGTATTGACGGTGAAGGGAACAAAGTAACTGGTCAAGTAGAAACAGTTCGCCTTGCAGAAAATAACGAAGTACAGCTCGTTATTGATAATAAAGTAGTGTCTCTTCGTTTCGTGGAAAGAGTGTCTGATAAACCAATTGGAGAAACGAATCCAGAAGATGCAAAGAAAGACGATCAAAAAGTAGCTGAAGAAGTAAAAATAACAAATTCATAAGGGAGTGTCCATACGTTATGATTAAAGCGTTATATACAAGTATTACAGGAATGAATGCAACACAAAATGCATTAAGTGTTACTTCAAATAATATTGCCAATGCACAAACAGTTGGTTATAAAAAACAAAAAGCAATGTTTGATGATTTACTGTACAACAATTCAATTGGTGCAAAAGGTGATGGTAAATACGCAGGAACGAACCCGAAAAGTATCGGTAACGGTGTGAAAATGAGCGGAACAGTTACGGACTATAGCGATGGTACAATTACGTTAACGGGTGGTAAAACACAAGCAGCGATGGAAGGTAATGGTTTCTTCGTAGTTGGTGATTCAAAAGGCGGCAACACGGAATTTACGCGTAAAGGTACATTTGGGATATCTTCAGATTACTATATTACGAATACAGAAGGCCAATACGTATTCGCATATCCTGCAAATGCAGCAACTGGTGAAGTAGATTTATCTGGTATTCCAGGACCGTTGCAAATTCCAATGGGATCAGCAATCGGTGGTATTCGAACGTCAAAAGGAGTAATTGGAGGGAATATTCCAACTGATGCAAAACAGATTACGCAAGAATTGCCTGTATATGATGATGCCGGTAATACATGGACAATGCGTGTAGAATTTAAACAAACGAGCGAACATAATTATACATATAAAGTACAGATGCGTAATGATTCGAAAAAAGAAACAGAGTTTCAGGATGTTCAAGGTTCAGGTGGTAATATGACATTTGATGCAGTAGGAAATCCAAATCAGCAAAATCCAGGAGCAGCTATTCCGTTTAATGGCGGAACAGTAAATTTAGATTTTAGTAAATTAACAAACCATCCGACAGAGAAAACATTATCAGTAACAAACGTAGATGGTAGAGCGGCGGCGACTGTTAAAGATTGCTTTATTGCTGACGGTGGATATGTGATGGTAAAATATTCTGATGGAAGTATGAAATCTGCTGGTCAATTAGCTGTTGCAATGTTCCCAAATGAGGGCGGTTTAATGAAAAACGGAAATGGTAACTATACAGCGACAAATACAACTGGTATTTTAGCAATGGGCGTATCTGGTCAAAACGGTGCAGGAAAAGTACGTGGTGGCGCACAAGAAGGTGCAAACGTAGATTTATCTGTAGAATTCGTTGATTTAATGTTATACCAACGCGGATTCCAAGGAAATGCGAAAGTAATTAAAATTTCAGATGAAGTATTAAATGAAGTTGTGAACTTAATTCGATAATACATCGTAAAGAAAAATTGTAACGTAGTAGAAAGGGTTTTTTATTCGTATGACAAGACAAGAGCGAATTTTACAATTGCCTTTTTTCGAAAATAAACGTGAGCTTGCTGAGCAAGTGTTAAAAATAGAACGAGAAGAGCATGTATATTTACCAGATCAATTTGAAATCAAACAAGTGCCTCCATATTCGTTTGGTGAAAAACAAGCAGTCATTGGCCTTATACACGAGTTTTATTTCGTAAGTATTGGTAGTAATGGTGTTTGGCAGTATCAATTGTTTAAAGATGAGATGAAGTGCCGTGAGTTTTTCGTTATGTTGCCGGATATTACGGATCAGCAGCTTGCTTTTTGGTTCAATAACATTGAGTTGTTGAAAGGGGCTTAAAAGCTTTCTTTTTAGGTTTTGAGAGAGGGCCTATGAGCAGTGATTTGAAATAGATTTAGATTAATTTAAGATAGTTGTGCTATAGTGTACAATTAGACTAAGTTTATATAAAAGGAGAGGTGAGGAGGATGGCGCAGAATAAGTATCGCGTTACATTCATTTCGCCAAGTGAGGTTGAGCAACGTACTGTAATGACGGCGAGTAGTTTGCCTAATTTAATACGTCAAGTAGAGAGTATTATTGCAGATCCGAACGGTTATTTTGTAAATGATAAAAAGAATAATTGCTATTTTAAAGTGATTAAAGAAAATGTTACGTTTATTCAATATGAGTTACTATTTTCGGATAAGGAAATTCACATTGAAAAGTTAAAACATATAGCACCGGCGGTATTGAAACAAGTATTTAAAAAAATAAACGATCCGGAATTATATGCACTTGCACTCCTTGATGTTGATATAGCTACAAAGGAATATGTGCTAGGAGAAATGAATCCAGAGTTTAGAGTGAGAGTGGAAACAGAGCTTACAAAAAAATGGGAAGCGATGCCGACAGAAATTGTAGGAGCGCAAGAAGTGTTACTAGAGGCACTTGCTTCGTTTATACAAGATTAAGCTTTACCACTGTTTTTATTACTTTAAAACTATAAGGCTCAGTCAACTACCCCTATTTTCATATAGGTAGTTGACTTTTGGGATTTATTAAAGCTTAATAATTAGATATACGGAATTAATGAAAGGGGAGCGACACCTTTATGTCACAAGCACAAAGTATTTTATTAGAAAGTGGAACAAACGAATTAGAAATCGTAACTTATACTGTTGGTGAAAATTTATTTAGCATCAATGTAATGAAAGTGCGTGAAATTATTAATCCATTCCCTGTTACAACTGTGCCGGAATCTCATCATGCAGTTGAAGGTGTTGTTCAAGTACGCGGTGAAATCTTACCTGTTATTAACTTAGCGACAGCTCTTAATTTAAAATCTATAAAGCCACTTGATCAAACGAAATTTATCATCTCGGAATTAAACCAAATGAAAGTTATCTTTCGTGTTGATGAAGTGCATCGTATTCAACGCATTTCTTGGGAACAAATTGATGAACCAGCTTCATTATCTATGGGACTAGAAGAAACGACGTCTGGAATTGTAAAACTAGATGGGAAAATTATCTTATTGTTAGATTATGAAAAAATTGTTTGCGAAATTAGTAACAGTGGTTATGACAATAAAACACTTTCAGGATTAGAGCAAAAAACAGATCGCGCTGAAAAAGTTATTTATATTGCAGAAGATTCAGCGATGCTTCGCCAAATACTAGAAGAAACATTATCAACAGCTGGATATACGAAAATGAATTTCTTCAGCAATGGTGCAGAAGCGTTAGCGCAAATTGAAAAACTAGCAAAAGAGCAAGATGAAAAAATGTTTGAACATATTCATCTGCTTATTACAGATATTGAAATGCCAAAAATGGATGGACATCATTTAACGAAAGTAATTAAAGACAGTGAAGTAATGAAGCAATTACCAGTTATTATTTTCTCTTCTTTAATTACGAATGAATTATTCCATAAAGGTGAGGCAGTTGGAGCGAATGCTCAAGTGAGTAAGCCGGATATTCAAGAGTTAATTGGTTTAGTTGATAAGTTAGTGTTGTAAAAAAGTTTTGAAAAGCGTTTTTTTTTGTTGGGATAGAGGAACTAGCCGAGTGAGGAAGCGGTCAGTGCCTAATAGGTTTCCATGCGATGTAAGACCATAAATATTGAGTGTTTTTAGGTAAGTGAAAGAAGTGAGCCTCCGAGTGAGGGTTTGAAGAACCGGTTTACAACTCTTTTCTATTTAGTGGGAATAGAGGAACTAGCCATGTATAGTACTGGTTAGTTCCTTTTTAGTATTCTATGCTTTGTACAGGCAGAGAAATCAAACGTTTCTGGAGTGTTTATGACTGTATGTATTAATAATCTTTTTCGTGTAGTTAGCTGTTTTTATTTAGGGATTATTGATTGGTTTAATTAATAAGTAGTAGGCTTTTCATTTAAAAATATAAGAGAATGTATCTTTGGATAGTGTTAGTAATATTTCGTGATAGCGCAAAATTTTTCGGTGAAATTATATTGGGAATACCGTATAATATAATTAAACACATTTTATTAATATAGCATCGTGTTGGATTTTTTTATTATTTTCTTTAAAAAAATCTTTACTATTATTTACAAACTTTTTATACCTTTTTGTATGTTTATTATTTGACGGACAATTTTGAAATGTTATAATATGGATATGTGGAAATTTCTATTTTCTTAAAAGGCATGGGAGTCAGATGAGAATTGTGAAAGGATGAGGGGGAAGTGACACAGAATATGTATCACCACACAGCAATCAACGTATTAAATATTTTACAAAACATGTCAAATAATAAAACGAACGATATGAAATTAGAGGCGGAATTTAAAAAAATAGAGAAACAATTCCGAATAAAGTATGAAGAGCTTATCGATTTATATAATAGAATGGTATTATTTCAAATAGATATAGAAAAAAATGGCGGTATGCGAGTATATGAAAAATCAGAGATTACATGGTTAAAGTCTGAGCTAGAACTATTGTATGAAGTATATCAATTTTGTCAGCGTCAAGGTTTAAACATCGCAAATATTTCAAAATATGTTAGTAAAAATGAACTGAATTTATTTCCAAAAACGGAAAGTCAATTACAGAACACGTATTATAAATTAAAAAAACAAGAAATCCCGTTTGAAAATATTGAAAAACAAAAGCCGGGTCGAAAACGCAAATATACACCTGTAAAAGATATAGTTTTTGAGGCGAAACAAGAAAGAAAACAGGAAGTAAAAGAAGAATTCCGAAGTGAAGAGGACGAAAAAAATCTCGTAACAGTCATATCTGGTATCGTTGATAATTTTGAAACAATTAGTCAATCCCGTGAAAAGAAAGAGCATGAATTACATCAGTTTATGGAGGGAATCTATAAACTTTCTAGCATGGCTGCAGAGCGTTCGAAAGAAGAAAAGAATGCTCGAGGTCTTGAAGGTGAAGTACATTCATTACGAGCTGAAAATGAAAGATTAAAACGAGAGAAGGAAGACCTTGTACATGATATTAAAGAAATGACGCATCATTTAACTCATTTCATTAAGAGCTCTGATATCGATCAAATTCGTACGTTGCCTTTCTTCGTAAAAGAGTGCAAACAAGATTTACATAAGTTGGGATTATATAACGCTCAAGACGGAAAAATGAAAATTATGGTTGATAGTAGCGGTCAGGTTATGACCGTACCACAATAAAAATGGGTACAAAATAAAAGGGAAATACATATACACTATGTATTTCCCTTTTATTTTGTATGAAAATGTTCAAAAAAAGAAATATGTATTTTGTAAAAACATTGGTAGTGAAACTGAAATTAATAATGTGTGATTAACGATAAATCAAATGTCGACGTGGCTTGGAAAAAGAGGCCATGTCATTCGTTTACGGTTTTGATACGGATGAAAAGCACAATCTAAACCTGTTTTTTTGTAGAAATTCTAAAAAATAGAGGACAGAAAATTGACTGTCTAAATGTTTTAGTCGTAAGTTTTAGCATTTAATTTGGCTTAATAGGAAATTCTATTGATAGCAAAGTCTTTACCTCATTTTTGTTTTAGAAAGGAGAGAAGTGGATGGATTCAATATGGCTAGAGTATGCGTGGGCATTATTAATTTTAATCGGATTAGAAGGATTGTTATCGGCTGACAATGCCCTTGTACTAGCAGTTATAGCCAAGCATTTACCTGAAGAAGAGAAAAAACGAGCTATAAATTATGGGATCATTATGGCCTTCGTTTTTCGATTCGCAGCCCTTTTTGCCATATCATTTATTGCAAATGTGTGGCAAATACAGGCGATAGGAGCAGCTTATCTCCTTTATTTAGGATTAAAGCATGTCATTCAGGCGCAATTCAGAAAAGACAATCAAAAAATTCATGAGGAAGATGAAAAGGCAGCAGCAGGTAAAAGCTACTGGTTCACGGTAGGAAAGATTGCATTAGCTGATCTTGCTTTCGCGATTGATTCAATATTAGCCGCAGTTGCTCTTGCTCTGGGGCTTCCGGATTCACCACTTGACGATTTCGGAGGTATGGATGGAGGACAGTTCATTGTTGTACTTCTTGGAGGAATTGCCGGACTTATTTTAATTAAATTTGCGGCAACTTGGTTTGTGGGGCTTCTTGAGAAACGGCCAGCATTGGAAACAACGGCATATGCGATTGTTGCTTGGGTTGGTGTCAAATTAGCTGTAATTACACTGGCTCATGAGGATATTGGTATTTTAGACCATGATTTTCCGCACAGTACAACTTGGACGTTGATCTTCTATGGAGTATTAGTTGCGATCGCACTAATTGGTTGGTTTGCTCCGGGAAATAAGTCAGCCGAAAATAATCCCGAAAGGTAATAAAAGGGTCAGAGCATTATGTGCTTTGTCCTTTTTAATGATAATTATATTGTGTATTTTTCGATTTAACGCTATAATTACAGTGTTAAAGATGGAATCGTGATATGACCTGTTATGAATCTATCATTTTATTTATGAATAAATGGATTGGTATTTTAGCAAGATGTGCTAATAAACTACTCCACCATGATGATAACGTGCCAAAAATGTGGTGCGTATATTTTCGTGGTGGAGTTTTTTTTATTCTCAAAAAGGGGGAGTAACCATGAACGACAGCATGGTTCATATTACAATTGACGGCAAAGAGTATAATGCTGAGCCTGGTTCAACTATACTAGGCATTATTAATGAGAACGAAATTGAACATCCACAAATTTGTTACGTGCCGGAAGTGGATCCTATTCAAACGTGTGATACTTGTATTGTAGAAGTGAATGGAAAGCTAGTGCGATCGTGTTCTACAGTAGTGACGAGCGGTATGAATATTGAGTTGTCCTCTATTAGTGCAAAGGCAGCACAACATGAGGCGATGGACCGTTTACTAGAAAATCATTTACTTTACTGTACGGTATGTGACAACAATAACGGGAATTGTAAATTGCATAATACGGCAGAATTAATGGAAATTGAGCATCAAAAATATCCTTACGAACCAAAAGTTGATACAGGCGAAGTTGATATGTCCCATCCATTTTATCGCTATGACCCGAATCAATGTATTGCGTGCGGTCAATGTGTAGAGGTGTGTCAAAACTTACAAGTAAATGAAACGTTATCTATTGATTGGGAGGCAGAGCGCCCGCGTGTTATTTGGGACGAAGGAGTAGATATTAACGATTCTTCATGTGTAAGCTGCGGTCAATGTGTAACAATTTGTCCTTGTAATGCATTAATGGAGAAATCGATGCTCGGTGAAGCTGGATTTATGACAGGGTTAAAACCGGATATTATGGGGCCTATGGTTGATCTTATTAAAGAGGTTGAACCTGGATATAGCGGTATTTTCGCTGTGTCAGAAGTAGAAGCTGCGATGCGCGACACTCGTACGAAGAAGACGAAAACAGTATGTACGTTTTGTGGTGTAGGTTGTTCATTTGAGGTATGGACGAAAGGGCGCAAAATTTTAAAGGTGCAACCGACTTCTGAAGCACCAGTTAATGCAATTTCTACTTGTGTAAAAGGAAAATTCGGTTGGGATTTCGTGAATTCTGAAAAACGACTTACGAAACCTTTAATTCGTAAAAATGGAGTGTTCGTGGAATCAACTTGGGAAGAAGCGCTTCATGTAGTGGCAAAAAAAATGGGCTCTATTAAAGAAGAGTACGGTAAAGGTTCTATCGGCTTTATTTCTTCTTCTAAAATTACGAATGAAGATAATTATGTTATTCAAAAATTAGCACGACAAGTGTTCGAAACGAACAATATTGATAACTGCTCACGTTATTGCCAATCACCAGCGACAGATGGATTGTTCCGTACAATTGGTATGGGCGGAGATGCAGGGACGATTAAAGATATCGCGCAATCGGGTCTTGTTATTATCGTCGGTTGTAATCCAACAGAAGGTCACCCAGTATTAGCGACTCGTGTGAAACGTGCGCATAAACTTCACGGTCAAAAACTAATTGTTGCAGATCTTCGTAAAACTGAAATGGCAGAGCGTTCAGATATCTTTATTAGTCCAAAGCAAGGAACAGACCAAGTATGGTTAATGGCTGTTACGAAATATATGATTGATCAAGGTTGGCACGATCAGCAGTTCATCGACGAGAATGTAAACTTCTTTGAAGATTTCAAAGATAGTCTTGCGGAATATACGCTTGAATATGCAGAAGAGATTACAGGCATTTCAAAAGAAACGCTCGTTAAAATGGCAGAAATGATTCGTGATGCAGATGGTACTTGTATTCTTTGGGGAATGGGTGTAACGCAAAATACGGGTGGTTCAGATACTTCTGCTGCAATTTCAAATTTACTACTTGCAACAGGAAACTATCGTCGTCCAGGTGCTGGTGCATACCCGCTTAGAGGTCATAATAACGTACAAGGTGCTTGTGATATGGGAACACTTCCAGGCTGGCTTCCAGGATATCAGCACGTTACTAACGATGTAGAACGTGCAAAGTTTGAAATAGCTTACGGAGTAAAAATTGATAACAAACCAGGTCTTAATAACATTGAAATGCTTCACGCAATTGATGAAGGTAAAATGAAAGCTATGTATCTTGTTGGAGAAGATATGGCTCTCGTAGACTCTAACGCAAATCATGTACATGAAGTGTTATCAAGTCTTGAGTTCTTTGTCGTTCAAGATGTGTTTCTTTCTAAAACAGCTCAATACGCTGATGTAGTATTACCAGCAGCGCCATCTCTTGAGAAAGAAGGTACTTTTACAAATACAGAACGTCGTGTACAAAGATTATATCAAGTGCTTCCGGCGCTAGAAGATGCGAAACCAGACTGGTGGATCGTACAGGCAATTGCTAATAAGTTAGGTGCAAACTGGAACTATAATCATCCAAGTGAAATCTTTGCTGAAATGGCGAGTTTATCACCACTATTCGCACACGCAAACTATGAAGTGCTTGAAGGGTGGAACAGTTTCCACTGGGGAAGTTTTGATGGAACGAATACGCCGCTTCTATTCAAAGATGGATTTAACTTCCCAGACAAAAAGGCTCGTTTTGCGATAGCTGATTGGGTACGTCCTGCTGAATTCCCAGCAGAATACGATCTTCACATTAATAACGGTCGTATGCTTGAACATTTCCACGAAGGTAACATGACAAATAAATCAACTGGTATTCAATCGAAAGTACCAGGTGTTTTCGTCGAAGTTTCTCCAGAATTGGCAAGGGAACGTGGAGTGAAAACTGGTTCGTTAGTACGCCTTGTTTCCCCATTTGGAGCACTTAAATTACGTGCACTTGTAACGGATCGTGTAAAAGCGAATGAACTGTATTTACCGATGAACTCGACGGATAAAGATTCGGCAATTAATTTCTTAACAGGTCCTGCTGTTGACTTACGTACAAACACGCCTGCATATAAACAAACGAAAGTACGTATGGAAGTGTTACAAGTAGAAGGTGAAAATCCGATGCCAAAAACGAATCCACGTAATAAAAAGCGTCATCCTCAAAACGGCATTGAGGTAAATCGCAAGTGGGCTCGTCCAGGATACGTACATTTAACGGATAAATAGGGAGGAGAAAAGAATATGGCAGCACCTATTCAAGCAATCCAGAAGCAGGAGCTAACTGAGGAAGAACTCAAACAACAAAAACTCGAAGATTTAAAAGAACTTCTAGCGAATAATGAAGAAGCTTTAAATCAAATGTTTAATATAGTAGGTGAACTAAATGACATTGGGATGCTGGAAGCTGCAAATTCTATGCTGAAAGCGAAAGAACCAATCACAAAAATTGTTCTAGGCCAAGTCACTCGTGAACCAGTTACAAATTTAATTAATAATATGATGGGCGCTGCAGGAGCTTTAACAGAACTTGATCCGGAACTTACGAAAAAGCTTATAGGTAGTTTATTAGTAGGGCTGGAAGAAGGTAATGAGCATCTACAAAGTAATAAAAAAGTTGGGGTATTCGATCTTATGAAAGTACTAAAGGATCCAGATATTAATCGTGCTATCGGATTTGGTCTTCATTTCTTAAAAGGCATGGGTAAAGGGTTAAAAGAAGAATAGATAAGCAACAATAATAGTAATTCATCTTTACACTTATTTGAAATCATGTGTAAAGATGAATCTTTTCGTCTCAATTTAAGTGAATAGTTTAGATGAAAGGGTCATTTTGGTAGAATAGTTATGATGAAAGAATATGCGAAAAGTTAGTGTTGATGAACAGGGAAGGAATGAGAGTATGTCAAAAATGGTACACGAATTTAATGATATGATCCGAAAGCTTCGAAAGGATTTATTCGGAAAAGGGCCGGAGCGAATTCATACTGTATTTGCTGAAAATATGGCGATTGCTACACTTTATGGGAATTTGACACCTACTGAGAAATTTATTTCGGGAACGATGGATGGTGCGGAAATGGTTCATATGGCTCGAACGAAAATGATTCAAGAAGTGTATGCTGTTAATTCTCGTGAGCATTTAGAAGAACTTGTTGGTGCGAAGTTAGTTCATCTGTTTTCTGATATGAAAGTGGATGAAGATATTGCAGTTTCGGTGTTTGTCTTTGATAAAAATATAACGTGAGAGAAGGATACTCATCGTGAAATCGATTCAGGTGGAACGGGGAATTTTTAAATATGAGCAAGGGGAATTCAAGCATATAGAGGATAGCATTGTAACAGAGTTTCCTGTTACGGTTAAAATTAACGGCCAGGAATTTGTTACAATGGTTAGTACTCCAGAGTATATTGAAGATATGGTAATTGGCTTTTTAGCCTCTGAAGGCGTTATCCGAAAGTATGAAGATATTGATGAAATATGGGTGCAAGAAAAAGAAGGCTATGTACATGTAAAAACGACGAAAATCAATCCTTATTATCGTGACATGCAAAACAAACGTTATATTACTTCGTGCTGTGGAATGAGTAGGCAAGGGTTTGTTTTCGCAAACGATGCGCTGACTGCGAAAAAAATGAATGATATTCGCGTAAAAATCTCTGCCGAGGATTGTTTTCGTTTAATGAATGATATGCAGCAATCTGCGTCTACGTTTCAACATACAGGCGGCGTTCATAATGCAGCTTTATGTGATGTGAGTGGAATTGTTTTAAGCCGCATGGATATAGGAAGACATAACGCTTTAGACAAAATTTATGGTTATTGTTTAAAAAATAACATTTCGATTGGTGATAAAATTATTGTCTTTAGCGGTCGTATATCTTCTGAAATTCTATTAAAAGTTGCGAAAATTGGCTGTGAAGTAATATTGTCAAAATCAGCTCCAACTGAGTTAGCATTAGAGCTAGCAGAGCAGTTAGGGATTACTACAATAGGATTCATTCGTAATAAATCTTTAAATGTATATACGCATCCAAAGCGGATTATAAATATAAAATAAGTAGAAACGAGGCAATAATCATGAAATCTGTTACATTAGACAAATTAGATCGTCCTTTAAAGGATTTACGTATTTCTGTTACTGATCGCTGTAATTTTCGCTGTCGATATTGTATGCCAGAAGAAATATTTGGTCGTGATTATTCTTTTTTGTCTAATGATAAAATTTTATCTTTTGATGAAATTGAAAGGATTACACGTATTTTCGTTTCTTTAGGTGTAAGAAAGTTACGCATTACTGGGGGAGAGCCATTACTTCGAAAAGACCTACCTGAACTCATACAGCGGTTAAACGAAATTGACGGAGTAGAGGATATTGGTTTAACGACAAATGGATCATTACTTAAAAAATTTGCTCCGGATTTATATAAGGCGGGCTTATCTCGTGTGACAGTTAGTTTAGACTCGTTAAATGAAGAGCGATTCTCTTATTTAAATGGGAATAGAAGTAAAGTGAAAACGGTTCTTGCAGGAATACAGGCTGCAGCGGAAGCCGGAATGAAAATTAAAATGAACATGGTTGTTCAAAAAGGGAAAAATGAACAAGACATCGTTCAGATGGCAGAGTACTTTAAAGAGAATAAGCATATCCTTCGGTTCATTGAATATATGGATGTCGGAAATTTTAACGGATGGGAATTAGGCGAAGTAGTTTCTAAGCAAGAAATAGTAGAGATGATTCATAAAGTGATGCCGCTTGAACGTATTGAAGCGAACTATCCTGGTGAAGTTGCGACACGTTATCGCTATATCGGCAGTGATGAAGAAATAGGAATTATTTCATCTGTAACAGATTCGTTCTGTTCATCATGTACAAGAGCGCGTATTTCCGCAGAAGGAAAGTTGTATACATGTTTATTTGCGTCTAAAGGAAACGATCTTAAAGAATTACTTCGTTCTGGATATACAGATGAGGAGATTATTAATGTTATTCGTGATATTTGGAATAATCGTTCAGACCGTTATTCAGATGAACGACTAAGCGATATAAATAAAAAAACAATGCCGAAAATTGAAATGTCGCATATCGGCGGCTGAGAAACTATTATGAATGTAGACTCTCTTTGTTAACGTAAATAGTGGGAAATGTGCAAGTTTTGTACACTTTCTATAAGTATAGTAAAAATGATGATTGATATTTCTGTAAGAGATATGCAGAGAGATTAAGCAGCATTCAAAAATCCTTACGATGTTAAGGGTTTTTGGTGCTGCTTTTTTTAGATGAGAAAAATGGAGGAATTGGTTATGGCATTTCATAAACCGGAACAAATTGCTGCGCTTGTGATTGAATCCGGTGTTCAAAAGGTAAGGCAACCGCTATCCGCGATGCTTATCCTTGGTTTTTTAGGAGGAGCATTCATTTCGTTAGGATTTTTACTTAATATTCGTGTGCTAGGTAATGTACCGGAGCAATGGGGGAGTTTAGTCAATTTTATAGGAGGAGCGGTTTTTCCTATCGGACTGATGCTCGTTGTGTTAGCGGGAGGAGAATTAATTACGGGAAATATGATGTCGATGTCCATGGCACTTTATGCACGTAAAATCTCATTGAAACATGTGTTAAACAATTGGGCTTGGATTACTTTAACTAATTTCGTAGGTGCGCTTTTCGTCGCGTATTGTTTCGGGCATCTTGGCGGGCTTACAGAGGGAGCGTATTTAAATAAGACGATAGCGATAGCTCAAGATAAGTTACATGAATCTTTCGGGAGAACGTTAATTTTAGCAATTGGTTGTAACTGGCTCGTTTGCCTAGCAATTTGGTTAGCATACGGAACAAACGATTTAATTGGGAAGATTGTTGGAATTTGGATTCCGATTATGGCATTTGTCGTAATTGGATTTCAGCAAGTGGTAGCGAATATGTTTGTCATTTCAGCCGTTATTTTTGCGGGACACCTTACGTGGATGGACCTTGCGAAAAACTTCGTACCTGTCTTTATTGGAAATGTAATTGGTGGAGCTGGCTTTGTTGGGTTCGCTTACTTTTCTTGTTATCAGAAACAAAGTGCTACCGAAAAAGATGTATTGAAAAAATAACAGTATATGAAGCGGATTTTTATATGAAAGGAAGGCTATCTCATGATAGAGCGGTATTCACGACAACAGTTGTTCACTCCTATTGGAAAAGAAGGGCAAGAGAAGATTAGAAATAAGCATGTGTTAATAATAGGGGCAGGTGCATTAGGAAGTGCCAGTGCAGAGGCGTTTGTACGTGCAGGTATCGGGAAATTAACGATTATTGATCGTGATTACGTAGAATGGAGTAATTTACAGCGGCAACAGCTTTACGCGGAACAAGATGCGATAGACAAGTTGCCAAAAGCAATCGCAGCGCAGAATCGTCTCAAACAAATTAATTCAGACGTGCAAATTCAAGCACTAGTAATGGATGCAAGAGTAGATAATATGGAAGCTTTATTAGGTGGTGTCGATGTCATTATTGATGCAACAGATAATTTTGATATTCGGTTCGTGATCAATGATATATCACAAAAACACAATATCCCTTGGATTTACGGTTCTTGTGTCGGAAGTTATGGCATGAGCTATACAATTATTCCGAAGAAAACACCGTGCTTACATTGTGTGTTGAAAAGTGTTCCTGTTACAGGGGCGACATGTGACACAGTTGGAATTATTAGTCCTGCCGTTCAAATCGTCGCAGCGTATCAAGTAGCAGAAGCATTCAAAATTTTAGTAGAAGATTGCACAGCAATTAGAAAAACTTTTTTAATGTTTGATATATGGAGTAATCAATATCAGTCTATCAAACTAGGAAAAATCAAAACAGAAGATTGTCCTTCGTGCGGAACAAATAGAACTTATCCTTATTTATCATACGAAAATCAAACGAAGACAGCTGTGTTATGCGGAAGAAATACAGTTCAAATTAGACCGGCGCATAATAGTCATTACAACTTTGATGAGTTAGAAAAAGTATTAAAAAACCACGGGAAAGTAGATCGGAATCCGTATTTGCTCTCTTGCCAATTAGAAGATTATCGCATCGTCATTTTTCAAGATGGGCGTGTATTTATTCATGGAACGAATGAAATTCAAAAAGCGAAACAACTATACTATCGGTTATTAGGGTAATAGAAAGGGATTGGTAATGATGGAAAGAAGAGTGCCGATTACAGTTGAAGAGGCTGTTCGTAAAGTAATGGGATTTGCTAATTGTGGTGTAAAAGAACTAGTACCACTTGAATTATCGTACGGACGTACATTAGCAGACGATTTAGTAGCGGATCACGATGTCCCTTCTTTCGATCGCTCGCCATATGATGGATTTGCTATTAGGGCAGAAGATACTTCGCGGGCAAGTCGTGAGAATCCAATCGTATTCGAAGTAATCGGTGAAATTGGAGCAGGTTCCGTATTCCATAAAGAAGTCGGAGCGTTTCAAGCAGTTCGCATTATGACAGGGGCACAAATTCCGAAAGGATGTAACACGGTCGTCATGCTAGAACTGACTCGCCATCGTCAATATGAGAATATCGGAAAAAGCTATATGGAAGTGAGGCGCTCATTTAAAGAAGGGGACAACATATCCTTTCAAGGTGAAGATGCACGTAAAGGAACCGTTCTCGCAAAAAGAGGTTGTTACATTAATCCAGGTATTTCAGCTCTTCTTGCTACATTCGGTTATAGCGAAGTGTCAGTAGCGAAAAAGTCTGTCATTGGACTATTAGCGACAGGGAGTGAACTTCTCGATGTAAATGAAGAACTACAACCTGGGAAAATTCGAAATAGTAATACGTATATGATATCGTCTCAAATTCGAAGAGCAGGTGGAAGAGTAAAATACTTTGGAAAGTTTAGCGACGATTTTAATACGTGCTACGAAGCAGTGAAGAAAGCGTTAAGTGAAGTGGATATGTTAATTACAACTGGTGGTGTTTCGGTAGGGGATTACGATTATTTGCCAGCGATATACGAAAAATTAGGCGCATCAGTTCTTTTTAATAAAGTAGCCATGCGGCCGGGAAGCGTCACGACTGTAGCACAATTAAACGGGAAATTATTATTCGGATTATCAGGAAATCCTTCTGCTTGCTACGTAGGTTTTGAGTTATTCGTAAAATCTAGTATTCGTGCGTATATGTTTAGCGAAAAACCACATGTGAAACGAGAGAAAGCAATGCTCGGAGAAGATTTTCTAAAACCGAATCCATTTACAAGATTTGTACGAGCAAAGCTGAAGTATAACGAAGGACAACTAGTCGCTTATCCATTAGGATTCGATAAATCTAGTTCCGTTTCTTCATTAGCAGAATCAAACATTTTTATCGTACTACTAGGCGGTACGAGAGGATATAAGAAAGGGATGTTTGTAGACATTCTCTTATTAGAAGATAACGAAGGTAGTGAATGGCCTTGGACATTCCGTAAAGTAGGGAGAGGGTTTGATGGGACAAGCACCATTTGAAATTGTAGATAGTCCGATTGTAGTTGAAGAAGTAACGAATAAAGTAGCAAGACGCGAAGCGGGAGCAATTACAATTTTTATTGGAACGGTAAGAGAATTAACGAAAGGAAAAAGAACGTTACATCTTGAGTATGAAGCGTATAAACCGATGGCAGTAAAAAAGCTTACTGAAATTGGAGAAGAAATTAAGGAAAAGTGGCCGGATGCGAAAATAGCAATCACGCACCGAGTAGGACGATTAGAAATAATGGATATCGCAGTTGTCATTGCAGTATCGTCTCCGCATCGTAAAGTGGCGTATGAAGCGAATGAATACGCAATTGAACGTATAAAGAGAATCGTCCCAATTTGGAAAAAAGAATTTTGGGAAGATGGAACGGAGTGGATTGGAGATCAACTTGAAAATACTCCATATCCAGAAGGAAAACCAAAGAAAGAAGAATGAGAGAATGATTACAATTTTACTGTTCGCAAATTTACGAGAAGAAGTCGGTTCAGAGAGATTAGCAATAATAGAAAAACGAGAGATGAATGTTCATCAATTGAAAAAATGGCTGAAAGATCACTATCAATTACAGACGCTAGATAAAGTTATGGTGGCAATTAATGAAGAATTTGTAACGGACGAAGATACTGTAAAAGCCGGAGATACCGTTGCGTTTATCCCGCCTGTAAGTGGAGGTTAATTTTTTCTATTTGAGTATTAAAATTTTCATACGTTAAGGAGAATCATTATGAGTGAATTTTCGCACTGGAATGAAGAGGGAGGAGCTAAAATGGTTGATATCTCTCAAAAGGATAGTTCAACACGCACAGCTGTTGCGCAAAGTACAATTTCTTTATCAAATGAACTATTTGAAGCAATTCAAAGTGGTGGGTTGAAAAAAGGAGACCCGCTTCAAGTAGCACAAGTTGCTGGCATAATTGGTGCTAAAAAAACAGCGGACATAATCCCGATGTGTCACCCGATATTAATCCAAGGAACAGACTTTACGTTTCATTATGAAAAGAAAACCGATGGCTATGAGTTGATAATACGAGCGACATTAACATGTAGTGGGAAAACAGGTGTAGAAATGGAAGCATTAACTGCCGTAACGATTGCAGCTCTTACTTTTTACGATATGTGTAAAGCTGTTGATAAAACGATGGTTATGAAAGAAACATATTTAGTACAAAAAACGGGTGGGAAAAGCGGAGACTTTTTTCACAAGGTAAAATAATTACAATGGAAGGAATGTGTATGATGATTACTCAAGAACAAATAATGAATGCGTTAAGCCATGTAGAAGATCCAGAGTTACACAAAAGTATTGTGGAACTAAATATGGTTAGAAATATAAAAATAGATGGTACAGAAGTTGGGCTAGAAGTAGTTTTAACAATTCAAGGTTGTCCGTTGAAAGCAAAAATACAACAAGATATTGAAGATTCTCTTCGAAACATTGGAGCGTCGAAAGTTTCCGTAACATTTGGCTCAATGACACCGGAAGAACGAGCAGCATTAACAGCGTCTTTAAAGAAAGAAGCTAGAACAGAAACAGGCATGCCTAGTATGCTTCGACCTGATTCGGGTGTGCGTTTTATTACTGTAACGAGCGGGAAAGGAGGAGTTGGTAAATCAACTGTGACGATTAACCTTGCTACTGCTTTAGCACGTATGGGAAAAAAGGTTGGGATCTTAGATGCAGATATATACGGATTCAGTATCCCTGCTATGATGGAAACGAATGAAAAGCCAACAATGATCGATCAAACCGCAATTCCAGTCGTTAGTCACGGTGTTAAAATTATGTCGATGGGATTCTTCACAGAAGGAAATAACCCAGTTATGTGGCGCGGACCGATGTTAAACAAATGGATTCAAAACTTCCTTGTGAACACGCACTGGGGAGAACTAGACTATCTTCTTCTTGATTTACCACCTGGAACAGGAGACGTTGCGATAGATGTCGCTGCAATGATTCCACAAGCGAAGGAAATTATCGTTACAACGCCTCATAACGTAGCTTCATTTGTCGCGTCTAGAGTAGGAGTAATGGCAAAACATACGAAACACGATATTTTAGGTATTGTGGAAAACATGGCATATTACGAAGAACAAGATGGCTCAAGAAACTACCTCTTTGGACAGGGCGGCGGCGAAATGCTAGCAGAACAACTGCAAACAGAAGTGATCGCTCAAATACCGTTTGCAAAACGTGAAGAAAATAAAGGCACGTGTGTATATGATGAAGATTCGCTTGTTGGGGAGATTTTTACTTCTTTAGCGGAGGATATTATTTATAAAGGATAAGTTGAAATAAAAGTGGGATGCATAATACGTATGTATCTCGCTTTTTATTTTTTATGGAGTTATTTTAATAATTTTAAAAGTTATATGTAAGACTGCAATAACTTCGAAACCATACTAAGTGCAACATTCATACGTTTTTCATTCTCATACAACGACTGCCTAGCATTCATACTCAATACATTCGTACCAATACGCATAATAGACACCTCTTCTAGATTGATATATGGTAGGTATTTTAAAGTTAATAAACGGCTATGGAAGGATAAAAAGACTTATGCTTATTGTATCTTTTTGTTTCAAAACAAAGGAAGAGACCTAAAATAAGCCCTGACCGCTTCAAAATATGGCTAGAGCTTCTATTTAAGCCAAAAAAAGCTTTTAATCTATCTATATAGAAAGAATAAACCTCTCTGCAAGCAGAGAGGTTTATTCTTGAAGCTAACTCAAATGGCTTATTGTAATAATTTAGAAACCATTTGTGGAGTTTGGTTTGCTTGAGAAAGCATGCTAATACCAGCTTCGTTCAAGATTTTGAACTTTGTCATTTCAGACATTTCTTTCGCCATGTCAGCGTCTTCGATTTGAGAAGCGGCCGCTGCCATATTAGTAGCTTGACTGTTCACATTGTTTAAGTTGTGATCTAAGCGGTTTAACTGAGAACCAAACGTTGCACGCATGTCAGCAACTTTTTGGATAGCATCATCTAGTTGAACAATGGCACCCGCAGCGTCGTTAGTATCTGGAGCAGGTACTGCAGGCGGTTGTGGTGCAGGTGCTGGTGCTCCGATAGTTTTGTTAAGGCCAAGTCCTGTAGTAGCTTTTGCATCAACAGCTGTAAGTGTAAGATTATCGCTAGATACATCAGAAAGCTGAATGTTAATATTCTTATCTGCTCCAGCTCCAGCTAATAAACTTTTCCCATTAAAGTTTGTTTTTCCTGCGATGTGATCAATTTCCTCTTGTAATGCTGTAAATTCTAAGTTTAGGGAATCTTTATCTTTGCCGTCATTTGTACCGTTCGCAGATTGAGTAGCAAGGTCACGCATACGAAGTAAAATGTTAGAAATAGAATTTAAAGCAGAGTCAGTTGTACGTAAAGCAGACATAGCGTCTTGTGTGTTACGCGCTCCAACGTTTAATCCGCCTTCTTTCGCACGCATACGAGTAGCGATAGCAAGACCAGCCGCATCGTCAGCCGCGCTATTAATAGATTTACCGCTAGATAAACGGTTCATAGAAGTGTTCATTTTGTCTTGGTTTTGACGCATGTATTCTTGTGTACGCATGCTATTAATGTTTGTATTAATTCTCATGTTAAGAACCTCCAGTAGTTGATAATATATAAAATGAATTATTGTAATAATTTAGAAACCATTTGAGGAGTTTGGTTAGCTTGAGAAAGCATGCTAATACCAGCTTCATTCAAGATTTTAAACTTAGTCATGTTAGACATTTCTTTTGCCATATCTGCATCTTCAATTTGAGAAGCAGAAGCCGCCATATTAGTAGATTGGCTGTTGACATTGTTTAAGTTATGATCTAAGCGATTTAATTGAGAACCGAATGTCGCGCGCATATCAGCAACTGATTGGATAGCTTTGTCAAGTTCTTTAATTGATTCCGCAGCATCCCCGCTAGCTCCAATAGTTTTCGTAAGATTGAGTCCAGTTGCTCCTGTTGTTGCATCAACAGATTTAATTGTAAGTTTATCGCCAGATACATCAGAAAGTTGGATATCAATATCTGCTCCCTTTGCAGCTAATAAATTCTTACCATTAAAGTTAGTTTTTCCTGCGATATGACCAATTTCTGTGCTTAATTCGTTGAACTCTAATTGTAAAGAATCTTTATCTTTGCCGTCATTTGTACCATTAGCAGATTGAGTAGCAAGGTCACGCATACGAAGTAAAATGTTAGAAATAGAATTTAAAGCAGAGTCAGTTGTACGTAAAGCAGACATAGCGTCTTGCGTGTTACGCGCTCCGACGTTTAATCCGCCTTCTTTCGCGCGCATACGAGTAGCGATAGCAAGACCAGCCGCATCGTCAGCCGCACTGTTGATTGATTTACCGCTAGATAAACGATTCATAGAAGTGTTCATTTTGTCTTGGTTTTGACGCATGTATTCTTGCGTACGCATGCTATTAATATTTGTATTAATTCTCATGTTAAGAACCTCCAGTAGTTTATAATAATATATAAAATTACTCTCTGTACAACAGAGAGTAATTTTTACTTAATATCGTCAAATGAATTATTGTAGTAATTTAGAAACCATTTGAGGAGTTTGGTTAGCTTGAGAAAGCATGCTAATACCAGCTTCATTCAAGATTTTAAACTTAGTCATGTTAGACATTTCTTTTGCCATATCTGCATCTTCGATTTGAGAAGCGGCCGCCGCCATATTAGTAGCTTGGCTTGTTACGTTGTTTAAGTTATGGTCTAAACGGTTTAATTGAGAACCGAAAGTAGCACGAGCGTCAGCGGTGTTTTGAATAGCAGTGTCTAGTTTCACCATTTCTCCAGCTGCCGTAGCACCTGTCAAAGTGCCTAATGTCGTACTTGTAATGGCTTTAACATTGATAGCTGCAATAACAAGGTTATCATTTGCTGTATCAGAAAGCTGGATTGTAAGGTCTTTACCGCCACCAGTTTTATCTAAGAATGTATTTCCATTAAAATTAGTTTTTTCGGCAATATGAATAATTTCATCTTTCAATTGTCCGTACTCTTCATTTAGAGAGGTAATATCTTTAGTGTCATTTGTTCCGTTTGAAGCCTGAGTAGCAAGGTCACGCATACGAAGTAAGATATTAGAAACAGATCCTAATGCAGCATCGCCAGTACGAAGTGCCGACATAGAATCTTGTGTGTTACGCGCCCCAACGTTTAATCCGCCCTCTTTTGCACGCATACGAGTAGCGATAGCTAAACCAGCAGCATCGTCAGCCGCACTGTTGATTGATTTACCGCTAGATAAACGGTTCATAGAAGTGTTCATTTTGTCTTGGTTTTGACGCATGTATTCTTGCGTACGCATGCTATTAATGTTTGTATTAATTCTCATGTTAAGAACCCCCAGTAGCTTTTAGATATATATAATTACTCTCTGTAATACATAGAGTAAGAAACCATCAAATGAATTATTGTAATAATTTAGAAACCATTTGAGGAGTTTGGTTCGCTTGAGAAAGCATGCTGATGCCAGCTTCGTTCAAGATTTTAAACTTAGTCATGTTAGACATTTCTTTTGCCATATCAGCGTCTTCAATTTGAGAAGCGGCCGCGGCCATATTAGTAGATTGGCTGTTGACATTGTTTAAGTTATGATCTAAGCGATTTAATTGAGAACCGAAAGTAGCTCTATTATCAGCAACTGTTTGAATAGCTTTGTCAAGCTCAGTAATAGCATCACTAGCGTTTTTCGCAGTAGTAATATCTTTTGTAATTTTAAGATCAGCCGCTTTGGCACTAACACTTGAAATCGTAAGTTTATCACCAGATACATCAGAAAGTTGAATGTCAATATCAGTTCCTGCTCCAGCTAGTAATTTTTTACCATTAAAATTAGTCTCACCAGCAATGTGATCAATTTCTGTTTTTAATGCTGCAAATTCTAAGTTTAAAGATTTTTGGTCTTCTGTACCATTTGTACCGTTCGCAGATTGAGTAGCAAGGTCACGCATACGAAGTAAGATGTTAGAAATAGAATTTAAAGCAGAGTCAGTTGTACGTAAAGCAGACATAGCGTCTTGCGTGTTACGCGCTCCAACGTTTAATCCGCCTTCTTTTGCACGCATACGAGTAGCGATAGCTAAACCAGCTGCATCGTCAGCTGCACTATTAATAGATTTACCGCTAGATAAACGGTTCATAGAAGTGTTCATTTTGTCTTGATTTTGGCGCATGTATTCTTGCGTACGCATGCTGTTAATGTTTGTATTAATTCTCATGTTAAGAACCCCCATTTTTTTATATTGATTTTTCTGTTAATTAATAAACGCAAATATGCAAAAAAACAATTTCGAATTAATTGTAATCCGTGGTATATATCGTGTCAACGAATAATTGTAATTAATAAATATAAAAAAATAACAGTTTAACAATGTAGTCATTTTTTTATTGCAAAGGATTATTGCAAACTTTTTTAAAAAACTCTAATATTAGATTATCTTTGTTTACCGAAAAGGTGATATTATGGTAGTTGGAAATATAGTAAAAGAAGTTCTTGCATATAAAAAAGGACAAATTCAGCAAAAGTTAAGTAGTCCGCAGGCGTTCGTTAGTAGTCGTTTTCAAGATCAATTGCAGAGTGAACCTGCGAAGGAGACGAAGGTTACTCCGCAAACGGCAAAAGTAGAAGATATGAGTCAGCCGGTACAATCTACGAAAATAGAAACGGTTGTTAATAAACCGGTAGAGCCTATAAAAGTAGAGGAAACGAGTAAGCTTGAGGAGACGGAGAAAGCTGAAACGAAGAAAGTGGATGAAGTGCAAGTCGCGCAAAAAGAGTTTGAGCGACGTTTCCCAGAAACGAAAAATGAGACTGCTGATACGTGGGGATTAACGAATAAGTATAATATTCAGAAAATACGTTCTTCAAATGAAGGTAAGTATGAGGATATTATTGATCGCGCTAGTCGTACATATGGAATTCCGAAAACGTTAATTCAAAAAATGATTGAAGTAGAGTCTAATTTTAATCCGAAAACGGTGTCAAATGCAGGGGCGATGGGGCTTATGCAGCTTATGCCAGCAAACGTGAAAGAGATGGGTATAAAAAATCCATTTTCACCAGCTGAAAGTATTGAGGGCGGTGTGAAAGAGTTAAGCGGTTATTTAAAGAAAAATAACGGTGATCTCGTATTAGCGCTTGCTTCTTATAATGCTGGTCCTGGTAATGTGAGAAAGTACGGAGGCGTACCGCCATTTAAAGAAACGCAAGGATATATTAAAAAAATATTAAATATCGACGTTTCGAAATAAGAAATTTCATTTATATATAAAGAGAATATGGAATTTTCGTGAACATGATATGGGAGTTGGCTAGATTGAAATTACAAGATGATATTCCGTTAACAATTTATTTTGAAATCGGAAATACAAAAAAGAAAATTGAAGATCTGCTTCATATTACGAAAGGTACATTGTATCGTCTTGAAAATTCAACGAAAAATACGGTGCGTCTTATGCTTGAGAATGAAGAGATTGGAACCGGAAAGATTTTGACGAAGAATGGAAAAATGTACGTTGAAATCGTTGAATTGAAAAGGTAGGGAAGGGGATTTTCATGAGTGGCGATAAATTAAGCCAAGAGCAAATTGATGCCCTGCTGAAGGCGGTAAATGAAGGCGAGGAAATGCCAGCTTTCGCACAAGAAGCAGGGAAGCAAGATAAATTTCAAGAGTATGATTTTAATAGACCGGAGAAGTTTGGTGTTGAGCATTTACGTAGTTTGCAAGCAATTGCGTCGACTTTTGGCAAACAGACGTCACAGACGTTGTCAGCTCGTATGCGTATTCCGATTGAACTAGAGCCTTCGACCGTTGAACAAGTTCCGTTTACGAGTGAGTATGTGGAGAAAATGCCGAAAGATTACTATTTATATTGCGTTATTGATCTGGGCCTTCCAGAGCTTGGAGAAATCGTAATTGAAATTGATTTAGCGTTCGTTATTTATATTCATGAATGCTGGCTTGGCGGAGATAGTAAGCGTAACTTTACGATGCGTAGACCGTTAACTGCGTTTGAGTTTTTAACGCTTGATAATATATTTGCTCTTCTTTGCAAAAATTTACAGCAATCATTTGAAAGCGTTATTGCGATTGAACCGAAATTTGTAACGACGGAGACAGATCCGAATGCGCTGAAGATTACGACAGCGAGCGATATTATTTCACTATTAAATGTAAATATGAAAACAGATTTTTGGAATACGACAGTTCGTATCGGTATTCCGTTCTTATCTGTTGAAGAAATTATGGATAAGTTGACGTCTGAAAATATTGTCGAACATTCTTCGGATAAGCGTAAAAAGTATACGTCTGAAGTAGAAGTGAAAGTAAATCAAGTGTACAAGCCTGTTCACGTTGCGATTGGTGAGCAAAAGATGACAATGGGCGAGATTGAGCAAATTGAAGAAGGCGACATTATTCCGCTTCATACGAAAGTAACAGACCAACTACGTGGTTATGTAGATGGAAAACATAAATTTAATTGTTTTATCGGGAAAGATGGAACGCGTAAGGCGCTCCTATTTAAAAGTTTTATAGAGTAGGAGGATTTATATGAAGCATGAAGTATCTCCTGTGTCATTAATGGGATTAGAAGAATTTGCCGGGAAGCGAAATGAAGCGGGGAAGGCACATATTGATACCGTTTCAGATATTTCAATTGAACTTGGAGTAAAGCTTGGGAAGTCATCTATTATGCTTGGTGATGTGAAGCAATTAAAAGTTGGCGATGTTCTTGAAGTAGAGAAAAATTTAGGACATAAAGTAGATGTATATTTAAGTGATATGAAAGTCGGTATTGGTGAAGCGATAGTAATGGATGAGAAGTTCGGCATTATTATTTCTGAAATTGAAGCTGATAAGAAACATGCAGCGCTTATGAAGGCGCAAAATCAAATGCAGGATAAAGAGTAGAGGAGGAGTCATATGTCGTATATGACGACCTTATTTCAAGTCGTTTTACTGTTTGGTGCGCTCGGCTATGGTGCATATTATATGACGAAAAAGACGCGCAAACAGCAGTTTTTTAAGCAAGGTGAAAACGGACACATTCAAGTGAAAGACGGCGTGTATTTAAATCATCAAACGAGCGCCTTTTTGTTTGAAGTGGACGGAAAGCAAGTGTTCACTGTTATTAGTAATAACGGTGTACAATCTGTGCAGTTAACAGGGACAGGAAATCAGTTTCAACAAGCGCTAGAAGACGCGGTGAAGAGTGAAACGAAAAAAGTAGAGGATCCATCATGAGAATAAAGAAACAGTTATCGTTATTTGCCGTTATTTTCGCATTTTCTATTATTTTTTCATTTGTTTTTGTAAATCCAGCGTATGCAGCCCCGAACGGCTTTATTAATTTCGAAAATGGAAAAGAGTTTACGAGTAATTCAAGTGTACAACTATTCGCGCTCGTTACCCTTCTATCATTATCTTCTTCTATCGTTCTTTTATTTACGCATTTTACTTATTTTATGATTGTTCTTGGGATTACTCGTCAAGGGCTTGGAGTTATGAATTTACCACCGAACCAAGTGCTTGTTGGACTCGCATTATTTTTATCGCTGTTTACAATGCAGCCAGTGCTTGGTCAATTAAAGAGTGATGTGTGGGACCCGATGACGAAAGAAAAAATAACAGTAAGTCAAGCTGCGGAGACGACAGCTCCGATTATGAAAGATTATATGTCGAAGCATACGTATAAGCATGATTTGAAAATGATGCTGAAAGTGCGCGGAGAAGAGTTGCCGAAAGATTTAAAGGATCTTTCACTGTTTACGCTTGTGCCATCCTTTACGTTAACGCAAATTCAAAAAGGTTTACTTACAGGGATGTTCATTTATTTAGCGTTTGTCTTTATTGATTTAATTATTAGTACACTTTTAATGTACCTTGGGATGATGATGGTACCGCCGATGATTTTAAGTTTACCATTTAAAATACTCGTTTTCGTATATTTAGGTGGATATACAAAAATCGTCGATATTATGTTTAAGACGGTCGCCTGAAGCTTTTGATGCTATGTGATAGGAGTCATATAAATGAATACGTCACCAATTATAGATATTTTCCAAACCTTTTTTTATAAAGGGGTTATGATTTTAATGCCGATTGCCGTTGTAAGTATGATTGTCGTTATTATTATCGCGGTTATTATGGCGATGATGCAAATTCAAGAGCAAACGCTGACGTTTTTACCGAAAATGGCGAGTATTGTGCTCGTTATTATCATTTTAGGTCCGTGGATGTTTCAAGAGTTAACAATGCTTATTTTAGATTTATTTGATAAAATCCCATCGCTATTGCGTTCGTACTAAGATAGGTGAACTGAAATGAATATGGAATTATGGGCGGCGACGTTTTTTGCGTTTTGCCGCATTACTTCATTTTTATATTTTTTACCGTTTTTTTCAGGGCGATCAATTCCAGCAATGGCGAAGGTTACATTTGGACTTGCTCTTTCGATTGCAGTGGCCGATCAAGTGGATGTCTCTCACATAAAGACAGTTTGGGATGTAGCAGCTTATGCAGGAACGCAAATTGTAATTGGATTATCACTTTCAAAAATTGTAGAGATGCTGTGGAATATTCCGAAAATGGCAGGACATATTTTAGACTTTGATATCGGTTTATCACAGGCAAGTTTATTTGATGTAAATGCAGGATCACAATCTACTTTACTATCAACAATTTTTGATATATTTTTTCTTATTATTTTTATTTCACTTGGCGGCATTAACTATTTCGTTGCCACGATTTTAAAGTCGTTTCAATATACAGAGGCGATTTCAAAATTGTTGACGACTAGTTTTTTAGATAGTCTACTTGCAACGTTATTATTTGCAATTACATCAGCGGTTGAAATTGCTTTGCCACTTATGGGCAGTCTATTCATTATTAATTTCGTCCTTATTTTAATCGCAAAAAATGCACCGCAATTAAACGTTTTTATGAATGCGTACGTAATTAAAATAACGTGTGGTATTTTGTTTATTGCGATGAGTGTACCGATGCTCGGTTATGTGTTTAAAAATATGACAGACGTATTACTGGAAGAGTATACGAAACTATTTAACTTTTTCTTAACGAAGTAGGGGGACGCGCATGGCAAAGGATAATAAAACAGAAAAGGCCACCCCGCAGAAGCGTAAAAAATCGCGTGAAGAAGGGAATATCGCCCGGAGTAAAGATTTAAATAATTTATTTTCCATTCTTGTATTAGCAGTTGTCGTTTACTTTTTCGGAGATTGGCTCGGTTATGAGATCGCGAATTCCGTAGCGGTACTGTTTGATCAAATTGGAAAAAATACAGATTCGACCGAGTATTTTTATTTAATGGGCATATTACTTCTGAAAGTATCGGCTCCTATATTAATACTTGTATATGCTTTTCATTTGTTCAATTATATGATTCAAGTTGGTTTCTTATTTTCTTCTAAAGTACTTAAGCCGAAAGCATCACGTATTAATCCGAAAAACTATTTTACGAGATTGTTTAGTCGTAAAAGTTTAGTAGATATTTTGAAATCACTGTTTTATATGGGATTAATCGGTTACGTTTCGTACGTTCTCTTTAAAAAGAATTTAGAGAAGATTGTTAGTATGATTGGATTTAACTGGACAGCGTCACTTACTGAAATTATTAGCCAAATTAAATTTATCTTTTTAGCCATTTTAATTATTTTAATCATTCTTTCTATTATTGATTTCATTTATCAAAAATGGGAGTACGAACAAGATATTAAGATGAAAAAAGAAGAAGTGAAACAAGAGCATAAAGATAATGAAGGGGACCCGCAAGTAAAGGGGAAACGAAAAAACTTTATGCATGCTATCTTGCAAGGGACAATTGCGAAGAAGATGGATGGTGCAACGTTTATTGTGAACAACCCGACGCACATTTCGGTTGTGCTTCGTTACAATAAACAAGTTGATGCAGCGCCTATTGTCGTTGCAAAAGGGGAAGATGAGCTCGCATTATATATACGAACGCTTGCCCGTGAACAAGAAATACCAATGGTGGAAAACCGTCCGCTTGCTCGTTCTTTATATTATCAAGTTGAGGAAGACGAGACGATTCCAGAAGATTTATACGTAGCTGTAATTGAAGTTATGCGCTATTTAATTCAAACGAACGAACTTGAAGTATAATAGCGCGTTTGGAGGGGATCTCTTTGTTTAAGATGGATTCTGCAAGAACCTATTTTTCTATCTTTTTAGCAGCGTCATTCGTTGTGGCGCTCTTAATTCCACTTCCACCATTTATACTTGATATCGTTATCGTTTTTCTACTAAGTATGTCAGTGCTTATTTATATGCGAGCTACAAGTATTAACGAGTGGGATGAATTAAAGTCATTTCCGACGATGTTGTTATTAATCGGGATTTTCCGCGTATCGATTAACGTTTCGACGACGCGAGCGATTTTAACAGACGGAAATGCGGGTCATGTTATTGAAGAGTTCGGCCAGTTCGTAATTGGCGGGAACTTATTAATTGGTATCGTTATTTTTATAGTTTTAATCATATTCCAGTTTATTGTTGCAAACGGTGCGTCTCGTACTGCTGAAGTTGCAGCTCGTTTTACACTTGATTCTTTACCAGGGAAACAAATGTCTATCGATGCTGACTTGAATCAGCGTCTTATTACAGAAAAAGATGCACAGGCAAAACGAAAAAAATTAAATATGGAAACAGAGTTTTACGGAGCGATGGATGGTGCTGGAAAGTTCATTAAAGGGGACGTTATTTTCGGGATTGTCATTTTATTTGTAAACATTATTTTCGGTTTAATTGTTGGTATGATGCAGCAAGGAATGAGCTTTGCAGATGCGGCTATTCACTATACACAGTTAACTGTCGGTGACGGAATCGTAAACCAAATCGGTTCGTTAATGCTTGCGATTTCAACAGGGATTATCGTAACGCGAGTATTTGACGGTTCATCTGATACAGTAACTGAAGGAATCTTTAAAGAGTTATTAGCGCATGAAGTTGTTGTATATGCGCTTGGTGGTTTATTTATCGCAATGGGTGTTTTTACACCGTTACCATTTCTACCATTTGCTCTCGTTGGAGGCACGATTGTTTTCTTAGGAGTTCGTAATAAAAAGCGAATAAAGAAAGAAAAAGAAGACGAGCTTCAAAAAGAATTAGAGATGATTCAAGGCGATGAAGAGCAACTGCAACAAGTGGAAGATTCATTCGGAGTCTTTACGGATAAATATCCAATTATTGTAGAGCTCGGATTAGATTTAGCGGCACTTGTAAAGCAGAAGATTAACGGGGAAACAGCTCGAGATAAAGTTGTTCTTATGAGGAAGTCAATTATTACCGACCTTGGTATTAACGTTCCTGGAATTAACTTTAAAGATAATACGAGCTTTAGACCACGTGGACGTTACATTATTCGTATTAAAGGTGCAAAGGCGGCTGAAGGTGTTTTAAAATCAGGTTATTTATTAGCACTGAAAACACCGAACGTAATGGCTGATTTAGATGCAGAACCAGCGAAAGATCCAATTTTCGGCGAAGATGGATATTGGATTTTGGAGCATATGGTACAAGATGCACAAATGAAAGGCTATCAAGTGTTAGAGCCGCTCAGCATATTAATTACGCATTTAGATGTTGTCGTTAGACGTAACCTTCATGAGTTAATTCAGCGTCAACATGTGAAAGACTTGATTAACTCGCTTGAAACTGATAATGGCGTTTTATTAGAAGAAATTAAGAAGAAAGAAATCGATTTATCACTTGTTCAAAATGTTATTAAACAACTGCTGAAAGAAGGAATTTCAATTCGTGATTTACCAACGATTATTGAAGGTATTATTGACGGGAAAGAAATTTATCAAAACCATGTGGATGGTGTCACTGCATTTGTACGTGAATGTATTTCAAAAGTTATTTGTGAGAGTGCGAAAAATCCTGACGGGAAAATTTATGCAGCGCTTTTCGCTGATTCAATCGAGTTAGATGCGGATGTTGTTAATAATTCATATCAAGGTTATTTATTAAACTGGGATTTAGATTTAGAAACGCGAGTAGTAGAGCAAGTAGAGCGCGTTTTCAAACAAGCTCGTTTAATGGGAAGAGAGCCAGTATTATTAACGCGCAGAAAAGATTTCAGGTTTGCGATTGTGAGACTTCTTGAACGTTATCAAATAGAAGCTAAAGTATTATGTATTAGTGAACTAGCACCAGAAATTGTTGTAGATCAAATTGCTTATATTGAATAGTAGGGGGTGAAGTAATGGAAAGTACAGAAAAAAAAGAAGCGTTAATGCGAATAAAAGCAGCTTCGAAAAATGAATTGTATCGAAAGTTATTTGACCAATATGGTACAGATTATTACTACGTTGTCGATGAAAGTGTAAAACGAAACATCCCGTTTTTTTGGAAGAAGAATTATGAAATGTTAGTCGCTTTTCCTGAAGATAAACAGGAAGAAAGTAACGAAGGCATAGCTCAGTTTCATGACCAATTAATGGATGTTATAAATGAACCTTCAAAAGAAATTGTGAAGGCAAATGGAATTCAATCGGTACTGCACAATTTAGAAAACGTAACGACTTCTATGCCGTACGCAGCGATGCAAACAGGAAATAGTGAAGAATGGGCAAGAAAAAAAGAGAAACTATTACAACTGTTTGAAAAAGGGATTGTCGTTGTGAAACGTGCGGAGGCGACGAAAGTAACGAAAAAACAGCCTGCTGTGAAACAAGCTATTCCTGTCAAGAAAGAAGAGGTAGTTGTTAAAAAAGAAAAGCAGGAATCTGTGCCATTTATTATTCAAAAAGTAATTCGGATGTTAGAACAAAGCGATGTGGAACAATATTTCATTCATGCATATGCTGAAAAATTAAAAGTGAAGTTTGAGAATGCAACGATGATTACAGAAGAGGAAGTCATCGGATACATATTGGAAGATATGAGATCTCATTTCAATACTGAAAACGTATTTGAAAAAGAAGTACAAACGATTGCATTAATCGGTCCAACTGGCGTTGGAAAAACGACGACACTTGCGAAAATGGCATGGCAGTTTCACGCTAAGAACAAAACAGTTGGTTTTATTACGACGGACCACTCTCGCATTGGAACAGTGCAGCAATTACAAGATTACGTAAAAACAATTGGGTCAGAAGTAATCGCTGTGCGAGATGAAGCAGCAATGACAAGGGCGCTCACTTATTTTAAAGAAGAAGCGTGCGTCGATTATATATTAATAGATACAGCCGGGAAGAATTATCGCACGTCAGAAACGGTTGAAGAAATGATTGAAACGATGGGACAAGTAGAGCCAGATTATATTTGTTTAACGTTATCAGCTTCTATGAAAAGTAAAGACATGATTGAAATCATTACGAACTTTAAAGATATTCATATTGATGGTATCGTGTTTACGAAATTTGATGAAACAGCGAGCAGTGGTGAATTGTTGAAAATTCCAGCTGTATCATCAGCTCCAATTGTATTAATGACAGATGGACAAGACGTGAAGCAACATATACATATCGCTACAGCTGAACATTTAGCAAAACAAATGTTACGAACATCGTAAGAAAAGAGGTGAAGAATAAGGCACTTGCCTTATTCAAACAAGTATGAACGGTCTTTATATAGGTTCTATGGGTATGATGAATTACATGCAACGTTTAAATGTACACTCTAATAACGTCGCAAATGCCCAAACGACAGGATTTAAAGCAGAAAACATGACTTCTAAAGTATTTGATGTGCAAGACACATATCGCCGCGGAGACGGATCGGCGACAAATATCGGTTCGGTCGATTACGCTGTCGTACCAGCTGCGACGCATGTGAACTTAGTACAAGGAAATGTACAAATGACAAATAGTGCTACAGATTTCTTTTTAGACGACGGTGCGGCTGGCACATCATCATTTTTCGTTACATCTAAAAATGATGAAACGTTGTTAACGAGAGATGGAAACTTTACAGTAAATAGTGATCGTTATTTACAAACATCTGCAGGTGCTTATGTTATGGATGTAAATAATGAACGTATTCGTATTCCTGAAAATGTTGATTTCTTCGTATCTAATAATGGAGAAATTTATAGAGAAATTAATGAGGGTACTGAATTTAAACCAGATATTAAGAGGATAGTAATTGCACAGTTGCAAACAAAAACAGTAGATGCAGAAACGAATGCTCGTCTCGTGCAACGTGAAAACAAAAGCTTTACACTAGCAGAAGGTAACATCGCTGATTTACCGAATGGAACAGGGATTGTGAAAAATCATATGCTAGAAAATTCAAATGTTGATATGACGAAAGAGATGGCAGATTTAATGACGAATCAAAAAATGATTCAAGCATCGCAGCGCATCATGACTTCGTTTGATAAAATTTATGAAAAAGAAGCGAATGAAATATTGAGATAAAGGACTTCCCATTAGTGGGAGTCTTTTTTTAATCCCGTAAAAGCCCGATTGGTGAAGGCTAATAATCAGAGGGGGGCCCCCCTCTGATTAAAGTTTCATTTTATTGTTGCTTTTATTATAGTTACATCATAAAATGATAATGATTATCAATATCATTTTATCTTTAATAAGAATAGAAGCTGCGATGGTCGTATCACTTGTTTAACTAGGTGAATTAAAAACTAAGGGGAAGGTGTGTACATATGTCTACAAAAAAACAGCTTTGCATTGGGTTATGTTTGATTTCTAGAAAGAAAGAAGAAGAGAATAAGTTTGATTCAGGAATCGGTGAACAAGTAGAGTTAGCACAACTGGCAGAGAAGGCTAAGTTAGATTTTGTTTTTAAAGCGGATTATTTAGTGGCACATCCAGATTTAATTGCACGTAATAAGGGGAATGTAATTTTAGATCCAACATTACTTTTTACTGCTATTGCGTATGCGACAGAAAAAATTGGAGTCGTTACGACCGCTTCAACCTCATTTTATCCACCATATATACTAGCGAGGCAACTACAATCTTTAAATTGGATTAGTAACGGTCGAGTAGGGTGGAACATTGTCACATCAATTGATGGTGCTGAAAACTTTGGTGAGGCAGGGATGCCACCATCTGAGGAACGATACGCGAAAGCGGCAGAATGTACAGAGTTAGTCAGAAAACTTTGGAGGAGTCATCCTTATGAAGTTTTGAAAGAAGACAACGCAGATGTAATTAGAGAGATGGTACAGCCAATTGAGCATCGTGGTGAGCATTTTGAGGTGAAAGGTCCACTTAATGTTCCGCAACATATTTCTGGGGAAATGCCTTTATTTCAAGCTGGTGCTTCAGAGTCTGGCCGGAATTTCGCTGCTTCTGTTGCGGATGCAATTTTCGCCGCGATGCCAGATGTAGAGTCAGGAATCGAACTTCGTCAAGATTTAAGAAGAAGAGCAGAAAAGCATGGCCGAAAGCAAGATGATATACGTGTATTGCCTGGTTTATATGTCTTTATTGGTGATTCATATGAAGAAGCACTAGAAATGCACAGGCAAGCTCATCAACACCTTACAAAAGAGAAGAGGTACGCTTTACTCGAAATGGTTCTCGGGTTAGACGTTAGAGGGCTTCCATTAGAAAGTAAGGTTACTGAACATATGCTACCAAGTAGGAATCAAACTGTACGTAGTAAAACACATGCCGAATTATTACGAAATTTCATCATTAAAAATGAACCAACTGTTGAGCAAATATTAGAACGACCAGAAGTTGTTGGTTCTGCTCATTGGGTCGCTATTGGCACACCACAAGACATTTTTAAACAAATTATGGAAAGATTTGAAGCAGGAGCACTAGATGGATTCATTGCAATTCCAGGTGGACCTCCTAAATCATTGGATTTATTCTTTAGTGAAGTGATTCCTTTATTCGTGAGAGCAGGTGTATTTAGAGAAGAGTATACAGGTTCAACTTTACGTGAGTATTTGGAGGATAATATATCAAATTCTTTGCAGTTAAAATAATAGGAACATTAAGTACAAAAAGCCTTTTAAAAGGAGGCTTTTTTATTTGTGTTTTAAAATTCAGAATCATCAGTTGACTATGAGGAACTTCTTTTCTATATTAGTAGTTATAACAATAACTACTATCAGAAAATGGAATTAGAGCTATATAGATTGTGATGGATGAAATAATAAAGGAATTGGGTTTTCCCAGTATGAATGTAAAGCTTATATAGGTGTATTAAAACATTACCTAGCAACTGGTTATGAAGTAAGTAAACAAACAGGCGTACCTCGTTCCATGATTTACGAGGTGCTCGGCAAGTTGATGGATAAAGGCGCAGTGCATTTGTTTCCTTCTGAACCAGTGAAATATGTACCTGTAGCAGCAACTGAGCTAATGGATCGAATGCGAAAAGCTTTTGAAAGATCCTTTGAATTGTTAGATCAAAATTAAATTATTTAGAACAGGAGCGACAAATGGATGTAAGTATAGATTTAGTTCATGTCGTAATAGGAAAACGTAGTATGGAAGAAATGGAGGGAGAGAAAGGTGAATAAAGCTCAAGCACATATGACATTACAGAGCGATGATACATTTCAACAAGGTGTAAAGGATTGTTTACCAACTGTATTTGGATATTTGAGCATTGGTATAGCGGCTGGTGTAATTGCGAAAACAGCTGGTTTCTCCATCATTGAAATTGCTTTTATGTCCACTTTAATTTACGCAGGTTCTGCTCAATTTATATTAGCAGGTATGTATGCTGCCGGTGCTCCTGCTTCGGCAATCATTTTTACCGTATTTTTTGTTAATCTACGGCACCTTTTAATGAGCGCTGCGCTTGCGCCCTACTTCACGAAAATTCCTCTATTTAAAAACTTAATAATCGGTTCGCAAATTACAGATGAAACTTTCGGCGTTGCAGTGCAGCAAGCAGCACAAAAAGGTTATTTAGGTGAAAAGTGGATGCTAGGATTAAACGTAACAGCATATTTAAATTGGATTATCGCTACAATTATTGGTGGACTCTTTGGTGAATGGATACCAGATCCTCATACGTACGGGATGGATTATGCCTTACCAGCAATGTTTATTGGATTATTTGTTCTCCAGCTTATAAGTAGTAAACCGAAACTAGCAATTCATCTTACGGTTGCGATTGTAGCTATTGTTATTGCATACGTTTCACACTTGTTTATGCCAGATAGCATAGCAGTTATTATCGCAACGCTGTTAGCTGCGACGATTGGAGTGGTGATTGAGAAATGGAAATGAGATTAGACGTATTATTACTTTTACTAGCAGCAGGAGCAGTTACACTTGTGCCTCGTATATTACCTCTTCTCGTATTTAGCAAACTGCAAATTCCAGATTGGGGCTTAAAATGGTTAAATTACATACCGATTGCGATATTAGCAGCACTTTTAGCGCAAGTATTATTTATGCATGAGACAGTGCAGTGGGATTATATCATAGCGGCAATTCCAACATTTTTCGTAGCGATATATACTCGTAGTTTATTAGGAACAGTATTAACTGGAGTCATTGTAATTATTTTGTTACGTTTATTTTTCTAAAAAGGATTCAGCTCATATAATAGCGAAAGGTGTAATAACATGAAATATATAGGGGTGGTGTTATGATACTTTTAACGATAGGCGCTATTTTATTAACGGTATTCATTTTCTTTGTTATCGTTTTTATTACGTTTATGATGGTTGTTGATAAGGCGACACCTCAAATTTATTACACACCTTGTGAATCAGTGACAGTGAAATCTAAAGATAAAAATAGAAGGAAGAAAAGTTGAGTGTTGGCTTTTCTTCCTTCTGTTTTTATATTCCCGAAAGAACTAACAACAATAATCCAAATAGAAAACTAATAAAGTGAAACTTTAATCAGTGGGGGGGTTGTTCATCCCCCACTGATTATTAGTTGAACCAATCGGGCGTTTACGGGCAGTTAATCTCTCACCTAACTTCTTTGCTTCAGCCGAATTTTGAGGTGGGAGTCTTACTGCCCGTTAATGCGGGATAAAAGAAAGAAAACCGATAGAGATGGAAAAAATACGATTGTTCTTCCATTCGCGTGCGAAAACGATAAAGCCTAAAACGCAAAGGAAAAACCAAATAGGTAGAAACATAAATCGACTAACTTTCTCAGGTAGTAATGAATAAAAATTTGTTAAATATAATATCCAATTCGCAAAAAATAGAGCACATACGATGAACGATTGTAAGTAGGGTCGTGTTAAAAAAGTTCCTTTTTTAATTGTCATAAAAATGAGAGCTAATGCTGAAATGAAGGGAATTATTATGAATATGAGCAATAGTAACATTAGTGGCATATGAAACGCCTTTACAAAATTTCTCTCTGAAACTTATATTCTTTCTCAACAAGGCAGATACGCAGGTGGAAGTTTTCATACCATTGCTCACGGCCTCTTTTTTTCGCTTCTTTATGTAAGGTGTTCTTTTTCCAATTTTCAATTGCTTCAAGTGACTCCCAATAAGAAATTGTAATTCCGAGTCCAGAATTATCACGTGCGCTTTCGATACCTAAAAATCCAGGTTGCTGTTTCGCAAGGTCATCCATTTTTTCGGCAACGTTACTATAATCTATTGTATCATTTGATAGGTTAGAAGTGAATATAACTGCATAATAGGGCTTGTTTTTTTCTAAATCATATTTCATTATTTTTCCCCCTTAATGTATAGTGCGAATAATTAATTCATAGTTTGTATTTTAGCAGGTTAAAAAAAGAAAAGAAGTAGAAGATTCTTATTTTTTTAGGTGTTGTAAAACAGAGGATAGAAGGGATTTATATTAAGTAATCTAAAGTAAGAAAAATGCCACTTCAAAAAAAAGAAGTGGCATTTTTTATATTTCCTCTAAGCTATTAACTGGAACTGTTAATTCGCGTCCTGGATTTTTCACTTCATATATGCGGGCGGTTTCGTTGCTTTCGTCGACGTGTTGAATCGTAACAGGCATGCCTTGAAAATTGACATTAGCAAGTTCTGATGACACAGAAAGCTCTTTTGCGCGTTGTATATTCATTTATATTCCTCCCATCATTATTATCTTTGCTAAAAAAGAGGAATAATATACCATTTCGAGACATTCTTAAAGTTTTTGTATTATTTGTAATGTTTCTTTAATAAATGAAGAGAAGGTGGAATCAGGATAGGACTGTATGATTTCATGTGCTTCTGTTATTTCCTCCAGAGCCCTTTTTTTATCGTTAAGTTTTACATAACAAAGGGCACGATATGCACCAGCTGTTGTAAGCCACGCTTGATCAAGTGGATGGTTCATATAATCCGGCATGATACCACGTTGCAATGTTTGTAAAGCCTCCTCATAACGTTTTAAGCCGTATAAAGCTTTTCCTTTTTCAAGATAATACAATCCATCGTCTTGAAAAATTGGTTCATCTTTAAGTTTTTCTCGAAATTGTTCTAGGTGTTCTAATGCAATTGTATATTCATTAGTAATTGTGTTGTAGTAGTAAGCTTTTAAAAGATCAATAATAGCAATGGATAAAGTATCTTCTGTAAAAATGGCGAATTGCTCCGATTTTTTTATGTAATATAAATATTTTTCTTTATCAGCTGTAATGACTTTTTGGTAAGATAAAATACGGTAAAATTCGTCTGTTTTATAATACACTTGATGTTTTTTTGAAAATGCGAGTGCTTCTAATATGTTTTTTTCACATGTTTCATAATCGCCACATGCTAGTAAAATGATGGCTTCATATAAACATAACTCGATATGTATAATGAGATCCATTTCTAAATGTTTCTCTTCGTAGTCATTTCGGATACTAGCTATAAGTTGTAAACATTCAGCGTACTTTTTACGTGTGAATATCGTAAAGGATAATTTTAATTTTGTTTCCGTACTGTCGCGGTATAACGTATATTTTTCAAAAATAGAAGTAGCCTTTTCAACGTAATATTCAATGTTATAATCTTTCATAATCGCCGCAGCTGTTACAAATTGTTTATATAAACGAGCGGTATTTAAAGTAGAAGGTAGTTCTTTTTGAACGATAGGTAGTAAAGTCTCGTATACTTCATCACATTTATTTGCCTTTATTAGTTGTTCCATTTGTTGAATGAGTTCTACAATTTCTACATCATCTTCTTCTAGTAAAAAACTCGTTTCGCATCCAAGTTTTTCAGCGATGTATTGTAATGTTTTCATGGAAGGTGTAGCTTTTCCATTTTCAATTTGACTTAGCATACTTTTTGTCAGTTCTGAACCTGCTAGCTCAGTTTGAGTAAGCTTTTTTTCTTTTCGTAACGTTTTAATTTTTTCGCCTAGAGTAGCCATCATATGCTCCTTTATAATTAAAAAGTTAAATACAATTAAACTTTTTTGTTGTAAAAATTGGAAAGTTGATTATATAATAAGTTTAACACAATTTAACTTTTAAGGGGAGAGTGTCATAATGGGGGATCTAAGTATAGGTCAAAATGATTCAAAAATGAAGATTGCAACGAGAAATATTATGCTAATGATGATTGGGAAAATGACATCTTTATTAGGTGCAGGTATTTATACGTTTGCAATGGGATTATACGTATTAAAGACAACGGGTTCAGGAATGGGATTTGCAACTACGCTAATTTGCGGATCAATACCAAGAATGATCTGTGGACCAATTGCAGGTGCTGTAGCTGACCGTGTGAACCGAAGATGGCTTGTCATTGGTACTGATTTATTAAGTAGCTTAACGATGCTTATTATGTTTATTCTGGCTACTATGTTTGGACCATCACTTCTGTTTATTTATGTTTCAGCAGCATTATTATCAATTTGTGCAAGTTTTTATTCTGTTGCAGTAACTTCGTCTATTCCTAATTTAGTAGATGAGGAGCGTATTCAAAAAGCGAGTGCTTTGAACCAGACGGCAGCATCTTTATCAAATATTTTAGCGCCAATTATTGGCGGAGTTGTATTTGGTTTCTTTTCGATTAAATCGTTTTTCCTGCTAAATAGCATTACATTCTTTTTAGCGGTTATTGTGCAATTATTTATCGTATTTGATTTATATAAAAAAGAAATGGCTGAAAGTAAAGAGCATTTTTTGACGAGTATAAAAGAAGGTTTTTCATATGTAAAACGACAGCATGAAATATATGGTTTAATGAAAATTGCAGTAGGGGTAAACTTTTTTGCGAGTGCACTTTTCGTTTCACTTCCGTATATTATTGTTCAAAATTTGCATTTATCCTCGAAGCAACTCGGTGTTGTAGAGGGAATGTTAGCAGTCGGGATGCTAATTGGTGCAATTGTTTTATCAGTACGTAAAGAAGTGAATAACCCGTTTCGCTCTGTTTATATTGGGCTGTTTTTATTTGCGGGCTTGAGTTTATTTACAGTCTTTCCATTGTTAGTTACCATTCCGAAAGTAGTAAGTTTTATTTACTATATCGCTTTTATGATTTTAACTGGTATATCAATGATGGTTGTAAATATACCGATGCAAGTACATATGCAAAAGACGACAGATCCAAACTATTTAGGACGTGTATTCGGTTTACTTGAAACAATTTCTACCGCAATCGCACCGCTCGGTATGATTGTATATGGATTATTATTAGATATGTTGCCGACTAGCATTGTTATGATGACATTAGGCGGAGGATTATTGTTAGTTGTATTAGTGGGAGTAAGAAAGCATGTGGCAAACAAGCAAGTGGATGTGTCGGCCTGAAAAATAAGAAAGTAATAAAAAATTGACTGGAAACAATAAAAATGACCATATTAGTATTTTAGTTTTTGAAACTCTTTTTCATGTATGTTACAGTAAAGTGAGCAGGCAAAGAAAAGGAGAAAACATCATGAAAAAATTAAGTTTTGTAATGCTTTTTCTGTTAGTCGTAATGACTGGATGTAGTAATTATGACACGTATATTGAAACAGGTATGCAATCATTGAAAAATGAAAAATATAGTGATGCGATTATGTGGTTTGAAAAAGCGGAAAAAGAAAAATCAGGAAATGAAGCGAAGGCATATAAAGAAGTCGCTCAGTTACTAGATCACGGTGCGACAGCATTAAAAGACGGTAAGTATTCAGAAACGAAAGATATTGCAAATGAAGTATTACAAAAGAAAAAAGATGATGCACTTGAAAAAGCTGTAACATCAAATGCAGAGAATATGCTTCAAAAAGCAAAAGATGTGGAAGAGAAAGTAAATGAAAGGGTGGCAAAGCGGAGAAAGATAGAAGAAGAGGGAATCGATAAATTAATTAAAGCTGTCGATAGTATAGACGATGTAAAAGAAAAAGAGAAGAAAGTCTCAGAAACATTAGATAAGGCCGAAGAGGCGCAAGCAAAAATTGAGGAAAAGAAAAATAAATAGAGATATAGTTTAAAAGGCTGTCGTTATAAACGACAGCCTTTTAAACTATATCTGCTGATACGAACATATCATTATTTTGAAGGTTTTTAGAGCGTAAACTATAAGCAACTACCTTCTTTTTATGTTGTTTGATAACATCAACATGCTCTTCATGACTATAAATATAAAATGTAAAATCCTTTTTACCACGTTTTGCATTGATAATTAAAGGAGTTCCCTCATTTTGTGGTGGTGCATAATAACGATCTAAAAATAAACCTTCATTAAAATCAGTAATAATTTGAGATTTCTTATCGCCTTCTAAGCTATTTCCATTGATCGTTACAGTAACATTCTCTTCATCAAGTTGCGGATGTGTTTCATATCGGCTAATAATTGATTCAATAACGGAGTTTGGAAGACTAGAAACGATAATTTTAAATGCCCCAAATACAACTAACAGTACAATAAACCAAGTCGTCATATTGTATCATCCCCTTTACACTATTAAATAATATAACCCATATGGTAATAGTACATATGGTGAAGTTTTGTATATTTTGTGAAAAATTTTCCTTTTTCGAACGTTTTTTAACAAATGGAGATGTTTAAAGAATATAAGGTGATATTTGGTAGGATAAAAATATAAAGTTTTTTTATTTATTTGTTAGAAAAATCAATTTTGTTACAAAAAGTTGAAATCGAAGTATTTTAAAAGAAAAAGGTTTATAATAAAAACATAACTAATTACAAGGAAGTGTAACTATGAGTACTGTAGCTATCGTGTATGGTATTATTCTTTCCACAATTATTATTTTATTTTTCGTTGGGGTTTCACGTTATATTCATAAATGGAAAGAAGGCGTTGCGAAATTAAATCACATTGAAGAAGAACTCAGTGATTTAATGTTACATCATGGTAAGTAAAAAGTTTATTTTTTAACTAAACAATGTGAAGAATATCACAAAACATGCTCTCTTTATGAAAGCATGTTTTTTTATTATGTGCTGAATAGGCACATATCATCTATTTTTCCCATACGATACATTGTTAAGTACAGAATGTTAGGAGCGGGAAAGAGGGATAAAATGAGTAATTCAGGTTATGTTACAGATAATAAAAATTTAAAGAAAAGCTCAGGAACTCCAAATCTTTTCTTTGATTCAAGAAAAAATGTCTTTTTTAAAAGAGACGAGAAAAATGTTGCGTATGAAGTAACATCAACACAGTTACCGGCGATGATTGGGGGAGCATTTGTTGATTTGTTTATGACGAAGGGGCATATGCGAGAACCACATTGGCATCCAAATGCTTGGGAATTAGATGTTGTTGTCTCAGGGGAAGCCGTTACTTCTATATTAAATCCTGAAACGAATCAATTGCAAAATTATCATTTAAAAGCGGGGCAAACTGTCTTTATTCCAATGGGATGGTGGCATTGGATCACAGCCATAACAGAAGAAGTACAATTACATTTATTCTTCAATAACGATCAGTTTGAAACAGCCGAAGGATCGGATATATTAAGGTTGACGCCGCCAGAAGTATTTCAAGCTGCTTACGGTGTAAGTGCAGAGAAATTAGCGAAAGACCTTTCGCCAATTAAAGAGTCGGTTGTAATTGGACCGCCCACAGTAACCCGCTCTAAAGGCGATATACAGGCTGACGATTCAAATATAGTAGTTACGTTAAATGGACAAATAACTTCATGTGAAATAGAATAACTCTTTCTATTATTAGGAAGAGTTATTCTATTTTGTATAAAATTGTAATTTAGTTCGGTATAATTAATATATAGTAGGCAATTTGTTAGAGGAGGCACATTGTGAATATATTAAAGATGATAGGGATAATTGTGGGAGTTATTATAGTAGTTGTTATAGCTTTCTTTGCAGTTATGAAATATTATTTGTCAAAAGAAGATCCTGATTACGTATTAAACTACATAAAAGAACATAAAGGTGATGAAACATGTTCATTACTTATTAGAAAAAACGGTGAAGTAGTAACATCTGTAAATGAAAATAAAAAATTACCATTAGCGAGTATGGCTAAAATCGTAATAGCAGTTGAATTTGCTAAACAAGTGTCAGAAGGAAAAATCCGCCGCGATGAACAAATTTCATTGAAAGAACTAGAAAAATACTACGTTAAAGATACTGATGGTGGAGCGCATCCTGCATGGTTAGAAGATGCCAAAGCTAGAGAGTTAGTGAAAAATGAACAAATCACTTTAGAAGGAGTTGCCAAAGGGATGATTCATTATAGTTCTAATGCAAATACAACATATTTATTAGAGAAACTTGGGATAGATAGAGTAAATGAAAGTATAAAAGAATTAGAGCTTACTAGTCATGATAAGTTCTCTTCTTATACTGCTTCACTATATATGAGAGGATATGTAGAAAAAGAGCTTCATGTACAAGAGGATCAATCGTTAGAAATGATACGTAACATGTCTAATGATGAGTATAATAAACATGTGTTACAAATACATGAATGGATGAAAGATGAAAGCGAATGGAAGAAACGTGATATACCATTAAAAGTAGATATGGAATTCCAGCGTATTTGGTCAGATCGATTAGTGAGTGCAAATGCTAAAGATTATATGAGTTTAATGGAGAAGATAAATAGTAGGGAATATTCCCCAAAGTCAATGCAAGATGAAATTGATAATGTTTTTAAAGGAACAGTTGAAAATAATAAGTTGGAATATGCTGGGCAAAAAGGTGGTTCTACCGCATTCGTATTGACAAAAAGTTTGTATACTACAGATAAAAAGGGAAATAAGGTTGAGGTTGTAATAATGTTTAATGATATAGATAATCAAATTACGCACCAAAAGCTTAGAAATAATATAGATTACTTCATTCGAGATGTTATAACAGATGAAGAATTCATAATAAAATTATAATGAAATAATTTTATTATGTAAACAAAGGGCGCTTATTAGAAAGCGTCCTTTTCTTTTCATGATACAGGATTTCCTATTTACTCCATTGAATATAGATTGAAACTAAGAAAGGAAGAGGAACAAATGACTACAATATATTTCGTTCGCCACGCTCACTCTACATATACAAAGGAAGAAAGGGAACGTTCCTTATCTGAGAAGGGTTGGTTAGATGCACAAAACATAACAAGCTTGTTAAAAGATGAGAAGATTGATGTTGTTATTTCTAGTCCATACGAAAGAGCGATTCAGACCGTTGAAGGAATTGCGAATGCAAATAAACTATCAATACAATTGGAAGAAGATTTACGGGAAAGGTTATTAAGTAAAGAACCAGTACAGGATTTTAATGATGCTATTCAGAAGGTGTGGGAAGACTGGACTTTTGCATACGAAGGCGGGGAATCAAATGATGTAGCGCAAAGGCGTGCTGTATTATGTATGCAAAATATATTGGGAAAATATAAAGGGAAGAATATTGTAATAGGCACTCATGGGAATATTATGGTTTTACTTATGAATTATTTTGATTCGAAATATGATTTTCAGTTTTGGAAAACACTTCACATGCCCGATGTGTACAAATTAACTTTTAATAGTAATCGTTTCATTTCTGCTGAGAGAATAGGTCATCGGATAAACATTTTGTAAAAGTTTATCAAAAAAAGAGGAAAGAGAGAAGGTATTGTAGAAGTATGACTTTGTAACATAAAAAATATTTGTTAAAGGAGGCTGTTTACATGTTTGAGAAAGAGAAAGAAGGGCTTATTGAAGTTCACAACGTATATGAAATCGCACCAGCAGATGGAGCAATTATAGGTATGGCAACGGAAGAAGAAATGGAGATTGCTGCTGAACTAGAGTTACAGTACTATGCCCATTCTCGTTTATTAGAAGCAAATATTCAGTTAGACGGTTCCTCCTATAAAGAGTTACTTCAGGAGTTCCAGGAGTACGAAAGAAAATCAATGAATTTTTGGAGAACAATACATAAACGTTTAGCTGTGCCATGGGCATGGGTACTACGTATTGATGTTGCGAATGGTCCTATATATGTAAGCAATGGGAGTTCGTATTATGAAGAAGTTGATGATGACGAAGAAGACTATGAATAGATAAGTAAGGAAGCAGCTTTAGTTGCTTCCTTTTTTTGTGTGTAAAGATTGAATGACTTGAATGATAATATCTGGTCGATCATTTTCTATTCCGTGATCAGCATGTTCGGCAAGAATATATTTGCTGTTTATTGAGAGGTGTAATTGTTCACGAATAAGTTCTTGCCACATATCTTCAAGTTGTGTAGCTTCTTCTTTTGGCATACCGCCCTCAATCAATTGAGCAATAGAATATTGAGGATCTCTACCGATAACGATTAATGGTATTTCTAATGTTTTATGTTGTTTTTTTATTGAGCGAGCGCAATATTTCCACTCGGACAGTTCAGAAGCTGTCGCTTTATATAATGAAGGAGATGTAGAGAATTTGATATGCTGTTTTGTTGTATTGACGAGCATAGGTTTCAGTTCAGTATAAAGCGCGTCTGCATCCATGTTGGAGTAATTATGATATTTTTGTAGCCAAATATCGTCAGAATCAGTTTGATCAGAAACCGGTAAATGAAGCTCATCTAATCGGTGTAAGTTCATGGAAGTAGAATCAACTAAAATAAGTGCTTTAATTTGGTCCTCATGTAATATCGCAAAATGTTGTGCGCATAAACCTCCATAGGAATGACCGATTAAAATGATTGGCTCGTAAATATCTAGTTCATGTAGTAACACATGTAGTTCTTTTACAACTTGCATTGTTGTACGTGGATTAGTTCCTAGCTCACTTTCTCCGTAACCTGGGCGATGATATGAAATGACTGTAAAGTTTTGTGAAAGCTTTTCTATAATAGGAAGCCAATCATAAAATGAGCATCCCATTCCTGTTTGAATCACTACAGTTTGTTTACTGCTACCTCTCATATATACTTCTACATTTTGTTCAAATATCTCTACTGATCTATTAATAGTAATTCCCCCTAAGCTTGAAATACTTTTTGGCAAGTAAAGACGATACACCAGGCACATATGCCAAAGAGTATAGATGTACTAAGTGAAAAGGAGTTCTTTAAACCGATATAAACAATAAATAATAGTAGTGCAGATGCAGGAAATCCATATAATACGCCTAAAGCGAATTGACTTAACTCTTGTTTACTCCCACCTTCGAAAGAAATCCAAAATAAACTAAGTAAACTAATAAGAGGAAGAGCTGCGATAAAGCCACCAAGTGTACTATAGTATTTAGCAAATTCGGTTACAGCCCCAATAATGAGGGCGGAGACGATGACCTTAACGAGGAAATGCATATTTTGCCTCCTTAGCTAATAACGAAAAGGCTTTTTCTATTAGTTGTTGCTCTTCTTTTGATAACTGTGATTCTAATATTTGTATCTTTTCTTTATCTAGCAAAGTATGCTTTTCTAATGCTTCAATTCCTTCTGCCGTTAATGTAAGGTTCACAACTCTTTCATCTTGTTTATTTCTTTCTTTCATGATAAATCCTTTTTGAATAAGGCGTTTCACGTGTTCAGACGCTGTGTTATGAGATAAACCGAGTTCAGAAGCAACTTTTCCAATTGTTATGTCATTCTCACGAGAAATGATTTGTAAAATGCGAATTGCTTGATGAGAAAGATTGTCTTCATACTCATATCGTAAGTGGTAGTAAATTGTCTCCCAATGTGGATTAATATCTTTCATATTATAAATCCCCCTAACTTTTATATCGTATTATAAGATATATTCGCTTGGTAAGAATTAAAATCCTGTTATTTTCATAATAAATGTTGAAAAAGTTTATTTTTATTGAAATATAAGGTAATCTATGTGTAAAGGTATACATTTAGCAAGAGAGAGGATGATAGCTGTGAATACATTTAAATGGATTAGTCATGAAAAGATGTATGTAGATCAAATACATGTTGAAAAATGTGGTCCTCTTTCAGTCGGCGTATATGGAGGAAATCAAGAGAGTGATGCATATGAAAGAGGAGATGCAGTGCTAGCTTGGTGGGATCCGAAATTAGAATTTGAATTTGTTATGATTTTTGATACACATCATAAAACAAAAAATATACATTATATAATAGAAGCGATTTCAGAAAGAGAAGAACAACTAAAAGAATTATTTTCATATCCAATCCATTTAGCTTTTCATCATACCCATATGTATTTATTAGCGTTATTTACAGATGAGCTATTTATCGAGAAATGTGACCAAGATGATGAGGAACTTGCATGTTTAATTTGTTTACGAAAAGGCGAGTTCTTATATTGGCTATCAGTTGGTGATTGCTTCGCGTATTTATTCCATTCAGAGCAAACGGAAAATGGAAAAGGTAGGCTAAATAAGCGTAAGAACTATGAATATATAGGAAGAAAAAATGTTTTTGCAGCGAATACCCCTTGTTTTACATCAGGGATAAGGGGATTAGAAAAAGGTCAGAATCACATTGTAATGGCAACAGATGGTATTTTAGAATGTGATAAACGAAAGTTTGATGATGATCAATCTTTAGTAGAAATATTACACGACGGAACTTGTTTACAGATTGAGCCTGTATTAACAAATGTACTTCAGTGGAAAGGTAGAGATTGTGCCACTATTATTGGATGGTCCATCGATACTGAAGATAGACAATGTGCCAATTAATAAATGAAAGGGAGTTCAAGGGTTTTTGTCCTTGAACTCTTTTTTGTTAAGCGATATGAATATGATACGTTTTTAACCATTCATTTACTTGTAGCATATACTCCATAGCACTTCTTGCTTCAAAATTGTTAACCACTTTATTACTTTGATCAGCAATTGCAAGTAATATGGAATGGTTAATAAGTGAGAAAACAGGATTGTTTTTATTGCTGCACATATCAAGTGTTAAATTACGGATTGTTTGTAAATAATGTGGATCTTGTGAAGTAGGATAAGCGCTTTTTCTTCTATTTCGCACATCATCAGGTAAAGCAGGTTTCAGTGCTCTACGTAAAATACCTTTTTCAATATTATCAATACTTTTTATGTTGAAAGGAACGTTCCATAAATATTCAACTAATCTAAAATCGCAAAATGGTACACGAACTTCAAACCCTACAGCCATACTCATACGGTCTTTACGGTCAAGTAAGAACGGGAGAAATCTCGTTAAAAATAAATAAAACATTTGGCGTTGTTTCGCTTCTTTTTTACTTTCTCCTTCAAGAGTAGGTACTTCAAGAACAGCTTCATGGAATCGTTTATTAATATAATGCTCAGGATTACATTGAGTTGTTACGCCGCTTAATAATAGAGAAGATGTGTTTTTCCAGTTTGTTAACCACGGAAACTTATCTACATATAATAGTTCTTCTTGATGAAACCAAGGATATCCCCCGAATACTTCATCAGCAGATTCTCCAGATAAAGCTACGGTTGCATCTTTTTTCATTTCGCAAAATAGTAAATATAGTGAAGTTTCCATTTCGCCAGCACTTGGTAAATCTTTTGCACGGAGGGGAACGAATAAGTGATTTGCTAATTCTTCAGCATTCACAATAATATCATGATGCGATGTCCCTACATGTTCAGAAACACGTTTTACCCAAGGAGCGTCTAAACCAGTGCGAGCAAATGTCAGCTCGAAATCTTTTGCGCTATTTACAAAGTCAACGGAATACGTATGAAGTGTTTTATTTTCCGCTGCAAATTCTTTCCCCGCTAGTGCAGTAATACCGCTAGAATCTAATCCGCCTGATAACATACAAACAAGAGGAACATCGGCAATTAATTGTCTTTTTACTGTATCTTGTAAGATAGATAAAATATGTGAAGATGTATCTTCGATAGATTCTTTATGGACCTTACTTTCTAAATTCCAATACTTCTTAACTACCTTTTTATCACGTGTAAAAGATATAAAATGTCCAGCACGTACTTCTTGAATATGTTTAAAGACGCCACATCCTGGAGTTCGAAATAATCCTAATCCAAATATTTCATTTATGCCATCCGCATCAATTTCAGCAGGAACAGATGGGTGAGCTAATAATGCTTTTATTTCAGAGCCGAAAATAATACTGTCATTTCTTTCTGTATAAAAAAGTGGTTTTACCCCTAAATGATCTCGTGCTAAAAACAATTGTTGCTTCTGATCATCCCATATTGCGAAAGCGAAAATTCCATTTAAACGTTGCACGCAGTCTTCTTTCCATTCTAAATAAGCGTGTAGTAACACTTCTGTATCCGAGTGAGTTTCAAAGGCATGCCCACATTTTTGAAGTTGTTCTCTCAGTTCACGAAAATTATAAATTTCTCCATTATAAGTAAGAGCATACGTGTAATCTCCGGCACGAAATGTTTTTGGCTGCGTTCCGCCTTCTGGGTCAATAACAATTAAACGTCGGTGTGCAAAGGCCGCACGAGGAGAAAACCAAAATCCTTCAGCATCAGGACCACGATGCTGAATACTATTTGCCATCTTTTCTAAAATAACATGTTGATTTGAAAGATCCTTCTTCCAATCTATCCAGCCTGTAATTCCACACATACAAATCTCATCTCCTAATTTTAAATAGTAGATTAACGAAATAAAATGTACACCAAGTTAAAGAATGGCTATGTAAATAGTGTACTACGTTAATTAAATTGTAGACTTGAGAAAATTTTCTTCAAATTCAAAGTTATATGAGACAATAGGTAAGGAAAAGTATTCCATTACATACAAAAAATAATAAAAAAGATGAGAGAAAACTTTTTTCTGGACGTTATATAGAGTGTAAAAGCTTTTACAAAAAAATAAGGGGAATCGCTACATGAAATCTAATGAGAAAAATTTTATAAAAAGATTACAGCGACAAAAAGAAGATGCGCTAGAATTTGTTGTCGATACATACTTACCACTCATAAAGGGGATTACGCATAAAGTTCTTCTTCCAGTTCAAAATGATGGACTCATAGAGGAATGTGTAAATGATATATTTCTTTCCATTTGGAATAACGCAAATAAGTTTCATGGAGAGCCGAGTGATTTTAAAAAATGGATTGCAGCGATTGCAAAGTTTAAAGCAATTGATTATTACCGGAAAGCAACTAAAAAAGTAGAAATCATTTCAGATGAGTTTCATATAAGTACGGAAAAATCGGCAGAAGACGAATTAATCGTTATGGAAGATAGGGAAGAATTATTGAAGCTTATTAATCAATTAGAACCGTTAGATCAAAAAGTGTTCATTATGAAATATCTACTCGGTATGAAGACAGAAGAAATAGGTGACAAGTTAGGACTAACTCGAGCGGCGATAGATAATCGTGTGTATCGCGGGAAAAAGAAGCTACAACAAAATGCTACGAATATTAGTTTTGGAGGTAGTGTAATATGAAAGATATTTATGAACTATTAAATGATATTGATATAGATGAAAAAGAACTTGAGGAAATTGAGGCTTCTGAAATTGAAAAAGAAAAAGTGAAGCGTAATTTAAAACAATCTATACGTACGAAGAAAAAGGTGAAAACTTGGAAAAAAGGTGTCGCTGCTGCATCTATTTTAGTAGGATTATCAGTTGCAACGCTTGGTATCGGATTTCCTACATACGCTGGAGGATTGCCAATAGTAGGAGATATATTCCGATTTTTAGATAATGGTAGAACAGGGCTATATGAAAATTATAAAGAGTTTTCGACTGAGTTAAATATGACGAGGGAAAGTAATGGGGTTAAGGTCACAATTAATGATGCTGTTTTTGACGGCAGAACTGTAGCGATAACGTATTCTATTGAAAGTGATAAAGATTTAGGAGAGAACCCGAGCATATTTGGTTTCCCACAGGTGGAAGGCTCTAATGGTTCGGGAGGAAGTTCTAAAATTACGAAAGTAGAGGATAAAAAATATGTAGGTATGACTACAGCAAGTGATCACGGTAGTAAAAGAATGGACGTTGCAAATGTTAGATGGAATATGGAAGCAATTGATATGCACGAGGAAAAAAAATCAATAAAAGGGAATTGGAATTTCGCGCTTTCTTTAAATGCAATGGATAGTAAAGAAATGAAGATTCAAGGAAGTTCTGAAAAAGAAGGCATAAAAGTAAATATAGACAAAATGGAAGTAACCCCTATGTCATTTATCATTTTTTACAATCAAGAAGAATCTAAGACATTAAGAAGTATATGGGATAGTGCAGATGTTGAATTAGAAATAAAAGATGATTTAGGAAATCGATACGTAGGTGAAGGTAATGGTGGAACAAGTACAGTAGCAGAGCCACATAAAAGTAGTTGGAGTACTACGTTCCAAAAACTGAACGAAAATGCAACGAAACTCATTATTACACCTCATGTGAACTTGCGAGTTCATACACCTGAAAATCATGGTGGAGTAGAGTTTGTTGATGGGAAAGAGAAGAAAATTGAAGTGCCGAAAAAAGAGGCGAAAAAGAAAGATATTGTGTTAGATGATATTGTGATTGATTTAAAGAAATAACAAAGAGAGACTGCCTGAAATGAATACATAGGCAGTCTCTTTTTTGTTAAGAATTAGTAACGAGTAACGCATGAGGATGCTGAGTTTTATATTCCTCTTTCCATGGAATGTTTAATTGTTCCCAAGTTTCTCCGCTGTTAACGGATTGAAACAAGCCATTATTATTTAAAGTGTAAAATGTATGCGGTTCTGCTGGGTTTGTAGCAAACATTGAAATGACTGTACCGATTGCAGAAGTTAGTCCTTGCTGTACTTGCTCGAAAGGAGTATCTTTCGTTTTTCGATAAATATAAGATTCATAAGGAATACGGTGATGAGCGAGATCAGCACTCGGTGCGGCAGAAACGAGAATTGTATTACAATCAGCTGGATCGATAGCCATGCTGTATAAATAATGATGTTCAAGTCCTTCACTACATGAAATCCAGCTATTTCCACTGTTATAACTTTCAAGATAGGCACGATCAGGTCCGCCCATAAACCCATCACCACATGATGCATAAAGGCGATTTGGGGCTTCAGGGTGCATGAGTAATTGATGAGCATCGATAGGGGCACCGAATTTTTTATCAATCCATGTATGCCCTTTATCGTTACTTTGAATAACAGCACCAGCTTCGATTGAAACGTGGATTGTATTTGGATTGTTTGGATCAATTGTAATCCAGCGTACGTGATGGGTAAAAGGTCTAGGCGGGAAAGCCCACGTATAAGAAGATAATAATGATTTCATATTTTTAAGTTCAGTCCACGTTACACCGCCATTTTCTGAACGAAATAAAGCACTAGGTTCTGTACCTACATAAACGACTCCATATCTGTTAACTTGTTCATTAGGGCTTATCGTAATGGAAGTGATTGAAGAATGTAAAATACCGTCTTCTTTCGGAAAGTCAAAGTAACGATAAGAATCTCCAATTGGTCTCCATGAATCCCCACCATCATCGCTTAACCATAGACCTCGTCCAAATGTTCCACAATATACACGATTCTTTTGAAATGGATCAACTGCAATACAAGTAGGCTGCATATTTTGTAAGTGGTAAGTCGTTTCGTAGTTACCATCTTGTTCTTTTATTACAACAAGTTCACGCTCCATACAGAGAAATAAACGTTTCATTTAAGTAACCTCCTTAAAAATTCTTTCATTAGTAAACAATATGAAAATAAAAAAGAAGTAGTCTTGTTTTTATTTGAGAAAAAGGACTTGTTTGAAAAGTAGCGAAGTGTGTATACAGAAGGAATCGGGATAAAGTGAAACTTTAATCAGTGGGGGTTTTGTTCATCCCCACTGATTATTAGCCTTCACCAATCGGACGTTAATGCGGGATAAAGGGAGTGAGTTTGTTTCATACTAACATACAGATATTGCACTTAAAGGAGTATTAGTATGGGACATTCACATGATCACGGTCATTCCAAAAATAAAAAGGCGTTACTAATTGCCTTTCTACTAACGACAAGTTTTATGATTGCTGAAGTTATTGGTGGGTTTGTAACGAATAGTTTAGCACTATTATCTGACGCGGGGCATATGTTAAGTGATGCAGTATCTCTCGCTTTAAGCTTACTTGCCTTCAAGCTTGGAGAGAAAACGGCAACGGCTGCAAAAACATACGGGTATAAGCGTGTCGAAATGTTAGCGGCATTATGTAACGGTGTCGTTCTTATTGTCATTTCAGTATATATTTTTATTGAAGCAATTCGTCGTTTTAAAGAACCGGTGGAGATTGCTAGTAATGGGATGCTCATTATTGCTGTACTTGGTTTGCTTATTAATATTTTATCAGCTTGGATATTAATGAGAGGCGGAGATGTGAAAGGGAATTTGAATTTAAGGAGTGCTTTCTTACACGTACTAGGCGATTTATTAGGTTCAGTCGGAGCAATTATTGCTGCGTTACTTATTAAATTTTTTGATTGGAATGCCGCAGATGCGGTTGCTAGTATTCTTGTGTCTATTTTAGTCATTATAAGTGGATGGCGTGTAACACGTGATACAGTTCATATATTAATGGAAGGCGCACCACAGCACATAGATGCTGAAGAGGTGAAAAATACATTATTAAATATTACTATTGTAAAAGAAGTTCATGATTTACATATATGGTCCGTAACATCAGATTTTCAAGTACTAACTTGCCATCTTATTATTAAAGGTAATGAAACGCAAAGTGTATTGAAAGAAGCAACGGATGTATTAAAGGAAAAATTTCATGTAGAACATGTCACCATTCAAGTAGAAATTGAGGGTGAATTTAACCATAATGAGACAACTTGCAAAGTATGAAAGAAAAAGGGTATGAAAAAGTGTCATAACATTTTTCGCGTGGCATACATATATATAATGTGGCCACAAATACTTTGTAAGGTAAATATTTCATAAGATTACTTTACTTATTAAGAATCATCTTTTATAATCAAAAGTGGTAATTGATAAAGATTATCATTTTCAATGATCGTAGAAAGGAGTTTTTTAAAAGATGAGTAGTCAACTCCGTTTTGCTGTTGAAAATCGTAAGAGGCATTTAATTGATGAGTTAATTGGAGCAGGTGTGTTTAAGATTCGCGAACGACAATTATACGAGCTGTCTTTAGAGGAATTGGAAAAAGAGTACGAGCATATTGAAGAATTTGCAGACATTCAGGCATAGCCATATAGAGTAGTAAAGAAAGAGCATGTTACATAAAAGTGTAACATGCTCTTTTTTGATTATGGAAAAATATTGTAGATCGGTTGGTGTTAAAATGCTAGCAAGATTTTTGATTTGATTTTTTTCAGCTGCAGGTAATGCCGCAATCCATCCACCAGCCCCTTGTATTGTAATAAATGATGTGTGTTCTTTTGGGTAAGGGGAAATATAGTAGTACATATGAACTGAGAACAGCAGTGGAAATCTTTGTTGTGGCAAATATTAAAAAAGTTATTATTAGATAGTTTTTTCGAAAGAAATAAAAATACAACATTTTTTATATTTTTCATTGCGAAAAGCGCAATCTACTTTTACAATAGAAAGGGTTGTGAATATATTATACTGAAAAAATAAATCGAAATAATATGAAAATTTTGTTTTGTCTTCGCTAATTGTATACTACATACACGTAAGACGACATACATCATGTTATCGACTTGTAAGGAGAGAAAAAAATGAAAAGTGTAAGATTACCCTCGATGCTAGAAATCATCATTCTTTTATTCCTATTTCTTGCTGTCGTCTTTTCCTTCCAAACGATTTTTGATCTCCCAATTCAATTAGCGCTATTTATTTCATGGTTTTTAGTTATTGCGCTTGGATTAAGGTTAGGATTTCGTTATCAAGAATTGCAAGATGCAATTACGAAAGGGATTTCTAATGGATTAGAAGCAATTCTTATTTTAGTTGCAGTTGGAGCTTTAATTGGAACATGGATTGCTGGTGGGGTTGTACCTACATTAATTTATTATGGATTAGAATTCATTCACCCTAGCATATTCTTATTGGCAACTTTAATTATTTGTTCAATAACTTCTATCGCGACAGGAACATCATGGGGAACAGTTGGAACAGCTGGTATTGCTATGATGGCGATTGGGGAAGGGCTTGGATTACCACTTCCGCTTGTTGCAGGTGCAGTTCTTTCAGGAGCGTATTTTGGAGACAAATTATCACCACTTTCTGATAGCACAGTTCTTGCAGCTTCTATGGCAAAAGTAGATGTTATTGCTCACGTTCGAGCTATGCTCGTATTAGACGTTCCAGCTTTTATTATTACCAGCATTATGTTTACTGTTGCTGGATGGATGTATGGCGGGGATAATGTAGATTTAAATAGAGTAGAGTTTTTAAAAGAAGCTTTATTAAAGCAATTTGATATTAAAATATGGATGCTTGTTCCGGCTGTAATCGTTATTGTGCTATTGGCGCTGAAGAAACCTTCTATGCCAACAATTGCTATGGGAGCTTTAATTGGTGCAATTTGGGCAACTCTTTTCCAAGGGATGCACTTTGGAGAGGCAATTGGAACAGCATATAACGGATTCTCAATTCAATCTGGTGTCGAGTTTGTCGATAAGTTATTAAACCGTGGTGGAATTAACGGTATGCTTAGTTCAGTAGCCGTTATTATTTTCGGCTTAGGTTTTGGTGGACTACTTGAAAAGCTAGGCGTTTTAAAAGTAATCGTATCAAAATTTGAGAAGAAATTAAATTCTGCAGGTAATGTAACATTGTCTACATTAATCGTGGCATTCTTAGCTAATATATTTGGTTGTGCGATGTATGTATCACTTATTTTAACACCGAAAATTATGGAAGATAGCTATGATAAATTAAAAATAGACCGCCGTGTATTAGCGCGTAACTCAGAAGTAGGTGGAACGTTAACTTCTGGTATGGTTCCGTGGTCGGATAATGGTATTTTTATGGCTGGTATTTTAGGTGTAGCAACATTCTCATACGTTCCGTTTATGTGGTTAAGCTTCGTTTCATTAATTTTGGCAGTTATTTACGGATATACAGGAAAATTCATTTGGTATGTAGATGACGCTGAAAAAGGAAAACAAGCATCATAAAAAAATACCTTCTGCGGTGGCAGAAGGTATTTTTTTTATACATACGAGTGAGAATTCTTATCATTTGAATGAAAGTCTGTTAAAATGAGAAATGTAGGTATTTTATTTTCAAGGGGATGAAAAAATGGAGTACAGAATTGAAAGAGATACATTAGGAGAAATGAAAGTTCCAGCTGATAAATTATGGGCAGCACAAACACAGCGTAGTAAGGAAAATTTTCCGATTGGAACAGAGCATATGCCGCTTGAAATTGTAAAAGCATTTGCGATTTTAAAGAAGAGTGCAGCGATTAGCAATCAAAAATTAGGGAAGTTATCAGAAGAAAAAGCACAAGCAATTGCGGAAGCTGCTGATGAAGTTATCGCAGAAAAATGGAATGAACATTTTCCACTTGTCGTATGGCAAACAGGTAGTGGTACACAATCGAATATGAATGTAAATGAAGTAATTGCAAACCGCGGTAATCAAATTTTGAAAGAAAAGGGATCTGACGTACATATTCATCCGAATGATGACGTGAACATGTCTCAAAGTTCAAATGATACGTTCCCAACGGCACTTCATGTAGCGTGTGTAATTGCGGTAGAAAATCATGTATTACCAGCTATTACGAAATTAAAAGAAACATTAGCAGAAAAAGTAACTGCATTTGAACATATTATTAAAATCGGTCGTACGCATTTACAAGATGCAACACCGTTAACGTTAGGACAAGAAATTAGCGGATGGCACCGTATGCTTGAAAAAACAGAGCGTATGATTGCAGATAGCAATACATATATGAAAGAATTAGCAATTGGTGGTACTGCGGTTGGAACTGGAATTAATGCGCACCCTAAATTTGGTGAGATGGTAGCAGAAGAAATTAGTCTGTTTACAGGTAAACAATTTGTTTCTGCACCAAATAAATTCCATGCGTTAACGAGCCATGATGAAGTTGTATTTGCACACGGAGCATTAAAAGCATTAGCTGCTGATTTAATGAAGATTGCTAACGATGTGCGTTGGCTTGCAAGTGGTCCGCGTAGTGGTCTTGGGGAAATTATTATTCCTGCAAATGAACCAGGAAGCTCTATTATGCCAGGTAAAGTAAATCCAACGCAAAGCGAAGCGCTAACAATGGTTGTAGCACAAGTTATGGGAAATGACACAACAATCGGATTTGCTGCGAGCCAAGGTAATTTTGAGCTAAACGTATTCAAACCAGTTATCGCTTACAACTTCCTGCAATCTGCTCACTTATTAGCTGATGCAACCGTTTCATTTAATGATAAATGTGCAGTTGGTATTGAAGCAGATGAAGAAGTAATTAATGAAAATGTAAATCGTTCATTAATGCTTGTAACCGCACTAAACCCACATATCGGGTATGAAAATGCCGCGAAAATTGCAAAGTATGCCCATAAAGATGGATTAACTTTAAAAGAAGCAGCACTGCAATCGGGATTACTAACAGAAGAGCAATTTGATGAGATTGTAGATCCGAAAAAAATGATCGCTCCGAAAGAATAATAGAAGAGGCCAAGGTTCTTAGTTTAGAATCTTGGCTTTTTTATCGCATATTAATTTTTAATTCCTTGTGGAAAAGTAAATACGCATAAAGGGTCATATTTTTTACTAATTTTTCTTAATTTGTTCGCGTGTGTTCCGTAATAAGCGTTCATATAATCTTTCAAATCGCTGTATGGGAAATTGACGAATGAGCCTTCTGTTATGGATTCTATATAGTCAAATCGTTTTTCTAACCATTGGGAGTTATCCTTTTTAAAGATTGGATCTTCCCATATAGATTGAATGCCGATAATATAATGTGCATCACGGTAATAAAAAGCGGTCGCATCTTTATCTACATCCTGAACTTTTCCTCCAAGTGGATAGAGGCTTAAAGCTGCAAAAATACTGCCGGAAGCTCTATCTTCAATAAGACTAATAATTTTTTCGACTTCTTCCTCGTTATATTGTTTATGAACGAATCGACCTGTAGATTTAAATTGTTCATACGGTGGATATGAAGATTGTACAATGTCCATTGCTTCAGGAAAACTGATATATTGTAAATTCACCTTCACCCCGTTTATATTGACTAAATCTTGTAAAATGAATGCTGCATCTTCAGGGGTACCATAATATAAACCTCGTCCATATATTGCAAGTCCTTCCGCAGCAGAGTTGTATATGCTCGCACCAATTGTCATTTTACTATTTAAATTTACTAGCCAGCTTTGCCATGTGTGAAGAAATTCCTTTTGGATGTCTACTGAAGCGTTAGGCCAATATAGTTCAACGAAAGTAACTTTATCAACTATTGGAGGGAGCTTAAAAGTTAACGAAACAACGATGCCAAAATTTCCGCCACCTGCCCCGCGACAAGCCCAAAATAAGTCTTTGTGGTAAGTTTCATTAGCTGTAATTACTTTACCTTTATAGTCGATTAATTCTAACTCTATTAAATTGTCACAACCAAGGCCGAAATACCTACTAGAATAGCCCCAACCTCCGCCTAAAGTGTATCCACTTACTCCAACAGTTGGACAAGTTCCGCCTGGAAATGGATAACCTTTTGAAGAGATAAAGTCATAGATTTGTTTATTTTGAACACCACCTTGAATGACTAATGTATTTTTATGTTCATTAAGCTGCATACAGTTCATTTTACTTATATCAATTACGAGGACGTTGTTTCCGGCAGAATATCCTTCATAATGGTGTCCACCAGAACGAATGCGAATAGAAATTTCATTTTTTCTCGCCCAAATAATCGCATTACTAACATCCCATTTCGTAAAACAATAAATGATAGCTAAAGGAAACTTTTGAATAGCTCGATTCCATTCTTGTCTAGCTTCTTCATACTCACAATCATATCTTGTAATAATTTCACCTGTTAATCCTTCATAACTTAACTCATACATAATAAGCACCTTTCATTCATTTTGTGTAGAAGTTTACTTTTTTAGAAATAGTGTATGTTCGTATCGTTTGTTTGTGATGGAGGGGTAGTATCTTTATGTAATAAAAAATAGACTAACTATTGGGTAGTTAGCCTGAGGGGAGAATAAATATGTAAACGGCGGTTTTGCTTGGGGAGGATATTCAATTCTTATATAGTTATCCTAATAGCATAGAACTGTCTCAAACAAAACTATTCATTTGAGGTGCTATTGATTATTTTCACATTTGGCCAGTTTTCTTTTAAGAGTGAAATGAATTTCTCCTCTTCTTGTGGTACGAAAGGTGTTACTGAGTCGAATAAATTATAATGAATTTCTATTTGCTGTCTTGTCCAATTTTCTGAACGAAGCTTTTTACCAGAGTATTTAATGTGGCGTATATCTTCAAATGGAATTTCAGTACGGAGTATGAAACCATGTTTAACAACAAGGGCAGATTCCGTTATTTTGTAATGAGAAAAATAGAAAGAAGAGAGATTCACGATATTTAAGAGCATCATGAGAGTGAAAAAAATAGAATTATCATTTTGAAAGAATAGGGAAATGAAAAAAACAACTAAAAACAATGAGATTAAAATGATATGAAATGGATTTTTTTTCGCTTTAAATTTCAAGTGAGTCACCTCGGTATACCAGTTATTAAAATAATTAAATCACAATATTGTAATGAAACGTAAAAATATGCAACATTACATATTTTTACGTTTCATTATTCGTGTAAACTTTTTTTGATGGGGTAAATTTAAATGAAGTTTTACAAAAGTGGAGTTGCATAAAATGATTTGCAGAAAAAGCATTAAAGTAATAGTCATAATTTGTTGTATGATGATGATTAGTGGTTGTTCAAATAGATTCGTTGAGGATGGAAATCGAAAACATGTATTTGTACAAGCAAGTAAAGTTTTAGTAGAGGTTGTTTATAAAATATATAAAAGGTAAAAGGTGTTTCCATATACGGAAACACCTTTTTGGTAGTTAAAATTGAATGCTGGAAGGGCCTTGAATAGTAGTCATGTTTTGTTTCACATCCCATAATAATTAGTTTGTTAAAATACATTCGTTTTTCGGTGTGATAAGTCCTATTTATCATAGTTAGATAAACATTTTTATAAAAGTTTGTAAAATAGGTAAACGAAACATTGAAACGTTTACTTTTTATATGTTAAGATGATGAAGTGATAATAAACGTTATTGTAATTTGTTTGTTTTTAAATAAACATTTTGAAGGAGTGTTTAGTATGAGTGATATATCAGAGAAGTTTTGGGATGCGTCGGTAGAGGAATTGAAGAAAGGGTATGTATTTGACGAGGTAGCAGAGGAGTATATTTGTTTAGCTTGTGGAGAAACGTTTATTAAAGGGGTTATTTATCAAGAAAATCAAGTTTTGTATGAAGCAGAGAAGTTTGTACAGTTGCATATTCAAAATGAGCATACGTCTATGTTTGAATATTTATTAAATCTTGATAAGAAGTTTACAGGTTTAACTGATTTGCAAAAGAAAATGGTTCAGTTTTTCCATATGGGACTTAACGATAAAGAGATTGTAAAAGAAATGGACGGCGGGAGCACGTCGACGATTCGCAATCATCGATTTACATTGCGAGAGAAAATGAAGCAAGCGAAAGTATTTTTAGCGTTAATGGAATTGTCAGAAGAAAAATCAAAAGTTCAAACTAAATTTGTACCGATTCATAGAACAGCTACGATGGTGGATGATCGATACAATATTACAGAGGAAGAAAATGCTGAAGTTTTAACAACGCATTTTACAGAAGGTTTGGATGGACCGCTTTCTAAATTTCCGAAAAAGCAAAAGCGTAAATTAATTATATTACGTCATTTAGTGAAGAAATTCGATAGTAATAAAAAGTATACTGAAAAAGAAGTAAATACAGTTTTAGAAAATATATATCCGGATTTTGTCACTTTGAGAAGATATTTAATCGAATATGGTTTTTTAGATAGAACAGCTGATGGAAGCCAATATTGGGTGAAGTTATAAGAATGAAGAGAAGAAAATGAATAGATGCACATAATAAAAATAACTATACAAAGAGATAGAGGATTACAGATACGAAAAATATGTTAAAGTTCTATGATGAATTTGAAAATAGTGAGTGGAAGAAGCATTTACTTTAACGAGCAAACAGTATAGAAATGGTTGGCACAATTACCACTATTTGAGCACGGATTTTAAATAAAAGGAGAAATGAAATTTGAAACCACCTACAGATAACAATAAAGAAGGTGTAGAGTCACAGAAGTCAGAAACGGAACATAAGCCGATATGGAAATCGATGTCCATGTTTTTAGTACCGTTACTTTTAAGTAATGTATTACAGTCAGTTGGACAGTTATTTGGAATGGTAGTAGTAGGAAGATGGCTTGGCGTAAATGATCTGGCAGCTATATCGGCATTCTTCCCGTTATTTTTCCTGCTCGTTTCATTTGTAATTGGAATTGGTTCTGGTAGTTCAATTTTAATTGGTCAGGCATTTGGTGCTAAAAATGAAGAGCGCTTAAAAGCTATCGTTGGTACGACGCTTACGTTTACTTTTATTATCGGAGTCGTGTTGGCGATAATAGGTAGTATTTTTGCGATGGATATTATGCGCCTTATGGGAACACCAGAAAATATTATTGAAATAAGTGTGCATTACGCAAGAATTTTATTTATATCTATGCCAGTATTATTTTTATATTTTGCATACACAACATTTATGAGAGGTACAGGAGATTCTAAAACGCCATTTTACTTTTTAATCGTTAGTACAGCGCTAAATATGATCTTATTACCAATTCTTATTTTTGGCTGGTTAGGAGCTCCGAAATTAGATGTTTACGGAGCAGCCTATGCTTCAGTTATATCTACAGTTATTACGTTTATTGTCATGCTATTGTATTTAAAGAAGAAAAATCATCCACTGCAATTAGACGCTACAGTAAGAAAATATCTTCGTATGGACTGGGAGTTATTAAAGTTATTATTACGACTTGGTATTCCAGCGAGTATTAATATGATATTAGTTTCATTATCAGAAATTGCGGTAATCGCATTTGTGAATCGCTATGGATCAGATGCAACAGCGGCGTATGGTGTTGTGAACCAAGTTGCAAGTTATGTACAAATGCCAGCAGTTAGCCTCGGCATTACCGTATCAATTTTTGCAGCGCAATCAATTGGTGCAAACCAATTTGATCGATTACAGAAAGTTGTTAAGGCCGGAATTATCATGAATTATATCATTGGTGGTGTATTAATATCGCTTATTTACTTATTCTCAAGAGATATTTTAGCACTATTTTTGACAAGTCAAACTACAATTGAAATTGCTCATAGCTTAGTTATGATTACTTTATGGAGTTACTTAATTTTCGGTCATGCACAAATTATTAGTGCGACAATGCGAGCAAGTGGTACAGTACTTTGGCCAACTGTGATTGGTGTTGTATCAATCTGGCTTGTTGAAGTACCTGTAGCGTATTATCTTTCTTATCATACGAGCCTTGGTATAGAAGGAATATGGGTTGGGTATCCAGCGGCATTCATCGTCAGCTTAATATTACAGTATGCATATTATAAGCTTTCATGGCAGAAGAAACGAATTACAAGATTAGTGAGTTAAAAGATAAAAATGTCCCTAAGCCTATATACTTAGGGACATTTTTTGTTAATGAATGCTTATAAATAACTTTTTAAAGTTATGTCAAAATGTTGTCTAATGAGTTTTCCATTATCCATATAAAACTCCCAAGCTGTATCTGGCTCACCGATAATTTCAAATGAACCTTCTGTAATATATAAAGCGCAATTATCTTCTAATGCAATGCCTTCTATATTACCTTGGTGAGTTTGTAAAAACGTATGGAAGGCATTCATTCTATTTAATTGATTGTAATGGGGGCAAAATCTTTTATTAACAATACTCCAGCCACTACTTTCTATATAACCGGAACCTTCATAATCTGAACGAATGCTAGATGTGAACCAGCACATCGCACCGGTACTATATCCTGCAATAAGTGTTCCGCGTTTTAAAGCAAATAGTAACTTTTCATCTAGTTTATGTTCTTTCCATTGTTCAAGCATATGAACGTAATTCCCACCGCCAAGATAAATTAAATCGGCAGAATGAATCATCTCATCTATTTCATATTTAGTAGGTGTTTCGGTTATAAAGCGTAAAATTTGAACCTCACAATGTAATCGCTTTTCAAACGTTTCTAAAAATAACTTTATATATCCTTCATCATCACGACTAGCTGTTGGAATGAATAATACTTTTGGGTATTGTTTATTTGTTAATTCTATAAGTCGTTCATTAATATGCAAGTGATTTGGATCTTGTAAATCACCGCCACCAATGACAGCTAATTTCATAGTAAAGCACCACCTAATAATATTTGTTATGTAAAAATTCGATAGCGGGGAGTTACATTCCTTCTGTGATTTAATGAATAAGGGTAAATAAAGTGAACAATATATTGAAATAGCATAAGGAGTCGATGGCTGTGGATAGAAAGGAATTAGAAGCAGTTTATCCCGCTATTTGCGGGCAGTAAGACTCCTGCCTCAAAATTCGGCTGGAGCAAAGCAGTTAGGTGGAAGCCCTGCTGCCCGTAAACGCCCGATTGGTGTGGGCTAATAATCAGTGGGGGATGAACAAAACCCCCACTGATTAAAGTTTCACTTTATTGATATATAATACTGGATAATATTGTTTCAAAGTATGGAAACAATATGTTTAAATGAATATAACGACGTACTAATTAATATTGAAAGAGTGTTTATATTTAAAAAGTACGGGGAATACCAGAGGTTTTACAAAAGTGGTTTTTACTTTTTATAGGAAATTACTTCATAATATGGTAAAATTATATTAATATATTTATTAGCGTAGAATGAAAAGAGGGAGCGTGAAAGAGTGGATTTTCGATTTGAGTTTGCAGCGAAGATGAAAGAATATTTAGATGATGAAAAAGATGAAAAAATAATCAAAGATGGACACAGAGATATAATTTTTAAATATTTATATCCGTTAGAGAGTGAAATTGGCATTTTTAAAAATCCTAACTTTACTTTTTTTGCATCAGGAAGACGTTCACATATAGTATTAGAAAATATTGAATTTAAAACAGAAGTAAACGTAGAAAGTAATATAATTGAAATTACAAAAATAGTGGATAATGTGGTAATTCCATTAGATACTATCGTAGCAAAAGATCGGGAATTATTTGCACTCGGGCGTAATGAGAAATTTAGTGCGCAAATATTAGAATATTATCTCTATGATACATTTGGAGAGAAGTTAGGCTTACAATGAATTGAACGCGGTACAGATAACTAATTAGTGGAGATTAGGATCCATTTAAGTATCAGTTAATATCATTTATGTTTGACCTTCTATATATTTTATACTACAATCTGTAGTGTGAAAGGGGCCATACGATGTTTACTCAAAACTACAAGTTAAATGAGCAAGGGTTAAATCACTTTTTCGGACCGCTTGAAGCAAAAATAATGGAAATTGTTTGGGCTACTGAGGGTATTACCATTAAAGATGTGCAACAGAAATTAAGTGAAGAATCCCCGGTGAATTTTAATACTGTAATGACAGTTATGAACAGATTAGTAGAGAAAGCACATTTAGAAAAGCATATCGTGAAAAGAAGTGGTATGTATCGTGCTACACAAACGAAAGAAGCATTTTTATCTAATCAAACGAAGAAAATGACACAGGAATTAATGGGTGAATTTGGAGATCTTGTTGTGAACCATATGATAGATGAGTTAGAACAAGCTGATCCATCTTTAATAAAAAAATTAGAAGAGAAATTAAGTCAGCTAAAAAAAGAGGACAGATAAAATGAAGTGGCAAATGCGTAAAATCGTTTTGTTAGCAGTGACTATTAGTGTTCTTTTTTTTAGTATGTTAGTATACTACGTCACATACCCATTTCTTTTTCAAAATAAAGCATTTTTTCTTTCCCAATTTTGTTTATTTGAATTGCAACAACATATGAGAGAACTGTCAACACTCCGCATTATGATAGCCGGATTACTGTTATTTACTGTAATCATTATAAGTAAAAGAATTTGGAAGCAGTTTTTTTATAGTAAAAAATTGAAAAGAAATCTCGTGTCTATTACTAGAAAAGGAAAGCAAGTGTACGTATTATCAACGTTACAGATTACGGCATTTACAATTGGATTATTTCGACCGAAAATTGTCATTTCAGAAGGAATGTTTCAGGCGTTTTCAGAGGAAGAAATTGATGCGATTGTATTACATGAGGAATATCATCAAAAAAATCGAGATCCATTAAAGTTATTTTTCTTTACATTGTTAGCTGAAGGAATGATGTATATTCCTATATTAAAAGGAATGCTGCAGCGTTATCAAGTGTATCAGGAGCTATCAGCTGATAAATATGCGATGCAAAAAATGAAATCTTCATTTGAGCTAGGTAGTGCATTATTAAAGTTAATTAAAATAAAGACGATGGAAAATCAATGTATTACAGCTTCGTTTGCGAAAACTGCAATTAATTTAAGGATTGAGCAAGTGTTGAATGAGAAAGTTGTTAAGCTGAATATACCATTACATACGAATTCAGTATATGTAACGTTAGGGCTATTTTGTATGTCGATTATACTTATTGTTGGAGAGTGCATATAGCCTCTTTTTTTTTAATAGTTAACACTACGATTTGTAGTGTTTTTAGGAGGAATAAAATGAATGCGGCGGATTTAACAATTTGGCTAGTAGTAGGGGCGGGGATACTTTCTTTTATATCACCATGTTCTTTACCGCTATATCCATCTTATTTATCATATATTACAGGCGTTTCTATTCAAGATTTAAAAGAAAATCGTGGAATTATGCAAAAGTCAGCGATTATACATACAGTATTTTTTATGATCGGTTTCTCGGTTATTTTTTATGCGTTAGGTTTATCAGTAAGCTGGATTGGGATCACTTTTTCATCTAATCAAAGGCTAATTCAGCAAATTGGTGGGATATTTATTATTTTGATGGGGCTATTTATGACTGGAGTGATTCAGCCTAAGTGGCTTATGGCAGAGAAAAAAGTACAATATAGAAGTAAATCGACAGGATATATTCGCTCAGTTTTGGTCGGCATGACATATGCAGCAGGATGGACACCGTGTGTTGGACCGATATTTTCTGCAGTGCTTATGCTCGGTGCGACCAATCCTGAAAGTGCGCTTCTGTATATTACAGCGTACACCCTTGGATTTGCAGTTCCGTTTTTCGTGATGGCATTTTTTATTGGAAAGGTAAAATGGATTGTTACATATGCCAATGTCATGATGAAAATTGGCGGTGGAATGATGATACTAACAGGGGTTTTATTATATACAAATCAAATGACGAAAATTACAGCATTCTTTATTCGTATATTTGGTGGATTTACAGGATTTTAGAAATGAGGAGGAAGAAAAGTGAAGAAACTAATTGCTATTATACTGGCCGGGGCACTAATTTGGGCAGGGGTTAATTTTTATAATACAAAGAAAGAAGAAAAAGAAAGAAAAGCGAAACAAGCGGAGTTACAAGAAAAAGAAGTATTGCCACAAGTGGGATTTAAAGCACCAAACATAACATTAAAAGGATTGGACGGGAAGCTGTATTCGTTAAATGATGCAAAGGGAAAACCATATGTTATTAATTTTTGGGCATCGTGGTGTGGCCCATGTGAAATGGAGGCTCCTGACTTAGTTCGTTTGTATGATAAGTATAAAAAGGATGTTGAAATCTTTGCGGTAAATGCAACAATCGGGGATCCAGTACAAGAAGCGAGCGCATTCGCAGATCGCCACGGATTTAAATTTCCAGTTCTATTAGATATGGACGGAGTAGCTGGATTAGATTATAAAGTATTCTCTTTACCAACGACATTTTTTGTTAATAAAGATGGAATTATTGTAGATCAGGCACGAGGTGTATTACCTCCAGATCAATTAGAAGAGAAGTTTAAGAAAATAATTGAGAATTAAGAGGGGATTTCATAGTGATGGAGTGGATGGTGAGGTTACAACCCGTTTCTCTTATAATAGGAAGTCTATTTGGATTTACTCTGATGAAACTAAGGATGAAAAAGCAAAATATTCAATATGAAAAAATGATGGATGCAGTAACGAATGGTCTTCTCATCATTGTATTAGTATGGAAATTCGCACCGGCAATTTTAAATCCAGTATGGGCCATTGGGGCGCCGGTGCAAGCATTATTAGCTGTAGGAAGTATTCAACATATTATAGTAGGTTTTATTATGGCTAGTATATACATTGTTTGGAAAAGTAAAAAAGAGCAATTTTCTCTTCGAATTTTACTTGATACATTGCCCTTTGGATTGTGTGTGAGTATTATCTTTTATTTTCTATTCCATCAAGAAGTAGGTATACAAACGACACTCCCATGGGGGATGAAAATATATGAATCAAAATTTTTGTATCATCCTATTTTCATGTATGAGATTATACTCGCACTCGGTATAATTGGCTCGTTATGGATTAAAAATGAAAGAGTAGGGAATGGAAAGAATATAAGCTTTTTTCTCATTTGCGAGGGAATTGCTCATATCATTATTTCGCTTATTAGTGAACAAAATTCAGTTCTATTTGGTCTTTCAATACAGCAAATACTCAGTTTTTTTGTTATTAGTTTAGGGATTTTGTTAGTACCAAAAAAATAAAAATAACCATGTACGGAGAGCATCCATGCATGGTTATTTTTTTATCATCACATGAATTAAAAAATTGGCGGAGTAACAGAGAATAAAACAATCGCATTTTTATCGAATTGATTTACCCATTTATGTTTTAAATAAGCTGGTATTTTTACGCTATCACCAGTTTCTAATGTGTATTCTTCTTCATTTAAGTGCAATGTGATTTTCCCGTCTAATACAAATGCTAATTCTTCTCCTTTATGTTCTAGAACATTTTCTGATGAAGCAGTATTCGGTGGGATAGTCATAATTGCTGTTGCTAAATTTCCTGTGAAATCAGGTGATAACAATTCATATGATAAATTATCGATAATCATTTTTTTTCTTTTATTAGAACGTACGATTAAATCGTCTGTATTAGTTTCTTCAAGTAAAAAACTAAATGTTGGAACATCAAGAGCTTTTGCGAGTACCTTTAATGTTTGAATGGAAGGGTTAGCAGAACCATGTTCAATTTGACTAAGCATTGATGGTGTGATTTCGGCCATCTTTGCTAGTTCTTTACTAGTTAATCCTTTTTCTTTTCTTTGTTTTTCAATTTTTTTACCGATATCTATATTTTCCATAATAAATGCTCCTTAATAATTATTAAATTATATTTAAGTAAATTAAATTAAAATTAACTGAAACTGAATTTTATGTTAAACTATATTAAAATTAATTATAATTTATTATATGGCTAGCTACAAGAATATGAGGAGGAAGAGAAATGAAGGGGATAGAGGCATTAAAAGAGCGATACCCACTATTAAACAACCTTATTGCAACGGAAGAAGTATTTTGGATGAATCCGAATACAGAAAAGTATGAAACGGCAATAAAAGGTTCGCCGCTTAATGAAGAAAATGTAAAAGATGCGGAAGAGAGATTAAAGCGCTTCGCACCATATATTGCGAAAGTTTTTCCTGAAACGAAAGAAACGAGCGGAATTATAGAATCTCCTTTAGTAAAAATACCTTCTATGAAACAATCTTTAGAGAAAAATTACGAGCAACCTATATGGGGAGAATTATTATTAAAGTGTGATAGTCATCTTCCGATATCAGGATCAATAAAGGCAAGAGGCGGAATATACGAAGTGTTGAAACATGCAGAGCAATTAGCATGGCAGCATGGAATGTTAACAGAGAAAGATGATTATTCAATTTTAGATAGTGATAGATTTAGAGGTTTTTTCGCGAAGTATTCAATTGCAGTAGGTTCGACAGGAAACTTAGGACTGAGCATTGGGATTATGAGTGCAAAACTAGGATTTAATGTAACTGTTCATATGTCAGCAGATGCGAAACAATGGAAAAAAGATTTATTAAGAAGTAAAGGTGTAAATGTTATTGAATATGAAGCGGATTATAGTAAAGCAGTAGAAGAAGGAAGACTGCAAGCAGATGCAGATCCTAGCTGCTATTTTGTTGATGATGAAAACTCACATGATTTATTTTTAGGATACGCAGTAGCAGCGTCGCGTTTACAAAAACAATTAGAAGAGTTAGAGATTGCAGTAGATGAAGAACACCCTTTATTCGTTTATCTTCCGTGCGGAGTCGGTGGTGGGCCTGGCGGAGTAGCATTCGGCTTAAAGTTATTGTATAAAGACAATGTGCATTGTTTCTTTGCTGAGCCTACGAACTCTCCGTGTATGCTACTCGGCTTAATGACTGGACTTCATGATAAAATTGCCGTTCAAGATATCGGGATTGATAATGTAACAGATGCGGATGGACTTGCGGTAGGAAGACCCTCTGGATTTGTCGGTAAAACGATGGAACCATTTTTGAGTGGAAATTACACAGTAAGTGATGAAGAGTTATATAGATTATTAAAAGAACTGGCTGATACTGAAAATGTTTATTTAGAGCCTTCTGCGTTAGCAGGTATGATAGGGCCATTGAATGTATGTAAAGCTGAAAATGAGTATTTACAAAAATATAGGTTAACAGAAAAGGTGAAGAATGGTACTCATATTGTGTGGGGAACTGGCGGTAGTATGGTTCCAGAAGACGTGATGAGTGGTTATTATAAAAAAGGTTCGGAATTAACGAAAGCAGAGTAAGGAAGAATGAGGCGATTTAAAGCCTCATTTTTTCATGTACATAAAAATCTTTGTTATTTTCACATTAGTTCTTTATAGTATAGTTATAAAGGATTATTCATATCGATTAAATATAATAAAAAAGCGTTATTTTACATAATAAGAGGATGTGTGTATACGATGTCATTACAGACAAAATATATAGCGGGTATTTCGCTTGGGGTTATGGGCGTAGGTTTTGCGGCTTCGATCCCTTTTCAAGGAACGGTAGCTGGGGAGATTATTCAAGGGGGATTTGAAGCGGGGTTAGTTGGTGGACTTGCGGATTGGTTTGCGGTTACAGCTTTATTCCGTCATCCGTTGGGAATCCCAATTCCGCATACAGCATTATTACCTAAAAATCGTAAGCGGGTAACAAAGGGGCTCGTTTCTACGTTAGAAAATGAATGGCTGACGAAAGAAAGTATTACAAGTAAAGTAAAAGAAATGCAGCTAGCACAAATGGTACTGGAAATTGCTGAGAAAGAGTTACAGTCTGACGCTGTGAAAAAAGGAATTGTAACAATTGCTGAGAAAGCGATTCTTCAAATAGATACGGAAAAATTAGCAGTTATTATTGAAAAAGAATTAAAAACGTATTTGCATACAATTAACACAAGCAACATATTACAAGTTCTCGTGGATCAATTAGTTGTGCAAGAATATGATGAAAAAACACTTGATTACATATTAGTAAAAGTGAAAGATTGGACAGCTCAAGATGAAGCACGTTATCAGCTAGGAAGCTTAGGTATGAAGGCGATGGAAAACATAAAAGTAGATGGATTTTTACAGTTTACTTTGAAATCATTTATGAATATTGTAGATGAAGATAAAATTGGAGGCATTTTGCAAAAGTTTATTATTAGCAATATTAACAGCTTGCAAGATGCTGATAATAGCACAAGACAACTTATATTAGCGAAGATTCGTCAAGAAATTATAAATGTAAAAGAAAATGAATCTTTATTACAGGAATTAGAGAATTGGAAAGAAAAATGGATTACCAATTGGGATGCTACTGACAAAATAAAAGAGATGCTTGAGCAAGTACAACAAAGGGCAGTTACCTTTGTGAAGAATGAAGAATTTGCCGATAAATATGTTGTTCCATTCTTACAAACACAAATGAATAAAATAAAAGAAGATGAACTGACTGTTCAAAAAATAGAAGATTGGTTACAAAAACAAGTTGTTACTATTGTTGAAAAAAATCATTCGAAAATTGGAAAGCTTGTGCAAGAAAACCTTGATAAGTTAGATGATAAAACATTAATCGAAATGATTGAAAATAATGTCGGGAAAGATTTGCAGTGGATTCGTGTGAACGGGGCTGTTTGTGGCTTTATGATTGGATTAGTTTTAGAAGGAATAAAAGCGATTATATGAGAGAAACCTTCCACAATTGTGGAAGGTTTCTTATTTTTCGATAATACTCATATTTATATTATAAGCTTTCTCGATATTTAATTTGTACGTCCCATTTCCTGTTTTTATCGAGTTTTTATACCAATGTTCTTGCGCATTTAATTCTGGATTTTCTTCTGAAGAATTATTTTCTTTTTTCGTTAAATCTTCTACTTGTTCCCAAGGTGTGTTTCCGTGAGTTTCTTTTTTGTTTGTTATGGCGATTAAAGATACATCACTTTCTTTTGCTAAATGAACAGATACATTTGAACTTTCTTGTACAAACCAATTATTTTGTAATTGACCTGGATAAAGTGATAGTTCGTTATTTGAAGCACGAATTTCTACATTTTTATTTTGCGGAAGAACGAGCGTTGGTTTCACCTGTGGTGCTGAGTTAAATAACGTATGCTGAACCGGTAATGATTTTAAAGTTATATACATCGTTTCTCCAGCTGTTTGAACTGAAAGGAAATCCTCTCGTTTTAAATTGAGTTTTTCATTTGCTTTCGTCGTCATTTCATATGTTCCAAGAAGGTGAATTTGATTTGTATTATTTCCCTCTATTGTTAGAGGGTGATGCCCCGCATCCACTACGATTTTTTTGATAGATTCAGGTATATCAAGTTGTCCGTCTGGAATATTACTCGTTTGCCTAGTTGTATTAATAGAATGACGAACTTCGTCTAGTAATCCAGTAGATAATAAACAGTAAAAAGCAATTCCAACGCTTCCTAAAACTCCGATAAAGAAAATACTAAAAATATCATATTTAATAAATGATTGTTCCTTCTTAGAAAATAGAAGGTATAGTAAAATTTCAGCGCCAAGTATAATAAGTAAAACAGGCCACCATGCTGTTAATGTATCCAATACTTGAGTGCCTTTAATGACTGAAAATAGTAAGAAACAACCTAATGTAATAATGGAAAGCCCCATTGAGAATGTTCCAACGCGCCATGTTCTCATTCGTTTGTACCACCTTTGTTTTCTTTATTTCCAAGTAACAATTTAAAGCCGCCACCAATTAAAAGGAGAGCAACGATAGATGTTTGGAAATAGTGATAATATAGTTCGCTAAGATGAATATTAAATATAGTTACAAAATAATCATTCAAAATAGGAAGGACTGTTTGATCTAATAAATAATAACCACCTAATGCAATTAATCCGATACCGATCCATCTTTGATGATTTATAAAATAGTCGATGATAGGTTCGTCATGAACTCGTTCTTTTCCGTATTTTGCTGTTTGCTGTAATGTGTCAAAAAAGCTATAAAACCAAATGATTGGTACTAAAAATAAAAACGCAGAAAGTCTTAATAAATCAAGTAAATAAATAGATAGTAAAAAGGCTGCCATAAGCTGAAGGCCACGGCGTTGTAAGCCTAAATACATATGTCCTGCTCCAGGAAACATCGCTAAAATAGAAGCGAATGTTTTACTTTTCTTTCCTTGTTCACGGTGCTCTTCAAATTCTTCAAAAATAGTACGATCAACTAATTGCTCGCCGCGTTCTTTTTTCTGTAGTTGTTGAACAACGTCGAAGAAGTTATAAATCCATAAAACAGGTAGTATAACGAGAAAGATAAGAAAACTTCCTTGAGATGTTAAGAGTGCAACGAATATAATCATGCTTCCTATCCCTGTACAAGCTACTAAAAATGTAAGGCCTCGCTGCATAAGTCCTAATTGGAAATGTCCAAGTCCAGGAATGATGGATAAGAGAATGATATAAAATCGTTCGCTATCTTTAGAGGACTCTGTAAATTGTCCGGCTGCTTGTTTTTTCGATTGATTTATAATAGTGAAAATTAAATCAATTAAGTTGATTACCCATAACATTGCTAGTAAAAATAAAGAAAGAAAAGCAATATCGCGCGCTCCTAATGCTATTGTACAAAATGCTGCAAAGATAAATAGAAATAAAGATCCACCGCTATATAAAATAAACCGTCCGAATCTCTTTAAATATAAATGTCCAAGCCCAGGAATTAGCCCTAATACAAGTGCTAAAAAGGGATTTTTATTCATGCTTTAAACCTCCGTCCTTTTTTGATGTGTGCACTGTTTTGTTTACAAGTTGTTGTGAGATAGAAGTCTCATTGTGTTTCGACGATTTTTCGAAATTTGATGTCGCTGTGAAAATATAATGGAATAAACCACTTACCATAAAAATGATTGTAGCCGCAGTCGCAATTATGTAATGAATGATCGTACGCTTTAGCTGGTTTGATTTCATATTTTCATTAAGCTGTAACGTTTCAAAATTAATTTGCGCCATAACTTCGTTTGTAAATGAATCATCATTTATCATTGGAAGGTTTTCGTTTTGTTCGTCAATACTTTCCATATAAAGTGCTAAACAATGATCACATTCATAAAGATGTTCTTCCATAGATTCACGTTCATTGTTTGATATAATGTCTAATGTATAATTGCACCAATCTTCTTTTGAGTAATGCATCATAAAAACTCTTCCTCCTTCCAATGTTTTTTGATCCACTTTCTTGCCCGATACAGCTTCATTTCGACTGTTTTCACTTCAATGTTTTCCTGTAAAGCAATTTCTTGATAGCTTTTTTCTTCTAAGTAATGTGCGAGAACGACGTCACGGTAATTTTCGGGTAGTTCTCTTAGCTTTTGAGCAATGAGTAATTTTTGCTCTTTCGTCAATAATAAAGCCTCAATATTATGAGAGGATTTTATATTTTCTTCAGTTTCTTTACATAAGGAGAGTTCTTCGTTTTCTCTAGCTTTTTTCCTCTTATAATCAATAGCGTGATTGGTAGCAATACGTGCCATCCACGTTTTTAATCCGCGAAATTGATAATTAGGGAGAGAGGTGTGAATTTTTACGAATACTTCTTGTGTAACATCTTTAGCATCTTCTTCATGTCTTAAAATAGAAAATATAACTTGGAAAATATAATGACGATACGTTTGTACAAGGATGCGAAAAGCATGCTCACTTCCTTGCTGTGCCTTTTCAATTAATTGTTTTTCCTCAATCGCTTTCTCCCTCCTTTTTGACGCATTCTATTATATAGACGTAAGAAACGATAAGTCACCCTACACATGTTATAAAAAAAGAATAATATATTTTTTGTTAAGGGGCTATATGAAAAAGGTGTGAAAAAATGGTAAAGAGAAGTATATAATGAGCAAGAAGGAAATGTTACACAGAGAAAGGATGTGAATGTTAGTAGGGGAAGGGCCATACTAACAAACATGAAAATTAAAATATTAATAGCCGATGATAATTCTTTTATTAGAGAAGGCATGAAAATCATTTTAAATACATACGAAGAGTTCGAAGTGTTAGATACTGTAAATGATGGAAAAGAGGCTGTAGCGTATTGTAAAAAGCATGAAGTTGATATTGCCCTTTTAGATGTTCGTATGCCAAACATGAACGGGGTAGAGGCGACGAAGTTAATTTGTGAAGAGACAAAAACGAAGCCTCTCATTTTAACGACATTTGATGATGATGAATATATTTTGGACGCAGTAAAAAACGGAGCGAAAGGTTATTTATTAAAAAATAATGATCCGGAGCGTATTCGTGATGCAATAAAAGGCGTATATAACGGCCAAACTGTCATGCAAGATGTAGTGCTTGATAAAATTAAGTCTAATTTAATGGAAAGTAAAGAGGAAGAATCTAAAATTGATAAGAGTCTTTTTACAGAAAGAGAGCTTAGTATTATCGCACTAATTGCGAAAGGGTTCTCAAATAAAGAAATTTCGAAGCAACTTTTCATATCTGAAGGAACGATAGCAAATTATATTACATCAGTTTTAGGGAAAACTGGACTAGAACATCGCACGCAAATTGCGATTTATTACTTAACAGGGAAAGTAGATTAATGTTATGGAATTTTGGTTAACTGTAAGTAAATTAATTGTATTTATATATATTGTGTTTAGTTACATTCACTCAAATGTTGCAAACTTACCATGGTTTATATTTACGCTACTTATATATCTTTCTGTAAACGTAATGATCTCTATATTAAAAAACGATACGTATAAAAGGGTTTTAATTTGCGTGTCAATTGGTGTAGTAATTTTATTTACATGGAAGGTGCATCCATTTTTTATTTTGTTTTTACCTTTGAACTTATACGAAATTACATCAAATTATATAGAGAGGAAATGGCAGCTCTTTTTCATTATGATGCTTCCTATTACTTTTACAAATGAAAGTATTCAAATGACATATGGATTAATTGTTGCATTTTCTTTTCTCATTTTAACTATGGCAAATCGCTACATCGCTCGTGTATTAAAGCTTGAATCACAAAATGATAAGATGCGAAAAGATATGCAGCGACTGACGAAAAGCTTACATGAAAATAAAGAGTACATAAGGCAATCGGAGTACACATTTAAGTTAGAAGAGAGAAATCGGTTATCACAAGAAATTCATGATAAAATTGGTCACTCGATGACGGGTGCACTTATTCAAATGGAAGCAGCGAAGAGACTGATGGAAATAGATAAAGTAAAATCTGCGGAGTTATTACAAAATGCAATTCATATTTCGAAAGATGGAATTGAAAGCATTCGGATTACATTAAAAAATATGAAGCCACCAACAGAGCAAATTGGCATTCACCGCATGAAATTATTCATAGAGGAATTTGCCGGTAAGCATGATGTGAACATTCCTTTCGTATATAAAGGTAACTTAGATATGATCTCTCCAATTCAGTGGAAGATTATCGGTGAAAATGTTACGGAGGCACTAACAAATACGATGAAATACGCTGATGCGACAGTCATTTCAATAGATATTCATGTACTTAATAAGATGATCAAAGTACAAGTGAAGGATAATGGAAAAGGTGCAGCTCTTGTTAAAAAAGGCCTCGGCATTATGGGGATGGAGGAGAGAACAGCGTCTGTAAACGGGAAAATTATTGTAGATGGTACAAGTGGTTTTTCAGTAACAATGTTGTTGCCGATATAGTAAGGCATGATGAGGATGAATCATCTCATATGAAAAAAGTGAATATTCTCATGTGAAAAGAATGAACTTCTGCACTGAGCAGGTTCATTCTTTTTGTTTATAATAAAGTGAAACTTCAATCAGTGGGGGTTTTGTTTTTCCACGCTGATTGTTAGTTGAACCAATCGGGCATTTTTACGGGCAGTTGATCTCCCACCTAACTTCTTTGCACCAGCTGAATTTTGAGGTGGGAGTCTTACTGACCGTTAATGCGGGATAACAGCAGAGAAACCGAAATAGGGGTGAAATGATGAATACATTGGAAATTAAAAATTTAACGAAAAAATTTGGTGACTTCATCGCGGTAGATAATATGTCTTTATCTATTAAAGAAGGAGAAATATTTGGATTTTTAGGATCGAACGGTGCTGGTAAGAGTACAACGATAAATATGATTGCTGGATTGTTAAGAAGTAATGAAGGTGAAATCAGCATACTAGGAAAAAATATAAAGAAACATAATCGATTTGCGAAGATGAACATCGGTATTGTTCCGCAAGATATTGCGATTTATGAAGAGCTAACTGCCTATGAAAATGTGAAATTCTTTGCCGGATTGTACGGATTAAGAGGCGCTGAACTAAAAGCGAGAGTAGAGGAAGCACTTCAATTTGTGGGGCTTAGCGATAAGCATAAAAGTTATCCGAAAAACTTTTCTGGCGGAATGAAAAGAAGATTGAATATAGCTTGTGCAATTGCCCATAGACCAAAGCTAATTATTATGGATGAGCCGACAGTTGGAATTGATCCGCAGTCAAGAAACTATATTCTCCAGTCTGTCCGGAAATTAAATGAAATGGGAAGCACAATCATTTATACAAGTCACTACATGGAAGAAGTAGAAGAGATTTGTACGAAAATAGCAATTGTAGATCACGGTAAAGTGATTGCAGAAGGAACGAAAGAACAGTTAAAAGCGATTATTACAGATACGAAAGATATTTGGATTGAAGTGAAGTCAGTAGAAAATTTAGACGTAGAAAAATTAAAAGAGATAAACGGTGTGAAAGCTGTTCAAATTGAAGAGAGCGTAATTAAAGTGAATTCTGATGCAGGATTAAATAATTTAAATAAAATTATTCAACACTTTATTAATCATGACATTGAAATTCGTTCGTTAGAGGAGCAGGCTCCGAACTTAGAAACTGTATTCCTTACGTTGACTGGAAGAAACTTACGAGATAAATAAAAGGTAAATGAAGAAAAGGTAAAGGGAGGTTCATCAATTGAACATCTTTAATATTGCAGTGATGCACATTAAAAGAGATTTCAGGGACGTAAGAACTTTAGTTTTTATGTTAGCATTTCCGATTGTGCTTATGCTTGTGTTAGGAACAGCGTTAAGTAACGCATTTAATAGCGATAGTCAATCGATTAAGGATATACAAGTGCTATATAAAGATGAAGCGAGTAGCACATTTTCTCAATCATTTGAAGCATTTACGAAAGAAGTCGATAAATCAGGTATTCACTTTAAGAAAATTTCCGGAGGTATAGATGGGAAAGAAGAAGTGAAGCAAAATAAATATGCTGCATATGTAGAGTTAAATAAGGATGGTGCGAAATTTTACGGAAGCGACAGAAGTAGTATTGAGGGAAGTATTGTTGAAGGAATGCTTACAACATTTGTTGATAAGTACAACGTAGCGGCCGAAGTTGCAAAAGTAGATCCGAGTAAGGTTAGCGCAGTTATTTCAAACGGAAATCATAATGATTATATTAAAGAAACATCTTTACAAGCTGCTAAAAAACCAGGTTCTATGGATTACTATGCAGTTGTAATGACAACGATGATAGCACTGTATGCTGCGATGGGAGCGAGTTTTTTAATTCGAGGAGAACGAATACGTAAAACAGGAGATCGTCTCATTGCGGCACCTATAAGTAAAGCTGAAATTTTCATTGGGAAAGTGCTAGGTAGTCTTGTAGCGAATGCACTTTGTTTACTACTTGTCGTTTTATTTAGTAAATTTGTTTTTCAAGCGAATTGGGGCGACCATCTTGGAATCATATTTATTATTTTACTAACAGAAGTCTTTCTAGCAATTAGCTTCGGTTTAGGGATTGGATATATTACAAAAACAGGTGAATCATCTAGAGCAATTATTATGGTAGTTGTGCAATTAGCTTCTATTTTTGGGGGTGCATATTTCATAGTGGAAGAAAATGTCGTAACGAATTTATCACCATTAACGTGGGCGAATACAGCCATTATGAAAATTATTTATGCAAATGACATAGGGGCGGCGCTTCCGGTAATATCTTTAAACCTAGGAATTTCAGCACTCTTTTTATTAATTGCGATTATTGCATTACGTAGACGGGAGGGGCTATAGTATGAAAGACATTTTATGGCTCATACAAAAAACGTTATCTGTACTTCTGAAAAATAAAAAAGGGTTACTCATTATTATTAGCTTGCCGATAATAGGAACACTCATCTCCTTTTCGATATACGGAAATGTAGGGCAAGGAACGTTAAATATCGGGGTTATAAATAAAGAAAATCAGCCAATAGCAAATGATACAGTAAAATTTTTAGAAGGATTAAATCATGTAAATGTAAGTAAAGTGAAGGAGTCTGAAGTAGAAGATAAACTTACTTCAAAAAAACTTGATGGTGTTATTACATTAGATTCTGGTTTTTCCGAAAGTGTTCGAGAAGGGAAACCGAGTCATATTGAGATTTCATCGATTAAAGGCGATCAAGTAACGGGGTTTATAAAATCATATTTATATAACTATGTTGATAATATTGCCGCAATTAGTAAAGTGGCAGGGACGGATCAAAGTACGTTTGATAATATGTATGCAGGGTATCAAAAAAGTTCATTTAAAGTAAAGACTGAGACACTTGAAGATACTTCGAAAAATAAGGATATGACAAATCAAACTATGGGTTACCTGATCATGTTTATGCTATTTTCAGCAGTGAACTTATCAGGATTTATCTTAAAAGAAAAAGAGAATAGAACGTACTTTAGATTATTATCAACGCCGATAGATGGGAAGAAATTTATATTATCTAATGTTGCAGTAAATATGATGATATTAACAGTACAAATTGTCATTGCAGTATTATTTATGACGAATGTTTTTCACACAAATATAAATATGCCTTTCATAGTGATGATTGGTGTACTCATGCTATTTGCTTTAATAGCAATTGGTTTGTCATTAGTCATTGTGTCTTTTTCGAAAAGTTCAACTGCTTCAAATGCAATGCAAAATATAGTTATCGTACCAACATGTTTGCTTGCTGGATGTTATTTTCCATATGATATTATGCCGAAAGCGGTACAAAAGGTAGCTAATTTTCTTCCGCAGCGTTGGTTACTAGACACAATTTCAAAATTACAGCAAGGAATTCCGTTTTCTGAGTTGTATTTAAACATTTTAATTTTATTCGCTTTCGCGATAGCATTCTTCTTAATTGCTATTTATAAGTTTGGAAGAAATAATGATGCGAGGAATTTTGTTTAATGAGAAAAGGTGTGGCGTAATGCCACGCCTTTTTTGTTCGTAATTTAGAGTATCTTTTGTAATATAGGAATGCTTTTATAGAGCACTTCATTATGTGAAGCACACATAACATATTTATTGCCAACTAAAAGAAAAACGCTATGCACAACAGCCTTACCATCACCATGTTTTGTTAGTATATCACCGACGACGTTTCCATCTGCCCATTCCAGTTTTGAATGTGAAGGGACGACTTGTAAATATTGAATTGTTTCCACTCCATCTCCTGCAATGAGTGTAGTTTCAATATTTCTTTTCTCTATAACAAATCTATTTTCATTTAATGTATCGAGGAAGGGGTTTTTCGTTTGCATCTTACTATAAGGAAGAAATGTAATAGAAGAGCCGGATCTTATAAATAAATAATTTCCGTAATCTTTACAAGGAATAACATCTTGTAATCCTGGAAAGTAAAGGTGGATCGCTTCGACTGGATTCATTTTATACAAGGTACTTAAGTAGTGTACGTACTGTTCCATATAGGAATGAACGATATTTATTTTAGAAGAGGCATGGACAGGGAGACTACCTCCAGTCCAATAACTATAATTGGGAGGAGATCCAGCGCTTGGTGTACAGAGTATAATAAGCTGCTCCACATCATTTTCATATTCTTCATTTTGAACGTAAGAACGTGCAAGAAGTCCGCCCAAACTATGACAAACTAAATTTAGTTTATCGCAACCTGTAAATTCTTTAACATAAGCAATCGTTTTTAATAAGTATTTTTGAGTAGAAAAAACAATACGCTGACGCCAGTCATAAAAACAGATAAACAAGTTTTGATTTCGTTTATATCCGATACTTTCTAACATCATGATGAATGGCTCATAAACAAACGCAGAAAGCCCAAAGTTCCAATTACCGGTACCAGGAATAATAATATTACTCATTGAACCGAAAAGACCTGGGATAAAAATAATAGGAGTTTTTCCTCTTTTCATATGCTTCTCTCCTTTAACTTTTTAACAGCCCATAAAAAGTAAGAAAGACATTTCGTATGAAAAAAAAAATTAATGAAACACTACGAAATAGTAAGTAATATGAGCGGAAGGAAATCAAAATGATTAAAAAAATATTGCGAGTTACTTCTATTATTATTGCTATTTTCGTTTTTATTTTAATTTGGATGCATATCGATGTTACTTTAGGCAGGAAAATGGAAGCTGGGAAAAATATGCCGATAGAGTATGCACCTCATTATAGTGACTTTCAATTATATGTAGAAGGGAAGTCGTTTTATAAACAGTTGTTTACTGATATAAGGGAAGCGAAAAGTTCCATTTACACTTACTTTTTCATTTTGTCGGATGATAAAAGTAGCCATACTTTTTTAAACTTATTAAAAGCGAAGGCGAAAGAAGGAGTAAACGTATATTTATCGGTTGATTTAATTAATGATTTATCATTTGAAAGAAAGATGAAAAAAGAATTACAGGAAAGTGGTGTTCATTTTACATACAGTAGAAAACAAGAATTGCCATTCGGATTTTATTCACTTCACCATCGTAATCATCGCCGCATTACGACGATTGATGGGGAAATTGGCTATACGGGTGGCTTTAATATAGGAGATGAATATTTAGGGCAAGATAAGAAATTTGGATACTGGCGTGATTATCATGTACGACTCAGAGGAGAAGGAGCGAAAGATTTAGAAGAGCAGTTTTCCTTAGATTGGAAACGAGATACGAAAGAAGATATAAAAAGGAGTACGAATAAGGCTAGCAAAGGAAATACGCTACATACTATGACAAGTTATAACGGGCATTATGTTGCTCAAAAATATATAGCGTTAATAAAACAAGCGAAGCATTCGATTGTAATTACAACGCCTTATTTTATAGCTCCAAATAAAGCATTAATGAATGCTTTATTTGGAGCGCAAAAGCGTGGTGTTACAGTAAAAATACTTTGGTCATATAAACCGGATATTCCTCTTATTAAAGAGGCAGCATATCCTTATATACGTGAAGCTGTTAAAAACGGGATTACTGTGTATGGCTATAAAAAAGGGATGTTTCATGGAAAGTTAATGCTGATTGATAATGAATTAACTGTTATCGGTACAACGAACATAACTGCTCGTAGCTTCTACATAAATGATGAGATGAATTTGTATATTCACGGTGGACCTATCATAGCGCAAGTGAATGAGGCGTTAACGCAAGACATTGATGATTCGAAAGAGATGACAGAAACATTTTTTGACAACTTATCTTTCTGGGAGCGTTGTAAGGAGAAAGTAGTTGGGTGGGTTGATTTTTATTTATGATGATTAATGAGGAAAGGGTGTCTACAAAAGACACCCTTTTGTTGATGGGAAAAATTATTATTCATGCACAAGCATCGAAGCATCATCATTAATCAATGTCCCTACATGTTCTCCTAAACATATTTTCTTCATTACTCCAGGCTCATCAAAGTTAAATACATGTGCCGGCAAATTGTAGTCCCGAGCAAGTAATAAAGCCGCTTGATCCATTACTTGTATGTTTTGCCTAACAACATCGTTATAGTTCAGTTTTTTATACATTTTCGCTGATTTATCATATTTTGGATCACTGGTAAAGACACCATCTACCCCTTGTTTTGCGACTAAAATGGCGTCACTATTCATTTCAATGGCTCTTTGTACACTTGGATAATCTGTTGTAACGAATGGTTGCCCGTTACCACCACCGAAAATGACAACATAACCGTTATCTAAATGATGTACTGCTCTGAGGCGAATATAAGGTTCGGCTACTGCATTAAATGGGATGGAAGTCATAACGCGTACTTCTTTCTTTGTTTTACTTGTTAGAACGCCGCGAAGCATTAAGCTGTTAATTATTGTACCTAAAGTACCAATATTATCAGCTTCCACACGGTCAATTCCCCATTCCTCAGCTAGATGGCCTCTAAAAATGTTACCGCCGCCAATGACGATGGAGACCTCGATACCTAAATCAACAATCGATAAAATTTCATTTGCAATATGTTCTAATCGTTTGGAGTTAAAGCTATTTCCCGATTGATCGGCAAGTGCTCCGCCGCTTAATTTAATTAAGACACGTTTATATGGCTTCATAACAATTCCCCCTATATAGATTGCAATAAAAAAGGAACAAAGGCGAATGCCTTTGTTCCTTCGTAAGAAAATGAAATAGAAAAGAAATAGATATGATGAACTTCTTCACGTGATTTTTCATAACATCCACTCCTTTTCATCTCCATTTATTTTGAATACGTATATCTTTTAGATTATACGAAATAATCTGATGTTTTATCAAGGTTATTTTATTTCTTTTTTATAAAAAGTGTCAATGAATATTATAAGAAAAAAATTCGAATTTTTTGTGACAAACTTGTAGGTTTTTGTATGATTTTGTAGGTTCGCCTATATGATGTGTGAGTAAGCTTTTATAAATACTAAATGAAAGCGTTCGCATAAAGGGGATGAACATAAATGAAAAAATTCGGATTGGCAACACAAATTTTTGTCGCACTTGTTTTAGGGATTGTAGTAGGGGCAATCTTTTATGGCAATAAAACGGCGATTTCTTATATCACACCAGTTGGGGATATATTTATTCACTTAATTAAGATGATTGTAGTACCTATTGTTATTTCAGCATTAATTGTTGCGGTAGCTGGTGTAGGAGATATGAAAAAGCTTGGGAAACTGGGCGGTAAGACAATTCTTTATTTCGAGATCATTACGACGATTGCTATTTTAATGGGATTACTTGCAGCGAATATATTCCAACCAGGTACTGGCGTTGATATGAATAATTTACAGCAAAGTGATATTTCTTCTTATAAACAAACAGCAGATGCTACAGAGAAGAAAGGTTTTGCTGAAACGATTGTTCATATTGTACCGAAAAATATATTTGAGTCTATTACACAAGGTGACTTATTACCGATTATATTCTTCTCAGTACTATTCGGTTTAGGAGTTGCGGCAATTGGAGAAAAAGGAAAGCCTGTTTTTAACTTTTTTGAAGGTGTACTCGAAGCGATGTTTTGGGTTACAAATCAAGTTATGAAATTTGCACCATTTGGTGTATTCGCATTAATTGCGGTTACGGTTGCAAAATTTGGTGTGTCCACACTACTTCCTTTAGGAAAACTAGTGCTAGCTGTATACGTAACTGTTATACTATTCGTTGTGATTGTATTAGGTATTAATGCACGAATGGTAGGAGTAAACATTTTTACATTAATGAAAATTTTAAAAGAAGAACTTATTCTTTCATTTACGACAGCAAGTTCAGAAGCTGTTTTACCTAATATAATGAGAAAGATGGAAGAGTTCGGTTGTCCAAAGGCAGTTGCCTCTTTCGTAATTCCGACAGGTTATACATTTAACTTGACTGGGTCAGCTATTTATCAAGCGTTAGCGGCATTGTTTGTTGCACAAATGTACGGTATACACATGTCACTGACAGAGCAAATAACGTTATTATTCGTTCTCATGTTAACATCCAAAGGTATGGCGGGAGTTCCGGGGGCATCATTTGTTGTTGTATTAGCAACGTTAGGATCAATGGGCTTACCGCTAGAAGGCATCGCATTAATTGCGGGAATTGATCGTATTTTAGATATGATTCGCTCAGCTGTCAATGTATTAGGAAATGCATTAGCTGCCATTGTTATGTCGAAGTGGGAAGGCGAATTCGATGATGAGAAAGCAAAACAATATGTAGAAACAGTCAAACAAACAAAAGCAGCATAAGAAATCGTTAAGGAGTGAAAAGTCATGGCAACATTAACTGAAGTTAAAAATGGAGTACGAATTGAAAAAGATTTTTTAGGTGAAAAAGAAGTGCCAAATTATGCGTACTACGGTGTACAAACAATGCGTGCAGTAGAGAATTTCCCAATTACAGGATACAAAGTCCATGAAGGTTTAATTAAAGCGTTAGCAATTGTAAAAAAAGCGGCAGCACTTGCTAATGCAGATGTAGGAAGATTGGAATTGAAAAAGGGTGGTGCTATCGCAGAAGCATCACAAGAAATCCTTGAGGGGAAATGGCATGATCATTTCATCGTTGATCCAATTCAAGGTGGTGCAGGAACTTCAATGAATATGAACGCAAATGAAGTCATTGCCAATCGTGCTCTTGAATTATTAGGAATGGAAAAGGGAGACTATGATTATATTAGTCCAAACAGTCATGTAAATATGGCACAATCAACAAACGATGCGTTCCCAACAGCGATTCATATTGCAACATTAAATGCATTAGAAGGCTTATTACAAACGATGGGTTATATGCATGATGTATTTGAATTAAAAGCAGAACAGTTCGATCATGTTATTAAAATGGGTCGTACACATTTACAAGATGCTGTGCCAATTCGTCTTGGACAAGAATTTAAAGCATACTCTCGCGTACTTGAACGTGATATGAAACGTATCAAGCAATCACGCCAACATCTATATGAAGTAAATATGGGAGCAACTGCAGTTGGTACAGGCTTAAATGCGGATCCAGAATATATTGAAGCAGTTGTAAAACATTTAGCTACAATTAGCGAACTACCACTTGTTGGTGCAGAAGATTTAGTAGATGCAACTCAAAATACGGATGCGTACACTGAAGTATCTGCAGCACTTAAAGTATGTATGATGAACATGTCTAAAATTGCGAACGACCTTCGTCTAATGGCATCAGGTCCACGCGTTGGATTAGCGGAAATTATGCTACCAGCTCGTCAACCAGGTTCATCTATTATGCCAGGGAAAGTAAACCCTGTTATGCCAGAAGTAATTAATCAAATTGCGTTCCAAGTAATTGGTAACGACCATACAATTTGCCTTGCTTCAGAAGCAGGACAATTAGAATTAAATGTTATGGAACCAGTACTTGTTTTCAACTTACTTCAATCTATTAGCATTATGAATAACGGTTTCCGTGCCTTTACAGATAATTGCTTAAAAGGAATTGAAGCGAATGAAGATCGCTTAAAAGAGTACGTTGAGAAGAGTGTAGGAATTATTACAGCCGTGAACCCTCATATCGGTTATGAAGCAGCAGCTCGCGTTGCGAAAGAAGCAATTGCGACAGGGCAATCCGTTCGAGAACTATGTGTGAAAAATGGTGTATTGTCACAAGCAGAATTAGAGTTAATTCTAGATCCATTCGAAATGACACACCCAGGGATTGCAGGAGCAACTCTTTTAAAGAAAAATTAAAAGAAGAGGGGGACAATCCCCTCTTTTTTGTTTACAATATAGAAATGTTATATATGAATAGAGGTAGGGATGTTATGAGTAAGTTTACAGTGGCTTCTAATGGTTCGTTAGAAACGACATTAAGAGGAGTAGAAGTATTATCAACACCACTTTTAAATAAAGGGGTAGCTTTCACGCAAGAAGAAAGAGAAGAATTAGGTTTAAAAGGGTTATTACCACCAGCAGTTTTAACGCTAGATGAACAAGCGCGTAGAGCGTATGAGCAATTTTGTTCTCAGCCGGATGATTTATTAAAGAATGTATACTTAACAGCGTTACATGATCGAAATGAAGTATTATTTTATCGTATTTTAACAGAGCATTTACGTGAAATGTTACCAATCGTATATACACCTACTGTTGGTGTAGCAATTCAAAGATATAGCCATGAATATCGTAAACCACGCGGTATTTATTTATCAGTTAACGATCCTTCGGGTATTGAAGAAGCGTTCTCAAATATCGGTGCAACAGCTGAAAATATTGACTTAGTCGTTGTAACAGATGGAGAAGGCATATTAGGAATTGGTGACTGGGGTGTTGGTGGTATTAACATTGCGATTGGAAAGCTAGCTGTTTATACGGCCGCAGTTGGAATCGATCCTAGTCGCGTGTTACCTGTAATTTTAGATGTAGGTACAAACCGTGAGGATCTATTAAACAATCCGTTTTATATTGGAAATCGCCATCCACGTGTAACTGGTGAAGCTTATGATGAATTTATTGATACATTTGTACAAGCTGTAGGCAATAAGTTCCCGAAAGCACTTTTACATTGGGAGGATTTCAGTTCTCGTAATGCACGAAAAATTTTAGACAAATACCGTCATGATGTATGTACGTTTAATGATGACATTCAAGGTACAGGTGCAGTTTCACTTGCTGCAGTATTATCGGCAGTGAAAGCTTCTGGTGTACCTTTAAATGAACACCGAGTAGTTGTGTTTGGTGCGGGTACAGCTGGAATCGGTATCGCAGATCAAGTGAGAGATGCGCTGGTTCGCGTAGGATTATCAGAGCAAGAAGCACATGAGCGTTTCTGGTGTATTGACCGTAACGGGTTAATTACAGATAATATGGAAGATCTTCTTGATTTCCAAGTTCCATATGCAAGAAAAGAAGCTGAAGTGAAGGATTGGAAACAAAGTGATGCTATCGGACTTGCTGAAGTTGTGAAACATGTAAAACCGACAATTTTAATCGGTACATCAACTGTTGCTGGTGCATTCAAAGAAGAGATTATTAAAGAAATGGCTTCTCATGTAGAAAGACCAATTATTTTACCAATGTCGAATCCAACGCCACTTGCTGAAGCGAAACCAGTAGATTTAATCGAGTGGACAGAAGGAAGAGCGTTAGTTGCAACAGGAAGTCCGTTTGATCCGGTTACATACAATGGTGTAACGTATGTTATCGGGCAATCAAATAACGCACTTATTTTCCCAGGGCTAGGTCTTGGTACAATTGTTGTGCGTGCAAGCGTAATGACAGACGGTATGTTTGCGGCAGCAGCAGAAGCGGTTGCAAGTATGGTAGATACAAGTCAGCCGGGTGCACCTATCTTACCAGAAGTGGAAGAGTTACGTAATATCTCTGAAATGGTTGCAATTGAAGTAGCGAAAGTTGCAGTTGCAGAAGGTGTTGCTAGAGAGAACTTAAGTGATAACGATATCAAAATTGCAGTGAAAGAATCAATATGGAAGCCTGAGTATCGTCAAATAAAAGCGGTAGAAAAGGTTAGAATATAGAAAAAAAGCCCGTTTATTATAATAAGCGGGCTTTCCGTTTACATTTTTGAAAAAATACATAGGAAGTGGCATCTTTGAATTGGAATCAATTATGGAAGAAAGATATATCTCTTTTAATTATTTTAATGATTGTTGTCCCAATTGCTGGAGAGCTAAATTTTCATCCTTTCAACGATACGTTTCGCGTTAGCTTTGGGACACCGCTTTTCTTCTTTTTATTACTATTTTTAAGAAGAGTACCAGCGGCGGTTGCAGGTATTCTTGTTGGTATATCTGTAGTCTTATTCCGTGTATGTCTTGACTGGGTGTTGCAAGGGTCTTTTTATATGACAGAATCATTTTATTTGCGCTATCCTGTGTTCTTTTATTATTTTATTTATGGAAGTCTTTTTTCGCTTTGTAGGGTGAATAAGTTCCATCAGAAGCCAATTATAATTGGCTACCTTGGGATTACAATTGAAATTATTGCAAGTATGTCAGAACTTGCAATTTATCATATGGTAGTACTTGGTACAACGATAACAATTTCTGAAGTGAATAAGCTAATCATTATTGCTATTTTCCGTAGTTTCTTTGCGCTTGGTTTTTTAAATATGATGAATTTGTATGAAACGAAATTAAAAGAATCACAAGTTCGAAAAGAAAATGAAAATATGTTGATGCATCTTTCTAATTTATATGTGGAATCTGTTCATTTGAAAAAAACGTTACAAAATGCGGAGTTAATTACACAAGAAGCGTATCAATTATATCGGAATTTACAAGCGAACGATGATTCAAGTAGTAAAACAGCATTGAAAATAGCGGGAGAAGTGCACGAAATAAAAAAGGATAATCAAAGGATTTTTGCGGGATTATCTAAACTGTTATTAGATAAAAATGTAGCTGAGTATGTAGAAGGACATGAGCTTGCGGAAATGATTGTGAGAATAAATGAGAAGTACGCTGAAATGTTGGAAAAAGAAATACGTTTTTCTAAACATATTGAAGGTGAGCATGCAGAATATCATGTATATACGGTCTTATCAATTTTTAATAATTTAGTTGCAAATGCGGTTGAAGCAATCGAGGGTAGTGGTGCTATCATTATTAAGTTATATAAACTTGATAAACGTATATTTTTTGAAGTAATTGACGATGGGCCTGGTATTGCGCAAAAATATAAAAAACTAGTATTTAAGCCAGGATTTACTTCAAAGTATGATCAAACGGGAACACCATCAACAGGAATTGGACTTTCTTACATAAACGAAATGGTAACAGAGCTCGGAGGAGAAGTAAGATTGGAAGGCCTGGAAACTGGTGAAGGGTGTAAGTTTGTCGTTTGTTTACCGGAGTGCAGTTTAAAGCAGGAAGGGGAATAAAGTTGTTTTATTATATCGTAGATGATGATGAAGTTTTCCGATCCATGCTTTCACAAATCATTGAAGATGGCGATCTTGGGGAAGTAATTGGAGAATCGGAAGACGGAGCTTTTATTGAAGCAGATCAACTAAATTTTAAAAAAGTAGATATTTTATTTATTGATTTATTAATGCCCATGCGAGATGGGATTGAAACAGTTCGCCATATTGCATCCTCTTTTTCAGGGAAAATCATTATGATCTCTCAAGTGGAATCGAAACAGCTTATTGGTGAGGCGTATACACTTGGTGTTGAATATTATATTACAAAACCATTGAATAAAATTGAGGTTATATCTGTTGTACGTAAAGTAATGGAACGTATTCGTTTAGAGCGCTCTATACATGATATTCAAAAATCATTGAATAACGTTTTTAAGTGGGAACAGCCGCAAGTTCGAAATGAGCCAATGCAAGAAGGAAAAAGAATAGCAGATTCAGGGCGCTATTTATTATCAGAACTTGGTATAGCGGGAGAGAATGGGAGTAAAGATTTACTTAGTATGCTGGAATATTTATATGGACAAGAAAAAGCACAAACATTTGAATTTGGATTTCCTGCTTTAAAAGATATTTTTCACCATATAACTATAAGGAAATTAGAGAATATAGCTTCAGATACACATATAGATAAGGAGAGAAAAGCATCTGAACAAAGGGTACGTAGAGCGATTTATCAATCGTTAAATCACTTAGCTTCCCTTGGATTAACAGACTTTTCAAATCCGAAATTTGAAAGCTATGCTCCGAAATTTTTTGATTTCACTGTAGTTAGAAAACGAATGACAGAAATGACAAAGGAAGAAGTAGCGGCTTCTGGGCATATACGAATTAATACGAAGAAATTTATTCAAGTGTTGTATTTTGAAGCGAAACGGTTGATGGAGATAGAGTGAAAAAAGGTGCTTATAAATGAGCATCTTTTTTTATTAAATCTACATTTTATATTTTCTCGTAGAGCATGTAAAATGTTAAGTAAGAGAAAATGGTTTTACATTAAGGAAGTGTCAAAATAATGAGTTTTACATTAAATAAATCGATTATTAAAGAAGTATGCGGAGAGACCTCATATAAAAGAGGCGAAGCTTATTATAAATCAAATAAAGTAATAATAAATCATTATGATGAAAATAAAGAAATTTGCGAGGCGACGGTAAAAGGGAACGAAGATTTTCATGTTACAGTAGAAAAAGCTAAAAAAGGTGATGTTGTTGCGAAATGTAGTTGTCCTTCATTAGCGTCTTTTCAAACGTACTGTCAACATGTTGCGGCAGTATTGATACAAATAAATTATAATCAGCAAACCGGTGGAATGCTGCCTATTAGTAGCGGAAACATGAGCGGAAATGAACAATTAACAAGCGGGATGTTTCAGTTGTTTGCAGAACAACCACTGAGGCCAAAAAGTAAACAACACCGTTTTGATACACGTGAAATACTTGATATTGAGTTTAATTGTACACCAGTAGTTACGAAAAATGGTGGGGCACTTCTTGGGGTTCAGTTGAAGCTCGCCAAAACGTATTTCGTAAATCATATTAGAGAATTTCTTTCTAAAGTGGAGAAAAGAGAGTCTTTTAATTGTTCCAATGAATTTACATACACACCAGATGTACATAGCTTCAGGCAAGAAACGGATGCGATTATTCAGCAACTTATTAAAATGTATCATAACGAAAAAATGTATGAAGATACACTAGAAGTACACGCAAAACAAGATGATAGCATGATTTTAATACCGCCAGCTTCGTGGATGGATATACTTTCTTTGCTTTCTAAAACTGAGTGTGTGAGACTTAATCAAGATGGAAAATCTTTTCACGGTTTACAAATTTCAAAAGGGCTACTTCCTTTACATTTTGAGTTTAATAAAGGGAGTAACGGTGGGTTTACACTTTATATTGACGGCTTACAACAAGTAGAAGTAATGGATACGTATAGTTATGCTCTATTTGGAGGGAAACTGTATCAGTTGAACGCTGAGGATTGCAAGCGGCTTATCGAATTACAAAAAATGATGAATCGTTCTAGTAGTAACCAATTGTATATTCCAGCAGATAAGATGGAACACTTTGTAGCAAAAGTTGTACCAGGGTTAATGAAGCTAGGAACTGTGCGAATAGATGAGGTAGTATCAGATCGTGTTGAAACACCCGCATTAAAAGCGAAATTATATTTAGATCGAGTGAAAAATCGCTTATTAGCAGGTCTCGAATTTCATTATGGAAACGTCGTGATTAATCCGTTAGAAGAGGATGGGCAGCCATCTGTTTTTAATCGTGATGAAAAAAAGGAAAAAGAGATTTTAGACATTATGAGTGAAAGTGCCTTTGCAAAGACAGAAGGCGGTTATTTTATGCATAATGAAGAAGCTGAGTATAACTTTTTATATCACGCTGTTCCAACGTTAAAAGGTTTAGTTGATATTTATGCGACGACAGCAATCAAATTACGAATTCATAAAGGAGATACAGCTCCTCTTATAAGAGTTAGAAGGAAAGAGAGAATTGATTGGTTATCATTTCGCTTTGATATAAAGGGTATTCCGGAGGCAGAAATTAAAGGGGTATTAGTCGCTCTTGAGGAGAAACGAAAATATTATCGTTTAGCAAGTGGTGCTCTACTATCACTTGAGAGTAAAGAGTTTAATGATATTAATCAGTTTATAAAAGAATCTAGTATTCGAAAAGAATTTTTAAAGGGCGAAGAAATAGATGTCCCTCTTATTCGTAGTGTGAAATGGATGAATTCACTGCAAGAAGGAAACGTATTAAGTTTAGATGAGTCTGTTCAAGAATTGGTAGAGAACATTCAAAACCCTAAAAAGCTGAAGTTTGCGGTGCCAAGTGGCTTAGATGCGATAATGAGAGAGTATCAAACATACGGATTCCAGTGGATGAAAACACTTGCCTATTATCGTTTTGGCGGCATTTTAGCTGATGATATGGGACTGGGGAAAACGTTGCAAAGTATTGCTTTTATAGATTCTGTTTTACCTGAAATTCGAGAGAAGAAACTGCCTATATTAGTTGTTTCTCCGTCGTCCCTCGTTTACAACTGGCTTAGCGAGTTAAAAAAATTCGCTCCACATATTAGAGCAGTTATTGCCGATGGAAATCAAGCAGAGCGCCGAAAAATTTTAAAAGATGTAACGAAATTTGATGTAGTAATTACGTCCTATCCTTTACTACGAAGAGATATAAGATTATATGCAAGGCCATTTCATACGTTATTTCTTGATGAAGCACAAGCGTTTAAGAATCATACGACGCAAACTGCGAAGGCAGTAAAAACGATTCAAGCAGAGTACCGTTTTGGATTAACGGGAACACCTGTAGAGAATTCATTAGAAGAGCTATGGTCTATCTTCCACGTTGTCTTCCCAGAATTATTACCGGGAAGAAAAGAGTTCGGTGATTTAAGACGTGAAGATATTGCGAAGCGCGTAAAGCCTTTCGTGTTAAGAAGGTTAAAGGGTGATGTATTACACGAACTCCCAGAAAAAATAGAGCACTTACAATCATCAGAACTATTACCGGACCAAAAAAGGCTCTATGCCGCTTATTTAGCAAAGTTAAGAGAAGAAACGTTAAAACATTTGGATAAAGATACGTTACGTAAAAATAAAATTCGGGTTTTAGCTGGTTTAACGAGACTACGGCAAATTTGTTGTCATCCAGCTTTGTTTGTTGATGACTATAAAGGTAGTTCAGCTAAATTTGATCAGCTGCTAGAAATTTTGGAGGAATGCAGAAGTACAGGGAAGAGAATTCTTATATTTTCTCAATTTACGAAGATGCTTTCAATAATCGGGCGAGAATTAAACCGTCAAGCAGTTCCATACTTTTATTTAGATGGGAGTACACCAGCGCAAGAACGTGTAGAGCTATGCAATCGGTTTAACGAGGGAGAAGGGGATCTATTTCTTATTTCGTTAAAAGCTGGTGGCACAGGACTAAATTTAACGGGTGCAGATACAGTTATATTGTACGATTTATGGTGGAATCCAGCTGTTGAACAACAAGCAGCGGATAGAGCGTATCGAATGGGACAAAAAAATACAGTGCAAGTGATTAAGTTAGTAGCACATGGAACAATTGAAGAAAAAATGCACGAGTTACAAGAGAGTAAGAAAAATTTAATTGCTGAAATTATTGAGCCGGGGGAAGAAAAACTGTCTTCAATAACGGAGGAAGAAATTCGAGATATCCTTATGATTTAATATGGAAAAAAGCTATGCTTTCAAATTTATGAGAGCATAGCTTTTTTGTTGTAATAATTATATTTTGTTTTGAACAAAGTAAAGAAATAAAGCGAAATTTATTTTACTTCTTTGTACCTTTACTTTTGTATGGTTTTGCAGCTTTCTTTTTCGCACTTGATTGCCAACGGTTCCATCCTTTACTTCCTGTACCTTGTCCTACACCTTTTTTCGGTTTTGCTTTCGTTTTACTCATATGATCACTCCGTTATATAAAAAATCTTATTTGATAATAGCCAATGTTTTAGAAAAATACTATCGATAAATGACTATGCTTGCTTTAAATAAAAACAAACTGCTTGAATGCTATAGTATATCATGAAATTGCGAGTAAACTGAAAGGAATTACAAATAAAATGAAAATAATAAGAAATACTGCGGATTCTATTTTTCGAACGATCACATTACTGGTTGTGTATATGTTAGTTTCAATTAGTGAAATGTTTTTTGGATTGAAGAGACAAAGGAAATAAAAATGTTATATTAAGAACAGTCGGTAAAGGCATAAAATAAAGAATTGAAAAATATTTTAAAACTTTTTGTTGACTTTATCTATTTTTTGTATAGAATAATCATTAATAAAATGTTTCAGAGATGTGACAATAAAACGACTATGAAAGGACGAGTAGTAGTAGGATGTAGTTTAAGCGAGTCAGGGACGGTGTGAGCCTGATACGAAGCCTATTATGAAGAACCTCCTGGAGTCGCTAACCGAAATCCTTTATAGGAAAGTAGACTTAGCCGGGAACTTCGCCGTTACAAGAAGAACAGTATCGAGATTTTTTAATCTCCGTACTGTATAAGTGAGCAACCTCTGTTGCTAATTTGGGTGGTACCGCGGAACCAAAGTCTTTCGTCCCAGTTTTTTGGGGAAGAAGGGCTTTTTTTGTTGGCTTCTTTCCACAACATCCAAACATTTTAGGAGGAAACCACCATGTATCAATCATTAATGACAGTAAGAGAGACTCAAATCGCAATTAAGGAAGTTAAAACATTTTTCGAGGATCAATTAGCAAAACGCCTTGAACTATTCCGCGTATCTGCACCATTATTCGTAACGAAAAAATCAGGATTAAACGATCACTTAAACGGTGTAGAACGTCCAATTGAGTTTGATATGTTACATTCAGGAGAAGAATTAGAAATTGTGCATTCACTAGCGAAGTGGAAAAGATTCGCATTACATGAATACGGATATGAAGCTGGTGAAGGTTTATATACAAACATGAACGCGATTCGTCGTGATGAAGAACTTGATGCAACACATTCCATTTATGTTGACCAATGGGATTGGGAAAAAATCGTTCAAAAAGAATGGCGTACTGTCGATTACTTACAAAAAACAGTACAAACAATTTATGGAATATTCAAAGAATTAGAAGATCACTTATTTGAAAAATATCCGTTCCTTGGAAAGTATTTACCAGAAGAAATTGTTTTCATTACTTCTCAAGAACTGGAAGATAAATATCCAGAATTAACACCGAAAGATCGTGAACATGCAATTGCGAAAGAACACGGTGCAGTCTTTATTATTGGAATTGGTGATGCACTCCGTTCAGGTGAAAAGCACGATGGACGCGCATCCGATTATGATGATTGGAAATTAAACGGTGACATTTTATTCTGGCACCCAGTACTACAAGCTTCATTCGAATTATCATCAATGGGAATTCGTGTTGATAGTAAAGCACTTGATGAGCAATTAACGAAAACTGGTGAAGACTTCAAACGTGAGTATGATTTCCATAAAGGTATTTTAGAAGACGTACTACCATTAACAATTGGTGGTGGTATCGGCCAATCAAGAATGTGTATGTACTTCTTACGTAAAGCACATATCGGTGAAGTTCAATCTTCTGTATGGCCTGACGATTTACGTGAAGCTTGCAAAAAAGAAAACATTCATTTGTTTTAATATAAGTGAGAGGGAGAGTAGCTGTGGAATAAGAGCTACTCTCCCTTTTTTACTTTGACGTGAAAAAAGTTATTTTGAATGAATATAGATCGTTTTTTCAAGGGAAAGAGCGAAAGGGTATATGTAATAAGAAATAAGAAGAGTCATTTATATTTCCTAGGAAAGGGTATAAAGAATAATTTAATTGTTTTATAATGATCTTCGGATATCGATAACAAGATAAAAAGCTGTCTGCATAGATTTTTAAAATTCTATGTGGACAGCTTTCTATTTATATAGGAAGGAAATAGATTAATATAATTTGTTGTAAGTTTTACTGGCGGAAATTAAATCATTTGCACTAAAGGCTCAATTTTCGCCATAAATGATTGATGGAGTGCTTCAACGCCATCTACTAAGTGAATACGGTCAATGACAACTGATACTTTAATTTCAGATGTACTTACCATTTTAATATGAATACCGCCTTCTTTTAAAGTAGTGAACATATTCGCAGCAACTCCCGGGTTAGATACCATACCAGATCCTACAATTGATACTTTCGCTAAATGATTTTCATGTTCTACAGATTCATAGTGAAGTGCCTCTTGATTTTGTTCTAACACTTCTAATGTTTCTCTTAAATCATTAGAATGAATCGAGAAGGAGAGGTGAACAGTTCCTTCATTTGTAATACTTTGAATAATAATATCTACATTAATATGTGCCGCTGCTAATGTAGAGAAAACTGTTGAAAGTGCACCTTGTTCTAATCCTTTAATTGTGACGCGTGTAATATTATCCTCAAATGCGATACCTTTAACGATTGATTGTTGTTCCATGTTACATTCTCCCCTTACAATTGTTCCGTTTTCTTGTTCCATGCTTGATCTTACTTCTAAAACGACATTATGATTTTTAGCAAATTCAACAGCGCGTGGGTGTAATACGCCAGCACCGAGATTTGCAAGCTCTAACATTTCGTCATAAGAAATTTCATCTAATTTATAAGCATCTTGTACAACTCGTGGATCAGTCGTATATACGCCTGACACATCCGTATAAATATCACATTTTTTTGCTTTTAGTGCCGCAGCTAATGCGACAGCAGTCGTATCGGAGCCACCGCGGCCAAGTGTGGTAATTTCATGTTCTTCACTTACTCCTTGGAAACCAGCTACTATAACAATCGTGCCATCAGCAAGATAGGATTGAATACGACCAGTATTAATGTCAGTAATCCGTGCACTACTATGTACAGATTCTGTCGTAATACCAGCCTGCCATCCTGTTAATGAAATTGCGTTATAACCTTTTGTTTGTAGTGCCATTGTTAATAAAGAAATGGTTACTTGTTCTCCTGTAGATAGGAGCATATCCATTTCACGTTTACTTGGATTTTCAGTAATAGCGTTAGCAAGTGCTACAAGTTTATCCGTACTTTTTCCCATTGCTGAAACGACAGAGACAATACTATGTCCTCGTTCATATTCTTCAATAATTAAATTTGCTACATGTTGAATGCGTTCGACGCTTCCGACAGAAGTACCGCCAAATTTTTGTACAATCGTTTCCATTACGAATTCCTTCTTTCGTCCATTTTTAAGAATAGGTTAGGACATATACAAATCCCAATATTCCTGTAGTTACCAGAGAGAAAAACAAAAAACACCATCTCAAATAAGTGAGGATGGTGCTGTTACAGGAAAAGGGAAACAGAAAACGGAGCTAATAAAAAAAACCGCCAAAAAAGGAATATCATAAAAATGATATCTCTTTTTTGTAGATAGCTCTTCATACGTACACGTCTGTACATATGACAGTTCTGTTTCTATTCGAAAACAGCCCCAATTGATAAATGCAGAGAAATTTATCAATTTCGGCAACACTTCCTTTCCTCTAAGATCATAGACATCTCTGTGTCTCCTTTAGAATACTTATAAGCGTTGCAACCTCTATCTCACGTTTTAGGCGAGAGTGTATGATTTATGAAGTTGTTGGTAACATTTGTTTTATAATAATTTAAATTTTTCAGGGAATCAAGTGTTTTTTGTGTTTTTTTGAAATTCTATCTTTTTATTAAATTAGTTTGTGAAAAATGTAGCAAAATAAATTCGTTGCATGTACATTAAAAATATAGAGCATGGGAGGTGGAAGGATGGGGAAGAAAAAGCCTATTTATGTAGCAACAGAAATGAACACAAAAATGAAGAAATTATGGGCATATACACAAGAGCCTGATATACATACAGAGTGGGATGCCCGTTTTACGGAAATTTCGTATTTAGAGAAAAAAGAAGGGGAGCCGCAGAAGTTTTTATATAAAACGAAGATTGGTTTCGGGCTTGAAATAGCCGGAGAAGGGGAATCGATAGGTGAAATAAGAAAAGAAACTGGAGAGCGCATTTCCTCTTTGAAATTTTGGACAGACAATAAGCTATCACTTATACAAATAGGACGAGGTTATTGGAAGTATACCCCGAATGGAGAACATATTCATTTTGAAACGCAATATGATTATGATACAAGGTTTGGTCGTATAGGGAATGTGATAGATTCATATATTTTTCGTCCGCTATTAGGTTGGGCAACTGCATGGAGTTTTGATGCTTTAAAATTATGGTTAGAAAAGGGACTTCATCCTAAGTTGCTAATTAGAAGAACGATGACGTATTGGCTCGTTTGCTTTTTAGTTGCTTTCGTATGGTTATATCAAGGGATTGTACCGAAATTGATGTTTACTCATTCAGAAGAAGTAAAGATGCTTTCTGCGCTAATCGGATCGAATGATAGTAGTATTTTTATACTTAAAATAGTTGGATTTTTAGAAATAATATGGGGTGTTATGTGGCTATTGCCATTGCCATTTCAAAAACGAAAGTTGTTTATATTGCATATTGTTATGTTAATAGGCTTAACTATAGTGGCAGGAGTTACGAATATCACAAGTTTTACGCAACCGTTTAATCCGATTACATTAAATTTTCTTCTAATAGGGTTATCGATTGTCGGTTATATGAATAGCACTAATTTGCCGAGTGCAAAAAATTGTAAGAGGACGAGAAAGGGATAAGTATATGGTTAATATTTATGAAAGATTACTAGGGGATTCTTATAAAAGGCTTCATCCAAAATTGCAGGAACGATATGCGATAACAAAGGGAAATAGCTTTATTGGGGAAGGGGAAATGGATGAAATTTATGGAGGATCTTTTTTCGTTAAATTAATATTAAAAATTACATCGAAGTTCCGTATGTTTTTCTCTGAGCGAGGGCAAAAAGTTCCGTTTGTGATACATAATACCGCTGAGCGAGATGGACAGGGGAAAGAATTTGTACGGTGGAATCGTACTTTTTATTTTCATAATAAGAAAAGATATTTTAACGCTGTTATGAAGTTGGATGAAGAGAATAATGAAATTGTAGATTATTTTGGCGAACCGCATATACTCGTTTCTACGTTGAATTTTTATATTGATGAAAAAGGCGGGATGCATATTTCTTCAAAGAAACAATGGTTTTTTATGTTTGGAAGAAAAATACCGTTACCTAGATTTTTATACGGAGAGGCAAAAATTGTAGAAAGTTATGATGAAACACTACAATGTTTTCGAATTCATGTACAAGTACGAAATCCGTTAATTGGTTCGTTATTTTCATATAAGGGAACATTTGTGGAAAGGGAATAAACGATATGAAAAATATACTATTTGGGCTTGTTTGTTATATTATATTTCTAATATACGAGTGGTCGAATATAAATCCTGTTGAAGCAATTATATTGTTATCTATCTTATTATTTATACCGATGTCATTTTGTATTATTGACAAAGAAACAAGAAATGGAACGTATTTATTATTTTATAAATTTGTATTGTTTTTATATCCAATTGCAGCAATCAGTGCAATGCTAGCTTTCGTAACAAATCACTATTTCTTTGCGCTACTTTGGTTTGCATATACAGGAATCGTTGCATTATTTGGTATAAGTAGATTGCTAGAAAGAGGATGGAAGCCGTTAGAGGAAGCAGCTATAGATAGTGCTTTTATTTATTTGTTTTTAGGTGGTTTTTGGTTTTTTGCTTCTGTAGCAAAATTCCCCATTATGCATTTTAGTTCTGACATAGTTTTACTCACAGCTGCACACTTTCATTACTCGGCATTTCTATTGCCGTTATCAGCTGGTTTACTTGGAAGGAAAAGAGAACAGGGAAGTAAGTTATATGACGCTATTATGTTTATCATCGTCATTTCTCCAATGACAGTTGCGATAGGAATTACGTATTCGAGGGTGTTTGAATTTTTTGCAGTGTTCGTATATTTATTTGCCATTTACGGATATGGAGTTTACGTGTGGAGAACGAAATTCAATGCTATAAGTGCAAAGATTCTCCTTACTCTTTCATCCAGTACACTTATGGTAACGATAATGTTTTCACTCATATATTCATACGGGAATTTCAAACAAGTAATGACGATTACAATTGCACAAATGGTTTGGATCCACGGTGTTGTCAATGGAATTGGAGTAGCGTTACCAGCATTTGTCGGCTGGATGATTGAAAAGAGTGCTCCGAATTATAAATATTACGGGAAACCAATGAGCAGGTTAAGAGGAAATGCGACAGTTGGTGAAGCATTTTTACATAACAGAAATTTAATAGATAACAAGGAATACAAAGGTTTAGTTGATAAAATGAATGATTTTCATAGTGAGGCATTTGACGCGACGAAGATTCCTTTAAGTATTATTCGTTTTTATGAAAATACAAAAGAGTATGAGTTACAATCGCATATTAAATGGACTCGTTGGTTTCGCCCGCTTGCATTTTGTTATGAGAAAATGAGTAAGCGTGTAGGACAAATACATTTAGGAATGGGCGGCAAGCGGGAAACTATGCATGGCTCTATCATTGGGGTAATAGATGAGAAGGATGGAAGAGAGAATGTAAGGGCTTGGCTAAGAAAAAATGAAGCAGGAGAATCTATTTTTGTAGCTCTTTACTCAAAACATACCCATGAGGATGAGAAATACATGAATATCGGATTACCTTTACCATATTCGAATATGACGGGGATTTTGAAATTATGTAATAAGAATAAAGATTTAATCATTACTAGTAAGTTGAGAAGAAATGGTAAGGGAGATGAGGGGATTTATTTACATACTCGTTTCTTTACAATACGTTTACCATTAGCAGAGACTTTTAGTATTAAAGAGAGCACGGATCAAATATTAGAAGCTAATCATAGAATGTGGATATTTGGAGTTAAGTTTTTAGAAATTGATTATGAGATTAAGAAAATAGAGGAGAAGTAAGAAAAGCTTGGAGACATTCCAAGCTTTTTTACGTATGCGTAATTGTCATCGCAACTTGTTTATCCAAGTCTCGGTCCCAAACACGTTGAATTTCAAACGTACCTTTTTCAAAAAATAATGGGAATCTCTCTTTAAACCAATCTTGCATAGGAAGATTTAGTGCTTCATCAATTGGTACCCATAATAATTCGCCTTCAGGAGGATTCAAAAGGAGTTCACCTTCAAATGAATCTGTCCAATAGTTAAATACCATATATCGAACATTTTCCTTAGGATTTACATATTCGTCTAACCCCTTGAAAATTAAATTAGAAACGTGGAGTCCGGTCTCCTCTTTCGATTCTCGTATAGCAGCTTGTAATATGCTTTCTGGGAAATCTACTTTTCCACCAGGAGCTATGTAGCCAGGAAAACCTCGATGTTATGAGAATTTTGAGGCATAATAATGTATTCTCCTTTATCTTTTCTTGATAATTTTACCATAACATAATAGTTTCTTATATAATTAAAAATAGAATATTATTAATTTTCAGTTATTAATTATAAAGTCTATAATCATTTGAAAAGAGGAGAGAGATATGCAAGGAGAAATACCAACAGAGAAAAATTTAAGTTATGTCGGTAAATTGTTATTGCCAGTTAAAGTGTCACCACACTTTAAGTTTTTATGGATTGGGCAACTACTTTCAACTTTAGGTAGTTCGATCACGATGGTCATTCTCCCAGTCGTTGTGTATTCATTAACTGGTTCAACAGTTGTAATGGGAATGACTATGGCAATGTACATGCTTCCTAATATTCTTGCGTTACCGTTTGCTGGATTGGTCGTGGATCGAATTAACCGGGTGAAATTGATGTTATTTACAGATATAATCCGCTGCATATTAATGCTATTACTTGCAACACTTATATTTATGGACGTTTTAACGATTCCACTTTTATATGTACTTGTTGCATTATATGGACTTATGGAAGGTATATTTCAGCCGGCATATTCAGCTGTAAGAGCGAAAGTATTTGTACCGGAAATTCGAAATGCAGCTAACGCATTAACGCAAATGAGTAATCAGGGTATACGATTAATTGGACCGGCTCTTGGAGGGTTGATTGTTTCAGTTACATCCGCCGGAATTGGGTTTGGATTGGATGCAGTAACGTACTTGCTATCATTTGTATGTTTATTATTTTTAAAAGAAATAAAGTACAGAAATTTGAAAGAAATAAAGTCAATTACAAACAAGATTTTATGGAAGGGATTCTTGTTCTAAAAAGCCATCCGTGGTTGTGGATTACTATTCTAGTCTTTTCTTTCGTTAATATTTGTTATGCAGGCATTATCGTTGTATTAATTCCATGGTTGTTTAATGTTCATCATCATTTTGAAGCTTACGTATATGGATTGGGTATGGCTGCTTCTGGTGCTGGAGCTGTAATTGCAGCGCTAATTTTTGGTGGGAGGCAGCAGTCGCATAAGAGAGGATTACTTGCGTATGGCGGTGTGTTAATAAGTGGAATGGCACTATTAATTATGCCTTTCGTTTCTTGGGCACCTGCCTTAATTGGATTAATGGTAATTGAAGGATTCGGTATTATGATATTTGGGCTCATTTGGGAAACAAGTTTACAAGAGCTTGTACCAGAAGAAGCATTTGGAAGAGTGGCAAGCCTTGATATGTTAGGTTCATTTGCTTTATTGCCATTAGGATATGTGGTTGTAGGCTGGTTAGCTACTGTAATAGGTGGAAAGATAACAATTATAACGCTAGCTATTTTAGTACTCATAACAATTGGAATGGCATTGTCTGTACCAAGTATTCGGCGGTTCGATTGATCATGTAGGCTAAAAGGGGGATATGGTATATGACTATAAACCTAAACGATTTAGTAGTAGCAGAGTTGGGATGTAAATACGTTTTGGAAGAAAAGGTATTTGAAGCAAAGAATTTTACGGTGTATATTGCGACTTCTATAGAAAATAAAATGACATATAATCGATTCATCTTAATTAAGCATTTGTCTAATGAAGTGCCTTCCGTACATGTTTGGGACAAAAAAATTTGTGTAGACGATACAAAAATAGATATTGCAACAGAAGTGACAGAAGCAATTCAATCTGGTTTTGTAAATGAAGAGTAAGCCCTAATCAAATTAGGACTTACTCTTCATTTAACACAAATGTTTGTTTCATTTTTTTACTCTCATGTACTGGATGGCCGTTGTAAGAGAAATTCTTTTCTTCCCAAGTAATGACGACTTTAAAATTATGGCTATTAAAGTCTAATGGGAATACCATGTAGTCAAAGCTTGTATGACTTTTTGAAACGTTGTTATTTGATGTAGTAGGATTAAAGGTAGTTTTAGATGTCGGTGTGTTATCAAGTATTTCTACGGATACATTTGATACATCATTACCAATATTTTTTAAGAGTAAACTATACGTATCATATACACCTTGTTTTGGCTGCACCGCTTGCTTGTTTGAGTTATGAGATTTGTCAATTTCGATATACCACTGTTTAGACTTTGACGCAATTGGTAGTGATTGAAATGTGTATGCACTAGCTTGTATTGGTAGTGCTAAGCATATAAGGACGAAAAGAGATATTATTTTTCGTTTCATTTTGAAAAACCCCCATTCTTTAACAAAGTTATTTGTTATTATTCGCTCTGTTTGAGAAAATATACCATATAATGTAAGGGGATAGGGGTATGACTCTCGGCTTAGGAATCATTATAGTATTCGCTACGGTTATACTTGGCAGGTCTGCTTAATAGCTGGTATACACGCGATCCATATGTTGATACACATCAAATCCAGTCAGAGTGAATTGTAAGGGAGAACATTATATTGAAAGTACTAGTAAGCACGGGGAGTAGTATTTTTCTACAATTATTATTTTTGTATATATTTATTTCGGGTGTTTTATTGGAAGTTAATCCTTGGTATGCAGTAGTTGTGTATATAAGTGTAGCAATATTAAGTCTTTTCTTTGGGATATATTCGATTGTTCGTTCTGTAAGAAAAGGTTCGAATGCTATTTTTCTAACAATATCGGTTAGAGTTGTAACGTCGTTATTTGCAATATTAATTATCGGCTTTACAGTGTTTGCTTATTTTTTACCGGAAGCAGGTATTCCGCTGGTAATTAGTTTGTAGTATAAGTGGATGTGTCAAAAGATAAATGCTATTAAAGTGATATATTAAGGGGAATTAGATAAGGAAGCTGTGTAGAGATTTTTCTACACAGCATTTTTTGTGTCTAGCGTTCAATTACATATGTTTGTTGGTACGTATATATCGCCTTTGTATCAATTTATTAAACTGAAGATGGAGAGTCCCACGTATGAATCAAAAGAATAATAATATGAAAAAATTACCAATAAATATGTTAAAATAACATTGTCATATAACAAGGGGGATTCGTTTGATGGAAAAAGAGCATCTTGCTAAAGTAGATTTAACGAAAAGAATTGAATCAAAATCTAAGTACAATAAGAAACTCGAAAAATATCAAATGCGCTTATTAGCACTACAGCAAATTTTAAAAGAAGAGAAAATAGCTGTTATGCTCGTTATGGAGGGTTGGGATGCAGCAGGTAAAGGCGGAGCAATTAAGCGAGTGACTGAACATCTTGATCCGCGTGGATTCCAAGTAAATCCAATTGGCGCGCCTGCTCCTCATGAAAAACGGTATCATTATTTGCAACGTTTTTGGCGGAAACTTCCTCAATATGGGCAAATTACTATTTTTGATCGTTCATGGTACGGCCGTGTATTAGTTGAACGTGTAGAAGGTTTTGCTACAAACGAAGAGTGGACGAGAGCGTATGGTGAAATTAATGATTTTGAGAAGTTATTAACAGATGATCATTACATAATAGGAAAGTTTTTCTATCACATTAGTAAAGACGAACAGTTGAAGAGATTTAAAGAAAGAGAGAACAACCCTCTTAAAAGATGGAAAATTACAGATGAAGACTGGCGTAATCGTGAAAAATGGGATGAGTATGTTGAAGCAACGGAAGACATGTTTGAAAACACAGATAAACCGAATGCTAAATGGCATATTATCGCGAGTAATGATAAATTATATGCTCGTTTGAAAACATTGAAAGAAATTATTTCATTAATTGAGGACTATTTCTTAGAACATAATATAGAGTTACCTTCTTATTATAATGAAATAAAAGAAGGTAAGAAAAAGAAAATTAAATCTGTGCAAGAAGTAGGGGTTAAATAGTATAGAAAGATTTTGTCATTATAAGAGGTGGGTATGAAACATGAAGAGGAGCTGTCCCATAAGTAGGTGAAACTAAACTATGGGACAGCTTTTTTTAGTTAGAATGTACTTATATTAGATGGATCAATGAGAGTGTCGTTCAAGTAACGAATACAATTGTCATTGAATATGAAACAATAATTATAGTACATTAACAAGAGGGATTAATTTCAAAAGGAGGGTGAGAAAATGCTAGATAAGGCGGATGCTTCAATAAGTAACCATATGTATACAGAAGAAGAGCAACAAAAATTATATAAACGAACGTTACTAATCGTAAGTATTTCACAAATGTTTGGCGGAGCGGGATTAGCTGCTGGAATTACAGTAGGTGCACTTCTTGCGCAGCAAATGCTTGGAACAGATGCATATGCAGGATTACCGGCTGCTATGTTTACATTGGGATCTGCGGTAGCAGCTTTCATAGTAGGAAAGCTTTCACAACGATATGGTCGCCGAATAGGGCTTGCAACAGGTTTTATGGTAGGGGGACTTGGGGCTATTGGTGTTGTAATGGCAGCTTTAACAAATAGTATTATTCTCTTACTTGTTTCTTTACTCATTTATGGTGCGGGTACAGCTACGAATCTACAAGCTCGTTATGCGGGTACAGATTTAGCGAATAAGAAGCAACGAGCAACTGCTGTTAGTATTACGATGGTTATGACGACTTTCGGTGCAGTAGCGGGGCCAAATTTAGTAGGTGTAATGGGGGATTTTGCTCATTCGATTGGAATTCCTGAACTAGCTGGTCCGTTCATATTATCGGCAGCGGCATTTATACTTGCGGGTCTTGTCCTTTTCGTTATGCTTCGTCCAGATCCGTTAATTATTGCTAACATAATAGAAAGATATAAACAGGAACATACATATAAAGGACAATCGGTAACTAATGAAACGTTAGAAAATAAAAGGGGCATTACCGTCGGAGCAATCGTTATGATACTTACTCAAGTAGTGATGGTTGCGATTATGACTATGACTCCAGTACATATGGGACACCATGGTCATGGACTAAGTGAAGTAGGGCTAGTCATTGGATTCCACGTAGGGGCAATGTACCTTCCATCACTTGTTACAGGAATTCTTATTGATAAAGTTGGTAGAACAGCGATGAGTATTGCTGGTGGGGTGATTTTACTCGCAGCTGGTGTCATAGCTGCGATAGCACCGAGTGATTCTTTAATACTATTAATCGTTGCTCTTTCTTTACTTGGATTAGGATGGAATCTCGGATTAATAAGTGGTACTGCTCAAATTGTTGATTCAACGGAGCCTTCCACACGTGCAAAAACACAAGGGAAAATAGATGTGTTTATTGCACTAGCTGGAGCTTCTGGTGGAGCGATGTCAGGAATGATAGTAGCGAATTCAAGTTATGCAGCATTATCATTAGCGGGAGGGGCTGTAGCCTTATTGCTTATTCCCGTCGTGATATGGTCTCGGGCAGGTAAATAAATTTCATGAAATTAAAAAGAGGTTCTAGTTATTTCTAGAACCTCTTTTCATACATTTAACTTAAATCCCACTCTACAATAAGACCTAAATGCGTAAGTCCACCACCAAATCCGTACAGCAAAAGTGTGTCTCCGTTATTTAATCTTCCTTCTTTTCTAGCTAAATCTAAAGCGAGTGGAATAGAGACGGAAGATGTATTCCCCATATCTTCCACACTCGTTAATGTTTTTTGAATAGATATTTTTGATTTTTCGCAAATAGATTCAATCATTCTTAAGTTAGCACTATGTGGTATGAACCAGTCTATATCATTTATTTGCAAATTTGCAGTATGTAATAGTTCTTTTATGCCGTATGGTACTGTTCGTACAGCCCATTTATATACTTCTCTTCCATTTTGAACGATTTTTTCACTTGTTAGTAGTGGTGTGCCATTCATAGTAGTAGATAAGTTTGTTCTGTATAGTTGAATGCCACCGTCACCGTTTGTTCCCATGTGAGCAGCGATAAAGCTTGGTTTGTTTTCATCTCTTTCTAATAAAATAGCTCCAGCGCCATCACCGAACAAAATACAGGTCGTTCTATCGGTGTAATCAGTAACTTTAGATAATGTCTCTGTCGCTATGACGAGTACTTTTTGATGTAATCCAGAAGTGATTAAGCTATTACCGACATGCAGTCCGTATGTGAAACCAGCGCAAGTTGCATTTAAATCAAAAGCTAGTGTATGAGGTATGTTGAAGTATTGTTGTATTTGGCAAGCAACACTAGGAAAAACATAATCAGCAGTAGTTGTAGCGACGATGATACAGTCAATATCTTCTAAGTTTTTCTTATATGTTGTACATAAATTTTCGATGGCTTTAATAGCTAAGTGTGAGGAGTATTCGTCTTCGTTAGCAATTCTTCTTTCTTTCATGCCTGTTCTTTGTACAATCCATTCATCATTCGTATGGACCATCTTTTCTAAATCGTTATTAGACAATACTTGATCTGGAACATAAGTACCAATTGCGGTAATACGAGATTTAGAATTCATTGGAACATCTCCTAATTTTTATTTTATAACCTGATACTAATATAAGGTTATAAAAATGTCGATAAAGACTTTTATTGTATGGAAACGATAATGTTTAATTCACTATGGAGGAATTTGGCGAATGACGTAAAAATAATATACGGAAAGCTTCTAAAATTGATAATGTGAAGGGGTCTGAGATTCTTGAAAAGAATCGTTTATTTGTTGTCTCTTGTTTTAATTTGTAGCTTTCCTTTTTTTATTTTGCCAGAGAAATCTTATGCTTGTGACTGTATGAAAAAATCTCCAGAGGATGCATTTCAAAAAATGATGTAGTGTTTGAGGGGAAAGTAATTGAAATTGGAAGGAAAGAGGGAGTTGGAACTGAAGTGTTATTTGAAGTGAAGAACATTTGGAAAGGGACAAGTTCTTCACAAATTATCGTATATACAAATGGCGGTGATTGTGCCTTTCACTTTATAGATGGAGGAGAGTATTTAGTTTTTTCTTCTCAAAGAGGATCAGAAAAACAATTATACACACATAGCTGTAGTAGAACGAAGAGATTAGATGAGGCAGGGGCGGACAAAGTGGCTTTAAGTCAATTTGCAAAAGAGTCTGTTCCAACGAAGAAAGTGAATTTAAAAGGGGATATGGTTAACGGTTTTAGATGGGGACAGCTTGTTATCATTTCTATAGGTGTGTTATTAATAATTGTTGTTATTTTCATTGTGAGAAGAATTCGCAAAAAATGACGATTAAAGTAAAAATATAAAGATTTTCTTTCTGTTTCTATAGGTGGTTTAATCTTGTGAAAGCGAATTACTTATGCTACACTTTATGTAACCTAAAATGAACGGAGGGGCTTCCTTTGATCTTAATCAGATTACGTCTCAATACTTTGTGCCGATAATTGAATAGCGCTCAAAGACTCTGTCTGTGTGCAGAGTGAACGGGATTGGTCTGCCTATTTTAAAGGAACCCTTTATTAAGCTTATATGTGAAAAAGAGGGAGGGACGAATACGCCCTCTTTTTGTTTTGCCTTTATAAATAGAATGGGCTAGTATAGGTGAACACTTGTTGGATACGTATACTATCTTAGGACTTTTTGACCATGTTATAGGAAGAAAGCACTGCTTTCTTCTATTTCTTTGGTGAACCCTTATCCGTTTACGAAAACACAGGCAGTGACCTGTGTTTTTTATTTTGCGTAATCGAAATGGAGGAATAAATATATGGAAGAATTATTACAAAGAGCAATATTAGTTGGAGTAAATTTAGGTAATGAAGCTGATTTTGCATATTCGATGGAAGAGTTAGCAAATCTTACGGAAGCTTGTGATGTGGAAGTAATCGGTCAAGTGACGCAAAATTTACAACGAGTAAATCCGTCGCATTATATTGGAAAAGGGAAGATTGAAGAAGTAGCAGCGTATGTGAAAGAAGCAGATGCAAATATGGTCATCTTTAATGACGAATTATCTCCTTCACAAATTCGAAATTTAGAAGAGGATTTAGATTGTAAAGTAATTGATCGTACCATTTTAATTTTAGATATCTTTGCGCAACGTGCGAAAACGAAAGAAGCGCAGTTGCAAGTAGAAGTGGCCCATCTTCAGTACATGATGCCTCGTTTAATCGGTCTTCGTGAATCTTTAGGAAGACAAAGCGGGGGAGTTGGCACGAAAAATAAAGGTGTCGGTGAGAAGAAGTTGGAATTAGATCGTCGTAAAATTGAAGAACAAATTGCGGCTCTAAATAAAGAATTAGAAGCACTTGTTGCGCAGCGCCAAACGCAGCGTAAACAACGTAAGAAAAATGAAATTCCAGTTGTGTCATTAGTAGGATATACGAATGCAGGTAAATCAACGATAATGAATACGATGCTTGAAATCTTTAATGGTACTGTAGAGAAACAAGTATTTGAAAAAGATATGTTATTTGCGACGTTAGAAACATCTGTACGAAATATTGATTTGCCAGATAATAAATCATTTTTATTAACGGATACAGTTGGATTTGTAAGTAAATTACCGCATCATCTTGTGAAAGCATTCCGTTCAACGCTAGAGGAAGTGGCTGAAGCAGATTTACTCATTCACGTCGTAGATTACTCAAATCCCAATTATGAGCAATTAATTGATATTACAAATGAAACGTTAAAGAAAATTGGCGTGGAAAATATCCCGACGATTTATGCATATAACAAATCAGATTTGGTAGATGTTGAAATTCCGAAAGTGCAAGAAGATCGCGTTTATCTATCTGCGAAGAAACATGTTGGAATTGAAGAGCTTGTAGAAGTGGTTCGCTCACACATTTATAAAGAGTATACGAAGTGTGAAATGTTAATTCCGTATGATCAAGGACAGGTAGTTTCGTATTTCAACAATCATGCACACGTTTTATCTACGAGTTATGAAAACGAAGGTACGAAAATGGCACTAGAATGTAAGACGAGTGATTACACGAAGTATAAGCGTTTTGCTATTTAATAGAAAAGGCGATCCTAATATGCTTTAGGGTCGTCTATTTTTTCATAGTTGCAAGCCTTCCTTTCGTCCTGCCTTAGTATAAAAGAAAATACAGAGAGTTCATATAAATAAATCCGACAAAGCATATAGAAAAAATATATTTTTTTACAAGTTGAATTTCTGGAAATAGAAACGAAACCAGTATAGAATAGAAATGTTTCAAAACTCAGAATTTATTACACTTACTGTAATAAATATATATTTTGTACAGGAAGGAGAGATTCGTATATGCAGGCAGTTTCACAAAAAAGTGCAGTGGAAACACCGACGATATATCGAATATTATTTGCGATTAGTTTCGGACATTTTTTAAATGATTCGATGCAAGCAGTTGTGCCAGCGTTGTTTCCTATTTTGGAAAAAACGATGAATTTATCCTACATGCAAGTAGGGTGGATAGCGTTCGCGTTAAATATGACGTCATCGATTATGCAGCCGGTTTTTGGTATGTATTCAGATAAGAAGCCGTCACCATTTTTATTACCACTGGGTATGTTTTCGAGCATGCTTGGGATGATTGGGCTCGCGTTTGCCCCGAATTTTATTATTGTTATTATTTCTGTTTTATTTATTGGATTAGGTTCCGCAGTCTTTCATCCAGAAGGTGCCCGGGTTGCTTATATGGCAGCAGGTGCCAAACGTGGTTTAGCACAAGCGATTTATCAAGTGGGAGGAAATACAGGGAATTCGCTAGCACCTATTTTTACAGCGCTCATTTTCGTTCCACTAGGTCAAATTGGTTCTCTAGGTTTTACTGCTTTCGCAACGGTAGGGATTGTATTGTTACTTTTTGTTTCAAATTGGTATAAAAATGAATTAGCGACTGGTGCTGTAAGAAGGAAAAAGAGGGCTGCACTTGAGGCTGAAAATGCGATTGTAAGTACGCACATTAAATTTGTTATTATACTTCTTGTTTTTCTAACATTCGTACGTTCTTGGTACGGTGCTGGTATCGGGAATTTCTATCAATTTTATTTAATAGAGCATTACGGTTTATCGATAAAAAATGCACAGTATTTCGTCTTTGCTTTTATGATTGCTGGTGTATTAGGTACTTTCTTTGGTGGTCCGCTAGCGGATCGATTCGGTAAGAAAAAGATCATTGTCTTTTCGATGCTCGGTTCAGCACCGCTTGCACTATTGTTACCGCACGTTTCTCTTATGTGGGTTGTACCGTTGTTTTTATGCATCGGATTTATTAGTTCTAGTAGTTTTAGTGTAATCGTTGTATATGCACAAGAACTTGTTCCAGGTAAAGTTGGAATGGTATCGGGATTAATTGTTGGTCTTGCGTTTGGCCTTGGAGCATTAGGTGCTGTAGTTCTTGGGAAATTAGCTGATATGTATAGTCTTCAGTTTATTATGCTATTATGTAGTTGTTTACCATTAATTGGACTAACTTCATGGTTACTGCCAAATGATAAGAAAACGATAGAATAGGAGATGCGCTATGAAAGTATGTGAAAACGTTACAGAATTAATAGGAGATACACCTGTCGTTCGATTATCTAAATTTATTCCAGAAGACGCAGCGGATGTGTATGTGAAATTGGAAATGTTTAATCCGTCACGCAGTGTGAAAGATCGTGCTGCTTATAATTTAATTCATATTGCTGAGGAACACGGTCTCATTAAGCCGGGGGATACAATTATTGAACCGACGAGCGGAAATACAGGAATTGGCTTAGCGATGAATGCGGCTGCTAAAGGGTATAAAGCTATTTTAATTATGCCAGATAATATGTCCAAAGAGCGTATTAATTTATTGAAGGCATACGGAGCAGAGGTAGTTTTAACACCGGCAGAACAAAGAATGCCAGGAGCAATTGCGAAGGCGGTAGAGTTACAAAAAGAAATTCCAAATAGTTTTATTCCGCAGCAATTTGAAAACCCAGCAAATCCGGATGTTCATCGTTATACGACTGCACTTGAAATTTATGAACAAATGGATGGAGAGCTTGATGCATTTGTAGCAACCGCAGGAACAGGTGGAACAATTACAGGGACAGGTGAAACATTAAAAGAGAAACTACCAAACTTATATATTGCAGTAGTAGAACCGAAAGGATCACCAGTGTTATCTGGTGGTGTTCCAGGCCCTCATAAACTAGTCGGAACAAGTCCTGGTTTTATTCCCAAAAACTTAAATACAGAAGTGTATAACGAAATTATTCAAATTGCGGATGAAGAAGCGTTAACTACAATGAGAAACTTAGCAAGACAAGAAGGCTTATTAGTAGGGCCATCTTCAGGAGCTTCTGTTTACGCAGCAATTATGATAGCGAAGCGTCTAGGTGCTGGTAAAAAGGTTTTATGTATTGCACCTGATACAGGGGAACGTTATTTAAGTATGGGGCTATTTGAATAAAAATGATGAAAACACCTTAATAGTAAGGATGAAAATCCTCTATTAAGGTGTTTCTTTTAGAAAAATAGAGAATGGATGAGTGGGGAGAATGACAATGAAACTATTAAAACTGACATACGAATATCGCGAACAAATTATGGAGTATAGGCAGGCATTTTTAAATTCAGGAGAACAACCACACGGTAGTAGTTCTTTACAAAATTTTGCTTCTCTTGATGAATGGTTTGAAAAAGTGAGTATACAAGAAGTAGGAGAAAACTTACCATCTAATCGAGTACCATCTAGTCAATTTTTAAGTTTTGAAAAAGGAGAACTTATAGGTTTTGTGAATATTAGACATCGATTAAATCCAGAATTATTGCTGGAAAGCGGTCATATCGGTTATAGTGTGCATCCTAATAAACGTCGCCAAGGATATGCTACTAAACAACTTCAACTTTCATTGGCTAAAGCGCAAAAATTAGGATTGAAGAAAGTGTTAATAACTTGTGATAAATCTAATATTGGTTCTGCTAAAACGATTCAAAAGGTTGGCGGTGTGTTAGAAAATGAAGTAGTTTCTACTCATACTGGCGAAATTGTTCAGCGTTATTGGGTAGAAATATAATTTAGTAGGAATTTGAAAAGGTAATGTAATGCGGAATATTGAAATAGATAAATGAAAAGTAAGGGGAGTACTGCAGTTTTAGGGGGAAATGAAATGGGATTAAAAGAGAAAGCGATAAAAATGTCGGAGATTTATAGGCAAAACCCGAAAGTCGAAGCTATTATTTTAGCAGGATCTGTAGCTAGAAAGTTAGAAGATGAACATTCAGATATTGAATTACATATTTTATGGTCAGCACCGCCAGAGGATGAGGATCGTCAAGGACCTATTAACAATATTGGTGGAACGATTTTGTCATATCATCCTTACGAGGAAGAAGAATGGTCGGAAACATATTTGACGAAAGAAGGAATTAAACTAGAGATTAGTAATTTTTTAACAGTGACAGTAGAAAAGGTTATTTCAGAAGTTATAGAGCAGCATGATATAAATTATGAGAAACAATGTATTGTATCATCGGTTCATGATGGTGTGAGTTTGTATGGAGAAGTGAAAGTACATGCTCTAAAAGATAGAGTTGAAGCATATCCAGAAGAACTGGCGAAAAGGATGATTTCAGAAAACCTTTGGTTAAGCAATCGTTGGCATAATCGAGAGGCTCTTTTGAAACGAAAAGATTGGCTTATGCTTTATGATGTTATTTGTGAAGTACAAAGAAATATATTTGGGGTCTTGTTTGGAATGAACCGAATGTACGTGCATCATCCTGCATTTAAATGGATGCCAGATAATGTGGAACGAATGAGTATTAAACCTGAAAATCTATATGAGCGTATGGCAAATACGCTGATAGGGGAACCGGAGTATAGTGTACAGGAGTTAGAAGTGTTAATCGAAGAGGTATTACATTTAGTAGAACAATATGCTCCGGAGTTAAATATCGCTGAACAACAAAAGCATATTCAATATGCGAAGTGATAAAACAAAAGATGTAACAACGCGTTACATCTCTTTTTTTTTATTTTACTAACTTTCCTAATACAGGCAAACGTTGAATACGATCACCGAGAATATGCGAAGCAAGTCCACTTGTTAATACGAATAAAAGATAAACAAGTCCTCCTACTGATGCGCATATAAACACAATAATCAGTGATTCTATATAAGATTGGCCAGGAATAATCCAGCTTATAAATGCTCTTAATGCGATTACAACAGCAGACATTGCCGCGGAGTAAATCGTAATAAGAAATACTGTTTTTGCTGTTTCGCCAATTTTAAATTTAGCAAACTTAACGATGCAGTACAACATAATAATATTTGAAACGAGATATCCAAGAATTGTTCCAAGTACAGCACCATGTCCACCGAATAAGTGTAAAAGTGGTGTGTTCAGCACAATTTTAACGAGAATACCGACTGAAAATGCAATCATTGTTTTTCTTTGATAATCAATTCCTTGTAATATAGCTGCTGAAACTGTGAAAATCGCACTTAATATAGCAGACGGTGCAAATGAAATTAAATATTGTGATCCACCAAGTGCAATTTCAGGATTTACATAAACCATGCGGAATGCATCGTAAGCGATACTTGCTAGACCGAATGCGGCTGGGATAGTGAAGAATAACAATACTTGAAATATCTTTGCAATTTGTCCTTGTAATTCATCTAGCTTCCCGCTTGTATAAGATTTCGTAATAGCTGGAATTATCGTTAATGAGAATCCAGTTGCAAGTGAAGCTGGAATCATAATTAACTTTTGTGCATAGTTCGTTATATAAGCGAAAACTGCATTCGCGGTTTCTAAAGGCTCTCCCATCGCTCTAAGGACATCAGCTACGGTATATTGATCTACTAACGTATAGAGTGGAATTGCAATACCAACAAATACAATTGGGATTGCATATCGAAGTAATTCCATATAAATATTTTTTAATGGAATATCGGATGCCCTTGACTTTAATTCACCTTCAGGAGGCTTTAATCCGTTATACTTTTTCCAGTACATCATTAAAATAGAGACGCTGGCAAGTGCCCCGATAACAGCGCCAAACGTAGCAACTGCAACAGAAGAAGCTACTGAGCCTCCTAATAGTTTTGAGACGATAAAACTACCAACTAAAATGAAAACAACGCGCGCGATTTGTTCCACAACTTGAGATACAGCACTTGGTTTCATATGTTGAAAACCTTGGAAATAACCACGTGTAACACTCATAGCTGGTACGATAATAAGCGCGAAGCTTAATGCTCGCATTGTAAGTGTTACGTCGGCGATAAATTGTGGATCTGGCGTTTTCGAGCGAATGATAAATTGTGATATGTACGGTGCTCCAATAAATAAAGTTAAAAATCCTAAAAAGCCCATAAACAACATCAATTTTACGCTCGAGTTATACAATTTTTTACTTGTACTATAATCACCAAGCGCATTATGTTTTGCAACAAATTTTGAGACGGCAATTGGAATACCAGCTGTTGAAAAGCTTAATAAAATACCGTACCAAGAGTATGCATATCCGTATAAAGCGACCCCTTGCGTTCCAACTAATAATTGGAAGGGGAAAAAGTATATAAAACCTAAAATTCGTGAAATCATTGTTGCACCACTTAATAAAGCAGTACCTTTTAAAACTTTTGAAGTAGACAAAATTCTTTCCTCCTACTCGTGCTGCCTTGCATTTATCGTATACTACTATAAACCTGTTAGAGAAGTTAATACAGTATAAACCATAAATGTTCTAATACTATTCATTTGAAAGTCATATTTTGAATTTTTAAATAGAATGTAATGCATAAAATTTCAAAATATAAGTTGACACTATTTTTAATGTATGATAAAAATGATAGTAATCAATTAGGAAAATAATATTTGAGCAATGAAAGGGTATAGTAGTGAAAATCTCCCTATTTCAGAGAGCTGATGGTTGGTGTGAATCAGTATATAGATTATTCATGAAGTTCGTCCTGGAGCATCTTTCATAAATCTCACATTGTGAGGAAATGAAAGACGGTAGTGCATACCGTTATCAAATAAAGTGGTGAAGATTTTTTTCACAACTAGGGTGGTACCGCGATATATATCGTCCCTACGTATTTACGTAGGGACGTTTTTTATTTAGGTCTTAACTTTGTTGTGTCTTCATAACTAGGGTGGTACCGCGATATTTTATCGTCCCTACGTATTTGCGTAGGGGCGTTTTTATTTAGGTCTTACTTTTGTTGTATCTTCATAACTAGGGTGGTACCGCGATATTTTTGTCGTCCCTACGTATTTACGTAGGGGCGTTTTTTATTTGAGAGGAAGTGGTTGGATTAGAACGGGCTAGTAATAGAACAATATGAACATAGAGCGAATTATAATGAAAAGAAATAGAAAAAGAGAGGAGATAAAAAGATGAATTCACAGCAATGGACATCGAAATTAGGTTTCGTATTAGCTGCAGCAGGTTCAGCAATTGGTCTTGGGGCGATTTGGAAATTCCCGTATATGGCCGGTATTGGAGGAGGCGGGGCGTTCTTCCTTATTTTCATCGGTTTCACATTATTAATTGGTTTACCGCTATTATTAGCTGAATTCGTTATTGGAAGAAGTACACAAAAAGAGGCTGTTGATGCGTATAGAGAGATTGCTCCTAAAACGTTATGGCCGTGGTTAGGTAAATTAGGGATTGTAACATGTTTCATATTACTTTCTTTCTACAGTGTTGTAGGAGGTTGGATCTTATTATATTTATGGAATGCAATTACAGGTAGACTATGGGAAGGAAATGGTGCGTACGAAGCTACGTTTGGTGAAATCATTTCCAATCCGTATTTAGCAGTTGGATCACAGCTATTATTCATCCTTATTACTATTTTTATCGTAAGTAAAGGTGTACAAAATGGTGTTGAAAAAGTAAATAAATATTTCATGCCAGCACTATTCGTTTTATTCTTTGTATTAATTGTTCGTGCACTTACGTTAGACGGTGCCGGAGAAGGAGTTCGATTCTTCTTACAACCTGATTTCTCAAACGTAACATCAGAAATCATTTTATATGCAATGGGGCAATCGTTCTTCTCGCTATCTGTCGGTGTAGCCGTTATGGTAACGTATAGCTCATACTTACCGAAAGAAGAAAGTTTACCGCGTTCAGCATTTTCTATCGTAGCTTTAACACTTGTTATTACATTACTTGCAGGACTTGCAATTTTCCCAGTTGTGTTCGCATTTGGAATGGAACCATCTCAAGGACCAGGACTATTATTTATCGTATTGCCAGCTATTTTCAGTAAAATGGCGTTCGGAAAATTATTCTTCATCGTTTTCTTATTACTATTCTTCTTTGCTACTATTACATCAGCAATTTCGATGTTAGAAATTAGCGTTGCATCTTTAACAACAAAAGGTAAAAGCAAAGGGAAACGTGAAAAAATGGCTTTAATTGTTGGGTTGTTAATCTTTGTTGTTGGGGTACCATCAGCATTATCATTCGGTTTGTTAAGTGATGTGAAACCATTTGGGAAAACAATTTTTGATTTAGCAGACTATGCGGTTAGTAACATACTAATGCCGCTTGGTGTTTTATTAGTTTCTATCTTTGTTCCGTTGAAAATGAAGAAAGATGTATTAATGAAAGAGCTTGGTGTAAGTAAAAATAAAGGCTATAAACTATTCCTATTATGGTTATTCTTACTTCGCTATATTGCACCAATTGCGATTATTATCGTATTCTTAAATGTACTTGGAATTATATAAAAAGAAAGGTAGCGTATCGTGGTATGATACGCTACCTTTTTATTTTGCTCTTTTTTGCAATTCATTTACTGTTACGAATTGATACCCCTTTTTAGATAAAGAGTCTAAAATACCTTCAATGGTTTGCAGATTTTCATTAGATTCATCATACATAGAGTGCAATAAAATGATAGAACCAGGTTTTATCATTTTATTGACGTAGTCAACTTTATCAGCCGCAGATTTATAAAAAGTATCAGGCTCAAGATTCCATGTGATAGTTTCAATATTATTTTTGTTTAAATAGTATGGTAGTCCTATTAGTTTCTTACCGTTGGGTGGCCTAAAATCAATTTCATCTGTATATCCTGTTTGACGGATTATCGAGTTCGTTTTTTCTATTTCTTCTTTAATGAAAGAAGGAGTTTTGAAAACCATTCTATTATGAGAATATGTATGGTTTCCAAGTTGGTGCCCTGATTGAACAATTGCTTTTCCTAATGGTAAATTGTTTTCTAATTCGTTTCCGATAACAAAGAAAGTAGCTTTCGCATTGTATTTATCTAGTAGTGGTAATATTTGTTTTACATTGTTAGTAGGACCATCATCAAAAGTTAAAGCAATCACTTTTTCATTTGTTTCTACGTGATTTGTTAGATCTCCAAATAATTGAAAGCTTCTTGCGTTCATCAATTTGTACGTTCCGAATAAAGCTGTAGTAATAATGAATATTGTAACTATTGTAATGATTATTCTCTTCTTCATAACGCAACCTCACTATACTTTTTGATTCGATTAAAAAGTATTATATCAAACTGTGTAACTTGTTGCTTCAAAAATTGTGAAGATGCAAGGAGAGGGAATTTATCATATAATAAAATGCAAAAGGTATATTAGGAGGTGTTTGTATGGCGATTACAATTCAATTGCCAGACACTGCAGCGTCTCATGCAAAGCCAAGTATGGAAATGGCGATACTTTGCGTGAGGTAGACAAGTAATATACAATCAATCGCCAAAATGAGCTCGTATCATTTTTTATATTTGGCTTTGCACCTTATTGAAATGAACCATAAAAAATAAGGGGCGAGCAGAAATGAAATACGTAAAAGCTGCGACTGTTTTACCGGAAAGTTTAATTGCTGAAATTCAAAAGTATATACAAGGTGAAACAATTTACATTCCAAAACAAGAAACAAAACATTATAAATGGGGTACACGATCTGGCGGAAGAAAACAACTGGATGAAAGAAATAAAGCAATTAAAGACGCTTTTAAAAGTGGAATTGCAATTCATCAATTAGCAGAAGAATATTTTCTTTCCGGAGAAACGATTAAAAAGATTGTGTATTCTAAATAAACAAAAGTAAAAGAGTCTGATTCGAATATTATTTTGAATCAGACTCTTTTTACTTTGTATGTATTGAATATGGATGGGCATGATAATATCAAAAATGCAACGTCTATGTATTAAACAGAATACATAGAGTGCGGGTTAAAGCAGAAAGGTGAATAACTATGAATCATCTTGGACAAATAACGATAGAGCTTTTAGTTGGTTTTTTTGTTCTATTAATTGCTACAAAAATATTAGGGAAAACACAAATATCTCAGCTAACGCCTTTTGATTTTATTTCTGCTATCGTTCTTGGTGAGCTTGTTGGAAATTCAATATATGATCCTAAAATTAAAGTGTGGTCTATTTTATATTCAGTATTTGTTTGGGTCATATTAATTTACACAATAGAAGTGATAACGCAAAAAATAAGAGGAACAAGAAGGTTTTTTGAAGGATACCCTTCTATTATCATTCGTAATGGTCATATTGACCGAGAGCAATTAAGTGCAAATCATTTGGACATCAACCAATTACAGCAAATGCTAAGACAACAAAAAGATATTTTTTCAATCCGAGAAGTTGAATATATGATATTGGAACCTAACGGAAACATAAGCGTTCTGAAAAAAAGTAAATATGAAACTCCCAATATAAATGATTTAAGTTTAAAACATAAGCCAGTATACTTACCCATTTCATTAATTAGTGACGGAAAAGTAGTTAAGGATAATTTGAGGGAAGCAGGTTTTGATGAGGGATGGCTTTATAAGCAAATTAAGCAAAAAGGGATTACTAAATTTGAGGATGTATTATATGCGGAATGGAAAACAGATGATGGATTTTTTTGTCAGGAGATGAAAAGATTAAAATAGTAATAAAAAAACAATTCCTAGAGGCATGTCTATGCAATGTTCATTTCTAAATTATCTTTTACATATCAAAAAACTGAATCATTGTATACAATAAAACTAGATCAACAATTTGTATGGAGTGATAAAGATGGAAGCTTTTATTAGAAGTGATCAATATAATTTTATAAAGTCACAAGCTTATATTTTAGCAAATGGACATGCGACGGCAAATGATAGAGGAGTAATTCAAGCGTTAAAATCACTTGCAATTGAAAAGATAATACATGTATTTGAGAATTTAACGGATGAACAGAAAGAGTTAATTGATACGGTATTAACAGTTGAAAATCGAGAAGATGCAGAATCGTTTTTACTGAAAATAAATCCGTATGTAATACCATTTCAGGAAGTTACAGCACAAACGTTAAAAAAATTATTTCCTAAGGCGAAAAAATTAAAACTTCCTGATATGGAAGAAATTAATATGAAAGAAACGTCTTACTTAAGCTGGATTGATAAAGGAACAAGCAGGAAATTTATAATTGCAAAAAACAATAATAAGTTCGTTGGTCTACAAGGAACGTTCCAAAGCATAAATAAAAAAAGTATTTGTTCATTATGTCATGGGCATGAAGAAGTAGGGATGTTTTTAGTTGAAATAAAAGGGAAAATCCCAGGAACGTTTGTTAAAAAGGGCAATTATATTTGCAAAGATGGTGTTGCTTGTAACCATAACATGAAATCGCTTGATAAATTACAGGATTTTATTGAGAGATTGAAGAAATAAATAGAAGACCTCTAGTACTAAAACTGGAGGTTTTTATTTTTTGAAGAAGTGGTAATAGATTTCCTTTGTAGATGTGGATTAAAAATAAAGTTTGATAAAAATATCTATTTCAATACAGTTGCTTATTTTGAAGGAGGTAAAACATGGATTACATTTCACCGAAAGATGAGGTGTTAAAGGTGAAACGGTGGCCTAAAGATACGATAGCGGCCGGTCGTGGTCATACCGTTGGTCTTAAATCGGATGGCACGGCGGTAGCAGTGGGGCGAAATAAAGAAGGTGAATGCAATGTAAGCGGCTGGCGTGATATTGAAGCGGTCGTGGTGGGGAATGTTCATATGGCGACGAACACAGGTAATGCTCATACAATCGGTCTTACAACTGACAGTACTGTGGTAGCTGTGGGTTGGAATAAGCATAACCAATGCGATGTAAACGACTGGAATAATATTGTAACAGTGGCGGCGGGTTGGCGGCGTACCATTGGTCTTAAATCGGATGGTACGGTGGTAGCAGTGGGGCGAAATAAAGAAGGTGAATGCAATGTAAGCGGCTGGCGTGATATTGTGGCGGTCGCAGCAGGCGACTGGCATACTATCGGCCTTAAATTGGACGGTACGGTGACGGCTGTGGGTAATAATCGGTATGACCAATGCAATGTCAGTGGCTGGAGGGATATTGTGGCGATAGCGGCAGGCTATCTTCATACAGTTGGTCTTAAATCAGACGGTATGGTGACGGCTGTGGGTAATAATAAACATGGTCAACGTGATGTAAGTGATTGGCGCGATATTGTGGCGATAGCGGCAGGGAGTAATCATACAATTGGTCTTACATCTGACGGCATAGTGACAGCTGTGGGTAATAATAAACATGGTCAATGTGATGTAAGTGATTGGCGCGATATTGTAGCGATAGCGGCGGGTTGTGCCCATACAGTCGGTCTTAAATCAGACGGCACGGTGGTAGCAGTGGGTGATAACGAATATGGCCAATGCGATGTAGACAGCTGGCACGGTATCCGACTGCCCGATCCAAACATTTTGTCAATCTAAATATGTGTTGATGGGAATAAGAATGTTTAATTTCTAATAAATCGCGGGTAATATTATTTTATTTCAGGAGTAATTATGGAATAAGGTATGTAGAAAATAATTAAACTTAAATCTACTGAATAAGAAACCTTTTACAAAAAGGGGTTCTTATTCTTTTCCATAAAATGAGAGTTTACATGGCGTTTTTGAACAGATGTTATTAATCGCGATTGGCCTTTTAATTGTATGGTACTTTTCTCAAAGATAAAAACGCATCGTACTTTTAAAAGAAAGCACGATGCGTTTTTATTATTTTTTTTGCCAATTTTCTTTTATGAAATCTTCACGACCAGATTCTTTTTGCTCGGTAGCATATTTCTCTGGATTCTTTTTATAGAAATGTTGGTGGTATTCCTCTGCTTCATAAAAAGGTGCAGCTGAGCGAATTTCAGTTACGATTGGATCTTTAAACATACCGCTTTCTGCAAGAGTTTGCTTCGATTTTCCTGCAAGCTCTTTTTGCGCTTCAGTATGATAAAAAATAGCAGTGCGATAAGATGGGCCACGGTCAAAAAATTGTCCGTCATCATCAGTTGGATCGATTTGTGGCCAATATAAATCTAGTAATTTTTGATACGGGAAAATAGAAGGATCAAATGTAATTTGAACGACTTCTAAATGTCCCGATGTCCCTGATTTTACTTGTTCGTATGTTGGGTTTTCTATATGACCACCCGCATAACCAGAAATGATTTTTTGAATGCCAGGAAGCTCGTCAAATGGCTTTACCATGCACCAAAAACAACCGCCTGCGAAGGTTGCGAGTTCGTATGTTTTTTCGGACATTGCTGTAATCCTCCTAAATGTATATGTTTTATACAGTATTATATAAATTGTTTTATTGCGCAATAAAAAAGATTTGAAAATATATGTTTTTTATAAACAAGATCCTCCGCTCACATCGATCAATTGTCCAGTAACCCAGCGGCTATCAGGAGAAGCGAGAAATGCAGCAGTATCGGCAATGTCTTCTACTTCACCTAATCGATTGAAGGCTGAAATGTTAGTAGCGTACTGTTTCATCATTGGATCGCTCAAGAGTTCCGCATTCATATCTGTTTGAATGAAGCCTGGAAGTATTGCATTTACAGTAATACCTCGTGTGCCAAGTTGTTTTGCTAGAGTGAAAGTCATTGTGTTAATTGCACCTTTCGTCATACTATATGCAACGAAATCAGGTAAAGAAATGCGAGTTGCGGCTGATGAGATATTAACAATCCGGCTATTGTCACGTAAACGCGGTAGAGCTTGTTGGATGATGAAGAATGGTGCTTTTGCATTTACTGAAACGATTCTATCAAAAAATTGTTCAGTCGTTTCTTCAATAAAAGCACCAGGTCCAATTCCAGCGTTGTTTATTAAAATATCAAATTCCGTTCCACCAGTTCGCTTTTGCAATTCAGTATCTAAAGAATTATATAGGTTTTCTACACCGTGTAAAGATTCAAGATTTGCACCGATAGAAAAAGCTGATCCGCCATTTGATTGAATTTCATGAACAGTTTCTTCAGCATCTTCTTTTCGGTTACCATAATGAACAGCAACTAATGCACCATCGTCTGCTAAACGTTTTGCGATAGCACGTCCAATTCCTCGGCTTGCGCCAGTAACTAATGCTATTTTACCTTTTAACATAGTTCTCTCATCTCCTCATAAATTTTTTATATGTTTTTAAGTTGTTTTTCTTTATGTAGAAAAGCAAACATACTTAAGTAATATATGAGTACGTGTAAGAAGTTCATTCCAATTTTGTTTTGAGAAAAAATAAATAACTTTTTAGTATATGAATTGAGATTGAAAAATAAATTTTCAAAAAATATATTGACAATGAAAAGAAGAAAGTCCTATAATACGTTTAATAAATAAAAGTTAATTGAGAATTTTCAGACTTTACATTATGTATATGCAAAGAAGAGGAAAGTAGATGATTATGATCGTTTCAGAGAGCTACTCCAAGGCTGTGAGAGTAGTAACAATCGAATCATTGAATATCACCTCGGAGCATCGCTTGCGAAAGGGAAACTGAGTAGAGGGCGGCGGCATCGTCTCCGGTAAAAGGACGGGGGTCTGGTTGGACCTACAAAGCTTATATTTCGTGAGAAGTGTAAGGAAGCTGAGTGGTAACGCGAAACTCTCGCCTCAGCAATCAAAGCTACTATTAAGTAGTAGTTGATTGCTGAGGTGAGAGTTTTTATTTTAAAAAATAGATTAAGTAAGAGAAAAAATGTGTAAGAAGGGATTTGACAAGATGAGAAGTGACATGATTAAAAAAGGTTTTGATAAAGCTCCGCATCGTAGTTTATTAAAAGCAACTGGTTTAAAAGATGAAGATTTTGATAAACCGTTTATAGCAATTTGTAATTCTTTTATTGAAATTATTCCAGGTCATAAGCACTTAAATGAGTTTGGGAAACTTGTTAAAGAAGCAGTGCGTGCAGCAGGCATGGTTCCATTTGAATTTAATACAATTGGAGTAGATGATGGGATTGCGATGGGCCATATCGGTATGCGTTATTCGCTTCCGAGTCGTGAAATTATTGCAGATTCAGTAGAAACGGTTGTAAATGCACACTGGTTTGACGGAATGATTTGTATTCCGAACTGTGACAAAATTACACCAGGTATGATGATGGCTGCACTTCGCATAAACATTCCAACTGTTTTTGTTTCAGGTGGACCGATGGCAGCTGGGAAAACATCTAAAGGGGAAGTTGTCGATTTAAGTTCTGTTTTTGAAGGGGTAGGAGCCTACCAATCTGGGAAAATTTCAGAAGAAGAATTAAAGGATATTGAAGATCATGGCTGTCCATCTTGTGGTTCTTGTTCCGGTATGTTTACAGCGAACTCTATGAACTGTTTATGTGAAGTGTTAGGCTTAGCTCTTCCTGGTAACGGGAGTATTTTAGCAATTGATCCAAGACGTGAGGAGTTAATTAAACAAGCAGCAGAAAAATTGAAAATTTTAATTGAAAGAGATATTAAACCACGCGACATTGTAACAGAAGAAGCAATTGATGATGCGTTTGCACTTGATATGGCGATGGGTGGATCAACGAATACAGTATTACACACGTTAGCACTCGCGCAAGAGGCGGGGTTAGATTACGATATGAACCGCATTGATGCAGTTTCAAGGCGTGTACCGCATTTATGTAAAGTAAGTCCAGCTTCTAATTGGCATATGGAAGATATCGATCGAGCAGGCGGGATTAGTGCAATTTTGAAAGAGATGAGCCGAAAAGAAGGGGTACTTCACCTTGATCGTATAACTGCTACTGGGCAAACGTTACGAGAAAATATCGCTCATGCAGAGATTCAAGATAAGGAAGTGATTCATTCTCTCGAAAATCCTCATAGTGAAGAAGGGGGATTACGTATATTAAAAGGAAACCTTGCGAAAGATGGAGCGGTTATTAAAAGCGGAGCAACCGAAGTAAAACGATTTGAAGGACCTTGCGTTATTTTTAATTCACAAGATGAGGCGCTTGCCGGCATTATGCTTGGGAAAGTTAAGAAAGGAGACGTAGTTGTCATTCGCTATGAGGGGCCAAGAGGCGGACCTGGTATGCCGGAAATGTTAGCACCAACATCAGCAATTGCTGGTATGGGATTAGGGGCAGATGTTGCACTTTTAACTGATGGTCGCTTTTCTGGTGCTTCACGTGGTATTTCAGTAGGGCACATTTCACCAGAAGCAGCTGCTGGCGGAACGATTGCACTTCTTGAACAAGGAGATATTGTATGTATTGATGTTGAGGAACGCTTGTTAGAAGTGAGAGTTAGTGATGAGGAATTAGAGAAGCGTAAAAAAGGATGGAAACGACCGGAACCAAAAGTGAAAACTGGCTGGCTTGGACGTTATGCGCAGATGGTAACATCGGCGAATACAGGTGCAGTTCTAAAAATCCCAAATTTTGATTGAGCCAATTTAAAAGAGATAAGGATGATACGGAATGGTGCAAAAGGTAAAGGAGAGAGTGAAAATTGAAGATATCTTAATGGCTCATAATTGCATGAAAGATATCGTTATTAAAACACCGTTACAACGAGATTCAGTTTTATCTGAGAAATATGAATGTGATGTATACGTTAAGCGAGAAGATTTACAAGTTATTCGTTCTTTCAAAATTCGTGGTGCGTATAATTTAATTCAAAGTTTACCGAAAGAAAAGTTACAAAATGGTGTTGTTTGTGCAAGTGCTGGTAATCATGCACAAGGAGTGGCTTATACATGTAATTTATTGAATATTCCATCAAATATTTTCATGCCGACAACGACACCTAAGCAAAAAGTATCACAAGTTGAATTTTTCGGTGGTGATTTCGCAGAAATTGTATTAGTTGGTGATACATTTGATAGTGCTTTCCAAGAGGCGCAGCGCTATTGTGTGGAAAGTAGGATGACATTTGTTCATCCGTTCGATGATCCGTATGTCGTTGCTGGTCAAGGAACAGTCGCTGTTGAAATTATGCATGATATGGAGAAACCAGTTGATTATATATTTACAGCAATTGGCGGTGGTGGATTAGCATCTGGTATTGGTACATATGTAAAGGGGGTTAGTCCTACTACAAAGGTAATCGGTGTAGAACCGATGGGAGCTGCATCTATGAAAGAAGCTTTTCTTCAAAATGAAAATGTTGCATTAGAAAAGATTGATAGTTTTGTTGATGGAGCAGCAGTTAAGAAAGTAGGAAAGTTAACTTTTGAAACTTGTAAAGATGTAATTGATGACATTGTTTTAGTACCAGAGGGAAAGGTTTGTACAACGATTTTAGAATTGTATAAGAAAAATGCGATTGTAGCTGAACCGGCTGGTGCGCTTTCTATTGCAGCACTTGATCTATACAGAGATGAAATAAAGGGGAAAACAGTTGTATGTACGTTAAGTGGTGGGAATAATGATATTGATAGAATGCAAGAAATGAAAGAACGATCCCTTATTCATGAAGGATTAAAGCACTATTTCATCATTGAATTTCCTCAACGTTCAGGAGCACTGCGAGAGTTTCTTGATAAAGGATTAGGACCGGAAGATGATATTACTCGCTTTGAGTATATTAAGAAACATAATAAAGAAAATGGTCCAGCTTTAGTGGGGGTAGAATTAAAACATAGGGAAGACTATGAAGCTTTAATTACTCGTTTTCAAGAAAATAACATTCAATTTGTGGAGCTTAATAAAAATCCTGTGCTGTTTGATTTACTTATTTAATAAAAGAAAAGAGTTAACATACAATTCTACTTGAAATAAAAAAGATAGATACAAGCGGTGGGAAATCCTGCTTGTTCTATCTTTTTTATTCTTTGAAAGTTAAACGAAATACGCTCCATATTTAAGAAGGATAAAGCTAGTTAACCAAAAAAGTATTGCAATACGAATGATTACGTACATTGTAAATTCAAAGGGAGTAAGTTTTCTCTCTCGCTTTATTTTTCTTAGAAGTCTAACAGAAAAAACGGAACATAAAAGCAGGATCGCTATAGATATTTCCTAGATGTTTTCTAACAAGTTTTTCAGCATATTCATCACCTTTTTTGTAATGTATATCACAGAGAAATGGATCTTATGCTGTTTAGTTGCGTTTGTTTATTATTTTCCCAGTATCATCAATTTCTACATCAGTTGAAACCGTTTGTAAATATTGTAGAGCTTTTTTCTTTTCTTCTTCATTTATAGGGGAAACTTGGTTGTTGCGAATGATGTAAGGATTGAATGACATTTGGACATCTTTTCCTTTAAAGGTTAAAGTTAATACGCCAGTTTCGGCGCTTTTTCCATTCACATAACTTGGGAATAAAAAGTTTCCTAATGAGTAAGCGATAGGCACTTTATTATAATACTCAAACCCTTGTAACCAATGCGGGTGACTTCCAACAATCGCATCAGCACCCGCCTCTACCATTTTCGGAACATATTGTTTCTGGTATTCTATCGGGCGATTTGATTTTTCGACGCCCCAATGCATATAGACGATTACATAATCAGCATCTTTCTTTTGCTCTTGAATTGTTTTTGTTACAAGATCTAGATCATATCCGTTTGCAACGCCGGGTTTTTTGTCACCAGCTACCCAATTAAAGTTAGGCATAAAGCGTACAAAGGAAAGAAATTTAAACTTTTTTCCTTTTACAGTTAGTTCACGAGCGGTATAAGCATCTTCAACATTTTTTCCGGCTCCAGTGTAAGGTAGTTTTAACTTTTCGACGTGAGAAATGGTGTCTAGTAGTCCATCTTGTCCATAATCAAGCGTATGGTTATTGCCAATGTTTACGATGTCATATCCGGTGTTTTTAATGGCTTGTAGTGTGGATGGATCACTTTTAATCCAAAATTGTTGCCCAGGTACTTTTTTTTCTCTCGTTGTAAATGCTGACTCTAAATTAACAAAAGAAATATCAGCTTTCGTTATTTCTTCTTTTACGTGTTGAAATGGGTAATCCGCCCCATTTTTTTCGATTACAGGACGTAATTGCCAATCGAACATTGTATCACCAGAGAAGGTGAGTGTAATTTCAGGGTCTTCTTTTTTCTTTTCGGTCGTTGAATTTGCTTTGGTTGATACGTTTTGTACATCTGGTTTATTTTTTGCTTTTGAAATGTAAGTGTAATTGATTAATAAAACAATTGGTGTAATGAAAAAGGCTATTAAAATAAGTCGTTTTAATAAAGTTTTCATAGCTACCGTCCCTTTTGGTTTTGTCCCGCTTTGTTCAACTGATAAAAATCTATCACTGACTAAAGGTTCCCTGTATACCGTAATCGTGAACTTCCACAATGAATGTAGTGAAAATAACGTATAGATAGATTCATAGATGCTAAAAAAGCGGGTTTTTAGTAATGGAAATCACTTGTTAATATTCTCAATATTAAGTTAACATATAGGTAACCTTTAAAGCAATGTGTAATCCAGAATATAGTAATAAAGAATTCAGAGGATGGAGAATGTAATATGGTTATATTAGGAGCAGTTGTAAATGGGGTCTGCATTATAATTGGAACTTTGTTTGGTAAATTATTTAGTAATATTCCAGAAAGTATGAAAGGAACGATTATGCATGCAATTGGTTTAACGGTTGCTGTATTGGGGCTTCAAATGGCATTGAAGAGTGAAAGTTTTCTCGTTGTGATTTTAAGTTTAGTTATTGGTGCGGTAATTGGAGAATGGCTACAATTAGAAGAAAGATTAACACATTTAGGAGAATGGCTAGAAAATAAAGTTGGATCGAAAGGTAAAGGAAGTATATCAGAAGGTTTTGTAACAGCTACTCTAATTTTTGCAATTGGAGCGATGGGGATACTTGGCGCATTAGACAGTGGTATTAGAGGGAATCACGATGTTTTATTCACAAAAGCGATTATTGATGGATTCATTTCTATTATATTGACGACAACTCTTGGAATTGGAGTGGTATTTTCAGCAATTCCCGTTATTTTATATGAAGGTGCCATTGCAATTTTTGCAACACAAATTAATAGTTTTGTACCAGAGAAATTAATGAATCAATTTATAGTTGAAATGACAGCAACTGGTGGTATTATGATTTTTGCAATTGGATTAAACTTACTTGGATTCATTAAAATTAAAGTAGCAAATTTACTTCCAGGGATATTGGTAGTTGGAATAATTGTTTCTATTATATATGGTTACGGTTTGATATTTAGTTTTTAGGGGGAAGGGATGTATATGGAGGAATTCCAATTTACAAAACGTGCATATAAAATATTGGAGATTGCAACGCGAGAGGCTGAGTGTAATAAAGGAATTATTCATCCAGTTCATCTATTTATAGGAGCTTGTAAGGAAGGTAATGGAGTTTGTGCGGAGTTACATATGTATTTATTTCACACGGTGGGTATGGATTTTTTAGCAAAAATATCGTTGCTCCAACAATATTATACAAATGAAATAGAATACATAAATGTTGGGGAGTTTAAAGTTTCAAATAAGACGATAGAAGTTTTAAAAGTAGCAAAGAAACGGATGGACCGTTTTCAGCAAGTATTAATAAATGAAGGGCATGTTTTATATGCACTGTTTCAAGTTGATACAGTTATTGAAAAGGTTATAAGTAAAAACGTGCAAAAAGAGGTATTGCAAATTACATCTGAGCCAAGAGACTTAACGGTCGCATTAAAAAGATTTAATCCTATTTATAATAATTTAAACTGTAATATTAGAAGAGCTGTCTCTTCTGATTTTAAAAAATTGGCACGTTTTGTTAAGGGTGAATTTGGTGAGCGTTGGTTAAAATCTTTAGATTATGGATTTCGGACACATAAAGAAGAGTTACCTATTTTTATTGCGGAGGAAGGAGGAGAAATTATTGGTTTCGCTTGTTACGATGTTGTGAGAGGAAAGAAAGGATTGTTTGGCCCGATGGGTACAGCGAAACATAATCGTGTGAACGGTGTTGGGAAGGAATTGTTACATCATTGTTTATATAGTATGAAGCAAGATAGATATGAATATGCAATTATTGGACAAGCAGGTCCGATTGAGTTTTACGAGAGAAGTTGTAATGTGAGTTTAATACAGATAGAGAATAATTAACCAACTTCATATAGGGGAGTTGGTTTTATTATGAAAGCGTTGTAGGAATGTAGTGATTCTTACTAGAAAATAACGGATTTTGTAGTAAATCTTACATGTAAAGCAAATTACTAAACTTTTTCTAGAAAACGGTGTAGAATGGGTATCGAATGAAAGAAGGTGTGAAAATGGCCAGCTGGAAACGAAATTTAATGATTTGTTGGCTAGGTTGTTTTACCACTGCAGCCGGTATGAGCTTAGTAATTCCTTTTTTATCTTTTTATATTGAGGAATTAGGAGTGACTGGCACTTCGAGTATTGCACAGTGGTCGGGACTTGCATTTGGTGTAACATTTTTAATGGGTGCGATCGTATCACCAATATGGGGAAAGCTAGGTGATATACATGGACGGAAATTGATGCTTATTCGTGCTAGCCTTGGTATGGCGGTAATTATGACGCTTATGGGGTTTGTGACGGACGTGTATCAACTAGTCGCACTTCGGTTTTTAATGGGAGCGGTATCTGGTTTCCTTTCTACAGCGATGACATTTATTGCTGCAGAAACACCGCGAGAACATTCAGGTTGGGCAATTTCTACAATCTCAACTGGAGGCGTGAGCGGTTCATTACTTGGGCCGATACTCGGAGGTTATTTGTCTGAATTAATCGGAATGCGTCATGTTTTTCTAGTTACAGGAGCTTTCTTATTCCTTTCCTTTCTCATCGTCTTTTTCTTCTTACATGAGGAGAAACATTCTGCTAAAGCAAAAAAGGCACAGCCGAAAAAAGTATGGACGATGGTCCCTGCAAAACATTTAATAATAAGTTTATTTGTAGCAACGTTTATTATCCAGCTTGCAAATATGTCGATTCAACCTATTATTACGTTGTACGTAAAGCATTTGGCAGGACCAGGAACAGATCATATTGAAATGCTTGCAGGTGCAGTCATGTCTGCGACAGGATTAGCAGTTATTTTAGCAGCCCCTAAGCTAGGAAGATTATCAGATCATATTGGACCTCAAAAAACGTTAGTTGTAGCGTTGTTTGCTGCAGGAATTATTTTTATCCCGCAAGCATTTGTAACCTCAGCTTGGCAACTATTAATTCTTCGCTTTTTATTAGGTATTGCACAAGCAGGACTATTACCTTCCGTACAAACTCTACTAAAACAACATACACCAACCCATGTAACGGGACGAATATTTGGATATAATCAATCGTTTCAGTTTTTAGGAAATATGATTGGGCCAGTACTTGGTGGACAAATTGCAGCTCATGCGGGATTCCAATATGTTTTCTTCTCTACATCATCATTATTATTTATTGCATGTATTTGGGTTTATTTTCATAGTAAGAATGCAGAGGTATCAGAAAAACAACATTTGGAAGTTAGTTAACTATGTGAACGAAAAACAGAAAAAGGATGGAGCAATATTGCTTCATCCTTTTTCATTAAAATTGAAGGCAAAGATAACTTAATGTACCAAGCTCGTAGCTACGGTGAATGACTTTACCGTCGTTCTCACCACTACCCATCGCGATAAATAGAGGAACAAAATGTTCCGCTCTTGGTACAGCTAATTGTGCATGAGGCACATTTTTCTCCCAATTAAACAATGTATTTTTATCATTAGTCTGAATATGTTTAATAATCCAATCATCAAATTCAATTGCCCATTTTTCAGGTGTGGTTTGATTCCATTTCAAGGCTCGTAAATTATGAACAGTAACTCCGCTGCCGATTACTAAAATATCTTCTTGTCCAAGTCCTTTTAGTGCTTCTCCAATTTCAAATTGTTCTTTTGCAGGAAGGAATGGATTTACTGATATTTGTACGACAGGAATATTTGCTTCTGGATACATGCGATGCAGGAGTGTCCATGAACCATGATCTAAACCTCTCGTCATATTATGATGGACTGGAATGCCTTTGTTTTTAAATTTTGTTTCTAGCATAGACGCAATGCTAGAAGAGCCTTTCGCACGATATTTAATTTCGTATAACTCAGGAGGAAAACCTCCAAAGTCATAAATTGTTTCATATTCTTCATCTGAAGAGGAAATCGTTAATACTTCACTTTCCCAGTGAGCGGTAAAAATAACAATAGCTTTCGGTTTATATGTTTTCCCAAGTGTCTTTAAAAAGCGTGTATAGTCTGTATCTTGAATAGCAAGCATAGGTGATCCGTGTGCTAAAAATAATGATGGCATCATAATTGAAACCTCCTAAAAATATTATAATTACTTTATGTAAGTAACTATATAATTTCATTTATTGTTCGTCAACATAATAGTTTGAGAGCTAATCGGAAAAGTGCGGCATTTGTCATAATGAAAGCAATTGCATATAATACATAATAAGAATAATGAATGCATATTCATTATTTTAGAGATACATAATAGATTTGGAGGCTGTCGGAATGAGCATACAGGAAAATTTCGTTACGGCATTGGATAAATCGGATATTTATTTGCGTAAATGGTTACCAGAAGGAAATCCGCGGGGGATTGTTCAAATTGCACATGGTATGACAGAACATGCAGGTGTTTATACAGAATTTATTGATGCTTTATTAGAAGCAGGGTATGGTGTTTATGCTCATGATCATAAAGGGCATGGGAAAACAGTAAAAAGAGAAGAGGACTATGGTCATTTCGAGCCGGATATAGGCTGGAATCAGGCTGTGTCTGATGTTATCTTTGTTTCGGAAATGATAAAAGAAGAGCAGGCAGGTCCATTATTTTTACTTGGGCATAGTATGGGCTCTTTTTTATCAAGACGGGCTGTACAAATTAGAGGCGAATTATATGATGGATTTCTCATTTCAGGAACTGGTGGAAATCCAGGGCTGTTAGGAAGTATTGGTCATAAAGTAGCGACAATTGAGATGAAACTTCGCGGAAAGAAAACGAAAAGTCCGATGCTGAACTTCTTATCTTTCGGAAACTTCAACTCGCACTTTAAGCCAAATCGTACGAAATTTGATTGGTTATCTTCAGATATTAATCAAGTTGATAAATATATTGCGGATCCGTTATGTGGATTCATTTGTACGACGAGTTTTTATCGAGAATTATTTCATGGAGTTCTAGAAGTAAATAAATTAGAAGAATATAAGAAGACACCAAAAAATCTTCCAATACATATATTCTCTGGTGATCGAGACCCTGTTGGGGATATGGGGAAAGGTGTAAATGAAGTATATGAAAACTATAAAAAATGTGGTGTGAAAGATGTAACACTGCGTTTATATGAAAATGGTAGACATGAAATGTTCCATGAAGTGAATAGAGAAGATGTATTTCAAGATTTGATTTCATGGTTAGATGAGCATATTGTATAAGAAAAACCCTCACTTCATGCTGAAGTGAGGGTTTTTGAAAAATTGGAGGATTGATTATGAGTGAATTTGTAAATAAAGAATATGTAGAAATAGATTTTCAAGATGTTTGGATAAAAGAAGAGGAATTGAAAAATTGTACCTTCATAAAATGCCGTTTTAGAGGGATAGATGCATCAGAATTTTTTACTAAAAACTGTAATTTCATAGAATGTGATTTTACTGGTGCTCTTTTTAATGCTTCTATCCATCAAGGAACTACATTTGCTAATTGTAAGTTTTTTGGTGCGAATTTATTTGTATCCAAATTTGAAGAATGTAAAATGACTGGTTCTGATTTTGAAGAGGCGAATTTAGACGGAATAACAATTATTTCCGGCGATTGGTCATATACGAATCTAAGGTTTGCGAATTTAAGTAAACAAATGTTAAAGGGGATTCGTTTAATTGAAGCTGACTTATATGAATGTAATTTAGAAAAAGCAGATTTACGTGAAGCAGATTTAACAGGTGCACAATTAGGTAAGGCAAAACTTAGCGGTGCAGATTTAAAAGGAGCTGTAGTTGATAGAATCGACTTTAAAAGTTTTGATTTGAAAAATGTGAAATTGGATATAGCGCAGGCGGTTGCAGTTGCGAGATGTTATGGTGCGAAGGTGAATTAAATCAGTTGTAACACGGTTCAATATATTGAACCGTGTTACAACTATTAATAATTTTAATAGTTATTCTCTATATAAGAAGCTATGTCATTAGCAAGAGTCGATGTTAATAGTGTAGATACATTACTTAAAATGATGATTGTAGCCTCTTTGTCAATTAACCGTAAATAAGAGGATGTAAAGCCGTTAATGCCGCCGTGATGGAATACAAGTTTACTATTTTCGCCTGCCATAGCGATGTTCCAGCCGTAACCATTTCCATAAGATCCTGCAGTAAACATGCGAGACGTCATACTATTTGAAAGCAAACGATTTTCTTTTATCGCTTGATCAAATATATATAAATCTTCGGCTGTAGAAAATAATCCACCAGCTGAATACGAGTTTGACATATGAATAAATGATGTGTTCTGTAAATCATGAATTGGATGTAACTCATACCCAGTTGCTTTATGTTTTTGAATGGTGTGATTCAGATCAACATCTGTGTTCATCATAGAGAGTGGATATAAAATCTTCTTTTTAAGAAATTCTTCATAAGAAATCCCACTTATAACTTCAATGATGTGTCCTAATATAATATAACCTGAATTCGAATAATTGAATTTTTCACCAGGGCTAGATTCAAAGGGACATGTAATAATCCATTGTATTAATTCATCCGGTGTTCGAGGCTGGTAAGACTGTATTAAAAAGTTGTGTTGAGCAGTAATATTCCCAACACCAGCAGTATGACTTAATAGATGCTCAATCATAATTTGATTTCCTTTTGGGAAAGTTGGAATGAATTGATCCAATGTATCATGTAGCTGTAATTTTTTCTCTTCCACAAGCATTAAAATAGCAACTGCAGTGAAGATTTTAGTTATTGATCCGATACGAAACTTCGTTGTAGCTGTATTAGGTATGTCCCAATCGTAATTAGCTTTTCCAAATGACTGTTTATAAAGAGTTTGTTCTTTATGGGCTACTAAAATTGTACCATTGAATTTTTCGGTATTTTTATATAAGAATGAATTGATATATGAGTTTAGCAAATTTCAGGCACTCCTTCAAATTTTGGAATATTAGTTACCTGAAATGTAATCCAACGGCATAAGCAATTCCCCCTAAATGAAATATTTTTTGGAATACTTTTCTATATTATAATGCAAGTTATAAAAGAAGCAAGTGGATTTCTAATCTATGAAAATTAAAGATTTTTTGAATTACTTTCCGAATCACTTTAGTAGTTTACATATCGAAGGTGAGGAGAAAGAATCATGAAGGTAAGAGAAGCAGTAGTAAGTGAAGCGAATGAACTAAGTCAACTGGCACTACATTCAAAAGCTACTTGGGGTTATAGTGAAAAATTTATTTTAGCTTGTAAGGAAGAATTAACGATCTCAGAGGATTACATAAAAAATAACTTTTGTATATGTTTTAGAAAATGATGATGCGAAGATTGGATTTTTCTCATTTTTACATAATGAAAATGCTCTCGATTTCCTATACATTTATCCTAGTTATAAAGGAAAAGGATACGGGAAAATACTTTGGAGGTTTGTAGTAGAGCAAGCAAATGAACTAGGATTGAAAAGTTTTACGATTGATAGTGATCCAAATGCGAAAGGATTTTACGTGAAAATAGGGGCAAAACTAATCAGTGAGACACCATCAACGGTTTTTAAAAATCGCCTTTTACCTCTTTTACAATATCGTGTGTAAAACTACCAATGTCAGGGGAAGCTGAGAATGGATAATAAAAAGACAAAACCAATATATGAAGCGTTAATAAAATCTTGGTCAATAGAAACGAGTTCTAAGTGGACGAGCGAAAACCCGGCAAAGGGACAATGTGGTGTAACGGCCCTTATTATTCAAGAATTATGCGGGGGAGAGATAAAAAAGACGAAAGTAGGAGAAGTGTGGCATTTTTACAATACAGTGGATGGGAAAAGGCATGATTTTACTTGGACTCAATTTCATGAAAAATTAAACTATATGGACGTGAAGAAGCATTTGCAGATACAAATGACAAACAATATGACATTTTGAAGGAAAAGATAATGAAAGAATTAAAATTATCTTTTGACTCTTAATCTTTAATAAGTTACTATAATGGTGGTAACTTATTAAAGGGAACTTCATAGAGTTGAAAGGGGAAATACTTTTGAAAACAACTTATGTAAACGCTACAATTGTAACGATGAATGAACAAAATGAAGTGATAGAAAATGGATATATCATTGTAGAAAATGATCAAATTATAGATGTAAATAGCGGAGAATTCGCTAACGATTTTGAAGTGGATGAAGTAATTGACATGAAAGGAAAGTGGCTTTTACCTGGGCTTGTAAATACACATACACATGTTGTAATGAGTCTTTTGAGAGGTATTGGCGATGATATGTTATTACAGCCGTGGCTTGAGACGAGAATTTGGCCACTTGAAAGCCAGTTTACTCCAGAGCTTGCGGTTGCTAGTACGGAATTAGGATTACTTGAAATGGTGAAAAGTGGTACAACATCATTCTCTGATATGTTTAATCCAATTGGAGTAGATCAAGATGCAATTATGGAAACGGTGTCAAAAAGTGGAATGCGAGCTGCTATTTCAAGAACTTTATTTAGCTTCGGAACGAAAGAAGATGAAAAGAAAGCAATTGAAGAAGCGGAGAAATATGTAAAGCGATATTATAAGGAAAGTGGTATGTTAACTACGATGGTTGCACCGCATAGTCCATATACATGTTCCACAGAACTGTTAGAAGAGTGCGCACGTATTGCCGTAGAAAATCAAACTATGGTTCATATTCATCTTTCTGAAACAGATCGTGAAGTACGTGATATTGAAGCACAGTACGGAAAACGTCCAGTAGAATATGCGGCAAGTTGCGGATTGTTTAAACGTCCAACAGTTATTGCGCATGGAGTAGTATTAAATGAAAATGAGCGTGCATTTTTAGCAGAACATGATGTTCGAGTAGCTCATAATCCGAATAGTAATTTAAAATTAGGTTCTGGTATAGCGAATGTAAAAGCGATGCTAGAAGCAGGGGTTAAAGTAGGGATTGCTACAGATAGTGTTGCGTCTAACAATAATTTAGATATGTTTGAAGAAATGCGTATTGCGACTTTATTACAAAAAGGTATTCATCAAGATGCAACAGCATTGCCAGTTGAAACAGCGCTTTCTCTTGCGACGAAAGGAGCAGCAGAAGTAATTGGGATGAAACAAACTGGATCACTTGAGCCTGGAAAGTGTGCCGATTTTATTACGATTGATCCATCTAATAAGCCGCATTTACAACCAGCAGATGAAGTGTTATCACATCTTGTGTATGCTGCTAGTGGGAAAGATATAAGCGATGTAATTATTAACGGCAAACGTGTTGTTTGGAATGGTGAATGTAAAACATTAGATGAAGAGCGTATTATATTCGAAGCAAGTCGTTTTAAACGAGGTTTACAAAGATAGGTATTATATGTCGGTTGAAAAAGCTATCCTTTTTAAAAAAGGGTAGCTTTTTTCTTGAACGAATAAATATTCAATAGAATGTCGCATCTTTCTATTGGTATTTCTGCTATAATATATAACGTTTTATAATATTTTATATTTAAGGAGCGCAATTCATGAAGCGAAAAAAGAGCCGTTTAATGGTAATGGCACTTGTTACATCTTTATTTTTAACAGCTTGTAATAATAAAGCTAATAAAAGTGATGCAGAAGCTAAAAAACAAGTGTTAAATGTAACAGTATCAGAAGAAATTCCTTCACTTGATACTGCAAAAACGATGGATGGTACATCAGCACACGTTATGCAAAACATATTTGAAGGGTTGTATGTGCTAAATGATCAGGATCATCCTATTCCGGCAGTAGCAAAATCGTTTAAAAGAAGTGAAGATGGTAAAAAATATACATTTGATTTGCGTAAAGATGCAAAATGGTCAAATGGAGACAATGTAACAGCAAATGATTTTATGTTTGCATGGAAACGTGCAGTTAATCCGCAAACGGCATCACAATATGCATACATGCTCTTTCATGTGAAAAATGCGAAAGAAATAAATAAGGGAACAATGCTACTTGATGAACTTGGGGTTAAAGTCATAAATGATTATAAGTTAGAAGTTGAACTAGAACAGCCAATTCCGTATTTTTTACAGTTGTTAGCGCTACCTATATACTTACCACAGCATGAATCATTTTTGAAAGAACAAGGTAACGAATATGGATTGGAACCTAGTAATCTCATATATAACGGCCCATTTGTATTAGAAGAATGGAAACATGAACAAGAGTTCCAATTAAAGAAGAATGCTACATATTGGGATCAAAAGAAAGTGAAATTAGACGAAATAAACTTTCATATCGTAAAGGACACAATGACAGCTGTAAATTTATATGAAGCCGGCGATTTGGATCGAGTCCCTATTAATTCACAAGTTGTAGACAAGTATAAAGGGAATAAGGAATTACACATGTCGAGTGATCCTGGAATTGCTATGCTACGTTTTAACGAAAAAAATAATGCGTTAGCAAATAAGAAAGTACGTCAATCTATCTCATTGGCATTAAATAAAGATGATTTCGTCGCTCACTTTATAAATAACGGGGCAAAACCTGCAAGTGGACTTGTACCAGCTGGTCATATAACTGAAGAGACTGGCAAAGATTTTAGAAAAGAAAACGGAGATCTTTCTCCATATGATTTACAAAATGCGAAAAAGGTTTGGGAAGAAGCGAAAAAAGAACTTGGGGTAGAACAGGTAACACTGGAGTTCTTAACGTTTGAACAAGATAACGCAAAACGTATGGCGGAATATATAAAAGGTGACTTAGAGAAGAATTTGCATGGATTAACGATACAAATTAAACAACAGCCATTTAAGCAAAAATTACAATTAGAACAAACAGGTGATTACGATATATCTATGGTAAATTGGGGACCGGATTATAAAGATCCAATTAGTTATTTAGAGCTATTTACGACAAATAATCCAAATAATAAAATGAATTATTCTAATCCTCATTACGATGAACTAATAAAAAAAGCTAAAAATGATCTTGTGCTAGATCAAAAGAAAAGACGGGAAGCGTTGCGAGAGGCTGAGCGTATTCTATTAGAGGACGCTGCGGTAGCACCGCTTTACCATATTGGTTCAGCTTATGTACAAAAGGATTATGTAAAAGGAATTGAAAAGCATCAATTTGGTGGCGTTTATACTTATAAGAATGCTTATATTGATAATAAGTAAAATTATTTATATAAAAAAAGAAACCTTACTTTTAAGAGTGAGGTTTCTTTTTTATATAAATTCTATTAAACCGATTTTAATAAAGAATAAAAATTCGTATCATATGGAATATCATCTTGATACATATAATTTTTCAGAACACCTTCTTTTTCAAATCCTAATTTTAAAAGCACTTTATTTGACGCTTCGTTTTCAAGAAAGACAATTGCACCGATTCGTTTTAAATGTAGCGTGTGGAAACCATATGATATAACTTCAGAAACCGCTTCAGTGGCATATCCATTTCCCCAGTATTCAGGGAGAAAGGCATAACTTATATTTGCTCGTTTATGCTCAGAAGACCAATCGTGAAAACCAATTGTTCCAATGAGCCCTTTCTTGTCTTTTAATTCGATGCCCCATTTAATACCGCTTCTTGCGTTGTAACTCAACTTAAAATTATTAAGGATTTGTTTTACTTGATCCAAATTTTGTAATGGCTTTTGGCCATAATGGCGCAGGACATCGGTATTCGAAAAGCAATGTAATATACCCGGTGCATCTTCTTCAGTAAGTTCTCGTAAAATAAGTCGCTCAGTTTTTAATATAGGAAACATGCCTTCACTCCTGTTCATGTGAAACTAGAATGTATTTGTTATTATATAATTTAATCTGAAAATAAAGATTTTTCAAGGTGTAAGGATGATTTTCAGTCAATGGCAGGAAATCACATTTATATACAGCTAGATGAAACAGGAACATTTTTATTTCTCGCCCACTTAAAGAAAGGTTCAATTAAAGTTAAAGAAGGACAACACGTAAATGAAGGGGAGGCTCTTGCTCAAGTCGGTAACTCAGGAAGTTCAAGTGAACCACATTTACATATTCATCATCAGAGGCAGGATCCATCTAATACGAGTATGTTTCTTACGGAAGGATTACCGCTATACTTTCGAACTGAAAAAGGGGCGATGATGCCGGAAAGAGGTACATACATAAGTGGTAATTAGAAGAAATTTATTTCGCTGAAAAAGGGTATTCCAAATTAAAATTGGAATACCCTTTTTCATTAACCAACAAATGTTTGATACAGTAAGAAAATATTTAAAACGATAACGAGTGCAGCGATTAACCATGCGATGAATGTTGTTATACGGTGGTTAACGAGTGCGCCCATAATCTTTTTATTACTTGTAAACATAATAAGTGGTACTAATGCAAACGCAATACCGAATGATAATACAACTTGGCTCATTACAAGAGCGTAAGTTGGGTTTACGCCTAAAGCGATAATAACGAGAGGCGGAATCATCGTTATAAATCGGCGTAAATATAACGGAATATGCATGCGAATGAATCCTTGCATAATAATATCACCGGACATTGTACCGACAGAAGAGCTAGATAATCCGGCTGATAAGAGTCCAATTCCAAATAAAGCAGCGGATACAGGACCGACTAAATTACTAAATTGATTGAAAGCAACATCAAGATCTTCAACATGTAGACCATTTTTAAAGAATAGTGCAGCAGCAACAATTAGCATACTTGCGTTAATAGCTCCAGCGATAACCATCGCAATAATAATGTCAATGAATTCGAAGCGGAAAATCTTTTTCTTTTGTTCATCATTTGTTCCGACTACGCGGCGCTGTGTTAAGGCCGAATGTAAATAAATTGCGTGCGGCATTACTGTCGCGCCTAAAATTCCAGCTGCTAAAAGAATACTATCCACACCTTGGAATTTTGGAGTAAATAGTCCTGAAAGAAGAGGGCTTAATTCCGGTTTTGCGTAAAAGACTTGGATACCAAAAGCGATAACAACGATAAAAATCATCCCTGTAATAATAGCTTCTAATGGACGAAAGCCTCTGCGTTGAAATTCAAGAATAATAAATGATCCAACCGCTGTAATTAAAGCAGCTGGTAACATCGGAATTCCAAATAGTAAGTATAAGCCGAGTGCTGCCCCGATAAATTCAGCTAAATCTGTAGCCATAATAACGAGTTCCCCTTGTATCCATAAACCGATGGAAACTGGTTTGGGGAAGTTTTCGCGAGCTACTTCAGGAAGGTTTCTTCCAGTAGCGATTCCTAATTTAGCTGATAAAGTTTGGATTAATACAGCCATTAAATTAGAAGCGAGTATTACCCAAAGTAATAAATACCCATATTGGGATCCAGCAGCAATATTCGTTGCGAAATTCCCAGGATCAATATAAGCAACTGATGCGATAAAAGCAGGGCCTAAGAATGGTAACAGTCTTTTAAATCCTTTTGTTTGTCCACTTAACGCTAAATGAGCTGATTGAACTGTTGTACTTTGAGAAGGGACTTGTTCATCTTTTGATATATTTTTATTCATAGTAGTGTTCACCTTATTCTTACTCATTATTTCAATACATTTAGATATGTTATGTGATGATTTTATTTGAACATAAAAGTTTCCTTAATGCAAATTATATGACTGTGTGCAATGAATGGTGTGACGATGCAAAAACATTTTGGGAGTTTATGGTTGTTGAATAAGGGAGAAGATAATAAATTATAGGGTTGTTTTTGAAATTTATGTGAACATACAGCCTATATTACAGCATATTAATTGATGGAAATGGAATTGTATGATATATAATATATTGGGATTACAATCTAACCGTAGTGTTTTGTTCTGTAATCTTGTTTTTATTTCTGTTAACTTATAGAAAAAATTGTAAATAGAAGAAAATAGGCTAAGTACAATTTTGTATATATTTTCTTATTATATATGTTTTGATATGAACGTTAACTTATACATGATTTTAAAATTTAGATAGGTGGTAGAACTACATTGGCAACTACAAAACCATATAGAGTATTACTATATTACATGTACACAACAATTGAAAATCCAGAAGAATTTGCTGAACAGCATTTAGAATTTTGTAAATCACTTGAGTTAAAAGGAAGAATTCTTGTAGCGACAGAAGGAATTAATGGAACTTGTTCTGGAACTGTTGAGCAAACAGAGAAATACATGGAAGTAATGAACAATGATCCACGTTTTGCTGGAATCGTTTTTAAAATTGATGAGGCGGATGAGCATGCATTTAAGAAAATGCACGTACGTCCTCGCCCAGAGTTAGTTACACTTCGCTTGGAAGACGACATTAACCCAAAAGAAATGACTGGGAAATATTTAGAACCAACAGAATTCTATGAGGCAATGAAACAAGAAAATACAGTTATCATTGATGCACGAAATGATTATGAGTTTGATTTAGGACACTTTAAAGGTGCGATCAAACCAGATATTGAATCATTCCGTGAATTACCAGATTGGATTAGAGAAAACAAAGAAACACTTGAAGGTAAAAAGATTTTAACGTACTGTACAGGTGGAATTCGCTGTGAGAAATTCTCTGGTTGGTTAGTTCGAGAAGGCCATGAAGATGTAAGTCAGCTTCACGGCGGAATTGTAACGTACGGAAAAGACCCAGAGGTACAGGGTGAACTTTGGGATGGTCAATGTTACGTATTTGATGAGCGTATCGCTGTACCAGTAAACCAAAAAGAACATGTTATCGTTGGTAAAGATCATTTTACAGGTGAACCTTGTGAGCGCTATGTAAACTGTGCAAATCCAGAATGTAACAAGAAAATTTTATGTTCTGAAGAAAGTGAAGCAAAACATTTACGTGCATGTTCTCATGAATGTCGTGTACACCCACGTAATCGTTATATCGTGCAACACGAATTAACAGAAGAGCAAGTAGCTGCTACATTAGAAAAAATCGAAGCAGGGAAGTAAGCAGAATTAGCTAAATAAAAAAACAGATGGTAGCATCGTGCTGCCATCTGTTTTTTTATTTACTTTGTATCTTCTTTCTCTTTAACAGCAGATAATACAGTTTGTTTTACCCATGCTTTTCTTCTTCTATGCTGTATAGCCCATTGGTATAAACCTTGTGCACCTAAAATGAGGGAAATGACTATACCGCTAATCGCTATTAAAAGAGCAAAATATTCAAGGGGTGAAGATATATGATTTGAATCAGTGTTTTTTAAAAGGTCAATCATAGTAAACCCTAACATTTGGCCTACTACAGAGTAGAGCGTTAAAATTAATAATAAAAGGCTATCTTTTTTAGAAGCAACATTTTCTTGATATTTAAACAAACTATCAAGATTTTGTTTCGCGTTCGTATATAGTATTTCAATGTTGAAAAGTTTTCTTAAGCGAAAGAAAATATCTTCACTTTGTGATTGAGATACTAATTCTAAAGAAAAATAGTTAGCTGTAAACGAATTGATAGAGTAAATTAACTTCTCTATCTCATTTGTATCTTGTTCAATATTTAGTTCAGCATAGGCGTTTGCCATCTTTAATAAAACAACTTTATGAAATAAATTTAATAATAAAGCGTAATAAAACTCCCCGTACATTTGACTAGCAAGTTTAGTGACTGCTTGTTCACCTTCATTTGTAATACATGTGAAAATATGTTCTTCCATAATAAAGTAACGGTTAGGAGCCCATCTTTGATAAGAATGTTTTGTTAAATAATCGTGAATATAAGGAACATTATTTGCACTAATATATGGCTTACCATCATCTGATAATCCGGAAAGACTGGAAGCTCGATATACATCGACTACATGAAGGTCTGACTCTTTGTTTATGGATAATAAAGTTTGTACATACATTCGCTGGTCTTCAAAGAAAGGGAATGTTTGAAAGTAAGAACTCCGCAATCTCTTGTTCTCAAAGAAGTTTGTTAAACCATGAAATAAATCACCGAATATAAGTTTTTCTACTTGTGAATATTTTTTTCCATCACATTCAATACAAATAGTCTCAGTCGTATCACTTTTAGTTTCAAGTACACGGAAGCGAGCCGCGAATTCAATCGCTTCTGATAATGTCATGTTTGGAGCGGTTTTTATTTCTGTCCGAATTGTTAAGAACCCAAGCTCATAAGGACAAAGTGTTACATCAATAGAATGTATCTTGAATGGAACGGAAATAAGGTTAGTTGTTAAATGTCCATTTAAATTAAGGTCTTTAGAATAGCGCTGTAATCCTTTTTGATGTTCTGAATGAGGAAAGAGAATTTTATTTGTAAAGGAAAGATAGTATGCTTCCATATTTTGATGTGAAACTTGAAATTTCCCGTAATATGTATTTTCATCTTCAAGATGATCGAGTCGAAAAGGTCGAAAATCATTTTTTTGTAAGAAAGGGAACATATTTTGTTCATATCCAGTTTTAAACGAAAACGGGAATATAAATTGAAATATAGCTGTTGTTACATCTTTTTCTTCGATTGTTTGTATTGCCTCCATCTACATTGTTTCCTTTCCATATAAGCTATAGAAACAACATGCCCAATTTTCCTATTAAATAACCTCTCGTTTTCACTAGTTTAAGAATGAAAATTCAGCTTATTTAATAGGAGACATGTATAATATTATGTATACTAAAACTAGTGTGATTGTTTTATGAAAAGGGGGATGTAGTATGCGCATTTTAGTATTAGGAGCTGGTGGCGTCGGCGGATTTTTTGGTGGCCGATTAGTAGAAAAGGGAGAAGATGTTACATTTCTCGTTCGCAGCAAAAGAAAACAGCAATTAGAGGAAAAAGGACTTGTTATTCGTAGTGTTAATGGAGATTTTTCCTTTCAACCGAAACTGATAACGAAAGAAGATAGAACTTCTCCATTTGATGTGATTTTATTTTCAACAAAGGCGTATCATTTAAACGACGCGACCATAGATTTAAAGCCGTTTGTAGGTGAAAATACAGTCATAATTCCATTGTTAAATGGTATCGCTCATTTATCACTATTACAAAAGGAATTCGGTGAAGAAAAAGTGATTGGTGGTTTATGCTTTATCGAGACGACGTTAAACGATCAAGGAGAAATTGTACAAACTAGTGCTGCAAACAGACTTGTATTTGGGGAAATTAAGCCTCAAGATTCAGAGAGAATAAAGCCTATTTCTAAAGCATTTGCAGGTACAAAAGCTAGTTTTGTTTTAAGTGAAAATATTACGCAAGATATGTGGCATAAATATTTATTTATCACTGTAATGTCAGGTGTGACAACATTAATGCGTGCACCAATAGGACCGATTCGTGAGAGTGAAGGTGGACGTGATTTTATCCGAAACTTATTTGAGGAATCTGTGCAAATTATGAGGGCATTGGGGGCTCCGGTTAAAGATAATATTATTGAGGACCATATGAAAACGATTGATAAAATTTCTTATGATATGAAGTCATCTATGCAGCGTGATATGGAAAAAGGCTCGCTCATCGAAGGGGAACATTTACAAGGATACTTACTGGATGTAGCAGAACAATTTTCTATAGAAGCACCTTCATTAGGTGCTGTATATCAAAATTTGAAAGTGTATGAGGAAACGACCTTTAATAAATCCATAATATAATTAGATGTATGAAATAATAAAAAAGATAGCAATATATAAGTGTATTGCTATCTTTTTTATTTGAGTATGACAAATTATTTGTTTCTTTTAATTCTTTCTGTCAAATTTATTTCCTGTTCGCGTTTACCATATAACTGATTAATTTCATTTGCTACTGCATCTAAATATGAGTCAGAAAAAAGCGGTTTCTTCTTTTTAGACATACGGGTCTCCTTTAAGGGTTTTTTAGTATTCATTATGTATATTTATCGGCGGATTATGCGCAATCATTTAAAATTTTTTATTTTTAAAAATTTTTGTTTACATTTTAAAAATAAAGGAGTATTATAATCCACAGTTTCAATTTTCTAAATCGCTTAAACCGCATGGTGCGGGGGACCCGTTTTAATGAATTAGTGCATAATTCAATGGGGTGAATCCTTGAAAAAGGTAGGGCTACTCAAAGGCCCGAATCCGACAGCTAACCTCGTAAGCGTTATATTGAGAAGGAAGGTGGAGCTTGTGCGACAAAAAATATAATGTCTACAAGTCTATTTCTTGACGGCTTGTAGACATTTTTTGTTTTCTAAAAAAGTTTATGGGCTGAAACAAGCAGAAAAGTTCGTACAAAATTATTGGAGAGTGGACAGCAGTGGTTTCATCTATTAAAAGATTTTTAATTGGAAGACCGTTAAAATCAACTGAGTTAGGGGAGCAAAAGCTCAATAAAACGAAGGCGCTAGCAATTTTGTCTTCTGACGCATTGTCATCGGTTGCATATGGTCCAGAACAAATATTAATTGCTTTAGCAGGACTTGGAGCAATAGCTTATTGGTATTCCATTCCGATAGCTGTTGGGGTATTAGTATTATTGACAGCTCTTATTTTATCTTATCGTCAAATTATTTTTGCTTACCCTCATGGTGGGGGCGCATATGTTGTATCAAAAGAAAACTTAGGGATGAATCCAGGCTTAATAGCTGGTGGATCTTTATTAGTCGATTATATTTTAACTGTTGCAGTAAGTGTATCTGCAGGTACAGATGCGCTCACATCTGCTTTTCCTAGCTTACATGCACATAATGTAATCATTGCGATTATATTTGTCATATTGATTACTATCTTAAATTTAAGGGGCGTAACGGAATCAGCTTCCGTTTTAGCATATCCGGTTTATTTATTTGTTCTAGCTTTATTTATATTAATTGGTGTAGGGGTATACAATATTTTAACTGGTCAAGTTTCACCCACGCTGCATTCGCCAATTGGAACACCAGTCGCGGGAATTAGTTTATTTCTACTGTTAAGAGCATTCGCATCAGGTAGTTCTGCATTAACAGGTGTTGAAGCAATTTCTAATGCAATTCCAAACTTTAAGGATCCTGCACCTAATAATGCAGCAAAAACATTGCTTGCAATGGGTGCATTACTTGCGGTTTTATTCACAGGAATTGTCTTTTTAGCTTATTATTACGGAGTTACACCGAGTAAGGAAGTAACAGTCGTATCTCAAATAGCTGAACAAACATTTGGGCGTAATTTCATGTACTATTTCATACAAGGTACAACAGCTTTAATATTAATTCTTGCTGCTAACACAGGTTATTCTGCATTTCCGTTATTAGCAGTTAATCTTGCAAAAGATAAGTTTATACCGAGAATGTTTACAATTAGAGGAGACCGCCTAGGTTATTCAAACGGTATTATTATACTTGGGATTTCTTCGATTATTTTAATTGTAGCTTTTCAGGGGAAAACAGAACACTTGATTCCGCTATATGCAGTAGGGGTATTTATTCCGTTTACACTTTCCCAAACTGGAATGGTACTAAAATGGCTTCGTGAAAAGCCTGAAGGATGGATTTTACGTTTAACGATTAATTTAATTGGTGCAGTTATTAGTTTTATCGTAATGAGTATGTTCTTTTTAACTAAGTTCGCACAAGTTTGGTCAATCCTTATTTTCTTACCTTTCATTATCTTCTTGTTCCATCGAATTAAGAAGCATTATGATGCAGTGGGCGATCAATTAAGTTTAAAAACTTGTGAACGGATTGTTCCGATTGAGGGGAATGTAATTGTCGTTCCTGTAGCTGGTATGACTCATGTAGTAGAAAATTCACTGAACTATGCTAAAGCTCTTTCTGCAGATCAAGTTATCGCTGTGTATGTTGCTTTTGACAGAGAAGAGGAAAAGAAATTTGAAGAGAAATGGGAGAAGTGGCAACCTGAAGTAAGGCTTGTTACATTACATTCTCATTATAGAAGTATTATTCAGCCGCTAACAAAATTTATTGATACAGTACAATATAAGGCGAGTGAATCAAATTACCGAGTTACGGTCGTTATACCACAGTTTATTCCGAAAAAAGGTTGGCATAACATTCTTCATAATCAGTCTAGTTTACTCATTCGTGCGTATTTACTCTATAAAAGAAATGTTGTTATTACGACAGTACCGTATCATTTGAAAAAGTAAGGGAATTTTTTAAGGATAACTTCACGAAAGTGAAGTTATCCTTTTTTGTGCATATACTATGCATAATTGCATACGGGTTCAAAAGATATATTAATATAACATTATCAGTTATGAGTAAGCAGTGTTTTTTGTTGTGATATATGGATATTTTAATTGAGAAAGTTAATCGGATTTTATTTTGGAATAAAGACATGAGTTCTTGAAAATAAAGGGAATGAAAATACTTCTTTACGATGGATTAATAGCTGTGTTTAAATGACCTTACAGTACAAAACTTACATGAAAACAAAACGAAATTTCATACTTTCGTACGTTAATTAGTTTAAAATGAATAATATTTTTATGTAATATATTCACTGTATGAATGTGGAAATTGCGATAAAATAGAACACTTATACAATATTATTCATACTAAGCACATATGAAAAGTTATGGAATGTTTTATAACAATAAGTAAGTACTGTAGCAATAAAATTTGAGAGAGGTGGTTAGTACATGAATCACGGTGAGAACGTTCTCGGTTTTTAACCATCTCAAATAATGTGCAAGAAAATAGAATAATAAAATGCGATAGTAATAGTTGCTAATACATAGGAGGAGTTAAAGTGAAAAAGACTTTAATTACAGGGTTATTGGTTACAGCAGTATCTACGAGTTGTCTTGTTCCTGTAAGCGCTTACGCTAAGGGGGGGCAAACAGAAGTGAAAACAGTATATGCGCAAAATGTAATTGCTCCAAATACATTATCAAATTCAATTAGAATGTTAGGGTCACAGTCACCACTTATACAAGCATACGGATTAGTTATTTTGCAACAACCAGACATTAAGGTAAACGCTATGAGTAGTTTGACGAATCATCAAAAGTTTGCAAAGGCGAATGTACGAGAGTGGATTGATGAATATAATCCGAAGTTAATCGACCTAAATCAAGAGATGATGAGATATAGCACTAGATTTAATAGCTATTATAGTAAGCTATATGAACTAGCAGGAAAAGTAAATGAAGATGAACAAGCAAAAGCAGATTTCACAAGCGCATATGGAAAATTGCAAGTGCAAGTACAAAGCATCCAAGAGAGTATGGAGCAAGATTTATTAGAGTTAAATCGATTTAAATCGGTATTAGACAAAGATAGTAACAACTTATCAATTAAAGCTGATGAGGCAATAAAAACACTTCAAGGATCAAGTGGAGATATTGTGAAATTAAGAGAAGATATTAAAAGAATTCAAGGGGAAATTCAAGCTGAACTAACTATTATTTTGAATAGACCTCAAGAAATTATTAAAGGTTCTATTAATATCGGTAAACAAGTATTTACAATCACAAATCAAACTGCACAAACGAAAACAATCGATTTTGTTTCTATTGGTACTTTAAGTAATGAAATTGTAAATGCTGCAGATAGTCAAACGAGGGAAGCAGCTCTTCGTATTCAGCAAAAGCAAAAAGAGCTATTACCACTTATTCAAAAGTTATCACAAACTGAATCAGAGGCGACTCAAATTACATTCGTTGAAGATCAAGTAAGTAGCTTTACAGAACTAATTGATCGCCAAATCGCAACTTTAGAAACGTTATTAACAGATTGGAAAGTTTTAAATAATAATATGATCCAAATTCAAACAAATATTGAAGAAGGCACGTATACAGACAATAGTTTACTTCAAAAACATTTCAATCAACTCAAAAAAGTAAGTGATGAAATGAATAAGCAAACGAATCAATTTGAAGATTACGTTACAAACGTTGAAGTACATTAAACAGAAAAATAATTAACGATATAGGGAGAGAAGAGAAATGACGAAAAAACCTTATAAAGTAATGGCTCTATCAGCACTTATGGCAGTATTTGCAGCAGGGAACATTATGCCGGCGCATACTTATGCAGCTGAAAGTACAGTGAAACAAGCTCCAGTTCATGCGGTAGCAAAAGCTTATAATGACTATGAAGAATATTCATTAGGACCAGAAGGCCTGAAAGATGCAATGGAAAGAACAGGTTCAAACGCTTTAGTAATGGATCTGTACGCTTTAACAATTATTAAACAAGGTAATGTTAACTTTGGTAATGTATCGTCAGTTGATGCAGCTTTAAAAGGAAAAGTGATTCAGCATCAAGATACAGCTAGAGGAAATGCGAAACAATGGTTAGATGTAATGAAGCCACAGCTTATTTCAACGAATCAAAATATCATTAACTACAATACGAAGTTCCAAAACTATTATGATACTTTAGTTGCTGCGGTAGATACAAAGGATAAAGCAACTCTTACGAAAGGTCTAACTAGATTATCAAGTAGTATTAATGAAAATAAAGCGCAAGTAGATCAGTTAGTAGAAGACTTGAAGAAATTCCGAAATAAAATGACTACAGATACTCAAAATTTCAAGGGAGATGCAAATCAAATTACATCTATCTTAGCTAGTCAAGATGCTGGAATTCCGCTTCTGCAAAATCAAATTACAACGTATAATGAAGCAATTAGTAAATATAATGCAATTATTATCGGCTCATCTGTTGCGACAGCTTTAGGACCAATTGCAATTATCGGTGGTGCAGTTGTTATTGCTACGGGAGCAGGAACGCCGCTAGGAATCGCACTAATTGCAGGTGGTGCAGCAGCTGTAGGTGGTGGTACTGCAGGAATCGTATTAGCGAAGAAAGAGCTTGATAATGCACAGGCAGAAATTCAAAAGATAACAGGACAAGTTACAACTGCCCAATTAGAAGTGGCAGGATTAACAAACATTAAAACACAAACAGAATATTTAACAAATACGATTGACACTGCAATTACAGCGTTGCAAAACATTTCAAATCAATGGTATACAATGGGATCAAAATATAATTCTTTACTTCAAAATGTAGATTCAATTAGTCCAAACGACCTTGTTTTTATTAAAGAAGATTTAAACATTGCGAAAGATAGCTGGAAGAACATTAAAGACTATGCAGAAAAAATTTATGCTGAAGATATTAAAGTAGTAGATACGAAAAAAGCATAATAACAATTAAACTGTTATAGCATTACGTATAGATAAAATATTTATTAAATAATAGAGAGCTCCTGTTCAGTAGTGAGCAGGAGCTTTTTTTACCTCTAACGTTTCATATCCTCATAAAAAGAATAGGTGATAAGTATGCGTAATAATTTCTATAAAAAATGCCTTTTAACGATAATGATTGCTGGAGTCGCAACGAGTAATGCGTTTCCTTTACATCCTCTTGCAGCAGAACAAAACGTAAAAACATTACAAGAAAATGCAAAAAATTATTCTCTCGGACCAGCAGGGTTCCAAGATGTAATGGCGCAAACGACATCGAGCATATTCGCAATGGATTCATATGCAAAATTAATTCAAAATCAGCAAGAGACTGATTTGAGTAAAATAAGTTCAATTAATGGTGAGTTTAAAGGGAATATGGTTCAGCATCAAAGAGATGCAAAAATTAACGCGGCTTATTGGTTAAATAATATGAAACCTCAAATTATGAAAATGGATCAAAATATTATTGATTATAATAATACTTTTCAAACGTACTATAATGACATGCTATTAGCTATCGATCAAAAAGATAGTGGTAAATTAAAAGCGGATATAGAAAAGTTGTATGCGGACATTTTAAAGAATCAAAATGAGGTAGATGTATTATTAGGAGATTTAAAAGCTTTTCGCGATAGAATGGCGAAAGATACAAATAGTTTTAAAGAGGATACAAATCAATTAACCTCGATTTTGGCGAGTACGAATGCTGGTATTCCAGCTCTAGAGCAACAAATAAATACATATAATGATTCGATCAAAAAGAGTAATGATATGGTCATTGCTGGTGGTGTACTTTGCGTAGCGCTAATAACTTGTCTTGCTGGCGGACCAATGATTGCGATTGCGAAAAAAGACATTGCAAATGCAGAAAGAGAAATAGCTAATTTAAAGGATAGAATTTCAGGAGCGCAAGCAGAAGTGGCAATTTTGACAGATGTGAAAAATAAAACAACAAATATGACAGAAACAATTGATGCAGCAATTACGGCACTGCAAAATATATCAAATCAATGGTATACGGTAGGTGCAAAATATAATAATTTACTACAAAACGTAAAAGGAATTAGCACTGAAGAGTTTACCTTTATAAAAGAAGATTTAAATACGGCGAAAGATAGCTGGAAGGATGTAAAGGATTATACAGAAAAATTACATGAAGGCGTGACGAAATAAACAGCGGACTAGTGCCGCTGTTTATTTTTTATCCCGTTTTTTGTGAGAGCCGAGCTTGTAATTTTACCCATAAGTTTGCCGTGTGTTTTATCAATGTAGCTTTGGGATAATGTTTGGTCAAATTGATACTAATAACCTCGATAAACTCCTGATCACGCTTTTTATATTTAATGTTTTAAGGGAAAAAGCTATACTATAAGCAAAACTAAAAATTGGAAAGGAAATACTAAAACATGGAAAATTATTTATTATTTATCCTTACAGCAATCCTAATCATAATAATGCCTGGTCCCGGTTTTGCCTTAGTTACAAAAAACACTATCTCGCATGGTAGAAATGGTGGGATAAGGACCGTCTTAGGAACGGTATCTGGAATGATGATTCATACAATAATGGCTACACTAGGACTCTCTGCTATCCTAATGAAATTTGCTATGCTATTTACATTAATAAAATATGCTGGGGCTTTTTATTTAATTTACTTAGCTGTAAAGTCAATTAAAAGTGCCTTTTCTAAAAAAGAAGATATGTCAGGTTCAGTGGAAATGAACTCTAAGGATATTGGTACGATTAAAAGTTTTAGACAAGGATTTACCACGGCAATCTTAAATCCGAAAACGGCTGTATTTTTCCTAAGTTTTCTACCCCAATTTATTGTGAGCAATCAAAGTCATCTCTTCCAATTTCTGTTGTTAGGACTCACATTTACGACTTTGACAGCAACATGGTATTTACTTTATATTTCACTAATACGTCAATTAAGAACTTTTTTAAGAAAAGAAAAAGTGAACCGTACAATAGAGGGTATTACTGGCACAGTATTATTAGTATTTGGAGTTAGGTTATTTTTCCAAAAATAAATATGTATATGAAAAGAGAAATAATCAATGGCGGTTATTTCTCTTATTCACTTATTCTAAAACTACCATTATAGATTTCTAGAGGTGAGATGATTTTTTGTTGGGTATTTATGTTACTATCACTGTAAAAATTGTGAAGAAATGTACTTAAACTAACGGGGCAGGATAGTTGAATAAGAATAAAAATATTTTTATAAGTTAAATTTATTGAATATCATAAAATATTTATAATTAAACTTTTTTCTAAATCAACACTCGATGGCGATGTGGTGTTACCTCAAATATAATTATTTTATTTGAAGGTCTCATTTTAATTTTTTCAAATCTTTTCATAGGTTGATATACAAAGACGTGTAGTGATAAGCCTATAACTGCAGTAATGTTTAAAATAATACTTATAATCATTAAAGACCATTCTATAACTGGAGAAAAGTATCCGTCCGTACTTAATGTAGAAGAACTTACAGCCATTCCGAACGAGAAAGCCCATCGCCTTTAGGCATGGGATAGCACACCATGCCTATGAACTTAAGAACAGAAACTTACGCTTGAACATAATATCAAATTTAGATGAGCAAAGCTATTTCAAGTGAATAGAATCCACTCTTTAAGAATACATAAAATATATACATACAAGCTTAGTCTGATCACTACATCATTAGTGAAAGTAGGATTCTATAGATTTTGGAGGAAGAGATATGAAAAAAAAGGTTCTCCTGTTTACAGATTTGGGGATTGATGATGCGTTTGCTATACTGTACACCTTTTTTCGTAAAGACATTCAACTTGTAGGAATTGTAGCCGATTATGGAAATGTATCCAGAGAAAATGCAATAAGAAATATTAACTATTTGAAGTACATTGCGGGAAGAGAAGAGATACCCGTATTCCTTGGTGCTTCTGTACCGTTGACAGGTATATTGATTCAGTATTTCCCTGAGGTACATGGAAAAGTCGGATTAGGACCTATCATTCCCCCTGAAATTTCATATCCAGTTTATCCTTTAAATGATATTTATCAAATTATAGAATCAAATTTAGAAGATCTTACAATTATCAATTTAGGAAGACTTTCTTCGCTAGCTACGACTTTTGTGTTGAATTTAGAAACAATGCGAAACGTAAGAGAATGCATTTGCATGGGGGGAGCTTTTTTCTATCCAGGTAACGTAACTGCTGTGGCTGAAGCTAACTTTTACTCAGACCCTTATGCAGCAAACTTAATTCTGCAGCATGCAAAGAACTTGACAATTATTCCTTTAAATGTGACTCAACATGCGATTGTTACACCCGAAATGGTCCAGCAAATTGATGCATTTCATCGGAATACACAGGACCTTGCAGGACTCATCATCAAACCTATGTTAGACTATTATTATAAATTCTACTCCAAGTCTAATCCTGGTATAAGTGGAAGCCCTATGCATGATTTTGTAACAGTGTGGTATTTGCTGAATCAAGAGGCTGTTGGCCTTTCAAGAGTACCCATTAAAGTAATTCCTGATCAAGGAGAAGGATTTGGTCAAAGTATTGCAGACTTTCGTTTTGCTACTAATCCAGGCTATAAAGCGCATAATGTAGCTTTTCAGCTTGATTATGAAAGATTCAAGAAGGATATTATGGAAACGTTTTTAAAGAAGAGAGTGTAAAAGACTTTATTAACTTCAGATAATAGGGATTATTTGAATGAAATGCCACTTCACTTAACGTACAGGAATTCGACTTTTTTAGGTTGAAATTCGCTTAGCATATAAAACTTCCAAAATGTTGGCTGTATCCCATCACTATCAAGCTAACAAAACAAAATCCCCCTAAAATGAAAAATCCGCTGACTTCTCAAAGTAATTAACTGTAGTGAAAGAAAATTTTTATTTTGGGGTACATTAAAACTTTAGTTTGATGGCCATGGGGTCTCGCCATCAAAACGTGAATTTCGTACGCTAAGGAATTTCTATGTTAAAAAACTTGGTTTTACCGTACGTTAAGGAAGTTCCATAAATAATATTCAATGTTTGTTATTGAAGGGTTTTGTTATCGTTACTACAGAAAGAACAAAAAGAATGAATTGAATATGAATCGATTTATCCAGCTATTTGCGGGCAGTAAGACTCCCACCTCAAAATTCGGGGAATGCGGGGGATTTAGGTGGGAGATCAACTGCCCGTAAAAGCCCGATTGGTGAGGGCTAATAATCAGTGGGGGATGGACACCCCCCCCACTGATTAAAGTTTCACTTTATCTGCTTCAAGATCATCTGTATTGAGTTTATGAAGCTACACAATAAAGTTTCATTGTATATACTAAGTGGAATAGAAGTTTAGGTGGATAAAATTCGGTAGTCGAAATTTCTTGCATAAAGCTGTATAATGCTTGTAACGAAAGGGAAATACAGGAAAGGGTTTGTAATAAGTTACTATGGAAAAAGATAAACAACAGTTAAGCGTTGAAGTTGCAAGATTATATTATCAATCAGATTATAGTCAGCAAGAAATTGCTAACAAATTAAATATTTCAAGACCGACGATCTCTAGATTATTAAAGTACGCAAAAGAAAAAGGATTTGTTCAAATTAGCATAGCCGATCCGTTTGCTGATTTAGATAACGTTGGGAATTTACTTAAAGAAAAGTACAACCTGTTAGAAGCGCATGTCGTATTTTCTCCAGTACCAGAATATGCAACGATTACGGAGTATATTAGTAAGTATGCTGCTGAGTATATGGAAAAGACCGTGAAAACTGGTGATATCGTTGGTGTAAGCTGGGGAATGACGATGTATGAAATCGCTAGAAAAATCGTGCCGCAACATGTGAAAGGTGTAGAGGTTGTCCAATTAAAAGGTGGCATTAGTCACTCAAGTGTAAATACATATGCGAATGAGACGATTGCTTTATTTGCAGATGCTTTTCAAACGACGCCAAGAAATCTACCCCTTCCAGTTATATTTGATAATGCAGTGACAAAAGAATTAGTGGAGCAAGATAGACATATTCATCACATTATCGAAATGGGAAAACAAGCGAATATTGCAGTTTTCACTGTTGGAACAGTGCGAGACGAAGCGCTATTATTCCGATTAGGATATTTCGATAAGGATGAAACGAACATTTTGAAAAAACAATCGGTCGGTGACATTTGTTCACGTTTCTTTGATGGAGACGGAAATATTAGTAGCGAAGAAATTAATAAGCGTACAATTGGAATTGAGTTAGAGGAACTTAAATTAAAGAAACGTTCTATTTTAGTTGCAGGTGGTAATAGAAAAGTAAAAGCAATTGATGGTGCGTTACGTGGCGGGTATGCAAATGTATTAATTATCGATCAGCATACGGCGAAGGAATTGTTACATTATCAAAAAGGTTAGAAATAAAAGGCTTTCTCAAAATATTAATTTTGAGAAAGCCTTTTATTTTGTTATGTATAAATGATAGGAGTCCTTCTTGGAACACAAACTTCCTTTTTAAAAATAATTATGGATATTGAGATACATACTACCAGTGTTAACATAAAAGTTTTGATTTCAACTTGTGATGTATATGAATTGTTTCTCAGCTAGAATGCACCGTATCTACTACAAGAAATTCCCTTTTGTAAAAGAGTGAACAAAATTTCAAAAGTGTATTTACATTTGTTCAACTAAGAGTTAGAATGAAGTTGTTAAAAGATATGAGGAGTGAAGATAATGAACATTGCAAAGTTAATTGACCATACAATTTTAAAACCAAATTCTACTAAAGAAGATGTTATGAAAGTAATCGAAGAGGCAAAGCAATACAAATTTGCTTCAGTTTGTATTAATCCTACATGGGTAAAGCTAGCTGCTGAAGAATTAGCTGGACATGATGTAGACGTTTGTACTGTAATCGGTTTCCCATTAGGAGCAAGCACTACTGAAACAAAAGCATTCGAAACAAAAGATGCTATCGCAAAAGGTGCAACTGAAGTTGATATGGTAATCAACGTAGGTGCTTTAAAAGATGGCGACAATGAGTTCGTTGAGAAAGACATTTATGAAGTAGTACAAGCAGCAAAAGGAAAAGCTCTTGTAAAAGTAATCATTGAAACTTGCCTTCTAACAGATGAAGAAAAAGTTCGTGCTTGTGAATTATCAGTAAAAGCTGGTGCTGATTTCGTAAAAACTTCAACTGGATTCTCAACTGGCGGAGCAACTGCAGAAGATATCGCATTAATGCGTAAAACAGTTGGACCAAACGTTGGTGTAAAAGCATCTGGCGGCGTTCGTACACGTGAAGATGCAGACAAAATGGTAGAGGCTGGAGCTTCTCGCGTTGGAGCAAGTGCTAGTGTTGCAATCGTATTAAATGATGCAAAAGGTGCTACAGATAACTACTAATCAATAATGAAGTAAAGGGCAATAGATACACATTTAAAGTAAAGTGTATCTATTGCTTTAACAATTGAAAAAGATGTAAGCGGATACGAATGGGAGGAGACGGCTTATGAAATACTTAATCGGTGTTTTAGGCCTCGTATTGATTTTAGGTATTGCTTGGCTTGCTAGTAATGATAGAAAGAAAGTCAAATATCGCCCAATCATAACGATGGTTATATTACAATTCATTTTTGGGTTTTTATTATTAAATACAAGTGTAGGGAATATATTAATTAGCGGAATAGCAGATGGTTTTGGAGAATTATTAAAATATGCCGCTGATGGTGTGAATTTCGTATTTGGGGGATTAGTAAATCAAAAAGAGTTTTCATTCTTTTTAAGTGTATTAATGCCAATCGTATTTATATCAGCTTTAATAGGTATTTTACAACACATTAAAGTATTACCTATTATTGTGAAATCTATCGGTCTAGTATTAAGTAAAGTAAATGGAATGGGGAAACTAGAATCATATAACGCGGTAGCTTCTGCGATTTTAGGACAATCTGAAGTGTTTATTTCAGTTAAGAAACAACTAGGATTATTGCCAGAAAAAAGAATGTATACATTATGTGCATCTGCGATGTCTACCGTTTCTATGTCTATCGTTGGATCCTACATGGTGTTATTAAAACCGCAATATGTTGTAACCGCTTTAGTGCTTAACTTATTTGGTGGTTTTATTATCGCTTCTATTATTAATCCGTATGAGGTTACTGAAGAAGAAGATATGTTAGAAGTACAAGAAGAAGAGAAAAAGACCTTTTTTGAAGTATTAGGGGAATATATTATAGATGGATTTAAAGTTGCGATTACAGTAGCAGCTATGTTAATCGGTTTCGTTGCTCTTATCGCCTTTATTAATGCAGTATTTAAAGGTGTAATCGGTATCTCATTCCAAGAAATTCTTGGTTATGTATTTGCACCATTTGCATTTATTATGGGTGTACCTTGGCATGAAGCAGTTAATGCCGGAAATATTATGGCAACAAAATTAGTATCGAATGAATTTGTCGCTATGACAGATTTAGCACAAGGAAACTTTAATTTCTCAGCTAGAACGACAGCGATTATATCTGTATTCTTAGTATCGTTTGCAAACTTCTCTTCAATTGGGATTATTGCAGGGGCAGTTAAGAGCTTAAATGAAAAACAAGGGAATGTAGTCGCAAGATTTGGTTTGAAATTACTTTTTGGTGCAACATTAGTAAGTTTCTTATCAGCAACAATCGTTGGCTTATTATTTTAACAGATTCATATAATATAAAAAGGAATGGTGATTGTAATGAGAATGGTAGATATTATTGCGAAAAAACGTGATGGAAAAGAATTAACGACTGAAGAAATTAATTTCTTTATTAATGGATATACAGATGGAAGTATTCCTGATTATCAAGCGAGTGCACTTGCAATGGCAATCTTCTTCCAAGATATGACGGATCGTGAACGCGCAGACTTAACAATGGCAATGGTTGAATCTGGAGAAACAATCGACTTATCAGCAATTGAAGGCATTAAAGTAGATAAGCATTCAACTGGCGGTGTTGGTGATACAACAACATTAGTATTAGGACCATTAGTTGCTGCTTTAGATGTACCAGTAGCAAAAATGTCTGGTCGTGGTTTAGGACATACGGGCGGGACAATTGATAAATTAGAAGCAGTGGAAGGATTCCACGTTGAAATTACGAAAGAGCAATTCATTGATATTGTAAACCGTGATAAAGTGGCTGTTATCGGACAAACAGGAAACTTAACACCTGCTGATAAAAAAATCTATGCACTTCGTGATGTAACAGGAACAGTAAACTCGATTCCTCTAATCGCAAGTTCAATTATGAGTAAAAAAATTGCAGCTGGTGCTGATGCGATCGTACTTGATGTGAAAACAGGTGCCGGTGCATTTATGAAAACAGAAGAAGATGCAAAAGAATTAGCTCATGCAATGGTACGTATCGGAAATAATGTTGGACGTCAAACGATGGCAGTAATTTCAGATATGTCACAGCCTCTTGGTTTTGCGATTGGTAACGCTCTAGAAGTGAAGGAAGCAATTGATACTTTAAAAGGTGAAGGTCCAGAAGATTTAACAGAATTAGTACTTGTATTAGGTAGCCAAATGGTTGTACTTGCGAAAAAAGCAAATACATTAGAAGAAGCTCGTGAAATGCTAATTGAAGTTATGAAAAACGGAAAAGCAACTGAGAAATTTAAAGAGTTCTTAAGCAATCAAGGCGGAGACAGCTCGATTGTAGACAATCCAGAAAAAATGCCACAAGCGAAGTATGTAATTGATGTACCAGCTAAAACTTCAGGTGTTATTTCTAACATTGTTGCGGATGAAATTGGTATCGCTGCCATGCTACTTGGTGCAGGTCGTGCTACGAAGGAAGATGAAATTGATTTAGCTGTAGGTTTAATGTTACGTAAAAAAGTTGGCGATGCAGTAAAAGAAGGCGAGCCGTTCGTAACGATTTATGCAAATCGTGAAAATGTAGAAGATGTAAAAGCAAAAATTTATGAAAATATTTCTATCTCTGAAACAGCAGTGGCTCCTAAATTGGTTCATACAGTTATTACTGACTAATCATAATTACATTTACTTTGAGGAGGAAATAATATGGATAAGAAAAAATATATTGAAGAAGCAAATAAGATGTTATCAAAAGCGTATATTCCGTATTCAAAATTTCCTGTTGGTGCAGCGTTAGTTACAAAAGAAGGTAAAATCTATACTGGTTGTAATATAGAAAATGCTTCTTACGGTTTATGTAACTGTGCAGAAAGAACGGCAATCTTTAAAGCAGTATCAGAAGGTGAGCGCGACTTTAGTTACTTAGTCATTACAGGCGAAACGGACGGACCGATTTCACCATGTGGTGCATGTAGACAAGTTATTGCTGAATTTTGTAATCCGAAAATGCCAGTTTTACTAACGAATGTAAAAGGCGATGAAAAAGAAGTGACTGTAGAGCAGTTACTTCCTGGTGCCTTCTCAATTGAAGATTTAAAATAAGGTGAAAAGCTCTTCCTAACTCATAGTTGTGGAAGGGCTTTTTTATGTATAAAAATTGCAATGTAATCTTCTGTTCATATTCCGTTCATAAACTTTGCGTAAAATGATTGCAGTGAATATGGAAAGTGACGATATTAATTGTCGTTCTACAGCAGGAGGAATATAATGAAGAAATTATATAATGCAGCATTCATTTACTTAATTATTGGTTTATTATCAGGTGTATTTGCTAGAGAGTATACAAAAGCGCAAGGAATTAAAGGATCCACTATGTTGCAATTAGTGCATACACACGTATTAGTGCTCGGCTTCGTATTCTTTTTGGTCGCTTTGGCTCTATTTAAAGTATTTAATGTCCGTGAAACAAAAAGTTTTCGTGCATGGTTTGTTGTGTATAACATAGGATTAATTTTTACAATCGCTACAATGGTATTTAGAGGTATTTTACAAGTAAACGGAACAGACTTTAACGGTTTAAGCCATATGGCTGGATTAGCTCATGTCATTATAAGTGTCGGGCTTGTTTGGTTTATGATTTTGCTCAAAAAGTCTTTTAAATAGATAGGGGTGGAGAGTATGAGTTTAGCACTTTTATCAAGTATCGTAGCAGTTTGCATGGCCGTTGGAGTAATGTTTCTTCGCTTTAAGTCAGCGAAAAAACCGGTAACGAAAAAGAAAATTATATTACCGCCAATCTTTATGAGTACTGGCGCATCGATGTACTTCTTACCAGAGTTTCGGTTAACATCGTTAGAAATAGTAGAGGCAATTAGTATAGGACTTATTTTCTCTATATTTCTTATTAAAACATCTAAGTTCGAAATAAAAGGTGAAGACATATATATGAAACCGTCAAAAGCGTTCATATTTATTTTAGTTGGATTATTAGTTGTACGAGTAGGACTTAAATCATATTTAAGTCAATCGATTGATTTAGCACAATTAAGCGGGATGTTTTTCTTACTTGCATTTGCGATGATTGTATCGTGGAGAATTGCTATGTATCGCTCATTTACTAAATTAGAAAAAACAATAAAAAGAGCTGGAATTTCTATATAGGAAATCCAGCTCTTTTTATGTTGTATTGAAATTCTTTAGTGCGGAGCTCATTCGCTAAATTTCAAACGGTCTTGAGCATGCTGTAAAGCAAGTGGAGTAACATTTTCTCCGCTAGAATCTACAATTGTTGTATTTAGTAAAATGGAATCTAAACTTCCGCGAAATTCTTTCGTATAGTTTTTTCTTAGTGTTTGTTGCTCTTGTTTTTCTGCACTATTTAATCCTAAAGTTTTTTCTTTTTTTGCTAATTCATTAATACGGAATAAAATGTTTTTCATTTCTTTCACCTCTAAGATTTTTATTATAAATTAGTAACTTACTAATTTATAGTTATTTTAACCTATCTTTTATAAGGTGTCAATGCCTGTAAAAAATCAACTCTTTATACTGTATATAAAATAGTATGGAGAAACTAAGTAGATAAGTAATACTTGAAATATGAAAATTATTTGTATACAATACCTAAGTAGGGTATACAAAGGTTCTTTGTATTGACCGCATTTATACAAGCATAATGAAAAGAGATAATAAAAGGAGTATGTAATAATGGATTCAGTAATTTCAAGGAAAGAGACAATTATTTCATATAGCATTGCAATTCTATTTATTTTAGCAATGGTCGCAGCTGGTGTACTATTAGATGATCCAGAAGTAATTTTGCCGGAAATAGCTGCGATGGCAATAGCTTTATGGGCATATCGTGAGCCGGGATGGCTAAGACAACCAGAAAAAATCTTTATTGCGCCGTCAATAACAGCTGTTATTGGTTTTGCAGTGAATCAAATGGATATTTCCTATATAGGAAAAGTTAGCTTAACACTTATATTAATGATGTTGTTTTTACGTGTTATTCAATCCAATTTAGCACCGTCAATTGCAACTGGTTTATTACCATTAGTAACAAATGCGACTGAATGGTCATTTGTTATTTCTGTCTTCATTTTGACATTCATATTGATGCTAGGTGTTCTTATATTTAAACTGAATAACGGTCTTGAGAGAAAAGTGAAAATCCAATATAAATATATGGTTGTATTTTTAATACTAAATTTTGTATGGATAAGTATATGTTGGATCACTGGTTATGAACAATTAGCGGTTATTCCGCCAATATTAGTTGTTGTGTATGAATCGCTTCAAAAGCCGATGTACAATGAAAAAATGGCATGTAAACAAATACTAGTATTAACTATATCGGCAACTGTTGGAACTTTATTGTACTTAGCAATCGATTCATGGATTGTAGTTACTTTATTAAATATGATATTGATGCTTATTTTGTTAAAAATTGTTGGGGTACGTATTCCAGCAGCTTATGCATTTCCCTTACTTCCACTCGTATTTCCTGATGAAATGATAAAAATGTTACCCATAGGTTCATTCATTGCGGGGGTATTCTTATTTGGGGCAGTACTACTGTATAAAAAGTGGGAGATGAAGCAAAAGGGAATGCAAATGTAGAGAAGAAAATACAATCCTTAGTTAGCATAATAAATAGACACCCGCGGGTGTCTATTTTCATTAAATGAAATTTAGCTTAATTCATTTAAGTAATTAACAAGTTCTGTTGTTTTAGAAAAGAATGGTGAATGATCAGCTTCCAAAGTAATTATTTTCGTGCAAGGAGTTTCTGTATTCATTCGGTGCTGAAAATCAATCGGAATCGCTCTATCTAGAGTTGTTTCGATATAAATACGATTTACAGTTCCAAAGTTCTCTTCAGAAATTTTTAGCTCTTGTTGGAACGGTCCTAGCGGTTGAGGACGCATTTGATTAAAAGATGCTTCTTTAATAGAACCGTCTTCTGTAGCATTTAAAAATGTTTGTTCAATCAACTCTGGTATAAGTTCTGCAGTCAAGTCTTTCTCATTTATAGAGAATTGTGGTCCGGTTTCTCCATTTAATTTACTACCAAGACTTTCACCGTTTTGTGGTAAGAATGCGCAAAGATAAACTAATTTATCGATTTTATTTGGTATATATTCAGCTGTTTGTGTAATAACAATGCCGCCCATACTATGTCCAACAAGAATGACCTTTTCATTTTGTTGTTTTATAGCATCAGTTACTGCAGTAACATAGGAATCTAACGTTACATTTTGGGAGGGAGTCATATCTTTACCACTTCCAGGTAAGTCTAGTGTAACAACTGTATGTCCGAAAGCCTCTAGCTGAGGTTTTACTAATTCCCATGCCCATTCGCCTTGCCATGCTCCATGTACTAAAACGTAAGTACTCATTGAATCAACACTCCTCTAATGTTTATATGCTTATTTTTTCGTAATATTGATGATGTATAATTAGTGTATATGAAGTGGGTTGATAAATATAATGAAGCTTATTTATAGATGATATAAATATCTTTTATATAAGGAGAACAGAATGAACGTTTTTGATTTTAAAGTTTTTAAATACGTGGCTCGTTTGAACAGCATTAGTTTAGCAGCTAAGGAATTACATATGACACAACCAGCAATAACGCATATCATTAACAAATTAGAGAAAAGATATGCTTTAACTTTATTCGAGCGATCTAGACAAGGAACGGTGTTAACTGAAAATGGAAAAGAATTTTTAGTTTGTGTAGATCGACTTCTAATGGAGTATGAAAATCTTGAAGAAACAGCTTTACATTTGAAAAATAAGAGCTTGTATAAGATTGTATTAGCTACATATCCTTCCGTTACTGTATATTGTTTGGCAGAGTGTATCGAATTAGGTAATGTTGATCAAAGTCAGTATGTGCTTGCAGTTCGAGAAGGAAGCTATCAAGAAGTGTTAGATTGGCTGTCTTCTGGAAGTGCAGATTTTTCTATTTCTATAAAAGAAAATTTAATACCAGGATTTCATTATGATGTAATTGGTGAAGATCCGTATGTTATGGTTTCTTCTAAGTCAGTTCCATCTGATCTTACAAGAAAAGAGTTGAAAAATTATCCTTTTATAATGCCGCTTTCTGGTTGTAAAGAAGTACTTGAACCATATTTGATGAAAAATGAAATAGTAGTTAATAAAGTGATGGAGTCAGAGTCAATTAGTTCAGCATTAGCACTTACTTTACAAGTTAAAGGAATAACAATCGTTCCATTATCAGGACTTCATAAACAAATTATTCATGACTTTATCGTGCAACCGATAGAAATTAAAATTCCACGACAACTTATTATGCAATGGTCACCTAAAAAAGAGAATGATCCGCTGTTTCTGGCGTTTGTTACGAATTTATTAGTACAATTACAAAATAAAAAAAATTAATAAAATGCTTTTAAAAAAGGTAATTTTGATTCACTTGAACTTACCTTTTTGATTTACAACCAATATAAGGATGTATCATAAAGTCCGATTAAAATGAGAAGTACACCAGCTATACGCTGAATGCTTTTTCCTATTTTTCGGCTCTTTTTGAGTAATGCCCCATTTAATCCAAGATAGGAGATGATGAACATTAGTATAACGATAGGCAGAGCAGTTCCTATCGAAAAGAATGTCGGAAACAAGTACCCATAATTAGATGATAAAGATAAAGGGATTAACGTTCCGAAAAATAGCACAAACATAGTCGGACAGAAAGCTAAAGAAAAGAAGAACCCAAGTAAAAATGAGCTGACTTCATTTTGTTTTCGTATAAATTTGATAGGGAAGATGGAAGAGAAGAAATTTCTTCCTGTTATAATACCTGATAATATTAGACCCATTAAAATTAATAAAGGCCCGATCAGCTTGCGTAACCACGGGAAATACAAAGTTAATATTTGTTGAATCTCTTTTCCTAACACCCATACTAATAGTCCAAGTATCGTAAAAGCTATTACTTTTCCTAAAATGAATAACAGTATATGTTTCCAGGCATGTCCCTTTTGTAAAGATGGATTGCCATAAAGTGAAACTTTAATCAGTGGGGGTTTTGTTCATCCCCCACTGATTATTAGTTGAACCAATCGGGCATTTACGGGCAGTTGATCTCCCGCCTAACTTCTTTGTCCTATCCGAATTTTGAGGTGGGAGTTTTACTGCCCGTTAATGCGGGATAAAGTGTAATAGCACTAATGTTTCCTGTTAATTGGCAAGGAGCAAGGGTACCTACTATGCCTAATAAAAACGCAAATAAAAAAGGCGTTGATTTCGTAGCATTCGCGACATCCATTAAAGGAGACATGAGTTGATAACTCCATTCACTAATTGTTGAAAACACGTTATATTCACCTTTCTAACTAGTTATATTGTAATGATCCCTCTTTAGTAATCTGTTTCCACGTTTTACCGCCATCCGTAGAAAGGAATACATTCGCTTTCATTGTAGCAAATACCATTTCAGATGAATTTTGAGGGTTTTGTGAAATATACATGATGGTATCCTTAGAATCTAAAGATGGAATTTGTATATTTGTTTCTTCATTTGTAGCAATTGATTTTTTCGTTATCATTTGCTCATTTTGCTTATTGATAGAGGCATAAATAACATCTTCATTACTTACTGTAACTGCTGTCGATTCAACTGATTTAGAAAATAGTTCAAATGTATTTCCATAATCCGTAGATAAATACACGCCATCTTTAGCACTTACCGCGACTACACTAGATTGATCGGGATGTGCTGAAAAGGAGTGGATAGTACTTGAAAGCCCCTTTAACTTACTATTTTTCCATTCTTGTCCGTTGTCCGTACTGAAATAAAAACCTTGTTGTAATTTAGAATTAGGACGTTCGTTGTATAAATAAATCGCTTCCGTATTATATCCGACAGCAAGGTTATGAAAATCAGATTCTCCATAGAATGCTAGCTTTTCAAGGTTATTGCCACCATCCGAACTTTTCATTAATCCTAAAGGGTTTTTAAAATTTGCACCTGGTTCAGGATGCCCGCTGGCAAAAAATCCATTTTTCGTTGCTTGAAAGCCCATATAATCGTGTAGCTGTGTAGCAGTTTCAAACCATTTGCCATTTTGATAAACCTTTATACCACTATGAGTTGCGATAGAAATCCCTGGCATATTTCCTGCATAGCCAATTCCATGAATGTGCGCGATTTTTCCGGATGTAATTTCTTTATAGAAGTTTTGCGGAATCGTATTTGCTGTTTCTTTATTTTTTGGCTGAGATTGAACTGTTTCTGTTTTTGCTGGTTGTGTTTCTACATTATTAGAGCATCCTGTAATTATAAATATTGAAGTAATGGCTAGTCCTACGTAATGTTTCACGCTTGTAGGCTCCTTTCCTATATGTATGAGATTTTAAGTATATGGAATAAATGTCAAGAAATTGTGGAGTGGTATGCATAATCTCGAGTGGAATAGTAATGAAAATTTTATCCCGTATATATGCGTGGTAAGAAACCCGGTAATGAAAGTTTTATTTTCAAAATAAACACTATTAATTGACGAAAAATTATAACAATAATAGAATGAATTGTATTGGATAATTAGTTTGAAAAACATACATAGAACGCTAGGGGGATTATTATGAAGTCAACATTTTTTGCTCAAAATAGAGAAAGATTAGTGAAAACATTACCAGAGGAATCAATTACTATTTTATTTGCTGGACAGGCACCTCATATGTCAGCTGATGCACATTATAAATTTGTGCCGAATCGTAATTTTTACTACTTAACGGGAATCGATGAGCCGAATGTTATTTTCATGTTAAAAAAGTTTGGAAATAGTGTAGAAGAGACTCTTTTCATTGAAAAATCAGATCCAGTACTTGAAAAGTGGGTTGGAAAAACAGTTTCTAAAGAAGAAGCAGAGAAATTATCAGGTATAAAGAAAGTTGTGTATTTAGATAGCTTTGAAAAGACGATGACGAATACACTTTTCGCAGAAAATGTGAAACACGTGAATTTAGACTTGGAACTTCGTGAGTGGAACGGTACTGAGACGAAAACATTAGCGTTTGCTAAACATGTAAGAGAACAGTACCCGCACATAACAATTGGGAATGTATACCCAAACATTTGTGAATTACGAGTGTTTAAAACAGAGGAAGAAATTGAAATCATTAAAGAAGCGATAGCTGTTACTAAAGAGGGCATTTATAACGTGCTGAAGCATGCAAAAGCAGATGTGATGGAATATGAATTAGAAGCTCATTTTGATTTTACGCTTAAATCATCTGGAATTAAACATCATGCGTTTAATACAATTTTGGCGAGCGGTAAAAATGCTACAGTCCTTCATTATGAAGATAATGATGCACAAATTCAAAATGGTGATTTAGTACTGCTCGATTTAGGTGCTCAAAAAGATTACTACAACGCTGATATTAGTTACACATTCCCAGCTAGTGGAACATTCTCTAGTCGCCAAAAACAAATATATAATATCGTGTTAAAAGCATTGAAAGAAACAACTGAACTTATTAAGCCAGGATTAAAGTTTGCTGCATTAAATGAGCATACAAAAAAAGTACTGGCAGAAGAGTGTAAAGCTATTGGTTTAATTCAAGAAGATGAGGAACTATCTAAATATTATTATCACGGCGTGAGTCATTTCCTAGGTTTAGATACTCACGATGTCGGAACATACAAAGAGAGAGTATTAGAAGAAGGTATGGTTATTACGATTGAACCAGGTTTATATATTGAAGAAGAATCAATTGGGATTCGTATTGAAGATGATATTCTTGTAACAAAAGATGGGTTTGAAAACTTGTCAAAAGATATCGTTAGGTCAGTTGAAGAGATTGAAGAGTTTATGAGAGAAAATAATATAAATGTAAAAGAAGATGAAGTTGTTACGAAATAATAATTAGAAGAGGCGCTCAATTTTGGGCGCCTTTTTATTGTGCACATTTTACATCTCCATATTTTCTTGAAAATTGTCTTCTATAATAAGCTTGAAAAAGAAAAAGGAGGGATTTTCGATGAAAAGATTTGTATTAACAGCAGTTACGGTCTCCGTAATATCTTTAATTGCTGCATGTTCTGCGACCACAAATACAACAAATGATCATAAAAATATGAACGACAAAAAAACAACACAGACTGAAACGGCTACAAAACCATTGAAAGTTGTAAAAAGGCCAGAAGTTACTTTAATAGCGAAAGAAGAAAAACAGAAGCTAAGTAACGGTGTTATTGTTCCGGTTTGGACATTTAATGGTTCATCTCCTGGTCCAGAAATTCGGGTGAAAAAAGGTGAAAAGGTTAAAGTGACATTAAAAAATGAACTATCTGCACCAGTATCTATTCATTGGCATGGGTATCCTGTCCCAAATAACATGGATGGAATTCCAGGCGTGACACAAGATGCGGTTGAATCTGGAAAAAGTTTCACCTATGAATTTGAAGCGAACGTACCAGGAACGTATTGGTATCATTCGCATCAAGATTCTGTAAATCAATTAGATAGAGGTTTATATGGTGCTCTCATTGTAGAAGATACAAATGAAAAGTATGATAAAGATTACACATTAATGCTGGATGAATGGGTTACAGATAAAGAAGAAATTGATAAGCAAGTAAAAGAGATGACAAAAGGGAAAAAAGAAAAAGCAGAAGGTAAAAAATCTAGTATGGATAATGAAAATACGAAAAAGAATGATGATATGAAGGGAATGGACCATGGGAATATGAAGATGGAAGGTCATGATATGAGTATGTATGAACTATTCACAATCAATGGTAAAAGCGGTAATTTAGTAGAGCCACTAAAAGTGAACAAGGGAGACAAAGTTCGACTTCGAATAGTTAATGCTGGTTACCTGTCACATAATATCCACGTTCACGGTCATGACATAAAAGTAATTGCGACAGATGGTCAACCAATTCATGATCCAAAATTTATAAAAGACAAAGTAATTTCAATTGCACCGGGTGAACGTTATGATATTGAATTTACTGCTAATAATCCTGGGAAATGGTATGTTGAAGACCATTCAGAAAATAAAGGTGCAAAAGGAATGAAAGCTGTTATTGAATATGAAGGTAGTAAAGAGATGAAAGACAAAGCAAACGAAAAAGAGAAGTTATCAAAATTAGACATGACGAAATATGGTACTAAAAAATTAGGAAGTTTCACGTTAGATCAACAGTATACTGCCACATATAATATGGACTTGAATACGCAAATGAATGGAAATGAAATGGTATATACAATTAACGGAAAGGTATTCCCAGATATTGACCCAATTCCAGTGAAAAAGGGTGACTTAGTAAAAGTAAAATTAGTAAATCACTCTAAAGCGGACGATCACCCGATGCATTTACACGGTCATTTCTTCCAGGTGTTAAGTAAAGATGGAAAACCGGTAGAAGGTTCTCCAATTGTTAAAGACACTTTGAACTTAAAACCAGGAGAAGAATATGAAGTAGCCTTTGTAGCAGACAATCCGGGTGAATGGATGTTCCACTGTCATGATTTACACCATGCTTCAGCAGGAATGGTAACAGAAGTGAAATATACAGATTACAAATCTGATTATGTTCCAAACCCTAACATTCCTAATCAGCCAGAATAATATGAAGCAGTTATCCTATGGATAGCTGCTTATTCATTTTCGTTGCAAGTGTTAATGCATATGTTGATCGTGCCCGGATGAAGATGGGGGAGTATGATCTGGAAATGTCACGAATACAGTAAGAACAATTACTACGCTAATGGAAAGTACTAATAGAAACCGGCGGTGGATATAAGTAGAAAAGGTTTCTGATAAAAGCTGAATCATACATGACATAGTTATCGTTATAGTAAGTAAAAGACTAATAAACAGAATACTATGTGCTTGTTGAGCGTTTAACATTTCTGTAATCATAGCTCCCATCATACTTGCCATTAAACCAGAGAACATTCCTTCTAAGGCAGTGTACAGGTGAAAACGTAGACCGACTAAAAAACCGATACAACCACTAATCAAAATAGCAAGCAAAGTAGAATATAGTAATTCTCCTTTAAAGAGAATACCTAAATAAAAACCGATACTTAAACCGATACTCATACTAAAAGACATAATAAATACCATATACTCCATTAGGGTACCCTTACGTTTAGAAATATATGATGTGATAATAATCGAGATACAACAAAGTGTTAAGGCAGTTAACGTATAAGCAAACATCATGATACCTCCCTGTCCTATCATTCACTTCATCATATGTTCAAATGGAGAGTACTTATGCTAATATATATCTGCAAATTATCTGCACAATTTAAAAAAGGTAAGTTCAATATAATTTTTAAATAATGATGGTTATCTTAGTAGACGATGCTTCATAAGGAATTGTTGTATTTTAAATTTTATAGAATATATGAAAGCAAATAGTGGTGAATGGAAAGGACGCTCGATTTTGGGGCGTTTTTTTTGTTTGTGAGCATGCGAAAGAAAGTGTTATATAATGAGTTTCTATTGTGAAGCCATAAAGAATAAGCGTATAATATTATAGGTCTCCCATTTGTGAGACAAACCGCGAATGATAAATAAGATTGTTGTATTATCATCGCTTCTAAACATATAGACAATGAAAGTAACACTGGAATACAGATAGGGAGTTATAAAATGAAATTAATTATTGCCGAGAAACCAGATCAAGGTTTGGCTCTTGTTTCACAGTTTAAATATCGCCGGAAAGATGGATATTTAGAAGTAGAAGCAAATGAGTTATTTCCAAATGGAGCGTACTGTACATGGGCAATTGGTCATTTGACGCAGTTATGTAATCCAGAACATTATCACGCAGAGTGGAAAAAATGGTCATTAAATACATTACCGATGATTCCAGAGCGTTTTCAGTTTGAGGTAACAAAGTCAAAGTATAAGCAATTTAACGTTGTGAAACAGCTGTTACATAATCCTCAGGTAACAGAAATTATTCATGCGGGCGATGCTGGGCGTGAAGGGGAACTGATCGTACGAAACATTATTAATCTTTGCAACGTGCAAAAGCCAATGAAGCGTCTTTGGATTTCATCTTTGACGAAACAAGCTATTTATCAAGGATTTAAAAACTTACTAGATGAAGCAGATACGATTAATACGTATTACGAAGCATATACAAGATCTTGCGCTGACTGGGTCGTTGGTATGAATGCATCGCGTGTCTTTAGTATTTTGCTAAAGAAAAAGGGAATGAATGATGTATTTTCCGCCGGTCGTGTGCAAACACCAACTTTAGCATTGATCGTAAAGCGTGAGAAGGAAATTGAAAACTTTAAATCAGAGCCGTTTTGGGAAGTGTTCGCAACCTTTAATATTGAAGGGAAGAAATATGAGGGGAAATGGGAGAAAGATAATGAGTCCCGTTTAAATGATTCTGATTTGGCAAATAAAATTGCAGCGTTTTGTCAAAATAAACCGGCTGTAGTAAAAGAAATGAAAACGGAGCGTAAAGAGTTTCAGCCGCCGTTTTTATTTAATTTATCCGCACTGCAAGCGACAGCAAACAAAGCTTTTAAATTTTCGCCGAAAAAGACGCTTGATATAACACAAGCACTATATCAAAAAGGGATAGTCTCTTATCCACGTTCGGATTCTAACTATGTTACACAAGGAGAAGCAGCGACGTTCCCTGATATTTTACAGAAGTTAAGTCAGTTTGATGAATATAAAGGTTTATTGCCAGCACCAATTGAATCGATTATGAACAATAAGCGTTATGTGAACGAAAAGAAAGTTACAGATCACTACGCAATTATACCGACAGAGCAAGTTACAAATCCAAGCAAACTATCAGGTGATGAGAAGAAAATTTACGATATGATCGTAAGAAGACTTATTGCGGCGCATTATGAAGTAGCAATCTTTGATTACACAACGATTACAACTCTTGTAGACGAACGTGCTGAGTTCATTTCGAAAGGAAAACAGCAAATTCAAGAAGGTTGGCGTAAAGTTATTTTCCAAGACGATAAAGATGACGAAACAATTCTTCCAATTGTCGCAGAAGGTGAACAAGGAAAAGTTGTAAAGGTGAAAGTGAAAGAGGGAAAAACACAGCCACCGAAACGTTATACAGAAGGACAACTTATTACGTTAATGAAGACGGCCGGTAAGTATTTAGAGAATGAAGAGCTTGAGAAAGTATTGAAGAAAACAGAAGGTTTAGGTACTGAGGCCACTCGTGCTGGTATTATTACGATGCTGAAAGACCGTAAATATATAGATGTGCAGAAAAACCAAGTGTACGCAACAGATAAAGGGAAAGTATTAATTACAGCAATCGGTGATAAAATACTGGCTTCACCAGAAATGACAGCAAAATGGGAGCAACGCCTTGCGGAAATTGGTGAAGGCACAGCTTCACCAGCGACATTTATGGAACAAACGAAAAAACTATCAGCTAAAATTATTGAAGATGCGGTAGAAATGTCAGAGAAATGGGATTTCACTGGATTACATGTTGAATCGATTGAACGAAAAGGATCGAAATTTACAACAGGTAAAAAGGTAGGGAACTGTAAAAAATGTGATGGCGATGTTATCGACAAGTCCACGTTTTACGGTTGTTCCAACTACAACACAACACAGTGTGACTTTACCATTTCGAAGAAGATATTAAGCAAAGCCATTTCGCAAAAAAACATGACGAAGCTATTAAAAGGTGAGAAGACCGATTTAATTAAAGGCTTTAAAAAAGGCGAGAAAACGTTTGATGCGAAGTTAGAGTGGAAAGATAATAAGATTAATTTTGTGTTTGAGAATTAAGTGGTTTTAACAAATAAAAGGTTCTATAACAGGTTAGATTTGAAAAAATATGGATAGAAAAGAGAAAGCATGACAATTTTATGTCATGCTTTTTTATTTTTTAATTAAAGGGTTTTGTGTGCTAACAATAAAAAAACATTTGAAAAGATAGTATTAAATAGGACGTTTATATTATCTTTATCATTTCTTTTATATAAAGGGAAAATAAGCAATTAAGAGAACAACTGAAAGTAGCTTATACTGATGTTTATAAAAATGTACAATAAAAATATTATCTAAAATAATAAAAGTTTATTGCAAAACGATAAAATTTATATTAAAATCAAAATCAGAATAAATAAGTGTGGTGCTTTTTATGGAAAAGGTAACAACGTTATTTTTAAAATTAGAGGAGGTATAAATATGGACATTAACAATTTGATTATTGAAAATATGGATAACCCTCATGAGTTGGAGAGAATGTATAGAAAAGACCCGAAAGCTTTTAAAAAGTCATTCTCACAAGCATGGGCCCAAAACCCTGATTCTCAGGTGCTAGGTGCTTGGTATGAAAGGTTGCATTTCAAGGAGACGGTAAATACAGAAAAAACTTCCGTGTTTCAAAAAGGTTTCTTATTCATGGGCATTTTAGCTATTCTGGCAGGGCTAAGCACCAGGATAATCTTCCATTTTGTCGAACAGGGAGCAATTGCTCCGATTAACCTGGCTTTTGGTATAATTCCCTTTATTGCTGCCTATTTTGTTTACAATAATACTCCGAAAAAAAGTATTATTTATTCTCTTGCAGCGTTGTTCCTAATTTCCGGGTTTTATCTTAATATGCTGCCATTAAATTATAAAGACAGTATTATCCTTGCTTATTTACACTTTCCCATATTCTTATGGGTATTGGTAGGGCTTGCATTTACAGGGAATGAATATTCAAAAGGCAGTACAAGATTAGCCTATATTAAATTTAATTTGGAATATTGTATTCTCTACGCCAGCATGGCAGTTAGCGGAATGGTACTAGCAGCATTAACCATGCAGTTATTTAGGTTTGTTGACTTGAATATAGAAGACTTCTATTTTAGTAATGTTGTTTTATTTGGTGCTGCCGCTCTTGCTATTGTGGCTGCATACCTGGTATCAATGAATCTGAAACTTGCTAAGAATATTACACCATATATAGCTAAAATTTTTAGTCCTCTTGTCCTAATCACATTGTTGCTCTATCTAATAACGGTTATATGGGTCGGGAAAAATCCATTCTTGGACCGCAATTTCCTGATAGTCTTCAACGGAATACTCCTTGGTGTATTGGCCGTTACCATATTTTCCATTATCGAGAGCGACTCAGACGAGAAAAAGAACATTTCAGATTATATAAATTTTGCCTTAATTGTTCTTGCACTTATCATTGACAGTGTGGCTTTGTCAGCAATCGTGTTCAGACTTTCTTCTTATGGGATTACGCCTAATAGACTTGCTGCTTTAGGAGTAAACATACTTATCTGGGCAAATCTAATTTGGATTATGCTCTCCTATATGCGTTTTCTACAAAATAAATCCGGACCTTCAACTATCCAAGATGCCGTTACTAAGTATTTGCCGGTATACGGATTTTGGGCAGCTTTCGTTATATTTACTTTTCCTATAATTTTTAATTAGAAAGGCTCTGTTAATGTAACGAAAAGTTAATCTTTTATTATATCATTTTTATTAATGAGTAAGAGACGATAAGTATCGTTAATTCTATAATTACTCGACAATAAAAAACGTCCCGCAGTGGGACGTTTTTTATTATGTATATTGCTTTTTTTTCTTAATAAGCAGCAACATTTGCGAAATGCTAGCAAGCACAGGTAATTCAATTAACGGTCCAATGACCAAGGCAAGTGCAATAAGAGGTGCGTCTGGAAAAGCAGTCACAGCAATTGCGAGTGCAACAGGCGAGTTTCTCGCTAATGTTGTTAAGCTTAGGCTTACGGTGTCTTCATAGGATAAATGCATCATACGTCCTACAAACTGTCCTAGTATAAAGTTAATCATGAAGAACAGTAATACTGGTATAAGTAACAATAAAACAACATTCGTATTTTGTAATAAATACTTACCTTGTGAGGCAAACATCGCTAATATTGCTAAACTTAAAAATACAATTTGAGCAGAGCTGAAAAACGGAATGAGTTTATTCTCAAGTGTTTCAGCTTTTTTCATTTTATGCATAATGAATTTTGTAGCGTGTGCAAGTAAAAATGGTAAAACAAGTACAATAACAATACTTTCTACTAAAATAGAAATTTCTACTGCTTTCATTACACCAGCAAATAAAAACAAATAAATTGGTAGCAATAATACTTGTAAAATTAAATTTACCGGTAGAATTGATGTAGATAATGCGACGTTACCTTTTGCGATCTCTGTGAAAATTAAATACCAATCTGTACACGGAGTAACCATTAACATAATAAAGCCAACCCAAAGTGCTGGGTGATCTGAAAGAAATAACGCGCCTAATCCCCAAGCGAGAAAAGGTGTCCATATAAAATTAATACCTAGGCTTGTTCCAGCGAATTTTAAGTTGCGGAATCCATTTTTTATATCCTTTAAGGGGATGCTGAGGAATAATCCATAAAGCATTAAAAATAAGAAGGGGACAATAAATTTTTCTGAATACATATGTATCATATTAAATTGTCCTAATATAACCCCTAATATAACAGCTGCAAGAATGATAAAGGTTTGAATCTTTTCTAAAGTACTCATTAATAAATCCTCTCTATAGATGAATTTCCCTTTCTAGTTGTATTATACAAGGTATTTATGTGTTTTTGAATTTATCATTTTGACTGAGGAAATATCTTTATTTAATATTTTTAATCCGAGATATTTTTCTTTTTTAAAAGTTACTTGACTAAAGTAAGTGGGTGTACTATACTCACTTACATAAGGTAATTAAATAAATAAATAAAAGTTAAAACTTCGGTTTAGATAATGTATTTAAATGAGATAGTTTCAGCAGGACATGATGAAACCTTTTCTTAGAATAAGATTTTTAATGCTGATGAATAATGAATATGATAAGAAAGTTTAGGTGAAGAGAATGGGATTATTTAGCTCATTATTTGGTAAAAAAGAAGAAAATACAAAAGTAGAGGAGAATAAAACTATGTCAAAAGTATTATTTGTAAAAGCGAACGATCGTCCAGCGGAGCAAGCAATTAGTTCAAAAATGTATGAAACATTTGTAAGTGCTTATAAGGAAGCAAATCCGAATACAGAAATTACGGAGTTAGATTTATTTGCATTAGATCTTCCGTATTACGGAAATATCGCTATTTCAGGTGGATATAAACGTAGTCAAGGAATGGAGATAACAGCTGAAGAAGAGAAGGCAGTTGCTACAGTAGATAAATATTTAAATCAATTTTTAGAGGCTGAAAAGGTTGTATTTGCGTTCCCATTATGGAACTTTACAGTACCAGCACCATTAATTACGTATATTTCATATCTTTCTCAAGCTGGAAAAACGTTTAAATATACAGCGAACGGTCCAGAAGGTTTAGCTGGTGATAAGAAAGTAGTTGTTTTAGGCGCTCGTGGTTCAGATTACTCTTCTGAACAAATGGCTCCTATGGAAATGGCTGTTAATTACGTTACAAACGTACTTGGGTTCTGGGGAATTACCAATCCAGAGACAGTTGTAATTGAAGGACACAATCAATATCCAGATCGCTCACAGCAAATTGTTGAAGAAGGTTTAGAGAACGTTAAGAAAGTAGCGGCGAAATTTTAAATAATGATAGTAAATGTAAAAACCAACATGGATGACCATGTTGGTTTTTTAGTCTATTCCCTATGTTAAAAAATGTATATTTATAAAATAAAAGAAAAGTTTGAAAATAGTATTGCAAAATATTATATATCAAACTATAATGAGTTCAAGAATAGTTGATACTTAAATTAAATATTCAGAAAATTCAATTAGTTAAAATTGGAAAATGAGATAAGGAAATTTGAATGGGGGGTTATATTATGGCGAATAAAGTACCGTTTTCGTTCATAGTAGTTATTGGATTAATGTTATTTGCACTATTTTTTGGAGCAGGAAATTTAATTTTCCCAGCTATGCTAGGTCAATCGGCAGGAGAGAATGTATGGATTGCTAACGCTGGATTTTTAGTAACAGGAGTAGGTTTACCATTACTAGGTGTATTAGCATTTGGTTTTTCAGGTAAAGATGATTTACAGTCATTAGCAAGTCGTGCTCACCCAGTGTTTGGGATTGTGTTTACAACAGTTTTATACTTAGCAATCGGTCCGTTATTTGCAATACCAAGAACAGGAAATGTTTCTTATGAAATTGGTCTTAAGCCTTTTATGCCAGAGGGATTAGGTTCTACACCTTTAATTCTTTTCACAATTATATTCTTTAGCATCACTTGTTTTTTTTCGCTAAATCCTGCGAAAATTGTCGATATTGTTGGGAAAATATTAACGCCAATTAAATTGACATTCATCGGTATTTTAGTAATCGTTGCTTTTATTCATCCGATTGGAGATATGCAAGCACCAGTGGAAGCTTATACATCACATGCATTCTTTAAAGGATTCCAAGAAGGATACTTAACGATGGACACGCTTGCATCATTCGTATTCGGAATCATCATCATTAATGCAATTAAAGAAAAAGGTGCGAAAACGAAAACACAAATTATGGTTGTTTGTGCAAAAGCAACACTAATCGCTGCATCTATTTTAGCAATTATTTATACAGCTCTTTCTTATATGGGAGCTTCAAGCGTTGCGAAGCTTGGACATTTAGAAAACGGCGGAGAAGTATTAGCAAAAGTTTCTAACTACTATTTCGGATCATATGGCGGAGTATTATTAGGGTTAATGATTACAGTTGCTTGTTTAACAACAAGTGTGGGACTTGTATCAGCATGCTCTTCATTCTTCCATAAGTTATTTCCAAATGTTCCTTACAAAGCAATTGCAATTACGTTATGTGTGTTTAGTGCTATTGTTGCAAATGTTGGATTAACGCAATTAATCGCAGTTTCTGTTCCAGTATTAACAGCAATTTATCCACTAGCAATCGTGTTGATTTTCTTAACATTCTTCCACTCATTATTCAAAGGAAGAGCTGAAGTTTATCAAGTGAGTTTAATCGTAACGTTTATCATCAGCTTATTTGATGGATTAAGTGCAGCTGGAGTTAACATTGAAGTAGTAAGCCGTGTGTTCACTAAATTCCTTCCGATGCAGGAAGTAGGATTAGGCTGGATCTTCCCAGCGATTATCGGTGGATTTATCGGATATGGCATTAGCATTTTAAAAGCGAAAAATCAAGTTCAACCAGCAGCTAGTGCGAATAAGAAAATAGGTTGAATTTAAAAAGTTATAGAATTTGATTCTATAACTTTTTTTGTTACTATTAATAATGAGAAAAAATAAAGTAGTAGGGGAAATGAAATGAAAAAAACAATTGATCATATCGGCATCGCAGTTCGTGATATAGATAGTACGATACATTTTTATAAAAAGGTTTTATCAGGAACTTTAATAGATCGATACGTAAGTGAAGCACCCGGTGTTGAAAGCGAAGTAGCTATTCTTGAAGTTGATGGTGATAGAATCGAATTACTTGCGCCAACGAATAATACAACTTCTCCAATAGCAAGATTTATAAAGCAAAAAGGGAAAGGTGTCCATCATGTTGCGTATCGTGTAGATGATTTAGATGTAGCTTTAGAAGAATTAAAGGAACAAGGCATTCGAACGTTAGAGCATACCCTTCGAATTAATAAACATGGTAGACGATTAATTTATCTTAACCCAGCGGATACAGAGGGAACAATCATTGAGTATTGTGATTATCCGGAAGAGAAGTAAAGGAAGTTTATCCTTGAGAAAAGGTGTTACGTAATAACGTAACACCTTTTTAATTTGTGTATTTCTCTTTATATGGGAGTTTATTTCACATTTTTTTCACAAATGATTCACGATAACTTTTCTTCTTTAGAAACTTACATAAATATATTTTATGCTATAATGATAATCAACTTTAAAAATATTAGTAATATCTATGAAGGTAGCTACTATTATATTGGAAGTATAGAGGTGAGGAATAAATAGAGAGTGATACTAAATAGATCCTTATACTTAATCAGATTAATATTTTATCAAGAAATAAAACTTGGGAAGTAAAAAGTAATGAAAGTGTAGTGACGAAAAAGAAAGAAGTGAAATGATTGTGAAAGTAATGCGAAGGTTAGGGGCATGGCTATTAATAGCGTGCGTGTTTATCATATTGATACCAAAAAGCACATCTGCTCATGCGTATGTTGTGAAATCAAACCCTACTGAAAATGAAACGTTGAAGAAAGCACCATCTATTGTGAAAATTGAATTCGATGAGGACATACAAGTTTCAAGTTTTAATACATTGTTCGTAAGAGATACCTCAGGTAAAAGAGTAGATTTAAAAGATGCTCATATTGATAAGAAAAACAAAAAATTATTAGAAGCTGGGTTAAAAGAGAATCTCAAAAATGGTCTTTACTCTATTCAGTGGAAAGCTATTTCAGCTGACGGGCATCCGATTCAAGGAGTTATTCCATTCCGGATTGGATTAGCAGAAGCGGGAACAGACGATATACAAGTAGAAGAGATGGGCTATGTTCCGCAAATCGATATGATCATGGAACGTGGGGTTCTATATACAAGTTTCTCACTATTTTTAGGAGTTCTATTCTTTAATCTTATTATGTATAAAGGGAATGCAACCCCAGTTCAATCAAGGAGTAAGAGAATAATATGGATATCATTATTTGGGATATTTATTAGTTTACTATTCAATCTACCATTGCAGGCGAAAATAAATGCTGATGTTTCATGGTTAGAAGCATTCGATCCTATATTATTAAAAGAAACATTACAGCTATCTGTTTTTGGTTATGTATGGATAACTCAAATGGCTCTTATTAGTACGCTTATAATTGTTACATATTTTGCGGTGAAGCGTGAGAAGCTTTCGTCGTTTAAAATATGGAGCATTCCAATTGTATTATTTATTGGGTTACTTGTTATGAAAGCCTTCAATAGTCATGCATATGGATTAAAGTTTAAAGAAATTGCTGTCGTTATGGACTTTCTACATTTATTCGCAGCTTCGTTATGGATTGGGGGGCTATCATCGATTGTTCTTCTTTTACGTAAAGCGGATGACAAGTGGACTATGTATTGGGATGCGATTAAGCGTTTTTCACCGTGGGCAACAGGTGCTGTCATAGTGATTTTATTAACGGGTCTTTTTAACAGTACATTTTTTATTCCCACGATCCATTCCCTATTTGATACGAAGTATGGATTGGCCTTATTAGCAAAGATACTTTTATTCGTGTGTATGGGGATATTGGGAATTATTCATTATGTGAAAGGGAGAATGCGAGCGCAGCAAGGGTTAGGAGCTACGGTGAAAGTAGAGTTTATCATTGGAATTATCGTTTTTGTAATCGTAGCGTTTATGACAAATGTACAAACGCCGCCGATGCCTCCTACGGGACCTTTTACAGAGAGTAAACAATTAGATAATGGATATGAACTTACTTTACATGTAAGTCCTAATAAGGTAGGACAGAATACATTTTATATTACTTTGAAGGATGAGAATGGACAGCCTGTTACTGATATGGAACAAATTGTATTGACGACTCAATCTTTAGATATGAATATGGGCAAAGGTTCATTTAAAGTTTCGGCAGTGTCACCGGGAGAATATGAAGCGGAAGGAATGTATATTAACATGACAGGAAACTGGAATATACATGTTCATGGGTTAACAAAATTCCTTGATAGTTTCGATATAGATTATAAATTTATTGTAGGTGGCAGATAAAGTGAAACTTTAATCAGTGGGGGATTGTTCATCCCCCCCACTGATTATTAGTTGAACCAATCGGGCTTTTACGGGCAGTTGATCTCCCACCTAACTTCTTTGTTCCAGCCGAATTTTGAGGTGGGAGTATTACTGCCCGTTAATGTGGGATAAAGAGAAGTTACAGAGGAAAAGGAGTTATAAGAAAATGAAACGTATAAAAAAATTAGGAACAACAATGATAGTGACAATAATTGCAATGGGAATTTTTTCGTTACCTGTAAGTGCTCATGTGACTGTAAAACCAGCAACATCTGACGTTAGCTCTTGGGAGACGTATACAATAAAGGTACCTGTTGAAAAGAATATGGCAACAACAAAAGTCACACTAAAAATACCATCTGGAGTTGAGTTTCAACAGTACGAGCCAGTGCCAGGGTGGAAAGTGGAAGAACAAAAAGATGCAGCTGGAAAAGTTAAAACTGTAATATGGGAAGCAACAGGAGAAGGGATTTTACCTGGCCAGTTCCAACGATTTACTTTCGTTGCTAAAAATCCAGATAAAGAGCAACAAATAGCTTGGAATGCATATCAACAATATAAAGATGGAGAAATTGTTGAATGGACAGGCGATGAGAAAGCTGAGAAGCCGCATTCACTTACTACGATTGCAAAAGGTACATCATTAACAGGAGAACATGGTGAAGTATCTAGTGTGGAAAAAAATGAAGGTACAAGTAATATGCAAACAATAGCAATTGTCTTATCTATTTTAGCGATTGTATCTTCGGTGGGTACGTGTATTTTTGTAGTACGTCGTAAAAAGTAGGGAACATTGAAAGGTCTCATTGAAAGTAATGAGACCTTTGTTAATAAAATTTTGAGATTAAGCAGCTTCAAGGGGGGATTAGAGCTACAAATACAACATGGTTTATTAAGATAAGGAACTCAATTGACTGTCATTACTTCTTCTGGTAGGTTATCATGTTCGAGCCAGTTTTCAATTAAAGTATTAAATAGTTTGGGATTCGCTAAAGAGATTCCATGACCGACTTTAGGAATAATAATACCTGTGCAATTAGGATTGCCTTCAAGGATTTCAGTCATCGAGTCTTTCATGATTCTTTTTTCGTGTTCTCCAACAGTCACTAATATATTGCTACTAGCATTCTCGAAGCCTTTTGGGATTGTAAACGACATATTTTCTTCTAATATCTTCACAAATGTATTTTTACTTATTTGACAACTGTCATGATAATAGTTATCAAAGTTTTTTTCATCTATGTACATTGATTTTGCTTGTATTTTGGAAAACGACTTACTCTTTATAAGTGGGTAGGTTAAGCCAAGGGATCTTATTAATGTTTTAGCGAAAGGAATTGGTTTAACTAATGCGCTATTTATCATAGCGTATTGAATTAAGTTTGGTTTCATGCTGAGCATTGCAATTAATACTTGAGCACCTAACGAAAAGCCGATTACTATAACAGTTTTACCTTGTCCTTTTTCTTTAATTAATTCAATGATTTTTTCAGCACTAAAGTTAATTGAAAAATGTTCCTTGTTGCTATTTTTCCCTTGTTCAGGTAAATCAGGAACAAGGCAGTGAAAGTTAGTAAAATGTTTAATTTGTTTGTCCCACATCCATCCACTGACTCCACCCCCATGAATAAAAACCATAAGTGGAGAGCTTGTATCTCCAAATTCTCTATACTGTAAAACCATATAATTCCTCCCTTATGATTGGAATTGTTAGTCCATCCATGTGCACTAGAGATAATATTTTTACTACTTAATTATCATCATACAGTAAAAAAGAAAGAGTCTACAAGCGATAGACCCTTTCCTATATCTATTTATTTCACTTCAACTTGCTGCCTTACAGCAAGTGCTTTCGGCTTTATATTTACAAAACAAATGCTTACGATAATAAATAAAAGTCCGATGAATAAGCTAATTGTAATGGCCTCATGTAAGAAAATAGAGCTTACAATAATAGCGATAAGAGGGATAAGGAACGTATAAGCCCCAACTTTACTTGCCTCACCAGCTCCTACAAGTGTAAAGTAAGCGAGCCATCCCATTGCAATAACAAAGACTGAGATGAATAGTAGTACACTTACAAATGGTATACTCCAAGCGATGTTAGACCAGCTTTCAAATTCTGAACCGAATCCGATTAAGAAAAGTCCGCCAATAATAAGCTGAAGTGTTACCATCCAAATGGCATTAACGCGGTGTCCAGTTTTCTTAATAAATACTGTGCCGAGTGCCCAGCCGATAGCACAGCCTAAAGCAAGTAGAACGCCGATAATAGAAATATGTCCAGTTAAACTACTAGAACTAATAACCCCTACACCAATAAATCCAAGAATAAGTCCGGAAATTTTCAAGCCATACATTGCCTCTTCAAGCCAAATCCATGAGAAAATGCCGAGTAAGACAGGTTGGAGAAATACGATTGCGGAGAATAGTCCGGCGGGCATGTATTGAAGTCCGACAGTTTGTAATCCGTAAAATAAAATAATATTGAGTAAAGATGAAATAAAGTATAGATGCCAAGTTTCCTTTAAATTTAACTGTTTGTATTTCGGTAATGCGAAAATAAGTAGGATAAATCCTCCTATTAATGTTCTAATCCCTGCAAAGAGTACGGGTGGTGTGTAATGCAAAGCGAATTTTGATAACGGCCAATTAATTCCCCACATAATAACGAGAAAGGTAAGAATTATTGTCGCTTTAGTTCGAGAAAGCTGTGTCACTGCAAGACCTCCTTGTTGTTATTCATTTCACTATGATATGATATCGACTATGATAAATAAAATGAATCTTTTTTATAAGGAGTATAAGTGATTAGTTATGACCATTACACAACTGCAAGTATTAATAAAAACTGTTGAGTTAGGTAGTTTTACGAAGGCTGCTAGGGTGTTAAATATGACACAGCCAGCTGTAAGTCATGCGATTTCAAGTATTGAGTCAGAGTTAGGAGTTACCATTCTTATACGCGATAAACGAAAAGGGCTAATTGTTACGGATGTTGGAAATAGAATTCTTGTACATATTAGAGAAATCTTAAACGGCGTTGAGAAGATTGAACAAGAAGTGGCGATGGAGAAAGGGCATGAAGTCGGAACAATTCGAATCGGGAGTTTTCCGAGTGCCTCGGCATATTTTTTACCCAAAATGATTAATATCTTTCGTGAAAAGTATCCGAATTTAGAATTAGTTCTTTGCGAGGGTACACTTAAAGAAGTAGAAGATTGGCTAGTATCACGAGTAATTGATATCGGAATTGTTATTTTGCCTAATAAAGATATGGAAATCGTGCCCTTAACGAAGGGGAAAATGGTTGTTGTCTTAAGAGAGGATCATCCTCTTTGTAAGAAAGATTCTATTACAATAGATGATTTAGAGAATGAACCAATCATATTATGTAAGGGTGGGTACGAACCACCCATTATCGATATGTTTAAACAAGCGAACGTACCACTTCGGGCCGAATATATAATTTCAACAGTTACAACAGCTTTAAATATGATTCAAGAAGGATTAGGACTCGCAATTTTGGCTGAGTTATCTTTGACGAGTTTACCAAAGAATATACAAACGAGAGAATTGGAACCGCAAGTATGGAGAGAAATCGCTTTAGCTGTTCCTTCATTAAAGGATTCTTCACTCGCTGTACAGCTATTTATTGAAGAATTCCAAGAGTTGTTTGCAGAATAAGAAGGGATGTCTCATATAATGTAATGAGACACCTTTTTTATTTGCTTTAAAAAATCTGTAAAAAAGATTGACTTATCTTTTTGTTGTAACTATAATGATTACATCGAGGTGGTGATCACGATGAAAATTAGTAGCCGCTTTTCTATAGCTGTTCATATGTTATCGATTTTGAAAAACAATCCATCTTCAGTTTGCACTTCAGACTATATGGCCGAAAGTGTAAATACAAATCCGGTAGTAATTCGTAAAATAATGTCTTACTTGAAACAAGCTGGATTTGTTTACGTAAATCGTGGGCCAGGTGGTGCGGGATTATTAAAGGATTTACATGAAATCACATTGTTAGATGTGTATCATGCAGTGAATGTAGTAGAAGAAGACAAACTATTTAACATTCATGAACAACCAAATCCAGATTGTCCAATTGGAGCAAATATTCAAGCTGTGTTAGAAGTTATTTTAATTCAAGCTCAATCTGCGATGGAAGAAGTTTTGAGAAATATTTCGATGGGACAGTTATTTGAATCTTTACAACAAAAAATGAATGCATAATATGATAATCGCAAGTCTCTAAAAGAGAATGCATATTTTTTTCTTAAAATTGTAACTATTTAAGTTACATCTAAAAATAAAAAGAAGGTAAGGTGTAAAAGATATGACTGTAAAAATGAAAGTATACTCAGATTTTATATGCCCGTTTTGCTTTTTAGCAAAAGGCCCATTAGATGAAGTAGCGAAAGAGAAAGATGTGGAAATCGAATGGATGCCATTTGAATTGCGTCCAAGTCCATATTCTAAAATAGATCCTTGGAACGAACCGGATAAGTTAGGTTCATGGGATGCTTTCATTCGTCCTACTGCGAAGAAATTAGGAATTGAAATGCGCTTACCACGTGTTTCACCGCATCCATATACACATTTAGCTTTCGAAGGATGTCAATTTGCGAAAGAACGTGGACTAGGAAATGAGTATCATCACCGCGTATTCACAGCATTTTTCCAAGAAGAGCAAAACATTGAGGATATTGATGTTTTAACAAAACTGGCGGTAGAAGTAGGACTTCCTGAAGCTGAATTTAAAGATGCTTTAGTAACTCGTAAATATAAAGAAAAGCATCAAGAAGCAATTCAGCATGCATATGATGAAGCGAATATTATGGCGGTACCAACTGTCATGATTGGTGATGAAGTCATTCAAGGGCTTGCTAGTAAAGAAACGTTACAAAGAGTAATTGATAAAGAAATTGAAAAAGATAAAACAAATTCATTTGAGGGAATGAAATGTAATACGGATGGATATTGTTAATTCGTCTTGCATGAAAGAATCATATTGATTTGTTTAAATAAAAAAACATACATTTGGAGGAATTACTATGTCAGCAACTACAACAAACTTAAAAGAAGCAATTGTGAACCGTCGTTCAATTCGTAAAGTAACAAAGAGCGATGCAATTACGAAAGAAAGAATTGAAGAAGTTTTAAAAACAGCTTTACATGCACCGACTTCTTTCAATATGCAAAGTGGCCGTATGGTTGTATTAATGGATGGAGAGCATGAAAAGTTTTGGGATATCGTAAAAGAAACACTAAGAGCCCGCGTACCAGCAGAAAACTTTGAAGCGACTGTAGAAAGACTAAAAGGCTTCCATGCAGGTGTAGGAACAGTACTATTCTTTGAAGATCAAGCAACGGTAGAAAAAATGCAAGAAAATGCACCATTATATAAAGATCAGTTCCCATTCTGGTCTCATCAAGGAAATGCAATGTTACAACATACTGTATGGATGCTATTATCTGCTGAAGGAATTGGAGCGTCATTACAACATTACAATCCAATCGTAGATGCTGAAGTGAAAGCAAATTGGAACATTCCAGCAGAGTGGAGCTTAGTAGGACAAATGCCGTTTGGTGAACCAAATGAACAGCCGGGAGAAAGAACATTCTTACCTACTGAAGATGTAGTGAAATTTTATTAAGAAATTCAATATGTAACAAGAAGGGATTTGTTACATACTTATCAAATTTAAAGGACAGCCCATATTATAATATGGGCTGTCCTTTAGCATAATAATGAAAAAGTTGTTATAGGAACAAATTTTTAAATATGGATTGATGACTTAAAATGAAAAATCTATTGTGTTTATCCCACTATTTGAATGCAGTCCCACTGATTAAAGTTTCACTTTATTTTTTTGAAATGACAGTAAACATCCCCGTCATGTTTGGTGAGTAATCTTTAAAATCATATTTTTCATAGAAAGATTCTTTACCTTGCGATGCAAACAAACCGACAAACGCCTTATCAGGGGCATTCTGATTTAAGTATTCAACCAAGATATGCATTATTTTTTTCCCAATACCATTTTTCTGATAATCTGGATGAACCACTATATCTTGAATATAGAAATAGATAGCCCCATCACCAACAATTCTCCCCATGCCCACAATTTGTTCATTATCTTTGACTGTGATGCAGTGGATAGAATTCTTTAGTGATGTTTCCACCACTTCAAAATTCATATAATTAGTCCATCCAACAGACTCGCACAAATATTTGTACTCTTCCAATGTTGGAATGTTATTTTTAAACTCATATTTCTTCAAAATGTATCCTCCAAGTCCTCAATTTCAACAAATAAATAAATTCGACATTTTTTTATCTAGTCCTCTTATGCAACTAAACTCCCTTTAGCTATTTAATTTAGTACAGCTTATTTGTGTTAATTTATAAGAGTTTAGGGAAGAAATATAAGAAATGATCTGGTGAAAAAGGAAGTGGAAATATGAGTGATGAGAAAAAATATACAGTGGTAGGTACTGATGTCGAGGAAGTAAAGCGTTTAAACAAAAATTCAGGTTTAACGTATAACCAAGTGAAGGAATTGTTAGCGAAGCAAATGCAAAAAAGAAATGATTAGATTGAAATAATTAAGCTTTTCATTTAGCATTTTTCTAGAGAGAGTTAAGTAATAGATAACTCTCTTTTTTCAATATGAAAAATCTACTAAGGAGCAACAGTCTAAAAATAGACGTTCTCCTAAAATATAGAGTTGAAAAATAGTTTTTAGAAAAGTATTAGATGAAAAATCCGACATTAGAAAAGAAAAAAAGGATTCTTCCTAATTAGTAAGAAAGATTGTCTATAGAAGTTCATAAAATGTAATATATTCAATTTCCATCCATTGAAGGGGGAGGTTAATTTTTAATGAATGAAGTGAAAAATTTCTTTCGAAGTAGAGGGTTTCAACGGTTTCTCGTTTTAATAATATTAGTGCTTGTATTGTATGGATTAAAAAGTATGATTAATTTAATATTAATTACGTTTATTCTCACGTTTTTGATGGATCGATTTCAAAAGTTTATTTCAAAAAAATTGAAAGTAAATAGGAAAGTGGTTATTGCTGGTTTATATATTGTATTAGTGACGTTTATTGTAACTACACTATATAAATATTTGCCTGTACTAACGATACAAATTTCACAATTAATTTATCAATTTAAATTGTTTTTTCAGAACCCACCTGATAACGAGATAATTAAATATGCACTTTCGACAATTAATGGAATGGAAGTATCGAAATATATCGAACAAGGTGTAGATGTCATATATCAATCGATAGCAAACATAGGAAAAGTCAGTTTACAAATACTACTTTCTCTTATTTTAAGCTTATTTTTCTTATTAGAAAAAGAACGCATTATAGCATTTACTTCGAAATTTAAAGATAGTAAGCTGAAAATTTTTTATGAGGAGATTGCATATTTTGGTGAAAGATTTGCAAGATCGTTCGGAAAAGTAATTGAAGCACAGTTTTTAATTGCGGTTGTCAATTGTGTGCTCACTGTAATTGCACTTGTCATTTTAGGATTTCCGCAGCTTCTTGTATTGGCTGTCATGGTCTTTCTACTCGGTTTGATTCCAGTTGCTGGTGTTATCATTTCATTGTTTCCACTTTGTATCATTGCCTATAACGTCGGCGGGGTTATGTATGTTGTTTACATACTAGTGTTCATTACAGTAATCCACGCTCTTGAAAGTTATTTATTAAATCCAAAATTTATGTCTGCAAAAACGAATTTACCTGTTTTTTATACATTTATGATTCTTATTTTCTCAGAACATTTCCTTGGAATATGGGGGCTTATTATTGGGATTCCAATCTTTATCTTTTTATTAGATGTACTTGACGTAAATAATGATGAACCGATTAATGATACTAAGTGATAGAAAATGACCGATGTTTTCTCTTGATGAAAACATCGGTCATTTGTTATTTTTTCTTTGGAGGAGGTAGTTTAACGAAGGTATTTGCAATTAAAGCTATAATAACAGCAGCAAAAATAAAGACTGCGATTACACCAACTCCCATACCTGCCCATCCTCCTATAAGGAAGATACTTATCGGTATTGCTAACAAGCTTAAAATAAGTAGAATCAATCCGAGATTCTTATCATATTTTTTAGTTGGAAATAGCGTTCTGATGATTAAGAAGAGGAAAAGTATTAAGGATGCTGCAGCTAGCAAGAGGATTACAATCGTCCAAGAATCATTCATGAAATCACTCCTTTTTATAGATAATATTACCGTTTAAATTGAGGGGGAACTATAAAAATATAAAAAAGCAATCCAATATAAATCGGATTGCTTTTTTGATTGAAAAATATGATTAAAGAACAGGAGCCATTGTTTCTTTCAATACTTGAACAGAGTGATCGAATTTTAATTCTTCCTCTTCACTTAGTTCAACTTCTAAAATTTCACGAACACCGCCGCGGTTTAAAACAGCAGGTACGCCGATATAAACATCTTGTTGGCCGTATTGACCTTCAAGATATGCTGATACAGTTAATACGCTGTTTTCATTGCTTAAGATTGCTTTCGTAACACGTAAAAGTGACATGCCGATGCCGTAGTATGTAGCACCTTTTCGTTCAATAATGTGATAAGCTGCATCACGAACGTTTACGAAAATATCATCTAAATCTTTTTGGTTATATGTGTTGTCTTTTTCAAGAAGCGTTTGTAGTTTTTGAATACCAATTGATACGTGACTCCACACCGGAAGTTCTGTATCACCGTGCTCTCCGATAATATAAGCGTGAATGTTATGAGGTCCAATATCGAAGTACTCACCTAACATATAGCGGAAACGAGCAGAATCAAGAGTTGTACCAGAACCGATTACGCGTTCTTTCGGTAATCCAGATTCTTTCCAAGTTACGTAAGTCAAAATATCTACAGGGTTTGTTGCAATTAAGAAGATACCGTCAAAGCCGCTATCCATAATGCTCCGAACAATTTGCTTGAAAATTTTAGCGTTTTTCTCAACTAAATCTAAGCGTGTTTCACCTGGCTTTTGTGGTAATCCAGCTGTAATTACAACAAGATCTGCGTCTTTACAATCTTCATAACTACCTTTCCAAACCTTTGTTGGAGCTGGTGCGAAAGGAACGGCATGGCTTAAGTCCATTGCTTCTCCTTCAGCTTTTGCTTCATTTACATCAACTAAAACAAATTCTTCAGCTACAGCTTGGTTAATCATACAGTAAGCATAACTACATCCAACTGCTCCTGTTCCTACTAATACAACACGGTTAATACCTTTTTTCATTTCAAAATTCCTCGCTATTTCATAAATTTTATTATGTAAGATAATACGTCTTACTTCTATAGTTTCATATCTATTTTATTACATTTTATAAAAGATATTCAAGTGATTGAAAATGTATCCACTCAATTACTTGAATGAAACATAGGAATCCTGTTAAACGAATATAATTCAGTAAAATCCTTCGTAAAAGGGGAATTGGCATGGGGAATCCATTATCGATGGAACAAATGCTTCAAATTGTTCATGAAGGGCTTGCCAAAACGAATAACCCCAAACGGATTACAGTTGCCGGTGCAGGGATATCTGGATTAGTTGCAGCATCTTTATTAAAAGAGGCTGGGCATGAGGTAACGATTATAGAAGCAAATAACAGAATAGGTGGCAGGGTGTATACGATTCGTGAACCATTTAGTGCAGGATTATATTTTAACGCAGGTCCTATGCGTATTCCAGATACTCATGATTTAACTTTAGCCTACATTCGTAAATTTAAACTACCGTTAAACCTTTTTATTAATAAAACTTCTTCAGATATAATTTATACGAATAACAAAAGAACGAGATTGGATGTGTTTGAAAAGGATCCAAGTGTACTTGGATATCCAGTTTTAGATAAAGAAAGAGGGAAAACGGCAGAAGGGTTAATGTTAGAGGTATTGGAACCGATACTTAATTATATTAAGAAAGATCCTGATAAAAACTGGATTATTGTTGAAAAAAAGTATAAAACATATTCGCTCGCTTCATTTTTAACTGAGTATTATTCAGATGGAGCAATAGATATGATCGGAGTACTTCTTGATATGGAAGCATACATGGGAATGTCATTAATTGAAGTATTACGCGAAATGATCTTTTTCACTTCAACGACGAAATATTATGAGATAACGGGCGGGATGGATAAATTACCAAATTCATTTTTACCAGAACTAAAGGATAATATTTTTATGTCGTATAAAGTAGACAAAATTATACAGGAAGATAATAAAGTAATGCTGCAAGTAACCCATGAACAAACGTTAAATTCATTTATAGTAACTGGTGACATCGCTATTGTCACAATTCCATTTTCAGCTTTGCGATTTGTAGAAGTCCAGCCATATCATTTATTCTCTTATCATAAAAGGCGGGCAATTCGTGAATTAAATTATATTGCTTCAACTAAAATTGCGATAGAGTTTAAAAGTAGGTTTTGGGAAAGAGCAGGACAATATGGTGGTAAGTCCATTACAGATTTACCTATCCGCTTTACATATTATCCGAGCTACGGATCAGGATCAGCGATTATTTTAGCCAGTTATACGTGGGCAGATGAGGCATTAACATGGGATAGTCTCTCGCATAGAGAACGTATTCGTTATGCGTTGAAAAATTTAGCGCAAATATATGGAAACGTGGTTTATAGTGAGTATGTTGCAGGAGAATCTTTTAGCTGGAGTCAAAATCCGTATTCTTGCGGAGCATTTACAGCTTTTGAACCAGGGCAAGAGCTTGAAGTATTTCCATATATTACGCCGCCAGCTGGCAGGGTGCACTTTGCAGGAGAACATACGACGTTAACACATGGATGGATGCAAGGAGCGATTGAGTCTGGAATTAGAGTTGCTCATGAAGTGAATGAAAATGAAACGATAATCTAGCAGTTTTGTTTACAAATAGTTGTTCTTTTAATAAAATGATAAATATAAATCGTAATTATTACGCTTTGAATACGTTTAGAATAAAGAAATGGATGGTCGATTGAATGAATAAAGTAGAAATTCATATATTAGGTGGCTTTTTAGGTAGTGGAAAATCAACATTATTACAAAATTTATTGTTAGCAGAGAAAAAGAAGAATAGAAAAGTTGCAGTATTAATGAATGAAATTGGTGAATACTCGGTAGATACAGATATTATTGGAAAAGAGAATGTTTTAAGAGAACTTCTTAAAGGATGTATTTGTTGTACGTTAAAAGAAGAGCTTGAAATACAATTGCATTCATTATATCAGCAAGAAAGACCAGATGTAATTTATATAGAAACGACAGGTGTTGCGCATCCAATTGAAGTGTTAGATGCATGTGTATCACCAATTTTAGCACCTTTCCTTGAAGTGAAGTCCATAGTAGTCGTATTAGATGCAGTAAGATGGTTAAACCGAAGTATATTAAGTGCAAATGTACAACAGCTATTACATGAGCAAATGAAATATGGAAGTCATATTCTTATTAATAAATCAGATTTACTAACAGATTCGGATAAAAATAAAGTATTTGAAGATGTAAAAGCAATAAATAATCATGCGAAATTGTTTGAAACAAAGTATTGTAATATATCTTTAAATGATATAGAAGAAGCTGAATTTGTGAGTGATGGAGAACGCGAGACACTTCATGTTAAACAACATTTACATATACAAACAATGACGTATCAATTTACGAAATCGATTGATCAAGAGAAATTGTATGAATGGCTTTCGAATTTACCAGATAGTATTTATCGTGTGAAAGGTTTTGTGAAATTCCATGGAGATAAATACCCTCACTTATTCCAATATTCGTTTGGGGTACCAACTTTACTGGAACAAGACTTCGGTTTCCCGACAAACTTGGTGGTAATAGGGGAAGGGTTAGATAAGAAACAATTGGCTGAAGGGTTAGAGAAAGTGGAACTTAGCTCTAATTAAGATTAAAAGACTAACTTAAAGATAAGTTAGTCTTTTTTGTATGTAGAAAAATACTTGGCGGATTTTGTCTAATAAAAATAATTGTAAAATTCAAAAATATATTTATAATCAAATCTAAGAGGTGATTCAGGTGTCAGAAAAAATAATAATGGATGTAAAAAATCTAACAACAAAAGGACTGGAAACGAGAGAGAAATTATTGTGTGCTGCAGAAGAGGTGTTTGGTAGTAAAGGATATTATGAGGCTTCTATCGTGAATATTACGCAAGCAGCAAAGGTAGCGCACGGAACTTTCTATAATTACTTTCCAGCTAAAAAAGATATATTTGATGAATTGATTCGTAGATTGAACCGTGAGTTACGCTTAATTATTAAAGAAGAAATGAAGGGGATATCAAGTTATGAAGAGGCGCAAAGAAGAGGTTTTCAGGCATTTTTTCGATGGGTAAAAGATCGTCCTAATCTATATAACATTGTACAACAGGCGGTAGTTGTTGATGATGATTTATATAGATGGTACTATGCAAAGCTCGCAAATGGATTTTTAAAAAGTTTGTCGGCTGGTATGGAAGCGGGAGAGTTTAAACAACTTGATAAAGAAACAATTGCGTATTGTCTTATGTCAATTGGTCAATTTCTAGGAATGCGCTGGGGGTATTGGGAAGAGAAGGATGTTCCGGAGAAGGTATTTGAGGCAGCGATGTCATTAATATTTGAAGGATTGAGAAAAAGATAAGGGAGTGGTAAATATGGAAGGCATTGCTTATTGGATTGAAAAACGAGCATATTTACATCCAGATCGCATTGCCGTTATTACGGAAGAGGAGGAAATAACATATAAACAGTTACATGAGTATGTGAGTAAAGTAGCAGCATATTTAATTTGCGATTTAAATATGAAAAAAGGAGCAAGGGTAGCTATTTTATCACAAAACAGCTTGGAATATATTGTCCTTTTATTTGCTATAGCGAAAGTAGAATGCATTGCTGTTCCACTGAATATAAGGTTAACAGAAAATGAACTTATATTTCAGTTGAAAGATAGTGGAACCACGGTTTTATTTGTAGAGGAAACATTTCAAAATATGGCACTTTCAATGGAGAAGGAATCATATGTACAAAGAGTTCTTTCGATAAAAAATTTAAAGCGAATAGAAAATAGAAACAACCACTATTTTGAGGATATAAATGAAAACGCATCCTTTATTATATGTTACACTTCGGGAACAACAGGAACACCGAAAGGAGCTGTACTTACACAAAAAAATATGTTTTGGAATGCGCTCAATAATACATTTGCGATTGACCTAACTATTCATGATCGCTCCATTGTATTATTGCCTTTATTTCATATTGGTGGGATTGGTTTATTCGCATTCCCAACTTTATTTGCAGGTGGAATAATCATTATTCCAAGAAAATTTGAGCCAATCACAGCGCTTTCCATGATAGAAAAACATAAAGTGACTGTAGTGATGGGAGTGCCTACAATTCATCAAGCATTAATTAATTGTTCAAAGTTTGAAAGTACGAATTTACAATCAGTACGTTGGTTTTATAATGGCGGTGCTCCGTGTCCAGAAGAGTTGATAAGAGAATTTATAGATAGAGGATTTTTATTCGGTCAAGGTTTTGGTATGACTGAAACATCACCAACAGTATTCATGCTTTCAGAAGAAGATGCAAGACGTAAAGTAGGCTCAATTGGAAAACCTGTTCTATTTTGTGATTATGTACTTATCGATGGAAATAAAAATAAAGTTGAAGTTGGTGAAGTTGGAGAGTTAATTATAAGAGGGCCAAATGTAATGAAAGAGTATTGGAATCGGCCAGATGCAACAGAAGAAACTATTCAAGGTGGTTGGTTACATACTGGTGATTTAGCTAAAGTTGATGAAGATGGTTTTGTATACATTGTCGGTAGAAAAAAAGAAATGATAATTTCAGGTGGTGAAAATATTTATCCACTTGAAGTAGAACAAGTCATTAATAGGCTTTCGGATGTATGTGAGGTAGCGGTCGTTGGTACACAACATTTACAGTGGGGAGAGATACCAATCGCTTTTGTTGTGAAAAAGAGTAGCAGTGTATTAACTGAAAAAGAAGTAATTGAACATTGTCTTCTATTTCTAGCAAAATATAAAATTCCAAAAGAAATTGTATTTCTAGAGGAATTACCTAAAAATGCAACTGGTAAAATTCAAAAAGTACAGTTAGCTAATCAATTGAAAAGTAGGTGAAGGGATGACCAAATATAGCGCTGGGCAACAAGCATCTTGTAGTAAAACAATAACAGAAACAGATTTTGTACTATTTGCAGGTTTAAGTGGGGATTTTAACCCAATCCATATTGATCATGAGTATGCGAAACAAACTAGATTTAATCAAAGAATAGCACATGGTTTATTAACTTCTAGTCTATTATCACAATTGTTAGGAGTACATTTGCCAGGAAAGGGTTCTGTTTATATGGAACAAACTATTAAATTTACAACACCAGTTTTTATAGGAGATACGATTACAGCTACGGCTACAGTACAAGAGTTTATTATCGAAAAGAGAGTAATAAAATTGTTAACAGAGTGTCATAATCAAAAAGGAGATTTAGTTTTAACAGGTGTAGCTACTATGATGGTGCCAAAAGAAGGAGGAGTAGTCTAATGAATATCGGGATTGAAGCGACAGGAGTATTCTTCCCAAAAGGCGTAGAGACAGCTGCAGACCTATCTAAAAAAACAGGTATCCCTGAGAATATTATTATAGAAAAATTTGGGCTATATGAAAAGCATGTCGCAGACGAAACGATGCATGCATCAGATTTAGCTATTGCTGCTGCAAAGCCAATATTACTACAAGTTAATCCTCAATCTATTGATGTAGTCATTTATTTTGGCAGTCCACATAAAGATTACCACGTATGGTCTAGTGCCCCAAAAATTCAGCATGAACTTGGATTGAAGAATGCTTATGCTTTTGAAATTATGAATGTTAGTTCTTGCTTTCCAATTGCTCTCAAAGTCGCAAAAGATATGCTCTACTCTGATAAATCAATTGAAAACATATTATTAGTAGGTGGATGTAAAGAATCTCAAATTGTAGATTATGATAATCCACGCTCACGTTTCATGTTTAATTTCGCTGATGGCGGAAGTGCAGCCTTAGTAAAAAAAGGCGCTAGCAACGGTGAAATATTAGGAAGTGCTATTATAACGGATGGTTCATTTCATGAAGATGTACGTATTCCAGCAGGTGGATCGAAACAAATTGCTAGCTATGATACGGTTGAGAATCGACAACATTATATCGATGTAATAGATCCTATTAGTATGAAAGAACGTTTAGATCTGGTTTCAACTCCTAATTTTGAAAAGGTTATTCGGGAGGCGTTAAGAAAAAGTGGATTAACTCCCAAAGATATTAAAGTATTATTACCACTGCATACAAAACGTTCTATGTTAATAGAATTGTTACAAGGATTGGGATTAGTAGAAGAACAAGTTGTATATTTAGATCATCATGGGCATATGTCAGCGCTTGATCCGTGTATCGGTCTTCACATTGCAAATGAACAAGGGAAATTACAGCCTGGAGATATTGCAGTAGCGGTTAGTGCAGGTACTGGGTATACTTGGGCAGCTACTGTGATTAGGTGGTAGTAAGCATGGATTTTATAAAAAAAATTATATGTTGTTTTTTCATTGTTACTGTGAGTCTAGGAATGTTTACTTCTGTAGGAAGTGCCTCAGCTGTAAAATATGTGAAATCATGGGGGAGTGAGCTAGATACTTCTAAGTTATTAAGGACGCCTGTGGCAATGGCAAGGGATGCAAAAGATAATGTTTATGTTGTTGATCGGATCAATAATAGGATTCAAAAATTTGATAACGATGGTAAATTTCTTACTAAATGGGGTACAAATCATGGGGCAGGAAACTTAGATCCACTAGAAAATTGGAGAGAGGGTCCAGGAGATCTCTTTTTGCCAATAGGAATTGAAATTGATATAAATAATACGGTTTATGTCACAGATACTTCTAATAATCGTGTGAATATTTATAATGAAAATGGAATCTTTTTAGAGTCTTTTGGAAGTTTTAATGGTATGTCAGGGCAGTTTTTCTCACCACAAGGAATAGATGTAGATAGCCAAGGAAATATAATAATTACAGATGGTTTACTCCAAAGAATTCAATTTTTTAAGAAAGCAAATTAATACTGGAGACTCAAAATACTTGTTAGAAAGGATAGAAGTTTAATAGTGTGGGAATGCTTGTATATATAGGAATTAAATATTTATATCAAATTGTAAAGGTATTCAATGGAAATCGGAGAAAATACATTAATATTAACAACCTGGTTTATTTTTGTTTAAAGAAAAAGTCATAATTACAGATGGGGTACTTTGGCGTGTTTGATTCTATCAGAAAGTAAAGTATGGGGGGAATCACGATGTCGATGAAAAAACGTAAATGGCTCAAAATGATGTTGACTGGTTGTGTTTTAGGTTCATTGTTAGTAACGGCAGCTTGTTCAGGAAAGAAGACAAGTACAGAAGATGAAAAAACGATTAAGGTAGGGGTTCTTGCTTCGTTAACAGGTCCATTAGAATCATATGGAAAACAAACGGTAAATGGATTTGAATTAGGGTTAGACTATGCAACTGGTGGAACAGGGAAAGTAGAAGGAAAGAAGATTAAGTTTGTTGTAGAAGATACAGAAACGAAAGCAGATGTAGCAGTTAAAAAAGCTACAAAGTTATTAGAAGAGGAGAAAGTTGACTTTTTAGTCGGATCATCTAGTTCAAGTGATACATTAGCGGTTTTACCACTAGCTGAAGAATATGAAAAAATAATGGTTGTAGAACCAGCTGTTGCTGATAGTATTACCGGGAAGAACTGGAATAAATATATTTTTAGGACTGGTAGAAATTCATCTCAAGATGCAATCGCTGGTGCTGCGGCAATTGCTAAAAAAGATGTGAAAATAGCAACGCTAGCACAAGATAATGCTTACGGTCGTGAGGGGATTGCTGCATTTAAAGCTGGAGCGAAGAAATTAGGTGCAAATATTGTAAACGAGCAATACGCGGATACGAATGCAACTGATTTCACTGCGAATATTCAAAATATTATTAGCTCAAAACCAGATTATCTATTTATCGTTTGGGCAGGTGCGAATTCACCATGGAAACAGTTGAAAGATATGAATGTAGAAGCGCAAGGTATTAAAATTTCTACTGGTGCACCTGATATACCAGCATTAAAAACGATGGATGCGCTAATAGGGATGCAAGGGTTTTCCGTTTATTATCACTCACTTCCAAAGAATAAGGTGAACGATTGGTTAGTAGAAGAACATAAAAAACGATTTAATGGTGCTGTTCCAGATTTATTTACAGCAGGAGGAATGTCAGCAGCAATTTCTATCGTCGAAGCTGTAAAGAAAACGAAGGGCGATACAGATGTAGATACACTTATTAAGAAAATGGAAGGGATGGAATTTGAGACACCGAAAGGAAAGATGAAATTTAGAGAGAAGGATCATCAAGCATTACAAGCTCTTTATTCTATAACGCTGAAAAAGCAAGAGGGTGTTGATTATCCAGTACCAGTGTTAGAACGAGAATTAACAATGAAAGAAACAGAACCGTCTGTTCAAAATAAATAGACTGAATTTTCTGTTGTTTTTGTATAAAGAGGGGATACCCTCTTTATACTTATTTCTTTCATAAACATGGTTTTCAGTGGGAGGGATTTCATGACACATTTGTTAGAGACGAAAAATCTTTGTGTATCTTTTGGGGATCATCATGTTATTAAGGATGTTAATTTAACGGTACAAAAAGGAAAGCTCATTTCAATTATTGGACCGAATGGTGCTGGAAAGACAACACTATTCAATTTACTAAGTGGGCAAATTTCTCCGACGAAAGGTGAAGTTTATTTTAAAGGGCAGGATATTACAAAATTATCAATTTCAGATCGAACGCGTTTGGGGATTGGTCGTTCTTTTCAGTTGACAAATATTTTTCCAGAGCTAACAGTACTTGAAAATGTGCGTCTAGGTGTTCAATCGTTTGTTCAGGATTATTACAGTTTCTTTCCGAATGCAGCCAAGTTAAAGCAGCAAACTGGAGAAGCGAGACGTCTTTTGAAGACAGTACTCCTTCACGAGAAAGGGGACGTATTAGCTAAAGACTTAGCTCACGGAGAAAAAAGAAAGTTAGAGCTTGCTATGTTGTTAGCATTAAAGACAGATGTATTACTACTAGATGAGCCGACAGCAGGTATTTCAGTTGAGGAAGTTCCGGCTATATTACAAGTAATCGAAAATATTAAAAAGAATCCTGAGAGCACAATCGTACTTATCGAACACAAAATGGATATGGTGCTAGATTTATCAGATCATCTTATCGTTTTATTTCATGGCGAGTTATTGGCTGAAGGATTGCCGGAAGAAATGATGAAAGACGAGCGAGTACAAAGTGCTTATTTAGGGGGATTATATAGTGGCACTACTACAAGTGAATAATATAGAGACGTATTTAGATCAGTTTCATATTTTACAAGGAGTGTCCCTTTCGGTTGAGAAGGGAACGATTACAGTATTGTTTGGAAGAAATGGTGCTGGAAAAACAACAACATTGCGCTCAGTTATGGGATTTCACCGGATAGCAAATGGAGAAGTTTATTATGATAACACAAAAGTAAATGGATTATCTACACATTTAATTTCAAGAAAAGGTATAGGTTATGTACCAGAAAATCAAGGTATTTTTCATGATTTAACAGTAGAAGAGACATTCGCACTTGCTAGGGGAAAAAATGGGGAAGAAGCTGAAGAGAAGATAGAATGGATGCTCGAACTATTTCCAGATTTAAAGCAATTTTGGTATAAAAAAAGTGGACTATTAAGTGGGGGACAAAAGCAAATGTTGGCAATTTCAAGAGCATTTATTAATAGTGATGGACTATTGCTTATTGATGAGCCGAGTAAAGGACTATCTCCAATAATGATAGAAAAATTAATGGTAGCTATTTTGAAAATGAAGGAAAAAACGACTGTTTTACTTGTTGAACAAAATTTTATGATGGCTAGTCAAATCGGTGATTATTTTTACATTATGGATAATGGGCGTATTGTGCATAACGGTTTCATGGAGGAACTGCGAGAGGATAAGGAAACATGTCATAAATATTTAGGTATTTCTTAACATTGATACGGGGGGATAGAATGTGGATGTGCTAATTAACTTATTTGTAAACGGCGTTTCGACAGGGATGCTTATTTTTTTATTAGCGTCTGGTCTATCACTTATTTTCGGTTTAATGAGCGTACTAAATTTTGCGCATGGTGGTTTGTTTGCATGGGGAGCATTTACAGGCGTTTGGTTATTTAATATGACAGATAGTTATTTATTAGCGCTAATTGGCGCAGTCGCTATGGGTATGTTTCTTGGTTTCATTTTAGAAAGATTTCTTATTAGACCAGTGTATGGAAACCATGTTCGGCAGCTTCTCGTTACACTCGGAGGAATGCTCGTTCTTAGCGAGTGCATCAAAATATTTTGGGGTCCTAATCCAATTGCTGCAAAATTACCGTTATGGCTTCAAGGAAGTTTTACATTTGGAGGAGTTATCTTAATAAAATATCGCCTATTCGTTATTTTAGTTGGGATACTAATTTACATCGCTTTACTATTATTGCTGAAAAAAACAAAGATAGGACTTATGATTCGCGCGGGTGTAATGGATAAAGAGATGGTTCAAGCTCTCGGTATTAACGTAAAAGCGATATTCTCATTTGTCTTTTTATTAGGAGCAGGAATGGCAGCATTAGGTGGTTTCCTACTTGCACCATATTCAGGCGTTATTTTCGCCGAGATGGGCATGCAGTATGCGATTTTAGCTTTTATAGTAGTAATAATTGGAGGGTTAGGTAGTGTACAAGGTTCAGCTCTAGCTTCTTTAATCGTCGGATTAGCCGGTGCTTTTACAGCGTATTTTATACCAGATTTATCTCTTGCAATTAATATGTTAATGTTACTATTTTTCTTAATAGTGAAGCCGACGGGACTCGTTGGTGAAAAGGGGTGACATGGTGAACAGCATATCGGGTCGAATTAAAGTATACTTCGGAGTTTTTATGCTCATTTGTTTAAGTGTATTTCCATTCGTAAATGATTCACGGAGCTTGTTAATTTTGTTCACTCAAATTTTCATCTTTGCTATTTTCGCTATGAGTTTTGATGTTCTCCTTGGATATACGGGTATTGTTTCATTCGGTCATTGTATGTTCTTTGGAATAGGGGCGTATGGTGTGGCACTCTTATTTGATCGGCAAGGGGTGTCTATAGTGAACTTTTTTATAGGAATAGCAGCCGCTATTATTGTATCAGCTATCGTTAGTTATATAATCGGTATGCTTTCATTACGTTTGAAAAGTCATTTTTATGCAATGTTAACGCTCGCTATTTCTCAGCTGTTTTTTGTACTTGCTGAAAAATGGCGTTCGCTGACTCACGGAGGAGATGGATTTACATTTCGTGTACCAGATATATTCCGTGATCGTTTTACGTATTATTACGTAACACTTATATGTTTAATCAGCATCTTCATTTTGTTACGTCTTTTCACAAAGTCTTCTATTGGAAAAGTATTAAATGCAATTTCACAAAATGAACAACGTGTTGAAGCGCTTGGATATAAAGTTCTCCATTATAAAATTATCGCAAGTGTAGTGGCAGGAGTAGTAGCGGCAATTAGCGGTGGTTTATTCGTTATCACATTGCGTTTTGTAAATACGACGGTATTTTCAATTGAAATGACGCTAAACGCATTATTGATGACAATGATCGGGGGAGTAGGAACGTTAATCGGAGCAATCGCTGGAGCTGGGATTATTGAATCACTGAAATACTATTTATCAGAACTAGCGACGGAGTATCCGATTTTTGAAAGATGGACGATTATACTTGGTTTATTATATATTATCGTGCTACTAGTTTTTCCAAAAGGATTAGTTGGAACGATTAAGAAGTTGAAGAATTTTAAAAGGGGTAAGAAGGAGAAGAGTGCAGGGGTGGAACAGAACATGTAAAAAATGGGTGGAAAAGGTTTTAAGTGAAGTTATAGTATGAAACCCCCTCCTTTAGATAAGTTAAAGGAGGGATTTTTCATTTCTAGAAAGAGAAGTCTGGCTTATGTAATTCATGAAATTGATATTTTTAAAAAAGTCAATTGTTTTAATTGAATAGTTCAATGGGAATCTTTTTTTCTAATTCTCGATGCGTAAAAAAATTAATAGATAGGTTTTCTATTGGCATATCTTCAATTGGTGCTAATTTATCATTTCTAATCGGTAAAAAGGCTATCCCGTTCCCCTCAGCGATGAATTCTTCAATAAGCGAATAAGAATCTAACTGTTGAAGTTGATGCTGAGATAGATTGTTTTCTTTTAGAAATTGTATTGTCATATTTCTAAAAGGGCACTTTTTGTCGTTACTAACAAAGAAAAGTTCTTTTGAAAAGTCAATGGTACACTGTTCCTTCGTTTTTAATAAGCCTACAGAAATTGAAGTGGTGAATACTTTTTTAAACGCTGCGTCAGGATAATCCTCATAAGTTATGACCATATCAACTTTTTGCTTTTGTAGCAGTTTTTGCAAATGACTACTACTTTCTATGTATATTTGATAATTCCTGAAATTTTCTTTAATACGCGTACTCAAATAATTAGTTAAAATAGATTGTGACGTCGCTATTCGATAAGATGTACAACTCATTTTAATTTCATTTTTTGCTTCTTCTAATAAAGTTAATATTTTGCTAGTGTAATCTAATAAAATTTCACCTGAAGGTAACAGTGAAACCCCTTTGTTATCTCTATGTAGTAAAGCTGTTTCTAATTCTTGTTCTAATTTTTTGATTCGCTCAGTTACATTTGGTTGAACATAACCTAACTCTTTAGCAGCTTTACTAATAGAGCCCTCATTCGCTACAGTTTTAAATATGATAAGATCATTTATTTCCATTCATTTCAGCCCCTTATACGGTATCATTATAAATGATAGCAAGCATAATTTATACCTATTTTACACCGATCCAACATCGATTTATCATTATGTATATAATATCGAAAGTGAGTGATAAACATGATTGGAATGCAATATAAGGTCATATTGCCAAAGGATTATGACATGGAGATTATTAGGCAAAGGGTAAAGGCTAATGGGTATAAAACAGATGGTTTTCAAGAACTGAATTTTAAAGCCTATTTAATTGCTGAGGCGGGTAAGAATGGGAATTTCTATAATTGTTATGCACCTTTATATATTTGGAATAGTCATGAAGGGATGAATAAATTTATCTTTGAAGGATATTACGATAATATTTTACAATCATTTGGATGGCAACAAATAAATATAGGTGTTCCTTTAGTTGTTAATCTAAGTGATGATTTTAAGAAAAGTAGATATATTGTTGAATGTGAAGGAAGTATCTCTCAAAGTAAATCATTGATTGGTACTCAATTAAATACAATGAACGAAAATGTACAAAATACAGAAAAGTGTTTAGGTAATGTAATAGTTTATAATCCAGATAAATGGGGTTATAGTCAATTCAATTTTTATAATGAGAAGCCTGAAATAGATGTAATGGACAATGTTACAATATATGAGATTTTACACATTTCACAATAAAATCTTCTTGAATGCCAAAATAAGAAAAAGGAATGAGAATATATGCCTTTTGTAAACGTTTATTATCCTGAAAATATATTAAATAAAGAAACGTTGAAAAAGATAAGTGAATGTATTCATCTGTCATTAATTGATCATTTTAACATCCCTGAAAATGATTATTTTCAAATGTTTTTACCTTATCGACTAAACGAATTTTTTTATAATCCATATTATTTGTTAGAGCAAGAAGAAAAGAGAACAGAGAACATAATGCATGTTTCTATTACATGTGGACCAGGAAGAACGATAAAGCAGAAAAGAGAGTTATATCAATCGATATCACATGAAATATCTGAATGTTCAAACATCGGTAGCGCTGATATTTTTATTACACTAAATGAGACAGCTGCTGAAAACTGGTCATTTGGTCAAGGGGTGGCACAACTAGTGAAGAGGAAGGGGGAGTAAAATGATGAATGAACCAATTGAATTTTATATTCAAAAGAAAATGAGAGAAATGGCACCTGCATTTGCTCATTATAGTGAAGAGATATTGTTTGAAGAAGTGTGGCGGGATGCCACTTTAACATTAAGAGAAAGAAGCTTATGTACATTGTCGGTACTAATCAGTCTTGGTAATACAGAACAATTACCATTTCATCTGAAGCTAGCTAAACAAAATGGGATGATGGAGAATGAATTAGTTGCATTAATAACACATATGGCTTTTTACGTTGGTTGGCGAAAAGCTGTGGCAGCTTTAAATATAGCAATGAGTGAAATGGAAAGTTAAGAATAATGATTTCGGGAGGTATTTTTAACATATTTCTACTTGCATTACTATCACTTGAGTGGTAAAGTGATAGTAAGATCAACGCTAGGAAGTGATGAAACATGCGTGAAAATACGATAGGATCGTTAATCTGGTTACGTTTAATACGGTTTACGAACCAAAGTAATCAGATGTCAAATGAGTTTTTGAAACGTTTTGATTTGACGACAGCTCAATTTGATGTACTTATGCAAATACGGATTTATCAGCCCCTTACACAAATGGAGTTAGCCGAAAAAGTTACTGTGACGCAAGGTGGTATTTCTAGAATGTTAACACGTCTTGAAAAAGAAGAGTATATAGTACGTAAACAAGATTGGAAAACGAAAATGATTAGCCTTACTGAGAAGGGTGAAGCAGTATTAGAAGGAGCATTGCCAGAGCAACTTGCATTCCAATCATCCTTTTTTGATGATGTATTAGATGAGGAAGAACAGAAAATACTATACGCGTTAATGACAAAAGTTCATAAGCATAGTGAAAAAAAAGAATTACCACATGAGTAATTTTTTTTACACCATCAATTGACTAATCAAGTGATGGTTAGAGGAGGAAATATTATGTATACAATTCCAGGGCATCACCACATTTCTATGGTGACAAAAAATGCGAAAACAAATAATGATTTTTATCAAAAAGTATTAGGATTACGCCGAGTGAAAAAGACAGTCAATCAAGATAATCCATTTATGTATCATTTGTTTTATGGCGATTTAACAGGGAGTGCTGGAACTGAATTATCATTTTTTGAAATGCCGAATGTAGGAAGAACAATCCGTGGTACAAATGCAATAACACAAATAGGCTTGCTCGTACCTTCAATAGAAAGTCTTACATTTTGGAAGAGACGTTTTGAGTCGCTCCAGGTGGCGCATGGGGAAATTACAACTTACGCCGGAAGAGACGCCCTGCACTTTGAAGATCCAGATGGCCTACGGTTAGTGCTGTTAAATAATAAAGGTGAAGAGGTGCCTGAATATTGGACTGCATGGGATGAATCTTCTGTAGAGCAGAATCATCGTATTTTAGGTATGGGAACAGTTGAAATGACAGTGCGCAGTTTAAATAAATTATCAAAAACATTAACAGGCTTGTTTAGTTATAAAGAAGTATCTCGTTCAGACGATGAGGGGATTTATCAATCTATTGCTGGTCAATCTTTTGGAGAAATTTTGGTGAAACAGCAAGTGGGAGAGAGTGAAAGACCTGGAAAAGGAAGTATTCATCATTTAGCTATTCGTGTAAAAAATGATGAAGAACTGAGTTATTGGAATGAAGCGGTGAAAGATAAAGGGTTCCAATCAACAGGGATCATCGATCGCTTTTATTTTAAAAGTTTATATTTCCGTGAGTCAAATGGCATTTTATTTGAGATTGCGACGGATGGACCAGGATTTACAGTAGATTCAGCAGTTGAAGAATTAGGAAAAGAGCTGGATTTACCACCATTTTTAGAAGAGAGAAGAAAAGAGATTGAAGAGAAATTAATACCACTTGATTAAAAGGGAGAGAGCAACTATGGAAAAATACCGTATTGATACAAGTAAAGGAATTGAATTTGGATTATATTCAATTGGAGATCATATTTTAAATCCGCATAATGGTTCGAAAATAAGTGCAGAAAAAAGAATTCATGAACTAATTGAAACAGCCAAGTTAGCAGATGAAGCTGGAATTGATGTGTTTGCTGTCGGTGAAAGTCATCAAGCGCATTTTACAACGCAAGCTCATACAGTTATTTTAGGAGCTATTGCACAAGCTACGAAAAATATTAAAATCGCGAGTTCTGCAACAGTATTAAGTACGTCAGATCCGGTTCGTGTATATGAGGATTTTGCTACAATTGATTTAATTTCTAATGGTCGTGCTGAAATCGTTGCTGGTCGTGGATCTCGTATTGGGGGATATAGTTTACTTGGTTACGATGTAAATTATTATGAAGAACTATTTGAAGAGAAGATGGATCTTTTATTAAAAATAAATAAAGAAGAAAGTGTAACATGGAAAGGGCAGTTTAGAACGCCACTTGAACATGCGGCAATTATACCGAGAGCTAAAAATAACAATATGCCAATTTGGCGTGCTGTCGGAGGGCCACCTGCTAGTGCGATTAAGGCAGGGCACGCAGGTGTACCAATGATGCTTACGACACTTGGTGGCCCAGCTATTAATTTTAAAGTTTCGGTTGATGCATATCGTGAAGCTGCTCAGCAAAGTGGTTTTGATCCAGCAACATTACCAATTGCGACAACAAGTTTATTTTATACAGCAGAAAATTCACAAGATGCACTTAATGAATATTATCCTCATATTAATGCTGGTATGCTTGCACTACGTGGTGGTGGGTATCCGAAACAACAATTTACTAATGCAGTAGACCACCGTGACGCGTTAATGATTGGTAGCCCGCAACAAATTATTGAAAAAATGCTTTACCAATATGAATTATTTGGACAGCAACGTTTTATGGCACAAATTGATTTTGGCGGTGTACCATTTGATAAGATTGAGAAAAATATTGAATTAATTGCTACTGAAATTATGCCGGCTGTTAGAAAATATACAACAAAATAATGATAAAAGTACCGAGAATATAATCTATTCTCGGTACTTTTTTATTTAGTCAGTTCGGAAAAATGACGAAAAAATGAATTTTTAGTCTAAAAAAGGAAAGGGTTTTTCTATTTGTGAATAACAATATTATTGATTTGAATTTTGGAAATACATTTTTCTCTTGACAAAAATCTAGCGTATTTCCGGATTTGATTCGAGGACATTTTTCAAGAGGAAAGTCAAGCGTATGAAGAGGAAAACGTAATAATAATTGATATAAGAGTATGTTATATGTTTGAAAAATACGTTTTTTAAATGTGAGAAATCTAATTCAAAAAAATTACAAAAGACATATTTCAGACAAAATCCTGTCAATAATACGTCAAAAATCACCTGAATTTATTATGTAAGTATATTATACAATTCGATTAGCGAATAAAACACTACTGAAATAGTGAAAAGGTAAATCGTATGAAGAAAGTTCTTTTGTAATTATCTAAAAAACTGACAATCTATATTTTCAGAAAGTACATAAACGAATTTATCTTTTTGTATTTCCAAATGATTGAATTGTTCGTTATGAAGTGAATTCATACAATTCAATCGATATTACGATATAAAAAATTATGAAGGAAGTGACTTTAGCATGGAAACGCTCGAATTGGCACGAATACAATTTGCATCTACAACGATTTTTCATTACTTTTTCGTTCCGCTATCTATTGGTTTAGCTTTTATCATTGCGTTAATGCAAACGTTGTATGTGGTAAAGGGACAAGAAGTTTATAAGAAAATGACAAAGTTTTGGACACAAATATTCCTTGTTAACTTTGCAGTAGGTGTTGTAACAGGTATTTTACAAGAATTTCAGTTTGGTATGAACTGGTCAACATATTCACGTTTTGTTGGTGATGTTTTCGGACCGTCATTGGCAATTGAAGGTTTATTAGCATTTTTCATTGAGTCCACATTCCTAGGTTTATGGGTATTCGGTGAGGATAAACTGCCGAAGCGAGTTCACCTTTTATGTATTTGGCTCCTTTCAATAGGAACAATGTTATCAGCATTTTGGATTTTAACTGCAAGTGCATTTATGCAGTCCCCGGTAGGATATGAAATGGCTGCAGATGGACGTGCGCAGATGAATGATTTCTTGGCGATTATTCAAAATCCACAACTATGGGTGCAATTCCCGCATACAATTACAGCGGCACTTGCAACAGGCGCATTCTTTATTGCTGGTGTTAGTGCATGGAAAATTGCAAAACAACAAGAGACTGAGGTGTTTAAGAAGTCTTTCAGAGTTTCTATCGTTGTTGGAACAATTTCAACAGCATTGGTATTATTTTTCGGTCATGCACAAGCACAAAATTTAATTAAGACACATCCGATGAAAATGGCAGCAGCTGAAGCATTATGGAATACGAGTGAGGATCCAGCGCCATTTACAGTATTTGCAAAAATTGATACAGAGAAGAAAGAAAATTCGTTTGAAATTCAAATCCCTTATATGCTAAGTCTATTGTCATACGATAAATTTAGCGGTCAAGTTGAAGGGATGAATCAAATTCAAAAACAATATGAAGAAAAATATGGACCTGGAGATTATATTCCGCCAGTACATACTATGTTCTGGAGTTTTAGAGCGATGGTAATGAGTGGAACATTCATGCTTCTTCTAGGAGTATACGGCTGGTTCTTATCAAGAAAAGATCGTTTAGCTGAAAAAACTTGGTATTTAAAATTAATGGTATATGCAATTGCACTTCCGTTTATCGGAAATACAGTAGGTTGGATTATGACTGAAATGGGACGTCAGCCTTGGGTTGTCTTTGGTGTTATGAAAACAGAAGATGCTGTATCTCCAAACGTTTCATTTGGAGAAGTATTATTCTCTCTTGTTTCATTCACATCACTATATGTAATTATTGGAGGCATTACGGTTTACTTATTCGTTCGTATCATTAAAGGGCATGCGAATAAGAAAGTGAAAAAGGATTATCAAAGCCATGATCCATTTGATAAGGAGGAAGAGTATGTTATCTCTTAATGAGTTATGGTTTCTAATTATTTCAACCTTATTCATTGGATTCTTTGTACTTGAAGGTTTCGATTTTGGTGTAGGAATCGTTTCAAGGTTTTTAGGAAAGAATGATTTGGAAAAGCGTATATATTTAAATACAATTGGACCGTTTTGGCACGCAAATGAAGTATGGCTTGTTTGCGCTGGTGGCGCTATGTTTGCGGCATTTCCGCACTGGTATGCAACTTTATTTAGTGGGTTCTACATTCCGTTTGTGTTTATGCTTCTTGCTTTAATTATAAGAGGCGTTTCCTTTAAATTCCGTGCGAAAATAGAAAACCATAAGTGGAAAAGTTTCTGGGATTGGGGCATGTTTATTGGAAGTATGTTACCTCCTATACTTTGGGGAGTTGCAATCGCAAACTTTATGACAGGTGTACCAATTGATGAAAGTAAAAATATGGTAGGCGGATTCATGAAATTACTTCACCCATTTGCATTACTTGGAGGAGTTATGTTTCTTCTTCTATGTATTGTTCATGGTTTGCAATTCCTTACTATACGTACAACAGGAAAATTACGAGAACGCGCACGTATTGCCGCGACAAAGATTGCACCTTTTGCATTAATAACACTTCTTGTTTTTGCAGCTGTAGGGTTATGGAAAACAGATATTTTCACCGCACATGGTTCAGAGTGGCTAATGGTTCCAATTGGAGCTTTTGTAGCGCTATTTGTTTCTACTTTATTAAATAAAAGAAGAAGAGATGGTTGGGCCTTCTTTATGACAAGTTTAACAATCATTTTGCTAAGTGCAAGTGTGTTCATCGGTATGTTCCCGCGTGTCATGATTAGCTCATTAGGAGCGGTAAATGATTTGACAATTTATAATGCGGCATCAGGACCTTATGCATTAAAACTGATGAGCTATTTCTCTCTTGCTATTTTACCGTTTGTTATCGGTAGTCAAATATGGAGTTTCTATGTATTTAGACAACCTGTTAAGTCAGACAAAGATTTGGAGTACTAATGAAAAGAAAAAGAGGACTTCCGTCGTATCCTGGTAGCCGAGTTTTATATGTGACTTTAAGTCTTATTAGCATTTTAGAGGCGTGTAGTATCATTGCGCAGACAGTGTTTTTAGCACGAGCAATCACATTTTTATTTCAAGGAGAAACAGTACAAGCTGTGCTAAATGAAACTGTTTATTTTGGAATCATGTTCGCAGCACGCCAAATGTTGGTGCGAGCATCGCAAATATTGGTTGAGCGTTTCGCTGAAAAAACAGGATTGGCATTACGTAAACAGTTAATAGAAGCATATTTTACATTAGGGCCGAGATTTGTCCAAACGAATGGGACTGGCCATCTGGTTACTTTATCGATAGAAGGTATTGAGAAATTTAAAACTTATATTGAATTAACAATTCCTAAAATGATTAGAAGTAGTATCGTACCAGGACTAATTGTTCTATATGTTTTTACACTGGATATTAAGTCTGGAATCATTTTAGTTGTAACGATTCCAATTGTGATTATATTTATGATCCTTCTAGGATTAGCGGCGCAGAAAATGGCGGATAGCCAATATGAAACATATCGTGTACTTTCTAATCATTTCGTAGATACGTTAAAAGGATTAGAAACATTAAAGTATTTAGGGAAAAGTAAACAGCACGAAGGAAAGATTGAAAAAGTAAGTAAACGATATAGAAAAGCAACGATGCGTACTTTGCGAGTTGCTTTTCTTTCTTCTTTTGCATTAGATTTCTTTACGAGTTTATCAATTGCATTTGTAGCAGTTGGATTAGGGATACGGTTAATAGATGGGACAATTATACTGTTACCAGCTCTTACGATTTTAATTTTAGCGCCGGAATATTTTCTGCCGATAAAACAAGTTGGAGCGAATTATCATGCTACATTAGATGGACAACTTGCAATGGAGCAAATAGAAGAAATTTTACAGAAACAAAAAGAAATAGAAAAGAAAGATTCAAATGTAGATATAGTATGGAATTCTTCTAGTAGTTTGAAATTACAAGATGTAAAAGTAAATAATGATGAATCTGAAAAGGCTATATTAGAGGGAATTGATTTTACTTGGCAAGGTAACGGTGCTATAGGCATTATTGGTGAAAGTGGGGCAGGGAAATCAACGTTAATCGATGTGTTAGCAGGATTTCTCCCTCCTTCGGGTGGGAAGATGTTAGTAAATGGTGTGGAAATTGATGAATCTACTCGAGAAGATTGGCAAAAAAATATTGCTTATATTCCGCAACAACCTTATATTTTTCCACTTTCGTTAAAAGATAATATTTGTTTCTATGAAACGAATACACCTGATGAAGAGGTTGAGAGAGTTATAAATGAAGTGGGCCTTCGTTCGCTCGTTGCATCATTACCACATGGGATGTACGAAAGGATTGGAGAAGGTGGACGTATGCTTAGTGGCGGACAAGAACAACGTGTCGCTATGGCACGTGCACTTTTAAGTAAAAAGCCAATCATTTTATTAGATGAACCTACAGCACATCTTGATATTGAAACTGAATTTGAAATAAAGCAATCGATGTTACGTCTGTTTGAAGGTAAGTTAGTATTTCTTGCAACGCATCGTCTCCATTGGATGAAGCAAATGGATCATATTCTTATTTTAAATAAAGGGGAAATTAAAGAAAGTGGAACATATGAAGAGCTTTTAAAGAATGAGACATTACATTTTCATAGGGAAGAGAGGGGAGAGCGATGAGTAACTGGATTAAACCTCATATACAGCAAAATAAAGGTAGAATGACGTTGACTATTTTCCTCGGGTTTCTTGGAGTTAGTTCAGGTGCGATGTTACTTTTCATTTCAGGTTATTTAATTTCTAAATCTGCTCTCAGACCAGAAAATGTAATGGTTGTATATGTTCCTATAGTTGCAACGCGTGCGTTTAGTATAGGGCAAGCTGTCTTTCATTATTTAGAGCGTTTAGTAGGGCATGACGTCGTTCTACGAATTTTAGAAAAAATGAGGACAAAACTATATAGAATTGTAGAACCACAGGCGTTATTTTTACGCTCAAGATTTCAAACTGGTGATGTACTAGGTGTATTGTCTGATGATATAGAACATTTACAGAATCTATATTTACGTACAATATTCCCTAGTATATTAGCGTTAGTTGTATATAGCATTTTCGTACTTGTTATCGGTGCATTTGACTTAGTATTTGCACTTATCGCAGCTTGTATGTTAGCTGTTATTGTTTTTCTTCTTCCATTCGTATCACTACTTTTGATGAAACGACATCATGTTGCTTTGAAGCGAGGAAGAAATCGTTTGTATCAACAATTGACAGATGCTGTATTTGGGTTATCTGATTGGCAGGCGAGTGGTAGAAAAGATGAATTTATTAATGCGTATGTAGAGCAAAATGTCCAGCTGTTAAAGACAGAAAAGAGAGTGAAACGCTGGTACCATATTCGAGATAGTATCATTCATTTAATAGTAGGTATTGTAGTTATTTCGATGATTTTGTGGACTGGAAATCAAGCAGCAAGTGAACAAATTGCACCTACAGTTATCGCAGCATTCGTATTAATGACATTATCTGTGACGAATGTGCTTATTCCTGTATCAGATGCTATTGATCGAATTCCATCTTATGTAGAATCTGTTCATCGGCTTAATGGCGTAGAAAGTGATACCGCTTTAGATGATGGTAAGGAGTTACATGGAGATAAAGAATACGTTGTACCAAAACATGTAGATATTGAACTGAGTAATGTGTCGTATAATTACCCGAATAGTAATGAATCCGTATTAAAAGATGTATCATTGCAAATAAAGGCAGGAAAGAAAATTGCTATTTTAGGTAGAAGTGGAACAGGGAAATCTACTTTACTAAAATTGTTAACTGGGGCACTACGTCCGGTGAGTGGCCAAGTTATATTGAATGGTGAACAAGCTCATACGGATTTTCTGTCAAAATATATTTCTGTATTAAACCAAAAACCACATTTATTCGATACGACAATTGGAAATAATGTGCGGATCGGTAAACCAGAGGCTAATGATGAAGAGATATGGAAAGCTTTAGAGAAAGCACAGCTAGCACCACACATTGCTTCTCTTCCTTATGGATTACAAACAAAAATGCATGAAATGGGAAAGAGGTTTTCTGGCGGAGAAAGGCAAAGGGTAGCATTTGCAAGAACTCTTATGCAAGAAGCACCGGTCATTGTACTTGATGAACCGACTATCGGTTTAGACCCTAAAACAGAATTAGCGTTAATAGAAACAATGTTTTCTGCAACAGAAGAAAAGACTGTTATTTGGATTACACATCATCTTGTAGGGATTGAACATGTAGATGAAGTGATTTTCCTTGATAGTGGTCAAATCGCTATGCAAGGTAGTCACGAACAGCTACTGAAAGAAAATGAGAAATATCGTAGGTTATATGAGCTTGATAAAGGTATATAAGAATGAAATGCAAAAAAAACACAAATTCTTGGTAGTTCAAGGTTTGTGTTTTTTTGTATTTGTGGCTTATCATATAAGCCGTATAAGCTATTTGATCATGAAATGGTTATATATTGTTAGAAAGGGTGTTTAAAACCTATCCTTTCAAGGCAATACTTGAGCCATAGTGAATGGATTGTTGGAAGGCGTGATTATATGTTTGAAGAGGATGGCATTGTTTTAATTCTGGAGCCTGCTGATGAGCGGAATATGAGGAAATTTATTTTTACAGTACCGAAGTCAGTTTATGAAAAAAAAGAAATTTTATTACATTACGGAACACCTTTAGGCCAAGGATATACGGACATTATAGAAGATATTATTAGTGTACATATAGACATAGATATTATAACAGTAATAGGGCATGTGAGAGGATAAAGAGAAACTTTAATTAGTGAGAGTTATACGTACCTGGAAAACAGACGTACTTAAAATAAGTATGTCTGTTTTTATATTTAAATGAAGATAGTTTCGAGGTACATGTTGAACAGGATAATAATGATTTTTCTAGAATGTATAAGAGGAAGATTAAAAAATAAGATATGATGTGATAAGGTGTATAAGAAGAAAACAAAGTGTTTATAAATGAATAAAAGTATGACAATTATTTAGGAGGTCAAAATGAAGTTTACAAAAACAATGTTACTTTCAATTGTAGTTTCAATTGGTTTGATGGGATGTTCGCTAGTGGAGGAAGGGAAGAACTCCATAGATTACGCTCAAAAAGCGACAGACTATGTAAATGAAATAAGTGCATTTGCAAATGAAGCGCCAGCATTAGCTGAAAAGGCTGTTAATAATGGAGAAGCTCGAAAAGAACTAGAAACGAAACTTACTGAAATTAAACAAGATATACCAGCTTTTAATGAATTAACACCACCGGATGTAGCGAAGGATCTTCACCAGCAAATCGTCGGATATAATGAAAAGTTAAATACATTAATTGATACCTCTATGCAAAAAATAGAGGAAGGAAAAATGAATGTAGAGCAGTTTAAAAACTCTGAGCTTATGCAGACGATAGAACAAGTTCAGGATTTGAAAGATAAGGTTCAAAATTTAGGACAATAGATGATTACACCAATGACAATAATAATGTTGCCAATGATTTTTCGCTTCGTTATGTTCTCTCCTAGGAAGTACCAACTAAAAATTAAAATGATGATATAACTTAATGATTCTAATGCAGATGCTTGCTTTAATGCCAAGCCTTTTAAGGTGATTACATTTAATCCGACATTAATTATAAATTTGTCTTTAAAATATAAAACAATAGAAGGCCATACGTAGCTTTAGAGTTGAAGATAATAGAGGTAGTAGAGTTAGATTTTCCACTGTTCTATAATTTGTATCGTTTTATTTGTTGCATCCATCTCTACTTGAATACCTATTGGTAAAGTAATCATTGGATGAGTATGACAACAATCAAAATCGGCTAGAAAAGGAAGCTTTTGATTTTGTAATACTTCTAATAGTATTTCGTAAGGATTTCTATTTGTACCACAATCATCAAATTGCTCATGTTTTCCAAGGATGATACCTGAAACTTTATCAAAAACGCCGTTAATTTTAAGTAATGAAAAACTTCTTTCGATAGTAGCTGCATCTTTTGAGCTATCTTCAATAAAGAGAATGTCACCTTCTTGAATATGTGGCATATAGGGGCTACCCCAAATACCTTGTATAGTGTTTAAATTCCCACCAATAATACGTCCAGTAGCTTTTCCACCAATTACTGAAATCCAATTGTTCGGTCGAAGATCTTTTTCTTTCGTTTTTTCTTCCCAATTAATAAATTCATCTGACCAAAATAACGGCTGGTTTATGTCGTAAGGAAGGTGTTGATCAGTTAATAAAGTATCCGCAAAATATTTGTATGTGCAATCTACGAAAGGCTCAAATTCACCAAAAGAAGGAACGAGTGCTGGACCATAAAATGTAGGAATTCCTGTTTTTGCATAAATTCCTAGTAATAATGCTGTTGCGTCTGAATAGCCAATCATTATTTTAGAGTTTTCTTGAAAAGAAGCATAATCAATATAAGGTAATAATGAATTTGAATTCATTCCCCCAATTGTCGACATGATACAAGAAACGTTAGGGTTTCTAATCAATTCATTTAGTTCCTCAGCACGATCTTTAATGCTCCCTGAACGATAATAATCATATTGACCTGTTAGTGAACCTTCTAATATATGAAATCCTTTCTTTTGTAAGTATAATTTTGCTCGCTCAAATCTCTTTGGAGAAGTATGGGTTACTGGTGAAGAGGGAGAGTAGATGCCAATTGTATCGCCATATTTTAATGCTTTTGGAAGTATCATTTGTATAAATCCTTTCTATTATATGGTGTTTTTGTGCTTAGATGTTATTGAATATTCTTATATTTCGTTGTTTTTAGTGTAACATACATGAAAAGAGAAAGAGGTTGAAATTATAATTGCTGTAGATGAATAAATATGCTTTTTACCTTGACGATATAAAGTAATTGTTGTTATGGTTAAACATGAGTGTATAAAAGGTTTGCTAAAGGAGTTTTAGAATGAAGCAGTTAAAATGGGGAAGATTAACAATCCCATTAGTAGTAATTCTGGGTATATGTTGGTTCTTTTTCCAAGGAGTTCAAAAGAGTGAAACAAATGTAGATACTCAGCCTTTACAAGTGGCAGAGCTACCTAAAACAGGGCTATCTGAAAAAGTAGTTCCACCAAAATATATACCACCAGAAATTGATGCAAAAGCAGCTATTATTATCGATGCGAGTAATGGAGATGTTATTTATCAAAATAATGAAAATGAAGCTGTTGCCCCTGCTAGTATGTCAAAAATGATGACAGCATATCTCGTTTTAGAGAGTATACATAATGGGAAAGTCCGCTGGGAAGATCCAGTGAAAATAAGTGCAAAATCGGCACAAACAGAGGGTGCAAAAATCCCAATGCAAGTAAATGATACATTAACTGTTAAGGACTTATATCATGCGTTAATGATTGAATCGGCTAATAATTCGGCTGTCGCTTTAGCTGAACATGTAGCTAAGACAGAAAAAAACTTTGTTCAACTTATGAATGAAAAAGCCCAGCAGTTAGAAATGTCAGATAAAGCTAAATTCGCGAATGCTTCCGGATTACAGGAGCCCGACGGAAGTGAAACAAAAATGACAGCAGCTGACGTAGCAAAATTAGCGTATCATCTTATAAAAGACTATCCAGAGATATTAGAAGTGACTCACTTACGTCAAAGTCAGTTAGCATTTAATAATATTAATGTTACAAACACAAATGAGATGTTAAACAAAAATAATAAAGCTTTATATATAGAAGGAATAGACGGATTAAAAACAGGATTTACAGATAGCGCAGGGTATTGTTTTACAGGTACTGCAAAACAAGGCGATAATCGCATTATTACAGTTGTTATGGGGACAAAAAGTAAAACAAAACGTTTTACAGAAACACAGAAGCTAATGTCCTATGCTTTTCAATTGGTTAATTAGGTGAAGAAGTAAGTTAATTGCTAAAAAAAGACAGACAGTTTATTTGAACCTTGATTTTGGTGATAATAAGCTGTTTTTTAAATTTTGGGAGTATGGGGAGTGAAAACTCAAGTGATATCATTTGAGTTTGTTTTTGTTTGTTGATATTATTAAGTTAAGAACTTATTAATAATAAGTTCGAGGGGCATTATATGCTTCGTACATATGATACTGCCTCAAATGAAAAATTGGAGGGAATTGTAATGGCAAAAGATTTTTACTCAGCGATTGAAGACAGAAGATCTATTTACGCGATTAGTAAAGAGCAAGTAGTTTCTGATGAAAGAATTCAAGAAGTGATTTATCATGCTGTGAAACATACACCTTCGGCTTTTAATTCCCAAAGTGCAAGAGTTGTTGTATTACTAGGTGAACAACACGACAAGTTATGGGACGTTACGAAAGAAACGTTACGAAAAATTGTACCTGAAAATAGTTTTGCACCTACTGAAGAGAAAATGAATGCATTTAAAAGTGGCTATGGAACAGTTTTGTATTTCGAAGATAGTAAAGTGGTAGAAAGTTTGCAAGAGAACTTTGCACTATACAAAGATAATTTTCCTACATGGTCTCAGCAATCTTCTGGAATGTTGCAATTTGCGATTTGGACAGCATTAGAGATTGAAGGTTTTGGTGCTACATTACAGCATTATAATCCGTTGATTGATGAAGAAGTAAGGAAAGAATGGGATGTACCTAAAAATTGGAAGTTAACTGCGCAAATGCCATTTGGTAAACCAGTAGTTTCTGCAGGAGATAAAGAATATCAGCCATTAGAAACTCGTGTAAAAATTTACAAATAAAATAAAAGGTGAACAGAGATATAATCTGTTCACCTTTTTATACGTGGTATGAGTTTGTATGCTGAATTGTTTTCATTTGCTCTTTTAGTTCGTTTTTCTTTGTTTCAATGATTGTTACCTTTTTTAATGTTGTAAACGATAATAAGTGAGTAAGAGCATAGTAAAGTTCGATATTATTATTTATGTGATCGTCTATTATTTTTTCCACAAATGCAACTCCTCTTTTCATGTGATTATACATATTTTATCAATAAAACCCTAATAATTCCATGTTTAGTAGGGAAACAAAATAGTCAATTATGTTTTTGGAATGGGACTGTTCTCGAGTGGGGTGGATTTTTGTGCGTGAAATCTTACAAATCATCACTTTGTTTAAAATCATACATAGTATAGAGAATTCATTTTCTTAAAATATTATACTATTGATAAATAAAGTGTTTTTTGTCATGATAAGAGTGTGCCTCATGAAAAAGAACTTTCTAGAAAAACATATTGTGTTTATGTATTAGATTAATGAAATTTCTATATTAGATAAAGAGTGTAAAATCTATATTGAAATAACGTAGGGAATTTTAAATTTTGATGTAATACATTAGAAATTTGAAAAAATCGTTGCAAAAACACGCAGTTTAATGGTAAAGTTCACATGAAGTTCACACGGAAGTCACTTCAATCGTTTAAAATGAACGACGTGTGAAAAATAAAACTCTTGCTAAAAAATGGAACTGGATGAATATTTTACTTTGATAATATTGTAAAGTACTAAGTTTATAGTTTTTCTCAAGAGGATAGTAGGGAAAGGAAGTAAAGACAACTTATGAAAAAAGTAATCGCAGGTTTAGCAGCAGCATCTGTAGTAGGCGTAGCAGTTCCAGGAATGGATTCTGCTCATGCACAAGTTTCAAATGATGCGCTAAAAGAAATTAATGGACAAACTCAAACACAAACTCAAACGACTGTAACTGAAACAAAAAAGGTAGAAACAACTTCTGAATTAAAATACACAGTAACAGCTGATGTATTAAATGTACGTTCAGGTGCTGGTACAGGACATAACGTTATTTCTAAAGTAAAAGCAGGTCAAGCACTTCAAGTAATTGGACAAGAAAACGGTTGGTTCAAAGTTAGTGTAAATGGTCAAACAGGTTATGTAAGTGGGGACTTCGTAACAACTGGTGGCAATAAAGGAACTACTGTTCAACAAGGAACAGGTACTTACACAGTAAACGTTTCTTCACTAAACGTACGTACAGGCCCAAGTGCATCTCATACTGTTTTAGGTTCTGTAAACAAAGGGAAAACAGTTCAAGTTGTAGGTGAAGTTCAAGATTGGTTTAAAATTAACTTCAATGGTGGAACTGGATACGTAAGCAAAGACTTCGTAACAAAAGGTGGTTCTGCTGTATCTAACGAAACACAGCAACCAACTACAAACAACAACAATACTACTACAGTTCAAACTGGTGGTTCATATGTTGTTAACACGGGTGCTTTAAAAGTACGTACAGGCCCAGCTACATATAACGCTGTAATTGGTGGGGTAACGAACGGTACAGTATTAAACGTTACTGGCGCTGAAAACGGTTGGTACAAAATTAACCATAACGGCCGTACAGGCTACGTAAGTGCAGACTTTGTTAAGTTTGTAAAAGGCGGAGTGAACAATGTAGTTACTGGTGGTAACCAAGGTACTAACCAAGTACAAAAACCAACAGCGCCAACAGGTGGAGATACATCTTCAATCGCTGGATTCGCTAGATCTTTAAATGGTTCAAAATATGTATTTGGTGGTCAAACTACTGCTGGTTTCGACTGCAGTGGATTCATTCACTACGTATTAAATCAAACTGGTCATTCAGGCGCTCGTCAAACAGTTGCTGGATACTGGAGCTCTAAAACAAAAACTAGCAATCCACAACCAGGTGATTTAGTATACTTCTCTAACACTTATAAATCAGGTCTTTCTCACATGGGTGTTTACCTAGGGAACGGTCAGTTCATTAGTGCAGAGAATGAAAATGTTGGTGTAAGAATTAGTTCAATTAATAACTCTTACTGGGCTAAACACCTAACAGGTTACACAAAAGCATACTAAGAAAAAGTAGTTTATATACTACTTTTCGTATAGAGAAAAGGCTTTCCAGGGAAACTTGGGAAGCCTTTTTCATAGTTGGATAAACTGTCAGTATAGTAGTATTTATCCCGCTATTTGCGGGATAATAATCAGCGGGGGATGGACAACCTCCGCTGATTAAAGTTTCACTTTATGTCAATTTTCCATGCAAAAACTTAGCATATAAATCATGAAAATAGTTTGGACGGAATAAGTTTGCTGCATGACCTGCTAATGGAATTTCTTTATATAAAACGTTCGGAAGAATGGACTTCAAATCAAAGAGACACGATTTATAGAGATGATCATGTTCTCCCATCACCCATAATATAGGGTGATGAAGTGCTTTTAATTTAGATTTCAAGTCAAATTCTAAGCGGTGTCGTAATGACTCAGCAATAATGGACGAGTGTAATTGTAATCCGAAACGGTAATAAATATTTCGTGAAATAACAGCGAACGGATTTGCCCTTAGTATTCCACTTGGAAAAATAGTACTAGCATACTGAGAAAGCCAAGATGAATATTCATCACCACGTTTTTCCCAAAATTTCTGAAAAACATTATATAAACGGGAAGGGTTATTATAATGTCCACCAATATGACAAATGCTCAATACTTTTTCTGGATGCATTTGTGCAAATGTCGTAGAGATATAACAGCCATAGCTTAGAGCACAAATATGAGCCTTTTTAATTCCCTCTTTTTCATACAAGTTCAATAATTGATCTACGAGGCGCTGTATTGAAAAGTCGATAGCTTCTCCTTTATCGTCGCCGTGACCTAATAAATCATAAGTTATAATGTTGTAGGATGCAGAAAATCGTTTATGCTCTTTTTTGAAGGCGCGGCGATTTCCAACTAATCCATGAATAAAAATGATTGTTTCCTTTTCGGAATGTGTATTTGTTTGCAAAAAGGATACTCCTTTCAATAACTGGAGATTTATATAGTATTTTAAATTAGTTATCTATAATTCACATAGAATAATAATAAGTACCAGGTAATAATATCAGATGTTTACACTTGTTGTAAAGATGAGTTTATATGTATATTTTGTAAAAATAGAAAAAGTGTGTTTACATTCAGTTTACATTTATAGCGTATTCTAGTTTTAGAGATAATAGTTTTGTTTATAACGAGGAGATGAACGACAATGGAAGTTAGGAATATAGAAAAGAAAAAAGGGAATTGGAGGCAGTTTTTACGTCTCATTAAAGATACAAATCCACCGAAAGGCATTCTTATTTTTGCATTACTAATGAGCTTACTTTCTACTGGAGCGAGTTTGTTTATTCCAATGCTAACAAAAGGTTTAGTTGATAATTTTTCGCTTTCCTCAATTAGTACGGGACAAATTGTTGGATTAATTGCATTCTTTATTATTCAAACAATTGCTGCAGGATTGTCTATTTATTTACTGAATTATATTGGACAAAAAATTGTGGCTGGACTTAGGGAACGATTGTGGAAAAAGGTACTTATTTTACCAGTGTCTTATTATGATCAAAACAGAACGGGAGATACAATTAGTCGTATGACAAATGATACAGGTGTTGTTAAAACATTAATTTCTGAGCATTTGTCAAACTTATTAACAGGCGGTATCTCAATTATTGGATCATTAATTGTATTATTTGTTTTAGACTGGAAAATGACAATTTTACTTTTAACGGTTATTCCGTTATCGGTACTAATTTTAGTTCCACTTGGACGAAAAATGTATAAGATTTCAAAAGCACTTCAAGATGAAACGGCTTCGTTTACAAGTGTGTTAACACAAGTGTTATCAGAGATTCGTTTAGTGAAATCTTCAAATACGGAAAAAAAAGAATATGAGACAGGTAATGCAGGTATCCAAAAATTATTGCAATTTGGTTTGAAAGAAGGAAAAGTGCAAGCATTAATTTCACCAGTTATGTCGTTTGTTTTAATGGCATTACTTGTTATTATCGTAGGGTATGGTGGAATGCGAGTTTCTAGCGGTGCATTAACAACAGGTGAACTTGTAGCATTTATTTTGTATTTAGTTCAAATTATTATGCCGATGAGTCAGTTATCTATGTTCTTTACTCAGTTCCAAAAAGCAATTGGTGCAACCGAAAGAATTAATACGATTTTAGAATATGAAGTAGAAGATCATGAGACAGGTAGGAATGTTACAAATGCGAAGCAGTCGATCGTTATTGAAAATGTACATTTTGAGTATAACGAAGAAGAGAAAGTATTGAAAAATATCGACTTCACGATTGAATCTGGAAAAGTAACAGCGATTGTAGGACCAAGTGGTAGCGGAAAAACAACTTTATTCTCGCTGTTAGAACGTTTTTATGAGCCGACTAGTGGTTTCATAAAATTAGGGAAAGAACCAATTACAGCATATTCATTACAGTCATGGCGACGTCAAATTGGTTACGTTTCACAAGATAGTCCGTTAATTGATGGAACGATTCGTGATAATATTTGCTACGGTGTTGAGGGCGAAGTGACTGACGAAGAAATTGAAAAAGTAGCAGCGATGGCGTATGTTGATGCGTTTATTCATGATTTACCAAGTGGATATGCAACAGAAGTTGGAGAGCGTGGTGTGAAGCTTTCTGGAGGGCAAAGACAGCGAATTGCGATTGCTCGAGCGTTACTACGAAATCCGCAAATCCTGATGTTAGATGAAGCGACTTCAAGTCTTGATAGTAAATCGGAATCAGTTGTTCAGAAGGCGTTAAATAACTTAATGAAAGGCAGAACAACTTTAGTTATTGCACATAGACTTTCTACTGTTGTAGATGCAGATAAAATTATCTTTATTGAAAAAGGGAATCTTACAGGAAGCGGTACGCACGATGAGTTATTACGTACACATGACATGTACCGTGAATTTGCAATGCAGCAGTTAAAAATTAAAGAAGGAGCATTATAGAATGAAAACAATCAGTGAGGGAGCACTTCACTGATTGTTGATTTTAGAGTGCTAAAAAGTATGTTAAGCAGAAAGGATATGATTCCTTGATACCTAAAATATTAATTGTAGATGATGATCCGCACATTAGAGAACTTGTTTCTGTATTTTTGGAACGAGAAGGTTTTCAAACATATGAGGCCGTTGATGGATTAGATGCTCTTCGAAAAATAGAAGAAGTGAAAGTCGATATGGCGATTCTTGATATTATGATGCCAAATATGGATGGGTTTGATTTGTGTTTTGAATTAAGAAAATACTATGATATTCCGATTTTGATGCTAACTGCTAAAGGAGAAACATCTCAAAAGATAAAAGGGTTTCACCTCGGAACAGATGATTATCTTGTGAAACCCTTTGATTCTTTAGAATTAGTTGTGAGAGTGAAGGCATTATTGAAACGTTACCAAATTACAGTATCTCAGTCTATTCAAGTTGGGAATGTACTGTTAAATCGTAAAACATTTGAAGTTAACGCCGGAGAACAAACGGTCACATTGCCTCTAAAAGAATTTGAGTTACTCTTTACATTAGGATCTAAGGCGGGAAGAACTTGTTCAAGAGAGCAATTAATTGAAGACGTATGGGGATATGATTTTGAAGGGAATGAACGCACGCTAGACGTTCATATTAATCGGTTGCGTGAAAAGTTTCAAGAAGAGCAATCGAAGTTTAGTATAAAGACGATAAGGGGTTTAGGGTATCGCTTAGAGGTAAGTAAATGAGACAAAGAAAACGAATGAGTAAGATGAAGATGTTAAAAATAATGGGGGCGATAATAGCACTCTTTACTTTTCTTACTATAATTTGGTCTATAGCCTTTTTTGTATCGTCTAGTGTAATGAAAGCTTTGGAAATAAACGTATCGCCTTTTGTTACGTTTCTAATTAGTGATATGGTCGGCTTTGTATTCAGTGTTCTTATTTGGGTATTGATCGGAATATTAATGAGACCGAAGCGAGAAGCGATGATTTGGACGATCATTGAACCGATACAAAAAATTGCAAAAGGAGATTTCTCCGTAAAAATACGAAATGAAGAAAAGTATGATGGAGAGATTGGAGTACTCGTAAAAAGTATAAATGATATGACAGATGAACTGAATGCGATGGAGAAACTGCGCCAGGAATTTGTATCGAATGTTTCTCATGAAATACAGTCACCATTAACTTCTATAAAAGGATTTGCTAGAGCGCTACAAGATGATAATCTGCCAGCTGAAAAAAGAAAGCATTATCTTACCATTATTGAAACTGAAACAACGAGATTATCTAAACTGAGTCAAAATTTATTAAAGTTAACACTTTTAGAATCAGAAGAGTATGTACCAGAAAGAGTGACTTATCGATTAGATCAGCAGTTAAAGCAAGTTGTATTAAATAGTGAACCGCTTTGGGCTGAAAAAGAAATTGAGTTAGACCTTGATTTAGAAAAAGTGCAAATGATTGCTGACCAAGAAAGTATGAGTCAAGTATGGATAAATTTAATTCATAACAGTATTAAATTTACTCCAAGTGGTGGTACGATTACAATTCAGTTAAAAGAACATGCGGAGTTCCTGGAAGTAAGTATTCATGATACGGGAATTGGTATATCAGAAGAACAGAAGCAACATGTTTTTGAGCGTTTTTATATAGCGGATTCTTCACGAAACCGTGCTTATGGAGGAAGTGGCCTAGGTTTAGCGATTGTAAAAAAAGTACTCGACCTTCATCAAGGAGAAATAAAATTCGAAAGCGTGGAAGGGAATGGTACAAAATTTATTGTACGTATTCCAAATCATGAAGAAAAATAGTGTTAGGAGGAGAACCTTCTAACACTATTTTTTTTTTAAAAATGCATTTACCATTACCATAGTTACCTATAAGTAACCTACGCACATGAAAGTGCATCATTGCCTTTTTGCATAAATATAGATACACTTTTAATATAATAAACAACTGAGATGATTAAGGAGTGTTACACTTGGCAGAATTATTACAAGGAAAAAATGCTTTAATTACAGGAGCAGGTAGAGGGATTGGTCGCGCTGTAGCGATCGCATTAGCGAAAGAAGGCGTAAATGTTGGTCTTTTAGCTCGTTCAGAAGAAAACTTAAAAGCAGTTGCGAAAGAAGTAGAAGCAGAAGGCGTAAAAGCTGTTATTGCGACTGCTGACGTATCTTCATATGAAGAGGTGACTACTGCAATTGAAACGTTAAAAAATGGTTTAGGATCTATCGATATTTTGATTAATAACGCTGGCATTTCTAAGTTCGGTAAGTTTTTAGAACTAGAAGTTGCTGATTGGGAAAAAATCATTCAAGTAAACTTAATGGGTGTATACTATGCAACCCGCGCCGCTTTACCAAGCATGATTGAACAACAATCTGGTGATATTATTAATATTTCATCTACAGCAGGACAAAAAGGTGCACCTGTAACAAGTGCATATAGTGCTTCTAAATTTGGTGTTCTTGGTTTAACAGAATCGTTAGCAATGGAAGTTCGTAAACATAATATTCGTGTAACAGCGTTAACTCCAAGTACAGTAGCAACTGACATGGCTGTAGACTTAGGATTAACTGATGGAAACCCTGATAAAGTAATGCAAGCAGAAGATATTGCAGAGTTTATCGTAGCGCAGCTGAAATTAAATAAACGTACATTTATTAAATCTGCTGGACTTTGGTCTACTAATCCGTAAGGGCTAAAGTTATCCCGCATTAACGGGCAGTAAAACTCCCACCTCAAAATTCGGCTGGAGCAAAGAAGTTAGGTGGGAGATCAACTGCCCGTAAACGCCCGATTGGTTCAACTAATAATCAGTGGGGGATGAACAAAACCCCCACTGATTAAAGTTTCACTTTATAAACAAAGAAGGGACATCTATTCTGTAATGGAATGGGTGTCCCTTCTTTATTTTTTGTATATAAAACAGAATTTTCGGTATAATTAAATATGAATGGTAGAAAAGTATTAAAAACTTTAAGGGGATGGTATTTACATGAGTACGATTGAGAAATGGACGGCTGTGGATCAATATATGAGTGATGTATTAATACCGAAAGATTCTACATTAGAAGAAGTTCTTCTAGCAAATGCTGCAGCTAATTTGCCGGCACATGATGTATCGCCAACTCAAGGGAAGTTTTTACAACTATTAGTACAAATTCAAGGAGCTCGTAATATTTTAGAAATTGGCACTCTAGGCGGATATAGCACTATATGGCTTGCAAGAGCATTGCCATCTGGAGGGCGAATTGTTACATTAGAAGCAAGTGAAAAGCATGCTGAAATTGCACGGAGCAATATTGAACGTGCCAATTTGAATGATAGAATAGAAATACGAGTAGGATTAGCGTTAGATTCTTTACAGAAAATAGAAAACGAGAAGTATGAACCATTTGATTTTATTTTCATAGATGCTGATAAACAAAATAATCCGGCTTATTTTGAATGGGCAATGAAACTATCACGCCCTGGTACTGTAATTATTGGGGATAACGTAGTACGTGAAGGAGAAGTTATTGACAATACTAGCAGCGATCCTCGTGTACAAGGGATACGCCGATTCTATGAATTAATAGCTGCTGAGCCGCGTGTAAGTGCTACGGCGCTTCAAACTGTCGGAAGTAAAGGGTATGATGGATTTGTAATGGCAGTCGTTAAAGAATGATGTAAGGAGATAAGTGGAATGAAAAAGATGTTTCAAAAATTATAACATGTATCGTGTGTAACAAAGTTAGCCCGAGGACCTCCAACATACATAACAATATAAGTTTATATAAAAAATTGGAGGTTAGGAATAGATGAGAACTGAAAAAGAAATGCTAGACTTAATTATAAATACAGCAAAAGAGGATGAAAGAATTCGAGCTGTCATTATGAATGGGTCACGTGTGAATCCAAATGTGAAAAAAGATTGTTTCCAAGACTATGATATTATTTATGTTGTAAAAGATATACAATCTTTTACGTGTAATCATAGTTGGATTCATAGATTTGGAGAAATAATGATTGTGCAAATGCCGGAAGAAATGTCGTTAGTTCCAGCGGATGAAGACGGGGAATTTCCGTATTTAATGCAGTTTATGGATGGAAACCGGATTGATTTAATGCTAGTTCCAGTGGATTTAATAAATAAATTTATTGGACAGGATAGTTTAAGTAAATTACTACTGGATAAAGACAATTGTATTGGAGAATTTCCGCCAGCAAGTGATAAAGATTACGTTATAAAAAAGCCTACAGAAAAAGAGTTTTTCGATTGCTGTAATGAATTTTGGTGGTGCAGCACAAATGTAGGGAAAGGGTTATGGAGAGAGGAATTTTCTTATGCGAAAGGAATACTTGAAGGCCCTGTACGAGATATGTTAATCGTAATGATAGAATGGCATATTGGCATGAAAACAAATTTTACAGTGAATACCGGAAAGTTTGGTAAGCATTTCGAGCAATATGTTGAAAAAGATACGTGGGAGCAATTTAGAAAGACATTTTCAAATGCAGAATATGAAAATATATGGCAGTCATTCTTTGTAATGGGAGATCTATTTAGGGAAGTTGCGAACGAAATTGCTAACGCTTATGGATATCAATACCCGCAAGGTGATGATGACAGGGAGACAAGTTATTTAAAACATGTGAAAGTTTTGCCGAAAGATAGTACATCGATTTATTAATTTTATAAAGCAGTAAGACTGTCCTAATTATGGACAGTCTTATTTTTGTATATTGATAAGAATTTCTCTAACAAAGTGCAGATGAATCACATATGAAATTTTAGGGAGGTTTTTATCATGTATTATTTTTATGCGCCAGAAATGTTCGTTCCATTTCAGTTGGGGACAGAACGTAATATTTCGTATGCTTATATGCCATATCATTCATTTTATTATGGAGACTATATAAACGCATTGCCATACGCATTACATGTTCCTCAAAATTATGAAGCCCAAATGAAAGAAGAGGATCGAGGGTCATGGACACCATTTTCATGGGTCGAAAAATATGCGTATGCATTTTCAGGACCATACAATAAAGCAGAAGTAGCTCTTACATTTGATGATGGACCAGATTTAGTATTTACTCCAAAAATTTTAGATAAGTTAAAACAACATAATGTGAAAGCTACATTCTTCTTGCTTGGTGAAAATGCAGAAAAGTTTCCGAATGTAGTAAAGCGTATCGCGAATGAAGGGCATGTAATTGGTAATCATACGTATAGCCATCCGAATTTAGCGAAAGTAAATGAGGCTGAGTACCATAATCAAATTATAAAAACGGAAGAAATATTAAATCGTTTAGCTGGTTATGCACCGAAATTTATTCGTCCACCATATGGTGAAATACTTGAAAATCAATTGAAGTGGGCAACAGAGCAAAATTTTATGATTGTACAGTGGAGTGTTGATACAGTTGATTGGAAAGGGGTAAGTGCTGATACGATTACAAATAATGTGTTAGGGAATTCATTTCCAGGTAGTGTCATACTTCAACATTCGACTCCAGGTGGACATTTGCAAGGGTCTGTAGATTCGCTAGACAAAATCATTCCGCAGTTAAAAACGAAAGGAGCACGTTTTGTAACACTTCCAAGCATGTTCCAGACATCTAAAGAGAGGAAATAGAAATGTTAATAATTGGAACGTGTGAGGTTGTATAGTATAATAAAAGTGTAAGTTAAGAGGGGATATAGTTGATGTATGCACTAGTAAACATAGGAATGAGCATATTGATTGGTATTATATTTATACTTGCCGCACTTGTTCTTCAAAAGAATCCACCAACAGATATAAACACAGCATATGGTTACCGGACGAAACGATCTATGAAAAATAAAGAGTTATGGGCTGCTGGTAACAGGTATAGTACGGCAGTGATGAAACAAAATGGATACATTATGATGTTAATTGGAAGTGCTATTAGTATATTGTTTAGATATCCCCATACAACAGCAGTGATTGTGGCTGTCATGCTGTTGTTAATCATTCGCTTATTTATGCGGGTAGAGAAAAGGTTGAAGATACTTGAGCAATAATAAAAAAGGACTCCCGAGTAATTTAAACTGGGAGTCCTATTGTTTTTATAAACTATTATTTTTTAGCAATTCTTTTCCTTGTTCTACAACAAATTCATAGTATTCAAGGTCATATGGATAAATATCTTCAAATGTTATCGTTATAGGCTTACTGTTTAAAACAGAAATAGCCGTTAAAGATGAAATATCTTTTTTAAATAGTTGTAGAAATGAAGTTGCATGTACTTTCATCACATCGTCTACTTCTTCACCTGGTGCGAATGGAAGCGGATTGACGACATTGTGAAAATACATATGACAAAACTCGCGATCAGTAAGATTTGAAATTTCATAATCTATTTTAAAGATTCCGTTGTATGCTAAATCAGTCGTTTGAAAGGAAAGCCCCAATTCTTCTTCAATTTCACGTAGGCCACCGATTTGTACATCTTCATCATGCATAATGTGTCCAGCGGATGTAATATCCCATATACCCGGAGCTTCTTTTTTATTTTTAGAGCGTAATTGGAAATATAAGAACATATCCTCAGCATCTTTTTCTACAAACCAGCAATGAAATGTTTCGTGCCAATCACCGTCACGATGCACTTCATCACGTAATTTCTTTCCAAGTGTATTTCTTTCAGGATCAAATATTGTTAACCACTCTGTCATTTTAATTCCCCTTTCTGCAAATTTTATTATACAATATTTGTATTGAATTTTGGGAAAATAAAGAAAAAGGAGTGATTATAAGTGAAGAGAGAGAGTAAGGAAATAAAATCAATAATTTCAACTGAGGAAGAATTACGACAAATATTGGGGCAACCAAGTGAACGTGCTTTGAAAAAAGTTATTTCATCACTTGATCATCATTGTGTAGATTTTCTGTCTAAATCTCCTTTTCTAGTATTATCTACTGCAAATAAATTCGGAGAATGTGATGCTTCGCCGAGAGGAGACGCACCTGGATTTGTATATGTATTAAATAAAAATAAAATTATCATTCCAGAAAGGCCGGGTAATCGTCGTATAGATTCAATTTTAAATATTATTTCAAATCCGCACGTAGGGTTAATCTTTTTTATTCCTGGTCTTGGGGAAACACTCCGAATAAACGGTAAAGCATATATTACAAACGATGAAGAAATTTTGAAAGAAATGCAGGCGAAGGGACGTAATCCGTTACTTGGAATTGTTGTTGAAATAGAAGAATGCTATATTCATTGTGCAAAAGCTTTTATTCGTTCAAAAATGTGGGATCCAGAGTCATGGTTAAATACAACAGAGCTACCTTCAGCAGCGAAAATGTTAATGGAGCATGCGAAAGTGAATGCTTCAGAAGAGGATGTTGCGCGCTCTTTAGAAGAAAGTTATACGAAAAGATTGTATTGAACAATTGTAACTACTCAGTCATTCTATGAAAAACCGACAGAAAAGCACTTTTTTAATGGTCGAGAGGGACTGGCTATGTATAGGAGCGGTCAGGGCCTTTTCCTGCCACGCGCAAAGTTTTAAAATAAAGGAAGGTAGCAAGGTGTAGGTCCATTTTTTATCTTCATGGCAGCAATCTATATGCTGAAAAGTGAAAGTAACTTTCTATAGGTAATAAGGGGCGTATTTTCGCTGGAATAATACTCCTTACCAAACTCCTAAATGAAATGTATGGCTGAGTAGGTACAAAAAATTCACTTTATAAATATAGTGTTAAAGCGTAAAACTCTTTTTGTTTTAGAAAGAAATTTTAATATGGATATTGTTGGCTTGTCTGTGATGAATATATGTGACAGAGAATAAGTTTGTTTTAGATAATTTGTTATTGTAAAATATAATAATGTATTTCCTTTAAAATAGTAAATAAAAATAGGCTTGCTTTTTAAAATTTTCATAACTATAATAAGTTAACAAATAGACATGAACGAAAAAGTAACGATAAGGACATGAGATGATTTTTACGGTTTACAGAGAGGGAAGCCAAGGCTGTGAGCTTCCTAACACGAAAAATGATCTTACCACCTTTGAACTTCAATAGTGAACGAGTAATCTAGTAATTATTGACGGTATCAGCCGTTATCTGAACTTGAGCAACCTAGAAGGAAATAAGCCTGGGTTGGAACAAGGGTGGAACCACGAAAACACATTCGTCCCTTTCCTAGGGATGAGTGTGTTTTTTTATAGTTATTAGATTGAAAATTAAAAATAATTAAAAAATAGTATTGATTTTGTTTTTTATGCGAGTATAATGAGTTAACAAATATATATGAACGGAAAAGTAACGATAAGGACATGAAATCATTTTTACGGTTTACAGAGAGGGAAGCCAAGGCTGTGAGCTTCCTAACACGAGAAATGATCTTACCACCTTTGAACTTCAATAGTGAACGAGCAATCTAGTAATTATTGACGGTATCAGCCGTTATCTGAACTTGAGCAATCTAGAAGAAAATAAGTCTAGGTTGGAACAAGGGTGGAACCACGAAAACACATTCGTCCCTTTCCCAGGGATGAGTGTGTTTTTTTTATTACTTTGAAAGGAGGTGCGGTAACATGAAACGATTAGTACGTACGGAAATAACCACCACCTGCATGAAAAAATGGCAGAGCAAGGTGATTGATAGAGATAAAAAATAAAATTTTAGGAGGAGATTAGAAGATGAATAATGTTATTAATGTTGGGGTATTAGGGTTAGGTACTGTCGGAAGTGGTGTTGTCCATATTTTGAAAGAACATTATAAAAAAATCACTCTTGATACAGGATATGAAGTAAAGGTAAAGACAGTCGTTGTACGTGATTTGGAAAAAGAACGTGATGTTTGCATTGATGGAATCGTAGTAACAAGTAATGTTGATGAAGTTCTAAATGATTCAAATATTGATATTGTAGTAGAGGTAATGGGCGGAATTGAAGAAGCGAAAGAGCATATTGTGAAGGCTTTACAAAGTAAGAAACATGTCGTAACAGCAAATAAAGATTTAATGGCCGTATACGGTGCGGAGCTTTTGCAACTGGCAAATAAAAATGAATGTGATTTATGTTATGAAGCAAGTGTAGCGGGTGGGATTCCGATATTAAGAGGATTAACAGACGGGCTAGCGTCAGATCAAATTGAAAAAATAATGGGAATCGTAAATGGAACAACAAATTATATGTTAACAAAGATGAGTCAAAATGGATGGTCGTATGAAGAGGCTTTACAGGAGGCACAAAAATTAGGTTTCGCAGAATCCGATCCAACAGCGGATGTAGATGGGCTAGATGCTGCGAGAAAGGTAGCAATTCTTGCTAACTTAGGTTTTTCGATGAATGTTTCTTTAGATGATGTTCAAGTTAGAGGTATTCGAAAGGTTGAAAAAGAAGATTTAGAGATGGCCGAAAAATTAGGATTTACTATGAAATTAATTGGTAAAGCTGAAAAACAAGGATCATCCATTCACTTAAGTGTAGAACCGACTTTATTACCAAGTCATCATCCGCTATCGAATGTGAATAATGAATTCAATGCGGTGTATGTTCACGGTCAAGCAGTAGGAGAAGTGATGTTTTACGGACCTGGAGCTGGGAAGTTACCAACTGGTTCTGCTGTAGTAAGTGACATTATTTCAATCGTTAAAAATATGAATCAAGTTCCGAAAAATAAAAGTGTATTAAAAGAACCGGAGCCGTATGAATTACAAGGAGATGAAGAAGTAGTTTCGAAATACTTTTTGCGTATTTCATTACGAGATGAGCCTGGAATGTTACAAAAAATAACAGAATGTTTCGTTGATTATTCTGTGAGTTTAAAAGAGGTAATTCAATTACCTTTGAATCGTGAGCTTGCAGAAGTCGTTGTTGTGACGCATCGAACTTCAAAATATCAATTCGAACAAGTTTTAGGGGCGATAGAAGATGTCGCAAGTGAAATAAACAGTTACTACATTATTGAGGAGGAAAAACAATATGTATAAAGGACTATTAAAACAGTATGCTTCTTATTTACCAGTGAATGAAAACACACCTGATGTCAGCTTAATGGAAGGAAATACGCCCCTTATTCCATTATTAAATATATCAAAACAATTAGGGATTCAGTTATACGGAAAGTATGAAGGAGCGAATCCAACAGGTTCTTTTAAAGATCGTGGTATGGTAATGGCCGTTGCAAAGGCGAAAGAAGAAGGGGCAGAGGCAATCATTTGTGCATCTACAGGTAATACATCGGCATCGGCTGCAGCTTATGCGGCACGCCTCGGGATGAAATGTATTATCGTAATACCAGAAGGGAAAATCGCGCATGGGAAATTAGCGCAAGCAGTTGCTTATGGAGCGGAGATTATTTCAATAGAAGGGAATTTTGATGATGCACTTAGAGCTGTAAGAAATATTGCTGCAGAAGAGCCGATTACATTAGTAAACTCAGTGAATCCTTATCGAATTGAAGGGCAAAAAACAGCGGCATTTGAAATTTGTGACCAGTTGCAAAACACACCAGATGTTCTAGCTATCCCTGTTGGAAATGCTGGGAATATTACAGCGTATTGGAAAGGGTTCTGTGAATACGAGAAAGAAAAAGGCTATAAGAAGCCAAGAATTCACGGTTTTGAAGCGGAAGGAGCCGCGGCAATTGTAAAAGGACATGTCATTGAGGCACCTGAAACGATTGCAACAGCGATTCGCATCGGTAATCCAGCAAGTTGGTCGTATGCAGTAGAGGCAGCCGAGCAGTCTAATGGTGAAATAGATATGGTGTCAGATGCAGAAATATTACATGCGTATAGATTGTTAGCAAAAACTGAAGGAGTTTTCGCAGAGCCAGGATCGAATGCTTCATTAGCGGGCGTAATTAAACATGTTCAATCTGGAAAAATCAAAAAAGGCGAAACAGTTGTTGCAGTTTTAACTGGAAATGGTTTAAAAGATCCTGATATCGCAATTTCTTCTAATAAATTTGATATTGCAAGTGTGTCAAATGATATAGAACAAATTAAAGAGCATATTAAAGGGGTGATTATGTCGTGATACCATTAAGAGTTCGTGTTCCTGCTAGTACAGCGAATGTTGGACCTGGATTTGATTCTGTTGGAATAGCTTTGTCATTATATTTAGAAGTGAGTGTAAAGGGAGAAGCTGATAAGTGGCAAGTGATACATTCTTTTGACGATTCAATTCCAACAGACGATAAAAATTTAATTGTTAGCACGGCATGTAAAGTATGTCCTTCTTTATCACCCCATATAATAGAAGTTACTAGTAATATTCCGCTGACAAGAGGGCTAGGAAGTAGTGCATCAGCGATTGTAGCAGGAATAGAGCTTGCGAATCAACTTGGAAATTTACATTTAACAACTGATCAAAAGGTCCAAATTGCTACAAATTTTGAAGGACATCCAGATAATGTTGCTGCTTCTATTTTAGGTGGAACTGTAATCGGAGCACTGGATGGAAAGAATGTTTCGGTTGTAAGGATTGAAAGTAAGGAATTAGGCGTAATTTCTCTTATTCCGAATGAAGAGCTAAATACGGATGAAAGTCGATCTGTATTACCAGAGATGTTTCCGTTTCATGAAGCGGTTAAGGCTAGTGCGATAAGTAACGTATTAGTAGCTGCGTTATGTCAAAAGGAGTGGGAAGTTGTAGGTGAAATGATGGAAAGAGATCATTTCCACGAGCCATATCGTTTAGAACTTGTACCGTTATTACCATCAATTCGTAAATGTGCAAAAGAATTCGGAGCATATGGCACAGCGCTTAGTGGCGCGGGACCATCCATTTTTATTTTAACTCCGTATGAGAAGCGTCAAGAAATTGCTGACCAATTAGCAAGAGTATTTGCAGCTATGAAAGTATGTGAGCTTGAAATCGATCATAAAGGGATTACTGTAAATAAGGAAGAACATATTGGATTATAAAGAAAGCTAGCATCGCTAGCTTTCTTTAAGTTATGGGGAATTTATTTTAACTAGGATTTTTTGGGAGTAATAATATTTTAGAAAGAGAATATAAAATGAATATTAATTTTAGAGGTGATTATATGAGTTCAAAAGAGTCACCAGAAGAAAAAAGAGAGAGTATGAGACAAAGTGAATTGAAAAATAATCCTACCGGTTCTTTGAATGATGGACTCAACAGGGCGGAATCAGGTAGCTCTGTTGATATGACAGGTGGTATGAATTGGAAAGGTACAGGGATATTAATTTTAGTGCTAGTTTTAGGATATATTATATACAGTTACTTTTTCAGTTAAGGAAAGCTTGTTAAAATTTTGATTTGTTTGAACTCATAATTAGTAAAAATGAACTTATTTTTACACTTTGAAGAGGGTCGTCCAAAAAAAATTGGACGGCCCTCTCTTATTATTTGTGTTCGATATAATTTCATGTACTGTTGCAAATTTACCCAATAAGAACATGACTCCATTTCAAAGTTCGGCTTTTGGGGCAGGCCCTATTATTTTTTGCCACATTCCTGTAACAAAGCTCCTGTATATTCAGTGGTGGAGGTGCAGAAGATGAAAAAAATGATAGCAATATGTCTTCTTACTACTATGTCATTTTCGACTTTAGTCGGGTGTGATGTAAAAGGTAATAATGCTTTACAAGAGTCTAAAATAAAGAAAGCGACGTATAAAGATTTTACTTACGATGTAAATCCAGAGACTTTCACGTTAACTGTAGAACATGGTGGTGTAAAGGAACAGGCATCGCAACCGTTACCGAAAATGAAGGTGTCGAATTTAAAAAAAGACAAGGATCGCACATCGTGGGAATATACAGATCAAAAAGTAAAAGTAAACTTAGAAAAGAAAAAAGATCACTTAAATATTGAAGTGGAATCGACTGGTGCAGAAAGTTTTACATGGCCGAAAGTACAAGCTGAAAATTATACACTTCCGTTATGGGAAGGTAAGCAAATTCCAAGTAATGATGAGAATTGGAAGAAGTTTTTAAAGGATGATGCATATTCATTTGCTGAATCATTTTCTATGAAGTTTTTTGCATTAAATGGTTCTAAATATTCGATCGTATATATTGCGAATAATATGTTTAATAATGAATTGAAATTTCATTCAGATCCGAAAATAGGGTTTGATTTTACACATGAATTCCCGAGTATAAATAAAAATAAAACATATGGCTTTCAATTATATGTGACAAATAATGATGCAGTAAGTATCGCAAAACTATACAAGGACAATATTATTGAAAAAGGTGAATTTAAAACATTACAAGAAAAGGCAAGAAAAAATAAAGAAATTGAAAAACTTTACGGTGCAGGTCATTTTTATTTTTGGAATCAAAATGGTTTATCAGAAAGTAATGTAATTTGGCCAAAGCTAAGGGAGCAAATAAATAGTCCGCTGTTTAGCCATATAAAAGAGCTTATTCAAAAGAATAGTTCAGAGCCTGGGGAACTGAATGTATTTGAACAAGTAAGTAAACAAGATTTCATTGATAAGTATCAAAAAAATGTTATTTTGCGTTATGTAAACGAAGCATTATCAATGAAGGAATTGTATAAAGAGGATATTTTCCCGAAAGTTGATCAGGAAGCTAGTGTGTTATTAAAGAAAGGTGTAGATCACTTATCGAAGACAGAGCTGTATAGCTTAAATAAACATTTACTAAAGTCAGTACTCGGTGATGCGGTTGAAGAAGTAAGTAAATGGGGTAATGCAGATGGAACGGATATACTAAAGGAAATGAAAGAGGCCGGGATAGAAAAGGCGTGGATTGGTCTACCGAACTGGGAACAAGGATATATGCAACCTAATTTTGTTACAGAAGCTAAGAAAATGGGATATTTAGTTGGTCCGTATGATTCTTATCATTCCATTCATGAAAAAGGTGATAAAAATTGGAACACAGCGTCCTTTAATGATCCATCGTTATATGAAGAGGGTACTGTAACGAAGAAAAATGGAGAGAAAGTGCAAGGGTTTTTAGGGAGAGGCCGAAAATTAAATCCGACATTATCACTTCCTAGTGTAAAAGAACGAATGAACGATATATTACAAAATGGCCCTAAATATAATTCATGGTTTATTGATTGTGACGCGACGGGCGAAATTTATGATGATTATTCAACAAAACATGTAACGACACAAGAACAAGATTTAAAAGCACGATTAAAACGAATGGATTATATTGCACAAGAAAAAGGTATGGTAGTTGGCTCAGAGGGCGGAAATGATTTTGCGAGTAGTACGATTGCATTTGCTCATGGCATTGAAACACCAGTTATTAAGTGGGACGATGAAGATATGAGGAAAAATAAAACAAGCCCGTATTATGTCGGTGGGTATTGGTCACCAAATCAAAATGTTCCTGAAAAATATGCAAAACAAGTACCGTTGAAAGAAGAATATAAACAAGTATATTTAAATCCGGTATATTCGGTACCGTTATATAAATTAGTATATAATGATTCCGTTATTACAACGCATCACTGGGAATGGGGAAGTTTGAAAGTAAAAGATGAGGTAGGAAATCGTATGTTGTATGAGTTATTGTATAATGTTCCTCCTTTGTACCATTTAGATGAAGTAGAGTGGAATAAGCATAAAAAAGAAATTACAGAGCATCTGAAAGGTTGGAATGAAGTTCATGAAAAGGCAGTAAAAGAAGAAATGACGAACTTTGCATATTTGTCAGAAGATAAGTTAGTACAATCTGCTTCATATGGAAAAAACATTAAAATCATTGTGAATTTCTCTAATGATGATGTGGAAATAGAACAAACGAAAATAAAAGCAAAGTCAGCTTTAATTAATAATAATGGGAAGCAAATAATATACACACCAAATGAGAAATAATAAAGTGAAACTTTAATCAGTGGGGGATTTATCTCTCACTGATTATTAGTCATCACCAATCAAAATTTTACGGCACAAACTTGACTCTTTATTCCTACTAAATTGTGAGGTGAAAATCTTACTACCTCAAATAAAAGAATGATAATTCTGTAAATTCGAATGTTCCGAAGTGTTGGGTTTTTTAAGTTGATAAATAGTGACTTGCCAAAAATAAGCACAAGAGTATAATGTGAAATGGAATACATGTTGGATTCATGAAGTAACCTTACAAAATTGTAAGGTAATTGAAAGGAAATTCAATATGAAGATTAATAGACTTACATTATACTAGGGAAAGAGAAAGAGAGGCGAATGGGTATGAGCTCTGAATTAGAACAAAACACGAGAAGTAATAAAAAACGTTCTAAAAGAAAGTCATTAAAATGGTTCATTTTAATTCCATTTTTCCTACTTATTTTTGGAGGAGTAGGATATGGATCGTTTATATATAACAAAGCAAAAGCTGTTGTAAGTGATGCGTATGCAAAAATTGATAAGTCATCAAAGCGTGATAAAGAAGTTGAACCTTTAAAGGATAACATTTCAATATTAATCATGGGTGTAGATGGAAGTGAAATGAGAAAAAGCCAATACGGCGAAGCAGTTCGGACAGATGCACTTTTATTAGCGACAATTAATAAAGATGATAAGTCAGTTAAATTAGTAAGTATTCCACGTGATTCACGTGTTTATATTCCATCTAGAAAAAAATTAGATAAAATTACACACGCACACGTATTTGGTGGTGTTGAAAGTACACGAGATACAGTGGAACGATTTTTAAATGTTCCAGTTGATTATTATGTGAAGTTTAACTTCGAGTCATTTGTACAAATTGTAGATTCAATTGGTGGTATTGATATTGATGTACCGGTTGCTTTCACTGAACAAGATAGTAAAGACCAAGCAGGTATGATCCATTTAGAAAAAGGTTACCAACATTTAAATGGAGAACAAGCACTTGCACTTGCGAGAACGCGTAAAATTGACAGTGATGCAATGCGTGGTCAAAGACAACAACTTGTAATTGAAGCAATTGCGAAAAAAGCAATGTCTGTTCAATCTATTAGTAAAATGGGCTCTCTACTTGATGCAGTTGATAAAAATATGAAAACAAACTTAACGTTTGATGATATGCTTGCTATTACGAAAAATATGGCAGGATCAGATTTGCAAATGGAAAAGATGCAAATAGAAGGAACGGATAAACGTATTGGTGGTATTTATTATTACATTCCAAACGAAAAAAATGTGAAAGATATTTCGAATAAGTTAAATGAGCATTTAGGTGTTACACCAAAACCAACTCGAAATGAATAAGTATAAAAAAAGGTTGGCCTCAGCCAATCTTTTTTTATGGAAATGGATTGCTTTATTTGTTTTTTTAGTAGAAAAGCTACTAGTTTTTTCAAGTCTACATTCAAATCATTTAAATTTATATAAACAAAAGGTGTAATTGTACGATATACTAGAGGAGAATAATTGGTAATTAACTCCTAAAGTAGAGAAAATAGATTCATCTCATTACAAATTGAAAGCGAATTGAATTGATGGAAGATCAAACAGGTTAAAACAAATCTTCTTGAAAGTTGTACATAGTGCAATCAAGAATTGGTATGAAAAGAATAAAGAGTTTGTTGAGGCAGGAACAACAATTTTGATAAAACTCCCACTATAATTTATATAAAGTTTATATGGTGTAATAAGAATAAATAGATGTATAATTATATTGGGTGATTTATATATAAGATTAATAGGGAGAGGGAATCGATAGAATGGAAAAAGCTTTTAATATTAAACGAGTAGTAGTCGTTTTAATAGCGATTGCAGCAGTAGCTATTGGGTATTTCATGTTTCAATCTATTACTTCACCAGCAAAAGCTGTTGCGAAACAAGAAAATGTAATACAGCTTGCAAGTGAACAACCGAAAGTTGAAATGAATAAAACGGCACCAAGTCGTTTTAATGGACAGGAAAGAAAAGTTGCTTACCTTACATTTGATGATGGGCCAGGAAAATATACGGCTGAATTATTGAATATGTTAAAACAGCATGATGCGAAGGCGACATTCTTTTTAATTGGTGCGAATGTGAAACAGTTTCCTGATTTAGTAAAACGTGAAAATGTAGAAGGACATTATGTTGGAATGCATAGTATGACACACAATTTTGCGAAGTTATATAAAAATGGCGAGTATGTTAATGAAATGAAAGAAGATCAAGGCTTAATCGCAAATATTATTGGGAAAGCCCCTAAATTAACACGTCCTCCATACGGATCGATGCCTGGTTTAAATGAAGGTCTCCGAAATAAAGTAGTTGAGGATGGTTTAAAAGTGTGGGACTGGACAATTGACTCTTTAGACTGGAAATACAATAAAGTGCCAGTTGATGCAGCGGCAGCGCAAATCGCTCAAAATGTATTAGCTGGTGCAACAAAACCGCAAGAAGTCATTTTAATGCATGACATTCACCCGCAATCAGTTGCTGCTGTGCCAGCAATTTTAAAGGGTCTAAAAGAAAAAGGTTATGAATTTGAGGCATACCATGAAGAGAATCACTTCCCAGTGAATTTCTGGCACGATAACCGTATGTAATTGGAGGAATTGAAGTTGAAGTATGGAAAAGTAGCAGTAGTTGGAGCATTATCAGTAGGATTATTATCAGGTTGTTTCGGTGAAAAACCAGAAGAAAATTTATATACGGCTTTTGAAACAGCAGCGACACAAGAAAAATCGTTAGCTGATGATACGAAAAAGTTAGAGCAATTAGAAAAGCAAGGGCAAGAACTATATTCTCAAATTTTACAAGAAGGTAAAGAACATAATGAAGCAGTCACGAAGAAGATAGAGGAAGCTACTGCAAATGTAAATGAGCGTGAGAAAGTATTGAAAAACGAGAAAGAACTGTTAGAGAAAGCTCAGAAGGAGACGAAATCAGTTCAAAGCAATATAGAGAAGCTTGAAGATAAGAAATTACAAAAACAAGCTAAAGCAGTAGAAGAGTCGTATAAAAACCGTTATGCTGCATTCCAAAAAATGAATGAGGATTACACGAAGGCGTTAGCGAATGAAAAAGAGCTGTATGAAAAATTAAAAGTAAAAGAAACGAAGTTAAAAGAAATTGGTGAAAAAGTTAAAACTGTTAATGAGTTAAATGTGGAAGCTCAAAAGGCGAAAGAACAATTTAATAAACACACAAAAGAGTATAATGACAGTAAATTAGCATTTTACAAAGATGCACAGATTAAGACTAAAGAACAAAAATAAAGAATGATCTTAATCCTAATAAAAAAGCTATAGAAAAAGCCGGAGAAACATTGCAAAAAGTGTTTTTTCGGCTTTTGTCGTTAAATGAATAGAAAAGACTGGAATTGATATCATAAAAGAGTTATAGTGTATTATTCGAAGGAAAACATTGTAAAGTAAGGAGAATGAAATATGTCATATGAATTTTTATTCAAATTAGGTTTAGCACTCTTTTTAGGATTATTCATCGGAATAGATAGGCAGCTAAAGAATAAACCGCTTGGTGTGAAAACAAGTATGGTTATTTCCGTAGCGAGTTGTTTAATTACAATGGTTTCAATTGAATCAGTGAATGTTTATTCTGTACCGGGTCATACAAACATGGATCCAATGCGTCTCGCTGCTCAAATTGTAAGTGGTATCGGTTTTCTTGGAGCGGGGGTAATTTTACGAAGAAGTAATGACGTTATTTCTGGATTAACGACAGCTTCAATGGTGTGGGCTGCTTCAGCTTTAGGTATTGCGATTGGAGCAGGATTTTATATACAAGCGACGGTTGCTATGGTTTTAATTATATTAGCAATCAATGTACTTCCTCACCTTGTGAAAATTGCAGGCCCATATTCATTGAGACAAAAGGACTTGTCTATCAAAATTACTGTAAATGAGCATCGAGAGTTAGACGGGATTTTTAAGCAAATTAAAAATTTAAATATGCAAGTGAAGCGAGTGAAAATTAAAGATATTGATAATGGAGCATCTCAGCAATTAGAAATGGTAATTTTAGCTCCAGAAGATTTATATACAACTGAGTTATATAGTTCTCTAAAAGAAATCGATCATGTTGTATCTGTTGAAGTTGAAAGTAGATAAAAAAGATTGAAAAGGGTGATGAAAATTCACTCTTTTTTTATATGGGAAAAAACATTTTGCTATAATCATTTACAAAAGGGGATGCAAATGATGGAGATACATATTCGAAGGGCAACGAAAGATGATATTGCAGGTATAGTAAAAGTGCATGTGGAGAGCTGGAAAACCACATATAAAGGGATATTCGCTAACGAAATTTTAGAAAATGTAACATTCGAACAAAGAAAAAAGCAATGGGAAAACATTTTTCAAAAAGAAGACAATCTACAATATAGATTTATAGCAGAGATGTTAACTGGAGAAATTATTGGATTTATCGATGGTGGAACTGAAAGAATGGGTACATATAATTGTGATATGGAATTATATGCGATTTACATTTTACAAGATTATCAAGGTTTGAAAGTAGGGAAAAGATTATTTCAAGCTTTACTGTCAGAATGTATAAATAATAATATGGAATCTCTTTTAGTTTGGGTAGTTTCTAATAATCCTTCTAAAAAGTTTTATGAAAAATATAATCCGGAAAAAATTGACACGAAACTTTTAGAAAGACTAAATGTAGAAGAAATAGCATATGCTTGGCGAGATATGGATTGTTTATACAAATCACTATCAATTTAGAAGAAGATAATATTATTATGTAAACTTAATTTACAAGAATGAAAAAATACATCAATTATTATATTGGTGTATTTTTTGTTGATGGATTAAACGTTTTGAAAAGATGAAAAGTTTAGTTAGATAAAAAAATTCTGAAATATATATTGAAATGATTATCATTATCAATTAGAATCATAGTTGATAATAAAATTCAACTGTCAGAAGTTTTATAAAAAAATGATAGTGTTCGTCTAAAAGAGGAGGAGCAGTATGCAGCATGCGAAACAAATCGCGGAACATGCAACAATACAAAGCTTTTTAAATTGTTATTTAAGAGAAACAGGAAGTGGAGAATGGATTACGGAGGATAAAAGGATAGAGGATATTTTCTGCCATTCATTTCAAAGAGATACTATCCCCACTTATTTATGCTGCCCTTTATCGGCACAAAACGTTACTTTGTATGGGGAAGTTATATATAAATCATCAACGGACCGTCATCTATTTGGAGAACAATTTTATTACCAAATTGGCGAAAATAAAAATGTTATTAAAGCAGATTATATTACGGTTATTATGTTTTTAATAAAGGAAATGTCTATTAACTATGGAGAAGGTACGAATCCTGATGAACTTATGCTTCGAGTTATTCGTAGTTGTCAAAATATTGAGAAGTTTATACAAGGAAGGGAGCAGGATACAGCTGAATTATATGGTTTCCATACGACTTTTATAGAGGCGGAGCAATCTTTATTATTTGGACATTTAACTCATCCTACACCAAAGAGTAGACAAGGTATATTGGATTGGAAAAGTTCAATGTATTCTCCTGAATTAAAAGGGGAGTGCCAACTTCACTATTTTCGGGCACATAAAAGTATAATAAATGAAAAGTCATTGTTACAAGATTCCACAACGGCGATGATAAAAAAGGAATTAAAGTACGATGAAAAGGTTAATCAAGAATTTATTGAAAAGTACTGTCAAGAAGATGAATATTCATTAATTCCAATCCATCCGCTACAAGCAGAATGGCTATTACATCAATCTTATGTGCAAAATTGGATGAATCAAGGCGATCTTGAATATATCGGTCCAGTAGGTAAGTGTTATATGGCGACATCATCACTTAGGACGTTATATCATCCTCATTCCAAGTACATGCTTAAATTTTCATTCCCTGTAAAGGTGACGAATTCAATGCGTATTAATAAATTGAAGGAACTTGAGAGTGGTCCTGAAGGGAAGGAAATGTTAAATACTAAAATTGGTGAAGTGTTAGAAAAGTTTCCGGGGTTTGATTTTATATGTGATCCCGCCTTCATTACAATAAATTATGGTATGCAAGAGTCCGGATTTGAAGTAATTATTCGGGAGAATCCTTTTTATAGTGAAAATGAAAATGATGCAACGCTTATCGCTGGATTAGTACAAGATGCAATTCCAGGTGAAAGAACTCGTTTAGCGAATATTATCCACCGCTTAGCAGATTTAGAAGGTAGAAGCTGTGAAGAAGTAAGTTTAGATTGGTTTAGACGATATATGAATATCTCTTTAAAGCCGATGGTATGGATGTATTTACGTTATGGCGTTGCATTAGAAGCGCATCAACAAAATAGTGTTGTTCAATTGAAAGATGGTTATCCAGTTAAGTTTTACTTCCGTGATAATCAAGGTTTTTATTTCTGCAATTCAATGAAGTCAGTGCTAGATAATGAACTAGCCGGTATTGGCGAACGTACTGGAAATTTATATGACGATTATATTGTAGATGAAAGGTTTCGTTACTATTTAATTTTTAATCATATGTTTGGACTTATTAATGGTTTTGGTACAGCAGGATTAATTAAGGAGGAAATTCTTCTCTCTGAATTAAGGTCTGTACTTGAATCATTCCTTCCATATAACCGTGAACCTTCTACATTTTTAAGAGAATTGTTGGAAGAGGATAAGTTGGCATGCAAAGCAAACTTGCTAACGAGATTTTTCGATGTTGATGAACTGACAAATCCTTTAGAGCAAGCAATTTATGTACAAGTAGATAATCCACTCGTTAGAGAAGTGGCTGTTCGTTCATAAGTAGTGCTAAAATTTCACGTAATACAAATAATGGAATTCAATATTCCGTATTATAGCGGAGGGATTTATGAAAGAAGAAGTTTATCACATAAAAATATTGAAGGCACTCCAATCAAAAGAGTACATTTCAGTAAGAAGAAGAGTATTCCGGCAATTAGTAGAATCGTTAATTTATGAAGAAATCATTACGCCGATTCGTATACAAAAGGGAGAGCAAATACTTTTTATAATACAAGGTCTTGATGAAAAGAATCAAAATGTAACGTACCAATGCTATGGACAAGAACGTATGACATTTGGGCGTATTTGTTTACATGACTCATTAATAATGAGAGTTCAAGATGAGGAAGAAGAAATACAATCAGTTTCACAATTTTTACAGGAGATTTTTCGAATTGTTCAAGTTGATCGAACGAAATTGGATTCTTTTATTCAAGAATTAGAACAAACAATCTTTAAAGATACGATTGCACAATATGAGAGAAGTTGTGAAGAAGACTATCTTGCGAAATCTTATGATGAGCTTGAAAGTCATTTAATAGATGGACACCCGTATCATCCTAGTTATAAAGCACGCATCGGGTTTCAATATCGTGATAATTTTCAATATGGATTTGAATTTATGCAACCAATGAAAATTATATGGATTGCAGTTCATGAGAAATATACGACTGTAGGATATGAAAGTGAAGAGAGTTATAACTGTACCTTTAAAGAAGAAATTGGTGAAAAGAAAATCGAAGAGTATATGGATCGTATTCGAAAAATGGACTGTGATTCGAAGAAGTATATGTTTATACCTGTTCATCCTTGGCAGTGGGAGAACTTCATTATTCCGAATTATACTGACCATATACAGGATAAATATATTATTTATTTAGGGAAATCAGAAGATGATTATTGCGCGCAACAGTCGATGCGGACATTAAGAAATGTTACGAACCGAGCGAAACCATATGTAAAGTTATCAATGAATTTACTCAATACTTCAACTATCCGTACATTAAAACCACATTCGGTTGTGAGTGCACCTGCTATATCGAATTGGTTAAAAGATATAGTAGATCATGATCCGTATTTAAGGGATGAATCGCGTTTAATTTTGTTAAATGAATTTTCGAGTGTTACGTACGATGCGAATAAAAAAGCTACATATGGCTCATTAGGATGTATTTGGCGCGAAAGCGTTCACAAATATTTAAATAAGAAAGAAGAGGCAATCCCATTTAACGGTTTATATGCCAAGGGAAAAGATGGGACACCAATTATTGATTTGTGGTTAAAGAGATATGGAGTAGAAAGCTGGCTACAATTGCTTATTCGAAAGGCAATTATCCCAGTTGTACACCTCGTTGTAGAGCATGGAATCGCATTAGAATCACATGGACAAAACATGATTTTAGTTCATGAAGAAGGAATACCAGTCCGTATTGCACTAAAAGATTTTCATGAAGGACTGGAGTTTTATCGTCCATTTTTGAAAGAAATCGAAAAATGTCCTGACTTTACTAAAATGCATAAAACATATGCGAATGGTCAAATGAATGATTTCTTTGAAATGGACCGTATTGGATGTTTGCAAGAAATGGTTTTAGATGCGCTTTTCCTATTCAATCTAGGTGAACTGGCTTTCGTGTTGGCAGATGAGTATCAGTTGAAAGAGGAACAATTTTGGATCATTCTTGTTGAAGAAGTAGAAAATCATTTTGAAAGATTTTCACATTTGAAAGAACGTTTTGAAGCATTACAATTATATGCACCTACATTTCATGCAGAGCAATTAACGAAGCGGCGCTTATATATGGATGTGGAATCACTTGTTCATGAAGTTCCAAATCCGTTGTATAGAGCAAAGCAACTTACAATACAAAAATCAGTTGTTACAGGGGGAAATCATGCTAATCGTTAATAAACAAGAATTTAGCAAAAATGATTTTGAATTGAGATTACAAGGTTACGAGGGAGTGGAACAATTTCAAGAAGCAGAAGGAAATAGATTTGCACTTTGTCTGAAAGATCCATTCGATATTATTACGCTTGTGTTTTTCCTAAAAGAAAAAAGAGCATCTGTGCTACTTATTCATGAAGATACGCCAAAGGATACAGCTATTGAAATGGCAAAGCGTGCAAAGTGTACTGCACTTTTATACGGAGAAAGTAACGACTTTACAAAATTAGAAGTTCCAAATCTATTACAAGAAGAACCGTCTTTATTGCAATATAGTTCAGGCACAACAGGAGAACCAAAACTAATTCGTAGAGCATGGACGGAAATTGAAACGGAAATTGCTGCTTACAATGAAGCTTTAAAATGTGAAGAAGACGAAGTGCCAATTGTAATGGCTCCAGTTTCACATTCATACGGATTAATTTGTGGCACGTTATCAGCAATTACGAGAGGTAGCAAGCCTATAATCATTACTAATAAAAACCCTAAATTCGCATTAAATATAGTTCGTAATACCGAAAAACATATCATATATACAGTACCACTTATGCTACATATTATGGGGAGTTTTCCACAAGGGACTTTTCAGTTTCATAAAATTATGACATCAGGATCACCATTGCCAGAACCGTTATTTTATAAGTTAAAAGGCATGACGAAATATATGATGCAGCAGTACGGCTGTTCTGAAGCTGGTTGCATTAGTATATGTCATGATATGAAGACACATTTAGACTTAGGGAAGCCACTTTCTCATGTAAGTATTAACATAGGTTCAAATGAAGATGAACCTGAAGAAATCGTAGTGAAAATTGCTGGAAAGGATATTTATACGAAAGATTTAGGGTATAAATCTGAGCAAGGCCTTCATTTCATGGGGCGAATAGATGATGTTATTAATGTGTCCGGTCTAAAGGTCTTTCCTATAGAAGTGGAAGAAACGATGCTTCGATTAGAAGGTATTCAGGAGGCGATTGTATACCGCGGCAAGCATCCTGTGATGGGGGAAATTGTAAAAGCGAAAGTAGTCTCTCGTATTGAACCAGTACAAATAAGAGAATGGTGCATACAGCATTTACCATTTTATAAAGTACCGCATGAAATTGAAAATGTAGCAGAGATTCCGAAAAATAAAACAGGGAAAGTAAGTCGTAAGTTATTAGAGATGGGAGAGATAACAACATGAGTCGTGAAATGTTAAAAGAAGCAGTTTTAAGCATTATGAGAGAAAAAATGGAACTGAAAAATGTAACGCATTTAGAAGAAACGATGCGTTTAAATCAAGATTTATATATAGATTCGGTAATGATGTTACAGCTTATAGTATACATAGAAATGGATTTAAAGCTATGCGTTCCAGAGGATGAGATAGACCCAAAGGCGTTTCTTACTGTAGGATCTTTGCTTGAATTTATGGAAGAGTTGCAGCCGTTACACGAAGTAAATGTGAATAACTAACCTTTTAGGAAAGTGGATGAGAGTATGACTTCAATTAAAGTTCACTGTTTAGTGAGTTGTTTTTGTGAAATTATAAAAAGGCGTAGCGATATAGATTTCCGTCCATTTTATTTCGGATTATGGGATGGAGATTTTGATATAACAGAAGGCGGGGTTATTTCTTATCATTCCGAAAACATTAACCATGATAACTACTTACTCTGGTATGAAAAATTGTATGGTATTAAAGTGAACGAATGGTACGATCATTCAAAAGATAAAAGTAGCAATGTAGAAACATTTTTAGAATTAGTAGAAAATAAGCCGGAAAATCGTTACGTAATTGTAATGGTTGATATGTCTTTATTGCCTGAGAGAGAAAATAAGTTTCATCAAAAACCGTTTCCGCATTACTTAATGATATCGAAGACAGAGAAAGAAGATGAATGGTTCATGCTTGATCCTGATTTTCGCTGGGAAGGGAATATGGAAAGAGAAAAAGTGCTCCATTCTGTTAAAGATAACCCATTTGGTGGAGGTTATTTCATTGATATAGAAGGAATTCAGGAGCCAACACAAGAGATGGTAGAAAGTTATTTCATGGAAACATTCAAAAAGAATGATAACAAACTAACTATGGAATTAAAAAATTTAATAATAAAAATGGTAAATGAAGAGGATGGGTATTCACTTTCCAGGCTCGTAACGGCAGTAAAGCAAATACCCGTATTGGCAATACGTAAATATAGCTATGAACATGCCTTTGCATACTTCCGTGAAACTCTACAATATTCGGAGCAAGAATTTGATTATTGGTGTGATCGAGTGGAAGACATTGTACAAGGATTTACAAATGTACAGTACCGCGCAATCAAAATGGTAATGACAAACGATAAAGATATGTTAATCCCAATTGTTGAGAAGCTTAATGAAATGAATACAATTGAACTGCAGATTAAGGATGAATTAGAGAAACAGTTTCTGTCATGGAAAGACATGATAACAAGTCAGTCTGTCTTAACTAATACAAGTTCATTGAATATAAGATAAGGGAGTTCAAACCAATGAAATATTCGCTATGTACAATTTCATTTCGCCATCAACTAATTTCATTTACTGATATTGTTCAATTTGCATACGAAAACGATTTTGAAGGAATTGAGTTGTGGGGGACCCATGCACAAAATTTATATATACAAGAGCGTGAAACGACAGAACGAGAAATAGATTATTTAAAGGATAAAAATTTAGAAGTTACGATGATAAGTGATTACTTGGACATATCATTATTAGCAGATTTTCAAAAAACGATGGAAAAATGTGAACAGTTGGTAACACTAGCTAATTGGTTTAATACAAATAAAATTCGTACGTTTGCTGGGCAAAAAGGTAGTGAGGATTTCTTGGAACAAGAGAGAAAAGAGTATGTGAAGCGAATTCGCATGATTTGTGATTTATTTGCTCAGCACAATATGTATATACTATTAGAAACACATCCAAATACGTTAACGGATACTTTACCGTCTACTTTGAAATTGTTAGAAGAAGTAAATCATCCATATTTAAAAATAAACCTTGATTTTCTTCATATATGGGAGTCTGGTGCAGACCCGATAGATAGTTTCCAGCGACTAAAGCCGTGGATACAACATTACCATTTTAAGAATATATCATCAGCGGAGTATTTACACGTGTTTGAACCAAATAATGTATATGCCGCTGCTGGAAGTCGTATAGGAATGGTCCCATTATTTGAAGGTATAGTAAATTATGATGAAATCATCCGGGAAGTGAGAGATACTAATCATTTTGCTTCGCTTGAATGGTTTGGGCATAATGCGAAAGATATACTGAAAGAAGAAATGAGAGCATTAACAAGTAGAAAATTAGAAGTAGTAACCTCATAAGATGAAATGATGTAAGAGTCTTGTTTAAGAGACTCTTTTTTTATGGAATAAATAACCAAAAATTACCATGTATTTAATTTCGGATTTGGTACAATTTAATATATATAAGGAGGTGATCGGTAATGGCTAGAAATCGTAACGCTAATCAATTAGCATCACATGGAGCACAAGCAGCTCTAGATCAAATGAAATATGAAATTGCACAAGAGTTTGGTGTACAGCTTGGGGCTGATACTTCTTCACGTGCAAACGGTTCTGTAGGCGGTGAAATTACAAAGCGCCTTGTAGCGATGGCAGAACAACAGCTTGGTGGCGGATATACTCGCTAAATGTAGAAGGTTATAGGAGAAAGGAAGGATTCTTCCTTTCTTTTTTATTTTCAATTAATTGGTATGGATATATTGTGAACAGGATTCAAAGAATAGGAGTAATGCTATATTTTACCCAATTTCTTTTGTTGTAAATGGAAAGTAGTAAAGATGAAATAGCCCTGGTGGAATGTAAACATAATTTCCAGCAGGGCTATTACATGGTAAGAAATATATGATGAAAGGTTCCGAAATCAACATGTTAAAAAAAGAAAACTGTTGTTTAATTGCACTTGCATCAGTTCCACTTGTTATGACGTTAGGTAATTCAATGCTTATTCCAATCTTGCCAACCATTGAAAAGAAATTACATATTTCATCTTTCCAGGTATCCATGATTATTACAATTTATTCTATCATTGCAATTATACTTATACCGATTGCTGGTTATTTATCAGATAGATGGGGACGAAAGATGGTAATGGTTCCAAGTTTATTAATTGCAGCTATTGGAGGAGCGATAACGGGCTGGGTATCATGGAAAGTTGATAACCCTTACGTTTGGATTCTTATCGGAAGAGCAATTCAAGGGATAGGTGCTGCGGGTGCTATGCCAGTTGTCATACCATGTGTAGGTGATTTATACAAAGATGAAAAACAGGTTAGTGCAGGTTTAGGAATCATTGAGACGTCAAATACATTTGGAAAAGTATTGAGTCCTATATTAGGATCAGCTCTTGCAGCTATTGTATGGTTCTTACCATTTTGGGCGATTCCAGTTTTATGTGTAATATCGATTGTTTTATTACTGGTACTAGTAAAGGCGAAGAAACAAGAAGAAGAAGTCCCACCACTTAAAGAATTTATTCAATCTATTATCTCTACGTTTCGAGAAAAGGGAAGATGGTTAATTGCCATTTTTATACTAGGTGCAATTATTATGCTTATTTTATTCGGAATACTTTTTTATCTGTCAACTATACTGGAGTCGAAGTACGATATTCATGGTATATGGAAAGGGTGTGTACTCGCTATTCCTTTACTTGTACTATCACTTAGCTCATATATGGCTGGTAAAAAAATTGGAGATAAACAAGATATTATGAAAAAGTGTATCTATATTGGATTTTTACTGGCTGCTGCATCTGTCTTCTTACCTTTATTTCTAAAAGGAATCTATTTGCTACTTCTTTGTCTCGTTATTATGGGGGGAGGAATTGGTATGGCGTTACCGTGTCTAGATGCTCTTATTACACAAGGGATTGAAAAAGAGCAGAGGGGGACAGTTACGTCATTTTATAGTTCAATGCGATTTATCGGTGTAGCAGCTGGACCACCCCTGTATTCTTTTTTTATGAAAGGGGCGGACCATGAAGTATTTTATTTAACAAGCATCTTCGCTGCTATTGGTGCGGGCATAGCAATTATTTGGATTAAACCAGCAAAAGATACAATGATGGTAAAACAGAAGCCGGAACCAACGTCATAATCCGAAAGAGAATTGCATGTTAATTACACAACATGCAATTCTCTTTAATTAGTTAGGAAAAATAACTTGTTTTAACATATAAAGTGCGACTCCCCATATGATTAGCCCTGAAAATTTATTTAATACTGTAATCGTTTTTCCTGTCGAGTCTAATCCTTTTAGAAATTTTCCAGCAAAAGCTAAACTAATAAACCAAATCCAAGAAACTATAATTGTTGCAAAAGTGAAAGCCCATTTCTCACTTCCTATGTACTGTATAGAGTTTGTTCCGATTACACCAATTGTATCTAAAATTGCGTGTGGATTTAGTAATGAAACCGATGCGGTGAAAATAATTTGATTTTTTAAAGGCATGCTTTTTTCTTGCTTTACATCATTTGAAGGATCGCTTCTCCAAATAACCCAGCCCATATACATAAGAAAGAAAAATCCAATCATATACAGAGTGGTTGTTAACCAAGAAAAAGTAAGGAGTACAAGGGATACACCTTGTACAGCAATTAATATTAATAATGTATCACATATAGATGCAGTCAAGACTACAGGAGCAGCTCGCCAAATATTTGGTTGACTCGCGCCTTGATTAAAGACGAAAACATTTTGGACACCTAATGGAATGATAAGACCAAATGCAAGGATGATACCGTGAATAATTGCTTCACTCATCATATTACCTCCTACTTAATGTGATTAGTTATGATAGTGTATATTGTATAGAAGAAATGAAAATTTGTATCCATCCATATGGTTGGATAGGTTACCAACCATAAAGTATGTGAGGTGATATAGTGGAAAGGCTCGTTTGGAAACCTAATATGTCTTCGCCTATTCCTTTATATAAACAAATAGAATCTTATATAAAAGAAAGAATTGTTAATGGGGAATGGACAGTTGGAACTAAATTACCTTCACAAAGAGATTTGGCGCATACGTTTGAAGTGAATCGAAGTACAATTGTAATGGCTTTCGATGAATTAGTAGCAAAAGGGTATATTGAGGGGAATGGCCGGAAGGGAACAATTGTTATAAATAATAGTGAGAGTACTTCTACATATGCCCCGCCTCCAAACTGGCAGTCTTATGTAGAAATAGGACTTCATTATCCGAATCTTCCTGCTGTACAAGAGATTAATCAAGCTGAATTTACTCCCAATGTAATTCGATTAGGAACAGGTGAACTTTCACCGAGTCTCTTGCCTGAGAAAAAGATGAAGGGTATTATTAGTAAAATTTTACAATCAAATGTTACACTTGGGTATGAGGAACCGAAAGGAAATCTCCATTTAAGAAAAAAAATTGCGGAATATTTAAAAGGGCATGGGGTATATGTATCTCCTGACTCTATTTTAATTGTTTCGGGGGCAATTCAAGCACTGCAACTTATTTCTATGGGTCTTCTTCCGAAAGGAGCGTCAATTTTATTAGAAAAACCATCATATTTATATTCGCTTAATGTATTTCAATCAGCAGGAATGCGCTTGATTGGAATACCAATGAATGAGAATGGTATAAATACTTCATATATTACAAAATTTAAGAAACAATTTAACGCATCTATTTTATATACAATCCCATCTTTTCATAATCCGACCAATTTTAGTATGAACGCTAAGAAGAGGGAAGAAGTGATGGAGATATGTAATGAAATTGGATTGCCTATTATTGAGGACGCGGTATATCAAGATTTATGGTTCGATGCACCAGTTTCAAAGCCTTTAAAGGCATATGATAAAAATGGTATCGTGCTACATATTGGAAGTATGTCCAAAGTCATTAGTCCTGGTTTAAGAATTGGATGGGTTGTTGGATCAGAATCCGTTATTCAAAGATTAGCAGATATAAAAATGCAAACTGATTATGGTTCAAGTTCTATATCCCAGCAAATTGCAGCGGAGTGGTTTGAAAATGGATTGTATGATGAACATTTACAGTTTGTAAGAAGTGAATTGAAAAAACGTAGAGATTTTATGATAAGTATGTTAGAAAAGTATTGTAGTGGCATTGCAACTTGGCATGAGCCAGTAGGAAGCTTTTACATTTGGCTACATATAAATCTACCAATTTTGAATCGTAGTTTATTTGACAAAGCTTTGCAAGAAAAGGTGTTATTAAACCCAGGCACTTTGTATGATAGAAGTGCTAACCAATTTTTACGTCTTTCTTATTCCTATGCAACTATAGAAGAAATTGAAGTTGGAATAAAAAAGATCGCGCAATTAATTAAAGGGTAAAAGGAGAAAACCATGAAACAATATGTGATTTGCCAAATGATTGATGGAGATAAATATTTAGCTGCTTATGCGGAAACAAAACAGGATGCAATTGAAAAAGCAGAATTATTAGGGTTAAGAACTGGAAATCGTTACATAGTAATTACCGCAGAAGAAGCAGAAGGGTTAACTTATCCTTAAATAATGGGAGAGTACATAAGAAGTAAATAAGCCTAATAATGTACTATATTATTAGGCTTATTTACTATTAAAGTGTGATAGGGAAAATAATATAATTATGAGTCAAGTTGACGGAAATACCGATTTGCTTTTCGATCCTGATTTCCGTCTCTATATTCATCAACATATTGCCTGAAGTTCCAAGATTGTAAAAACTTATTAGCGGCATTATAACCAGAGTTATAGAGCCATTCTTTCTCTTCTTTAGTTAGTTGAAAATTAGTACTGGTAATGGTTCCTGTTGGAATTGTAATAGTTCTAGCCTTTGATTCTTTATCTAAATGACGTAAATCATGAGCTTGCATCATCGTTTTAAATAGTCCTTTGAACATGGAAATAGGTTCTTCATAGTGGGCGGGATCAGCTTGAATCTCATCTTTTACAAAATGAAATCCAAAGGTAGGCCAGCGAGGAGAAGTCGGTGAATCGAAAATCCAAATTGGATAATTACTTAAAATACCGCCGTCAACCATATAACAAGGTTGTTTCCATTTTGGTGTTCTCCATTTCACTGGTTCGAAGAAGAAAGGAATGGTTCCACTCATTCTTACTGCTTTAGCGATAGAGAAGCGATAATTTAAAAATCCGTAGTTTGGCAAGTCATCGGGAAAAATAACCATTTTACCATTGCTTATATCTGAAGCGATAATTTTGAGTTTATTCAAATCGGGTAAGTCTGTAAACAAATGAATTCCTTTTTTTCTAAGCAGGTCTTCTAGCCATTCTTCGAGAAATACATTTGAATAAATACCTAGAGTAGACCAAGCGCTTAATCCTTTACCAATAAAGGGGATTCTATCAAGAAAAGTTTTTTTAGTGAATTTTTCATAATCAATGTCTGTTACAATCGTTTTTAATTCGGAACAGGAGTATCCTGCTGCTAAAAGCGCTGCAATAATAGCGCCGGCTGATGTTCCAGCTAAACGTTCCCATTCATAACCTTTTTCGGCTAACGCGCAAATTGCCCCTACATGAGCAATTCCGCGTACACCGCCTCCCTCGAAAACACCATCAATCTTCATTCAACATACTTCCTTTCAGATGGAAAATTTGAAAATGGCAAAAAAGCACGTATTGTACGCGCTTTTTTACAATAGTTTTTAAGTTTACTAGCAGCCTACAAAGCCGCCCCAACAGCTAGCTCCAATGATGATTAGAAGGATAAATAAAACGATTAATAAAGCGAAACCTCCATAACCGCAACCACCACCGCAACCGTAACCACCGCCGTAACCACCGCAACTATATCCGTAACCCATGTGGAATTCCTCCTTATATTAAAAGTGAAAATGAACGAGGGAAAGTATACTGTAAGAAATTATGAGATATCATGTTTGTAGGAACAATGTATACTATGCTCTTTTAAACTTGTTCGCGTACGAGGGAAGAGCCCGTTTTTTCTTGAGCTTGTTGAATTTACAATGAATGAAGTATAATCTTTGTGCTATGATACAAATAAGTATGTAAATGTAAGGAGAATTTATGGAACAGAAAATTGAAGTATTAATTGATAAATATGAACTAACACATTTGAAACAGGAGCTTGTAAATACTATATTTCCTTGTATAAAAGTTGTGCCAAAGGTGCAGGAGACAATCGGAAAAGGTAGTTCAAAAATGGGCGGAGTTCCTGATTTGCCAAATACATTTGAATATCCAACATACAAAGAGAATCCGTTACGTTTTATCGCACAATTTAATTTAAGTGATTTACAAAACGTTGGTATGGATCACAATCTTCCTAAGACAGGGATGTTATATTTCTTTAGTATTGAAAATTACTTTGAAGAAGATGTAAATCCAAACGAAGCGGGACGTGTGCTTTATTATGATATCCCTGTAGAGCAATTACGTAGAGCAGATGAAGTTCAGGGGGAATTTAATCAATGTGCAATTTCATTTGAACTGACGTATAAATTACCTGAGCTTTTCATTGAAGATGAGGCGGATTCAGATCGTTTCTTGCAATTACTTGAAGAGCTAATCCCAGACAACTATGATAATCATCAAATGTTTGGAGAACCATTTTCTGTACAAGATGAGGTATTGTATGAGACTGGACAATATATGGGAATAGATCCACAGCATATGACGCTCTTATTCCAAATTGATTCAGATACTAAAAATTGTAATATGATGTGGGGAGATTTAGGAATGCTTTATTTCTGTATTGGAAATGAAGACTTGAAAAATCGCCAGTTTGAAAATACATGCTGTGTATTACAAACTTGTTAATGAAGAAGGTTGTTCTTGTAAAAAGAACAACCTTTTTACAATGTTAAATATGCATAATCTCATATGACCTATTTTGAAAAGTATTGTATACTCTGAAACTATACGATACTTTTTCGTATAGTTATAGAATGTAAGGAGTGACAAGATGAGAAAGCCAAATAAGTATGTGACAGTTGCCCTGCTTTGTTCAACAATTGTAATGGGTGGCTTACACGCGTCGTCTGTATCTTACGCAGCTACGAAATCGACTGTAGTTACTACACAATCAGATGCTAAATTATTAAATGATTTTCGAAAAGAATTAAAAAAACATATTGATAATCGAGATGAAAATATTACAATCGCATATAAAACAAAAGATAGAAATGCTAGAGATGTTATGGACCAATTATACAAAGAATATAATAAAATTGTAGATGCTGATGAGTATGTAAAATATAATGTAGCGTCTACTAAATATTCTATAAAAGGGATGCCTGGGAATTATACATTTACATTACAAGTGAAGTATCGTGAATCAAAAGAGCAAACACAGTATGTAAAGTCTCAGGCGAAAGCAATTGTAAATTCTATCATTAAACAAGGCATGGATGAACATGAAAAAGTGAAAGCTATTCATGATTATGTTGTGAAACAAGTATCATATGATACGTCTTATCAAGCATATACAGCGTATGAAGCGTTAGCGAATCGTTCTGCCGTTTGCCAAGGATATACATTGTTAACATATCAATTACTAAAAGAAGCAGGTATTCAAAATCATATTGTAACAGGTACAGGGAATGGACAAGCTCATGCATGGAATTTAGTGAACATTGATAACAAGTGGTACCACCTTGATACTACATTCGATGATCCGGTGCCAGATAAAGCTGGGCGCGTAACATATTCATATTTTAATATATCTGATGACCAATTAAGCAAAGACCATGAATGGGATCGTAGTAAATATCCAGCGGCAACTACAAGTTACTTCAACGAATTAACAAGCAAAATAAAAGCCGGTAGTTCAAAAACTGCTGTATATGAACAAATGTTAAAAGAAACAAATTTAAAGTATTTATCTGCACAATATGGAGCGGAAAATTACAATGAGTTTAAGAAAAAAATACAGCAACAATTTGCTTCCAAGCCAGAAAAAGTAGAAGTACGATATAAGCAGTCAATGGATGGAACGATGCAAGATATAAAGAAAGTATTAAATGAAATAACTTGGCCAAAAGGTGCAAAGCGTGTATCTTATCAAGTTGCGCCATATAGTGCAATGACAGGTTATTCATTAGCGACAATTACATTTACGTATTAATGAAAAAGAGCATCTTTAAAAGGTGCTCTTTTTGCGTTTGATTTATAATGTCATTGACTATTTAGAATTGAGTGATAAAATAATCAGGAATAGAGGATGTGATAGCTGAATGAATTTGTTCGAAAATAATATATTTGCATTGATATATTTTTGTCTAGTAATCGGACTTATCGCTTTGTTTTTTGTATCATTTACTCTGTTCATTAAAAGATTATTGCAAAACAACACTATGAAAAAAAACATGTGATTAATATGAATCAGAAGCTAGATCGGATTATTGAATTGCTTGAAAAAGATAAAAAAGAATGATGGAAGATGTATAAAAAGGAGAAACAAATGGCTAATTATATAAAGGAATTACGTGAAAAAATAGGGCATGATTATGTTATTTTGAATTTTGCAGGTGGTTGTGTATTTAATGAATTTGGTGAAGTGCTTCTGCAAAAAAGAGGAGACTTTAATGCTTGGGGATTTCCGGGTGGCGCAATGGAAATGGGGGAGTCTGCTGCAGAAACTGCGATCCGAGAAATTAAAGAAGAAACAGGATATGATGTGGAAATTGATGAGCTCATTGGTGTGTATACGAAATATTTTCAAACATATCCGAATGGAGATCAGGCACAGGCAATTGTAATATTCTTTAGGTTTTCAATCGTTGGAGGGAACAAAAAAATAGACGGTGATGAAACATTAGATCTGAAGTTTTTCCCGTTAGACAAAATGCCGCCATTGTTTAATAAACAACATGAAGATTGTTTGCAGGATTTATTAGAGAAAAGAGTAGGGGTATTTCGTTAATATATAGAAAAAGAAGCTAATTTCCATTTAGCTTCTTTTTCTATATAAGTTACTTCCACCAATCATCAAACATAGATGCTGGGACTTGTCTTTTATGTTCACTCACTTTGTAACGCTTCTCGATCTTTTCAGCAACGTCAGCTGGAACGGATTTACCTTCTAAATAGTCATCTAATTGATCGTAAGTAATACCTAATTCTGTTTCATCAGCTTGACCTGGTTTTTCATCTAATAAATCAGCTGTTGGCATTTTTAAGTAAAGTCGCTCGTCTGCACCTAACTCTTGTAATAAAGCACGTCCTTGGCGCTTCGTTAAACCTGTTAATGGTAATAAATCTGCACCGCCATCTCCGAATTTTGTAAAGAATCCTGTTACAGCTTCAGCCGCGTGATCAGTTCCGATAACAAGTAATCCTTGTTGTCCGCCGATTGCATATTGTGTAACCATGCGAATACGTGCTTTTACGTTTCCTTTATTGAAATCTGTTAATGATTCACCTAATAAGTTTTCATATTGATTTGAGAAGGAATCAACAGTTGAAGCGATATCAAAAGCAACAGATTGATCAGCTTGAATAAATTGTAATGCTAATTGTGCATCATCTTCATCTTTTTGTACTTTGTACGGAAGACGTACGGAGATAAATGTTGCGTTACCACCTTCATTACGAACTTCTTCGACTGCAAGCTGCGCTAAACGTCCTGCAAGTGTAGAGTCTTGTCCGCCGCTAATTCCAAGTACAAATCCTTTAGCACCTGTTTTTCTTACATAATCCTTTAAGAAATCAATTCGTTTACGAATTTCTACTTTCGGATCAATTACAGGTTGAACATGTAATGCTTTCATAATTTGTTCTTGTAATGTCATTATGTTTTCCTCCTATTCATATTAAAGCGGTAAATAAGTTTATATGTATATTGGAACATACTTCTATCCTTTATTATTTCGCAAAACTAACGAATATACAATAGAATGCGTGTATGAATATGAATGAAGTTATTATAAATAAATTGTTTTGTATAAGCAATTTTTTTAAACCTTTCAATAATGTAAGGTTTTTGTCATTTGAATCGATGGAAGGTATTTCCGTACTTTACTAATATAAAAGCATAGTTAGTAGAAGGGCGGAGAAGTAGTATGAACATTAGAGAACTCGCATTTCGAAATGTAACGCGAAATAGACGAACATACTCAGCTTATTTTTTGAGTAGTACATTTGCCATTATGGCCTTTTTTGTGTATTCATTTTTTGCGTTCCATCCGGCATTAAGTGCGGGAGAATTAGGACAGTACGTATTCGTAAGTATGTCTTTTGCACAGTCTATTATTTACTTATTTACATTCTTCTTTATTTTATATTCAATGGGAATGTTTTTAAAAACGAGAAAGCGTGAACTAGGAATTTTAATGATGCTAGGTATGACGAAATATCAATTAAAGCGTCTTATCTTCTTTGAAAATATTATGATTGGAATAGGGGCAATAATTTTTGGGATTCTTTCAGGTATGTTATTTTCAGGAATATTAATATTTGTAGCCCCGATGATTTTAAAATTAGATATTTCTTTATCCTATTACATACCGATGAAAGCGATTGTTGTAACGAGTATTATGTTTTTCGTATTATTTATGATTATTTCATTGTTCAGTGCAGGAATGGTTCGTAAAAATAAAATTATGAAATTGTTTAGAGGATCAGCAGAGGCGAAGCCAGAACCGAAAGCATCAATTATTTCTTCTATATTAGCAGTAGCATTGCTTAGTGCTGGTTATGCAGGCGCTCTTATGTCACATGGTGCAATGGTATTTATTATGATGATTCCTGTTACAACGGTAGTCACTATCGGTACGTATTTGCTGTACAAGCAGTTGAGCGTCTTTATTATTCGATTATGTAAAAAAAGTAAACGTTTCTATTGGACACAGACAAATATTATTACTTTGTCAGATTTAGCATACCGTATGAGAGATAATGCAAGGATGTTCTTTATTGTAACAATTATTTCAACAGTAGCATTTTCAGCAATAGGTACATTGGTTGGGTTTGCTTCGATGACGAAAGAAATTATGGACAGACCAATTGCGTTTCACTATCATTCTAAGCAAGGTAATAGCAATGAGTCACAGCATCTGAAGATTATTGACGAAGGATTAAAGAAACATAATATAGCAGCTTCAAAAATAAATATTTCATCGAAGACAACGGAGGAGCAGTCGTTAAGAAACGCCAGTTTTATAAAAGAATCAGATTATAAGGAGTATGCGAAGTTAACGGGGGAACCGTTCAATACTTTATCAGACAAAGAAGCCTTATTTCTATCAGTAGAAATACCAGGGCCACCGATAAAGGAAAGAAAAGAAATTTCTTTCCAAAATGCCAATGAGCCCTTAAATGTGAAAAAAGTTAATGATTCTTCACTAAGTAAAATACTTATGGGTAATGTGTATGTAATCTCTAAAAATCAATATGATTCATTACAAGATGGATTTAAAGAAGAAAAAGATTATATGTATAAAACAAAAGGAACGAAAGATGAAATTGAGGTTGGTAAAGAGCTTACGAATCAGATTAAGCCTTATCAAGAACATGCAACGTTTAGTGCAGAAGAGTACGATCAAAATCAAAGTTTACAAATCGCAGGACCCATTTTATTTGTAGGTTTCTTTATTGGTATTGTATTTTTCGTTTGTGCAGGAAGTTTCCTTTACTTCCGCTTATTTTCTGATTTGGAGGACGATACTCGTTTATTTGAAATGATTCGAAAAGTTGGATTGACGAGAGGCGAATTATCGAAAGTAGTCACAATCCGCTTAGCGCTTTTATTCTTCGTTCCAGTTGGAGTTGCAACATTACACGGGGCAGTAGCATTAACTGCGTTAGGACAGATGTTTGAGTACTCACTGTTTAAAGAAAATACAATTGTATTAAGTATTTTTGTAAGTATTCAAGTTGTATATTTCTTAATTATACGATCTCGTTATTTAAAACAATTGAAAGAAAGATTGAATATTCGTTAAATGTGTTTTTTTAACTTTTGTACTATATTTTCTAAAAAGAGTAAGCCATTACCAAATATATAGTGATAAAATGAAAATAGCGAGGTGAAAAAAATTAATAGAGAGTAAGGGGGGAGTAACATGAAAGCAACAGGAATTATTCGAAAAGTAGATGAATTGGGACGGATAGTTATTCCTAAAGAATTACGAGATGTATTAGGAATACAAATTAAATCACCACTTGAAATTTTTGTAGAAGAAGACAAAGTCATTTTACAAAAATATCAACCTTACAATGCTTGTCAAATAACAGGTGATGTTTCAGACCAAAATATTTCATTAGCAAATGGAAGCATTACTGTTAGTATAGAAGGCGCAAAACATGTAATAAAAGAAATTGAGCAGTTTTTGAACAAGAGTGAGATTTAGTCTTAATTTATTATTCTTTTGAAAAACTGAAAAAGAAAAGGACCATAATCGGTCCTTTTCTTTTGTTTATTGAGAAATATTTGAGAGGAAGGGAAATGGAACGAATAAAACGAATGTTAAATCTAAACGTATTCAATAGTGGTCTGAAATGAAAATAATACATTTTCAGGAGGGATTACGATGAATAGTAGTACAGCGAATAAACAAAAAGGCATTAAATTAATTCCGTTTACTGTAAATAAAGTGGTTGAGCAAGTAAATGAAATTCCACCAGGTGTACAACTGATTCATGCTCCGCAAGTATGGGGAAAGAGTGCGAAAGGGAAAGATATTGTCGTTGCCGTCTTAGATACAGGTTGTGATATAAATCATGTAGATTTAAAAGATCGTATTATTGGTGGGAGAAATTTCACGAAAGATTATGAAGGTGATTCGAAAATTTATCTTGATAATAATGGCCATGGTACTCATGTAGCGGGGACAATCGCAGCAACCGAAAACGGAGTGGGTGTATTAGGTGTAGCACCACTTGCTAAAATGTTAGTTTTAAAAGTATTAGCTGGAGATGGTTCTGGAAGCTATGAGCAAATTATCGAGGCCATTCATTATGCTGTAAATTGGAGAGGACCGAATAAAGAGAAAGTGAGAATTATTTCAATGTCACTTGGTGGCCCGCAAGATGTACCAGAGTTACATGAAGCTATTCAAAATGCGGTAAAACAAGACGTACTTGTCGTATGCGCTGCTGGAAATGATGGAGATTGTAACGATGATACTTCAGAATTAGATTTTCCAGGTGCTTATTCTGAAGTAATTGAAGTAGGTGCTGTTAATTTAGAGCGGAAAATTTCATGCTTTAGTAATTCAAATCAAGAAATTGATTTAGTAGCGCCGGGTGATGAAATACTGTCTACGTATCCAGAGGGGAAATATGCAGTATTAAGTGGTACTTCAATGGCGACGCCGCATGTCGCTGGGGCGCTAGCACTTCTCATAAAGCAGTGTGAGAGAGAGTACGGTAGAAAATTATCAGAGCAGGAAATATACGCGCAACTTATAAAAAGGACTGTACCTTTAGGGTATGAACGTACATCTGAAGGGAATGGATTAATAGATTTGCTAAAAGAATAGGAATTATTAAAAACCATCTCATATTCATATGAGATGGTTTTTAGTATGGTTCTGTAGCGTTTAATACAACATCTAATAAACCGGGGAATCTAGCATTTAAGTCTTCTTCACGAATTGAAATGAAACGTTGTGGAAAATAGTTTAAGAAGATTACAGACAGAGTATATTGATTTATATTATTTACATTTTACAAACTCTGAAACAAGTTACATAGATTCAATTGGAGAACTGATCCGTTTAAAAGAAGAGGGGAAAATCCGTTCAATTGGGATATCAAATGTAAATGTAGAACAATTAAAAAAGGCGAATCAATATGGAGATATAGATGTTGTACAATCGCCTTACAATATGTTGGATCGCACTGCAGAGGAAGAACTATTACCGTATTGTATAGAAGCTGGTATTTCATTTATACCGTATGGACCTCTTGCCTTTGGAATATTAGGTGGTAAATATACAGAAGATTTTAAATTGAACAAAGTCGATTGGCGCCAAAGTGTAAATCTATTTGAAGAAAATACATATAAGAGTAACTTTAAGAAAGTTGAAAAGTTAAAAGACTTAGCTAAAGAAAATAATATTGAAGTATCTCATTTAGCGTTAGCATGGTTATTAAACAAAAAAGGAATTGATACTGTTATTCCTGGCGGAAAGCGAGTAGCGCAAATAAGAGAAAGTGTTAGAGCAGTGGACGTTTTATTGAGTGAGATGGATATGAAGAAAATCAAATCTATATTAGAGGAATAATAGAAAAGAGGGGTATTACCCTCTTTTCATATATAAGGAGATGGCAAAAATGAAAGGGAGTTGCACCATAGAAGCGTTCTAAAGAAAAAGCACTGTTTTAGCTAAAACAGTGCTTTTCTCTTTGATTGCACAGTTGCTGCATTTTCATCATGTATGCCTGCTTCTTCAGTAATTCGTTTTTTTACTTTATTTAATAGATGGTCTACTGCTTCACCAAAATAATTAGCTTCGCTTTTTGTGCGGGCTTCTCGTAAACATTTATAGTTTTCTAGCAGTTCCTCTTTTTCGGAGTTTGTTAAGAAATCTTCTATTTTCTTTTTTGTCATACGAAACACCCTTTCTTCTGACAAACGACGCAATAGAAAATATTTATTTTTCATTATAACAATAATTTTTAAAGAAAGTATAGATTAACGTCGTAATAATTTGTCAATTTCTTGAATTTTCTCATCAGCTTTCCCAATTTGTGAATTTTTAGCCTGTTCACCACCTAGAGCTTGATGAAGTAAAAATGTTTGGCCTGAAATAGCGGTTACAATAGATACTTTTATAATTTCTTTAATTAAGGTGACATCGAATAAAACAAGTCCAAGAAGTGCAGCTAGGCTACCGGTAAATATATCGGTTAAAAACCCAAAGTGGAAAAACGTTTTTAAACGGCGTGGAAGCAATAACTTACCTTGGTTATTGATCAGATGGGAAACGAAGCCAGTAACGCCACCAACAAGAACAGCAGTTAGCCATTGATACATTTCCATCGAATCCACTCCTTTTAGTGAATAAGATTCGTTTACTAAATATATATTCCTTTTTAAATTTTATATAAGCATATTGAGAAAGTTTGTTCTGGCTAATTGCTTGTTCAATTTAATTATAACAGAAAAATCTGATATATTTCAGTCTATTATATGAAGCCTTTTTTCATTAATATGAATTCAGAAAGGGGTGCGTGAAATGTATATAGATTATCGAATAAGAAGTGTAGATGGTTATACAAAAAATATAGGTGAACTTGTAAGTATGATGGAGCATACGCGGGCAGTAACATTACAGGAAATAGATGATTTAGCAGTGGAGCAATTGGATTTAATAATGCCGAGTGGTGAGAATTCAATTGGTGCTTTACTGAAGCATATAGCGGCTATAGAAAAAGTCCATCAGCTTATTTCTTTTCAAAATCGTGATTTTACAAAAGAAGAATTAGAAATATGGGAAGATGCAATGTATTTAGGGGAAGCGGGGAGATCTATCCGTGGTTATGAAATACAGTATTATGTACAACTTTTACAGAAAGTTCGAGATGAAACAATAGAGTGTTTGAGACAACAGGATGATGAATGGCTAATGTCAGAAAGAAAGTGGCCTAATGACGTAGCGTATAATCAGCACTACCTTTGGTTTCACGTGCTAGAAGATGAAATTAGTCATCGTGGACAAATTAAAATGTTAAAAAACAAGTTATTTGAAAATTATGTTAAATAATGTAGCTTTTTAATGAGATATTCCATATAATGAGAGTAATTAAAATTAGAACGGAGTGATGTATTATGGCGAATATGACTGATATGAATAATAAATCAAATACAAAGGTGGATGGAAAGGGCGATATTATATAAGATAGTTCGCAATCCTTCCACTTAGTACAAACTAGGGAGGATATTTATTTGAATCAAAATATTTTAGAATCGTTCGGCTGGGATTCATTTTTTGAAGAGCAAGCTGTAGAGAAGAATTATGAAGTAGGGCGTATTTTACTTGAGCATAAGCATATATATCGGATTATTTGTAGTGACGGTGAATATATGGCAGAACTGTCTGGGAAGTTTCGGCATGAAGCGTTAACGAAGGGGGATTATCCGGCAGTTGGTGATTGGGTGTATATAAAGAAAATAGAAAATGAGAAAAAGGCAATTATTCACCGTATTTTTCCGAGAAGAAGTTCTTTTTCAAGACAAGAAGCTGGTAACAGAACTGAAGAACAAATTATCGCAACAAATGTAGATTATCTATTTTTAGTGAATGCACTTAACCATGATTTCAACGTAAGAAGGATGGAACGTTATTTGCTGGTGGCTTATGAGAGCGGTGCAATGCCTGTTATTGTTTTAACGAAGAGTAGTTTATGTGAAGATGTGGAACAGAAAATTGCAGAAACTGAAGCGGTAGCAATCGGTGTTCCGATATTTGTTGTTGATAGCTTAGTGTACGTCGGAATAGAATCATTGCAACAATTTGTTTCACCAGGAAAAACAATTGCTTTAGTTGGATCTTCAGGTGCAGGGAAATCTACTTTGTTAAATGCATTAATAGGAACAGATGTAGCAAAAACCGGAGATATACGTGAAGAAGATAGTAAAGGAAGGCATACGACAACTCACCGTGAATTGTTCCAATTACCGAGTGGCGGTTTAGTAATTGACACGCCTGGTATGAGGGAACTTCAGCTTTGGGAAGGAAGCGCGGCAATTCAAACTACATTTTCCGATATTGAAGATCTTGCAAATACTTGCCGCTTTCGAGATTGTAAACATGAAGGTGAACCAGGATGTGCAGTGCGAAGTGCTATAGATAACGGAACTATACCCGTAGAGCGCTTACTAAGCTATAAAAAACTGCAAAGAGAATTGGCATATGTTATGAGAAAACAAAACATTATTCTGGCAAGAGCGGAACGAGATAGATGGAAAAAGGTTTCTAAACAACATAAAAAAATGTAAAAAACCAAAGGGCTTGTTCCTTTGGTTTTTTTGTATTTGTAAATTTTATAATAATGTTATTCGTATATATAGACAAAAGAAATTAATTTGTTTAAACTTTACAAAGTGTTCATCAAAACAAGTTATAAAAATAGAAACTAAGGAATGGAATATATTCAAAATTAGCTCTATTTAATCTTTAAAGCTTAATATTGAAATGCAGGAGGTTTATAATGAGTAAACTAGTAAGTTGGTTTAGAGATATGAAAGTAGCAAAAAAGCTATTAATTTCATTTTTTGTTATATTAATTGCGGCAGTCTCTATTATTGGGGGCATGTCGTATCAAACAGCTAAAAAGAATTTTGAATCACAAATTATGAGTAGCGCTCAGGATAATATAAAAATATTGGATAATTTAATCAATCAAATGATTGAAGCGAAATTCAACGATGTAAATAATTTTGCACGAGTGATTCATAGTGATATGTATCAAGGAGATAATCAGGATGAACTAAGAAAAACATTATCCCAATATATTAGTTTGAACAAAGATGTAGAACAAGTGTATGTTGCTGGAAACGATAAAAAATTTGTACAAGAACCAAATATACAAATGGCAGCAGATTATGATCCAACAGCGCGTTCTTGGTATAAAGATGCAGTGAATAAGCAAGGTGGAATTGTTGTCACTGAACCATATAAGGCACAAGGAAATGGACATATTGTCGTAACAATCGCAAAACAAACTGAAGATAAAAATGGTGTTATTGCGGTAGATTTAAGTTTAGATAATTTATTAAAAACAACAAAGTTAATCAATATTGGTAAAAAAGGCTATGCTTTCATTTTAGATGGAAAACAAAAAATAATTGCTCACCCTCAAGAAAAATCGGGTGACAAGGCAGATGATTCTTGGGGAAAGAAAATATACGAAGATAACCATGGCACTTTTTCATACACTTATGGTGGTAGTGAAAAGAAAATGGTATTCGCGACAAATTTAAAAACAGGTTGGAAAATTGCGGGGACGATGTATTCAAATGAAGTAGTTGAAGCTGCTCAACCTGTATTTTATAATATGTTAATTGTAATGTTTATTTCATTAGTTGTAGGCGGAGCGCTTATTTATTTCGTGACACTTTCTATTACCAAACCTTTAAAACAATTAGTTGTCACTTCTAAAGAAATAAGCGAAGGGGACTTAACTCAAACGATTCAAATACATTCAAATGATGAAATTGGACAACTTGCTAAAGGTTTTAATGAGATGACTCATTCACTACGTACATTAATTGGAAGAATTAATACTTCAGCGGGGCATGTTGCAGCGGCATCAGAAGAGCTAACTGCGAGTGTAAGACAAGCGAGTGAAGCAACGGAACAAATTACAATGGCAATGGATGAAATATCAAGTGGGGCAACGACGCAAACAACAAGTGTAGAAAATGGTGCGATGTTACTGTTTGATGTAACAGAAGGAATTCAGCATGTAGCAAATAGTTCATCATCTATCAATACGGCTTCTACTCATACTCGTGAAAAAGCAGAAGATGGTGGAAAGCTAGTAGGGAAAACAGTAAATCAAATGCAGTCTATTGCAGAATCTGTTTCACAATCTGATGCAGTTATACAGTTATTAAATAATAAATCAAAGCAAATTGGTGACATATTAGAAGTAATCCAAAATATTGCAGATCAAACAAATCTTCTTGCTTTAAATGCTGCAATTGAAGCTGCAAGAGCTGGTGAGCACGGAAGAGGATTTGCGATCGTTGCAGATGAAGTACGTAAATTGGCAGAGCAATCTAGCGTATCTTCCAGTGAAATTAGTAAATTAATATGTGAAATACAAGATGATATGAGTAAGACAGTAAAATCTATGGGTCATGTAAATGAAGAAGTTCAATCTGGACTAGTTATTGCAAATGAAACGAAGCAAAACTTTGCTGAGATTTTACAATCTACAAATGAAATTGCTAATCAAATTAAAACGATGGTTGAAACGGCTAATGGGATGTCAAAAGGTGCCAATGAAGTATCTATTTCAGTAGGGCAAATTGCAATGACAGCACAAAATAATGCGACGAGTACACAAAGTGTCGCGGCGTCTGCTGAAGAACAATTAGCTTCGATGGAGGAAATTGGTTCCGCAGCTGGTACATTATCTCAAATGGCTGAAGAGTTGCAAGGATTAATTGAAAGATTTAAAGTATAAAAAGGGGAGGCTGTCTCAAAATAGCATTAGTGCTATTAGAGACAGTCTTTTTAGCTGATAAACGGATTAGAGGTTCAATGTATTTAATATTTGTCGAAAAATAGAGGAATTTGTTAAGTGGGTGTATAATGAATATAGTATAGATTACATATAAAGGAGATCGGTATGGGAGTGTATTGGGGAACGAAAAGACATTCTTGGCTTAGCTATGTCTCGTTTTGGTTAAGTATTTTATTCTTTGTTGCTTTTTTAATTGAAGTGTTTGTATTTAAAACACTTTCAAATAGCTCATTACAAATAGCTAAATACTTTTATTTTATATTTGTTCCATTAAATATCATTCTTAGTTTAAGGTTATTATTTAAGAAGAATGAAAAGAAAATATTACCGATTTTTAGTTTAATTGTATCACTATTATTTGCAAGTTTAATTATAGTGTTAGCATTAGCAGCTACAGGAAAAGTCTTATGAGGAGAGTGATATAAATTACTCTTCTTTTTTGTGGTTTTTTTAGATGTATAAGTAGTGTGTAGGAAATAAGGAAAGTGATAAGTTATCAGTAAGAGGACGTACTAGTGAATAGAGAGTGAACTGAAAATACTATATGTTTTGTATGTGTATATAAAGCAAATGAATGCAGTAAGATTCGTGATATATGGTACAATAAACATGGATAGTGATAGAGATAAAGGGTATATAAAATACTCATCGTTTTTTAGTAAGAGAGGGGTTATCTTATGCTATACGAGGATTTGATGACATTATTCCAAGCTACTCCGATAGAATTAGATAGAGGCGGCTGGAAATATATAATCCAGGAACAAAATGATAATTATGAGATTGTTGATGAAATGTTAAAAAAGAAAATGAATGTTGAATTGTATTTTAATGAGTATGATGAGGTGAAAATCACTTTATATAAAGATGGAAGCCCTATTACTACTATGCAAAGAATTGCTATTTCAAAAGTTGAGTTGGATGAAGAAGAAGACGGCATTCAATTCGTATTAGAACGCATGCCAAGTCGAATGATTCGTTTGCAATTAAAGCCATACCTTGCAGTAGAAATGGGGCCGTACTGGGAAGTATGTGAAGACTGTGAATGAACATGAAAAAACATCCGTATACACGGATGTTTTTTCATGTTTTTTGAAGTTGTTTAAAGGCAATAATCGGTAGTAAAATGATGCTCACCCAACCGATAATAGGGTATAGAATATGAAGTAATTCACTATATCCGATGAAACTAAAGCAATAACTAATTAGTAATATGAAATAAATAATGTTATTACTTTTCCATCCGGTAATGGATTGCATTTGTTTTGTCATTCCGAATATATTCCCAACTAATGTTGTGAATACTTCACCAAAAATGATAAGAACAAAGAAAAAATGGAAAGTTGCATTAAACCTTCTTACAACTTCAGCCATTGGGATGTTATATTGATAAAATTGATCAACTGATAATATTGCTAAATGGCTACATAATAAAATAAAGCAAAGCCCCGCGCCTCCTAAAATGCCACCCCATAAAATAGCTTTTCGATCTTTTACTTCACTGGCCAATGGGACGAGAACACTTTGGGCGAGAGAAAGATTTAATGCGACATATGTAATAGGGCTAGTAATCCATTTCATATTCCAACTTTCTGTAGGAACAGTTTCAATAATAGGAGTTGTACCATGAATAAAGGTTGTAATAGCAAGTCCGATAATAAAAATCATCATAATAGGTACGACAAGTGTATTCACTTCAAAAACACCTTGTAACCCCCGGCTCCCAATAATGAGGCAGGCGATGACTGTGATGAAAATACCAAGTTGTCTCGGGAGACGGAGTTGTTCTTCAAATACTGCCCCGGCTCCTGATAACATAACGCTAGTTACGCCAAATAATACGAGTAATAATAAAGTATTTACGACATTTCCAAATACATCCCCAAATAAATATTTATTAAATTCTTGCGCTGAAAATGCCCCGATTTGTGATGAAAGTAACATCATTTTTGTACCGAGCCAAATAAAAAAAAATCCACTTATACATATGCCAATGGTCCCGTACAATCCGTTAACTGTAAAAAATTCAACAATTTCTCGCCCAGTAGCAAATCCAGCTCCAACGACCGTTCCGATATAAGTAGCAGCGACTTTCTTTGCTACTTGCCATTGTTGATTGTCCATGTTATCCCTCTTTCTTCTATGATGAGCTTGACTTACTATTATGCATATGTGTGAGCTTGGACAATTAGACATATGAAGTAGTTGAAAGGATACATGAATTATATGATATTAGGGAAATATTAAGGTTGTTAAAACTTTGTTACATATAAGCTGTTCATTCGGAAGAATAGGGGATATATGGTAAAATGAAGTTAGGTTATTAAAAGATAGTAACATGATAAGAGGAGTGGATTGTATGAGTACGAAAACAAATGTTGTTGAAGTATTAAACAAGCAGGTAGCAAACTGGAATGTATTATATGTGAAACTGCATAATTATCATTGGTATGTGACAGGACCACACTTCTTTACATTACATGAGAAATTTGAAGAGTTTTATAATGAAGCAGGAACGTACATTGATGAGTTAGCAGAGCGTATTTTAGCGTTAGAAGGAAAACCGTTAGCGACAATGAAAGAGTACTTAGCAACTTCAACTGTAATCGAAGGGACAAGCAAAGAGTCTGCAGAAGAAATGGTACAAACTTTAGTAAACGATTTTTCTGCACTTATTCAAGAATTAAAAGAAGGTATGGAAGTAGCTGGTGAAGCTGGTGATGAAACGTCAGCTGATATGCTATTAGCAATTCATACGACATTAGAACAACATGTATGGATGTTAAGTGCATTCTTAAAATAAACATAAATTGATTAAAGAAAAACTCTATCGAAAAATTCTTTCAATAGAGTTTTTTATAATTTTTCAGTTTTCTTTTATGCTATAATATAGTAAAAAGGAGGCGATACGATGTTTCGCTTTTTCAGAACTGGAAAAGAAGATAGGGAAATTACGAAAGATGAATTAGAACAAGCGATGGCTAAGTTTCTAGAAACGAATGCTAATATCGTTTATACAGTCTTAGTAAATGATGATTACACAGTAAATTATGATTTGTTAAAGCCTTATTTACCTGCATTTCCAACAAATTTTTTTCTGATAACGAAGGAAACGCTTGAAGTATTTGAACATACAGAAGAAAATTTAAACCTAGTTAAAGAAATTGATATCGTACAAAAGGCCGTAGATCAATATGTAACAGAAAAAGAAATGTTCCCAATTGTTGAAGATAGCGAAGATCGCCTCATATGCGGAGTGAAATTAGGACCATATTTAAATCGTATATTAAAAAGAAACTTATATATTTCAGAAAAGCATTATTTAGTTTCAAGTAAACCAGATAAGAAAAAAAGAATAGTGGGTAAGATGTTATGAGAACAACAATAATATATTGTTGTCTTTTTTTTGTTAAAATATTGATTTTTCAGTTTATTTGGTTTTATAATACAACTAGTGGATAGGAAGGAGTGGTGTATTATGCGTATACATACATTAATTATTAAATATCATTCTGAGAATCAGGTATTGTTAAGTTGAATTGTAGAATTCACCTACTTATACCGTGACCCTAGAATGATAGGAAGATTGGAGAAACAATTATTATAAAAGGTTACGGGGGAATTTCTATATGAAAAATAGTATGACTTATATTAAGTTATTAAATGAAACGTTAGATTGTTATGCAAATAAAGGAAGTTTTGAGGCGTATTCTTACATAATGAAAAACGCTAAAGATGTAATGGGTAATGAAGCACAAATATATAATTTTAAATATGCGTTAGCAAGTGCTGCAGGACTTGAAGAAGAAGCGATGTATTTAATGAAGGAAGCCATTATAGAGAATGGATTTTGGTACGGAAGTGAGTATTTAATTTCCGATGATGATTTAAAACCATTACATAAATTTGAAGAGTTTCATAGAATGGTTCAATTATGTAAAGAAAGAGAAGAATTAGCAAAGAAATCGGAACAAGCAGACCTGAAATATAAATACAGCAAACAAAATGAAAATCTACTAATAACACTGCATGGGGATCAAGAAAATATACAAATAATAGAACCATATTGGAACTCTGTAATGGAACAAGGTTTTATGCTGGCATTGCCTCAATCTTCCCAAATTCAATTTTCAGATGGATATGTTTGGGATAATATCGAAAGAGGAAGAGAAGAGTTAAAAGGACATTACAATAAGATTAAAGTGAATAAAACATTTGGAAATATTATTATTGGTGGCTTTTCTGCTGGGGCAAGAGTAGCGTTACATTCCATGTTACAAGGTGAAATAGAAGTGAACGGTTTTATTTTTGTGGCACCGTGGCTCCCGGAAATGGAAGAATGGGAAGAAATGATTGGAATATTACATGATAAAAGCATAAAAGGATATATAATATGTGGGGATCAAGATGAAGATTGTTTCGAATGTACACAGCAATTTGTAAAGTTATTAAAGGATAAAAATATAGAACATAAGTATAAAGTTGTGCCTAACTTAAATCATGATTATCCTCATAATTTTGAGGAGTTATTAAAAGAAGCTATTGAATATATAGGAAGCAAAAACAATTGATTGGTAGTAAGAAAGGGAGATGCATCATATGTGATGCATCTCCCTTTCGTTATTATAAATTAAAAGCGTCTGCCAATAGGCGATAAGAGTTTAATTTATGTTCAAATTGATGAGTAATCGTGACAATCATAAATTCGTCAGTATTATACGCTTTGCTTAAGTTTAATATTTTTTCTTTCACAGAAGATGGATCACCGACGATCATACGTTGACGATTTTCTTTTATGCGGAATAGATCATAAGCACTATACGCATAATTTTGAGCAGTTTCGATAGAAGGAGTACCAGTAGTCCGTTTTCCTTGTTCTAATAGTAAAATCGATAAATCAAGGCTTGATGCTATCTTCTCCGCTTCTTCATTTGTTTCTCCGCAAATAACAAAAATAGATACGATTGATTTTGGTTTATCACCTAAATAGGAAGGTTGGAATTGTTCTTGATAAGCCCTCATTACTTCAGGGCCACCGTATCCGTTAATGAATTGTGCAAATGCAAAAGAAGCGCCTTGCTTTGCGGCAATCATTGCACTTTCTCCGCTAGAACCGAGCATCCACATTTCAGGAGATGTTGTGATAACTGGAGTAGCCTTTAAGTTTGCACAATGATGATTTTCTGGTACTTGATCATGTAAGTACATAGCAACATTTGCAATTTGTTCTGGATATTGATCAAGTGAGACCATTTTACCTTCTTGAAGTGCGCGAGTTGCTATCGGCATACCACCAGGTGCTCTCCCGACACCAAGGTCGATGCGGTTTGGATAAAGTGCTTCTAGAACGCGGAAATTCTCGGCAACTTTATATGGACTATAATGTGGCAGCATAACACCACCAGAACCAACTCTAATACGATCAGTTTTCGCGGCAATATGTGAAATGAGTATTTCTGGACTTGAACCAGCTAAGCTAACTGAATTATGGTGCTCGGATACCCAAAAACGTGTGAATCCTAGTTTTTCAACTTCTTGTGCAAGCGTAACTGTATGTGAAAAAGCTTCAACTGCTGTGCTACCATCTGAAATAGGTGATTGGTCTAATACACTTAATTTGATCATAGAATATACCTCTCAATCTTAATGTACATTCTATTATATATTTACTTACGAAAAATGCGTAGTGAAATGCTCACACAAAAAAGAGGGTGATATTATATCGGCTTTTAACGAGAGAATCCTCGTTCATAATGATTCATTTCGACTAAGTTTAATATATATTCGTAGTTATCGATCTCGAGTTTTATTTGTTCACGTTCTTTATTAGATAATTTCATATTACTAAGTTTTTTGCATAGGTGTTGTTTCTTTAATTCCAAATGCTTTTTTGTAGCATGGTAGTCATAAGTATGTTTCATTTATCTAACTCCTTCCTTACCGTTTCCTTATTATATGAAGCATGTGGAGATGCGAGAGCTATACCTTATGTATTTTTAGTGAATATTCCAATTGCTATGGTGTTATGTTTATAGGAACTTATGAATAAAATGCACTAAACCACTAATGCATATTTTATCCCGCATTAACGGGCAGTAAAACTCCCACCTCAAAATGCGGCTGGAGCAAAGAAGGTAGGTGGGAGATCAACTGCCCGTAAACGCCCGATTGGTTCAACTAATAATCAGTGGGGGATGAACAAAACCCCCACTGATTAAAGTTTCACTTTATGAAGTAAGGGGTGGAATTGTGCAGAAAGATATAATGTTTAACACTGAGATGGATGAAACGTTAAAAGTTATAGATAAAGGATTGAAGAAGACGACACACCCGAAACAAATTATTGTAGTAGGGGCTGGTATGGCGGGATTAGTTTCGGCATCTTTATTAAAGGCTGCAGGACATCAAGTGAAGATTTTTGAAGCAAACAACCGTGTAGGGGGCCGGATAGAGACGGTTAGAATGGAAGATACCGGATTATATCTAGATGTTGGAGCGATGAGAATACCATATTCGCACACATTGACGATGGCTTATATAAGAAAATTCGGGCTCCAGGTGAGTCCTTTTATGAATCGGAATGAAACAGATATTATATATGTTAATGGCCGAAAAACGACATTGCAACAATACGAAAAAGATCCAAGTATTTTAAGATATCCCGTTGAAATGAATGAAGTTGGGAAAACATCTGAAGAATTATTATTATTAGCAGTACAGCCAATTATAAATTTTATTAAAAAAAATCCAGAAAAAAATTGGGATATTGTAGTAAAGGATTTTGGGAGATACTCTACAGGTCAATTTTTAAAGTATCATCCTTATCAATATAATACGTATTTTTCACCGGTAACGATCGAGATGATTGGTGTTCTATTAGATTTAGAAGGTTTTTTGGAAAGGTCATTCGTTGAGACATTAAGATTTTTATACATTATGCAAGAGGAAAGTGGATTTTGCGAAATAATAGGTGGGAATGATAGATTACCAAAGTCTTTTTTACCACAATTAGAAGAAAATATTATATATAATCAAAAATTAATGAAGCTTCATCAACAAGCCAATGGTGTAACAGCCTATTACCGAAATGAGGAAACTTTTGAGTATAGTAGTATAACTGGCGATTTAGTTATTGTTACAATTCCTTTTTCAACAATGCGATTTGTAGAAGTAGATCCATTTGATTCGATATCTCATGCGAAGTGGAAAACAATTCGCGAATTGCATTATATGCCGGCTACAAAAATAGGGATTCAATTTAAAAGTCGTTTTTGGGAGGAACAAGGGCAATTAGGGGGGAGAATTATAACAGATCTTCCTATACGTTATGCGTATTATCCAAGTCATGGAATCGGTTCAAAAGGACCAGCCATTATGCTTGGGAGTTATACGTGGTCATACGATGCATTACTATGGGATGGTTTATCAAAAGGGGATCGTATCTATTACACATTACAAAATTTAGCAACAATATTAGGTGGTCAAGTATATGATGAGTTCATGTCTGGAATATCAAAGAGTTGGACATTAGATCCATATGCGCTTGGAGGGTTTGCACTATTTCAAGCTGGCCAAGAATCTGAATTACAGCCAGTCATTGTAAAACCTGAGGGGAGAATATATTTTGCTGGTGATCATACAACGCTGTATCACGGATGGATTCAAGGTGCGATTGAATCCGGAGTGCGTGTGGCGGTAGAGGTAAATGATTCGAAAGTATAAAATTCAGAAAGTTCTTTACTGTCTACCTTGAGATGGATATTATTAAATACAAAAGAATTATGGGGAGTGTTTAATTTGAATCCATTATTATTCGATTTTCCTTCTGAATTTTATACCGAAAGGCTTTTAATTCGAATGCCAAAACCAGGTGACGGTAAGGTTGTATATGAAGCGATTCAAGCTTCAAAGAAAGAATTAAGGCCTTGGATGGTTTTTGCACAAAAAGAGCAAACAGAGGAAGAAGTGGAAGAGAGTATTAGAAAATCGCATATTCAATTTTTGCAGCGAGAAGATTTGAGGTTACTAGTGTTTTCGAAAGAAACCGGCGAATTTATTGCATCTGCCGGATTACATCGTATTAATTGGGATATACCTCAATTTGAAATCGGGTATTGGATTGATTCAAGGTGGAGTGGAAAGGGCTATATGGTAGAGGCGGCAAAAGGTATAACGGAGTTTGCTTTCACTGAACTGAAAGCAAACCGGGTAGAAATTCGTTGTGATTCTCTAAATAAGAAGAGTAGAGCGATACCTGAGAAATTAGGTTTTAAATTAGAGGGGATTTTAGAAAGTGCGAGTGTTGCGGTAGATGAAAATGGATTAAGAGATATGTGTGTATTTGCAATGACGAGAAATACATATAAAAAAGAAGAGCTGTAAAGTAACGGCTCTTCTTTTTGTACATTATGGGACAGGATGTCCGTTAGAGCTTTCGAAAATTGTAAACCATTGTTGGCGGTCTAAGTTAACTTTTGTTGCCATTGCAGCCGTTTTTACTCGATCTAATTTACCAGAGCCAACGATTGGCATCATTTTAGCTGGATGAGCAAGTAACCATGCATACATAACAGTATCGATGCTATCAACGCCTAGCTCAGTAGCAATTTTTTGTAAAGTTTCACGTACACGTACGGCGCGTTCTGATTGGCCAGTAAAGATTTCTCCACCAGCAAGAGGTGACCAAATCATTGGATTGATTCGTTTTTCTTGGCATAAATCAATCGTACCTTTTTCAAAATGCTCAAGCTGCATCGCAGATACTTCAATTTGATTTGTAATGAGCGGGAAATCTAAATATGAACTTAACATATTAAATTGAGAAGGTAAAAAGTTAGAAACACCGAAGTGACGAACTTTTCCTTCTTGCTTTAAGCGTGAGAACGCTTCTGCCACTTCGTTTGGGTCCGTGAATGGATCAGGACGATGAATGAGCAATACATCAATATAATCTGTATGTAAGTTTTGTAATGAATCCTCCGCGCTCTTTATGATATGTTCAGCACTCGTATTGTAGTGAGCAACATATCGCTCTGGAAATTTCGGTGATGGGGGAGCGATTCCACATTTTGTGATAATTTGCATGTTTTCGCGTAAGGAAGGCTTGAGTTGTAACGCTTCTCCAAACAATCCTTCACATGTATATCCGCCATAAATGTCAGCGTGATCAAAAGTAGTAATCCCGATATCCATACAAGATTCAATAAAAGAAAGTAATTCTTGTTTCGTCATATTCCATTCTGCTAAACGCCAAAACCCTTGAATAATACGAGAAAATTCTAGTGTTTCGGCCATTTGAACTCGTTCCATTATAAGTACCCCCTTGATGAATGATAATGTTTTTGAAAAGGCTTTCTTGCTACATATTATTATATAGTTACAGGGTCGTACATACAATAAATATGTTTTGCTACAAAAACGATTTTCTCTATATGCTATAATGTAAAAACATATAGCTATAAGGAGAGGACGAAATGATTCCAGTAACAATATTAACGGGTTTTCTTGGATCTGGGAAAACGACATTATTAAATCGCATTTTATCAGAAGATCACGGCAAAAAATTAGCAGTGATTGTAAATGAAATAGGGCAAATTGGTATCGATAATCAGTTGATTATGAATGTTGAAGAAGAAATTATGGAAATGACAAACGGCTGTTTATGCTGTACTGTACGTGAAGATTTACTCGTTGCTTTAAAACAATTACTGGACGTAAAAGCAGAAGGGAAAATGGACTTTGATGGCTTAGTAATTGAAACGACTGGTCTTGCAAATCCAGGACCGATTATACAAACATTCTTTTTAGATCCAGTAATTCAATCTGCATATCAAATTAACGGTGTTGTAACAGTAGTAGATAGTTACCATATACATAAACATTTTGAAAAAGGGCTAGAAGCAAAGGAACAAATTGCATTTGCAGATGTCGTTTTAGTAAATAAATTAGATTTAATTGACGAAAGTGAAAAGGAAAATCTTCTGCATGAACTGCAAGGAATTAACCCGACTGCAAAATTAATCGAGACGACTAACTGTGAGGTAGATATATCATCGTTACTACAAATTCAAACGTTTAAAACGAAAGATACGTTACAAATTTACCCTCATAAAGAACATAATCATCTGGAAGGTGTAAAATCATTTGTATTACGTGAAGAGCGTCCGTTAGATTTACAAAAATTAAATGAGTGGATGTCAGCTGTCGTTCAAGAGCTAGGCGAATATTTATATCGTTACAAAGGAATTTTATCGATAGATGGAGTAGATAAACGTATTGTGTTCCAAGGCGTCCATACGTTATTTGCCGCTTCGTACGATAGAGAGTGGCAAGAGGGAGAAGAGCGAGTAAGTGAAGTAGTTTTCATCGGAAAAGATATTAATAAAGAATGGTTCCAAGAACATTTTCAGGAGTGTGTGAAATAAGTCTGTGTAATTGCAGGCTTATTTTTTATGAGCATTCTATTAGAGATAGTATTAGATTGCAAAACGAAGCACATAAGGGAAAGAAACTAAAAATAGAAAACATAACATTGATAAATAAATAATAAAAAGCCTGTTTTCACAGGCCTGTATTTTCATCTATACGTAATTCCATTACAACACCTACAACTGGACCCTCGTCATCAATATCCCCGTTTAAACGGAAGCCGAATGACTCATATAGTCCCATTGCGAGTTTGTTGTCTGGATGTAAACTTAAATAAATTATTTTACATTCAAATTTTTCTTGTAAGAATTGAATGAGTAAGCGAAGGAAACGTTTTGCGTATCCTTTTCCTTGATATTGTTGGTCAATCATAAAGCGATCTAGCCAAACACTTTCATGTTTTTCCGAATACCATCCATACATTGCATACCCTATAAGTGTTTCTCCATCATATAAACCTACTGACGTTCCGTTTCCTTCAAATAATGATTCTGCTAAAGAAAACGCATTACTTTCAATAAATTGCTGCTGGTCTTTTGCTACGTTTAAAGCAGCTACTGAACGCCAATTTTTTGCTGTTACTTCACAAATGTGAAGAGTCATAATTCCAACTCACCTTCTAAATTAATATAGCTTAACAGCTAATATGGATAATTTTACTTGTTATTTCAGTCTCGTCAAGCAGAAGAACATAAAAAGTCGGCTAAATGACATATTTAGCCGACTAGAAAATATAGTTGATTAGTTTGTTGCTTCTTTTAAAGTATTTACGTTTTCTTCCATTAATGTGAAGTAATCTTTATTGTTCTTTGCATCATCCTCAGAAATAGTAGCAAGGTGATTTAAGCGTAAAATTTTTGTACCTGTTTCTTTTTGAATAACTGATGCTACTTTTGGCGTAGAGAATGTCTCAAATAAAATATATTTTAAACCGTGTTCTTTTACTGTTTTTGTAATGTCAGCAAGCTGTTTTTGAGATGGTTCATCAGACGCTGAAATTCCAGCGATTGGAATTTGTTTTAAACCGTAGCGTTGTTCCCAGTAGCCATAAGCTGCATGTGAAACTAATATTTCTTTCGTTTTTGCATTTGCAACAACTGCTTTAAATTGATCATCTAAATCAGTAAATTTTGTTTGTAGTGCTGCGAAGTTTTTTTCGAACTCTTTTTTATGTTCAGGCTGTAATTCTACAAGTGCATTTTTAATTTTTTCTGCTTGTTTCATCGCAAGAGTAGGATCTATCCAAACGTGTGGGTCTTTATCATGGTGATGTTCATCTTCTTTATGACCGTCTCCATGATCGTGCTGCTCTTCTTCAGATGAAGCACGAAGTTCGATATCTTTAGATGCATTTACAACTTTTACGTTTTCTTTTTTTAATGATTTTTCCATTTTTTCGGCAAATGGTTCTAATTCTGCGCCGTTATAAACGAATAAATCGGCTTTTGCGATTTGTACAGTCTGTTTTTGACTCGGTTCAAATGTATGAGAATCCGCACCAGGTGGGTAAATTGCTTCTACATTTACATAATCACCACCGATTTTTTTTGCGAAATCAGCAAGTGGGAAAATGGTTGTATAAACAGTTAGTTTTCCATCTTTCTTGGCAGTATCTTCTTTTTTATTTGAGCAGCCAGTAAAAATTAAAGTGAAAATAAGTAAGAATGAAAATATAGTCAATCTTTTAGGCATGAAGTTCTCCTCTTTTCTTTTTTTACCGATATATCTTCCCCAATTATAGAAGAAAAATATCATTTTAATGCAAAACGGAATAATTACGTTTTAGTTCGCGAACTTAGTATAATACATCTTTAATAAAGTTGCAATAAATAATAATCATTACGATTTGATTTTGTTCTAAAGTTGTCAAATATAGATGTATTATTTTTGTGAATGCATGCATATGTGACAACGCTGCTTTCATATATTTGAAAGGAGGGAGAAGAGGGGGATGAGTATTTGGGTTATTTAATGGAAGCTATCTTATTGATATTAGCGGTAGTATTGCCATTATCTTTTGTTCTCATTTTTTTAAGAAGGTTAATAAGTAATTTAGGGGATGCATCAACAATAACAAAATTGCCAATGGAAGAAAAAGAAAAGAAAAAAGAGTAAGTAAAGCACTATGCATACGCATAGTGCTTTACTTATGGTAATATAAAAAGAAGGAAACTCCTAAAAGTTGTATTTTGCTGAAGGAGAGAAAAGGAAACTAAGAGGTATATGCATATATGAATACACGAACAGCGTTAGTACTTGGTGCAAGTGGTTTAGTTGGGCAAGAGATAACGCGTCTATTACTTGAATCAGATTACTACGATTCGGTTACTATTTTTGTAAGAGAACCAATGCAATGGCAACATGAGAAGTTACAGCAGAAGCAAGTAGATTATTCTGTATTAGAGGAATATAAAGAGTTTTTTGCTGTAGATGATGTTTTTAGTTGTCTAGGAACAACAATAAAAAAAGCAAAAACAAAGGCGAATTTTAAAAAAGTAGATTATGAATATACGTTACGAGCAGCTTGTCTAGCTGAAAAACAAGGGGTGCAAAATTTCCTTGTTGTGTCTTCAATGGGAGCAAATCCTAAATCGTTTTTCTTTTATTCACAAGTAAAAGGGAAAATGGAAGAGGAATTGCAAAAGTTAGTGATCGGTGGTATTCACATTTTTAGGCCATCTTTATTAGTAGGCAATCGACAAGAATTTCGTTTCGGTGAACGAATGGCTGAAAAGTTATCTCGTATTATTCCTTTTATATTTAAAGGGGCTTTCAAAAAGTATAAACCCATTTCAGCTAAAGATGTGGCGAAAGGGATGTATATAACTGCGCTGCGAGAAGAATCAGGTATCTATACTTATAATTCAAATGAAATTAAAACGATAGAATAAACAAAACCGAGAAGAATATGTAATACTGAATCTAAAATAATTAAAGATATATAAGATATACTACACGACAACACATGTTGTTTAACAATGTAGTTTTAAGGTGTATCAACACTTTGCTTGATACACCTATTTTTTATGTTTTTATCACCCATTTATCACTACATTCAAACTCTTTATTACCACTTTTATTACTACATTCATTAAGTCAACAAATATGTTATGTCCTTTCTTTTAAAACTGCTTTCTTTACTTTAAGTACAATACTTCACAATTTTTTTACACCTAAATAAATTCAATCTCTTAAAAGTGTTATCCATGTAAAAAGATGGCACCTTATTAAAGAAAAGCGCCCTATAGTGGAATAACAAAATAGAGAAATAGAAACAACTTAGGTTATTTCCCTTCAAGTAGGGGTAGCGTCACATGCCCATCAACTTAAGATATGGATATGAAATAAAATCACGATGTTTATAAGAAAGATGCGATGCTATATCTTTTCAATTAAAGAATTCTAAATGTGTTTTGATCAAACTTTTTTATAAAAGTTGAACATCCAGTCACAAAGAAAGACTCTATTTTGATCAATCTTTTTTCAAAATGGAGTCTTTTTGTGTAACACAGAATGTGGATTTGTAAGAGGTTTTTAATCAAACTTTATAAACAGTATGTTTTTTATCTTAAATCAATTATATCCATAAATTTAAGAAAAATTCTGTTATAAGATGCATCAGTACAAGTTATTAAATTTATTATCGGATTTATGTCAGTTACAGTCATATATCTAGTAAGCAAATGATCATCTCTATAATAAGTAATCAATTTCTTCTCTTCAGAAAGAAATGGACATAATAACATGTTTTCAATACGTTCTTGTTCGTCTTGGGTTAATGTAGGGTGCTCCACTTTTGTCTGCTTTTTAACAATCTTACCAATACCGATGAATTTCTTCGGTATCGAAGCGAATGGAGTCCGCTTAACCATTCCTATTCTTTTTGGCATATTTGTATAGTTCATGCTGTATATCCCCCTAATTGCTATTAATAACTGTATCATTGTATCTAACTTTAGTTATATTAGGATTAATTATGTGATTGTAAAATAAATATTTAGAGGTTTTTGGCTTCTTATAAAATCAAACCAATTTAACTAAGCATGATTTATATATAATAGGAGAAATTACTGTGGAGTCCCTTTGTAGGTAAGTGTGTTGTTGCTGGTTCTGTTGATGCTGATTCTGTTGATGCAGGATTAGGATTTATAATTGATGTGGAGATAAGGGTTCTGGTGCAAAAACTTAAGGACAATTGCAATGAATCTATAAATCTTGGACATACTGTTACTATTACTTTAGAAAGGGTGCGTGATTGGTATGGAAAATGTATTCAAATGGAGGAATTATCAGCCTGATATTATTTTGTTAACGGTAAGATGGTACCTACGGTACAACCTCAGTTTTCGTGATTTGGTGGAAATGCTAGAAGAACGGGGTTTATCCATTTCTCATACAACGATTATACGTTGGGTACACCAGTATGGTCCTGAATTGGACAAACGAATCCGACGTCACCTCAAACAAACAAATGACTCTTGGAGAGTCGATGAAACATATATCAAAGTAAAAGGTCAATGGATGTACCTGTATCGTGCTGTTGATTCGAAAGGAAACACAATCGATTTTTGCCTAGGCAAAACAAGAGACCAGAAGACTGCAAAGCGCTTTTTCAAGAAAGCTTTGCGGTCTTTTCATGTTTCGCAGCCTCGTGTTATGACAGTCGATAAGAATCCAGCTTATCCTATAGCAATTGAACAGTTGAAAAAAGAGAAAAGCATACCTGATGGTATGCAACTTAGACAACAAAAATACTTGAATAACATAGTAGAACAAGATCATCGCTTTATAAAGAAGCGATGATCTTGTTCTATGCTAGGGTTCAAATGTTTTGACACAGCTACATCCATTCTTTCTGGAGTAGAAGCTATGCATATGATTAAAAAAGAACAGATTGATTTACGGGACCAGTCTGTTCAAAACCAGAAAAAATTCATCCATCAATTGTTTGGACTGGTAGCATAAGATACGATTCCGTTAGGAATATATGCGCTTTATTCTCTTTTATTTTATTTTTGCACCAGACCCCCCTAAGGTGCCTTCCTCCGACTTGAACCATCTTAATTTTAATAATATGTATTGGACTCCCATCCAAATATTATTTTACCATGTTAAGTTATATTGTTCATTGAGAAATATGGTTCAAATCTATATTTCTAATTTACTTGATTACACCACCAGAAACTCCGGACATTGCCATAATATTAATTATTTTATCTGATACGGTGGCTTCTTCTCCGCCTCCATAGTAGGCGTTTAATGCATCAATAAACCAATATCTATCTTCACGACAAACCTTACAGGAGAGCGTTTAGAAGGCGCATATGATGAACGAATTGTATCGCGTATTTTCAATAACTTTAAAGCGCTTGTTTTCAAAGATACAAAGGATTACAGAAGAAAGGCGCTATCATTCTAAGGGGGAATTAAGATGTGTGCATGTAACGGAACAGGAGTAATCAGAAACGATATGGGAACGGAAATATATCAATTTGGGCCATGTATTTGCGAGGCAGGGAATATTACACCTGAAGAATCGGATAGAAGACGTCATGCCGTTATGGCCGAACTAAGAGAAATTCATCAATTACAACTGGAGGAGGAATGGGATGCCGAGACTTGGGACGGATTTGGAAAAGGAGAATTACACAATCGCAGCACAGCAAAGGAAGTACATGAAGAAATCGCGTCGTAACATGTATGTAGCGTTAGAAGATTTGGACTTGTTATTCAATGAGAGTGAAGTGATTCGATTCCAAGAAATGTGGGAAGAAGATAAAAGTTTCATTGAAATTGCAGTAGAGATGGGAAGACATCAATTAGAAATCGCAGCATTAATCATGGACCGGGCGGATAAGAGCAAGATAAAATCTCGCCCAATGGGGTTAGGGGCATGAAACAACTAACACTTGAGGATGTTGATGTTGTGGGAAGTTTTGACTATGCAGCAAAAAGTACGTCAGAGAGGTTCTTGCAGCGTAATAGCGTTATGACGTACTCAATAGAGTTTTATGACAAAGATGAGAAGTGGAAGCTTCGTTGGATTGAGGCGGGGTCCGTGGGCGAAGCTATAGGAATGGCTAAAAAGAAATACGGAAAGATACAAATTATTACCACTTATATTTCGGATAGAACCTTAGAAGAGATAATGCATTTGGATTGGGAGGCATAGTGCTATGACGTGTGATACAAAGTTACGCGTGGTTATCGGATAGTGAAAGAGGCAATAACGGGTTTGGATCGACAGGAGTAAAGTAAGACCAATTTTGAATTTTATTCAGGATGGGAATTCAGTGCAACAAAAAGTAATGAATAAAAGAGAAAATCCCTGCGGGGACAGGGATTTTATAGGAGAGATATTATTGTCGTACGGTGTCGAAATTTGGCGTATTCGACGAATTAATATTATCACGAGTTTTCAAGTAATTGTGATGGTTGATGTGTCAAAAATGTGTACGACTTTCATATAAAAGCGTTATTTTATTGCTAAATGTATTTAAAAATTTTGAAGAGGCTTTCTAAAATATAGAAAGGGAATTTTTGTTTATATAAATTATGTTATTAGAAATTCCCCTTCATTTATCATTATGGGTATAGAAAATGGTAAGAACTTAAGGTATAGGACTTGTAAGTGGGAATCTTGCTGCAGAAAAACTAAGCATTGATGGAGTCGGTAAAGCTAAAATTCTACCTTTTATAGTAGCAAGAAATACTACTCTTACGGTATCACCTGGATGTAATCCATAGATAGTGGATATGCTGAAACTAGTAACATCGTCTTTTATATCTCGATAAACGGAAGTGTCATTGACAAATAAATCTAATATTCCCACAAAAGGCTGAATGAATACAGGTTCAAATGTCAAATTTGCATTAATTTGGTATAAACCTTCTTGTTTGGCTGTAAAAGTATTTATACCATCATATTCATTATTAAAATCAAAGAGTTCAGTTGTGAAATTTACAGTTTGAGAGGTAAAAGCAACAGTAAATTGTTCATCAGTTCCTATATTTGCCCTGAATGCAGATTCTATAGCTCCCGGTCCAGTCGGCCCAGTAGCACCGATAACTCCTCTGCGGCCAGTCGGTCCAGTCGGCCCAGTAGCACCGATAACTCCTCTGCGGCCAGTCGCTCCAGTCAATCCAGTAACACCGGTAACACCAGTAGGACCGGTATTGCCGGAAGGACCAGTAATTCCTATTCCGGAAGGTCCAGTAGGTCCAGTGTCGCCGGAAGGACCAGTAATTCCTATTCCGGAAGGTCCAGTAGGTCCAGTGTCGCCGAAAGGACCAGTAATTCCTATTCCGGAAGGTCCAGTAGGTCCAGTGTCGCCGGAAGGACCAGTAATTCCTATTCCGGAAGGACCAGTAGGTCCAGCGTCGCCGGAAGGACCAGTAATTCCTATTCCGGAAGGACCAGTAGGTCCAGCGTCGCCGGAAGGACCAGTAATTCCTATTCCAGACGATCCAGTAGGTCCAGTATCGTCGGTAGGACCAGTCGGCCCTGTTGAATCGATTGAATCTGGGTTTAGAGCAGCGGAAGACAGAAATTCATCCATTATATTTTCACCTCTGAAAAGATTTTAATATCAAATAATAAATATAGGGGGAGTGTAAAGTGAAGTGGGCAAGTGATTGTATTTTATAAATTTAACAAAATAGTTATTTTGTAAGAATCAAAAAAGAGCACCTCGTATAGGTGCCAGAATAAGAATTATTCAATGATCAAGATAATTACTTACCACCATTTTGATATATATGTTTTAAATAAAAAAATAGAACAAGATTCTTATTTTGTACATCAAGGTAGTCAGCACAATTAACTAACGGCTTGTTGAAAAAAGAAGCCCTGAGGAATTGTTACAGGACTTCATAAGGTTGAGTTATGTCATACTCACAAGGGATTTTAACATGAATGTTGTGGTAAATAAACTGGTAAATGTGTCCGATTGGTTTAGATCTATTATTTTAAACAAAAACGCTATTTGGTAGCTAGACTTAAAAGTAAAAAGAGCTCCGTCTACTGGTCGGAAGCTCTTTTATGAAAATCAGTGAGTTTCGTTCACTAATTGAATATATGTATAGATTATATGTATAGATTATTTTAGTGTGACTAGTACTATAAAAATTTCATTTTGTAGAAAAAAGTAAAAAGAGCACTATCAATTAGTGCCCTTTGTAAAAATAGCGTAAGTGGCCAGCTCACGTTATAAAGAGAGGTAGAATTTAATATATTCACCCCCTGCTTAAATGGTGAAAACAAAAGAACAGCTAGCAAAAGCTAACTGCTCGCCTCCAGAGGAATTGGAGAATGGGTTGTCTGCAGTATTGACGGAATATTGAGTTTTATTCAGGAGGTAGAGGGAAATGATTAATTTTAGACTGTTCCAACTTGATTTTGGTCTGCAACATCAGAATCGAATGTGTTTGTTGCACTAACACCGCTAAATGTATTGGCAACAAAAGCAACATTTGATGAACCTGAACCATTATAAGCTTTTGTATTTTCCTTTGGAGAAACGTTATAAAAATCACCTAAGTTGAAAGAACCGTTACTATTTTGTACAACCAGATTTCCAACAACAGATGGCATAGGTTTCACCTGCTTTTCTAAAAAGTATTTAAATTAGTATATGGTGTATGCGTCTAGAGGTTCATTTGAATCTGAAAATTTTGAAATGAATTTTGTTAGAAAACACAACAAAATAATCCTTTGAATAGAAAGCGAGGAATAAAAATGGGACAAGGTAACCGTGGAATGGCATTTGAAATGCTTACCAATCTAGCTAATGAAATGTATCAAAGAGGGGGAGTGGCACTTATAAACAAGCGTCCAACTCCTGTGAAGGTGTTAAAGAGTAAAGGTGGCCGTGTGCTAAATAGATTCTATGAAGCTAAAAGTACAGTAGACTATGACGGCGTGTCTGTTGCATTTGAAGCGAAGTCTACAGAGAGTGCTACACGCTTTGATTTAAAGAACATTGCACAGCACCAGTTAGACTACTTTGAAAAAGCAGAGAAGATGGGAGCAATTTGTTTCTTCCTTATTGAGTTTAGCAAGGACCAGTCAATATTCGCGGTATCACTATCAGTCATTCAATCTTATGTAAGGATATCGCAGCAACTAAAAGGTAAGAAGTCGATACCGAGAGCAGACTTTGATATTTATGGATACTTAGTAGATCAGACAGAACGAGCGCCAGTTGATTACTTACAATACATTGATGAAGCAGTATCTCCAGTTATGTTTGATAGAATGATTCAATTCGATCAGGACCATAAAAGGGTAACGAATAACATTGAAGCAGCAAAAGCGAAGATGGCCAACAAGAAACACAAATTATTAAAGGCCTAATGGATAATGGAACCATGCAGAGTGGATGGTGGGGGCTACTCGCTATGCATGTTTCCCTTATTCAACAAAGAGGTATTAAAATTTCACGTACCTGATGTGAATGTAAAAACCAAAATTTGAAATAAGGGGATTCCTTCATGGAGAGACAATTAACATTATTACCAGCAATCGATGACAAGAAAGTACAAAAGGAAGTAGTCAGCATCTTAAAGGAATACCGTGCATTAAAGATGCGATTCAATAATGAAGTGGAACAGGAAGGGATCAGTTTGTTTCCTGAGTTACGTGATTCAAGAGTGACGAGTAGGATGAAGGTGCAGCAAATAGAAAAGACATTAAACAATATCTTAGATGAAGATGAAAGAAACATCATTACTATGAAGTTCTTAGATAATAAACCAGTTAAAGATTCGTTCGTACAAAATGAACTGATGATGAAAAACTCATACTTTTACGAGAAGAAGAAGAGTGCCATTAAATTGATTGCTACTACATTAGGAATCATTTAAAAATGGTAGAGAAAATGTAGAGAAATAGCGTATTTTTTGGGGAGTTTTTGCAAATGAAATCAATGGTAAGCTATTCCTATAAACAGTTCTTTGAAAAGAGAATACGTTTTGGGGATAGCGTTCCCATTATAATAAAGTTACTCGGTGACGCGGAGGCTAGAGGGGATAAGAGCTTCCCGAAATTATTTGTATTTATCGATCAGCTCGGAATGCGTCCTCTGGGTTGATAATAAATATAAGTCTATTACTCTCTAGTATGTCGGTTCTTGAAAATGGAATGGGGGTGGTTGCTTATGATTGAGTGATACTTACATTAAATTTTAAGAACAATAATGTTTTACCAAGTACATCAGTAATTACTCACGATCTTTATTGATGTAGCGAGCAGAGAGCTTCCGCTTTTTGTTTGAGCTAACGTAGCGGAGCCTTCTCTCCGCCCCCTTGAAAATACGTTAGTCCAAACAAGGCGTCGGAAGAAACATATACGTCTTGGATATTATATAGATCCTTTAGATTTCGACATAGGCCAGCAAAGGTGAAAATGACATTAAGTAGCCGAAGTATTGAGCAAGCTCTACGGAGTGTAAACGAGAAGATTCTTAGTCTTCTCCCAGTCACCGAACACAGAGCGTGTAGCCATACTAGTTGATACGGCGGCTTGGAGAAGCCCGAGAGTATCTAGAATACCAGAGGCTTGAAGAGATATTTATTGCCATTTGTTATCTCTCTTCCCCTTTGAGGAGCTGTCACCTTTCGGTGATGGCTTTTTCTTTGTTATATAGAAATTACACATTAAACCAGTGAACATTCTAATCAGACAGGCATATAATGGATTCGTGGGACGAGTTATCATATGAGGTGAGACTTGGAGCACCATACTTATTTTTGAAGAGTATCTAATGGCAGGTACTCTTTTTTATTGCAGCTTTTGATAAGGACATGCATATATTGAATTGTGGGACAAGTTTTTCATGTCTCATTCAATACCCATAGGAAACTCCTTATCACATTAAGAGCACCCACGGCATGGGTGCTCTTTTAAATTTGAACAAAATGGACATTTGGATTAAAGGATATCTATATAAATAGGTAGAATCTAGTGATTTGGTTCACATTTTAATCCAAGGGGTACAAATTCGATGCGACGTGAAAGGATTTGTTGAAACAGTGGAAGGCGGATTTGCAAGCTGTTCAAGAAGAAAAGAGGCTGAAGAAGAAGGCTAAGAAAAACAACAAAAAATATAGCATTCCTGGTAATACAGCTGACTTCATGAATGGAAAGAATACTTATCGTAAAGAGAATGGGGTATGGAAGCAAAGAAATAAATAATGTGAGGATAAATGAGTTTGATTAAGTGTATAGCAATTATCGTAGGCGCTGCCGTGATTTGGGTGGCGTCTTGTTTGTTGTTAGGGAAAGATAAGGGATGAAATAGATTTGAAACTTAAAGATTAGATAATAATATTATTACTTTAAAATGCAGAAAGTAGCCTAGTAAACAAGCCGTTTTTGTTTTTTAGCATAGAATATGATGAATCCTAGAGTTAAGAGGAGGTAATTATATTTATGGAATGTAATTGTAATTTCAGACGTTCCCGAGATTGTGATAGATTTTGGGATGATTTAATGTTCTGCAGACGCAGAAATAGAGATTGTGATGACCGTCGTTGTAGACGTGACCACGACTGTGATTGTGATGAATGTCGTCGTAGACGTAATCATGATCATGACTGTGATTGTGATAAGCGTAAAGATTGGTAAAGTCCTTTGAATGAGTGCGTTTCTTCACAGCACTCTTTTTTTGTTTATGGGTTTCCTAAATTTATACTTATTAAATACGAAGAATGTAGTTGCAATTCGATTTAAGAACTAACAAAATAAACGAACTCAACGAACGGAAATAAATGTTCTCTTTACCTGTCTAAAAGTTGACCTTCTTGTACAATTTAAATTTATAGGGTAAAAACTTTGTAAACAGATAGTTGTTAATGTCTAAAATAAAATTATATAATTCTTAAAAGAATGAAACCAGATTTTGTGTTTACAATATGTCCAAAAACAGTTAAAGTCTATCGGCAATTAGGAGTCCCAGCTGCTCATTTGGACTTTGGCTTTGAAGAAACAGCACACTACAAATCTCCTAAATCCTCAGAATACAATTGTTCAATTGCAGTTGTTGCAAATGTATATCCTCATATTTTGGGAAAATACCCTGATCATTTTAGAAGTCATGCTCTTAATGCCCTAATTCGACCGCTTTTGGAAAAAATATTCGTATTGATTTTGGGGGGAATAAATGGGATGAAATGAATCGTTTTTTTGGCATGGATATACCAAAAGACTGGATTCATGGCCCTATGCACTATTTAGAGACATATAAGGTGTATAACTCGGCAGATATTATAATAGGGTTACAAAATTATCAAGAGCTAATTACCCAAAGAACGTATGAAATTTTAGGATCGGGTGGATTTCTTCTTACGCTAGATACTCCAGGTGTTAAGAAGATATTTAGGCCAGGGAAAGATTTAATTACGGTTTCATCATCAAAAGAAACACTTGAAGCAATACACTATTTTTCGAATCATCCAAAAAATAAAGCGAAAATTCAAGAACGGGGGCGAATAACAGTACAGGAGCATACTTATCAAGCTCGTGCTAAACAAATTATAGATACACTAATTGAGCATAATATATTAATAGAAAGAGAAAAAATAAGTAAGCAAACAGGGAAAATGATGTATGTTACTGATTTAGAAGAAGACTATGAAATGTATACAATTGAAAAAGGAGATACGTTACACGGGATTTCAAAGAAATTCGGTGTATCTATTGAATCTTTAAAAAAATTAAATCATTTAACATCTAATATGATAGTAGAAAACCAAAGATTAGCAATAAGAAAGAAGAATATCGAATGGAATTTTTAAATTGCATATAACGAACTTTAAGAATTCTTAAGATTTGACTTTTATAGATTTCACCCCAGACCATGGGCACTTTTAAAAAGCGTCTGTCTGGGGTTATATTTTATATACGCATTTCACTTCCTTTTATAAAGAACCTAATAAGATGGGATGGATGAGAAGCAAAAATTTGGTTCATCACCGTAACATGGGGTTGATATTTTGCAAATGAATCAATTTTAGCACACTCTAAGTGTCCACTCAGAATGGAGTGTACATCTATCCAAATGTTACCCTGTCTTTTGGTGATGAACTAAAAGTTTACATATTTTCTTTAGCATAGAATCCGTACAGTTGAATTTGTCTATATGACTTTTTCACTACAAGTATCCATAATAGTTGGAGAACCCCTGTTTCAACTGCTCTGTATTTAAATAAAGAGGATGCATACCATATATATCGTCCATATTCGGGATACTTAAAGGATTCCAATCAGGTTTGTCTAAGTTAGAGAAGAAAGGACAAATATCTAAAGAGGTGAAATGGATGCAAATCCTACTAATTCGTCATGGAAAATCTGAAGATGATTTTTTAGAAGAGGGTTATAAAGGATCTACTGATTTACAGTTAACAAAAAGGGGATTGGAACAAGTTGAAAAAATGTCTAGTTATATATCAAAGGAACTCTCTCCAGAACTTATTTGGTCGAGTACTCTATTGAGAGCAACTCAATCTACTGAAATTTTGAATAATGCTGTTAAATGCCCTGTAGAGTATCTAACTGAGTTATGTGAAATGCAGAATAGAGAGAGTAAACTAGACTTTAGATTACGTGCTGAGAACATCCTTGCAGCTGTTAGAGAAAGGGGGAAACAGTACAAACGAATTGCAATTGTTTCCCATGGAGGAGTGATTACAAAAATTATAGATAGCTTCCTTCGGTTACCGAAAGAACATGATGTGTGGTTCCATACTGACAACACAGGCATACATCTACTTGAATATAAGTCAAATTTCCGTATTATTAGGTTTAGTAACAATACCAATCATTTAAACTAAGACAAAAGTCAACTTCTGAAATCGGGAATTAAGTAACCTACTAATCATTTTTTTCATATTCATCATTGTAAAAAGATAAAAAGAGAACGATCGGAATGCCATTTGTATGGGCAACTGATTGCCATTCTACTCTGTTCTTCTACCATGTTTCAAATGCGGCAATTACTTCTTATGAAAAAGAAACGAGAACTGAGTGAATATAAGGCAATATATATGATTAAAGATTACTTTCTTCTTCTTTTCCAAGCTATACAGAAAGACACCCAAGAGCTATCAAAGATTCTAATTCGTCTGTTCAACCTCCTACAGCAAAACGAGCGAAAATCCCATCGGTATGAGAAGGAAACAGTCTTTGATATATTAGGTGTCGTTTACAATTGTATCATGTCTCATAATCAAGCGGCCTAATTCAAAAAATGAAACCCGATAAGTTTTATTTCACATACAAATCTTTAATTTCTCTACACATACCCTTTAAAAAAAGAAACAATCTCTACTATAATTGACATTGTATGAGCTTAAGTTGATAGCGATGTGTTTGTACACCACATCTATCAACTTAAGCATTTTTTCGTTTTGGGACACTTGTTTCTCTTATCTTAATAGTGATGTGGTGAGACCTATTAATTGTAATCATCATTTTGATAATTGTTATCTAATCTCAGCACGCTTCCATATGAACGATATTATGTTTTTACTTATACTGAGGCTCTTCCTGTTCAATTTGCTGAAGTCGAGGATTTAAAGATTCAATAATTTCTTGAGTTTGTTGTGCTGCACCTATATATAATTGTTTTGCTTGCTTGTTATCAGTATCAAGAACAAATCCTTCTAGGCATGCTTGAGCACTCTTTAATCCAGCAATAGTTTGTTTAAGTTTAGTGATTACTGTCATGTAATATTCCTCCTTGTAAATGTACTTCAAAACATAGAATGCCTCTTTTGTTATCATAGTACGATTTCAAATTTTAGGGTTATGCGAATGGAGAATTTTACAGTTAATCATTCAAAGAAGAATTTTTTAGCTAATAAATGCATGGAATAGCTTTGTCCCAATAACAAAAGAAAAAGAGTACATATTTAATATGTACTCTTGAAAAAGGAAGTCTATAAACGTGATGGAATATTATATGTTTGTCGCGTTTAAAAGTTCAAGGAAATCAATAAAATTGTTATTTAGTAATAAATAGAAAGAACACATGTATTCAGCTCATGTTAAAATATGTACTTTCATATGAAGGGTAAGAAGAAAAAATAATTATGAAGCAAATATCATACGCCCTAACTTTATTTGTTAAATATCAAAAAACTATAAGGATGTATTCATGTAAATATTGGTAATGGAGAGGCTGACCAACAAAATCCTTATTTAATATTGAAATGAAAAAACATGTACAAAAATTGTACATGTCTATATAAGACCTATGCCGTATCTCTGTAAATATATGTTTGTTTTATGAAAATGTTGAGTACCTTTGAAAAATAAAGAGTACTTTAAAAGGTACTCAACAACTAATACTGAGGTGACTATGATTATTATATGTACGTTTCCAATGAATGAGCATTTTATTAAAAACCTTTAATTCATTATATTAAAATGCTCAAATAAATATAGATTGAGATCACACCTTATACCTAATCATAGTGAAAGTGACGAGTTCACATTATACAGAAAGGTAATAATTATAGTTTTTCGAAACATGAGATTAGCGAATGGGTTCAGATAAAATTTAAAAAATATAAAAGAGATCTTAGTGGTCTGAAATCAAAAGCAAAATATTATCTTTAAAGAGAAAGTAACATCTTGATATGAAATTGTTTTTAAAAATCTTGATACAAAAAACATTACAAAAATAGTTATTCAAATAAAAATACATGCTGGTCTAGGTTACATATGTAAGTGATGAATCATAGAATGTGAGATGGGACTACTGCAAAATTAAGAAATACTTATTAAGGAGATATAAAATGAACAAATACTTTAATAAAAGAAAAATAAGTAGAAAAGATTTAGTGGAATATAAGCTCATTGGAGACGGAAAAGATGGAGAAGTATACCAATTAAGCCATGATAAATGCGTAAAAATATTTTTCCTGGAAGAAACTCAAAAAAAAGAGTTGAGAGCTCTAGTAATTGGGCAATCATCACCTATTATTCCAAGACTTTATGGATATGGAGAAAATTATATTATCATGGAGTATATACAAGGAATTTCACTTGCACGTCACTTGAAAAAAGAAAAACAAATTACAGAAGAACTAACTGAAAGGATATTAATAATGTTGGATGAATTAAAAAAGATTGGATTTACTAGGTGGGACACGGAAGTAAGACATGTGTTAATAAATGAAGAAGGTCAGTTAAAAGTCATTGACCATAAAAGAGCTTTTACTTCAAATAGTGAGGTTCCTACGAAGTTGTTAAAAGGGTTTAAGAAATTTGGACTATCACAAGATTTTCTGAACTATGTGAAAAATATACGTTCTTCTGTTTATGATAGATGGGCGGAACATCGATAAAAAACAGATTATCTTGTGTATAACGTTTTTATATTGAAACTTTCATTTGGCTTCTTAATTATTCCCTTGTAAAATTCATTATAAAAATGAATAAATATATATGTAAATCTTAATACAAGATTATTTTCTCTCTCTTTTTGCGGGCAGTACCCCCATCGTCATCAAGCTAATAAAGGCAAATACCCCCAAAATAAGAAAAATGGTATATAAGGTTCTATATTTCCTGTTGCAAGCAAAGTAAAAGAACCCTACACAAAGCCGGATTCTCTTACAAATGTATTCGTTTATAAAAGGCTTCACTAAAGGAATTGAGCCTGAACCACTCAATTCCTTTTTTATGTTATAACAAATGAATAAAAATTTTCAATAAAGGAAATTCCTTTTTGTCTTAAACTTAATTACAAATTGAAATTTTGAAGCAGAAGAATAACAGAACCACTCAAGGTGTTTTCTTAATCTCGCATTGCCCCTGCCTCTCGGGAAGTCATTGCCCCTTGTCCTTCACTTACATCTTTTTGGATTTCTTGCTTTACTTTGTTTGCATCAGTTCCAACAAAATCAGGTTTCAAAATAGAACCCGAATTTTCTTTAGCTTTGTTATGATTTAGCATACAAGTCCTCCTCAATTTCTTGTTTAACGATCTTATTATTTACAAAATTCATTTGGTATATCCCGAGTAGTTGAGCGAATTTTACGTAAAGTAAAAGGGATTTAAATTGTATAAGTGGTTTCTTATTTTAGGAATAGCCATTAGTCGGATTTTATAACTTTTCGCTTACATTTTTGATAACATTTTCAATAGATTGGCACATATAAACTGAAAAGCCCCTCCGGTACTTCTGAAGGGACACATTAATATATTCATTGTTATCAGCTATTTATAGTTCTATTTGGTGAGAGTCTCCCTGAATATACATACATATACTCAACAGTGACAACATAATACCCACAACGAAAGTCATAGGATTATCTTCTTTTTCCTTGTCAAAAGTAAAGAAAGTTACTATACAAAAAATAATTGTGAATATGGGCATGATTACAAATGCGTAACCGAATATAAATGAAACTCCACCCATAACCATCCCTATTAGTCCATATAGATTTTGGGTTGGAATTTTTTCTATAAGTTCCCTCTCATAATCAGATATGCCTTCATAATCATCTTCTTTCCATTTGTTCTTTAGTTTATTAAGGAAATTGATTGTTTTTTTGAAAAACTTCATTGTTTACACTCCTAGAGATTACATGAACGCTACGGTTTATTAAGTTTTCTCCTCTTTATTTTAACAGTAGGTACATTTGCTTTTTCTAAATAAAAACTATTCATTAGTCTAAACCATTACATAAGTAAAGTAGAAAAATAAGAATAGAAGATTGAAATTTTGTTTAAAACGTGGAAGTCATTTTTTGAAATTGATGAATGTAAAAATATTAAAAGAGAACGCCTAGAGTGTCATTTATATGGACAACTCATCGGCATTCTTCTCTGTTCTTCTACGATGTTTCAAATACGACAGTTTCTGCTTGAAAAGACAAAGCAGGAACTGAGTGAATACAAAGCGATTTATATGATTAAAGATTACTTTCCTTTACTGTTTCAAGCGATAGCCGCTGGCACAGAAGAACTTTTAAAAATTCTGCATCGTCTTTATCTGTTGCTCAAAAAGAATGGTCGTAAATGTCATCGGTATAAGAAGATGACCGTCTTTGATATTCTAGGGATTGTGTATAAAACGACGGTGAAGCATAGACAAGCTGCCTAGCGAAAAAATCACGTTTTAATAGGCTTCTTTAGCATGCCTACTTTTCTATCAATTGCTAGTTTTAAAACAAGGATCGTTTCATATCTAGTAATTTACTCGGTTAGCTTGATGGGCATGGGGTAGTACCCCACATCCATCAACTTAAGGATTTAGACTATTCTTAAACTTAAAAGCACGTTACTATTCTCTTATGTTAATGAGAAAGGGTGACGTGCTTTTTATGAATATGCATCAAAAACAAGAGCTGTCTTTATTTGCCGAAGAGTTATATCGATATATGTCTCCCGCTACACTTAATCAATTAGCTATAGAAGCAGGTGGAATGAAACGAAAACGTAAGTGCCATGGGCACCATTTTTTATCTTTGTGTGTATGGTTAAATCAACAAATCGCTACAACCTCTCTTACTCAACTTTGTAGTCAATTAGAAACTTCAACAGGAATTTTATTAAGTCCTGAGGGACTGAATCGACGATTTAACTCGGCTTCTGTAGCCTTCTTTCGAAATGTATTTACTACACTTCTACAAGCTAAAATTGGAGGATCATCTACAATTTCTCATTCTCTTTCTGCTTACTTTGAGCGGATTCGCATCCTTGATTCTACAACCTTTCAAGTTCCAGATCGATTCGCAGCTACTTATCCTGGTGCCGGAGGCTGTAGTCATACAGCTGGTGTGAAAATTCAATTAGAGTATGACTTGTTGAGTGGAGAGTTTTCTGATGTGAAAATTGAACCAGGAAAACGAAGTGATCAGGCATATGGGGCGACTCGAATGGACATGACACAAAAGAATGAACTATATATTCGTGACTTAGGGTATTTTCGTTTACAAGACTTTAAATCGATCCAAGATAAGGAAGGGTATTATTTATCGCGTCTTAAATTACCAACTAAAATATATAGAAAAGAATTCGAAACAGTGGTATTTAAAACAAAACCTGCTCAATTGAGACCGGTATATATACAAATTCATTTGGAAGACATCATGAACCAATTACAACCTGGCCAAGTGTATGAATTACATGATGTATATGTAGGGAGCAAAGACAAACTACCCACTCGCATTGTGGTTTATAGATGTACAGAGGAGCAAAAACAGAAACGTCTACATGATCGAGCTATTCGTGAAAAGAAAAAAGGGATTACATATACAGAGCGTACGAAACTTTTACAAGGAATTACGGTATATATGACAAACATTCCTACGGAATGGGTACCGAAAGAGAAAATCTATGATTTATATTCACTGCGTTGGCAAATTGAGCTGTTATTTAAAATATGGAAATCTTGGTTTCGAATTCATCGTTGTAAATCTATTAAACAAGAGCGATTAGAATGCCACCTTTATGGACAACTCATTAGTATCCTATTATGTTCTTCTACTATGTTTAAAATGAGAGAACTCCTGTTACGTAAGAAACAGAAAGAACTAAGTGAATATAAAGCGATGTACATAATTAAAGATTATTTCTTACTTTTTCATCAAGCACTACATAAAAACACCCAAGAATTATCAAAGATTCTCCTTCGTCTGTTTAACCTCCTACAGCGAAACGGACGAAAATCTCACAGATATGAGAAAAAAACAGTCTTTGATATTTTAGGTGTTGTGTATGAGTATACCACTTCTGCCCATCAGGTAGCATAGCGAAAAATTTGAAACCCGTCAGGGTTTATTTGATGTGCCTACTTTTATAACATCTATAAAAGATAATAAAAAACTACGTTAAGTTGATGGATGTGGGGTACCGCCACATTGCTATCAAGCTAAGAAAAACAAATACCCCCAGAACGAAATTTTGTGCTAACTTTTAACAGAAAAGCTCATTTTTTCGTTTTGGGGTGAATCTATTTTCTTAAGTTGATGGGCATGGGGTAGTACCCCTTATATCATAAAATTGTTGGGGGAGTAAAGAAGTTAGGGCGGAGATAGACTGGCAAGGGTATGAAAAGATGGCAAACAATGAAGCGGTATTTCCGCTAATGCCAGTTTCTTTTTGTAGCATCATTCATACATTAGGATTAGGTCGTATAGGGAGGGATAAGAGTTATGAGAGAGTGTGTTTTAGTTATTGGTGCTCACCCAGATGATGAGTTATTAGGATCTGGAGGGACTTTAAAAAGATTAGTGGAGAATGGCCATCGGGTTATTTCAATAATTATTGCTTCAGGAAGAAGGGAGGAAGCGGATCGGATACATCAACTAGGCAAGGATGCAAATAAAGAAATTGGTATTGAAGAAGTGATATTCCTCAATCATCCTAATTTAGAATTGGAATTAATTCCGTTGCATCAATTAACGAAAGAATTAGAACAATTAATACAGAATTATAAACCAAGTAAAATTTTCACCCACCATTATGGAGATGTCAACATTGATCATCTAATTACCTTTCAAGCGGTTTTGACCGCAACGCGACCTCTACCTAAACGAAATCCGATAGAATTAATTACGTTTGAAACGGTTTCCTCTAGTGAGTGGAATGTCTATACAAATGATAAAGTTTTCAAACCTAATTATTTTGTTAATATTACAGATCAAATGGATTCAAAGATTGCGGCGCTCAAACATTATGATGTAGAAATGAGAGATTTTCCTCATCCTCGTTCGTATGAAGGCGTTCAGCATTTAGGAAGGGTTAGGGGTATGACGATTGGCGTACCATACGCTGAAGCGTTCGAAGTGATAAGGAGGATCTGGCAATGAGAAATGAGAGTATGTTTCCGTATTCCTATTTAATCGAAGCGATGGATAAATATTTTGGAATGCATTCACCTTCATCACCCAAAAAGAAAGATGCAACGAGAGAACGATATGTAAATGCAAAGCCAAAGGTGACTTCAAAGAAAAGAAGACTTTCTATATTAATTGCTACGTTTTGGGATTATCCTCATACGGGGGGGTTATCTAATTATATTACAGCACTTAGAGAAGGTTTAAAAAAATTGGGCCATAAAGTCGATATTATATCTCCTAATCAATTTCTTACGAGCGAAGTAAGAAACATGCGTAAAAAGGTTGTTCCAGAATTGAAAAATTTCTTTTCTGCACGTTATGGAAGCTATAATACCACGATTTTGAGAAATTGCAGACGTATGTATATCTACGAAATGATGTTGCTTAAAAATATCAACTTAAAAAAATATGATGTTTTTCATGCGCAAGATTTGTTTACAGCCAATATATTGGGAAGAATCAATCGACTTTATAAGAAACCTTTGCTATTTACACCCCATGGGATGTTTACTTTTAACCGGGTGAAATTTGGTATATTTGAAAAAGATTCACTAGAAGAAGCCTATTATAAAACATTAGAAAGTAAAGCTATTGAATTTGCCAATCATCTTATTATTCTCAGTGATTCATTTCGTCAACCGTTAATGCAACTGGGGGCTAAGCAAGAGGAAATGACAACTGTGCTTACGGGTATTGATTATCCTGAGAAGTATGATGTAAAAAATACATTGGCACAGAAAAAAATCGTTATTACATGTGTGGCGAGATTAGGACCAAGAAAAGGTCATAAAGTATTATTTGATGCACTTTCACAGATGGAAAGGAAATATACTGAAAACATTAAGGTGCTTATTGTCGGAGATGGCGAGATGAGAGATGCGTTAGAAAAGCAAGTTGCTTCTTTGAATCTTTCCATGGTGGAGTTTTTAGGGGAAAGAGATGATGTACCAAACATTTTAAGTAAAACCGATATTTTTGTACTTCCAACTCTAAATGATAGTCTGCCTATTTCTATTATTGAGGCCATGCATAGTGGAGCTTGTGTCATTTCGACAACATCGGGAGGAATACCTGAATTAGTGCATCACGAGAAGACAGGTATTCTAGTAGATGTAGGAGATGTAAATAAACTAAAACACGCATTAAAGTTCGTTATTGAAAACCAGCAAGATCGGGAGAAGTTAGGTGAAAATGCCAGAAACTTCGCTAAAAAATATTTAACTAGAGAGACAATGATAGCTCATATCGAAAAAATCTACAAAGATATTTAAGTGAGGAAGGATTCTATGTATCATGAACACAGTGCAGTTGTACTGGACTTAAGTGCCAATGGAGTTGGAATTATTAGAAGTTTAGCGAGAAAAGGAATTAAAGTTTATGCGTTTGATGTAGAGGGGCCTTATAAGATAGGGAGATCACGCCTTGCTTCATGTGGAGTATGTCCAAGTCCTTTATCGGAAGAAAAGGAATTATTAACTTTTTTAATCCACTTGGCTAAAGAATTAAAATTGAAACCAGTTTTGTGTACAGGTGCGGATGATTATGTGGTATTTATTTCAAAATATCGAGCGGAGCTGTCTGACTACTATTTATTTTTGTTTCCTGAGCATTCATTAATTGAAACAATACTAGATAAACATAAAATGTATGAACTGGCTGTGAAGCATAATATTCCATGCCCGAAAACATATGTGATTGAACATAAAGGACAGTTAGAAGAAGCAATATTGAACCTCGGTTTTCCATGTATATTAAAGCCGACTTTGGGCCATAAGTTTCGAAAAAAAATAAATAAAAAGGCTATATTTATAAAAGATCCAGATCAACTAAGAAATGAGTATGAATTGTACCGTCAGCATGGAAAGCTCATCGCTCAGGAAATCATTCCTGGAGACAATCAGCATTTTTATAAAGTGGCTACTTTTTATGACGACAATATGGAGCTATTAGCATTATTTTCTTTGCAAAAGAACCATCAATTTCCAGCTGACTTTGGAACAGGAGCTCATATTGTTAGTAAACAGATTCCAGAACTAGTGGATGTATGTTTACCTCTTTTTAAAAAAATACAACTTAAAGGTATTGGCATGGCAGAGTTTAAAAAGGACCCGCGAGATGATGTTTATAAGTTTATTGAAATCAATCCCCGTTTTTGGTTAACTCATAGCCTAACAGAATCTGCAGGCATCGATTTTGCTTATATGTATTATTTATATCTAACCAAGCAAAACCCAGCGCCAAGACTTAAACAAAGAGACGGTATCAAATGGATTTATCTTGTGCGGTATTATTTAACGTTCCGTGACAAGAAAAAAAGAGCTGAAATGACATGGCAAGATTTTTATGAAGGCTTGCGAGGAAAAAAAGAGTTCGCTCTTTTTGCGTGGGACGATCCGATGCCATTTATTAGAAGCGCATGGTCTCATTTGAGGAATGCATGGAAACGAAAATGAAAATGAAAGGAATGAAATCATTGTATGAAGCAAAAGAATTATCCTATTATTTAAAGAAGTTTAGAATTTCAGATAAAATCTCTTATTCAATGGGTGAAAGGGTAGCAATAGATCCTGCTAAAATTGAATGTCTGAAATCAACAACAAGAACTAGTATCTACAAATTATTTCTTCGAAAAAAAATGAAAAACTATCCCATTATTTTAAAAGTATATAATTCAACAAGCTACAGAAATGAAGTAGAGATTCAAGTATATGAAAAAGCGTATCCGATATTGAAAGAGTTTCTTCCTCAAATATATTATATTGAAAAAAAAGGAACTGAAACCTGGATATTCATGGAGTTTGTCCAGCAAGTACGCGGCCAGATTACTTTCTCCCCAAAACATTTAGAACATATTATCCCCACTGTTGCCAAACTTCACGCACACACATTTGAAGACAATTTGAAAAAATATAAAAATATTTGGAATGAATGGCTCCCCATTTATGAATCAAGCAAAATGAGAAGTGGTCGATCTAAATACATTGGAAGAACGATTACTTTTCTCGATGATGCAGTGCAAGACGATAGGGTAAGTGAGACCATTAAACCCTATCATAAATCGCTAATAAAACTGTGTCAGAAGGGACCGGATTTTTTTCCGGAATTATTTGAAAACGGTTCATCTATAACACATGGAGACCTTCATATGCAAAATATATGTAGTAATAATGTGACACTAGATGCTCCATGGAATATTCAGTTTATCGATTGGGAGTCTATTAAATACGGACCCGTCTGGTTTGATATGGTTGTTTTAGTCGAAATATTATTAGGATTTAGAAAAGATTGGCAGAGCAATGCAGAAGAGATTCGCACGCATTGTGTGAATTTATATACAAAACAAATGCAGAAGAATGGGATTGAATTTAAAACAGCTCCAATTGATCTTTATAAAATGGCGTATTTGCAGAGAACATTAGAAAAGGGGCTGCATACTCAGTTACGAAGAATATTCAATAACCGTTCTGGTTGCGAATTATTAGCATATCATCTTGAAAAAGTTTCAATTTGGGGAGAAGAATTAGGTTTATAGAGGATAAATCTCCCTTGTATCATTAGAAGAGTTAGGATTTGACACTCCCACCCCTAAAGGGGCCAGCTGACTAACATCAGTGGGATTCTTGCTACCAAAGGCGAAGTCCATTTCTGGTATCGCTGACGTGCAAGATTGCGGTGTGCCATCACCACTCCCACAACAGACCATATAGGTTCGTGGGCTACGGTACTGTGACCATACCGTACAGATTGTTGGTTCTCAAATGTTTTAGAGTCTTTTGCATGACGACTTAATACATTTTACGGAGTAGAAGAATTTGCTACCCCAACCTCATATGTATTCTGTTTTCAGAGAACAGTCGTTTTAGAGTCTTTTGCATGACTATGAATAAAGTATACCTTGTTTTGCTACGCAAAAACGATACTTGCATCCCACGTCTAAAGACGGACTAAAGTCCTGCGTGGGCTTTCCCGTATCGTAAATTCTGTAATACTTTTGTTTGCAATAAAGGAAGAGTGAAATAAATATATCAAATATAGAACTGCAATTTGGATTTGGCAGGAGGCACATCTATAGATTTGGAAAAAGATGTTTAGAAAAGGACGAATTTGAAATGATAATGGGCTATAGAGCTCTAATCCCTTATAAAAAATTACCGTAGGGAATCTTTTCCGATGGTAATTTTTTTTCGATGGCTTATATTGCAAAGGAAAATTTTTTAGGTGCTTTTAATTTATTAATCAATACGTATCCCTAGATAAGAGAAATGATAATAAATTTGTATTTTAATAGAAATAGTAAATATAATGTGAATGATCCAATTATTTATATCAAACCTCATGTTCGTTCAATTAGTAATAACTAATCATGGACAACTAATTCAATCCTTATTTAATGACTTAGACTCCGATACAGCACATGAGCCAACATTAAAGACTGATATAGGAGTTACCATCATTGATGAGGCCCATGAATTTCAAGAAGCATTTATGAAAATAATCGAAAGAAAGGTTAACATGCCTCAATTAAAATCAATAACTAATACGATTAAAAGAAAAATGAAAAATGGAAAAACTCAGTGCAATAGCTATTAAATTGGATACATACATTAAAAAAGAACACCCAGATATAGATAACGGTAAACCTTTAAGAGGTCGAGATGAAGGCGATCCTTTAGGATGTGCCCATTATGATTGCGAATGGGATACTGGTGATCTTTTTGGAGAAGTCAAATATGTTTATAATAAAACTGATGAATCGGATAATAAATAATACACATAAAGAAAAGACACCCATATAAGAGCATAGTCATCAACTTTTTTTACAATCATTGAGTAAAATCCTGTATTTTGGGCATACTCAAATAGAACTTCCCTTGGTTCATATTTTATGAAGCCACTGGAAGTTGCTCCGTTGATATCTCTATTAAGCCTAGGATTTCAAACGGCGTTGTTTTTCGGTACCGCCGCGCTTTTTTCCCATTCTTACTAATATCTTGAAAGAGCCTGCTAAGCACTGAAACAGGATGTTGGAAAGTACAAAAAAGTGTGGTGTGTATTTTTTTAGATAGATTTGCACCATATAAGCGCATGTAAGCTCACTCATTTCTTTTCTATGTTTCTCCCATAAAAGTCTCCGCATTTGATAGGTCGTGCTTGCGACTAGACATAATCGCAAGAGTTGGCCATATAAGTGACATTGAAACCGTTCTAGTTTCATCCGTTTGTTTACATGAATGCTAAATATAGATTTCCATGTTTTGAATACAATTTCTACTTGCCATCGTAAAGAATAAAAAGCGTAAACCTCTGTGGCTGGCAATATTTCTGAAGGAGCGTTGGTAACTAATAAGTTTACGCAACTTGCAGCTTTAGGCATCTTTTTTTTCATTTTTTTATGATGTATCAACCGTTTATCCCATTCGTTTTGTGTTAAACGGTATAAGATGAGTCGAGTTCGATGCTTGTGCTTCAATCCGATATATACCTCTGGCAATTCTAGCGTCTCTCCTTCTTGTAATTTCTTCGTTAAGGTTTCTATATGTAATAAAATCCATTTCCCATCTTCACCCTTTTGGTACACTTGCGTGTTCCAACGAATTCTAGATATATAGTAAGCCTCGCGTAGTGAGATATTCTCTAAATCCACCAATATCATGATATCCAAGATCGCGAAGTACAAGATCTCCATTTTGTAAGGTCTTCGTGCGTTCTTGCCCATATTTTGCGTCGTTACTAGTAGCGTGATCTACCGTCATGCCTAGAAACTCTCCTGAAAGTAGCTCATATTCCAATTGAATCTTCACACCAGCCTCAGAACCTCCACCCCCAAAGCCTTTATAAATTTCGGCATAGGAAGAAGGTAGTTGAAAGGATGTCGAATCTAAAATACGGATTCGTGTAAAGAGACTGGATAATGATGTGGCGGAACAAACTTTTTGCCGGAAGGCATACAGAAATAACTTTTTAAGGAATACCACAGTTCGTGTATTCCAACGCTTATTAAGCGCTTCGGCTGAGATACAAGTTCCTGTGGCTTCATTTAATTTTGTGCAGAGACTAACTAAAGACTCAGAACTGATTGTTTGACCCAAAAATACACAGAGTGATACAAGGTCTTGTGCCTGAAATTTTCGTTTTCGTTGAATCATACCTGTTTGATACGCAAGTTCTTGTAAGTGATGGATAGAAAATTTATTTCGAAATTCTTTACCCAATATGCGTAATTCCTCAACTAATATGTTGTTGTTTGTAGACATAAATTAAAACACCCTTTCATGCAGTACTGCATGAAAGGGTGCCCTAATTTTATTATTTTATTCATTTTCTTAAGTTGATGGCTATGCACCCTAAGGTGTCTTGCTTCGACTTGAACCATCTAAATTTTAATAATATGTATGGACTCCCATCCAAATATTATTTTACCATGTTAAGTTATATTGTTCATTGAGAAATATAATAAAATTTAATTAGACATATTTTTGCTACTTACATTATAAAGGTCCACTTGCTTATTTATGCTGGTTGTCTGTGTTAGGTCGTTTTGTAGTCCATGCAGCGATTAACAAGAGAAAAATAGCAGTGACGACACCTAAAAGTCCTTGTTGGAGCCACATAGATAATGCGAAATTTGAGCCAATAGCTAGAAAAATAAGCATTACTGTGTATTTATTGAATTTCATTACGAACAACCTCTCAATGGAACTATATTTAAGGGGATTTTACCATAGATTTAAGGAGGATATTTCATAAATGGAGCAGGTTATACAAGAGTTTTTTTCTCCAAGTAAAAACTATAAGGTTCAAATCATTAAAAGAAAAGATGGTCTATATACAACAGAAGCCTATAGATGGATGGAGGATTGTGGTTATGAATTTTGGAGTTATATATCACAAGGATTGACTTTGATAGATAGTGAGGAACATGCGTGAAAGATTGCTATGGAACAACTAAAAGAATGTTCAAGAGAAAGGTTTTAAAAATACGTTATTCCATCTGTGAAATTATAGGAAAGTATGATGTTTTATTATTGGTGAAAGAATACAAATATTTTGTAAGTGAACCTAGTATTATTTATTTCAATAGTCATTGAGAAAATATTAAAAAATACTTTAGTAAACATAAAGCGACTGCAAAATCTACTTTTAGTGTATATTTTGCAGTCGTTTTATTTGAAAAAATAAATTACTTGTAGATGTATGAAGTGGTTATAAATAGTTCAATATGAGTATATTGAAACATTAAATATGCAGTAATCAAACAATAAGAAGAGAGTGGTAAAAACTCTCCTTTTTATAGAACTGCAAAATCCGTACATCGTAAAAAATTATACGAAAATTTAAATGAAATGCCATTTTACATAGAAGAATTTGTGGAGTACAAAGAATTGCATGATGCCTCTCCCTCCACCCTACTGAATTATGTATATGATTTTAGAGTCTTCTTTAATTGGCTATTATCTGAACAAATTATTGAATTTAAGCCCATTAAAGACATATCTTTCTCTGATTTGGAGAATTTAAGGAAAAAAGATATTGAGAACTTTATGAGGTTTCTAAAACTACAACAAAACATGCAAAATTCCTCTGTTAACAGAAAAATTTCAGCTTTAAAATCTTTATTTAAGTATCTTACTTCCCTTTCAGAAGATGAAGATGGAGAATGCTATTTTTATAGAAATGTAATGGCTAAAATTGAAATACATAAAGATAAAGAAACATTAAACGCCCGTGCGAAGCGTATGAGATCTAAAATATTCCATAATGATGACGATCAAGAATTTTTAAATTATGTTAAGTTTGAACATGAAAAAGCTTTAACAAAACATCAGTTGTTCTATTTCCTAAGAGATAAAGAGCGTGATGTAGCTATTCTCTCTCTCTTTCTTGGTAGTGGTATTCGTGTAAGTGAATTGGCCGATCTTCGTATGGAAGATATAAACTTAAAAGAAAGACTAATTGATGTAATACGAAAAGGAAACAAAGAAGATTCTGTATGGATTACCCCAATTGCATTGAATGATCTTGAGAAGTATATGGAAATTAGAGATAACAAATATGCTCCGGGGAAAGAATTAAAAAATGTATTCTTATCAAAGTATAAACATACTGCACAGCCTCTTTCAGTCAGGGCTATCCAAGAGGTTCTGGTGCAAAAACTTTGAAGTAGATGAAAATGGTCTATCAAACTTGGAAATACTGATAGTACTACTCTATAAAAGGTGTGTGATCAGTATGGAAAAGGAGAATTTATTTAAGTGGAAACATTATCAACCAGACATCATCTTGTTAACTGTACGTTGGTACCTACGGTACAACTTAAGCTTTCGTGATTTGGTGGAAATGATGGAGGAACGAGGGTTATTCCTGGCTCATACAACTATTATGCGATGGGTACATCAATATGGACCGGAGTTTGATAAACGAATTCGACGTCATCTCAAACAAACGAATAACTCATGGAGAGTGGACGAAACATATATAAAAGTAAAAAGACAATGGATGTATTTATATCGTGCTGTTGATTCTGAAGGAAATACGATTGACTTTTATTTGAGTAAATCTAGAAATCATAAGGCTGCAAAGCGATTCTTCAAGAAAGCCTTGCGGTCTTTTCATGTCTCAAAACCTCGTATCATCACGGTTGATAAGAACCCTGCTTATCCAATTGCTATCGAATAGTTGAAGAAAGAAAAAAGGATACCAATAGGCACCAAAATCCGAAGGATAAAATATTTAAATAACATAGTAGAACAAGATCATCGTTTTATTAAAAAACGTATACGCTCTATGTTGGGATTTAAATCATACAAAACATCAGCCTCTATATTGAGTGGTGTTGAAGCCATGCATATGGTCAAAAAAAACAAATTGATTTGCAGGACCAGTCTGTCAAAAATCAGAATATTTTTATCAACCAGCTGTTTGGATTAACTGCTTAACAGGTGATTCCGTTAGGAATCATTGATTCGTTTTTATTTATCATCTTTTTTGCACCAGAACCGAATTTTCTTACATTGTATCATTCACTTTTTTGCTTTACTAATAAAACGCCTATACGAAAAATTTTGTCTATTCGTGTTACAATGACTAATATGAACTGGATGGGAGGATAACATATGTACCAGGCTTATTATGAAAGTGAACTAGGTTTGCTGGAAATTACAGCGAATCAAGAAGGAATTACGTCTGTTATATTTGTTGATGAGCGACAAGAAGAAAATACAAATGAAATGATAGAACAATGTATAAATGAGTTAGATGAATATTTTAAAGGAAAAAGAAAAGAGTTTACAATCCCGCTGTCTGCTGAGGGAACATCATTTCAAAAAAATGTATGGGATGCGCTCTATACTATTCCGTACGGCGTAAGTGCTTCATATCTAGATATTGCAGAGAAGGTTGGAAATACGAAAGCTGTACGAGCGATAGGAGGAGCAAATAGTCGTAATCCCATTTCAATTATTGTTCCGTGTCACCGCATAATAGGAAAGAGTGGAAAGCTTGTAGGGTATGCGGGTGGTTTATGGAGGAAAGAGTGGTTGTTAAAACACGAAGGTATTTTGAAATGAAGTGTGGAAGGAAAGAGGGATTGTTTTGGAATGTATAAATTGTGGGCAACCTTGCGTGAGTAATCAGTTGAATTGTGCAAATTGTCAACGAAACTTGCACAATGAACAAGGTGAAGAAAGCTCGCTAATAGATAAAGAATTAGAAGTATATGTAGGGAGACAATATCGATATTACAAAAGAAAATGGGAGCTTGAGAATAAGCGAATTGCTAGGTGGAGCTGGAATGGTTGGGCTGCTATTTTCAATGTAGGTTGGCTTGGATATCGTAAGTATTATTTACCTGCTGCTTTATTTATACTGTTATTAGTAGCATGTGATGCATTTTCTTATTATATGGGGTTCAACGTAGCATTGCCAATCATTAATATGGTGCCTCTCACGTTTTTATTACTCGTTTTTATTCTATTTGGGATGGGGATTTTTGCAAATGGATTATATTATCAATTTGCAGAAAGGCGTATATATAGAATAAAAGCACGGGGAATTAAAGATGAATCGGTTGAAAATTATCTCATTCGTGATAGTGGCGGAACAAGTAAAATGGGAGCGACAATCGTTACTATTTTAGCAGTTGCTAGTATTTTTTTCAGTCATTTCTTTTTTCCGACTGATCGAGATATTATACAAAAAGTACGTACAAGTTCGCTTTATGAATATCCGTTCTTTTCGATTGGTGAATCGTTTGAAAGCTATTTTCAAAATTCAGGGTGGATATATTATCGTGGTTCGGAAGGTATGGAATTAGTAGAATTTCAAGGATACAGCCCAGGGATGCCAAGACAAAAAGTTACAATTCAATTTATTGTTGATTATAAATTGAGTGAAATTGAGCCATACTCCCTTACGATTAATGGTGAATCTAAAAATGAAGAAGAGTTTTTGAAGATGATGGAAGAAATATTCAAGGTTCAAAATCCGTTTGAAATAGAGGATGGATTGCAAGTAAAAATGATAGAAAAAGAAGCGGATGGAAAGAACTCTCTATCTGCTTCTTTTTTATTTGTGAAAAATAATATTTGAAATAATCTGAATCTTTTGTATAATAATATATATTATACTGGCTTTCATTTATACATATAGATTGGGGGAAGGAAGAATGAAGAGAAAGGTAACAGCGATTGCTGCAGTTGCATTATCGACGAGTGTATTGGTTGCAGGTTGCGGAAGTGGGGAGAAGGCATCTACAACGAAGAAAGAAGCAGGTAAGGGAATAGCAGATAAGCAAGTATTAAACTTACTAGAAACAGCAGAAATTCCTTCAATGGATACATCAAAATCAACAGACTCTGTATCATTCCGTGCCTTTGTAAATGCAATGGAAGGGTTATATCGTTTGGACAAGGATAATAAGCCAACTCCAGGTATGGCAAAAGATGTGAAGATTAGTGAAGATAAAAAGACATATACATTTGAATTACGTGATGCGAAGTGGTCAAACGGAGATCCAGTTCGAGCGCAAGATTTTGTATATGCATGGCAACGTACATTAGATAAAGCAACAGCTGCAGAATATGCATTCATTTTATTTGATGTGAAAAATGCACAGAAAGTAAATAAAGGAGAATTACCGTTAGATCAATTAGGAGTGAAAGCGAAGGATGATAAAACGTTAGTAGTAGAATTAGAACAACCAGCACCGTATTTCCTTGAACTTACTTCATTCCCAACATTTTTCCCTTTAAATGAAAAATATGTGAAAGAACAGGGGGATAAATACGCATTAGAAGCAGATAAATTATTGTACAATGGACCATTTACAATGAGTGAATGGAAACATGAGCAAAGTTATCAGTTAAAGAAAAACCCTAATTATTGGGATAAAGATACTGTAAAGTTAGAAGAAATTAATGTAAGTATTGTGAAGGAAACGAGCACGGGAGTAAATTTATATGATAGTGATCAAGCAGATCGAGTTATTTTAAGTTCTGAATTTGTTGATAAATATAAAAAGAATAAGCCAGATGAATTTAAAACGAAGTTAGATCCACGTATGTATTTCTTGCGCTTTAACCAAAAAAATGCAACATTTAAAAACCAAAAAGTACGTGAAGCGATTGATCTGGCATATGATAAAAAAGGAATTGCAAATGTTATTTTAAATGATGGCTCATTACCAGCATATTTCTTAGTCCCTGAAAAATTTACGACAGGACCAGATGGAAAAGATTTCCGTTCTGTAAATAAAAATTTCCGTGACAGTAAAGACAATGCAGCAAAAGCAAAAAAATTATGGGAAGAAGCGAAGAAAGAACTTGGCCAAGATACAATTACAGTAGAATTTCTAAATGATGATAACGGTAGCCGTAAAAAAGTGGGCGACTTTATTAAAGAAGAGTTAGAGAAAAATTTACCTGGTATTAAAGTGAATTTGAAACAACAACCATATAAGCAGAAACTAGATTTAGAAAAGAAATTTGAATATGAATTCTCATTATCTGCATGGAGTCCAGATTATCCAGATCCAATGACTTATATTGATATGTTCGTTACTGGAAGCACATTTAATGAAATGGATTATTCTAATCCGAAGTATGATGATTTAGTAGCGAAATCAAAAGGGGAACTATTAAAAGATGATGCAGCACGCTGGAAAGCACTTGCGGAAGCTGAAAAAATCCTAATTGGTCAAGACGCTGCAATCTCACCTGTGTATCAGCAAAGTACAGCGTATTTAGAGAAGCCGTATGTAAAAGGTATTGCTAACCATACGTTTGGTGGAGACTTCAGTTATAAATGGGCATATATTACAAAAAAATAGTATAATAAAAGATGAGTGAATTTTCGCTCATCTTTTATTTGTATAAGGGGGAGCCATAGTTGTTAAAGGGAATCAATCATCTTTGCTTTTCAGTTTCCGATTTAAAAAAATCTATTATGTTTTACGAAAAAGTACTAGAAGGAAAATTATTGGCTAAAGGGAGAAAACTTGCATATTTTAATATATGCGGGATATGGATAGCACTTAATGAAGAGGCGCATATTCCGAGAAATGAAATTCACCGATCTTATACACATATTGCATTTTCTGTTGAACAAGAAGACTTTGAAAGCTTACTACAGCGGTTAGAAGAACATGATGTTCATATTTTACAAGGAAGAGAACGTGATGTAAGAGATTGTGAGTCTATATATTTTGTTGATCCTGATGGTCACAAGTTTGAGTTTCATTCAGGGACGCTACAAGACCGTCTAAATTATTATAAGGATGAGAAACCTCATATGACATTTTACTAAGGAGGACGAGTATTTGCATGCACTTGTAATTGGTGGAACAGGGATGTTAAAGAAAGTTTCCATGTGGTTTTGTAATCAAGGGTTCCATGTTTCTATTATTGGACGAGATGAAGTGAAATTAGAAAGTGTTAAGCGAATGAGTTCTGCACCAGAAAATATTACATGCCTTTCGTTAGATTATCATAATGATGACGATGTAAAGTTAGCTATTAAAAGTACGATTGAGAAAAATGGTCCAATAACATTAGTTGTCGCATGGGTACACTCAAGTGCAAAGCATGCGCTATCAAACATCTGTAAAGAACTAGATTTGTCGTCTGAAACATATAGTTTATTTCATATTTTGGGCAGTAAAGCATCGCGTATGACCGCATCGAAAATAGGTGGTACACAATGTAATTATCACAGAATTATATTAGGTTTTATGTTAGAAGGTACATACGGAAGATGGCTTACCAATGAAGAGATAGCGGATGGGGTTATAAAAGGGATTGAAAGTAAACGAGCGGAATGGATTGTAGGGAGAGTAGAACCGTGGGAATTACGACCAAAATGGTGAGGGGGAATAAGAAATGAAAACAACTGTCTATGTAACAAGGCATGGTGAAACGGAATGGAATGTAGCGAAACGAATGCAAGGACGGAAAAATTCAGCTTTAACTGAAAATGGTATGTTACAAGCGAAACAATTAGGGGATCGAATGAAAGATTTATCGATTCATGCGATCTATAGTAGTCCGAGTGAAAGGACCCTTCATACTGCGGAGTTAATAAAAGGTGAACGTAATATACCTATTATAGAGGATGAGCACTTCTATGAAATTAATATGGGTATATGGGAAGGACAAACAATCGCGGATATAGAAAAGCAATATCCAGAAGAAGTACATTTATTTTGGAATGAGCCACATCTTTTTCAGTCAACATCAGGAGAAAATTTTGGGTCTGTTTATAAAAGAGTTATTAAAGGGATACAGCTTCTATTAGAAAAGCATAAAGGAGAAAATATATTAATTGTTTCTCATGCGGCAGCGGCGAAATTACTTGTAGGACATTTTGCGGGTATTGAAATTGCAAATGTATGGGATGATCCATTCATGCACAGCGCGAGTCTTAGTGTGATTGAATTTGATGGAAATCTTGGTAAAGTAAAACAATTTGCAGATATAAGCTATTTTCAGTAAACGTAAAAAAGGCCGCAATGCGGTCTTTTTTGGTGGGTATAAAAACTAGCAATTACGCTTTTTATACCAGAAGTGATCGAATTTTTTATTTTTGCAAGAAGAGGACTTGTGTCCGCTATCTTTGTAATCATTCCATTTACGCTCTGTTGTACATTTACGCCCTGTTGTACATTTACGCCCTGTTGTACATTTACGCCCTGTTGTACATTTACGCCCTTTTGTACATTTACGCCCTGTTGTACATTTACGCCCTTTTGTACATTTACGCCCTTTTGTACATTTACGCCCTGTTGTCCATTTACGCCCTGTTGTACATTTACGCCCTTTTGTACATTTACGCCCTGTTGTACATTTACGCCCTGTTGTACATTTACGCCCTGTTGTACGTTTACGCCCTATTGTACATTTACGCCCTGTTGTACATTTACGCCCTGTTGTACATTTACGCCCTATTGTACATTTATGATGAGAGAATTTATCATCATCGCACTCAAAATTACTTGGATCTTGATATAAGAAATCCTCCATCCCTGCACTTTTGATTTCTTCAACAGCTTTTCTAATATCACGTTTCATAGAAATCCTCCTTATGGTGTATTAAATTGAAAAGGTATTCTTTTTCCTTAACATGATATGAGATACGGTTTCTTTCTGAACAGGACAAGAGTGTAATTTTATATAAATGGATGATAGCGGATGTATGGACAAGGCGTGGTGCATACATTGAATGAAGAGAACTGAGAAGGGATGAGAAAACATGCTGCCTTCATATGATTTTTTTGTTCATCCAATGTACTTAGTGGAATTGAAAAAAGACATTTGGTCAGATAGTCCAGTGCCAGCAAAATTAACTTATGGAAAAAAGAAGTATGACATTGATATTGTCTACCGTGGTGCTCATATTCGTGAATTTGAGAAAAAATCTTATCATGTTATGTTTTATAAACCGAAAAAATTTCAAGGTGCGAAAGAATTTCATTTAAATTCTGAGTTTATGGATCCGTCTCTCATACGAAATAAATTATCTCTAGATTTCTTTCATGATATTGGTGTACTTTCACCAAAGTCACAACATGTATTTATAAAAATTAATGGTCAAACTCAAGGGGTATATTTACAGTTAGAATCAGTTGATGAAAACTTTTTAAAAAGTAGAGGATTACCGAGTGGTTCTATTTATTATGCGATCGATGATGATGCGAACTTTTCTTTAATGAGTGAGCGAGATAAAGATGTTAAGACAGAGCTCTTTGCAGGGTATGAATTTAAATATTTGAATGAAAATAGTGAAGAACAACTGAGCGAATTTGTATTTCAAGCGAATACTTTGTCGAAGGAAGATTATGAAAAAGAAATTGGGAAGTTTCTAAATGTAGATAAATATTTACGGTGGTTAGCTGGAGTTATTTTTACACAAAATTTTGACGGTTTTGTTCATAATTATGCACTATATCATAACGATGAAACAAATTTATTTGAAGTCATACCGTGGGATTATGATGCGACTTGGGGGCGCGATGTACAAGGGAGACCACTTAATCATGAGTATATTCGTATTCAAGGATACAACACGTTAAGTGCAAGATTGTTAGATATACCTGTAATTCGAAAACAATATCGAAGTATTTTAGAAGAAATATTAGAAGAGAAATTTACAATTTCTTTTATGAGGCCGAAAGTAGAAGAAATGTGTGAATCGATTCGTCCATATTTAATACAAGATCCATATATGAAAGAAAAAATCGAAACATTTGACCAAGAGGCTGATATGATTTGTGAATATATAAATAAAAAAAGGAAGTATATACAAGACCACTTACATGAATTGGATTAATTTTGAAGAGATTGAAACATTATCAATCTCTTTTTTGTATAATAAAGAAGTATCGATAAAAAGTGAAATAGTATGAATATAATAGAGAATGGGGTTGTGTAGAGATGACGATTAAATGGATTGATTGGGTAAAGCAAATACAATCTATAGCCCAGGCAGGGTTAACGTATTCCAAGGATGTGTATGATATAGAGCGTTTCCAACAATTAAGAGATATTTCAACTTCTATGATGTCCCATTACACAAAAACAGATTGGGAAGTAGTGGAAAAATTATTTGCAAGTGAGACAGGCTATCAAACACCAAAAGTGGATATACGAGCAGTAATTTTTCAAAATGAAAAACTATTATTTGTGAAAGAAAAAAGTGATGGGAAATGGGCATTGCCAGGTGGATGGGCCGATATTGGTCATACTCCAACAGAAGTCGCAGCGAAAGAGGTTTTAGAAGAGACAGGATATGAAGTAGCTCATTTTAAATTATTAGCTATATTCGATAAAGAAAAACATCAACCATCACCTTCAGCAACACATGTATATAAGATTTTCATTGGATGTGAGATTGTAGGTGGAGAAAAGAAAACTAGTATTGAAACAGAAGAAATAGAGTTTTTTGGTGAGGATGAATTGCCAGATTTATCAATTGCTAGAAATACTGAAGAGCAAATTAAAGAAATGTTTGCCTACATGAAAGATCCACAGAAAGAAAAACTAATAGATTAGTGTTGCTATACATATTGTTTTAATGAAGATATTGGCAGATTGCAACCTTTATGTGATAATGGGATGATATGTGAAGAAAAAAGGAGATAGAAAAGAAGATGTTAGCAAACATAATAGATCAGTTATTGCAATTCTTTGCAAGTCTAGGATACTTTGGAGTAGCACTAGGTTTAATGATTGAAATTATCCCGAGTGAAATTGTTCTTTCATATGCAGGATTTTTAGTTGCAGAAGGAAAAATTAGTTTTGTCGGAGCTGTTATCGCTGGAACAATCGGTGGTACTTTAGCACAAATCTTTTTATATTGGCTTGGATACTACGGCGGGCGTCCTGTTGTTGAGAAATACGGAAAATATCTGCTTATTAATAAACATCATTTAGACATAGCAGAAAATTGGTTTAAGCGTTATGGAGCTGGAGTGATATTTTCTGCACGTTTTATCCCAGTTGTACGTCATGCAATTTCTATTCCAGCAGGATTAGCAAAGATGCCTTTAAAACTCTTTACAATGTATACAGTAGTAGCGATTATTCCATGGTCAATTCTTTTTATATATTTAGGAGAAAAGCTTGGTGGAAATTGGCGACATATTAAAGAATATGCATCTGATTACACACATTACATAATTATAGGAGCGGTTTTCTTTATTGCTTTATACTTCGGTTTAAAGCTTTTGAAAAAGAGAAAAACAACTCATTAAAGTCAATGATTTTTCATTGGCTTTTTTTAATTGTTTCGGTTCTAAAAAAAAGGAGTTGTCCATAATGTGTAATAATAAAGCGTAGCGGGGGAATGTGATGAAAGGATCACCGTTTTTACGTGGAACGATATTTTTAACGATGGCAACGATGATATCTAAAATGTTAGGGTTCATATATGTTATACCATTTACAGCAATGGTGGGTACGAGTGGGTACGTATTATATACGTATGCATACCGTCCTTATACAATTATGCTTAGTATTGCAACGATGGGATTGCCACTTGCCGTTTCGAAAATGGTATCAAAATATGATCAACTCAATGATTATCATACTGTTAAGAGAGTATTAAAGAGTGGTATTGTTTTTATGCTTTTAATGGGGGTTATCTCGTGTTTTACGTTATATATGTTAGCGCCGCATTTAGCTGAACTTGTAATCGATGGAAACGATCAGTCGGGGAATAGTGTAACGGCGGTCACTTACAATATTCAAATTGTAAGTTTTGCGTTATTACTCGTTCCTGTAATGAGCTTGTTACGTGGTTTCTTTCAAGGTTTTCAATCTATGGGACCTTCTGCGCTCAGTGTAGTTGTAGAGCAATTTTTTCGGGTCTTAACTATTTTGATAGGAAGCTTTGTCGTTTTATATGTCATAAAAGCTTCTGTTTCGTTGGCAGTTGGTATTTCAACGTTTGGAGCATTTATGGGAGCACTAGGTGGATTAAGTGTTTTAAGTGCGTATTATATAAGAAGGAGAAAACATTTAAAGAAAAAAGAGATGGCAAGTATACCACAAACAACGAAATCTTTTTTCTCGTTATATAAGGAGCTCTTTACATATTCAATACCGTTTGTTGTGGTTGGTTTAGCGATTCCGTTATATCAGACAATTGATACATTTACAATTAATAAGCTACTTATACAAGTAGGATATATGCAAGGAGAAGCTGAAAAGATTAATGCGATAATTGGTCTTGTTCAGATGGTTGTACTTATCCCGGTTTCTGTTGCAACGGCTTTTAGTATGTCCCTTGTACCTGAAATGACGAAAGCTTATACAGCGGGAAATGAGAAGCTACTGTATAAACACCTTACAAGGACAAATTTATTAGTGGTAGGAATTACCGTACCGGCGGCGATTGGAATGATGGTTTTAGCAAAACCAGTGTATACTCTTTTATTTGGTGCTGGAAATGATCCAGAGATGGGCAGTATTATTTTGCAGTATTATGCTCCTGCTTGTATACTATTCTCACTATTTACAGTAACCGCTGCCATGTTACAAGGAATTAATCAACAACAGAAAACAGTGCTAGGATTAGTAATCGGAATAACTGTGAAGATAGTTTTAAATATTGTATTGCTACCTTATTTTGATTATGTAAGTTTTATTATTTCAACATACGCTGGCTATACGATTTCAGTCGGCTTTAACTTGTGGATGCTTTCTAAATATGTTATAAAGGCAACATAAGCTTTTTAAAAGGCAGAGAACACTCTGTCTTTTTCTATGTTTACAAGATTTTTCTTAAAAAAACGTTTTCAAAATAATTTTTCTATTGAAATTTAATCGTTTGTTTCATATGCTGAAAATAGCGGTTCAAAAACTGTTGTTTAAGTGAGGTAGATTCCCACATGTAAAAAGAATCGGGGTGATAGTATGTTAAATATTTATTTAACAGACCGAAACGGAAAACTACAAGAGATTGAGGAAATGCAAAAGGGCTGCTGGATTAATGTACTTCATCCAACAGAAGAAGAAATTCAGTATCTAGTACAAACTTTAAATGTAGACTTAGATTTCATTAAAGATCCTTTGGATGATGAAGAACGCTCTCGTATTGAAAAGGAAGACAATAATACTTTAATTATCGTGGATATTCCGACAGTCAGCCATGATGAAGAAGGAAATTCAATTTATGACACGATTCCAATAGGTATGATTGTAATGCCAGATTGTTTTGTTACTATTTGCTTAGAAGAAAATCCAATTTTTGAACGCTTTATTAATCAACGTATTAAAGAATTTTATACGTTTAAAAAGACGCGCTTCGCACTTCAGCTCTTATATACAATTTCTACTTATTATTTAAGGTACTTAAAGCAAATTAATCGAAAAACAATCGATTTAGAGCACCAATTAAATAAGTCGATGAAAAATAAAGAAATTTTCACATTGCTCGGCCTTGAAAAAAGTTTAGTTTATTTTACAACATCATTAAAGGCAAATAAAATTGTAATTCAAAAATTAATGCGAAACAGTACATTTTTGAAAATGTATGAAGACGATCAAGATTTACTAGAAGATGTATTAATTGAAAATAAGCAGGCTATTGAAATGGCGGAAATATATAGTCACATCTTAAGTGGAATGATGAATACATTTAGTTCGGTTATTTCTAACAATTTAAATAGTGTTATGAAACTGTTGACTTCTATTACAATCATTTTATCATTACCAACGATGGTTTCTAGTTTCTTTGGAATGAATGTAAAGGTTCCATTTGAAGGGGAAGCATATGGTTTTGTAATTGTACTTATAATATGTGTAACATTATCTTTCACTTTAGCATTTGTTTTTTGGAAGAAACGTTACTTTTAATGATAAGAAAGCTGCTCTAGCATAGTTATAAAACTGCGCTAGAGCAGCTTTTTTTGCTATAAAATCTCAATTTTGGAACAGAATATAACTTGTGAAATGTAATGTGTATGAAGGTTATGAATTCCATATAACTCTTGTTCAAATAATAAAATGGAGTTAAAATTACATATTGTTAATGAAAAGTTGGAGGAAATACATCATGGAATTGTTTCAATTACCGAAAGCATTCCTGCAAATGAATACAATCTTTATCTCAATATTAATCGAAGCACTTCCTTTTGTGCTAATTGGTGTATTTATTTCAGGATTCATTCAAATGTTTGTGACAGAAGATATGGTGGCAAAATGGATGCCTAAAAACCGATTTCTGTCTGTTTTATTAGCTACTTTTTTAGGTATGATGTTTCCTGGGTGTGAATGTGGAATTGTTCCGATTGTAAGACGATTAATCGGAAAAGGGGTTCCACCCTATGCAGGAATTGCATTTATGTTAACTGGACCGATTATTAATCCAGTTGTATTATTTGCAACATATGTTGCTTTTGGAAGTAGTATGCACATGGTATGGTATCGTTCTATAGTAGCGATTATCGTAGCAATTATCGTTGGAATTATATTATCATTTATGTTTAAAGAACATCAATTAAGAGATGATCACTTCCCAGAAGTGAATCATAAGCGTCCGTTACGTAAAAAAATGTGGGATGTATGTACACATGCTGTTGAGGAATTCTTCTCAATGGGAAAATATTTAGTGCTAGGTGCGTTAATTGCAGCTGCGGTTCAAACATTTGTACAAACTTCAACATTGCTTGCAATTGGACAAGGTCCGTTTTCTTCATCAGCTGTTATGATGGGACTTGCTTTCATTTTATCACTTTGTTCAGAGGCAGATGCATTTATTGCTTCTTCATTCCAAAGTACATTTTCAACAGCGTCACTAGTCGCGTTCCTCGTATATGGACCGATGGTGGATATTAAAAATATGTTTATGATGCTTGCGACATTTAAAACAAAATTTGTAATTGTTGTGACGGTTACAGTTACACTTGTTGTTTATGCAAGCTCACTACTCATTTATGCGATGGGGTGGTAGGTTATGTTTCGAGCATATATATTACTAGGGTTCACAATTTTAATTGGACAGCTTCATATTTCCGGTAACATTACGAAGTATATAAATATGAAGTATGCCTATTTATCAAAAACTGCAGCTATTATTTTAGGCTTCTTAACGATTATACAAATTATTATCGTTTTCCAGAAAGAGCATCAAAAGGAAAAAGAGAAACATGATTGCAGTTGTGATCATAGCCATTGTGGGCATGATCATTCGAAAGATGAAAATACATGGTGGAAACGAACGTTTTCTTATACTCTGTTCTGTTTTCCGATTATTTCAGGATTATTTTTCCCAATTGCAACATTAGATTCGGACATTGTTAAGGCGAAGGGGTTTCACTTTCCTGTTGCACAAGCGGAAAGTAAAGATCCATTTATGACAAGACAATTCTTAAGACCGGATACGAGTATTTATTACGGGAAAGAAGGATATCGTGGTGTAATGGAAAAAGGGAAGAAAGAGTTTGTTACGAAAGACAATATCACTTTAAAAGATGAAGATTTCTTAAAGGGTATGGAGACAATTTATAATTATCCTGGTGAATTTACTGGTAAAACCCTGTCTTATAAAGGATTTGTTTTCCGAGATGATTCTTCTAAAAAGGAACAATATTTCTTATTCCGTTTCGGTATTATACATTGTGTTGCGGATTCGGGTGTATATGGTATGTTAGTTAAAAAACCAGAAGGTGTAGAGTGGAAAAATGATGATTGGATTCAGGTGGAAGGAGAAATTTCAACTGAATTTTATCAGCCATTCCATGCAAATATTCCAGTGTTAGAAGTAACGAAATGGAATAAAGTTGAACAGCCGAAAGAACAATATGTATTTAGAGGAGCCGATTGATAAAATCGGTTCTTTTTTTGTGGACTAAAAGTTCTAAAAATTGTTAATATTAAACGTGTAGTTCATGAGATGTAGTAAATGTTTGGATATTAGAGATATATAATTAAAGGGGTGATAACAATGACTGAAGTAAAGGGTAAAACAGCTAATGAATCAAGAGTTTTTAAAACAAGTCGAGTATTTCCAACGGATTTAAATGATCATAACACGCTATTTGGTGGAAAGATATTGGCGGAGATGGATATGGTTGCTTCAATTTCAGCAACGAGACACTCGAGAATGGAATGTGTCACAGCGTCTATGGATTGGGTAGATTTCTTATACCCAGTACGTTCTTCAGATTGTGTTAGTTATGAATCTTTCGTAATTTGGACGGGAAGAACTTCTATGGAGATATTTGTGAAAGTAGTAGCAGAAGATTTAATTTCAGGTGAAAAACGTGTAGCAGCAACTTCATTCGTTACTTTTGTTGCGCTTAGCAAGGAGAATAATCCAGTCCCTGTACCTCGTGTTATCCCTGAGACAGAAGAGGAGAAAGAATTGCATCGAATTGCTGTGTTACGTGCAGAACAGCGTCATATTCGTAAGGCGGAGAGTAAGAAGGTAGCTACACTGCTAACTTTTTGATGTAAAATACTTTCCTAGTGGTACTATTTTTGTAATGGGCTAGGGGATTTTATGAAATGAAAAGCGGACACCTAAAAATAGGTGTCCGCTTTTATAGTTTTTTCATCCCCATATCGTATTACAATAACTGCTTAGCAGAAGCAAGCAGCACCGACGATAATTAAGAGGATAAATAATACGACTAGTAGCGCAAATCCATTACCATGTGCGAAGCCCATTGTTATTTCCTCCTTTTATTTTAAGATACAACATACAATATGCAGATGAGCTCTTGTTTGATATGGACGTATATCATGCAATGACATATTTTTTTGTATGATAATGTTTAAAAAAAGGAAAGATATAGGAATAACAGTAGTTAGAGAAAGGAACGTATCCATGAAGCACTTTTTAATTGTAATAATTTGTTTTATAGGTGTATTCATATGGATGAACGTTGATGTGGAAATGGGGAAGAAAATGGCTAGTGGATATGAATTAGAAAAAATTCGATCAGGGGATTTTCAATTATATACGAACGGTGATGAGTTATATAGAAGTTTATTTGAGAATATAAATCGTGCAGAAAAGAATGTGTATATTCATTTTTATATTGTAGGTAAAGATGAGGTAAGTAAAGAATTCTTACAATTATTAGAGAAAAAAGCATCTAGCGGAGTAGATGTAAAATTGTCAGTAGACCGCATTGGCGGATATAAGCTTAAGAAAAAGATAATTAATCAATTAAAAGAAAAAGGCGTGAAGTTTACATTTAGTAAAAAACTTAAATTAAAAAACTTATTTTATTCTTTGCATCAACGTAATCATAGACGCATTGTTACTATAGATGGGAAAGTTTCGTACATTGGTGGCTTCAATATCGGAAAGGAATATCTTGGGCAGGATCCTAAATTTGGTCCGTGGCGTGATTATCATGTACGCATCGAAGGAAATGGAGCTACTGATATGGAACGGAAATTTGCGGAAGATTGGCAGGAAGATACGGGAGAAAAGGTCCCTATACGTCAAGAGTTACCTGTACAAGGAAATATAAAATATCAATATGTATTTTCGAATGGGAAAGGTTTATGGCAGGAGTACGGAGCGCTTTTAAAGAAGGCAAAACATTCCTTAATTATCGCTACACCATATTTTGTACCGAGTAAAGAGATGGTAAAAGGACTGAAAGATGCATTAAATCGTGGTGTTCATGTGAAAATACTCGTTCCATTTAAAAGTGATGCCGTATTGTTAAAACAGGCTGCCTATCCTTATTTGAAAGACATGTTAGATGCTGGAGCGGAGATTTATCAATATCGAAATGGATTTTTTCATGGGAAAGTAACAATCATTGATGAGGACATCGTTGATATCGGTACAGCGAATTTTGATAATAGAAGCTTTTATTTAAATAACGAATCTAACTGTTTCATATATGACAAGAAAGTCGTTGCTGACGTATGGAGTCGATTAAAAGAAGACTTTCATAAATCAAAACGATTTTCTGAAGAAGATTTTGAGAAAATTAGTAGCTGGGATTGGTTTCTAGCAAGAATAGCGAATGGTATCGCATCATATTTATAGTATATAGATGAAAAATAGGAAGGGAGGAGCTTTAATGGATTGTATGAAAGAATTGATGACATATAGTTACACACTTATATATAAAGTTGGAGAGTACACGGGCAAGGTTCGAGATGAAGAATTAAAGGATATTTTACAGCATCATTTGCCGTATATGTTACAAGCATATAATGAACAAGTGAATTTTCAAGAAGGAGAAAATGTACAGCATATAACTTGTAAACAAATGTGGCCGGAATTTACAGAAATGGATAGGGAAACAGATAATGAATATACAGGGGATATGGGGATTGCTATTTGTTATATTACACATTTGAAACGATTGGCATTAAAGTTTGCTCAAGTGGCAGTAGAAGTTGCGAACCCGGAGTTTCGTTCTTTTCTGGAAAATTGTTTTGTGAAAATGAATCGTTACGCATATAATGTTTGGCAATATGTTGTGAAGAAGGAATATAAGATTAAACATGTATATGAAAATGAAAAATTCGCGTGAAAAGCTAAGGTGGAATGAAAGGCGCCTTAGTTTTTTTATGTCTAATTAGAGGGGGGATTAAAGATTGGTTATGTTATCCGAAAATTTACAAAAGTTTACTGTATCTTTACTATTTTTAAATCTTTCCTTTAAAAATAAAGAGTAATATGGGATTGTACATATTCTATCAAAGGGAGGAAACGCAAATGAACAAATGGGTTAAGTCATTAACTGCTATGGCACTTGCAAGTTCTTTATTAATGGTAGGTTGTAGTAAAGATGAGGATAAAAAGAAAGAGGATGACACAACAACAAAGCAAGATGAAAAGAAAGATAAAGAAACAAGCGGAACAGATAAGTCTTCAGATTCGAAAGAAAAGAAATAAATGGATAATAGAGCTTCCTCACATATATGAGGGAGCTTTTTTGTTGCGTATTTGTAAGTTTTGCGGAAAAATAGAGAGAAAGAATTGAAAAGGAGAAAGTAAATGAAAGTATGTATATTAGGAGCGACAGGTAGAGTAGGGTCACACATTATGAAATTGGCATTACATGATTCATATGAAGTGACGGTATTAGTTCGTGATTTGAGTAAAGTAGAAATAGAGCATGAAAGGTTGCATGTTATTAAGGGAAATGTATTAAACGGAGACGATATAAAGGAAGCGATTAAAGGATGTGATATTGTAATTAGTGCTCTTGGAACTGATCGAAATGGAACGTTAGAGAAGAGTGTACCGATTATTATAAAACAAATGGAAGAAGAGGGCATAAAGAAAATTGTTACAATAGGAACTGCTGGTATTTTACAAGCGCGAACAAACCCCAATATATATCGTTTCCAATCAAAGGAATCGAAAAGAAAAACAACAACAGCTGCGAAAGACCACTTAGCTGCTTATAAAGCGCTACATAACAGTAATTTATGTTGGACTGTTGTTTGTCCGACTCATTTAATAGACGGTGATGTAACTGGGGTATATCGAACTGAAAAAGATATATTGCCAGCAGATGGATCCAAAATTACAGTTGGTGATACAGCTCATTTTACATGGAGATTACGTAATAAAAGCTTATACGAGAAAAGCCGAGTAGGTATTTCATATTAAAAAACCATCCCAAAATAGGGATGGCTAAAAAATGATATAGCATACAAAGATGATAATCATAATGATTTGGAGAATGGCTTTGGCTACTGTACTACTTAAAAAACCGACTACAGTTGCAATTCCGACTAAAAGGGCGTCTTTTGGCGCCTTTTTATGCATTAGTTCCGTAATAAATACAGATAAGAACGGTATGATAATAAGCCCGAATGGTGGGAAGAAGAACGATCCGACAATGATAGAAACCATACCAACACGTTCGCCCGATTTTGTACTTCCGTATTTTTTTAGGAAGTATCCATTTGCAATAAAGTCAGCAACGAAAATGAAGAGTGTAAAAATGACTTGAATAATCCAAAAAGATGTCGTTAACTCTCCGCCATTTATTCCAAAATGATAAATGAAATAGCCAGCCCATACGGCAAGGATGCCAGGAATAATGGGGTAAATAAAGGCAAGAAATGAAACAATGAAACAAGCAATGATACAAATTGTTAGTAAAACAGTCACTTTATAACTCCTTTGTAGTATCTAATTTATGTACAGCGATCTTTTTAATTTGATGCCCATCAAGTTCTAATGCTTTAAATTGAAAACCATCATATTCAACTGAATAGCCAGCCTCAATATTTAAATCAATTGATTGAGAGAGAAGCCAACCACCAATTGTATCTAAATCACTTTCATCGATATGTAGGCCAAACATATCATTTACTTCAGAAATGAGTACTTTCCCATCTAAAACAGTAAGCTTAGGAGTACGCTTTTCAATCATTGGTGATTCGTCTGCGTCAAATTCATCTTGAATTTCTCCGATAATTTCTTCAAGAATATCCTCCATCGTTAAAAGGCCAGCAGTTCCACCGTATTCATCCATAACAATCGCCATTTGTACGCGGTTCTTTTGGAGGTGTATTAACGTTTTACGAATGGGAACTGTTTCAAATACAGTTAAAACAGGATGTATGTAAGCATCAAGTGGTTTGTAAATGCCTTTTGTTTGATTATGAAAAATCTCTTTCGTATTTATCATTCCGATAATATCATCTTTATCCTTTTCAATAATAGGATAACGTGTATACTTTTCAGTTGCAACGATTTTCATATTTTCTTCTAACGTATTTTCAGTAGATAAACAAACCATTTCAGTTCTAGGTACCATAATTTCTTTAGCAACACGATCATCAAATTCAAAAATATTATTTACATATTTATATTCGGTTTGATTAATTTCGCCGCTTTTATAGCTTTCACCTAAAATGAGTCGTAGTTCTTCTTCGGAATGAGCAAGTTCATTTTCTTTTGCAGGTTCTAAACCTAATAATTTAGTGAAAAATACAGCTGAACTATTCAGTAACCAAATGAATGGATACATAATTTTATCAAACAAAATAAGCGGTTTTGCAAATTTTAATGTGATTGCTTCAGCTTTTTGGATTGCGAAAGACTTAGGAACTAACTCGCCTAATACAACATGGAAAAAAGTAATCACACTAAAAGCAATAATAAAGGATAGCGTGTTAGCCATTGTTCCAGTAATATTTATTCTTTCAAATAGTGGTCGTAATAAATGCTCTACAGTTGGTTCACCAAGCCAACCAAGTCCTAAAGAAGTGATAGTAATACCGAGCTGACAAGCAGATAAATAAACATCTAAATTAGATAAGACGCTTCTTGCAGCTAATGCTTGTTTATTACCTTCATTAGCAAGCTGGTCAATTCGACTTTTTCGTACTTTTACGACAGCGAATTCTGAAGCAACGAAAAAACCAGAAATAAGGATAAGTATAAAGATGAGAAAAATATTTAATATGTCCAAGTGTGTTCTTTATTCCTACTTTGGAATAAAGATGTCACCTCCTGCAATTATGTTATACTTTTATAATAAATCCAAATGAAAAGATTAGTCAAAGAAAATGGGTAAATAATGGTAGGTTTTAATAGTAGTTTTTTAATTTGCTGTTATTTTGTCCTCTATATAATAGGAATAACCGTCTACTTTTAATTTAAGTAGACGGTTATTCTATGTTATGGTTTCGAAATACTTCTAGTTAAAGTATACGTGTTCTGTTTAGGGTAGTTTGTTGTCCATAAAGCTTGGAGAAACGATAAGATGCTATATGGAATATAAAGTAGTAATAAACCAATCGTGACAACTATAGGTGCATTTCCGCCAAATTGGACGATAAATTGTAATAGTCCGTTTGTATGAAAAATACATTCCATAAAAACGAATGAAAGAATAATGGAACTCAAAATAGATTTATGATTAGAAGTAAGCGCAATAAATAACGTATCAACAAGGAAAGATGAATTTTTTATTTCGTATTCATTAGTAGTATTTAAAAACGGTAGCCATTTTTTAATTGCTTGCATAACGATTATCATAGAAGTGCTACATACGATGATAAAAGAGGAGAAGAAAGGAAACTTTATGAATTTCGCGATGTAGAGAAGTGATAATAGGACTAAACATTGTAATATCACCGTGCCAAAAGAATACGGTATCCAGCGAAATAAAGAACTACACTTTTTTAAAGAGTTTGGTGCTTTTAAAAATAGATGACCAATTCCTAGACTTATAAAGAAACCGATTACAAGAGTGAATGTGAAACGAACGATCGATAAAAAATATATTTCCCATATGTAGGGGAACAGTGGTGACGAATGGTTAGAGGTATGTATTATATTTTGTGTATGTATAAGCTGATTTGCTGAGAAAAGGATAGGTTCATGCATCCAATCAATTGTTGGAATTGAAATGGAAGAAGGCTGTGCTAAATTATGAAAAATGCTTATAAATCCAGTTAAGTAGGAGTAATTATGTGTAATGAATAATACTGGAAGAGGACTTATGACAAAAATAATCAAAACACCGGCTATAAATTTACATATATGTGAGCGCAATAAGGACATACAACCACCTACTCTTTGAATATTCAGAAAATTCTTATTCTTATTTTATCTTTTTTCGGATGAAGTTACAACATATTTTTCTCGAAGTAAGTTAGAGAGAATATACTATACTGTGATTAAACAAGTGTATGATTAATGAATAAATTATGACGGAAAAACGAATAATTTTCAGAAAAATAAAATAATATATTTATTTTTTTCTGAAAATATAATATAGTTATGGCACAGAAAGTATTTTAGCATAAGGAGGCTTTTTTATGAGGATTAAAGGGAATTATGTGCCAAAGAGGGAAGTTTTGTTTTGCTCAAGTTCAATTACGATAGGGGAAACGCTGGAGCATTTAAATAAAACGGGGTATCGTTGTGTACCAGTTTTAGATGAAAAAAAAGAGAAGTTTTTAGGGAATGTATACAAAGTAGATATTTTAGAATATAAAGGTTCACTTGAAGATAATGTATTACAATTATTGAACGATACGAATGGGTACGTGAGAGAAGACTCTTCCTTCTTTAAAGTATTTTTTACAATTAAAAAACTACCGTATTTATCAGTAGTTGATGAAAAAGGGATCTTCCTTGGTATTTTAACTCATAAAAAAGTTTTTGAACTATTAGAAGATGCATGGGGAGTCCATTCTAGTAAATATTCTGTCATGATTGGAACACAAGATTATAACGGGGCCATTCAAAAATTATCGACAGTGCTAAAGAAATACACTGGTATTCAAAGCTTAATGACTTTTGATAATGATGCTTTATTAGTACGTAGAATTATGTTTACATTGGGAGAAGAGTTTGAAGATAGTGAATTAGAAACATTGCTAAAGGATTTAGAAGATCATGGATTTAGAGTTGTGTATGTTGAAGAGATGAATAATCCACGTGAAGTTGAAACGATAGAGTAACAAGTAAAAGCCATCTTATTTTTTGATGGCTTTTACTTTCTTTCGCATAAAAATATTCAAATATAATAAAATGTAAAAATCGTAAATTTCTAAAAAAATTTGTGTAATAGAATAAATAAAGGAGTTATGTGTGGATAATTTTGATTTTCAAAAAATTCTATTTAAAAATATGTTTTTATTTTTCAGCCAAATATGTTACTATATGTGTGATAAAAACAAAGAGGTCTGACAACTAAACTCCACGTTATAACACTCTAATGACTTAAATATTCAAAAAAATCAAAATCTATCATTTGGAGTAATTAAAAGGGGAATGGAGAAATTATGGAGAAAGACATTGCTTTGTAAGGGGCATATTTTATGATTATGAACAGAGAGGAGGATGCATAGCATATTGTGAAAATAGAGAAAAACAATGAAAAAGTGCTATGCAAATGAAAAAAATGAAGGGACGATTAAGGCCAGGTGATACGCTAGCAATCGGTTTAATGTTATTTGCATTATTTTTAGGAGCAGGAAATTTAATTTTTCCACCAGTTTTAGGTCAACAAGCAGGAGAAAATGTTTGGATTGCTACCATTGGATTCCTAGTAACAGGAGTCGGATTACCCCTATTAGCTGTCACAGCTGTCGCGTTTGTAGAGGGGGACTTGAAAGCGCTATCTTCTAGAGTTCACCCTATATTTGCGTTTATTTTTCCACTAGTTAGTTATTTAGCAATTGGACCATTCTTTGCGATCCCGCGTACTGGAGCTGTTTCGTTTGAAATGGGAATGAAGCCGTTTTTATCAGAAGCAATGGTTTCAGAATGGTACATGCTGTTCCTTTACACTATAGTTTTCTTCGGAGTAACGTGGTACTTATCATTAAATCCATCTAAATTAGTTGATTGGTTTGGAAAGTTCCTTACACCGTTGTTAGTATTAATAGTTGCTGTTATTGTCGGAAAGGCAATTATTGATCCGATTGGAACACCGGCGGAACCGTTAGCTGCTTATAAAGAAAATGCTTTCTTTGGAGGGTTTATTCAAGGGTATTTAACGATGGATGCAATTAGTGCTCTTGTGTTTGGAATTGTTGTTGTACAAGTTATTCGCTCAAAAGGAATAAAAGAGAGCGGACAAATCGCAAAAATAACAGTCGTATCAGGAGTAATTGCTGTAATAGGTTTAACGTTAATATATTTATCACTTGCTTATCTAGGTTCAACAAGTACATCACTTGGTGTTTCAGAGAACGGTGGTCTTATATTAACGAATGTTGTAAATGAGTTGTATGGAACGAGTGGGAAAATTTTATTAGGACTTGTTATTACACTTGCTTGTTTAACGACTTCGGTTGGATTAGCATCTGCATGTGCAGGGTTCTTTTCAAACTTATTCCCGAAATTTTCACATAAAACGATTGTAACAATAGTATGTGTATTTAGTTTAATTGTATCTAACTTAGGATTGACACAATTAATCGCAGTAACTTTACCAGTGTTAATGATCATTTATCCAGTTGCAATTGTATTAATTGTACTTTCGTATTTCCATAAATGGATTGGAAAGCGTAATACAATTTATATTGGTGCAATATTAGGTGCATTGTCGATTAGTTTATTTAATGGTTTAGAAAGTGCGAACATCAAAATTGACGCAATTTCAAATGTACTACAAATGTTACCGTTATATAAAGAAGGAATAGGGTGGTTAATCCCATCATGTATTGGCGGAGTTCTCGGTTTCTTCTTCTATAAATCAAATGAATCATGTGAATTACAAAAGAAAGGTGCCTAGGCGCCTTTCTTTTTTTTGAAGGAGATTTTTATGCTTTGTCTAAGTAATAATTGGGAGGATTGATAAAATGGCTAATTTTGAAGATTTTTTAACTTTGGATTTGCGTATTGGGACGGTAAGAAAGGCAGAGGAATTTAAAGAAGCAAGAATTCCTGCAATTAAGTTAGAAATCGATTTTGGAGAGTTAGGGGTTAAGCAATCAAGTGCTCAAATTACGAAAAGATACAATCCAGAAGATTTAATCGGTCAACAAGTCGTTGCTATTGTGAATTTCCCACCAAAGCGTGTGGCAGGATTTAAATCGGAAGTACTTGTACTTGGCGGAGTTCCTGAAGCTGACGATGTTGTTTTACTTCAGCCTAATATGGAACTACCGAATGGAACGAAAATTAGTTAGTGTGAAGGTAGGTGTTAATTTGGATATCGGACGAGAATATTTAAAATGTGCAATTTCGAATTTTAAAGCAACACAAAGCCAAGGAGAACGAGTACTTTCTCAATTATCTTATGAACAGATAATGTTGTCTTCTCATGAGGAGATAAATAGTATTGCGATTATTATTAAGCATTTGCATGGTAATATGCGTTCGAGATGGACGGATTTTTTAACGTCTGATGGTGAAAAAACAGATCGTAACCGAGATGGTGAATTTGAAGGGGGCTATCGTTCTAAGGAAGAAGCCCTTGCAGCGTGGCAAGAAGGGTGGGAATACGTTTTTAAAACGATGAATACTATAATGTCTGAACACTTATTAAAGACAGTATACATTCGCGGTGAAGCACTTACTGTCATACAAGCAATTGAAAGACAAATTTCTCATTATGCTTTGCATATTGGACAGATTATTTACATTGGAAAAATGTTAAAAGAAAATGAATGGGAGTGTTTAAGCATTCCTAGAGGTCAGTCTACTAGTTATTTAGAGAAAAAACGTTCAACGTAATAATAGGAAAGAAATCGATATAAGATAGGAAGCAAAAAAATAAGCCAAACGATAGATGGCTCCGTGAACATTAGAATGCTACCAGCAATAAGTCCATATATAATAAGAAAGAAACCAAAGAGTGTATTTATAGGAATAAAACGTGAGACAAATAATTGCTGATTTTTGAAACAAGTGTTGTGAAATAAATAAAAGCGGAAATGCCATGTAGAGGTAATAAGATCTTTCTTTCTTGCTATTCTTTTTTTGCATTTATGACAGATGAATGGTGGCTGCATTTCGTTACGCTCCATTTTTTATATTCATTAGTTTCATAATAATTTGAGACAAAATTAAGTACAAAGTGTATATACCTATATATGCTCCTGCAAGTAGAAAAAGTGGATTTAGTAAAATTCCATGAATGCTTGTCATGAAAACTAAATTTTGTATTAAAACATCATATATATTAATAGAAATAATTGTCCCGAGTACATACAGTGCTAAGTATGCGAAAATATGTAGCGTAATACGAATTTTAGGATGTAAAGCAAACAAATAAAAAATAAATGATAAGACGATTGGTAATGTTCCTATTAGTAGCTTCAATTCATTTCACCTCATTAACAATATAGCCGGAATTTAAGCGGTCTATTCTCTAGAGCTTGTACATAACTTGAAATAGAGAGGGTGATAGTATGAATCGAGGCTTTTTTTACGTGAAATTAACAAGTGTACGCAAGTTAATTATATTTGTTATTACTACGGTATTAGCGACTTTCTTTCTTATTAGTGTAATGGTAACTTCCATGAAAGAGACAAAGTCAACGTATTTATATAATTGGTTAAATGAGTTATCAATGAATGGTTACATGTACGTTATTGGGAAAGAGAATCATTATTTTACACAGGAATACCGGAATTTGAATCAAGACTTTTCTATTTCTTCATTCCTCTTTTCGATGGCTACGAATATTCGTTTTGATGATGTACGTAGTTTTGTCGGGAAAGAACTTCCGGGATTTGGGAAATATGATACAGAAATCGTTATAGCAGGTGAAGGAACAAATTACTCCAACTTACCGATAGAATCGAGTGTTCCTCTTGAAGAAGTAGTGAAGGAACGGACTGGAGAAGCTGGACAAGTTCCTAAGCCTGATCCGAATAAAGAGAAGAAACAACCATCTCAAACGACGGGAAAAAGACAAGTTGCATTGATTTATCATTCACATAGCTGGGAATCTTATTTGCCGTTACTCAACTTAACGAATGACCCAAATCCAAATAAAGCAACGAGTTCTGTAACGAATATTTCAATAGTTGGCGATCGATTGCGTGAACAGTTAGAAAGTGAAGGGATCGGTGCTACTAACGATAAAACTGATGTTGGTCAAAAATTAATAAGTAAAGGATTAAATAGTAATAGTTCTTATAAACTGTCACGAGAAATTGTACAAGAAGCGATGGCTGGTAATAAAGAACTCCAATATTTTTTCGATTTGCACCGTGATAGTGCACGGAAAAATGTCACGACAAAAACAATTGGAGATAAATCATATGCAAAGCTTGCTTTTGTAATTGGGAAAGGAAATAAAAATTATGAAAAGAACTTACAATTAGCAACAGCTCTTCATGAGGAAATTAATAAGAAATATCCAGGAGTAAGCCGTGGTGTCATTCAAAAAGGGTTCCAAACAGGAAATGGAGTCTATAATCAAGACTTATCGGGACAAGCGATTTTAATTGAAGTTGGTGGTGTAGATAATACAGATGAAGAATTAAATAGATCGATTGATGTTCTTGCTAAAGCATTTGGAGGGTATTTTTGGCAAGCGGAAAAAGTGAATGGATAAAGTGGGAATTTAATTAGCCCTCATCAATCGGGATACCCGTTAATACGGGAAAAACGTAAGCGAGAAGCTTACGTTTTTTTTATTCATAATCTATAGGTAGAAAGACATGTCACATTATAGACATAATTACCTATTATTATAGTAATATCGAAATTTGTCTATTTATAGTAAGAAATTTAGAAAGGAATTTTCAGAATAGTGGAGAAAATGTTTTTACAAGGGAAATTTTAAACTAACAGAATGGATAGGGGATCAAGATGATACGAGAGATTAGAGTAGAAGATGCAGCATCATTTTTACAATTAAGTAAGCAATTAGACGAAGAAACGAAATTTATGTTATACGAACCAGGAGAACGAAAAACTACAGTAGAGCAACAAGAAAAGATGGTCCACCGTTTTATAGAAAATGAATATGCGACAATATTTGTAGCAGTTGAAGATGATAGAGTAATTGGATTTATTTTAGCTAATGGTAATGATGTTCAAAGAAAGAGACATGTTGCGACAATTGTAATTGGTATTTTGCAAGAGTATAGTGGCCGAGGTATTGGAACGAGTTTGTTTAAAGAAGTGGAGATGTGGGCAAGATTACATGATGTATGGCGTTTAGAATTAACGGTAATGGCCCACAATACAAGAGCTCAGGCACTATATAAAAAAGCTGGATTCGAACAAGAAGGTGTCAAAAAAGCTTCTCTTATTATCGATGGAAAGGACGTCGATGAGTATTACATGGCCAAATTATTAAAATAAGAGGTCGTTATATGAAAAAAAGATGGACATTACTTGGTATCGTAGCAGTGATACTGATTGTTGGAGTAGCGGGAATAAATTATAAAATGTATAAGGATCAAGAGGCGCGAGAAGTAAATGTAAACAATATATTTCCGAAAGCAAAAGAAACGATTGCTAATATGGATGGGGATATCGCAGTCATTAGTAATCCAAATTCGATGCTTGTACTTGTGAATAAAAATAGGCGTTTACCAGATGGGTATAGACCGCCAGATTTAGTTGTTCCGAAAGTACGTTATTCTAGTGAAGGTGATCAGGAGAAGAAAAAGATGAGGAAAGAGGCAGCGGTGGCACTTGAGGAAATGATTCAGCAAGCCGATAATGAGCGGATTTTCCTTTTTGCAGTCTCTGGATTTAGATCTTTTGATCGACAAAAAGCATTAAATACAATGTATAAAAAACAAGATGGAGAAGCAAAGACAGCGATGTCTAGTGCAGTCCCTGGTACGAGTGAACATCAAACAGGACTAGCTATGGATATTACATCTCAATCTGCTAAATTTCAGTTAGAAAATGTTTTTGGGGAGACGAAAGAAGGAAAGTGGCTTTCTGAAAATGCCCATAAGTTTGGTTTTGTTATTCGATATACGAAAGAGAAAGAAGGGATTACCGGCTATCGTTATGAACCGTGGCATGTACGGTATGTTGGGAATCCGCAAGCTACATATTTATATGAAAACCAACTGACGCTTGAAGAAGTAACGCAGTAATGAATTGAGGGGAGAGGGCTAAGATGACGATGTTATATAAGAAAAAGGTACATGCATATATTACGAGAGAAAAAGAAGGGGTTATGCAACTACTCGTTTTTAAACATCGTGATATACGAGAGGCTGGTATCCAAGTGCCAGGTGGGACAGTAGATGAAGGGGAAACGTTAGAGGCAGCAATTTTACGCGAAGTACAAGAAGAGTCAGGGCTACGCCATTTTTGTATCGAACGCTTCCTTTCTGATTACATTATTTATATGAAAGAAAAAAAGGAATATCAAAAATGTCATTTTTTCCACATTTCATTATTAACAGATGTGAAAGATACGTGGGAACATATAGTAAGTGCCGGTGAGGAAGACAAAGGTTTAGTATTTTGTTATGAGTGGATTGATATTAACAAATGTCCTGAATTAGCGGGTAAACAAGGCGAGTTTTTACATTTGTTAGAAGAGGTATATGTAAAATAATAAAAAGGGTCTGAGGCGATATTGAATTCGTTTCAGACTCTTTTTATTTCTCTGGAAATTAAAGGTTTTTGAACTAGTAAGTTGAAGTCCTTTAAAGGGTAACTAACTGTTACGATTTATTTAACCAATTATAACCAAAGTTAATTAAATATATCAGTAAGCCCTGCTAGTCAAGTGATTGGCTAGTAGGGCGGGTTAACTGCGGGCAATCCCTAAAGCTGATTGAACTACAACGTGGCTAGAAATGGTGAGCGTGAATGTTGCGAAAGCTGAAAAAATCAATCAGATGATTAAGGAGTTGACTTCTGATGATATTGTCGAAGAAAGTCAGACTGATTCCAACGCCTGAACAAGAAAAAGTGCTTAGAAACCATGCTGGTGCTGCAAGATTCGCTTATAACTATTGTAAAAGAATGAGTGATAGATACTATAAGCTATTTGGAAAATCTGTTTCACAGTTAGCTTTACAGAAACGATTTACAAAGATCAAGAAGCGAAAGAGATATAAGTGGTTAAAAGACATCAATGCACAAGTTCCCAAACAGGCTTCAAAAGATTTTGACAAGGCGAGGAAACATTCGTTCGAAAAGTACAAAAATGGTTATCACACTTCTTATAAATCCAAAAAAGATTTAATCCAAGGATTTTATGCCAATTATGAAAGACTGATTATAGGAAAGAAAGTAGTTGATATTCAGTCCATTGGAGAAGTAAAAACAAGCCAACAACTACCAAGAAACAAAAAACCATCAAATCCAAGAGTTACCTTTGATGGTCGTCACTGGTGGATTAGTGTAGGGTTCCAAGAATCCTTTGAAGCACAAGAATTAACCGATGAGTCGATTGGTGTGGATGTTGGTTTAAAAGAGCTGTTTGTAGCTTCTAATGGTACGAAAGAACGAAATATAAACAAAGATGCTAAGGTTAAAAAACTTTTAAAAAGGAAAAAGTCAGCGCAAAGAGATATGTCTAGGAGATTTAAAAAAGGTGTGAAAATTCAATCTGCCGGATATGAAAAAGTTAAAACTGAGCACCTTCGGTTATCTAGGAAAATTATTAATATCCGAAATAACCATATCCATCAAGCAACAGCTAACTTGGTGAAAACCAAACCAATGAGGATTGTTGTGGAAGACTTACATATCTTAAACTTGTTAAAAAACAAAAAACTATCGAAAGCATTTTCATTTCAAAAATTAAACTTCTTCTTTCAATGTTTGTCATACAAGTGCGAGAAGTACGGCATTGAATATGTAAAAGCTGATAAATGGTTCGCTTCAAGCAAGATTTGCTCATGTTGCGGAGTTAAATACGACCATTCAGTTCAATCAGAAGGACAGTGGAGTTTAAAGATTCGTGAATGGGACTGTGTTCAATGCAATAGCCATCACGATAGGGATTTAAATGCTTCGATAAATTTATCAAGATGGGTAAAATAAATGCTTGATAATATGAGGTAACGATACTGCCTCGTGTGGAGTGTGATACCCCTCGTCCCTTCGGGGTTGCGAGAACACGATGAAGCACTAACTTGTGTAAATTTGATTGAATTGTATAGATTTAGTTAAGTTTATCGTATCGGCTTATAAAAGGAGAATGAAAATGGAAATTCAGTTCAATACATTATTGCAAAAAGAATTAACAATTCATGATATACAAACTGCAATGGAAGAAGGAAAATTAACGTCGAAAGAATTAGTCATGTATTATTTTTATAGGATCGCAAAGTATGACCAAGATGGTCCGAAAATCAATTCTATTTTAGAAATAAATCCAGATGCTATCTTTATTGCAGAAGCGTTAGATCATGAAAGAAAGACAAAAGGTGTGAGAGGTCCATTACATGGTATACCAGTTTTACTGAAGGACAATATTGAAACGAATGACTCCATGCATACAAGTGCAGGTACGATTGCCTTGGAACAAAATATAGGTAGTGAAGATGCATTTCTCGTAAAAAAATTGCGAGAAGCAGGAGTAGTTATAATAGGAAAAACAAATATGACAGAACTAGCAAATGCAATGTCTTTTGAAATGTGGGCCGGGTATAGTGCAAGAGGTGGTCAAACAATCAATCCATATGGAACGGGCAAGGATGATATGTTTGTTGGAGGATCGAGTACAGGTTCTGCTATAGCGGTTGCCGCTAATTTTACAGTGTTATCTGTTGGGACAGAAACGGATGCTTCTATTTTAAGTCCGGCTATTCAAAACTCTGTAGTAGGTATTAAACCGACTGTTGGTTTAATTAGCCGTAGAGGAATTATTCCGTTCACTTATTCACAAGATACAGCCGGTCCGTTTGCTAGAACGGTAACAGATGCAGCTATTTTGCTAGGGAGTTTAACTGGGGTAGATGAGAAAGATGTAGCTACTCATAAAAGTGAAGGTATGGCAGAGAAGAGTTATACAAAATATCTCGAGGTTAATGGCTTAAATGGAGCGAAGATTGGTGTATTTAGCAATGCACCAAAAGATTATTACGAATCTAGTGAGTACGATGAAAAATTGTTTGAAGAAACACTTCAAGTATTACGTAGTGAAGGAGCGACAGTAATAGAAGAGATAGATATTCCATCCTTTCATAGGGAATGGAGTTGGGGAGTTCCGCTTTATGAACTGAAGCATAGCTTAGATAACTATCTTTCTAAATTACCTTCTACTATCCCAGTACATTCTATTTCGGAGTTAATGGAATTTAATAAAAATATAGCAGAAAGAGCTTTGAAATATGGACAAACTAGGTTAGAAATAAGAAAAGATTTTCCTAATACGTTAAGAAATTCTGAATACTTAAATGCAAGATTAGAAGATATATATTTTTCGCAAGAACAAGGAATTGATTTTGCATTAAAAAAATACGATCTTGATGCGATACTGTTCCCTTCCTATATAGGCTCTACAATATGTGCAAAAGCTGGGTACCCATCTATAGCAATACCAGCAGGATATATGAAAAGCGGGAGGCCTTTTGGAATTACGATTGCCAGTACTGCTTTTAGTGAGGGGACTTTGATTAAATTAGCATACGCTTTTGAACAAGCGACAAAACATAGAAAAATACCAAACTTATCGTAAATAGAAACGAGAGAAGGTTGCCTGAAATGGATTTATTATAACAAGAAGCATAAGATGGCCGTTTTGGTCAACTTATGCTTCTTTTAGTATACGGCCAACTTGTGCTTCCAGGATTTGAAGAATATTTTTAATGTCGCGACTTTTAGGGATAGCATCACATTGCCATCAACCTAAGAATAGCAAATACCCCAAAATGAAAAACGAGCTGAATTCCCATAAATAAATGTAGAAAGAACAAACTTCGTTTTGGATACATTTCAAAGTCTCAAGTCTATAGGCATATGGCTACTTTTCAACTAGTACGATATCATCAATATAGGCATGAAGATATTCATTATCATCGCCTGGTAATACGGAATCAGTAAAAATGTTGATGTTTGGACTTGGAGAACTATAATTTCGAGTAGTAAATTCGAACGATTTTTGTTCATACTGTGAGGAAGTAAATCTAATGCCGTCTGGTTTTATTACATCAGGCCCCCCTACTGATACGTATATACTTCTACCAGGAGTAGTTACTTTTCCAGATGCGGACAGTATGTATGTAGTATTAGGCTTCAAAGTTACGTCCCCCAAAAATCCACCGCTATATCCACTTAAATGAAGTCCTTTAGAATTATTTACTCCTGCATGCTCTTCAATATTGTAATTTATATAGCCATATGGTTTAAGAGGTTCTAAACTTGAATTGTGGTCAAAATCAACATTTAAAATATAAGATTTTTCCTTTTCCTTTAATTGTACATTATCAAACTTAACCCTCCCATTTGCTGTAGAAGCAAGTTTGACAGCAAAGTTTGACACATCTTCCCCTGTTTTAAACTTTATCTCATGATGTTCCGGCTTAAATCCTGTATACTGCTTCTTTGTTAATGGAACGATTTCTTGATTGGCATTCAGATTACCTACTGTTACTTCTGATGGGGAAACTATACTTCCCGCTATATCAAATGTTAATGTATATTCTGTATACGGCTTTACAGTAACAAGCTGATAGGCTGTGTCTGCATGTATTAATTTGAGATAATGATTGCCTGGTTCAGAAGTGCCGATATTCTCGGTAGAAGAATTAGGATTAGATAAAATCCAGTTATTTAGCCCATCCTCAAAGTCTCCATTCCTAACTTGTTCATTTGCAGATGGACTATCTGCTGATACAATACCTGAAAAACCTATACTGGCACTTAATGCAATTGCTGTAGAAAATACTCCTATACCGACTTTTTTTAACAATTTCTTCATCTCCTCTGGTCAGATTAAAATTTACTTTTTCACATTTCTATATATATTTGGATAAACCTGCCAAAGAACAACTTTATTTATAAATGATTTATAGGTTATTTTCAATTGAAAGATCTTCAACATATACAAGGACACTTTGCTCAAATTGAACGGGTAAAGAAAGCATATCAAGAGAGCATAGTGACCTATTAACTAACGAAAGCGTCAGTTCCACTTGCTCGTATATTAAGGTTATTAGTATCAATTTAACCAAATATTATTCCAAAGCTACATGAATAAAACACACGGCCAGCTTATGGGTTAATAATTAACTTACGGCCAATTTATGTTTCCAATTCCGTTGAATAACTAGATAATTATTTGCAAAAATAAGTGTTTTCTGGTCAACTTATGCTTCCAACTGCGGCCAACTTATAGGTAAAGTGACATTTATGGAGGCCAGCCTTCTCTTATTAATAGCTAAAAGTATTGTCGATTTCTGTTGATGAATCGATATCTCATATCGAATCGTTGATATATTGTAAGCTGTGATAGATATAATTGGAAAATCGTTGATATAAATTCATTGGACTATGTAGTTGGAAGTCTTATATAAGAAATAAATCACTTAGATACAATATGTTAAATAGAAATCTCTTTCTTTTGCAATCTCTGATGCTTTAATAAACGAAAAGACAAACAAGCAGAACATAAAATAAGAAAAGAAGCGATGATATAAATAGTACGAACACCGAAAATATCGGTAATTGTAGCTGATTTAGTTGTGATATAGATATACAATGTCAGCGAGGGTAATACACATTTTGGAGCCTAAATAGTAAGCTAGTGAACGTTTCGGCAATAAGAATCCCATCTTCAAATCAATAATATTTTTAAAATTATAATCTGAAAAATATATTTTTGAAAGAATTAAATTTTTTGTCATTTTTTGAAAGGGATTTTCATGTATAATGAGGAATATATTAATATAGTATTTTATTAATGCTTGTTGTAACAGCGAATATACATAATAGCTTGTAGCAAACGCCCCTCTATGAGAAAGGGCGGATAAACCATTCTTTTCTTCATATACATATAGAAAATGAGAAAGAAAGTGAGGGTTGCATATGGCTGGATGGGTGATTTGGTTTATAATAGCGGGTATTTTATTTATTGCAGAAATGTTGTCGATTACTTTTTACATGCTTTGGCTTGGAATTGGAGCTGTTGTCGGAGGTCTTATTGCTTTGTTTGCTCCTGATGCACTATTCTTACAAGTTGTTGTTGGGGCGATTGTAAGTTTAACATTGACTTTCTTTACGAAAAGAATTTCAAAAAACTTTCGAGAAGCAAAAGGTTTTACTGATACAGTAGATAAACTGGTTGGTAAAAATGGAATTGTTATGCAAGCGATTACAAGTGAAGTGAACGGTATTGTGAAAGTGGATGGAGATACTTGGACAGCTATTTCGGATACTCCTATTGATGCTGGAGAAAAAGTCGTTGTTATAAAGAGGCATAGTACTATTTTACAAGTGAAAAAGGAGAGTGAATAAATATGGCAGTAGCATTAACGTTAACGATTATTTTCGCATTGATTGTCGTTGTATTTATTGCATTGACGATTAAAATTATTTCGCAGCAAAAAGTTGGGGTTGTTGAAAGGTTTGGTAAATTTCAACGGATTATGCACCCAGGATTAAATATTTTAATCCCAATTGTAGATCGTGTTCGTGTATATCATGATTTACGTATTCAACAAACGAATGTACCACCACAAAAGGTAATTACGAAAGATAATGTACAAGTAGAAATTGATACAATTATTTTCTATCAAATTGTTGAACCAGAGCTTGCGACATATGGTATTTCAAACTATGAATATGGTGTTCGTAATATTACATCTGCAACAATGCGACAAATTATTGGTAAAATGGAGCTTGATGAAACATTATCAGGTCGTGAAAAAATTTCAACAGAAATTCGTTTAGCACTTGATGAAGCGACAGAAAAATGGGGCGTTCGTATTGAGCGTGTCGAAATAGTCGATATTAACCCACCAAAAGATGTGCAAGTATCAATGGAAAAACAAATGAAAGCAGAACGTAATAAACGTGCAATCATTTTAGAAGCTGAAGCAGCGAAACAAGATAAAGTCCTTCGTGCTGAAGGGGAAAAACAAAGTAAAATTTTAATGGCTGAAGGGGATAAAGAAGCGCGTATTCGAGAAGCTGAAGGTTTAAAAGAAGCAAAAGAATTAGAAGCGCAAGGGGAAGCAAGAGCGATTGAGGAAATCGCAAAAGCAGAACAAAATCGAATTGAATTACTTCGCGCAGCAGATTTAGATGAGCGCGTACTTGCTTATAAATCATTTGAATCATTGATTGAGGTTGCAAAAGGACCAGCAAATAAAGTCTTTATTCCGTCTAATGCAATTGAAACACTTGGTACTCTTGGTGCTATTGGGGAAATTTTTAAAGAGAAACAAGCGAAGAAATTACCTTCGTCAGATACAGAAAAATAACTATCAGAGTGAGGAAGAGAAATGGGATGCCATTTCTCTTTTTTGTGCGTATATTGCGAAAGGCTTGTACATATCCATGTATAAAGAAGGTGATACAGTGAAAAAGTATGCTACTCGTATACATGGGAAAAAACTAGTTTCGTTACTCTTTCTATATGCACTAATAGTAATTATTATTGCGTCGATTTTGACGTCACTTTTACATACAATGAAATCGAATTATGCGAATCAATGGTTTGGAAAAGTATCTATGCAAGGTTTTGTTCAAATGATAGAAAGTGAGAATCGCTATTATGGATTTGATTATTTTAAGCAAAATAAACGAGAATCGGTTGGGAATTTAATGTTCTCTATTGCGACAGATTTAAAAATAAAAGATTTGAGAACGTTTGTCGGTAAAGAAGTACCTGGTATGTCAAAGTATTACTCTAACATTATCGTAGCTGGAGAAGGGACAAACTTTACGAATATCCCAAATGAATCTAGTGTACCGATTGAAGAAGTAACGAAAGAGCGAGAAGTAGCAAAAGATAAAGTTACAGAAGCGGAAAAGAATAATCCAATCAAGAAAAAGAACGGAACGAAAAAAGGAGAAAGCGCAGTATACATTTATCATACACATAGCTGGGAATCCTTCTTTCCGTTATTACCAGGGGCTACCGATCCATCAAGTCCGGATGTAAATGTGTCCTTACTAGGGAAACGTATGAAAGAACAACTTGAAGGACAAGGAATTCCGGTAATTCATGATAAAACGAATATGGGGGATTTATTAGCGAGTAAAAAATGGAAATGGCCGCAATCATATAAAGCGTCTCATGGATATGTAAAAGAAACATTAGCACAAAATACTAAAATTGCGTTTCCGATTGATATACACCGTGATGATCAGCGGAAGAAGGTAACAACAAAAGTAATTAATGGAAAATCGTATGCAAGATTATATTTTATAATTGGGATGGAAAATGAAGGGCGTGCTGAAAATGAAAAAATTGCAAGGGCAATCAATAGTTATTTAGATGAAAACTATTACGGATTAAGTAGAGGGATTTTTCCGAAGTATAAAAAAGATGGAAATGGCGTTTATAACCAAGATTTATCTAAAAATGCGATGTTAATTGAAGTTGGTGGTGTTGATAATACGTTAGATGAATTATATAACACAATTGATGTGTTAACGGAAGCGTTTAGTAAGTATTATTGGAATGATGCAGAGAAAGTGAATGGGTGAGGAACGGGAAACCGTTCCTTTTTTATTTTTGAAATCCTAAAATATGATATAATAGAATTTTGTGAATATTAAACAAGGAGTGGGATAGACATGCAAATACTATTAATACGTCACGGTGAATCAGAAGCTGATATTTTAAATGTACATGAAGGTCGAGCTGATTTTGAATTAACAGAAAAGGGAAGACAGCAAGTACAAAGACTTGTACAGAAAGTGAAAGCGGACTTTTCGCCAGATTTCATTTGGGCAAGCACATTAAAACGTGCTCGAGAAACGGCTGAAACATTAGCTGAAGCGATTCAGTGCCCAATTCAATTAGAAGAGGAATTAATGGAGTTCAATAATGGAGTGCAAGCAGGTTTATCATTTGAGGAAGCAAAAAAATATCCAGAGCCAAAGTTTCTTCATGACCGGTTTGAAAACGGGGAATCATTTATTGAATTTAGAATGAGAATAGAAGGAATCTTTTCTAAAATCGTGACAGAAAATACATATGATCGGATTGCAATTGTTGCACACGGTGGTGTAATAAATAGTATTTTACGAGCATTTTTCCAAATGCCAATTAGTATGGACTATTATTTTAAAATGGGAGATACGGGTATTAGTTTGATTGAACTTACGGATAAACAGAAAACTGTTCATTTTATAAATGATACAAATCATTTGGATGGATTGTAAGAGGATATGTACAAAGTTGTATTTTTCGATGTTGACGGTACTCTTTTAAGTGAGATTGATAGAAGTATGCACGAAAGTACAAAAGAAGCGATACAAAGGTTAATAGATAAAGGAATTCACGTCGTTGTTACAACTGGGAGACCATATAGTTTATGCTCACAATTTAAAGAACTGGGCATAAATACGTTTATTTCTGCAAATGGTGCACATATAAAATGTGCTGATGAAGTTATACATAAATCGGTACTTTCAATTGAAATTGTTCATGACATTTCAAATTTCGCTGAATTACATGGTCACAGTGTTTCTTATTTTACAGAAGAATTTGTAATGAATGGTATTGCCTCAAAAGACGAACGTGTAATACGAGCATTAAATGAAACGTTAAATTTAGAGCGGTATCCTGACAAAGTTAGAAACTTGTCAGAAGAGATTTATTGTGTATGTCTGTATGCTGATGAAACAGAAGCTCAAAAATTCTTTGAAAGATATCCAGCACTTACGTTTGAACGTTTTCATGGTTACATTATGAATGTGTTGGAAGATAATAAAGTATCGAAGCTAACTGCAATTCAAAAGGTATTGGAACATCTGAAAATTTGTAAATCAGAAGCAATTGCTTTTGGTGACGGTGGAAATGATATTGAGATGTTACAGTATGTAGGACTGGGAATTGCGATGGGGAATGGTGGAGAAGAGTTAAAAACAAAAGCTGATTTTGTTACAAAGAAGGCGAGCGAAGGTGGTATTGCTTTTGCTTTAAAAGAGTTTCGTATTATTTAAAAATAATAGCTAGTCAGTGTAGAGAGATCCTGTTTAATAACAGGATTGTTTTGTCTAATAATATTCTTGCAATAAAAGGAAGAATGTGAGTATAATGAAAAGTAGTTAGGTAAGCTAATTAATTGAGGGGAAAGGAGAGTGAAGATGAATGAATTCAAGAAAAGATTCTCTTCCTTTAGGGATTGAGCCATATGCAGAGTTAATAAAAAAGACAGCATCAGCGGATACGGATCAAGTCGCAGCAAAACTTGGTTTGTTAATGTTATGGACGTCTGATAATGTTCTTGATGCTGTTGACGTAGATTTAGCTCCGCTTGGTATTTCGGAAAGTAAATTAGATTTTTTACTGTTATTTATTTTGCGTGAAATGGAATCGAATGGGGAAGAAGTGAACATGAGTCCTTCGGATATTGCGAGTCGATTAGGGATTACACGTGCTTCTGTCACTGGCTTATTAGATTGGATGGAGAAACGAGAGTTAATCGTCAGATTCCATCATTCTGAAGATCGAAGAAGATTAAAGGTGAAAATTACTCCAAAAGGAAAAGAACTAGTTACGCATTCTTTACCAACTTTTTGGTTATCTTGCGCTTCGTTAGTTGATGACTTTAATCAAGAAGAGCGTCAAGTTTTAGAGAAGCTATTAAATAAAATGCAAGTAACTATGCAGGTGAAATTAGGAGAAGGTAGATAAATAAGTTGATTGTGAGAGTCAACTTTTTTATTTAAACATATAATTAGGTTACCTAATTATATGTTTAGCTAATTTGATCAAGGTGGTGATATGTCTTTTAACGTAAACAAATTAAGTGAGTATTGAAGGAATGTCCTTTTGAGTAATTTGCTTCAGATGTTTTAACCCGATGGGGAAAATCATTGTAAGGGGGAGATTTTATGATGGAAATATCAAAAGAAGTAAATAGTGAAAGGAATTACGCAGTAATGACAGCGGTGTTATGTTGGGCAGGTATGGTAGTTATGTCCAGCTTATATGTGACAATTCCTTTAATCGCTCTATTTTCAGACCTTTTTAAGGTTTCATTAGCGCAATCTGCGGCTACAGGCAGTATATTTTCTGTAGGCTTTGCTATAGGTTGTTTGTTATTTGGGGCAATCTCTGATAAATATGGGCGGAAGAAAGTGATTTTTATCGGATTACTTGCGCTGTCGATTGTTTCTTTTTTATTAGGGTTTGTCGATAGTTTATTTTGGTTTGTTATTCTTCGAGGATTACAGGGGATAGCAGCAGCTACATTTTCTCCAGTAGCGTTGGCTTACGTCGTAGAAATGTTTCCAGTAGAAAAAAAGGTTACAACAATAGGATTTGTTAGTACCGGTTTTTTAGTAGCTGGAATTGCAGGGCAAGTAATAAGTACAGCTGTTAGTCAGCATTTTGGATGGCATATGGTGTTCTTTCTTCTTAGTATTGTCTATATCATTACTGCTGTATGGATTCATTATTCTCTTCCGAAAGGGGAAACGTCTCAATCCTATACTGATATTTTGGGACCAATTAAACAGATGGGTAAAGTTTTTACACATAAAAGCTTAGTATTGAGCTATATGATTGCTTTTGTTTTATTAATGGCTTTTGTTAATATGTATACTGTTTTAGGGAATTATTTGAGCTCTCCTACTTACAATTTAACTCCAGAACAAATTCTTTATTTTCGCTTAGCAGGGCTATTTGGTATGTTGCTGTCACCACTTGCGGGTCGCTTAACAAAGAGGTTCGAAGTAAGGCAAGTTCTTCAAGGCGGATTGTTGGTCTCTATTTTTAGTCTAAGTTCAATGGGCTTTATTTCGAACCTGCCGCTACTTGTAATGATGAGCGTCTGTTTTGTAATAGGTATTGCTATATCCGTTCCGTCTTTAGTTTCTCTTGTCAGCCAATTAGGAGGAAAATCAAGGGGAATAGCAGTTTCTATTTATACTTTCATTTTATTTTTAGGAACTAGTATAGGACCTATTATTTCTATTTATCTTATGAAAATAGGGGACTATGCTCAGACGTTTATTTTATTAGGGTTGATACTCTTTATTGGTTTTGTTGCTTCGCTTTTTATAAATAACGAATCTATGTTTGATAAGGCATGAAAATGGTTTATATAAAGTGAGCAGGCATTCGCTTTCTCTCTATATGTTAACTTTGTCAGGGGGTGACCGTTTTTATGCAAAATTTTTAAATTACATTTATATAGAAAGAAAGTGGTGATTTCATATTAACGAAAAATTAGGAATGTATGTAGAATAATGAATGGGTGGAAAAGCTATTCAAATAAGGGAATGCAAGGATCTTTAATATGCTCAACTAATAAAACATGAATTTGCCCGCGATGATGATAAAAATGTGCAACGATTTCAAGTAACCATTCGAATCGAGAGTAAGAAATACCCCAATAAGCAGTCATAATTTCTGCTAATTCTTCATTGGAATAGGATAAAAAAGTTTTAGAAAGTAAATCGTACCCTTGTATCATCGTTTGTTGCATTTGAGTAATTGTTTCTGGTGTTTGTTCTATATAAAAGGTATGTAATTCTTTTTCTGTAATACCATTTAATATGAGTAAATCAGCATGGCAAATAAGGGAAAGATGTGTACACATTTCAAATAATGACCGCTTTGATTCAATCGGTTGTATTTTCAAATCACTTTCAGTATATTGGTTCAGTATTTGAATGGAAGTATCGATAGCAATTTTAACTTGATTCAATGCAGATGGAACAAACATTGTAATTATTCTCGCCTCCGTATATAATAATTTCTTAAGGGTATTATATCACACTCAAAATTCCGAAAATTCTAGTAGTTTGACTAGCATAGTGAAAAGTATTATATTGTAAAAGGTCATATGAAACATGAAATAGAATGGAATGTAATTATTGAGTTAGGAGTTAGACCAATGAGCTTGAAATATGGAAGAGATACAATTGTTGAAGTTGACTTAAATGCTGTAAAACATAATGTAAAAGAATTTAAAAAACGTGTGAATGATGAAAATATTGCAATGATGGCTGCTGTAAAAGCAAATGGGTATGGTCATGGGGCAGTTGAAGTTGCGAAATCGGCTATTGAAGCAGGAATAAACCAACTTGCAGTTGCATTTGTAGACGAAGCAATTGAATTAAGAGAAGCTGGAATCACTGTACCTATTTTAATTTTAGGATATACACCAGTAGCAGCTGTAGAAGATGTAATTCAATATGACGTTATGATGACTGTTTATAGAGTAGAAGATTTACATGGTATAGATGAAGTTGCAAACCAACTTCAAAAGAAAGTGCGAATTCATGTGAAAATTGATACAGGAATGAGCCGTATCGGTTTACAGGAAGAAGAAATTAAACCGTTTTTTGAAGAGTTAAAAAGTATGCGATATGTAGAAGTAGTAGGGATGTTTACACATTACTCTACCGCTGATGAAATAGATAAAACTTATACAAATATGCAAACAAGTTTGTTTGAGAAAGCTGTAAATACAGCGGAAGAATTAGGAATTCATTTTCCATATATTCATAGTTCAAACAGTGCAGGATCAATGGAACTTAGTAACACATTTCAAAATATGGTTCGTGTCGGTATTGGAATTTACGGTATGTATCCTTCAAGAGAAGTGGATCATACAGTTGCTTCCTTACAGCCAGCGTTGTCTTTAAAATCAAAAGTAGCTCATGTTAAACATGCGAAGAAAAATCGTGGTGTTAGCTATGGGAATACGTATGTAACAACGGGTGAAGAATGGATTGCAACTGTACCAATTGGTTATGCTGATGGTTATAATCGTCAGTTATCTAATAAAGGGCATGCATTAATTAATGGAGTTAGAGTACCTGTTATTGGTCGTGTTTGTATGGATCAGCTTATGCTAGATGTTACAAATGCAATGCCAGTACAAGTAGGAGACGAAGTTGTATTCTACGGCAAACAAGGTGAAGAAGAGATTGCGGTGGAAGAAATAGCAGATATGTTAGGTACAATTAACTATGAAGTTACATGTATGTTAGATAGAAGAATTCCACGTGTTTATAAAGAAAATGATGAAACGACTGCGGTTGTAAATATATTAAGAAAAAACTGAATCGATATGATTCAGTTTTTTTATTTTTGACAAATGAAAAATGTTCTATTTGCACCATGTATTTGAATGTTTTTAAATCCCACAGAGTTTAAAGAGATAATAATTTCGTCTCTAGAATAACATGCTTCCTCGATGGAAAAGTCAATATTATTCCGATAATTCGTAATAATCATACTTTGTTATAATTTCAAATCCACACTGTGTATATAGTTTTAAAGCATTGTTATTTTTCGTTTCGACGTCTAATTCAATTGTTGAAACGCCTTTTGTAATAAGTGTATGTACCATATAACTAAGAATATCTTTACCATATCCTTTACCTTGATAAGAAGGATGAACTGCGAATCCTGATAGTGTAGTAGACTGCTCTTGCTCAGTAACGGTAATCGTTCCAATTGCTTTTTCATTAATAAAAGCAATGTAAACTTGATGAGAAGGTGACTTCATCATTTTTTGTAACCATGTGGATGTATTTGCTGCCGAATCTCCAAAAGCTTCACTAGCGATTTCTATAAGATCAGGAAGTAATTCAGAGGATGCAACGGTAAGGTTAATATGATTTTTCATTGTTTTTTGTGCTTCGTTTATTTTGAACTCCATACCGTACTCACTATATAAATAAGGTAAGTTCATTTGTTTTGCAAATGATTTCCCTGAAATAGAGTCACCATTAATTATAAGAAGGGCTTCATCTGCCTCTCTTTTTTGTATTTCTTTCATTGCAGTTTGTAAAAGAGTAGTGCCTATATGTTGTTTTCTATAGTTTGGATGAACAAATCCTATTAACTCCAGTTTAGTCGGTCTTTCAAAGTCATACATACTTAATGCACCGATTAATTGAGTATCATCATAAAATAGAAAATCATTTACCACTTCTTTATTACGGGCAGTTAAAAAGTTGACATGCAAATCTGACGAGTAATCAATTTTATCGTGTTGCCCGCAAACATGAGCTAAATCTTTCAGCTGTTGTATTTCATTTTCAACTAAAAAGTTCTTTTTCTGAATATCCATTTCATAATCCCTCTCAATCATATTTAAAAATAGGATGGGTGACATAACCACTTTTCTAACTCCACACTACCTTGAATAGATAATAAGCGATATAAATATCGATAGGGTTGTCTACATTCTTCAAGACGAGGAATGGGCATAATGGTCTCATAACCTTGTTTAAAAGCACGAGCCTCTTTTTCTGTAAGTACATATTCTAATCCAATAAAATCGAACTCTCGTGGAGCAATTGCATAAGCTTCTGTATCTACTAAACCAGTAATAGATTGACCATCTGATAAAAACTGAGTAGGATCCATATCAATTAAAATGAGTGTAGATTCCTTCGGTGATGGCAAGGAAGAGAGTTGTGATTCAAAAGTATGAAATGCGTTATGTATGCTCGCATTATCGGAATAAAACATATTTACAAGATTCTTGCTTACTTTTAAAATATGAGACTTAAATTCTTCAAGTGGAACTTGGAAAGTACCAGAAGGGTTTCCTGTGAAATTAGCTTTAAATGAATGAATCTCTGCTAGTCCTTTTCCAAGGCTGAATAAAATAGAATCAGGTTGTCCAATAAATGATTGCAGCGTATTTCCTGCTAGTTTTTCGGCGATAACATACTCTCGTCCATTTAAAACATGTTTTTGCAAAATAGTCGGGATGGGTAAGGTAGTATGCTTTTTCAATAGTGCGTGTATCGTTTCTAAATGATGTACATTTCTTGGGTCAATTCCAAATAGGTTTTTGCATTCCCACCAAAAATCATTGCTTGGCTCTTCAGTCATTTTTGAGGAACGAACAATAACTTTTTCAGCTTCTGTTTTAACAAGAAACACGTCGCTTGCATGGTCTTCATAGCCCGGATGTAGTGCTTGAACAGATAGGATAGGTGAAGTGAAGAGTTGTTGTAGCATGAAAAGGCTCCTTTTTCTGTAAATTCTATAAATTGATTATATACCATAATTTAATTAAGAGGTAAAAATCAGGAGGGTTATTATTTCTATATATAGTGTATTAAAGTTTGAAATTCTACATAAGAATTAACAAAAAGGTGAAGGATGTGTGTATATAAAGCAATTTCTTTGTATTTGCGAAAAAAATTAGTTATGATAATACTAAGAAAATATATATGTTTTGGGGGTAATGAATGAAAAAATTATTCGAATACGTATTATTAACAATTGGATCTATTATTGTAGCTGGTTCACTAGAGCTTATTTTAGCGCCTAATGGATTAGTAGATGGCGGAGTAACTGCGATTGCTATTATGGCAAATAAAGTTGCAGGGCTACCACTTTACGGAGTGTTTTTAGGACTTAATATTCCTATTTTACTATTTACTGCAAAAGTAATGGGAAAGAAGTTTTTTATCCGTACATCCTATGCAAATGTTGTTACAACACTCGGATTGATTTATTTAAAACCATTTCCAGCAATTACGACTTCGGAATTATTAATTGTACTTTACGGAGGAGTTCTATTTGGTGTTGGTGTTGGGATTGTTGTAAAAATGGGCGGAGCAATTGACGGATCAGAAATGTTAGCTGTTTGGATGAATAAGCATTTTAAAGTACCAATTAGTACATTTTTACTTGCTGTAAATGCGGTTATTTTTGTATTTGTTGCTATTTTATTTTCAATTGAGCAAGCGATGTTCTCATTAGCAATTTTCTATATTGTTACGAAGATGATTGATTTCATATTAGACGGTATTAATCAAGGAAAGAGCGTCATGATTATTTCGAATAAAAATAAAGAAATTGGCGAACTGCTTATGAAAGAATTACAACTGTCTGTTACGTATCTACATGGAGAAGGTGGTTTTTTAGGAGAGCACCAGAGAATTATTTATTGTATTACAAACCGTTTCATTTATCCGAAAATGAAAGATCTCGTTCTCTCTGTAGATCCAAGTGCTATAATTGAAGCTTCTTATTCAACAGAAACAACTGGTGTAAAGCGTCCAGGAAGGACAGCGAGATCAGGGCAAGTATCAGAAAAATAGTGAATGAAAATAACTCCACGCAAGTATAACTTGCGTGGAGTTATTTTTAGTTAGGGAACCAGACTCTTTTCAGTAATTTGACAACAGTTACGATACAATCTTCTGGAATACTGCCGAAACCGAGTAATACATACGACGCCTCGCTTAAATTATGAACAGAATCGTATGTTGAGAGAGGGTACAACTTAATGCGTTGTTTCGCAGCGACATGAATAAGTTCTTGTTCGTTCATCCCATTATGAACGTGAAGTACGATATGAAGTCCTGATTGTTCGCCGAGTATTTGAACACGAGATTTCATTTCATTTTTGATAGATTTAACTAGTAATGTATGCTTTCTTTTATATAACGTACGACTACGGTTTAAATGACGTTCCCAATCACCTTTTTGAATAAAGGTGGCAAAAGCGAGTTGTTGCAGGGTAGAAACCGTTTGTTTAAACATGCCACCAAGTTCTTTATAGATTTTTAAAAGATGAGGTGGTAAGACGATATATCCCATTCGTAAAGAAGGTAAAAAGGATTTCGAGAAAGTTCCCATATAAATAACACGTTCCTTTGAATCCAGTCCTTGTAAAGAAGGAATAGGTTTGCCTACATAACGAAATTCCCCGTCGTAATCATCTTCAATAATATATCCTTCGCAATCATTGGCCCATTTTAATAGTTCGAGTCTTCTAGATAAAGGCATAATTATTCCAAGTGGAAATTGGTGAGATGGAGTAACGTATGCTACATTAGCACCTGATTCACGTAAAGCTGAAATATGAATCCCTTTATCATCTAAAGGGATAGGGTGAACAGGAAGATCAGCACTTTGAATCATAGCAGTTATACGGTGAAATCCAGGATTTTCGATTCCGTATTCTTTTTTTGAACCAAGCAGTTGAAGTAGCAGCCAAAGAAGAGGTTGCGTACCGGCTCCGATAATAATTTGATCAGGTGAAGAATGTACCCCGCGGGCATGATATAAATATTTTGAAATATGCTCTCGTAGAACGAACTCACCTTGAGGATCTTCTTTAGCAAATAATTCATTTTCATACTGGAATAAAGTTTCTTGTAATGCTCTTTTCCAGTTTGTAATTGGAAAAGCTTTTTGATCAATAAGCCCTTGGCTACAATCATAGTCATATTTTTCTTTTTTAATATTGTTAGTGCTGTTTGACACAACTTGTTGTTTATTTTGAATGACATCAATATCAACTTCTGCAACAAAAATCCCACGTTTCGGTTTACTTTCTACGTAACCTTCAGCTAATAATTGTTGATAAGCAGATTCAACAGTAATACGGCTAACATTAAGTTGTACCGCTAAATTTCTGTGAGAAGGAAGGCGTGTACCAGTAGGTAGTAATCCCTGAGAGATTTCTCGTTTCATATATTCGTAAATTTGTAAGTAAATTGGTGTTTTACTTTCAAGTTGCAATGGGATAGTAAAATCCATTTTATGAATTCTCCTTTAAAAACTGGCCATATAAAAAATAATCGAACTGTCACTTAAGTTAGGGGCAGTTACTTTTTATAATAATGATATAACATTTAGAAAATTTTATAAATAGTAAGGAGAGAATCATAATGAATATTAGAGAAGTAGTAACAGAAGCTGATTTACATGATGTATTCCCCGTATTACAGCAATTACGAACGAAACTTTCAAGAGAAGAAGCAAGTTCTTTATTTCAAAAAATGAAAGAAGAAAATTACAAACTACTCTCGTTACAGAATGAAGATGATGAAGTTGTTTGTCTCGCTGGTGTAGCGATTTGTACGAACTTTTATAATGAGAAACATGTTTTTGTATATGATCTTGTAACTGCGAAAGCTCACAGATCAAAAGGGTATGGTAAGGTTCTGCTATCATATGTAGAAAAATGGGGGGAAGAGAAAGGGTGCAGTTCTATCGTTCTTACATCAGCGTTTCCAAGGGTTGATGCCCATCGTTTTTATGAAAGAGAAGGCTATGATAAGGTAAGTTATTCTTTTTATAAAGAGTTATAATACTAAGTAGGTTCTATGTGAGATAACATATAGAACCTACTTTTATTTAGAAGTATAAGATGAAGAGGGTTAATTGCTTATTTTGTCGAATAGTTTCTTTACAATTGAGACGATAATATTGAATTTAAAGAAGGTTAGGGGAGTTTATACTTGGAAAAAGTTCAGAAACTATTAGTCCCAAAAGGTGTAAGAGTTATCGTAATATCTGATATTCATGGGGAATTAAATCTTTTAAAAGAATTATTACATAAAGTTAATTTTAAAGATGATGATTATTTAATTATAAATGGCGACCTTTGTGAGAAGGGGAGCGATAGCATTGGCGTCGTAGACTATGTGATGGATCTAGTAATTAGCAAGTCAAATGTTTATGTTGTTGAAGGGAATTGTGAAGTTGTAGTTGAAGCGCTTGTAAATGAAAATCCTGCGCTAATAAATTATTTATGTACGCGAAAAAATACAATTTTTAATGAATGGCTAGGGAAATTGAACGTTACCGTTCATGAAGAGAGTGATATTTGTGAAGTGAAAAACATATTGATGAGCCATTTTTCAAAAGAAATAAAGTGGCTAACAGGATTGCCAACTGCTATTGAAACTGAGGAGTATATCTTTGTGCATGCTGGCCTTGAAGATAGAGAGGATTGGAAACAAACAGATAGGAAAAATGCAATTGCAATGCCAGGGTTTTTTAATAAGTCACACCGAGCGGATAAGTACGTAATTGTTGGACATTGGCCTGTTGTGAACTATTCTGAAGAAGCGCCGTCTAATAATCCAGTTATTGATAAGGAGAAAAAAATTATTGCGATTGATGGTGGTAATGCGATTAAAGAAGCAGGGCAATTAAATGCATTTATTATTTATCGAGATATTTTAAATGATACATTTTCCTATACATATGTAGATCATTTTCCGCAGTATGAAGTATTGGCCGATTTTAATGCGAATTCAGAAATGCAGGGCGGGGTTACATATCCGCATTATTACATAGAGCCTGTGGAGAGAATGAAAGATTTTACCGTATGTAAACAAAAAGGAACAAATGAACTACTTCATGTAAAAAACGAGTATATAAAGCAACTTGAATCAGGTGAATACACGGTAAAAACCGATATTTCTTGCGCGCAAATCAATATTAGAAAAGGGGATACAGTTTCTTTAATTGATGGTAGATGCATGGGATATGATTTAATTAAAAAAGATGGAGTAGAGGGCTGGATAGAGAAAGGAATTCTACTTAAGATAGAAAGGAAGGAAAATAAAATATTTAGCTAAAATGGGAGGGATATAACCTCCTATTTTTTATTAACTATGTTACGAGTTCGTACTTCATCTAATTTTTTTCGAAGTTCCGTTTCTAAATTAAGCTCGAAAAAATTAGCGAACTTACATAAATAATTCGTATCTTATAACAAAATTATACAATATAGAGTATAGTTTTGTTTTGATTTTTCTGAAAAAATATTATAATTATATATGAAATAAAGAGGAATGTAGGAGGAAATTATGCAAAACGTTATATTAAAGGGGAACAAAGTTACAATTCGTACAATTGAAGAATCGGATATAAAAACATTATGGAGCTTCATATATAAAGAAGAAAATCCAGAATGGAAGAAATGGGATGCACCGTATTTTCCGTTTGCAATGCAAGAATACTCGTCCTATAAAGAGAAGATGCAAACTCGTTTGCAAGAAGAACCACTATCAAATTTAATAATAGAAAATAACGGTCAAATTATAGGGACAGTCGGATTTTATTGGGAACATAAACCGACGCGTTGGTTAGAAATGGGAATCGTAATTTATGATCCAGCATACTGGAATGGTGGCTATGGTACAGAAGCATTAACACTATATAGAGATTTACTATTTGAAAATATGGAGATTGGTAGAGTAGGGCTCACAACTTGGTCTGGAAATGAACGAATGATGAAAGTAGCGGAAAAAATAGGAATGCGATTAGAAGGTAGAATGCGAAATTGTCGATATTATAACGGGACATACTATGATTCTATTCGAATGGGAATGATTCGTGAAGAATGGGAAGCGCTATGTGTAACGAAGGGGTGAGGAAGCATGTACGCTATTATTGCTACATTTGATTGTGTGTTCACTAATAAAATTAGAGAATTGCAAAATGAATTAACAAATATAATAGGAATAAATCAACTAGCTGGAGTAGAACCCCATATAACATTGGCTGATTATAATGAGTTAGATGTTAATTTATATACGGAGAAATTAGAGGAGTTTGTAGTTTTTCAAGAGAACATTGCTGCTGTAACTTTTCCTTCTGTTGGAACTTTTCCTACTAATAGAACGATCTTTCTAGCACCAACCATTACCGATGAGTTATTAAGACTTCATCATTCTTATCATGATTATTTCAAAGTTTTTCATGATAATCCGAATTCATATTACGTACCAGGAAAATGGGTTCCGCATTGCACGATTGCTAATGGGTTAAATTCAAATCAATTTTTAAGTGTAATGGAATATATATATGAAAAATTTGATGTTACACTAGCTTCGATTGAGAAGTTAAAATTAATTAAGGTAAATTATGAAAATGGTTCTGCCATTTCTTCTAGTATATTAGCAGAATATAATTTAAAGAGAATGGAGACAGCGAGATGACATATGTAATTAGAGAAATGAAGCAAGAAGATATTCCTGCTGTACAAAACGTAGCAAAAATAGCTTGGCATGATACTTACGAAGGAATTATTCCGAGAGAGGTTCAAGATAGTTTTTTAGAGGAAGCATATTCTGATGAAAAAATGAAATATCGTCTTAAAAATACACATTTATTCGTTGCAGAAGAAGAGGGAGAAGTAATTGGATTTGCGAATTTTTCACCTGTTAGACTGCAAAATGAAGCAGAATTAGGTGCGATTTATTTGTTACCAGATCAGCAAGGAAAAGGGATAGGAAGTACCTTATTACAAAGAGGGATTAAGACATTAAAAGGGATCCGGAAACTGTACATACATGTAGAGTCAGCAAATGAAAAAGGAAAGCGCTTTTATGAAGCGAAAGGTTTTGCCGAATTAGAGCAATTTGAAGAAGATTTTGAAGGACATTTGATGCAGACAGTAAGGATGGTTTTATACATATAAGGAGGACTAGAAGTGAAAATTTTTGATTTTAGTGAAAAAGTGGGAAAGCACATATCAGTATTTCAATCTAATTTCATAATGTCGAAAATATTAAACCATCAAGGGAATATACATATCGGTGCTATGCATTTACAAGAGAATGGAATCATCGGATATCATGAAGCAGTTGTATCTCAACTGCTTCTTATTGTGGACGGCGAAGGATATGTGTGCGGGACAGATAAAGAAAAAGTGACAGTAGAAGCTGGACAAGCTGTGTTTTGGGAGAAGGGTGAGTTTCATGAAACAAGTACAGAAAAGGGATTAATGGCAATTGTTATGGAAGTGGAGAATCTTGAACAAGCGATAATAATGCCTATTATTCAAGGGGAGTTGTGAAAAATGATAATAAAGGCAAATCAAGAAGATACAAATGAAATATTAAAATATACAGCTCAATCGCTTTTTGAAGGGACGAGAGGAAATTGTCAGTTAAGTACGGAGAAAGCGATTGAAATTACAGAGCCAATAATAGAAAAAGGAGCATATTATTTAGTCATTAAAGAAGAAAATAAAGTAATGGGATGGATATTAATAGGGGAAAATACTGATTATTTTTCTCGTGAAAAACTTGGATTTATATACGAATTGTATGTGTTTTCAGAGTATCGCGGGAGAGGGTTATCACGAAAATTAATGGAGGCTGGGATCAAAGAACTACAAGAAAAATATTCAGAAGTTCGTTTGAATGTATTTGCAGGGAACTTTGCGAAAGAAATGTACGAAGATTTTGGGTTCGTTGAAAGACAAGTAATTATGACTTTGAAGTGAGAAAATAGCTCAAGCTGGAATAGCACAATATAAATAAAAGAAGCCGATGAATAAATCGGCTCTTTAACGATACATCGTCCACATTCCAATATCTTTAAACCCTAGTCGTTTATAAATACGTCCAGCAGTTGGATTGTTATAAAATAGGCAAAGTGTTCGGCCTTCTTTCGTAAAGTCCTGAATCATTTTCTGTAATATGAGTGAAGCATATCCGTTTCCGCGATAATTCGGATGTGTACATACGCCAACTACCATAGCGGATAATGAATTTTCAGCGGAAGTAGAGGCGGATGCGATGATTGCACCGTCTTTTTCAATATAATATGTACGTCCTGTAGTTGTTTCGATAGCTTGCCTTAACATTTTTTCTGATTCATTAGCGGTCGGGAATTCAGAGATGTTACTTCGTAATTGCATAATTCGTTCTATATCATCTAGTGAGGCAAGTTTAATTGTTTCATGAATTGGTGTGTTAGGTAAGTTATTGTCATCTAGACATTCACAAAAATACATTTCATTTTTGGCCCCCAGTTGTATACTTGGAGCAGTTTCAAATCTTTCTACAATAGTTGACTTGCCAGAGAGTTTAAGCGGCTTATATGCTGAAAGAAGTGCCTCATAGTCAGTAACCACAAACTCTTCTTTACTATAAGGTATAAACGCATCATGAAAGCGAAGTAAAATAGATTTTAATGTTCCGCTTTCTTCAAATGCTCCCCATAACTCTTGAAAGTCTGTTTCGTAACCAAAAGCCTCAATATCTCCAATAATAAACAAGTTAAGGGCTACTTCTTCTTTTAGAAAAGAAAATACTTGTTCATGATCTTTCTTTGTTAATTTTCGTATCATAACAAACTACCTCTTTTTTGTTTTTTCTAAATATTATAACTTTATATTTTTGAAATCAATATAAAATTTTATGTTTAGTTCACAAACTTTCGGAAAAACTAGGAAAGATATGACAAAGGAGGTTATGAACGGTGGATCATCCAATTCAAGGGTTAATGAAAGCAGCGATGGAAAATTTAAAGGAAATGGTCGATGTAAATACGATTGTTGGGGAGCCTGTTCAAACGGCTGACGGTGGTGTAGTGTTAACAGTTTCTAAAGTAGCGTTCGGTTTTGGAGCAGGAGGTTCTGATTTCCAGACGAATGATGGACAAAGAGCGAATGGTAACCCTGCATTTGGTGGCGGTAGTGCGGGTGGTGTGTCAATTACACCAGTAGCATTTCTAGTCGTGAATAAAGATGGGGTAAATATTCTTCATTTACAAAATGCGACACATTTAGCAGAAAAAATAATTGAATTAGCTCCACAAACAATCGATAAAATTCAATCGATGTTCCAAAAAGATGAAAAAAAAGAGGGGAATCATCACCCTCAAAATCCAGATGATATCCTTTAAAAACGCCTGCTTATGAGCAGGCGTTTTTTCTTGTAATCAGTATGTAATAAAACACATGAAATTGTAAATAGTTTTTGAAGTTTTTTCTATGTTTCTAAAATTTTTCATGTTAAAATATGCTATAGAATTGAAACATATAAAACGAAGGTGGCTAGGTGCTTTGTCTGGAGGATCTGACCAAGTAAACAATATGATATATATTAATGGTAATCGTCGGGGTCATTGTTTTATTACATCTGGAATTACGTTTAAAGAGTTTGCAAGTAACATCCCTTCACCGCTTCATCAAGTATTGCTTTTAAAGCATAATTTTGAGTGGACAGATTTTCATTATCATACTTTATTTGAATATGTTGAGGAAGAAAACATACATAAACTCATTCAAGCAGAGATTGATGAATTTGATGAATTTTGTTGGGTAGATTTCGATGATGCAAGCGATTTAGATGAGTTAGAGCCAAAAGAAATTGCAGAATTATTATATTTGGCTCACAAAAAAGAACCACTTGGAAGAACGTTCTTCCCATTGTTGAAGAATAGATTCGTTTATTTTTCACATGATGACGGTTGGTACAACAAAGTGTATTACCGTAGAATCGGTGATTTTGTAGGAATGCTAAGTAAAGTGATTCCATATAAACTCGGTTCGTTTGGAAAGAAACGTTTTACTTTCTTCCAAAAATCAAAAATTTTCCCAGCAATTTCAAAGGAAGTTATCCTTGGGCTTATGCCGTTAATGGAAGATGGGTTATACATTGATTTAGCGGGGAAAATTGAGTCGAGAAGAGGTCTTGAAATTCCGGTATATGTAGTAGGATCATTCGAAAGTACGGATGAGGTACTAGATAATATCGATGAATTGAAAGCGGAAGCAACAGAAACGGGTTGGCTCATTTTTGATAAGAAAGAACAAGAGTGGCAATGGGTTGTGGACTAAGAAAACTTGGCGCATGAAGTCAAGTTTTCTTGTCTTTTGAAAGGAGAACAAATGAAGAAATATTATACAATTGTGGGTATTGTAAGTATTATTCTCGTGGCGATATTACTTATAACTTGTCCGAAAGAATCAGATTTTAAATTGTATTTAGAGGATAAGTATGCATTGAAATGTGACGAGAGTAGCTTTGAATGCACGCAAAATGTAGATGAAAAAAAAGAGAAATTACAGTTTGAAAGTATTGATGCACGAAATGGTGTTTTCTTTATGACTGTAAAGCAAACGTATAAAACAGAAGCTGGTGTTACGAAAGAATATAGCGGAGTAGGTATATTCGGTACATTTCTTTTTGTTTCAGAGAAGACTTTCTAGTAATAGAAGGTCTTTTTTTTATGCTTATGTTCATATAGATGAAGTAAGACAAGCATAGGAGGGGTATTGATGAAGAAGGGATGTATCGTTTGTGGTGGTGAGGAGTTTTTTTCTTCAACATTATATGCACGTACGAAACAAGATTGGGCATATGCGCCAAACATGTACCGATTTGAAAAGGTGTTTATTGAGCATAGAGATGAAGAAAATTATCCGGTTTTTCAAGAAATTACAGCGAAGCATTGTTGTGGATGCGGTCATATCATGTTGTATCATGAATGAACACACCAAGTATAACTTGGTGTGTTTTTTTTTAAAACGCTGATAAAGCAAGCGGATATAGTAGAGTGAATAAAACAGAAAAACTGCCAAAACCAATTGCGGTATATCCAAGTGTTCTTGCCCCAAAATTGACAGCTAATAAGCCAACTAAAATAGCAAGGGAGCCGAGTGTAACAGGATAAAAAGCAATGGAGAATAACGAAAGAAATAATGCGACATAGCCGATCATTGCACCGGTATTTGTACCTTCAATTTCATTTGCAATTTCTTTGCGCTCATGTCTAATCGGAATACCAGCTGGAGATATTTCAGCTGCATACTCTTCGTTTTTTTCACCACTTTTAAAATGATGATTTCTCTTTCTTCGCATGTACATCCCTCTCTTTCAATTGGGTGTATCTATAGTATCTTTCATAAGGAACAGAACATGAGTATGAGTTAAACCCAAGTAAAGCAAAAATTGGAGAAAATAGATTTCGTTGTTATCCTGTTCATCTCCTTATGAAGATAAAGTGAAACTTTAATCAGTGGGGGTTTTGTCCATCCCCCACTGATTATTAGCCCTCACCAATCGGGCTTTTACGGGCAGTTATCTCCCACCTAACTTCCTCGCATTCGCCGAATTCTACTGCCCGTTAATGCGGGATAAACAGGAATTTTGGAAAATGATGTAGAATGAAATGAATGATAATAACTGAAGGTAGGGGAATGTATGACGAGGTTTAATTGGCATGAATCGGCGGAGAAAAAATGGGATAACAATGCAGAGTTTTGGAATCAAAATAGTCAAGAAATGTGGGATAGCGGGAGCAGGAGTACAATCATTCCATTTTTTGAGCAGTACGTGGAAAAGGAAGTACAAGTGCTAGATGTTGGCTGTGGTGATGGGTATGGTACATATAAATTAAGTCTTACTGGGTACAAAGCGGTTGGGGTGGACTTATCGGAAGTTATGATTCAAAAGGGTAAGGAACGCGGAGAAGGCCCAAACTTATCTTTTATAAAAGGTGATCTTTCTTCATTACCATTTGAAAATGAGAAATTTGAAGCAATTATGGCAATTAATTCTTTAGAATGGACCGAGGAGCCATTGCGAGCATTAAATGAAATAAAGCGTGTTTTAAAGAAAAATGGATACGCATGTATTGCAATTTTAGGACCGACAGCAAAACCGAGAGAGAATAGTTATCCGCGTCTATACGGCAAAGATGTTGTTTGCAATACGATGATGCCTTGGGAATTTGAACAGTTAGCAAAAGAACAAGGATTTGAAGTTGTAGATGGCACCGGCGTATATAAGCGCGGAGTAAATGAGAAGATGTTAGGTCAACTACCTACAGAGTTACAACAATCGTTAACGTTCTTATGGGTATTTATGTTAAAAAACGTATAACGAAATCAAAAAATTTTTAGGAGGTAAAAAAGTGCAGAAAATACAAAAAACTGATACAATATCATCAGAACCAATTAAAGGGGGACTAGGGTATATGACAACTACTACAACAGTTAAATCCGATATTGAAATCGCACAAGAAGCAAGTATGAAGAAGATTCAAGAAATTGCAGCTAATTTAAATATTTTAGAAGAAGAACTAGAGCCATACGGACATTATAAAGGCAAGTTATCTCTTGATATTTTTAAGCGTTTACAAGATGAGAAAGACGGTAAAGTTGTTTTAGTAACAGCGATTAACCCAACTCCAGCAGGAGAAGGTAAATCAACAGTAACAGTTGGTTTAGGTCAAGCTTTTAATAAAATTGGTAAGAAAACAGTAATTGCACTTCGCGAACCATCTCTTGGACCAACAATGGGATTAAAAGGCGGAGCAGCAGGTGGCGGTTATTCTCAAGTAGTACCAATGGAAGATATTAACCTTCACTTTACTGGAGATATTCATGCGATTACAACTGCCAATAACGCATTAGCGGCGTTCATTGATAATCATATCCAACAAGGAAACACACTTGGAATTGATACGCGTAAAATCGTTTGGAAACGCTGTGTTGACTTAAATGATCGTGCCCTTCGTAACGTAGTAATTGGCCTTGGTGGACCGGTTCAAGGTGTGCCACGTGAAGACGGTTTTGATATTACAGTAGCATCTGAAATTATGGCCGTATTCTGCCTTGCAACAGATATTCAAGATTTAAAAGCTCGTCTATCTCGCATTGTTGTCGCTTATAATTTTTCAAATCAACCTGTAACAGTTAAAGATTTAGGCGTAGAAGGTGCGTTAACACTTCTATTAAAAGATGCATTAAAACCGAACTTAGTACAAACATTAGAAAATACACCAGCTATCATTCATGGCGGACCATTTGCGAATATCGCTCACGGTTGTAACAGTGTTATCGCTACGACGATGGCAGCAAAATTAGGTGATTATGTTATTACAGAAGCTGGATTCGGTGCAGATTTAGGTGCTGAGAAGTTTTTAGACATTAAAGCACGTGCAGCTGGTATTAAACCAGAAGCGGTAGTTATTGTTGCGACTATTCGTGCGCTTAAAATGCACGGTGGCGTGGCGAAAGATCAATTAAAAGAAGAAAATGTAGATGCGTTAGCAAAAGGAATGGAAAACTTACAGAAGCATGTTGAAACAATTCAAAGCTTCGGTGTTCCATTCGTAATTGCCATTAACAAATTCATTACTGATACAGATGCAGAAGTTACATACTTACAAGAATGGTGCAATGAGCGTGGCTATGCAGTATCCTTAACAGAAGTTTGGGAGAAAGGTGGCCAAGGCGGAGTTGACCTTGCTGAGAAAGTGTTAAAAGAAATTGAAAAAGATGAAAACAACTACGCACCACTTTATGAATTAGAATTACCATTAGAAGAAAAGATTCGTACAATTGCTCAAAAAGTGTACGGCGCAAAAGATATTGAATTTGCTCCGAAAGCACGTAAGCAACTAGCTCAATATGAAGGGGAAGGTTGGAGTAACCTACCAATTTGTATGGCGAAAACACAATACTCTCTTTCTGATGATGCAACAAAATTAGGTCGCCCATCTGACTTTATCGTTACAATTCGTGAATTGAAACCATCTATCGGTGCAGGGTTTATCGTTGCGTTAACAGGAACAATGTTAACAATGCCTGGTCTTCCTAAACAGCCAGCTGCGCTTCAAATGGATGTAAATGAAGATGGAAAAGCAGTAGGTTTATTCTAAAAGGTTGTAATTCATCTCGTTTATCTGTAAACTATATATACATCAAGTGGCGCCTTTCCATAGAAAGGCGCCTGTTTTTTGGAGGAAATTATGTTTGATCCAACTGCTTTTGAAAATTTAAAGGTAATTGTGGAAGGAGCTGTCTATGATTTCGATTTACACGGTGATATTCTCGTAACAGATCGAAAAGATGTGATGGATCTTGCTTCATTAAGTCGTATGTATAGTATTTCATTTCAACTAACAGAAACATTTAAAACGCTGGTAGAGGCGACATTTTCACTATCTGTTGATGCGAAGAATTTATCAGGTGAAATATTAGAAGTACCTCAGTTTATACCAGGTTGTGAAATGAAGTTAGCGTTCTCGTTCGAAATGGAACAGCCAGAGATAGGATGTCAAGAAATTGAAGCTTTATTGCAATCTATTTGGGGAAAAGAGCGAATGATTACACAGAAAATTTCATACGAATATAATAAGCAAGCGATTTCATATCATAATAAGGTAGAGGTTCTATTTCAAAAAGCGATTACAGAAGACCATGTTGATGATTTAATAGCTGTTATTTCACACATGATAGAAACGGTGCGAACAATACAACATTTTCTTCAAAAATAGAGATAAAGGAGAAAAACAAATGATAAAAGATATGCAACCATTTTTACAACAAGCTTGGGAAAAGGCTGGTTTTAAAGAGTTTACTGAAATTCAAAAACAAGCGATTCCAACTATTTTAGAAGGACAAGACGTTATAGCTGAATCTCCAACTGGAACAGGAAAAACATTAGCGTACTTATTACCACTTTTACATAAAATTAATCCTGAAATTAAACAACCTCAAGTTGTAATTTTAGCGCCAACTCGTGAACTTGTTATGCAAATTCATGAAGAGGTTCAAAAGTTTACAGCAGGAACTGATATTTCAGGTGCGTCTTTAATTGGTGGTGCGGATATTAAGCGCCAAGTTGAAAAATTAAAGAAACACCCAAGAGTTATTGTCGGTTCACCAGGACGTATTTTAGAATTGATTCGTATGAAAAAATTAAAGATGCATGAAGTGAAAACGATTGTATTTGATGAGTTTGATCAAATTGTAAAACAAAAGATGATGGGTGCTGTACTTGATGTAATTAAATCAACGATGCGTGATCGTCAATTAGTATTCTGCTCGGCGACAATAACAAAAGCTGCAGAAGATGCGGCACGTGATTTGACAGTTGAACCACAATTAGTACGTGTAACACGCTCAGAGGCACAGAGCCTAGTTGAACATACGTATATCGTTTGTGAACGTCGTGAAAAAAATGATTATATTAGAAGAGTTATGCATATGGGAAATGTAAAAGCAGTTGCCTTCTTAAATGATCCATTCCGTTTAGATGAAATTACTCAAAAACTAAAATTCCGTAAAATGAAAGCAGCAGCACTTCATGCAGAGGCAAGCAAACAAGAGCGTGAAGTAACGATGCGCGCTTTCCGCAGCGGGAAATTAGAGATTCTACTTGCTACTGATATTGCAGCACGTGGATTAGATATCGATGATTTAACACACGTAATTCACTTAGAATTACCAGATACAGTAGACCAATATATTCACCGCTCTGGACGTACAGGACGTATGGGTAAAGAAGGAACAGTCGTTTCTCTTGTAACAGAACAAGAAGAGCGTAAATTACTTCAATTTGCGAAAAAATTAGGTATCGTGTTTACGAAACAAGAAATGTTCAAAGGAACATTTGTAGAATCGAAACCACCAGCACCAAAGAAAAAGAAACCAGCTTTTACTGGTAAGAAAAAGCCTAGATAAATGAATGGAAAGACGTAACTATGCGTAGTTACGTCTTTTTTTTGTGGAATAATAGATGAAATTTTATTAACGATGATTAAAATTTCATCTATCGTAACTTTAAAAATATTAACGATTCTACAGGGAATATTGATAAAGGTGTAGCATTTCTAGTTTAGTTTGTACAAGGAAGTAACATAAAAAAAGTCGAATATTAACATGATACGAAATAATAAAAAGAAGGTACATGTATGGCTAGGAAATTAGGAATGTTTTTAAATACGAAACATATTGAAGTAAACGAAGGAATAAGAAAGGCGAGAGAATGGGATTTAGAATATATTCAACTATATGCTATGAATGAGAATTTCAATTTAGCTAATATTTCAAAGTTAGAATGGATTACTTTAAAGGATAGCTTATCTTTTAATGGGATTAAAGTCCCATCATTAGCGATTAATTTTGGAGAAAACGGAATTGTAGGAATGGAAGTTGACAGTGCAATAGAACGGTTTAAATATATTACTGACAGAGGGTTAGAGTTGGGAGCAAGGATAATAACAGCTCATATTGAGGGAATTCCAAATGATGAAAAAAGTGAGTACTATAATAAAATGGAACAAATCTGTTACGAAATAGGGAATTTAGCATTCAAATTCGGGGGAGTCTTCGCTATTGAGACGGGATCTGAAAAAGCAATAGTGTTAAAAAGATTTTTAGAAACTACAAACTCAAAAGGACTAGCTGTTAACTTTGACCCAGCAAATTTAATAAGTGATGTAAATAAAAATCCGATAGAAAGTTTATTGCTATTAAAAAATTATATAGTACAAACGCATATTAAAGATTGTAAAGAATTGAAAAGCGATAGTTCAAGTAAGTATATAGAAGTCGCAGCAGGAAATGGTGAAGTAGATTTCGACTTGTTTTTTCATACATTAGATAACATCGGTTTTGATGGATATAACATGATTGAAAGAAATGATTATTTTGACGAACGTGAAGGAATGATCCAGTCGATAAATTTCATAAAGAAGTACATATAAATGAAAAAGGAATAACAATAGTAATTGTAGAAAGCTACATAGAATATAAAAACCATTAGGGGGAAATGAAATGATTCATAAAGTCGGACAAATTATGTTATATGTAAATAATCAAGATGAGGCATTAAATTTTTGGACAGAAAAAGTAGGGTTTCATGTAATCGCAGAGGAAGATAACAATCAAGGAATGAGATGGATTGAAATCGCTCCAACTAATGATGCTGAGACGAGTATCATATTACATAATAAAGAGGTTATCTCCAAAATGAGCCCAGAATTGAATCTTGGTACACCGTCTTTAATGTTCTTCTCAGAAAATCTGGAACAACTATATACAGATTTAACAAATAAAAATGTTACAGTTGGCGAAATGGTAACAATGCCTTCGGGTAAAGTGTTTAACTTTGCTGATAGTGAAGGGAATTATTTTGCGGTTATGGAAAAGAACAAATAATGATATTGTTATGTCAAAATCCCCCTCATATATAATGAGGGGGATTAAATGTTTGAAGTGGATTTTTCATTAGAGAGTTGTTTGATAAAAAATGTCCCTTTTTCAATAGCTGTCTCAATATAACCAACGATTTGATCAAATGTAAACACCTGTAGGTCTTCATACAAATGTTGCTCGGGGTACAGCATATCTTCAAAAATATATTGCCGAAAAGCTAAAGCATTCTCTCTAGAAATCTCCTCGATATTTACAATGTTAGCCTCTTGATTAAGTAGGGCGAAGAGCTGTTGTTCTTTATCGTAATGATGCAACAATTGTGCGTTCAATAATTTAAAATCGTTATAGTACATAGGCACGATAGTTTCGTCGTTCTCAATTCTGTTTTTTAGCCAAGGTAGAAAAAATCCACTTAGCCAATTATCATCGGCAATGAGGTGGGTATAATAACCTAAAATATAAGAGGCATCCATATGATCTTCATATTTATGAATAAATGAATCATAATCTATTCTTCTCGTATAGTTTTTCGTTGTACCAGCGTAAAAATGTGAAGTTCCTTTTTCTTCTTTTGAATGAACAGCATCAGGAGCTACACCACCAAGTAAGAAAGAGGTTTTATCTTGAATAGAAAGTTTCTCAGCAATACCGTTAGCGATAATGATATGCATAATTCGTGATCCCATGAATAACACCTCTATTTCATGTATTCATTTTAGGGAGCTGTCTGAACGTGTAGTATTACTTTCCCTGTACTTTGTCTACTTTCGACCCATTCATGTGCTTTCCCTGCATCTTGAAGAGGAAAAGATTTCGTAGTTTTAATTTGTAAACTTCCATCGCGTAAATAACGGAAAACTTGATTAGCAGTTTCTTGAAGCAATTCAGGACGTTTTTTTCGTGTAGTGCCAAAGCTGAAGCCGAGTATAGAACGGCAACTTGCGTGTAAATCTTTCGTTTGAAAACTACCAACTTCTCCGCTAGCATTGCCGAAATGGACGAGACGACCGTAATAAGCAAGGCAGTCTAAACTTCTTTCGGACACAGTACCAGAAATAGAATCTAAAACAATATTAACGCCTTCTCCGTTTGTAAGCTGACCTACCCTCTCTACAAAATCGTCATCTTGATGACAAATAACATAATCAGCGCCAGCATCTAAAGCAATTTTTCTTTTTGCTTCACTTCCGACAGTCCCGATTACTTTTTTAGCCCCTAATAATTTTGCGAGTTGAATCGCAGTAGTACCAATTCCTCCAGCAGCGGCATGAATTAGAACAGATTCACCTTGCTGAAGTCTTGCAACATTTGCAAGTAAATTGTAGCTTGTAAAAGATACGATAGGGCAGGCAGCTGCAGTTTGGAAATCAACTTCATCAGGTAATACAAAAGTAAGATTTTCGTTCGCGACAACATATTCAGCGTAAGAGCCATTTTGAGGAAAAGTAATGACACGCTGGCCAGGATAAATATTTTTCACATGAGAACCTACGTGTTCTACAATACCAGCTGCATCTATCCCTGGAATAAAAGGTAAGGCTTTGTTTCCTTTTTTGCCATAACGTGATTTAATATCGGCGAAATTAACACTAGTAGCAACAACGCGAATTAAAACTTGATTATCTGAAAATGTAGGAATATCCATGTCCGTATATTTCAACACTTCAGGACCACCGAATGAAGTTACAACGATAGCTTTCATATACATCCTCCTAAATTTGAATATATATATTATTTTAAATCTTCATTAGGAATTGGGAAATTATATAATTGTTATGCAGGGTTATAAGTGAAGCTTATGAAGCCATTGCATCCTTATATTAATTTATTTGAAAAATCTTTGAAAGAAATCGAACGAAATATCGTTTGCTTGCCAATATATAGTGTAGGACAAAGGAGGGATGGTATATGAAGGATGAAACAGTATACACAGAACTAATCCAATTAACTTTATCAGGCAATAAAGAAGCGTATAGTGAGTTGTATGATAAAACGATTCAAGAAGTATATAAGACAGCACATTTTTTAATAGAGGATAAAGCAGATATAGATGATGTCGTTCAGGAAATATACATACAGCTATATGAATCGCTTCGTAAATATGATAGTGAGAAGCCATTTCGTCCATGGTTAATTGGACTTGCGATTAAACAAATTCATTCTTATAGAAGAAAGAGGTGGATGCGACTGCGAATTGTAAAAAAAGCAGAAGAGCAAAGAAAACCAGTACAAATTGATTTTTCTAGCGATGTTGTAAGTAAAATATCAAACCAAAAATTAATTGAACTCATTCATAAATTACCATATAAATTGAAACAAGTTATTATCTTAAGATACTTACATGATTACTCACAAGAAGAAGTAGCACATATATTACATACTCCAATCGGTACCGTGAAGTCCAGAATTCATGCAGCACTAAAGAAACTACGTCAAAAAGAGCAAGTAGAAGAAATCTTTTTAGGAGAGGTAGGGAATGTGAAATGAGTTTAGATTGTAGAGTTAGGGAATCCATACAAGAAGAAGCGAAAGGGATTATAGCCCCGCCAGAGTTAAAAGAAAAAGTAATCGTTCAAATTAAAATGAAGAACGGTGGAAGTAAAAGGAAGAAGCGCCTTATCGCAGGAGTGCTTGCAGCCGCATTTTTAATTCCGACAACTGGTTTTGCTTATCAATCTATTATGGCAGATGGTATATACGGGTCGTTTGAAAATTTAAAGAAGCATGCCGGAGCTATAACATTAGAAGGATACATACGTTTTAATGCAAAGTTATCTCAAGCGAAAGATGAAATAGGTGCAAAAGAATATGAAGAGTTTACAAAAGAACTAAAGAAATTAACGAATGCAAAGCTTGAGTACGGGGATTCGAATGGTAATATTGATTATGATCAATTATCGCCAGCTAAAAAAGAGGGATTAAAAAAGGTAGAAATGGAGCTTCAGCCGTATTTTGATAAATTAAATGGCCATAAATCTAGTAAAGAAGTATTAACTCCTGAAGAGTATGAACAATATATGGAAGCATTAATGGCATATCAAACCGTGTTAGTAAAAACGAAATCGAGTGGTGGGATAACAGTAGAAGAAGTACCTGAAGCGTATAAAGAAAGGTTTATTAAAGCAGAACAGTTTATGGAGTATGTAGATGAAAAGGTGAGCTTTTCTTATTGAAACGTAAATATATTAACCACCTATTCCTTTTGCTAGCAATAAGAAATATACAAATACTAGTATTACTCCATTTAATGCCGTACCAACTATTTTAAATAGCCAATTCTTTGATGCGATCGCAAAAATAATACCGAGTAATGAAAGCATACTTAGAAGCACAATAATTAATGTTAAATTCGCATTAGGTCCTCTTAAAACAAAGAAAGAACATATACTTGCGATAAACGTTAGAAACGAGAAAGTCCCTAATTTCATAATAAGTCTCCCTTGTTTGAAATGTATTTTGATTTAGTGCACGACTTTCTTTAGTTTAACATAAATTTCCTATTATCAATTAAATATATGAACAATAAAAAACGAGTATAAAATCTATGCGATTTCATACTCGTTTTGTTATTACTTAAATTTCCTTACCGCATGTATAGCAACTCTTACAAGGAGTATTGCACTTATAAATAAACCACCATAACCAACGACACTTAAAAATTGAACATTAGGCTCTTTTGCATACAAGTCAGGGGCAGAATTAACTTGATTTGCTTAATAAAGTGAAAGTGGGAAATCACTTAGTTATATTCCTTACTATTCTCCTTGTCTTTTTGTATAAAACAATCTAATAGTGAATAACCAGCTATTAAACTAATAATGGTAACGAAAGTTGTATTCACAAGAATAATATTAGTTAAATAAGGTAGGTATTCGCCAAGTGGTGAAAAGAGTAGAGCTGGAGAAAAGGAAATGAATAGTGTAGGCAACGTAATAGCGATAAATTTATCCAGCTGAAAGTTCCAGTTTTGTTTGCTCGTTTCGCGATTAATTGATTGTAGGAATCGTAATAAAATGCCGACTAAAAGAGGGAAGAGTGTAAAGTAGAATAACCTTGGATAAAGGTTAAAGTTCACTTGCGCATCTGTATCTAAATAAAATTGAATTTTTACTCCGACAAATAATAATAAGACGATAAATAATGTAAAGCAGAGGTATAGCATCACTTTTTGCATTGCATTCCACCATCCTTTACTAAAAATATATTCAAAGAAAGAAGAGATATACAATAACTACTGTTGTATATCTCTTTTTTTGCCGTTATTTAATAGTGGAATTTGTTTTTTCTTGCTTTGTGAAATAATCAATAATGCCCATGGCGCTAATTTCTATATCTAGATGTAAAATGTTATAAACGGAATGATTTGATGGGACGTTTAATTTTGTAAGGTGAGAAGAGATTTTATCCATTAATAAAGTTTGTAATGCTTTGGTTGCCTCATCGAAATCATTACATTTTTCAAAGACATCTTTACCAGTATGAACGAAAATGGGTAACCAATGTTCAAGTTGGCTATATACTTCTGTAACATTGGCAGATGCGCCGTAATGACCGAAATAAATAGTATCTACATTCATACTTTGAATGTGATTTTTAGAGGCAATCATCGCATCTGGCTGGAATTGTGAAGGGGACGTTGATGGTAGATATAATTCTACACCAAGATCAGCTAGCTCCCTATAATAAATTCCAATCGTATCACCAGTGAAAATGCCGTTTGTTTTTGAATCGTGAATGCTAATATGGTGCTTCGCATGTCCCGGTGTATCATAAAATGTAAGTGTACGGTCTTCTGCAATTTTTAATGTATCACCATTTTGTACAATGTGAACACGTTCTTCTTCAATTGGAAGAATTGGATCAAAGAGTGTATCAAAATCTTCTTTGTACACAGCTTTTGCGCCAAGAATTAGTTTTGTGGGGTCAATCATATGACGTGCCCCGCGCGGATGCACAAATAGAGTAGCATTTGGGCACTTTTCCATCATTAACCCTGCTGCGCCTGCGTGATCTAAATGAACATGTGTAACGATAATGTTTTTTACATCATTTAAATTAATATGTAATTGCTGTAAGCCGTCTAAAATATAGGGAAGAGAAGGGGCCGCACAAGTTTCAATTAAAGTAATATCGTCACCTAATAAAACGTATGTACCTGTGCGTTCATCATGTTGTAAGTCATAATCATCAATAAGATATAGATGAGAAGATAGTTGTTCTACTTTTTTCATACTTACCACTCCTTATATACTTGCATGTTTTTTATTATACGCTAAAAAAGAAAAAGGCAGAAAACGAAAATTTCGTCTTCTGCCTTTATGTAATGTTGTTATTTAGTTTGTTCTTTATTGATAAACATAACGAACAGTCCAACAATGCCGCCAACTAAGGGAAGAATAATCTCTCCTGCTAAATTAAAGTAGGAACTTAGGAATAAGCCATTTACATCAATTACCCAACCAGTAACATACAATAACATCATATATAGTACGAAATAAAACTCACGATTTGAAATCATTTCACGTTGTGCAGTTTTCATAATCAACACCATCCTTTTCTTTTATAATGGAATTGAAAATGTCACAATTTATAATGCAAACTGTCACATTTTGTTCACAATTCAATTGTAAAACTTTCCATCATTAAAGTCTAGTAATTTGTGTCGAATTTTTGAACAAAAATAAAGCGCTATCATTTTAATGTGTAAGTATTGTAATAAGAGCCGTATATTCACTAATGTAGTATAGTATAAACATAGAATGATAGTGAAGAGAGGGGTAGGAACAATGACAGTTTATGATTTTTCAGCTAAAACAATAACAGGAGAAGAAAAATCGTTAAAAGATTACGAAGGAAAAGTACTTCTCATTGTAAATGTAGCTAGTAAATGTGGATTTACACCTCAATATAAAGGGTTACAGGAAGTATATGATAAATATCAAGAACAAGGACTAGAAATACTCGGTTTCCCTTGTAATCAATTCGGGGGACAAGAACCTGGTACAGAAACGGATATTACAAGTTTTTGTGAATTGAACTACGGTGTAAACTTCCCGATGTTTGCAAAGATTGGTGTGAAAGGTGATAAGGCTCATCCTCTTTATGCATACATGACAGAACAAGCACCAGGTTTACTTGGTATGAAAGCTGTGAAATGGAACTTTACTAAGTTTTTAATTGGAAAAGACGGGAAAGTAGTAGGGCGTTTTGCACCGCAAACGAAGCCGGTGGATTTAGAGGTTGAGATTGAGAAGCTGCTTGGGGAATAATTAGGAGTTAGCTATCTTTTATTATGTTTATTAAATAACACCTCAAAGAACAAAGTAGTTCTTTGAGGTGTTTTCTTTAAACTCACATTATCAAGATTAAATCACTGTATCGAAGTCATTTGATTTAGGCAGAGAAGTTGCTTTTTTCATAAGCACTTCCCATAAGTGTACGGATTTCTTCCATTCGGCTGCGGCCTGTCCCTTTTGATACATAGCGTTCTCATAACTGAAAGTAAGTTGTTGCATATCGGCCGAGTTGTAAAGTGTATCGATCTGGAGAGCATACTCTCGGAATGTTTGACTTTCACCCCGTGGTATGCCAATTCTCGCAAATTGTTTTAAAAGTGCACTGTAAGCTTTTTGATAAACAGCATCATCTTTTCGGTATTTATAGAAAAGAATAATAAAAAATGTAATCCATTTCATTCTAGTAGTGAAGAGAATGTATCCGATGATACTAATCGGTATCGTAGAGAGGAATACGTACCACCAAGAAATCCTATTTTTAGAATTTGTAATCTTTTTAGTAGAGGCTTCTTCTGTATTTTCTATTAAACTTTTGAGCTTCGCTTCATTGTTCCGTTGGTGTATTTGCCCACTATTAGAATTAGTTTCTTCGCTATTTTGTGAAGTAGAAGCAGGGGTATTATTTATAAAATTATAGGGATTGGTAAACCCTTTTGTTGGTTCGAATGGAATCCATCCGTATTCTGGAAAATATACTTCGACCCAAGAGTGTGCGTTATTGTTCGCGATTTTATAAACATTCTCACCTTCTGTACCAGCAAGTGTATTCTCAAGAGTTCCTTCTGTATAGCCTTTTACCCAGCGAGCAGGAATCCCGGCAGAACGAAGTAACACGATCATAGACGTCGAAAAATTATTACAGTAGCCGCTTTTTGTATCGAAAAGGAATTGATCTACATAATCTTGGTTTTTGGCAGGGAATAAGACATTCATTGTTTCGTATACAAAAGAATTGTCTGTGAAGTAATTTTCAATAGCTAATACTTTATCATATCGATTGTCTTTATCATTTGTAAGATTGATAGCCAAGTCTTTTACTCGCTGCGGTAATGATTCGGGAAGTTGTGTGTACTTTGTCATGAAATAAGAACTTGTTTCCTGACCTTCATTCGTTTTTACAGCTTTCAAGTTTTCTATGGAAAACTCCGGGATCTCATATGTTACTTTATATGAATTTAAAGTAGTAGAAGAGTCTCCGTGCATCGTATAGATTTTTTCTGAAAATGGGTCAACGCTGTATGATACATCAGAAGAAGCCTCAACTGATACTAATCCTGCTGGATAGGTAAGGTGAGGATAACTTTTTTGCATGGTGATTGTTGCCTCCGTTGCCTCCGTCTTTGTATTTTGTTCGTACCAGCTCACGACGTCGTTTTTATTTTTAAAAGAAACCTTTTTTTGATTTTCAGAAACTTCCCAGCCTTTTCCTGTATAAAAATCTTTTGTTTCTACTCTCCAATATTGTTTGTTTTGTGTTTGTGCTGTGAAAACAATTGTAGGATCCGCCTTAAAAGGACCGCCTAATCGGGAGTCATCTAAACCATACCCAATTTTAGAAACTTCTTGTTCTTTACTTGCTTCGGATGTGTTGAATTTTAAAAAATTCATTGGGTTTGGCCATTGAGGACCAAATTTTGGAGCAAAGTATGCGATGATTGCTGACAATACAATAAATATTGTAAGAGGTCTAAGTAATTTTGAGATTACTCTAGCATAATTTTGTAAGTGTTCCATCTCTTTTATTCGTTCTATGTGAAGAAGACTAAGCATAAAAAAGCCGATGACAACAGTACGAATAATAGCGTAGTTTGCATTGTATAAATGTAAGTTATGAAAAGTTGTGATATAAATAATAGTCAATACAAGAAATAACAATCCACGTTTTTTATGAATCATCCAAAAAGAGATGAAAGCACTCAAAAACCAAAATGATAAAAAAAATAAAAGTGTTGGAAAAACTGGAGAAATATCTAGCAAATTCCCTTGGAAAAACAGGGAGGAATTTCGAGAAATATCAGTAAAAAATTTCGTTAACCAAGATGGATTTATAAAAGTATTTTTATAATACAGAAAATGAATGATGAATAATATCGTGACGATCTTTATTGGAATCTGCCACCTTGTTTGAAAAAAAGAGAGAGTGAAGCAAATTCCTATAAATATTACAAAAATATCTAATCTACCTACGTTTGTAATACCTATAAGGGGTCTTAGCCATTCTAGTAAAAGAAGAAGTGCACATACATGCATGAAGAATCTGCTCATATCCCATTGGTATTTTGTTTGTAATGTTATCATTTGCTCACCTCAAAAAACACGTTTGTATACCGGTTTTCATAAACCGCGTTTACAAATATTTTTCGTTTTTGTAGAGTTTCTAGTATACTGAGTTCTCGCTGTGAGAGTTGATTCGCTTTTTCTTTCACGACAAACACCATTAATTTTCTATTTTTTATAGCAGCACAGTCAGCCGACTTTTGAATATCGGGAGAAAGATCGCTTGTCACGAGTATAATCGTTACGGGCTCATAAATTTTTCTTAATTCCATTTCTACACTCTGGGAGAGCGGGAATACACTGTCTGCTTGTACTTTCGCTAAATGACAAAAGATTTGCTGCAACTGAGTATCTCCATTGTCTAAAGGGAAAATAGTTTGTTCTTTTCCGACGGACACGAATGACGCTGGTGAATTTTGCTTCAAGACAGCCCTCACAATAGAGGCAGTAAACGTTACGACTGATTCGAATAGAGGGGATGTGGTTCTGTCCATGAATATCATGATATTATGGCTGCGCTGTTGTTCAAACTCTTTCGTCATAATATTGTTTGTTCGTGCAGTTGCTTTCCAATCAATCCATGAAAAGCGGTCACCAGGTTTATAGTCTCTGACACCGACAGAGATTGTAGAGTCTTTTGCTAAATTTATATTTGCTGAAAGCGCTCCTTGTTCGAAATGATTTTCCAATTGTCGATACGTTATATCTACGTACTGGGGATAGATTAAAAATGTATCTGGAACTGAAAAAGTTACTTCTTTCTCCATCATACCGAATAGATCGCCAGTTTTGACACGTACGCTTGAAAAAGTGTGCTCTCCTCTAGGGAGTGTGTCAATCACATATTGAAACGAAATATTTCGTTTTAATCCTGGAAAGAGTATTACCTTATTCATCTTTGTTTGTATACAACTTGTAAATTGTGATGGCAGTTCATCTTCTATAACTAAATAAAGTAAGGGAAAAGGAAATTTTCTTTTTATTGTAATAGTGCTTAAAAATTGTTCTCCTGCTACATATTCGTTTTGGTTTGTTATTCGTTTTACTTCAGCATCCCGTAAAGCGTAGAAGGGGAGTAGTAGTGAATAAAGACCAATAGGAATCGTACTGTAAAACAAAAACCAACTTACAAATCCTCCTTGAAGCATAGCGTAAACAAATGTTAAGACTAGGCATAAAGGGATTAGCGATAACTTGGTAACGTGATATAGTGCTCGTAGTAGTCGTTTCATCAAAGGTTCGTCGTCCTTTGAGTTGGCACGGTAGTTCGTGCAACGATTTTGGCGACAACTTGTTCTCCTGTTATTCCTTCAAATCTTGCTTCCATTTTTAGAATGAGTCTGTGTGCTAAAACGTAAGGAGCTAAAAATTTAACATCGTCTGGAATAACATAATTTCTACCATGGATGAATGCATAAGCCTGTGAAGCTTTCATTAAAGCAATTGAGCCGCGTGGACTTGCACCTAGCTGTATAGAACTATAAGAACGAGTCTGATTAACAAGCTTTATAATGTAATGCTTGATTGCTTTGTCCATGCTTACTTCCCGTACGCTTTGTTGTAAATAAAGTAATTCTTTTATTGTAGTAATAGCTTGTAAATGGGAGAGTGGATTTGTTTTTTCCATCCGGTTTAAAATTTCAAATTCTTCTTCTGGTGTAGGATATCCCATTCTTAGCTTCAACAAGAAACGATCGAGCTGAGCTTCTGGTAAAGGGTATGTTCCCTCATATTCGACCGGATTTTGTGTAGCCATTACAAAGAACGGTTTTGGTAACGGTCTTGTAATGCCATCTATTGTGATAGTGCCTTCTTCCATACTTTCAAGTAAGGCAGATTGCGTCTTTGGAGATGTACGATTAATTTCATCAGCAAGTACAAAATTCCCCATAATTGGTCCAGGCTTAAACTCAAATTGGAGCTCTTTTGGATTGTAAATAGAAACACCTGTTACATCTGACGGCAGTAAATCAGGTGTGAATTGAATCCGCTTGTAATCGGCATCAATTGATTTAGAAAGAGCACGTACTAGCATTGTTTTCCCGACACCGGGAACATCTTCTAATAGTACATGACCTTCAGCTAAGAGAGCTGTCAAGACTAAGATCGTTTCTTTTCGTTTTCCGACCATTAATTTTTCAATATTGTTGATTATTTTTTCTACAATGGGATGTAATGAATCAATCTGGGGCATCGTAATCCTCCTAGTTTTATTATCGTTTTCTAATTCATTTAGTGAAAAATAGAATTTAGGTTAAAGAAAAGGAGTTCCTTCATTTTATTGCAGTATGATAGTAATCTAAGAGGTAACTCGTAATGGTATTATATAAGTTCATATTGAGAACTTGTATAAATAGGAAGAAACTTACATGTTAAAAAATCATGGTGAGATACTTTACAATTTCTATGCCCTCAAAGGAAATCCTACTCTTAATTCTAAGAATATTCAGATTATTAATTCAAATTATATCTAGTATAATTGTTTCCGTAACCAAGGGCAATATAGTAAATAATGATTTCTAGTTTAATGTAAAATATGTCTTAATATAAAATAGTATCGCTGAAAAAATAAATTCCTTACATACAATTTATAATCGTTTCCTTATAGCATTTTTGAAATAATATCAAAACTTTTTTTAATATATTTATAAAGAAAAACGTAGGAATGTCTCCTACGTTTTTTCTTTTGCAAAATGGTCGATACCTCAAAATACTATTCTCCTAATAATCACTGTTGACCTTAAAACTTCACAACGGAGCAAAGAAACCTTTATTTACGAATACTTTCTCTCAAACTTATTTTTTTATGAATTTTTGACAATCTCTTGAACTGTGCGAAATGTCACATCTGTATTTTACAACCTCTTTTATAGTAAGGGTATGTAAGAGAGACGTATTAAAGGAGTGAACACTATGAAGAAGAAACCTTCAGCACTAATGAGACGTTTAAAATATTTTTCACCAATAGATCGTTATAACGATAATCATACACAAGAAACATATGAAGATCGTGAATGGGAAAATGTGTACAGAAAGCGTTGGCAGCACGATAAAGTGATCCGTTCTACACACGGTGTGAACTGTACTGGTTCGTGTAGTTGGAACATTTATGTGAAAGATGGAATTGTAACATGGGAAGGGCAAGAGCTTAATTACCCAACAACAGGTCCTGATATGCCTGATTTTGAACCACGAGGATGTCCACGTGGGGCGAGTTTTTCTTGGTACATTTATAGTCCACTTCGTGTGAAATATCCGTATGTACGTGGTGTTCTTTGGAGTATGTGGCAAGAGGAATTACAAAATAACGATTCACCACTAGACGCTTGGAAAAGCATCGTGGAAAACCCTGAAAAAGCACGTGCTTATAAAGAGGCACGCGGTAAAGGGGGATTCATCCGAGCGAATTGGGATGAAGTATTACAACTTGTTTCAGCTTCTTTACTTTATACAGTAATTAAATATGGTCCAGACCGAAATGTTGGATTCTCACCAATTCCAGCTATGTCGATGTTAAGTCATGCTGCTGGTAGCCGTTTTATGCAACTTATGGGTGGGCCGATGCTAAGCTTCTATGATTGGTACGCTGATTTACCACCAGCTTCTCCGCAAATTTGGGGTGATCAAACGGATGTGCCAGAAAGTAGTGACTGGTATAACTCTGGTTACATTATGACATGGGGTTCAAATGTACCGATGACAAGAACACCAGATGCTCATTTCTTAGCAGAAGTTCGTTATAAGGGGACGAAAGTCGTTTCTGTAAGTCCTGATTTTGCCGAGTCTACAAAGTTTGCTGATGATTGGATTAGTGTGAAGCAAGGTACAGACGGTGCCCTTGCGATGGCAATGGGGCACGTGATCTTACAAGAATTTTACGTAGATAATCAAGTGGAATACTTCACAAAGTATGCGAAGCAATATACTGATTTTCCGTTCTTTGTCACATTGAAACAAAAAGGAGATCAATTCGTTGCTGATCGTTTCTTAAACGCTTCTGATATTGGACGTGAAACTAAGTTAGGTGAATGGAAACCTGTTCTTTGGAATGATAACACGAAAGATTTTGCAACACCTCACGGCACAATGGGATCACGTTGGGATAACGAGAAGAAATGGAACTTGCGTTTAGAAGATGAACAGACAGGTGAAACGATTGATCCACGTCTTTCTTTACTTGGAATGGAAGATGCTGTTGAAACTGTACAAATCCCGTACTTCTCGGATGATGGAAACAAAGTATTAGAACGTACCATTCCAGTGAAAAAAGTTATGACAGAAGAAGGCGAAGTGTTCGTTACAACTGTATACGATTTAACGTTAGCAAATTACGGTGTGAACCGAGGTCTTGGCGGGCAAGAACCGAAAGATTTCAATGATGATGTACCGTTTACACCTGCATGGCAAGAGAAGATGACTGGAGTAAAGCGAGAACTTATTATTCAAATTGCTCGTGAGTTCGCGCAAAATGCAGTTGATACGAATGGTCGCTCGATGATTATTGTCGGAGCTGGTATTAACCATTGGTTTAATTCTGATACGATTTATCGCGCAGTTTTAAATCTTGTTCTTCTCGTCGGGGCACAAGGTGTCAACGGCGGTGGTTGGGCACATTATGTTGGTCAAGAAAAGCTGCGACCAGCAGAAGGGTGGCAAACAATCGCAATGGCAAAAGATTGGCAAGGGCCACCGAAATTACAAAACGGTACGTCATTCTTCTATTTCGTAACAGATCAATGGCGCTATGAAGATACACCTGTTGGACATTTAGCATCACCAATTGAGGGCAACTCACGTTATCAACATCACGGTGATTACAATGTATTAGCGGCACGACTTGGCTGGTTACCTTCGTATCCAACATTCGAGAAGAATGGAATTGAATTATATAAAGAAGCTGTTGCTGCTGGTGCAACAACGCAAGAAGAAATCGGAAAATACGTTGCACAAAAATTAAAAGAAAAAGAACTGAAATTTGCAATTGAAGATCCAGATAATAAAAACAACTTCCCGCGTAACTTATTCGTATGGCGTGCAAACTTAATTTCAAGTTCCGGTAAAGGTCACGAATATTTCTTAAAACATTTATTAGGTACAACAAACGGATTAATGAATGACGATAGTGATTCATTACGACCAGAAGAAATTAAGTGGCATGAAGATGCACCTGAAGGGAAGTTAGATTTACTCATTAATTTAGATTTCCGTATGGCTGGAACGGCGCTTTATTCTGATATCGTCTTACCTGCTTCAACTTGGTATGAAAAACATGATTTAAGTAGTACAGATATGCATCCATTTGTACATCCATTTAATCCAGCAATCGGTTCACCGTGGGAAGCACGCTCTGACTGGGATATTTTCACCGCTCTTTCTAAAGCTGTGTCGGATTTAGCGAAGAAAATTGATCTTGAGCCAATGAAAGAAGTTGTTGCAACACCACTTCTTCACGATACACCGCAAGAATTAGCGCAACCACTTGGCAAGATTAAAGATTGGAGCAAAGGTGAGTGTGAACCAATACCAGGTAAAACAATGCCGCAAATTCATGTTGTCGAAAGGGATTACAAAACGATTTATGACAAGATGACAGCGCTTGGACCAAATACCGGAAAACAACCGATTGGTACGAAAGGGATTTCTTGGTCAGCAGAAAAAGAATATGAGCAATTAAAGAGTCGATTAGGAGTTATTCGAACGGATTCTATTGCGAAAGGGTGCCCAGATATAAAAGAAGCAATCAATGCTGCTGAGGCGGTATTAACACTTTCTTCTACAACAAACGGTCATATGGCTGTAAAAGCATGGGAAGCACTTGAAAAACAAACCGATTTAAAACTACGTGATTTAGCAGAAGAACGTGAAGAAGAATGCTTCACATTTGAACAAATTACAGCGCAGCCTAAAACAGTAATTACTTCTCCAGCCTTTACGGGTTCTGAAAAAGGTGGACGACGTTACTCACCATTTACAACCAATGTTGAGCGTCTCATCCCTTGGAGAACGATAACCGGTCGACAATCTTTCTACTTAGATCACGACATGATGAAAGAATTTGGTGAAACGATGGCAACATTTAAACCAATTCTGCAACATAAACCGTTTCGTAAATCACGACCTGAAGTAGAAGGGAAAGAAATTACACTAAACTATTTAACACCGCATAATAAGTGGTCGATTCATAGTATGTACTTCGATTCATTGCCGATGTTAACGCTGTTTAGAGGCGGTCCAACTGTTTGGATGAACAAAGATGACGCGAATGAAGCTGGAGTTGCCGATAATGATTGGATTGAATGCTTTAATCGTAACGGCGTTGTCGTAGCACGTGCTGTTGTAACGCACCGTATACCGAGGGGAATGGCATTTATGCACCATGCACAAGATCGTCACATTAACGTGCCTGGTACGAAATTAACAAGCACCCGCGGGGGAACACATAATAGTCCAACCCGTATTCACGTTAAACCAACACATATGATTGGTGGATATGGCCAATTAAGCTATGGATTTAACTACTATGGTCCGACGGGGAACCAGCGTGACTTAAATGTCGTAATCCGTAAACTGAAGGAGGTAGATTGGCTTGAAGATTAAAGCGCAAGTCGGAATGGTAATGAACCTAGATAAATGCATCGGCTGCCACACTTGTAGCGTAACATGCAAAAACACCTGGACAAATCGTCCAGGTGCTGAATATATGTACTTCAATAACGTAGAAACGAAACCTGGAATTGGTTATCCGAAACAATGGGAAGATCAGGAGAAATACAAAGGCGGCTGGGAATTAAAAAATGGTGAAATTCAGCTGAAATCCGGTTCGAAAATGAAGCGTCTTATGAACATTTTCCACAATCCAGATCAACCAACAATCGATGATTACTTTGAACCTTGGAATTATGATTATGAAACGTTAACAAACAGCCCGCAGCGTAAGCATCAACCAGTTGCTCGTCCAAAATCAGCAATTACGGGCGAATTTATCGACAAAATTGAATGGGGTCCAAACTGGGAAGATGATTTAGCAGGTGGACATATAACAGGATTACAAGATCCGAACGTCAAGAAAATGGAAGAAGGAATTAAAACGGATTTTGAAAATGTCTTTATGATGTATTTACCACGCATATGCGAACATTGTATGAATCCATCTTGCGTTTCGTCTTGTCCATCTGGTGCGATGTATAAACGTGAAGAAGATGGAATTGTCCTTGTTGATCAAAATGCATGTCGTGCTTGGAGATTTTGTGTATCGTCTTGTCCGTATAAAAAAGTGTATTTTAACTGGCAAACAAATAAAGCAGAAAAATGCACAATGTGTTTCCCGCGTATTGAAGCTGGTATGCCAACAATTTGCTCTGAAACATGTGTAGGACGTATTCGCTATATAGGGGTAATGCTATATGACGCTGACAAAGTAAAAGAAGCAGCTTCTGTTGAAAATGAAAAAGATTTATATGAATCTCAGCTTACTGTTTTCCTAGATCCAAATGATCCAGAAGTAATAGCTGAAGCAAAAAAACAAGGAATTCCTGATGAATGGATGAAAGCTGCTCAAGAGTCACCTATTTATAAAATGATTATTGATTGGAAAATTGCTCTTCCTCTTCATCCAGAGTACCGTACAATGCCGATGGTTTGGTATATCCCGCCGCTTAGCCCGATTATGAATATGGTGGAGGGGAAAGGAAGTAACTGGAAAGCAGAAGAAATTTTCCCTGCTATTGATAATATGCGTATTCCAATTCAATATTTAGCGAATTTACTCACTGCAGGAGATGAATCACACATTCGTCTTACATTGAAAAAAATGGCTGTCATGCGAACACATATGAGAGCACTGCAAATTAATAAGGAACCAAATGAAGCAGTATTAAAAGAAATTGGTTTAACGAAAGAGGATGTAGAAGATATGTATCGTCTTCTTGCCATTGCGAAATATAAAGATCGCTTCGTCATTCCGACATCTCACCGCGAACAAGTTGCAGATTTATATAGTGAACAAGGAAGCTGTGGTCTTTCCTTCACAGGTGGCCCAGGCTCTTGTATGACAATCTCTTAAATAAAGGGGGCAGACAAATATGAAACAAAGTTTACAAACCGCTTTTTCTTGTTCTTCTTTTCTTCTCTCCTATCCTGAACTAGGTTGGAGAGAAGCTTTACTAGAATTACAGGAAGAGATTCAAGAAATTGAACAGGAAGAAATCAGAGCATCACTTACAACATTTATAAAAGCAGCGCTAGATAAAACAGACAATCAACTTATTGATTCTTACGTCTATACATTCGACTTTGGAAAGAAGACAAATATGTATCTTACCTACATGAAAACAGGTGAACAAAGAGAGCGTGGAATTGAATTATTAGAGTTAAAACAGCATTATCAAAAATCTGGTTTTAACGTAACAGATAAAGAACTACCTGATTATTTACCGCTTTTACTTGAGTTTCTTGCAAACGCGAATGAAAAAGATAGCGAACCAATTATGAGTAAATACACGGAAAATATACAAGCACTGCACGGGCAATTAAAAGAAGCAAACTGTATGCACGAACCAATTCTTGCAGCCGTTCTCTTAGCTATCGATGCATGGGGAGTACAGACGAATTAGAAAGGAGTGTTGTCAAAATGATGGATCAATTTTTATGGGTGCTGTTTCCCTATATCATTTTTGCAATCTTTATTGGTGGACACATTTTCAGATACAACTATGATCAATTTGGCTGGACATCAAAATCTAGCGAACTATTAGAGAAGAAAATGCTCCGGATCGGAAGTCTATTATTCCACTTTGGGATAATGTTCGTAATTGGCGGTCATGTTATGGGGATATTAATTCCAGAGTCCATATACCGCTCAATAGGTATTTCTGAGCATATGTATCATATAATAGCGATTAGCTTCGGACTTCCGGCAGGGATTGCCTCTATTATTGGATTAATTATATTAACGTATCGCCGTTTAACAGTAAAACGCATCATTGCAACGAGTACAACAGGAGATTATGTTGCGCTTATCTTATTGCTTATTGTGATGCTGGCGGGACTGACTTCAACCTTTTTAAATATTGACTCAAAAGGATTTGATTATCGTACAACAATCGGTCCTTGGTTCCGTAGTCTCTTTATTTTCCAACCGAAAGTTGAATATATGATGGAAGTACCTGTATGGTTTAAAATTCATATTATTGCAGGGATGGGGCTTTTCGCAGTATGGCCGTTTACAAGACTTGTCCATGTTTTTAGTGCTCCGATTAAATATTTAAGCCGTAGTTACGTTATTTACAGAAGACGTATTCCTAATGAATTGAAAAAATAATGCCGTTATACCTATTTAGTAATATATCAAGAAAGACGAGGTTTAATTGAAGCCCTCGTCTTTCTTGATATAGGGGATAGCAACAAGGAAAATAACCAGTAACTTAATATGAAAAAAGAGTAGCATCTAAATAAGATGCTACTCAATACTACAAATTGAGGCAGAACAATCCTCACAAGCAATTTCACATTTTAAGAATTGTAAATCATGAATTGTAATCTTACCTTTGTAAATAGAAATTGTCCCTTGTTTTTTTAAATCACTTAACATCCGATTTACGCTTTCACGGGAAGTTGCACAGAAATTCGCAAGTTCTTGATTCGTTAAAGGTAAATCGATGAGAATCCCATTTTCTTTTAAAATACCATAACTATTTGTCATTCGAATGAGTGTAGAATACAGGGCACCTTTTTTACCGTGTAATACTAGATCTCGGAATTTTGTTTGCATTCTTCTTAAATGTTCGCTAATCCATCTCATAAATTCAAATACAAGTGCAGGCTTTTGAAGTAATGCTATTTCTAAGGCTGCACGTTTAATAACCCCTACTTCAACATCTTCAAGGCATTTCGAATTTAATAAATACCTTGCATTTTCCGTGAACAATGTTAATTCCCCAATAATATCATTTTGTGAACAAATGCGAAGTGTTAATTCTTGTCCGTCAGCACTAAGTTTACTGATTTGCACTTTTCCAGAGTGAATGATATAAATTTCTGTTGCTTCCATACCTTCTTGAAAAATAAAACTCCCCTTATTGATTTGCATTTTATATTCAACAGATGAAAGTAACTCCTTTAAATCTTTGGATAATGCCGTACTGTTTGCCACAGCAATCACCTTTCTTCTTATAAGCAGTATATTTCTTATTTTGGATGTAATCATGATGAAATTGCAAGAGATATTTTTGGAAATAAAGTGAAATTTCAATGACCGTAAGGAAAAACGACTTTAAATGTCTAAAAAGCTACTTATAGTAAGGGATTATATTATGCGAATATAAGTTTTTTAGTTTAAGAAATTTTAGTATGTAAAGAGAATGGGACTAGAGATGTGAACAAAATTCGAACGGATTTGTGAAGATTTTTTAAATGGGGAAAGTAATGTGAGAAAAGTCACATTGAATATGTAGCTTCTTTTTTATAATGAAGGCAAATGAAAAATTGAAAACTTACTAAGGATTTAAGTAGAAAAGAAGGGATATAGATGCAAGGGAAGATGAAAGATTCTTTAGAGCGACCACTTCAAGATTTACGTATTTCAGTTATTGACCGTTGTAATTTTAGGTGCACATACTGTATGCCGGCTGAAGTGTTCGGACCTGATTATGCTTTTTTACAGGAAGAGTGTTTACTGACATTCGATGAAATTGAAAGGTTAGCGAAATTATTTATTAGCATGGGAGTGAAAAAAATTAGGATCACAGGCGGGGAACCTTTATTACGTAAAGACTTACCGAAGTTGATTGCAAGACTTGCAAAGTTAGATGGCTTAACGGATATTGGACTCACAACAAACGGTATTCATTTAGCAAAACAAGCTAAGCTATTAAAAGAAGCAGGATTACAACGTGTAAATATTAGTCTAGATGCGATAGAGGATCATATCTTTCAAAAAATTAATGGTCGTAATGTAAGTACGAAGCCTATATTAAAGGGAATTGAGGCAGCAAAGGCAGCAGGACTAGAAGTAAAGGTAAATATGGTCGTAAAAAAAGGGATGAATGATAGTCAAATTCTTCTGATGGCAGGTTATTTTAAAAAGCAGGGAATTCAGCTCCGTTTTATCGAGTTTATGGATGTTGGTAGTACGAACGGATGGAACTTTGAACAAGTAATTACGAAGGAAGAGTTAATAGAAAAAATTAATCGTGTATATCCTATTGAGCCCATTAAGCCTCGTTATTTTGGAGAAGTAGCGAAATTGTATCGGTATGTAGGGAGCGATACAGAAGTTGGATTTATTACTTCTGTTTCTGAGTCATTCTGTTCTTCTTGTACGAGAGCTCGTATTTCGGCAGATGGTAAATTTTTCACGTGCTTATTCAGAGCAGATGGAACAGATTTACGAACGCTTCTTCGGGAAAATATTTCTGATGCATCATTATTAAAAATTCTAAAAGGTGTATGGGAGTACAGAAAAGATCGGTATTCAGATGAACGAACGGCAGAAAGTACAAAAAATCGTCCTAAAATTGAAATGTCTTATATTGGTGGATAACGAAAGGAGGATTCTGCATGGAAGAGCGTTATTCAAGGCAAGTTTTATTTTCTGGAATTGGTGAAATGGGCCAAAGAAAAATAAGAGAAAAGCATGTGCTCCTAATCGGTGCGGGTGCACTAGGAGCTGCAAATGCGGAAGCGCTAGTTAGAATGGGAATTGGGAAATTGACAATTGCTGACCGTGACTACGTCGAATGGAGTAATTTACAGCGGCAACAGTTATATACAGAAGAAGATGCACAGCAGTGTAAACCAAAAGCAATTGCAGCTGCAGAACATTTAGGGAAGATTAATTCTGAAGTAGAAATTGTACCAATTGTAACGGACGTCACAATGCAAGAGATGGAAGTGTTAACAAAAAAAGTGAATCTCATATTAGATGCGACTGATAATTTCGATACGCGCCTACTTATAAATGACATTTCGCAAAAAGAAAATATACCTTGGATATACGGTGGATGCATTGGAAGTTACGGTGTAACGTATACAATTCTTCCTGGGAAAACACCATGTTTTCGCTGTCTGATGGATCATCCTATGGGCGGAGCAACATGCGATACAGCAGGGATCATTCAGCCAGCTGTACAACTGGTCGTTGCTCATCAAGTAACAGAAGCAATGAAAATATTGGTGGATGATTATGAGTCGCTAAGAGGGACAATGTTATCATTTGATATTTGGAACAATCAGTATCTCTCATTAAAAGTAAATAGACAGAAGAAAAATACATGTCCATCTTGTGGAAATGCACGCACGTACCCAAGTTTAACATTTGAATCACAGTTGAAAACAGAAGTGCTATGCGGAAGGAATACGGTTCAAATCCGCCCAGGCATAAAACGAGTTCTTCATTTAGAGGAAGTTCAAAAGCGCTTACAAAAAAGTGTGAATGTCCAAAAAACGCCGTATTTACTATCGTTTTTAGTTGATGAATATCGTTTCGTTTTATTTACAGACGGTAGGGCATTTATTCATGGAACAAATGATGTGAAAATGGCAAAACGATTATACGCAAAATATATAGGTTAAATAGAAAGAGAGTTTTTCTTTCTCAAAATGAGGTGAAAAAAGAATGTTAGAAAAACGTATACCAATTCAAGTGGAAGAAGCAGTCGCACGTGTAATGGAGTATGCCTATCTAGGTGAAACGGAAAAGGTTTCTCTTATAGACAGCTACGGAAGAACTCTTGGAGCAGATGTAGTTGCGGATCATGACGTCCCGCATTTTGATCGATCTCCATACGACGGGTTTGCGATTCGAGCGGAAGATACAAAAGACGCAAGTAGCAGTAATCCTATTCGGTTTGAAGTTATTGGTGAAATCGGGGCTGGTTTTGTTTTTACAGAAGAGGTGAAGGTATTTCAAGCTGTTCGCATTATGACAGGAGCCGCAATTCCAGTAGGGTGTAATGCTGTCGTTATGTTAGAGCTAACGGAAGCATTTGAAGAAAACGAAAAGACTTATATGAAATTAAAACGTCCTTTCGCCTCTGGTGATAACATTTCTTTTACAGGAGAAGATGTGAAAAAAAATTCCATACTTGTGAAAAAAGGGACTTCTATTACCCCTGGAGTAGCAGCACTTCTTGCTACGTTTGGTTATAGTTCAGTATGTGTTGTAAGACAGCCGGTTATTGGAATTGTAACGACGGGAAGTGAACTGCTCGAAGTACATGAACAACTGAAACCAGGGAAGATTCGAAATAGTAACTCCTATATGATAGCTGCTCAAATTGAACGAGCGGGCGGAGTTGTACAGTATTATGGACAATTTGCTGATGATTTAGAGACGTGTTATAACACTGTAAAAAAAGCGATGAAAGAAGTCGATATTTTAATTACAACTGGTGGTGTTTCAGTAGGAGACTACGATTATTTACCTGCTATTTATGAGAGGTTACAGGCTAATGTATTTTTCAATAAAATAGCGATGCGGCCAGGAAGCGTGACAACTGTAGCTGAGCTAGAAGGAAAACTATTATTCGGTCTATCTGGTAATCCTTCTGCTTGTTATGTCGGTTGTGAATTATTTGTTCGACCCGTCATTCAAACATATTTGTATAGGAAAGATCCGCATGTATATCGTACAGAGGCGATTTTACAGAAAGACTTTGCGAAAGCAAACCCATTTACTCGTTTTGTAAGAGGGAGAGTGGAAATTGTAGATGGTCAATTGCAAGTTACACCAGTTGGCTTAGATAAATCAAGTGCAATTTCTTCACTTGCAGATGCGAATGCATTTATCGTTTTACCGGGAGGAACGAGAGGATTTGAAGCAGGAATAACTGTTTCGGTACTGTTATTAGAATCAAACGTAGGCAGTGAGTGTCCATGGAAAGAACCACTTCGATCATACAAGTAATAGAAAAATAGATTGATGGCTTCTTCGCGGATTATGATTTATACAAAGATAAGAGGTGCAAGATGACACATACGTATTATGAAGTAATTGATACGCCTATTTCAATTGAAGATGTTACAAGTAAAGTAATTCGACGTGAGTGTGGTGCAGTTACTACTTTTATTGGTACTGTCAGAGAATTTACGAAAGGACGTCGTACGTTATATTTAGAGTATGTGGTTTATAAGGCAATGGCGGAAAAGCAGCTTGCGAAAATTGGTACCGAAGTAGAAGAGAAATGGCCTGGGACATATGTGGCAATTACGCATCGCATTGGTACATTGCAAATTTCTGACCTTGCTGTTGTTGTAGCTGTTTCTACACCACACCGGAAAGCAGCCTATGAGGCGAATGAATATATTATGGAACGAATTAAACAAATTGTTCCGATTTGGAAGAAAGAGTTTTGGGAAGATGGTGAGTCATGGATAGGGGATCAGTTAGAGAAAACAGCATATTTAAGTGGGGAGCCTGAAAAGGAGATGAGAAGATGATTGAAGTATTATTATTTGCAAATTTGCAAGAAGAAGCAAGTAAGCCAGCGTTGCAAATAGATTGTGAAAAGATTACTGTTGCTGAGCTAAAAGATATTCTTGTTAAAGAATACAACATAACAATTTCAAACCAGATTATGGTCGCTATAAATGAAGAATACGCAAATAAGGACGACATCATTCAAACTGGCGATATTGTAGCGATGATTCCGCCAGTAAGTGGTGGTTGATTCTTTTCAGTCTAATCATGTTAAGACGTGATTAGACTGGAGGGAATTAATATAACTACGAATACATAGGAGGGAACAGGATGAAGAGTCCTAATTTTCAATTAAGTTTACAAACTTCTAATCTAGTTATCGGTTTTATGGTATGGGTAATTTTATCATCATTAATGCCATATATTAAAGCAGATATTCCATTAACTGCGGGAGAAATTTCTATGATCACAGCAGTACCGGTTATTTTAGGTTCTATTCTTCGCATTCCAATTGGTTATTGGACAAATCGTTTCGGAGCAAGAAAATTATTCTTTATTAGTTTTATTCTATTATTATTCCCTGTCTTTTATATTAGTGTTGCCAATTCTATGAGGGATTTAATTATTGGTGGCTTATTTGTAGGGATTGGTGGGGCTGTATTCTCTGTAGGGGTAACTTCTTTACCGAAATACTTCCCGAAAGAGAGTCACGGCTTTGTAAATGGTATTTACGGTGTAGGTAACGCCGGAACAGCAATTACTTCATTTTTAGCACCTGTCATTGCAACTTCATTTGGCTGGAGAACGACAGTACAGTGTTATTTAGTTTTACTTGCAGCATTTGCACTTATGAACTTTTTATTAGGTGATCGTAAGGAGAAAAAGGTGAATACACCATTAATGGAACAAATAAAAGGTGTATATAAAAATGAAAAACTTTGGTTTTTATGTATCTTTTACTTTTTAACATTCGGATCATTTGTAGCATTCACAGTATATTTACCAAACTTTTTAGTATCTCACTTCGGATTAGAGAAAGTAGATGCAGGTATGCGGACAGCCGGATTCATCGTATTAGCAACAATGATGCGTCCGATTGGTGGTTGGCTCGGTGATAAGTTTAATCCATTTAAAATATTAATCTTCGTATTTATCGGCTTAACACTATCTGGTATTGTGTTATCATTTATGCCTAGTATGAACGTGTATACATTTGGTTGCTTACTAGTCGCATTCTGTGCAGGTATTGGAAATGGTACAATCTTTAAACTTGTTCCAATGTACTTCTCTGAACAAGCAGGGATTGTAAATGGGGTTGTGTCAGCTTTAGGTGGACTAGGAGGGTTCTTCCCACCATTAATTTTAACACTACTATTCCAACTAACAGGTCATTATGCAATTGGATTTATGGCATTATCAGAAGTAGCGCTTGCTTGTTTAATCATTACAGTGTGGATGTATAGCCAAGAGAAGCTGTTAGTGATGTTAAAGAATAATTAATAGAGAAAAAGGGTGCCTAGTAGAGGCATCCTTTTTTTATACTTGAACACGAGAGGGGATGAATGGTTGTATCAATATCGTTCTATAGATAACGATATTTTACTTGTTTCATAAAAAAGAACAAACGTCTCTAAAAACGTTTGTCCAAAGTAAATTCATATGCTAGCTAAGAGATAGATTCCGATTTATGTGTACGGGAAAGTTTTTTTATAAGCTTAGGAAGTATAGAGGTTAGTTCCTGCTTCATACGTTTTGTAAACGATGGATCTTTACCTGAAGTTGAAATACTGACAACAAATTCATCATTTCGTATGACACCAGGTGTGTGAAATGATGATGCTGTACCATCACTTACAACGTTAACCCATTGGAAATCATGGGCAGCTTGCTTGACCATCATATTTACAGTATGTTGATTTGTTGCGGCATAAATAAGATGGGCATCTTTAATATCATCATTAGTAAAAGTTTTTTGCTTCCATGTAACATAAGGAAGCTCCTTCATTTCCTCGCAAATTTCCGGGCTGACAACCGTGACAAAAGCGCCTGTATCCTTTAATCCAGACGCTTTTCGATATGCAATTTTACCACCACCAACTATAACAACCACTTTTTTATTTAGATTAAGCATAAGAGGGTACAGGTTATACATACACACATTCCTCCATTCGTTCTAATAATGTTAACTTCATGTATGTATCAAACTGAAGGCAGTTGCAAGTTGTAACGGGATCATACTTTTTTGTATGTAATTTAATTTTTTGAAGCAATAATCCGGTAAAGAGAAGGTACGGCATGACATATACATGTGACGCAGTCGATGTTATATTTTTGAGCTCAGCAGTAAAAGAGGGAGTTCCTTTTGTTAAAAAGGAACAAGATACTGGCATACCGAGTTTTCGTCCGGCAGCTGCTCCAATTTGTTGTAATTCATATATCGGCTGAGGGTCACTACTACCTCGACCGACGAGTATAATTCTACTGTCTTGCATTGGCATTGTTTCACGTATTCTTTTAACTACAAGTTCAACCATATGTGGATGCGTACTAAAAGGTGGTGCAACTGAAAAATTTATATGTGGATATTTCTTTTGCATTTGCTCTATCTCAAAAGGAATATCACGTTTATAGTGAGCTGCTGCAAATAATAAAACAGGAACTATCATTATTTCAGTTGCTCCCTCTAGTATTGTTTCTGTAACTGCATCTTGAATGGTAGGTGTTGTTAGTTCAAGAAAAGCTATTTTTTGAATTCTTTCGTTACGCTCTGTCATAACTGATTGAATAAAGTGAATGAATTGTTCATTGCCTTCTTGTAGTCGACTACCGTGTCCAACATATACAATTCCTTTCATCTTGCCACCATATCCTTCTTCATAATAATGTCTTGTAATTGATGATCAATGTTATGTAACCCGACTTTATTCGCATAGTGTAAAGTTGGAACGTCTGTATACGAGAATGGAAGAGTAAGAACATGCATAAATCCAAGACGCTTTACTTCTGATAGAAACGTATCAATTGAAGCGCGTCCTTCAAATACAATGCTATCCCATGAGAATTCCGAAAGCATACGGGAATGAATTTCATCGAAGCGATTATCGATTGTATACTCATGAGTCATCATATAGGAGCCTGCACCAATTTTTTCTTGAATGAAAGCAATTCGATTAATATTTCGGCCTAAATAAATAGTTGTATTAGAAGAAAACGCTGCAGGTTTACTTAACAATCCATACTGCATAAGCTTTTCTTGAACAGGAAGGTTCATATATTGCAGTTCTGCCTGTAAGGAACGAATATCTTTATGGTGCTTACTGCATGATTGCATCAAAATCTCTACACTCTCAGCTGAACAAAATACAAGGCGATCAACACTAAAAATTTCATTGATTTGTTCAGAGGTTAATGTGTATTCTTCCTTTTGGAAAGTTGGAATTTGATATATTTCTGCACCAGATTCTTGTAACATTTGTTTTATTGAACTTTCTTTATTTGTTGCAGATGCAAATAAAACTTTCTTGCCGTGCAATGGTTTACGTTCTTTCCAAGCGATTTGATTCCGCAAAGTAACAACATCACCAACAATTGTCATGGAAGGGTTAGAAATATTTTCGTTTTTGACGATAGGAACAATGGTTGAAAGTGTCCCTGTGGCAACGCGCTGCTTTCCAGTTGTACCCCATTCAATGACTGCTACGGGTGTATCTTCTTTTTTTCCTGCTTGTAGTAAGTTTTCACAAATGGTAGGTAAGTTTTTTATACCCATATAGTAGGCGATCGTGTCGCTATTGTGGGATGAATTGTATTTTCCATGATCGGTTAAAGGACCTTTTGAATGTCCAGTTAGTAAAGTTACACTATTACTGTAGTTGCGGTGGGTGAGGGGGATACCTGCATAACTACTAGCGGCGATGCTAGCTGTAATACCTGGCACAATCTCGTATGGAATGTTTGCTGCCGCTAAAGTTTCTGCTTCTTCACCAACTCTGCCGAAAATAGATGGATCTCCGCCTTTTAAGCGGACAACGATTTTCCCTTCTTTCGCAAATTGAAGGAGGTGGGCGTTAATCATTTCTTGTCGCATAGTATGATTCTTAGGCATTTTACCGCAATAAATAAGTTCACAAGTTTGCTTTGTATAACTAAGAAAAGTAGGGTTCAATAAGCGGTCATATAAGACAATATCTGCACGCTTTAAGCAATCTATCGCTTTTTTTGTAATAAGCCCTTCATCACCTGGTCCTGCACCAACTAAATATACATATCCGTTCATATTCGCACCTCGTTTGTTTTTATTTAAAAGGAAGCCAGGGGAGGCTTCCTTTTGTAAATTACATATATATATAAATATCTCCGTCGATAACTTCTACTTCGTACGTTTGAATACAGCCGTCATCCGGTTTTTGAACTTCACCTGTTAGTAATGAAATTTTCCAATCATGTAGTGGACAAAAGACGAATTCTCCAGATACAATTCCTTCCGCTAACGGTCCGTTTTTGTGAGGACAACGATTTTCTACAGCTCGAATATCGCCATTTGAAAGACGAAATAGGGCGATAGACATGTCTTTCATTTGCACTTCTTTACCAATTTGAATAGGAAGGTCTTCCGCACGCATAACTTTTATTTTCTCTTTCGTTTGTAACATATGGTTCACAGCTCCTTATTTCACAGTTTCTACTTCATACATAGCTTTTAATGATTTCGTTTCTAGTGCCTGTCCCCAAGCTTCCGTATATGTGCTACGAGCTGTTTGGAAACGCTCATTTAACATCGTGACCATACTTGTATCCTGTAGTATTTCTTTTATGTGATCGAAGCCTAACCGTTCTGTCCAGTAGGCAGTACGTTCCCCATAAATACCAGTTTCACGATAATATTGCATGTAAGCTGTTGCGATGCGAAGGACATCATCTTCAGTAGGGACGATCATTACAAAATCAGCTTCACGTACTTCCGTACCACCATTTCCGCCAATATAAAGTTGGAATCCATTTTCAACACACACAACGCCGAAATCTTTCGTAAGTACTTCCGCACAGTTACGTGGACAGCCCGTTACACCCATCTTCATTTTATGAGGTGTATCTACCATTTCTAATGATTGTTCAAGGAGCATACCAAGTCCTAATGAATCTTTCGTACCGAACCGACAGAAACGAGAACCAACACATGATTTTACATTACGAAGCGATTTTGAGTACGCATATCCAGAAGTCATATGTAAGTCAGCCCATACGTTAGGTAAATCTTGTTTCTTAACACCATATAAGCCGATTCGACTCGCACCTGTAATTTTCAAGAGAGGGACGTCATATTTTTTCGCAACCTCAGCAATCTTCATTAAATCATCTGCGGTTGTAACCCCTCCGTACATACGTGGAATAACAGAAAATGTACCATCATGTTGGATGTTACCATTCATTCTTTCATTAACGTAACGGGATGATTTATCATCTGCATATTCTTCTGGAATCGCCATACGTAAATAGTAGTTTAAAGCAGGGCGACATTTCGAACAGCCGTCTTCATGTGCAAAACCAAGGACATTTCGTACTTCTTTTGGTGATTTTAAACCTTTCTCGTGAATTGCCGCTACAACTTCATCACGCGATAAAGTTGTACATCCACACATACCGGCAGATTGCGTTGAGGCATCAAAAGCATCTCCAAGTGTATGAGATAAAATTTGTTCAACAAGTGGACGACATTTACCACAAGAACCTGCGGCTTTCGTGCATCCTTTTACTTCTTCAAAAGTAGTTAACTCTTGTTCTAAAATGGCGTGAACTATTGTGCCTTTCGTAACACCATTACATCCGCAAATAGTGTCATCCGCACTCATAGTAGCTACGTTAAGTTCACTTTCTTCACCAGCTTTGTGAAGAAGGGAAGCGGCTGTATATTCTTGTATGTCTTCTTCTTTCTTTAACATGCTAAAGAGGCGTGTACCATCAGCAGTATCACCATATAAAACGATACCAACGACTTTATTGTCACGAATTAATACTTTTTTATAGGAACGTTTACATTCATCAAAGATTGATATTGCTTTCGTTATATCATCTTCATAAATTTGGCCAGCAGAGAATAAATCACAACCTGCAACTTTTAATTGCGTACCGACGATACTGCCTGTATATCCATCCGTTTGTAAATTCGTTATTTGTTTTGCTAATATTGCACCTTGTTCATAAAGAGGAGCAACAAGTCCATATGCGATACCATCATGTTCTGCACATTCTCCAACTGCATAAATGGATTCATCATTTGTTTGCATATAGTCGTTGACTACAATGCCGCGATTTACAATTAAGTCAGCATCTTTTGCTATTTGAGTATTTGGACGTATTCCGACAGCCATTACGATTAAATCACAATTTACAATTTCACCATCTTCAAATTGAATACCCTCAACATGATCGGTACCAAGAATCTTCACAGTTTTCTTTTCCATTAGAAATTTCATGCCTTGCGTTTCTAAATCTTCACGCAATAGAGAAGCAGCTTTGGCATCTAATTGTTGCTCCATTAAGCTCGGCATTAAATGAACAATATGTACGTCCATTCCTAAGTCAATAAGACCTCTTGCGGCTTCTAAACCAAGTAATCCACCACCAATGACAACGGCCTTTTTCTTATCTTTAGCAGTATTAATCATAAATTGTGTATCTTCAATTGTTCGGAATCCAGTCACACCAGGAAGGGTGGAACCTTCAACAGGTAATATAAAAGCACTAGATCCTGTTGCGATAATGAGTTTGTCATATGTAAGAGTACGATTTTTTTCTGTGACAATGACTTTTTCTTCTCGGTCAATACTTTGAACTCTCTCGTTTGTATATAAAGTTATTTCATTTTCTTCGTACCAACTATATTCGTTCATAATGATATCTTGCATATTTGTTTTTCCCTGCAGAACATGAGAGAGCATAATGCGATTGTAGTTTGGATGTGGTTCATCTCCAAAAATAGTAATATTATATAAATCACTATCATGTTTTAATATTTCTTCCATACAGCGTATGCCAGCCATACCATTCCCGATCATAACTAAACGTTTTTTCATATTCATTTCCCTTTCTATGTGAAAAGTTGAACAAAGAATTATATTTCCATTATAGAAAATTAAAAAAGAGGGAGATGTGATATTTATCACATATTTATAATGATTCACAAATTGTTAAAATTCGGGTTTATGTGAAGGGAGAAGCGAAAGAGATATTTGGTTATGTGGGCAGATAACTAGATTGTAGTGGAAGTGAAAGGAGAGAGGGACGCTTAATGGTCTGCGGGAAATGAACAAAACCCCGCAAATTAGAAGTTTTACTTTATGAGAGGACTTGTTTTTTAGTGAGATTAAAGAAGAGAGGAAGGAGGAATAATCAGTTGGGAATGAAGAACCCTCCATAACAAGCTGTAGTTCTTCTTCTGAAAGTTCTTTAAAGAGGAGGAACTCTCGTAAATGTTTTTTAATCATTTTTTCTTTCATAAATACAACGCCTTAATGCTACCTGATATATTCCTTTGATAAATTAAATTATATCAAGCTGTCCAGTGAAACGGTGGGGGAACGTGTGAATATTTTTTACAAAATGAAAAGCAGGACATGAGTAAAAATGCTCATGTCCTGCGCCGTAATTAAGCTTTTGCGATAGCACGTGGAAATAAAATGTTATTTCCTAAATGAATATGTTCAAACAAGTCAGATTCAAGAGCTTCAAGGCGCTGGTAAACAAGACGATAAGTGCCGCAAGCTCCTTCTGGAGGAGTAAAGTCATTTGTCACCTTACGAAGTTCTTTAATAATATTGCCAGCGTGGCTATGTTCATTCTCCAACTCATCTACTACTTTACGTAACTTTGCATAGTTTTCATCAGTTGGATTTTGCTCGAATTCTAAAATTAATGGGAAATCTTCGGTTTCTTCTTTAATTAAATGCTGTTCTAATTCAATTTTAAGTTCATGAAATAGCTTATGAATTTGAGCTAAATGAGGCTGACTAGCCCCATGAACGCGTAATACTTTCGTCACATATGGGCTTAACTGTGGCAATTCTTCATTTAAATAGCGATGATGCTTATTTATAACATAATCAATCAATTCTTGATAAGAAGCATTTTTCCAATCAACTTCAGATTCGTTTAATAGTTTCGTTTTATGATAAAGCGTATTTAACTCTGTGATTACCTCTGATGCTGATAAATTTCTTTCATTAATTGCATCAATAAGTGGTCTATTTCCACCACAACAAAAATCTATTCTATATGATTTGAAAAGATCACTAGCTTTCGGAAATTGTGTTACAATCTCACCGATAATTGAAGTTTCAGTAAATGTATGTTCCATATGAAGACCTCCATAAAGTTTAAATGTAATATCTAAATCAAGAATAGCGATAAATTAAAATCAATGTGGTGATTTAAATCACTTATTATGTGTCATTTTTGAGAATAATAAAAGGAGTTTTATTTAAGTAAGAGGAAGCGTAATTCGTCGCAATACTTTAGGATAATAAAAAAAGAAGCTTAGTGGAAGCTTCTTTTTTATTACTATCTTTCACACGCAACTCCATCGCCATCACGATCAAGTTTAGAGCTATATCCTGGTTGGTCTCTATATAATGGGGCTTTCCCAGCATTTTTAACTTCAGTACAATTTTTGAAATATGTATTACTATTGCTTCCAGCAGCCGGTTGGGTTTGAGTTTGCTGTGCTTTTTGTTGTTCCTGTTGTACGCGAGCTTGTTCAGCAGCTTGACGTTGTTGTTCTTCTTGTTGTTTGCGAGCTTGTTCAGCAGCTTGACGTTGTTGCTCTTCTTGTTGTTTGCGAGCTTGCTCAGCAGCTTGACGTTGTTGCTCTTCTTGTTGTTTACGGGCCTGTTCTTCAGCTTGACGTTGTTGCTCTTCTTGTTGTTTACGGGCCTGTTCTTCAGCTTGACGCTGTTGCTCTTCTTGTTGTTTACGAGCTAGTTCTTCAGCTTGACGTTTCTCATCTTCTTGCTTACGAGCTAGTTCCTCAGCTTGACGTTTCTCATCCTCTTGCTTACGAGCTAGTTCCTCAGCTTGACGTTTCTCATCTTCTTGCTTACGAGTTTTTTCGTCCGCTTCTTTCTTTTCTAATTCCTTTTTCTTTGCGTCATCTTTTTTCTCTTCACTATTAGAAGCGACTTGTTTATTAGTTGCTTTCGTTTTTTCAGAAGAAGGACTTGAAATACCTGATAGCGCAACAAAAATGACAAATAAAACAGCTGTAATTATAAATTGTTTTTTTGCTACACCTGTTTTCTTAATAACAGATAATATTGCAAGAACAAGGAAAAATATAAATAGAATGAAACTTAAAGTAGAAAAAAATTCGACGACTGGGTGTTCAGATTTTGTTGTGCCGGTCATTATTAACATAATTGAAATCATAAAAAGAATAACAGTTGGACGACCATATTGTTTTGCTTTTCCATTTTTCTTAAAGAATGAAATGATACATAAGATTAAAAGAATGATAGCAATCAAAAATAAAGCTACACCAATATTACTCAAAATAGCCATTTTCATACCTCCATTTGTAAGATTTTCTTTATTGATTATATAAGAATTCATTGGAAATTACAGGGTTTTTAATAAAATAAAAAGATTTATATTATTTTTAATAGATAAACAAACATTTATTTTATATATAAGGAAAAATAGATTTAATTCCTATTACATTTTGAAAAGATTTTCATAGATTATAGTATCTCATTTGAAAGGAGGAGATTTGAATGGAATTTCAATTATTAGTGAATTGCGTGTTACAAGAAGGGAATGCTTACTTTTTAGTAACAAAAGTAGATGATGTTATTACGTTGAAGGTGCCAATTACAGCAGGAGTAGCGGGTTTATTTTTAGCTTTAGGTGTACCAAGGTGTTCTTAATTTAGATTTCTATAGTAAAAGGATGAGGGACAAGCCTTACCCTTTTACTATTACATAATTTTTTTATGTAAACTAAATGAGGTTTTTTCAGTTTTTTAATATTATTTTTGCCATAGCACGTTTAAAATGGACATGCATATACTATAATGTTTCATTGGCCTTTGATGATGAACGATAGTTTTAAAAAGTGTATCGAAAGTAGAAGTGGTACTCTTTTTATTAATGAAAATAGAAGAGGTGCTAGTATATATGAAAAGACGAACGTATGAAATTCCAATCGCGTTGCGAAGAGAATGGTTTTTAATAGAGTTAGCGCATTTAACAAAAAAATATGGAATCGAAATTGCAACTAGTAAAATAGAAGATGCACCATTCCTTAGAGATCAAGTTACAGAATTGAGAATAGGAGCTGGTTTGCAATACGATAAATATGATGATGAGTATATCATCGGATTTTAAACAAAGAAGCTGCGTATAAAAGGTTATTAAAGAGACCTTTTATACGCAGTTTTTTTTGTGAAGAGAAAGCTTTATTGAGAAATATTCAAAACGCTTATTGTAAAAAGGAATGAATGAATGTTGAGAGAATAACGTTTGATAAGAAAGAAATGCGGCTACTAATTTCTAATTCTAATGTATCGAAAAAGTAATTGATTAAATGGAATTTAAAACAATTGGTGTTCAATGTAATGGTAGCGTTTTCTTTCTTGCGGAAAAGGGGGATGTTAATGGGAATTATGAAAAGGAGTATAGCATTATTTATTGTACTTTGTTTTATGAGTCCGCTGGTTTTTAGTACAAATGTACACGCGGAGGTTGTAACAGAGCTTAAGACTGGTTTTCCAGACAAAGAAGTATTTACTCCTGGAGAATGGTTTTTAGGTCAGAAACCTGCTAATTATGATGAGAATAAACCACCAATTCTCTTTGTGCAAGGAAGAAATGGTAATGCGGATAGTTGGTATGGAAAGACAGTATATCATGATATGAATGATATGTACGACTACGCCTTGAAAGCAGGCTATCAAACTGTATTTATTCAATTATACGATGCTGCGGGGAAAGGATCAGCTAGCCAATGGGACAATGGAAAATTGTTAGCACAAAAGCTTGAAGAAATTTATAATCATTTTGGTGAAAAAGTAAATGTTGTAGCTCATAGTAAAGGTGGTATCGATACACAAGCTGCGTTAGTTGGATATGGAGCGAATCGATTTGTTGGAAATGTTATTACACTTGCCACTCCGCATTACGGATCAAATTTAGCGGATTTATCATATAGTTGGTGGGCAGGGTGGCTCGCCTCTATATTAGGTCAAAAAGATGATGGGACATATTCATTGCAAATAGGTGAAATGGCAAAGTTTCGTTCTACAATAGATAATAATCCTGCAGCTAAATTAAACCGTTACTATACGGCTACTGGGACAAGCTGGGGACCTGTTTTTTCAGCATTATCTATGGGCGGGTTGTACTTGTCATCATACGGTTCTAATGATGGATTAGTGAACGAATGGAGTGCTAAGTTACCATATGGAACACATTTATTTACGGATGCACGATTTGATCATGATAATATACGAAAAGGTTCAGCTGTTTTCGCACGAATTGAGCCATATTTACGGACAGCAAATTTACCAGTACCGGCTTTATTAGCCCCGAGTAATAGTTCAGAGGAAAAGGTAGAACAATTAAACACAACTTCTAATCAAGCTATTTTAGGAGGAGAGTTGTCACAAAATCAGTGGGTAGGGAAAATTGTCGCAGTTGATAAAAAAGCAGAAGGGGTAGTTTCTGTTTTAACAGCTTCTTCGGATGTAGAAATACAACTAATATCTCCAAAAGGAAAAGTTTATACAAATAAAGATAGTGCTGTATCTACTGGTGAAGGTGAATCTCTCTTTAAAGGAGCGACTATAAGAACATTTAAATTTGATAAAATGGAAGCAGGAGAATGGCAAGTTAAAATGATGGCAAAGCAGCCAAAAGATGCATATTTAATCGTAACCGATTACAAAAAAGATGCTCCGTTCGTCCTTCAAATGCCGGCAAAAGTTAAAGGAAATAAAGCAGAGTATAAACTCAAAAAATCACCTGCAGCTCCAGAAATGAAAGGCAATCTTTCAGTAACAGTAAGAGTAATTAATAAAGATGGAAAATTAGTTTCTGAATCAAATGAATCGCAAAATATTAATACAACTACATTCACAGGTGCTTTGAAAAATATAGAACAGCCAGGTGTATATAACGTTACAATTGATATGAAAGGGATGAATAAGGAAGGACAACCTTATAATCGTACGATAGTTAAATCGGTTTATGTAGAGAAGTAGGAAAGAAGGAATCTGTTTTAATAAAAAAAGTGCCGAATTCTTGTGGTAGAAGGATTTCGGCACTTTTTCATGTTTATTAGATGAATAGAAAAGTGAAATGGGAGTTTATGTTCTATAAGAGGACGATAGGAATCAAAAAAACGTTATGCAATAAAAAAAGATGCGGAATTAGCATCTGAATGTGAGGGAGTAGTATTAACTTAGTTTTGTAACTGTTAATTCAACTGAATTTATACCATTATCACAAGTTATAATACTTTGATGATTGAAACCACTATTATTTCTAAGTTGAAGTGTTGAATTAGCTGGAACCGTAACAATAGTTTCGCCAACTAGTTGAAGGCATTCGTTATTTGATGAAGTATTCATTTGAAAAGCGAAATCACCTTGACTATTAGCAAGTGGATTGTTATTTAAAAATATAGTTATGACTGGAATATGGGGCAATACAGGATTTAAAGTAGTGTTAATGCTTGAAATGAATGAGATTCGATAATCACCTGCTGGACTAAATTGTATAGTAGTAGGATTTAGTAAAGAAACTCCTCCCGCCAAAGGGCCAACGTGATTAGATGGAAAAGAATCGCCAAAAGGGACAGTTATAAACTCAGTTTGCCAAAAAGTTACGTAAGCTGAGCAGGATGGTTTATGTGAATGGTCGCATGAACATTTTTTATACGAACTGGAAGATTGATGGCACGAACACTTTTTATATGAACTAGAAGAAGAGTGGCATGAACATTTTTTATATGAGCTTGAAGAATGATAGTATGAACCCAATATATTACCTCCTATTATTAATAAATGTATAATATATAGTAGTTTATGTAATTGAAAAGTAATTGGCGTGTATACTTGTCCATATATAAGGTGATAGATTTGGGATAAAAAGCTGGCATAATATAAAGTGCTCTAATGAGGAGATACAGTTTTCAAAAGAATAGAACTAGAATATTATATGTAATGACTTTTGAAGACGAAAAAGGCTGGAAATTTAGCAGATAACTCTATCCGAGGTTTTAAAATGTTGAAGTATTTAAAGGAAAGCATCTTAGTGACACAGAGAAATGGATAAAGCGATGATTAAGTTTCCAGCTTAGTCATCGCTTTTTATTTATGCAATTGAGCAGGAAGAAGACAAAAGATATCGAATGAATGTAATTATACAGAATTGTTTGCTTTTGGTATGAATAGTAGTTAAAGATACGTTAGTTATATTTCAAACCGTAAGAAAAGAGAGATTAAATAATAGAGGGAGCAACGTACATGGAAAATATATTAAAGGTATCCTCAAAATCAAGTCCAAATTCAGTGGCAGGTGCAATAGCCGGTGTACTAAGAGCAAGTGGCAAGGTAGAAATTCAAGTAATTGGAGCGGGTTCTTTAAATCAAGCGATTAAAGCAATTGCGATTGCAAGAGGTTTTGTCGCTCCAAGTGGAATTGATTTGGTTCTTGTTCCAGCGTTTCAAGAGGTTACTATCGATAATCAAGAAAGAACAGCAATCAAATTAATTGTAGGTCCTAGAAGGAAAAGATCTTAATAGCGAACACTAATATAAGGGGATTTGAAAAGGCCAATAGACTCCAAAAAGTTAGACACGTTATTTCATTTGGCAGTTCCTTGGGCGTGGACACAGTATTGTACCGGATTCATGACTTTTAATTTCCCCTTATATTTAGCGGGTTTTTCTAGAACCTTAAAAATGCCAAATCCTTTGTGACATAAGGGATTTGGCATTTTTGAGGTTTTTATGTTTTTTAAAATCAACAATTCTAAAACTGCTCATTCTTCTCCCAAGATTCTACAATATAATGAGCAATCGTTGGGTTGAATCCTTTACCAACTAAGAACATAATCGCAGCAACTTCTGTTAAAGCATGTTTGTGTGATGTATGTTTCGCTTCATTTAAACCGTAATCTACCCAAGGTTTTACGAAATCAAGTACAGGTTTTTTTAAAGGTAAAAACTGTGTACCGACAACTTGTTGGATTTGTTGTTGCGTTGGTTCTGTAATAGGTCCTGGTGGTAAAATTTGTGGCTGTGTAATATCGAATGTTGGTCCAGGCGGTAAAATTTGCGGTTGCGTAGGATCGATAGTTGGCGGTGCTGGCGGTGAGACACGTGGGTCATAGTTTGGCTGATACATTTGTTGTTGGTATTGCGGTTGTTGTGGCTGAGTTGTGTATGGATTTTGTTGATATTGTTGTTCTTGAGTGTACTGAGTTGTGTATGGATTTTGCTGATATTGTTGTTCTTGAGTTGGTGGTGCTGCATATGGATTTTGAGGATATTCATAATTTGGACGTGTGTCATATGGATTTTGTTGATATTCAGTTTCTTGAGTTTGCGGTGTTGCGTATGGATTTTGTTCGTATTGAGGCTCTTGATGTTGTGTCTCTTCCTCCCCATACTGTTCAGCATATCTTTGTTCCTGATGTTGAGGGGAAAAAGGTTGTTGTGGGTAAGGCGGTTGATTATTATAGAACATGTTTATTCCTCCTTCATAATGATGCCTACCACCTAGTGTATGGGCAGACAAGAAAATATGTGATGAAAAAATGCGGGCGTGTTACAATAAGTAACTGGGTGAAGATAAAATGATAAAACAAGAAAAAATTCAAAAAACAATAACTTTCGTAAAGCATATTTTAGAAAAAGATGCGAGTGGGCATGATTGGTATCATATTGAACGCGTACATAAATTGGCGATTTCTTTATCTGAGCAAGAAGGGGGAAATCGTTTTATAATTGAAATGGCAGCATTACTTCACGATGTAGCAGATGAGAAGTTAAATGAGAGTGAAGAAGCAGGAATGAAAAAAGTTTCTGATTGGTTAGAAGAGTTACGTGTTGAAGAAGAGGAAAGTAAACATGTTCTTCATATCATCGCCAATATGTCTTATAAGGGTGGTCATGGTGGCACAGTTGAGTCACTTGAAGGTAGAATTGTTCAAGATGCGGATCGTTTAGATGCTCTTGGTGCAATTGGAATAGCTCGTACATTTGCATACGGAGGAGCGAAAGGGAGATTAATGTATGATCCAACTATCCCTCCTCGAGAAGTGATGACGAAAGATGAATATAGAAAAAATAATGATCCATCTTTAAATCATTTTTATGAAAAACTTTTAAAACTAAAAGATTTAATGAACACGAACGCAGCAAAACAAGAGGCTGAAGTTCGTCATCGTTATATGGAAGAGTTTATTGAACAATTTATGAAAGAGTGGAATGCACAAATATGAAAATGTTAACTGTGGAGAACTTATCGAAATCATACGGAGAAAAACCGTTATTTGATGGATTATCATGTAGTATTACAGAAGGACAACGTGTCGGAATTATTGGTGTAAACGGTACTGGTAAATCGACATTATTAAAAATAATTGCAGGATTAGAAACTCCTGATACAGGTGATATGACGCATTCACGTGGTTATACAATTAGTTATTTATCACAGCAACCAGAGTTTGATGAAAAACTAACAGTATTAGAGCAAGTGTTCCATGGTGATACACCTTTAATTCGTCTTCTTCGTGATTATGAACAATCGTTATTAAATATCGAAAAAGATCCAAGTAATGAAAAAGTACAGGAACAATTATTTGCCGTACAGCAACGTATGGATGCAATGAGTGCATGGGAAGCAAATGCAAATGCGAAATCTCTTTTAACGAAATTAGGAATTACAGATTTTACTGCAACTGTTGGAAACCTATCTGGTGGACAGAAAAAACGTATCGCAATGGCACAATGTTTTATTGAAACACCTGATCTATTAATTTTAGACGAGCCTACGAACCATCTTGACCATGAGACAGTTGAATGGTTAGAAGAATATTTAGCAAGATATACAGGTGCGGTATTACTTGTAACCCATGATCGTTATTTCTTAGATCGTGTGACAAACCGTATTTTTGAATTAGATAACGGTAAACTATATAGCTACGAAGGAAACTATAGTACATTTTTAGAAGCGAAAGCACTTCGTGAAGAGCAAGAATCGGCACAAGAATCCAAACGCCAAAATTTATATCGTCGTGAACTTGCTTGGATTCGCCGTGGTGCAAAAGCCCGTTCTACGAAACAAAAGGCGCGTATTCAGCGTTTTGATGAGCTGAAGGGACAAGAAGGACCAGCAGCGAAGCAATCAGTTGATATTGCACTAAGTGGAAGTCGTCTAGGAAAGAAAGTACTTGAGTTAAAAGATGTAATGAAAAAATTTGGCGATAAGACGGTACTACATAATTTTAATCATATTGTGAAACCAGGCGATCGTATCGGAATTATTGGGGCGAATGGAAGCGGGAAATCTTCGCTATTAAATATGCTTGCAGGCAAGTTATCTCCTGATAGTGGTGAAGTTGAAGTAGGACAAACTGTAAAAGTTGCTTATTATACGCAAGAAAATGAAGAGATGAATTTAAATCAGCGTATGATTGAATACATTAAAGAGATTGCAGAAGTGATTCATACGACAGACGGAAAAGTAATTGGTGCATCTCAAATGTTAGAACGTTTCTTATTCCCGACACATTCACATGGTACACCGATTGGTAAACTATCTGGTGGTGAAAGAAGACGTTTATATTTATTACGTATTTTAATGGGAGAACCAAACGTACTATTACTTGATGAACCTACGAATGATCTAGATACACAAACATTAACAGTACTGGAAGATTATTTAGAAGATTTCCCAGGTGTCGTTTTAACTGTATCGCATGACCGTTACTTCTTAGATAAAGTAGTAGATGAATTGTTCATCTTTAGTGGCGAGGGCGAAGTGCGTGAATTCCTAGGTAGTTATACGGACTATTTAGAAATGGAAAAGACGAAAGAACTTATTGAGAAGGCGGAAGTTCAAAAAGAGAAAAAAGTAGTAGAAGAAGCTCCAAAACAACAACGTAAACGTAAACTTTCATACAATGAGCAGCGTGAATGGGAAACAATTGAAGATACAATTGCCGAACTAGAAGAGAAAATTGAGTCAATTGGAGAAGAACTTGCGAAAGTTGGATCTGACTTCACAAAGGCACAAGAATTATCTGAAGCACAGCAGAAAACAGAAGAAGAGCTAGAAAAAACGATGGAAAGATGGAGCGAACTATCAGACATTGTTGAAGGATTAAAATAAAAACAAGCTGCATATATTGAAAAGTAAAGAGAAAAACTTTACACTATTGGTAGAACCTATTTTAGGAGGGGAAAAAATGAGAACATCTAATCCAATGTTGAAAAAAGACGCATTTCGTAAAGAGGGAGCAAGTGCTTCTGCGATGACTATTGGTGGAACAGTAGGCAAAACGTTTATCATGCTTATCTTGCTTCTTGCAACGTCTGTCTATTCATACATACAGATGACAAATAATACGATGAAAATGCCAGTATTAATTGGTGCTTTAGTTATTGCGGCAATCGTCGCATTTGCATCTATCTTCTTCCCGCGTATATCACCAATTGGTGCACCGATTTATGCAGCGGTAGAAGGGATTGTATTAGGAAGTATTTCAGCGATTTATACAATGAAATTTGGCGATACTATCGTTTTAAACGCTGTCTTACTAACAATTTCAATTCTATTTGCAATGCTAGTGTTGTATGCAACGCGCGTAGTAAAAGTAACTGATAAATTCCGTACGGGTGTAATAGCAGCGACAATGGGAATTATGGTTATGTATTTAATCGTATTCTTACTAAACATGTTCGGTGTTACTGTTCCATATATTCACCAAGGTGGAACAATTGGTATGATCATTAGTGCAGTTATTATTGTAGTTGCTGCATTAAATCTATTACTAGATTTCGATTTAATCGAAAGCGGTGCACGTAGCCAAGCTCCAAAATATATGGAGTGGTACGGTGCAATGGGTCTAATGATGACTCTAGTATGGCTATACTTAGAAATTCTTCGTTTTGTTTCTTACTTTACGAAAAATGACTAATAAAAAAATCCTGCATGAAATGTGCAGGATTTTTTTGTTTTCAAAGATAAATTGAAAATATGGATGTTGGCGACTTAAATTGAAGGGGGATGGAATATGATGAAAGAGAAAAAAGGATTATGAAAAAACTATTTTCTAAACGTTTTTTCATAGAACTAGATGACGCTTTAACATATCCATCAGCAGAAGTCATTCGTTCAGCTATTGAAGGATATGCGGCTGAATGTAATGGGAAATTAAAATTTGAGAGTAAAGTTAAACCGATTATTTTTAACTTGGAAAATGTAATGTACTGCGCTGAAATAAAGATGGGTCGCGGAGGATATTACATATCTTGCAGTGAAGTATAATATTTTTGGAAACCTTACATGTTTAAACTATGTAGGGTTTCTTTTTTAGTTTTGTAAGATATAAAGTAATACTTTTTATTTACAAACATGCCGTTTTGTACTTTTTACCCTTCCAACATTTTTCCTTACAATGAAGAAAAATATGTGAGGTGGTATAACTTATGATGAATCGAGTTGTATTAATCGGTAGATTGACAAAGGAGCCAGAATTATACTACACAAAACAAGGAGTCGCTTATGCACGAATATGTGTTGCGGTGAATAGAGGTTTTCGAAATAGTTTAGGTGAACAACAAGTCGATTTTATAAATTGTGTCATATGGCGAAAATCGGCTGAAAATGTAACAGAATATTGTATGAAGGGCTCACTTGTTGGGATTACCGGGCGTATTCATACGAGTAATTACGATGATGAACAAGGAAAGAGAATATATAGAACTGAAGTTGTAATTGAGAGCATTACATTTTTGGAGAGAAGGCGGGAGGGTGCATCGCAATAATATTAGAATTTTAACGATAGTTTCGGATTGATTAGGTGGAAAGAGAAAGAATGAAAAAGTATGAAAAAGTATGATGATGGGAAGAAATCAGCAAAATTAAGCATCCGAGTAGGAGTATAAAGGGTTAACATGTTACAATACAGCTAAGAACACGCAATAAAGGAGAGTTTTTTACGTGAAGATTAAAGCTATTGAACCGACGCCAAGTCCGAATACAATGAAAGTTATTTTAAATGAAGTATTACCATCAGGAGCGCGTAATAATTATACAAATGAAAATAAAGAACAAGCACCAGTACAAGTGCAAGAAATTTTGAAAATTGAAGGCATTAAAGGTGTGTATCATGTAGCAGACTTTTTAGCAGTGGAGCGAAATGCGAAGTATGACTGGAAAGTTTTATTACAACAAGTTCGTGCCGTTTTTGGTGAAGAAATAGTGGAAGAAAGCGAAGAACAACAACTTTCTCATTTTGGAGAAGTGAAAGTGTTTGTTCAAATGTTCTTTACTATTCCGATGCAAGTGAAGTTAACAGATGGAACGACAGAAGAGCGTGTAGGCTTACCTGATCGTTTTAAAGAATCCATTATGAAAGTGCAAATGTCTGCACCTAACGTTGTGAAAGAGCGCAAATGGGTAGAGCAAAGTACACGTTACGGTAATTTTGAAGAAATCGGGAAAGAAGTAGTAGAAGAAATTGTTGCTGCTTATTCAGAAGAACGTGTAAATGAAACGGTTAAAGAATTATTAGATCAAGCGGGTGCTGTTGAAGTAACGATTCAAAAGCGTGAGCCATATAAAGTAACAGAAGAGATGATGAAGGATTCCGACTGGAAAAAACGTTTTGCAGCTTTAGAACAAATGGATCCTACTGAAGAAGATATGCCAGTATTGAAAATGGCGTTAGATGATGAGAAAGTATCTATCCGCCGCCTAGCAACAGCTTATTTAGGTATGGTAAAAGGTGATGGAGTATTGCCGTTATTATATAAAGTGTTATTAGATCGTTCTGTAAGTGTTCGCCGTACAGCAGGAGATTGCTTATCAGACGTAGGTGACCCAGCAGCGATGTTCGTTATGATTAAATCTCTGAAAGATTCAAGTAAATTAGTACGCTGGCGTGCAGCAATGTTCTTATTTGAACTTGGTGATGAAAGTGCAATTCCGGCATTAAAAGTAGCTGAAGATGATCCAGAGTTTGAAGTAGCAATGCAAGCACGTTTAGCTTTAGAACGTATTGAAGGCGGCGAAGAAGCAAAAGGATCAGTATGGAAGCAAATGACGGAGTCTCGTAAAGGGGAATAGTTTATGATTGTTTTCTATGATAGTTGGTGTCCGATGTGTACAGCAGTTGCAGAGCGTACGGAAAAATTAGATAAAAAGGGTACGATGAAATTTGTTTCATTTCGAGATGAAGATGTAGTTGAGAAGTATGAACTTTCTCAAGAATTACAAAGTAAGATGGAACAGAGATTGTATATTTTAAAAAATAATAAGTGGTATGACGGAATTCATAGCATTAACGTATTAGCAAAGGCCGTTCCATCTTATTGGTTTGCAGTGCCGTTTATAAAATTATCTATCGTACTTGGATTTGGAAGTAAAGTATACGATTATATTGCCAACAATAGAAAACTTGTCCCAGTTGGACACTGCCATGAAGGGGTTTGTGAAATCCCTACAAAAAAATGAAATCATCACTATCTTTCTTTTGCACCTATTAATAGCGCGTGATATGATGAAGTTGGAATGAAAGTTGAAGGAGAGATTACAAGATGTCAAATGCATATGAAGAATACATGCGCCAAATGGTAATTCCAATGCGCCAAGAATTAGTGCGTTCTGGATTTGAAGAGTTAACTACAGAAGAAGCTGTAACAGAATTTATGGAGAATGCATCAGGTACAACTTTAGTAGTTGTAAACTCTGTTTGTGGTTGTGCAGCTGGTTTAGCACGCCCATCAGCAGGTCAAGCGGTTGTACGTGCTGAAAAACAACCTGATCATCTTGTAACTGTATTTGCAGGTCAAGATAAAGATGCTACTGCGAAAATGCGTGAATACTTCGGAGAAATTCCTCCATCTTCACCATCTATGGCATTACTAAAAGGAAAAGAAGTTGTTCACTTCATTCACCGTCATGAAATTGAAGGCGCAACAATGGACGAAATTATTACAAACTTAGAACAAGCTTTCGAAAAGAATTGCTAAAGTAGGGGGAGAGTAAATCTCCCTCTTTTCTTTATATAGAGGTGAAAAAATGATAGTAACAACAGCAGGAAGAACAAATAAAGAAATGACAGCTTATGCAAATAAGGTAGCAGAAGAATTAAATTGTTCTTTCGTTTTACGTAATGATATACCTGTGCACAAACTGCATGAGCAGTATGAACAAGATGTGCTGATTGTAGGGAAAAACCGATTAGCTATTTATCCAAAGGGTACGGAAGAGTCGTTTTTCTTTCATCCAAACTCAGCAATGTTTCGTGTGAAAAGGTTAATGCGCGGAGAACACGATCCCTTTGTACAAGCTGCTAAACTAGAGAGCGGAATGACCGTATTAGATTGTACGCTTGGTATGGCATCAGATAGTATTGTTGCTAGCTATATTGTTGGTGAAGATGGAAAAGTAACAGGGCTTGAAGGAAACGAATATATGGCGTACATCATGGGAAAAGGCTTGAAAACATGGTCTTCATCCGTTTCTGAAATCGATGAAGCAATGCAAAGAATCGATGTAAAACAAACTGAGCATTTCGCATTTTTAACGCAATGTGAAGATAATAGTTATGACGTCGTATACCTTGATCCGATGTTTGAAGAAACTGTCATCGAATCAGATGGAATAAAAGGGTTAAAACATTTCGCTTTGTATCATGATATTACTGACGAAACAATTGCGGAAGCGAAGCGTGTGGCGAGAAAACGTGTCGTTCTGAAAGATCATTTCCGTAGTTCTAGATTTGAAAAGCACAATTTTCACGTATACAAAAGAAAAAGTGCAAAATTTCATTTTGGTGTAATTGACCCTTGCTAATTGTTTGAAAAGATGTATAATAAGCAATAATTAATTAAATATACTGTCTGTGATGAAGAGAGTAGTCTTTTTCAGAAGGAAAGCGAGCTAGGGATGGTGTGAGCCTAGTGCAGAAGAAAAAGATGAAGCGCACTTCGGAGACGCTTCTTGAACGAATAGTAGAGTAAGCCGAGGCCCCCTGTCCTCGTTATAAACGGGAAAGTGGTTCGGAATGAACAACAAGGGTGGTACCACGGGTTAAAACTCGTCTCTTTTTTAGAGACGAGTTTTTTGTGTTTTAAAAAATAAGGAGGTTACAGTATGGAGTATAAAAAGCAGTTTGCGAAGAGCTTATCAAATATTATTACGAACGAATTAACGCAAAATCAAGTTTTAGATTTAATTGAAACACCAAAACAAGATGAATTGGGTGATGCAGCGTTCCCATGTTTTTCACTAGCGAAGCAATATAAAAAATCACCAGCTGCTATCGCAAAGGAAGTTGCGGAGAAATTAAATGACCCATTTTTTATGAAAATAGAGGCTGTTGGCCCGTATGTAAACGTCTTTTTTAATCGTCAAACAGTAAGTGATGAAGTATTAAAAACAATTTTAGCGGAGAAAGAAGAGTACGGTCAAAATCATTTTGGATGTGAAAAAACAGTAGTTATCGATTATTCCTCTCCTAATATCGCGAAACCTTTTTCAATGGGGCATTTACGTTCTACAATGATCGGTAATTCGCTGAAACATATCGCCGAAAAATGTGGATATGAAGTTGTCGGAATTAATTATATTGGGGATTGGGGAACACAGTTTGGAAAGTTAATTACCGCATATAAAAAATGGGGAAATGAAGAAGTAGTTAAAGAGGATCCAATTCGTGAGTTATTTAAGTTATATGTTCAGTTTCATGAAGAAGTAAAGGAGAATAAAGAACTAGAAGAAGAAGGGCGATCATGGTTTAAAAAACTGGAAGAAGGAAATGAAGAAGCAGTCGAACTTTGGAATTGGTTCCGTCATGAGTCTTTAAAAGAATTTTCTCGTATTTATGAACTTCTCGGTGTGGAATTTACAAACTTTCAAGGAGAAGCTTTCTATAACGATAAAATGGAAGACTTTATTGGGATTTTAGAAGAGCACGACTTACTGGAAGAATCAGAAGGGGCATTAGTCGTTAATTTAGAAGAAGAAGGTATGCCGCCATGTTTAATTAGAAAATCAGATGGTGCTACCATTTACGCAACACGTGATTTAACAGCGGCATTGTATCGTCAGAACACATACGAATTTGATAAAGCTTTATATGTAGTAGGACCCGAACAAAGCTTGCATTTTAATCAATTTTTCACTGTATTAAAAAAGCTTGGCTATAACTGGGTGGGTGGTATGGAACATGTACCGTTCGGGTTCATATTAAAAGATGGTAAGAAAATGTCGACACGTAAGGGCAGAATTATTTTATTAGAAGAAGTGCTAGAAGAAGCTGTTGCACTTGCGGAACAAAATATTGAAGAGAAAAATCCGAATTTAAAACAAAAAGAAGAAGTGGCAAAACAAGTCGGTGTTGGAGCAGTTATCTTCCACGATTTAAAAAATGAGCGTATGCATAATATCGAATTTTCATTAGAAAATATGTTGAAATTTGAAGGAGAAACAGGACCGTATGTACAGTACACGCATGCGCGTGCTTGCTCTATTTTAAGAAAAGAAAGTGTGGAATTTGAAACGTGTAATTTTGAATTAAAAGACGATTACAGCTGGAGTGTAGTAAAATTACTCAACAAATTCCCGCAAGTAATTGAAGCGGCCTTCAACAAAAATGAGCCATCTATTATTTCAAAATACGTATTAGATGTAGCACAAGCGTTCAATAAATATTATGGAAATGTTCGTATTTTAGAAGAGAGCGAAGAGAAGGACAGTAGACTCGCATTAGCTTACGCTGTGACGGTTGTATTAAAAGAGGGATTACGTTTACTTGGGGTGGGGGCGCCTGAGGAGATGTAAAATAATAATTTTGTATTTTCTTGAATAAATTCTTATCTATAAAGTGTTATACGCTACGAAGTGTAAGAATTCTATAATTTTGTTACGAAATCAATTAAAATATTTTTAGAGAGGATGGTTCGTATTGATTCGAAGTTTCATTTTAAATATTCCTTGTCATAGAATACAGGAAAGGAGTTTCCTGAAACTACAAAAATACATACCTTTATGTGCACGATGCACAGGTATGTTTATTGGTTTCTGTATATTCCCAATATATTTTTTAATAACGCCTTCGTTTAGTCTTTCATTAATACTATCCTTTTTTGCTCAAATTCCATTATTAATCGATGGATTCACCCAAAAGTGGAAATGGAGAAGCAGTACAAATTTACTAAGAGTAACGACCGGTTTATTAAGCGGTAATGGTATGGGATTATTCATTTCATCTAGCATTATATGGATATTGTCTTAAAACATATACTAACGGAGGTACCTACATACATGTTTTGGATCTACTTAATTCTAATTTTTATTTCAGGGGGAAGCGGAATTGGTTTTATTATTCATGAAAAATATATAGAAGCAATAATAGCCTTTGTTATTTGCCTATTATTTATGGTACTACTATATTTTTATCTTAAAAGAAACAAAAAAAGGAGAAATTTAGATTGTGACGTAATAGATTGTACCGATTGCTCAGATTGTGATTGTACTAACTAAACCTCCATTTGTTTTGATATTTTTATAAAAAGGATTATATATCGTTTTAGGTATGTAATCCTTTTTATTTTTTGAAGCGTTTCATATACATTCTTCTTTGGTGTACGCTCCTAATATGAAAATTACATACGGTGAAATAAGGAGATAAATCTAATATTAGAAAAGTAGGGATATAATGAGAATTGCTATCCTCAACATTTGGAATCATCAAACTTTGTGGTCAGAGAGATTAGAGGCTATTTGTGAGGAAGTTCAAAATGTTGCTCCTCATATTCTAGCTATTCAAGAAGTTAGGAGTCATATGGATGATGAAAAGAAGATAAATGTAGCACAATATATCGCGAATCAAATAGGTTATCCATTTTGTATATTTAAAGAGTATCATGCGTATTTCCGAGTGATCATTACGGTGTTTTTGTGGATATAAAATTTGATAAGTGAAACGACCTCTCTAATATATGAAATAGAAGGTAGGGCAATTGTTGTTTTGTCGATAAATCGATATTCCTTGTCGGATCGTTGATATATTATGAATTATGATAGATATATTTAAAAAATCATTAATATAATTTCATTTACTGAGAATGATCTCTTAAGAACATACATTATTACATCAAATTAAACAAAATAACGAGAAAAAGTATCGTTTTTAAGATATTTAGTTATAAACTTGAATAATATTAAATAATATCGTTCATTATATGAGGTTTTAGTTGAATGCATACTATATGATGTGTAAAATCTAAGCAAGTAGGTTAGAATACTGCTTGCAAATGGCAGTATAAATAATTATTTGAGGTGAATACATGCTAGATTTTAAACAATTAGAAATTTGTTTGAAAGAAAAGAGATTTGTAGATGGATTACATGAGATAAATAATGAAATTGCACATATAAAAGAAACGAATAAGTTATCATACGTGAAGAACTGGCTTTCTAACGTCTCGTCACCCAAGGAGTTTGATACATTAATTCGTCTTGCTGATGAAGGTTTGATGCATCAATATAGCTCCTTTTTAATTCGGTATACGTATAAAAAATTCCCAAATATGAGAACGCTCTCTTTATATTGTGATGAGTTAATTGATGAGCGTAAAATTCTTGATGCTGAACAATTGTTAAAAGATTCTTTGGAAGAGGTAAATGAAGAGGAAACTGATGCGGATGTTTTAACGAAAGCATATTTTACGTTAGTTAGATGTTTGTTAGATATGAAGCGAAATGAAGAGGCCTATGCCTATATGCAAAAGGCGGAAAAGTATAGTACACGTGCAGTTTTTGATAAATGGGGTTACTTATATATACAGACTGGTGAGTGGGAGAAGGCAGAGGAACAACTTTTATCCGGTCAGCAGCATAAAGATTGTGAAGAGTTAGCTACGTACTTATTGGCGCAATTATATGCATATAAAGGTGAACAGCAGCGAGCATTACAACTCATTAATGATGCGATTGCAAAGTTCCCTCAAGTACCATATTTCTATTTTGAAAAAGTAAAATATTTATTAGATTTAGAGCGCTATGAAGAAATGTTAGCGGTAATAGATAAAATTAATCATATGCTTCCGCATCATGCATATACAACTTATTTTATACATTTACGTGCAGAAGCATTTTATAAAACGAATAGTATTCACGATTTGCAAGCACTATTGAAAAGTGAAAAGAGTTTGAAGAATTCTCTATATCATCATATAGAAAAAAATCCTGATGGGAAAAAGGTTCGTTTACCGATAGTTCCGGTTGTACAAAAGGATAACTATTGCGTTCCGACAAGTTTGGAAATGATGTTAGGGGTATGGGGAGAAAAATGTACGCAAGATGAAATTGCACAATATATTTTTGATGTAACAGGTTCTAAGTTTTCAGATACAGTTACATATATAGAAGAGCAAGGTTACGAATATCGTTATTTTCAAGGGAATGCGGAAAATTATAAGAGATTACTCAATCAAGGTATTCCCGTTTTATTAAGTATAGATATTGAGCACGCTTCCCATGTACAAGTGCTTTCTGGTTATGACGATGTACTGCAAGCTTTTTATATTCAAGATCCGAATTTCTTGGAACCGATTCTTGTGGAATATGATAAGTTGCAAGAAAAATATCGTTATACAGATTGTTTAGCTATTACGTTTATACCGAAAGATAGAATAGAACAACTTTCATTTTTAAATGAGGAAGAACACACTTATTATAAAACAATCTTTTCTCTTACAGATCATTTAGCTGAGCAAGATAAAGAGGGGATTGAAAAGTTAGTACTATTTTTAAAAGAAACAAGTGAAAATCCAAACACTTGGCTATATACGATTAAACATTTAGATGCTGAAGTAGATAAAGATTTTATTCAGTTTTGTATAGAAAAATTAATGGAAAAGTTTCCGAGCTCTGACTTTGTGAAATTGCATAGTGCACAGTGTTTTATTCGTCTGCAAGATATGGAAAAAGCAGGACATATGCTTCAAAGTGTGGAGAAGAAAAATAGTCAAGCGTTGTATCATCTTATAAATGGACGTTATTCTTTTGAGCAAGATAATTATGCAGAAGCGATTGCTAGTTTTCGTTCATCATTACAATTGGATGCAGATCAACCAGTTGCGTGGAGTTTCTTAGCATTATCATACATGTATATGGATCAATCCGAAAAGGGGCTAGAGTATTCTCTAACAGCTATAGAACGTAGCCCAGAAAGGTTTACACTTGTAAATCACGGTTTGATTTTAATAGATTTAGAACGATATGAAGAAGCATATGTATTCTTTAATGATTTATTAAAAGAATATAAGTATGAAGCGCACATATGGTATGAACGTGCAAGATGTGCTCAGCATTTAGGAAAAGTGTATTTGGCGGTAAAAGGACTTAAAGTAGCAATTCAATTAGATAAAACGGCAGCGTATTTATATACGAAGCTTTCGGAAATCTATGAATCAGATTTGGATGATGGGAATAATGCGAAGGAAATTTTATTACAAGGAATTCAAAATTGTGAAGATCAGGCATCTTTATATGTTCGTTTAGGAGATGTGCATTTTCAAAATGATGAACTTGAAGAAGCGGAAAATATATATAAGCGTTCTTTAGAAGAAAATAATGAAGATGTATATGCCCATTTCGGTTTAACTCAAGTTTATATGGCAAAGGAACAATATGAGGATGCAAAAAACTATATTGTTAGTATTAATGAGCAATTTGAAGACAATCAAGATTTCCTTATGAATGCTGGCATGGTGCTATGGGATGCTGAAATGGCATTAGGTGGGGATGAAAAAGAGTTAAAACTTGCACTTTCTAAATTAGAGAGCGGTATACGAAGTGTATACGCTAATATAGCGAGCGTGTTGGATGAGTATGTAAATCGAATAAAAGACACAGCTTTTGTGCAACGAGGCATAGCGTTTTTAAGAACGTTAGAAAAAGAGAAAACGGAAGTAATTGAATACGGTTGTTACGCTGGTGTTTTATATGAATCTATTGGACAGTATGATCAAGCAATAAAACGGTATAATGATGCACTTAAGAAAAAACAGGATTTATTGCCGTATTTCCGAATCGGTGAAACATTCATGGCGTTAGGGCAATTTCAAGAAGCGAAGCATGCGTATGAAACATGTTTAGAAATGGATAAGAATTTCACAGGTGTACATGTGCAACTAGCAGAAATATATGAAAAAGAAGAAAATAGTTCTAAAGAACAAAGTCATATGGTCCAGGTAATGAAAGAAGAGCCTTTGCATATTAATATGGAATATTTGGCACAGCTTTCAGTAGATTTGAATCTTCATGAAGAATTGCTAGTTGAACTAGAACAATTAGCAGAAGAGGTACCAGAAATATGGCGTTTAGATGCAATTGCATATGTATATGGTGCGATGAATGAGGTAAATAAAGAAAAAGAATATATTGAATGCGCAATGAAAATAGATGAAGCGCATGTGGAAGTACTATATCATTATGCGAAAGTACTAGTTAAAAAGCAGAGTGCAGAAGCAATCGAAGTTGCGCTGAAAGTAATGCATAAAGATTTGGAAAGTGAACGTATATTTGGTGTGTACGTAAAAGCAATGGAACAACATAAAAAATTATCCCAAATACGAGACGTACTTAATACGCTAAAGGTGAAAAAAGCAGAAAGAAGTACAGCGTTTATGTATGCAGCTACTGCGGTTGCCGAAAGATTAGTAGAAAGGCAGCAAAATGAGCAACCGAAAAAATCTTTATTTACAAGAGCATTTTATCGCATGAAAAATCGTGCGAAGGAAATTTCAATGATTACAGTTATTATTGATTTATTTGAGATTTCCTTAAAGTTAAATCCGAAAAATAGTACGGCAGCGAAGCGTTTTGCACTATTTTACGAGAATGCAGCGATGAATAAAGAAGCGATAGAGGTATTACAAACATCGTTAGAACATAAGTGGGATTATGATGTAGCGAAGCAACTTGTAAATCTTTTCATTGAGTGTGAGGAAGAAGCTATGTTACGAGATGCTTTGGAATTAACGAAACAAATGGTTCGAGAGCTACCGGATGATTATGATACTCTTCTTTTACAAGCGAGTGTATTATGTAAAACCGGAGAAGAAAGAAAAGCGGAGAAAATTTGCTTACAATTAATTGAGAAAACACCATTTGTAAGTAGAGGATTCCTTGCTTTAGCAGAAGTATATCAAAGTCAAGAGAGGTTTGAGGATGCGATTTATTTATTAGAAGATGCTTCTGTACATCATCCAAATGAAACGGCAATTCTTCTTACGTTAGCATCTTCGTGTCATAGAGTTGGGCAAACGACAAAGGCAGAAGAAATAACAAGTGAAATATTAGCAATTGATGCTACTGACTTGTTAGCAAGATACGATCATGCTTGTTACTTAGCGTTATTAAATAGAAATGAAGAAGCGAAAGAAGAACTTGAAATTGTGCTTCGTGAAGATGAAACAGGATTTTTCGCTGAACTTGCAGAGGAAGATGAAGATTTAGCAGGATTGCGAGAGTTTGAAAAGTAATTGTATAAGAATAGAAAAAAAGGGTATAAATAAAAATATATTTTGAATTAGTTGACAATTAATTGCCCAATGGCATAAAATAACTTTTAATAAAGTATACAAATCTGAAGACGAGAAAGAGTAAAATAGTGAGCTGTTCCCCAGAGAGCCGGTGTATTGCTGAAATCCGGTGTGCAGACGTTATTTGAAAATCATCTCCGAGGAGCCGTGGCTGAATAAAGTAAGCTCGGACGGATGTCTACCGTTACAAAGAACGCGTATGTTAGTACGTTGCTAAGTGCTATTAGTGAAAAGCTAATAGAATTAGGGTGGTAACGCGGGTAAACCCGTCCCTACTTCATAGGGACGGGTTTTTTGTGTGCTTTTTAAAAAATTCAAAGGAGTGATTGTACATGAAAAAAGTAGATGTCAAAGAGTCAGCTGTAGGGAGAGAAACACGTATTCGTAAGCAGTGGAACGAACAAAGTATTTTCGAGCAATCAATTCAGAATCGAGAAGGCGCACAATCTTTTGTGTTTTATGAAGGGCCACCAACTGCGAACGGATTACCACACGTCGGCCATGCACTTGGACGGGCGATTAAAGATTTAGTAGCGAGATATAAAACGATGGCTGGATATAAAGTTTTAAGAAAAGCCGGATGGGATACACATGGATTACCTGTAGAATTAGGCGTTGAAAAACAACTTGGTATTTCAGGTAAACATGAAATCGAAGAGTACGGCATTGAACCATTTATTCAAAAGTGTAAAGAAAGTGTATTCACATATGAGAAGCAGTGGCGTGAATTTACGGAGAGTATTGGATATTGGGTAGATATGGATGATCCGTACGTTACTTTAGAGAATCCATATATCGAAAGTGTATGGAATATTTTAGGGACGATTCATGAAAAAGGTTTGTTATATAAAGGGCATAGAGTTTCACCGTATTGTCCAAGCTGTCAAACATCTCTTAGTTCACATGAAGTTGCACAAGGATATAAAACAGTGAAAGATTTAAGCGCGACAGTTAAGTTTAAAGTGAAAGATAGTGAAAATGAATATTTCCTTGGATGGACGACAACACCGTGGACACTCCCAGCGAATGTTGCACTTGCCGTACATCCGAATATGGAATACGTTAAAGTGAAACAAGAAGGGTATGTGTACATTGTTGCGAAAGAACGTGTACAAGAAGTACTAAAAGAAAACTATGAAGTACTATCTGTTCATAAAGGTGAAGAATTATTAAATACATCGTACACAGCACCGTTTCCGATGAAGGAAGTTACAAATGGATACCGTGTTATTGCGGCAGATTTTGTTACTGCGGATAGTGGTACAGGACTCGTTCATATCGCTCCAGCATATGGGGAGGACGATTATAAAGTCGTTCAAAGTGAAGGGTTATCGTTCTTACATGTTGTAGATGAAAAAGGTGAGTATACAGAAGCGGTACCATTTCTTGAAGGTAAGTTTGTAAAAGAATGTGACGTTGATATCGTTCGTTATTTAGCGAAGGAAGGTTTACTATATCATAAAGAAAAATATGAGCATAGCTATCCACATTGTTGGCGCTGTGATTCACCATTACTTTATTATGCAGGAGAAAGTTGGTTAATCCGAACAACTGAGATTAAAGAAACATTTTTACAAAATAATGATACTGTCACGTGGTATCCAGATCATATGAAACATGGACGCTTTGGTAAGTTTTTAGAAAATATGGTGGACTGGAATATTAGCCGAAATAGATATTGGGGAACACCGTTAAACGTATGGGAATGTGAAAGCTGTGATCATCAATTCGCACCAAAAAGTATTGCTGAATTAAGAAAGCATAGTACAAAAGAAACGCCTGAAGATTTAGAATTGCATAAGCCATATGTAGATGAAGTACAAGTGTGCTGTGAAAAATGCGGAAGTACAATGCATCGTACACCAGAAGTAATTGATGTTTGGTTTGATAGTGGTTCCATGCCTTTTGCGCAATATCATTACCCGTTTGAAAATAAAGAGTTATTTGAAGAACAGTTTCCAGCAGATGTAATTGCGGAGGGAATTGATCAAACACGCGGCTGGTTTTATAGTTTATTAGCGGTATCGGCACTATATACAGGGAAAGTACCATATAAACGAGTATTATCACTTGGGCATGTTCTAGATGAAGAAGGACAGAAAATGTCTAAAAGTAAAGGTAACGCACTAGATCCTGTTGATTTAGTAGAGAAGTTTGGTGCCGACGCTCTAAGGTGGGCTCTACTCGTGGACAGTGCTCCGTGGAATGCGAAACGTTTTTCTGAAAGAACAGTACTGGAAGCAAAATCGAAATTTGTAGATACATTAGTCAATGTGTATAGTTTCTACGTTTTATATGCAAATTTAGATGAGTATAATCCGAAAGAAACGTATGATGTAAAGCGGACGAAATTAGATGAATGGGTATTATCAAGATTGCATAGCACAACGAAAAAGGTAAGAACGGCACTTGATGATTATCAATTCACAAATGCAGCTCGTGAAATTGCTGCTCTTGTAGATGAAGTGAGTAACTGGTATGTAAGACGTTCACGCAATCGTTTTTGGGAATCTGGTATGAATCCTGAAAAAGCAGCTGCGTATGAAACACTTCATGAAGTGCTTGTAACAATTAGTAAATTAATCGCACCATTTACACCGTTTGTAGCTGAGGATATTCATCTGAATTTAGAAGGAAGCAGCGTTCATTTAGCAGATTATCCGGTTGTAAACGAATCACTTATCCAGCCTGAGTTAGAAGCGGAAATGGATGCTGTTTTACAAGTTGTTGAACTTGGAAGAAGTAATCGTAATCAACATTCATTAAAAGTAAAACAGCCGTTAGCAGAGCTTGTATTACTTGAGCATAACGAAAGTGATATGGATTGGGAATCTTATCGTGATATCGTAATGGATGAGCTAAATGTGAAAGCATTCCATGTTGAACTCGATGAATCGAAATACACATCATATCAATTAAAGCTGAATTTTAAAACAGCGGGACCGAAGTTTGGTAAAAATGTGAATGCAGTAAACGGGTGGTTAAAACAATTATCACAAGAAGAAGTACAAAATTTTGTATCAACAGAAAAAGCAGTATATGAGGCAACAGCAGGGGAAGAAGTAATTGTCACGGCTGAAGATGTATTAGTAGAGAAAGTTGCGAAATCAGGATTCTCAAATACGACTAACGGACAATATACGGTCATGTTAGATATGAATGTAACTGAGGAATTGTTACAAGAAGGAGTAGCACGTGAATTTATTCGTGCAGTTCAAGAATATCGTAAGCAGTTGAATTTACCGGTTAATTTACGAGTGGATGTAATTCTTGATACAGAAGAAGAACTACAGCAAACGTTAACGAATCATAAAGATCTATTGGAAGAAAACTTACTCGTCAAGCAATTTACATTTGGTCACTTAACGAATGAAGACGACGAACTTTCTTTAGGGGAGACAAAACTCCGAATTAAATTAAACGCGGCTAATTAAAGAAAAAAGGAAGTTGGAATGATTCCAACTTCCTTTTTTCATGCTAGAAAATTATCCCGCTATTTGTGGGAGTCGGACTGCTCGTAAAAGCCCGATTGGTGAGGGCTAATAATCAGTGGGGATGGACAAAACCCCCACTGATTAAAGTTTCACTTTATCCGGCCAATTTCCTCATAATCCATTCGATAGGGCCTCTAGAAAATTTCTTTCTCCATAAAACGCTAAATAATACACTGAAAATGAAAAATCCAGTAGCAAATAGTAAAACGAATAATAGTGTTTGATGTTCGATCCTATTTAATAGAATCAATAGCCCAATACCGATAAATACATGACTTACATAATGAGTTAATGTTAATTGACCGGTTTGTACAATGGATGTAATAAACCAATTCTTTTCATATTTTTCAGTAAGATGGAGGCAGATTATTAATATAGCAATAGCAGATCCTGTAGCGGATGCGACGTATAATATATTTGGTAAAATCGGTCCTGTATTAAATAAAAATGTAGATGCTTCCTCACCAATGTATGGGATGAAAAGGTGAGTTAACGCTTTGGATAATAGCTCTATAATTAACGTTACTGTTAAACCGAGCAAGAGCAATCTATGCCTAATTTGTCTATTATGAAGATCTAACCTGCCAATTATCATACCGATTAAGAAGAAAGAAAACCACGGAAAAATAGGGTGATAGCCATTAAAAAGTAAGTTGCGAAGAAATCCTTTTAAGGTCCAAAAGTCTATATAGTTTATAAATGGGATTGTGCCTCCCCATCCTTCGAAGGCGTTGAAAGTAAGTTGGAGATATTGTGCAGCAAGTAAAATAATGATAGAAAGCCATATTAGTATAGTTCTTCGTACAGTAATTAGTAATGCAGCGATGAAAAGGTAAACGCCGTAGTAGTGTAAAATATCACCCGTCCATTCCATTACATACAATAATAATCCTAAAATAAATAAGAATAGTGATCGTTTCCAAATCAATATTCGGCTGGTATTGATTTTTATTTTCTCTTGGCTAGCAACAGATGATTTAGTCATTAAAGTTATGCCAATCCCAGCAAGTATAACAAACAAGGCAGAAGCTCTACCTTCAAAAAGTGACATAAAGGTTTTTAACAGAGGAGGCCCATTTCCTTCCGCCCCTGTTATCACCATGAAATTAACTAGTAACATTCCAAACATCGCCCACGCTCTAGCAAAATCTAAGCCGATAATTCGTTTTTTAGTTTTCATATGAATCACTTCTTTCGAATATGCTGTGGACAGCTTCAATCCATATTTGTTTATAATTCATATTTACATCAAACATCATGAAGTTTCCGATATTATCAAGTACTAATGCTAACATATGAGCTTTTGAAACTAGATTTTTATTTTGAATGAGTTGAAGTTCATTTGCTTTTGTGAGCAGTGATTCAAATCCGTTTAAATATTCTGTTTGTACAGTTAGTAATCGATCTTTGTACATATCGTTTCTTGAAGATAGTAATACATATTCTTGTAATACACGATTAAAATAAGGATCTTTCTGTTGTTCGTCTATCATTTTAAATCCAATTTCAATACATTTCTCAATGAAATTCTCTTTCGTAAACTCTTCTGTATGGAAGAATGAGGAGAACTGCATCGCTTCGCATAATTCATTAAAAATACTTTCGATTAATGCATCTTTAGATTTAAAGTAATAATAAATAGATGGCTTGGCGATACCAACTTCCTCAGCAATCATTGAATAGGTCGTTTTGGCAATGCCGTGTCTGGCAAATAGTCGATAACTTGCTCCAACTATGGAAGAGAGTGTTTCTTCACTTTTGCTCATGATAAGTCCTCCTAATAAAATAGGTTACATATAGTGTAGCATTCATCAGTAACTTTTTCAACCTACCGTTAGGTAAAAAATATCCTATTTTTCAATACATTATTTAAAATAATATAAGGTGAAGGAAATTGGTAAAAGAAATATATTTCTAAAGTATTTTTCTCATTTTATACATAAATATTGAGAAAATTTCACTCACCCTAAATGGAAAGGTAATAGAATTGCTCGTATAGAAATACTCGTAGATTCACTTTATTTCGTTACTTGTGGACAGTAATAGCCTTATAGGAATGGGGTAAAGGTTTCAATTTATTAGGGGGAGTGGTTCTATGTTAAACAAAAAAATGGTGGCAATGGCAATGACTGTGCCATTAGTAATGGGGACAATTTCTACTGTTTCGGCACTGGAAAAACAACAGCAAGTAAAGTTAGAAGCTTATTCACCACAGAAAAAAGCAATTGAATATTTAAAGGGACATGCTACGGAATATGGATTGAAGGCGGACCTTTCAGACTTACAATATATTTCTACAACAGAAACATCAGTAGCTTCATATGTTAGGTTCCAACAAGTAGTTAATGGTGCTCCTGTATTTTCAAAACAAATTACAGTTACTCTTAACGGTGAGGGAAAAGGATTACTTGCAGTTTCTGATTATCAGCCTGTTACAGGTGTGAAGGAAGTTACGAAAAAAATTAGTGAAAAAGATGCAGAACAAAAATCGATGGCGTATGTTGGAGGAGAAAGTGAGCAAAATCTATGGGCTCCTACAGAAAAAGAATTCGGATATATTGTTGAAGAAGGTGTCGCTCTTCCAGTATATAAAGTGGTAGTTCATTCTAATAATCCATTCGGTGCATGGGAAACATTCATTGATGCAGAAAATGGAAAGTTAATTAAAAAGGTTGATATAAACCGAAAAGCAGAAGGAACAGGAAAAGTATTTTTACCTAATCCTGTCGTATCTAGTGGTAGTAAAACAGGATTAAAAGATAGTAATGATGCAGATTCAACAGCACTAACGAATCAACTGAAAACTGTTACGTTAAAAGGTTTAGATGGTACAGGATTTTTAATTGGTGAGTATGTTACAATTTCTTCAAAAGCGAAGACGAAATCTACAAACTTACAATTTAACTATACACGTGCAAATGATAGCTTTGAAGATGTTATGTCGTATTATCATATCGATACATTGCAGCGTTACATTCAAGGATTGGGCATTAACAATATTAATAATCGTTCTATTAAAGTGAATGTAAATGGTACAACTGATGATAACTCATTTTATTCACCATCAACGAAAGCCTTAACTTTCGGTACTGGCGGAGTAGATGATGCAGAAGATGCGGGCATTATCGCGCATGAATATGGACATTCTATTCAAGATAATCAAGTACCAGGCTTCGGAAGTTCACCAGAAGGTGGAGCGATGGGAGAAGGGTTTGGAGACTTCTTAGGTGCTACTTATGAAGATGCAGTATCGACAACAGGTTACGGTAAAGCATGTATTGGAGAATGGGATGCGACCGCTTATTCTAGTTCAGATCCGACGTGCTTACGCCGATTAGATACGAATAAAGTATACCCGAAAGATATAACGAATGAAGTGCATAATGATGGAGAAATTTGGGCTCAAGGTCAATACGAAATGGCACAGGCCTTTGGCCGTGATGTAGCAACAAAAATTATTTTACAATCACATTGGTCATTAACGCCAAATGCTAAATTCCGTGATGGAGCGAAGGCGATTAAACAAGCAGATGCTCTTTTATACGGCGGACAACACGCGGCTGAAATTGATCGCATTTGGGCAGCGAGAGGGATTAGTACGAATTAATTAAAAACGTCGTGGCATTTATAAGCCACGACGTTTTTAATTTGCTTAAGAACTGGTACTGGAAAATTTATTGGTATCGGTAATAATGTACATATACCGATAAATTTACTTTACTGCTTCTTTAAAAACAAAATGCTCTTTAAATTTTCTAGATTCAAATTTTTGACCGTTTCTCATGGAGAGGAAAGGATGTTCTTGCCACGTAATGATCACGTCAATCTTATCCGCTTTTGTAGAAACTGGAAAATTAGCGTGTTCAAATCCAGTTTTTCCGCCCGATAGGCGACTTTCTTTTAGGGAAAAGAGTTCATATTTTGTTTTCGTATGTGGTTCATTCCGAAAAACTTCAACTTGTACATTATACACTTCACTTTTTCCAAGATTTTTTACAGAGAAATGATATGTTTGAAATACACCTTTTTTTGGTTGTAACAATTTTTCACTCGTTTTTTTCACTTCATCAATATTTACTTGCCATTGATCAGAGTTTTGAGAGATTGGTAAAGACTTTGGTGAATAGGCATATGTTTCATTTACAACAATAAGGCAAAACAAAAGGAGAAAGAAACTAATTGCTTTTTTCATATGTACACCTCCGATAAAACTTTAATAATAATATGCGTGGGAAACGTGTAATTTATGTAATAAAATGGAAAAACGAGTGCGATTGAAAGAATTTGAGAAGGATAAAATATTTCTAAGCTGTCAAATGATAATTGTATAGAGTTCAATGTTCATATTACATACCTTTAGAAGGGGTCTGTTTAGTGAGAAATCGCAATATTTTCCTAAAAAGGCTTGCGTTTTATAAAACAAAGAGATAGAATACTCTGTAAATATAAAAAGTGATGATTAGGAAAAGTACATGATGCAAGGGTCTACAGAGAGCAATCGGTTGCTGGAAAGATTGCGATACCGCATGATGGAAAGACACCTGTGAGTGTTGCTTTGAACGTGATAATTAGTAAAAGCAAACGGTACCTACCGTTATCAGGGCTAAGATGGTCATTATGACAATTTGGGTGGTACCGCGGAAAAATCCGTCCCTATTTATAGGGGCGGATTTTTGTATTCTTTGAAAGGAGGTGAGTGACCGTGGATGATGACGACGACAACAATAACAATAACGTAAATAAAAATAAAATTAATGGAGGGAAATATAATGGATCAAATAATGAAGCGTTCACTCACACGAGAATGTACGGAGCATAGCGGAAAGGTTGTATTACTACAAGGGTGGGTAAAAAAGATTCGTCATCTAGGGAATGTTAGTTTTTTATTATTAAGGGACCGAACGGGAGTTATTCAATGTGTATTAGAAAACGAGTTAGCTGGGTATAAAGTTGATGTTGAAAGTGTCGTCCAAGTAATTGGTGAAATAGTAACGACAACGAAAACAGAATTAGGGGTTGAAGTACTTGCTCATGAAGTGAAAGTATTAAATGGTGCAGAACAACTTCCATTTGAAATAAATAAAAAGAAGTTACAGGTTGGCTTAGATCAACTGTTGAATGAGCGGGTATTATCATTAAGACATGAGCGAATCGCTGCGATTTTTAAAGTGAAATCTACACTCGTTCAAAGCTTTAGTGAATTTCTAATAGAGAACGATTTCACACGTGTATTTACTCCGAAAATTGTCTCGCAAGGGGCAGAAGGAGGAGCAAATGTTTTTAAGATTCCATATTTCCAAAAAGAAGCGTATTTAGCTCAATCACCACAATTTTATAAACAAATGATGGTAGCAGGAGGGCTCGAGCGTGTTTTTGAAATTGCACCTGTATACAGAGCGGAACATCACAACTCCTCCCGTCATTTGAATGAATATATATCGTTAGACGTAGAACTTGGATTTATTCATGATTTTCATGAAGTGATGCAATTAGAAACAGATGTTTTACGATATATGTTTCAACAAGTAGGAGAAAAATGTGAAAGAGAACTACAACTATTACAAGTAACAGTACCTGTTATTGCGGAAATTCCTAAAATCACATTATCAGAAGCACAAGAAGTTTTGAAAAGTAAGTATCGAAAAGAATCTCCCATAGGGGATTTAGATACAGAAGGTGAAAAATTACTAGGGAAATATGTGAAAGAAACGTATAATAGTGAATTTGTATTCATTACACATTATCCGAAAGAAGCGCGACCGATGTATACGATACCGAATAAAGAAAATCCAACTATTACTGATTCATTCGATTTATTATATAAAGGGTTAGAAATTACATCAGGTGCACAGCGAATTCATAACTATGACATGTTACTTGCTTCTTTTAAAGAAAAAGGATTACATCCAGAGAAATTTCAATCTTATTTAGATACATTCCGATACGGTTGTCCACCACATGGCGGATTTGGGATAGGATTAGAAAGGGTTGTGTATCGACTTTTAGAATTATCCAACGTGAGGGAAGCGAGTGCTTTTCCGAGAGATTGTACTCGTCTTATACCGTAAAAAAGAATCTTCGCGATTATCGCGAAGATTCTTTTTTAATGTTCTTTATATTTCATTTGTAAATATTTTCTATATAAGTCTATAAAAATCCTTTTCGACAAAATAATTAATATATACCTTGACAGTTATAAATATAACCGATATACTTCATATTAATTTCAAAAGAAAATATATTCTAAATATTAAAATGTGTTGAATAGGAGTAGTAAGGTCATGTATTTGTACAGAGAGCTATGGGTTGGTGTGACATAGTCAAATGACATCCTGAACTCGCCTAGGAGCAGTAAGGTGGAACGGAATCACATTCTTAGTAAATCTTAACGGTTAACCTTCGATATTAGGTTTGTAATCAAACGATTACTACTAAGGTGGATTCATAATGGAATCAATAAGGGTGGTACCGCGTTAAGTAAATGGCTTAGCGTCTCTTTATATAAAGAGATGCTAGGCCATTTTTTATTTTATAGAAAAAGAAATGGAGGGTTTATTCGGATAGGTATATAAAATTTATTTATTTATATAAAAAGATTTAAATAGGAGGAAAATAAGATGAAACAGACGGAGCAATGGACTTCGAAATTAGGTTTTATAATGGCAGCAGCAGGATCAGCAATTGGACTTGGCGCAATATGGAAGTTTCCTTATATCGCTGGAAAGAGCGGGGGAGGAGCATTCTTTTTAATCTTTATATTATTTACTGTATTAATTGGACTACCACTACTTATTGCTGAATTTATGATTGGACGCAGTACACAGAAACAAGCAGTTGGAGCATTTAAAAGTATCGCACCAAATACAGGATGGCACTGGATTGGCCGTCTTGGCGTTGGAACTTGTTTTATATTACTATCATTTTATAGTGTTGTAGGTGGATGGGTATTAATTTATTTATTCAGAGGAGTGACAGGACAGCTTATTACTCCAGGACAAAATTATAGTGCATTATTCACAGAGACAATTGGAAATCCGACTTGGGCCATTATCGGTCATTTTGCATTTATGTTCATTACGATATGGGTTGTATCAAAAGGTGTACAAAATGGGATTGAAAAAGCAAGTAAATATATGTTACCAGCGTTGTTCGTATTATTTGTCGCTCTTATTATTCGTTCATTAACACTTGATGATGCGATGCAAGGTGTGAAGTTTTTCTTACAGCCGGATTTCTCAAAAATTACTTCAGAAAGTATTTTGTTCGCAATGGGGCAATCATTCTTTGCGATTAGTATAGGAATTTCGATTATGGTTACGTATAGCTCGTATTTAAATAAAAAAGAAAGTTTACCAAAATCAGCAGTTACGATTGTTGGATTGAATTTATTCGTTTCTTTATTTGCGGGACTTGCTATATTTCCAGCAGTATTTTCATTAGGAATGGAGCCAACAGAAGGACCTGGATTACTATTTATCGTATTGCCATCTGTATTTAGTCAAATTCCATTCGGTGGACTATTCTTAACAGTATTTCTTGCGTTATTTACATTTGCGACATTAACATCGGCATTTTCACTACTAGAGACGGTCGTTTCAGCATTAGCAAATGGCGAGCAAGAAAGAAGAAATAAACTATCATGGATCATCGGTTTCTGCATTTTCCTAGTAGGTATACCATCTGCGTTATCATTTGGAGTATGGAGTGATATTACGATTTTTGGGAAGAATATTTTTGATGCGATAGACTTCTTATCTAGTAATATATTAATGCCACTCGGAGCATTATTTATTAGTATTTTCGTATCATTCAAAATGGAAAAGAAAGTGTTAGAAGCTGAATTTTTTATAGGTGGAAATTACGGAAAGAAAGTATTTACTACCTGGGTATTTTTACTTCGATTTATAGCTCCACTTGCAATAATTATCGTCTTTTTAAATGTAATAGGGATTATTTAAGGTAAAATGTTATAATATTCAGTAAAAAAAGAAGGTGATGATAATAAAAACGAATTTGATTGAAGTTGGGAAATACATAAACATTAGAGGGAAAAAGCTATATGTTGAAACACATGGAAGTCCTAAGAATAAACCAGTATTATATTTGCACGGTGGACCAGGAGAGAGCTGTTATGATTTTTCATTTCATCAAGCGGAACGATTAAAAGAATCATTGTATGTAATTATGTTAGACCAACGAGGAGTTTGTCGTTCGGAAGTAATTACTGAGGAAGAACCTTTTGGACTAGGTGATTTAATTCAAGATTGTGAAGAACTAAGAAAAGTATTACAAATTGATAAATGGTCTGTAATAGGACATTCTTTCGGTGGGTATTTAGCATTGTTATATGTAGCGATGTATCCAAATTCAATAGAGAAAATAATATTTGAAGGTCCGACTTTCGATTTTGCATTAACAAGTAGAGCTTTGTTACAAAAGACAGGAGATTTATTAATAAAGTATGGAAAAGAAGAAGCAGCAGAAGAGTGCCTAGCTTATTCATCTAGTAATGCTAGTTCAGAAAAATTGCTAGAAGCTTATATAAGATTAAGCTCTGAATTAGAAGAGAAGAGAATGGAGATTTACAATTATAAGGAAGATGAGACAGACGATAGTTTATATAGTGACGAAGAGTGGGAACAATTTTCCAATCGTTCAAAAACCCATTTTGATAGATTAAAATCAGAGGGATTATGTCATACGTCATTATTATCAAAAATAAAAGATGTACAGAACCCAATGTTATTAATTGTAGGAAAACATGATGTAGTAACGTGTGAAAAGCAAATTGAAATATTCAATCGAGATTCTCTAAATGGAAAGTATATCATATTTGAAGAAAGTGGTCATACACCACATTATGAAGAAGCAGATCGATTTGCTGAAACAGTCATTCATTTTTTGAAATAAAAAAAGAAAGGGTGCTTCTAATAATGAGAAGCACCTTTTTTAAATTTCTGGATAAGTGATTGTAATGTTAGGCCATTTGCTTTGCCAATTCTTTTGATTAACCCTATTTTTGTACATATGTATTCCTTCTTTCGTTTCACGAAAATGGGCTGTAGGCTGCACTTGTAATGAAAGTACATCTTCAATTCCGCACGGGGATGTTAATATGACATTATTCTTCTCGTCTAATGTAACACCAAGTGCGGTTGCTGTTTCAGGAAATTTAGAAATAGCATCAACAGCAGAAGAATATGGTGGCATGTTATTCACCACATGCATACGAGCTTGATTCTTTACTGACCAAGGGATAGTAGTATCCATATTCATTAGTTTCGTTTCTAACGATTGTTCGTATGTCTCATCTTTATGTAATTGATCAAAATAGATGACATCAACATCTGGTGTAGCTGTCCGTACTTCGTAGTTATGTAAAGTATCCCAAATTTTAGAACGAACAAACCCAGCGCAAATCCACCAATCAGGTAGCTCTAGTGATCTTGCAATTTGTAATACATTCATCATCCACGGATCATTTTGTATCAAGTGGATAATATCTTGTTCGGTTTTAATAGTCATTTGATAGTACACCTACTTTTTTAGAGAGTGAATTAATGCATAAGCTCAATAATCCATAAAATCCAGTAAGCACCTGGTACAAATAAAAGTTGTGCTAATAAGGTGCCGAGAAGTCTAGAAATCATTAGCCAGCCATACATTTTACTCATTGCTTCAGCACCCTTTTCTGATTGTAAAGCTCGTTCTGTTAAAAGAGCAATGCGTGGATCGAGTAGCACTGTTAATAAAATGGTAGCAAAACCATTAACAAGGCCAGAAGCTGTACTTGCATTTGTTGCGTAATCTGGGTTTAAAAAGGAAGCGTAAAGGGCTGAAAGGACACCCGCTGTATAAATTGCAGTAGCAAACATGTTGATAAGCATAATACGCTTTGGGATACCACCGATCCTCATTCGATGAATCATTTCGAATTTTGGGAAGCGTACATATTTTTTTGTGTACTTTAATTTTTGAATGTTATTCGTCTTCATCATTCGAATGAATGAACCATCTGTTTCAAAGTTTTGAATTACGTATCCAAATAGCTTTGTCAAAGTTGGATAGAGTATAATCGCGAGCAATGTACCGACAGAAGCAGATAATAGAACGAGCCGTATAATATGCTCTAAATCAATAGAAGAATCTAGCTTTGCTTCATCGACAATACCACCAATTAAAAAAGCTTGTAGTAAGTTAGATGTTCTTGAAATAAGTAGTACCATTCCTACGATGGATAAGGCAACGACAATCTTTTTTAAACGTACACCAGCTAATCGAATACTATAAGAGCTAGTTTCAACTGCGTGGATAACAATTGTGAAAGCCATTATAAAAATTAACGTAATTGACATGTGTTTCACCAGTTTCTATTAAATTAATTATAACTTTTTCACTTTATCATATCTTTTGTGATTTTGTAACTGAAAGTATAAGGGGTAGAAAAAGTAATTTTCTGAAAAGTTGAATGGTGATAGTATAGTAAAGGTGTAAGTAGGAGAATGGCCTTAATGGGGTACATATAAAATCAGTGGGGGAATGAAATATGTATACAACATTTCTATTTGATTTAGATGGAACATTAACTGATCCGAAAGAAGGGATTATAAATTCTGTTCTATACGCGTTAGAAAAAATCGGGATCGAAGAAGTAAATATAAGTGAATTAGATTCATTTATCGGCCCACCAATACAACAATCTTTTGTAGATAGATATAATATGAATGAAATAGAAGTAGAACGAGCAGTGTTTTATTTTCGGGAATATTTAAAGCAAAGTGGTTTATTAGAGAATAAAGTATACGATGGAATTCCAACCCTATTGCAAGAATTAAAGGATGCTGGCAATCGTTTGTTTGTAGCAACTTCAAAGCCTACTGTATTTGCGAGACAAGTAATAGAGCACTTTCAGTTAACATCTTTTTTTGAAGAGATTGTTGGGAGTAATTTAGATGGGACAAGAATAAAAAAGGAAGAAATAATTGCTCATATTTTACAAACAAATGAAGAACTTCAAAAAGAAGAAATTGTGATGATTGGTGATAGAAAGCATGATGTAATCGGTGCGAACAGTAACGGAATTGCTTCAATAGGTGTATTGTATGGATATGGTAATGAGAATGAATTGAGTGATGCTGGGGCGAGTCATATAGTGAAAGATGTCGAAGAGTTACAAAGCTTTTGTATAGAGAATAGTACGATAAAACTATAGAAATAGAACCTAGAAATCCCTTTATAACATATGACGATGGAATCGTTTTTGTTTAAAGGGATTTTACATATGTAATCGAATACTATAATTAGACAATTTTAGCATGAAAAATTTGTAATAAAGTGAAACTTTAATCAGTGGAGGTTTTGTCCATCCTCCACTGATTATCAGCCCTCACCAATCGGGCTTTTACGGGCAGTTGATCTCTCGCCTAGCTTCCGCGCATTCGCCGAATTTTAAGGTGGGAGTCATACTGCCCGCAAATAGCGGGATAAAAAGAGGAGGAATGTCATGAAATAAAAGGTTTCGAAATACTAGTGAAAGTTCGTTGTCAAAAGATTGAATTTTCAGTTTAAAAGGAGGGTTATAATTGGAGCTAGTTATTATTTTATTAGCACTTAGTTTACTCATGTTTGTAGCATATAAAGGATTTTCTGTAATATTATTCGCACCGATTTTTGCATTATTTGCGGTATTTTTGACAGAGCCTAGTTTTGTATTACCTTTCTTTTCAAATATTTTTATGGAGAAAATGGTAGGGTTTATTAAATTATATTTCCCTGTGTTTTTACTTGGAGCAATATTTGGGAAAGTAGTAGAAATGTCAGGAATCGCTGATTCCATCGCAAAGACGATTGTAGAGTTAGTTGGAGAAAAACGTACAATTTTAGCGATTGTTTTAATGGGAGCTATTTTAACGTATAGCGGTGTTAGTGTGTATGTAGTGGTATTCGCTATATTTCCGTTTGCGGCTAAGTTGTTTCGACAAGCGGATATCCCAAAGCGTTTAATCCCTGGCACAATCGTTCTTGGAGCAGCAACATTTACAATGGATGCGCTTCCTGGATCACCACAAATTCAAAATGTAATACCTACAAGTTTTTTTAAAACTGATATTTATGCAGCACCGATACTTGGTATTTTAGGCGCAATTTTTGTTTTAACGTTAGGTTTACTTTATTTAGAGAGTAGGCGTAAGAAGGCAAAAGCAGCAGGAGAAGGGTATTTTGGTTTTAACGATGGAAAGTCTGAAATGGCAGCATCTTTACAATTAGAACAAAAAGATATACCGATACTAAGCAGTATTGAAATCACAAGAGTACAGCAAGTAATTGCGTTTGTACCACTTATTTTAGTAGGTGTAATGAATAAAGTTTTCACAATCATGATACCAAAGTGGTATCCAAATGGTTTTGATTTCTCAGCTATTGGTATGAAAGCATTTGGAAAAGTAGAATTAAGTGCGGTAGTTGGAATTTGGTCTGTAGAATTGGCACTTATTATAGGGATTTTATCAACGCTTTTATTATATTGGAAACGAGTAGTAACTGGATTTCAAGCTGGATTGAATACAAGTATTGGTGGAGCGCTACTTGCAACAATGAATACAGGAGCTGAATTTGGATTTGGTGGTGTAATTGCAGCACTTCCAGGTTTTGCAATTATGAGAGATAGCATCTCTGCAACTTTCACGAATCCATTAGTAAATGGGGCAGTAACAACGAATATTTTGGCTGGTATTACTGGATCAGCATCAGGAGGAATGGGGATTGTTTTAAGTGCGATGGGAGATAAATTTATTGCAGCGGCCAATCAATATGATATTCCATTAGAAGTTATGCACCGCATTGTATCAATGGCATCAGGCGGAATGGATACATTACCACATAATGGTGCAATTATTACTATTCTAACGGTAACAGGATTAACACATAAACAGTCATATAAAGATATATTTGCTATTACAGTTTTGAAAACGGTCGCTGTATTTGCAGTCATCGCGTTCTATACTTTAACAGGAATCTATTAATACTAGTTAATATACGAAAAGAAAATATTTATCAGATTGATATTTTACATAATAAAATATTTATTGTAACTACGCAGTCACTCTATGAAAAATCGGCAGAAAAGTTTTTTAAGTTGGTCGAGAGAGGACCTGGCTATGTATAGGAGCGGTCAGGGCCTTTCCTGCCACGCGCAAAGTTTTAAAACAAAGAAAGGTAGCAAGGTGTAGGTCCATTTTTATCTTCATGGCAGCAATCTATATGCTGAAAAATGAAAACAACTTTCTATAGTTAATAAGGGGGCTTATTTTAACTGGAATAATACACTTTATCAAACTTCTGAATGAAATGCATGGCTGAGTAGTTGCAAATATTTATTATAGATAGAAGGGGTGGAGTACTTGCAAGAAGTTGCTGAGTTTCGTATGCCGAAGTCTGTATTATATGGGAGAAATTCGTTTGAAAAACTAGGGGATCAATCAAGAAAGTTAGGGAAAAGGGCTTTTATTGTAAGTGATACAATTATGGAGAAGTTGGGTTATGTTGAAAGATGTGTGGATCACTTAAATGCGAAAGGGATTACTGTTATTACGTACAATGAAGTAAATACTGAGCCTACAAATTTACACGTATTAGAAGCGTTATCTATTTGTAAAGAAGGAAAATGCGATTTTATCATAGGTATTGGCGGAGGAAGTTGTATTGATGTTGCGAAAGCAGTAGCAGTGTTATATACAAATGGTGGAGAAATTGAAGATTACGTCCAAAAGGATATAGAAATAGAATACAATCCACTACCGCTAATCGCAATCCCAACGACTTCTGGTACTGGATCGGAAGTAACAAGTGTAGCAGTAATTACGAATAAAAAAACAGATGTGAAAATGATGATAAAACATCCAAGCTTTATCCCTCATGTTGCGATAATAGACCCGATTTTTACAAGTTCGGTACCACCTCATATTACTGCAGCAACGGGAGTAGATGCATTATGCCATGCAATTGAAGCTTATATTTCTAAAGTTTCACAACCTCTTACAGATGTTCTTGCTCTTTCAGCTATTGAAAGCATTATGAAATATTTACGTATCGCATATGAAGATGGAGATAATATGGAAGCAAGGGAAGCAATGATGATTGCTTCATTACAAGCTGGGATTGCTTTTTCAAATGCATCTGTTACATTAGTGCATGGTATGTCTCGTCCAGTGGGGGCATTATTTCATGTGCCACATGGAATATCGAATGCAATACTATTACCTGCAGTTTTAGAGTTTACAAAAATGAGTGCAATAAAAAGGTTAGCGGAAGTAGGACGTAGCTTAAACAAAGATTTGTATTCTCATTCTAATGAAGAAGTAGCGAACTACACGATTGCTGAAATTAAGAAACTTTGTTTTGATCTTCGTATTCCTAATTTAAGAGAATACGGAATTGATGAAGTAGAATTTGAAAATGCTATTTCTAAAATGGCGAAAGATGCTATCGAAAGTGGGAGTCCAAGTAACAATCCGCGAGTTCCATCTTGTGATGAAATAAAAGAGCTCTATCGAAAATGCTTTGATTATAAATATGAGTCTACTACAAAAGTTATTTTCTGAATGTTCTTTAATTATTTCCGTGGAAATGAAAAATAACTTTAAATCATGTAGAGGGTTTAATTTGATAAAGAAAATGTTTTCATTGCTATAAAACGATATTCATTATGTATAAATTACAGTATTAGTGTTGACTAAAACAATATTATCTTAAAGGTGAATATATGAAATTAATAGGTCTTATTGGGGGAATGAGCTGGGAGTCATCTACTGAGTATTACAAAATGATAAATGAAGAAGTAAAAATAATATATAATTTTATTATGTAAACAACAATCGTATGTGTGGAAAACATTCAGAAAATATCTTATAATGTAAGTGGTTACATTTAAGGGGGAATGCGGATGTTTTCAGTTCGACCAATCGCATTTGTACATAATGAAAGAATGGAAATTGCGGATGATGAGTGGGGAGAAGTAAGATCACTTATTACTTTAAGCGAGTCGTTTACAGAGGAAAGTATACAGGGGATCGAAGAGTTTTCTCATATTGAAGTTATTTTCTATTTTCATAAAGTAACAGATGAACAAATTCAGTATTCTGCTAGACACCCTAGAAATAATAGTAAGTATCCGAAAGTAGGGATTTTTGCACAGCGTGGAAAAAATCGTCCGAACCGAATAGGAGCGACAATTGTTAATGTGATAAGAAGAGATGGAAAAACAATTGTTGTTGAAGGATTAGACGCAATCGATGGTACACCTATATTGGATATTAAGCCTGTTATGAAAGAATTTATACCGAGGGAAGAAATAAAGCAGCCTAAATGGGCAACAGATATTATGAAACAGTATTGGAAGGGGAATGGAGTAAAATGAGAATATATGAAGCAACAATTGCAGATTTAGATGGACTAGCATCTGTTTTTAATAACTATCGAGTATTTTATCGACAAGATTCTGATATTGAAGGAGCAAAAGTGTTTTTACGAAATCGAATCGAGAGAAAAGAATCCATTATTTTCGTCGCAGTTGAAGACGGTGAATATATTGGATTCACGCAACTATATCCTTCATTTTCTTCCATTTCGATGAAAGAATTATGGATTTTAAATGATCTGTTTGTACAAGAGGCAAAGCGCGGAGCCGGAACAGGTAAAAAATTATTAGAAGCTGCTAAAGAATTCGCCTTAGAAAATGGCGCAAAAGGTGTAAAATTACAAACAGAGATTGATAATTTATCAGCTCAGCGATTATACGCTGAAAATGGATACTTGAGAGATAATCGTTATTTCCATTATGAATTAACTTTTTGAAATATATATAGTTAAATGAGACGTTTTCAAAGTGAAGACGTCTCATTTAATTTTTTTATTGATGATTTAAAATCCAATTTGTAGCGTCTTCAAAGTTTTCTGCAATGTAATTCGGTTCAATATGTGCCCATTTGTCTCGGAACGTATGTAAAGCATCATATCCAGCACCAGTTCGAACTAATATTGTTGTTGCATTTACTTTTGCACCAGCAACAATATCAGTCCAGCGATCACCGATTACAGCGCATTTTGTTAAATTAAGCTCATGTTTTGCTGCTGCTTGCAGGAGCATACCTGTGCTCGGTTTGCGGCATTCACATCCGCCACCATGTTTATGAGGACAAAGGTAAATATCATCAAAACCAAACTCTTTTAATTCTTGAACAAAATCATTCGCAGTTGCTTTTCCATCCGCGATACCTGGTTGATTCGTAAAAGAGAATAGTTTAATATTTTGAGCTTTTAACTTTTGTAAAGATGCCTTTGTAAAAGAAAATAATGTGAAAGAACCTGGATAATGTATTGTAGTATCACCGCCAATTGTTCCGTCACGATCAATGAAAATAGCTTCAATGTTTTTCATAGTTACAGTCCTTTCAATTTAAAACTTCAAACATTAAATATTCTGTTAAAATATGTTTTTTCCTGCTACCGAAACAAATATATCAGAAGTGATATAATACTAAATTAAGAGGGGTATGTTATTTTTTTCCTTGATTGTAATGTAAATGGAAAGAAGGTAAGTATTATGCTAGAGGTGAATATCCGCTCAGCCGGATATGAAATTGGTGAAAAGACAGTTCATGATATTGCCTTTGCAATTGAAAAAGGCGAGTTAGTTGCTCTTATTGGTGCAAATGGCGCAGGAAAGAGTACGACAATTAAATCGATACTCGGTTTGCTTGTCAATACGGATGGTGAAATCTCATTTGGTGAAAAGAAAAATCCATATGCATATGTACCGGAGCATCCCACTTATTATGATTATTTAACTTTATGGGAGCATATTGAATTGTTAATGGCTGCCCGTGGAAATGAAGAGGGAAATTGGGAGGGCAAAGCAAGGGAATTATTACATACGTTTCGAATGGAAAAACATATACACGAATACATATCAAAGTTTTCAAAAGGTATGAAACAAAAGTCGATGCTTATATTAGCATTTTTAACAGAGCCAGATTTTTATATTATTGATGAGCCTTTTATCGGTTTAGATCCAGTAGCTACGAAAGAATTTTTGAATTACTTATATAAAGAAAAAGAGCGAGGAGCCGGAATTTTACTTTGTACGCACGTACTGGATACAGCTGAAAGAATTTGTGAAAGATTTTTACTCATTTCGCAAGGTACGTTAGTAGCAGATGGACATTTAGGGGCGATCCAATCGTTAGCAGAAATGCCAGGAAGTACACTGTTAGATTGTTTCGATGCAATTGTAAGGCGGGAACAAAATGATTAAACAACAGTTTAATAAAAGGTTACGTCATGAATTGCAAAGAAAATGGAAAGCGATTCGTTCTGTAACAGATTGGACAGTAGCATTATATATTATTATTCCCGCACTTATATTTATTGGAATGTATTATCGTTCATTATGGGTAAAAGAACTATCAATGGAAGAGACCGTTTATTTCGGATTAGGTTTACTTGCATTTTACTTTGTTACATTTTCAAGAGGAGTTCGCTCATTCTTTGAACAAGCAGATAGCTTATTTTTAATTTCGTACCCAAATCATATGCGAAGGTTAATGAAGATTGGCATGATATATACGTTAATTCGGATTGCAATAACGAACGCAATTGTAGTATTCATTATGCTGCCTATATTGATGAAAAGTATGGGAGCGACAATTATACAAATCGTACTGTTCTGGATTTTCTTTACTGTTTTTCGATTTATGCTATCGTTGTTGACGAGATTCATAAATGTACGTGTGGGGAAACGATGGGTTTTATTGATTATAAAAGATGTTATATTTTCTTTTAGTTTGATTTTTTTTGGAATCAGTGTATTTTTTATTTATAAAAATCCATTGTATTCCATATTATTTATCGGTCTAGCAGCTTTATTTACTATAGTCTTGGTAAAAGAAAAGGTGAATTATAAAAATTTCTTTTTTAAAGAAGTTGAGAAAGAAAAAGAAGAAAGTATGCGTTGGACGGTAGGGATTATGCAAGTTGGTGGCCATGCTGCGAAGCCGAGTAGTTCGAATAAAAAACCGTGGATGTTCCCTCGTTCTAAAAAGATATTAGGAAAAAAATCTGATTCGCGTATTGTAGAAGCTTTTTTAAAAGAATTTTTGCGTACAAGTAGTGCTTTAATGTTTTATGTTCAAATTGTATGTATAAGTACTGTAAGTATTATCGTGACTCCGCAGTGGATAACAGCTATTATTCTTGTATTTGCTATAGTTGCTATTTCTCGCTATGCGCGTGATTATTGGAATGAATTTACGAAGAAAATGTTTCTACATTTATATTGTGATGAAGGAGAATTACTATTATTAAGGTGGAAGGCGGATCGTTATTTGCTCCTTCCAGTCGTATTTATGTACGGAACAGTCATCCTCTCACAGTTTTATTTATTGCCAGCAGTAATTATTGGAGTTATTTTTATAGTATTCATTGGTTGGATTGTATTTTTACCATAGAAAAAGAGCCGGAAATGGCTCTTTTTCTAGTCTGTAACACACTGATAAATAAAATATACTAAAACGAGTATGCTTGCGGCGGAATATATGACATCTAAAGTCATTTAATCGCCTCCTCATTGTTGTTGTATTTCTAGTGTATGAAATCTTACAATTTCATATTCAAGTGAAAAATATGTGAACGTTAACAAATTTGTAAAGTGCAAAAATTACAATCATTTTGTATAATAGAAGAAACAACCGTTAAATAAAATATAATGAGTGAAAGGGGAGGGAACATAAATGCCAAATTGGTTTAGAAAAACCTTAGTCGCATTAATTACCGTATTTACGTTTGGTTTAGTGACGCCTCCTTCCATATTACTTGATAATGCCAAAGCTGCGGACAAGCCTACGAGCACAGCTGGGCAACAAAATTTGGAGAGTACGTCCTATACATATGAAGAAACGAATGATAGGTTAACCACCGATACTTTTGTTAACTATGCGATGCAAGAAGCAGAGAAGCAATCTATGCAAAAATTTGGCTCTAAAATTGGGCCTGTAATTGAAGATGAATTTAAAGATGTTGTATTACCTAAAATTGAAGAGGCAATTGCGGAACTTGCAAATGATGTACCAGAAGAATCGTTACAATCATTAGCGATTTCTCAAAGACCAGCTGGCGGAAATAATGAAAAGATTTTTCATGTTTATGACACGAAATCAGGAAATGACTTACTGCGATTTCATGTAAGGAGAGATCATCCACCGCAAGATGGATATTATTTTAATTTCCACTATCATCGTTTTGATGATGGATACTCAGGACACCATGAGTTAGGAAATATTTATTGGAATACGAATGTACCGCCGAAATGGTTGTCTTAATGAAGAACAAGAGAAAATCTTGTTCTTTTTTTATGTGTATGAAAGGGTAAGACATTTATGCTGTTGAATAACATAGGTTTAGGAAAAAAACAAAGGGAGTCTGGGAATGCAAAAATACATTGTTTTTGACTTTGATGGCACGTTAGTAGATTCACAAAATATATTTGTACCAATTTATAATCAACTTGCTGAAAAGCATGGATATAAGACAGTTAGTGAGGAAGAAATCGAGCCTTTACGAAAACTGACTATTGCTGAAAGATGTAAACAACTCGATGTACCACTGTATAAATTACCGATATTAGCGTTAGAGTTTTATAAATTATATCAACCTGCTATAAAAGATCTCGTTTTATTCCATGGGATGAAGGATGTTTTAGATGAATTACATAAAAAAGGCTACGGGATTGCGGTTATATCTTCGAACTCAGAAGAGCATATTAGGGCATTTTTACGTAATAATAGAATAGAAAATATTCAAGAAGTGTATTGTTCTAAAAATTTGTTTGGTAAAGATAAAATGATAAAAAGATTTTTAAAGTCGAAAAAGCTAACAGAACAAGATATGTTGTATGTCGGTGATGAACAACGTGATATTGCAGCTTGTAAAAAAGCTGGTGTGAATGTCATTTGGGTTTCGTGGGGGCATGACGTAATTGAGACGGTAAAAGGAGACGCGCCAGATTACATGGTTAATACGCCAGGGGAAATTGTGCAAGTAGTACAGGCAGCACATTCTTAATATAAATAAACTTCGAGCAGGTATTCATCATATTGAATTTTGGGTTGCAAAGTTTCTTGCGGGTAATAAGGTGAAGGTTATACGTAGTCCTATTGAAATGAATCATTATTCGGATGGTTATACAATAGACTTTTATGACCCGAATGGCTTTATTGTAGAGGTTGCGTATACACCGAATACAGAAATGTAAGGAGAATAGACATGAAGATAATTACAACGTGGAAAAACAGTATACAAATAGTAAAAAATGCCGCAAACATTGAAGAAATCTCTAAAGGTTTCTCTCCTGATAAAAAATATATTATTACGACTACTGATGATGAAAAATATTTATTACGGGCAGGCAATATAAAAGAGTATGAAAGAAAGAAAATAGAGTTTCAAATTTTAAAAGAAATGCAAAAACGAAACGTACAAGCACAAAGACCGATTGAACTCGGTATGTTGGAAGAAGTAGGTTTATGCTATAGTGTTTTTTCATATTTAGAAGGGGAAGATGCGAAGAATCTGTTACCAACATATACGCCAAGAGAACAATATAATATTGGTATAGAAGCAGGAAAAGACTTAGCAACAATGCATACACATGAAGCTCCTAAGGATATACTCCCATGGTATGAAAGAGCAATGAAAAAACATAGAAAATATTTAGAGGCATATAAAACATGTGGAATAAAAATAAAAAATGATGATAAAATTATTAAGTTTATAGATGAAAATGAAATGTATGTACAAAATCGCCCAAATCGATTTCAACACGATGATTTTCATTTAGAAAATATAATTGTGCGGGATGGGAAATATGTAGGTGTTATTGATTTTAATGGTTATGATTGGGGCGACCCACTTCATGATTTCGTAAAAATTGCACTATTTGCAAGGGACATTAATATCCCGTATTCAATCGGACAAATAGAAGGATACTTTAATGGTAGAATACCAGAGGAGTTTTGGAAATTATATGCGGTGTACGTTGGCATGACGGTTTTCTCTTCAGTTGTTTGGTGTTTACGAGCAGCGCCGCATATGTTAGATGATACGTTAGAACGTCTTACTATAGTTTTAGAGGATCATAAAGACTTTGAGTTATCAAAGCCAATTTGGTTTGATGGTGAAATAATGAATAGAAAATAAGGATAGCAGGTGGGAGATCTCACACCTGCTATTTGTAAATAACTCATGAGATAATCTCTTTACATACTATATATGTAGTTTTTTTATGAAGGAATGAAAACCTTGACGTCTACTTTATAATATAAAAAGGGGGTGGACTATTGAAAATCAGGCAAGGCAAATATGAAGAAATAAAATTACGCGATAGAATTCCAGGAATGGTTGAATATATAGAGGATACAATGCTACCTACTGGTTTTCACTATTATATTCCTCCTCACTGGCATAGAAGTATTGAAATTAGCCTAGTCGTATATGGAGAAGTTTTCTTGTATGTGAATGGGCAAAAAAAGAAAGTATCCGCTGGCGAATTTATTTTTGTAAATAGTGGCGATGTTCATGAATTCGAAAAAGTTGAAAATACAAGTTGTGCAGTAATGATGTTAATTATTTCTTATGAATTTCTTAAAGAGGTAAATGGAGATTTTGATAAATATAGATTTAATATAAAAGAATCAGTTGTTCAGAAAACTAACCTCCAGCAAATATTTTATGAATTAAAGGAGTTAGTCGCAAATTCTGATGATTTAAGTTACATAAAAATTAATAGTCTAATTTATGAAATTGTTTATATTCTATTGCGATATTGCAAAGATGGAGAGAGTATAGACAATAATTATCAACTTGGAAATAAACAGAAAGAAATGATTACATATATTTATAAACATTATGATGAAGAACTTAAACTGAAAGATGTGGCTAAACATTTTTTTGTAAGTGAAGAACATTTTTCACGTATGTTCAAAAAATCGTTCGGATCAAATTTTACCACTTTTTTAACGAGATATAGGCTCTATAAAGCTTATGAAGATATTATTAGAAGTACAAATTCTATACAAGATATAGCAGTAAAACACGGATTTCCAAATGTAAAATCATTTATTTCACAGTTTAAAGAGAAATATGGATATACACCATTACAGTATAGAAAAAATATCATATCAAAAAATGCCTATAATTGCATCAAATATAAACAACAATAAAAAAACGTTCCATGTTACATTTTGTACATGGAACGTTTTTTTATTTAGTAATAGTAAATGAAGTGAGATTCAATAGAGATTTATCTAATCCGAAGAAATGAAAGCATTTAAAAAAGGGAGGATGAATACTAGATGACTAGAAAATATGACTTAAATCTATTAGAAAAAATTCAAGAAAAACAAGAAAACATCAATGTACAGGGGGCAAAAGTCTTAGTAAAAAACATACCAGATTGTGATGAAAAAGGAGCGATGGATCCACGTCTTTATAAGGATATGAAGGTTCAAATGAATATCATGAGGTTTATGCCTAAAAATATGATGAAAATGGACGCTTCTGAAAAATCGGTAAGGAATATGCGAAAACAATTTAATGGAATTAAAAGTGTTCCAATTGTCACTAAAGACATTAATATTACACATAAAACAGTGAAAGCGGAAGATGGATATGATATTCCGATAAGAATTTATAACAGTGTTTCTAAACAGGAGAATGCGCCAGTTTTATACTTTATTCACGGTGGTGGATTCATGGCAGGATCACCAGATGTAGTAGAAGAACTTGTGAAATTGATAGTAGAAAAAACAGATATACTAGCCGTTTCTGTGGATTATCGATTAGCTCCGGAAAATCCTTTTCCAACTGGGCATACAGATTGCTACACTACTTTAAAGTGGATTTATGAAAATGCTGATACATTAGGCGGAGATAAGAATAATATCTTTGTGGCAGGTGATAGTGCAGGAGGGAACTTAACACAGTATTGTACAACTAAAGATATGGAAGATGGTAGGAAGTACGTGAAGGGACAGTTGCTTCTGTATCCTACAATTAATATGTGTGATTATGAAGATGAATTTTATTCTTGGAGTATAGATAAATATGAAATTGCTCCTAAGTATAAAAAAGGATTAGAAAAAATGCTTAATATTATGCATTCAATGGTTGGAGGTATGTCAGAAGTGCTTGGTACGACAGAAATTCATTCTAAGTATTTAAGTCCATATGTTGATGTATCCTCAGATTATCCAAGTACATTTATTACGGTAGGAGAGCATGATTTTTTAATGATAGAATGTTTAGCGTATGCAGCTAAATTAACTAAAAAAGGAGTTGATACTGAAACAGTTCTTTATCGTGGTTTAGGGCACGCTTATGGAGATAACGTAGGTGTCTATCCTCAAAGTGAAGATTTAGCAATTGAGATGGGGAATTTTATATTAAAACATAGTGGGAAGTAGGAGGGATGATGAAAAGTAGAAAAGTGATATTAATTTCCAGCTTCGCTATTTTACTATGTATCTTTGCATTTACAGACTTACAAATATCCCATAGTTTATATGAACCAACTAATAAGATCGCTCTTTTTTTACAAGCTATAGGAGAAATTCCAGCGATGCTTATTGCCTTATTTTCTAGTATGTATTTATTTAAAACTAGAAAGAATAAAGGTTCAAGAGGGTATTATCTATCTGGAATTGGCTATGGAGTAATCATTCTTTTGTTCGCTTTCATAGCTTCATTTATGCTAGTACATTATTTAACTATTTCAAAAATATTGATTCCAACTTTTATGCTTTGCTTTATTGTAGCTTGTTATATGATTTCTAAATCATGGAGTAAATACGATGATGCAAAATTGAGAGACATTGCATTAATTGGATTATTAAGTGTAGTTATTGTGTTAATTACATTTAATCTAATAAAACTAGGATGGGGTAGAGAACGCTATCGTCATATGATTTCTATTGGATCATTTGAAGGATTTTCAAAATGGTTTATACCTCAAGGAATTGCTAAAAGTGATGAGTTTATGTCATTCCCTTCAGGCCATAGTGCTAATGCAGCGTTGGTCATTTTGTTTAGTTTATTACCAGAATATTTCGCTTCACTAAAAAGAAAAAAAATAGGTGTTTGGATTCTCATTCTTTTATGGATGATACTAGTACCAATGAGTCGTATTATGGTAGGAGCTCATTTTGCTTCAGATGTTACAGTTGGAGTCGCTATTTCAGTAACTGTGTTTATGTGTTTGAAAAAATTCATATGGAGAGATAAGAAAAATAAACGCACCAATAATAATGATGTTCTTCCACATTCATTGAATCGGTGATAAGAAAGTCTTGTCCGTTGAGGGAATATATAATAATTAATGCATCGCTTGTTCATTAAGCTGTTTTGATAAATGAGTTAGTATTTGGGTTATCCTCATTTCATTTATTAAATTCAATAATAGGATTATAGGTTTCAAGGTGGATTTCTAATTTCAAAATAATAGAGGGAAGAGTAATCTTCCCTCTATTTAATTTGTTATTTAATTTTCGTAAATGTAAGAGGCTGAGTACTTAAAGTTGCAGGTACATGTAATTGAAGAGTCGGGAATTCACCATTTACATTCATATCATAAGCGAATAAAAGCCCCATTTTCATTTGGAACAAACTAATTGATGCTGAGAAGATGTCGTAATGATGGTGCTGTAGTTTAATTTCCGTATCCATGAATTGTACATGTAAGGAATCATCTTGTTTGTATATTTTCAGTGTTCCATAAGCAGGGTGCTCAAAAGTTCCAGTGTAGTCATCTAATGTATGAGAAGGGGTAGTCCCATTTATTGCTTCAGGAAGTGATTCAGTTGCCTCTTTCATCATTTCTTTCATTTTTTCACTATCTTCTATAGCACGTTCATGCCAGTCGATATATTCTAGTCCGAGAAGTTCGTCGTAAATATGTTTTGTAATATAAGTAGGGAGTAAAGTTTGTCCAGAATTTGTTAGCACGATAACACCGATATTTTCGTTGGGCATAAATGACGCAAGTGCAGAAAATCCATCAATATTACCGCCGTGATGAATCAGTTTATAACCGCGGTAAGCGCTAATAAACCAACCGAGTCCGTAGCTATTTAATGGTGATTCAGTCGTTGATAACATTGGCTGATCTGGAATTGGAGTATGCGGTGTATACATTTCTTGGAGTAGTTCAGTAGAAATCAAATCATGATTTTCTGTTTTTCCTTTGTTTAAATGAAGTAGAACCCATTTTGCCATATCTTCAATGGTAGAGTTAATACATCCAGCTGCTCCAACGGTATCGATATTTCGGAATGGAATTTCTTTCATTTCACCATTATCTTCAGTGTAAGGTAATGCGTAATCATCTGTATGTTGTGAGTCTGTAACAGAGAAGTTTGTATGCCTCATATTTAAAGGTTCTAAAATATGTTCTGTAACGTATTGCTCCCACGTTTGATTCGTAATGCTTTCCACAATATAACTAATTGTCGCATACATTAAGTTGTTATAAAGAAATGCTGTGCGGAACGGTGCATCAAGTGATAAATGTTTTATTTTTTCTACGATATCTTTTCGAGTTAAGGAAGAACTGTACCAAAGAGCATCGTGACGACTTACCCCAGTACGATGAGAAGCTAAATCTCGTCCTGTAACTTGCGAGTTAGCGAGCATATCAGATAAAGAGAAGTTAGGTACGTAAGTTTGGACAGGAGTATCCCAATTAAACTTTTTTTGCTGTGCTAATAAGCTTAATGAAAGTGTACCGAATGCTTTCGTTGCGGAACCGATTGCGAATCGTGTCTGCGGAGTAACAGCCTCTTTTTTCTCTATGCTACGATAACCAAAACCTTCAGAAATAATGACCTCACCATCTTTTATAACGGCTATAGCAGCGCCAGGAACGTGTAAATCCCTCATCATCTTCTCAACCTTATGTTGTAACGTACTTAAAACAGGAGTTTTGATTTTAGACATGCTTCCAACCTCCAAATATAATTTTTATGTTCCGCACTATACTTTCTGTAATAGAAAAGTGAAAACCTTTTTTAATATTGAAAGTTAATAATTTTGTAAGAAATATTGAAAGAATTTTTATTAATTTGGATTATTAAATTCGCTGTTTTTCATGTTATGATAAATCTCATATAAGATTGAAAGAAGGTTTTCCTACATATGAAACATGCTGAATATGAATACTTAAATTTATGCCGTCATGTAATGGAGCACGGTACGAAGAAAGAAGATCGTACAGGGACAGGTACTGTATCTGTATTTGGATATCAAATGCGTTTCGATCTAAGTAAAGGATTCCCTTTATTAACTACCAAGAGAGTCCCATTTCGCCTTGTAGCAAGTGAACTGCTTTGGTTTATGAAAGGTGATACAAATATTCGTTATTTATTACAACATAATAATAATATTTGGAATGAATGGGCGTTTAAGAGCTGGGTAGAAAGTGACGAGTATAATGGCCCTGATATGACAGATTTCGGTCTTCGCTCTCAACAAGATGAGGAATTTAAGAAGCAATACGATGAGCAAATGGAATTGTTTAAAAAGAACGTTCTAGAAGATGATGATTTTTCGAATAAATATGGTTATTTAGGAGATGTATACGGAAAGCAGTGGCGAGCTTGGAAAACGACAGCTGGTGAGACGCTTGATCAGCTAAAAGATGTAATTGATATGATTAAAAAAACGCCAGATTCACGTCGCCTAATTGTTTCTGCTTGGAATCCTGAAGATGTACCGAGTATGGCTTTACCGCCTTGTCATACGCTATTCCAGTTTTATGTAGCAGATGGAAAGCTTTCTTGTCAGTTATATCAAAGAAGCGGTGATATTTTCCTTGGCATTCCATTTAACATTGCAAGCTATTCACTTTTAACACATTTAATTGCACATGAATGTGGTCTCGAAGTAGGAGAGTTTGTTCATACAATTGGTGATGCACATATTTATACAAATCATTTTGAACAAGTAGAAAAGCAGTTGGCACGTGAACCACGTCCGTTCCCTAAACTTACATTAAATCCAGATGTGAAATCTGTGTTTGATTTTGAAATGGACGATTTAACTATTGAAGGATATGATCCACATCCAGCAATTAAAGCACCAGTTGCAGTGTAATTGTAGAGGAGATGAAAAGATGATTATTTCATTTATGGTCGCAATGGACGAAAATAGAGTAATTGGTAAAGATAATAAATTGCCTTGGCATTTGCCAAGTGAATTACAGTATGTGAAGAACACGACAATGGGTCACCCGCTTATTATGGGAAGAAAGAACTACGAAGCGATTGGTAGACCACTGCCAGGAAGACGTAATATTATCGTAACTCGCAATGGAGAGTATCATGTTGAAGGTTGTGAAGTTGCTCATTCTGCGGAAGAAGTGTTTGAGCTATGCAAAGATGAAGAAGAAATCTTTATTTTTGGAGGAGCGCAAATTTATGATTTATTCTTACCGTATGTGGAGAAATTGTATATAACAAAGATTCATCATGCGTTTGATGGAGATACATTCTTCCCGGAAATAGATATGACTGATTGGAAAGAAGTTTTTGTGGAGAAGGGCTTAACGGATGAAAAAAATCCGTACACGTACTATTATCATATTTATGAAAAGCAACAATAAAAAAAGATTGATGTGAGCATTCACATCAATCTTTTTATTTATATTATTAAATGTATCTTTATAGAGGGGATTCGATAGTGCTATAATGAGAGTTAGCATGTATAGAATGCTATAAATCTTTAGAAGTACGCTATGTAATAAAAGGAGGAGAATCGGTTGAGAAAAATATGGGGGATTCTTTTTCTTTGCTTTGCATTAATGCTAGTCGGATGCGGCAAAGAAGAAAAACCACAAGAAGCGTTTGATACATATGTAAAAGCATGGAATAAACAAAAATTTGCAGATATGTATGATCAATTATCAGAAAATGCAAAAAAAGATATTTCACAGAAAGAGTTTACTGAGAAATATGAAAAGATTTATTCTGGTATTGAAGTGAAAGACTTAAAGGTAGAAACAGGGGAAGTAAAAGAAGATAAAAAAGATGAAGGCCCTGTTCCTTTTAAAGTAAGCATGGATACAGTTGGTGGTAAAATCACTTTTGGCCATGAAGCAAAAATGGTGAAAGAAAAAGATGGGGATAAAGAGTCTTGGAAAATAGATTGGACTCCTGATTTCATTTTCCCTGGCATGACAAAAGATAGTAAAGTGCGTATGCAGACAACACAACCAAAACGTGGTGAAGTTTACGATCGTAATGGAAAAGGTCTTGCGACGAATGGTAAAGCTTCTGAAATCGGAATGATTCCTGAAAAGTTAGGGGATGCTGCTCCGCAAACGAAAGAAACGGTAGCGAAGTTGTTAAATATGTCTGTAGAAGAGATTGATCAAAAACTAGCTGCGAAATGGGTAAAACCAGGGTATCTCGTACCAATTGGAATTTTGCCTGAGGGGGCAACGCAAAATACGTACATCGATTTACCAGGTGTTGCAACAAAACCTGTAAATGTTCGTACATATCCGTTAGGGGAAGCAGCAGCGCATCTTACTGGTTATATCGGAAAAGTAAATGCTGAAGATTTAAAAACGCTTCAAAAGAAAGGCTATCAAGCCGATGAACCAGTTGGTAAGGCTGGATTAGAGCAAGTATTGGAAGAACAGCTACGCGGGAAAAAAGGTGGCCGTGTCTTCATGGAAGATGCACAAGGAAAAGAAATTAAAAATTTAGCGAAAACAGATGCTGTTGATGGGGAAAATGTAACTTTAACTATTGATAGTGCTACTCAAGAAAAAATTTATAATGAAATGAAAGGAGAGGCTGGATCTAGTGCTGCAATTAATCCGAAAAGCGGGGAAACGATTGCACTTGTAAGTAGTCCAGCATACGATCCTAATCTTATTGCGAGAGGGACATCAAAAGCTCAACGTGAAGCTTGGAATAATGACCCGAAAAAACCGATGACGAATCGATTTACACAATTATCGGTTCCGGGTTCTGTATTTAAGCCAATTACAGGTGCAATTGGACTTGAAACAAAAACAATTGATCCGAAAGAAGAATTGAAAATTGAAGGATTGAAATGGACGAAAGATTCTTCTTGGGGCAATTATTACGTAACACGTGTAAAAGATGCAAATCCGATTGATTTTGATAAGGCAATGAAATACTCGGATAATATTTACTTTGCACAAGAAGCTTTGAAAATTGGAAAAGATAAATTTATGGCTGAGGCGAAAAAATTCGGATTTGATGAGAAATTACCAATTGAATACGGATTCCCGGTTTCTAAAATCGCAAGTGATGGCATAAAAAATGATATTCAAATGGCAGATACAGGATATGGACAAGGACAAGTCTTAATGACCCCTCTTCATTTAGCTTTAACGTATGCACCGATTGTAAATGATGGAACGATTCCGTCGCCATATCTTATTAAAACAGATAAACAACCAAAGGCCTGGAAAGAAAATGTGATTTCTAAAGGAACTCAAGATATATTGAAAACGGCTTTAACAAAAGTAATTAACGATCCAGATGGTACGGGGAAAATTGCGAAAATTGATGGTATGACCCTTGCTGGTAAAACAGGAACAGCAGAATTAAAAGTATCAAAAGAGGCAGAAGGAAAAGAACTAGGTTGGTTCGCTGCGTTTGATTTAAATTCACCTGATATGGTCATTACAATGATGATTGAAGATGTAAAAGGTAGAGGTGGAAGTAATATTCCGGCTGAAAAAGTGAAACATGTTTTTCAAAAGTAGTAATTGATGAAGACTATCTCCATGAAATATGGAGGTAGTTTTTTTATTTGATTAAAACCTTAATATTTATATACAAAAACCAACTGAAATAATATAACTTATTAACTTACGAAAAAAAAGCAGCTATTTTTTTATTGACAGCCATTAAAACTTTTTGTATTATACTTACATAAGGTAAGTTATTTACTATAAAATAATAAATCTCAAATTAAAGATAAATTTGAAAAAGGGAGATAATACAATGACAAAAGTACTATTTATTACAGCAAATCCAAATTCAGCAGAAGGTTCTTTCAGTATGGCAGTAGGGGAAGCTTTCATCGAAGCATATAAAAACGAACATCCACAAGACGAAGTTGTAACAATTGATTTATTCAATACAACTGTACCAGCAATCGATGCAGACGTATTCGCTGCTTGGGGTAAATTTGCAGCAGGCGAAGGATTCGAAACTTTAAGTGAAAATCAGCAACAAAAAGTTGCAGCAATGAACAATAACTTAGAAACATTTATGCATGCAGACCGTTATGTATTCGTGACTCCAATGTGGAACTTCAGCTACCCAGCAGTAGTGAAAGCATACTTAGATAACTTATCAATTGCAGGCAAAACATTCAAATATACTGAAAATGGTCCAGTTGGCTTACTAGAAGGCAAAAAAGCACTTCATATTCAAGCTACAGGCGGCGTTTACTCTGAAGGAGCATACGCATCTATGGACTTCGGTCGCAATCACTTAAATGCAGTATTAGGATTCATGGGTGTATCAGACACTGAATATATTGCAGTTGAAGGAATGAATGCAAATCCTGAAAAAGCACAAGACATTAAGGAAGCAGCAATTGTAAATGCACGCGAATTAGCAAAACGTTTCTAATATAGAAAACTTCAAAATGTCCAAACACTTGTTGTTTGGACATTTTTTCTTCTTTTTCCTTCGTTTGTCTAGTATAATGAAGGTCGGAATGATAATAGGTGGGGGTTCTGTATGATTCAAACGTTTTTTAAAATCTTTTATTTAATTTTAATCGTAATTGCGATTACACCAAGATTGTGGCGTATAAAAAGAAAAGCAAATGCGATGTCACCGCAAGAAAAAGATAGTGTTGTGTATAAAACCACAAACTGGTTTGGTAAGAAAATGGTGGGTGTAACTGGATCGACTGTAGAAGTAAAGGGACTTGAAAATGTTCCGAAAGACAAGCCAGTGCTAGTTGTAAGTAATCATCAAAGTAATATGGATATTCCTGTTTTACTAGGTTACTTAAATAAGCCAATTGGATTCGTTTCAAAAGCGGAAATTAAAAAGTTTCCGGTTGTACCAACATGGATGGAACTAATGAATTGTGTGTTTATGGACCGCAGCGATCGCCGTCAATCTCTTAAGGCAATTAAAGATGGAATTGAACTGTTAAAGAACGGGCATTCTATCGTAATTTTTCCAGAGGGAACGAGAAGTAAGGGTGGCGAAATCGGTGAGTTTAAAGCAGGGAGTTTTCACCTTGCTGTAAAATCTGGCGTATCTATATTACCAGTAACTTTAGATGGTACATATAAGATGTTTGAGGCTAATGGAAATCGTATGAAACCAGCTCATGCAACATTAACAATTTCTAAGCCAATTACACCTGAAGAATATGCAAGTATGGATGCTAAAGAGTTAACCCAGCATACAAAAGATATTATTGCATCTCAATTACATAAGTAATAAAAAAAGTTTCAGCTTAAACAAGCTGAAACTTTTTTTATGCTGCGGGTAAGACATAAAACAGTACGCAGAAAAACATCATTGTACTACCGCCTAGTACGAAGAGATGCCAAATGGCATGATTGAACGGAAGCTTTTCCCAAAGGAAGAATATAGCTCCGACAGAATACAAAATGCCGCCTATTAATAGTAGTGAGAAGCCGTGACCGGTTAAATTTTCATAAAGGGGTTTAATGGCAACGATGATGAGCCAACCCATAATGATATAACATAATGTTGATGTTTTAATAAAGCGACGAACAAAGAAGATTTTGAAAATAATTCCACCAATCGCAAGGGTCCAAATAATTGCGAGTAAAGTCCAACCGAGCGGGCCACGCAGTGTAATGAGTAGAAATGGTGTATACGTGCCGGCAATTAATAAATATATGGCGGAGTGATCTAAAATGGTAAATAACTTTTCTACTTTTGGATGATGGATACTATGTAGCAGTGTAGAAAATAAGTATAGCAAGAACATGCTTACGCCATAAACGGTAAAACCAACAACAGCAGATGCTGTACCATGTTTGGAAGCATGAATAATTAATATGATTAAGGCAGGGATGCTTAAAATGGCACCGATACCATGGGTAATTGCATTCGCAATTTCTTCTTTTACAAATTGGGTCATTCTTGTAATTTTTTGCGTCATAATGTTAATCCCTTTCACTGTATTGAGATAAGTTATATTTTCCTTAACCATATCATATACAAAAGGAATAGAAAATGATATTTGTATAATTGATTTTATTTTTGAATTTTTTTGACAAAAGACAACGGATACATTGACGTTTACAAAATTTTTTGACAAAATGAACTTATGGAATAGTAGGACAAGAATCTACTTATGAAGGGGATGGGGAAATGTTTTCAAATATTGGCTTTCCAGGGTTAATTTTAATTTTAGTAGCAGTGTTAATTTTATTCGGCCCAAAAAAGTTACCGGAAATTGGGAAAGCTTTAGGGGAAACGTTAAAAGAATTTAAAAAATCAACAAAAGAATTGACTGATGAGGCATTTCAAGAGAAAGAAAAAAATAAATAAAAGAATCTGATGAAGTTTTTCTAGGAATGGATAAATAAAGTGTGGTGAACGAGATGGAAGATCGGGAAATGAGCGTAGTAGAACATATTGTTGAGCTTCGCAAACGAGTAATATATACAGTATTATCCTTTGTATTATTTTTAATTATTGGATTTACTTTTACGAAGGATATTTATTTTTGGCTTGTAAAAGATTTACCAATGAAATTAACTGTTCTCGGTCCAAGTGATGTGTTGTGGATTTTTTTCTTGATTGCTACAGTATTTGCTATCGTTTGTACAATTCCTTTTGCTGCGATACAAATTTGGTTATTTGTAAAACCAGGTTTACATCCCAATGAACAAAAAATGACATTAATGTATATACCGGTATTGTCTATATTATTTATAGCAGGCCTATCTTTCGGTTATTTTATCGTCATGCCATTTTTATTTCATTTCCTAACTACAATTGGTAATGAGATGTTTAATACAATGTTTACAACGGAAAAATATTTTCATTTCGTATTAAATTTAACAGTTCCGTTTGCTGTTATATTTGAATTACCTGTAGTTGTTATGTTTTTAACGAGTATAGGTCTTCTAACGGCAGAATTTCTGCAGAAAATAAGAAGATATGCTTATGTCGTGTTGATTATAATTGCATCGTGTATATCGCCGCCAGATTTTTTATCACATAGTTTAGTAGCGGTACCGCTTATTTGTATTTATGAAATTAGTATCGCTTTATCAAAGATAGTTAGTAAACGAAAACAGAAAAGAGAAGAAGAAACACAGTCGAAAAGTGCCTCGTTATAAAGGCACTTTTTAATTTATTTGTTATACTCTAGCCATAATTGTATACAATATATAGAAGAAAAAAATTATAGAATCTCCAAAATTTAGACAAACTTTTCATTTTTATAAGGTTATACTGAAGTTATCAAGCTATATATGGGTAATAAGACTCCCGTCTCAAAGTATATATAGGACAGGGTTCGAATTAGGTGGATATAAATGAAGTATTAACTTCTAAACGGGGGCAGTTTAAGGATATTTTAGTATTCATAGGAAACCTACACTAAAAAACGTGTTAAAGAATAAAGTGGAGGAAGTTCAAAAATCCAACGAAAAAGAGGATTGATATTGTGATTACGAAAAGTTTTTATTTCACTCATGCAACAGGGAATTGTATTAAAATATTTGAAATCCCTGTCCTACAAACACAGCATCCATTAGCGTTTCTAATTCAGTCTCGTCTTCAATTGTTTATTGCAAAAATTCAAAAACATAAAAACCCAAGAGTCTCGTACTCTTTCCGTGAATATTTACAAAGTTGTTTGAAGTGGAATGATTATTCAAATGTATATAAAACAAATACTCTTGAAAAGAATGCATAATACACAGCAGGGACAGAGTTAGGTAGGCTCTGTCTTTTTTATTTTAGGTATAAAAATATAATTAATTTGGTGAAATTTATTCGAAATTGTTGAAAGCATCAGGAATGCTAGTATAATAACAGGGAGAGCGTATTCGAAAGGGAAGAATATAATATGCAAAAAATTAAAATTGTAACAGATTCAACGGCAGATTTAACTCAAGAAGTGATTGAGAAGTATGATATTCATGTTTTACCATTATCTATTTCTGTAAATGGACAAACATACTTAGATCGCGTTGATTTACAACCAGATGAATTTATTGAAGAAATGGCGAAATCAGGAGAATTACCAAAAACATCACAACCAGCTATGGGTACATTTGTAGAAATGTATGAAAAGTTAGGGGAAGATGGAAGTGAAGTACTTTCCATTCATATGACAGGTGGAATGAGTGGCACAGTTGCAACAGCAAATAGTGCTGCATCAATGACAGATACGAAAGTAACAGTTGTTGACTCTCAATTCATTAGCCATGCATTAGCATATCAAGTAATTGAGGCTGCTAAAATGGCAAGAGAAGGAAGTTCATTAGAAGCTATTTTAAAACGTATTGATGAAGTGAGAAAAAATACTCGTTTATACGTAATCGTAGATACATTAGAAAACTTAGTAAAAGGTGGGCGCATTGGTAAAGGTAAAGCACTTATTGGTTCTTTACTTAATATTAAACCAATCGCAAGTTTAGAGGGCGGCGTATATAATCCGGTAACGAAAGTACGTAGCCAAGGGCAGATTGTAAAAACATTGGCTAAAATATTCGAGGAAGATACTGCTGGAAAAGTGGTGAAGGCTGTTGCGATTCCACATGCTAAAGCAATTCCTTTAGCAGAAAGTGTAAAAGCTGCTGTTGAAAAAGTGAATGGATTCACTCAATCAGAGATTTTCTATACAACACCAGTTATCAGTACTCATACAGGACCAGGAGCAATTGGTTTTATGTATTTAGCAGAGTAATAAAAAAGCTACTTGAAATGAATTTTCAAGTAGCTTTTTTATGTGTATATGAAGTAAGAAATGAGAAGGGCAATACAGGCGCTTCCGCTAATGACATAGCGAGTCTGTAAATAATCTTTCATGGAAAACACCCTTTTCGATTTTTTAAAGTATATGATAAATTACTCGGAAAAATTAGTTCTATTATACAGGAGAGGTTTCTGTAATTTTTACGGGTTCTTTATCTGAGACAATAGGGCTATAAGTGAAAGTTTGGCCTAAAAAGAGAACATGTAGTTGTTCCCACGGTAGCATTCGTAAATTCCAGTTATTTCGTAGTCGTGTTACTGCTTCCCTTGGTGTTTCATCTGCTAAAGCAAAAGTACCGTAGTGCATGGGAATGAAATGTGTAGCTTTTATATCTAGATAGGCTTGCACAGCTTCTTCTGGTGAAACGTGAGACACTTTCATAAACCATTCTGGTTCATAGGCACCAATTGGCATAAGTGCAATATCGATTGAAAAACGTTTGCCGATTTCTTTAAATCCTTGGAAATAACCACTATCACCACAAAAATAAATGGTTTCTGAAGAAGTCATATTATCAATGATCCATCCTCCCCAGTGAGAGGTATTCATATCAAATAATGTTCTTCTCGTCCAGTGCTGGGCAGGTACGAAGTGAAAAGAGACTTCATCAATTGTTGTACTTTCCCACCAATTGTATTCTGCTACATTGGTGAATTTTTTACGAGTAAATAATTTTTTTAGCCCAATAGGAACTAGGTATAAAGTATCATCGTTTAGTTGACGAAGAGATGAAAAGTCTACATGATCGTAATGACCGTGTGAAATAAGAACGATATCGATTTTAGGTAGTTCTTTTATAGTGAGCCCAGGCTCAGTAAGTCGTGGAACTAACTTTAATTTATTAGCCCATACTGGATCTGTTAAAATATTTAAGCCGTTCGTTTGAATGAGAAAAGTTGAATGACCAATCCATGTGACAGTCGTTTTTTCAAAGTTATTTAGCAGAAATTTACTTTGTTTAACAGGTGATTGTTCTACTAGGAAAGAAAAGTCTTTTTTGTTTTGCTTTCTCTCTTTACGCCAGCGTAAGAAGGAGCGAATTGATTTTTTTGTACTTATATTATCCATATTTTCATAGCGCTTTGCCATGAACATCACCTCATTTAAAATCGTTGTAGTTGTATTGTACCGAAATGTTGTTAAGGAATACAGTGTTTAACATGGATTAATGTTTAAGTAATTGTAAAAAAATAGGGAGATTTATTTACAAATTTAACAATGAACTTTGTTTCGCAAATAATGGTTAGAGAAATAATAGTAGTAAAATATATTTTGTCTAGTAATTAGCTTGAAATAAAGAAGTAACATACGTAAATTCGTACGATTTCGTGAACAAATGAAGTAAACAATTTTCTCATAGTATTTACTTTTGTTATGATATACATAACTTACATAAATTAAGGATAGAGAAAAGAGGTTTAATAATGAAGCGTTATCAAAAATTAATTGGTCTTATGGTTGTATTTTGTCTCTTTGTACTTGCCGGTTGTAGCAGCTCAGGGTCAAAATTACGTAAACCGTTAAACTGGGATTTAGAAACTTTCCAATTTACAAATCAAGAAGGAAAGCCGTTTGGTACAAAAGATTTAAAAGGGAAAGTCTGGGTAGCTGATTTCATGTTTACAAACTGTCAAACGGTTTGTCCGCCAATGACTGCTAATATGGCTAAATTACAAAAAATGGCTAAGGAAGAGAAATTGGATGTTCAGTTTGTTTCGTTTAGTGTAGATCCTGACCTTGATAAACCAGAAAATTTGAAAGCTTTCATTCAAAAGTTTACAGAAGATACAAGTAACTGGAACTTGTTAACAGGTTATTCACTAGAGGATATTACAAAGTTTTCAAAAGATAACTTCCAATCGCTTGTAGATAAACCAGAGAATGGGCAAGTTATTCACGGAACATCATTTTTCTTAGTCGATCAAAATGGAAAAGTAATGAAAAAATATAGTGGTATTAGTAATACACCATACGAAGATATTATACGTGATATGAAGCGATTAGCTGATTAAAAAGAAGGGTGCTTAGCACCCTTCTTTTTTGTCTTTTAGTCTATGGATAATATGTCATGCTGTTGTGGTAGTTTCGGTGCGCGAATTTCTAACACACCGTTTTGATAAGAAGCTTTCGCTGTTTTTTTATTAATTAAATATGGTAACTTAATAATTCTTGACGCTTCTGAAATGGAACGTTCTCGGCGATAATAATTGTGAGAAGATTCTTCTTCTGTCTCTTCAAGTATATCTTCTTTTACAGAGACTTTTAAGTATTCGCTTTGTATTTCAATTTGAATTTGTTCTTTTTGTATACCTGGTAGTTCGGCTGTAACGACGAGTTCGTCACCAACTTCGTATAAATCTACTGGGAATGTTAATAAACGGTTTCCTTTTTGGAAAAAATGATTTAAATCAGCAATTACGCCACGAAGAGGTGTTTGTTCGAAAAAATCATCAATTTGTTTTAAGTAATTACGAACCGGTGGGCGAGAAGAATCTTTTTTTTCTTCACTCATGGTATTACCTCCTAGAAATCAATTTGCAATATCATATGACAAAAGCGGAGAAAGGTGAGTGCCTAGTTTTCATGTTTTCATAAAAAATTGTTAAAAATGTGAAATGGAGTGAGTTTTTTATAGTTTTTGGTCGCCATATTCAGTTGATTATGCTAGTATAAATAGGGTTGATATAGTAGTATAGAGACAGAATGAAAACTGAAAGAGGGTAAGAAGTATGTGTGGTTTTGTAGGATGTTTATGTGAAAACCCTAGAGAGTTTTCAGAAACAGAAAAACATCAATTTGAAAATATGAACACGATGATTTTCCACCGCGGTCCAGATGACGAAGGATATTTTCGTGATGAACATGTACAATTTGGCTTCCGCCGTTTAAGTATCATTGACTTAGAGGCAGGACATCAGCCGCTAACTTATGAAAATGATCGATATGTAATTATTTTTAATGGTGAAATTTACAATTATGTAGAACTACGTGAAATGTTACTTGAAAAAGGTGCAACTTTTGCTACACAATCTGATACAGAAGTTATTATTGCATTGTATGCACATATGAAAGAAAAATGTGTAGACTACCTTCGTGGTATGTTCGCATTTATGATTTGGGATCGTGAAGAAAAGAAACTTTTCGGTGCACGTGACCACTTCGGTATTAAGCCTTTATACATCGCACAACAAGGTGATACTACATTCTTCGCATCTGAGAAGAAAAGTATTATGCATGTAATGGAAGACAAAGGGGTAAACCCAAAGTCACTACAACACTACTTTACGTACCAATATGGTCCAGAGCCAGAAACATTAACAATTGATGTTAACAAAATTGAGCCTGGTCATTACTTCGTAAAAGAAATCGGTAAAGAGATGGAAATCCATCGCTACTGGAATCCTTATTTCAACGCTTCAAGCGCAACGAAAGAGGAGCATATCCAAGCAATTCGTGATGTATTATACGATTCTGTAAAAGTACATATGCGTAGTGATGTACCAGTAGGTTCTTTCTTATCTGGTGGTATCGATTCATCTATTATTGCTTCTATCGCAAGAGAAATGAATCCAAATCTATTAACATTCTCTATTGGTTTCGAACAACGCGGTTTCAGTGAAGTTGATGTTGCGAAAGAAACTGCTGAGAAATTAGGAGTTAAAAACCATAACGTATTCATTACAGCGCAAGAATTTATGGATGAGTTCCCAAAAATTATTTGGCATATGGATGATCCTTTAGCGGATCCAGCAGCTGTACCATTGTATTTTGTTGCGAAAGAAGCGCGTAAACATGTAACGGTTGTTCTTTCTGGTGAAGGTGCAGATGAGCTATTTGGTGGATATAACATTTATCGTGAGCCAAACTCTTTAAAAATGTTCTCTTACATTCCTAGCCCAGGAAAGAGTGTTTTAAAGGCATTAAGTGGTGCTCTTAAAGAAGGGTTTAAAGGAAAAAGCTTCTTAGAGCGTGGATGTACGCCAATCGAAGAGCGTTACTATGGAAATGCGAAAATCTTCCGTGAAGAAGAGAAAGCTGAATTAATGAAGTATTACGATGAAAGTGTTAACTATATGGATATCACGAAACCATTGTATAACGAAATTAAAGATTATGATGATGTAAGTAAAATGCAGTACATTGATATGTTCACATGGTTACGCGGCGATATTTTATTAAAAGCTGATAAAATGACGATGGCAAATTCATTAGAACTTCGTGTACCGTTCTTAGATAAAGAAGTATTTGACGTTGCATCTAAAATTCCGACAGAATTTAAAATTGCAAACGGAACAACGAAAGCTATATTACGTGAAGCTGCCCGTGGAATTGTTCCGGATCACGTGTTAGATCGTAAAAAGCTTGGATTCCCAGTACCAATTCGTCACTGGTTAAAAGATGAAATGCACGATTGGGCTGTAAATATTATTAAAGAAAGCAAAACTGAGCATTTAATCGAAAAACAGTATGTATTAAACTTACTGGAAGCACATTGTGCAGATAAAGGCGATTATAGCCGTAAAATTTGGACTGTACTTGCGTTTATGGTATGGCATCAAATTTATGTTGAGCATAAATACGATACGAATAAGTTCCACGAAGAAACAAAGCGTGCGTATAGCTTAGTTTAATAAAAAACCTTAAGGTCGCATTCGATCTTAAGGTTTTTTTCATAAATTGCATTTATTATTGATACAATAATAGTAAAAGGATGGACAACATATGATTACGTTTGAGAAAGTAAATATAGAAAATGAAAGCGCTGTAAAAGAAATGTTTCACTCACACAGCTTAGATGAGAAAAAGGTTCAGTATTGTGTAAAAGTTGATGATACATATATTGGTGTAATAGATTATAGCGTTCAAGAAGAGAGTGCTATTTTGTCACAGTTAATTATTCATTTTGATTATCAAGGTTATGGATACGGGACAAATACGTATTTTACATTTGAAGAAATGATGAAACAGAGAAATGTGAAAGAAATAAAAGTATTGCATGAGGTATTTACGGAACAAGCTAAATCTTTCATAGAGGGATCTGGTTTTATTGAGGAAAATGGAATATATGTAAAGAAAATATAGTGAATATTGATTGCTTGATGAAATGAATATGGGGTAGGTGAACGTATGACAATGACTGCTGGTCTTGCATTAGTTGGAAGTTGCTTTATTGTAGCAGAATTATGCCAGATTTTCATTCGAAAAAGAATGTATAAGAAGAGAAGACCATATGAATTACAATATATACCTGTGTTTGTAATTTTGTTTTGCATGTTATTTGTATTACAAAACGCATCTCATTTCCCGCCTCTTTTGAACATCTTTTTGAAGTTTGGTTTGCTATATAGCGGCGTTGGAATATTTCTTTTATTTCTTTTATTTTGCGTACGCTACATCCACTATCAATCATACATATTCATTTTAAATTGGTTAAAAAAAAGTGATAGAACCCCCCTTACATAAGGGGTTTTTTTATTTGTACTTGTAACGAAACTTGTACAATTAACATAAAATAGGACGAGTAGAAATGAAAGCTTATTACAATAAAGAAAGGAACGAAAAAGATATATGAAACTTGTTATAGACGCAGGGCATGGTGGATATGATTCGGGTGCTGTTGGTAATGGGTTAGTGGAAAAAGAGTTAACGCTTCAAATTGCTAGACGTGTACGAGATATTTTATCTGCAAATTATCCAATCAATATTAAAATGACACGTGATAGTGATGTGTTTATCTCTTTATCAGAACGTGCTAATATTGCTAATTCATTTGGTGCAGATTATTTTATCTCATTTCACATTAATAGTGGCGGTGGCACTGGATTTGAAAGTTATATTTACAACGCGCTATCTAATAGTAGTTCCGCATATGAAAAGCAACAAAAAATGCATGCAGCAGTCAATCCTGTATTAACAAAATACGGCCTTCGTGATCGAGGAGCAAAAAAAGCAAATTATGCGGTACTAAGAGAGACTGCAATGGATGCAATTTTAACTGAGACTGCTTTTATTGATACAACGTTTGATGCTAATTTATTGAAAAACCCACAATTTATTGAAGATTTAAGTCAAGCATATGCAAACGGAATAGCAGCTATTTTTGGAGTAGCTCCAAATCCGAATCCTCCAAATCCACAACCTCCAAATCCTCAGCCAACACCACAAACGAAGGGGATTGCTTATATCCTTGGGAAAAATGTGAATTTAAGAAGTGGTCCATCAACGTCTTCTTCGGTTATTCGTCAACTAAACTCCCCAGAATCGTATGTCGTATATCAGGAAAGTAACGGATGGTTAGACTTAGGAAATGGACAATGGGTGTATAATGACCCTTCGTACATTAATTTTGTAAAGACGAGCAATAGTGATGGAAGCGCAATTGGTGTCGCATATATTCAAGGAACGAATGTGAATTTAAGAAGTGGTCCATCAACATCTTCTTCAGTTATTCGTCAATTAAATAAACCAGAATCTTATTTAGTATTTATTAATCAAAACGGTTGGTTGAACCTTGGTGGAAATCAGTGGGCGTATAATGATCCGTCATATATTAAATATAATCAATATTGAAAAGTATAATTGAACATGTCTCCATCTTATTGCTGAGATGGAGACATGTTTTTGTATTACTTATGTTATTTGTTGACTGGAATAATAATTACTTTCTTATGGTCATTGATTTTTCAAATGTTTCGAATGAAAAAATGAGGGTTAAAGACGGATATATATGTATTTCGAATGGGGAAGAGTGTCTAAATTATATATATTTAAAAAGTTTTCTGATATATGTATTGACAATATGTAAGATATACATTACTCTTTTAAATGTTATTGATAATCACTTTCAACTAGGAGGACGTATGACACGAACTAAAAATATGCTTATACTTTGTATTATGTTACTAATGGTCATAATCGCAGGGTGTGGTAAAGAAGAGAAGAAAGAAAACGATACATCGGTAAAGGCAAAAGATTCATATAGTATCAAGCATGCAATGGGCGAAACGACAGTAAATGGGACACCGAAAAAAGTTGTTGTTTTAACAAATGAAGGTGCGGAGGCACTTTTAGCTGTCGGAGTAACGCCAGTTGGAACTACAAAACCACGTGCTGGTGATGAATGGTATCCTCATTTAGCGAAAGAGTTAAAAGATACGAAAGTTGTAGGAACTGAGCGTGATATTAATTTAGAGGCAGTTATGAAGCTTAAGCCGGATTTAATTATCGGGAATAAAATGCGTCATGAAAAAATATATGAGCAATTGAACGAAATAGCGCCAACTGTATATGCTGAAACGTTGCGCGGGGATTGGAAGGAAAACTTTACGCTCTATACAAAAGCTGTAAATAAAGAAAAAGAAGGGCAAAAGGCTCTTGAAGATTATAAAAAACGTATTAAAGGAATACAAGAGAAGTTAGGAGATAAATTGAATTCTAAAGTTTCTATTATTCGCTTCGTACCAGGTGATGTTCGGATTTATCAGAAAAACTCATTCTCAGGTGCTGTTTTAAATGATATTGGATTTAAGCGACCACCACTACAAGATAAAGATGAATTTGCGATAAAAGGAATTACAAAAGAGCAAATTCCGAATATGGATGGGGATTACTTATTTTACTTCACATCTGATAAAGATACAGATAAGAATAACGAAGGAACCACGTTAGCAAAAGAATGGACAGAAGACCCACTCTTTAAGCAGCTACAGGCTTCTAAAGACAATAAAGTATTTCAAGTGGATGAAGTAATTTGGAATACAGCAGGCGGTATTAAAGCTGCAAACTTAATGCTAGATGATATTGAAAAATATTTTTTGAAATAAATGAATGGTTGAGTGCATCACTTTAAATAGGTGATGTACTTTTTTGTTGAATTAAATACAGAAAATTCCTTCTTTTAAGTGTGGATAAGTTGTACAATAAAACCAATCATGGAATAAAGGAGTGGGAAGGAATGAAAGCTACTCATAAAGATTGGATTTTGTTTAACGGAAGACTTATCAATACGAAAGAAGAACAGCCAATGGTTGCGTTAGAAGAGCGAGGACTCCAATTTGGTGATGGTATATATGAAGTATTTAGGCTATACGATGGGAAGCCTCATTTATTAGACTTACATTTGGAACGCTTTTTTAAATCTATGAGGGAAATAAATATTGTTCCGCGGTTTACAAAGGAAGAGTTAGTTGAAGAACTTCATCAAATGATTGAAAGAAATCAATTTCAAGAGGATGGGAATGTGTATCTTCAAATATCACGTGGAGCTCAAGCTCGAAATCATGTGTATGAAAAAGATTTACAGCCAACATATTTTGCGAATATTGTTTCGTTTCTAAGGCCTACCGCTACTATGGAACAAGGAATAAAGGTTACTGTAGAAGAGGATATACGCTGGAAGTTCTGCCATATAAAATCTTTAAACCTTCTACCTAATATCATGATTAAAAATAAAATAAACGAGCAAGGGTATCAAGAAGCGATATTAGTACGAGATGGAGTTGTAACAGAAGGGTGTCATTCGAATTTCTTTATGGTGAAAAATAATAAATTAGTTACACATCCGGCCGATAATTTCATTCTACACGGTATTACTCGCCACTACGTTATTACATTAGCAAAAGTTTTACATATTGAAGTAGAAGAGCGTGAATTCTCATTGCAAGAAGTATACGAGGCTGATGAATGTTTCTTTACAGCGACACCACTTGAAATATTCCCTGTTGTTCAAATTGGTGATGAGAAGTTTGGAAGCGGCGAAAGAGGACCTATTACGAAAAAACTACAAGCTGCATATGAAGAAAGTATTAGTTTGTTTAAAGTGAGAAATTAATAATGAGGAAAAAAGCTGGTATTCCCCCAGCTTTTTTTCATGATATAATTCAACCGTAGGACAAATTTTGAAAACGCTGTAAAAAGGGGATTTAATGTATGAATTATGAAGATTTTAAAGAAGTAATTCACGGTAGAAGAAGTGTTAGAAAGTTTACAGAACAAGAAGTATCCACTAGTGATATAAAAGAAATTATTGATTGTGCTCGTTATGCACCGAGTGATACGAACTCACAAACGTGGGAGTTCTTGGTCATTATGAATCGAGAGAAAATTAAAGAAATTGAACAAATGACATGGGATGCATTACATAAACTCGCAGCAAGGGCGGCAGAAAATGGAGAAGAGAAAGCAGGGAAATTACTTACACGTTCTTTCGGTCCATATGCGACAGCTTTCTCTGAGGCGCCAGTATTAATCGTATGTTTGGCAACACCATATGAATCAAAGTTTCGTGAAAAGATATTTGACCCAATTGCCTTCGTTCCTGATTCAGTATGGGAAGAGGAAGGAATTAAGAGTAGCTGTTTAGCAGCACAAAACTTAATGTTGGCTGCACATGCGAGAGGACTTGGCACTTGTCCAATGACAGGACCTGTATTATTAGCTCAAGATGAACTGCGAAAATATTTACAAATTGAGCCTCAAAAACAAATTAATATGGTAATTTCACTCGGCTATCCGAAAGATAAGCCGAAGAAACTTTCTCGAAAAGAAGTTGATGAGATTACAACACTTATTTTCTAAATGTTATGTAGAAAAGACATTGAAATGCCAATGTCTTTTTATTTTGAATGAATATTTCTTTAGTGAATTGGGCTAAAATGATGAATAAGGTGGAATTACTATTTATTTCTTAAAAAAAATTAATGTTCTTAAAATGAAAGTATGGTACAGTAATCGTGAGCAAGCTAATATTTGTTCATGCAAGTGTTAAAAACTAGTTTTAAAATTAAGAAGTTATTTTTGTATAATAAATTATAATGAAATAACAGGGGGGATGAATTTTGAAGAAATTCATAATCACTGGATTGTCTGTATTGTTATTAGTAGGCTGTGGTGCTCCAAAGGAAAAAGAAGATGCACAGTCAAATCAGGAAGAACAAGTTGTAAATGCAAGTGATGAGAATATGGTCGTATTTCCGGAAGGAGCAGTGCCAATCGGAGAAGGGAAAGTAAAAGTAACTACGCCAGATGGTACTTCTGAAAATGGCAATATACCGACTGTATTTATCAAAAAAGATACTTTAATTCAGCAAGTTGAATTAGAACTTTCTAATTTTCAAAACGATAAAGAAACATTCGTATTTGTAGATCAAATATTTGCAGATAAACATCAAGTAACTAGTACAACACAGACAACAGTACAATTAAAAGAAAAGACACTTGAGACAGGTAGTCATACGATTACTGCAGCTCAGTTTGAAAACAATGACCCGAAAGGAAAAGTCATTAGCTTTAATCAAGCGACGTTTGAAACGAAGCCTGCGTCTTAATTATGGATAAAAAGTACATTACTTAAAGTGGTAGTGTACTTTTTAATTTGGATAGAATTAGGTTGTTGAGAATAATTTGTTTCACTTTCTAGTACGTATGAATAGTAAGAAATTACTCTTTACTACTACGAAAGTGAAAGAGGTTGAAGATGTGAATCGGTTTGTTCGTATCTAAATTAAGTTAAGTTATCAAATCCATGACTTGATAATAGGAACTGTATGTTTTGTCATTGTGTACCGATTGTAGGATAAACTCGGATTAAGGTAAGTATTGAGAGGGAAATGTAGGTATTTCATTTGTAATGTCGAATAGTACATACGATGTCGTAATAACAAATTTTCTATTGTTTACTGTGAAACAGAAGAAGGAGAGATTGTAGTTATGAAAAGAGCTCTTATAAATATTGATTATACATATGATTTTGTAGCTGAAAAAGGTGCTTTAACATGCGGGAAACCAGGTCAAGAAATTGAGAGGGAACTTGTAAGTGTGACGAAGCAATTTATTGAAAAAGGTGATTACGTAGTATTTGCGATCGATAAACATGAAGACAATGATGTATATCATCCTGAAGCGAAATTGTTTCCACCTCATAATATAGCAGGTACAAATGGAAGAGACTTATTCGGTGAATTACAAGATGTATACGAAAAATATAGAAATGCTGCGAATGTATATTATATGGACAAAACGCGATACAGTGCATTTGCTGGAACAGATTTAGAGATGAAGTTAAGAGAAAGAGGAATAGAAGAAGTTCATCTTGTAGGGGTTTGCACTGATATTTGTGTTCTTCATACAGCAGTAGATGCTTATAATAAAGGATTTAAAATTGTTGTATATGAAAAGGCAGTTGCATCTTTTAATGCGCAAGGGCATGAATATGCAATTGGACATTTTAAATCTTGTTTACATGCAGAAGTGAAGTGAAAAAGAGGCCTTCAAAAAGGTCTCTTTTTCACATTTAAATAGAAACGACTTGCTGTTGAATTAACTTTTTAATGAACGGGCTAATGTTTTCTGGTAGCCCATTTAAATCAAAAAATTGTACATGTAATGATTCAACTCCATCAGCTTTTAGCAAGCCACCTTTAATGTCTTTGCAAAGGTAAGCGATTGTTATAGGATAAAATTCATCTCCGTTCGCTAATTTCACAAAAAACTCTTTACCTGAAAATACACTTACTAACTGAAGTGTACCAATTTCAATACCTGTTTCTTCAAGCACTTCTCGTCTTCCGGCTTCTTCTGTGGATTCACCAAGTTCCACAAAACCTCCAGGAACACCCCACATGCCATTTCGTCTTTGTTGTAGTAATATTTGTTCTTGATCATTTAAAACAGCTACAGCAACTCCTGCTAAATTGAGTGGCCTTGACCCAACAATCTCTCTTAGTTCTTCGATATATCCCATTAATTGTAACCTCCGTGAAAAAAGTATCAAATGAACTATTCGGTGTTATGTGAATGTATTCCTTTGAACGAGGTGAGTATTACAAAGTTGTTTATAAAAATTTCTATTGTAATCTCCCTTTAGATTATTAAAAAGGGTATATTTATAGTAAATAGAAAAGAACATCTGAAGTGGAAAGATTGATGAAAGGGTTATATTGCTGAAGATGAACAATGAATACAAATACATAGTTAAGAAAGTACGATTTAAGATCAGGATGAAAGATGTTTCGAAAACAAGTGTTGGGATGATAAATGCGTATTTACAATAGAGTAGTTCTGTATGAAATTTTCATTAGTAAGGAAGTGGATAGATGAGTTTATTAGCGTATACTGAGGAGTTTTTTAATTATGTAAGGGAGTTTTTACTATTAAGGTTTTTACTATTTGCTTTAGTTCTTATGATTATTTCTTTTGTCATAAACCGCATTATTGATTGGTTTTTTAGAAAATCAAGCTTTTTTGATGAAGAGGTAGAGCAGACGATTCAAAGTGTAATTCGATCTATTTTTAGGTATATCATTATCATCAGTCTGATCATATATTTAATTAGTCAATTTGTAGATATAAAAAGTATTATTGCAGGCGCAGGGATAGCGGGAGTGGTCATCGGTTTTGCTGCACAACAGATGCTAAAAGATGTAATATTAGGCTTTGCAAGATTAGCGGACAAAGAGTTTCGTGTTGGCGATTTTGTTACTTTTAACGGAACAAATTCAGGAACCATTGAGGAAATTAGTATTCGTTTTATGCAAATTCGTGAATGGTCAGGAAAACTCCTTACCATACCACACGGAGAGATTAGAACGATACAAAATTTTAATAAAGGATGGATGCGAGTTATTGAACGCATCACGGTAAGTTATCAGGAAGATCCTACAAGAGTTAAGGAATTGTTAGAAGAGGTCTGTGTTATGTGTAATGAAAAATTGGATCAAAGTCTTTATAGAGTAGAGGATGAAGCTGTTGAACCATTTAAATATGTTGGAGTTACAGACTTAAATCCTAACCTTAAATATGTAGGATATGAATTTTGTATTACAGGTTTGATTAAACCGGAAGATTATTTTGAAACTTCAAGGCAAGTAAGATTTGAATTAATGTCTATGTTCCATAAAAATCAAGTACAAATGCCAGCAGCGAATATGTTCGTTACTACTGAAAGTTTACAAAATATCCATGTGGGGCAATCTTTATCAGACAGTTAATGAAAACCAGCTAATTTCTGTTTTGGTTTTGAATTTAGATTTGCAAATCAGCAGATTTGAATGCACTGTATGGGATATCTCCTAAAAAAGAGCTGAAGGAATTCAGCTCTTTTTTTGTTTGTAGTATTTAGAAATTTCTTAATGTTATAATGGTAGTTGGTGATGAGAATGAACATAGATGAAAAAGAGATGCATCGTTTAGAAGCTTTAAAAAAAATTGCTGAATTACTAAATGAAGCAACAAACTTACAGGACATGTTAGAAAAAGTGTTACATACATTGTTACAAGTTATGAATTTACAAACAGGCTGGATATTTTTCATTGATGAAAGAGGACAGCACCGTATGCTTGTAGATCAAAACTTACCCCCAGCTCTTACGTGGCAGGAAAAAAAGCCGATGTGTGAAGGAGATTGTTGGTGTGTAGAACGTTTTGTGAATGGACGATTGGAAAAAGCGACAAATATTATTGAATGTAAACGAATAGAGGATGCGATTGAATGTAATTGGGGCGAGACAGAAGATGTTACACATCATGCGACAATCCCGCTAAGATCTGGATCAGAGAAATTTGGTCTATTAAATGTGGCCTCGCCCCATAAAACACATTTTTCTGAGGAAGAGTTAGCGTTATTAGAAGCGATTGCATTTCAAATTGGAACGACAATACAACGTATTCAATTAGTTGAGAAAGAACGAAAATATGTAGTAGTAGCTGAAAGAAATCGACTTGCACGTGACCTACATGATTCCGTTAAACAATTGTTATTTTCAATTATGCTAACAGCGAAAGGGACTCTAAATATGACGAAGGATAGAGACTTGCAGGAGATGTTAAGTTATATTGGAGAATTATCACAGGAAGCATTGCAGGAGATGACACTTTTGATTTGGCAATTAAGGCCTGAAGGATTAGAGAAAGGTTTAGCAGAAGCGATTCAAAATTACGGAAAACTGTTAGGGATTCAAGTGGAAGTTCGAATTGATGGAATGGTTTTAATTGAAGATGAAATAGAAGAAGTTTTATGGCGTATAAGCCAAGAGGCATTACATAATTGTAAAAAGCATGCTTCGTGTGAAAAAGTATGTGTTTATTTAAGGATTGAAGATAATAAGCTGCACTTTTACATAGAAGATAACGGAATAGGATTTATACAGGATCAAGTAAGAGAGTCAGCACTTGGTTTGAAAAGTATGAAAGAACGAATTGAATTAATGAGGGGAATTTTTCGAATAAAAGCAGAACCGGAAAAGGGGACAAAGATAGAAATTCAATTACCGGTTTGAGAGGGAGAACATCAGTGAAAATTAAATTATTACTTGTAGAAGATCATCATATCGTTCGAAGGGGACTCGTATTCTTTTTGAAAACGAGAGAGGAATTTGAAATTATTGGGGAAGCAGAAAATGGTGAAGAAGCATTAACATTCGTCCAAACAGAAAGGCCAGATGTAGTATTAATGGATTTATCAATGCCGAAAATGGATGGTATTGAAGCGACAAAACGCATAAAACAATACGATGAGACAATAAAAATTCTTATGCTCAGCAGTTTTTCAGAACAAGATTACGTTTTACCAGCATTAGAAGCTGGGGCAGATGGTTATCAATTAAAAGAGGTGCAGCCAGATCAACTCGTTGCGTCAATTGTTGCGGTATATCAAGGAAATGCGAATTTTCACCCGAAAGTAACACCTGCACTATTAGGACGGTCAGCAGTCAAGAAAGAAAATGAGAATCCTTTTTCCATGTTAACGAAAAGGGAGCAAGAAGTACTTCGTGAAATTGCGAAAGGAAGGAGTAATAAGGAGATTGCAGCGGCGCTTCATATTACAGAACAAACGGTTAAAACACATGTTTCTAACGTATTGGCTAAATTGGAAGTAGATGACCGCACACAAGCTGCATTATACGCAGTAAAGCATGGGGAAAACTAGAAATAAGTATGAATAATTGTGTCATATGCTACGGAAGAATACATATGAGAAATTAAAATGTATAGAGATGACGAATAAAGGTTTTTCTTCTTTTAATAATTAGGTACAATAAAGTGAAACTTTAATCAGTGGGGGGGGCCATCCCCACTGATTATTAGTTGAACCAATCGGGTTTTTACGGGCAGTTGATCTCCCACCTAACTCCCTTGCATTCATCGAATTTTGAGGTGGGAGTCTTACTGCCCGTTAATACGGGATAAAGCTACTATGGAAGGGGAAGATACGCTATGCCTGGTACAAAAAGTGGGATTGGAAAGATTCAGGCTTCGTTAAATGGTTTATCACCGAAATTACGAAGTATTGCCGAACATATTTTGAAACATCCACAAGATGTTGTACATAAATCGATTACGGAATTAGCGGAAGTTACGAATAGTTCCGAAGCAACGATATTCCGCTTATGCAAACACTTAGGTTTTCAAGGGTTCCAAGACTTGAAAATTACATTAGCTCGTGAGATTGTACATACCCCGATGCAAAATATTCATGAGGAAGTATCGGTAGAAGATAATATGGTCACTGTTGCTAAAAAAGTTTTTCATTCACATATTACAGGACTGCAAGATACATTGCATTTGTTAAATGATAATGCGTTGGAACAGGCAGTAAGTGCGCTGAATGAAGCGAAACGAATTGAATTTTATGGAAATGGTGGGTCGGGTATTATTGCGATGGATGCTTATCATAAGTTTATGAGAACGGGTATTTCTTGTATTGCTCATACGGATTCTCATTTTCAAATTATGGGAGCTGGCTTGCTGACAAAAGAAGCAGTGGTCATTGCAATTTCTCATTCGGGTAGTAATAAAGGATTACTTGAAGCATTAGAAGTAGCAAAAGCAAGAGGAGCTCGCATTATTGCGATTACGAGCTATCAAAAATCGGCATTAAGCCAACTTGCTCATATAACGCTATATACTTCGACGCGTGAGACTGAATTTCGTACAGAAGCAAGTTCATCACGATTAGCGCAGCTTAGTTTATTAGATACTTTGTATGTGGGTTTGTCGTTGCAACGACAGGAGGAAACACTGCAAAATTTACAAAGCATACGTGAAACAATTTCAATGAAGCGAATATAAAAAGCTCTTCAAATGAAGAGCTTTTTAGTTTGTTGATATATCCTCAAGATCTACTTGTCCGTAGAAATACGCAACATGTTCATCTTTAGCCTTTTAATTAGTTTTATCCCGCTATTTGCGGGCAGTAAGACTCCCGTCTCAAAATTAGGCACAGGCGAGGAAGTTAGGTAGGAGAGTAACTGCCCGTAAAAGCCCGATCGGTGATATCCCATCACAATCAAGCTAAGAAAAGTAAATACCCCAAGATGAACTACAAAAAAATTGTTTGAAACGTTTTACTTATAGTCATAATCTCCCATCTTTACAACCATTCATTTTTTCTAACCTCTATATACTTCACATTTAAAATCAAAAGAATAGCTTGATAAATTCAAATGTAGATATAATAAAGTTTCAGATTTTCCTTTTAAATACATCAAAAATCCTTTATGTAATAATTCGAATATTGTTCAATATTTCGCAATTTGTTTATAAAATTCCATGTTATGATGAACCTGTAATGATGATTGAACACTTAAATTTGGTACAATAATTAGCCAAAACAGTGAGGACAGAATTTGTGAGATGAACTCATTAAAACTCTAAAACACTAAAGGGGAGATCACATATGAAAGCAGTAGTAGTTAATAAAAACAGCAAAGCAAACATTGAAGTTATTGAAAAAGAATTACGTCCGTTATGCTCAGGCGAAGCGTTAGTAGATGTAGAGTATTGTGGAGTTTGCCACACTGACGTACACGTTGCGAATCATGATTTTGGTAATACAGATGGCCGCATCCTCGGTCATGAGGGTGTAGGTATTGTTACGAAAATTGCTGATGATGTTACTTCACTTAAGCTTGGTGACCGTGTAAGTATTGCATGGATGTTCCAATCTTGTGGACGCTGTGAATATTGCGTAACTGGTAGAGAAACATTCTGTCGTGAAGTTAAAAATGCTGGTTATACAGTAGATGGTGGTATGGCTGAACAATGTATCGTTACAGCTGATTATGCTGTGACAGTACCAGAAGGATTAGATCCTGCTCAAGCATCATCAATCACATGTGCAGGCGTAACTACATATAAAGCTATTAAAGTATCAGACATTAAACCTGGTCAACCTATCGTAATCTATGGTTGTGGTGGATTGGGTAACCTAGCAATCCAATATGCTAAAAATGTATTTGGTGCAAAGGTAATTGCAGTAGATATCAATGACGACAAATTAGTCTTAGCAAAAGAAGTTGGTGCCGATATGACTATCAATCCAATTACTCAAGGTCCTGCTGATAAGATTGTTCAAGAGGCGTTTGGTGGCGCTTATGCTGCTGTAGTAACAGCGGTTTCTAAAGTAGCCTTCAACTCAGCAGTTGATACAGTACGTGCTTGCGGTAAAGTAGTTGCGGTAGGTTTACCAGTAGAAACTATGGATTTAAACATTCCACGACTTGTATTAGACGGGATTGAAGTAGTTGGTTCTCTAGTTGGTACTCGTAAGGATCTGGAGGAGGCATTTATGTTCGGCGCAGAAGGAAAAGTAGTGCCAGTTGTTCAAACGTGTTCTCTAGATAAAGTACAAAATGTATTCGAAGAAATGGAACAAGGTAGAATTCAAGGACGTATGGTAATCGATTTTAAACAGCATAATTGTGATTGCAAATAATTCACTTTAAATATAAAAAGCATGAGTCTAGCAAAGGACATTTAAAAAAGTTAGACGGCATAAAAAAGATGATCCCTCGTATTCAATAGGGATCATCTTTTTTATATTCTACTAATATCAATGCCAATTAATACTTGATTGATGAGACATGATTAAAAGTTCACTTTATTTGCAAACGAAAAAGAATCTTTATTTTCAACAAATTTTTTATGATCTGGAACGGTTTGAATTGCTACAACTTGCGAATCTCTTGCTTTCAGTGCATCTTGAATCCCGATTGTCATAAGCTTAATAAAAAGAATCGTAATAAAGAATGAAATGAGAGTATAAAAAATAATCCACCATGAAAGATTCATTTCATAACGATTTAATCCAATAAGACCTGCCCAATCATTAGATAGAGAAACAGGTTTGGGCACTCCGTCATAGAGTTCCCGCATTTGTATCCCGCCAATTACAATGTTAAGCAACGCTAAATGGATAACGAGTATGAGTGTTTGGACGATATGTTCCATAAATAACACAAATAAGCGATCAAGTAATAAGACTCGTAAGTGTTTTTTGATAATATGAAAACGGCTAGCACCCAGTAATTGTGAACTTAAAATGTAATCTCGTTTCATAAATTCATCAACCTCTGAGGAGATATATAAAGAAAGTGTAGGTAGAGCGACGAAAATAAGTACGAGAACTTGATAAAACGTAAATGAAATATTTGGATCTAATCTATCAGCATTTGATGTAATTACAATATTAACGGGCGTGATGAGTATGAATGCGATAAATAGAGTTGGGATATAATAAAAAACTTCTGAGCATGCCTGGAAAAATCTCTTGAATCTTGGAGCGTATAAACTCAAGAGGATTCCTATACATGTTCCGCATAAAATTCGAAAGAAGCTAATTGCCACGGCTAATAAAATGGTGAATTTTGCTCCTTCTACAATTTGTAAGAAAACAGACTCTCCAAAACGATCAGATCCAAAAGGCGGCATTAACGATGGCGAAAAGGGGGCCTTTCCAAGTAATTCGTTATTGTCATTGTAAAGTAACTGAGGAGGTTTTGGGATGTTATCTTTAAAGAACCAACTATAAATAAAACTAGCTGAAACAAGTATGAATAGATAAGTAAACCCGATTAAAAATCGTTTTGATTTCCAAATAGATTTCATAATGCTGCTCCTTTCAATTGCTTTTGCCATCTATTCATCATGAATGAGATTATTTGAAAAATGGCATAAAACGGTAAAATAATCATAACAAGTATGATAAATGCAGCTGGAGGTGAAATAAACGCCTTCTTAAATAAAAATTGAATAATGCCTTCCATATTAAAAACAAATTCTAAAATGAATAAGTTAGAAAGTAAGAAAACAAAAATCGTTTTTAAATGATGAAAGAAGTGGATAGATATATTTTTGAATAAATGAATGCATAGTATATAACTTGATGAAAGTCCTTTTCCATATGCAACCTCTACGTAATGTTTTTCATGTTCTTCTTTTATGTATAACACCATCATCCGAAACATTTGTAATGTAGGTAAGACTGCTAAAGATAAAATAGGGAGTAAATAAGCTCGATTTTCATTAAAAGAAATAATGGTGACAGGAGATTCCCCGAATTTCTGAAGTACCCATATGAAAAATATTTGCAAACAAATCATCATCATCATATCAGGGATAGCTTCTAATATGAATACAATTCGGTTTATCCATTTTTTTATATAATCTTTTGCTAAAAAATAAAAAAATGCCATACTAGATGATAGAAAGAGCGCAAGAAAAAAGGCTATAAATAATACAGTAAATGAATATAGGTAAGGTTCTAAAACAGTTGGAAATAATGGTGTCTTTTTGAAACTACCAAATTTTGGATCTGATCCTATAACTACTAATGATTCAGGTGAGAAAACCTGTTTTAACATAGTAACGATCTGATTAAAAAAATGAATTGGTTGAAAAGTGAATCCCTGTTGAGTGATAAATAAATAAGGTAAATTTAGTAATAGTAAGAGTGATAAAAGAATTGATGAAAGTTTTATTGTGAATTGAGATATTTTATTTAACATTAAATCCCTCCGACATCTTTTTACAACATTATACAATAAAGTTTATATTTTGTTTTGATTTTTCTGAAAAATATAAATGCTATTAGATTTTATAGTATGGAACATATATTTACAAGGTAAAAAAGTGATAGTAGGGAGCCGTGCTCTATGTCCATCAAGATAAAAGGACTAGTGAACCTAAAGCAATAAAAAGAGCAAAATGCACAAAATTTACGTATTGGTGGTAATTGCTTTTCTTAACTTGATAGCGATGTGATGTGACCCCTAATAATGAATATTGCTTTTCAACTCCTTTTTCATGCAAATGAGTAGAAAGTATGGAAGGACTATGTATGTGTTGTTAATGAGAGGAAAAGAGTGTGTTGCGAAACGAATATAATGCAACTTTACCGCACGGAAAAGCTAATTTTAGTTTGTAAATGAAATGGAATGAAGGGGTTTATTTTTTTGTTGTGAAAAAAATTTTCTTTCTAAAACTTGATTTATGAAAAAATATTTTATATACTAATTCATGTAAACGGTTTACTAGATCGTATTTTGCTAGAAACGAAGGGAAGATTCGCATGGAAACAAGGGGGAGAGTAATCGGGATTGACATCGGTACCACTAGTACGAAGACGGTTGTATTCACTGAAAAGGGAAAAGTCGTTGCTTCACATGCAATTGATTATCCAATCATTCAACCGAACGTCGGATGGGCGGAGCAAGATCCTGATGTAATATGTGCTGCTGTATACAAAACTGTAAGCGTTGCCATCGAGAAGGGTAATGTGTTACCGGAAGATATTTCTTCTATCGGGATTAGTACAGCAATGCATGCCTTAATTGCAGTAGATGAAAACGGTGCGCCGTTAACGCGCTCTATCATTTGGGCAGATAATCGAAGCACAAAACAATCAGAAAAACTTTTACAACAAATGAATGGTCATGACATTTATAGAAGAACTGGTACACCAATTCATCCGATGTCACCACTTTCTAAGTTACTGTGGATGAAAGAAGAAGAATCGGATTTATTCAGAACTGCTCATAAATTTATTTCTATTAAAGAGTATGTCATTTATCAATTGTTCTCACGCTATGTAGTTGATTATTCTATCGCATCTGCTACTGGGTTATTTAATTTAGAAACATTAAACTGGGATGAAGATGTTTTAACTATGTTAAATATGTCACCAGAACAATTATCAACACCTGTACCGACTACATATATTTTATCGGGAATGAAGCCGGAATTAGCACAAAAGATGGGGATTAGTGAGGATACTCCAGTTGTTATTGGTGCAAGTGATGGTGTTCTTGCAAATGTAGGTGTCGGTGCAATATCACCTGGCTCAGCTGCAATTACGATTGGAACAAGTGGAGCAGTTCGAACAATTTCATCAAGTGTTAATACAGATGAAAAAGGAAGAACTTTTTGTTACGCATTAACAGATGAGCACTGGGTAATCGGTGGACCGACGAATAATGGCGGGATTTTATTAAGATGGCTACGTGATGAATTCGGTAGTCCAGAGCAAGAAGTTGCAAGGAAGCTTGGGATTGATCCTTATGATTTATTAATTAAGTATGCAGAAAGTGTACCAGCTGGAGCAGAGGGATTGCTATTTTTACCGTTTTTATCTGGAGAACGTGCACCCTACTGGAATGCAAATGCTCGTGGTACATTCTTCGGTATAAACCTTCAGCATAAACGTGAACATTTCATACGAGCTGTCATGGAAGGAGTTTGTATGAGTGTGTATTCAGTTGCACTTGCCATTCGTGATTGTACGGGGCCACTTTCTGAAATACGTGTTTCAGGAGGCTTTGCAAAGTCTGCATTTTGGAGACAAATGTTATCTGACATGATGGGGAAAGAATTGCTTGTTCCAGAAAGTCATGAAGCATCTGCGCTTGGGGCAGCGGCACTTGCTTTGTATGCAATTGGGAAAATTGATTCGCTTGAAGAGGTGAAGGATTGGATTGATATTGTCCATCACCATGTACCGAATAAAGAAAATACGGCTTTATATTTAGAGATGTTTTATATGTATGAACGACTTTACAATCGTTTGAAAGAAGAATTTGATTGTATAGCTGCTTTCCAACGTAAACAATAGGGGGATTGGGAGAAATGGTAGTTGGGATCATACTAGCGGCTGTTGTCATATTACTTTTACTAATTACGGTAGTAAAATGGCATCCATTTGTCGCGTTAATTTTAACAGCAATCGGTGTAGGGCTAGCAATGGGGATGCCCTTAATTGGAACTTCACCACAACATCCAGGGATTATCGATTCTATTAAATTAGGTCTTGGTAATACGTTAGGATTTTTGGCGATTGTTTTAGCTTTAGGAACAATGCTTGGAAAAATGATGGCTGAGTCTGGCGGTGCTGAACGAATTGCTAACACATTAATTGGACGTTTTGGGAAAAAGCGTGTTCACTGGGCAATGATGTTCGTTGCATTTATAGTAGGGATTCCGGTATTTTTCCAAGTTGGATTTGTACTATTAATTCCGTTAGTATTTACAATTGCGTTAGAAACAGGGGTATCACTTATTACAATCGGTATTCCGCTAGTAGCAGGTCTTTCGGTTGTACACGGACTTGTTCCACCGCATCCAGCAGCTATGGCAGCGGTAGGTATATTTAAAGCAGATGTAGGGAAGACAATTTTATATGCATTAATTGTCGGACTTCCAACTGCAATAATTGCAGGTCCGCTTTACGGGAAATGGATCGGTGCTCGTATACATAAAGAAGTACCATTAGATATAGCGGAGCAATTTATTGAAAGAGATAAGAAGAAGGAACTTCCTAGCTTCGGAAATACATTGTTTACTATTTTACTTCCAGTATTTCTTATGCTAGGTGCATCGATAGCGGAAGTAGCATTAAATAAAACAAGCCAACTTGCACAAGTATTGCACTTTATTGGAGATCCAATAGTCGCATTATTAATTGCAACGATATATTCTTTCTTTAGTCTTGGCTATGCAAAAGGGTTTTCTAAAGACAAAGTCTTACAAGTCACAAATGATTGTTTAGGCCCAATTGCAAACATACTGTTAGTTATCGGTGCAGGTGGCGCCTTTAATAAAGTGTTATTAGATTCTGGAATTGGAACTACAATTGCGGAGATGGCGAAAGAATCACATATTTCACCAATATTATTAGGGTGGGGAATTGCTGCACTTATTCGAATCGCGACTGGCTCTGCTACTGTTTCCATGATGACAGCAGCAGGAATAGTGGCACCGATTGCGGCAAGTACACCAGGAGTGAATGTAGAGTTACTGGCACTTGCAACAGGAGCAGGGTCATTAATATTATCACATGTGAACGATTCTGGATTTTGGATGATTAAAGAGTATTTCGGAATGACTGTGAAAGAAACATTATTAACATGGACTGCAATGGAGACAATACTATCTGTTGTAGCACTTGGACTGATTTCGTTATTAAATATATTTGTATAGAATGGGAGATTGATTAATATGAAACTAGGTTTAATTGGATTAGGAAAAATGGGATTCCCATTAGCTGAACACTTACATGAAGACAAGCATGAAGTAGTTGTATACGATGTAAATAATGAGCTTGTTGAAAAGGCAGGAAAACTAGGGATTACTGCACGTCATACATTAAAAGAAATGATCGCTGAACTAGAAGCACCTCGTACAATTTGGGTAATGGTACCTGCAGGAGAAGTTGTTGAGTCAGTACTAAAAGATGTATATCCATTATTAGAGGAAGGCGATATTGTTATTGAAGGTGGAAATTCATTCTATAAGGATACGTTGCGCCGTGCTGAAGAAGCGAAAAGCTTTGGCTTACATTACGTAGATATCGGTACATCAGGTGGTGTAGAAGGAGCTAGATACGGTGCGTGCTTAATGGTTGGTGGAGAAAAAGAAATCTATGATCAATTAGAACCGTTATTTAAAGACTTAGCAGTAGAAAACGGTTATTCTTATGCAGGCCGCGTTGGAAGTGGTCATTTCTTAAAAATGGTTCATAACGGTATTGAATATGGAATGATGCAAGCAATCGCTGAAGGATTTGAAGTGTTAGATAAAAGTGATTTTGATTTCAATTATGAAGATGTTGCAAAAGTATGGGCAAATGGATCAGTTATCCGTGGTTGGTTAATGGACTTAACTGAAAAGGCATTTGCAGATGATCCGAAACTTGATGGTATTAAAGGTGTAATGAACTCTTCCGGGGAAGGAAAATGGACTGTTGAAACTGCGCTTGAACTACAAGCAGCGGCACCAGTTATCGCAATGTCATTATTTATGCGCTACCGTTCTCAAGAAGATGATACATTCCATGGGAAAGTTGTTTCAGCTCTTCGTAATCAATTCGGTGGACATGAGGTTGTGAAAAATTAGTTTTGTGAAACTCATACGAAAGTATGAGTTCTTTTTTATTTCTCATACTATTTTATGAAAGCTTTTACCTCTTTTTGCTGTATTTTGTATAGAAATTTCTGATAATATAAAGGTAGAATTTGAAAACAAAGGGGAGAAATGATTATGAAACTAGTCGTAATTAATGGTACACCAAGAAAGTTTGGAAGAACTCGCGTTGTGGCAAAATATATTGCAGAGCAATTTGAAGGGGAGTTATACGATTTAGCAGTAGCGGAATTGCCTTTATATAATGGAGAAGAATCACAACGTGAATTAGAGGCAGTAAAAAAATTAAAAGCTTTAGTGAAAGCTGCAGACGGTGTAGTATTATGTACACCAGAATATCATAATGCGATGAGCGGAGCGCTGAAAAATTCGTTAGATTACTTAAGTAGCAGTGAATTCATCCATAAGCCTGTCGCATTATTAGCGGTTGCTGGAGGAGGTAAAGGGGGAATTAACGCATTAAATAGTATGCGCATTGTTGCTAGAGGCGTTTACGCAAACGCAATTCCAAAACAAGTCGTGCTGGATGGATTACATGTGCAAGATGGTGAACTTGGAGAAGATGCAAAACCATTAATTCATGATTTAGTTAAAGAATTAAAAGCATATATGAGCGTATATAAAGAGGTGAAAAAACAATTAGGAGTTGAGTGATATGTCCTCTCTTTATCATGATTCTCGTTTGTATTACATTCTAGGAGCCAATAGTTTATCTGCTATTGGTTCTGGGATTGTTATGATTACGATTCCATGGCTATTGATTAGGGAAAGTGGAGGAGAGACGACATTTGGTTATGTTTCTATCGTTGCAACTCTCATAATGTTTTTATTAACGCCATTTATTGGGCAAAGTATAGATCGTTTTTCAAGAAAATATTTGTTGTTATGTAACGAAGGTATCGGGATAGCGATTATAGGAATGATGGCTATTTGGGGATTTGCTGGGCAATCATATAATTCTATTCATTACATTATTATTTATATAGCGGGTTCTTTCTATTATCTATTATTCTATCCTACAATTTTTGCATTCAACCAAGAAATATTTCAATCTGAGCATTATAAAAGTTTAAGCGGCACGATGGAAATACAAGGACAATTAACGCAAGTTATTTCAGGGGCAGCTGCTAGCTTTTTAATTGAGATCATTTCTTTGAAATGGATCTTGTTAGTAGATATGTTAACTTTTGCAGGAGCATTTTTTCTTTTCTTATGTATACCGTATGTAAAGAAAAAAGAAGTAAAACGGAAAGTAACATTTAAGAAGCAATTGTTCGAAGGTATTCATTTTATGAAAAAACGTCCTAAGTTCTTTTGGTTTTTACTTGCCACATATACATCAAGCTAGTAATATCAACCGTTTAGGCGGTTGTGGTAACGCTTTGGTAACGATTATAACAAATCTTCTTCCATAAATGCCACTACTTCTGCTTGTTTGGATGGATACAAGTGACTATAAGTGTTTAAAGTTGTTGCTACATTTGAATGACCTAAGCGTTGGGCTACGACAAGCGGACTTACACCTTTATTAATGAGGTAAGATGCATGAGAGTGCCTGAATTCATGAAGTACAATCTTTTTCACTCCTGATACCGCTAAAAAGAATTTATATTTTCTAGCTAATGTGGTAGTTGCTATACTATCATAAAATTCACCAAACACAACATAATCCTTTTTCAAAGGAACTTTTAATGTAGCATTATTTTTTATTTCTTTTAGTAGATCCATTACAATAGTAGGTAACATAATGATTCGGTTGGATGCTTTCGTTTTTGGTTTAGTAATATGTTTATTATAGCTTGTTTTATTGATATCAATTGTTTTTTCTTCAAAATTAACATCCTCCCAAGTTAAAGCTAAAAGTTCTCCTTTTCTAGCTCCACTATAATAGAGTGTTGAAAAAAAGGCTATATATATCGATTCGTCTACAACACTGATAAACCTTTTGAATTCTTCAAATTCCCAGAAGTTCATTCTTTTATTAGACTCAATCTCAAAATTTCCTGCAATTCGTGCTGGATTACGATTTAAGCCGTGGAACTTAATTGCAAAATTAAATATAGCGGAAAGTACGTTATGAATCTTTTTTAAAGTTTCAGCTGAATAGTCATGAATTATCTTATTTTGATAATTCATGACATGTTTTGCTGTAATCTTATCCATCTTCATTTTTCCAAATTCTTTTAGTAAGTGATTATATATCATATTTTTAATAGTGTTTATAGAAGACTGTTTTCTCCTCTGGCAGTACCATTCAAAATATTCTTCGGCTAATTGTGAAAAGGTTAGGCTGGGATTAGATTCTGTTTGAATGAGAGCTTTTGCTTCTGCAATTCGTGCTTCTTTTTGTGTTTTAAAGCCACGTCGTTTTACTTGCTTCAAAGTGCCATCAAACTGTCGAATTCTCGCGATAAAGTAATAAGTTCCTCTTTTTTCATCTTTATAAATTGTCATAAGAATCTCCTTTCTTGTAGTAAAAGAGTAGACCGTCGCCTACTCTTTGGTGTTAAATTGCTAGCGCTAGAAATTTAATAATTCTTTACTGCTTGTACAACTCGCCCGATTATTTTTACATCTTGAACTGAAAGATCGTAAGTCTGTGGTTCGTGGATAGGGTCATTACTCAATGGTATTAAAGTAATGATGTCTCCTGATTTTGAAATCTTTTTAACGGTAGCATCATAACCATTGACTTTTATAACAGCAATTTGTCCATTCTCAACAAACGGAGTTTCCTCCACAAGAACATAGGAGCCGTCAGGGAATTCAAGATTCATGCTAGTACCTGTAACAGTAAGGTAAAAATATTTTTTACGCCTATTTAAAAATGTACTTAACATTGGTAAATAACCTTCTATATTTTCTTCTGCTAATATCGGCATACCAGCTGCAACAGAACCAATGATAGGAATATGAATAATGTTTGATTGGTCGTTTCGAATAGTTTCGTATATAGAAACATCCTCTTTTATTGAATTATGCTTATCGTTTGCTAGTTTCTCTAAATCATCGGTAGTAAGCCCTAATCCTTTGCAAACTTTTATTACATTATCGACAGATGCTTTACCTATTCCTCTTGATAACATTGATTGCAATGTTGTAGGAGGAAGTCCAATTTTTTCTGCGAAAGCTCTTTTGCTATATCCAGCTTCTTTTATTAAGCGTGTTACAATCTCTGCTTTTTCCATTAATTTCACCACCTTTCTTATTAAAATGTATACGATATTTCGTATATCTACTTATATCATAACCTAACCATATTTGTATGTAAATAGAAAAACGTACGAAAATGAGTATTTTTTTTCGTTTTTCCGTTGACTTTGTACGAAAATGCGTTTATATTGAAATAGAAATGAACGCAATATCGTACAAAATGTTAGGTGGTGAGGAAGTGTATCCGAATTTGCGTGCAGAGATGGCGAGAAAAGGAATTATGATTACAGAAGTGTCTTCGCATCTGAATCTTCGCCACGCGACAGTGAGCGATAAAATAAATGGAAAGTTTCGTTTTTACTATGATGAAGCACTTGAAATTAAGAGAACTTTTTTTCCGGAACATAACTTAGAGTATCTTTTTGAGTTTGAAGAAAATAAAGTTAATTAAATTTCGAGGAGAAATCCTCATTTTTTTTCGAGATAAAATGTCGAATTTCGTCATTTTATAAAGGACAAATCGTTCTTAACAGAGAATTTTTTTTAGCGGAATGAGGTGATGAGATTATGTATCAAAATCTTTTTATCGCTCGTAGAGAGAGTAGGATGACTCAAGAAGTCGCTGGGAAAGTAATCAATGTAACAAAGCAAAGCTATCACTTGAAAGAATGTGGTAAACGAGATTTTACCCTTACTGAAGCAAAAACACTTGCTAAATATTTTAAAACAACAGTCGATAATCTTTTTAAAAGATAAAAAGGGATGGTGAAAAATATGAACGGAGTATTATCAGCGAGTAAATTAATGAAGGCATCTGATGTTGTAAAGAAATGTGCTGAAATGCGCAAGAGTCCAGCGTTGTTGCTTATTACTGAAATCGAAGCAAAGTGTCAGCTAAGGGAAATGAGCCGTAATGTTTCATCTCGAAGGGAGATGAGTTAATTGAAGAACGGTAAAAATCCAACCAAGAAGGAAAAGAGTCATATTAAGTCATACAATCTTAATCCTGATAATTGGTTAATCTTCAAAAAAGTAAGTAACGAATTACATTTGGTACATCGCAATATGAATAAAACTAAGGTTATTCCGTGTTTGTAGTTGGGAGGAAATTCAAATGAATCAATTAACTGTAGTGAATGAAACGCCAATACATAGTGAACTGGTATTTGAAAGCAACGGAGAAGTTGTTACAGATAGTTTGATGATTGCGGAAGTATTTGATAAAACCCATGACAACGTATTGAAGGATATTCGCAAGCAAATGGGTTATGCGGGTCGTGAATTTTCGCTCGTAAATTTTCACGAGCGAACTTATGAAAACAGAGGACGTCATTATCCTAAAGTTGACCTAACAGAGGAAGCTTTTACATTAGTCGTTATGAGTTATAACACAAAAGAAGCTGTTCAAATGAAAATTAAGTTTATCGAAGAATTTAAACGCATGAAACAACACATACAAAATCAGCAAAAAATACCTACAGATCCAATGGGTGTTTTAAAACTAACGTTTCAAGCTTTAGAGGGGCATACTCAAGAGATTCAAGTTATTAAATCTGAGGTAAAGGACTTACGAGAAAATGCTCCTTTATATGCTGTCGAATGTGATGAAATATCAAAGGCTGTAAGAAAGTTAGGGGTTCTTCTATTAGGTGGTAAGGATTCTAATGCATACCGGGATATTAGCCTTAGAAGAAAATTATATAGCGATATTTATAGTCAACTACATAGGGAGTTCGGTGTGAATAGCTATAAGGCTATTAAACGTCATCATTTAGATAGAGCTATTCAAATCATTAATGAAGAATATTCAATTCCAATTGTTTTAGATGAAGAAATTACAGCTACAAATGCACAGATAAATATGGCGGAAGTTCAATAGGAGGAAAAGAAAATGAGAGAAACTAAATATTTTGTACTTCACAATAGGGGATATGGTCTAAACGCTTACGAGTGTGAATCAAAAACTGAAGCAACTCGTAAGATTAAGAGGTTAATTGAAGATGGTGAACCAACATCATCTATCATACTTACACAACAGGTTCCCCTAAAAACACAGATTCACTATGTAACAGTTGAAATTGATGATAAATAATACGCTGAATTTATTTGGAAGGGAAGTGATTTTGTGGAAGATTCAACATCGTTAGCTTTATTCGGAGTGTTAATCGCATGTAGTGTATGGTTGTTTTACATTACTTACAAACCAATAAAACAATGGGCTTGGAGTGATGTAGAACAAAAGGAAAAGACCCACTGCAATGGGTCCCTTTAGAAAAAACACTTGTTATTAGTATATCACGGAAAGTAGGGAAATAGTACATGCACTTAGTGCATTATCAAGTGCTATTACCTAATAAGTTCTGGGAATTAGCAAAAAGAAAAGAAGAATTAAAACGAATGATTGAACAGTATTTTAGTGTTGGTTATCCGCATTATGAGATTCAACGAATTATCAAAAGTGGACAATCACATATAGCAGTTTGCATAAGGAGGTAAGGACTATGTCTGAAGTAAAAGTGAAATGGATTAAACTTTCAACAACGATGTTTGAGGATGAAAAAATCCGTCTAATTGAGAGCATGCCTGAAGCTGATACATTATTAATCATTTGGATTAAGTTGTTAGCTCAAGCTGGTAAAACAAATGCAAGTGGGTATATTTTTTTAAACGAGAATATCCCATATACGGAAGATATGCTAGCAACACTTTTTAATAGACCCCTAAATACAGTTCGAATGGCACTAAATGTATTTCAAAAATTCGGGATGATTGATATTGACGATAATCATTACATCAATGTCATTAATTGGGGAACCCATCAAAATCTAGATCGTTTAGAAAAGATTAAGGAAGACACTAGAAAACGTGTAGCCGCACACCGAGAAAGAAAAAAACAACAAACACTTAGTTGTAACGTTACATGTAACAATGACGTAACGGACATAGATAAAGATTTAGATAAAGATTTAGATAAAGATATAAAAGAAGAATATAGTCCTGAAAAATCTCAGGACAACGCTCCATCTATTCCGTATCAAGAGATTATTGATTACTTCAACATGAAAGCAAAAACCAATTATAAACATACATCTAAAAAAACACAGGATCTAATCAAAGCAAGATGGAAAGAAGGGTTCGAATTAATGCATTTCCAACAGGTAATTGACATCAAGACTTCACAATGGATTGATAATACGGAAATGAGTGGCTATTTGAGACCTATCACATTATTTGGAACTAAATTCGAAAGTTATTTAAATGAAAAGCCTGTGCAACGAAAAGGAACATTTAAAGGAGGGCCAACTAATGCAAGTAATCAAAAAAATAGTAGCTTCATCGACAAATACGACTTCAAGAAACACTAGTCAAAGATATGTATTGTCTCCTAATAGATGTACGAATGTCTTTTTAGTAGGGAAAGAAAAATTTAAAGACGTTTGCAGTAAACGCATGTTGATAGATATAGAAACAAATGAGGAATTTTGTCCTCAATGTAGATCGGTAGAAAAAGAAGATCAGAAATTAGCTATAGAGACACTAGCTATAAAAAAGAAAAATGAAATCATTCATTTATATGATTCATTTGCTGATAACAGCTTAATAAATGACAAACTCAAAAAAGCCACATTTGAAAATTATTTACCAACTAAAAAAGAATTGGCTGATGCGAAAGAAACGATTATGGATTTTGTTACTTCATTCAATAGAGAAGAACCAACAAGCATGATAATAACGGGTGATTACGGAGTGGGAAAAAGTCATTTGTGTGTGGCAGCCACTAAAGAACTTATGAAAAAGGGTCACAGTGCAATGTTTATTCAAATGAATAAGCTATTTACCAAAATCAAATCAACTTGGAATAAAAACAGTGAAATGACAGAGGACAAGCTTATGTCCCTTCTAGCAAAAGTTGATGTCTTGATTATCGATGACTTTGGAGCGGAATTCACGGAGAAAGATAAAGAAGGCGTCACTTGGAAGCAAACGAAGACAAACGAAATCGTAGATAGCCGTATAGGTAAGAGTACTTTGTTTACTACTAATTTTAATATCGGTGAATTAGCAGGAATGTATGGAGAACGTGATTTTAGTCGGATGATGGAAAATGCCGAAATGTTAGAAATGCATGGAGAAAATTACAGATTACGCAATTTTAAAAAGGGGGAATAACAATGTGTACTAAGCAATTAAATATTTTCGATGTAGAGCCAGCCATTTGTGAGTTTGATGTAATGAAAGCCAATGTGAAGAAAGGAACTGGACGCGTTACATATGCTGATGTACGTGTCCAGGTTCCAAAGAGTGCAAAGTGTACGGATGAATTGCCTCGCACAACTAAACAAGATGATCGTTATGACATCTTTGAACAATATGTAATGTCAATTTGGCGATTCCAGCGTGCGGTAGATACGTTTTTTAATTGGGATACAGCTGAAGAATTGTGTAAGGCAGCAAGGGATAAAAAAGAAGCTATTTCGGTAAGGATTTATTTAGGAAGTGGCTTTAAACCAGATGTTGTCGAGTACATGCGGTAAGAAAAGGGAGATGGACATATGAAAATTGAAATCGATGTTACAAGCAATAAGCTATATGTAGTTAAGGATGGAAATGTTATAGCTGTTAATCCACCAGTGAGCGGATTTGGTGAACAAGTTGCTGTTTGGGTTAATGGGAAGGTTGATCGCGTGGATACTAAGTTTACTGAAAAGATAAAATAATTATTTTTAGAAGGTAGGTTCGCTTATGAGCGTAGCAAGAAATCATGAAGCGATGAAGGAATCACGATTGGAAATATACATCGCTTTAGAAGAAGCTAACTTCATTTGGGATGAAAGAGATGTAATTCGTTTTCGTGAAATGTGGAGTCAAGGTATGAGTTTACCGAAGATGGCAAAAGCGTTAAGGAGACACCAAGCAGAGGTGGCGCTCCTCGTAATAGATCAGGCTGATAAGTATATGATTGAAAATCGTCCGATAGGATTAGGGATTTGCTAAATAGGAAGGGGAAATCAAAATGAAAGCAATGGAAAACGGTGTATATGCAACAACTAAATTAGTTAGTGAATCAAAGGGAGGACAAGCTGTAATGAATATCAATCAAATCTGTGAATTAGATCAATATCAAGAAGCGACATTACGAACTTGGAATAAGAGAAATGATTTTGGATTTCGTGTTTCTAATGCCGCTTTAGGACTTACAGGAGAAGCTGGCGAGGTTGCTGATCTAGTCAAAAAAGCAATTTATCATGGGCATGGATTTCAGCCAGCTCATTGTCCAGGAGAAGCGAACGGAAATGTTCACAAGCTCGCGTTAGAGTTGGGAGACATTATGTATTACGTAGGGATTATGGCGCACGAAATGGGATATACCTTACAGGATATTGCTGAAATGAATATTAAGAAATTAGCAAAAAGATATCCGGATGGATTTAGCAGGGAAGCAAGTCAAAATCGTGTTGATGTGAAGTAAGACCAAATTTGAATTTTATTCAGGATGGTAATTCAGTGCAACAAAAAATAATGAATAAAAGGGAAAATCCCTGCAAGGGACAGGGATTTTCTGGGAGAGATATCATTGTCGTAATCTGTCGAAAATTGTCGTAATCTGTCGAAAATTGGTGTATTCGACAGATTAATATTATCACGAATTTTAAAGTAATTGTGATGATTGAGGTGTCAAAAATGTGTACGACTTTCATATAAAAGCGTTATTTTGTACAAGAATTTTTACGATTATACACAAAAACAGCGGGCAACTGATTAAGTTGCCCGCCATGTTCTTGCACGGCACGGAGGAGCGCTTTCCCTTTTGAAAGAGTGCAGCCGGGGAGAGATCGGCTTAGAGGTAGTATGTGTAATACAAAAAAGATTATTCGTAAAGGGGAATGTAACGGTTCAAAACTAAACAAAATAGTTATTTTTTATTAAAAACTGCCCTTGTATTTTGGGGTCACAAGGGCAGAACAGATATATGGATTTGCAAAGGGGAATCTGCAAAATCATATAAATTGTAACATGTATATAAGCCTAAAGTGGTTACGGAAAAGTAACAAAATCGTTATTTGAAAAGAAAGGGAGAATGGATATGTCATTAGTTAAAAATCTGAAAGAAATTCAAGAAAAGGCTATCGATGAAAAAGTATTGGAATTTGCAGAAGAGATGGAAATTACAATAATCGAAAGCGCTGCAAGCGGATATTCAGGTTATAGATATAATATTCACAAGGAAAATCCAGATAAGCATATTATGCATTCAAACCTATTTATAGAAAAGTTACAAGAATTAATGGATGGTGTGAAGGTTGATTTTAGGACAGAAGAAACGAAGGGCATTTTAGGAATAACTTACTATGAACGTTACATTCACTTTAGTTGGAATGACTAATTACTTTATAAAAACGTCATTTTGTACAACAAGGTAGTCAGCGCAATTAACTAACTGTTTATTGAAAAAAGAAGCCCCACAGGAAATGTTAAAGGGCTTCATAAGATTGAGTTATGTCGTACTCACAAAAGATTTTAACATGAATTTCGCGGTAAATAAATTGGTAAATGTGTCCAAGTAGTTCGGAGCTATTATTTTAAACAAAAACGCTATTTTATACAATAAAACAGCTAGCGTGATTAGCTAGCTGTCCTGTTAAGAAAAGAAAACGGTGCTTATCAAATATTGCTGTTGTAATTGCGAATTACAACTATAGTATGAACAGAGTTGAAAATGTTATGCGAAAATAATCTAATAAAAATTTCATTTTGTAGAAAAAAGTAAAAAGAGCACTATCAATTAGTGCCCTTTGTAAAAATAGCGTAAGTGGCCAGCTCACGTTATAAAGAAAGGTAGAATTTAATATATTCTAACCCTGCTTAAATGGTGAAAACAAAAGAACAGCTAGCAAAAGCTAACTGCTCCATTGCAACTTGTTAACAAAAGAAAAAGGTCGTTATTCAGGAATTGAACAACTTGTAGATATTATGTGGAAGTTTTGGAATTTTATTCAGAAAAATTTAAAAAAGCAGCTAGCAAAAGCTAACTGCTTAGCCCCAAGTAAGAGAGAGGAGCGTTTTATTAGGTCTAAGACTGAAATAAGGGTTTTAGATGTTAAGACCTAAATATAGTATAGATCTCACTTCAGAAATTATGCATATAAATTGTATTCCTACAAAAATGGTTAAAAAACAAAGCAGCTAGCTCAATTAGCTAACTGCTCATCTCCAAGGGGGAACAAGGAGAAAATCTAATGTCATATACAGCATTGACGGAATATTGAGTTTTATTCAGGGGAGGAAAAGGAAAATAAACAATTCTAGACTGTCCCAACTTGGTTTTGGTCTGCAATATCAGAATCGTATGTGTTTGTTGCACTAACACCGCTAAAGGTATTGGCAACAAAAGCAACAGTGGATGATCCTGAACCATTATAAGCTTTTGTATTTTCCTTTGGAGAAACGTTATAAAAATCACCTAAATTGAAAGAACCGTTACTATTTTGTACAACCAGATTTCCAACAACAGATGGCATAGTTTTCACCTGCTTTCCTAGAAAGTATTTAAATTAGTATATGGTGTATGTGTCTAGAGGTTCATCTGGATCTGAAAATTTTGAAATGAAGTTTGTTAGAAAACATAACAAAATAATCCTTTTGTGGGGAAAAGGAATTTATAAAATAGGTACAATTCACGTTTAGATTATTTTTGAATGTAATAGGTATCAAAAGGAGTAAAACGCTCCAAAGTGGAAATGAGAGACGTTTGCATGAAAGGGATGAGAGGAATGGGAAATGCAAAGAAAAAGAAAATAAGAAAAGCTATCGTTCGTCGTGCGATATCCGTTGATAAATACCAAGTTAACAAAGCTTGGAGAAACATCTTTGTGCAGGCTGGTATTATCAAATAAATGAAAATAGAATACAGTCCGGCTAGAAAACTAGAGGACACCAATTTTTAGAGCAGTAATAAAGCTGTTTTAAGAAATGGTGTCCTCTTTATTTTTGAAAGGGGGATGGGTAAATATGAAAGCACTAAAGGATCAATTACGTGAGTGGAAAAAGCAATCGAACCAAACAAAAAAGAAAACTAAGAAAAAACGAAAAGAGAAGTTAAGCACTCGTGACATTGAAGATTTAATGGGAATTCATGGACCACGTTATGAACGCAGACGTGGAGCATTAAGACAAAAGTAATCTAAAAATAAAAAGGAGTGGTCTTACATGACTAAACAATTATCTTTCTTACCAAAAATCGATAGAACAGCAACACAAGAAGAATTAGAAGGTGTGTTGGAAAGCGTACGTATACATAGGCAATTTGGGATGATTCGTAAAGAAATGAAAGTCACTCCTTCTTATGAAATGCGTGAACACGGTCCTACACATGCAGTTGGTAAGCCATTAGAAGATGTTGCTATAGCAAATATTCAACAAAGCAAACGAGAAGAGTGGCTTGAAAAAATGTCATTACGTATTGATCAGTTTCTAAATCGATTAGGAAAGGGACGTGCAGGAAGTATTCAAAGGGATATTATTTGTAAACGTTATTTAGAAGAAGAGGATATGTGTGATTACATGGTTTATAACGAAATCGGAATGTCAGAGCGTACTTATCGACGTTGGAAGTCTAAAGCGTTTTATAAACTTGCTTTTGCACTTGGATTAGAAGTTTACGAGATAGAAGAAACGGGAGGTAATGAATAATGAATTTTGTTCAACCTATACGTGATCCAGAGCAAATACAACAAATTAAAGAGTATTTAAGGGAAAAGAGTGAACGGAATTATATTTTATTTGTAATGGGAATCAATACGGGTTTACGTATTAGTGACATTTTAAAACTGAAGGTTGGAGATTTAAAGGGAAGCCATATCTCAATGCGTGAAATGAAGACAGGTAAACAAAAACGTATTCACATTACTGCAGCATTAAGAAGAGAATTGAAATGGTACATTGAAGAGATGGAAGATCATGAGTATCTAATTAAGAGTAGGCAAGGAAAGAATAGACCAATAGGAAGAAGTATGGCGTATAAAATACTTAGCAGTACAGCGGCAGAGTTTGGTTTAGATGAGATTGGAACACATACACTGCGTAAGACATTCGGATATCATATGTACATGCAGACAAAGAATATAGCCTTGCTAATGGAGATATTTAATCATTCAAGTCAAAGAGTAACATTACGATATATAGGGGTAAACCAAGATGTAATGGATAAAGCAATGACCAGGTTCAAAATTTGAGATATAATCTAACCTATAACTATATTTATTTAGAAGAATATAGAATGATATGGCTGTAAGTTAGATTAAATTAATATAAAGGTGGATCAAAATGGAAAAAGGATTGGGTGTAGAGGTTCAAGAGAAAAAAGAATCATTCAGTAAGAAATGGTATGACATATTAGAGGAAATTGCAATTTTTAGAAGGGAATCGAAAGGGAATTGGATATGGTTTAGGGGACATGGTAATGAAAAATATAAATTAGATTCAGGACTATTTCGTGTGTTATCTCAAGGTGAAAAGTTACCTTTGAAAACCTACTTAGCTATAGAACAACACTTAATAGTGAATTTTAAGAATCAATCGCCTACTTTTGTTAGAGAAGATATGATTGATTTGTCTTTTCATATGCAACACCACGGTTTGAAAACAAGATTATTAGATTGGACAGATTCTTTTGGTACGGCTTTATATTTTGCTTTTGAAGGCTGGGATTATGACAACAATAATAATGCGTGTATATGGTTATTAGACCCGCATGTCTTAAATGAACAATTACAAGGTAATCCATCTATTCAAACTGCAGATTCGATTAGATTTGCAGCTGAAGATATAGATGGTATAATATGGGATTTGTCAGATGTTCTCGAAAAGGCAAATGTGAAGAATACTTTTGCAATGTATCCATCAAAAAATAACTCAAGGTTATTGGCACAGAATGGTTATTTTACAGTTCAAAGTAATAGCTTAAAAGATATAGAGGCTGAGTTAGAAGTAGTTTGTCCGGAATATAAAGAAAAAGTATTAAAAAAAATAATTTTAACACCAGATTTAGTAGAAAGTATATATGAGTATTTGACTTTAAATGGAATTAATCATTTTTCTGTATTCAATGATATTGATGGATTGTGTCATTATTTAAATAAAGAATTAACTGAAAATGCATATGATGAAAGATTGATGCGTATAGCTAAGTTCAGAGACATTAATAATATAAGATAGACAGAAATTACAGTGATTAAGACGCCCTTTGTTTTTGGGCGTCTTTTTGATTGGTGGATCTTAGAGTTAACCATTTTTTTAGTACTGTGTAACTCAATAGAGGAAGTGTTATAAAGCTATGAATATCAAGGGATGTAGCGTTTAGTTTAGTTACACAAAATATAAGATATGGGTAAGTGGTAAAGATGGTATTTATAAGTATAAAAAAAGGAACCTATGCAGGTTCCTTTTTTATTTATCACAAGCTAATCCGTCACCATCTCTATCTAACTTAGAGGAATAAGCAGGGTGATCTCTTGTGATATTTGAGAATCCAGCTGCTTTGGCTTCTTTACAGCTTTTAAAATTGTAATTTCCTTGGGGGAGATTATTGTTTGGTTGTTGCTGTATGCTTTGTTTCTGTTCTTCTTGTTTCTTTTGCTCTTCTTGTTGTTTTTGTAATTCTTGTTGCTTTCGTTGTTCCTCTTGCTTCTTTTGCTCTTCTTGTTGTTTTTGTAATTCTTGTTGTTTTCGTTGTTCCTCTTGCTTCTTTTGCTCTTCTTGTTGTTTTTGTAACTCTTCTTGTTTACGCTGCTCTTCAAGTTTCTGTTGTTCGTTATCTTTTTTAGTAGTATCTGTATCTACAACTTTTGTTGTTGAGGCCGCTGTATTTTCATTTTTATTATCTATCATTCCGCTAATCCCAGCTGTGAGAATAAATAAATATATTATACATGCTACAACCATTTTCCATTTTGTATTAGAACGGAAACCAAGTATTTTTTTGTACCACTTACGACGTACCTTATGTATTTCAATAGAGGTGTTATTTTCGATAAAGCGCTCGATGTCTTTTCCTTGTTCTGTTGGGATAAAACGAAATGGTGTTCCTGATCCATTAAACTCGAATACGGATTTAATAGCAAAGTGATCTACTAGAACAGTGGAATAATTAATAAAGTAGTATTTAGCAATACTGACAACATCATTTACATCTTTATTGTACTTGAATAATTGAATATGGTCAGTTGCTACAGCAGCATAACCAGTTTGCATACTTTCTAAGTTGGTAGAAACGATAATGGGTGTACTTCCATACTCTTTTTGATACTTTTTAGCAATTGCTTGTTTAGCAAGAGTAGATTCACTAGGCTTTTTCTTTTTCTTACTCATTATTTAGATCTCCTCTCAAATTTTACATAATATCTAATGTATATATTATCAGAAAGTAAGATTAATTCTAGTACGAATAATCTATTAAAAGGTAATGGTGAAGATACTGTTAATTATGCATGGCAATAAAAAAGAAAGATGTTTGTCAGTTTGTAAGGTATATAACTAAATAGATTTACTTGGTAATAAAACTTGAAAAAGGTTTATAAAGTTATTGGTATCAAGGAAGCTGGTATTTCAGTCAGCTATACAAAATATAAGATATGGGTAACTAAGCGCTGTTAAAAGATTGGTGCTGTTTGTTAGAATTAAAATAGTAAGGAGTTGAGAAGATGAGGACCTATAGTGTAAAAAAACTTTTTATAGAAGGGTTAGGAGAGGAAATCAATTATAATCAAGTTTATTTTAAGATGCATGGAGAAAAGAATTGTAAATGGACAATAGACATTGAATATCCAGGACCAAAAGATTTTTTCATAATGGCAGCATACTATGGTAAAGAAGTGGAGTTTACATTCTCTACAATTTATGTAACTGACATTAAAGGCATTGCTGAAGTTAAAAAAGTGCAAGCTAATAGTAACTATGTTCAATTAAGTGGAATCGGACTATTATAAGTAAGGATAACGGGAATAAAATAAGTGGCAGAGTCGTGACCGCTTTTTGGCAGTAAATGTACCGGTTGTTTTGGAATCATCGTGTTATATTTGTATTGTGAGAAGTGGCGGAAAACGTTACTTACAAAGATTGCTTTATAAAATTCTAAACGGCTTTATAATTGAGACACATAAAATCCGAAACCAGCAGATGGCACTGATTGAATGATACCGTTAATGAGGAGAGTTTTGCTCTTTTTCCAGTTCCTTAATAATGTTTGGTATACAGGAGTATAAAGCAACATTAGGTGATTGGAAGAAGGTTAAAACTTCATTTACCGTAATTGAAGAATAGAATAGTAAGTTATGAAAAAGCATCCATTTGGATGCTTTTTGTTTTGCTATCTTTAGCAAATATAAGGTGGTGCCTTAACTTATCAATTTAAAGAGGTTTAGAGTAAGTTTTATTTTGAAGGAAAAGAATCATACACCTATTATGATCCGCATATATTTTGAATAATTAAATGTTTAAAGGGAAATTTTCATTTTGTTCTAAAATATGACAAATTTCGACACCAAGAGATGATAAAATATATTAATGAATACATTTCTTGGGGGAAAGTAAATTGTCGACAATATATTTTGCTAAATTTAATATCAACGAAAAAATTTATGAAGTCTATGATGGAAAAGAGAATTTGGATGAGCTATTAACTAAGGTATTCTTAGGGATGCAAACAGATGTTGAATTGGGAGAAATTAGACGGAAAAAAAATGTGAATTTTAAATTCATTACATTAAATAAAGATCCTGATAAATTCACAGTAAATGGAAGGCTGGTCGCTTATGCACCAGGTGTTCATGTATCATATGATGAAGAGAAAGACGATGTTGTTGAGACACAAGATAATAAAAAAGCAACCTATGTTACTTTCTATTTTGATGTGAGAAGAGAAACTATTGGATTTGTTCCAAAAAATGATTTTGGTAGAAAAATGTTTATTGAACGTTTTAAAAAGTTAATTGAAGAATTAGTTCCTGATGTGGGTGAAGTGGAAATCATCCCAGAAAAAGATAGACAGATATTAGATGAAAAATTAAAATTGATAAATCATGTAGATGAAATATCTATAAATTTAATTCCACCAAATAACGATAAGAAATTATTTGAATCATTATTTGGAATGAATTCAGACGACTTAACCGATACTGGAGGTAGTAAATATACCTTTAACATCAAGGGGACAACGAAGAAAGGGTTGAATTTAGGTTCTACATTTATAAAAAATTTAGTTAATGGTGTTATTGTAGGTTATGGGAATTTGGTCGCGCGTGGAAAAAATACATCAGGGGAGCCGGTAAATGTAAATAGTGAAGATGAAGCGCTATATACTAAAGGAATTGCAGATATAAATAAAGATAGTATACCTGAAATTTCGGAAAAATCTAGGAGTGGTATTGTCAATTTAGCTGTCATGAAGGCAACTGCTAAAGATGATTTAATTCAAAGGCAACAGGAGTTAAAGCGTGAACTGTTGAGGGAGATAGAAAATGAGCGAACAAAAGCTGAATGAAGACGAAAAAATATTGGGTCAGAAAGACATTGAGTATTATTATAGAAAAAACAGGTTTTTAAATTTATTAAAAGATACAAATAAGCATAAAGATTTGTGGAAAAGCAAAGAAGCTTTTTTAAGTTGTGTTTTAGCTTTCGTAATCACTTTAGTATTAACGCTTATTCTTTTTGAAATATCATCATTGAATTATAATACTGCAATTACTGAAAAAGGTGTTTCAAACTTTCTTGAATCGATAAGACCAATTATTTTAACTGTATTAGGTGGCTTTTTTAGTCTTTTAGGTTTTACAATTTCAGGTCTTGCCTTATTAACGGGTACAATTGGAGCAAAAGTAATTACAAAAATAAGGGAAGAAAAAAAGATAGAGCATTTAATGAGTGTTATTTTCAATTTTTATTTTTGCGGAGTAATAATTGGTACAACTACAATCCTCTCTCTTTTAACGTATCTTGTTACTTTTGTACAAATGCCTTTAAATATGACTTTATTTTATGTATGGACTTTTTTATACTCTTACTTAATAGTTTTTTCAATTATCTATTCAGTAATGTTATTAGGTACATGTATCAGATTGTTTTTATTGCAGTATTTTTATACGAATCAATCAAAGGATTAAACAAATTTATGCAGATTATAGTAATAAATTTAAAATTAGAAACAAAATTCTATTAATGCTGAAAAAAGATTGAATTACCTGAAGCAAACCAAATGAAAACATGCCAAGCGAAAGCATTCCTTATGGAGTGCTTTTTAATTTGAAGAAAGATAAGGAGTGAGGATAGATGTGTGATGATAAGTATCAAGTGTTAGATAGTGAGACTACTTCTTTTTATTCTGATACTAAACATTATGGCTTGGATATCTCTGCTACTTTCTATTGTGAAAAGTGTCTTGATATCCAACATCGCGAGAAGAGAATTGATACAGGAGTGATTGAGGTAAAGATTAGTGAATGAATACAAAACCAAACAACAGAAGCGTAAGTTCTATGACAGTGGTGAGTGGAAGAGTCTTCGTGAACAAGTAAAGAAGCGTGACAACAATGAATGCCAAGAGTGTAAACGTAATGGTCATGTTCGTGTTGATACCAATGAGTATAGTGAGAGTGCAAAGCGTAAGAAGATACAGTTAGTTGTCCATCATATCAAAGAGCTTGAACATCATCCAGAACTTGCATTAGAAATAGATAATTTAGAAACAGTTTGTGTGGATTGCCACAATAAAGAACACGGTAGAACATTCAAAAAGAAGCCGAATAAATGGCAACACGATGAAAAGTGGTAAAAATAATTCGGAAACAATCCCCCCCCTTAAAAAAATCCATCAATTTTTCGTCTAAGGGGCACCGGAGGAGGGGGTTAACTGTCAGGTTTTTTTCGGAATTACGCACGTAAGGGGGGGTGGGTAGATGGCTGTTAGTATTGTAAGGTTAAAAGAACAGCTCTTGAATAGTATTGATATTACAGATCTAGTCGAAGTTGAAAAGGTAGAAAGATATATTGATCTTGTCAAAGCATTTAGAAAAATAAATAAAACTATTAATAAAGAAGGCGAGTCCGTAACAGTAAAAAACGGTTCTCAAGTTTTTGTTAAAGCCCACCCTCTTATAGGTGAAAGGAATAAAATTAACAGTTCTTTAATTGCGTTAGGCAGAGATATAAAGTTTGTTGTTAAGGCTAACATTCCTAATGCGGGTTATAGTGAAAGTGATCTAACATGATTAGGCAAAAGTACATTGATGAATATATTGAACTTTATCGAAGTGGAAAAGTGAAGTTCAATAAAGAAAGAGAATTGTTAATTGAATATCTAGAAAAATATGTTTTGAACAGAGACGATTTATATTTTGATGATGAAATGATTGAGAAGTGTATCCGCTTTGGTGAGAAGTGGTACTTTCCATTACAATCTTTTCAGAAATTCTTAATAGCATTCGTCTTTTTATTTTACAAGAAAAATGGGCGCGTATTTTATCGTAAATTCCTATGGATGCTTGGGCGTGGTGGCGGTAAAAACGGATTAATATCAGTCATCATTCACTTTTTAATTAGTGAAATGCATGGTATTCCGGAGTATAACATTTCCGTTGTTGCAAACAGTGAAGAACAGGCGAAAACAAGTCCTGATGAAGTTCATAAATGCGTTAAACGAAATGAAATATTGCAACGAGCATTTAAAACAACATTAACTCAAACTGTCTCTAAAGCTACAGGAAGTGTATTGAAGTTTAGGACATCAAATGGAGATACAAAAGATGGTTTGCGTGATGGTGCGGTTGTATTTGATGAAATCCATCAATATGAAAGTAATAAAGATGTTCGAGTCCATATCAGCGGTTTGGGGAAAAAGAAAAACCCACGAGAATTTTACATTGGAACAGATGGATATGTACGTGATGGTTTCTTAGATAAGCAAAAAGAAAAAGCAATGAAGGTTTTAAACGGTGAAGCCCGTCCAAACGCTATCTTTCCATTCATTTGTAAATTGAATGATGAAAAAGAAGTTGATGATCCAGATGATTGGGAAATGGCAAACCCTATGTTATCGCAGCCTTTAAGTGAGTATGCCGAAGGATTGCTTGAAACAATCAAGGAAGAATACGAAGATTTAGAAGATGATCCAAGTAACCGAGAAGAGTTCATGACAAAGCGTATGAACTTACCAGTTACAAATTTAGAACGTTCTGTTGCAAAATGGGAAGAAATTGTTGCAACTAATCGTCCATTTCCTGATTTATACGGTAAAGAATGTATTGGTGCATTAGATTTTGCAAGTATTCGAGATTTCGCATCGTGTGGCCTTTTATTTAGAGTAGATGGCGACTATATTTTTAAAACTCATTCCTTTGCCCGTAAAGAATTTGTTGATATTTATTATGGATATTCTAAAAAAGCAGGTGAGTATAAAAAGCAGAAGTTTGCCCCAATTAAAGATTGGGAAGAACAAGGTCTACTAACAGTCGTGGACGAGCCAACTATTAATCCAACGCATATTGTAAATTGGTTTGTGGAAATGCGTGAGATGTATGGATTAAAAAAAATCATAGGCGATAATTATCGATTAGAAGCTATAAAGCCCTTATTAATAGATGAGGGATTTGAAGTAGAGATTATCAGAAACCCTAAAGCAATCCATGGCTTATTGGCACCACGGATTGAAATGGCATTTGCAAATCGTCAAATTATTTTTGATGATAACCCTCTAATGCGTTGGTATACACAAAACGTATTGGTTGTTATTAAAGGTGATGGAAATAAGGTTTACGAAAAGAAAGAGCCAGTACGTAGAAAAACTGATGGATTCCAGTGTTTTGTCCATGCTCTTTATCGAGCGGATGAAATACAAGAAGCAACCGACTTCATACTAAGTGATATTAAGTTCTAATAAAGGGGGTGATAACCATTGGATGGTTAGGTTCAGTATTCAAAAGAAATAAAGAACTAGAATTTATGGTCGATCTGGATTTAATTGCTGATACAGCAAACAGGGTTCATATGAAACGATTAGCAATCGATACATGCGTATCTTTTCTAGGAAGAACGATTAGTCAATCTGAATTCAGAGTAAGAAAAGGTAAAGCATTTGAGAAGAATGAGCTTTATTATCGATTAAACGTTAGACCGAACAAAAACATGACGGCTAGCACTTTCTGGGAAAGATTTATTCGTAAACTTATTTATGATAATGAATGCTTAGTTATACAAGCAGATGATGGTGATTTACTTATTGCCGATGGCTTTCAACATAATGAGTATGCCGTGTTTGAAGATACTTTTACTGATGTAATAGTAAAAGATTATACGTTTAAGAGAAGTTTTAAGCAAAGTGAAGTTATTCATTTGAAATATCGGAATGATAAATTATCTCCGCTTATCGATGGTTTATTTTCAGATTACGGGGATTTATTCGGTAGGATATTAAACTCTCAAAAACGTAAAAATCAAGTTCGTGGCACAGTTGATATGGATATGATCGGTGCAAAAACAGAAGAACAGATAGCTAAGTTACAAGAGTTTATTGACAACATGTATAAGGCAATTGGTACGAAAGATATCGCTATTGTTCCGCAACAAAAAGGGATTGAGTACAAAGAAGTATATAACGGTTCCACTAACGGTCCTAGTGTGGAAGAAATCAACAAAGTAACCAATGGTTTTTTAAATCAAGTAGCAATGGCTATCGGTATTCCAACAGCTTTATTATATGGGGAAATGGCTGATGTAGAAAAGCAAACGAAAAATTACATGCTTTTCACAGTAAGGCCATTATTAAAAAAGCTATCTGATGAAGCGAATGTTAAATTCTTTGGAATGAATGAATATCTTTCAGGACAAAAGATTGAAGTTAAGGCTGTTTCCTATCAGAGTATATTTGATCTTGCGACAAGTATTGATAAGCTCATTTCTTCAAGTGCATTTACCGGAAATGAAATTCGATTAGAAGTTGGATATGAAGATTCTGATGATCCTAATTTAAATATCCATCATATTACGAAAAACTATACGAAATTAACCGAATCTGAAGGAGGTGAGAAATGATGGAGCATTTGAGTATGAATAAACTTTTAAATTTAAAACGAGATGTTCGTTTTGAAGCTAAAGGTGAAAATGAGTATAAGTTAACTGTTTATGGGTCAATCGGTGGATGGTTTAGTGAAAACAATGCTGAAGCAGTGAGAAGAAAAATTCAAGATATAAAAGCAGAAAAAATCCACGTTCATATTAATTCGGGTGGAGGCTCCGCGTTTGATGGTGTAGCAATTTGCAATCTGTTAAAGCAGCATGATGCTGAAATTATAGTTCATATTGATGGTTGGGCCGCTAGTGCCGCGTCTGTAATTGCAATGGCTGGCGATAAAATTATTATGCCTAGTAATACCATGATGATGATTCATCAAGCGAGTACTATTGAATATGGAAATGCAGATCTTTTTGAAAAAACAGCAAGAGATTTACGAAAAATCGATTCGGCTTTAGCAGCATCTTATAAAAAACGTTTTGTTGGAACAGACGAAGAATTAAAAAAGCTTTTAAAAGATGAAACTTGGCTAACAGCAGAGGAAGCAGTTGCTCTTGGTTTAGCTGATGAAATTGCTGATGAAATCGAAATAGATGATACGCAAGAAGAGGAAGAAGAGGAAATTGTAGAAAATTTCAAAGAAGATTTAGTAGCTAAGTATACGAAGCAGCCAAATAATCAAAATCCAAAAGAGTCTATTCAAGAGCCTGTTAATACGAAACAGAATCTGGGTACGCTCTTTTTAAATTTAGGAGGAAAATAAATTATGGTAATTAAATTTAATAACTTTGAGGAAAAGAAACTAGCATTTGCGAAAGCGACACAGGAAGGAACACCAGAAGAACAAGCAGCAGCATTAAATTCTATGATTGAAGCACTTGCTACAGATGTTCGTTCGGATATCTTGAATCAAGTCAATGAATCTATTGTAGACCGTTCTATTATGCAGTCTCGTGGTTCTAACGTATTAACGAGTGAGGAAATGAAATTCTTCAATGCAGTCGTTCAAGATGGTGGATTTAAAGATACTGAAACATTACCTAAGACAACACAAGAACGAATTTTTGATGATTTAGTTCAAGGTCATCCGTTGTTAGAACATATCGGATTAGAAAACTTAGGTGCTGTGACAGAATTTATCTATGGAGATCCAGAGGGTGCAGCTGTATGGGGACCATTATTCGGTGATATTAAAGGACAATTAAATGCTATATTCCGAAAAGAATCTATATCTCAACTTAAATTAACGGCATTTATCCCATTGGCAAATGACATGCTCAAACTTGGTCCAGTGTGGGTGGAACGCTATGTTCGTACAATGATTTCAGAAGCTATGTCTGTAGGTTTAGAACGTGGATTCGTAATTGGTACAGGTAAAGATGAACCTATCGGATTGTTAAAAGATCCAAGTGGAAGTGTTGTTGGAGGAGTATATCCAGATAAAAAAACAGCAGGGACTTTAACGTTTGAACCAGGTCGCAAAACAATCAATGAATTAAAAGGCGTTGTTAAATTACTGGCTAAAAAGCTAAATCCTGATGGTAAAACTGATGCAGACAGACCAAAAAATATTGCTGGGAAAGTAGTTATGGTAACAAATCCGTTTGATACTTTTGATATCCAAGCAAATTCAACAATTCAAAATGCAGCTGGGGTGTATGTGACAAGTTTACCTTTCAATCCAACTCCTACAGAATCAGTATTTGTACCTCAAGGTAAGGTGCTGTTTTTTGTTAAAGGAGAGTATATTGCAGCGATGGGCGGAACTGAACCAATTAAAAAGTATGAAGAAACATTAGCTTTAGAGGATGCAACACTTTATATCGCCAAGCAATACGCTACAGGTAAGCCAAAGGATAAATATACTTCGCAAGTTTACACATTAAAACTTGAAGAAACACCAACTCCGCCAGTTCAAGGGTGATGTGAATGGATACAGTAATTTCAAATGAAATATTACAGCAATTCAAAGATAGGATGCGATTAGGTGATGATGAAGATGATAACCTAAGACGTATCCTTTTTGCATCTAATAAAGATTTAATTAGGGTTTGCGGTAATTACGATCTTAATAATGACGAGGTGTTCAAGGAGTTAGTCTTTGAACGCTCTCGTTATGTTTATAACGATGCTTTAGAGTATTTTGATAAGAATTTTTTAAGTCAGATTAATAGTTTAAGCATTGAAAAAGCTTTAGAAGAAATCAAATTGGACGGTGATTAATATGCGTCCTTTTCAATATAAAAAGCCACTGAATACCGGTGATTTTAGGAATCGAATTATTATTGAGCAACCTGAAGTAATAAAAGATGAATTAAACCAAGTTATCGAAACGTCTTGGCAGGAATTTAAAAAAGCATGGTCGATGATAAAAACGGTGAAAGGGTCTGAGTACATTGAAGCTTCAGCTTCACAGGCGACACGAGTTTATCGATTCGTTATTCCGTACACCTCTGGTATAACGGAAGAAATGCGAATTAATATGAAAGGCCGTATCTTTGATATCATCGAGCCACCGATGAATGATGATGAAATGAATCAAACATTGACCATTATCGCAAAGGAGCATGTTTAATATGAACGATTTTGCGAGTGAGATTGCTAGAGAGTTACAAAGATATGCAAATGTTGTGGAAGAAGAATTAGAAAATGAGATCGATGAAATAGGAGATATTGCTGTAGGTAAATTAAAGCAAGGTAGTCCTAAAAAAACAGGGGGTTATCGTAAAGGCTGGCGTAAGAAAAAAGAAGGAAAGGGCGTTGTTCTTCATAATACAAAAGGACAATTAACACATCTTTTAGAAAATGGACATGCGAAAGTTGGTGGTGGTCGAGTCCCAGCACAAGTGCATATTCGTCCGGTTGAAGAGTATGTAATTGACGAATTGCCAAGACGTATCGAAAGGGCGATTCAACGATGACATTAGGTGAATTAACGAAAATTCTTGAAGCTACAGGTTATCCTGTGGCTTATTCGCATTTCACAGCAACGCCAACTAATCCAGTTCCAGCGCCACCTTATATATGTTTTCTTGTGGATGGCTCTTCAAACTTGATGGCTGATAACAAGGTTTATCACAAGATTAATGATTTAAATATAGAGCTTTATACAACTAGAAAAGATTTAGTTGCAGAAGCCAAACTTGAAAAAGTCCTAGACGATCATGAGATTCCTTATGATTCATACGAGACTTTTATTGAATCTGAAAAATTATTTCAAAAAATATATGAAACGAGGTTGATGTAAATGAATAAGGAAAATAAAGTTACTTTCGGTTTGAAGAATGTACATTATGTACCAATTGATATTGAAGAATTTTTAGTGAAGTTTGGTACACCAATTCCACTACCTGGTGGAGTTGAATTAACTTTCGAACCACGCGGTGATTTAATTGAATTCTATGCAGATGACATGCTTTATTATGCAGCAAGTAATAACCAAGGTTATGATGGAACGCTATCCATTGCGACTATTCCAGAGCAATTTGCTATCGATGCATTAGGTGAGCAATTAGATGAAACAGACGGTGTATTAAATGAGTTAGCTGATGCCAAAGGAAAATCATTTGCATTACTATTTGAATTCGATGGCGATGTGAACGCAACGCGACATGTTATGTATAACTGTGCAGCAAGTCGCCCAACAATTGGATCTAAAACAAAAACAAATTCTGCTGAGCCAAATACAAATGAATTGAAATTCGTTTCTAGTCCAATTGTTTTAGCTCCTGGTGGCAGGCCAATGGTTAAAACAAAAACAACATCTAAAACAACTCAAGCAATTTATGATAACTGGTATAAAAAAGTATATGTAAAAACAACAACACAAGGGGCGTAATTAGATGGAAAAAACAATTGTAATAGATGGTAAACAAGTTCGATTAAAAAGTACAGCAGCAACAGTTAAACGTTATAAAGCGCAATTTAGACGAAATTTATTTGCAGATATGATGGGGTTAGGAGCCATTAATGCATTAACTTCACCAGATGGATCACAACAACCTATCGATATGTCTAATTTTGATATAAGTAAGGTAGACTTTGAACTTATTTATGATTTGACTTGGTTATACGCTAAAACAGCTGATTCAAGTATTCCTGATCCTATGACGTGGTTGGATGAATTTGAAGAATTCCCGATTGAAGAAATTATGCCAGAAGTCATGGAATTAGTTCAAGTTACTATGGGAGCAAAAAAAAAATAAAGAAAAATAATGGAGAGCAAGGGACTTTCGGTGATGAAGAGTTAACAACCGATACGTTCCTTGCTCTTTGTTATAAATCAAAGTTAACACATGGTGATTTAGAAGATATGACAATCGGTGATTGCTTTGATTATATTGCTGAATTTGCTGAAATGGAAAATCCAGATAAAGAAAAAGTAAGAAAAGCGAATCAAAAAGATTACGATTCTTTCTAAGAAATGAGGTGAGAATATGGCAGGAAGAATTAAAGGAATCACGGTTGAAATTGGCGGTAATACCGTCGGTTTACAAAACGCCTTAAAAGATGTTAATAAACGCAGCAATGATCTAACAAAAGAATTAAAAGATGTAGAACGTCTTTTGAAATTTGATCCAGGTAATGTGGAAGCATTAGCGCAAAAACAAAAATTATTAACACAACAAATTGAAAATACAACTGAAAAACTAGATAAGTTAAAGGCTGCTGAACAACAAGTACAGGCCCAATTTCAAAACGGTAAGATTTCTGAAGAACAATATCGTGCGTTTAGGCGTGAAATTGAATTTACAGAAGTGTCACTTAATGGTCTTAAAAATAAATTAGGAAGCATGAAAGCCGAGCAAGAAAATGTAGCAAGTTCAACTAGACAATTAGAAACATTATTTAGGGCTACAGGAAAAAGTGTTGATGATTTTGCAGGAGCATTAGGAAATCGTCTTGTGAATGCAATTAAAAGTGGAACGGCTACCAGTAGACAGCTAGAACAAGCAATTGGAATTATCGGCCGAGAAGCATTAGGGACAGAAGCGGATATTGAGAAATTACAGAGAGCGTTACGATCTGTGGATGATGGAAATTCGATTCAACAAGTACGAAACGAATTACGAGATTTACAGCAAGAAGCCCAAAGGACGGAAAGAGAATTTAAAGAATTAGATATTGGCTTAGAAAACGTTCTTGGAGCAATGGTAGCTGGTGGCGGTATTGCCGGAACAATCGAACAAGCACTTGATATGTCAAAGTTAAAGACAAAAATCGATATCACTTTTGATGTTCCAGAGTCTTCAAAAAAGTCAGTTGAAGAAGCTGTTAGAGGGATAACTGCTTACGGTGTGGATGCAGAAGCATCTTTAGAAGGTGTGCGCAGGCAATGGGCGTTGAATAAAAATGTTAGTGATGAAGCGAATGCAGCAATTGTTAAAGGAGCGGCGGCAATCGCGCAATCATATGAAGGTATTGATTTTACTGAGTTAATACAAGAAACAAATGAAATTGCAAATGAATTAGGTGTTTCACAAGAAGGCGCTCTTGGTATGGCTGATGCCCTATTGAAAATGGGTTTCCCACCGGAACAGTTAGACATTATCGCTGAATATGGAGGGCAGCTTACACGAGCTGGCTACAATGCTGAAGAAGTCCAAGCTATTATGGAAGCTGGAATTGAAACAGGTACCTGGAATATCGATAACCTGTTAGATGGATTGAAGGAAGGGCGCATCAAAGCGGCTGAATTCGGTCAAGGTGTCGATAAAGCTATGAAGGAAACGCTAGAAGGTACTAATATCTCAGCTGAACAATTGCAAAAGTGGGGACAGGCTGTAGCTAATGGCGGTAAAGAAGGTTCAGCCGCTATGACTGATATTGCTCTAGCGTTATCACAAGTTGAAAATGAAACGAAGAGAAACGAATTAGGTGTAAAACTCTTCGGTACGATGTACGAAGACCAAGGGCAAAACATAATTAATACATTGCTAGGTGCAAAAGAAAAAACGGTCGATTTCAAAAATAATCAAGATCAATTGAATGACTCAATAAAGAAAATGGATGCGAATCCAGCTGTTAAAATGCAAAAGGCTTTAGGTGATTTAAAGATGGCGCTAGAACCAGTGTTATCAGTTGTAGCTGATCTGGTATCTAAATTTGCTGAGTGGGTCACAAATAACCCAGCACTTGCAGCGACACTTGCAGCCGTAGCAACTGCCATTGGTATAATTTCCGGTGCGATTATGGCACTTGCGCCAATAGTTGTAACGGTGATGAGTATTTTTGGAATTGGTGCGGCTGCAGCCGCTGGGATAGTTGCCATTGTGCCGATTATCATAGCAGCTATAGTCGCTTTAGGTGTAGCGATTTATCAAAACTGGGAATCTATAAAAAAATGGACGATAGATACTTATAATTTTATTAAAGAATATCTAGTCGAATTATGGAGTGGGATTGTCGAAACGGCATCAACTTGGCTATCTTCACTTGTAGAATCAGTTTCTGGTTGGTGGTCCTCTTTAGTAGAATCAACGACAACATGGCTGTCATCAATGGTCGAAACGGCATCAACTTATTGGTCCTCTTTAGTAGAGACGGCTTCTTCTTGGCTATCTTCTTTAGTTGAAACAGCAGTAGGATGGTTGTCTTCCTTAGTAGAGACGGCATCGACTTGGTGGTCATCCTTGGTTGAAACGGCATCTCAGTTCTTTATGCAATTGTTCCAAAAATGGCAAGAAATTTGGACTTCTATACTTACATTTTTAGATCCAATTATTTCTTTAATTTCAACCGTACTACAAGCTGGATGGTTATTAATACAGGCAGGAACGCAAATTGCATGGGCGGTAATAAGTCAATATATTATTCAACCGATTCAAGAAGCTTACAACTGGGTAAGTACACAAATCGGTGCATTAGTTACCTGGTTAAGCCAACAATGGGAAATTGCGAAATTGGCAGCCCAAATTGGATGGTCTTTATTCAAGCAATATATCATTCAACCTGTCCAAGAAACTTGGACCTTAGTCAAAGAAAAATTCACTGATTTAGTTTCATGGTTAAGTTCACAGTGGGAATTAGCGAAATCTTATACACTAGCAGGATGGAATTTAATAAAACAGTATGTTATTCAACCAGTTCAAGAATTGTGGAATACAACGAAAGAAAAACTTGGAGATTTAGCAAATTGGATATTAAGTAATTGGGAATCTATAAAATCCTATACACTCACAGCTTGGAATTTGGTGAAGAAATATGTGATTGATCCAGTCACTGAAACGTATAATCAAGCCAAGCAAAAATTCACCGATTTATATAATTCAGCTAAAGAAAAATTTGATGCTGTAAAAAATGCAGCGCAAGAAAAATTTGAAGCAGCTAAACGATTTATTATTGATCCAATAAAAGATGCGGTTGGTAAAGTAGAAGAATTAATTGGGAAAATTAAGGGATTCTTTAATGATTTAAAGTTAAAAATTCCGAAGCCTGAAATGCCTAAAATGCCACATTTTAGTCTGCAGACTGGCACGAAAAATATTTTAGGTAAAGAGATTGAATATCCATCTGGAATCAACATAGATTGGCGTGCGAAAGGTGGTATCTTCACTAAGCCCACAATTTTCGGAATGAACGGAGGAAACTTGCAAGGTGCTGGTGAAGCTGGACCAGAAGCGGTTCTACCTTTAAATAAAAGGACACTTGGATCTATTGGTGAAGGTATTGCTAAAACTATGATTGGTACTACCGGATCTATGAGTCAATTAATGGGTGATATGAGTCGCATGATGGATAGTTCTATGAGCCAGTTATCAGGATTAAAAACTGTTATGAGTGGTGTGTATGGAAGTATGTCAAATAGCAGACAAGCTATGACAAATACTACCGCAAACCAAGTATTCAATTATTCACCTGGTCAATCAGGTGTAAATGGAGTGATTCCAACACAAGGTGGAGATTTGGTTATTGAAGTACCAGTTGTATTAGATGGTCGTGATCTAGCGCGTGGAACGTATCGATATACAAAAGAGTATCAAGAAAGAGAAGAACGAAGAAACTCAGACTTTTAGGTTTGTGTTTCTTTTATTTTATATAGAAATGAGGTGTTAACATGAGTTCTTTTACATTTAACAACCAACGGAAAGATTTCATTCAAATAGAAAAGGGATGGAAAAGACCAGCATGGGCACCGTTAAAAAGGAATTTTCTAAGTGTTCCAGGTTATCCAGGGGCAAGGTTATTAAACACACAAACTGACATACGTGTTCTTTCGATTCCTGTTGGAATTATCGTCCCCGATGGATTGGATTTAGAAACATTGAAAGAAGAAGTAGCTGATTGGCTTATTACAGAACAGCCAGTAGAGCTTATTTTTGACGTAGAGCCAAACAGAACATATCTAGCTGTTGTGGACGAGGGGTTTGATCCAGATGAATTCGTCACTCTTGGTAAAGGAATTCTTAAATTTATTTGTCCGATGCCTTATAAGTTAGGTCCTGTACAGAAGAAAATGATGGCTATTGATAAGTATGGTGACTTAAAAGCTGGATTCCGTAACATTGGATCCGTGGATTCTAATCCTATTATAGATATCACTGTAGGAGCGCAAAGTCCTTTCCTTGACGTATGGAATGATGATGAATACTTTCGAATTGGATATCCTACTGGGATTCAAAACAAGGTAGTCAAGAAAGAAGACCGTGTTATCTATGATGAAATGAACACGCTTAGCCCTTGGACTAAAATGACAGGAAAACTTGGAGATTATTTTGCAACTGGGGAAATGGAAGTAATCAACAATGCATATTTCAAAACTAAATCGTTCGGATCTGATATGAATTGGCATGGGCCTATTTACACTCGTGATATTCCAAATGGTCCCTTAATCGACTTTAGAGCAGATATGCAATTAAAACTATTTTCTTCTTACTTTAATCAGGTAGGTAAAGTAGTTCTAATGTTCTTAGCGCAGGATGGTTCAATCATCTCAGAGTTGAACATGAATGATAAATACGACTCACATATCATTACAAAAGCAAGCGCCACTATTGGTGGGTTAAAGACCTTAGCAGATACGACTGGAACCTATACAGATACATTCAATGACTTCAACGGTCACTACTCAATCGCTCGCAGAGGCAAAGAATGGAGTGTTTACTTTGCTAAGTTTGATGGCCCAAACGGAGTAGATGGGACCTCTTTAGTTCAACGCTGGAATGATGTTTCCAATGAGAGCCCTGCTACTGCTAAGCCAGTCACAAAAGTCGCTATTGCTTTCTTACAATACGGCTCACAATATACTCCTATGGATATGCAAATACATGAACTAAAAGTATGGAAACTTTACAGTATAAACGTAGATGACACTCCTTATATTTTTGACGTAGGAGATAAAATTCATATAGATACAGAACGTTCACTTGTAACAATAAACGGAACAAACGCAATAGCGTTGAAAGATATATTCAGTTCATTTCCAATTGTAAAACGTGGACAAAATGAAATTATAGTACGTCCAGCCAATGTAGGGATAGCAGAATTAAGGTATAGGGAGCGATTTAGATGAGGACACCAAGTGGAGACTTACATGTTGTTGATTTTAAAACAAGTCAAATCGTTTCAGCTATACAACCCAAAGACTATTGGGATGACAAACGACATTGGGAAATTAAAAATAATATCGATACATTAGAGTTTAGAGTGTTTGAGAATACAGAGTATGCAGCAACGCTTGTACAACAAAATTTAGTGTTGAAAGAAGTACGTGGTGGTAGAATCGTTCCTTATGTCATTACGGAAGCAGAAAAAGATTCTGATGATAGGTCATTAATGGTTTATGCATCTGGTGAATGGATTCAGCTTGCTAAAGCAGGAATTATCGAACCGCAAAAAATTGAAAGTAAAACATTAAAACAATGTATGGAAATAGCCCTCAAAGGGACGAAGTGGGAAATAGGTAAAACAGAACATGATGGAGCACATTCTTTTACCGTTGATGAGTTTATTGATCCATTGAATTTACTTAAAAAGATTTCGGCTTCATTTGAGTTAGAGGTTCAATATCGTGCCGAAGTTGTAGGTTCCCAAATAGTTGCTCGTTATGTGGACATGGTTAAGAAAAGAGGACGAGATACAAGGAAAGAAGTAACTCTTGGTAAAGACTTGATGGGAATTAAACGTATAGAAAACTCTCAAAATATTTGTACTGCCTTATTAGGTTACGTTAAAAAAGAAAATGGAGAATTCATTACAATCTCAGAAATAAATAATGGTGTGCCTTATCTTGTGGACGATGCCGCATACCAAAGATGGAATGAAAAAGGAAAACATAAATTTGCTTTCTATACTCCACAAACAGAAGATCAAGATATGTCTCCACAGAGACTGATGACTCTCATGAAAACGGAAATGAATAAGCTTGTGAATACTTCTGTTTCATACGAAGTTCAAGCTCAAAGTATAGGGCGCATATTTGGACTAGCGCACGAACTAATCAATGAAGGCGATACAATCCGAATTATAGATACAGGTTTTACACCTAAGTTATATCTTGAAGCTCGTGCTATTGCTGGTGATGAATCATTTAAAGACCCTACACAAGATAAATATGTGTTTGGAGATTATCGTGAAATAGTTGACCAAAACGATGAGTTACGTAGATTGTACCAAAAGATACTAAGTTCATTGTATGACAAGGTTCCGCAAGACTTATTTGACCAATTAAAGGATAAAGTAAATGAACAAAACCAAGACATAATCGATGCTAAAGATAAAGCAGATCAGGCTCAAAAAGAAAGTCAAACAGCCAAAGATTTAGCAGAAGCTACCGTTGATTATGTGGAGAAGAATCTTGTAGATATCATAGAAGGGGTTAATCCTCCTACCGCTAATCTTAAACCAAATAAAACTCTATGGCGTGATATTAGTAATGGTAAGCCTGGTATTTTAAAAATATGGACGGGTACAACTTGGGAGTCGGTTGTTCCAGATGTAGAAAAAGTAAAGAAAGAAACATTAGAGCAGGTCAGCAAAGATATTAAGTCCACAAAAGATGAATTAAATCAAAAGGTTCAAACTGTGGAAAATAAAACGAAAGAAATAGCTGGACAAGTAGCCGATGTAGCAAAAGAAGTTGGAAATAAAGTAGATCAAACGTGGATTAATAACCAACTAAAAGATAAGGCTGATAAATCCGGTGTTTATACGAAAGATGAAATTAAAGATGGTTTCATAGGTAAACAAATTTATGAAACTGATAAGCAGGGTAATGTTAAGAAGTTCCAGGACATTAATACATCTATTGGTCAAACAAATGAAGCTCTTACACAAAAAGCAGAGAAGTCAGAGTTAAAGAAAACAAGTGAAGGTTTATCACAACTGGAGCAGAAGACAAATGAGATTAAAACAACAGCTGATGGTACGAAGCAAACACTTACACAACTTAAAACTCAAGTGGATAACACTAAGGTTGGCGGGAGGAATTTACTTGTAAAAGGCGATTTAGAAAAAACTAATTCAAGGGAATTCGTTAAGTATGCAGATTTAGCGCCGATCATAGACTTACACGGCTTGATTGAGTACACGATAAGTTTCGATATTAAGGTTGCGGTAGCTGGAGAAGTACAGGTTTATATGCAAAATGGAAGTGGAGCTAAATATAAATTCGCCAAAAATGTAAATGCTACTACTCAATATGAGAGAAGATTTATTATAGTTACGCCTACATTAGATAACAAAACCCTTACTGAATCATGGTTATCGTTTTATGGTACTTATGACTCAGGACGGTTCATAACTGTGAAAAACGTAAAAATGGAAAAGGGAAATGTTCCGACAGATTACTCTCCTGCTCCTGAAGAACAAGTAACAACAACTGACTTCACTAAGAAAACAGTAGAAATTGAGACTACTATTAAAGGCATAAATACTACCGTTTCCAATGTTCAAAACGAACAAGGGAAGCTTACTGAACGTGTTACCAAATCAGAGCAGACCGCTGATGGATTTAAACAAACCATTGAATCGTTGACAAAGAAAGATACTGAAATTAGTAATAAATTAAATACGGTTGAATCCACTGTGGAAGGCACGAAAAAGACTATTTCTGATGTGCAGCAAACAACAAATGACCTTAAAAAAACAACAACTGAAATTAAAGAGCAAGCTGGGAAGATTAGTGAGAAGTTAGAGAGTGTAGAAAAGAAAGCCAATACTCTAAATGATGAATTCACCAAGAAAACAACCGAGATTGAAAAAAGTGTGGATGGCGTTAAAACCACTGTAACAAACGTTCAAAACAACCAAACTGGATTTGAAAAACGTATGAATACCGTGGAGCAAACTGTAGATAAGAACTCTCAGACGATTACATCATTAAGCACAACTCAAGGTGAGCAAGGAAAGTTAATCCAAAAGAATACATCTTCTATTGAGCAATTAAATAATGAGATTAAACTATCAGTGTCAGAAACTCAAATGCAGGACTATATAGGCGAGATAGGGACGACAAACATATTCTTAAATACTCCGTTTGAAATTAAGGAGATAGATAAGGACGGTAATGTAACTAAAAGAACGCCTTCCCTAGATAAGTGGAGCTTTACAAGTAACACAAAACCGGGAATAATTACAGAGGCATCTGTATCGAGACACCATGCAGGTTATAACTCACTGCATATCCAATCTACAGGGCAAACAAGTAACGTATATGTGAATGCATTCCAGGATGCTCCTATGCTATCAAACTCAGGAGCTTATGTACTATCATTTTGGATGTATACAGAGGACGTTAATGCTATAGATGAAGGAGCCACTGTAGGTATGTATGTGTACGGTGGAGGCTCACAGGTAAGTAGGAAAGAGCTTGCACTTAAGCCTCTGCTGAAGTCAGGCGCATGGGTGTTTATCGTATTGAATGTAGATGCTCCCACAGTTCCAACTACACACGCTAGAATGTATCTAACTCTAGTGAAGAACGGATCTATCTACTTATCTCAGCCTCAGTATCAGCAAGGTACAAAACCTAGCACGTATATGCCAAATCCTAAGGATATTACGAACTATAAGGAAATGATTGACCTTGTAGGTAGTAAGGTAGCTACTTCAGATTACAACAAGCAGGTAACTAAGTATGATACTCAATTCGAACAGAATACCAGAGAAATCAACTTAAGAGCTACTAAAGAGAGTGTATATACGAAACAAGAAGGTGACGGACGTTACGGAGATAAAGCCATGGTTGTCCGTCACGAGTCAGAAATTAAACTCAACGCAGACCAGATACTCCAACGAGTTAAGTCAGGTGAGATAGCATCTACGATTAACCAAACAGCTCAGAGTGTATTGATTCAAGCTCAGAAGATCAATCTAGTCGGTGCCGTAACTGCAGAATCTATTAACTCAGGAATCTTGAGAGGAACGCAGATATACACGAACGCGGACGTATCAGGCGCTTATATCAAGCTAGAGAAACAGCACTTAACTTTAATGAATGGTACGCAACCACGTGGATACTTTGGTTTTATAACTCGTAATGACTCTAATACACAGACTGCTCTAGTTTTAGGTAATGACTATGCTGTAAATAAACAGCTTGAGGGCTCACTTGTTATTGATCAGGTTTCCCCAGGGACTAACTGGTCAAACGCTGTAGCATCTATTGGTATCGCCTCAGGTGGTAAGACAGGTAACGATATAAACAAAAACTCATACATCAACTTTAAAAGATATATGGGAGATATGGAGATTCGCGCTGAGGGTGGAATAGATATGAAGGCGCAAAACGGCATCATGAAACTCCAAACGAACTCTAGTAACGGAATCTACCTAGACTCAGCTAGTATTATTAACATCAACTCAAATAAAGGCGTGTATACATTCCAAAATGGGCGAGACTTAATGGGGAGATGGGCTCTACAGATTAAAGACTCAGATAGTGGAGTTGTAAACTCAGGTGACGTCGATTTAAATATCGGTAACCAGTTAATTCTTCGGGTAGCTAGACAGTATCCTTACACTCAAGAGGGACTGCAAGTTAAAAACAATAAAGGTAATGACTATGTAGGCATATCTTGTGGGGTTGTAACTTACAGCTCACTATCTCAACGTTCTACTCGCCAGCTGAAGACATCAATTAAAGATATTGGAGCTATTGACCCTCTACAGAAACTAATGGAGTTGCAACCTCGTCAGTATTACATGAAAGAGGACGTAAACAAACTCTATGAGAAGCGCCAGGCTATATTAGATAGTGAATCAGGTGAGAAAATGCCAACTTACGAGGATATCCCTCATCAGTATGGATTTATCGCTGAGGAAGTCCCTGAGGAATTTTCTACACCTCAAAGGAAAGCTGTCAATATGTATCCACTTATAACTATGGGTATTGCCGGGACTCAGGAAGTCTACAAGAAGCATCTAGATTTAGAAGAAACTGTCAAGGCGCAAGCTACTCAGTTAGCAACGCAAGAGGATAGAATCGCACGATTAGAAGAGTTACTACTACAACAATTAATAAATAAGAAACCAGAGCAGCCATAAGCTGGTCTTTTTTTATTGTCTAAAAAGGAGCTGAACCAATGCAAGAAGTTCTAGATTTAAAGCAAGAGATCCTCCAAATTAAGTCAGATCAGAAAAACATGCAGGATGATATTCGCAAATTAGAAACACGTACTATCATCAATGAAAAAGAAATTATAAATATCAATAAGCAACTCGAAAAGATTAGTGTTAATACTACTTGGATTCTTCGAATCATCATTGGTGCGATTGTAACAGCGCTTATTGGATTGCTTCTGAAAGGAGGTGTATAAGTTGGTTGAAGTCAGTGTAATAATTGCGGTTGTTGTAGCTTTATCTCAAGTAGCGAAAATGCTCGGATTACAAACTAAATACATTCCATTACTTAATTTAACGCTTGGCATACTGCTGGGCGTTTTATTTTTGCCTTTTGACATAAAAATGAACGTATTTCAGGGAATCATCATCGGTTTATCAGCAAGTGGACTATACGATCAGTCCAAAATAACGAAAAAGGATGTTGATAATAAATGAAAAAAACAATGAAACTAGCTTCCTCTGTATTTATGGCTCTATTGCTCCTGTTAAGCTTTACTACAGGGGCTTTTGCTGATAGAACACTTATTATTCCTGATTTACCAAAACAACCATACCGTTATGGAGTAGGTGCTTATGAAGGCGTTGTGGCTCATTCAACAGCGACTCCAGAAGCTCCGGCTATTAATATCCAAAAGTATGAGTCTCGTACATGGAGAAATGCATTTGTTCACTACGCAGTAGACTGGAACGAAACAATTCAAATTGCTGATACTAAATACATTGCTTATGGCGGGGGACCAGGTGCAAACAAACGCTTTGTACACGTAGAGCTTTGCGAAACAGCAAATTATGATAAATTCAAACGCAGCTATGATAAATATGTAAAGCTACTTGCTAAAATCCTACGTGACCGTGGTTTATCTGTTGAAAAAGGATTATGGACTCACTATGACGTAACGAAGTATCTTGGTGGTACAGACCATGAAGATCCATTGGATTATTTAAAAGGTCATGGTGTTTCTGAAGCGCAATTCCGTGCTGATGTGCAACGTGCATACAATAATTCCAATGTAGAAGTTTCTGTTCCAGAAAAACCATCTAAGCCAACTGAAGTGCCAACGGCTGTAACTGATGGTGTAGCTTATATTGAAGGTAAAAACGTTAACTTACGTAAGGGACCTGATACAAGTTATTCTAAGATTCGTCAGTTAAATAAACCAGAATCATATATTGTGTGGGGCGAAAAGGATGGTTGGTTAAATCTTGGTGGTGAGCAATGGATTAAAAACGATCCATCTTATGTGAAGTTTAATAAGAAAAGTACAGTAGATTCATCTATTGTAGGGAAGCGTGTTGTTTCTAAAGTAGATAACCTACGTTTCTATGATTCTGCTTCTTGGCAGGATAAAGATGTTGCTGGTTCTGTAGATGCAGGGTTAGGATTCACAATTGATGCGAAAGTAAGTGTCAATGGATCGTCACAATATAAAGTACACAACAGCCAGGGGAAAACATACTATGTAACAGCTAATGAAGCTTATGTGTATGTGAAGTGAAAATAAGAGCCGATTCCAATTAAGGAGTCGGCTTTTTTTATTTTAAACTACATGATTGCTATTTCCAGGTATGTATTTAAATATTCTTTCTCGTCCCTCTTCAAACTCATCATCCCAAATTAATTTTACTGTAATGGATTGTTCACTTAATAGATTAGTTCTAATTTGAAATGAAACTGATAAACCTGCACTAATTTCCGTTGGAACAAAGTTATTTTTTAAAGGAATTAATTTTATCCCATCAAAGGAATATTTAATCGGAACTTCGCTTCCTGGTATTTTATCGCTCTCTTGAAGCAATTCTATTTCTTTGTTATGGATCATAACTCGAAAGTTCTTTGCATCGGATTTCCCTGTATTACTTATTTTTATTGATTTGACACCGTTTAGAGCTGTACTTCCTTTAGTTTCATCCCAAATTATATTAGCTTTCTTTTTATCATCTTGCTCATGTTTAAACTTCTTTTTGTTAATGCTAGTATTCTGCCAATTTAAAAATAAAGCAATACAAGAGAAAATCAAGCTGATTACACTTATAACACCAGTCCAAGTCCAATTATTTAATATATAATCTAACAAAATAAACATCCTTTCTGTAAATATAGCAGTTAAAAACCGACTTCTGTAAGTCGGCTTTTTTATTAACATGATATTTAAAATTTACTTTTAGATAATGCTTTAAGGATTGGTTTTACAATTAAACCTATTAAACGGAATCCTTTAAATATAGAGCGTACAACCTTCATGAAGATGCCTCCCGTTTATATCAAGCGTTTATTAAAAAAAGGCTGGCTCTTAATTGAGTCGGCTTTTTTACTATGTATTAAACTTTAGCATTCATAAGTAACTCTTTTAATTCTTCTGTAGATAATTTGCTTTCTAACGATTTACTTAAGTCAAGTATAGAAGTTTTATAATCTACTACTACTTGTAAACTATCAGTCTTCTTTTTTTTTGCATTGTCTTTAGAACAACCTACCCCTGCTACTAACATAATTGGTAATGCTACTGCTAATAGTTTACGTTTCATTGTTATATACCCCTTTGTTTGGTTTCTTATTATTCGTTTTACGATTTTGTTAAGCTTAAAATAACTCCAAGTGACTCCATAAGACCGTCACTACCTTCATCAATCAGTTCACCTGACTTATTAATCTTTGTTTCATCTAATGTTGTAAACCCCTCTACCATTATGTCTAGACCTTTATCAAAAGTATATAGAGATTGAGATAACTCTGATTGCAAGTTATCGTACTCTACTGGTGGTTTAATTTCTCTTAATTTCTTGTTTGCTGACTTCATTTCACTTACTACTTGCTTTAATTCATCGTGTGTGTTAAGGAATGTAGGGTCTTTCTTTTCTAACTCACTGAATTTATTTTGTGCTTGTACCCAAACCATAGATATGTTTTGTACTTTTAAAACGTAATCTGTTTTACTCGTTAGTCTACCTTCTTCGTCTGTCTCAAATACCCTTTCGCTTACTGCAATGTTGTTAGACTTCTTTTTCTTATTCGTGTATCTCTTTATTATCCATGTTAGTAGAAGAATAGGTACTGCTATGGACATTACTCTAGCCACTACCGATGTTTCCCCAGTTCCTAAACTAGCTATTGCCCCTGCAAGAGCGAAAAAGAGAGCAGGAACTATGATTACGAACACTAGTATTTTTCGTCCCATATGTAAAACTCCTTTGTTTGAATACTGTTATTGACTATTACCTACGTTTTACTTGACGCATCACGCTACCATCGTCTCCTACCATCTTGTATCCCGTATCAGTAAAGTTCTCCATTTTATAGGTCATAGATTGTTTCATTTCACCAGGTTCAGCCTTTTTGCCGTCTTTTACATATTCGTCTATTGTCAATGTCATTTCTCTCGTGTCTCCATTGTAAGACCATTTTCCATCCATATGTGAGTTCTCATAAGGTGTGTTGTCTACATCATCAAATATAGTGTATGTACCATCTTGACGGAACTCTGTTCCTTTAGTGAATTTATCACCAACATAACTACCCCATTCACCTACTATTTCTTTACCGTCTTTTGATAAAGGGATAGCGTCAGGTCTTTTGGTATGTTCTACAGCTTCCTCAATTGGTGTCATACCTTTTTCTAAGTAGTTATTACCTTTGTACATTAAGTCTTTTAATTGCTCCGTCTTATTCTTTGTTACAGAACCACTTTTTGCTAGACTTAATTGTGTGTCAATCGCTTCTTTATAACAGTCTATTGCTTTTAAAACAGATTTGTGTTGTTCTTCAAACTCTTTTGGTGGGTCTATCTTGTAAAACTTAACATATATTTCTTGTAACTCATCTGCACTTTTTAAGATTTTCTTGTTTTGCTCTTTTACATCCTTGTCTTTTCCTTTTGATACTTCAGTTAGTTCTTCCATCTTCAACTTTAACTCATAATGTAAGTTTGACATACGTGAAGGGTATGCTTCTTTCGTTAGCTTTTCCTTTTCTTCTGCTTTTATTTCTACCTTTGTGTCTGCTTTCTTCTCTGCTTGGTCTGTTCCGCAACCTCCTAGTAACATGATTGGAAGTGCTAAACTTACTAGTCTCTTTGCTTTCATGATTGACTACCCCTTTTGGAAAGTATTGTAATTAATTAACATATTATACCGTAACATAAATTATATAAATAAGATATGAAGTTTTCTCATCCTTAAGAGGAATTTTGAGTGTTTTAACAATATGAAAACATGTATTACGGTTGTAGAAAATCCCGCTCTGTCTGCTTTTTGAAAAAATCCCCTTATTGGTTCCTCAATGTTTGGGAGCTTTTTTTACGCTCTCATAAACTCTTTATCAAAGTAGAACTTGTCCATTAAGTTGTTTACAATCCCGTTGAAATAAGCAAATTTACCCTTGTTCATTTTTGTTCCAGATTTAATTTTCATAACAAACTCTTTGATAGCTTTTAAGCCTATAGTAAGCTCTTGGTCTTTATTAAATGCTTTATCACCTGTAGAGAAGTTTGTAACTTTATTGCACTGTCTTATGACCTTCCACAGTTCTTGAATCGTTTTAGATTCACTGTAAAAAGAGCTAGTTAAAGAAATAAAACGTTCTGGTACCCAGTGAGCTACGAAATCAGCTTCTTTAATATTTTCCTCAGGTGTATTGCTATTCTCATTACTATTACGTTTGTTTATATCTTTTATATTTTGTTTTAAGGAAACAGGGGTTGTTTTAATGGTAGGACACTTTGTAGGACTTTTTGTATCTACCTTGTCGGACACTTCTTCCACAATTGGTTGAATGATAATGGCATTAGAAGTTTGAAGCATATCTTTTGTGCGCTTCATTGCTACCTGCTTAATCATCTCTAAATCCACAAGCTTCTTCATTAAACGTTGAACAGTTTTATATGAAACTTCCATCTTTGCAGCAATTCTATTTTTGCAAAGGAAACTAACACCTACATATTTACAGCTGTGGCGCTTTAAAATTTCAAGTAATGCAATTAATTTAGATTGTACGTCAGTACGTTTAATAGACATACGAATAGTGTCTCTGTATGTACGTACAGTTTTATTTAGTTCTTCGACTTCCTTAAATGTAGAAAGATTGTGGAAGGATTCTTTAGTTGCGATAACATCGATACGTTTCTTTTCCATCATTAATTAGCCCCTTTGTATAAACAAAAAAGCAACAGAATGCCAAGTGTAAGCAAACTGTTGCTAAGGAGCCCTTACGTACTGTAAAATAGTTCGTAAGAGTACAGCAAGTGTTTGCCTATCTAGAGTAGGCGGACGGTATAAGAGTGCTACCAACACTACTTATACACGCTGTGCTTTTTTGATTTGTGGTAACGTTTTGGTAACAAATGTGTAAAATTAAACGACTATTTGTGATTTTTATAGTTATAAAAAACGTTGATTTATCAGCTTTTTAGTTGATTTTTAGTACATTTGTTTCTACAAGTATTTTACTTGCCACTTATATGCCGTTTATCGGTGTTATGATGGCAAATTATTTAATCCCAGTTTATATTTCAGATATACTCAAAGCTAGTGCCTCTGTATACGCGATAGAAGGTATGATGTATGGTGTAGGGGCTGTTATTGCGGGAATAAGTATTCCAATCATGATGAAATATGTCAAAATAGAAGTTTCAATCGTTATGACGATGTTTATTTATGTAATTTCAATTACCGCAATGATTATTGAGCCTTCCATTATGTTATTATATGGACTTGCGATTTTTCATGCGATTGGAAATGCTGGAACGAGAGTGGCGAGAAATGTATTGATGATGGAAGAAGTCCCAAATGAATTAATGGGACGTGTGGACAGCTTATTTCGACTAATTGGTACAGGAATTCGAATTGTATTATTAATGTTGTTTACGGCAGGCGTATCTAAAGCCGGGGTAATGATCCCGTTTTACGTACTAAGCTTTATATTGATCCTATCATTAGGGATTGCTTTTTATTATGTAATTTCAAAACGTAAAATGAAAGCGAATGTTTCTAATAAATCAATTGTTTAAAAAATACTTCTGCCTCCTTTTCTTTTTCTATATAATAAAAAGAAAGGGAGTGTTAACTTATTTATGAACAAATGGATATTGCTTATAATCTTATTACTACCTCCGCTATACATCATTTATATGACGTTTCGAATGAATAAAGTTGCTCGTGAAAAATTGAGTAATCACTCTCCATACGTTCTTATATTAGGTGCAAAGTTATTTGGAGATAGGCCGTCTTTATCTCTTCAAAATCGTTTGGATGTGGCGCTCGAATATTTACATGCTCACCCTGAGGTGAAAGTAATTGTTTCAGGTGGTCAAGGGGAAGATGAAGATATACCGGAAGCTCACAGTATGAGAAACTATTTAATGGTACATGGTATAGATGAGAGCCGTATTTTAATTGAAGACCGCTCTACAAATACGTATGAAAATTTAAAGTTTAGTATAGATTTATATGATGTAAAGCATGCGGTAGTTGTAAGTAATACGTATCATTTATATCGAACGAAAATAATTGCAAAGCGGTTAGGGATAAAGATGGAAGCACTAGCTGCTGAAACACCGAGTCGTTCTAAGAAAAAAGCGTATGTGCGTGAATATGCTGCAATTATGAAAACGATATTGTTCGACCGTTAGAGCTCAAATGAGAGCTCTTTTTTTGTATAATAAAGCGTATCATTTGAAATGAATGCTATATTCCATCAAAATAAAGGAAACAACATGAAAGGAGTTGTGTCTGTGATTCAATTTAATCATGTGTCAAAAGCGTATGAAGATGGCACAAAAGCAGTGGATTCATTGCATTTAGAAATTAAAAAAGGAGAATTTTTTGTTCTCATTGGTCCGAGTGGTTGCGGGAAAACAACGACAATGAAGATGATTAATCGTTTAATTGAAACGACGGAAGGATCAATTTTAATCGATGGAAAAGATATTCAAGAATATAACATAAACGAACTGCGTTGGAATATAGGGTACGTGTTGCAGCAGATTGCGCTGTTTCCACATATGACAATTGCTGAAAATATTGCAGTTGTCCCTGAAATGAGAAAGTGGAGTAAGGAGAAAATAAAAACGCGTGTTGATGAACTGTTACATATGGTTGGATTAGAACCAGATGTATATCGTGATCGTATGCCAGATGAATTGTCGGGAGGACAGAAGCAGCGCGTTGGTGTCGTTAGGGCATTAGCTGCAAATCCGAAAATCGTTCTTATGGATGAACCATTTAGTGCGTTAGATCCATTAAGCAGGGAACAACTTCAGCAGGATATAGTGCAATTGCAAAAAAAAATTCAAAAAACGATAGTATTTGTAACGCATGATATGCAAGAGGCTTTATCACTTGGTGATCGTATTTGTGTAATGAAAGAAGGGAAAGTTGTTCAATTAGATACACCAGAAGGTATTATACATAATCCGAAAAATGAGTTTGTAGAGGAGTTCATTGGAAATCGTGGACGACCTTGGTATGAAGGGAAGGTTGTAGAAGATGTATTGCCGCTAGACGATAGCATACGAGTAGAAGGGAATGTTTTATCTTTAAATTCTCCTTTACAAGAAGCCCTAGTCCGCGTACAAGCTGAAGGTTCTGTACCGGTTGAAGAAAATGGTCGATATGTTGGAGCGTTAACAAGTCGTCATATAGTAAATTACATTGTTGAACAAATGAAGGAGAGAGGCTAAACAGTGACTGATTTTATTCAAACGTTTCAAGAACGAAAAGTAGAATTGCTGAGTGCGTTAAGTGAGCATTTACAAATATCGCTTATTTCATTATTTTTTGCCGTAATTATTGCGGTGCCTCTTGGCATTCTATTAACGAGAAAAGAACGGATGGCTGAATTTATAATAGGGACTTCTGCTGTTATGCAGACTGTGCCATCACTTGCATTACTTGGACTTTTAATTCCATTAGTAGGAATCGGAAAACTTCCAGCTATTATCGCATTAGTTGTGTATGCACTATTACCTATTTTGCGAAATACGTATACAGGAATACGGGAATTAGATGAATCACTTATAGAAGCGGCGAGAGCTATGGGAATGAATAGCTGGAGAAGATTGTGGAAGGTAGAGCTGCCACTTGCATTGCCAATTATAATGGCTGGTATTCGTACAGCGATGGTATTAATTGTTGGAACGGCTACATTAGCTGCTTTAATAGGCGCTGGTGGACTCGGTAAGCTCATACTACTCGGTATCGATCGGAATGATCATGCGCTTATCATTTTAGGGGCCGTACCAGCTGCGTTACTCGCTTTATTCTTTGATATAGTACTTCGCATGCTTGAGAGGCCCAAACGCTCATATAAGCGCGTTATATTAACGATATGTATAGTTGTCGTAATGATCGCTTCGCCATTTCTTTGGAATACAAAAAAGAAAGATATAGTTATTGCTGGAAAACTTGGATCTGAACCAGAAATTTTAATTCAAATGTACAAGCAACTTATTGAACAGGATACAGATTTACAAGTAGAATTAAAACCAGGCCTTGGGAAAACAGCATTTGTATTTGAAGCGTTAAAATCAGGTGAAGTAGATATATACCCAGAATTTTCAGGAACAGCTTTATCTACTTTCGTGAAAGAAGAACCGAAAAGTACAAATCGTGATGAAGTATATGAACAAGCTCGTATGGGAATGGAAAAGAAATATAATATGGTTATGTTAAAGCCAATGGAGTATAACAATACATACGCACTAGCTATGCCGAAAAAAATAGCAGATCAAAATAACATAAATACAATTTCTGATTTAGGAAATATTGCACAGGAAGCTAAGATAGGATTTACATTAGAATTTGCTGATCGTGAAGATGGTTATAAAGGTATGCAAAAATTATATAACTATAAGTTTTTAAATGTTAAAACGATGGAACCGAAACTACGCTATAGCGCAATTCAATCGGGGGATGTTAACGTAATCGATGCATATTCAACAGATAGTGAACTTGAGCAATATGGACTTAAAGTGCTAAAAGATGATAAAGGACTATTCCCTCCTTATCAAGGAGCGCCATTATTAAGAAAAGAGACGTTACAGAAATATCCTGAGCTTGAAAAAACATTGAATAAATTATCTGGAAAGATTACAGATGAAGAAATGCGAAAAATGAATTACGAAGTAAATGTGAATGGGAAAAGTAGTGAAGAAGTAGCAAAACAATTTTTACAAAAAGAGAATTTACTTCGTTGATTTTACAAAAAATATACAACTTTATATGTTTGAAATAACCGTTCATTACAAAATGAACGGTTTTTTTGTGCATACTTATACATTTTTTCAAAAAAGTATTCCATTTTTCTTCATTTTATTTTAGAATAAGTAATGTTTTCCTGAAAAAATATAAGAGAAACGTCTATTAGAGAAAAGGTGACTTTAATAGTTGAACGAACATAACACCTAGAATGACAGATGGGGTGGTACAAATAGAAAAGAAGTTAGGGTTTTTTCCGTTAATCGCATTAGTAGTTGGAACAATGGTTGGTGGCGGTGTTTTTAGTTTACCGCATGATTTAGCAGTAGGAGCAAATAGTGGTGCAACAATAATTGGTTGGTGTATTACAGCGATGGGAATGATTCCGCTTGCGCTCGTATATCAAACGTTAGCAAGACAAAGACCGGAGCTTGAGGGCGGAATTTATAGTTATGCACGAGCTGGTTTCGGTGAATATATTGGTTTTAACAGTGCGTGGGGGTACTGGCTGGCAGGGATTTTAGGAAATGTCGCAACAATTATGTTGTTGTTTAGCACATTAGGTTATTTCTTCCCGATTTTTAAAGGCGGGAATAATATTGCGTCTATCGTTGGTGCCTCTCTTTTATTATGGACACTTCATTTTCTTATTTTATTTGGAATTCGTGAAGCGTCCATTATGAATGTTATCGCAACAATTGGGAAATTAGTTCCGATCTTATTATTTATTGTTGTGATGGTAACGGCGTTTCGCTGGGATACATTTACACATGACTTTTGGGGCGAAGGAACAATCTCAGTTTCCTCTGTACTAGGTCAAGTGAAAAATACAATGCTTGTAACTCTTTGGGTGTTCATTGGGGTTGAAGGAGCAGTTGTATTATCAGGAAGAGCTAAAAATAGCAGAGATGTTGGAAAAGCGACAGTACTTGGGTTAATTTTAGTTATGTCTATTTATATTTTAATTTCTGTTCTGTCAATGGGAGCTATGACGAGAAATGAACTTTCGGTTTTAGAAACTCCTTCAATGGGACATGTATTAGAACATGTTGTTGGACCATGGGGGGCAGTTGCGATTAACATCGGTTTAGTTGCTTCACTTGTAGGGACATTGATTGGTTGGTTTTTACTTGTTTCTGAAATTTCGCATGTAGCAGGAAAAGATGGCGTGTTTCCGAAAGTCTTTACGAAAACAAATAAGAAGCAAACGCCGCATATGGCATTATGGATTTCAAATATCGTTGCCCAAATTATATTTATAATCGTTCTGTTTTCAGAATCGACATATCAAATTATGTATTTTATTGCGTCAACATCAATTTTATTACCGTATTTATTATCAGCGCTATTTCAATTGAAATTAGTCATTACGAAAGAGCTGAAAGTTGCGAGAGTAAAAAATGGCTTATTAGCTTTAATTGCTTGTGTATATTCTGTATGGCTCATTTATGCAGCTGGTTTAAAGAATTTATTACTTGTTTCAATTGTATATGGAATCGGGATTATCGTGTACGTTTTTGCAAGAAAAGAAAAAGGGAATCGTTGTTTTGTAGGTATAGAGAGATATGTGATGTGGGCAATTGTTATTGCAGCTATCACATCACTTTATATGTTACTGACAGGAAATATAAAAATGTAAAAGTCCTTTTAATTTAAAGGGCTTTTTTCCTTGTCTAGAGAATATTTAATACATAAGATATTCAGGAGGGATGAAAATGGAAGAAAAAGAACAGTTGTCTAGAATTATGGATTTAGCTAGTGATTTAAGGAAAGTATTAGTGCAAGAATCTTTTTTTAATCATCATCCTGAACTTCGAGGCGTGATTGAAAATTTAGCGAGTTCTGTAGAGAATTTGGCGAGTTTGCAGCAAAATAAAGATGAAAATGCCGAAGATCGATTACGGTACGTACTTGCTAAAATGAAAATCGCTCATAATGCCATTTTACAAGAAAAAAAAGCATTTCCTTCTCATTAATATACGTTTTAATTTTGAACCTGACGGATGACGTCAGGTTTTTTATTTCTAGTTTTAGATTGTAGTTCATACACTAAGAATAGTATGAAAAAAAGAAGGTGACTACGTTGAAGTTACATAAAGCTCTTCATCCAAGTTTTATAAAGCGAATGTATTATATGAGGTTTATTGGGAAGTTTGCAAAAGCTGAGGGAGAGAAGAATGGGGAAAATTTCTTTGTACAATGTCTTTCTCCAATACCTTTAACTTTACAAGAGTTATTTCCGACTGGAAAATATTTGTTTGAAGGATTATGCAGTAATAAAAAGAATGAAAAAATCTTTACTGATTTAAAGAAGCGTAAATTAGAAAAGCAACTGGTTATGTTTCGTCTTTATTATGATCGTGGAAATTTATTACTGGAATTAATATGCACAGAAGAGCCTCGGGAAATAGCATCTTCATATAAATTGATTCCTTCACCAAAGGTCTCAAATTATAAAAAGAGAGCGTCTTTGGAACGGAAGTTAGGCAACGGTTACTTATCATTTCTTATGCCTAAATTACCAAAAGACTTTGAGCCTCCAGAATTATTGTGGCATGAAGGAAGGCTATATGGAAATTTATCGTTAAAATCATCAATAAGTTCAATTTCATATTTTGAGCAAAGAAAAGAATGTAAATATATTGAAATACACGAGTGGATGAAACATGTAGAAATAGCAGTAGATGATGATTTATATTTTGTAAGTGAAAATGTGTATGACCAACTAAATAAACGAATTGTTGAAGAAGGTAAGTTAGTTGAAGTAGAAGATATTAAAATGCAAAAGGAGGACTGGGAATGGGATGAGCGTGAATCCTCTTTTTTGCAGTATGTACAAAGTATGGTTCGTAATAAAGGGCTATATTTGGATGATACAGATATATATAATTTTCACATTAGTATTAAAACCAATATGTTAACAATTGTTGGTGGTATACCAGGTGTTGGGAAATCACGCTTTGTGCAAGCTTATGCAGAAGCACTTGGGTTACGTTATGGTGAAGAATTAATTTGGATTCCGATTTCACCATCGTATCAAGAACCACATGATATTCTGGGTTACCTTCATCCGAATGGTAATTTTATTGAAAGTGAAACGAAGTTAGTTCGGACATTGTTAAAGGCTAAAGAAAACCCAAATCAGTTGTATATAATTGTGTTCGATGAAATGAACATGTCACATATTGAGCATTGGTTTACTCCGTTTCTATCTGTTCTTCAACTTGAAAAGAAAAATCGTATTTTGAGTTTGTATGAGAAAGTACAAGAAATAGAAAATCAAATTCCACCTTCAGTGGAAATTGGTGAGAATATTATTTTCGTAGGCACTGTAAATTTTGATGAAACGACGAAAGAGCTTTCCGATCGATTATTAGATCGAACAAATTTGATTACATTACAAAAAATTCCGTTTTGCGAGATGAGTATAGAACATGAGAAAGTTGTTCAGCAACCCCCGCTGAAAGTAACAACGGGAGAATTTCGACTCAATTGGTTTAGGAATAAAGAGATGATCGAAGTGTTTACTGAAGAGGAATTAGAGTTATTGGATAAGTTACATGATGTATTATCATCGCACGATATATCAAAAGGAATTTCTTTCCGATGTGCAAGCGCAATCGCTACGTATTTGCAAAATATACCGTTCCAAAATAATCAATCCTATATGATTAGCAGGGAAGAAGGTTTTGATTTGCAAATAAAGCAACGTGTATTAACGAAATTAAGGGGGACAGAAATGACAGTGGGCTCTCTACTTTCTGAAGAAGCAAAAAGGGGAGCGACATTGGTACCACTTTTACAGTCTCCGCTTGCAAATCGTGTATCTACATTTGAACATTCTCTAGCTTATATAAGACAAAAGCGTAGAGAACTGGAGCTGTATGGCTATGCAAAATGAGGAGCGTTATGAAACAGCAATCGTCGATACGAAAGAAACGCTCCCGTTTGTATTGAAGCTAATTATTGGTACTGAGGGGAAAGGCGATTTTATCCTTTTAAACCGGCTTTGTACGTCTACTACAGCACTAGTTCAATGTATTTATAAAGTACAGGAATTAAAACCACTGAAATTGCATTTCCATTATCAAAATCCAATGGATATTACATTCGTATGGAATAAAGTATATGAGGGACAAAAGAATATAAAAGAGTCACAATATGAATTAAATGAAAAAAAACAAAGAGTATTAGTGTATGAACATGGAAAAACTGAATTTTTTTATCCGTGGCGCTGTGGCTTATACCATTTTGAAGTGCGTATAGAAGATAGAACTTATTATGGTGCGTTTCAAGTTGTTCCTAAAAACTTTTTTGATGACCAATTTGAAATGATTCAAGATTATGTGAAGTCAATTTTAAACGAGTTAATTTTAGATAGAGGTTATTACAAGAAAACTTTCTCAGCACTTAGCGATATTGAAGATTCTTCTTATTTGGTACTGTTAAGAAAGTTGCCACAAAAAATGAAAAGAATAAAACAAATTTTTAAGAAAGTAGAATCGAATGCGGAATTTGTACACGAATATGAATGGGAAACGAAAGAGCGGAAGACAACGAGAAAAACTGCCATTATGACAGAAAGAAAGCTTTATGCGAAATATTACAACCGTAAATTTAAGGAGAAAAAAAATAGTATTGAAAATGCATTTCTTAAATTTAAAACGATGCAATTCTATTATTATTTACTTGAAGCAGAAAGTTTTGTACGCAAAACTATTGAAATACTAGAAGGAGAAAAGAAGAAAAAGTCAGATGAATTTCAGGCTGTTAAAACAATTATGAAAACGATTGAACGAAATGGATCCGTGACGGATAGGGAAAAACAAAAATATAGAAATTTACATTTACTGAAAGAAGCAGATTTACGGAAAAGTTCTGTGAAAATACAAGAATATAAAATATTAGCTCATATCGTATATGAAAGCGTGCAATACTTTCGAAATTTATTGTATTCTCCATTTTGGAGGGAAGTTTCTGAAACAGCTACCATTAATTCGAACACTTTATCTATACCGCATCAACAATTAATCCACCATTTAGAATTGTTACCGCAACATACAGAGCAACCCCCATCTTTATTATTCGTATATAAACCAACGTTTTTAGTGTATGAGTATTACGCTTTTTTTATCGTTATTTCTATATTAGAACAAATCGGATTTGAAGATAAGAATCCTATCCGTGAACAAATACAAGAACATTTTTATTTAGACGGATTACAAGATGGAACGACAGTGATATTACATCGAGATGATATAAAAGTGCACGTCGCGTTTAATGATTTAATTGAAACACACCCTCTTATCGCACTAAGCAAAGGAAGTAATTTTTATAACGGAGAGGACACAAAGAAGCCGGATATTCGTTTAGATTGTTATGTAAAGGAAGAAGAAAAGTATGTATATAAATCTTCTATTATTATCGAAGTGAAATACAGCCCTATGTACAATATTTTTCAGCCTGTCGGTAATACGAAAGCAACTGAGCAAATGTATAAATACTGGTCCATTAAGTATGTAGAAGAACAGAATGGCAAACGAATTTTTAAGCGAAGAGCGATTTATGAAGTGATTTGTGTATATCCAGGTAGCCATATGCATAGTAAAAAAATTGAATCTGGTTGTGGAGTGTTTTTACAACTATATCCATATAAAACGAAACAAGGAGAAGAGAAGTTGGCTGGGAAGCATGGGATGATTCAAATTTTTGAGAAATGGTTAAAAAGTAATAAAATGTAAAAGGAATCCTTTTTAATGAAGGATTTCTTTAGGTTAAGAAGAATTATATGCCATAAGGAAAGAAGCATAACGTGGGTCGAACTTGAAAGGATAAACATTTTTCATTGGAGCAATTAACTTTCTTTGTATGTATGATTGTATAAGAAAGTAAGAAATGGTACATGCGGGGGAAAAGAGTGTGAAATAGGAATTTAATTCAATTTGCAGAATATAATAAGACATAAATATTTTTAGTTGCATACGAAGATTTGTTCTTATATGATAGTAAGTGAAAGCGTTATCAAAAACAGAACGGCGATGGGAAAGGCGGGTAAATATGTTCCAGCGTGTTCAAACAAAGGAAGAACATTTTTGGTTCGAGCAACTGTGGGGAGATTTTTGTGAAGAAAGAAACTTAATGTTTGTAGAACGTAATTTAAATCCATCACGATTTTTATTAATAGAAGATGAACATCATATTGGTACAGTAGAATGTATTAAGTTTACAGTACCTGAACAATCAAATTCTGAGTTTTTCTATCCGTTTTCTAAAAATGATTTAGTGAAAGATTTGAAAAATGTGTATGAAATAGGAAAGTTAAGTATTGCGAAAACGTCTCGGGGGAGAGGACATTTCAAAAGGCTGGCAGCTATTTTATTTATGCATGCGTTAGAGACGAAAGCGGAATGGTATATTGCAGCAGTTACAAAAAGAATGTATATGTATTTACTTACACTCGGTTTTCCAATTGAACCGATAGATAGTCCATTCCAGTTTCATGATACTTTACAAGGTGTACCAGTGCGGATTCATGCTCGAAAAGGGGCTACACATCTGTATTCTTTGAAAGAATTCCGTGATATTATTCAAGGGAATGCTCATGCGCAGGTACTTATTGCAGAATACAGTAAAAATATTATGTTAACAAAATGAAAATATATGAATATGTATAGTATGAAGAAGGGTGTCATATTACAGTCATCTTTCTTCATACGAAAAAGTAGACCCTTATTTTTGTAATAAGGGTCTAAAAGGTTATAGTCCAAATATACTAAAAATCATTTTACGACGCTTCGGTTTCTTTTCTCTTTCATATGTTGGTTTTGCATCAGGAGTAATGTATATTGGTTCTTCTTTTTTTAGGGCAGCTTCTAGTTTTTGAATTCGTTCTAACATTTCCTCCATTTCGCGGCGATGTTGTAAAAGTTGGTATGTAACGACATCATTTGCTTTATCTTGCATTTGTTCTTCCATTCGATCTAGTCTTCTTGTAATTGTGGTTAATTGAGCTGTTAATTGTTTAAAATCATTCGATGATGTATTTTGAACAATTGTGTTTACTTGAGTTTTTAATTTTTCTACATCATTTGAAGATGTTTTTTGAGTAGTTTGAGAGTTTTGAGGCTGGTCCATTTGAGAACGATGGTATTCTAACATTAAATCTAAATCACCTTGTGTAAAAATAAAATGACCATATTTATTTTTTTTTATCGTAAGATTTAATTGTTGTGCAATCCGGACAACAGCCTTTGGGCTAACACCTAATTTCTTTGCGATAAATGGTGTTTTATATTCCAAAATAATCCCTCCTATATATATCCTGTTGAATGATTTCTAGTTATGTAGCAAGTTCCCTTCAGGTGTGACAAAAGAAGTGTGGAATCGGCAAAGAAAGTGTTTTTTCACGAAGTTCAGCTGTTTAGCACATACGATTTATATAAATTATTTTCAGTTATCGGAAAATTGGGCTTATTATAGTTTGACGATAATAAGCTAATTAGATTATCATAATTATAAATATCTTTTTTATGTATGCATATAATATATAAAAAGGTGGTTACTAATGTAGAATTTTATTAGAGTATAAGAATGCTTACTTCACTTGAATAAATTTAAGTAGGAGGTGGCTTCCTTGCTTACACTGTAAGTAAGGAAAAGTATTTGGACATATATAGTATAAGTATAGTGATTGTTTTAATTGCCTTAACGGCATTTTTCGTTGCAGCAGAATTTGCAATTGTTAAAGTGAGGAGTTCACGAATTGACTATTTAATTGCAGAAGGAAATAATCGTGCACTATCTGTCAAAACAATCATTACAAACTTAGACGAATATTTATCAGCTTGTCAATTAGGAATAACTGTTACAGCTCTTGGGATTGGGTGGTCTGGTAAACCTGCGCTAAAGCACATGTTTGATGTGTTGTTTGCAAATTGGAACGTCCCTACTCAACTCGCAGACATTTTCGCTATAATTTTGGTATTTTTGTTTATCACATTTTTCCATGTGGTAGTAGGAGAGTTAGCTCCAAAAACATTTGCGATTCAAAAAGCAGAACAAGTGAGTTTCTTTGTTGCTAAGCCACTCATTTTGTTTTATCGGATTGCATTCCCATTCATTTGGATTTTAAATGGATCAGCTCGGTTAATTACAAAGTTTTTTGGGTTGAAACCACCAAAAGGGCATGATGAAGTGCATTCAGAAGAAGAATTGCGGTTGTTAGTTTCAGAAAGTTATAAAAATGGTGAGATTAATCAATCTGAATATAAGTATGTGAATAAAATATTTGAATTTGATGATCGTATTGCGAAAGAAATAATGGTACCACGAACAGAGATGAATATTTTAAATAAAGAAATGCCTGCTGAAGAGGCTTTACAAAAAATGTCTCATGAAAAATATACGAGGTATCCGGTTGTTGATGGTGATAAGGACCATGTAATAGGCTTTGTGAATTTTAAAGATATATTTACAGATTTTGTGAAGCATCGAGTTGTTAGTGAAAAGACAGTGGAGCAATATATTAGGCCAATTATTTTAGTTATTGAATCTATCCCAATTCATGATCTATTTTTAAAAATGCAAAGAGAAAGGACACATATCGCTATATTAATTGATGAATATGGTGGTACATCAGGTCTTGTAACCGTTGAAGATATTTTAGAAGAAATTGTAGGGGATATTCAAGATGAGTTCGATACTGATGAACAACCGGAGATCCAACAAGTTAGTGAGACGAAAACGATTTTAGAGGGAAAAGTACTTGTTAGTGAAGTGAACGCATTATTAGGTTTGACTATTGATGACGATGATGTCGATACGATTGGCGGTTGGATTCTAACAAAAAATATTGAGATTTCCGAAGGTGATACCATTAAAATTGAAAATTATAAATTTTGTGTAAAAAAATTAGATGGACACTATATTAAGAGGTTAGAAGTAACGAAACCTTCAGAATCGATTGTTATTGTTGGAGATGAAAAAAAGATTTCGCTCCAAGAACAAATTAGTTCGTAAACTCTGCTTTGTAGCAGAGTTTTTTTGAGCAAAATGTTTTTTGATGTATTAGGGCTATGATACAATTACATAAGTCAGACCTTTCACCAGGTGAAATAAATGCAATGTATTATTGTATACATATATTCGGAAGGAGAACCAATATGAAAAAGCATTTATATATAAATGGGGTATGGAAATCAGTAGGGACGTATAAACCATTGTATGCACCATATTCTGAAGAAACATTAGCGGAGATTGCGCAAGGTACAGAAGATGACGTTAAGGAAGCAGTAGTTTCGGCTAAAAATGCAATGAAAGAAATGAAAAAATTATCTGCATACGACCGTGCAACTATTTTAGAAAAGGTTGCACAAAAAATGGATGAGAGAAGAGAAGAGTTTGCAGAGATTATCGCAAAAGAAGCTGCAAAACCAATTCGTGCTGCACGGGGAGAAGTAGATCGCACTGTTCAAACATATAAGTTTGCAGCTGAAGAAGCGAAGCGAATATATGGTGAGACGTTACCATTAGATGCTGCGCCAGGAGCAGAGGGCCGTATAGCGTATACAATTCGACAACCAATCGGGGTTATTGGTGCTATTACACCGTTTAATTTTCCGCTTAATTTAGTAGCACATAAAGTAGGCCCAGCAATTGCGGCTGGAAATACTATTGTGCTAAAGCCAGCAGACCAAACGCCACTTTCGTCGTATGCATTGGTAGAATTATTTGAAGAATCTGGTTTACCAAAGGGAGCTTTCAATATAATTTCTGGACCTGGATCTGTTGTAGGTGAGGCATTAGTAAAAGATGAGAACGTTGCTAGTATTACTTTTACAGGAAGTCCGAAAGTAGGTATTGGAATTAAGGAAAAAGCTGGATTGAAACGAGTGACGTTAGAATTAGGATCGAACGCTGCTGTAATTATTAATGAAGATGTTGAATTGACAGACGAAATAATTGAACGTGTAAAATGGGGCGCGTTTGTGAATAATGGACAAGTTTGTATTTCAGTACAACGTGTTTTTGTGCATGAATGCAAAATGGAGGAGTTTATTACAAAATTAACGAAAGCAATGGAAAGCGTTGTAGTAGGAGACCCGCTTCATGAAGAAACAGATGTATCGGCACTTATTTCAAAAAACGATGTAGAACGTATAAATTCATGGGTGGAAGAGGCAGTTAAGGAAGGAGCAAATGTTGTATACGGTGGTAACAAACGTGATGCAAGGATTTTTGAACCAACTGTATTAACAAATGTTCCAGAGTATGTATCTGTTCAGTGCCAAGAAGTATTCGGTCCACTTATGACTGTAAATACATTTAAAGAATTTGATGAGGCTTTAGAACAAGTAAATAATTCACGTTATGGATTACAAGCAGGTGTATTTACAAACAATCTATGTAAAGCAATGCGTGCAATTGATGAATTAGAAGTCGGTGGTGTCATGATTAATGATATTCCAACGTTCAGGGTAGATCATATGCCTTATGGTGGTGTAAAAGAGAGTGGCACAGGCCGTGAAGGGATTAAATATGCAATAGAAGAAATGACAGAAATGAAATTAATATGTATTAAAAAATAAAAGGTACACTTTTTTAATCAAGTGTACCTTTTATTTTACTTCATTTCTTGTTTGAAAATATCATCTTCGGCATAAATGTGTTCTTTATCTACAGCAGTGCTATGAGATAGTACTAAACCGATTGGTGTTTCTGTGCCTTTATTTTGAACAATTGTAAAAGGAACATTTTTTTCATTTGCTAATTTAATGTATTTTGATAAATGTGGGTAAGCAATGCTACCATTTAGGAATAGTTGTAATGATTGAGAAGAACGCATGCTACCTGTTACTTCTGTATACACATTACTTTGCATTACTTGACCGATGGTTAAAGCGATTTCTACACGCTCACGTAATGTAGTTAAGTACATATTACGTTCTTCTGGTTTGTTTTGCTTTTGGCCATATATGCCTTCTTGGAGATAGTCTTCCACATTTTTATTTACCATATTTTTCACACCTTTCACTTCTTATTGTACGCAAGAATTAAAAAGGATGCAAAAAAAGTAGTTTTGAACAGGAAAATAATTTAAAAAATGAGAAGGGAAAAGGGATATATGAATACAACTTATTTAAATAAGAAAGGAAAAATAAATTTTATCAACATAAATTAACAAAATGTGACAAAAATCTATTAACGAAATGTATTTTTTGTGTTAATATTCAAAATATAAAGGGTATTCGTCGTATGGAAATGGAGGGAATGGAGGTTTTTCCAATCGATAAGGATATTAAAGAAGTATTTTGTTCGCACTTGAAAAACAACAGGCACCAATTCGTAGAGAACTGGAAAAACAAAATGATAATTTCCGAAAAAGATCCATTTAAACAAGAAGTTGTTCAAAATGGAGAAAATTTATTAGAGTTAATTATCGAACTTATTATGGAAGATAAAGACATTAATTATCTTCAGCCATTATGTGAGAAAATGGCTATTGAGCGTGCAGGTGCAGATGCGAATATTGGAGATTTTGTTTACAATGCAAATGTGGGAAGAAATGAACTTTTTGAAGCAATGTGCGAATTGGATGTAAGCGCCCGTGAATTGAAACCGATTATGGCCAAAATACATACTTGTTTTGACAAATTAATTTATTATACCGTTTTAAAATACTCAGAAATTATATCGAGGAATTTAGAAGAAAAACAGCAATATATAAATGAAACACATAAAGAAAGGCTTACGATTCTAGGGCAAATGTCGGCTAGTTTTGTGCATGAATTTCGTAATCCGCTAACTTCGATTATGGGATTTGTCAAGCTATTGAAGACAGACCATCCTAATCTATCGTATTTAGATATTATTTCACATGAATTAGATCAATTGAATTTTAGGATTTCGCAATTTTTACTTGTATCGAAAAAAGAAATGTGGAATGAATCGGAACGTTTTTGGCTAAATGACTTATTTCAAGATACTATACAATTCTTATATCCAAGTTTAGTTAATGCAAATGTTTTGATTGAAAAGAATTTGCCGTATCCTATTCCACTCGTTGGTTACCGGAGTGAAGTGAGGCAAGTAGTTTTAAATATTTTAATGAATTCGATTGATGCTCTTGAATCGGTGAAAGAAGAGCGGAAAATTATCATTGATGTATTTGAAGAGGATCAGGCTGTGCGCATTGTTATAAAAAATAATGGACCTATGATTCCAGCAGAAAATGTAGAGACTATTTTTGAGCCATTTGTAACTACTAAAAAGCTAGGAACTGGTATCGGATTATTTGTATGTAAACAAATTGTAGAAAAACATAATGGATCCATATTGTGTCGTTCGAATAACGATTGGACAGAATTTCAAATTACGTTTCACAAGTAAACAGTCTACACCATACGAATGGTGTAGACTGTTTTAATTTGTAAGTATAACGGTCTCTAATTTTGGACCCTCAGTTGAATAACCTACCATTGAAATTGTGTAAATTGTATTTGGTTCAACGTTGAATTTCGGAATGGTTAATAGTACTTTTTTTGTATCCGCAAGTGAAACTTCAATATCTGCTGTACCAGGGCTAACTTGTAAAAAATCTGTTATTTGTTTAAAGAGTACATTTTCAAATAAATGATCCCCATCTTTTAAATTTACATTTACTACTGGAGTGTCTGGTGAAAAATGTGCAAACCGTATTTTTGCTTGACCAGATGGTAAATGAGTATTATCAAGAATAGGTTGTAATTGGAGATGATTATCGCTATTGACCGCTGCAAGGGTATAAGCGTGATTCCCCATTATTGGTACTAATGCTGAGAATATTGGAGTTTCGTTTCCGACAGGGACAATATCAATACGGTATTTACCTTGTACTAATGATAAATAAGGACTGAATTGTTTAAAAGAAATATTTTTAATAACCTTTTGTCCGTTTATTATAATATCAACTGCTGGTGTATAGGGAGCTGTGTGAAAAATTCTCATATGTGACGGTAAAGTTGCTTCTTGTGAATCTCTCTTTTCATATGCTTGTACAAGTTTTGTAATTGCATCATGGTATTTCATATAGAGTTCTACATATCTTTTAGGATTGCTATATTGATAGTAACGAGCGAGCTGTTCGTAACGTGCAGCTTCTTGTCCATACTTTTCAATTTCGGATTGAGTCATGAACATTCCTCCTTTATCATCATTACAAATATATGCGAAGCTAGAAAGAGGTTATGCAAAAAACTTACCTTTCTAGAAGGAAAAGTTAAAATGGGGATTTTTTTATTTATAGGCAAACACACATACAAATCGATAATTGTCCTACATAAATTATAAAGGAAAGGTAGTTTGACTTTTATGGAAGGAGTGGAACCCTAGGGATGGGGATATCCCAATAGTTATTGGGAATGAAGTTATGGAGGATTTGGTGCAATAGGCTGTGGGACGAATTATGGATTTGCATTATGAGTATTTCTATTAATTTTAGTGATGCGTTGGATAAGGTAATACTGATAAAAGAGCGTCGTGCCGAACTGATTAATATGGTTAATCGGTTCTTTTTTTATTGTTCTAAACAGGTGATACTATTTGTTAAGTAATAGTTACGATAAATATGGCGAAGTGAAATGTCGAATTTTGTTTGAAAATATGCAATATAAAGTAGGATAATAGGAAGGAGAATAACGGGAGTTCCGTCGAAGTTTACACAATGTCAGCAATTGAGGGGAGCTGATATTATGTTAAAAAAACATTCAATTTGTTGTTATCTTAAATCAGAGAGGGGTATTTAAGCGTACAGGTAAGGGTTGGTCTTCATTTTAAGTTCTGAATTTTCTGTTTTTAAAATAATATTTAGCACTCATTTGTATATTTTATAATAGTTTTTTGATAAATTCACTGCTTTCGCAGAGGGTTCTTTTTTATGAAAGAAACGTCAATTTTCTTCATATATATATACAAATTGGAGAAATGGGGGAGCGCTATGCGCGATTACTTAATTAAACCACTTGTTGGTCAGCCGTATCCAATGATTTCACATGGAAAAGGTGTTTATTTATATGATCAAAACGGAAATAAATATTTTGATGGTTCGTCAGGAGCGATTACGGCAGGTATTGGACATGGCGTAACAGAGATTGCGGAAGTTATTAAAAAGCAGGCAGAGGAGATTGCGTTCGTTTATAGATCACAGTTTACGAGTGAACCGGCTGAAAAATTAGCGAAGAAGTTGAGTGATTTAAGTGTAGGAGATTTGAACTGGAGCTTTTTTGTGAATAGTGGTACGGAAGCAAATGAAACAGCTATGAAAATCGCAATTCAGCATTTTCAGGAGCGTGGCATTCAAGGGAAACATAAAATTTTGTCACGGTGGATGAGCTATCACGGGATTACAATGGGAGCTTTATCTATGTCTGGGCATCCACTGCGCAGACAACGTTTCGTTTCTATTTTGGAAGATTATCCGACTATTCCAGCGCCATATTGTTTCAGATGTCCTGTACAAAAGGTATATCCAACATGTCAACTTTCTTGTGCGACTGAACTAGAAAGAGCGATTGATCGAATTGGTGCAGAGCATATTGCAGCTTTTATTGCTGAACCGATTATCGGAGCTGCTGGAGGCGCGGTTGTCCCACCGAAAGAATACTATAAAGTAATTAAAGATATTTGTAGTCATTACGATATATTATTTATTGCGGATGAAGTAATGACTGGACTTGGTCGTACTGGTGCATGGTTTGCTATGGAGCACTGGGGTGTAGAACCGGATATTATGACGCTTGGTAAGGGGCTAGGAGCGGGTTATACACCAATGGCAGCGACAATTGTAAGTGACCGTGTTATGGAGCCGATTTTACATGGATCACGTTCTGTAATGAGCGGGCATACGCTTAGTGCAAATCCATTGTCTGCAGCAACGGCTTTAGCTGTTATTGAATATATGGAGAAACATAATTTACCTGAAAAAACAGCAGAAAAGGGAGAGTATTTATTAAAAGGTTTGCAGAAAGTTCAACAACAATCGACAATCATTGCCGATGTGCGTGGAAAAGGGTTGCTAATTGGAATAGAATTGCAACCGTTTACAAAGGCATCAGAGCTTATTTCAGTTGCTGCTAAAAATGGACTGCTCTTATACCAAGCTGTTTCAGGGCAAGCAGGAAAAGAGGATAGTGCACTGCTTGTTGCACCACCAATGACAACTACATATTCCGAGTTAGATGAATTACTTTCAATTTTTGTACAGAGCGTGGAAGAGATGATGCAAAAAGGAGGGCATAGTATCGCATGACAACCATTACAAATACATTCGATAAATTAAAAGAAATAGAGGAAATAATTTCTTTGTTCCATGATGATATGACATTAATGTTTGGGGGGTTTGGAGGAATCGGATCCCCTCCATCTTTAATTCAAGCTGTTTTAGATAAAGGTATTACAAATTTAAATTTAATAGGAAATGATACTGGATTTCCTGATGTAGGAATCGGTCGTCTTGTTACGAATGAAAGGGTTAAATCTTTAGTTACTTCTCATATTGGGTCAAATCCAAATGCGGGAAGACAATTAAATGAAGGAAGATTGCAAATTGAATTCTCTCCGCAAGGAACACTCGCAGAGCGTATTCGCGCTGGCGGTGTAGGGCTTGGTGGTATTTTAGTTGATGTTGGTGTTGATACGATTGTAGAAGAAGGAAAACGAACAGTTGAAATGAATGGAAAGACATATTTAGTTGAAACAGCTTTAACGGCTGAAGTCGCAATTGTATATGCGAAAAAAGCGGATCCGTTTGGCAATCTTGTATTTGATAAAAGCGCTCGTAATATGAATCCACACGTAGCTATGGCTGGTGACATAACGATTGTAGAAGCAGAAGAAATTGTTCCACTTGGAAGTTTAGATCCAGAAGAAATTGTCGTCCCAGGTGTATTTGTAAATTATATCGTGCCATCGGAAGGAGTGAATTGGAAATGGGTATGGGCGTAGAAGTAAGAGATAAGATTGCAAGACGTGCAGCGAAAGAAATTCAAAATGGTATGCTTGTAAATTTAGGTATTGGGATTCCATCGCTTGTACCGAATCATTTGCCAGAAGATATGAATGTTATGTTTCATGCGGAAAACGGTATTGTTGGTATGGGACCAACGCCAAGTAAAGGGAATGAAGATGAGAATTTATGTAACGCAGCTGGTTTACCAACATCTCTTATTACAGGAGCAAGTTATTTCGATAGCTGCATGGCGTTTGGCATGATTCGAAAAGGATTACTTGATGTTACGATACTTGGTTCGTTACAAGTAAGTGAAAATGGTGATTTAGCGAACTGGATTGTACCAGGAAAACGCGTTCCAGGTATTGGAGGAGCGATGGATTTAGCGCAAAAAGCGAAGCGGGTCGTTGTTGTGATGAATCATGTTGATAAATACGGAAATGCAAAGATTGTTTCGGAATGTACATTGCCATTAACTTCGAAAAAATGTGTAGATTTAATTATTACAGAAATGGCTGTTATGGAAGTGACTCCAGGAGGACTTGTCTTACAAGAATTAATGAGTCCGTACACTGTAGAAGATGTAAAACAACATACGACAGCTGATTTTCATATAAGCTCAAATTTACTAGTAATTGAATGAGGGGAGTTGTAATATATGGAGCAATTAAAAAAACAAGTTTGTGATTATATTGAGAGTCATGAAGAAGAGAGCGTAAAATTTTTAACACGATTAATTCAAGAAAAGAGCGTATCTGGTGATGAAAGTGGTGCGCAGGCAATTGTTATTGAAAAGTTGCGTGAGTTAGGTCTAGACCTTGATATTTGGGAGCCTGCTTTTAATGAAATGAAAGAGCACCCTTATTTCGTATCACCTCGTACAAGCTTTACAGATAGCCCGAACATTGTAGCGACTTTAAAAGGAAGTGGCGAAGGGAAATCTATGATTTTAAATGGGCATATTGACGTCGTGCCAGAAGGGGATGTAAATCAGTGGGACCATCATCCGTATAGTGGAGAGAACATAGGAAACCGCATATATGGGCGTGGAACAACAGATATGAAAGGCGGAAATGTCTCACTTATGCTTGCGATGGAAGCAATTATTGAATCTGGTATTGAACTAAAAGGTGATATACATTTTCAAAGTGTAATAGAAGAAGAGAGCGGTGGGGCAGGAACATTAGCTGCTATTTTACGAGGATATAAGGCAGATGGCGTTATTATTCCTGAGCCGACGAATATGAAGTTTTTTCCGAAACAACAAGGGTCAATGTGGTTTCGTCTACATATAAAAGGAAAAGCAGCACACGGTGGTACACGGTATGAAGGAGTAAGTGCAATTGAAAAAAGTATGTTTGTTGTAGATCATTTGAGAAAATTAGAAGAGAAGAGAAACGGTCGAATTACAGATCCGTTATTTAAGGGGATTCCGATTCCGATTCCAATTAACGTTGGGAAAATTGAAGGAGGAAGCTGGCCAAGTTCTGTTCCCGATTCATTAATTTTAGAAGGAAGATGTGGTATTGCGCCGAATGAGACTATAGAGGCAGCAAAAGAAGAGTTTGAAGGCTGGATTGGTGAATTAAAAGAAGTGGATAGTTGGTTTGTAAAAAATCCTGTAGAAGTAGAATGGTTTGGAGCGAGATGGGTTCCTGGTGAACTAGAAGAAAATCATCCACTTATTACAACGCTTCAACATAACTTTGTTGAAATCGAAGGGAACGAACCGATTATAGAAGCTTCGCCATGGGGAACAGATGGAGGTTTGTTCACACAAATCGCTAACGTACCAACGATAGTATTTGGTCCAGGAGAGACGAAAGTAGCACACTATCCAAACGAATATATAGAAGTTGATAAAATGATTGCTGCCGCAAAAATAATTGCATGTACATTACTAGATTGGTGTGAGGTGAAGAAATGAAATACTATGAATCTTTTAGTGAACAGACAAAGCATTATACAGTAGAAGGGGTTTTAGATTATTTTAATAAACGTGTTAGAGTTGATCACTATACAGGAAATGTTGAAAGTATTATACAAACAATCGATGAATTAGCAGAGAAACATTCTTTCACTAAATGTATTATTAAAGGAAAGGGAGAGCATGTTTCAACATGGCTCTCTTTCGGTTTCTTACTGGAAGCAACGATACCTCATTATTTTCAAGGACACGATGCGCACTTCTTCGTGAAATATCATAATGATGAAAGACGAAATAGTATTCATTGGACTGAGGAAGATACCATTTTAAGTGGTGTAAAAGCAAAAGAAGTGAAAGAAAAAATAGTCCCAGAGGAATTTGTGTTAAGAAAAGCGACAGAAGAGGATGCGGAAGAATTAGCAATTGTCTTTGGAAAAGTATTTGAAGTTTATCCGACACCTTTAAATGATGCGAGTTATGTAAAGCAGACGATGAAGGAAGACGATACAATTTACTATGTTTATGAATTCGAGGGGAAAATTATTAGTACAGCATCTGCTGAAATGAACGTGAAAGAAGGTAATGCAGAATTAACGAATTGTGCTACATTACCTGAATATCGAAAACATGGTTTCATGAAAAGTCTGTTAATTAAATTGGAGGAAGAGCTCCAAGAAAAATCTATTTTTTGTTCTTATACAATTGCTCGCTCGCTATCTTTCGGTATGAATGCAGCCTTTCATCAATTAGGCTATACATATACGGGAAGGCTTGCGAATAATTGCTACATTTTTGATAAGTTGGAAGATATGAATATATGGGTGAAAGATTTATCCAGCTATTCGAAAGCAGTAAGACTCCCGCCTCAAAATTCGGCAGTAAAGCAAAGAAGTTAGGTGGGAGTCGGGTTAATAATCAGTGGGGATGAATAAAGCCCCACTGATTAAAGTTTCATTTAACCATAAATAAGCAATAGAAATATATATAAATTTCATCAAAATAATAGAACGGAATCGTCATGCTTATAATCGCACAGAGGGATGCCGAAAATCCGGCATGCATTTGCCGGATTTTCGGCAAGAGGGGGAATGACATTGCTAGCAGTTTCGACACAAGAAGTCATTGAAGCGATTTTGGGCAGTATTGATGAGGCTATACATGCAGTGGATGAAAATGGTATTACAATTTTTTATAATACAGTTGCTGCAAAACATGATGGATCGAAAATTGAGAATGTGCTAGGAAAACATTTATTAGAAGCATTCCCTTCATTATCTAGGGAAACGAGTACACTAATGAAAGTGTTACATACGAAAAAACCGATTGTACATCAAGTTCAGCATTATCAAAATTTAAATGGGGAAGACGTTTGTACGGTAAATACGACGCTACCTATTTTTATAGATGGAAATATTGCCGGTGCTGTTGAAATTGCGAAAGATTATTCTACAATTCAAACGCTTACTGACACAATCGTAGATTTACAATCGAAAATAAAACGGTCGACTAGCAAAAAAATGGTAAAAAAGCATGTTGCATTCGAGACAATTGTAACAAATGATTCCCGCTTTAAACAGACGAAAGAGTTAGCTCAAAAAGTAGCCCCAACTGATGCAAATGTTTTAATATATGGTGAAACAGGAACAGGGAAAGAGCTATTTGTGCAAGCAATTCATGAAGCTTCTAAACGGAAAAACAAGCCATTTATTGCACAAAACTGCGCAGCTTTGCCAGAGTCGCTATTAGAAAGTTTATTGTTTGGAACTACAAAAGGAAGCTATACAGGGGCAATTGAACGAGCGGGATTATTTGAACTTGTAGATGGAGGAACATTATTTTTAGATGAACTTAATTCAATGCCACTCGATTTACAAGCGAAGATGCTACGTGTATTAGAAGATGGAGTTATTCGTCGCATTGGTGATAATAAGACGAGAAAAGTAGATGTTCGCGTTATTACTGCAATGAATCAGCCTCCAGAAGTATGTTTAAGAGAAAATAAAATTCGCACTGATTTATACTATCGATTAAATGTGTTTTCATTATATATTCCGCCGCTTCGCGAAAGAACTGAGGATGTACTGTTATTAGCGTCTTACTTTTTGAAAGAATATAATAAAAGTTATAAAAAAGGTGTACTTCAAATTGATAAGGAAGCGAAAGAAAGATTACAAGCTTATCAATGGCCTGGAAATGTTCGTGAGTTAAAACATACGATTGAACATGCTGTCATTATTACGGAAGGGAATTCGTTAACAGCAAATTGCTTACCACGAACATTTCGGAAAGAGAAACTTCCGAAGAAGAAAAGTATATTACCACTTAGGGAAGCTCTTCATCAAACGGAAAAGGAATTAATAGATCAAGCATTAATTGAAACGGAAGGGAATATTTTGCAAGCAGCAAAAATGTTAGGTATTCCGCGTCAAACGCTTCAATATAAACTGAGCAAGTACGACAAAACCGCCGAATAATCGGCGGTTTTTGTGTGTTTGCACCAATAAAAGAGCGTTTACATATATAACGAGTAATGAATATGATAGTAAATATCGTTTTAGTACAGCACTTAAAAATATTTATTCTCTTATATAATAGGGTATTTCTCGCATTTACTTATCAAGTATATGAAGTTGGCATAATTATTGCTTATATAAAGGATGAGCGTATAAAAAGGGGGAATAGCAATGTTACATGATGTATACAAACCAAATCGTCACTGGAAGGATATTGAATTATGGAAAGATGTTACAGAAGAACAATGGAATGACTGGGTTTGGCAATTAACGAATACGATCAAAACTTTAGATGATTTAAAGAAAATAATTAACTTAACACCTGAAGAAGAAGAAGGTGTTAAAATTTCAACGAAGACGATCCCGTTAAACATTACACCGTACTATGCTTGGCTAATGAATCCTGATGACCCACGCTGTCCGATTCGGATGCAATCAGTACCGATTTCGGAAGAGTTATATAAAACAAAATATGATTTAGAAGATCCTCTTCATGAAGATGAAGATTCACCAGTTCCAGGATTAACGCATCGCTATCCAGACCGCGTACTATTTTTAGTAACGAATCAATGTTCTATGTATTGTCGTTACTGTACACGTCGTCGTTTTAGTGGACAAATTGGAATGGGCGTACCGAAAAAGCAATTAGATGATGCGATTGCTTATATTAGTGAAACACCACAAGTACGTGACGTTTTAATTTCTGGCGGTGATGGACTTCTAATTAATGATAAAATTTTAGAATATGTATTAAAGAATTTACGAGCAATCCCGCATGTCGAGATTATTCGTATCGGAACGAGAGCACCAGTTGTATTCCCGCAGCGTATTACAGAAAACCTGTGTAACATTATTAAAAAATACCATCCAGTATGGTTAAATACGCATTTTAACACTTCTATTGAGATTACAGAAGAATCGAAACTAGCATGTGAAATGCTTGCGAATGCAGGTGTTCCAATTGGAAACCAAGCTGTAATTTTAGCTGGAATTAATGACAGCGTTCCAATTATGAAAAAACTTATGCATGATTTAGTGAAAATTCGTGTTCGTCCATATTATATTTATCAATGTGATTTATCAGAAGGTATCGGTCATTTCCGTGCACCAGTTTCGAAAGGTCTTGAAATTATTGAAGGCTTACGTGGACATACATCTGGTTATGCAGTACCGACATTCGTTGTTGATGCACCGGGCGGAGGCGGAAAAATTGCGCTTCAGCCAAACTATTTAATTTCACAAAGTGCGGATAAAGTTGTTCTTCGTAACTTTGAAGGGGTTATTACAACGTATCCAGAACCAGAAAACTATATCCCAGGAAGAGCAGAAGGCTACTTTAAAGAAATTTATCCGACTTATGAAGAGAAACGTTCTGATATCGGCGTTGCAGGATTGATGAGTGATAGGAAATTTAATCTTGTTCCAGATGATTTACAACGTATGAATCGCCGTAAAGATTATGAAGTCAATGAAACGCATGCTTCTTTAAAAGATAAACGTGATAAGCGTGATCAATTAAAAGATAAAAAATATCAAGCACAAATGGCAAAGTTAGATGACGACAAAAAAAATGAGGGTGACGTAGTATGAATTGTATGTGGTGTGACAGTACAGAAGCGAAAGAAAGCTTGAATACTGTATATTGGGAATTACCAGATGGTACGAAAGCCATTGAAATCCAAGAGACACCATGTATTACTTGTTCCTCATGTGGAATGGACTATCAAGCAGACCATACTGTAAAAGAAATTGAAGATCAGTTGTTTTTAATTTATACGAAAGATTTGCCAAAACAACTAACATTCGAAGAGTTGATGGGAAGACCACGTTTATTAAAAAGGAATTATTTCGACTTTTAACCAGCTTTTATGCTGGTTTTTTTCTTTTTTGCCTTGTATAATGTACCCAAGTTAGAAAGGTAGGGAATATTTTTGAAAAAGACATTTTACCATTATATGATGAAGCACCGTGCAGCTTTATTTAAAAATGCAATATCAGATTTAGCAGAGGCGATGTATGATGATTTAAGTTTTCCGAAGCAATCTGAAGACTATGATGTAATTAGTTCATACTTAGAGTTAAGTGGAATGATAGAAAGTATGTCTATATTTGATGATGCATGGGATTTGTATATACAAGAGAGATAGAAAGTATAAAAAAACATACAGAATACTTCACTTTAAAAAAGTAATGTATTCTGTATGTTTTTTTATACGAAATTTCTTGATTTGAAGCTAGTCTATTTACTAGCTTTTTTTGCGTTTCACATAAATTTTTATGTAGTGATATTTTTTTATTGAAAAAATTTATGAATATAAGCTTCTGTGATAAGCGTTTTTATGTAGGTTGCATATACTGTTATCAAAATCACGACGTCAAAAAAAGGAGAGATAGAGATGGCAAGAAAAAAACAACCTAAATACAACGTAGGGGACATAGTCGTGATTACGCTATATGGAACCGTTGGAAAAATCACAAATATGAAGATTTTAGATGGAGTTTACGTATACGAAGTAAATAATCACGATGGGTTTTACGTTGAGCAAACTTTACAGCATGTAACAGAGCAAGAAATGAAAAAGGGAGACACAGAGTGGATTGAATTAAATTATAACTTTACGTTTGGTGATCTCGTGCAAGTAACTGGATATGATAAAGATGTTTTTCGTATTGTTGGTTTTCGTACAGAAGTATGGAGATATAAAAATGATGCATGGGAAGATACTATATATGAATTGTCACGAATTACTGATGGTGAATGGTTAGAAGCTGATGAATCTGATTTAACATTACTTGCCAATGCACAAACGGCAAATGCAATTTTGAAGAAAATGAAACAAGATAAAGCTGGTATGAATAAATTGGATTTAGGAAAATTGAAGTCAATTAACAATTCGAAAAAAGTAAGTGTAAAGACGAATCGCCAAGAAATTATTGATGGGTTATTAGATATTTATAATGATTATCATTTATTATTCGATACATTTAAAGATGAAGAATATAAAATTGTTATGGATGTTGTTCAAAATTATTTAGTTAAATTGACAGAGAAAAAATAGTTAACTAGAAAGAGAGAATAAATTGAACAACAACATATGCAGTATAAGGTATGCCTACAATTATTAAAAAAATAAAAAGCCATTTAATAAGAGAGTCTGCCCATTGATCTTCATGCATGAACTCTTCTTTTGTTTGCTCTACTTCGTATTGGTATTCCATTATTATTTCCCCCTTTGGATAGCTTGTACTAACATCGTATGCCCTTTGCCTACATGATATGACTTATAAAAAAGAAAAAACTATTTTTCTAATCTCATATACATAATTTTGAGATTTTTTCATAAAACAGAAATAAAGGAGTGATGCTCATGAAGGAAATTGAAGTCGTAATTGACACGGAAGAGATTGCGGAGTTTTTTTATGAGCGACTAATTGAAAGAGGGTACGTTCCAAAAAGAGAAGAAATTGAGGACCTGGCAGATATTACATTTGAGTATTTATTAGAGAAATGCATGATTGATGAAGTTTTTGATGAAGAGGAAGATTGAAAGTAACGGCGGGCTTAACTCGTCGTTTTTTACTCTTTACAAACTTGTCACAAATATAGACAAGAATTGTTGGTATAATTAAAAGAAAATTTTATACAAGAGGTGAAGGGATGTTCAAAAAAATTATTGATTCTTTATTAGGAAAGAAAAAACATCGTTCGTATTCAAGTAGTGATTATCGTCATAGAGGGCGCTCGTATTCAAGTAGCGATAATAAACGACGTTCATCTGGTTATGGGCATCAGCATTATAAAAGAAAACGTAAAAGCCGTAGCTTCTTTTCAAGTAGCTGATGAAATGGCGTCGTATACTAGCTTTATTTGATAGACCACTGCGAAAAAATACAATCGTTGCAGAGCGTTATAAGATTGAATCAGTAATTGGAATGGGCAGTTATGGGGTTACATATGTCGTTAATGATTTACAAATAAATAAATATAAAGTCTTAAAACAATTAAGGCAAAGTAAACAAAGATATGAGTCTGGTAGAAAATCATTTGAGCAAGAGAAAGTGATTTTACAAACATTAAATCATGCGTCAATTCCTAATCTACATGATCATTTCATATGGGAGAAAAAGAACTTTTTTGTGATGGAGTATATGCCGGGGGGAAATTTCGAAGATCATATTTTCTTAGATGGGCAAGTATATGATGAACGTGAAGTTTTTGAAATTTTATATGAAGTACTAGGAATTGTTTCGTATTTTCATAGTAAAGGTATCATTCACCGAGATTTACGTATTCCAAACATATTAATGAAAGAAAATCAGATTAGTATTATTGATTTTGGATTGGCTAAATTGAAAGGTGAGGGTGATGAGCGAGCTATAACTTATGAAGGTGAACAAGCTTTGATGCGAGAAGTTCACTTTCGTAGCGACTTTTATGCGCTCGGTCATTTCGTATTATTTTTATTGTATGCTGGTTATGAATCGACTGAAAAAAAGGAAAAACCTTGGTATGAAGAGTTAGTGCTGGAAGAATATAATCGCGACATGCTAATGCGAATGTTACAAATGAAAGCGCCATACTATGAAAATGTACAAGATTTGAAAAAAGATGTAGCTTACGCTTTAGAAAGGATGGAGACCCCATGTTTCAAAAGTTTTTAGCAAGCGTTGGAATTGGAAGTGCAAAAGTAGATACTGTTCTTGAAAGAGATGAGTATACAGTTGGAGAAGAGATAGTAGGGAAGGTTCATATAACTGGAGGTTCAGTTAGCCAAGAAATTGAAAGCATTTACTTAACGTTGTCGACGTCATATGTAAGAGAAGTGGATGATAAAAAAGTAACTGCATCGTATGATTTAGAGCGAGTTCGTTTAACAGATCCATTTTCTGTAGAGCCAAATGAAAAAGTGGAAATTCCATTTTCGTTTTTAATGCCAATTGAAGCACCACTAACACTTGGAATGAAAACGGTTTGGGTTCATACAGGTCTTGATATTAAACGTAGTATTGATCCAAGTGACCGTGATTATATTCAAGTATTGCCGAATGCGCTATTGAACAGTGTATTAGCTAGTGTAAATCAATTAGGTTTTAAAGCGCGTCATATAGAATGCGAAGAATTACCGTATCGATTACGTAAGCAAGTTCCATTCGCGCAAGAATTTGAGTTTATTCCAGTTTCCGGAGAGTATTATGGGAAATTAGATGAATTAGAATTATTAATTTTGCCAAGTGCCCACGACCGATTAGAAATCATTATGGAAGTAGATAGAAAATCACGTGGATTGGCTGGTTTATTCGCAGAAGCGCTTGATCTTGATGAGAAGGTTATTCGCTTTACAGTAACAAACGAAGATATTCCAACGATGCAGCAAAAAATTAACAATAATATTTTTTAATAAACTATGCATAAAAAAGAAATGGAGAGGAAAACTAAAACAACCGCTCCATTTTTTTGCATAGTGAGGTTATGTATGTGAAACGATACCGACATTTATACTTGTTAAGTTGTACACTACTCATTTGTTTTGTCGCACTATCACTTTCGTATCATACCGCTTGTATTGAAAAATTTGATAATGTAGTCGCACACTTTATTCAAAGTTTCCGAAACGATTATTTGACAAACTATTTTACTTGGGTATCCTTTATCGGTTCAAAAAGAATATATTTCCCGTTACTCATTATACTTGTAATGTATTTTCTTCTTAGAAAAAAAATATTAAGTGCATTACTTCTAACAATTAATTATTACGGATCACGTTATTTGAACAGTATGCTCAAACTATGGTACGAACGAGCAAGACCTGATGTGACGCAGCTTGTTACAGCAACTGGATATAGCTTTCCGAGCGGTCATACGATGAACGCTACTGCTTTTTTAGGATTTATTGCATACGTCACAATTACAGAAGATCGTATTTCATTGCATAAAAAGTTGCTGCTTATTTTTATAGCAAGCTTCGTTGTATTATCTATTTCAGTTAGCCGAATTTATCTTGGCGTGCACTATCCATCTGACATATTAGCCGGATGGGCAGCTGGCGGTAGCTGGCTCGTTTTATGTGTTATATTTCATAAGGCGTTCATTAAAAAAGAACCTATGTCATAATAGGTTCTTTTTGCATAGGCTCCACATGAATATGAGCATGGTAAATTCCGAATTTCTTTCGAAGCATATCTTCAATATTGTCAGTAATACAATGGCTTTCGCTAACATCCATTCGAGCATCTACTTCAATTGTAATATCTACATACGTTTGATTCCCATACATACGAGCGCGAATATCTACAATATGTTCCACACCTGAAATATGCTCGATAGCATCAGCATATTCATCCATTTTCTCAGGATCGATTCCATCCGTTAGCATATGAGAAGCTTCTACGAAAATTTCCCATGCAGTCTTACAAATAATAAAACCGACAATTAAAGCAGCGATAGGGTCTAAAATAGGCATTTTGAACTGTGCTCCGACAATACCTATTACTGTACCAATACTTACGAGAGCATCTGATAAATTATCTTTTGCAGCGGCTTCTAACGACTTACTCTTTGTTTGAATCGCAATCTTTTTCGTATATTTATATACGAAATACATTACGACGGCAGAAAATAAAGCAACCCACGCAGCGAGTACATTAGGCGCTGCTTGTTTCGGATTTAAAAACGATTGAATTGCACTAATCACAACTTCTAATCCGACCGTTGCCATAATAAAGGAAGCAACAAGTGATGCGATTTGTTCTGCACGCGAATGCCCATATGGATGATCTGGGTCACGAGGCTTACGAGAAATTTTTAGGCCAATTAATATTGCTAAAGAAGCACCAATATCCGTTAAGTTATTCAAACCGTCAGCACGTAATGCGCTAGAGAGGGTAATATAACTGATGATGATTTTCAAAGAGGATAAAAATATGTAGGCTATAATGCTGACAATAGCACCTTTATCAGCTTCTTTATGAGAAAGAGAATCCATTTTAATCACTCGCCTTTCTACAAGGAGTTTCTTTCTATACATAGAGTATCAAACGAAACTCGTGTGGGTCTATACAAACATTGTTGACGTTTTATAGCTTTTTAAGAAGGGGATAACAAAGTTTCGTTAAGGAAAAATATGTTGAAAAGCACAAAGTGGAAATTTATTAAACAATTAATGCTGATTATGGCAAAAGGAAAGAGGGCGAGAATAATGATTCTCATAATTTCTTTCATATATATTTTTCACAAAATGACTCTTTGTAATTCCCCGTGTGAGTAATATATAAGAAATGATAAAAAAATTCTTCAATAAGAAGAGGAGAAAGCATTATAATATTCACTTTCCAGAAAGAGACAAAGGCAAAGACCAATTTGAAAACGAAAAAAACCTCTGATGATTTTTCAGAGGTTTTTCGTTTCTTAGTATGCTTCTAAAAACTCAGTAACTTGCTCTTCCGTTTTTGCATTTGCACTATGTAAGTGACCTAACTTTTCGCCATTTTGATATACAAGTAGGCTTGGAATACCCATTACTTGATACTCTTCAGCAATACTTGGGAACTCATCTTTATTAATAGAATACCATTCAAACTTATTGAACTCTTCCATTACATCTCCGATAAAGTTGTCCATACGCACGCAATCTGGGCACCATGTAGTAAAGAACTTAACAACTACTGGCTCCTCGCTTGCGATGATGTCTTTGAATTCCTTGTCAGACTTGATTTCTCTCATGTTTTGTTGCTCCTTTTTCACTTATAATATTTTGGGTTATTTAGGCGGCGTTTTTGCCAAGAAAAGAAAACTTCTAACGAAAGTTCTTCTTTCCGAATAATTCTTTTGCAAATTGATCCACCGCAGTTTCCTGAAGTCCTGGTACAACATGTGAGTAGGTGTCCAGTGTGATACCTACTCTTTTATGTCCTAATCGTTCACTTACAATCTTCGGATGTATACCTTGTTTCAACATTAATGTTGCATGAGTATGCCTCAGATCATGGAACCGAATATCAGGAACCTCACTTTTCTTTATAAGCTTTTTCCAGAGCTGTGTCAAACTTCTGAAACGGCAGACCAAATCGCAGTCATTATAGCCTTCACCATATCGCTCTTTTTCCTCAGAGATTTTTTGCAGATGGTCATTTAGTGCCATTAAAGTAATGTCAGGCAAAATCAGCAATCTCTTTCCTGAAGAGGTTTTTAGTTCATGGAATCCCTTTGTAATGTGAGAGAGGGAACGGTTAACAGATAACGTTCGTCTCTCAAAATCAATATCTTTCCATTGTAGACCTAAGATTTCACCTTTACGCATTCCACATGTAATAGCAAGAAGATAAGCGATATAATAACGGTTTTCTTTTGCATGTTCTAAAAAACGAAGAACTTCTTCATCGATTAAAAAACTAGGGGGTTAACGCTGATTTAGTGGAAAGAGCTCATTATATCACTCTTTCGGAGGAGGTGAGTTAGGATGCGGAAATGGTTAAAGAAACTATTTTCGAAAAAAACGCCCACCCTGCATTGTTTGTGAGGAACAAGAAGGTGAGCTTCAATTAAACGAAACTGATTGGATTTGTGAAAATTGTGCCCAAATTATGCATGAACAAGGTATTGAAAGAGATGAATAGTACCCTTTACATCTTATTCCATATATAACAAAGCTGGTTAGCTTCTGATTCAAGTGCTATTAAATGATCATTATTAATAGAGTTATTCGTATACATTCTGTTCTTTTGGATGTTAAGAACCGTATAATTCACATCGTTATGTTCATTTGAAAATGTTGATTCGTTTAATAATGTCAGCGTTGAGTTGATGTTGTATTTATCAATTCGCTCTTTCTTTCCTTTGAAAAACAGTTTGATAAGATGCGGCTCATCATTAATGAGCAAACCGAGTTCAGGTGATGAGCGGACGATTAAATCATCTGATATCCAATGTGATTTACCTGGATCGAACCAAGAGACGTCGTTGTTTTTAATAAATTTTTTGTACTGCTTTATGACATCGATATAGTTTTGCTTTTTCCTTTGATCAACCGTTTGTACTAATGTTTCGAAACATTCAAAAGGTAGTTCATTTTGATGAAATTTAATAACAGTGTCTCGTAATTGTTGCCAGTAATCAAAAGCTGGTTGGTATTCAGGTTGAGATTTTAGATTTTTTACAAAGTTTGTTTTAGCTGCACTACTTTTCAGTGTGAAGTCTAAAAATTGTGTAAGTCCTACTTTAATTTTTGCCATGTTACACCCCCTTTCCAAACATTACTAATTCGATAATAGAAAGGAAAATCCTGCATTTTTTAAGGAGGCGAGCTAGATGCTAGAAAACCAGATGTCCATGCACAATGGCTATGGTAAAGCTGATCCACAGGAGCAAGAAGGTATCATGACAACGTCTATCGATGCCGAAAAGTTACAAGATGCCATCAGTCGAGCGGTAATGATTTCACAGGAATATCCAGAAGGCGCGGAACCTGAGGGTGTGAATGGGAGCATTAATGAAGCGTTGGAATTGTTACAAAAGTATTTGGGGCAATAAAAAAGGACTCACGGCAATGAGTCCTCATAAAAAAATATATGTTGGTATCAGTATAATATGGAAGGTGAGTGAATAGAACATGCAAGCAAAAGTATTGGTTAACACACTAAACATGGACCACGCTCAGTGGTTGCAAGCTATTGGTGGCTCAGATGTTTCTGCAATCGCAGGTTTAAATTAATGAAAATCAGCAGTTCAAGTATTCTTTGAAAAAACACAAGCGATTGAAAAGGAAGATTTACAAAGTGAATCGGCATATTTCGGAAACGTTTTGGAAGAGGTAGTTGCAAAAGAATTTTCCAAGCGTACGAATTTAAAGGTACAACGCAGAAATGCAATCCTGCAGCATCCTGAATACCCGTGGATGATTGCAAATGTAGACCGATTGATTGTCGGTGAGAAGATTGGCCTTGAATGCAAAGTAACGTCTGAATATTTTGAAAAAAAGTGGGGATCAAAAGAAGGAAGGTGAGCAAAAACGCTATTTGAATAAAAGCTAGTGGACTAGTTTTTAACACTCACTGAAATTAAGAATCATAACATACTTTGTAATAACTTATATGGAAGTGAGTTGAATAATAATGTTTTATTCATATTTTGATACCCGAGATAGAATGCGTCCGTATGGTACGGCGGGTATTACGTATAGCGGAGCACAAAGTACAATTCAAGCTGTTCAACAAGCGTTACAAGCACAGCAGCAAATGCAACAAATACAGCAAGGCATACAACCGTACTATTCATCTATGGAGTATTATTACCCAATGCATCATATTACACCATATGGAATTTCTGTTTCAACAATTCCATATGGAACTGTATACAATTTATAAAAATATACGGGGGAATAAATTTGAGTATTTATTATATTAGGGCGCAAGTACAGAGTGTCCTTATAAGAAATGATTCGTATCTAGGGAACAATTATAAAATTTTAGATATTGGAATGAGAATGTTACAACCTCATGAGTTATATGCAGCGCAAGGATTCCCAAGCAACTACATTATTGATCATGATTTTTACGGGAAGCCTTATCCGAAAACAGAACAAGTTGCCAGATGCGGAAACGCGGTACCGCCACCATTTGCTGAACAATTAGTCAGAGAAAACTTACCAGAAATGAACGTAGCGGAGGGGGATAATAAATTCAAGAGGGCAGCAGTAATGTAGGGTGTTATAAAACGAGAACATCCTAGGCCAAGGAATGCATCATTAAAGATACTACTTTAGTAATATAATTGGTGACGCATTCCTAACATTAAGCTTTGTTTTATACTTATACTTTCTCTTCAAGCTGTCTTATGGTAGCACGTTCTTATTTTGGTAATAGCAGCAAATTAGTCTAAACCTTCCAAATCTAGCTTGCATAATATGTAGTAATAGAGTAGAAAGGAGCGCTATATATGTCTTGTTATTACTACTGTAAGAATTGTGAGAGTTACCAAAAGAAAAATCATGATTGCTGTAAAAAAAGAAGTGAGTATTATAATAAGTGCGGTAAAAGATGTGATGACTGTTCTTGCGATCATAAGGAGAATAACCTTGTAAGAGCATCTGCCTTTAGAGCTGTAAATACAGTTAATCAAAACCTTCCAGCCAATACTTTTGTTAAAGTATTATTTCAAAATGAACAATTTGATTTAGCGAACGAATATAACCCAGCAACATCAGATTTTACTCCGAAGACTAGAGGCGTTTATTCCGTAATTGGAACGATTGGTTTCTTTCCAAACGATACAAATTTAAACTATAGAGCACGTGTAGAGGTTCGAGTGAATGGAAATGCGGCAATTGCTATTGATAACGACTTTTTTGGTCCAATAAATTTTGGTAATGTTGTAAGTGTTTCAACAATACTTCAATTACATGCAGGTGATATTGTCGAGATTTTTGCGCAAAGTAGTATAGATGGGGTTATTAGTAGTACAGAAGATGGTTCTCATTTTGAGGCTGCAAGATTCCCATCTCCAATTGTATAAATATTAAAAAGGAAAAAATTTTATTAACTCTGCTTTTCGGTGGAGTTTTTTTAATTTCATAATAGCAATAGCTCGTCCAAACTTTTTAAATTTATTTTGCATAGTATACAACAATAGATTTAGAAAGGGGATATAAATATGTCTTATTATTATTGTAAGCATTGCAATGGCTATAAAAAGACACAGCATACTTGTTGTAAGAAGAGTACAGATTATTACGATAAGTGTTGTGATAATGAGAAAGATAAGCTTGTAAGGGCATCTGCTTTTAGAGCTGTTAGTACAGTAGATCAAAATGTCACTGCAAATACTTTTGTTAAAGTATTATTCCCAAATGAACAGTTTGATTTAGCGAATGAATATAATCCAGTAACATCAGAGTTTATTCCGAAGACTAGAGGAGTTTATTCTATTATTGGTACAATCAGCTTTGCACCTAATGATAGTAATACGAATTATAGAGCGCGTGTAGAAATTCGGGTAAATGATAATCCAGCTATAGCGATAGATAATGACTTTTTTGGTCCACCCAATTTTGCAAATGTCGTAGCTGTTTCAACAATACTTCAATTACATGCAGGAGATGTAGTTGAAATTTTTGCTGAGAGTGATGTAGATGGACTGATTATACAAAATGATCCAGGATTTATTAGTACGCATTTTGAAGCTGCAAGATTCCCATCTCCAATAAAATAAAAGACATGTTTGTGATTTATGGACTATTTTTTAAAAAAAGGCTCTACCTTATGGTAGGGCCTTTTAGTTTAAGTTATTTAGAAGGTAATATATTAAAATAAGTTCATAAATACTTGATAAGCAACACCTAGAGTTAATACGATAGCTAACAGTTTTGCTACCCATCTCGGTGCATTTAAATTTAGTAAAAGGGAATGACATATATTAAATGTAATGCCGAGTGTTAAAAGAATTGCGATAAGATATAAAACTAATAGGAAGAAAGGTTGCTCTATGGAGCCGAAGTCAATTTTGGATGGATTCATGTAATATGTACCTCGTTTTTTATTGATATATTAATATAATAATGAAAAATACAAGAAATTGGAAGAGTAATGTAATAAATACTATAAAAGTAAATTTGAAGTTATGGATGGAGTAGATCAAATGATCTTTGAAAGACTATTCAAAGTCATCATTTGTTTAAGTTTGATATACAAGAACGAATGTTCTTGGTATACTGAAAAATAAAAAAGGTGCGTTTACATGACAAATTTTAGTAATATAATTGAAAAACTAGATGAAATGATTTATAAACCTAATAATCTATTAATTACTAAACGAAAAGAAGAAAAGCAAAATTCAGAATATGCAGGATGGGTATTCCAGCTAAATAATAGAAGCATACGATTTAGGGTATCGAAAATTACGCCTAATAAGATTGGACAATTTGTTTCTTTTTGGGAGAAAAATGCCTCTATGAGCAATCAGGCATTTTTTTATGATTCGGCTCCTAACCTTTTAGTTATCACTTGTATAGCGGATAATAAACTAGGACAATTTATTTTTCCAAAAGAGATTCTTCTAAAAGAAAAAATATTAAAAACGCAAAACCAAAAAGGGAAAATGGCTATGAGGGTTTACCCTATTTGGGATAAACCTGTTAGTAATCAAGCTAAGAAGAGTCAACTGTGGCAACTTCATTATTTTGTCGATTTAAGTGATACTGAAAATGTAGCTACAGATAAATTATTAAACTTATATTCATAGTGCATTATAAGAAAATGTTTTTTTGAAATATTCAATGTTTGGTTAGATGGATATTTGGAAATGTTAACAAGATAATCCGTTAAGTAAAGAATAAAAAAAGAGCATACAAACAAAGTATGCTCAAAAAAGATAGGTTTTATGAGTGGAGAATCTCCATACGATAATATATGCTCATTTCATTAATATGTGTAAAATATCAACAAAATATCAATAGAATATCAATTAATGAGTTATTTTAGTTTTTTAATGAAGTCATGTTTTTGTGAAATGAAAAAGAGCCGTTTCTTTTGAAAGATGCGGCTCTTTTTACTATTTTGTTATCGTACTGTTCGAAATGATAAATCATAAAATTATACGATTAACAATTTGATAATGATCGGACTTCAGTTATATATTTCTTAAAGTCTGGATATTGAGATACAGTTTGGCAGGTAGGGGTGGGTAGTTGATTAATTAAAGACACATTTGTAATTACTTCGTTACAAGGACCGTAGAATGTAACTTTTAGCTTTGAATTCGGGGGAACTTTGAATACGATAGGGATTTTTCTCATTAAATAAACTCCTTACATAACAGGGGTTATATGTTTATTTCCTTTTAATTAGGAAGACATATTAATATAATATGTAATTTTTATTGTAGTTGATTTAATTTCTAGTACGTATCAAAATAGTGTTGTAAAAAAATATATATCATGTTTATAAAAAGCTTAAAAACAGACTAATACGAGGGAATAAGCGGTAATTAACTTGTCTCTATATAATAAATTGTAAAAAGGCAGCTTTTTTTAGCTGCCTTTTTACAGGGAGATTGAAAAATCTTGGAGGTCATTCATGAGTATAAGCAAAAATTGCTTATATATAGTATGTGCATTATTTGTGATTTCATCCCAATATTTAGTGTGAAATAAACGTAAGTCTATCGTTTGCAAATGTAAAAAGAAGAACTTGTTTATTATGGATAAAAAGAAATTATTTAGTTTTAAAAAATGATGAAAATATATTTATTTGTCTTATAGAAGCTTGCTATTAGGCATATGGGTCTAGCAATAATACAAGCTTTGAATAAGATAATAAAAAGGAGTTGATTAGTAATGGGTTATATTGTAGATATTTCGAAATGGAATGGAAATATTAATTGGGATATTGCAGTGTCTCAGCTAGACTTAGTTATTGCTAGAGTTCAAGATGGTTCGAATACGGTTGATTTTATGTATCAAGGTTATGTGAAAGAAATGAAGAAACGTAGTATTCCATTTGGGAATTATGCATTTTGCCGTTCTATATCTATTTCAGATGCAAAAAAAGAAGCGCAAGATTTTTGGAATCGTGGCGATAAAAACGCTAAATTTTGGGTGGCAGATGTAGAAGTTCAAACAATGGTAGATATGCAAGGCGGGACTCAAGCATTTATTGATGAATTACGCCGATTAGGTGCAAAAAAAATTGGTTTATATGTAGGACATCACACGTATGTATCATTTGGAGCTCGCAATATTGATGCTGATTTTATTTGGATTCCTCGTTATGGAGGGAATAAACCAGCATATCCTTGTGATATTTGGCAATATACTGATTCAGGAAATGTTCCTGGTATTGGAAAATGTGATTTAAATCAATTAATTGGGAATAAAAATCTTTCTTGGTTTATAGGTTCAAATCAAACAAATCAATCTAGTATTGGAGATAGTAAGCAACCAAATGGAATTGGTATTGCAGTTTCAAAATATGATGATGGATACGGCATTAATTTATATGAAAATCCTGCGAATCCACAGTTTACAGGAAGACTTACGAAAAAAATCCCATATTTAATCTTTAAAGGTTATTGGGGAGGTGGCGAAAAAGATATGATTTGTTTAGGTAGTGAACAACAGTGGGCTAAGTTAGAACATTTTAATGTACAATGGTTTTATGCATATTCCAAATACACACCTGGATATGAAATTAGAACGTACGATGGACCAAACGGGAATGATACAGGTGCGGTCGATGGGAAGGTCCCTTATCGTATTTGGAATCGTCAAGATGGATATATAGATATAGGTGGGAACAAATGGATCAAAGAAGAACATGTGCAGATTAAATGATGTTAAAAAGTCGGCTTTATGCCGGCTTTTGTATTTAATAAAGCTTGTCTCTGGCATGAAGAGAAATACTTGCGGAAAACACATTAATTTCACAATAGCGCTGTATAGTTCCTAATATACATTTATCAAAGTGAGGTATTTGAATTGAAAAAGAAAAAGCTATTTATGGGAACTATTATTACATGTGTGGCGCTAACATTGTCTGCGTGTGGTTCCTCAGAAAATGTTGCAACATCAAAAGTAGGAAACGTGACAGAGAAAGAGTTTAGTAAAGAATTAAGGCAAACATATGGAAAAAGTACTTTATCTCAAATGATGTTAAATAAGGCATTGCTAGATAAATATGAAGTTTCAGATGAAGAAGCTAAAAAACAAGTAGACGCAGCGAAGGAACAAATGGGTGACAAGTTTAAAGTGGCTTTAGAGCAAGTAGGATTAAAAAATGAAGATGAATTAAAAGAGAGAATGAAGCCAGAAATTGCACTTGAGAAAGCGATTAGAGCGACTGTCACAGATAAAGATGTGAAAGATAACCATAAACCAGAAATGAAGGTAAGTCACATTTTAGTGAAAGATGAAAAAACTGCGAAAGAAGTAAAAGAGAAAATAAATAATGGTGAAGATTTTACTGCTTTAGCGAAACAATATTCGGAAGATACTGGTTCAAAGGAACAGGGCGGAGAAATAGCTGGTTTTGCTCCTGGTCAAACTGTGAAAGAATTTGAGGAAGCTGCGTATAAATTAGATGCAGGACAAGTAAGTGAGCCAATAAAAACATCTTTTGGTTATCATATTATAAAAGTGACGGATAAAAAAGAATTGAAACCATTTGATGAAGTGAAAGATTCGATTCGAAAAGATTTAGAACAACAAAGACTACAAGATGCGACAGGTAAATGGAAACAACAAGTAATCAATGATCTATTGAAAGAAGCGGATATTAAAGTAACAGATAATGAATTTAAAGATACATTTAAATTCTTAGATGCGAAGTAAAGTTTAGAAGTAAAACAGAGATTTAGCATAGTGCTATATTTCTGTTTTTTAATTTTTAATAGAAAAGGGAACTCATATAGAGTTCCCTTTTCTCGTTAGTGTGTGAGTTATAAATAGATAGTAAGACAATACAATATTACATTTAAATATTAAGAATTACAATAGAAAATTTTGGTGTAAATAAAAAGGAATAAACAATTACTTCGCAAAATGTTGAAATGATAATGTTTTAGTTAATTAATTTTGTTAAATATAAACTAAATATATTTTTGATATTTTCTTAGAAATTGAATAGAGGACATAATTTAAAGAATGGTACATATCATATTTATTGGAGTATAAACTAACTTTATAGGAAGTGAAATTTTGAACATTTATTACAAAAGGATGTTCTTAACGATGATATGAATTATTTATTAAAGTAGGATGAATATTTTTATATTTACTAGATTATTAAATTAACTTGGGGGAGAATATATGAAAGTTATTTTTAAGAGAGAAGGCGGAGGGAAAATTTTTGAATCATCTAATGAAAATATAAGCGTTCTATTAGCTGTATTAAAGGAAACAAAAGGGATAAAGATTGGGATGGTTGAGTATGAAGTAGTAGAATATAAACTGGAATACTATCGAAATCCGAAAAAAACAGAAACAGAGAGAGAATTACATATTATTATGCAACCTAAACTTATTCAATAAAGAAAGTGAAATATTAATCAATTTGAGTTTTGTTCGTTCTCACTGATTATTAGCCCGCAAATAGCGGGATAAATGGTAGTAATTGTCGATATGTATGAAACTTATGAGGAATGAATGGTTTTACATCATAAGTTTCTAAAGATTTGTGCGTTCGTTCATAATCAAAGTATATGCTTTTGTTGAAGGATGGTTAATGAGATGTAGCTGAAATTTGTATTCCAGAAAGAACGTTAGTTAGGATAGAAAAGTAAAATTAGAAATATAATTAGTTCAATAAAAGCGATTTCACATGAGGTGGAGTCGCTTTTATTGTTGCTACACGTATTCTATGATGCGATAGGAAGTGCAAAGAGAATTCATTAATTAAAAGGAGGAATCAATCAGTATGAATAAACTTCATAGATTAAGGTTGCATTTTGTTTAAAAAATTTACATGTTGTACTTCCGAAAGAACATTCGTTCGTGTATAATTAGAACTAACGTTCTTTTTGGGTGGAGATTCCTACAAATTCATAAATAATTTTGAATTGGAAAGCTACGCTACATATTAAATAAGAGATGGATAAAGTGTATTTAGAAGTGAAATTTATGAATGGATAGATGTAGAAAATTGAGGAGTAAAGAAAATGAATTATGTAAAGGTACAGGAAAAAGGAAGAGAGTGGGTTCCATTTACAGTAATGTCGGAACAATTATTAAGTATGAGAAAAATTATTGGAGAGAAATTAAAAGTCCAAAGGCCACTAATAACGAATGAAGCGAAAGAAAGTATTTCAGACAAATTATTAACTTCATTATTGTCTGAAAAAGAGATGTTAGTGACCTATTTTGAAGAAGGATACATACTTACGAGTTATATGACAGTGGTTCATATAAATCCAATTCAACAAATTGTAAAATGTACAGATGCATTTTATAAAACATATATATTTGCTGCAAGGGACATAATTGATGTAACTTAAAAGAAGCTGAATTTTGAAGTTTAGCTTCTTTAATTTATCTAGCTATTTGCGGGCAGTTAGATTTACGCCTCAAAATTCGGCTGTGAGTCAGGCTGCCTGTAAAAATCTAATTTTTTTGAAGAGGTGAAGAACTAAATGAAAAAGCAGCTAGATGCAAGCTAGCTGCTTAGTCCCGGGGAAAGGGAGAAAAAGATTGGCACTCAAAAAATCGACGATAGCTGTGTGTCAGCCTGAGTATAGTATAGACAAATTTTAAAATGTTATACAAAGATGATTACCGATCTGGTTAGGCCGTACCAACTTGGTTTTGATCTGCTAGATCAGAATCAAATGTATTAGTCGCGCTAACCCCACTAAAAGTGTTCACTACGAAACCAACGTTAGATGCGCCAGATCCGTTATAAGCTTTCGTATTCTCTTTTGGAGAAACGTTGTAGAAATCACCTAAGTTGAAAGATCCGTTACTATTTTGTACAACTAAATTCCCTACAACTGAGGGCATAAATTTCACCTACTTTATAAGTAATTGTTTGCATTACTATATGAAGGTATAGTCTAATTGGTTCATTTGACAAATATTGCGGAATAGAAAAATGTTTGAAGCTTTGTTTAATCAATCGAGCAAAAAGTATGTTAAAATTAACGAAGAGTTGAATTTTAAAAAGAATAAATTTGTATAATTAATATATACGGAATTAAAGGAGGCGAAATGTAATGGATAATGTTATAAAAACAGTGGATTTAACAGATGCAGAATCAAGTAAACTTGTTGCTTTTATTTATAGTAATGATGTTACATTGATCGAAAAAGCATTTTGTCCTAATGAAATAAAATTAAAGTTTAATGAAATAGCAATTTTATCGGCAATTAAAACCGCATATATTACGAAAGTATCTATAAGGAAAGAACTTGAAGCGATTTTTCACGATACAGGCGTTTTATTAGTGAAGCAAAATGTTGAAAGGAATAGTATTCAATCTATAACAATGCATTTTGAGCAATTTAAAAAGTTGCAAAATGAGATTGAGAATTTAAATAAAAGTATGCTATAAGACTAGGTGGAAATTCTTTGATAGAGATGGGCTCTGTTAAGTTGCAAAAGTGGATTGAAAAGTATTTGGATAAATCGAACCGTAAACATAATTATAGTTTCATTAAAATACAGGATAATGAAGATTATAAAAATGGTAAATTGGGTGTAGCTTTTATTCGTAGGTGTGAGAAATGTGGGGAAGAGAAAATAAAATTTAAAAATAATAATGACATAAACATTGATTTTTTTGATTGATAAACAAAAAGAGAGACTAGAAAAGTAAAATAGTACGTACAGTTTTGAAGGACAAACATATATTGAAGTATATAAGAAGCATTTGCTAATTACATCTTCACCGAGAAACTCCTCGTCAAAAAAGAGTGCCTGAAAGGTCATAGCCATCAACTCAAGGAAAGGGTGCCCTAATTCATTTATATTCATATTATGTAATCTAAGGTAAGGAATTCATATTGACTTTGTTTTTTATAGTTTTAAAATATCTTATCGCATATGAATCACCTTTTTCATATATTTTCTGTGTTCCGTAAGGTCTTCTTAAGCAGGGAGCCTTTTACTTCCATAAAATTAATTATTAAACTTCAAAAGCAAACATAATATAAAAGAAATAGCCAATATCATATGCGATACAAGCGATTATTGTAATGAATCAAATTTCTCCTTGTGTTGCTTCATATATTCACACGAAAATCCACTTTTTTCTCTTTAATTGCCCATTCCTTCAAATTTTTTTGTTTTTATAAACCTTTTTTTATAATTTACATAGTATATCAAGAAAAAACGCTCTATGTTCTATCTTCATCGTTAAATTCCAAAAATTGATTCCGATGAATCTATAAAATGATACTACTAAAGTTTCACCAAGCTCAGCCTCAAACGTATAACAACTTTTAGTTGAAAAACCATTTATTATAACAGGTGGAATTTTGAATATTAAAATTTGATATATGTAGATAGTAAAGTTTCGAACAATTTCTTTTCCTCATTTTTTATGTGTATCTTGAAATGTTACCTCTAATATACTCACAGTATGTAACTATTGTGTTTTGTTTTCTACACTTATGCTTATTTAATCAAAATGGATAAGAAATGACTAGAAAAGATTTTCTTTACTTTTTTACATTACAAAAAAATGGAAGGTAATTGTTTCCTCTGGAGGTGTTACAACTTATGTTTGAATGTAAAAACCAGCTAAGTCGTTCTAATATAGAGAACCTAAAAAACAATTCAAATATTCCTGTAATAGTAATAGCTTTTAATAATATTACCTATTTAAAAAAAATGTTAAATCAGTTACAAGAAAAAAAGGTGGAAGATGAAAATATATGGATTTGGGATAATAATTCAACTTTTCCCCCTCTACTTAAATTTTACGAACAAATATCAACCAAATATAATTTGATGAAAAATAATGAGAACTACGGACCACAATTTTTTACAAATCCTCAAGTTTTGAATTTACTTCCAGATTTCTTTGCTGTAAGTGATCCAGATTTATATTTTAATGAACAAATGCCGGATGATTTTCTTGGGTATTTGAAAAAATTAACAATCGACCTTTCAGTCTTTAAAGCAGGCCTTGCCTTAGATATTTCGCCTGATCCTAATTTTAACGAAGAGTTAAGAGCCGGTTTTCAATGTACAGTTAGACAATGGGAACAACAATTTTGGCTTTTTCCTCTCAGGCAATATAATAATCCAAAAGTTTATAAAGCTCACATTGATACAACTTTTGCTGTGTACAATAAAAAATTTATCAATAACGGTTTTTATGATGCGGTAAGAGTAGCTGATGATTTTACATGTAAACATTTACCTTGGTACAAAAACAATATTATTTCAGATGAAGAAAAGAAACTGTTTAATACTGAATGGAGTAATTGGAATTAATAAATAAAATTACACTTAACAATCTGATTTCGACACTGACTAATTAAGGAGATGTGATCGATGACTAATGATGTAATATCTATTTCTAAAAGAGAAGCTATGTTTGACGTAGTAGCAAGTCCACAAAGTGCTATGGTATGGGATTTAATAAAAAATAATAGTTGGGAAGAGTCTACATTCAATATTCTGGACAGATTTCTAAATGAACATAATAGCTATCTTGATATCGGAGCTTGGGTTGGACCTACAGTCTTATATGGGGCAAACCTAGCCAAACATGTCTACGCTGTGGAGCCTGATCCAGTTGCTTTTGAAGAATTGAATGAAAACCTTACTTTAAATACCCAAATCTCTTCAAAGGTAACTCCTATAAATGCTGCATTATCTGAAAAAACAGGAACTGCTAATTTATATATAAGAAGTGCATATGGTGACTCCACTCCTAGTCTTATTCCAACTATTTCAGATAATTCATGTACCGTAGATTGCACCACTGTACATGAATTAATTCATAAACATAATATCAAGGATTTGAATTTTATAAAAATAGATGTTGAAGGAAGTGAATACTCTTTAATCCCATCCATGAAGGAATTTTTAGAACTAGAGAAAACAACTTTATACCTATCCCTACATCCTCCATTCCTCAGAGAAAACCTTAATCGGCAGTACACTTGTGAAAATGAATTTAAGTACAATTATGATAAAATAAACAAAAATTTAATAGAAAGTTTACGAATGTATAGATATATTTATGATGCTCACGGAAAACTTGTAAATGAAGAAGTCCTACTAAATGAGGTTCACTTTAGGGAGTTTTTATTTACTAATGAATGCTTATAAATAAAAAGGTTTTTAATAACCTTTTTATTTCTCCTCATAGATAATGTGAACTTTAAAATCAATTCCTTCTTAATGTAATCTACTAATGTAACTTCATTATATTAATCAATAACCTCTGAAAGCAAATATCACATATAAGTAAGTGCCAATACCATAAGTAATTAAAATAATTAAAGTAACGAGCGGTTTTTCTTTACACTTTTGTACATCCTTTGAAAGTCCCCACAGAAGAAGTAAAATAGTCAATTGAATTGTAATAACTTCTGATTCAGCTATTAGGGTGGTTTCTGTAACGAATACTATTCATGTTCCTAATACCATATGTATAGCTGCGATAGCTATCAACTTAAGAAAAGGTATAAAATAACGAAATTTGTACACCCTTTCATGCGATACTGTATGAAAGGGTGTACAAATTAATGTCTATAAACAACTACAAGCTGCTTGAAGAGTTACTTATATTTAGTGGAAAATTTCGAATTGAATTATCTATCCATCACCTACAGAAACTTGCGTCTCAGTCGAAGCGCTTAATAAGCGTTGTAACGAGCGAATTATAGCCTTCCTCAAAGAGTAATTTCTGTATGCCTTCCTGCAAAAAGTTTGTTCCGCCACAGCACTATCTATTCGCTTTACAAGAATTCGTATTTTGGAATCAATATCCTTTCAACTATCTTCTTCCTATGCCGAAATTTATTAAGACTTTGGAGGAGGTTCTGAAGCGATTGTGAAGATTCAATTGGAGTAGGAGCTACTTTCGGGAGAGTTTCTAGGGATGACAGCAGACCACGCTTTTTGTACTTTACAATATCCTGTTTCAGTGCTTAACAGGCTTTTCCGAGGTGTTTCCAAAAAAATGTAAAAAGCGTCTCCGATGTTTTTGACATAAGAGACACATCTCTAAAGTTACTGGCTATGGCCTGAAAGATGCTCTTTTTGTATTATTAGTACATTATGTGATGCACAAAATTACATATGAAAAATAAAATAATGAATTAAAGGTGATATTTGTTTATTTCGAATGTACTAGAAAATTTTAATATAGGTGATGGGAAATGAACCTACGCGATTTAGAATTGACAGGGGCATGGTTTCAAGTAGGAGGAAATCTTATAGCAGCTATTGGAACAACTAGAGGGTTTGCAGGAGAAGAAAAGATTGAGTCGGATCTTGTTATTGTAGGGAGTTCATTACAAGCCCTAGGATATATATTACAAATTATAGCAACTATTGATGTGAAAGATGAAGATAAATGTGAGAAGCAAGATGTAACTATAGATAATAAAAATAAAGCGCTAGCGAAAACGGGGATTGAGTTATTAGCTTTAGGTAATATTTCTAATGTAATAGGAACGTATTTTAATCTAAATGAACAAATAAAAGAAAATGATTTCCTTATAATTACTGGAAATAGTTTGCAATCAATTGGAGCTTTTTTAGGAGTAGAAGTAGCATTGAATGAGATAAGTGGAATACAGTGGATTATTGTATTAGGGAATTCAATGCAAAGTTTAGGTGCAGGATTACAAGCATATGAAGGTATTCACAATATATCAAAAGAAGAAAAGGGAAATGAAGACAGTAATATAGATAAAGAAAATCAACGTATAATAGGGCTAATAGGTATTTGGATACAGGCAATAGGTACTGTAATTTCAGCAATTGGATTAACTGAAATAGTAGAGGAACAACGATTGGAATCTAAGAAAAGGCAATGAAATACTCATTTAAATGAAGTTTGGAGTATTTCAATTTTAGAAATAGGACAAGATTGATGTGATAATTCTTTTTGTAGGCTGTTTCATATAGGTGTAGAATATACATATAAACGAACAGGTGAAAATAGCTTGTTAACGTTAGTGAGAGGCTCCTCATTTAGTTATACTATTATATGTGATTTTTGTAATGATGAGTTCTTACATACGCTTTTAGAAATAACATGATTTCATAGGTTTGATAGTGTAGGAGATGGATGGGTAAGAATTGAAAAATAAACAGTAAGGAGTTTTTCAGACATGATGTACTTATTAGCAATTCTACTTCCGCCGGTAGCTGTTTTATTTTGCGGAAAGCCGTTTCAAGCGATTATTAATTTCATTTTAACCTTAATTTTTTGGGTTCCAGGAGCGATACATGCAGTTCTTGTCGTACATGATAAAAAAGCCGATAGGCGACTTAAAAGACAAGTTCAGGCGTACGATGAAATTAATAAAAGAAATAGAAGGTAAATTGCGATTGGAAACATACAAAAAAGAAAGGGAATTTGATTCGCCTTTCTTTTTTGTATGTCAATCAAGTTTAAATTTTAGTATAGCGGTAAGAATTTTTAATATAAGTATTATGATAATAACTTTTAGAGTGTGCGTTTAATAAACCGGTGTAAATGCTTTCTGGCACGTTAAAGAAATCATACATACCATTCTTTAGTTGAATACGTAAAATCATAGAAAAAGGATTATAGCCAACAGCAACTAAATTTTTTGAAATAACGGGAGAAAGCTTCATCATTACGCAACTCCTTACTTTTCATTTTAGATGGTTTCTTGTAGAGAAGGGGATTGTCGTGTTGAAATCCTAATAATTAAAGGGGTATTATACCTATATGCAATATATTAAATGTTCGTTATACGTAATTATAGGGAAGTTCACACGAAGTACATATCGTTGTGCTATTTTTATTTCACCTTTGATTTATAAATAAGAAAATATTGACCATTTGAAAAAAAGGTATATTATTTATACGAGGTATTAAAAATACACTTCTTACATTCTATGCTTTAAGGTGCAGCATTATTAGAAAAAATAGGAGTGAAAATAGTTTGTATAAGAAGTATTCTAAAATGTATAATCTGTGAATTGGGAAAATATTGAATGATCCAGGTCAATACACTTTCTTGACTGAATGTATCGGTGAGAGTGATCTCAATATTTTTAAGTAAATCAACGGGAGAATTGAAAGGCAGGAGAAAGTAACATGTCAGAAAATTATCGTTCTCGAGAGGAACGACGACAAGTTCAAAAGAAAAAACAGCCAGCTTCTAAAAAACAAAAACCAAAAGGTAAAACATCGTTTTTTCGTAAATTTTTAATTAGTTGTTTACTACTAGGTATTGTAGGTTTAGTGGCAGGGGTGGCTACCTTTTTCGTTATGATAAAGGACGCGCCGAAACTTGAGAAAACAAAACTTGTTAATCCGTTATCCTCAAAAATTTATGATAAAGACGGGAATTTGGTATATGAATATGGGAAAGAAAAGCGAACGAATGTTACGTATGATCAAATTCCTAAATTAGTAGAAAATGCATTTTTAGCAACAGAAGATGCACGTTTTTATGAGCATAGCGGAGTAGACTTCAAAGGGACTACACGTGCAGTTTTAGTTAGTCTTAAAGGAGATTATGGCTCTCAAGGTGGAAGTACGATAACGCAGCAAGTTATTAAAAACTACTTCTTATCGATGGAAAAAACGTCAAAGCGTAAGGTTCAGGAAATATATTTAGCGTATAAGCTAGAACAACAGTATTCAAAACATGAAATATTAGAGATGTATTTAAATAAAATTAATTTAGGTAACCGTTCATATGGAATCGCAACAGCAGCACAAAACTACTACGGTAAAGAATTGAATGAGTTAACATTACCAGAAGTTGCGATGCTTGCCGGTTTACCGAAAGCGCCGAATAACTATGACCCAACGAAAAAAGAAAATGTTCAAAGGGCAACAGAAAGAAGAAATACTGTACTAGGGTTAATGAATCGACATGGCTATATAACAAAACAAGAAATGGAAGAAGCATCGAAAGTTGACGTAGAAAAGGGACTTAAGCCTGCAACAGAACTACAAGCGATGCCATATCCTGCATTTATGGATGCGGTTGTGAAAGAAGTAGAAAAAGAACTACCAGATGCTAATATTGGTTCTGACGGTTTAGAAATTTATACAACATTGGATCCTAAAGCACAGAAATTGGCTGATAATATTTTAAATACAAATATTATTAATTATCCAAATGAGAGCTTCCAAGGTGCTTTCACATTTATGGATACGAAAACAGGAGAAGTTCGTGCTATAGGTAGTGGACGCGGCGAAAATAAAGCAGTATTTAAAGGACATAATATGGCGATTGAATTAGATCGTGCAGCTGGCTCGACAATGAAGCCAATCTTTGATTACGCTCCAGCTATTGAATATTTAAAATGGGCTACTTATCATCAAATTGATGACTCTCCGTTTAAGTACTCAGATGGTCAAGAAGTTAGAAATGCAGACAGAAGTCATTTAGGACCAGTTACAATGCGTGATGCATTAAAAATGTCACGTAACATCCCGGCTATTAAAACAGCGAAAGAAGTAGGGATTAGTAAATCAAAAGAATTCTCAGAGAAATTAGGTATTACATTTAATGTAGCACCGACTGAATCAACAGCTATTGGTACAAATGAAGTGTCACCAACTGAAATTGCAGGTGCTTATGCGGCATTTGGTAATGATGGTAAGTATACGAAACCACATTTTGTTAAGAAAGTAGTTTATCCAGACGGCAAGTCACAAAGTTTTGGACAAAAACCAAAACAAGTTATGGCCGATTCTACAGCATATATGATTACTGATATGATGCGTTCTGTTGTTTCATCTGGAACAGGTACTGCCGCTAATATAGGTTCTTTAGATTTAGCAGGTAAAACAGGTACAACAAACTATTCTTCAAAACAAATAGCGCAATATAAACTACCAGAAAGTGCAACTCGTGATAGTTGGTTTGCAGGATATACACCGCAATATACGATGGCAGTATGGACTGGATATATGAAAGATGGTAAAGACGAGTATATTAGTAGTAAAAATACGAAAATTGCACAGTTGATTTTTAAAGAAATGATGAGCGAGATGGCTACAGATAAATCACGCTTTAAAATGCCAAGTAGTGTTATTCAAGAAGGTAGTGAGTTACGTATAAAAGGTGCAAAACGTGATTCATCTCCAAATACGAGCGTGCCGGATACAACTGAACAACCGAAGCAAGATCAACAGCAAAAAACTGAAGAAGAGAAAAAGCAAGAAGAATTAAAGAAACAGGAAGAACTTAAGAAACAAGAAGAGCAAAAGAAACAAGATGAACTTAAGCAACAAGAAGAGCTAAAGAAGCAAGAAGAGCAAAAGAAACAAGATGAATTAAATAAGCAAAATGAACAAAATAATGGAAATGGTCAAGGAAATACAACGCCACCGAACAACGGTGGAGGCCAAGGAAATACAACGCCACCGAACAACGGTGGAGGCCAAGGAAATACAACGCCACCGAACAACGGTGGCGGCCAAGGGAATACAACGCCACCGAACAACGGTGGGGATCAAGGGAATACTACCCCACCGAATAACGGTGGAGGAGGCCAAGGGAATACAACTCCAACCCCACCAGCAACAACGCCACCAACTACTGGCGGGAACACAGGAGAAGTCCCTGCCAATAATGGACAATAAATAATGTATTTGAAAAGCACGTAAGGAATCGCAAAAAGCGGTTCCTTACGTGCTTTTTGTATTTAAAAAGGTCGTGATTTCTTACGATTTTTTTAAATATTAAAAGTACCATAGAAATTTTGAAAGTAAATTGATGGGAAATGATAAAAAATTTGAGTAGGAGGTATTGGAGGATAGCCCGGGTTATAAAAACCAGTACTACTAGGATGTGTGCTATGATTCCAATAAACAGGGGTGACTTGCCCAGGAGTTTGGAATTGTTGCCAAGTAGCAGGAAGCTCAATGCCAACATCGGAACTAGCTGTATGAACGGAGGGGACATGTATTGAAGGAACTGACGGAACCGCAGTAATTATTCTTGGTGATACCCACATGAAACGATCACTCCTAAGTTTAATAATAAAATAGTATATTCTTTTAGAACATATAAAGGTACATATATAGGGCTTTCGCTTAAAACATAGGTATAAAGTCGTAAGACCAATTTAAATTGATGGTAGACCATTTAGTATGAAAAGATACGTCCATTAGCGGAGGGCAAGGGAACATGAAAAATATACAATTGATGTGTTGATTGCAATATTTTACGTGTTTATGGAGGAATTTTAATGGAACGATTATGGACGAAATCATTTATTCAAATGACTATCGCGATGTTATTTTTATTTACAGGGTTTTATTTACTAGTTCCAACGCTACCGCTCTTTATTAAAGAGATTGGTGGAAATGAATCACAAGTTGGACTGATGATGGGAATGTTTACAATAGCGGCAGTTGTAATACGACCGATTATTGGAGGAATGTTAGATCAATATGGTAGAAGATCTTTTATTATTTTCGGACTCATATTTTTTGGGCTAACGATGTATTCGTATAATTTAGCATCTACTATTGTCCTTTTAGCTGTTTTACGCGTTATTCACGGAGTGACGTGGGCTGTTTCTACAACAGCAGTTGGAACAGCGATAACTGATATTATTCCAGATTCACGTCGTGGTGAAGGAATGGGCTGGTATGGCATGGCGATGACAATCGCGATGGCAATTGGCCCGATGATTGGATTATGGGTTGTACAAAATTATTCATTTCATGGCCTATTCTTATTAGCAACTCTTTTATCCTTTATGGCAGTCGTATTATCGTTAATAACGAAAATGCCATTTACACCACAAAAAGAAAAAGGGAAAATCCAGCTATTTGAAAAATCTGTTTTATCAATTACAATTGTTATTTTCTTTTTATCGTTTGCATACGGAGGCATAACAACATTTTTACCGTTATTTGCGTCATCAATTGATGTGAATCCTGGGACGTTCTTTCTTGTATATGCAATTGCTTTAACAATTGTACGTCCGATTTCAGGAAAACTATTAGATAAATACGGAGAAGTATTTATCATACTCCCGGCACTATGTATTACCATTTTAGCTATAGTTGTATTAACTATTTCAAATAGTTTAATGGGTATAATTATCGCAGCGGTATTATACGGTGTTGGATTCGGTTCAGCACAGCCCGCTTTACAAGCAGCGATGCTGACAATTGTTGATCCTAGTAAAAGAGGAGTTGCTAACGCTTCATTCTTTACCGCATTTGATTTAGGTATTGGATTAGGTGCGATTTTACTTGGAGTTGTTTCACAAATGTTTGGTTACCGTATTTTATTTGCTGGTAGTGCAATTTCTGGATTAATAGCTTTAATTCTTTTCGTTGTTTTTGTAAAACAACGATTAGGCAAAAAAGATTTTGCGTAAACAGGAAGAGCGAAGATGAAAATTTCAATTGAACATGATGCTCTACGATGGTTTAAGGAAGAATTGCGTATAAAGTATGATGAATCGATTTGATTTATCCCGCTATTTGTGGGCAGTAAGACTCCCACCTCAAAATTCGGCTGGAGCAAAGAAGTTAGGTAGGAGCCCTGCTGCCCGTAAACGCCCGATTGGTGTGGGCTAATAATCAGTGGGGGATGAAAAAACCCCCCACTGATTAAAGTTTCACTTTATTGTAAGGTACGGAGGAAATAGCGCAATTCATCCAGGATATTCTTTAGGAATTGTTTCTGAGAAACCATTTCGGGAAATAGTGTCAGTTGAGAAAGACGGTATTTTATTTTTATAGATTTTGATAATCTTTGGTACTTTCAAAACTATGATTTAGTTGTAAGTTATCGTAAAGGAACGGAAGAAATTTAATTTAATTATGTAAAATAATAATTTTATTGAAAATAAATAAATTTTATATAAGAATTATATTTTTGGGAATATGAAATAAATATTATAAAAAACGAGCTGTGCATGAATGCAGCTCGTTTTTTTATATTTGTTAAAGAAAAAGAGATTAAAGGTGTATTTAGTGGGATTATATGGATAATTGCTATATTTCGTTTTAGAAAATTGTAAAAGGATGTCTGTCCTTTCTTTATAAAAGATGAAAGTTATTTTTGAAAAATTGTATTATTACATCGGTAAAAGTATAGGAAACTTATCATTATAAAATAAATTGAAATCTTCTAAAAACTCTGATACATTGAAATAGAGAAATGTAGTTTCACAGTATTGTAAAGGCTTACAGTTATGTGCACGAAGATCTATTAGGATTGGAGGAAATAATGATGAAAGCTGAAGAAAAATTTTCCCCGGGATTAGATGGTGTAGTAGCAGCGGAGACGAAAATTTCGTTTCTTGACACAGTAAAAGGTGAAATTGTAATTCAAGGGTATGATTTAATCGAACTCTCAAAAACAAAAGAGTATTTAGACATTGTGCATCTTTTATTAGAAGAACAGCTACCGAGTGAGGATGAAAAAGCAACAATTGAAAAGAAATTAAAAGAAGAATATGCAGTGCCAGAAGGTGTATTTAATGTGCTAAAGGCATTGCCTAAAGAAACGCATCCTATGGATGGGTTACGTACAGGTGTGTCAGCATTAGCTGGTTACGATAGTGATATCGAAAACCGCTCGTTAGAAGTGAATAAAAGTCGAGGGTACAAGCTTTTAAGTAAAGTGCCAAATATCGTAGCGAATAGCTATCATATTTTAAATAATGAGGAGCCAATTCAGCCCCTTGAGGAATTGTCATATAGTGCGAATTTCTTCTATATGTTAACTGGTAAAAAACCAACTGAACTTGAGGAAAAGATCTTTGATCGTTCCCTTGTTTTATATAGTGAACATGAAATGCCAAACTCTACATTTACAGCTCGCGTAATTGCATCAACACAATCGGATTTATACGGTGCTCTTACAGGTGCAGTTGCATCTTTAAAAGGAAGCTTACATGGTGGTGCAAATGAAGCGGTTATGTACATGCTTTTAGAAGCTGGCAATGTTGAGAAATTTGAAGAACTATTACAGAAGAAACTTTATAATAAAGAAAAAATTATGGGCTTTGGACATCGCGTATATATGAAGAAGATAGATCCAAGAGCACTTATGATGAAGGAAGCTTTAAAACAGCTTTGTGATGTAAAAGGCGATTATACACTATATGAAATGTGTGAAGCTGGAGAGAAGATTATGGAGAAGGAAAAAGGTATTTATCCGAATCTTGATTACTATGCTGCTCCAGTATATTGGATGCTTGGTATTCCAATTCAACTTTACACACCAATCTTCTTTAGTTCTAGAACAGTAGGGTTATGTGCACACGTAATTGAGCAACATGCGAACAATCGTTTGTTCCGTCCACGTGTAAATTATATTGGCGAGCGACATGCATTTAGTAAATAAAAACAACTGGGGAGTTGTTAGCGCCGCCCGCCAGATGGGTGTTTGACCGACACCCATCATTAATAATAACGAATTTTCGACAGAAAGGGAAGAATAGTATGATTAAAACAAATGAAATTAAACAAAAAGATGCATTATTAGAAGAAATTACGGATTATGTATTAAATAAAGAGGTTACAAGTGCAGAAGCATTCAGCACTGCTCGCTACGTATTACTTGATACACTTGGATGCGGAATTTTAGCGCTACAATATCCAGAGTGTACAAAATTATTAGGACCAGTTGTACCAGGAACAATCGTGCCAAATGGTACACGCGTACCAGGTACGTCATATGTACTTGATCCAGTAAAAGGCGCATTTAATATCGGATGTATGATCCGTTGGTTAGACTATAACGATACTTGGCTTGCAGCAGAATGGGGACATCCATCTGATAACTTAGGCGGAATTTTAGCAGTAGCAGATTATATTAGCCGTGTTCGTATTTCAGAAGGAAAAGAACCATTAAAAGTACGTGAAGTACTAGAAATGATGATTAAAGCACATGAAATTCAAGGTGTACTTGCTTTAGAAAACAGCTTAAACCGTGTTGGTCTTGACCATGTATTATACGTAAAAGTAGCAACAACTGCGGTAGTTGCGAAAATGCTTGGCGGAACGCGTGAAGAAATCTTTAATGCATTATCACATGCGTGGATTGATAATTCTAGTCTTCGTACATATCGTCATGCTCCAAATACTGGTTCACGTAAATCATGGGCAGCAGGAGATGCGACGAGCCGCGGTGTTCATCTTGCAATGACTGCTCTAAAAGGTGAAATGGGTTACCCAACAGCATTATCTGCGCCAGGATGGGGATTCCAAGATGTATTATTTAATAAGCAGGAATTAAAATTAGCAAGACCACTAGAATCGTATGTAATGGAAAATGTATTATTCAAAGTGTCATTCCCAGCAGAGTTCCATGCACAAACAGCTGCAGAATGTGCTGTGAAATTATATCCTGAAATTAAAGAAAGATTAGAAGAAATTGATCGTATTACAATTACAACTCATGAATCAGCAATTCGTATTATCGATAAAGAGGGACCATTAAATAACCCAGCTGATCGCGATCATTGCTTACAATACATTACGGCAATTGGTTTATTAAAAGGAGATATCGTTGCGGATGATTATGAGGATGTAGCAGCGAATGATCCACGTGTAGATGAATTACGTAATAAGATGGTTGTTGTTGAAAACAAACAGTACAGTTTAGATTACCTTGATCCGAACAAGCGCTCAATCGCCAACGCTGTTCAAGTTCATTTTAAAGATGGTACTGTAACAGAAAATGTGGAATGTGAATACCCACTTGGCCACCGTTTCCGTAGAGACGAAGCGATTCCAAAAGTTGTTCGAAAATTCACTGCAAATATGGCAGGTCATTATTCTAGTAAGCAACAAGAAAAAATTCATGAAGTTTGTCTAAATGAAGAAAAACTAGAAAATATGAATGTAAACGAATTTGTAGATCTATTCTTAATTTAATAATAGGGGGAATTTAGAATGGCTTGGGTTGTGAATAAACAGTCAACACAAGAGGAGCTTGCGAATCGCTTCCGAGCTTTAGTAGAAGCAAATGAAATTTTACAAATTCCAGGTGCTCATGATGCAATGGCGGCTCTTGTTGCGAAAAATACAGGTTTTTCAGCTCTTTATTTATCGGGAGCTGCTTATACTGCAAGTAAAGGGCTACCAGATTTAGGAATCGTGACGTCTACTGAAGTAGCAGAGAGAGCAAGGGATCTAGTAAGAGCTACAGATTTACCAGTTCTTGTTGACATTGATACAGGATTTGGTGGAGTACTAAACGTAGCGAGAACAGCTGTAGAAATGGTGGAAGCGAAAATTGCGGCTGTTCAGATTGAAGATCAACAATTACCAAAGAAATGTGGACATTTAAATGGTAAGAAACTTGTTACTACAGAAGAATTAGTTCAAAAAATTAAAGCGATTAAAGAAGTTGAGCCAAGTTTATATATTGTAGCACGCACAGATGCTCGCGGCGTGGAAGGATTAGATGCAGCGATTGAAAGAGCGAACGCATATGTAAAAGCAGGGGCAGATGCAATATTCCCAGAAGCGCTTCAATCGGAAGAAGAATTCCGTTTATTTACTAGCAAAGTGAATGCACCTTTACTAGCAAATATGACTGAGTTCGGGAAAACACCATATTATAGTGCAGAGGAATTTGCGAATATGGGCTTCCAAATGGTAATTTATCCTGTAACTTCACTTCGTGTTGCTGCAAAAGCATATGAGAATGTGTTTACGCTAATTAAAGAGACAGGTTCTCAAAAAGATGCGCTTTCTAATATGCAAACGAGAAGTGAGTTATATGAAACAATTTCATATCATGACTTTGAAGACTTAGATACTGGAATTGCAAAAACAGTATTATCTGAAGATCAATAGGTAGAAGGATTTAGGCGATGAGAATACATCTTTGGCAAAACGAACTGCTTGATGTGAAAAATCATCGCCTTCTGTTTTCAATAGTAAGATATTCCACTCATCGTAGACGAGCATATGCAAAAAGCAATGAAGGCCGAAATGATAGGGGGATTCAGATGGAGAAAACGAAGTTACCATGGGATGAATTTTTTTCACTCAATAAAGATGTGAATAATACTTTCTTTACACCAGAAGATTTTTCAGGGGATGAAGATTTAATTGCAAAAACGACAGAACAATTCGTTAAACAAGAAATTGTCCCACAAATGGAGAATATTGAACAACATAACTATAAAGTTTCTCGTCAATTATTTGAGAAAGCTGGGGAACTTGGATTATTAGGCATTGAGGTACCAGAAGATTATGGTGGATTCGAGTTAGGAAAGGCTGTCTCAGGTCTTGTAGCAGAGAAAATGGGTTACGCTGGTGCATTTAGCGTTTCTTTTAATATACACGCCGGTGTAGGTACATTGCCTTACATATATTACGGAACGAAAGAACAGAAAGAAAAATATTTACCGAAAATCGCATCGGGAGAATGGATTGGGGCTTATGCTTTAACTGAGCCAAATGCTGGTTCTGATGCATTAAGTGCAAAAACGAGTGCAGTATTGAATGAAGAGGGTACTGCTTGGAAGTTGAATGGTGAGAAGCAGTGGATTACAAATGCTCATATGGCAGATGTATACGTTGTTTTTGCGAAGACAAATAAAGGAATGACAGCGTTTATTGTCGAAAGAACATGTGAAGGTGTATCAATAGGATTAGAAGAAAAGAAGATGGGGATTAAAGGTTCTTCAACAGCGACGCTTATTTTAGAAGATGTTGTTATCCCCGCTGAAAATGTTTTAGGGGAAGTTGGGAAAGGGCATCACGTAGCTCTTAATATTCTTAACTTCGCGAGACTAAAACTTGCTTTTGGAAATATTGGAACAGCAAAACAAGCAATTGGTTTGTCAGTTCAATATGGAAAGGAACGAAAGCAGTTCCAAACAGAATTAGTAGATTTTACGATGATTCAAGAGAAAATTGCAAATATGATTATTTCTACATATGGAGCAGAAAGTGCAGCTTACCGTACAGCGGGTGTAATTGATGAAGCAATTCATGAGAGTGATGAAGATCTTATGAAAAAAATGTCCCAATTTGCAATTGAATGTGCACTGAATAAAGTAAATGCTTCTGAAACACTTGGCAATATTGTAGATGAGGCTGTACAAATTCATGGTGGATACGGTTATATGCAAGAATACGAAGTAGAACGTTTATATCGTGATGCTAGAATTAGCCGTATTTTTGAAGGAACGAACGAAATTAATAGATTAACAGTTGCTAAAATGTTAATGAAACAATTTGAGCAAATTGAAGATCATGTAGTAGAAAGTGATATATCAAATGTAGAAAGAAACCATCGTTACATTTTATTATCGAAAAAATTGTTGAAACAATCTTTGAAAACGCTCTCTAAAACTCCGGACTTAAAAATTGATCAGGAGCAAGAATATTCACGTGTACTATCAAATATGTTGACGGACGTGTACGTCATGGAATCAGCATTTTTACGTACGAGGAAAGCAGTTAGTAAAAATGGTGAGGAAAAAGAGCGTACGAAGCAAATGATAACAGATGTTATTTGTGAAGAAGGATATCGTAAAGTAGAAGAAGCTTCGATTTCCATTCTTTCAGCAGCTGTCACAGAAGAACAAAATAGACAAGAAATATTAGCTGAAATCCGTCAATTATTAGTGCCTTTATACTCGAACTTATTTACGAAAAAGAGAGACATTGCGAAAGTTATTATAAATCGCGGGAAATATATTGTGTAAATAGGAGGAAAGCGATATGAAAAAGATTGGTTTTATCGGTTTAGGTAACATGGGTCTTCCAATGTCTAAAAATTTAGTTAAATCGGGCTACACAGTATATGGAGTGGACTTGAATAAAGAGGCTGAAGCTTCCTTTGAAAAAGAAGGAGGAATTATCGGCTTATCAATCTCAAAACTAGCAGAGACATGCGATGTGATTTTTACAAGTTTACCTTCACCTCGTGCTGTGGAAGCGGTATATTTTGGGGAAGAAGGATTATTTGAAAATAGCCATTCGAATGTAGCTTTAATTGATACAAGTACAGTATCTCCACAATTAAACAAACAATTAGAGGAATCGGCGAAGGAAAAGAAAGTAGACTTTTTAGCAGCACCTGTTAGTGGCGGGGTAATTGGTGCAGAAAACCGTACATTAACGTTTATGGTTGGTGGATCGAAAGAAGTATATGAAAAAACTGAATCTGTCATGGAAGTACTTGGAGCGAATGTTTTCCATGTTAGTGAGCAGATTGATAGCGGTACAACTGTTAAATTAATTAACAATCTATTAATTGGTTTTTATACAGCTGGTGTGAGTGAAGCTTTAACATTAGCGAAAAAGAACAATATGGATTTAGATAAAATGTTTGATATTTTAAATGTAAGTTACGGTCAAAGTAGAATTTATGAGCGTAATTATAAAAGTTTTATTGCATCAGAAAATTATGAGCCTGGCTTTACTGTAAATTTATTGAAGAAAGATTTAGGATTTGCGGTAGAGTTAGCTAAAGAAAGTGAACTTCACTTACCAGTAAGTGAGATGCTATTAAACGTATATGAAGAAGCGAGTGAGGCAGGATATGGTGAAAACGATATGGCTGCTTTATATAAGAAAGTTAGCGAACAATTAATTTCTAATCAAAAATAGTGCACTTATAAAAATCATGATAAAAAAGGAGAGAATATAATGATTACAACTGAAATTAAACGCGTGAAAAATCATATTAATGGCGAATGGGTAGAATCTACTGGTACTGAAGTAGAAGCGGTTCCGAATCCGGCAACTGGAAAAATCATCGCTTACGTTCCACTTTCTCCAAAAGAAGATGTTGAAAAAGCTGTTGAAGCGGCAAAAGCGGCATACGAAACATGGTCTAAAGTGCCAGTTCCAAATCGTTCAAGACAACTATACAAATATCTACAACTGTTACAAGAAAATAAAGATGAGCTTGCAAAAATCATTACGCTAGAAAACGGTAAAACGCTAACGGATGCAACTGGTGAAGTACAGCGTGGTATTGAAGCGGTAGAACTTGCAACATCAGCACCAAATTTAATGATGGGACAAGCCCTTCCGAATATTGCTAACGGAATTGATGGATCGATTTGGCGCTACCCAATCGGAGTTGTTGCTGGTATTACACCGTTTAACTTCCCGATGATGATTCCGTTATGGATGTTCCCACTTGCAATTGCTTGCGGTAATACATTCGTATTAAAAACATCTGAAAGAACACCACTTTTAGCTGAGCGACTTGTAGAGTTATTCTATGAAGCTGGTTTTCCAAAAGGGGTATTAAATTTAGTACAAGGCGGAAAAGATGTTGTAAATAGTATTTTAGAAAATAAAGATATTCAAGCAGTTTCGTTTGTTGGCTCTGAGCCAGTGGCACGCTACGTATATGAAACTGGTACAAAAAATGGTAAACGTGTACAAGCGTTAGCAGGTGCGAAAAACCATGCGGTTGTTATGCCAGATTGCAACCTTGAGAAAACAGTACAAGGTGTAATTGGGTCTGCGTTCGCAAGTAGTGGAGAGCGCTGCATGGCATGTTCAGTAGTAGCAGTAGTTGATGAAATTGCTGATGAATTCATTGATGTATTAGTAGCAGAAACGAAGAAGTTAAAAGTAGGTGACGGTTTCAACGAAGATAATTATGTTGGACCATTAATCCGTGAATCTCATAAAGAACGTGTTTTAGGCTATATTAATAGTGGTGTAGCAGATGGAGCAACTTTACTAGTAGATGGCCGTAAAATCAATGAAGAAGTTGGAGAAGGTTACTTTGTTGGTGCAACAATCTTTGATGGCGTAAATCAAGAAATGAAAATTTGGCAAGATGAAATTTTCGCTCCGGTATTAAGTATTGTAAGAGTTAAAGATTTAGAAGAAGGTATTAAGCTGACAAATCAATCGAAATTTGCGAATGGTGCTGTTATTTATACATCAAATGGTAAGCATGCACAAACATTCCGTGATAACATCGATGCTGGTATGATCGGTGTAAACGTAAACGTTCCAGCACCAATGGCATTCTTCGCATTTGCAGGAAACAAAGCTTCATTCTTTGGGGATCTTGGTACAAATGGTACGGATGGCGTTCAATTTTATACACGCAAAAAAGTTGTAACTGAGCGCTGGTTTTAATAAAGTGAAATGATAATGAGTGGGGTGCATTCCCACTCATTATAAAAATAATACAAACGAAAATACACTACCCATAATGGAGTAGTGTATTTTCGTTTGTATTGTGTTAACTATTTCTTTCAAAGGCCAATTTAATACCAAACCCAATTAAGACGATTCCTGTAATTCCTTGAATATAACGCTGTGTCTTCGGTTTTTTCATAAAAGCACTAATTTTATCAATTAAAAATATATAAAAAGCAAACCAAATGACTGTTAAAATGAGATAAGTAAGTCCCATAACGAGAAGTTGTATAAATGTATTATGATTTGGATTTAAAAACTGTGGTAAAAAAGTTAAAAAGAAGACTGCAATCTTAGGGTTTAGTAAATTTGTAAGAAACCCTTGGCGAAAGCAAGAAGTATGTTTATTGTCATTATTTATTGGAACGTCATTTGTATTTAAGTCTTCTGTGTTTCTTACTGCTAAAAGGGCTTTAATACCAATATAGACTAAATATACAGCACCAACATATTTAAAAATAGAAAATAAAAGAGCAGACTTTACAATAAGTGCTGAAAGACCAATTACAGCAGCTAAAGTGTGAATTAAAAGCGCAACACAAGTACCAAAAACAGTTTTTACGCCGCCGATTTTGCCAGCAACCAATGTGTTTTTCGTAGCCATTGCTGTATCAGGACCGGGTAGAATAATAAGACATATAGACATAATAATAAACAGAAAAAAATTTTCCATAATGTTATCCGCCTTCCTTTGTTGTTTTTAGAAAATTCGATTAACGTTAGTTTAACATACATTTTATTTAAATAAAATTAAATTATATTTAAAATTATTTAACTGAAAAGAAGAGGCCATATAGAGTAGCTGAGAGTGAGCTACAATATATGACCTCTTTGTTTAGGCGTTAAGTAAGTTAAAGAATCGATTTACATCTTCTTCTGAAACATCACTTAAGTGTTTATATTTATAATTTGGATTTTGGTCTTTATCAACTACAACGGAGCGTACTCCTTCAAAGAAATCTTCATGTCGCATGAAATTTTTAGCGAGTATAAGATCTGTCGCAAAACATTCTTCAACTGACTTTTCTTGGCCATCGATAAACTGTTTTAATGTTACCTTTAATGAAACAGGGGATTTTGATAATAACTGTTCTTTCGTTGTTTGGGAAAATGGACTTTGATTTTTCTCTAAAGATTGAATGATTCCTTCAATTGTATCGAATGCAAAATGCGAATTAATTTCTTCTAATAAAGAAGAAAGATTGCCATCTAAGTTTGGAGCGGTTGCAAATGTACGAATAACTTCTTTTAAATGAGTATGTACATCTTCTTTTTGCCAATTTACATTTTCAAGTGCGGTAAGGAAATTTGGTAATGAATCTGATGTCATAAAGTAATCAGCAGCGTTAATGTATAATACATCAGGAGCTTTTAAAATGGATGCTGTTAAAGCAACATATCGGCCAGTATATCCAGGCGCTTTATTTAAGAAATAAGCAGCACCTACATCAGGGAAGAAACCGATGTTCATTTCAGGCATTGCCCACTTCGTACGCTCTGTTACAATTCGATACGTAGCTCCATTTGTCAGACCGACACCACCGCCCATTACGATTCCATCTAAACAAGCGATAATTGGTTTTTTGTATTGATAAATAAATGTATCAATTTCATACTCTTCTTCAAAAAACTGCTCTGCATGTTGTAATGCAACTTCGTTAGAACGTGCTTCGTATAGCGTTTTAATATCACCACCTGCACAAAAACCTTTCGTCCCAGCTCCTTTTAAAACGATGAGTTCAATACGCTCATCTTGTTCCCATTCTTTAAGTTTTTGCCCAATTGGCTGTAACATGTCATAGGATAAAGAATTGAGTGCTTTTGGACGGTTTAAAGTAATTGATGCAACGCCGTTTTCGCTAACAGAAAATAAAACGTGTTCAGTCATTATAAATCCTCCCTTACTTATCTTCTTATTCTTATTTCTTGATACATGCTGAAATGTCCTCTATAATTTTTGTCTAAATTAGGTGCTTAATGTTATTATTTATTGCATATTTTGACGAGTTATATTTGCAGGATTTCAGAGAATGAAGAGGAATATTACAACATTACTGTAAGTGCTATTATTTGAAAACGTCGTGTTGAAGGCGCTATTATATGTATAACTTAAATTGAGTTAGTATACGTGGGGTAACAATACATTAAAGAGTGGATGTAGAAAAGATTAAAAGGCTGAATTATCTAACTTTTAAATATCGTGGGGTTTGTATATAATTAGAAATAGAGAAAGGAGAGATCGGAATGCCAGGACCTTTACTATTGTCGGTTATTATTTTGTCATCTCTTATGGTAGGAATTACACAGTATTTTCATCATACAGATACGACAGAAGAAGTGAAGGATAAGGTACGTCTCGTGTTTCCGATTTTTATAATATCTATTTCCATATGTTTTTTATTAAATAAAGATGGGTATGTTGTGGCCGTATTCGCGTTTTTTGTAGCGATTGTGTTAATAACTGTATTGTACTACGTTATGAAAGAGTACTTACAAAAATAAGGATGCCTGAAAGGGCATTTTTATTTTTGTAGATTAAGAATTTCACATACCGTATTTTATGTAAAAAAACATAAAATATTTATAAATAAAAAAGTATGTACATCGTAGTGTATTTACTTGTCAATCTTGCATGACCACTATACTATTAAAATGTAGAGATTAGAAAAAAAGGGGTTGTATCTAGCATGAAATTTGAGATGCACACAAAAATTATTTCAAATGAAAAAGAAGTAAGATTACATATAGAAGATAATTTATTTCAATTAATTTTAGATGGTTATCATCTATTTACTATTCAAGAAGTATTACCTTTATATAAATCAAACGAAGAAAGAATCGGTAGTGCAATTGTCCAAAAGTTAGAATGGGAGAACGGAAAAACTACACTAAACTATCAGCTTGTTTCACTACAATCAGTAAACTAAAAGGAGAAGGGTAATATGAAGTTTTTTCATACAGCGGATTGGCATTTAGGTAAGCTTGTTCATGGTGTATATATGACTGAAGATCAAAAAATTGTGTTAGATCAGTTTGTACAAGCTGTTGAAGAGGAAAAACCGGATGCTGTAATTATTGCAGGAGATTTATATGACCGAGCAATTCCACCTACAGAAGCAATAGACTTATTAAATGATGTATTACAAAAGATAGTTATTGATTTACAAACACCAGTAATCGCAGTTGCAGGAAACCATGATAGTCCGGACCGCATACATTTTGGTAGTAATTTAATGAAAAAACAAGGATTACATATTGTTGGACAATTCCAGTTTCCATACAATCCTGTTGTTTTAAATGATGAATACGGAGAGGTTCAATTCCATCTCGTTCCGTATGCAGACCCAAGTATTGTTAGACATATATTGAAAAATGAAGATGTTCGTTCTCATGATGATGCGATGCGTATTTTTATGAACGAACTCTCTGAAACGATGGATAAAGAAGCGAGACACATATTTGTAGGACATGCATTTGTAACTTCTTCAGGAGAGGCAGAGGAAAATACGAGTGATGCGGAACGCCCACTTTCAATTGGTGGTGCTGAATATGTAAATAGCCATTATTTTGATAAGTTCCATTACACGGCGCTTGGCCATTTACATCAAGCACATTTTGTACGTAATGAGACAATTCGTTATTCAGGTTCGCCACTTGCATATTCTATTTCTGAAGAAAAGCATAAAAAAGGATATTATAATGTGGAACTGGATGAAAAAGGTGAAACAACAATTGAAAAACGTTTACTTACACCGCGTCGTAAAATGCGTACAGTAGAAGCGAAAATAGACGATTTATTACTTCATCCAGTAAATGAAGATTATGTATTTGTGAAATTATTAGATGAAAATCCTGTCTTGCAGCCAATGGAAAAAATACGTTCTGTATACCCAAATGCAATGTATGTTGAAAGATCTATTCAAAGACGAGAGTTCACAGATGAAAATGAAGTAACTGTTTCAAGGCATAAAACGGATGATTTATCTCTTTTAAAAGCATTTTATAAAGAAATGAAAGGGCTAGATTTATCAGAAGAGAAAGAACGTCTATTTTTAGATGTTTTGCAAACAGTGCAAGAACGGGAAGGTGAGCGAGGATGAGACCGATTCAGCTTATAATGACCGCATTTGGTCCATATAAACAGAAAGAAGTAATCGATTTTAAAGATCTTGGTGAGCATCGTATTTTCGCTATTTCTGGAAATACAGGAGCTGGAAAGACAACGATTTTTGATGCGATTTGTTATGTATTATATGGAGAGGCTAGTGGAGAAGAGCGCAGTGATACAAACATGCTTCGTAGCCAATTTGCTGATGATGATGTTTATACAAGTGTGGAATTAACTTTTCAATTAAAAGGGAAAAGTTATGAAATTAAACGACAACTGGGCCATAAAAAACAAGGAAATAAAACAATTACAGGACATGCAGTCGAATTATATGAAGTAATTGATGAGGAAAAAGTTCCATGTGTCGATCGTTTTCATGTAACGGATGTAAATAAAAAAGTTGAAGATTTAATTGGATTAAGTAAACATCAATTTAGCCAAATTGTCATGTTACCGCAAGGAGAGTTCCGAAAATTATTAACATCTGAAACGGAAAATAAAGAAGAAATACTACGCCGCATTTTTAAAACAGATCGTTATAAATTAATGCGTGAGATATTAGATCAAAAGCGTAAACAATGGAAAGACGTCTTACAAGAAAAACAAAAAGAACGTGAGCTATATTTCCGTAATGTATTTAAATTACCAATACGTAATGGGGCATTATTAGAGACATTAGTGGAGCAAGAGCATGTAAATACACATCAAGTAGTAGAGGCATTAGAACAAGAAACAATTTGGTACAATGCAGAGGTTGAGCAATTACACTTAGAACAAAATGACAAAACGAAACAATTAAAAGAAGCAGAGGCACGTTTTCATGCAGCAAAAGCTGTAAATGAGAAATTCAAAGATTTAGAACAAAAGAATGAGAAGTACAGTACTTTACAAGAAAACCGTGCCGTAATCGAAATGAAAGAAAAATCTTTTAAACATGCGGAACAGGCGAAGCGATTATTACCATTTGAGCAATGGTATGAGGAAGCGATGCAACATGAACAGCAGTCTGAAAGTTTGTTAAAACAGATAATCGCAAAAAAAGAACATATAATGAACAGTTTTGCACTTGCTCAGGAGAAATATGAAGCATTAAAGAATAAGGCATCCGAGCGAGAAAATGCTAAAAAACAAGTTCAAAGACTAGAAGAGTTACAACCAATTATTGCATCATTAGCTGAGAAAAAGTTAAATTTGCAAAATGCTGAGATTCAAATAGGAAAATTAAAAGAAGGTATGCAAAAGTTAGATGAGCAAATAGAAGCGCATACAAATGAAAAACAAAGAATGTCTGGCGAATTACAGCAATTAGAAGTAGCGCTGGAACAATATGTAGCTAAAGTAGAAGAACTAACGAATATGCGAGAAGATGCAAAAGTATTAAAGCAGGCATATGATGTATGGCAAGAAAAACAAAAATACGAGCAAGAAAAAGAAATTGCATTTCATAAGATGCAACTGGCAGTTAGTGCGTATGAAGATATGGAACGCCGCTGGTTAAGTGAGCAAGCTGGTATATTAGCTCTTCATTTACATGATGGTGAATCTTGTCCAGTATGTGGTAGTATGGATCACCCGAAAAAAGCTACAGAGCAAAGTAATGCCATTGATGAAAAAGAGTTAAATGGGCTAAGAGAAAAGAAAAACGTTGCGGAAAAATCACATGTTCAATTAGAAGAAAAGTGGAATTTCTATCGAGTTCAATATGAACAAGTGATAGAAGAAGTGCTAAAGCGAGGGTATCGCGCAGAAGAATTAGTAGAAACATATAGGGCGCTCGTTCAAAAAGGAAAGCAATTAGCAGCAGATGTTAATGCGTTAAAAGCAAGTGAAGAAACGCGTAAGCAAATTGCTGTGAATATAAAAAGCGTAGAAGAAAAAGTAGAAGAACTCCAGAAACAAAAGCGTGAAGTAGAAACAATGCAGCACCGTACTGAAATGGAGTGTATGCAGCTTCGTACGTCATATGAACATGATAAGCAAAATATTCCGGAAAGCTTGCAAACGGTACAAGCTTGGAAAGTACAGTTTGACCAAGCTCTGCAAGAACTCAGGTTCATGGAAGATGAATGGGAGAAAGTACAAGAAGCGTATCAACATTGGCAAAATGAAAATATACGTATTCAAGCAGAACATGATAGTGCTTCTAATCAATTTAATGGTGCAAAAGAGAAGAAAGAAGAGACTTTCACACGCTTTATGAAAGAGCTAGAACAAAGCGGATTTACAGATCAATTAACATATACAGAATCCAAATTAAATGATGCTGAGATGGATAAGTTACAACAAGAAATCCGAAGTTATTACTCATCTCTAGAAGTACTTACAAAACAAATTGAAGAATTAAAGGCAGAATTAAAAGATAAAGAGTATATGGACATTTCTTCATTAGATGAGCAAGTGAAAGAATTGGAAATTCACCTTGATATTATTAAAGAGAAACGGCAACGTGCTCAAAATGCCGTATCATATATTACGGATTTACATGAAAATATTAAACGAATTGATGAACAAATTCATGAGGAAGAAAAAGCATTCCAAGAACTTGTTGATTTATATGAAGTAATGAAAGGGGATAACGATAGTCGTATATCCTTTGAACGTTACATCTTAATTGAGTATTTAGAACAAATTGTTCAAATTGCGAACGAACGACTACGTAAATTATCAAATGGACAATTTTATTTAAAACGAAGCGAACGAGTTGAAAAGAGGAATCGACAAAGTGGATTAGGCTTAGATGTATACGATGCATATACAGGTCAAACTCGAGATGTAAAAACATTATCTGGCGGTGAAAAATTTAACGCATCACTTTGCTTAGCGCTTGGAATGGCAGATGTAATTCAAGCGTATGAGGGTGGTATTTCCATCGAAACGATGTTTATCGATGAAGGATTCGGCTCATTAGATGAAGAGTCATTAACGAAAGCAGTTGACGCCCTAATCGACTTGCAAAAATCAGGCCGATTTATCGGCGTAATTTCACACGTTCAAGAACTGAAAAACGCAATGCCAGCTGTATTAGAAGTAACGAAGCAGAAGGATGGCTGTAGTCAGACGCGGTTTGTGGTGAAATAGGATTGTCAAATTGAAAGGATCTATCATTACTTTGAGCATCGTACCAAATCGGTATAACGTTTTTTCAATAAAGTTCAAATGAATTTAATAATGTTTTTATATAAAGCCGTCTCTATAGTAGAGGCGGCATTTGTATTATATAAAGGAATGAACGATGCAATTATGAATCATTTGAAGAAGGTGGCGTATTTGCCAAACGGTTATAACTTTTAAAGGCTGAAATTGCAGATATAACACCACCTGTTAAAAATAAAGCTGAACCACCAACTAAAATAATACGACTGACGTACGTTTCACGAGCTTCTTCAACTTGTTCTTGTGACGGTGTTGGCATATAAATTCCCCCTCAATAATAATGTGTTTTGCAATAGTATATACAAATGCCTAACATGTGTTAAAAAAGCTGGATAGTTATAGGTAGAATCATCTAGTTGTTTTTAGTTTTGTAATAAAAAGTTATAGAAAGTTAAATGAATTCTATAGTATCCAAAAGCGTTTCAATTATTTGAAAAATCTTCATCCTAAATTTACGCTAACTTCACATGCAGCACAAATTGAAATTGTATTATGTATATGTACCAAATAAATAAAATTGTATAGCATTGCTGTTTTTAAATAATCAAAATCCTATTATTTCTATATAAGGGTCTTAATTGTATGTTAGAGATTACATTTTATTTAGAAGCAGATTTTAATAAAAAGGAATTCAAACAAAAGGGGAATGTCTTATGACAACATATACGAGCGAGATAAAAAAAGGTTTAGTTACTGAAGAAGATGTGGACATTTTAAAAATAATGGCGCATCCAATACGATTACAAATTGTAAATGAATTAAGTGTACGCAAAACTTGTAATGTAACGCAATTAACAGAAATATTAAATATTCCTCAATCGACTGTTTCGCAGCATTTATCAAAAATGAAAGGTAAAGTGCTAAGAGCTGAAAGAAGAGGATTAGAAATTTATTATTACATTAATAATTTAAAAGCAAGTAAGATTGTTAGTGTTTTAGGATATGTAAATTAATGAAGTGTTATTATACAAAATAGCCTCCGCTGTTAAGCGGGGGCTATTTTGTATTGTTTTATTTATTTGCATTTAAAATTTTATAGTTTTTATGATTTACAATTGTTCGGTCAAATTCAAAAGTACCACCGCTTACATCTGTAACTTCAACTAAGACCGATTCAGTGTATAGTTTTAGTACAGATGCTGTGATCTTTAAGTTATTTCGTTGAAATAGTATAGTATCGCCTACGTTTGCTTTCATAGTACCTCCTTATAAAAGTCAGAAATGTTTGTTTATTATATATATTAAACCACGTATAGATATATTAGTGAATGTTTAGTTTTTATTTATCAATAAAATATTTGTTGTTTAATAAAAATTAAAGTGCAACATTATGTAAATAAATTATATATTTTCTACTTTTATGTAGAAAATTGTAAAAAAACGTTGTAATTCTGTATGTTTCGTTAGGAAAACAAGATATACGGAAGTGGAAATGTATAAATGATGGAATTTTTGATTACAAGCATTGTAATGAGAAGCCAGATTACAAGACTATTAAATGATTTGTATCAAGAAATACAGACGCAACATGTTATAAACGTTGAAGAGTTAAATAAGAATAGGATGTTTTTTGTTTGTATAGGATAAGCAAAATATTGAAGTCCAGCCATGGTATAATTCGATAATTTTTTTGTAAAAGAAGATGTAAAAGCCTCCGTAGGTCGTACTGATGCAAAACATTATAAAAGCTGCTACGTATTTAACAAACAGTTTTTTTGTATTTCACCCTTCGTTTTATGTAACTGGTTCCATATATTTGACGCTCCGTCTTGTAAGTGCTTACATAATCGGTAACATCCTATACAATGAAGTTGTTAAATCGAATGAGGTGGCGAAAATGAAAATGAAAAAAGCATATTTAGCGAATAGCATTGAAATAGAAAGAGGAGGAGAGATGGTATGAAAAAATCATCGGTTAATCCATGGCTTGTTGTCCTTGGAACAGTCATAGTACAAATGGGGCTTGGAACGATATATACATGGAGTTTATTCAATCAGCCCTTAGTGAGTAAATACGGTTGGAGTCTTAACGCTGTTGCTATAACTTTCTCAATTACTAGTCTTTCTTTAGCATTTTCAACTTTGTTTGCAAGTAAATTGCAAGAAAAATGGGGACTTCGTAAACTTATTATGATAGCTGGACTAGCGTTAGGACTTGGATTAATACTTAGTTCACAAGCTTCCTCATTATTAATGCTTTATGTACTAGCAGGAGTTGTTGTAGGTTACGCAGATGGTACAGCATATATCACTTCACTATCCAATTTAATAAAGTGGTTTCCAGAGCGTAAAGGTTTAATCGCCGGTATATCTGTCTCTGCATATGGTACAGGTAGCCTAATATTTAAATACATAAACGCAATGTTGATTGATTCAGTTGGTGTATCGCAAGCGTTTATATACTGGGGTTTAATTGTTACAGCTATGATCGTGATTGGCGCTTGTTTAATCCATCAAGCTGCTGATCAAGGTGCAGTTCAGGAAACAAAAACTAAAGAATATACAACAAAAGAAATGTTAGGCACAAAACAAGTATACTTATTATTTATTATGTTATTTACATCATGTATGAGTGGCTTATACTTAATTGGCATGGTAAAAGACATCGGTGTTCAACTTGTAGGGCTTAGCGCAGCAACAGCAGCTAATGCGGTGGCTATGGTTGCAATCTTCAATACATTGGGTCGTATCATTCTAGGACCGTTATCAGATAAAATCGGCCGTTTAAAAATCGTTACTGGTACTTTTGTTGCTATGGCGACTTCAGTCTTGGTTCTAAGTTTCGTAGATTTAAATTATGGTATCTACTTCGTCTGTGTAGCAAGTGTAGCGTTTTGCTTTGGTGGAAATATCACTATTTTCCCAGCTATTGTTGGTGATTTCTTCGGTATGAAAAACCATAGTAAGAACTACGGAATTGTGTATCAAGGATTTGGATTTGGAGCGCTTGCAGGTTCCTTTATCGGTGCACTTCTAGGTGGATTCAAACCAACCTTTATGGTGATCGGCGTATTATGTGTCGTGTCATTCATTATCTCAATTTTAATTCAAGCACCTAATCAGAAAAAAGAAAAAGAAGAAGAGTATCGCAGCGTAGCGTAAATATTTAAATTATCTATAACACTATGATAACTAAAAAGTCCCCTATTAAATAGGGGACTTTTTTCTGATACATAATAAAATTAGGAAAGGAAAGTGGATAACGAACCACTTTCTTTTTTTCTTCATGAACTATTTTTAATTGTTTTTCTCTACTCAGCCTTTATGATTTACATAATTTTACTAATGGAAGGGCCAGTAAGTACCTAATTGGATTATATTGGAATACTATTGAGTGATGCATAATATATGAGAATCTTTGATTATATATAGGATATTCATTGAGAAATGCAAGATGAAAAATAAAATATTTTCAGAAAAATGTTGAGAAAAGAAAAACTTAAATTTTTGATAAAGTATTGTAGGTGAAGAAATCTACAGGTTCTCTTTTGGAATTTCAAAAAAGATGATAAGAAATTATAGATTAAATTTTTATTTAAAGTACTATGTAATGCTTAAAGATGAAGCATTACATGGAAACGTAAAAAAAATTTTATCTGAAAAATAAAAAAAGATTGACAAGTATATTGAGAAACATTATCATTTCGATGTAGATACAGAAAATGAAAATCATTATCAATAGATTGGTTTTGTTTCCTTTTCTATAATTAAGTAATAGAAAACACACTTGACCAATTAGTTTAGTAAGTGTATTATTTTTTACATCATAATTGATAATGAAAATCATTATCGTTTATGTTGTTTAATGAGATTAATTTTTATATGAGAGGATAGAGGAAATGAACTTAGGGGAATTTGATGGAAAAACCGTTTTAGTAACAGGTGCCGCTCAAGGTATAGGTAGTGTTGTAGCAAAAATGTTTTTAGAAAGAGGAGCTACAGTTATTGCGGTTGATCAAAATGCAGAAGGGCTTAATATGTTTTTAAATCATTATGCATCAAATGAAAGTCGTATTAAGACGTTTTATTTAGATGTGAGTGATAGTGTCGCTGTTGAAGAGGTAGTAGAACGAATTGAAAATGATATAGCGCCAATAGATATATTAGTAAATGTTGCAGGGGTTCTACGTATGGGAGCGATTCATTCTTTAAGTGACGAAGAATGGAATAAAACATTCTCTGTAAATACTACAGGAGTTTTCTATATGTCCCGAGCAGTAAGTAAACATATGATGTTAAGGAAGTCAGGGGCAATTGTTACAGTTGGTTCAAATGCAGCAAATACTCCGAGAATGGAGATGGCTGCGTATGCTGCATCAAAAGCTGCAACGACGATGTTCATGAAGTGTTTAGGATTAGAACTTGCAGCATACAATATTCGTTGTAACTTAGTTTCTCCGGGTTCTACTGAAACTGAAATGCAAAGATTACTATGGGCTGATGAGAATGGAGCTAAAAATATAATTGCTGGTTCTCAAAATACATATAGACTCGGAATTCCTTTACAAAAAATTGCACAACCTTCAGAAATTGCTGAAGCAGTATTGTTTTTAGCTTCAGATAAAGCAAGTCATATTACAATGCACAATTTATGTGTAGATGGCGGAGCTACATTAGGAGCTTAATAAAAAATTCAGGAGGTTATTATACTATGAATGAACTTACAGCCGTAAAGGAACTGTCAGAAAAACTTTTAGAAGATTATAAGACTGAATCTTCATTCTTTTTTGCTTCACCAAATCGAACGATATTGGCAGAAGGAGAGTTTACTACAGTAAAACATAGTGAAATCGAAAGTTTTCCAGAGCTTGTAAAGGCGGTATTAAGTAATGCCAAACAGGATGGAAATCCAAATCCTATCGTTGTAGGAGCTTTGCCATTTGATCGTAGAAAAGAAGTTCAACTTATTGTACCAGAATATTGCAGAATTACTGAGCGTTTACAGTTAGAAAAAACAAATGAGATAAAACAAAATGAGAAACTGGCATTTGAAATGACACCAGTTCCAGAGCCTGAAGTTTACATGAATGGTGTGAAGCAAGGAATAGCAAAAATTCAGGACGGAGATTTAAAGAAAATCGTGCTATCTAGATCGTTGGATGTTAAATCTTCAGAGGTAATTGATAAACAAAAGCTTCTTCGTGAATTAGCAGAACATAATAAGCACGGCTACACATTTGCTGTTAATTTACCGAAAGATGAAAACGAGAAAAGTAAGACGTTAATTGGAGCAAGCCCTGAATTACTTGTTTCACGTCATGGTATGCAAGTAATTTCTAATCCGTTAGCTGGTTCAAGACCACGTAGTGATGATCCAGCAGAAGATAAAAGAAGAGCAGAAGAATTACTTTCTTCTCCAAAAGATTTACATGAACATGCGGTAGTAGTTGAAGCGGTTGCCGCTGCACTTCTTCCATATTGTCATACATTACATGTTCCGGAAAAACCATCAGTTATTCATAGTGAAGCAATGTGGCATTTGTCTACAGAAGTGAAAGGTGAACTTAAGGATCCAAATACTTCTTCTTTAGAATTAGCAATTGCTCTTCATCCTACGCCAGCAGTTTGCGGAACTCCAATGGAAGAAGCGAGAGAGGCTATTCAACAAATTGAGCCATTTGACCGTGAATTCTTTACAGGCATGTTAGGGTGGAGCGATCTAAATGGAGATGGCGAATGGATTGTTACAATTCGATGTGCTGAAGTGCAAAAAAATACACTTCGATTATTTGCAGGAGCTGGAGTTGTTGCTGAATCAAAACCAGAAGAGGAGTTAGCGGAGACATCAGCTAAATTTCAAACAATGTTAAAAGCTTTAGGGTTAAGTGATAATTCATTGAATGAAAAGTAGGGGGAAGAAAGAATGTTAACAGGTTATACGGAATGGCCAAAAGAATTAGTAGACCGTTATCGAGAAGAAGGTTGTTGGCTTGGAGAGACATTTGGTGCGATGTTAAGAGAACGCGCTGAAAAGCATGGAGATGAAATTGCGATTGTAAGTAGTAATACACATATAACGTATAGTGAACTTGATAAAAAGGTAGATCGCTTAGCTGCAGGTTTATTGAATTTAGGAATAAAGCAAGAGGACCGAGTTGTTCTTCAGCTACCCAATGTTATAGAGTTTTTCGAAATATGTTTTGCACTATTTCGAATTGGAGCGCTTCCTGTTTTTGCGCTACCTTCACATCGAAGCAGTGAAATTAGTTATTTTTGTGAGTTTGGTGAGGCGAGCGCTTACGTTATTTCAGATAAGGCACTCGGATTTGATTATCGAAAACTAGCAAGAGAAGTGAAAGAGAAGGTTCCAACCTTACAACATGTAATCGTAGTGGGGGAAGAAGAAGAATTTGTGAACATAAATAATCTTTATATGGATCCGGTTCCATTACCAGAAGTTCAGCCAAGTGATGTTGCGTTTCTCCAATTATCAGGAGGGACAACAGGGCTTTCTAAATTAATTCCTAGAACACATGATGACTATATTTATAGTTTACGTGTTAGCGCTGAAACTTGTAATTTGAATGCAGAAAGCGTCTATATGGCAGTGCTTCCAGTAGCACACAATTACCCGATGAGTTCTCCAGGAACTTTTGGAACGTTCTACGCGGGTGGAAAAGTAGTATTGGCAACTGGAGGTAGTCCAGATGAGGCATTTGCTCTTATCGAAAAAGAAAAAGTTACGATTACAGCGCTCGTTCCACCATTAGCAATGATTTGGCTTGATGCAGTTGATTCGCGTACCAACGATTTATCGAGCCTACAAGTGCTTCAAGTAGGTGGAGCGAAATTTAGCGCTGAAGTTGCAAAGCGAATACGCCCTACATTCGGATGTACGTTACAACAAGTATTTGGTATGGCGGAAGGGTTAGTAAATTACACAAGACTAGATGATCCAGAAGAAATCATTATTCATACACAAGGTAGACCGATGTCTACATTTGATGAAGTTCGAGTTGTTGATGAAAATGATAATGATGTTAAGCCTGGTGAAGTAGGTAGTTTATTAACAAGAGGACCATATACAATTCGTGGCTATTATAAAGCGGAAGAGCATAATGTAAGATCATTTACAGAAGATGGTTTTTATCGCACAGGTGATCTTGTAAAAGTAAATGAACAAGGTTACATCATTGTAGAAGGAAGAGATAAAGATCAAATTAACCGTGGTGGTGAGAAAGTTGCTGCGGAAGAAGTTGAAAATCATCTTTTAGCACACGAGGCAGTACATGATGTAGCAATTGTATCTATGCCTGACGATTATTTAGGAGAACGCACTTGCGCTTTTGTTATCGCTCGTGGACAAGTCCTAACTGCAAACGAATTAAAAATGTTCTTAAGAGAACGTGGTATAGCAGCTTATAAGATTCCAGATCGAATTGAATTTATTGAATCATTCCCACAAACAGGTGTTGGAAAAGTAAGCAAAAAAGAATTACGTAAAGTCATTGCTGAAAAACTTATTACAGTAAAACAATAATAAAAATCGGAAGGAAGTGATTAGATGGCTATCCCATCTATTTCAGTATATAAAATGCCAGTTGAATCAGAACTACCAAAAAATAAAGTGAATTGGACACCGGATCCGAAACGTGCAGTTCTTCTAATCCACGACATGCAAGAATATTTTCTTGATGCATATAGCGATAAAGAATCGCCAAAAGTAGAACTAATTTCAAATATTAAGGTGATAAGAGAAAGATGTAAGGAACTTGGTATACCGGTTGTTTATACAGCACAACCTGGTGGACAAACGTTAGAACAACGAGGGCTATTACAAGACTTTTGGGGTGACGGTATTCCTGCTGGACCGAATAAAAAGAAAATTGTCGATGAACTTACTCCAGATGAGGATGATATATTCCTAACAAAATGGAGATATAGTGCATTTAAAAAGACGAATCTATTAGAAATTTTAAATGAACAAGGAAGAGATCAACTTATTATTTGCGGTATTTATGCGCATATTGGCTGCCTTTTAACAGCTTGTGAAGCATTTATGGATGGTATAGAGCCATTTTTTGTAGCAGATGCAGTTGCTGATTTTTCACTAGAGCATCATAAACAAGCATTGCAGTATGCATCTAATAGATGTGCAGTAACGACATCAAGCAACTTACTGTTAAAAGATTTACAAAGTTTAAAAGGTGATGACGGTGAAGGGATCACTTTACAGGAAGTGCATGAACTAGTTGCACAACTACTTCGTGAGCCAATAGAGAGTATTGAAATTGATGAAGATTTATTAAATAGAGGACTTGATTCGGTCAGAATTATGAGTTTAGTAGAGAAGTGGCGTCGCGAAGGGAAAGAAATCACTTTTGCAGATTTAGCAGAACGTCCAACTGTTGATGATTGGTACCGTTTACTATCTTCACAAACAGCACAGGTGCTGTAACAAATAGACTACATAATAAAGGGGTAGTAAAGAATGCCTAACAGTCAAAAGATTCGTCATTCGTTATCATCTGCGCAGTCTGGTATGTGGTTTGCGCAACAATTAGATCCGCTTAATCCGATTTATAATACTGGGGAATATATAGAAATAAACGGAAATATTAATCAAGAAATTTTCGAGTTAGCTGTATGTAAAGTTATAACAGAAGCAGAAGCACTTCATGTTCGTTTCGAAGAGGATGAAATTGGCCCATGGCAAGTTATTGAGGAATCGTCAAAGTTTCATATGCATTTTATTGACGTTCGTAAAGAGGAAAATCCTGAAGAAGCTGCTAAGGTATGGATGAAAAATGATTTATCTATGCCCGTGGATTTAACAGAGGATAAATTATTTACTGAAGCACTTATTCAAATTGAAAATAATCGTTTCTTTTGGTATCAGCGCATCCATCACATTGTGATGGATGGCTATGGATTTTCACTTCTTAGCCAAAAGGTAGCGAATGAGTATACATCACTTATAGAAGAAACAAACAAGAATGAAAAGCCATTTGGCTCTCTTGCAAAAATTGTACAAGAAGATAATGAGTATCGTGAATCTAAACAATTTCAGAAAGATCGTACTTTTTGGTTAGAGAAGTTTGCAGATGAACCGGAAGTTGTAAATTTAGCAGAACGAGCGCCGAGAACATCAAATGGATTTTCACGAGAAACTGCTTATTTATCAAATTCTAGTACGAAAACGTTACTAGAAGATATCAATATTTCGTTAACGAGTTGGCCCGAATTTGTTGTAGCTGTAACAAGTATTTATATGCATAAATTAACAGGTGCAAATGATATTGTTTTAGGTTTACCGATGATGGGGCGTCTTGGTTCTGTATCTATTCATACACCAAGCATGGTAATGAATTTAGTTCCACTTCGTCTAAAGTTAACTCCAAATATAACTTTTGCAGAATTAATACAGCAAGTTTCTGAAGAAATTCGAGATATACGTCGTCATCATAAATATCGTCATGAGGAATTAAGAAGAGACTTAAAGTTACTAGGTGAAAATCAAAGGTTATTTGGGCCGTTAGTGAATGTTATGCCTTTTGATTACGGGCTTAACTTTGCTGGAAATCGTGGCATTACACATAATTTATCAGCAGGACCTGTCGATGATTTATCGATAAATGTATATAAGCGCTTCGATGAAAATGAGCTAATGATTCATTTTGATGCGAATCCGGAAGTATATAGCGATACGGAACTAGCATTGCATAAAGAAAGATTTATGAATCTATTAGAATTAGTGATAAATAATTATCACAAAGACGAGCCGATTGGAAAAATAAACATTACTCTTCCTGAAGAAAATCATAAAGTTTTATTGGAATGGAATGAAACTAAGAGAGCTGAAGAGCTAATTAATCTACCTATATTATTTGAAAAACAAGTACAAAAAAATCCAAATAATATAGCAGTTACTTGTAACGGGATAAAACTTACGTATAAAGAGCTAAATGAACGAGCGAATGAACTTGCAAACTATTTAGTAGAAGAAGGAATACAAGCAAATCAGTTTGTAGCCTTAGTATTTCCACGATCAATAGAAATGGTAGTTAGTATGTTAGCAGTTCTAAAGGCAGGTGCAGCATATTTACCAATAGATCCAGAATACCCAGCCGAGCGAATTAATTATATAGTAAATGATGCAAATCCGGTTTGTATCATAACACATTCATCTGTTTCATCTACTTTAGTTATAGAAAATGATATTAAAAAAATCATATTAGATAGCGAAGAAACGAAAATAGCGTTAAAAACATATTCTCATATGAATATATCATTTAAAAATAATGAATCACTTTTAAACCCAGCGTATACAATTTACACTTCAGGATCAACAGGAAATCCAAAAGGTGTAATTGTTTCTATGAAAGGTTTAAGTAACTTCTTATTGGCTATGCAACATACGTTTTCATTAAATGAAAAGGATCATTTATTAGCAGTTACAACGTTTGCGTTTGATATTTCTGCTCTAGAAATATATTTACCTCTTATTAGTGGTGCAAGTATAACAATTGCTCAAAAAGAAGTAATCCAAGAGCCTTCTGCATTAACGACACTTTTACAAGAAGAAAGAGTGACAATTATGCAAGCTACACCGACGCTCTGGCAGGCGTTAGTAACTGAATATCCAGAGCGGCTACAAGAGCTAAACGTACTCGTTGGTGGTGAAGCTCTACCAGCACATTTAGCAAATAAATTAAAAGAATTAGGTTGCTCTATAAGTAACTTATATGGACCAACTGAAACGACAATTTGGTCTACTTACATGAACATTGATGAAAGTGAAAGTGGTATACCTCCTATTGGAAAGCCAATTTGGAATACAGAAGTATATGTATTGGATGCAGGGTTACAACCAGTTCCACCTGGAGTTATAGGTGAATTATATATTGCAGGGGAAGGGCTTGCGAACGGATATTTAGGAAAACCGGAGTTAACAGCTGAACGGTTTGTTGCAAATCCTTATGGAAAAGCTGGAGCACGTATGTATCGCACAGGTGATCTTGTGAAATGGCGTAAGGATGGTGTGTTAGAGTACATTAGTCGCGCAGATCATCAAATTAAAATTCGCGGTTTCCGAATTGAATTAGCTGAAATTGAAACGGTATTACAACGACATGAAAATATTCAACAAGCGGTAGTAATGGTACGAGAAGATCGCCCAAATGATAAACGAATCATTGCGTATATCGTTGCCGAAGAGAAGGAACCAATTAATCTTTCGGAAATTCGTTCTTATGTTTCAGAAAGTTTAGCGAATTATATGGTACCATCGGCATTTGTTGTGCTAGAAGAATTACCATTAACGCCAAATGGTAAGGTTGATAGAAAGAAATTACCTGCTCCTGATTTTAATGGAATGAACAATGAGAGAGTTGCTAGAAATCCGAAAGAAGAAATATTATGTGATTTATTTGCTGAGGTACTTGGTGTTTCACGAATTAGTATAGATGATAATTTCTTTGAAATGGGTGGCCATTCGCTTCTTGCATCTCGTTTAATGGCAAGAATTCGTGAAACGTTAAGTGTAGAATTAGGAATCGGAAAACTATTTGAATTACCAACTGTTGCTGAATTAGCGAAACAATTGGATCATGCAAAAAGCGCAAGACCAGCTATTAAGAAAGTAAGTAGACCAAATGAAGTTCCACTTTCATTTGCACAGCGCAGGTTATGGTTCTTAAATTGTTTAGAGGGTCCAAGTCCTACTTATAATATTCCGTTAGTCATTCGTATGTCAGGAGAATTGAACGAGGAAGCACTGCAAGGTGCCTTTTATGATGTTGTTGAAAAACATGAAACACTTAGAACGATTTTCCCGAATTCACTTGGTAGTTCATATCAAAGAATTCTAGAAATGGATAAATTGAATCTAAAAATGACCATAACAAAAACAGGTAAGGATGAATTAGAAAGTGTACTTTCAGAGGCGGTAAAATATAGCTTTAACCTTGATGTTGAGCCAGCAGTTCGTTTACAACTTTTTAAAGCAAGTGAAAATGAGCATGTATTACTAATTCTTTTACATCATATTGTAGGAGATGGATGGTCATTACAACCGTTAACGAGAGACTTTACAGCGGCTTATAAAGCACGATGTCAAGGTGACAAAGTTCAGCTGGAGACACTTCCAATACAATACGCAGATTATTCACTTTGGCAACAGCAACTATTAGGTGATGCAACTACACCAGAAAGTCTTATTTCAACACAATTAGATTTTTGGAAAGAAGAGCTAAAAGGTTTGCCAGATCAAATAGAGTTACCTACAGATTATCAGCGTCCAATTGAAACGAGTTATCGCGGGGAAACAATTCATTTTCATATAGATGAAGGTATGCATAGTAGGTTAGTAGAGCTTGCTCGTAAAAATGGAGTTAGTTTGTTTATGGTGTTGCAAGGAGGACTAAGTGCGCTATTTACGAGATTAGGTGCTGGTACTGATATACCAATTGGAAGTCCAATTGCCGGAAGAAATGACGATGCGCTATCAAATATAGTTGGTTTATTTGTAAATACATTAGTGTTACGTACAAATACATCAGGAGATCCAAGTTTTAAAGAATTATTAAATAGAGTGAAACAGGTAAATCTTGCAGCTTATGAAAATCAAGATGTTCCATTTGAACGACTTGTTGAAGTGTTAAACCCAGTACGAACTCGAAATAGTCATCCGCTGTTTCAAGTTATGTTAGCTTTCCAAAATACGCCAGAAGCAACGTTTGATGTTCCAGATTTAGAAGCGAACCTTGAAATTCAAAGTGTTGGCTCTGCAAAATTTGATTTAACATTTGAAATTAGCGAGAGTAACGGAGTTGATGGGACTTCAAAAGGCTTACACGGATTACTAGAGTTTAGTGCCGATTTATATAAACGTGAAACGGTTCAAAAACTAATAGAACGATTCATTCTGTTATTAGATGATGCAGCGAAACATCCTGATCAATCAATTGGTAGATTAGAAATATTAACTTTAGCAGAGCGAAATACAGTTTTAGAAAAGTGGAATGGTGGTTTTCAAATTGTACCTGAAATGACATTGCCACAATTATTTGAAAAGCAGGCTCATGTAAATCCAAATTCTATTGCTGTCGTCTTTGAAGATGAAAAGCTAACTTATGAAGAGCTAAATAGAAAAGCGAATAAAATAGCTCGTTTGTTAATAGCGAAAGGAATCGGTCCTGATCAACTCGTTGCTTTAGCGATGCCGAGATCTTTAAATATGGTTGTAAGCTTACTTGCTGTTCTTAAAGCTGGTGCGGGATACCTTCCGTTAGATCCGGATTATCCGTCAGATCGTATCTCATTTATGCTACACGATGCGAAACCATCATGTATTTTAACAAATTCAGATGTGGAAATTGAATGTGAAGAGGCACTAAAGATTTTAGTTGATGATGTGAACGTAATAGAAGAAATTGAGAAATATAGTGAAGACAATATTGATGAAATGGAGCGCATTAAGCCGTTATCTCCTTCACATATTGCTTACGTTATTTATACGTCAGGCTCAACAGGTAGACCGAAAGGCGTTATGATACCTCATCAAAATGTAGTAAGACTTTTAGGAACAACTGATCATTGGTTCCAATTTGACGCAGACGATGTGTGGACGATGTTCCATTCATACGCTTTTGATTTCTCAGTTTGGGAAATTTGGGGACCTTTATTATATGGAGGGCGTCTAGTCGTAGTACCACATACTGTAAGTCGCTCGCCGAAAGAATTTTTACAACTGCTTGTTAAGGAAAAGGTGACTGTTTTAAACCAAACTCCATCAGCGTTCTATCAATTGATGCAAGCCGATCGTGAAAATGAAGAGATTGGTCAAAAATTATCTTTACGATATGTTGTGTTTGGAGGAGAAGCACTTGAACTAAGTCGATTAGAAGATTGGTATAGTCGTCATCCTCATAACTCACCGAAGCTTATTAATATGTACGGTATAACGGAGACGACGGTACATGTTAGTTATATTGAATTAGATGAGAGCATCGTCTCTTTACGGGCAAATAGTTTAATCGGGTGCAGTATACCGGATCTTAAAGTATACGTATTAGATAACTATTTACAACCGATGCCACCTGGAGTAGTTGGAGAAATGTATGTTGCAGGTGCAGGACTGGCTCGTGGATATTTAGGAAGAGTAGGATTAACTGCTGAACGTTTTATCGCAGATCCATTTGGTAAGCCAGGTACAAGAATGTATCGTACAGGAGACCTAGCGCGCTGGCGTCAAGATGGGACGTTAGATTATATAGGACGTGCAGATCATCAAATTAAAATTCGTGGATTCCGAATTGAATTAGGGGAAATAGAAGCGGTAATAATGAAACATCCTAAAGTTGAACAAGTAGCTGTTATTGTACGGGAGGATCAACCAGGGGATAAACGATTAGTTTCTTATATCGTCGCATCAAATAATGAAACGATTGATACGAATGAAATGCGTCAGCATGCTGGTGGTAGTTTACCAGATTACATGGTTCCCTACGCTTTTGTAGTAGTAAATGAGTTACCTTTAACTCCAAACGGTAAATTAGATAGAAAGGCATTGCCAGCTCCAGAATTTATTGCATCATCTTCTAGCCGCGGACCAAGAACACCGCAAGAAGAAATGTTATGTGACTTGTTTACAGAAGTTTTAAGTGTGTCTCAAATTGGAATTGATGACGGATTCTTTGATCTTGGTGGTCATTCACTTCTTGCAGTACAGCTTATGAGTCGCATTAAAGAGGCACTTGGAGTGGAACTAAATATCGGAACTTTATTTGCAGCACCTACTGTTGCAGGGCTTGCTGAAAGACTTGAAATGGGGAATGGTCAAAGTGCACTTGATGTGTTGCTTCCATTACGAGCAAGCGGAGATCAATTACCACTATTTTGTGCACATCCAGCGGGTGGATTAAGTTGGTGCTATGCAGGACTTATGAAATCTTTAGGAACAGATTATCCAATCTATGGTGTACAAGCACGTGGTATCGCTGAAAACGAAGAACTTCCAAAAAGCTTAGAGGAGATGGCGGCGGATTATTTGAAACACGTTCGTGAAGTACAGCCTCACGGACCGTATCGTTTACTCGGTTGGTCGCTTGGAGGAAATGTTGTTCATGCAATGGCAGCGCAACTACAAAATGAAGGGGAAGAAGTAGAATTACTCGTTATGCTTGATTCGTATCCTGGTCACTTCTTACCGAATACGGAAGCACCTACTGAAGAAGAAGCGTTAATCGCATTACTTGCTTTAGGTGGATATGATCCAGATAACATGGATGGTAAACCACTTACTATGGAAAGTGCGGTTGCAATACTTCGCAAAGATGGAAGTGCATTAGCAAGTCTTGAAGAAGAGACTATTTTGAACTTGAAAGAAACATATGTAAATTCGGTAGGGTTGTTAGGGAAATACGTACCGAAAGTTTATAACGGGGATATTTTATTCTTTAGATCTACTGTTATACCAGACTGGTTTGATCCTATTTCTCCAAATACGTGGCTAAATTATTTAGACGGGGAAATCGTGCAGTATGATATTGATTGTAGACATAAAGATTTATGTCAACCAGGTCCACTTACAGAAATTGGACAAGTATTAGCGAAATATTTGCAGAATAAGAAAGGGGTAAGTAAAGTATGACGAATCCGTTTGAAAATGATAATTACACATATAAAGTATTAATGAATGAGGAGGGCCAGTATTCTCTCTGGCCTGCTTTCCTCGATGTACCTATTGGTTGGAATGTCGTACATGAAGAAGCTAACAGACAAGTTTGCTTAGAATACGTTGAAGTTAACTGGAACGATTTAGATCCGAAAAAAAATCAAATTAGCGAAAAAATATTAGTAGGAAAACAATAATGAAAGCAAAAATAAATCCAAAAGTAGTTGTAAGCATCGTTTATATAACAGCGATGTTTATGGCTGCGATGGATGCAACGATTGTGAATGTAGCACTGCAAACGATAAGTAAAGAACTACAAGTGCCCCCGTCTGCAATGGGGACAGTAAATGTTGGGTATTTAGTTAGCTTAGCTGTTTTTCTTCCGATTTCTGGTTGGTTAGGCGATCGCTTTGGTACGAAAAAAGTATTTTTAACTGCCCTTTTCGTTTTTACAATTGCATCTGCATTATGTGGAATTGCTAATGATATTACTTCATTAAACATTTTTCGTATCATTCAAGGTGCTGGTGGTGGGCTTTTAACACCAGTCGGGATGGCGATGCTATTCCGAACATTTTCACCAGAGGAAAGACCAAAAATTTCTCGATTTATTGTACTTCCAATTGCTGTAGCACCAGCGATTGGACCAATTATTGGTGGTTTCTTTGTAGATCAAATGTCTTGGCGCTGGGCATTTTATATTAATTTGCCGTTTGGTATCATTGCCTTGCTATTTGGACTTCTATTTTTAGCAGAGCACATTGAAAAATCAGCTGGTCGTTTTGATTCTCTCGGTTTTATTCTTTCAGCACCAGGTTTTGCAATGCTCATCTATGCACTCAGTCAAGGTCCGGCAAAAGGTTGGATTTCTCCAGAAATAATAAGTACTGGGATAGCTGGGATTGTATTCATTACATTGTTTATAATTGTAGAACTGAAAGTAAAGCAACCGATGTTAGATTTACGCTTATTAAAAGAACCAGTTTTTAGAAAAATGAGTCTCATATCTTTGTTTTCATCTGCTGGTTTACTAGGAATGCTATTTATTTTTCCGCTTATGTATCAAAATGTAATAGGGGTTTCCGCGCTGGAATCAGGTCTTACGACATTCCCGGAGGCGATTGGATTAATGATTTCTTCACAGATTGTGCCATGGTCATATAAGAAATTAGGAGCTCGAAAGGTAATCTCTATTGGATTAGTAAGTACGGCGGTTATATTTGTTTTATTAAGTTTTGTAAATCATGATACGAATCCATGGCAAATTCGGGCACTATTGTTTGGCATTGGTATTTTCTTAGGTCAATCTGTCGGTGCGGTTCAATTTTCTGCTTTTAACAATATTGCACCACCTTCTATGGGGAGAGCAACTACTATATTCAATGTGCAAAACCGATTAGGATCTGCAATAGGAGTTGCTGTTTTAGCTAGTATACTATCTGGTTTTGGAAGTAATAACGTACAGAATAATGCACAATCAGATTTCTTACCATATCAAGCGGCATTAATTGGATCAGCGGTATTTTTACTTGTAGCATTACTATTTTCTTTACGTATTTCCGATAAAGAGGTAATGTCAAAGAAGAATAAAAAGCCGTTATCTGTATTACAAAAAGAGAAAGAAGTTGTAAATGAATGAGTTGCAGCATGCTAATACTCTTTTGAAATAAAGTAATATTGGCATTTAAAAGGAGAGAGTTTACATGATAGAGAGTAAAGTTGTAGATTCTGTACCAACTCTTAATGAGAATAGTTGTCAAATATGGTGGGCAAGAATTTCAGATTTACAATCATGGCATTACAATTTACTAAATGATGTAGAGAAAGAGAAAGCAAATTCATATCATCATTCGGCAGACCGTGCGCGTTTTATAATAGGTTGCGTAATTAGTAGATTAGTACTTGGAAAGGTACTTTCTATGTCGCCAGTTCAAGTGCCAATTGATCGAATGTGCCCAGTATGTAAATTACAACATGGCAGACCACAGTTACCAGAAGGTATGCCGCAAATATCAGTCTCACATTCGGGTGAGTGGGTTGTTGTTGCATTTACTAAATCTGCACCTGTGGGTGTTGATGTTGAGCAAATGAATCCAAATGTAGATGTTATGAAAATGGCAGAGGGCGTATTAACAGACATTGAAATAGCACAAGTTATGAAGTTACCTGATGAGCAGCGACTAGAAGGATTTTTAACATATTGGACTCGAAAAGAAGCAGTGCTGAAAGCGACAGGTGAAGGACTATTGATCCCACCAGTAGAAATTACAGTATCAGCTCCAAATGACCCTCCAAAATTGTTAATTTTTAAAGATAGACAAGAGTTAGCAGAAAATACAGTGATGGAAGATGTAAGACCTAGTTTAGATTATATGGCTTCCATTGCAATATTTAGTAAAGAAGTAACTGAAATTACGCAGTTAGACGCGGTATCGCTATTAAATTATAAATCAATTTAATAAAATATTTTATAGAAGAGGTGTTCCTCATGTTAGTGGCGGAAAATAGAAAAAGCGAATTAACTTATAATGTACAAGCAATTAAAAATATTTTATTTTCTGGAGATACATCATCTATTCTTGCTTTAGAAAAGCTTTTGAATGATACAGTTCAATTTGATGTTCTAGAACAAGAGGTAATTGATAGACAGTACATTCCGAAAGAAGCAAAAAATTTCTTTGATAAAAACGGAACATTTCTTTACCGCGTATCTAATGTTAGTTATAAAGGTAAGGTGTTATCTGAAAATCTAATTTTTGCAGACACTTCGTTTTTACCACATACTATAAAGCAAGAATTAGAGGATGGAAATATTCCAGTTGAAAAACTTATAGAAAAGATGGAAGTAAGAAGAAACGTATTATATGAAGGATATCAGCCATCTGGAAATATTATTGAATTGTTTGATGGATGTTCTGTTTCAGCGAATGTTTATCCAACTAGAAAATATCAAATTGTAAGGAACTGCAAATGTATATTTTATATTTGTGAAGTGTATCATGCAGAGAATATACAGGAACTGCTTAAATAAGAAATAAACAAGAAACCAGCCTATAAAATGGCTGGTTTCTTGTTTATTTTACAGCTTCTTTTAATTCTTTACCTGCTTTAAATGCTGGAACTTTACCAGCAGCAATCTGAATTTCTTCTCCAGTTTGCGGATTACGCCCTGTACGAGCAGATCTTTCACGCACTTCAAAAGTTCCAAAGCCGATTAGTTGAACTTTATCGCCAGATTGTAATGCAGTAGCAATTGTGTCAAATACGGATTGTACAGCTGCAGAAGCTTCCTTTTGAGAAATATCAGCTGATTGTGCCACGTTTTTAATTAATTCTGTTTTGTTCATGTTTTCACCTCATAAAAAATTTTTTAGAATGAATGTTTTAGTATAATGGTTAGTAAAGATAAAGCTAACTTTGTGATTAGAAAGAATGCTGTATATTTATGTTAATTTCGTTGAAAGAAACTGAATCCCTGCAAATTAAAGGGATTTATTAAGAATTGATGCATACGACAAGCTATAATATGAAGATGAGGGGGGAGTATACGGATGATTTTTCGTGAAAAGAATGAGAAAGAAAGTATATTAATTCGTCAACATGATCATGGTTTTTTAGCTGGTGAGATTGCAAGCCATATAAAAGAAGATATTTTTGAAGATAAAACATACTTAAAAGAGACAATTGATGCAATATACGAACATGATAGAGGATGGATAGAGCTTGATAAAGTACCAATTTTGAATGATGCTAAAAATATTCCATATACATTTATGGATTGTCCAAGTTCATTACGCTTTGTTTTTTATACGATTGGTTTGAATGCAATTGAAGAGTCAAATCCATACGGGGCGTTACTTTGTAGTAAACATTTTTTATCGTTTCCATTAAATGAGGAAGACGAAGAGATGATGTCATTTTATACAGGGGAATTGGGACGACAAAAAAGAATATTGAAAACGTTAACAAAAGAACAATTTGCGATGTTCGATAAACATTATAGGTTATTAAAGTTTTGTGATGAACTTTCTTTATATGTATGCATGAATAAGCCTGGTGTAAAAAAGAAAAATGAAATTGATTTGTTTAAAGATGGTTTTGAAGGAACAGAAATCTTTAATAGTAAGGATGAGAAACCTATTCGAGCTGATTGGGTGGATGAAGAAACAATTCGAATTACACCGTTTCCATTTAAAACGGAATTTCATACGTACGTAAAATATAAAACTATAAATAAACATGAAATTAATGAAAAAGGGATTGTAAAAGCTGATAGAGAATCGGAAATGAAGAAACAAAACATTCGTTTCATACAATAAGGAGGCGATGTAAATTGAAAGATTACATGTTAAAACAGTTTGATTATCATGTATGGGCTAATACACGCTTATTCAATCGATTAAAAGAGCTACCAAATTATGAGATAATCTTCAACGAAAAGGTTCAGAGTGTATTTCCATCAATTAAGGATACTTTTGCACATATTTATATTACTGATCACGTATGGTTACACATATTACATGGTAAAAGTATGAGTGAGGCAATACAAGATCGTGAAAAACTACAAAAACAAGTCGAAGCAAAGTCGTTACATGAATTAGAAAAAATGTTTATAAATATGGCCAATCAGTATAAAGAATTTCTAAGTACACTAAAAGAAGTAAATGCTGTATTTGTTATTGAGAACCCTTATGTAGGGAAATTAGAAACTTCAATTTTAGAGCTAGTACAACACGTCGTAAATCATGGTACATATCATAGAGGGAATATAACAGCGATGATTCGTCAACTTGGTCATTCCTCGACTATGATGGATTTTGTACTTTATTTACATATGGTTCAGAAGGATGGGGAATAATATAGTTTGAAAAAGGAATGCTCATTATATATGAGTCATTCTTTTTTTGATAGATTAACTGTGGCTTTAAAATAAAGTTATACTGTTTAAAGAAAGCGTTATTTATGTTAATCATGAAGGCATATTCTTAAACTAACAGTTGTGTTTGTTTAAGTGGATAATAATTAAAACCCACATATTTTGAACAATCATGTTTCAAAATGTGTGGGTTTATTCTATATACAATCGATATTTGTAATGAAATTTGAACTGACTTTATTTCAAGCAAACATTAACTTGCCTGTTTTTTATTGCTTTTTTTTAATTTCTCTGCTTGTAAAAACCGATTTGTTTCAGCGACAACTACACCACTTAATCCAATAAGACCAATTAAGTTTGGTATCGCCATAAGCCCATTTGCGATATCTGCAAATGTCCATACAACACCTAATTTTAAATTAGCACCAATAGCAATCATAACGATAAAGATTGCTTTATAATATCGTACAGCACCTTGTCCAAATAAATAAGCAACACACTTCTCTCCGTAATACGACCAACCTAAAATAGTAGAGTAGGCGAATAATATAATGGCGATACCGAGAATCATACTACCAGCAGTACCGAATACGGATTGGAATGCTAATGTTGTAGCTTCAACACCAGTTTTACCTGATTTCCATGCGCCTGTAGTAATTAATACTAGCCCCGTAATTGTACATACAATAAATGTATCTAGAAAAGTACCAGTCATAGAAACTAAAGCTTGTTTTGCAGGTGAATCTGTTTTGGCAGCAGCCGCAGCAATAGGAGCACTTCCTAAACCAGCTTCGTTCGCAAATACACCGCGCGCCATTCCGATTTGAATAGCTGATGCAACTGTTGCTCCAATAAAACCACCAGCAGCAGCTGTACCTTGAAATGCACCAGAAAAAATAAGTGAAAATGCTTCTGGAATTTGATCAAAGTGATAGAAAATAATAATAAGACCAGCAATTATATAAAAGAAAGCTTTAATAGGAACGATAAATCCTGTCACTTTCCCGATTTTTTTTACACCGCCTAAAATGACAATAGCGATTAAAAATGACATTAATATACCAGTTAAAGCAGGGGGGAAAGAGAAATTAATTCGCATTGCCTCTGCAACTGAGTTAGATTGCACCATATTACCGATACCGAAAGAAGCAGTTGTACCGAATATAGCGAATAAAACAGCAAGCCATTTCTTACCTAAGCCACGCTCTAAATAATACATTGGTCCACCTGAGTATTCACCATTTTCATTACTAACACGGTATTTCACCGCAAGAATTGCCTCGGCATACTTTGTTGCCATACCGAACAAAGCAGTAATCCACATCCAAAAGATTGCACCAGGACCACCAATAGTAACAGCTGTTGCAACACCTGCTATATTTCCCATACCAATCGTTGCAGCCATAGCTGTCATGAGCGCCTGGAAGTGACTAATATCTCCAGAAGAAGATGTATCTTCTGATTTTTTAAATGCAAGTTTATGAGCGTATAATAGTTTACTAAACTGTAAACCTTTTAGACGCACTGTGAGAATGATTCCAGTTCCGACTAGTAGCAATAAAGTCGGTAATCCCCACACATAATGATTCATTTGTTCTAATACTTTACTTACTGTCTCCATCTTTATTCTCCTTTTTTTAGAAAAAATAAAAACCACTTCAAGTAAATGAAATGGTCTCTGGAGAAACAAGGGATAGAAAAATAAACCGATATAAATCGGCATTTTCTTTCGCTTGTCTCTGTCCTTTTACCTGAGAGATTATCCGCTAAAGTAGCGGATTTGCTCCTTCGGTGCTCGTTTTCCTCCGCGCTATACAAAAGCGAGAGGGAGTCTCTCCAGAGATTCGTCCCCATGCAGTTCTACTTGTAACCAAGACCTGAGAGTTTCAAAGTTCGTTTAACAACTTCTTGCCCCGTCGGTAGATCAATAGATCTTCTCCTGAATGGTTCATCCGAATTATAAAATTCAAAACTTAAACGTATTGATTGTGTATAGAATCAATAAAAATATTATAGATATACAATTAGTGAAATGCAATCATTTTTTATTTTGAAATAGTAAATATGTAAGTGAGTTAAGAGTGAGATGTAATCCGTATAGGATTACACCCCCTTTAAATTCCGAATTATTTGAAATAAAATCAATTTAGTGGTTTGATAGATTTAGAGTGACTAAAAATGGTTATTTGTGTATTGAGTATAACAGCAGATACAATTTGTTTACATAATTTTATTATGTAAACAAATTGTTGCAAGAAGGAAATGAACCGTATCATAAGGGGGATTAGAAATGCTATTAAAAACAATATTTTGCAAGGTGGAAGAAGAGAAAAGGGAATTGTTTTCTGATGCACAAGAAAAATGGCGTGATTTACAGTATTTAGACGGATTCCATGGACAATTTGGTGGGTGGAATGAAGAAGAAGCGTGTGTATATACTTTATGGGAAGATAGAAATGCATATCAATCATTCATGAATGATGCTCATGATACAATTTTTTTAAATAGTAATCAAGAAGGCACATATATTTCCTGTAATATTGAAATGTTTCAAACGTTGTATGATATAACAGAAACTCCTTTGAAAGACGTAATTGCACAAGGGTCATTTGTAAGAGTTGCAATTTGCGATGTGAAAGAAGGAAAAGAAAAGAATTTTTTACATACGCAAGAAACAATTTGGAATAAAGGAATGGAAAATGAAAAAGGGATATTAGGTGGAGTTGTAGGGAAGTCTTTAAAGAATGAAAATCGTTACATAGTATTAACTTATTGGCAAGATGAAATAGTACATGAACGTTATATGAAAGAAATTTTTCCTGAGTTATATCAGTTAGCAAATGTAAATGAGTATGTTGAAAATATAAATGGAAAGAAAGTTATTAGGAAGGAAGAATGGTCTGTTGCCGCTTCGAAATAAAGTTAGAACTTGTTAAAGTAGCTGGTTTAGATAAAGTTGAAATGGAACGTTTGTTCTTGTATAATTGTTTTGTACAAGAACAAGAGGGGGTATTTAAATGAGTAAAGTTTTAAGATTTGAATTGCAAGTCCCAAACCCTGAAGAAGCTATTCAATTTTATACAAATAGTTTTGGATGGAAGTTTGAAAAAATGCTTGGGCCACATGACTATTGGTTCATAATTACAGGTGAGAGTGATAGACCTGGTATCGATGGTGGATTAATGAAATCACCTGATGGTGCTACTAGGACGACTAATTCGATTGAAGTACCTTCAGTTGATGAGTACATAAAGAAAGTTACTGAAAATGGTGGGCAAGTAGTTGTACCTAAAACTGCTATTCCTAATATGGGTTACTTTGCTTATTGTATAGATAATCAAGGGCTTCTTTTTGGAGTATGTGAAGAAAATATTGAAGCATAAAAAATTAGGGGCTTTTGAGATTACTTTGTTTGTTGAACGATATTGAATGATGTTTTCAATTAAAGGTTATAATTATTAAAAACCCTTTTGTATAAAAACTAGTATTATTTTAGCTGAAGAAGGATCCATTTTGATTATTTTCAAAAGGGTTCTTTTTTATTTTTCACATATTGTGAGTTATTTAGGCATTATTAATCCAACTTATATCGGTATATTATCTATGAAAAAAGTAAATAAATGATGTTATATTCAAGGGTTAATCTATTGACTGCTAAACAGTTTGAGGTGAAAAGGAAAAGAGGACCAATTATTTTCGTGTAAACATGTAATTAAGTGAAGACGCCATATACCCTTTCATGTTAATATATTTAAGTTATAATAGGAGGCTTACCCTTTTGTATTGTAGGGTAGAAGCAGTGTGAGCTTGAAATTTTTTATGAAAAGGATGTGCCTAACTTGCGTATAAATAAATTTATTAGTGAAGCTGGAAAAGCGTCTCGACGTGGAGCAGATAAGTTAATTAATGAGAGAAGAGTAATTATTAACGGTAAGGTTGCAAAAATTGGTGACCAAGTAAATCCAGGTGATGACGTACGAGTAAATGGAGAGCAACTTCGTATTGCTCGAGACCATGTGTATATAGCTTTAAATAAACCAGTAGGTATTACATGTACAAGTGAAAAAGCAGTAAAAGGTAATATTATCGATTTAGTGAATCATCCTTTACGAATTAGTCATATTGGACGTCTTGATAAAGACTCAGACGGCTTAATTTTGTTAACGAATGATGGCGATATTGTTAATGAGATTTTACGTGCTGAAAACAAGCATGAGAAAGAATATATCGTTTCAGTAGATAAGCCGATTACACCGGAGTTTTTAGAGAAAATGGCAGCAGGGGTTAAAATTTTAGATACAAAAACTCTTCCATGTGAAGTAACACAGTTATCAAAATATGAGTTCCAAATTATTTTAACACAAGGATTGAATCGTCAAATTCGCCGTATGTGTGAAGCTTTAGGTTATCAAGTATACACGTTAAAACGTACGAGAATTATGAATATTGAGTTGAATAATTTACCAGTCGGACAGTGGAGAGATTTATCGAAAAAAGAGAAAAAACGACTATTTTCAGACTTAAATTACGAACCACAAGATTGGTAAAATAGAGAAAAAGAAACCAAAAAATGTTTTTGGTTTCTTTTTTTTGAATAAAAAATATATTTTTAACACTTGTAAAAATAAAGTGAATAGGATATATTAAATAACAATAAATGGATTTGTTACAAAAGCAAAGAAAAGGACACGAGTTATTTTAACCGGTTATACAGAGAAGGAAGTAGAGCTGAGAACTTCCTAACGCAGAAAAATAACTTACCACCTTAGAGCTGCACTGGGGAAATCAAGTATCTAGTGCCGTGTAAGCGACGTTATCGCAAAAGAAGCCATTATGTTTTTTGTGATGGGAATCTGGGTGGAACCACGAATATAAGCATATTCGTCCCTATTTACTAGGGATGAATATGCTTTTTTATATTTTATTTCATAATAAGCGAAGAAAAGGACATGAGTTATTTTAACCGGTTATACAGAGAAGGAAGGAAAGCTGAGAACTTCCTAACGCAGAAAAATAACTTACCACCTTAGAGCTGCACTGGGGAAATCAAGTATCTAGTGCCGTGTAAACGACGTTACCGTAAAAGAAGCCATTACATTTTTGTGATGGGAATCTGGGTGGAACCACGGGTAAAAGCACACTCGTCCCTATTTTAGGGATGAGTGTGCTTTTTATTATGAAATGGAGAGATGAAAAATGAAAGAACAGATGATTGAAATTAAATTTCCAGATGGTAGCGTTAAAGAATTTGTGAAAGGCATTACTTTAGAAGAAATTGCTGGTTCGATTAGTAGTAGCTTGAAAAAGAAAGCAGTCGCAGGAAAAGTTAATGAGCAGTCTTTTGATTTACGACGAAACATTAAAGAGAATGCAGAAGTAGAAATTATTACTATTGACTCAAATGAAGGTGTAGAAATTGCAAGACACTCTGCGGCACATATATTAGCGCAAGCTGTGAAAAGAATTTATGGTGATGCGAAGCTTGGAGTAGGGCCAGTTATTGAGAATGGATTTTATTATGATATGGATCTTCAAAGTAGTGTAAACGTAGAAGATTTACCGAAAATAGAAAAAGAAATGAAAAATATTATAAATGAAAATGTAAAGATAGAACGAGTTGAAATCTCTCGAGAAGAAGCAAAAAAACTGTTTCAAGAAATGAATGATAGTTTGAAATTAGAGCTTTTAGAAGCAATTCCTAATGAGGAAAGTGTAACACTTTATAAACAAGGTGAATTTGTAGATTTATGTAGAGGACCACATTTGCCATCTACTGGTTATCTGAAAGCATTTCAATTAACTCATGTTTCTGGTGCATATTGGCGAGGTGATAGTAACAATCAAGTGCTTCAGCGTATATACGGTGTGGCATTTGCTTCACAAAAAGAATTAGAAAATTATTTGCATTTTGTTGAAGAGGCTGCGAAGAGAAATCATCGGAAATTAGGTAGTGAACTTGAATTGTTTATGTTTTCGGAAGAGGCTCCGGGAATGCCGTTTTACTTGCCAAAAGGACAGATTATTCGCAATGAATTAGAAGCATTTTTAAGAAAAATTCAAAATGAGTACAATTATCAAGAAGTGCGTACTCCATTTATGATGAATCAAGAATTATGGGAGAAGTCAGGACACTGGGGACATTACAAAGACAATATGTATTTCTCAGAAGTGGATAATAAAAGTTTTGCATTAAAACCGATGAACTGCCCAGGCCATATGCTTATGTTTAAAAATAAATTACATTCTTATCGTGAATTACCGATTCGTATGTGTGAGTTCGGTCAAGTGCATCGACATGAATTTAGTGGCGCTTTAAACGGATTATTAAGAGTTCGTACTTTCTGCCAAGATGATGCTCATTTATTTGTAACACCAGAACAAATTGAAGATGAAATCAAATCAGTAATGGCGCAAATTGATTACGTATATAAAACTTTTGGATTTGAGTATGAATTAGAGCTTTCTACTCGTCCAGAAGATTCAATGGGTGATGATAAATTATGGGAGCAAGCAGAAGCAGCATTAGCAAATGTATTACAATCATTAAATTATAAATATAGATTAAATGAAGGTGATGGTGCATTTTACGGACCGAAAATTGATTTCCATATTAAAGATGCTTTAAATAGAAGTCATCAGTGCGGAACACTCCAGCTTGATTTCCAAATGCCAGAGAAATTTGATTTAAATTATATAGATGAGAATAATGAAAAGAGAAGACCAGTTGTCATTCACCGAGCAGTTTTAGGATCTTTAGATCGTTTCTTAGCAATATTAATTGAGCACTTTGGAGGCGCGTTCCCAGCGTGGGTGGCACCGGTTCAAGTGAAAGTAATTCCAGTTTCAAATGCAGTGCATGAACAATACGCAAATAGGATTGCAGATAAATTAGCACAAGCCGGAATTCGTGTCGAACGAGATATACGAGATGAAAAGTTAGGATATAAAATTAGAGAAGCGCAAATGCAAAAAGTTCCTTATGTTCTTGTTATTGGTGATAAAGAAATGGAAAGCAAAGCTGTAAATGTACGAAAATATGGGGAAGAGAAGTCGGAAGTTGTTTCGCTAGATATATTTGCGGCAAGTATTGAAGAGGAAATAAAGGGTAGAAAGTAATAATTGATTAGAAAATACACCATTATAATGAAGTGAACTCGAATAGTGGTACATGAACAAAAACACCTCTTGAATTCGCATACTAAGTATGTCGATTCAACGGAGGTGTTTTTCATTTGAAGGGAGAGTACATTACCAGGAAGAATCAAAGTGGAAAGTGATTAATTTGATATTGAAAGGCCCCCAACATTGTAGACATATCTAAAATGTTGGGGGCCGATTTGTTTTCTAGTTAATCACTTATTAAAAGTAAAGCTGTTAACTTTCCTTACAAATTTTCTTCAAAAAGTTTCGGTAAAAATTTGCTGAACTGACTCATTTCTTCCACATTGTGTTTATATAAACCACTTAGATTAATAAATGGTGGTAATCCTTTCGGGAAAATGAATGTAGAAGTCATTACTGTACCGTTCTCAGATTTTTGGTATTGATGTATTACTTGTGAAATTACATCCTCATTATCATCTAAACATGAACCCATTAAAACATGGCTGTAATGGGTATTTATAGGACAATTTTTAGGATCTTCCCATCGAATCCTTAGCGGAAATTCTAGTCCATCCCCCGCAGATTCGATGGAAGCTGATATGGCTCCTACGTGTCCATGTACTTTAGGGTCAACTAACCACTTAAAATCAACATGTTCTTCTGGGTGCCATAGTTTATATCGTTCAGGGGTATCAATATTATCCCACCACCAGTCAATCATTTCTGGTTTTACGTCATTCAATTCATGTTCAACTACTAGTGATACTTGGTTTTTCATTTCTATACCTCCTATTTTTTAATCAACATAGTGTTGATTGTTTATAGTTAGTATTATAGTATGGGTATCTTAAGGGTTCAATAAACAGAAATAGTTGATCTGTTGCATTCTGAACATTATATAAAAATATGTCTAAAAAAATTTAGGAGGGAAACAATTGGAAAAATCATACACTGATTTACGTATAGCTCGTACTAAAGAAGCAATACGTGCTGCACTAACTGAATTAATAAATGAAAAAGGGTTTGATTCCATTACAGTTAAGGATATTACAGCTAGAGCCAATATTAATCGAGGGACATTTTACTTACATTATCGTGATAAATATGACCTATTGGAAAAATGTGAAAAAGAAATTATGCGTGATATTGTCGAAATTGAAAAGCAAGGCATTTCTACCGAACTTGTAAATCTTGAAGATATTTTACTACCTTTCCCCTTTGTGATTTCAGTATTTGAGTATGTAGATAAACATGGAGAATTTATGAATGCTGTGTTAGGTCCTAAAGGTGATATATCTTTTCAAATAAAATTAAAAGACTTCATGTGGGAAAACTTGTTTAAAAAAAACATAAAGCAACTTATAAAAAGAGAAAATTTACTAGTCCCAGATGAATACTTATCCCATTATATCGCTTCGGCACATTTAGGAGTAATCCAGCGATGGCTCCAAAGAGGCAGGAAAGAATCTCCTAAAGAAATGGCTCGTATCCTATCAACGATTACAGTCAATGGTCCTTACTTTGCAGCTGGTTTGAAGAGGTAATTATTTAAAGGGAATAGGGACAGTACCTATTTTGGGTCTGTTCGGCTAGTAGGTGTTGTAAAAGTAGGACGGCCGCCTTATTAAACCGTTGATTCAGTCCCTCAGGACTGATGAGGACTTCTGTTGATGCTTCTAAACAGCTAGATAACTGAGTTAAAGAAGTCATAGCTACATTTCGGCTCACCCATACACATAAAGCTACTAAATCTTTTGCTTGGTACTTACTGGTTCGCTGTACAAAACCAACATCTCTAGCAAGATCCCGTAAGGTATTTGGAGATAAAAAACTTTGAAACTCTTGAGCAAATGGTTGTAATTCGTCAGACACAGAAACAGACATAAAAAACGCCACCTAGATCATGGTAGCGCCTACGATAATTACTATTGGTTTAATCATTAACAAGTATATCTGGACCCTTTTTCAACATATACGCGAAACCTGAAATAAATACGATACTAAATATAATAATGGAAGACCACATATTAAAATAAAATTCTTTACCTACAACTAAATAATAGATGTTATGGACCAAGAAATTAGCACCTATGATAATCCCACCTAACATTGAACTAATTACAAGGCTAATTAAATAAAATTTGAGCTTCTGAAACATTTTCCCTCTACTCCTTTTCTAAAATCAACTTTATTCAGAATGTTTTAGAAAATCATACCATTTATTTTTCGGATATTCTTAAATCTATAATATATTTAAGGTTATTTTAAGAGAAGAAGGATTGCCAATCCAAATGTTCATTTTAGGGTCTCACCAACATGCCATCAAGGTAATGAAACTAGTTGCTCCAAAACAAAAATGTATATTTTTACCTGGATATGCCGGTTTTCTCGTTTTGGGGGTATTTGCTTTTCTTAGCTTGATGGCGATGGGGTCTTGCCAACATTTCGAAAAGTTTCTATGCTAAGCGAACTTCGGCTATGATTTTGCTATTTTTGTGTATGTTAAGCCCTTCCCAAAAACCATATTAGTCCAGATTATTGAAAATTTGTTTTTGGGAATGAGTTTCGGATCTGAAAATCAGCTATTCCCAAATAAAAAGCAGCTTTTCTAGATCCAGCACCAAAAACGAACGTTAGCGGAACATCCCTTTTGTATCAATAGTTGAAACTTTAGCGTACGTTTTTCCCGAAATGTTGTCTGTACGCCTATATAAAGATCATATAACATAGCCCATCCTCCAACAAACCGTTGACATACAATAAAATATGAATATAACAAAGATATTCATATTTATGGATCCTAATTCCATTCTAATTTTGGTTCGTTTATTTAATCTTATTATTTTTTTATTATCTCCTTGAAAAGTAAAGATATTGGACGTCTTCACTTTTTTGCAAAGAAAAACTCCTTCACTGATTTGAAGTGAACCCGAATAGTGGTACATGAAAAAACACCTCCTGAATTGGCATACTAAGTATGTAAATTCAACGGAGGTGTTTTTCATTTGAAGGGAAGAGTATATTACCCAGAAGAAGTAAAGTGGAAAGTGATTGAGATGAAAAAGGATGGCTATTCAAATCGTACCATTATGGAAATAATCGGAATTAAAAATGTTTCCCAAATTAAGACATGGATGAAATGGTATCGTACAGATCAAAATTATCGTATTCAACAACTTGTAGGAAAACAATATCCTTTTGGAAATGGGCCAAAAGAGTTAAGTGAATTGGAACAGATGGTTTAGGTGTTTTGATATGTGTCCCGATTTCGGGGTTCACTTCAAAGTGGTGTGTTTTATTTTTTACCTTACAAAAATGTAAGGTAAATGTAAGGTAAATCGAATGAACTGATTTTAGAAAAATGAGAATATTAAGTGGAGAAATCGTTCGTAATTCTTATGTATCTCAATTTATGTTTGAAAAATTTAAAAATTCTTAAGGATTTTTATGAGAAAAATATAAGAAATATATGGGAAATTAATACTATACAAAAGGGATGGAGTGAATGAGATGTCAACAAATGTAGTTACTGTAGAAAGTGTAGAAAAAACGTATGGGAAAAGAAATGAGAATCAGTCAAAAGCATTAAGGGGTGTTTCGTTAAGTATTAAAGAAGGAGAGTTTGTAGGGATTATGGGTCCTTCTGGATCTGGTAAAACGACATTACTAAATGTGATTAGTACACTTGATCAAGCGACAGGTGGCAGTGTAACAATAGCTGGCACAAATATTACTTCTATGAAGGGGAATGCATTATCAGATTTTCGTTCTCAAAAATTAGGATTTATTTTTCAAGACTTTAATCTACTAGAAAATTTATCAATTTATGAAAATATCGCTTTACCACTTTCCCTGCAAGGCGTACCGTCAAGTGAGATTACTGGAAAAGTAAATGAAGTAGCAAAGAAATTAGGGATTACTGAAATTTTAACAAAATATCCGACTGCTGTTTCTGGTGGGCAAAAACAAAGAACAGCGGCAGCACGAGCTTTAGTACATAATCCGGCAATCGTATTAGCAGATGAACCGACAGGAGCACTTGATAGTAAAAATGCAAAAAGTTTATTAGAAGCGATGCAAGATTTACATGAAAATCACAATGTCAGTATTTTGATGGTAACACACGATGCATTTAGTGCGAGTTACTGTGAGCGTATTTTATTTATTCAAGATGGTCTACTTTATAAAGAGTTAAATCGTCAAGGAACACGAGAAAATTTCTATCAAGACATTTTAGGGGTGCTTGCCCAAATGGGCTCAGCAACTGAGTCGAAGTAAGGGGGCGAGACTATGTTATTCAAATTATCACGTCATAGTATGAAAAAAATGTTAAAGGATTATATGGTTTTACTTATTGGTCTAGTCATAAGTATTAGTATTTTTTACATGTTCCAAACGATGGCGATGAATAGTGAATTTACAAAAGATAATAGTCTCATTAGTAGTATTAGGCTCGTCTTCTGGGTTGGTGCAATATTGCTCTCATTCATTACAGTTTTTTACATCATTTATGCCAATTCTTTTTTACTTACATTAAGAAGAAAAGAACTCGGTATGTACATGATGCTTGGAGCGAAAAAGAAAAAAGTAGCGCAATTATTATTTATTGAGACTTTTGGTATGGGTATTGTCAGTATTATTATCGGTATTTTAGTAGGAATCATACTAGCTAGTGTAGCAGGAAATTTTTTAATGAATGGAATGGAAATTTCAGCAAAAGGTAATTACGCATCTGTATACACACCAGCTATATTAGTTACATCTATTTTCTTCTTAATATTATTTTTCATTACTGGTGTAATGAATAGTTTCCGATTATTACGTAAAACAGAATTAGAGTTAATACGTGAAGACGAAACGCAAGATGAAGTGAAGAAAAGTAAAACTCGCACAGTTATTATGACAGTACTAGGTGTATTGCTAGTAAGTACAGGATACTATTTTATGGTAAATATAAAAATGTTTGCTGAACTAGGATTTATAATAGCGACAATTGTTACGACATTAGGAACGTATTTCATTTTTAGCTCGTTACTCCCACTTTTTGTAATGAAAATTAAGGGGAATAAAAAACGAAATGAAACGGGATTAAATAGTTTTACTTATGCACAGTTACGTTTTCGAGTAACTAGTTTATCGAGAGTACTAGGAACTGTAGCGATGTTAATTGCATTAGGTGCAGGTGCGATGACAGCAGGTATGGCGTTTCAAAAGAATGTAGGCATTATGACAGACTTCTCACGTGTATATGATGTCGTAATTCATGATCCAAATGAACAAGATAAAGCAGCATTAAAAGAAATGGAAATTGTTGAAGAAAGCAAGTATAAGTATAAAGTAGATGGAGAAGCGGTTTATTATTTACGTAACGACTTAACTGAAAAACCACCACTTATTTCAGATCATTTTGATACAAAAACTTTAAAAGAACCTGCTCGTAAACGCGTGGCTGAACCTTTAACTGAACCTGTCTATTCTGCTTTGGAAGCTCCTGAAGTAGTGAATAAGCTTCCTCGTATGCCAAAAGATTGGGAGGATGCGGTTGTAAGAGAGATACAAATTACACATAATCAATTTAACGGAAAACCTGTAAGAATTGCAGATGAAGAGTATTATAAAGGAATTCAAGGAACAGAACATACTGTAACATTAGCAAAAGTAGATGATATGAAAAAATATAAACCACTGTTGATCGAAATAGATAAGAGACAAGAAGAAGTAATTGAAAAAACAACAGGTACAAAAGTAGACTTATATACGAAAATGACAATTTATCAGTTCATGAATAGTTTCATGAGCGGAACAATGTTTATGGGATTTTTCCTTGGAATTGCATTTTTAGCAATGATGGCGAGTTCTCTTATGTTTAAAATATTAACAGGAGCTTCTCGTGATGTACGCCGTTATGAAATGCTGCGAAAAATCGGTGTGAGGCGTAGTATGTTAACAAAAAGTATATATAAAGAAATCTCATATTTATTTATCTTCCCAGCAATTATTGGAATTTCCCACGTTTTAGTAGGGCTTAACTTATTCAGCTTCATATTAGTTGACCCATTTGTAAAAGTGTGGATGCCAATAGGAATCTTCATAGTAATTTATTTCATTTATTATTGGATTACTGTCCAACTTTATAAAGGTATGGTAATGCCGAAAGAAGAGATAGCGAAATAGGAAAATAATTGAGTCCTTGTTATGAAAACAAGGGCTTTTTTCTGTGTTTGTGATACATAAATACGTGTATGCGAGATGTTTTCAAGTCTTTCTGTAATGAATATATAGAAAATTAAGGAAATGTTAAGGGTTTATGTAGTGGAAAGTTAAGAAGTGTATGGGAGACTAATAATGTACAAACAAATTTAGATGGAATTGATATTTTTATAAATTTAAAGGAAAGGAAACGTTGTATGAGGAAGATAAAAAAATTAATAAAACTTATCGGAGTCATTACTATACTATTACTAATCATAGCGTTGGTATTTCCTACATGGACCTCACAAATAAAGGTCAAAAACAGTATAAGTACATTAGAACAAGTAGAGATAAATGGAACTGGTCATGAAATTATGATACGCGGCAAAGATAAGAGTAATCCAGTTATTATCTTTGTACATGGTGGACCAGGTTCTTCGGAAATACCATATGCTCAAAAATACCAAGACTTATTGGAAGAGAAATTCACGGTTGTCAATTACGATCAAAGAGCAAGTGGAAAATCGTATCATTTCTTTGAAGACTATTCTAACCTTTCATCAGATCTACTCGTGGAGGATTTATTAGCTATGACGGATTACGTTTCAAAACGTCTAGGCAAAGAAAAAGTAATATTAATAGGCCATTCTTATGGTACATATATTGGAATACAGGCTGCCAACAAAGCTCCTGAAAAATATGAAGCATATATTGGCATTGGACAGATGAGCGATACAGTAGAAAGTGAGATGGATAGTTTAAACTATGTTATTGAACAGGCACAAAATGCTGGGAATGCGGATGAGGTTTCACATTTAAAAGGGTTAACTGAACAAATTAAAAATGGCGATACATATACCCCGCGAAATTATGTTGCGAAATACGGTGGAACTTCAAGACTTATTGAAAATCCAGAGGGTGATAACATAGGGATGTTATTCAGTAATGAATATAACTTGTTAGATGTAATTCGTTATAACGTTGGATTATCACACTCTCAAACTGTCTTATTAGAAAAAGACTTAAAGAATCCATTACCTACTAAAGTAACTAAACTGAAGTTACCGCTTTATTTTCTTATGGGTAAATATGACTATAATACTTCATTTTATGCAGCTAAACAGTATTTTGATAGGATTGAAGCGAATCAAAAAGAATTTATAGCTTTTGAAAACTCAGCACATTACCCTCAATTTGAAGAGAAGGAAAAGTTTTATGAGTGGTTGTGTGATACATTCGTAAAATGAAATTAAATAAAAAAGCACTTATTTTAAAAACAAGTGCTTTTTTATAGTATATAATCGATCGAGAAGGAAAATGTTGGATAATAGTCGAAAGATATAATACAACTTCAGAGAAATGACGAGAATCGATATGTTTTGTCGAGAGAGGAGTTATTTTATTAAAAGATATAGGTACTATACATAGTTTTAATTTCTGAATATTCATTTAAATATAAGGGGTAATAGTTATGTTCATTCGAATTGGTAAGTGGTGTGGGGTTACATGTTTACAATTATTTGCGGCGCTTATTTGTATTCTATTTTTAGGGGCACTCCCGCGCTTATTTAAGGGGCTGCAAATTGATTTAATCGGTTTTTGGAACACAGTTGTGTTTCTTGGAGAGAAGTTACTTCAACCAGGTGAAATTACGTATGGGTTTCGGAATTCAAGAAAGTTGTTTCCACAAATATGGATTCATTATGTAGAGACAATGTTTGTATTTATTTCAGCATTTATACTATCTTTACTCATTGCGTATTTTATCGTTGTTTGGGTATTACAGCGCTCTCAATCAAAGCAACGTATGTGGAATGGGATTTTCGTCGGACTTGAAAGTATTCCGGACATTTTATTAATTTTATTATCTCAACTTTTAGTAGTAATAATCTTTCAAAAGACAGGTTTTATGCCAGTGAAATTTGCAGGACTTGGAGAGGAAAGGGCTCGCCTGTTACCAATAATATGCCTTTCTATACCTACAACTTTATTATTTATTAAGCTACTATTATTACGTTTCAGAGAAGAATTAGAGAAAGATTATAGTATATTTGCTAAGAGTAAAGGGCTAAGTTTAAGACATATTTTGACGCACCATATTTCAAGAAATGTCTTGTTAACAACAGTCTATTATGCAAAAACAAATATTTTATTTATGTTATCAAATTTATATATTATTGAATGGCTGTTTAATACGTACGGTATGTTTGTTTTTGTAAAAGAAAATTCAAAATTAGAAATATTTACAGTGAGTTTAGTTTTATTATACGTACCGCTTTTTATACTATTTCGTTTATTACATACGCTTTTACAAAATGTTATAAAGGAGCGTGTGTAGCATGTGGAAAGTTGTAAAAAGAGATGTGAGATTTTGGCTAGGTGTTACTTTGTTAAGTGTACTAATGATTGTTAGTATTGGAAATACGGTGTTTTTTGACGGAAATATTCGTGAACTAACGATGATGTATAACGAAAAAGGAGAATTAGAGGCTGCTCCGTTTTCACCGTCGAGTAAATTTTGGTTCGGAACTGATGAGAAAGGCCGCGACCTGTTCCAGTTAATAATAGAAGGAGCGAAATGGACAGTTGGTGCAAGTATCGTTATCGCAGTTTTACGTGTAGTAATTGGCGGAGCTATTGGTTTATTATTTGGTATGTACAGTAAACGCTCATTTCCAGTTATCTCATCTTTTTTTGATCCGTTTAGTATTGTACCAATGATTATGATTTCTTATTTTATGTTAAATGCAGTTTTAACGTTCGAAAGTGGAGAGGCGGCTGCTCCGTTTCATTTGCGAGTTGCGTTTCAAGTAGTGGTTCTTGCGTGCCTTGCTGTACCAACTGTTATGTTGTATGTAGCGCAAGAAGTAAAACGTATTAAGAATGAAGAATTTATGTTGGCGGCCACTGTGCTCGGCGGGAGTAAGTGGCAGAGGTTGAAACGCCATGTATGGCCGCATATGCTACCATCATTTCTTTTATTAGTAGCCCAGCAATTTGTAAGTACTTTATTACTCCTCTTGCATCTTGGTTTGTTAGAATTATTTTTTGGAGGAACAATAATTTTTGGTACAGAGGCAGATAGTGTAACAAAAGAATGGACTGGCCTAATTGGTCAAAATTTCCGTCACTTAACTACACATACATGGATTGTACTTATACCAATTGCTTTCTATAGTATGACGATCTTGTCAGGGAATCTGATTAGTAATAGTATGCAAGATGCGATTAAACTAGGTAATGTTAGAAGAGCGAATCGGAAGAAGGAAGAAATGCAAGTAGAGAAACAAATACAACCTACTGTGAATGATTTTTCTTTCTATAGAGAGGTACAAAAATAAAGAAAGATAGCTGAAGACAAATTGTTTTCAGCTATCTTTCTTTTATATTTTAAAGTGGCGGTAAATCAATCTTACCTTCTTCAAATAATTCTTTTATCATATGTTTCGTATAACCGGCTGCTTGACCAAATGTGATTTTTGCTGGCATTGGTGCTTCATTTACATCTACAACTACATCAATAATGCACGGTTTATTTTGTTTTACTGCATTTTCAAAGGCAGGAAGTAAGTCATCTAAATGTTCTACGCGGTATCCAATACCACCGCACGCCTCAGCATATTTTGCGAAATCAGGATTCGTTAAGTCTGTACCAAATTCAATATTTCCCATAACTTCTTGTTCAAATTTAATCATAGCAATTTTATTATTGTTTAATACAACGACAACGATTGGTAGTTTATATTTAACAGCTGTTACGAAGTCATTCATTGTCATTCCGAATCCGCCGTCACCACAAACTGCAAACACTTGTTTATCCGGGAAAGCAATTTGTCCAGCCAGTGCACCAGGTAAACCGCAGCCAAGTGTTGCAAGCCAACTAGAAATGATAAATTTCTGGTTTGTCATACGGAAGTGCCTTGCAGTCCATACTGTTACATTTCCGACATCGACTGAAAGAATTGCGTCATCTTCTGCTACTTTCTGCAGTGCATGCATAACTCGCTGTGGTTTAATTGGAGTCGAAGAATCTTCTTCTTGATTGTGTAATTTTTCTTCCCACTTTTTCATCATTTCTTGATGATGCTCTAAGAAGGAATGGTCCTCGTGTTTTTCTACATTTTCAATTAACCATTTTAATGTTTTATCAGCATCACCAGCTAAGCCGATATCTGTCGTATAACGTTTCCCGATTTGTGCGGGGTCTGTATCAATATGAAGTGTTTTTGCTTTTTCGGGTAAGAAACCAGTGAACGGATAAGAAGTGCCCACCATAATTAAAGTATCTGCATGTTTCATTGCTTCATAAGAAGGTTTCGTCCCGATTAATCCTAATCCACCGATACAAAGAGGGTGTTCATCAGGAACAATCCCTTTAGCTGGTAATGTAAGTACGATTGGAGCACCGATATGTTCTGCAAATGCAAGCAAAGACTCTCTCGCATGTTTAGCTCCTTTCCCGGCTAAAATAACAGGTTTTTTAGCTTCATTAAGTGCGAGTTTTGCTATAGCTAAATCTTCTTCTTGCGGAAATATTTCAGGTAATGTAAAGGAAGAGTTTGTAATACGTGCACCATTTTTCACTTCGAATTTCGGAACATCATCTGGAATTGTAAGAACTGATACACCTTTTTTTGTATATGCCATTCGAATAGCTTGATTCACTACAGCGGGTAACTGTTCAGCTGACATTATTCGTTGGTTATAAACGGCAACATCATCAAACATTCTTTCTAAGTTTACTTCTTGGAAAAAATCCGTTCCGAGTAAATCGGTTTCTACTTGTCCTGAAATTGCTAGTACGGGAGCTTGATCGAGTTTGGCATCGTATAAACCGTTTAATAAATGAATAGCCCCAGGTCCTGCAATAGCCATACAAACACCAAGTTTTCCTGTTAATTTTGCATAGGCTGCCGCTGCTAACGCGCCAGCTTCTTCATGGCGAACTTGAATAAATTTAATTTTATCTTGTTTTTTTCTTAAAGCTTCAATTATAGAATTGATGGAATCTCCTGGCATACCATATATGTGTTCTACACCCCAGTCAATTAAAAGATCCACTAATGCTTCACCGGCTGTTTTACCAAACATAATCGTTCCTCCTTATAATAGGTAGATACTATTATGTTTTGGAGAAAAAGGAAAAATATACAAGTAATATAACTTATTTGTTTTAGTGATGTCCAGTGAAAAGAGTGAAGACTGTTATTAGTAAAAATCCACTAATAGACCACGATAGAAACGGAAGGAAAGGTAGCTGTTTTTTTGCTTTCCAAAGCATTTCGTGAATTGTGACATAGCCAAGAGAACCAATTGCGCTTCCCATAATAAGTCCTTGTAAATGGAGAGCTTTCCCGTCCATCATAATGCCAAAAACAGTACCGGTCCCTAGGATAAGAGAAAGTAATAAAGTTGTTAATAAAAATGAAATGTATTTATGTTTTGTAAAGAGAAATGGAATAATTAAAGCTAACCCTTCTGGAATATGATGAATGACAATCGCAAGTAAGAAAGGAATGGCAGAGTCATTATGATTTATAAACGCTGTTCCTAACGCAAATCCACTCGGCATATTATGAATGAATATAGCGAAAGAAAGAAAAAGGAAGGTTTGCCATGCTTGTTGATCTTTCTTATGTATAATCGGATGATGGCAATAGTTATCTAATAAGCTCATAACTAAAATACCGATAGCTATACCGAGCATAGGCCCAATTATTTCATAGCTTGAAAATGTTTCAGGAATAATTTCAAGTGATAATAATCCAAGTAAAATCCCACCACATAATGCGTATAAGCGATGCATCTTTTCTTCAATTAGTTGGCGTGTTGCTACTCCAACAGCACCTCCTAATAGTAATCCACCGAACGAAAAAAACGTAACGATTATTGGAATCCATAGACGTTCCATATTATCACACTCCGATTCTATACCCTTAATTTCAGCTTACTAATGGGGGAGGGAGATTAGTCCAAATAATTATGTTTGATTATAGAGAAAAATCTATCAACTCGTTACACCATTTGGTTAAAAAGGTATCTAGATGAAAGAAATAATGAGGAGCCTTGTTTGTTTATTACGGAAAGAAGGCCAAAAAGACGTATGAGTATTGATAACCTAAGATTTATTATCAAACGTATATCGAATCGTGCCGGGATTAAAAAGAGTATTCATCCTCATCAATTACGTCACAGCTATGCTACACATATGATTAACAACGGTGCGTCACTTGAAGTAATACAAAGCTTACTTGGTCATGAGAAGAGTGAAACCACGAGAATATATGCTCAGCTGAGCGGAAAGCTGAGACGCGATTTTTATATTGAATATTTTTGAAAGCTACTGAAATTAATCTTTAATCAAAATCGAGGCGTGCATATATAAAGACGTATCTTTTTGAATTGGGCCACTTAATGGAATATGCAGGAATTTCTTGAAAAGGTTTCGAAGTAGTTATTATACTGAAGTTATTCAAAGGAGCAGGAAAATGCAAGAAAATATATCAATTCTTTTAAGTAATGTAAAATTTAAATAGTTGAGAAAGAGAAAGAAATATCAAAAATACAGAGGTGGCTTGCTTGCTAAGAGAAGAATTAAAGAAACGTGCAATATCGATGGTCAAAATTCCTAGTCATTTTCAACCTCTCATAGAGGAGTATGTTGAGCGAGAGAATGGAGAAGGGGAGGCTATTTTTTCATGGACAAACGAAGAACAAGATGAGGGTATTACTGTTAACTTAGATTTATCTGGTAATTTGACTGGTTTAACAATTGATAATAACGATAAAAATTCAGATGTGATTCCTTTAAATATAGAGGAAAAAAGAGAATGTGCCGAACAATTCTTACTTAGCAATTATCCTGAAGCATTAAAAGATTTAACATACTATAAAACAAAAAAAATTACTTGTGCAGACCGTTTTTACTATGAACAAATCGTTATGGATTTACCGTTAGAACATGCTGGTTGTTATATTGATATAGACCTCGCGGGGAATATTGTTAATTTTATATATAAAGGTGTGAAAGGGATTCTTGTTATTCCAAAAATGTTGATTTCAAAAGAAAAACTGGTTGAACACGTACAAAATAGACTTGATTTTCAACTGACAATTGCAAAGTTGTCTACTGCTACTCATGATGTAGCAGTAGATGGACTCCGTCTTGTGTACGAACCTGAGCAATTTTTTATGAAATATAAAGCTGACGTTTTGAAACCAACGTTAACGATTATACATGACGAAGACGCTCCGCAAACATATGTCTTGCTTACTCCTCCTTCGAGTACGACCGTACGAAAAGATTTATCTATTGAAGATATCATTGGTATTACCGAGAGGATGGAAGTCATTCGTGAAGTAGATATGGGAGAAGAAACGGGCATAGTGTGGCGTAATCGGGACTGGGAGATGAAGGAAGGGGATTTATCTATAAATGACTTTTTCAAAAGACAGTCAGAAGATACAGTTAAAGCCTTCATTTCAAAGAAAACTGGTAAAATCAGAAGCTTTATGTGGTTTAATGAACGAAGTGGCGATCTTAGACTTAGTCGTGAGGCGTGTTATCAAAAAGCCATTGCGTTTTTACAAATGATTGTTCCAGATTATTATCGGTATTTACAACTGATTGTTCGAGAAAACGAGGAAGAAGAGGATGATTCTTCAATGAAAGAATCATTTACATTCCATATGCATAACGGTCATGGTATACCAATTCAACTTGAATTAGTTATGGTTGTTGTTAATCGTCAAACAGGACAGGTTGATCATTATAGTGGACCGCGTTTTGATATGGAACAATTGAGCCAAATCCCTGTTGAACCGGTTATTTCTAAAAAAGAAGCAAGTGAAATATTTATCAATCATTTGGATTTTGAATTAGCTTGGAACAAAAATTATGATAGTGAAACAGAATCCTATATCCTTGTTTATCGAGCGTGTGATCGTCATTCCAGGACCTCCATCCAGTACATTGATGCCATGACTGGAGCAGTTATTTCCAATATAGATAAATAACATGTGATGACGTCAAATTGCACAGGTTCAAAGGGACAAAATTAACTAACCAAACAACTATGTTTTCTTATTAAACTAAATCTATAGTTAATTAAGAATTAAGTGATTTTAAGATAGTTATTCCATTAAAGGGCGCGATTGTTGAACAATACAGACAGAAAATGATCAAACTTTTTTATAAAAGCTAAATAATTAATCTCAAAAGTTGAATCCATTTTGATCAATCTTGAACAGCTCCCACCCCAAGGAATGGGTAGGAAATGGACAAATTAGTAGGGGGAGATAAATGGCGGTTAGGAAAAAGCCTAAAGGGTCTTCTTGTTGAAGAATTAGTATAAGGTATCGTAATCAGTTCGTTCTTATAGAAAGAAAATGCTGCGGCTCCGAAGCGTTCTTACATCTACGGAATTGTTCCATTGTAAAAGTTTTATCAGCAATGGAAAGGGAAAAATATAGAAAAGATAAAAACTAACACGGTAGCCGAAACTACCGTGTTAGTTTTTATCTTATTATTTGTTCCGTAATAAACGCATACTGTTCAGGATTACAATAAGTGCAGCGCCAGTATCACTTAGGACAGCCATCCAAAGAGTAAGCCAACCTGGGAAGATAAAGGCAAGGGCGATAAATTTAATAATCAATGAGAACCAAATATTTTGTTTTATGATGTGCAATGCTTTCCGACTTAGTTTCATTGTATAAGGAAGTTTTTCAAGATTATCTGCCATTAATACAATATCTGCCGTTTCCATTGCGGTATCAGTTCCTGCACCGCCCATTGCAATACCAAGGTTTGCGGTAGCGAGGGCAGGGGCATCATTAATACCATCCCCAATCATGGCTACTGTTTTCCCTTCAGATTGAAGTTGTTTTACAGAATGAACTTTATCTTCTGGAAGCAAATTAGCAAAATAACGATCTACTTTTGCTTTCAGTGCAATATGTTCAGCTGTTCCTTCATTGTCTCCTGTTAACATAACAGTTTCTTGAATACCTGATCGTTTTAATTCTTGAATTGTTCCATAAGTAGTAGAACGGATGGAGTCTGCTACTGAAATCATCCCTAAAATAACTTTGTCTGTTCCAACAAGTATCACGGTTTGACCAATTCTTTGCATTTCCTGAATTGGTTCGTTCCACATTTGAAGTGAAACTCCAAACTCTTCGTATAATGCTTTATTTCCAGCGTAGTATGTTTCGCCATTTATCGTTACTTGCGCACCTTTTCCTACAATGGCGCGAAAGTCGGTTCCACTTTGAATAGAGGTCTGGTGTTCTTTCGCATATGCTGTAATGGCTTTTGCAATTGGATGATTAGAATATTCTTCAATCGTTGCTGCAATTGATAATAACTCATCTTCAGTACAATCTGAGCTTCGTACATGCATTACTTTTGGTTTTCCTTCAGTCAATGTACCTGTTTTATCAAATGCAATAGCATTTAATGAACCTGCGATTTCTAGAGCAGTACCACCTTTAATGAGTACACCGTTTCTTGCTGCATTTCCAATTGCAGATACAATAGCAACAGGAGTTGAGATAACTAAAGCACAAGGACACGCAACAACAAGAAGTTCTAATCCTTTATAAAACCATTCCATCCATTCGCCCATACCAAGAAGGGGAGGGATAATCATGACACCAATTGCTAATACAAAAACGATAGGTGTATAGATTTTTGCAAAACGATCAACAAATGCTTCTGTCGGTGCTTTATTTTCCTGTGCTTCCTCTACAAGGTGAATAATTCGAGATAACGTAGTATCCTCAACAAGTTTAGTGACTGTAATCTCAAGAGAACCTTCATCATTAATCGTTCCTGCATATACGGAATCACCAATTTGTTTATCAATTGGGATAGATTCACCAGTTATCGGCGCTTGGTTTACAGTAGAAGTGCCTCCTATAACTGTGCCGTCTAATGGGATTTTTTCACCTGGCTTTACAACAATCGTTGTATTTACTGCAATATCATCAATGGATTTTTTTATAAGTTCAGTTCCAATTTTTATCCAAGCTTCTGATGGTGCTAAATCAATTAATCCACGAATAGATTCTCGTGTACGTTCAATTGATTTATTTTGTAGCGTTGCCCCTAATGCAAATAACCAAACAACTGTTGCGCCTTCTAGCCATTGACCAATTAATGCAGCACCAATAGCGGCTGATATCATGAGAACGTTCATATCGAGCGATTTACTTCTAATTGCATAAAAGGCACTTTTAGCAGGTTTATAACCACTAATACCAATGCTCATAGCATAGAGAAGTGTAATAAGAAGAGGGGATATGATTGTAAAACTTCCTCCAAATCCTAAAGCTAAAAATAAACCTGAGAGAATCAAAGTTGTATTTTTTGATTTTGAAATAGGTGTTGCCCCTCTACGAGCGCCAGCTAGAGACGCTTCAAATCCTGCGTTAGACACTTCTTTTATAATGTCATCCACATTCCGGTCATGACGAATATGCATTTTTCCAGTAGCGAAGTTTACTCGAACTTCTTCCACGCCAGAAACATTGTGTAGATGCTTTTCGATTGTTAAAGCACATGCCCCACAATCCATACCTTCTACAAGATAAGTTTGTACGCCATCTCCTGATATTTTTTGAGTATTAAGAAGAGGTGATGGGTCACTACAGCAAGAAGATTTTGATGTCACTGGTTCTTTGGGTAGGTCTAATTCAGATGAACAACAGGTTTCAGTTTTAATAGAATTGTTGTTACTACTACAGCAAGAGATTTCCTTAGTAATAGGGATAATTGGAATCTCTTTTTTTGAAGAGCAACACGATGAAGTTTCCGTTGCTAATTCTTCTTTTGTGGGTGCTATGGAAGAATCTTGACAGCAATTCGTTTGTTTTTCGCTCTCCTTTTTATCTGTCATGTCAGTTCTCTCCTTTTTGAGATAAACAACCATCGTTTTTATCACATGATGCTACTTCATTTTGTACCTCATGAAAGACAACATCGAACATTGTAAGTAACTGTTCAATTTGTGTACTGCGTAAGGAATAGTAGATATATTTTCCTTCTTGTCTACCTAGGATGATGCCGCATCCCTTTAAACAGTTCAAATGTTGTGAGATATTTGATTGATTTCCTTTAGTGATTTCTACAATTTCGGATACCGTTTTTTCACCATCTAACATACATTGAAGAATCTGAAGTCTTGTTTTATCAGCAAAGCCTCGAATAAATTTGGCTTTAATATCTAAGTCATTTGAGTTGCACAATCGTATTCACTCCAATCGTATTAGTCATTACTAATATGTTTATTCTTCATTCATATTAGCATTGGCTAATATGTGTGTCAAAGTGTTTTCGAAAAGTCTGATAAAAATTACTGCGCTTTACTTTTTACTGTGAGAAGGAATGTAAATAATGAACAAAAAATAATATAGTTAGTGGAAGCGGAGGGTATGGTATAGTGTTTGGTGCACGCATTAAGAAATCTAAGGAAACAGGGGAGAGAAATTCTTTGTTTAATTTTCAGGGTATTTCAAATGTTAACGTTGACTGGGATTTATTTCTCATGCTAACATATAGATAATTTAATCAAGGCGGTGGAAATGTATTGGACTCAGATGTTGACTCGGATAGGTGGCTAAATGACCTCGATTTTCTCAGAGTACCCCTCATCATTTTGAGAATGTAGATTGTATACAATCTCATGTTAATGTGTATGAAATTATAGGTATGGAAAGAGAAAATATATCAGGAGGTGAATCCTTTAGTTTCAAGAAAGCTAAGGGAATTAGTTGGACATATTTAATTTAATCATGGTAGCGGTTTTAATCGCATGTACTGCATTTTTCGTGGCAATTGAGTTTGCTATTGTAAAAGTAAGAGGTTCAAAGATTGATCAATTTGTATTAGAAGGAAAGAAGGGTGCGCTGGCAGCTAAGAAAGTGACATCAAACTTGGATGAATATTTGTCAGCTTGTCAATTAGGGATTACAGTTACAGCAATGGGACTTGGAGCACTAGGTGAACCAACGATTGAGAGACTTTTACATCCTTTATTTGATAAGTGGAACATCAATCCTTCCATTGCAGGTGTATTATCTTTAGGAATTGCTTTTACTATAATGACGTACTTACATGTTGTAGTTGGTGAATTAGCACCAAAAACATTCGCGATTCAAAAGGCTGAGAAGGTTACTTTATTACTTTCGGCTCCGCTTATCTGGTTCTACAAAATCATGTATCCGTTTATTCGCTTGTTAAATGGCTCTGCAAGGATGATAACCGGAATGTTCGGCTTAAAACCTGCATCAGAGCATGATGTAGCACATACAGAAGAAGAATTACGATTGATTCTTTCTGAAAGTTATGAACGTGGAGAAATTAATCAAGCTGAATACAAATATGTAAATAATATTTTTGAATTTGATAATCGTATTGCGAAAGAAATCATGGTCCCTCGTACAGAAATTATAGGGCTACATGTAGATAATTCTTTAGCAGACCATATGAAAATAATCCGTGATGAAAAGTACACACGTTACCCAGTATTTGGGGAAGATAAAGATGAAATCATTGGTATGGTGAATGTGAAAGATTTCTTTATCCGTTATATGAATAAGGAAGCAAAAGAATTCAGTTCTATTCAATCGTATACGCGTCCAGTAATTGAAGTAATTGAGACCATACCAATACATAATCTTTTACTACAAATGCAAAAGAAACGTATTCCGTTGGCTGTCTTATATGATGAATACGGCGGTACGGCTGGTATTGTAACCATTGAGGATATACTGGAAGAGATTGTAGGAGAAATACGTGATGAATACGATGAAGATGAGCGTCCGCCCATTCAGCAAATGAATGAAGGACATGTTGTCGTAGAAGGTAAGGTATTAATTAGCGAATTAAATGATTTACTAGGATTACATATGAATGATAGTGATGTTGACACGATTGGTGGTTGGATTCTGATGCAGAATTATGATATCCAAGAAGGGCAAACAGTAAATAGCGAAGGATATGCATTTAAAATTCTTTCTAAAGACCCTCACCAAATCAAACGTGTTGAAATACAAAAAGAAATGTTGGAAGCAGCAACTGTATAGTTGCTGCTTTTATTCAGCTGATAACATGGTAGCCTTCCTCATTAAATTCATTGATTAATCAACTTTTTATCTGTTAACACATTACCGAAATAGGGAATGATTGTTTCCTTTGCATTCACGGTTCAGCACTCCTTCGATATTGTAAAATGTATCTCATTTATACAAATTGTAATATAATTTAAAGGCAAGTTCGTAGCGTAAAATAGATTAAAGGTAACAAATATCGAGAAAGGATTACCTGTCAAAATTATCATTAGTATTTGTATTTCACTAGATAATAAAAAATGTAGAATGATTTCATTTCTGACATTGTTATTTACTAGTAATCAAAATAAAGAATAAAGAAATTTCTCGGCTGGGAATTTTTACACAGTCATAAAATGGAGGCAATAGTTATGCAGCAAATTAAAAAAATAGGAAACGCATTTTGGTATATGACACCCGTTTCCGAGACTGATAGACCTATCTTAGGAATCGTAGTTGGAAAAGAAAAGACTTTGATGATAGATGCAGGTAATTCAGAAGCACATACACAATTGTTTTTAGAAATGCTAAAAGAGCAAAATATCTCAAATCCTGATTTTGTAGCATTAACGCATTGGCACTGGGATCATATTTTTGGATTGCCTGTATTACAAAATGCATTGTCTATCGCACATTTTGAAACAAAAAAAGAGATGAACACACTTGTTTCTTATGAGTGGTCGGATGAGGCATTGGACGCACGAGTGAAAGAAGGTACAGAAATTGAATTTTGTGCGGACTGTATAAAAAAAGAGTTCAGTGAAAAACCAAGAAATATTCAAATTCTTCCGCCGCCCTTAACCTTTCAGAAACAACTTGAATTAGACCTTGGTGATGTGACATGTGTGTTAGAGCATGTGGGCGGAGACCATTCTCATGACTCTGTTGTTATTTATATTAAAGAAGAAAAGATTTTGTTTTTAGGAGACTGTATATATGCAGATATCTTTTCTGAAAAGCGGAACTATACAACGAAACGAACGTTTAAACTGATACAAGAATTAGAGAAATTTGATGCTGAGACATATATTCTTTCTCATGGGACAGCTATAAATCGGGATGAGTTTTCACAAGAAATTCATTTGCTAAAAACAGTAGGAACTTATACGGAAACTCATAAAGGCGATGAAGAGAAGATAAAAGCAGCATATAAACAAGAACTAGATAGAGAATTAAATGAAGATGAGCTAGAAACAATAACGTACTTTGTAAATGGTTATGAAATGGTTAATCTGTAAAACCTAACTCAAATCGGATTGAAGCTTATTCTGATTTGAATATAGTTAAACTGCACAAAAAGAGTATTGAAATTTAATTCAATACTCTTTTTAAAAATTAAATATTAAGTTCCAACCAATTTCTAAATTTTTTGGCTGGCTCATCACCTGGGTTTATACGGCTTTCAACACTGGTTGTGATTAGCAGCTTTTTTAGCTAATTCAGTAATATATTCAAAGAATGCATCACGTTTCACATCATAAACGACATTTACTGGTCTTCCGTTAGCAGTTTCCACTGTACGTCCTTGACTGGGTCCGTATGTATGAACGATACTAGTAATCATTTGTGTTTTTACGAGATCAGTGTTTCCAACAAATGCAGTAGTTAATACATCCCACAAATAGTAGGTAGAGTTAGTTGAAAAGTGAACGAGAGGAGGGACCATTGCATAGCATTGACCAAGGAAGTCAACACCAATATACTTTCGCTCTTTTGCCCAACGTTCACGTACGTCTACAGTTAGTGGAACCTGATTAGTACTTTCTAGAGTTACTAAATCAATTACTATATTAGCATCCCAAACACGAGATACTGCTTCGGGATCCCAAAATGAATTCCATTCGGCTGTTCCATCGTGTTCAGGTTCATGAACATTTCCTGCAGTACGAAATGTGCCGCCCATCCAAACGAGACGTTCAATTTTTTCTTCGATTACAGGTACTTCATATAATGCACGGGCAAGGTCAGTCAGGGGCCCTGTAAATAATAAAGTTGTTTTTCCATCAGTTTGTAGAAGAGTCTCTATTATATGATGATGTGCAGGTTTAGCTGCTACGGGTGTTACAACTTTCCCAGACTCATTTAAAATTGGTAAAGCATCTACATAAAATGCATGCATCCGCCAGTCTTTTGGAAATGGATTTTTCCCACGAGAGTTTGACGCTGCTACTTCAATATTACCTTTTCCAAAGCGATCGATAATTTTACGACTTGCAGATATTGCTGGTTCTAAATAGCAATCTGCTGGGATAATAGAAACACCTGTGAGGTCAATATTGTCCATCTGAAGTAATAGGAACAATGAAATTAAATCATCTACACCACCATCATGATTGAAGTACACTTTTTTCATCATTGTAATCTCCATCCTATATTAATTAAATATGAATTGAGGAAAAATCATCGATAATTTCTACCACTTCAATTTTTCCATTAATTAATAGCTCAGGAAGTTCATTTCTAACGTTTCCTTTCCAATACTCTTTAGCCTGTTCAATTTTTTGAGCGAAAGGAATACCATCTTCTTTCGGTAAAAGATTTCCGTCACCTTCAAAAGAACTACCGATCACTCGTAGTTTAACAATCTGCAAAACTTTTCGATTGTAAGAATCAAATAGCGCTTTCCATTTCAAAGCATCTTCATAGCTTTTGGAAGCATATAAGCAAGACAACCTTGAAGGATATTCAGGAAATTCTTGCAGTCTAACCATTTCTACAATCGTTTCTCTAACCGCTCTAATTGTTTGATCTATATAATTCATAACTACTTTAGCATTTTCATTATGTATATGTAATTCCTCATTGAGATAATGACTTTTTAAAATTTGAATGGAGTCTTCATCATGAGAATTTAATTGTTCTCTTTCAAAAAAGAAGTGATAGAGGGTATTAGTTTGATTTTTGTCAAAATGAATGATTTGTCCGATACTCATTGTTTTCCTTGTAACGATGTGATATGCGTAAAATTCTGCTTTATTCATGGTTATCCTCCTAGTAGTAATTATCATATAATTCAATATTAAATTTAATAATTCAACATTAAAATATATAAAACCTTTATAAGTGAAAAGTTATAAAGTGGGAGGATTGGAGTGAAGCCTGAAAGAAATGCACGTAAACGCTTTAAAAACGTTCACAAAATGTTCACTTACGAAGGGGTTTCCAATATCGATATAATGGCAAAGACTTAAACAGAAAGGATGATAGAAATTGCCAACAACAAGAAAGGAAAACCTCCAATTCGGTATGATGATGTGCCTAGGGATGGTTATCGTTATGACGTTTTACAATTTATTAATGAATGGAGCAGGAGGGCCAATTCATATCAAGGAGATCGCATTAGAACTAATAATTGGATTTATTATTGCGCTATTAATTGAAATATGTATCGTAGGACCGTGTGCGAAAAAGATTGTATTTGCATTACCACTTGATAAATCCAAAAAAATAAACATGATTATTGCGATGGCAACAACAATGGTAATCGGAATGGTATTCTTCATGTCATTTTATGGAATGGCTATGATGTATTTACATAATGGGTTACATGGTGACTCATTCATTTCAATTTATTTCTCGGTCTTTATTAAAAATTTTATTATGGCGTACCCACTGCAATTAATAATAATGGGACCTCTTGTACGTTTCTTATTTGGAAAGTTTGTTTTGAAGAATAAAGCTGTTAATGTAGCGTAGTTAAAAATGTTTTATTTGATTATGAAAATTAAACAATAATATGAATTCAATGTATCGAAAGAATTTGAAATGCATGTTAACAAATGAATTATTGAAGTCATGTGAAAGTGATTTAGTTAGGATAATAAACCTCTTAGTGTATGTTGTTAAAAAGCTGTACCTTTTTTGTATAAGGGTACAGCTTTTGTTGTAATACTTGTTTGGAATTTATATAGAAACATGTAGCTAATCAGCTATTGTTTAAAAATCAAGAATTTGCAGAGTTAAATCGTAGTCTTTGGGAAGAAAATCATTTAAATAATACAGGGAAGATGAGTAAAGTTATTTTTGAAACGAAATCAATTGTATCGCTTATTGAGCGCATTAATGATTTGGAACAAGATACATGTGTCATTGTTGGAGCGCATGACTATAATACTGGTGTGGAAATGAGTAAAAGGATAACGAGTCATTTGAAAAATAGTAAACTTGTTATATTTGAAAATAGTGCACATTTTCCAGAAATCGAAGAAACAGATAATGTATGTGAAGCGATTATAGAGTTTTTAGAAATATAGTATAAAAACATGGAGAGGATTAATTATAGGGATATTGAATTATATAAGTTGTGAATTATTTATAATTGGGGAGGATGCAATATGATTGAATACAGAAAAGCAAGAGTAGAAGATATACAAGGGATTATTAAAGTGTGTTCAGACGGTTATAGAAATACATACCCAGGTTTGTTGCCCTGGCAATACATAGAAAGTACGATCAAGGAGTTTTACAATGAAGAAAGAGTGAGAAGGGAAATGTTAAATATTAGCCAAGAGTGGAATGGCTGGTTTGTTGCAAGTAATAATGGAGAAATACTCGGAGCTGGTGGAGGTGGGTTCACTGGCAAAGAAACAGCAGAGTTATTTGTAATATATTTAAATCCAAATAGAAAAAGAGAAGGCATTGGTACAGAATTACTTTCTATAATTACAAATGATCAAATTGAACGTGGTGCAAAAGAACAATGGGTTTCAGTTGCAAAAGATAATGCTATGGGGATTCCATTTTATGAAGCAGTTGGATTTAAATACCAAGATGAAAGACCAGCTTATGGACTACCTGTAGGTGAAGGTTTCACATCTATTCGATACAAACGTGAGTTAGCAATTAGCTTAGTTGAAAGATAAGTAAAAAAGACCTCGTCCGAATTATATTTAGGTTATAGTTGTTGAAGTCAATAAAAGTAAAGGCAAGGACCTATTTGATATGTATAATATGTTTTTGCCTTTATATTATAGTTAGTTTTGAAAAAAGTTTGATAAAAAGTTCTATTTTGTAGGGTAATTACCTATTCATAAAATAACACTAATTTTTTGTACACTGTTGCTATAAATTCTCGCGAGAGTTGGAAAATAGCCGGGTTTCCAACCTGATGTGGTGATGAGGTGCGAAGCTATTATGAGTGCAGTGACATAACTAGGAGGTTTCCACTATGACAACTTTATTTAAAGCTATGGAGTTCCAGCTGAAAACTGAACGACTTGATTTGAGTATGTGGGAGGAATCTGATTCAGCCTGGATGAGAGAATTAATTGGCGAACGTGGTGTGGATATGCCAACCCTTGACGCCGTTCGTAGCAAGCTTATCGAGATGCGTAAGAAAGCAAGTGAAAATGGTATTTCCCTTCTCACTATTCGCCGACGAGACGAAGGTGATTTCATCGGATACTGTGGCTTGATTATCGGTCGTTCCACACTGGAAGAGCCGGAGATCGCATACGAGTTGTTCCGCAGTGCTCATCGTAAAGGCTATGCGACTGAGGCAGCATCCGTTGTGCTGGACGCTGCGATTGCTACCGGGCGCCGCAGACTTTGGTCGACTGTAGGCGCTTGGAATGTTGCGTCTTTCCGGGTGTTAGAAAAGATAGGATTTGAGAGGCATCACAGTACGTGGGACGAGCGTGGTGAGATTGTTTGGAACGTACGCGACCTTTAGAAATCCCGGACCTAACTCGAAACTATTGAAAAGGAGAACAGCCCATTAGTTTTGGGGGAAATCCAGATAAAGATAAAATGACTGATTTATAACCCAAATAGTGACAAACTATAACTGAAGCATGTCTTCCTTCCGAATTCAGTAAAGGGTAAGCCTTTCTATTAACAATGGGTATTTCTTGAACTCTCATTAAAATACTCTCCCGTCCTTTGTTTATCTTTAGGCTACCTCTAATCAAATTAGGATTGTTTATTTAATGTCCTCGAAAGTGGAGTGCTGCCTTCGCACCGAGGCTTTGTCCTCTTCCCAAAACCAAACGAACGTTTCAAGGTATATATCTATATTATACTGATTAAACTGAATGTTTATTTTTTTGCTTATTTCATTCATTATGTAAATAAAAAAGGATAATTAGCCCTCATAATGGACTAACTATCCTATTATTATATGAATTTAATAAAATCGAGGTCTTTTTTGTATACGATATAATATATAAGCTATAGATTAATCATTTTTCAAACCGTATATGAACGAACTTCAACATCTTTATTAAATTTACAATCCGCATCATGATTCGTGTACTTCCATCCCAATCTTTATTTGTAGGTATATGTTTAAAGAAAGGGGAACAGCTTAATATTTTTATGTTAGAAGACCATCTTTCTATTGATTTTGGATTGTTTACATAAAAATACATCATAGCACCGTTATTACCAGATTTTTTTACAGTAGCATTCGAAAGCGTCAGTGCGAACTTTGATTCAGCATCAAAATATAACTCTCCTCCAGGAAAACGTTTTGCCATAGCGACAATTATCTCCTTCAGTTCCTCTTCTTTAAAGTAATAAAACACACCTGCTGATATAAAAAGAATACCGTCTTTTGGATCATATTTTATATCGTTGAACCAAGAAGTGTCAAAAAATGATTTGGCAATGTGTATATTTCGTGGTGTATCTTCAATTAATGTTTTGCGAAAAGCGATCGCATCAGGCAAATCAAGGTTATACCACTGTATTGTACCGTTATCAATTCTTGAAAAAGTAGTGTCTAGTCCAGAACCGATATTTACTATAGTAGCATTCGGATTCTTTGTAATAAATTGTTTTATAGTATCATCAATTTTTCGTGCACGGGTAATGTAAGTGATACATCCGTATTCGCCAAATGTATCTGCTATTTTAGAGAAATCAAAGTCGCATTCTTTAATAATCCGAATAGCTTCCGTATCATCTAAAATATCCTTGTTTTTCTCACTACCATATGCTCGTCCCCATAGTGGAATAAGCATAGTACCTTGAACTGATTGTAAATCTATTTCTTTAACCATGAAACGTCCTCCGTTTAATAATAAAAAATATTATATATATATGATTAGTCGTTATTTAGCATTTTTGATAGCATTTTATTTGTTTTATACAGTCCGTAAGTTAAATCATGTTGATCTTCTTCATTGAGTTTTTCAAGATTACTAGTGAAATTATTATAAATTTGTTTCCATCTTTCATAATGTGCTTTTTCAGCTTTATCTGTTAAGGAAATTAAAACAGCTCGTTTATCTACTGTATCTTGTTTTTTTATAATGTATCCGTTTTGCTCTAAATTACGAACGGTTACACTTAATTGTTGTTTAGGTATGTTTAAATAACTAGCAATCATTTTTAAATTTACAGCGACCTTTTGCTGGGCAATATACTCAACTATGTGTTGCTCTAAATGTGTAAATTCAGTGGATTTCTCTGATAATAATTTAAAAGTACCTGACATATTTAATAATAAATTCATGTATTCGTTTGTTAATTCTTTATTAGTCATTATTTTTCGTGTCCTTTATCAATTTAGTAATTATTTTATTACTATTTTCACTTAAAATCAAATAATTATATTGATATTAGTAATTATTTATTTACTAATACGATGTTATTTAAGTCGTGAGAAATACAGTAGAGGAAAAGTTAAAGTATTTTTATGAGAGGAGCATGGAAAAATTATAAAATATTACTTTATACATAAAAAACTAATGAAGCCAATGTCTTTTTCAGTCATTATACTATTAATAATTTTATGGTAAAATCTTTTACATAATGAAATAAAGGGGTAGTATTCTATGGGTTATTTCTCAAATAGTTTATTAGTTTTGTTTGTTCTTATCGTATGTAGCTGTATGATTTTCGGTTGATAATATAATGATAGATTGATATAAAAGAAGGTATCTCACAAAGATGAGATACCTTCTTTTTCTTATAATTGTAATTTAGATTCAGTATTTGGTGATGGTTGAAATGTATATATTTTATACTCACCATTAGTTGATATACTAAACAAATATTAAATAGAGAAATATATATGGTACCAATCTTATTAAGTTCCTTATGTTTTTAAAGAGAAGGAGTTTCCTTTTTTCTTATTGAAGTATTGTTCGAGTCAGTTTGACGACGGTCAAAATTTTTTGGGAATAAAAACAAAAAGGATGATAGGGAGTATTTACATGAAAACTATTTTAAAGTACACAATTGAACCCCCTAAAGATTTCAATGAATTATTAACTATGTATGAATCTTTAGGGTGGAATTCTCTTAACTTATCGGTTAATGAGTTAGAGAAAATGTGTAAACAAAGTTGGTATGCAATTTATGTTTTTGATGACCAAAAGTTAGTAGGGATGGGACGGATTATATCAGATGGTGTAATTACGGGCATTATTTGCGGAGTGTGTGTATTACCGGAATATCAGTCCAAAGGCATTGGAAAAGAAATAGTGGAACGATTAATCCGGCACTGCGAACAAAAACGAGTTATTCCACAACTTATGTGCGTTGAAGATTTAAAACATTACTATGAATCAATTGGATTTGAGGAATTTTCGATTGGTATGACGAAGCATATTATACGATAGCAGGGTTTTATTTATTAAGTTTTTTATGTATTCAAATCTATTTTTAGATTTTAAAAACCTAATAATAAAGGAGACAAAAGTCATGGAGATTGCTAAGGGAGTAGAGATGTTACATCTTGAATTTCAAGAGTATATTATTCACCCAATTCTTTTATGGGATGATGAAATGGCAGTTTTAATAGATACTGGATTTCCTGGACAAATTGAAGATATACGAGTAGAAATGGGTAAGGTTGGAGTATCGTTTGATAAACTAAAAGCCGTGATTTTGACGCATCAAGATATAGATCATATAGGTAGTCTTCCTGAACTATTACAAAACTGTGGAAGTAATATAAAAGTCTATGCTCACGATCTAGATAAGCCATATATCGAGGGGGAGTTACCTTTGTTGAAGGATGCACAAGTACAGAATCCTCCGAAAGGAAAAGTGGATGATACTTTGGTTGACGGCCAAGAACTTCCATATTGCGGTGGTATTCTTATTATTCATACCCCAGGGCACACTCCTGGTCATATTAGTTTATATTTGAGACAAAGTAAAACTCTTATCGCTGGGGATTCAATGTATAGCGTAAACGGAATTTTAGGGGGAATTCATGCCCCAACTACTTTGGATATAAAAGAAGCGCAAAATTCTTTGAAGAAGTATTTAAATCTAGAAATTGATTCGGTAGTTTGTTACCATGGTGGATTAAGTAAGGGGAATATAAATGCACAAATTCAAAAGCTGTAGATAAGAATTTTTTGTTAATCGGTGCTAAAGTATAATCTAATTGCTAGTATATAAATAAAACCCTTAAATTAATAAAGAGCATGTTTGAAGGGATTTCAAACGTGCTCTTTATTAAATATAATCAATTTAATTTTAATGACTTAACCCATTCCAATAAAACGAAACGATTTGTTTTGCTAATTCATCTATATTTGCAAGAGTAGGATTGTGATTCTCATCTTTAAAATTCCCGATTGATAATAAAGCTACGAAAGCATGGGCAGCAAATTTAGGATCTCCTTTAGGTATTTCTCCAAGGGCCGTCGCATTATCGAGTGCTTTTTCCAATACATCATACATGTTATCCTCGGCATTTTTTAATTCCTTCAATTGCTCTTCAGATAAGGATAGTTTTGCATCTTTCATAAAGTTCTTCATATCAATATCCATCGTTGCGTGTAAGTATACTGTAGCAAAGTCCAATAATCTTTCTTCCAAAGTCTTATTTGTAGAGAGGATTTGATCCATATTTTCTCTTATTCGTACCATCATTTGAATCATAGTAGCGGTAAATAAATCCGCTTTTGTTGAATAGTAATAGTAGACGGTTGCTTTTGTAACACCACATTCTTTCGCGACCTCATCCATCGAAACAACTTGATAATTTTGAGTGAGAAATAACCTAGTTGCAACTTCTAAAATGATTGCTTTTGTAGATTTTGTATTTTTATTTTGACGAGGCCTTCCGAGAGGACGTTGTTTTTGATCCAAATACATTCGCTCCTGACATTTATTATTGAGATAATTATAACATAATTTTTTAATCATTCTTGATTAATTAACCGACCAGTATATATAATTAATATTGGTGGGGAAAAGGAAGGTGGGTTTTTATGAAAAAGCACCCGTTAAATATGTTAGGGAAGCTTGTAGCAGGGAAGAATACGCAATGGATAACTTTATCGGTTTGGATTCTTATTACATTGGTACTTTCATTTACGTTGCCACAAGTAAACAGTATGAAAGAACCGAATCCGAAAAATTTACCTGAAACAGCTATGTCACAGCAAGCTGAAGCACTTATGAAAAAAGAATTTCCTAATAATGCAGGAAATCCGTTGTTAGTAGTATGGCATCGAGATGGTGGATTACAGTCAAAGGATTATAAACTCATACAAGATGTTTATAAAGAATTAAAGGCCAGTCCTTTAAAAGAACAATCAACATTACCACCATTTGATACAATTCCAGAGCAAGTATTATCAAAAAGTGCATCAAAAGATGGTACATCATTTGTTACACCAATATTTTTTAATAAATCTGCTGGAACGGATATATTAAAAGGTAATTTAGAAGAGTTACGAAAAATAGTGAATAGTAAAGTGGATGAAGATCCGTTCAAACAAAAAATTACCGACTCTGGTTTACATGTTCGATTATCTGGACCGGTAGGTATTCAAACGGATGCGGTAAGTTTATTCAGTCAAGCTGATGTGAAATTATTAGTTGCTACTGTACTTCTCGTATTAGTTTTATTAATTTTACTGTACCGTTCACCAATTTTAGCAATTTTACCTTTAATTGTCGTTGGATTTGCGTACGGTATTACAAGTCCTACACTTGGTTTTTTGGCCGATCATGGATGGATTAAAGTAGATGCACAGGCTATATCGATTATGACTGTTTTACTGTTTGGAGCAGGAACGGATTACTGTTTATTTTTAATTTCAAGATATAGGGAGTATCTGTTAGAAGAAGAAAGTAAATATAAGGCACTGCAACTTGCTATAAAAGCTTCAGGTGGTGCAATTATAATGAGTGCACTAACTGTAGTATTAGGATTAGGAACATTATTGCTTGCACATTATGGAGCCTTTCATCGATTTGCAGTACCATTTAGTGTTGCTGTTTTCATAATGGGAATCGCTGCATTAACAATTCTTCCGGCATTATTATTAATTTTTGGTAGAGTTGCATTCTTCCCATTCATACCGAGAACAACTGCAATGAATGAAGAGTTTGCGAAAAAGAAAGTTTTAAAAGTAAAAACTACAAAGGGGGCCTTTAGTAAAAAGATTGGTGATATTGTTGTACGTAAACCGTGGACAATTATTATGCTAACTGTATTTTTATTAGGAGGATTGGCTTCATTTGTACCACGTATTCAATACACGTACGATTTATTAGAATCATTCCCGAAAGATATGCCATCACGTGAAGGATTTACATTAATCACGGATCATTTTTCAGCTGGAGAATTAGCACCAGTAAAGATTGTAGTTGATTCAAAAGGAAAAGATTTACCTATTAAACAAGAAATAGAGAAATTATCCTTTGTTAATAAAGTGAAAGAACCAATGAAGGGAAAAGAAAATAATCAATTGCAAATGTATGAAGTTTCTTTAGTGGAAAACCCATACTCAATTGAAGCATTAGATCAAATCCCTGAATTGAAAAATAGTGTAAAAAAAGTATTAAAAGACACAGGGATTAGTAATGCAGAAAATCAATTGTGGATTGGCGGGGAAACAGCTTCCTTATATGATACAAAACAAATAACAGAACGTGATGAAGCGGTTATTATTCCTGTGATGATTAGTATTATCGCTTTATTATTGCTTGTTTACTTACGTTCTATCGTCGCGATGATTTATTTAATTGTAACTGTCGTTTTATCATTCTTCTCAGCGCTAGGAGCAGGATGGATAGTACTTCACTTTGGTATGGGAGCTCCCGCAATACAAGGCGCGATCCCATTATATGCATTCGTATTTTTAGTTGCCTTAGGAGAAGATTATAATATCTTTATGGTCTCAGAAATATGGAAAAATAGAAAGAAACAAAATCATGTAGATGCAGTGAAAAATGGTGTTATACAAACAGGAAGTGTAATTACATCAGCTGGTTTAATTTTAGCAGGAACTTTTGCAGTATTAGGTACGTTGCCAATCCAAGTTCTTGTTCAATTTGGTATTGTGACTGCAATCGGCGTATTACTAGATACGTTTATTGTGAGACCATTATTAGTACCAGCAATTACAGTTGTATTAGGACGTTTCGCTTTTTGGCCAGGAAAACTTTGGAAAGAAGAAAAGCAATTACAAAAAGAAGATACTTTATAAAAGAAGGTTGCCGATAAAGTCAGTAAAACTGATTTTTAGGCCACCTTCTTTTTTGTTGGTCTGATATAGAATGATCATTTTGAATATGCAACGAAAAAAATAGATGAAATGTATGATGAAGTTTTAAGTGCATTAAAATTTTTCTTATCAGACATAATAATTTATAAGAAATTCCAATTGAGTGAGGAATTTCTAAAATTATGTATTGTTATAGGATGATTAAAATGTGGGACACGATTGTTTCGTATGTACCTGAGTGGAAAGTTTTTATACAAGCCTTTATCGTACTGTTCATTCCATATATAATTTCAAGATTTTTTAGTTGGATTCGCGCATTAGAAAAAGAATAATATAACGAACTACATCCAAGTGAAAACAAATATTGATATGTAAAGAAGAATGGTATAAGAAGATTTTTTGGAGAAAGAGTGATGAAGGTGAAAGCTCAAGATTCAATGGTTAATCAAAGTAAAAATCAAAGTAATACATATGAAGATGAGCCTACTAAAGTTCCTGAAGCCTATTTTACAGGTGATTTCAACTTAGATTTAGAGGTAATAAAAAAAGAGGCTCTTGATAATTCGGACGTTTATTGTCGAGAGTTTAATATCGGCGGGACTAGCATCAGGGCAGTTCTTGTTTTTGTAGAAGGGCTGTCAGATAAAGATCTTATTGATATGCACATTATGAAATCATTAATGTGTAATTTTCCTGATGAGTATAAAGATGAATCATCTAATATGAAAGATAGTGTTTCAAAAGAGTTTATTAAAAACCGAGTTCTTCCTATTAGTGGAGTGGAAGAAGTACAATCTGTGCAAAAAATGATGTCAAAGGTGTTAATGGGTTCAACGGCATTATTAATTGATGGATTATCAGATGTTTTCATACTTAATACAAAAAAAGGAAAAACACGTAATGTTGAAGAGCCAGTATCAGAAGGGTCGGTCAGAGGTCCACGGGTAGGTTTCACAGAAATTTTGTCGGACAATACTGCTTTGTTACGGTTACACGGTGAAAATGAAGGATTATCATTAGTGAAATTTCATGTAGGAGAACGGGCTAAGAAAGACTTGGTTGTTGCCTTTATGAAAGAGATTGCTGATCCAGAATTAGTAGAAGAAGTTAAGAAGAGAATTGAGAAAATTAATATTGATAATGTGCCAGAATCAGGTTATATAGAACAACTTATTGAAGATAATTATCTTAGTCCTTTCCCGCAAGTACAGAGTACGGAACGTCCTGATAAAGTTATCGCTGCATTAATGGAAGGAAGGGTTGCAATTTTATTAGATGGAACACCTTTTGTATTAATTGTTCCGGTTACATTTAGTATGATGATGCAATCACCCGAAGATTATTATGAACGCTGGATACCAGGTACGCTGATTCGGTTATTGCGCTTTGGAACGGCTATTATTTCTCTATTTGCTCCCGCTCTGTACATTTCATTTATTTCATTCCATCCTGGATTGATTCCAACTAAGTTAGCCATTTCAATTATAGGAGGGCGAGAAGGCGTCCCGTTTCCTGCAATTATAGAAGGATTATTTATGGAAATTGCAATTGAAATTTTACGAGAAGCAGGGCTACGACTACCTAAGCCTATTGGTTCAGCGATGGGAATTGTAGGAGGATTAATCATTGGGCAATCAGCTGTATCAGCTGGAATTGTGAGTCCAATAATGGTAATTGTTGTGGCGGCCACAGCTATTTCTTCTTTTGCACTTTCGCATTATAGTACAGCAATTCCATTACGTATTCTTCGCTTTGTAGCAATGTTTTCCGCCGCAATATTTGGATTATATGGAGTTATTCTGTTTTTCCTCTTTATATGCAGTCATATTGCAAGGCTTAAAAGTTTTGGTGTACCTTATGCTAGCCCGGCTGTCTTATATCAATTTAGTGATTGGAAGGACTTTATCGTTCGTATGCCAATACAGATGATGAAGCGACGTCCCAAAATGTTGAATTTAAAAGACTATGTACGGAAAGGAAGTGAAGAAGAATGATTACTAACTCAAAGGATAAAATTCCTACTTCACAAGCAGCTGTTATTCTTATCAATTATATACTTGCTATCGGAATTCTCACTTTACCTAGAACAGCAGCTGAGAAAGTGCATACACCTGATGTTTGGATAACGGTTATTTTAGGAGGATTAATTGCGATAGTTGCAGGCATAATTATCGTGAAGTTAAGTCAACAATTTCCTGAAAAAACATTTTATCAATACAGCCAAGAACTTGTAGGGAAATGGCTTGGGGTGTTAATTAGTTTATTGATTATCGGTTACTTTTTAACACTTTCGTCATTTGAACTTAGATCGTTGGAAGGTATAACAAGTTTCTTTCTACTAGAAGGTACACCTGACTGGGCTATTATTATGCCGTTTATGTGGATATGTCTATATCTAAATTTAGGTGGAATAAATGCGATAGCACGTTTATTTGAAATTATTTTTCCAATTACAGTTTTTATTTTCTTAGTGACATCTTTTATGAGTATAGGAATATTTGAACTCGATAATCTTCGTCCTGTATTAGGATTAGGGATTGTTCCGGCATTAAAAGGCCTAAAAACAACAACTATGGCATATTCGGGTGCTGAAATTATGTTGTTACTTTTAGCCTTTATGAAGAAGCCATCTCAAGGTGTAAGGGTTGTAATAATTGGCACTATGATTCCTTTACTTTTTTATGTCATTACAGTTGTAATGGTTATTGGTGCATTTTCTATCGATGGGGTATTGATGAGAACATGGCCTACAATTGATCTTATGAGAAGTTTTGAAATTCAAGGTTTAATTTTTGAACGGTTCGAATCTTTGCTATTAGTGATATGGATTATGCAAATCTTTGCAACATATACGATTTGTTATTATGCAGCTGCTTTAGGGTTAGCGCAGCTTTTTAATAAAAATATTCATTTCTTCTTGTATGGATTACTCCCAGTCATATATATCGTTGCCGCAATTCCAAAAAACATAAATGAGTTATTTGAATTTGGAAATTTAATTAGTAACGCAGCAATAATTTTATTTGGTATTCTTCCGTTTCTTCTCCTTATGATTTCGAAGGGGAGGAAAAAAAGGCATGAACCAAAATGTTAAAGGTAGAAAAATTATTATAAGAATAACGTCAATAGTTTTTCTCTTATTACTTACAGGATGTTGGAGTAGTCATGAAATTGAGGAGTTAGGTTTCGCCGTAGGTTTAGCAATAGATAAAGAAAAGGAAACAAAGATTGAGAAAGAAATTGAAGAAAAGGGCGGCGGATATAAAAAGAAGAATTTAATAACAACCACCTATCAATTTGTTAAAGCACAATCATCATCAGACGGAGGGAAAGGTGGAGTATCACAACAAAAAGCTTATATGAATGTTGCAGAAACAGGAGATTCTCTTCATCAATCAATACGTGAAGTTGCATTAAGAAGGCAAAGGCCTATCATTTTTCATCATACGAAAGTAATAGTTGTTAGTGAAAGTATCGCCCGAACATATAATTTAACGCAGTTATTGGACATCTACGTTCGTGATAATGAGATGAGACCTAGTTGTTTTATTATGGTTAGTAAAGGGCTAGCTAGTGATGCGTTACAATCAAAAGAACCAGGGGAAATTCCAGCATTTCGCTTGATTGATATCGAGGATAATCAATATAGATCCTCACGAATTTTACCACCGATGCCGCTTGCTAAACTACCAGGAAAGGTGAAATCTGGCGCGAGTTTTCTTTTACCGAATGTGATTTCTATAAACGGAGAAGTGAAATATGTAGGTGCAGCTGTTATGAAAGGGAGTACAAAAAAACTCCGTGGTTTTTTGAACGAGAATGAATTAGAAGGACTAATGTGGATAACTGCAAAAGGGAAAAGTGGCTTGGTGAAAAGTTATGATAAAAAGACGGGAAAATTAGTTATGTATGAAGTAAAAACTATGAAAAGTAAAATTACGCCCCATGTAAAAGGAGATAAAATTTCTTTTGATGTAAATGTTCAGTCTGTGGGGCGATTATCTGAAAGTTGGGCGGAATCCGAGGGAGCTTTTAAAAACGCATTTCTCAAAAGAGTGGAGCAAGAAGCGGAGCAAGAAGTGAAGCGATTAGTGCACCGTACATTACAGAAAATTCAAAAGGAATATAAAACTGACGTTGCTGGCTTTAATACTAGTTTGAAAATCGAGTATCCAAAAGTATGGAAGAAAGTTGAAAAGGATTGGGATAAAGTATTTAGTAAAACTCCAATCAAATATAATGTGAAGTTAACAATTGAAGATTATGGTACGGAAGGTGCATAACGAAGAAACGACAAAAAATATATAAAAGCTCTAAATCGTGGACTTTTATTAATGCTCACGATTTAGAGTTTTTATGTAATGTAGGTCTAATTGTATTAAATCAATTAGTAGATATTAAATGTTTTATTTTAATGTTCTTTATTTTATAATTATTTCTAGATGATATTAAGGGGGATTCAAAATGGCTATGATATTTATTGAAAAAGCTACAATCTTAGATGCCGAAAAGTTGACAGAAATAATGAAAAGAACATTCGATGAAGAAGCAAAACAATGGCTATGTGGCCAAGAGGGTGTAATAGATTATAACATTCAACCACCAGGATATTCTTCAATTGAGATGACTATGTATTCGATCGAAGAATTGGATTATTTTAAAGTGATAATGGACGAAGAAATTGTCGGTGGAATTATAGTTACGATTTCTGGTAAGTCTTACGGTAGAATTGATCGTATATTTGTAGATCCTAAACATCAAGGAAAAGGGATTGGATCACAGGTTATTGATTTTATAGAAGAAGAGTTTCCAAGCGTAAGAATTTGGGATCTTGAGACGTCTAGCAGACAAATTAATAATCATCATTTTTATAAAAAAATGGGCTTTGAAACGATTTTTGAAACGGAAGATGAATATTGTTATGTGAAGAGAATAAAGACAGCTTCAAGCGAAGAGAACTTAGTTAATAATAATGATATGAAAACTGGGCGATATGAAAACTGTAATTTGGCAAATTCAGAGTATTATCAAGTGAATTTAAAAGATAGCTCATTTGTTTATAGCAATGTAATGAATATTAATATGAGTAATTGTAATTTAAGTCAATCAAAGTTTAAAAATATAAATTTAAGGAACTCCTCATATGCAGATTTAAATCTTTCGGGCAGTAAATTTAATTTGGTGACTTTAGGTGGAGTTCAATTCAAGAATACAAATCTTGGAGCGGAAAAGGAACCTATTTTATTTGATAGATGTGATTTGGAAGGATGTACAATAAGTAACAGTAATCTTAAAAACGTTGAGATAGAAAATTGTAATATAACTGGTATGAAAATAAACGGTATTCCAGTAGAAGAATTGCTTGAGTTGTATAATCGGGTGAAAAATTAAACAAAAAAACACTTAGTATCTTCTAAGTGTTTTTTTTATTTTGAACGAGAGAATATAAGAGATGATGTTCAAAAAATGAATATTATATCGAAATAATTATATAAAAATAACACAAAGAAATAAGGGTAGACAGGATTTTAATATTGGATATTAGAATATGATAATTGAATGGAGGGGAGAAAGATGCGGATTAACGTTAGAGCAGTAGAAACACAGGATGCTAGAGCAATTCATCGTATATGCATTCAAGATGATGTTTTACCATATATGGTTTTCCTACCTAGTATGCGTGTAGATGCAATGGAGAATAGAATTCGAAATTTAGCACAGAATCAATTTGAATTTGTAGCAGAATATGATGGAGAAGTTGTTGGATTTGTCGGTTTAACCCAAAGTCCAGGACGAAGATCTCACTCGGGTGATTTATTCATCGGAGTAGATAGTGAATATCACAATAAGGGAATTGGAAAAGCACTTCTTACAAAAATGCTTGATTTAGCTGATAATTGGCTAATGTTAGAGCGAGTGGAGCTTGGTGTATTAGAAACGAATCCTAGAGCCAAAGTATTATATGAAAAATTTGGATTTACCGAAGAGGGTGTAAAGGTTGGGAATTTGAAGGCTCATGGGAAATTTGTTAACGAAATCATGATGAGTCGTTTTAGACCAAATGGTTTGATTGTACATAATAAATAGAGGTGTAAATTGAACGGAAATATCGATTTGTTTTGAAAAAAGTATGGCAAAAGGACGCCATGCTTTTTTAGTTTGTTAAAAATAAAGAGCAATTTTTATTTAACGGATGTTTTAACGGGTGAAGCATTAGGAATCATCTTGATCCGGAAAGCATATGACTTAATAGAATCTATTTCTATGTGCAAGGGGAATGCATATGTGGAAAATTCAAAAACCTTGAAAAAACCATCGCATAAGTATATTTAAATTTTATTTATTTTCATACATAGCATAATTGCGCATTCAAGGAACAAGGAGTGATTGTAATGTCGACAGACCAACCTATTCCTGGACATTTTATTATGGACCCACAGCGGGCTATGCTGTTGCCACCGGAATTGAAAGCAGCTCCACCTGAATCATTAACAGAACAATTATTTATTGAACGATCTATAACTGAAAATAGATTTTGGTTACGTATTATGAAAGAGCATGCTTTGTTTCTTGGTGAGGGATTTAACCGTAACGATAAAAATTTAATTCAGCAGGTAGAACAATTTTATAATCAGTTTGATAGGCAGCTGCAAAAAGCATTTACTATTCCACAAACTGTTCAAGCGGTAAGGCAATTAAATGAAGAAAGCATTCAGTTAGTGTATGCTTTTCGTAATTATAAAAGAAATTTACTTATTTTAATCATCAATTGTAAAGTGAAAGGGTTTAATTTCCCACTTTTAGTGGATCATGTTGCACGAGAAGCAGAATATTTTATGCGGACACTTCAAAAGTTTAACGAAGGGAAAATGGATCCTATTCAAGATGCGATTATTAGTGAGAATGTTTTCTGGCTGCGTATTATGATGGAACACTCACGTTTTATTGGATCATTACTGGATCAATCGGAAAGAAATCTTGTTCATACAGCGTTGAAATTCGGTGATGATTTCGAAATTCTGCTTAACCAAGCTAGAGATGTTGAATCAATGTTATATCAAAAAGAACCGACATATCCAATTATAGGGAAAATGAATAAAGATAGTGAAAACGCCACTGTTGAGTTAAGGAATTTCAAAAAAGCAGGATTAGAGTTAATTCAAACATGCCAAATTCGAAGTGTTATTAATCCATTGCTTGCTGATCATGTTACAAGAGAGGCAGAGCATTTCCTCTTCATGATTCATGTATTGGAGCAAAGGCTAAAGCAAAAGCAAGTGGAACAATCCCCACAATAATAAATAAACAAGAAAAGCATGGCAAACTAATGCCATGCTTTTCTTGTTTATCCCGCTATTTGTGGGCAGTAAAACTCCCACCTCAAAATTCGGCTGGAGCAAAGAAGTTAGGTGGGAGATCAACTGCCCGTAAACGCCAGATTGGTGAAGGCTAATAATCAGCGGGGGATGAACAAAACCCCCACTGATTAAAGTTTCACTTTATAAATTGTGATTTGATTGTTTCGGTTGTAATAAAAATGATGCTAATCCAATGAAAATAAGTAGAATTCCTAGTCCTTGCTGTAAAGAAATTGTTTCATCTAAAATGAAATAGGCTAGCATACAAGTTCCAATTGTTTCTCCCAAAATACTCATCGAGATAACCGTAGCACTCATCCATTTTAATAACCAATTGAAAATTGTTTGTCCTAAAATCGTTGCAATGAATGCAAGACCTATAAAGGACCACCATGTTTGTGCAGTGTAATTGAAGAAAGATGACTGCTGTGTGTAAGCAAATATACCGAGAAAGAGTGAACTGCTGCCATAACTAATTACCGAGTACGGTATTAGGGATAGGTCTTTACGAACATGTTGACTAATGAAAAAGTAAGCTGTTATGACGCCAGCAGCAATAAAAGCTAAAATATCGCCGTATAAAGCCTCGCCACTGATTTGAAAATCTTGCCACCCAATCACGATACTTCCTGAAATTGCAATAAGGCAGCCTATAATCGCACCTTTCGTAAACCGTTCCTTAAATAAAAAATAACCACCGACCATTGAAAATAAAGGTTGCAACGTTACGATAACTGTAGAACTTGCTACAGAAGTATACTGTAATGATTCAAACCATAGGACATAATGAGTTGCTAGAAATAATCCAGATAAGAGTCCAAATCCCCATTGCTTTTTTGATAATGAGCGAAGTTCGCTTCGATTGTTTGTATTAAATATTAGAAACGGTAAAAGAATTACCGTAGCAAACAATAATCGATAAAAAGCAGTGATTGCTGCAGGGGCATCTGCTATTTTTACGAAGATTGCTGAAGTTGATAAGGCGAACACGCCGAAAAATAAGATGAAATATGAAAGAATAGGTGATTTCAAAGTTTGTCCCTACGTTTTGTTGTTTATTATAATGAACTGTATATAATATAATGTACAAAAGTTAGTATATAAGCCTAAGCTGAAATAAGGAAGGATTAATTGCCACTGTTTAGTATGTCAGCACAAAAGGGATGAAAGATGTATTATGATGGACGAAAGGAAGTTTTAAAAATGATTCATTATCGACTAGGTCAAACTGTTTTAAGTTATCGTAAGAAAAATAATATGACAATTCGTGAATTTGCTGATTATGCAGGAATCAGTACTTCACTTATTAGTCAAATTGAAAGAGGACATGCCAATCCTTCTTTAAATGTATTGGAATTAATAGCGAAAGCATTAAATGTACCGCTATTTACTCTTTTTATTAATGATATTGATACAGACTCGCTTATTTCTAAGAAGAAAGATCGGAAAAAAGTATATCGAGAAAATAATGATCATATTGTTTATGATGTATTAACACCAGATTTTATGAAAGCTCGTATTGAAATGTTAATGATGGATTTAAATGGATATGCAAATACAACAGAAAGCCACTATTCCCACGAAGATAAGGAAGAAATTGCAGTTGTAATGAAAGGGGAAGTGTATGTGGAATTGGAAGGGAATGAATATTTTTTAGAAGAAGGAGATGTTGTCCGTATTCCACCGAACGTGAAGCATAGATTTTTGAATAAGAGTGACGAAATGAACCGCATCTTATTTGTATTAACACCTTCGTTAAGCTAAGATAGTAGCTATCTAAAAATAGAGATATAAACTAAATAAATGGTAACATAATAGAAAATTTGAATTACGTAAAACTTCGCACTTGTAATTAATCAACCTTCCATAAATACATACACATTTGATTTTCACTTTGTACGTTAGAGAAAATAAGAAGTTTGACAAAAGAAAAAAACAAAAATATGATAGTGCCATGACTATCAAACAAAATAATTCAGATGAACAAAGAATGTTTCAAGAGTTTTCACCTGGCTTTTTGGCGACTTTATAGATGCTAAAAAGCCATTTTTATTAGGGCTTAGAGGGGATAATAATAATGGGAAATATAAATGTATTAAAAGATGGACTTTCAATTATATCTCAGTGTAAAAAAGAAACAAATGATATTTGGCATGCGCATTTCGGAGCAGCTGCAATTGCTAGTTATTTTTTTACTAAAAACAATAACATTGATGAAAAAACTGCCTGTAACATTTATTCTCAAGCGAAAATGATGCTCCATAAGCAAAGGTTAGGCGAAACAATTGATAATAAACAAGGTGTCAATTATCAAAGTGCTGAAGAAACGATAATCAAATCTTTGGAACAAACGATTGATGAACTCCATTGGGTTGGTCATAATGTAATTTACGCTTCTTTAAGTTTACTAGCCATTAAGGAGTTAAGTCATTGGGGGAGTGAGCAAGATATTAATAATATAGCAAACCTTATATTATCGTTTCAAAAAACAATTCCCGGTAGGTCTTGGATTGGTTTTACAACTAAAGAAGTAAAGCAATTAAGTATAAGTAATGATGAGATTCAAAGTGAAATTAAAAACCCAAAGCAATTATCAAAATTTATTTTAAATGAGTTATCAAAATTTCATGTTATATATAAGGCGGAATCACATCACGATTTAATTGGCCATATGCTTACCTTTTCACATGCGATTAATGTATTATATGACTTAGGGCATATGGAATTATTTCAACGAGGAATAAAACCACTATTAAAGCTAGTTTATGTACTTAGAAAAAGTCGCAATTTAATGCCGAATGCCCAAATAATATTGAATTCTCCTGTAGATCGTTTACCGCTCACAAAAGCAAAACAAGTTGATACACTTCCGCTAGATAATGCATTCTGGCTTAAAGACTACAGTGAATTTAATTGGGATTTTGGGCACATATTTAAATTTTCATATAGTTATTTTGATCACTTAACAAGGGTTCCAGAATATAAAGATAAAACATTTGAGAAATTCTGTTGTATATTAATGAGTAAAAGTCTCTAACTAATAGTAATTGGCAAGTATTCATAAGCTTCAGTAACATATTTATAAAAATACGAAAGTTTTTTGTAATAACTTATAATATTTTACGTGAGAGGATGTAGAATATGTTTATTTCTGTTACTAGAATGCGTCTAAAAGGAAAAAGGATGTTACCGTTCTTTTTTATATATACAACGAGAGCTGGATTACAGGCGAATAAAGCGAATGGCTTAATACATTCTTCATTTGCAAAAGAAGGATGGCATACGTTTTGGACGTTAACGGTTTGGGAGAATAAGGAATGTATGAAAGAGTATCGTAGTAATGGAAGCCATTTACAAGCCATGAAAATAGCAAGAAAGATAGCGAATGAATTAGAATTTACAAATTGGGAAAGTGATACGATTCCAAAGTGGGCTGATTGTAAGGACGTGTTACATAATAAATATGGTAGAAAATTATAATGATCTGTAATAAGGGACTTAGTTTAAGTCTCTTTTTTTGTTAGTAATATATTATTTTTTCAAATATGTAAGATTTTACATTAGTATGAGACTTTTACTTATTATGTAAGTAGGCTATACTAAAGTACATATATTTTAAAATTGGAGCGAATAAAGACGACATGGAGTTAGTAAAGTTAGAAAAAATAATTGAATTGAAAAAAGAAGAATTATTGAATCTAGTCTCAAATTATGGACTTCAATATGAAAAAGTAATAGCACTCAGCCAAGAAATTGACAAATTAATAAACTGGTTTATGTTTTTAAAATAGAAAGAACTATGACGTGAGTTGAATATGTTATAGTTCTTTTTTATTCATATATATTGTCTAATTTCTTACAGAATGCGCAAGCTGCTAGTCGAATATGAGGGATTTTGGGTATAATATAATAGGATTTATTAAATGTATCGGTTAGGAGCGCAGCAAATATGAAAACAGTCGTTGTCATCGGTGGAGGTATTACTGGACTTTCTACTATGTTTTACTTAGAAAAATTAAAGAAGGATTATAATATAGATTTAAATTTAATCCTTATTGAGAAAGAAGAGTATTTAGGTGGTAAAATCCACAGTGTGGAAGAAAATGATTTTATTATGGAATCTGGAGCGGATTCTATCGTAGCTCGTAATGAACATGTTTTGCCGCTTGTAAAAGATTTAAATTTAGAAAATGAAATGGTATATAACGAAACAGGCATTTCTTACATATACTCTGATAATATATTACAACCAATTCCTGCTGACACTATACTTGGGATTCCTATGAGTGTTGAATCATTATTTAGCAGTACGCTAGTCTCAAAAAAAGGGAAAATCGTTGCTTTAAAAGATTTTATTACGAAAAATAAAGAGTTTACAAAGGATACATCACTTGCTGTATTTTTAGAAAGCTTTTTAGGGAAAGAGTTAGTGGAAAGACAAATTGCGCCTGTGCTTTCAGGTGTATATTCCGGTAAATTGAATGAGCTTACAATGGCATCTACGTTACCATATTTACTTGAGTATAAAAATAAATACGGAAGTATTATTAAAGGTTTTGAAGGGAATAAAAAACAATTTCAATCAGCAGGAAATAAAAAATTTGTATCATTTAAAAGTGGACTATCTACGATTATTAATCGCTTAGAAGAAGTGCTGGCGGAGACTGTAATTAAAAAAGGTGCTGTAACAACATCGATAAGTAAAAAAGGGGATCGGTATGAGGTTTCTTTTGCAAATCATGAGACAATACAAGCTGACTATGTCGTTTTAGCAGCTCCACATGATATCGCACAAACTTTATTACAGTCTAATGAGTTAAATGAGCAGTTTAATAAGTTTAAAAACTCATCTCTTATTAGTATTTACTTAGGTTTTGACATACTAGATGAACAACTACCGGCTGACGGCACAGGTTTTATCGTAACGGAAAACAGTGATTTACATTGTGATGCTTGCACATGGACAAGCAGGAAGTGGAAACATACATCGGGTAAACAAAAGTTATTAGTAAGAATGTTTTATAAGAGCACTAATCCAGTATATGAAACGATCAAAAGTTATAGTGAAGAGGAATTAGTACGAGTAGCTTTATATGATATTGAAAAGAGTCTTGGAATTCAAGGTGAACCAGAAGTAATTGAAGTTACAAATTGGAAAGATTTAATGCCGAAATATCATTTAGAACATAATCAAGCTGTTCAATCATTACAAGAAAAATTGGCCGCTCTTTATCCTAATGTATACTTAGCTGGAGCTTCATATTACGGTGTAGGAATTGGTGCTTGTATTGGAAACGGAAAGAATACTGCCAATGAAATAATTGCGACATTGAATGAACAGTCAAAATAATAATATTAAATACATATGTAAATAAAATGTCCCTCCATTATGTTGGAGGGACATTTTATTTGTAATTATTTCACATTAATTGCAATCTTTTTATGAGATGTTTTATTTTCTTTAATAGTTAATATTATTTTTCCAGATTCTTCAAAGGAATACGGTGAGAGTTGATAAAGTTCTTTAATATTATGTTCTTCTTGTAATTTATTTGTAGGTATTATTGTTATATTAGGCTTCCATGTTTTCTGTTTGCCTGAAGGGTAGTCTACTATTATTTCTGGATTATTTAATTGTATTGTTTCCCAAGAGACAAAATACAGTTCAACTGCTGTATCTTTTTTTAGTAATTCTTCTGAAAAATAACCAAACTCACCAACATTACCGAAAACAGTAAAATTTTGATTTTGTAATTTAATATCTAAATATCTAGGTTGATATGTTGCAGCGTGATACATTCCGTATGAAAGAGAGAGTGTGGCAGCGATTAATATACCAACTGAAAATGTCGTAAAGCTATTTCCTTTAAAACTAGTCATCATGAATGAGTTTGGTGTGAATTTTTTTGCGAATAAAAAAATGAGTAAAATGAGCAAGAGGGATAAACCGATGAAAATATACATAAGAATTTTACACCTCCATAATAAAAAAACTTATTTTCTATATTTTAACATGAATGTATGAATTAGGTTGTCGTTTTAGAAGGGAAAGGAGGATATGGTATCGAAATTATAAAATAGCTTAGTACGAGCGGAGTGATAGAAATGAAAAGAATAAAATATATTTTTAAGTGAAGATGAGAAAAGAGTAACAGGAGGGGTGTAATTGTTACAGCCCTTTCCGAACGAGAAAGCCCATTGCCTTTAGGCATGGGATGAAAGTGAGGTTGGATACGGAGTACCACTAAAAATCGCAAGGTTCGTGGTACTTTAAGTATCCAAAGTATAGGTAGTTTCTCTAAGTCTTTTTGTTGTGATTTTCTGAGAATAAAAGATATATTGTAACGAGAATAAATGATTATAGAAGAACGGTTCAAAGTGTTTGAGAGAAAAATCTTCTCGTCTCATGCAGTTGCAAAGTTTATGGACACGTTCTCATTTTGTTTCTATTGCAGAAATGTATTAAATGAATGATGTTGAAAATCAAAAAACAAGGGGATGAAACGTATGTCACAGACCCTAACAGTGAAAGTGAAATTGATTCCAACAAAAGAACAAATCCGTTTATTAGAACAAAGTAGTCACGAATATATCAAAGTTATAAATACACTTGTATCGGAAATGGTTAAAGCAAAGAAAAGTACGAAAAAAAGCACAAAAAATATTGAAGCAAATATCCCAAGTGCGGTGAAGAATCAAGCGATTAAAGACGCAAAAAGTTTGTTTGCTACAAAAGTAAAGAAAAGCCATTATAAAATCATTCCGATTCTAAAGAGACCTGTTTGTGTATGGAACAATCAGAATTATTCATTTGACTCTACTCATATTTCAATCCCGTTTAAGAGAAATGGAAAATCGACTCGTGTAAAAATCCGAGCTTTATTAAGCGATAAAAACAATCGCAATCTGAATCTGTTAAAACATAAATTAGGTACACTTCGCATCACAATGAAATCGAATAAGTGGATGGCCCAAATATCTGTCACGCTTCCTACAAATGAAAGGGTAGGAACGAAAATTTTAGGAGTAGACTTAGGTCTCAAGGTCCCCGCGGTAGCAATCACAGATGATGATAAGATTCGTTTTTTTGGAAATGGTAGGCAAAACAAATGTAAGAAGCGTAAGTTTCGGTGTATTCGTAAGAAATTAGGAAAAGCCAAAAAAGTGAATGCGATTCGGCGATTGGATGATAAAGAACAAAGATGGATGCAAGATAAAGATCATAAAATAAGTCGTGAAATCATTAATTTTGCGATTGCAAATCATATTTCTGTCATTCGATTAGAACAATTAACGAATATAAGACAGACGGCAAGAACAAGCCGTAAAAACGAAAAAAACCTACACACTTGGTCATTCTATCGTTTGTCAAAATTTATTGAATATAAAGCGATATTAGCTGATATTCAGGTTGAATATGTGAATCCAGCTTATACAAGTCAAAGCTGTCCGAAATGCGCTGAAAAGAACAGGGCACAAGACAGAAAGTACAAGTGTCAATGTGGGTTTGAGACACACCGTGATATCGTTGGGGCGATGAATATTCGCTACGCAACTGTGATTGATGGTAACAGTCAATCAGCCTAAGCACCTATATGGTCTGGTTTAGGAGGGGCAATGAGATGCCCTCATCTTGAAGGCTGTTCAAAACAGAAATGGACTGCGAACGCTTAGTCATTCAAGAATCCCACCCGTAATTCCGTAAGGATTCGGGCTTGCGACTTTAGTCGTGGGAGTCTCAAGTACTCTTGAAGCGAAAGAAATGATTCAATTAAATAAGAGGCAAAAGATTATTGATATTGGAATTGGAACGGGTGCATTTGCTTCATTAGTAAGTGAAAATGAGGAAAAGCGTCGCTAGAAATGTTTGATTTGTGGGACATTGAGGACTTTCCTAATTATAAATACTTTTTCTGCTATAATAAATTAGTAGAGAGAAAGGAGTGATCCTATGGTTATGGCATTTCCTATATTAGAAACGGAACGCTTGCGCTTAGTTGAAATAGAACAATCTTATTGTCAAAAAATATATGAAATATTCTCATTGGATGAGGTAACGTGTTATTACGGTATGAATTCTTTTACTGAGTTTGGACAAGCTTCACGTATGATTGAATCTTTTTCGAAAAATTACTTTGAGAAAAAGGCAATGCGTTGGGGGATTGTATTAAAAGACACAAATACTTTAGTAGGAACAATTGGATTAAATAATTTACAACTTTGGAGTAAACGCTCAGAGATTGGATATGATTTGCATCCTCGTTATTGGGGGAATGGTTATGCTTCTGAAGCTGCTCGAGAAATTATTACGTATGGATTTCGAGATTTAGGTTTATTTAGAATTGGAGCTATTACATATCCTGAAAATATAACTTCGTGTAATATGTTATCTAAATTAGGTTTTCAACAAGAAGGGCTGTTACGCGGATACATTCATCAAGGAAATAAACAACACGATGCATTAATGTATTCTATTGTACGAACAGATGTAGAGGATATTCATTATTAATAAAAAAGCCCCTCTTATTTAAAATAAGAGGGGCTTGTAAAAATTAACCTATTTTAGGTAATAAACGTTCTCCACTTTTCATACTACTTTTACATAAAGGGCATTTAGGCTCTTCTTCAAATGAAAAGTTCTTTCTCATCCATCCTAAACAATCCTCTGATTCACATTCCCAAACAGGGGTTTGTTCTGGTGGTACTTCTGCTACATCGTTCTTTCGATTGCGATACATGTAACCACTCCTTTTATGTAAAAATTTTTAGTTATATATTAAAAAGGTTGTTAACCGAGCTGGTAACAACCTTTTTATTGATTGAATTATAGCTTTACAACGTTTTTAGCTTGAGGTCCACGGTTACCGTCTTCAACTTCGAAGCTAACTTCTTGACCTTCGTCAAGAGATTTGAAGCCGTCGCCAGTGATAGCTGAGAAGTGAACGAACACGTCGCTACCGTCTGCAACTTCGATGAAACCGAAACCTTTTTCGCTGTTAAACCATTTTACTTTACCTGTTAATGTCATGGTAATGCCTCCTAAAATTTAAAAAGATTACAATATGATCGGCCTTATTCGATTGAAAATAAAAGTTCACATATTATCAAAAATCCATAAGGAGTACAAAACATTCCTGATTGATACTTGATAATATGCAAAGAAAGTATAATGTTAAATTGACCTTAATTACTATCTTACAACAAATGGTGGGAAATAGCAAGTGCTGGTAATACCAATAAGTAATATGAGGAGAAATTGGTAAAAGGCACAAAGACATCTCTTTTATTTATATATTATTCCAAATCTGGATTTATTCTAAACCAAGATCATTTATATTAAAAAATAAGTTTAAAGGAAAGGCTATATATATTTTAATAATACTGAGGAGTACAATAATTAGGAGGGGATAGAATATTGCAAAATAAACAATTTAAAATAATTGAAGCAGCAAAAGAAGGAAGAAGAAAAGTTCATCCTATTTTAGCTGTACTACTAGCTATTGTATTTTTAACTTTAGGTGAATTTTTTATGTTATTTATGCTGTTTTTACCGAAAGCAGATACATCATTTGTAAAGGCAATTTATAATAATATTGAGATGATATTAGCGTTTGGTGGGACTATATTTTTTGTTTTTTTATGGATTAGGTTTGTAGAGAAAAGGTTATTTTCATCCATTGGTTTTTGGAAAGTGCAATGGATAAGAAAGTATTTGAGAGGTGCGTTAATAGGATTTGTCTTTATTTCAATACCAGTAATTGTACTTGTGTTAACAGGGATTGTAAAACTACAAATGCAACAAATTACGGCAACCGCCATATTTGGTATTGTAGGATCTTTAATTGCTTTTTTAATACAAGGTGCAACGGAAGAAATTATTGTACGAGGCTGGTTATTTCCAGTTATTTCTGTTAGAAGTCGTATATGGGTTGGGATTATAGTGACGTCCTTTTTATTTGGTTTTCTGCATTTACTTAATCCTGGTATTACAATTCTTTCAATATCGAATATAATATTAGTTGGTGTATTTGCAGCATTTTATGTTTTAAAAGACAGTAGTCTTTGGGGGATATGCGCGTGGCATTCAATTTGGAATTGGGCGCAATATAACGTCTATGGTTTTGCGGTTAGTGGCATGACGATATATTCAACGCCGCTATTTAAACCTGTAACAAATGGGTCAGAAGTACTTCACGGAGGCACATTCGGAATTGAAGGTAGTATTATTACAACAATAATGCTTGCAATTGCTTCAATCGTTTTATGGAAACAGTTATGGGGGCGAAAAGCGAAACAACGAATTATTAGCTAATGAAAGAGGGAGAAAATATGGGGATTATAGCGTTTGAGGGAGCGAGTGCTGTTGGTAAGAGTACAACATGCCGTGAACTAGAAAAAAATTACGGTGCATTTATTATTCCTGAAGTTAACTTTTTATTTGAAAGACCAAAAAAGGCACATAGAACATGGTATTTTGAAAAACAAGTAGAGCGCTGGAATATAGCAGTGCAGAAGTCGCAGCAATATGAGTTAGTAATACTTGATGGTGATATTTATCAGCCACTTAGTTATAATTGGTGTTTCCATTTTGATATATTTAATCAGCCGTTATCTTTAATAGAAAACTTTTATAAAGAAAAGATAATTAACGAAGAAATTGGTTTTCCAGATCAATATTTTTATTTATATACAAGTGAGGAAGAGCTTAGAAAACGGAAAGAGTCTGATGGGACGAGAAAAAGAAGAAACTTTGAAAAACATTTACATATAGCTAAACCGTTCCAACGTTATTATGAAAACTTAAATAATGTTACAAAAGGGTACTGCAAGTTAATCGGGGCGAAAAATGTAAAGACGAATGAAATGGAGATTATGAAAAGTTTAAAGGATTTGAAAGTGAATGAAGAAATACGGTTTGATGTTTCAAGGTTAGATGCTATAACGTGGTGGTTACAAGAGAATCGTGCATATTAAAAAGAAACGGGTGTCATATAAGGCGCTCGTTTTTTTATTTAAGTGCAATATTTTTTCATCTACTTTATAAGTGGAAATAGTATAAAGTTTCGTAGTTTTAAATGAAATACTTAGTATATGTAATAAAGATTAGAGAAGAAATTTTATAACGTGACAGAATAATCTTTTAATTTATCTGAAAAAGAAATACAATATAAGGAAATGTATGAAAAGTTTTGCTATATAGTTTAAGGAGGAATAGGTGCATCAAAAGTAATGAAAGTATTGATAAATTTATTAAAATAATTCTATTAATGTAAATAATGATAATTTATGAGAGGAGACTTAATTTAAGCATGAAGAAAGTTATTATTTCGGATCTAGATGGGACTCTATTAAGAAGTGATAAAACAATTTCAGAGAAATCTATTAATATTTTGAGGGAATGTAAAAATAAAGGGGATAAATTGATTTTTGCTACGGCAAGACCTCCAAGAGATATAAATCGGTATATTCCCAATGCGTTAAAGAATGACATTATCATTTGTTATAACGGAGCAATTGTTCTTAAAGGTAATGATATTTTATATAAAAAGGAGATTTCTAAGAATAATATTTTAGAAATCATAGAAAAAGCAAAAAAATATAACCTTAATCATATTTGTATTGAAATAAATGATAAGCTGTACTCAAATTTTGATGTTACTGATTACTTTGGTAATGTACATTGTGAAGTTATAGACGTAAAAGAGCTAGAATTCGAAAAAGCTTTTAAAGTGATCATTTGTAATAAGGGTTCAATAGATAAGAATTTAATTAAAGAACTTCCTGTCGAATGTAATGCAGTCATTACGGATGACGGAACATTGTGTCAAATTATGCATGCGGAAGTTTCAAAATGGAATAGTATTCAACATGTTCTTCAGCACATTAATTGTGACGTATCTGACGTAATTGCATTTGGAGATGACTATAATGATATGGAAATGATAGAGAAATGTGGCATTGGTGTTGCAATGAACAATGCTGTTGAGGAATTAAAATCCGTCGCTAAATTTATTGCCAAAAGTAATGATGAGGATGGAGTTGCTACATTTCTGGAAAGTAATAGTTATATTTATGTTAATTAGTATGAAAAAATGAATTGCAGTAAGTTGCGAAAAAAGAGAAGCTATATCTGTTTTTAATAGATAGAAATTATGAAAAGGGCTATGTGGGAGGAAATAGGCGAGATGAAAACATTATTTAAAATAATAGGAATTATAGCTGGTATGGCGGTAATCGGGGTAGGTGTAACGTATGGTATGCTGTATTATCTGAATAATAGTAAACCAGCTGCGAAAAAGGCATCACCAGCCGCTCCGGCAGTAGAAGTGCTAGCTGATAGTAATGTAAAAGCCGAAGATGCAAAGTTGTCGGAAAATGGAAATCATTCATTGCCGAATAGTGGTTTTAATAAAAATTTCAAATGGACAGATGAGAACATACAGACAGCATTACATGAAATGGCACATCAAAAAACGAAAGCTGATCAAAAATGGGGTTATATTTTTATTACACAAGAACGTATTGAAAGTTTACTTGAAATTATAAATAGTAATGATGTTGCACAAAAAAGTACATATGTGGATATTTTAGAACGATGGAAACAAGGAAAATATGAAAAGGTTGATGTGGACCACAACAAGATTTGGAAATTGCAAAGTGGGAATTTAGGAGAAGGGAAAGGAGTAATGTCAGAAAAGGAGCAAAAAGAATTAATTAATCAAGTTTTTATACAAAAAGGTACATATTCAGGTAGTAAATTAATTGCAGGTGAGGTACAAGCTAATAAATAATATACATATTGATTTTGAAACACCTTTACTGTTATGAACACAAATGTTTTAACAAAAATGAGTAACTGCTTTTTAGAGCAGTTACTCATTTTTGTTATTACTCGCTTACTTTTCTATTCTATTCTATTCTCTCTAATAATGTAAGAAACGATTGTAAAACTGGTGATATCCACCTAGATTTATGATAGATTACGTGGCTTTGAATGACGGCTGGAGTTTCGATGGGCTGAAAACAGAGTTGTTCTTTTTGATAACTTTCTTGTACAACGATGTAAGGGAGAATAGAAATTCCTAACTCACACATAACGGATTGTTTAATGACTTCAACATTGGAAGTCTCAAATGTTTTATTAGGATTTCTTCCGTTTTGACGTAAAAAACGATCTACCATTGGTCTATAGCCACAGCTTTGTTCTGTAAATATAAATTGAGTATCTTGTAATAAAAGGAGTGGATCAGTGTTTGAAGGGAAATGAGCAGGGAAAATCCATCCAAATGTTTCATTACATAAATTGCACGTAATAAAATCATTATGCTCTATACTTTCTCCAATTATGAAGATAACATCGGTTTCTCCTTCATGTAGTTTTTTCAATGCTTGCTCATTGGTATTTGTCTCAAGTACGATATTTACTTTCGAATTTTCCTGTTTGTAAGTACGTAATAATTGTGGTAATCGATACACTGCCAATGATTCATTAGATGTAATAGTCAATGTTCCTTCTAAATGGTCACTGTTTTGAGGGATTTCTTGCGCTTTATCATAAATAGTAAGTAATTCTAATGCGTACGGATGAAATTGATGACCTGCTTTTGTAAGAAGTATTTTTTTTCCTAATCGATCGAATAGAGGAATGTTTAAATCGTTCTCTAATGCTTTAATATGGGCTGTCACAGTAGATTGCGCATAACCTAATGCATGAGCAGCTTTAGAAAAGCTGCCATATTTAACAATGGCACAAAATGTTTTAACATGTCTCATTTCCATAAATGATACCTCTTTTATTATCATGATTTGTGAATGATTATATCATGTATTTCAATTTTTCAAATCATTAAATTTCTTTTAAAATTAAGTTGTGGAGAAATTCATTCAAGTGAAATTGGAGGAGAAAAAATGAGTGAAAAGAGCTATCATGTAGCTGTAGTTGGGGCTACAGGCGCAGTAGGGCAAAAAATCATTGCATTGTTAGAGAGAGTAACGAAATTTAATATAGAAGAAATTACATTACTCTCGTCAAAACGATCTGCTGGTAAGATAGTACAATTTAAAGGGCGAGAGATTAAAATACAAGAGGCAAAATCAACTAGTTTTGAAGGTGTAGACATTGCATTTTTTAGTGCTGGAGGAGAAGTTTCTAGACAATATGTAAATCATGCAGTTTCTAGTGGTGCAATCGTAATTGACAACACAAGTGAATACCGAATGGCACACGATGTACCACTCGTCGTTCCAGAAGTAAATGCACATACTTTAAGGGAACATAAAGGGATCATTGCAGTTCCGAATTGCTCAGCACTACAGATGGTAACAGCTCTTCAGCCAATTCGAAAATCATTTGGTTTAGAACGAATTATTGTTTCAACGTATCAAGCCGTATCAGGCTCAGGAATTCATGCGCTTCATGAATTAAAAGAACAAGCTAAGTCAATGCTTACAGGTGAAGAAGTGAAGAGTACTATATTACCAGCGAAAAAAGATAAAAAACATTATCCAATTGCATTTAATGTATTGCCGCAAGTGGATATATTTACAGACAATGATTTCACATTCGAAGAAGTAAAGATGATTCAAGAGACGAAGAAAATTTTAGAAGATCCAAATCTAAAAATGGCAGCTACTTGCGTCAGAGTTCCAGTTGTATCGGGGCATTCTGAATCAGTTTATATTGAACTTGAAAAAGAAGCGACCGTTGCAGAAATTAAAGAAGTACTACTGAATGCACCAGGTGTTATTTTACAAGATAATCCTAGTGAACAAATTTATCCAACGCCATTATATGCAGAGGGTAAAAGAGATACATTTGTAGGTAGAATACGTAAAGATCCTGATACATCAAAAGGATTCCATCTTTGGATCGTTTCTGATAATTTATTAAAAGGTGCTGCTTGGAACTCAGTTCAAATCGCAGAGACATTGGTGGGAAATGGGATTATTTAGTATGAATTTATATAAATATTGAAAATAGAAGGATATTTGGGAAACCGTTAATTATAATGGTTTCCCAGTTCTTGCTTGATGAGTATTTTCCTAACTTCAATTAGAATTTAATTTAAGTTAGTTTTTATAATGTTTTTATAAATATCAATTTTATCTGCAGAGAATTTTAAAGCTCTAGGCTCTCCGTTAATTGTGAGATTAATATTAAGTGATAAAGGCATTTCAACCGTTTTCACTACATCTTCTATAGCAATATACTCATCTTCTTTTTCGTTATAAAAAACAATGGAACTAATTAATACCTCATTATTTTCAATATCGATACTACACATCATAGGGAATTTCTCATTATTATGTATTATTAATTCGCCCAGTACTATTGAACCGTTTAACTCTTCTGTAAAATTTATTGTTTCCACTGGTTTTACCCACGTTTCATCGCACTCTTCGTTTTCCTCTTCATCTATTGCCCATTCCCATATTGGGTTTTGTTTCAAGTCTTCAATAGTTAATTCGCCAACTGGTTTGCTTTTATTCATAAATACTTTCCTCTCTTATCATGATAAATGGATGATTAAAAAACTTATTCTTTAACTGTTCAATGCGGCTATTTGTAATCTTATAAATACAAGTTTGCTTATTTCAAAAAATAGTTGATCGCCAATAAGTAGTTTCAACGTAGAGTTTTATCCATTTGGAATTATTTAATATAGTTTTGAAATGTTATACGCACATTAACAACATTTCGAATGTATGTTCTTGAAGTGATTTTAACAAGGTTTTGAGTAGACATCAAATAATATTTAGTTTAGCCAGTTGAAAAGAAAAAAGGAATGTAATAAAAGGAATTAAATGGTAAAATAAAGGGGGTGGAAATAGACAGGAGGGATTGCCATTGCTACAAGCTATGTTACCAATTGTTCTAATCCTTTTTCTAGTCGCTTCGATGTATATAACTTATCAAAAAAGAAAAAAAGCGGGGATAAAAGGGTTAAAAAGTTCATTAACTTCTATTTGTTGCTTTTTAATTGCAATCTTAAATCTGTTTGCATATTGGCTTGATTTTGGCGGTATTTTTACTTGGCTAGTCTCAATTGTATTGTTGCTAGTAGGGGTGTATTTTACGAAATATATTCCAATCTCAAAAAAGGTGCACTAATATTATATGAGTTTTTATGTAATGTTTTATTTCAATGTGCTATAGATGCCTTTAAATCAATGCTTTTGAACATTTCGATATGTGTTTGCAAACACATATCAAAATATACTCTTCGCGAATGTTTTCACTGCATCTTCTTGCATATTGGGTAAGACATGAGAATATACCCTTAAAGTTAAAGAGATATCAAATGCTAATGACAGAATTCATGAAGTTTGTAAAGTGCGAGAACGAAGGTGTTTTTGACATCAAGCAGATGTACAGCGCGGAAAAAGCTTTCAAGAAAATGCAGAACCACCGAAATCTACATTTTGCTTACATGGGTATGCGAGTAAATGTAGCTGGCAAGTGGGGGACGATCGTTGGAAACTGGAAAACTAATTTGTTCGTTTTGTTCGATGGGGAAATAGAAGCGTACAACGGCCACCCTTATTGGGAAATTGCTTAATTCGATGAAGAGGGCAATGTGGTTCATAGCTGTCAAAAGGGAGAGTATGCGATATAAGTAAAAAAGGACGAGCAGTCGTACCTACTGTCCTTTATAGGAGAAAAATTATTCTGGACTAGAACTACGAATAACCAGAAAGCGCGCTTTTAACCAGTGTTGTCAAAGATGTAATAATCTATGCAACAAAAAAGCTTAGTCGGAATTCAAAACACTAAAATGGCTTGCATTGGTAAACAGGCTCAAAAGTAGTATATGCAAAATGAAAAATTCCATACAAAAAGCAGACAACAATTTTGGTTGTCTGCCAGTGAGTCGAATGAGTTAGCTAATTGTGATAAATTGCTTTCCCATTACAAGAAGAGTGAAGCTGCTAGTTCAAACAGCTTGTAGGTAGTCTTTTCGATATTAAAAAAAATATACAGAGAAAGCAGATAAGTGACGAATCTACCTGCTTCTGCTGTAACAAAAGAAAGAAGTATTAGCCGTGGATACGGCGGCTTGAAAATAGTATGTATTGGTTTTGAAAAAATATTCAAGGAGTGAAGGGAAATGGGATCGGGACAAATTTGAGGGCTATTCACTCGAACAGCTTCGTACCCGTCACAGTCGTTATCCTATTGTGACGGGTATCTGACTTATATTATTGAGGGAACGGGACGGAAGGATGCCACGGTATTGTTGCAGGAATCCAGACGAACCTGCGCGCTTACCCCAGCATTCGCGAGCTGCGTCACGGCATTCAAGATAGCAGATTTTCTGCCAGATTTGACGGCTACGTTATAGTTCACGACTAGGGGACGAACTGGGTCCTGAGGGGGAAATCGATTGAGAATCGCTTGATGATAGGTTGTTTTTAACGTGACGTTCGCTGTCAGCGTGATACCTTCTATAGTAATGCCAGTCAGCGTTGTCTCGTTAAATGAGGTGAGTTTGACTGTAAGCATGTAACGGTTTTGCATATTTATTTTTCCTTTATTATTAGACTTAATTTATTTTATGCTTGTCTAACAATTTAGTGTAGACACTTGCATCATAATAAGTAGAAAGATATATAAGATTATATTTTGATAAGGCGTGGAGATTAAAAAAAGGCAGTTGAACAAAAACGTTATTTGAATAAAAGCTAGTGGACTAGTTTTTAACACTCACTGAAATTAATACTCATAATATACTTTGTAATAACTTATATGGAAGTGAGTTGAATACTAATGTTTTATTCATATTTTGATACCCGAGATAGAATGCGTCCGTATGGTACGGCGGGTATTACGTATAGCGGAGCACAAAGTACAATTCAAGCTGTTCAACAAGCGTTACAAGCACAGCAGCAAATGCAACAAATACAGCAAGGCATACAACCGTACTATTCATCTATGGAGTATTATTATCCAATGCATCATATTACACCATACGGAATTTCTGTTTCAACAATTCCATATGGAACTGTATACAACTTATAAAAATATGCGGGGAATAAATTTGAATATTTATATAACGGCGTAAGTACAGAACGCCCTTATAAGAAATGATTTGTATCTGATGAATTAATATTCAATTAAATGTGTAATTAAGGTTAATATAAAAATTTTATTTTGTATGTATTTGAAACACGAAAAGAGCACTTAATAAAGTGCTCTCATGACGAGATCATTCACTCAAAAGAAAGGAATACACCATATCATACGAAAATCTTTTGAAATGCTCTTGGGTAAATTAATTATTATTTGTAAAAAAAGCAGTTAGCAAAAGCTGACTGCTCATCTCCAAGGGGAATTCGGAGTTTGGTATTTAAATGACGGAATTTTAGATTTTATTCAGAGGGGAAAATAAAAGCTAGGATTTCTCCTAGCACTCAAACATAAGTCGTAGGGAAGGGTTTAATGTAGAACGTATGTCGCACTTTTAATATATAACAACTTCGGGATATTTTGAACAACAACGCTAATTTAAACAAAAAAGAACACTGTTTAACAGTGTTCAGTTACTGATATAAATTGTTATATGATACGTGTAATCCATCTTACTCGCTCTGCCTTGTGGCAGGGCTTTTTTATATAATAATATAAATTAAGTAGTTAAAGAGGTGTGTTTAAATGAGCTGGGAAGAATCATATAGAAGAGAGCAACCATGTCTATGTGGTAAGGGAAAATATATTGAAATTATGAAGGTGTATGCAATAGAAGAAATATAAAAAAGTGCTAACACGTATGCGGAATAGACATAAAACATCGCTGATTTGCCATTCATAAAAATAGACTTTTCTTAGCAGAAATCACTAATTATAAATACTTATAAAATTAGCTCTGATATAGCAGATATTGAAGCGAAGAAAAATAAAGATGGGAGTGCATATTGGAAATACGAAGATGACCAAACAAAGTTATGGAATATACGACTATAAAGCTAGAAAATGATGACATAAATCTAGATGTTATTGTTTAAATTTATATTTTATAATTTCCATTTATCCCGCATTAACTGCCCGGAAACGCCAGATTGGTTCAACTAATAATCAGTGGGAAATGAACAAAACCCCTACTGATTAAAGTTTCACTTTATGAAAATATAGTAAAAACAACCTAAAAATAGGCATATGAACAAGGTACATCATCTAGTGATAGGTCATATTTTGTTGGTGTACGTATTGAACTTAGTTTATCCCGCTATTTGCGGGCAGTAAAACTCCCACCTCAAAATTCGACTGGAGCAAAGAAGTTAGGTGGGAGCCCTGCTGCCCGTAGACGCCAGATTGGTTCAACTAATAATCAGTGGGGGATGAACAAAACCCCTACTGATTAAAGTTTCACTTTATAGCGCTATTTCTACTTAGATTTAACGAACAGAAATATAGGAAAGTATCGATGGGGTTGTAGTTTATAAACGGAGGTCATGAAGATGAATAATTTTCAACAAGAACTACAAGCGTTAAGCCTTAATGATTATCAGCCTGGAAATATTGTGTATTGGGACCAGCAAAATCAATATCCATATTACTATATTGAAGATGCTGCTCGTCGCTGTGGTGGTTGTGGTCGCTGTGGTGGTTGTGGCGGTGGTGGTCGTTGTGGTGGTTGTGGCGGTGGTGGTCGTTGTGGTGGATTCCGTTGTTTTGGTTGCTTCGGTTGCTTTAGTTGTTTTGGTTGTGGTGGTTGCTCTAATTGCTCTAATTGCTCTAATTGTTTTGATGGTTTTAATGGTACTACTGTAACATTTGAATATTGATAAGAGACAAAAGGAATCCATTTTGAAAAAAGATTGATCAAAACGGATTCCTACTTTGTGAAGCATTATACAATTTTTATAAAAAAGTGCTAATAAGTTTTCAAACGAACTTGCTAACACCTATACGAAATAGATATAAAATATCGCTGATATGTCGCTTGATAAAACGATAATAATTAAGCACTTATAATGAATACTAGGTTTTTAGAAAAGAAACCACAAAATGTAATGTTTTATTTCATTATGAAAAGAAATTATTCTAATAGGTCGTTGTGCATCGGCTTCATAGGATAATCTCTTTTATGCTTATTTTTGTAGAGAATGTACTGTTAACTTTAGTTGTTCAATAAATTCTCGGGTAGCAGCGCACATGTATTTATCTTTTCTATAAATAAGTCCTATATCTATTGTTGGAGTGGGGTTTTCAATTTTAATAGATTGAATGTGTTCGCTTTGCAAAAAGTCTATATAAGGTTTTGGTAATACTGTAATTCCCATACCTTTTGAGACCATTTGAATTAAAGATTCCAGTGTACTAATTTCTAAAATTGGCTTTGGTTTAAAGTTAAAGTTTTGGCAATGAGATGTAATTAGTTCTGTTAAATAGAAATTTTTAGGCAGAAGAATTAAAGGATAGTCCTGTAATTCTTCAATAGGTACATACTTACGTTCAGTTAAAGAATGGCTGGTTGGTACAACTAATGTAAGTTCACTTTTATATAGTGGGATAGAAACAATCTCTTTATCTTGCACTGGGAGAAATGTAATGCCAATATCTAATTCGTTTTGTAATAATTTTTCACGAATTTCTCCTGTACGAAGACCTAATACAGAAAGCTCAATATTAGGATATAAATTATTGAAATTTAAAATGGCTGGTGGTAGTAAATAATTTACGACGGTTAACAATGAGCCGATTGTTAAGGAACCGTGCTGTAATCCGTTTAAATCTTGAATGGCAGAACGGGCCTGTTCGACTTCATGAAAGATTGTTTTACTGTGCGATAATAAAACTCTTCCTGCTTCAGTTAAAGATATTTTTTTACCAATTCGATCGAAAAGTGGCATGCCTACTTCATGTTCTAATGCACGTATTTGTTGACTTAGTGAAGGTTGTGAAATGTTTAATTTCTCAGCTGCTTTTGTAAAATGTAACTCTTTCGAAACAGCTAAAAAGTATTCTAGTTGTCGTAATTCGATTGGAATCACCTCAAATTTAATCATAGGATATACCTATCATTATTATATAAATAATTGAATTGAACAATGGTTTTATGAGATTTATAATCACTTTATCAGAAATGGATTGATTATAAAAATTAGATGAGGTGAAGCAGAATTGTTGAAATCGAACGTATTACCAGGAAATTATTCACAAGTACTTCAAAAAAGGTATGAGGCGGCTGTACCGACAGGAATATATCATTTAACGCCTTTATATGTAAAAGAAGCAAGAGGAGCGATAATTACAGATGTAGATGGAAATCAGTTTATTGATTTTGCTGGTGGAATTGGAATGCAAAATGTTGGTCATTGTCATCCGAAAGTTGTAAGAGCGGTACAAAAACAAGCGGAATCATTTATTCACCCATGTTTTCATGTAACTCCATATGAAAATTACATTACTTTAGCAGAGAAAATTAATGAAAAAGTGCCAGGAACAAGTGAGAAAAAAACGATGTTTGCAAATAGTGGTGCGGAAGCGATTGAAAATGCTGTGAAGATCGCACGTAAAGTCACAGGGAGAAGTAAAGTAATCTCGTTTGAACGAGGATTTCATGGGAGAACATTAATGACGATGTCTTTATCGACCAAAGAAAATCCATATAAAGCAGGATTTGGTCCGTTCGTTTCAGACATGCATATATTGCCGTATCCGTACTACTACAGAGCTGAAGAAGGGGCTTCTCCTGAAGAAGTGGATTCTTAAGTCATCTATCAGTTTGAAAAGTTTTTAGAAGAAGTATCACCTGAAAAAGTAGCGGCAATCGTAATGGAACCAGTACAAGGAGAAGCTGGATTTATTGTTCCTTCTATTTTATTTGTAAAACGAATCCGGGAGATTTGTGATCAATATGGTATTTTAATGATAATGGATGAGGTGCAAACTGGATTTGGTCGAACTGGGAAATGGTTTGCAACGGAACATTTTCAAATAGAGCCTGACATTATTACATTATCAAAATCAATAGCTGGAGGCTTACCATTAAGTGCAATTGTTGGCCGTGCGGAGTTGATGGATATTCCTGGGAGAGGGAAAATCGGTGGGACCTTTGCGGGAAGTCCATTATCATGTGCAGCCGGTCTTGCTGTATTTGAAATTATGGAAGAAGAAAATCTAGTTGAAAGAGCTCAGCAAGTTGGAAATAGAACAATATCACATTTACATGAAATGCAATTGAAATACGAGGTCATAGGTGATGTTCGCGGAATTGGTGCAATGATTGCAATGGAACTTGTAACGGATCGTATAACAAAAGAACCAGCAAAAGAACTAACATTAAAATTAATTGATGAATTCTGGAAGAATGGGCTTATAAGTATTGGAGCCGGGATATTTGATAATGTACTACGCTTTTTACCACCTCTAGTTATCTCAAACGAAGAAATAGATAGAGGGTTTGAAATAATAAATGAGTCTTTTGAAAAGTTGTGCCGCAAGTAAGAGGAGGGATTTGAATGACTAAAGTATATGAAATCCTATCTTTAAATATAGGATTGCCAAAAGAGGTTATGTATGGTGGGAAGTTAATTCAAACAGGGATAAATAAAAAGCAAGTAAAGGAACCTGTTTTTTTATCATTTTTAAAGTTTAATGGAGATGGACAGGCGGATTTAGTTCATCATGGAGGGGTAGATAAAGCGGTTTGTGTTTATACTGGTGACCACTATCCGTACTGGGAAAAAGAATTGAATCAGGAACTTGTATATGGGGCTTTCGGTGAAAATATAACAGTAAGCGGAATGCGTGAAGAAGATGTTTGTATTGGTGACACGTTTCAACTCGGAGAAGCGATTGTACAAGTAACGCAGCCAAGACAACCTTGTTTTAAATTAGCGAAGAAATATAATATTCCAAAGCTACCATTATATTTTCAAGATACAGGATACACAGGTTTTTATTTTCGAGTATTAAAAGAAGGGTGGATATTACCGGTAGATACTTTGAAATTGTTGAGGCCTGATCCAAAAGGTGTGTCAATTTCGTTTGCGAATCGCATAATGCATAAAGAAAAACAAAACTCTGAAGGATTAAAAAGGATTTTAGAAGTAAATCCACTGTCTACTAGTTGGAGAAAGACGTTTGAAAAGCGTATTAGGGGTGAAGAAATAAGTACGAAGGAGCGACTTGAAGGAACAAAATAATAAGTGAATAATATTTTTATAAATGGTGCATTTCTATTAGTAATAAGTTAATTAGAAAGCACCATTTGTATATAATAAACTTATTAATATTCAAAAATCTTTATATGAGTTTATTTGACTTATTTTAAATAGTCAAAACAAAAAATAAATTAGACTATTTTTTTATGTTTTATGATAATATATTGATTTGAAAGGCCTATTATTCTAGGAGTAGGTCATATAAGTATATCTAATTTAATGGAATCGACGTATGGAGGGACAATATGGGGAATGTTGATAATTTTGCAAATCTTCTATTAGAAGAACCGAACAGAGAGCAGTTATTTCCTTTATTTGAAGAAGTGTTTGGGATTACAAGTCAAACGTTACATGATTTTTCAGAGAAAGGATATTGGGATTATACATATAAAGCTTTATCATTTATACAAGATGATAAAGTGATTGCAAATGTTGCGGCATTTTCACTTCCGTTACTAATTAATGGTGAAAAAATAAATGCAGCGGGTATTCAATCAGTAATGACACATCCGAATTTTCGCAGACAAGGACTAATGACACGATTGCTTAATAAGATGATAGAAGAAATTGATAAGCAATTTGAATGTGCTTTCTTGTTTACTGAAACCCCTGAACTATATAAATCATTTGGATTTCAAATTGTGCAGGAATATCTGATGACTATACCGTATGATAATAAGATTAATAAAGATTCTATACTTAGAAAGTTAGATTTTTATAATGAAGAGGATAGAAATTTAATAAATGAAATCATTGAAAATAGTCAAAGGCTTTCTAATATGTTTTCGACAATAAATTATCGATCTTCGTTTTATTTGAAAATGTATGACTTAAAATGGAATGAGAAACTGTATTATTCTAAGAAACTAGATGCGATGATTGTTTATGAAGTAGAAAATGAAAAGCTAAAGTTATATGGAGTATTTGCTCCAGTACTTCCGATTTTAGATGAATTATGTGAGGAAATCGCTGAATCATTTACAGAGATTGAATTTTATTTTTGCCCAGATCAATTAGGGATTGATGATGTACAATATACAGAATTACAATCTAGTAAGTATTTGATGGTTCGAAGTAATAAAGAATTAGATTTTAAAGGACATAAATTCCCAGTTTTAACGGAGTTTTAAATGTTTATATAGATGCTTTTGATGGAGGATAAAGGTAATAATCCTATTAAAATAAGTTTTCACACGTGAAACCCATCTAAAAATAATGATTCGCGATTGAATTTTACAATTGAACAAATATAAATAAAAAACCGCATTCTTTCTATTAAGAATGTGGTTTTTGTATTTACGTAAGATAAAGCACATTTATTGACCGGAAAGTCATAAATGCTTATCATTTAATAATGTTAAATATTAATTTACATAATATAATAGGACTAATGAAGAAATTACAGACTATATCGCTTAAATAAGGAGGAATATGAATTATTCAATGGTAATTTCATGAAAAAAGGAGATTATGTATGAAATCATTTCGCAAGTTGTTACAGTATTTAAAACCATACATGTTCTTCGCTATTATTGGACCGCTATTTATGGTACTTGAGGTTGCGATGGACTTAATTCAACCGACAATAATGCAACATATTATTGATGTTGGAATTGCAAACCGGGATTTGAATTATGTAATAAAAATGGGGCTTCTTATGATAGGGGCAGCAGCAATGGGTTTAGTTGGAGGACTTGGTTGTATGATGTATTCTACAAAAGCTGCTGTTAATTTCGCTACAGACATACGAAAAGATGTGTTTGCGAAAATAGAAACATTTTCTAGCAAAAATCGTGATTCATTTGGAACAGGTAAATTATTAACAATCGTGACAAATGATATTACATCTATTCAAGCGGCAATGACGATGACGTTACGTGTACTTGTCCGTGGACCGTTATTATTTATTGGAAGTATCATTATAGTCTTTGTAACAGCGAGAGAACTATTTCCAATTTTACTTGTTGTGGTACCCGTTTTATTAGTTGCAATTGTATTGATTGCAGGTCAAGCGAGCGGTTCATTTAAACGAGTACAAGAAGCATTAGATAAAGTAAATACAAAGCTACAAGAAAATTTATCCGGTGTACGTGTTATAAAAGCATATGTAAGACAAAAATATGAAATCTCACAGTTTGAGAAAGTTAATACAAGTTTAACTGAAATAAATATTCGTGCTATACAAATTATTTCATTGATGATGCCAATTATTATGCTAGTTGTAAATGGCGGGATTGTAGCAACTTTATGGATTGGTGGCGAGAAAGTTTTTAACGGTACACTCCAAGTAGGGGCCATTTTAGCTTTTATTAACTATTTAAATATCATTTTAATGTCACTTATGTCTATTAGTATGGTATTTATTCAAATTGCCCGTGCTTTTCCATCAGCTGATCGTGTACAACAAGTCTTACATACTGAAGTTGATATTACAACTGAAGGTGAAGTATATGAACCAAAACAAGTGAATGGTAATGTAGAATTTAAAAATGTTAGCTATAGTTATACGAAAAATAATGAATATGTTTTAAAAAATATTTCATTTACCGTACGTAAAGGTGAAAAAATAGGGATTATTGGATCCACTGGAAGTGGTAAATCTACATTGGCGAAACTATTGCCACGACTTTACGATGTTGATCAAGGTGAAATATGTATAGATGATGTTAATGTGAAAGCATACGATTTGCAAAAACTTCGTGCTTCCATTGGCTTCGTTCCACAAAAGGCACTTCTCTTTTCAGGAAGTATAGAAGAGAATTTACGTTATGGCAAAGAAGATGCCACTTATGATGAATTGGAATTAGCATCTTCATCTGCTTGTGCGACTGAGTTTATCAATAAGCTGGACAACTCTTATCGATATAACTTAACACAAGGTGCAACCAATCTATCTGGCGGTCAAAAACAACGTATATCTATTGCAAGAGCCTTAGTGAGAAAGCCATCTATTCTTGTATTAGACGATTCTACATCGGCAGTTGATGCGAAGTCAGAAGCTGTAATACAAGAAGCGTTAAGGTCAAGATATAGTGGCACAACGACATTTTTAATTGCATCAAAAATATCTTCTATTATAGATGCTGATAAAATCCTCGTTTTGAATAACGGTGAATTAGTTGGAAATGGTACGCATGAGGCTTTATTGGCAACTTGTGAAGTGTATCAGGAAATTTATCTTTCCCAAGGTGGTAGCCTGCAGCAAGAAGGAGGGGAAGAACGTGCGTAATTTTCAAGGACAATTTGGAAATAAAGGTGGACGTAACAATCCGAAAACGGAAAAAACAAAGAATACTAAAGGAACTATAATGCGAGTATGGAACTACATGGGGTATCAAAAAGCATCTCTTATGTTCGTTATTATTCTTGTATTTATCACGACATTACTAGGTTTACTTGGGCCATATTATATGGGGGTCATCATTGATGAATACATTGTACCGAAGGATTTAAGCGGGACAGCCAGAATGTGCATGCTGCTCATTGCAATATATGGGATAACCGTATTGTTAACATGGTTACAAACATTTGTAATGATTAATGTTGCATTAAAGACTATACAAAAAATAAGACAAGATATTTTTGAGAAAATCCAAACACTTTCTCTGCGATTCTTTGATGTACGTTCTCAAGGTGATTTAATGAGCCGTGTGACAAATGATATTGATAACTTAAATCAAGCTTTGACACAAAGTGTTGTACAAATTATTTCCTCAGCTTTAACATTTATAGGTGTAACAATTGCGATGTTTTCATTAGATTGGATTTTAGCGATTGTAACTTTAATTACAGTACCTATTATGTTTTTCGTTACAAAAAAACTAGTTGCTTATAGTGGTAAAAACTTTGCGAAGCGTCAAAAAGATTTAGGGGAATTAAATGGATTTATCGAGGAAGCTATTACAGGTGCAGACGTAACTACGTTATATGGAAAAGAAAAAGAAACCATACATAACTTTAATGAAATTAACGAACAGCTAAGAATTTCAGCAACGAAGGCTGAAACGTTTTCAGCATTTATTTTTCCAAGTATGAACTTTATTAATAACTTAGGAATGGGGCTTGTAATTGGAACTGGATCGGTAATGGTATTAAACGGAATGACAACGGTAGGTGTCATTGCAGCTTTTATTAATTATTCTCGACAATTTTCGAGACCACTTAGTCAATTTGCAACTTTAATGAATACGATTCAAGCGGCAGTTGCTGGAGGAGAACGTGTTTTTGAAATTATGGATGAAGTACCAGAAATTCAAAATAAAAAAGATGCAGTACTTGTACAAAATTTACAAGGACATGTTAGGCTTGAGAAAGTTTCATTTGGATACGCACAGGACAACATGATTTTAAAAGATGTGAGTCTGGAGGCAAATCCTGGGGAGACCATCGCTTTAGTCGGTCCAACTGGATCAGGAAAAACAACAATTATTAATTTGTTAACTCGCTTTTATGACATTCAAAAAGGGCAAATTAACATTGATGAAAAAGATATAAAGGATTATGATATTAATTCTTTGCGGAGTAAAATAGGGGTTGTTTTACAGGATACGTATTTATTTGCTGGGACGATTATGGATAATATTCGGTATGGGCGTTTGGATGCAAGTGATGAAGAAGTAATGGCCGCTGCTAAAGCTGCATCAGCACATTCTTTTATTAAGCATTTACCGAATCAATATGAAACAGAAATCGCTTCAGAAGGTTCGAATTTAAGTCAGGGACAAAAACAACTTCTTGCGATTGCACGAGCAATCCTAGCAGATGCAGATATATTAATTCTCGATGAAGCTACATCTAATATTGATACGAGAACAGAATTACAAATTCAAGCCGGATTAAACAATTTAATGAGAGGGCGAACGAGCTTTGTAATTGCTCATCGGCTGAAAACGATTGAAAAAGCAGATCAAATACTTGTAATAAAAGATGGAAGTGTTTTAGAGAGAGGAAATCATGAAACGCTCATGGAAGATGGAGGGTTTTACTTTGATCTGTATACGAGTCAGTTTAAAATTTAACGGAAATATTGATGTGATACGGTTTCTCGTGGGAAGAGAAACCGTATTTTTTGTATTTGCAAATATTGCTATCCGAATAGTCTCTCACTAAATGTTTTAACAGCATTCTCTTGCAATCCTGGTAAAACATGCGAATAGCGATTTAAAGTTATGAAAACGTCCTTATGACCCAATCGTTCGCTTACAATCTTTGGATGTACTCCTTGTTTTAAAAGAAGTGTTGCATGTGTATGGCGTAAATCATGAAATCTAATGTTGTTTAATTCTGATTTTTTCAAATAGGCTTTAAATGTATCATGAAAGCCACTTTTGTCCTCTTTTTCCGGTCTCTGGATCAGCTCCGATATCGACAATAATACACCACTTTGTTCCTCTTTTTCGAATATGTCCTTTCACTTAAAACATTCCTTCATTGATTTTTGAATCATGTTGTATAAGTCTAGTTGTAATTTTGCTTCTATGAAAATTACATGTTTGGACATATTAGCGATGGATATATTTTACCATATATAAATTAAATCATTTTGGAGTCGTCTATTTAGTAAATAAATTAAAATTATAAGAAATATGATTTTTAGTATATTTTTATCTGTTGGTGTATATATATTGTTTTTATTCTTTTTGGATTTCAAATGAAATTTCTTTAGCTGCTTCTAAAGCAATTTTTTTAGCTTCTGTTTTAAAATAGGATGCTGCTAAAACGTATCCACATCGATGTCCCATTGATGTAGGTGGTTTTAAGACCGTTCCTTTTTTAGGTCTTATATAGACTTTCTCTACACCAGGATATTTAGAACTGCGGTTTTTTCCTGTAACTCGAATTAGTTTTCCTTTAAATTTAACTGTTAGGTAATGAGCGTACACATATTTATAATGTTTTTTATTTAGTGAAGGTTTATTTCCTAACATTAACTGAATAGTCTCTTGCACTAAGTTGATTCCATGTCCAATTTCAATTATGTCATTCATTGCTCCACCTGATATTCTGGGGTTTATCTCAATTAATTTCCAAACATCATTTATTCTCCGGAGTTCTAGATGACAAGCTCCATTTTTCATATTAAAAGCCTGAATAACAGAATTAACTGCATTGAAAAGACTATTATATAGTCCTTTGTCTACCTGTCCTAATAAAGAATAACCAGTAACAATAAAGCGTTCAAAAAGTGTAATTTCTTGTTCAATTATTGCTATAATATGAACTTTTCCATTTTGAACTAAAACTTCGACTAAGTACTGAGGTCCATCTATATATTCTTCAAGTAGAATTTCTTCATTGGGTAGTTTTTTTAAAAGACTTTTCATAGATAAAATTAATTGATCTTTATCTTTTACTAATAATACATCTTTTGAACCTGTGGATTTAGGAGATTTTACAATAAGAGGAAAATTCGTATTTTTAGTTTTTTTAAGGAAAGATGATAATAATTCTGTTGGTTTATAAGTTAAATATTTGAGTGAGATTGGTAAATCTTTAAGTACATTACGAGTTAATATTTTGTTCTCCATACGATAGATTGCTTTAGTAGATACAATATTTGAACAAAATTTTTCTGATAAACGTGCAGCTACATAAACAAAAGGATCAATAAAACTAAAGATTCCTTTTATGTTTTTTCCTGATTTTATTATTTTTTCGATTATTGTAATTATATTATCATAGTCGTTTATATCAGTAAGAATCATTTGATGTACATCAGGGAATATATTTCGTTCTTCAATAAATTTTGTTTTGTTAGTTAACAAAACAGTAAAGAAATTAAGTTTTTCGGCTGCTTTGATTGCTTCTCTACTTGATCCAGATTTATTTGTTTCAATAAAAACAATAGTATCCATCCTTGGTCACCTTAACCTTAATCATTTTATAAAACCTCAAAATTATTATTTATATAGGTAGAATATTAAAATGAGGTAAAGCTTGTTCTTATTTTTTGAAAATTGGTTAAAATGAGGAGGAACATGAATATATATATAATAAATTTGATATTTATTTTGAAAAAGATTTTTTGAAAGAGGGGAAGGGGAACCAATATGACTATAATTGGTATGCTTCATCATCGGGAAGATCCGAATATAGTAAAAAAAGCATATACTTATGCTGCTGTAGCTAAAGCTGAAGGTGTGAACTTTTTTTATTTTACTTTAGGGAAAGTAAATATAGAAACTAAGAAGATTTTAGGTAAAACTTATGAAAATGGTAAGTGGATTGAAAAAGAATTTTCTTTTCCTGATGTTATTTACAATGCAAGTGTTCATGTTAGTGATAAAAATCAGCAAATCTATGATTATCTATATGAAAAAGTTCCGTTTACAAGTCATTCAATTGGAGATAAATTAAGTGTTTATAACAGAATAAATAGAGCAAAAAAATTTAAGCAATATCTTATTCCTTTTTATGAATTAAAAGATGTTAATAAGTTTTTTGACATGATTAATCATTATGAAAAACTTATTATTAAACCAATTTCTGGACATCGAGGTAATGGTATTATTTTCATTGAAAAAAATGGGATAAATTACAGTATGAATGAGTCAGAACAAATTTCATCTATTAATAAAAATCAATTACGGAGCTTTATATCTGATAAGATTCAAGAGAAAGGTTACATAGTTCAACAGTTTATTTCATGTCAAATGAAATCTGGTCATGTTTATGATTTTCGATTGCATGTTCAAAGAAATGGAGAAGGAAAGTGGGTTATTACTTCTATATTCCCGAGAATAGGTCCATTAGGAAGTATTGTATCAAATATGGCTAAGGGTGGTTATAGTACTTATTTAGATGTTTTTTTAAAAGCGGAGTTTGATAACGATTGGTATAATATTCAAAGGTATTTAGAACGATTTGCAGTAACTTTTTCTAACCATTTTAATTCTTTATATAAGGATGTATTATTTGATGAGTTAGGAATTGATGTTGGGATTGATAAGGATCAAAAATTGTGGTTATTTGAGGTGAATTGGAGACCAGGTGTACCTAATATATTTAATCTTGAATTAGATGTAGCTAGAAATTTAGTTCACTATGCTAGATATTTGGCTGATAAATATAAATAAGAAAAGGAAAATAGAAAAATATAGTGAGACCTAGAAACCTTTATATACCAATATTTCTACTAATCTCTCTTTCTATATCTCCTATAAGGCTTTTCTCCATGCATTCCGAAATTCGGCGGATGCTGGACTGTCGCCGAGCCGACGTACCTAAAACGAGGAAAATACCGGAACCTGGTAATACACCCTTCATTGTGGGCGGGGGCACCTATTTATAAAAAAATCCCCTTGTCCAATCCATTATCATTCTCCAGTCATTTAATACTACAAATGGGGGAGAACATAGAAAACAATGAAAAAATCACGTTTCGATTTGTAAAAAAAGATGGAGAAGAAATTAATTTAGGAAATCTTGCTAATAAATGAAAAATCGTCATTGTCATTAATAATCAGATTACATTTGCACCGAATACAACACAAATTGCCAGTGGAGCCGGACAAAACAGTGCAGCAGGAAGTAATGCAGCAATCGATTCATCGAATACCAGACAGCAACAAACGGTGGGTGCTGGAGGCGAAGCGATAAATAAAGGAATTAGTGGGGACCAGATTGAGCCGCATAAAATGAAAAAAGAAATTTCGGATGAAGAGGAAGAATTTGTACTTATCATCAATAATCAAATTAATGAAACCAGTAAGGAACAGGCTAGTGCTACTCAAGTGGCAAGTGGTGGTGGAGATGACAGTGCAGCAGGAACCAACGCTGCCATCGAAAGTTCTAGTACTAAACAGCAAAATGCAGTGGGAGGCGGAACGGATAGTTCGGCAGAAAATGCAGGTGAAGAAGGCGACCAAATAGAAAAATGCGATTAAAGAAAAGAGGCTGTAATTATTTCGTAGCCTCTTTTTCTTATTATGGATTAATTGGTCTATTACTTACCCAACCAAATTTGGAATATATTAAATGTCTTGATGCATCATATACTGTCCATAATCCTATCCGTTGAGAAGTATTTGGATTTTTATATACTGCGATTGTTCCATAAGATTTTCTATGACTAGCTAAAGTATTGTCAATATATACTGCAAGGTCATAAGGCTGAAGCTGTATTTAATAAAAAGTTGTAGCTTCCGATTTTGATGATGCGAAAAATCAAATTCGTCAACTGTATCCAGATGTGCATATTCGAGCTGTTTCGATAATCGATAATCCATATAATAACGAACAAGAAGAACAGCAAGAAACCAAGAATAATTTTGGGGATTTGTCCCGTTATCTCAGTCTTCAATTTGACTTGCTAATCTTGTGTGTTTAACAGGAATTGTACTACTAGGTTTTCTAGGGACAGCCATATTTGGAGGAATAATGTTTACTATGTCTTCGCTTGTATAAAGATTGGTACTTATAATAAAGGACACTCGTTAAGGTGTCTTTTTTTGTTTTTATTAAGGAAATCCAAGTTTCAGATAGAGGATGAACAAGATTATCGCTTTATAGTTACCCATTTTTATCGTACTGTGTAACTCAAAAAGGAAAGTATTATGAAACTATGAATATCAAGGGCTATAGCATTTGGCGAATTTACACAAAATGTAAGATGTGGGTAACTCGTTAAAGAAAGGTATGTAAGAGTAAATATAGGATTATCGACAGGGAAATACGGATTGATGAGGCTAAGAATATTACTTGATGATAATCTCAATTTTTATATTATATTTACAGGTATTACAAAAATCAGAAAAGTGATGTGAGAGGAGTAGCAATTATAGAATTCTGTGAAATAATATATTAGGTTGTGTAGAAGAAACTGTAAATAATATTTAGGGAGCATGTTAGTATTGTTATTTTTTAGACTATGAAGTCACCGTAATGGAATATCATGGAGGGATCTGCGACGACAAGGCCCGGGTTGGTAGGGTTGGAAATGCCAGATCCACCAACCACCTCTATTTCAGGTTTCCCACGTAATGGACGTTCTCCGACTAAATAATCTCCTGTAGATTTAATATAAAGGATGCCATTTACAACAGAGCTAATATTAAATTCTAACCGAGTACAACTTAATGGAGGTATAACAGTTAAACCAAGACCTTCAAGAAAAGGCATTTCATTCTCAGTAGTTATAAAGGGAAGTGAAACCTCTTCAGGTGAGAGTTGCTGAGAAGGACAATATTCAATTACTACATCAGCCTCAAGAGGTTTGTATGTACGAGTCAGTTTAAAATTTAACGGAAATATTGATGTGATGCGGTTTCACGTGGAAAGAGAAACCGCTTTTTTGTATTTGCAAACATTGCTATCCGAATTGTCTCTCGCCATAGAAGCATGTGCGTCTATTTTTGAAGAGCTATTAGTATTTGTACGGTTTCTAGTAATAAGTTTCGGATTATACATTCAAAAATAGAAAAAATATATCCAGCCTTATTTAGCAATGAAGCTTAGTAAGAAGCGTGTGGATGTAAAAATCGTTATTGAATAAAAAATCAAAAGAGCACGCCTATAAACGTACTCTTAGAAAGGCAAGAATCTTATGAGTGGAGGGGATCTCCATATAATAACATATGCTTGTCTAGTTTAAATGTGTAAAATAAAATGCTATTTTATTAAGAAATGAGAAATGATAGATAAGTAAATACATAAATTATCGGATGTTAATTGTTTTAATGAAAAAGAAACCTTTTTATAAAGGTTTCTTTTTCATTAAAACTAACAATCATAATCATTGTCTTCATGGTTACATTCATCGCAAGGGTTGTTCTGGTCATCACAGCAAATACAAAATGTTTTATTGATAAATATATCAATAAAATCAAATGTATTGGAATTATTTGTGAGAATAAGGCTTTGGAAATCTTCTACTTGAAAAATCCTTGTTTCATTAGGAATTAAAGTTGCATTAATTGGTATGTTAGAACTTCTTGTTTGAACTGTTACTTCAATGGGACCGGAATCGTTAGGAACAGATACTTGAAGTAATGTTTTGTTGTGATTAATAGTAAGATCTTCAAATACTGTTCTTGAGGTATTAGGGGGTACGATAATATCGAGAGGTACATTTCCAGCTAAGGTAGTTCCCGAACCAGCAATCGTATGAGTTTCGACAAAACAGTTACTATCTTCGTTAATAGAATATGAATGCTCTTTATAATAATCATTTTGTTCATTGCAACAGATGCAAAACGTTTTTTGGATATAAACACCAATGTCGCTACTTGTATTATTATTATTTGTGAGAGTGAGGCTTTCAAAATTTTCTACTTGAAGAATTCTTGTTTCACCTGAAGCTATTGTAGCTGTAATCGGTCTACGAGAATTTCTTGTACGAATAGTTACAACAATTGGTGCAGAAGTACCAGGAACATGAAACTGCAGTAATGTTTTATTGTGATTATTAGTAGCATCTTCAAAAACTATTCTTGAAGTGTTAGCTGGTACAATAATATCTAACGGTATATTTGAACCAGCAATCGTATGCGTTTTAGTGAAACAGTTCTCTTTTTTATTGTGAGAATATGAATAGTTTTTATAGTACTTTTTACCATGTTTATAAAAATAATCAGCCATTCTTTAATCTCCTATCTTTTATTTGTCTATATATTGTATTTAATGAGGATAAGAACTGTTTGTACAAGGTAGAAAAAAGTTCTATTTAGGAGAATAAGAGAAAAAGCTTAAGATATACGTACTGTAGCGTTTGGTTCAGTTAAACAAAATATAAGAATTAGAATGAGTATAGAACTAGTTAATAACAATTGAAATAGCGCTGAACACTAATAAAACTGCCATAATAATGTTAAATATTCGGTTGTGTTTTAATAAAAGTTTTTGAAACATCGATCCGAATAGACACCAACTAAACGTACTCATTAAACCGACTATGCCTAAAAATAATGAAAAGAGAAGGTAACTAGAATATGAATGGTAGTAAGGGAGAATAAAAGTTGATACTACAGTCAGTCCAAATAAAATTCCCTTTGGATTAACAAATTGAAGCATAATTCCTACTAAAAATAAGTTTTTATTACTTTTTTCATTTGTATCTGAATTGCTTTTACTAGTGAGTATTTTAAAAGCTAAATACAGCATATAAGCTACACCTAAAATTTTTAAAGGGAATTCAATTAATGGCAGCATATTTATAAGTACAATATTAAAGAAACTACATAATGAAGTGATAATAAAAAAACCGAAAGCCACGCCTAAGCAAAATGTAATGCTTCTTTTTAATCCGTTTTGCTTGGCGTATGTCATGGCTAAAAAGTTGTTAGGGCCTGGTGTGAAGCTACTAATAAAGACAAATAATAAAAAAGAAAATATAGGCATTTTAAAATCCCCCTCTGATTTGTATGTTATAATGACCGAAAAGAACAATATAACGTGTGCTTTTTATTATACATAATGGTCGTTATATTGTATATGGTATAGGAGTGTTTTTATGGAGGAAATTCAAATTATTCTTGCAAAAAATTTAAAAGCTATTCGTGAGAAAGAAAAACTGAGTTTGGAAAAGGTTTCACAATTAACAGGTGTGAGTAAAACAATGATTGGACAAATTGAAAGAGGAGAATCTAGTCCTACGATTACAACGATTTGGAAAATTGCTAATGGGCTAAAGGTTTCCTTTACTTCTTTAATAAATGATCCACAACCAGATACGACTATAGTTTTACGGAATGATATCCAAATATTGTCTGAGGACAATGGGAGGTATAGAGTATTTCCTTCATTTTCGTTCCAAGAAAATAGACAGTTTGAAATTTATATGATTGAAATTGAAGAAAAAGGAAGCTTGAGTGCGGAAGCTCATAAAGAAGGGACGGAAGAATTTATAACCGTGTTTGATGGAGAGTTAACAATTGAGGTGAATGGGGGTAAATATAATTTGAAAAGTGGTGATTCCATTAGATTTAAGGCGGACAGACCACATGCTTATTACAATTTAGGAGAAACATTAGCAAGAGTGAGTATGACAATTTATTATCCTGTTTCTTAATATATTATAAAAAGATACCCAGTTGAGTATCAAAGCAGTATTGCATATAGGATTGGAGAATGATTACCTTACGTATTGAGATGGAATAGCAAGGGGGGATTTCCTGTAAATTTAGATTAATGTTGATCCTGTAAGTTATGGAGTTGTTATATTAATTTGATAAGAAATATAATAACGTTCATTAACAGGAGTTGTAAATGTAAATGCGTTTTTTAACATTTAAAAGAAATATACATTTAATAATTATTAAGTGAAAGGGGGTGGTAAATTGAAGAACTATAATGAAACATCAATTTTTGAAAATATTGGACCTACATTTCCACCACTTCCAGTTATTCGAATTCCAACAGGTGTAACCGGAGCAACAGGTGTAACCGGAACAACAGGTGTAACCGGAGCAACAGGAGCAACAGGTGTAACCGGAACAACAGGTGTAACCGGAGCAATCGGAACGACCGGAGTAACAGGAACAACTGGAACAAGGGGAGAAACGGGAGAAACGGGAGAAAGAGGTGTAACCGGAGCAACCGGAGTAACAGGAACAACTGGAACAAGGGGAGAAACGGGAGAAACCGGGGCGACAGGTGTAACCGGAACAACCGGAGAAACGGGAGAAAGAGGTGTAACCGGAGAAACCGGAGCAACAGGTGTAACGGGAGCAATCGGAACAACCGGAGTAACCGGAACAACCGGGGCAACAGGTGTAACCGGAACAACAGGTGTAACGGGAGCAATCGGAACAACCGGAGTAACCGGAACAACAGGTGTAACGGGAGCAATCGGAACAACCGGAGTAACCGGAACAACGGGTGTAACCGGAGCAACCGGAACGACAGGTGTAACAGGAACAACCGGTGCAACGGGTCCTATTGGTAATATACAAACATCAAATATACTATATTTTACTTTTTCAGATGGAGAAAAGCTTATTTATACAAATGCTGATGGATTACCTGAATATGGTACAACACAAATTCTCTCTCCAGATGACGTTTCATATATTAATTTGTTTATAAATGGAATTCTTCAGCCACAACCTTTTTACAAGGTTACTTCCGGTCAGTTGATTTTAATAGATTCTGAACCGCCTTTACAAGGTTCATCAATCATTTTACAATTTATTACTATTCATTAAAAAAGACAGATTCTCATATTTGAGTAATCTGTCTGACTGAAAAAATAGATATTAAGTGATGATAAATTCAACTGTAATTGGAATTCCAGGATCTAATGCATCTCCACCTGGAATGGTAATTGCACCAGTAGGTCCTGTAGTGACAGTTGAGTTTACACTAGGTTGAATAACTCCATTGACATAAAAATTGTAGTATGTGTAAGTGGGAAATGCTGTTGCAGTAGTACCAGAGTCGTTTAAGCATGCTGTAGCGGCAATTGCGAAAGCCGCGCCAGTACCAGTACCAGCACCTAAAGTGGACGTGAATCTTCTGGATGCCATAAAAGGTTGAATGATGGGCATGTGATATTTCACCTCTATTTTGAATTTATGGGGCTAGTTAAGATGAAGCTTGTCCCATGTTTTATTTTATGATTTTTTTTTATAAGAGACGCGGCTACATACCTATATAACCAATATGATTTTTTGTATTTATTATGCCTCATTTGAATTGATTATTTTTGAGAATAAGATTATGTATTAAAAATAGAAATGTGGGATTTTAAAATGTGTTACTGAGTTTAGGTATATAATCTAATCATTAAATTTTTAGGGACATATAATTAATATGAGAGTCGTGAAGATAATTAAAACAGCGTTCTTTATTGTTTAATTATTAGTAGCGCTTTCTTTTCTAAGAGGAAATTATTACTCAAAGCTAATAAAATATAACTATATATTCAATAACTCTTAGAATAGAAAGGTACTCGGAAAATAAATAAATAAGGAGGAAAAACATGAAACATAATGATTGTTCTGATAATAATCACTGTGATTCAATTATTATTACAGGTGGTTGTTGTGATCCGAAGACAGTTTGTCCTAGCAATTCACGATTAATTGAATTACAGAGTTTACTAGTTGCTTTAAGCACAGCTATACCAACATTTTTGACGACCCCAAATGCTACAAATAAAACGGCATTAGTCGGTTTGTTTAATCAATTATTAGTTTTACTAAATTCATTAATACCTACTGCAGAAGTAGATTATTTGAAAGAATTAATTCAAAGTATTTTAGCTGTATTAACACCTATTACTCCAAACACGGCGCAATTGATTGTACTATTACAACAATTTTATAGCGCTCTTGCAGATTACTTCTTCTCTATAAAGACTTGTTTTGCTCCATCAACTTTACGACTTTTATTTGATCTATTAACGCTACTAATTAGTCTTACTCCAATTCCGCCAGGAGCAACAGGAGCACCGGGGGCAACAGGAGCACCGGGGGCAACAGGAGCACCGGGGGCAACAGGACCGTCAGGAGGTCCGCCAGGTCCAACAGGAGCACCGGGGGCAACAGGAGCACCGGGGGCAACAGGAGCACCGGGGGCAACAGGAGCACCGGGAGCAACAGGACCGGGACCGGGGGCAACAGGAGCACCGGGGGCAACACCGGGGGCAACAGGAGCACCGGGGGCAACAGGAACACCGGGAGCAACAGGAACACCGGGAGCAACAGGAGCAACAGGTGGCGGAGCTCTTATTCCAATAGCATCGGGGTTACCTGTTGCGTTAACGTCGGTTGCTGGTATAGCTGGTACTGCTGGGGCTGTCGGATTTGGAAATTCCGCGCCTGTTATAATTGTGGGTGGTACAACGATTGATTTGACAGGTAGTGCTATTGGTTCAACACTTCTTAATATGGCTTTTTCTGTACCACGTGCGGGAACAATTGATTCTATTGCGGCATTTTTTAGTGTATCGCCGATAGGGGTGGCATTAGGAGGATCTGCAACAATTACGGCGCGGTTATTCCAATCTCCAACACCTAATAATAGCTTCACAGCGGTACCAGGTGCTGTTGTAACACTAGCACCTACTCTAACGGGGCTTACCTTAGGCGCGTTTGCCCGTGGTCTTACAACTGGAATAGGGTTTACAGTAACTCCAGAGACACGTTTATTAATGGTTTTCTCTGTTCAAACTCCAGGTACGGGGACGGATGTTATAACTGGTTATGCAAGTGCAGGGGTGAATATTCTTTAGGTACAAGAGGATGTTACTAGTTTGTAAAAAAGGAAAGGCGTAATCTTAATGATTGCGTCTTTTCTGTTAAATAATTGTACTTGAGCACCTACTGAAGTTAGATGTATTAAAGAGAGGCTATATTTTTAGAATGTAGATCTATCATCTATACAATTTGTACGAAAAGAGCATTGAAAAAAGGAATACTCTTTTTTAAAGAGTATTCCTTTTTATATAGCTAAATATAGAATTTTGTGCTGAAAGATCTTATTTATTTTTATTACAATTACACCCTTTTTTCTTTACATAACCTTGTTGAGCTAAATCTTTTTGCGATTGAGAATTGGAAGATTGAGAAGAAGTTGAAGAACTACTATTTTTGTTATTAGAATTGTTTTTTTGATAGTTGCTATAATTACTTATAGTATCATCACCTCCAATTAAATATATAAATATTATATGTACTAACTCTATTAATCGTTACTATAAAGAATGGGATTTTAAGATGTTGATATAAAAAAATCTCCAAGGGTTTTCCAAGGAGATGAATTATAGCTTTCTAATAGAAATGACTTAAATCAGTAGCCCCAATATGGTGGGAAATAGTATGAATCTTGGTAATATAAATTTTGTGGTTGAGATGGGGATTGAGTTGCTTGGTTTATCGTCCCGCGGTTTTGATTACAATTTGCTGGTGGACCAATTACTGTAGTAGATTGAATTGGAGAAATGGCTTGTTTCCATTGTTGTTCATCGAGACAGTAAGTATGAGCCATCATATTGGCTGGAGTCAATCTTAAAATATCAGAACCAAAAATAACTTCTGGGGTTGGGGCATCGAAAATAGCTAATAAATGAGTATTATCTGCTGAAGCAATTTCATAATGCCACCATGCTTGTGGAATATTAGCAACTTGCCCTGGTTTTATCGGTAAGTTTAATATTTGATTCGTAAATGGGTTAAGTAAAGAAACAACAGCAGATCCTGAAATACAGTAAACAAGTTCAGCTGCATTTTGATGGATATGTGGTTCTACAACATTACCTGTACTTAAATAAATATCTAGTAATGAAGTGTTTTCTAAAGTGTTTAACTGTTTAATACCAAGTACGTTTATATAATTTTGGACATCTTTCTTAAAAAAATTACTTTTACTTAAATCATGAGTGAAATTAGTTGAGGGGGAAGTATAGTCGATATTAGAAGTCATTTGTATTACCCGCCTTTCTATAGGTAAGTTAGGTTACAAAATTAGGATATGTGTCTAGTGTTTGTTATGTGCCGTTGTCGGTAGCTTAATAAATTTACCTATTCCATAAAGAATATAGGTTGTACCTCGTACTTACATTAATATTAATACGGATATATAACAGTTAATATAGATGTTGGATAAAGATTAAAAAGTATAGAAATCTGTTTCGTCTATTTAGAAATAATGGTTACATTATGATAAAAGACCACTACCTTTTAGAGTGGTAGTGGTCTTTTATTTAAGATAGTTTTTGCTGGATAATTAATTGTGCTTTAGCGGTATTGGCGTAATTTAGCCAATCTAATTCCAAGTTTTGTTTTAAACCAAAATGGATTTCGATGACGTCAAAATGAGATACCTTTGTTTTAAGTGGAACGGGTATTCCATTTACTATTGCTTTTTTCATGTTATGTGCAATTTTTGGAAATGCAGAGAAAGAAAAATCAATAATTGTAGCACCCTCTGGTAAATAAATAGGTTGTAAATCTGTAGTATAAGCTGTAATGGTATTTTCAAATAGTTCATACGATACTAGATTGTGGAAGGCGATTGGATCTGTGTTTAATAAATTATTATTCACAATTGTATCATCCATTATTTTATAAGATATTGCTTGAACATCTACAATTCTATTATTCAATAAAGAAAAAATACCATTGTTTTTTAATGTTTTTGCTAATTGTGTTTGAATGATAATTGTTTGTTCAGTATCATTCATATTGATTTTAGTTTTTAAATTATTATTAAAATGGCTATTTTCAAGTGCTATATTATCTTCGAAATAGTTTATAGTTGGTTTGTATAATTGATGTATTATTCCAAGAATTTTATAGCAATCTAGTACACTTGTAGTTGTAATACAAATTTGTGAAATCCCTGATACGTTTTCTACTTTTTGTAATTGTGAGTAAGCAGTATAAATTGGAGGGAACTCATAGCTTATTTCAAATGAAAGGTTAGTGTCATAAAAAGAATGTATTCCTTTTCTTAAATGAGTTATATTTTTTTGAAGATGTGGCACATATCCGGTTAAAAATTTATGTACTTCGGTATATCTTTCTTTATGTAGATATTGAAAAGCAAGATTTTCTAATTCATGTTGGATTGTATATAACCCTAATCGTTTTGCAAGTGGCGCAAAAAGTGTTAATGTTTCATTCGCATAAGCTACTTGTTTTGCGGGTTTTTTAACACTCAATGTTTTTATATTATGAAGTCGATCTATAACTTTAATAATGCCAACACGTATATCTTGTTGAGAGGATAATAGTAACTTTTTAAAATTAATTGCTTCGTATAATACTTTCTTTTGATCTTGTTGTTTTTTTCCTTTTGTTAATCCATTTACAATATATCGAATAGTCGCACCAAAATGCGACTCAATTTCTTCTAGGGAGTGTTTTGTATCTTCTACAACATCGTGTAATAACGCAGCAATCAATGTTGTAATGTCAGCTTTATAATTTAGTAGTATTTCTGTAATTGCGAAAGGATGAATAATGTACGGTTCTCCAGTTTGACGGTATTGTCCATCATGCGCTTGCTCTGCAAATTGTATAGCTTTTTTCAAAAGTTTTAATTCATCAGTTTGTAGATAATTTGCCTTTTGTAATAAGACCTTGCTCATATAAATCCATCCCTTAAAATTATTTTTAATAATAATTCTATATAATAGAATAAATCCCCTTCGAAATTGTTTTAAATGTGTAAAAAAATAAAGGTGTTGAGATTAAACTATATTCGTATTCCCATTCATACTTTGGATTGATGGAAAAAAGTAATGAAAGTGTTAATTTAAAATTACATCAATCATTTATAAGGAGTGAATGTTCATGTCATTTAGTGAAATGATTAGAAATGAAGTGCTCAGCTGGGCGGGTGTTTCTGAAAAACCGCATCGATTTGGTGGTATTGAAATAAATTATGGTAGGAAGGAACTTGGCCATCTCCATGGTGATAAGTTAGTTGATTTACCATTTCCGAAGTTAAAGCGAGATGAATTAGTGAACCAAGGATTAGTGAAACCACATCACGTATTACCTGAATCAGGATGGATAAGTTATTATATAAAGAGTGAAGAGGATATTCCATTTGCAATCGAGTTATTTCGTATGCAATATGATCGAATAAAAAAATAATGAAATAAAGTAGATAAATAAAAATTTATTTTCATGTCACATCCCTCCTAAATCGTTCGTCTTGTATGCAGAACGATTTAGGAGGGATTTTATTATGAAAAATTTTGATGTGGCAATTGTTGGCGGAGGGCTTGCTGGGTTAACAGCATCTATATATTTAGCGAAAGCGGGAAGAAAAGTGATTGTGTTAGAGAAGTCCAGTCGTTTTGGTGGCAGAGCGATGACAATAAATAAAAATGGTATCTATATGAATCTTGGGGCACATGCTTTATACCGCGGAGGAGAAGCGTTCCAAATATTTAACGAGCTTGGTATGAACCTTACTGGAGGAATACCGTCCACGAAGGCACACGGAATATGGAAAGATGACGTATATACAATCCCAACTGATTTCCGCTCCATTTTATCAACGTCGTTACTTTCATGGTCAGCTAAAATACAATTTTCTCGCCTTATGATTCATTTAGGGAAATTGGATATTAATAAGATTCCAAAAATGAGTCTTTCTGTATGGGCAGAAAAAGAAATACAGGATCCTATGGTACGAAATATGTTTTATGCGTTATGCCGAACTACGACATACACATATGCTCCTACCATCCAATTAGCATCGTCTGTATTAAAGCAAATACAGCGTTCTATGAAAGAAGGAGTATTTTATGTAGATGGTGGTTGGGAGACGATAATAACAAAATTAAGAGATATAGCTATAAATGCTGGTGTTCAATTTCTGGCAAGTAAGCATGTTTTGGAAGTAGAACATTGTGAAGATATACAAAAAATACGCTGTTTAGACGATGATATATTCGAAACTGATGCTGTTATCGTGACGATTCCACCGAAAGAAGCTTGTAAAATAATAAAAGGTGCAGAAAAAACCAGTTTGCACCTATGGAGTGAACAATCATTACAAGTTACAGTAGCTGCATTAGATATTGGTTTGAAACGATTACCTAATCCTACACATCAATTTGCATTAGGATTAGATCAACCTGTATTTTTTACGGACCAATCGAGATCAGCTACATTAAGTGAGGATGGATCGATAGTTGTAAGTTTGATTAAGTATCATAATCCTATGGAAGAGATGAATAGAATCAATTACGATAAAGAACAGTTAGAGAAAACGATGGAGCTCTTACATCCTAATTGGGAACGAGAAGTTGTTGTAAAGCAATATTTACCTAAAATAACTGTTGTTCATGATTTCCCGCATATTGGCCGAGGAGAAATTCCGGGGCCTGCAATTCCTGAAATGCCAGGTATATACGTAGCAGGAGATTGGGCTGGGCATGATGAATTATTAGCTGATGCTGCGGTGGCAAGCGGAAAACGTGCAGCGTTACACATTATAAAGCATTTAGAAAGTGAGGCTATTCATCATGGAAACGGAGCAATTGTATGAAGCACATAAGCCTTTATTGTTTTCTTTAGCATATCGAATACTTGGGAGTGTTATGGATGCTGAAGATATAGTCCATGACGTATTTATCTCATTAAATAATATAGAAGATGTTCAGTCTGTTGAAAATATAAAAGCATATTTATGTAAAATGGTAAGTAATCGTTCAATTGATAAATTACGTTCTGCAGCGCATAAACGTAACGTATATGTCGGAATGTGGTTACCTGAGCCATTTGTGGAAGAGAGTGATGAGCCATCAGAGACATACGTAATGAAAGAATCTCTTTCTACGGCATATTTATTACTTTTACAACAACTGTCTGAGGTAGAAAGGATAGTTTTCATATTAAGAGAAATTTTTAGTTATGACTACGAGGAAATTGCTTCAATTGTTAATAAGAGTAGCGTGAACTGCCGGAAGATCTTTCAACGCGCACGAAAAAGTATTTTGGATAAACCAAATCAATCAAAATTAAGCACGAAGAAAATGGCTGCTTATGTTGAAAAATTTGTATCATCATTACAGAGTGGAGATGCGCAAGGGATGTTAGAAGTTTTAAAAACAGATGCGATATTCAAAGCAGATGGTGGCGGGAAAGTTACTACCGCTATTAATCCGATTTATTCTGCAGATAGAATTATACGCTTGTTCTTTGGAATCGCAAAAAGGTTACCAGTAGAGTATGCTGTTGATTTCAAAATGGTAAATGGTGGACCAGGGGTTATAGTTACAATAAATAATAAAGTGACTTATGTGCTTTCATTTGCATTTCATGATGGGGGAATTTCAAACATTTATATGATGGTTAATCCAGAAAAACTTATGCATTTTAATAAAAGTATATAATATAAAGACGTACTTCAGAAGAAGTACGTCTTTATTCATTTATCTCGTTATTTGCGAGAAGTAAGATTTCATCCTCAAAACTAAGTGAGAGTATAGAGGTTAGTTGGGCGAACAAAGTTTTATTTTATTTTTCTAACATTTCAAGAGGTACATCTTTTTCACCAGCTACCTCGAATTTAATTTCCCCGTCTTCTTCATAAATACGTTTAATAATCGGTATAGTAATCATTAATTTTTTATGCTGTTTTCGCTTTCTAGCAGCATCTAAGCTAATCACGTTCATTTGTAAGCATCCTTTCTTCTAGAAATATATAAACAAAAGAAAATGCGTCCGAAAAGGGCGCTTAGTTGAATTAGAAATACCGATTCATTTAAATGGGGTTTAGATTATCTTATAATTGAAAACTGATTGTAAAATAATGTGAATTAAATAATTGCACGTAGAAATTAACTTTACCAAAAAACGAAACAATATGCTATAAAAATTTTTAATTCTTTGTCGTATAACAGGAAAAAGGTGTGCATTTCGCATATAATGAAAAGTAGACGGGCATCATGTACTTTTTCATCATATTGCTTGGAAAGGCGATGGAGAAAATGAATACTCTAGATTCATTATTATTGCAACTTGAACAATATGGAGAAGAGCATGATCGACATAAAGAAAAAAGAGAAGAAAAATTAAGAAATATTTCTCGTGAAATGGGGCAGTTTTTATCAGTATTAGTAAAGGGGTGCAATGCAAAAAAAATTTTAGAAATTGGAACTTCAAATGGTTATTCTACATTGTGGCTAGCAAATGCGGTAGAAGAAACAAATGGAAAGGTTACAACTGTAGAACTTTCTTCAGAACGGGTGGGAGAGGCGCTTGGGAATTTTCGGAAGGTGAATTTTACACAGAGAATCGATATTCACAATCAAGAAGCTGGGGCATTTTTAGATTCGCAATTAGATCATTCATTTGATTTTATTTTCCTAGATTCAGAACGAACGCAATATATGTGGTGGTGGGAACATATAAAACGTATTTTAGAGCCAAAAGGTTTTCTTGTTATTGATAATGCAACTTCTCATGCGGAGGAACTAGCAGAATTTATAAAGATGATTGAAGAAGATGATATGTTTGAAACGGTGTTATTAGCTTTTCAAAAGGGAGCATTTGTTGCGCGGAAGAATAATTAGAAGTGGGTTTAATGTAATTATCACATTGAAAGATAGCATATGTCAAAAGATAGAGCATTGTATAAATTTAAGAAGGTAAATAAATGGAACTTCAACTTAATATTCAGTGGTGATAAGTAAGGTAATTCGTAAAGAATCCGCCTTCAGTATGTTACTCTCTAGGTCTTAAGTCTGAGGAAAATAATGACGAGAACAGGTATACTTATACTATGAAACAGGGAATGACTGCATAAGCAGGTATTTCTTGAAAAATCGATTTCAAGCAAGCAAAATGTATATGAAATACGATATATTAGATGAAATATAGTGCACATAAATTCGCACATATAAATAAAGGAGCGATTTTGTTGACTGAACTCGAGAAAAAAGAACCTGTATCGATTGTGAAAGATAATAATGTAGAAGTAGTAGTTGATACAGTAATAAAAGATGCAGAACTTGAAGAACTGAATAAAGAAGCAGATCTTTATGTACAAAAGTTAAATAGCGAGCAAAATACAGATTTATCAAAAGTATTGTCGCAGCTTGGAGACTTAGGGGATAAAGAGCAGCAAGCGGCAGGACAAACGCTATCAGCTTTAAAACGTCCTGTGACAGCGATGATGAATGGAAAGAATGAAGAAATTCCAAATACATTGTTAGAATTACGAAAAGTGGTATCAGAACTTGATCCAAACTCATTAAAAGCAACTGGTATGAAGAAACTTATGTTTAAAGTGTTTAAGAAAAATCCGCTTGAAAATTACGTGCATAAATATCAATCTATAGATAAGCAAATCGAGGAGATTATAAGATCACTTCTCATTGGCCGTGATAACTTGCAAGAGGATACGGTTGGTCTTGAAATGTTAAAAGAGCAATCACACGATAAAATTCACGCTCTTGATAAACAAGTATACTTAGGAAGAAAACTTGCTGGTATGCTGGAAGCTGAGAAACAAAATCCAGAACGTCAAAGGGATATTCCGTTAATAAATGATGCATTAGAAAAGATACTTGTGCGTACTCGTAATATGCAACAAGCAAAAAGTGTATTATTACAATCTATTGCGTCTGTAGATATTATTAAGAAAAATAATGAAAAGCTAGCAGAAGCAATTCGCAATGCAATTACGATGACACAAAACGTTGTAACGGTTTCAGCTGCAATTCAGCTCGCATTAACAAATCAACGTAAAACAATTGATGCAGTTAATGCGACAAATGAAGCGATTGAATCAATGGTATTAAGCAATTCTCAAGCATTAAAACAAAATACAGAAGAAACAACAAAACTCCTAGAAAATCCTGCAATTAGCATGGATAAATTACGTGAATCATTCCAAAATGTATTCGCTGCTATTGAAGCATCTGAGAAATCGTCAGAGCGTATTATTGAGTCTAGTAAGAAGTTTGTAATTGAACTTGACACATTTAATGATGAGATGAAGCAGAAACTCATTCAGCGTCCAAGGAAATAACAGATCATTAGAGGAGGTGAAAAAATGAGTTTCATTCAAGGAGTATTACTACTATTAGGGTCATTACTTTTAATCGCATTTACTGTCGTTGTTTTAGTTGTATACTTCGGACGTAAACTTTATTTTTCATGGACGAAACCATATAAGAGAGCGCAAGATTCTATTGAAAAATTATCGAACAAATCAACACCGTTTTTACAAGAATTTACGCAGCACCCACTCTTTTATCGCTGGATTCGTACAGAAGGGAAAAAAGAACAAAATACATTAAATACACTTTTCTGTTCATCGGGCCAACGTACGAGAGAGCAAGTTTTCTCAATGTTACCGAAAGAAAAGCAGAAAAAAGTGCATGTGATGGCAAAAACAACGAAAAAGCTTACGAATGAAGATATTGATATCGCAACAATGAAAGTGAAAGATTTCTTGAGACAAGAATCACAGCAAACTGTAAAACCGGCAGACTTATCGTTTTATAAATTGTATTTCTATGATCGATATCCAGATGCATTAAATACAATTCAAGCATATAAACGCTCGATTAATCCTTCACTACAAAGAACGGTTGATGACATTACAATTTCAGTATTAAATGCACTTCCGTACTATCAAGAACAACGCATGTTTGAACAACAACATAAACTTGAAACGTTCTTAATGAAAGATTTAACAGCGATGCTATCATTAGTGGTACAATTACCACCATCACAACGTCCTGAAAAAGAAGAAGAACTAAAAATATACTTGCAAAATTTCCAAAAAGAAATGGAAGTAGTAGAGCGAGACATTCGTGATTCCATTGATCACGATTTGAATGTAAAGATGAGAGCAGCGACTGAGAAGTTTAAGAATAAATAGAAAAAACCGCCTTAAAAGTTGAATGTTTCGGCTTTTAGGCGGTTTTTTGTGAGTTTGAGGAAGTTGATAATTTTAAAAATTGTATGGGAGAAGTTACATTTGTATCACAATCAGAAATGGCAGCGAAAAGAACATATTATTTGATGAAGGAAATATACATTAAAGTACAAATAGCTGAATGAGATTTTTTGTATGATTTGTAAAAATATGATGTTAAAATATATAAAGGGATGTAGAGTCAGAAAAGTACAATGTGCATAATAATTGAATAGTGTATAAGTATTCCCATGTAGAAAGTGAATGATTACATGATTAATAGTATGCAATTGTTGTATGTAGTGGCTTCTTATTTATTTGGAAACATATTGACCGCTTATATAGTAACAAAATGGAGACATAACGTTGATATTCGTGATGAAGGAAGCGGAAATCCTGGTGCAAGAAATATGGGGCGAGTATATGGAAAAGGGTATTTTGTCGCTACATTTATAGGTGATGCGATCAAAGGTGCAATTGTAGTTTATATAGCAAAATACCTTTTTGAAGATGCTACATTCGTAATGCTGGCATTATTGGCCGTTATCATTGGACATATTTATCCAATTTTGTTTAAAGGTAAGGGTGGAAAAGGAATTTCAACATTTATTGGAGGGTTAATAGCATTTGATTATTTGATAGCGCTTACTCTAATAGGCATTTTTATTGTATTTTATTTAATATTTAAAGGATTTACTAAGCCAGGGTTAATTACAATCGCTTGTTTACCAATTTGCATGATTTTTTATTCTTACTCTATTGGTACGACTATTTTAAGTGCATTTATTATTGTGCTTATTTTATATGTAAATCGAGAATAAAGTGAATCTTTTATAAGTGGGGGAATCTCCACTTATAATTTTTATTAATTTGATAGTGAGCGGTAAGTAGAGATAAAGGAGGTAAGAAATGGGGTTAATTTATAAGGTTGCTGATCAAGCTTGGGAATTTGAAAGTATACATAAATTGAACTATAAAACATTTGTAGAAGAGATTCCGCAGCATGAGGAAACGAAAGAACGTTTTCGTATAGATCGATTTCATGAAGAAAATACATATTTAATTTGTTTAGATGGTGAGAAATTAGTAGGCATGGTCGCGGTGCGGGGAAAACGACCATTCTCGTTAGATTATAAAATTTCAAATTTAGATTTTTATTTACAAGAGCATGGAGAAAAAGTATATGAAATTCGTTTACTCTCAGTAGAAAGTGAATATCGAAATGGAAGAGCACTGTTAGGGTTAATTCGCTTTTTACATCGTTATTTACTTCTAAATGGATATGAATTAGCACTCATTTCAGCCACAACACGTGAGCTGCCTTTATATGAGCAAATGGGGTTTAAACCTTTCCATACGCTAGTTGGAACAGAAGAAGCAGCTTTCCAGCCAATGTATGTTACACCCACTAAGTTTGAAGAATCGAGTGTTGGGGGGATTATGACGAAAGAATATACGTTTTTACCTGGCCCAGTAGACATCGAAGAGCATGTCCAAAAGGCATTTTCTACTAAGCCTATTTCCCATCGCTCCAAGTCATTTCAAGTGACGATGGGAAATGTAAAAAAACGATTACTTCAAATAACGAAAGCAAAACGTGTACAAGTTATGTTAGGAACAGGGACGTTAGCGAATGATGCAATTGCTTTACAGTTACGTTCATTAAAAGGTAAAGGACTAGTTTTAGCGAACGGGGAGTTCGGTAATAGATTAATTGAGCAGGCAAAACGTGCACATTTAAATTTTGATACGTATAAAAAAGAAATGGCAGAGCCGTTTATTTATACAGAATTAGAAAAAATAATGGCAATTGGAAATTATGAATGGCTTTGGTTTGTTCACCATGAAACATCAACTGGAATGTTAAATAATTTAGAAGAACTAGACATTCTTTGTAAAAAGTATCAAATGAAACTATGTGTAGATTGTATAAGCTCAATTGGAGCAATACGAATAAATTTGAAGGATGTATATTTTGCAAGTGGTGTAAGCGGAAAAGCGATTAAATCATTTACAGGATTATCTTTCGTTTTTCATAATCACATTGTAGAGAAAAATGAAGCAATACCTGTGTATATGGATATTGGTATGTATGAAATGAATGATAGTATTCCATACTCCCATTCATGGAATTTAATTTATGCATTGCAAGAAGCATTGAAGCGATTTGAAGATGAAGAGGCATTTGAAAAAATAAAAGAGGCGTATGCTTATATTGAACAAGCTATTACTACTATGGGCTTAAAGCTTGTTTCACCTAAAGATCATGCCGCTCAAATTGTTCTTACCATTCAATTAAACGAAGGGCAGTCTTCTAAGGCAGTAGGCGATGCATTAGCATTACAAGGATATATTGTTCATTATGAATCAGCATATTTACAAAAGAATAACTGGATTCAAATAGCATGTCTGAATCACTATAAAGAACGTGATATGAAGAGGATGTTAAATTGTTTGCAGATGTGTGTCTTAAAGAAGGGCGTACAGGTATGACGAATGTTTTCTTAACATAGTTGGTTGCGTATAAAGGAGTTATTATTTACGAAAACTGAGGAATGACAATAGAGTAGATCATAAATCATTGGAAGAGGTGTTAGTATGATAACTAGTAAACTACCATTACATATAGCAGACATTAAAAAGGCTCAAAAAATTCTTGATAGAAACGTTCGTAAAACACCATTAGTAAAATCTTTTTATTTGACTAGTAAAACTGGTGGAGAAATTCATTTGAAGTTAGAAAATATGCAATTAACGGGTTCTTTTAAATTCCGTGGTGCATTTAATAAAATGTCGCAGCTTACAGAGCAAGAAAAAGAGAAAGGCGTTATTGCATGTTCGGCAGGTAATCATGCACAAGGTGTTGCTTTATCTGCTCATTTACTTGGTATTAAGAGTAAAATCGTAATGCCAATTTCTGCACCTCTAGCGAAAGTCGAGGCTACCAGAGGATATGGATCAGAAGTTGTTTTATACGGTGAAACTTTTGATGATGCGAAGGCAAAATGTGAGGAGATTATAAGAGAAACAGGTGAAACATACTTACATCCATATGACGATGTAGAGGTAATGGCTGGTCAAGGCACAATTGGCTTAGATATTCTTGATGATATGTGGGATGTTGATACGGTTATTGTGCCAATTGGCGGAGGCGGAATTATTTCTGGTATTGCTGTTGCATTAAAATCTTTTAATCCATCAATCAATATAATTGGTGTACAAGCAGAAAATGTTCATGGGATGAAGGCATCTTATGATAAAGGGACAATCGTAGAACATTACGAGGCACCTACTATAGCAGATGGTTGCGCAGTTAAAATACCAGGGAATTTAACGTTTGAAGTTGTAAAAGAATTAGTAGATGATATTGTAACAGTATCAGAAAGTGAATTAGAGGTAGCAATGAAAGACTTATTACAACGTGGAAAGGCTGTAGTAGAAGGTGCGGGTGCACTAGCTACTGCTGCTCTGCTTGCAGGGAAAGTTGATCAATATATTAAAGGGAAAAAAGTAGTAGCGGTTATATCTGGTGGAAACGTAGATTTGCAGCGCATTTCGAGTGTTTGTGAGCAATTTTTTGTAGCTAATGAAGTGAAATAGTATTTTGAAAAATAGTTTTATGAAAGAGGAGCTAAGAGAAATCATCTTAGCTCCTCTTTCATTATGCTTGTGCTGAAGTAAATAATGACTCCATTTTTATTTTACTCTTTTCTCGAATTTCAGCGTCTGCATGTCGCATAACATATTTATGCGCTACAGCGATTGCTAAAACATCATCTAATAAGCCAATCCCGATAATAGCAGCTATATCTGGAATGAAATCGATTGTTAATACGTAGTAGGATAAAGCGGCTAATATAATGAGTTTCGCTTTAGTAGGTAACTCTTTCTTTTTCATTGTGTAGAATAAAATAATACTTTCATATACGCTGGATTTTCCGAGGTTTACTGAGCTTTTTTTGAATTTTTTCCAAAGTGTCTGTTTCTCCATATAAACACTCCTTTTACAAAAACATAGATTTTTTAAAAGGATGGACAAAGAAGCGAAAGAATAATCAATTTTATTATTTTTTCTTATTGTATATTTCCATAAGAAATAGGAAAGTACCTGTTCGAAAAAATAAAATGTGTACTTTATAATTACTGTATAAAATAATAAAAGGCCTATCTTTCCTATATCGGAAAGATAGGCTTTTCAATTCATAGATTCTGCAATTTGAATCAAATCCTGAGCATTGTATTTTCTTTTTATATGTAGTTTGTTACCAATGGCGATTTTATATTGAAAACCGTCTTTCTGAAATATAAGCTCATATGCCAAATCAAAATGAGGGTTATATAGTGCTTTCATATTATTTTTAAAATTATAGAACTTTGTTCCCTTGTGTACATATTGGTCTAATTTATTGTGAACGGGTGAAACAGTGATTTTAAAAATCCCATTAATATCATCATTATAGTAACGAAGTTCCAAGTTATTGTTATAGATGTAACCGTGAAATTGCTGAATTTCGAATGGGAATTTTGTTGGAGTAAGTATATGTTGTTTAAGTTTCATTTCATACTCTTTTACAATAGTAGCTTCTTTCATAAACGGATTAGTTCCATCATAAATTTGATTAATGTGAGATATTTTATTGTTTTTTGTTACTATTTCTAAAATGAAACCGATAGTACTTACATCATCAGTGTCTTTGAAATAAGAAATAAGAATTGTAGTGTCCTCTTTTGGAGATGGTACTACTTTAATTTCATGAATAGGTTTATCTTTTGGGAAAATAGGTAGTTTAATCCCTGCTGTTACATATGACTGCATTAATTTTTTATCATTTTTAAGTAAAGCGTGTTTGAATTTACTTATTATATCGGTTTGAGATTTCGCCATAATAATTGAGGTAGATTGAAAATATAGTAAGAAAAATATGCAAAAAATCTTTATTAATTTAGTGGTCAATTTTATCACCCTATAACTATATTTCCGTAACATTGAAATATATATGTATAGGAGAATGTATATAATTTAAAAGATGTTTTAGGAGGGGAAAAGATGAGTTTATTATTTGATGTAATAGCAGATATAATTTTATTTTATCCTCGAAATGATATGAAATTAAAACATCATATTGCGAAGTTAAGTGAGTTTGAGTGGTTTCGAAGGTTACACGAAGATACGAAGTATACAAGTTTAATTTGGAGTAATAGAAAAATTAAGAAGTACATTTTGTCTTCCGAAAATATGGAAGGATTATTAAAATCTGAAAGAAAACAAACCGAATTCGTCCAACTTGTATATAGTGAATATAAAAAGAGAAGGTAAGAATTTTTTTATTTTTCATATTTGGCGAAACAAATGGTACAATGAAAGCTAATGTGAAAAATAAGGAAAAGAAGTGGTCAATATGAAAAATTTTTTAGAATTAGGAATTAGTGAAACTTTTAATCATACATTACGTGAAAATGGAATCACAGAAGCAACACCAATTCAAGAGAAAGCAATTCCTGTTATTATGTCAGGAAAAGATATTATTGGACAGGCGAAAACAGGAACGGGTAAAACGTTAGCGTTCGTTTTACCTATTTTAGAAAAAATCAATCCAGAGTCTAGTGATGTTCAGGCTTTAATTGTTGCGCCAACAAGGGAACTTGCACTACAAATTACAGCTGAAATTAAAAAGATGCTTGTTCATAGAGAAGATATTAATGTGCTTGCGATTTATGGCGGGCAAGATGTTGCACAGCAATTGAGAAAACTAAAAGGTAATACACATATTGTTGTAGCAACACCAGGGCGTTTACTTGATCATATACGACGTGAAACAATTGATTTAAGTAATCTTTCTATGCTTGTACTAGATGAAGCGGATCAAATGCTTTATTTCGGTTTCTTATATGATATTGAAGATATTTTAGATGAGACACCTGACAGTAAACAAACGATGTTATTCTCAGCAACGATGCCAAAAGATATTAAAAAATTGGCGAAGCGTTATATGGAAGAGCCGCAAATGATTCAAGTACAAAGTGAAGAAGTAACGGTAGATACAATTGAGCAGCGTGTCATTGAGACGACAGATCGTGCAAAGCCAGATGCACTTCGTTTTGTTATGGATCGTGATCAGCCATTTTTAGCAGTTATTTTCTGTCGTACAAAGGTTAGAGCAAGTAAGCTTTATGATGATTTAAAGGGATTTGGTTATAATTGTGCTGAACTTCATGGTGATATACCTCAGGCGAAACGTGAAAGAGTCATGAAGAGTTTCCGCGAAGCTAAAATTCAGTACTTAATTGCGACTGATGTAGCAGCTCGTGGACTGGATGTAGATGGTGTCACTCACGTATTTAACTATGATATTCCTGAAGATGTAGAAAGCTATATTCACCGTATTGGCCGAACAGGACGTGCAGGTGGATCAGGTCTTGCAATTACGTTCGTTGCAGCGAAAGATGAAAGATATTTAGAAGAAATTGAAAAAACGCTTGGTGCACCACTGCAAAGAGAAATAATTGAACAACCGAAGATAAAAAATGTAGATGAAAATGGAAAACCGGTACAAAAGCCGGCTCCAAAGAAATCAGGTCAATATCGTCAAAGAGATAGCCGTGAAGGTTCAAGAAGTGGTTCAAAAGGTGGACCAAGAAACGATTCAAGAAATAGTTCGAGAAATGATAACAATCGATCATTTAATAAGCCAAGTAATAAGAAAAGTAGTACAAAACAAGGTCAGCAAAGACGTGGCCGTTAAATCTTAAAATAGTAATCGGGATAAAGAGGGTTGTTATTATTTGTCGATAAGTTGATAAATAATAACAATCACCGATAAAATTTCAGATATGATTGTAAATCATTTTATTTATTAGCTAGACAAAAAAGAGTCGCGAAAAATTGCGGTTCTTTTTTGTTCTTTATTTTGAAATTAGTATATACACGATAAGTTCGATTTATGAAGCAATTTAATTTCATTTACCGTAATAAAAGTAATTTTAAACATTTATTAAGAAAATAAAAAATGTTTGCGGAGCTCCTTTATTAATGGGGAGCTTTTCTTTTGTTTAAACTCTCTGGTGTGTTATTGTTGGATTATTCTGAATTTCTGACAGGAGGCCTTTTGATGAAAAATGAAACGTTACACACACAAGAAGATATTTTAAAGATGATGGATTCTTTATTAAGACCCGCAGTACCATTTTGGAATGAATTTTACACGAATAGAGAAAAGGATGTTCCTTTTTTTGCAAATGTTCCAGATGAGAATTTAGTTTCATATATACAAAAAGAATGGATTTCAAAAGGGAAAGTGTTAGAGCTTGGATGTGGTCCAGGAAGAAATGCAATTTATTTAGCGAAACAAGGGTTTGATGTAACAGCCGTAGATTTGTCTATAGAAGGAATTAATTGGGCCAAAGAGAGGGCGTTAGAAAACGGAATAGAAATACAATTTGTTTGTGAATCGATTTTTAATTTGGATTTTCAAGATGAATATGATTTTGTATATGATTCCGGTTGCTTGCATCACATTCCACCACATAGAAGAATGAATTATGTTGATCTAGTTAAAAACTCATTAAAATCGGGTGGTTATTTCGGATTAACATGTTTTGCAGCAGGTGATTTGAATGAGCGAAATGGATTGGAAATAACGGACTGGGATGTGTATAGAGGATGGAGTTTGCAAGGTGGTCTTGCATATTCAGAAGAAAAGTTAAGAGAGATATTTAAAGAATTTGAAGTAATTGAAATTAGAAAAATGAAGCAAATTGAACAACCAAATAATATGTTTGGAGAATCATTTCTTTGGACAGCATTATTTAAGAAGAAATAAAACATAGATAATTGACAAACGCATCGTTTTTATAGACAATACACTTATAGGAATATACGTTCGGTTTTATTGTCCGATGTATGTTTTGCATAAATACATAACAAGGGGATGTTTCTAAATGAGTAACATAAATCAAAAAATCACTACGTTTTTAATGTTTGAGGGAAAAGCTGAAGAAGCGATGAATTTTTACACGTCGCTATTTAATCAATCAGAAATTGTAAACATCTCTCGTTACGATGAAAAGGGACCTGGTAAAGAGGGAACTGTAATACACGCAACATTCACGTTAAATGGCCAAGAATTCATGTGTATCGATAGTTATGTAAAGCATGATTTTACATTCACTCCATCTATGTCTCTTTATGTAACTTGTGAAACGGAAGAGGAAATTGAAACAGTTTTTAATAAACTAGCACAAGATGGAAAAGTTCTTATGCCTTTAGGTTCATATCCGTTTAGTAAAAAGTTTGGCTGGTTAAATGATAAGTATGGCGTATCTTGGCAGTTAACTCTTGCTGGAGATGAATAATTAAAATAATATGGTGACAGTAACGTCATAACAAAAGGGATGATTCAAGACTAATATGTATCATCCCTTTTATTTTTTGTTTTACAAACGTCACTGGTTTTTAAAGAACGTTTCATTATTATAACTAAAGAAGAAAGACCATCGTTATTCAATAAGATTAAAATAGATTTAGCTACCCGTTGTATTTATAACAACTTTAGGTTTTTATATAATATAAAACTGCTAATTTAATTTTTTAGCTTATCTAGTAATGGAATTCATTAACTGGAAGAAGTATTCAGGTTTATAAGTCTTATTTAGGTTATACCATGAATGTAACGTATCTGGTGCAAATACATCAATTTTTTTCAGTACTTCCATTGCAAATTCCAGAGGAGCTACTCCTGATGCAGTAATCAAATTCTCATCACATACTGCAGGTTCCATCTTATAAAGTTGTTCTCCTTTATAATTAGGACAAACCATTTTAATATATTCTAAATCATTGCTTGTATGTTTTCTAGAATCTAGGTATCCAAAGTTCGCTAACCCCTCAGTTGCACCACAAATGGCAGCAACAATAGTGCCGAGTTTTAACGCTTCACCAATTTTTTTTAAGATAGGGTGATGAATGCTTTCTCCCCAAGTAGTCCCTCCAGGTAAAACTAAAAGATCGTTACTCTCAAGAGTACATGTATCAAGAGAAATATCTGGCTTTATGCTCAGTCCTCCCATCGTAGTAATAATTTCATTAGTAGCTCCTACTGTAACTACCTTTAAAGGGGCTAACTCTTTTTTGAAATATCTTCCTGAGTTTAGTTCTGCAATTAAATGTCCATATTCCCAGTCTGACATCGTATTAAATACATAAAGATAAACTTTTTTTGTTTGCATACAATAACACTCCAATCACAATTGAGTTTTTCAAAAAAATATTAATAAGTAAATTTTACAATATTTATCATTTGAATTTAACCTATTTTCTTAAGAAGTCTTTAAAAAGTAATTTGGATACTTTATTTGAAGGTATGGTTTACGAATTAAAAAACCTTCAAAAAATATAATAGTTGAAATTTGTTGGTTTTAGAATGAAGAAATTAGGCTCAATATACCAACTTAATTATTCATAATTGAGTTGTGGTATAATTTACATACAGGGGGAAAGTAGATGACACAACATAAAGAAGAGCAAATGAATGAGGCATTAGCATTATTTTACTTTGCATATAAAACTTTTACAGAAAAACCAGATGAAATAATAAAAGAGTATAGTATACAGCGTGTACATCATAGAATTCTGTTTTTTATCGCTCGTTTTCCAGGGCTTAGTGTAAATGAGCTGCTATCACTTTTAGAAATAAGTAAACAAGCTCTTCATGGACCGTTGCGCCAACTGTTAGATAAAGGACTTATTGAGAGTAATGAAGCTGAACATGATCGTCGTGTGAAACAGCTGTCTTTAACAGAAGAAGGAACAGACTTAGAGAAAAAACTGAGCGATGTTCAAAGAGAACAAATGGGAGCTATTTTCTCACAGTTTGGCGAATCATGTGAAGAAAGTTGGCATCAAGTTATGAATGAAATGGCAAATAGCCGTTCAGGATTTGATGCATGGACGTCTAAGCGTGAAATACCAGTAAAATAAAAGATAGAAATAGTATCTTGATTTGTAGTTTGAAAAATCATAAATTTTTATCTGTATATTTGGCAACTATGGATAAAAAATTCACATTACCAAAAACTTTATATGTGTACGTATTGAAATTTTAAAATTCATATTTCCGAGAGGGGAATTATAATGATAAAACTGGTACTCATTCGTCACGGACAAAGTTTGTGGAATCTTGAAAATCGATTTACAGGATGGACAGATGTAGATTTATCAAAGAATGGATTAAGTGAAGCGAGAGAAGCAGGAACAATATTAAAAAAGAATGGATATACGTTTGATGTTGCGTATACATCAGTATTAAAACGAGCAATTCGGACATTATGGATTGTACTTCATGAAATGGATCTCACTTGGGTCCCAATACATAAATCTTGGAAGCTAAATGAAAGACATTATGGTGCGCTACAAGGATTAAATAAAGATGAAACCGCAAAAAAATATGGAGATGAAAAAGTTCATATTTGGAGAAGAAGTATAGATGTGAGACCGCCTGCACTTACTGAAGATGATCCCCGATATGAAGCGAACGATCCGAGATACAAAACATTAAAAAAAGGCGAATTTCCATTGACTGAATGTTTAGAGGATACGGAGAAAAGAGTAGTTGATTATTGGCATGCAGAAATCGCACCGGCATTAAAGAACGGTGAAAAAGTAATGATATCATCGCACGGTAATACAATTCGCTCGCTAGTGAAATACTTAGAAAATCTCTCAAGTGATGGTGTAGTATCATTAAACATTCCGACTAGCATTCCGCTTGTTTATGAGTTGGATGAAAAACTACGCCCGATTCGTCATTATTACTTAAGTATGGACGGGGAAGTACCTGAAGGGAAAATTCCGAAACATATTTCTTTTTAACATGAAAATTTGAAACGCATGCTTGTCTACATATACAATGTAGATTCATGATAAAAGACGTGGCACTTTCTAATTATATGCGATATAGCTAAATTTAGAAGGTTGTCCACGTCTTTTGTCATAAAGAGAGCTGTTTGCGCATGTAATGATATCGTGAAGAGTTTTTGAATGGAGGGTGATGTGATTGATGATCTCTAACATTCGAATCGGTTTATTTATTCTAGTAATCGCCTTTGTAGTTCTTGTTTTCTTTTATTGGAGAAATGAAGAGTTGTACGAGGAGAAGAAACAACGAATTCGAAAAACTTGGTATGGTTTGTTTATAATATCAGTCACAGTTTATTTCATGATAAAAGGAATAGATTTAACCCTCTGGAAAAATCTTTTAATGTTCACTGCGATGGTAATTTTCGTTGATATTGCATTCATTTTGACACCTAATATTTCAGAAATATGGGGCGCAAAATTCAGCGATATTGGAAAGACGGTCCAATCAATTAAAAGGTCATTAATTGCTTCAAAAGCAAGAGGAGAAATATATACGACAATTATTCAAAATGTGAATCCAGCAGCCTTTGGGACAATGGAATGGCATACGGAAGAGGAATATACAAAAAACTTAAACGCATTTTTAGATTCATATGGGGAAAAGATTGGTGCGAAAATTGTTGTGTTTGAAGCGGTGAAGGAATTAAATACAAACTTTCGTGGTATCCGCTCTCAATTTAGTAGTATTGTTCCATTAGAACACATCGAGCAATTGAATGAACAGAAAGCGGTGCAAGTAGAAAATGTCGGAATTATACCAGCAAAAATAGTTAGTGATGTTTTCATTGTTATTGATGGGAAGAAAAATAACCTTCAAGATCGAGATTTTGAAAATGTATATAATTTAACAATTCATCATAGTTATTTTAGTAAATAAGGACAGAATCTTTTTCTGTCCTTTTCACCTATACATAAAGGGAGAACAAATTCAGACAAGCTTGTATAAAATCGGACAATCATTCCTACACTAGCACGTAGAGGTGATTGTAGTGATAAAAGATTATGACAATGATTTTTTTAAAGAAGATAATGAAGATACAACAGATTTTTCTTTAATAAAAGGAGATACTTTGCAGCAAGTAGAAGAGTTAGAAGAAGAATTAAAAAGAAAATGATACGTGTACACTCTGTTTGCATTTGCTATATAATATAAATAAAAGGTTGTATCTTTTTGAAAAGGGGGAGAAGAGATGGCTGAAATAAATGTACAAAATTCTTCGTTTTTTAAAGAAAAAAAAGAAGAAGTAAATACAGATTTCTCTCTTGTGAAGGGTGCATTAACGGAAAATATAAATCGTTTAGAAAAGCTTATGAATAGTAATAGTTCGAAATATATACAGGTAAAAAAAATAAAAGAAAATGCATAGAGCATTTTCTTTTATTTTTTTTCGTTATTTGTGGATTAATAAGTAGTAGAGTATGACAAGCCTTATTAATTAAAATAACAAATTTTTAAAATGTTAAAAGAAAGGTAAAATAATGAATCGTGGTATAATGATAAAGGACTTACATATTATTTCGTCATTTTGAGAGGAGCTTGAAAAATGTATTCTACTTTAGAACAATTAACAAAGCACCCTGTATTTTATCATTTTGCAGAAATTTCAAAGATTCCTAGAGGATCAGGTAATGAAAAAGAAATTAGTGATTACTTAGTGAGTTTCGCAAAGGAACGTAATTTAGAAGTTATTCAAGACGAAGCGTTAAATGTCATTATAAAAAAAGAAGCTACTTCTGGTTATGAGAATGTTCCAGCTATTATCATTCAGGGGCACTCTGATATGGTGTGTGAAAAAAACCAAGCGACAGTTCATGATTTTGAGAAGGATCCAATTGAATTAAGAATTATTGGAGATATGTTATATGCGAACGAAACTACTTTAGGTGCTGATAATGGTATTGCCGTTGCATATGCATTAGCATTATTAGATTCAACAGACATTCCGCATCCAGCTTTAGAAGTTGTTATTACAACTGAAGAAGAAACGACAATGGGCGGTGCATTCGCTGTCGATTCAAATAATTTTGACGGAAAAATATTTATTAATATTGATTCTGAAGAAGATCATAAATTACTAGTGAGTAGCGCAGGTGGTGCGAAAGCAGTTGAAACAATTCCAGTAATTTGGGATGAGGCACCAGTTGATATGGATACATACCGTCTATATGTTGGTGGACTTAAGGGCGGACATTCTGGTATGGAAATTGATAAACAACGTGGGAATGCGAACAAAGTACTAGGACGAGTTTTACGTGATTTATCAATAAATATTCAATTTGATATAAGTGATGCTCACGGCGGATTAAAAACGAATGCAATTCCACGTGAAAGTGTAGCTACAATTTTATTACGTCAAGAAGATGTAGAGCAAGTTGAAGAAAAGTTAAAATCATGGACACGAGTATTACAAGAAGAAATGCGTGCTGTTGATCCGGATGTTCATGTTACACTTACAAAATTAGATGAGAAAGTAGAAAAAGTATTTGCTAAAGAAACACAAAAACAGCTTATTTTTTCATTATTCTTAATTCCGAACGGCATTCAAAGTATGAGCATGGATATTAAAGGTCTAGTAGAAAGCTCAACAAATTTAGGCGTTATTGAAACGTTTCAAGATGAAATTAAATTACGTAACGAAGTGAGAAGTTCTGTAAGTAGTTTAAAACAACATGTTGCAGATGAAATTAAATGTATTGCCGAATTAGTTGGTGCAACATTTGAAATAGAGTCAGAGTATCCAGAATGGCCATACAATCCGAATTCACAGATTCGTAATTTGTTTGAAAAAGTGCATCAAGAAAAATACAATAAAGATGTTGAAATCTTTGCTGTACATGCAGGAATTGAGTGCAGTGTATTTGTTCAAAAAATGCCTGAATTAGATGCAATTTCATTTGGGCCAGATATATTCAACGTCCACACTCCAGATGAGCATATTAGTATTTCTTCTGTTGTGAACAACTGGGGATTCTTCGTTGACGTAATGCAGGGAACGAAAGAATTAGCTAAGTAATAACGATAAAATGAAAAGTAGCCTATAAAAATTTATAGGCTACTTTTTTGTATTGGAATTTATTAGAAGTTATTTTCCGCTAGTATGTAATATTAAGCTTGAACAATTAATAAGGATGAATTGTTGATGTTTTTTAGTACTTATGAAGGGGTGGAGAAATGAAGGGAAGAAAGCAATTTATTGTTTGTATGCTGTTATTGTTCTTCACATTTAGTTTTATTGGAGTTCACAAAATAATAGCAGAAGAAGTTGAATTTTCAGGAACAACTGCTCCATTGAATGTAAATGTTAGAGAAGAAAAAAGTTTGAATGCAAATATTGTAGATGTGATTCCCGGAAATACAAAAGCATCCTTTAAAGGATGGGAGTATGGTGAAGCGGTTAAAGATTACTGGACAGGAAATTTAGATAATCGTTGGTTTTATTATTTTAAAGATGGGAAAAAAGTATATGGAACGTCAGCTTATATTAATGGGAATCCTCCAAATATATCAACAGATCGTAAATTATCTGTTCCTAACATATTACAAGAAAGATCAAATTGGTGTTGGGCGGGCACTTCGGTTTCAGTTTTAAATTATTTTGGGAAAACTCCTTCACAAGATCAGTATGTTAGGTATGTCAAAGGTGGATCATATAATAATCCTGCAACTTCACGTGAAATACAATATGGATTATCGGGATATGGTGTTAGCTCAGCTATAAGTTCTGGAGCAAAATCGTATGATTGGTTCAAAAATCAAATTAATAGTAATCAACCGATGATTGCACTCATTATGTGGCAAAATGGAGCTAACATCGGACACTTTCTAGTACTTGATGGATTCTATAAAGGTACAAATGGAACAGACTATATAACATACATGGACCCTTGGTATGGTGATCATTATAATCATAATTTCAGTACGTTCTATAACAATAATAATTTTTGGTGGAATGAAACGGTTTATAATATCCATGCGAACTAATAATATTAAAAGTGTGGGGGTTCATTAATGGGAAAACTACTTAAGCTTGTGATACCATGCATTTGTTTAATGACTGTTATTATTTTCGCTAGTAAAATTAGTTATGCATCAAAAAATAAAAGTGAACCAGTACAATCAATCGCATTAAAAGATTATCAATATAGTAAGAGTAGTTCTTCTGAAAATGTAAGTTTTGAAAAAATAACAACCTCTCCATTTTCGTTACCAATCTATGAAACGATTCCAGCACAGCAAATTTTAAATAGCTCTGAATTTAAGCATATACTATTACCAACAAATGAAAAGTTGTGGTTTATTATGAAGGGTGAGCAACCAGAAGGACTAATTGTTGCGAATGATACTGAACCGATTCGAATGGGCGGAGAAAATAGAAGTAATACAGAAAATGAAAGAGAGAATCGTAACTGCTTTTGAATAGTTAATTATAAACTGAATAAATATATACGTATGTAATATAAAATTTCATGTACTGTATTAATTTTAGAAATAAATACATTCATAAAAAATACAGTAGAAGAAGCAGAAAAGATAACAAGTGAAAAAAGCGTGGGATGTTATAGGAATAAATGGTGATTATAGTAGCGATTTCGTATACTCTTCACGTTAGGATTAATGGCAGTATTAGGGTACCTCATCTATACTGTTATAAACCTAATAGTGCATATAAAAAGGTTAGAGAAGCTAATTCTCTAACCTTTTATATGAATTCCAGAATTTTTTTAAAAGGTTCGATTTAAATCGTGCTTCATATGTAATGATTTAATTAAAAAAGCTTGACCTTAACACTATGTAAAGGTTTACAGTAAGGCAGAAAAGGAGGTTAAGAAATGCAAAAAATAACGAAATTGTGTATGAGTGCTGTACTAACCACATCTATTATTAGTGGTTATGCTCAAGTTAAGGGAATTGAGAAAGTTCAGGCGAAGGAAATTGAAAAAACGCAGAGAGAAGATATGAAGAAAGTAGAGGTGCAAAAAAAAGTAGGAAAGTATACAATGCCAGATGAAAAAAGCAAACATGAAGGAACATGGCTACAATGGCCTCATGAATTTACATACGGGCCAAAATATCAGCAAGAAGTAGAACCGATTTGGATTCAAATGACAGAATCTTTAAGCAAAGGCGAAAAAGTTCATATTGTTGCATATGATCAAGAAGAGAAAGAAAGAATTATTGAAGTTTTAACGGATCAAGGAGTGAATATGGAGAAAATTGATTTCTTTATCGCACCTACTGACGATGTATGGGCTAGAGATACTGGTCCAATTTTTGTTTACGATAATGACAAAAATCTAAAGATATTAGATCCAGGATTTAACGGATGGGGAAAGAAAACGCCATATAAGAAAGATGCTCGTCTTCGTGAGAATCTTAGCAAACAGTTAGGCATTGAAAGAATTAATTGGAATAAATTTGTTCTTGAAGGCGGCGCATTTGAATTAGATGGTAATGGAACTGCTTTATTAACTAGAAGTGCTGTGACGAATAAAAATAGGAACGCTAAATTGTCAGAAAAGGATATTGAAAAATATATTAGTGAACTTGGGGTAACAAATTTTATTTGGTTAGATGGAGCACCTAACTTAGATATTACTGATTTTCATATTGATGGATTCGCCAAATTCCACGATAAATCTACTATTATAACGTTAAAAGAAAAAGATTTAGCTGAATGGGGAGCGTCTGACAAAGATATTAACAAGTTGCTGCAGGCAAAAGATGCTACAGGTAATAAGTACAAGTATGTATATCTACCGCTAAGCAAGAATAATGTTACATTAAAAAATGGGAAGCAGCTTGATTATAAAGGTTCCTATATTAATTATTATATAGCGAATCAAGTTATCTTAGTTCCTAACTATAATGATCCTAATGATAAAATAGCAAATGAGATGATTCAAAAACTTTATCCTGATCGTAAAGTGGTGGGGATTGATGTAAGAGAGCTTTATAAAAATGGTGGTATGATTCATTGTATTACTCAACAACAACCAATTAATTTAAAATAATATATTTATAGTTCTTTGGGAAGTTGTCTATTTCTTATGAGAACCTGTTTATCCATAGGATAGGTAAAGATGCCATGGCATTTTTACCTATTTTATTGTATTTTTTATGAGTTAATTATTACTTTCCTATAAACTGAAGAAACCCACCCTTTTTGAAAAAAAGCTTAATCAAAATGGATGGATTTTCTAAATTAAAAGCTATACTTGCTGTTGCGGAAAAATGGAGAATATGAAAAAAGTATAGGCATATTAAAGAAATGTTTAAGTAATTTTAATAGGATGGAATTTCCTAGAAATAAAGAAATTAAATTAAGAATTATTTATACTTTAACAAAATGTTTACATCTTACATATGAACATATAGAAGCAATAAAGTACAGTGATATAGGTATCAAATTAGCCATTAATATAAATAGTTTATACTTATTAGGGGAACTAAATTTCGAAAAAGGTTCAAATTTATTAGAACTTCAGCAATCTAGTGAAGATGGTTTTAATTATATTAATAAGGCTTTATTTATTATTGTTTTAATGTTCTTATTGCAGTATTACGCAGTTTAAGTTGTGTAATTTATTGCGTTATGCTTTTTTTAGTATAAAAGAAAGGCTTGAAGATAATGATTCGTCGTTTGAAAAAATTTAAAAATGTAGCTGTCGTATTAAGCTTCTAAGTGAATTGCAAAAATCTACCATACTTAGAAGCGAGGAATATAGTTATGAAGCATCCATTATATAATCATTGGTCTGAAACGAAGTATTTAAAAGACATAGTAACAAATCCACTTATTGAAGTAGGAGAGTACTCCTATTATTCAGGTTATTATGGTCATCAAAATTTTGAAGATGGCTGTGTAAGATATTTGTGGGGCGATGCTAAGTCTCGAGTACTTTTCAATCCAACTGAACAGATGGGTTGGCAACTTGATAAACTCATTATTGGAAATTATGTTTGTATTGCAAGTGGAGTTGTCATTTTAATGGGTGGGAATCATAATCATCACCCTGAATGGATTACAGTTTATCCATTCGTTGAGCAAATAGAGCAATCATATGAACCGAAGGGTGATACAGTCATTAAAAGCGATGCCTGGATTGGTATGAATGCTATTATAATGCCTGGCGTTACTATTGGTGAAGGTGCAATTATTGCAGCTGGATCTGTCGTATGTAAAGATGTTCCGCCGTATACAATAGTAGGTGGTAATCCTGCTAAAGAAATAAAGAAACGGTTCACTAATATAGAAATTAATATGCTAATGGAAATGCGTTGGTTTGATTGGGATAGAGAATTGATTAAGAAGGCAATTCCTCTTTTATCTAGTCCAGCCATTGAACCATTATTTGCTTTTTATAAAAATGAAGTGAAAAATAAATAAATCAGCTAGAAAAACTACATTCAATATAGGATGTAGTTTTTTTATTACAAAAAACTGTTACCAGTGTGTTTCGATATTTAATCGGGGCACACTGGTTTTATTTTTTTGTAAATGTGGAACAAATGTATTACTTAGATTGTCTATTAAGTGTAATCCTAAAAAATATGAAAGTACGGATCATTTTGAAAAATACAAGGGTATTAAAAATAGGGATGTGTGTGGGAGTACGAAGTGTCAGTGCGCCTAAAAGGGTATGATGAGATTGTCTATATGAAAGCGATCCTAATGTCTTATATGTATATAGAATTTGATAACACTGTCTATTTTTTGGGGAATTATGTTAGAATAACGTTTTTTTGAGTACAAAGATATTGGAGGTAACAGAAGTGAAAGGTATGTTTTGCAAGAGATTTATTGCAATAGTAACAGTGCTTACACTATTTTGTAGCATTGTTGTTACATCTGGAAGAGCATTAGCGGAAACAGTCCCAGTTTTAGACGTACAAGCAGGATCAGCAATTTTAGTAGAAGCGAATTCCGGAAAAATTTTATATCAGAAAAATGCAGATGAATTATTAGCAATTGCTAGTATGACAAAAATGATGAGTGAATACTTAGTCCATGAAGCGGTGGATAAAGGAAAACTTAAATGGGATCAAAAAGTTAAAGTTTCTGAATATGCATATAAGATTTCGCAAGATCGCTCATTATCAAACGTTCCATTAGAAAATGGTGGTTCTTATACGGTCAAAGAGTTATATGAGGCAATGGCAATTTACTCTGCAAACGGTGCAACAATTGCTTTAGTTGAAGAGATTGCTGGAAAAGAAGTCAATTTCGTAAAAATGATGAACGATAAGTCAAAAGAGTTTGGAATGAAAAATTATAAATTTGTAAACTCTACAGGTTTAACAAACCAAGATTTAAAAGGACATCACCCAGAAGGGACAACTCCAGACGAGAAAAATAAAATGTCTGCAAGAGATTGTGCGATTTTAGCACAACGTCTTATTCAAGATTTTCCGAAAATATTAGATACAGCAAAAATCCCCAAAAAAACATTCCAAAAGGGTGGCAAGTATCCGATTGATATGACGAACTTTAACTGGATGTTAAAAGGCTTAATTAAGCAATACGAAGGTGTTGATGGCTTGAAAACAGGAACTACTCCAGAAGCCGGAGATTGTTTCACTGGTACAGTAGAAAGAAATGGTATGCGTCTAATCTCTGTAGTGATAAAAGCAAACTCTCATACAGCACGTTTTGATGAAACAAAGAAATTATATGATTATGCATTTGCGAATTTTGAAGTGAAGAAGGTCTATGGAAAAGATTCAGTAGTTAAAGGGCATGAAACAGTACGAGTAGCAAATGCAAAGGACAAAGATGTGGTTGTTCAAACGAAGCAAGCTGTTTCACTTCCAATGCCAAAGGGCAACAAAGACGTTTATAAAAAAGAATTTAAAGTATCGAATAAAGAACAAGAAGCACCTATTAAAAAAGGCGTAACAATTAGCCAAATGATTATATCACCTAAAGATAGTACAGATCCTGGGTTTTTATCAGGTAAATCATTACAAGTAGACCTTGTAACAAAATCTGAAGTAGAACAAGCTAATTGGTTTACACGTTTAATGCGCGAAATAGGATCTTTCTTTAGAGGTATGTGGAATAGTGCGGTTGATATAGTAAAAGGCTAACTTTATAGGATAAAACTAAATATTAGCCTGAAACAAAAGGTTTCAAAGTATTATAGATTCTTATGTGGATGGCTTGAATTTAAAGATTGCATTAATTCTCAAATTTGATTCTTCGGAACTTTTGGTATTGCTATCAAGCTAAGATAAATTTGTATCCATATAATCAAAAAACGCTATTCTTTTTGTAGAAATATACAGAAAGGATGGCGTTTATTATGAATCTTTCGATTCAAAGGGTTCTGGTGCAAGGTTAGTTTAATAAAGTTACATGATGAAAAAACATTCATTATTCCATCAAGTGACAATAAAAATCAATACCTGGTACTTATTTCTGTTATTAAATTTTATAAAAATTTAATAAAATCTTTTCTTTCTATTAAATATTTTGTTTTAAATTAATTATATAAAGAAATGGAGGCCAGAAAACGAATTTTTTAAAGAAATTTAAGTATCTTTTTATAGCGTTTATCCCTATGTATATAGTTATTCTTTAATTTCAATCGAATAAAAAAGTAAGGTATTTGAGAAAAAAGTACGGTTTTAATGGGATGTACCATATGGAGGGAGAGGGAACCCCCAAATAATTTTACTTAAAAATCGGTAATTAATGAAACCAAGAATAATCAAATGATACACGACTACGAGTTAATATCCCCAAAAGATAGGATTACTAGAGACAATCTTTGATACTGACAAGTGAGGTGACGTCGATGAGAGGGCCATTAATAAAAATCGGAGTATTTATTTTGGTTTTAACAGTAGGGCTATATATTGCAAAATCCGCATATGATCATCATACTAACCGAGCTAAAGTAAGAGACACGATTCAACAAATATCAATAGAGCATGGTATACCGCCATGGATTCCTTTATCTATTGCATTCCATGAAAGTAAGTTTGATCGAAACGCAGTTGGAGATCAGGGCACATCATTTGGACTGTTTCAGCTTCATCGAGGTGGGCTAGCATCTAAAGATTTAACGAACGAAGATTTGAAAAATGCAGAAACCAATACTCGAATAGCAATATCTAATATGATAAATGCATATAACCGTGGTTTACAACAAAATTTAAAAGGGCCAGAGCTATTAAAACATGTTGCAAATACCTCAGGGTGGCCTGGCAATAAGGGTGTTCAGTGGACAGATAAACAGACAGACTATAACAAGGGTTTAGAAAATAGTTTTAAAATGTTTTCTAAACGACAATACGATTTTATAGAATGAGATTTCTTTTTTCTTTCTATTATTATATAACTTATGCCTAAATATGAAAGTTCCCTAAAACAGATACATAGATTGACTTTGTACTGCTTATATTAGGAATTTAAAGAAACAATATGTACAATTCTCCCACTACACTAGTATAGTGGCCTTTATTAACAGCAAAATCTACAATTTACAAGGAGAACATTTTATGAGTAAGAGAATAAAAGAATTAGATTCCATACGAGGGTTAGCGGCACTTACAGTGGTATTTGGACATTTTTGTTTAATGCTACCATCGTTGCCTAATTCTATTAAATTTTCCCCGCTTAGGTTTTTATGGGCGGGTGGAGAAGCTGTAATCGTTTTTTATGTACTAAGTGGTTTTGTGTTATCTATGGCACTTTATCATTCAAAAACAAATTATTGGGGATATTTAATTAAGCGATTTGTACGAATCTATATCCCTTATTATTTTTGGATAATCATTACCTTTGCTTTATTTATTTTGTTTTCGCCGTATGAAGTGGCAGGACTACGGGATTGGTTCTATGATAGATGGCAAGGGTCGATAACAACATTAGATATTATAAACCACTTTGTGCTTCTTAATAACTTTTTTACGGAAAATTATAATCCAGTTATCTGGTCATTGGCCCAAGAAATGCGTATATCTATTGTGTTTCCTTTGTTATTCCTTCTTTTTTATAAACTGAGTTGGAAGAAAACGATACTATTTGCTTTGAGCCTTTCTTTAATTAGTGTCTTCCTTAATATGTTGCATATTGGGAAAGCTGAGGGATTTTATAATGGTTATGCCGATACACTGCATTTCACATCGATGTTTATGGTTGGAATGTTACTTTTTAAGCATCAGGAAAAGCTTATCTACTTATATAGGAATATGAAAAAAATTAATAAAGGATTTCTTATTGCATTAGGGATTATGCTATATTTATATTCCATTTTAATTTATGGTTTGTCCCGTAATGATACTACTTTCTTATTAAAAGATTGGGGTGTCGTAATCGGTGTTAGTATATTTATTATAATGGCCATGAGTAACCTAAAAGTAAAAGCATTTTTAAATAAGAGTGTATTTGTATACTTAGGAGAAATTTCATACAGTATCTATTTGTGTCATTTTCCAATCATGATGGTACTATTTAAACTTTTATATACAAAGATACCTATCTTCTTCCTTCTTACTTTATGTATGACAATGACAATACTTTTTTCGATAGTTTCGTACCATTTAATTGAAAAGAAATGTATCAATTGGGCAAAACAAAGAACAACAAAATTCCCCAAAAAAGCGTAATACATGAAGGAATCTTATTTCTTTAGTAAATATACGAATATTACCGGTTCCTAAGTATATTAGGAATCGGTCAATTTTGGATTCTAAATATAAACATACTAAAATTGAACAAATTTTTAATTTTATACTTAACTCCCAAAATCCTCTTACTAAAGAGAATCTTCGTAACGTTTTATCCAAACATAGCCGAAAGTACAATTAATAAAACGCTAGTTTCCTTGTAGCCGCTTGGTCATATAAAGTTAGTTTCAAGAGGAAGAAATGCTCAATGGATACAGGTTTAATTCTGTATTAATAATTATTAGGGGTAACAACACATCGCTATCTATATCTAGAATGTTATATAAAACTATTGAATATTTTATTCGTAAAAACAGAGGTGTAAAATGAACTTTATTTCCGAACTACTTGTTACCGTTGTAATTCCTACAATACAACTCACATTCTTGTTACTACTCATTTTTGTTTTTAGCTACTTTGTAGTATACAAAAAGGTATGTAAAGGAGGAAAAAAATTTACGGTACAACAAATTATATTATTTATATTAATAATAGGATATTATTCCCTTGCATTATCAGCTACTTCATTTGGTCGTCCAGATGATATAACCTTTGCAAGAACAATTGACTTTGATGTACTTAGTGTTTATAAAAAAGCATGGAATACCTTTTCATTTTCTTCCTTTTTCCATATCATTGTGAATATAGGTATGCTTTTTCCGTTAGGAATTTTATTACCTTTATTTAGTAATGTTTTTCAAAAAACAAAATGGATGTTAATCAGTTCAATTATAGCAAGTTTATTGATAGAAATCCTTGAATTTACAATGCAACGTGGAAGTATGGAACTAGCCGATTTACTTCATAATACTTTAGGAATGATGCTAGGATATTCTATGTTAAATATAGTTCTTATATTGTTGAAGAAAAAAGAAACAGATACACAAATGATCAAATATTTATTCCTTCCGATTACAGTAAGTTTCGTTGCACTTGGAATAATGATTTCGTATCAAATGAAGGAATTTGGGAATATGCCTTTAGATCCCATTACAAAAACAGACATGACTGATGTCACTATAAAAACATCAATAGAGTTAAAAGACGAAGGTAATAAAATGCCTGTTTACAAAGAGGAAATTACAAAAATGCCTAATGACAATGAGCCAGTTACAAAAAAATCACATATTCGAGATGTCGAAATTCTGTCTCCCAAAGAAGTATTTCAAAAACTAAAACAAGGAGACTTTGATCCTATAATATCGTTCAAAGCAGGTGATACATTAGTCATTACAGATTATAATATAGGTTACTACGCTGATACAAAAGGCTTTTCTCAACCTATATATGTTTTTCAAGTACGCTTAAATGATAATGGAAAAGATAGTTGGTCTCAACCTATTTCTGCGAGAAGATAACGTAGATTTTCATGTTTTTGTTCATGTGAAATAGTTTAATCGAGTTGTCTTGCTCATTTGAAAAATCTCCTATGGAATTTAATTGAAATTGAAAAACATTTAAGAAGAACAATTACGCTGTGGGCTATTGTATAGTGTAGATATGAATAACAAAAAAGGGGGACTATATATGTGGAAGCGATTTGTAGCGATTGGTGATAGTTTTACAGAGGGGATAGGGGATGAAGTTGAGGGAATAGCATTAAAAAGCTGGGTAGATCATTTTGTTCAACTGTGTGTAAATGATTTAAAATATGCTAATTTTGCAAAACGTGGGTTAGTAACTAAAGAAATTCGCTCACAGCAATTGGAACAGGCATTAACTTTTAATCCAGATTTGGTTAGTCTAATTGCAGGTGCAAACGATGTTTTAAAAGGACGTTGGAATCATCAAGCATATAAGAACGATATGGAATTTATGATAGATACATTAAGTAAAGCAGGTACTGATATTATTATAGCAAACCTTCCAGATTTTACTGTTAGGCTTCCATTTCCTTCTGAAAAAAAACAAGTATTAAAAGAACAATTATTAGAGGCAAATGAAGTTATACTTTCACTGAGTAGAGAGTATAAGCTTCATCATGTTGACTTTTGGAATCATCATTTAGTTAATGACAATACGCTTTGGTCTACAGATTTAATTCATCCAAACTCAAAAGGATATGTAAAAGTTGCTGAATTGATTTTTAGTAGTTTGCCTGTACAGAAGTCAGAATAATAGTTCACGATTTAACAAATATGATATAATTTGTATTAAGAGATGTTTTTTTAAGGAATTCCATCAAGTTCTATATTGGTATCTTTTAGACAAGAAATCGAAAAAACCCTCAAGTATATAATTCATGCTTGAGGTTTTTTATAATAAACAAGAAAAGACACCCTAGGGTGCCTTCCTCTGACTTGAACCATCTTAATTTTAATAATATTGGGCTCCCATCCAATATTATTTTATCACGTTAAGTAATATTGTTCATTGAGAAATATGATTCAAATCTATATTTTGTTGTAATCCAAAGTAGACTTCTGAATCTTAAGCATCATTGCTACGTCTTTACCAATTTATCCGGATTGAGAGCTGTCGGTTTTATATGTCATAACATGATTTTTTGATTTCAGTAAACTCTTGTATTCCCACCTTTTTTGGGTAGTTGTCTAGAATCTATATTATAAAATTGATCACATTAATTAAGGATTGTAAAAAAAAGAGGTCATCCAACCTATGCCTAAATTGCGGTTAATACCTTCTGATTTGAAACATATTTCTAGAAGAGAACATGAAATCCCTCAAGGTGTAAAAATGATTAAGGCGCCAAATATTTGGGAGCACGGGAGTGAAGTTAGAGCAAATTTGAACTTTGTACAAAGGTGGGAAAGAAGAATCTCACTAATTGATGTTAAAAGAGAAGATCTAAATGGCATATAAAAATGAGCCATAACCTAGATTTATCATCCATAAAATGTCCCGTTTAACTGTTTGTCCAAATAGTTAGTTAAGAATTAAGGTTCTGGTGCAAAGATAAAATAATAGAGAATATAGCGCATATATTTCGAGCGGAATTGTATTTTATGCTGTTAGCCCAAACACTTGAATAGGTTTTGCTTTTCCATACTGATCACGTCCTTTTTTAGAGTACTAGTATCAGTATGTCCAAGTTTCAGAGATTAGTTACAAATGAATAGCATAGTTAAAACATTCTAGTACAAAAAAGATTGAGGAATATTGGATATAAAATATGATAAATACGAGTTATTAGAAATATTCGAGGATGAACCAGAAGATTATTATATTCCAGGTGCGGGTGCGTATAGATATAGCAAAATCGATAAACTTGGATTTGAATTGGTAATGATTATGTTCTATTATGATGCAACTGTTGAATTAAAAATGCTTTATGAAGACAAACGTATCATTGAAACCAAGATGGAGTCGGTGAAACAAATTTATACGCGTAATGACTCGCTATACATTCAAGGGGCAGAAGCAAAGCAAAGAAAAGAATCGAAGTGAAATTCAAGCCACATTTTACAGTTGAAATAGAAGAATTCTAAAAGCTGAAATATAAGAAAACGATTAAATGATGATACCAAGATTAAACTTGATAAGTGGATAGAGAGACAAGAGGTAGTGAATTTATTATAAATTTACTACCTCTTGTAACATCATATATTTTCACCGTATCTTGATATAATTACATGAGAAAGAAATATACTTTTGTTATGTTAACAAGGAATACTAATAGAAAAGCGTGTTCCTTTTCCTTCTTTACTCTCTATGTCTATATCTCCGTTTAATTCTTTAATAGTACTGTAGGCAATCATGGTACCCAGTCCAGTGCCTTTTTCAGTTGTTGAATAAAATGGTAAGGCAATTCGTTTTAGTTGTTCGGAGGACATTCCAATTCCTGAATCAATAATATCAATAACAACATTCCCTTTAATTTTTTGTATATTAATTTGCAATACTCCACCATCTATCATAGCCTCGATACCGTTTTGTATGATGTTAGTTAAACACAGTTTTAATTTTTCAGGATCAGCATTTATAAAAAGGGAGTCTGTAATATTCAGTTTTAATTTAACATTGTACGATAGAGCGATTGGTGAAATAGCATCTTTCACCTGATTTAAAATGTGATTAATATCTAGTTTCTCTTTTATAATGTTTTGTGGTTTGGTTAAAGATAAATAGTTATTTATAGTAGATTGTATTTGCTGCATTTCAAGTAACATAATTTCTAAGTACTTATCTTGAGACATCTTAGTGTTCTCATTTTCATTTAATAATTGAGTGAATCCATGTACCGTGGTCAGTGGATTATGAATTTCATGCGCAATAGATGCAGCTAGTTCACTAGCTATATAAAATTTTTCTGCTCTTTGCATTCTTTCTTTCATTTTAAATTTCTCAATCATTCCCTCTATTAAATAAACGGATAATAATACTGTAAAAATATTAATGACTATATAATTTAATAAAAATTCAATGAGAGTAGAGCCAATTTTACCACCTGTGTTTATTTGAGTTATAATACCGAAGATAGAAAGTGAAGTTGTACATATTAAAACAAGTAGTATGCTTAATAATATCTTTTTTTCCTTGAAATAAATGGGTAACAAGTAACGAAACATTATTGTAATACCAGTAATAATAGTAAAGATAATAAATGATGGGAAAACTCCGCTTCCGCCTAAGTAAAATCTATAAGAAAGATATAAAATTCCTATAGAAATAATGCTCTTTGTATTTCCATATAGAAAAACTAATATTATTGGAATAAAACGTAAATCATAAATAAACCCAGCATGTAAATGAAAAGGAAAAGTCATACAAAAAATAATTGCAATGGAGGAAAGAACAGAAATTAATATATTATTACATGCTATTTTTTCTTTATGTTCTAGCCAAAATACTTGATAGCTAAGGATACAAATAATAATAATAAAGGTATTTAATAATAGTGTAGAAATTCCCATAGTTTATGCCTCTCTGTTAGTTTGTATGTAGTATTATGAATGAATTTAATTTAGATTTTCTATCTTTAAAAAGAAAGGGAAGGGTATTTGAAAAGTGATCTTTTACTATATATATATTAGAACCGATGAGGAAGATAGAAAAATTATCTATTAAAAAAGCTATTTTTAGTTATGTGCATTACAAATTGAAAGTAGCCCTTGTATAGGTAACAGATAATGCAATTTTTAGAATAATTACGCTTTTGGAGGAGTGAATATTCCGAAAAATAAGTATGGATGGCGACAGATATTTCATGGCCTTCGCTATATTAACATGAAATTTATCGAATTACAAATTGAAAATTAAAAATTTTTATTAGTTTATTTTATTTGAAAACGAAAAAGTATTCAACAGAATGTCACGATTTCATTGTAATATTGCTTTCTTACTTTAGTTTCCATAACTATGATCAGTGCTATGACTTACATAATAGGAAGTGAATAACAGCTGATGAAAATCCCTTAAGGAAGTTCATATTTTTTCAAAATGTATTATGCTACAAGACAGATTAGTTTTAACGATTAAAAAACTGTTGGGGTATTCCAGCAGTTTTTTGTTTTTGTGAAAGAATTGGATCCGTTATATTAGAAAGTTGTAGTATGCAAGATTGTATGAGAAAGATGGTTGATATTTTATTAACAAAACTTGGAGAGTCACTACGTCCAATTATCCTATTAGTGAAGGAATGGGCGACTAATAATATGGAGAAGGTTTTGGAAAACAGAAATAACACTAAATAATATTTTAAACCTGTAATTGTTCATTACAAACAGCTTAAAAAGAAAAAACGATTGCCTCTTAGGATCCAAGCAATCGTTTTTTTATTTTTTTCGGAGATGAAATTTGTGTTTTTGTACTCTCTCTCCATCAAGTTAAAAAAATGTTTGTTCCCCAGTAATGAAAAAAATGAATTTAATTCTCATAAATAACTGTAAAGTGGTAAAAATTTCGTTTTGGGGGTAATTCAAAATCTTAAGTTAATGGGCATGGGTTGGAACCCTTTCTTTGTTTAGACCGGATATCCGCCTGTTGGCGGTGGCCAAGCACTAAATAATCTGCGAATCAGCACAATTTCTCCTAAATGGTAGGAGTTGTGAGATGCAATATTGCGTAGAACACCGCCCGGGGTTTCACCAGGCCATTCCTCCAATGTTTTGTCCAATTGAACGGTTTGGGCAATCGCGCATGCCTGTTCAATCCCCTGAAGAAAATACTGAATAATCTGTTGCCACTCTTCCTCACTGCCAGGACATTTTTCTTCAGGCCAGCTCTCTTTTACATGGGCAGGCAATGCAGGTTTCTTCCCCTGAGCGGATAATAAGAGAAAATCTTGCCAGTAGGTCATGTGTTTCACTAATTGATAAATAGAATAAGGCAGTTCCTCTCTGCGTTTTCCCGCAAGCGCCACGTCTATATCCGACAAAGCATTCTTGATGGGAAGATGTCCTCGTTCTCCTCTTAACGATTTTACTAATGCCTCGCTAAAGGCTTTATTTGATTGTTCCATAATAACTGACTCCCATCCTGTTTTATTTTCTAATTTGCTGATTTTATGGTTCCGTCTCTTTTATATGCACTAAATATATTATAGAAGATTTACGACTATTAAGAGAAAACAAAATAAGGGAAAAATAACAAGAATTACTGACTTCTTAACGTACAATTGTAGTAACAGATAAATCGAAAGTTCGAATAACAACATCCAGGTCTGCGTTAATGTCAGCCACTTTTGATTTTAGCTTTTCCGATCCCTCCTGAATTTTATCCAATTGATTTTATCGTGAATGAACTATGAGTCGATTATAATGATTAGAGTGAACTCTAAGTCAAGAAAAAAATAATAAAAGGATAGTTAGTCCATTATGAGGGCTAACTATCCTTTTCATTTACTAAAGCAAACCTTGATGAATGAAATAAATCTCGATGTAAACTATTAAATATCAGTTCACATTTGAAACCTTTATATTATTGAATTTATCGCAATTTACCCATTTTCTTCGAAAGCTTAAATTGTACCGCAGGTACCATCTTACTGTTAATAAGATTAGTCCAGGCTGATAATGTACTTGATTACGTCCTTTTTTAGAGTACTAGTATCAGTATGTCCAAGTTTAGAAGGTTACTTACAAACGTTGTGGAGTGTTTGCACCAGAACCCTTTTTTCTGTGAAAATACTTTGGATGAGATCGAACCATTACCATTATGATCAAAAATACTACCTCTTTCAACTAAAGAAGTAGTGATAGTAACTGAAATAAAATTGTCAAAACAACACTAATAATGATAACGATTGCTAAATATATTTGCTTCTTTTGTTTTGTAAGAATCTTAAAATTCTCCCTCTTCGAATGCCATTTAATCATAAATTTAATTTTTTTTGTAAATGTGGAACTATTTCATTACTTACACTGTCTATTAAGCGTTAAAACATTTTTTATTAAATACATTAAGAAAGGAATAATCATTTTTAACTAAGGGAGAAGATTGAATTGAAAAAATTATGGATGCTGTTTTTCTTTTGTTTTGGAGTTATGTTGGTAGGATGTAATAAAAACGAACCGCCAAAACAAGCATTTGAAGAATATATCAATTTATGGAATGATAAAAAATTTGCAGATATGTATGATCATTTATCAGAACATGCAAAAAAAACGATTTCTAAAAAGGATTTCACAGAGAAATATCAAAAAATCTATGAGGGTATAGGAGTTAAGAATTTAAAAATTAAAACCAAAGGAGAGAATACTAAAGATAAAGAACGTTTTCTTTTTGAAGTTAAAATGGATACGGATGGAGGAACAGTTTCATTCATCCATGAAGCAAAACTCGTGAAAGATAAGGAATCTTGGAAAATAGATTGGACACCAGACTTCATTTTCCCAGGTATGAAAAAAGATTACAAAGTACGTATGCAAACAGAGCAAGGAAAACGCGGAGAAATATATGATCGAAATGGAAAAGGGCTTGCAACGAATGGTAAAGCGACTGAGGTTGGAATTATTCCAGAGAAACTAGGTGAAACGGCAGCGCAAACGAAAGAAACAGTAGCACAACTACTTGATATGTCTACAGAAGAGGTCGATCAGAAGCTCGCAGCGAAATGGATAAAACCAGATTCCCTTGTACCAATTGGTATTTTAAAAGAGGGAACCAGACAGAATGATTATATTGAATTAGAAGGAGTTTCATCTCGCCCAGTAAATATTCGTACGTATCCATTAGGAGAAGCAGCGGCACACTTAACGGGATATATAGGAAAGGTAAATGCAGAGGAGTTAAAATCGCTTCAAAAAAAAGGTTATCAAGCAGATGATTTAGTAGGTAAGACAGGTTTAGAGAAAGTATTAGAGAATAAATTGCGTGGTGAAAAGGGTGGACGCGTATTTATGGAAGATGAGAACGGGAAAGAGATTAAAAACTTAGCAAAAAAAGAAGCAAAAGAAGGGGAAAATGTTACGTTAACAATTGATGCTGCAATTCAAGAAAAAATCTTTAATGAGATGAAAAATGAAGCAGGATCTAGTGCAGCGGTCAATCCTAAAACGGGTGAAACAATCGCACTTGTAAGTAGCCCTGCTTATAATCCAAATACAATAGTTAGAGGAGCATCAAAAGCTCAACGGGAAGCATGGAATAACGACTCGAAACTGCCAATGATGAATCGCTTCACACAAGCATTTGTACCAGGTTCCGTATTTAAAACGATTACAGGTGCAATTGGTTTGGAAACAAACACAATAAATCCTAAGGAAGAATTTAAAATTCAAGGATTAAAGTGGACAAAAGATTCATCTTGGGGAAATTATTATGTAACACGTGTGAAGGATGCTAGTCCAGTTGATTTTGATAAAGCAATGAAGTACTCTGATAATATTTATTTTGCTCAACAAGCTTTGAAAATAGGAAAAGATCAGTATGTAAATGAATTTAAGAAATACGGATTTCATGAAAAATTACCAATTGAATACGAATTCCCTATTTCAATCATTGCAAAAGATGGGATAAAAAATGATATTCAACTAGCAGACACGGGGTACGGACAAGGACAAGTATTAATGACACCTCTTCATTTAGCATTGACTTATGCACCGATTGTCAATGAGGGTAACATTCCATCACCGCATCTTATAAAAAAAACAAAAGAAGCGGGAAATTGGAAAGAAAATGTGATTTCTACCAAGAATCAAGAGATATTAAAAAGTGCGTTAATAAAGGTTATTAATGATTCTGATGGTGCTGGGAGAATTGCTAAAGTTGATGGTGTAACTCTCGCTGGTAAGACAGGTACAGCAGAACTGAAAGAATCGAAAGAAGCAGAGGGTAAAGAACTTGGATGGTTTGCAGCTTTCGATGCAAGCGCGCCAAACATGATTGTTACCATGATGATTGAAGATGTAAAAGGAAGAGGCGGGAGTAATGTTCCAGGCGAAAAAGTAAAACATGTTTTTCAGAAATAACACTAAATTATAAGGTGAAATCTTTTTCTAAAATTATTATATGTATGCTTAACTCAAAGGTGTAAATTGGGAAAAACAAAGAACAATAAAGTTTCAAAAAAGCATTCTTTCTAATCGAGAATGCTTTTTTGTTGTATCTCTAGAAAGTTGATACCTCATCTTTATTTTCATTTCTGAAAGGTTGGCATTGCTAATAGTAAATATAAGAGTAGAACAAATTGAAATGGACAATTGAGGGTAATTTTAAACTTTAACAAAACAGTTATTTAGTAAAAAATAAATAGAGCACACAAATAAGTATGCTCTTAGAAAAAATAGGTGATACAAGTGGAGTGTTGCGTGAAATTTAAGAAATAATAATCAGATTTTTATGAGTGAATTTTTAACATTGTATGCATTACTTGTTTTTTGGAGTCTGTCATCAAAAAGAATGTAAAGGTGATTATTTAATGAAATTTATTGTACACCTTTACATTTTTCAGGAGGATGCTTCTATCAAAAAAAAGATAAACAATGGAACAAATGAAACTTGCATCATGTCTATATATTGAAACCATAATAAAAGTGAGGGCAGTTTTATGTTTATTCAAATAAGTTTGAGGTGTGGAAATGGAACAGAAGTTTATTGAAAAATGTAATCATGATGAGCTTGACTATGTTATAAAAGACTATTGGCAAGATGTATGGAATTATTCATTTATTATTACGAAAGATCCACACTTATCAGATGACATCACGCAAGATGTATTTATAAAGGTTTTTAAACATTGGCATTCATTTCGAAAAGAGTCATCTATTAAAACGTGGATATTAAAAATCACAAGAAATACTGCAATAAACTATTTGAAATCCTCCTATTTTAAAAGGATTTCTTTAATAGGATTTTTTAGTGACGATAAGCAATCTTTGTCGGCGGAACAAGAATTTTTTAAGCAAGAGGAAATGAATGATGTGTGGGAGGTTGTATTAAAACTACCTAAAAAACACCGTGAAATACTAATATTGGACGCAAAATATGAATTATCTTATGAAGAAATGGCTGAAACATTAGGAGTGTCAATTGGAACTGTAAAATCTAGATTAAGCCGAGCGAGAAGTAAGGTTTCAAAATTAATAGAGGAGGGTAGAAGTGATGAACAATAAAAAAAATCCCGACTGGTATAGCAAATTAAAAAATGGACCAATGGAGCGTCGTAAAGATGAAGAAGCATTTATTTATAAAATAAAGCAATCGATATACCAAAATAGTGAAGTAGACTCTGTACCATACAAAAGACCATTTCGTAAAAAAGCATTGCCTATTGTAGTTGTTTTGGCTTGTACAATGTTATTTTTTATTGTTCAACAACCTTGGCTTGATGATAATAAATCACCGGTACAAAGTAGTACTCAAATTAAGCCTAAAACAAAAGATGAATCTGCTCAAGATCCATCATTAAAACAATTTATGAATGAGTTATATCGAAGTACAAATTCAAAAAATGAAAATGATTTGTATAGAGCATTAAATGATGAAGTTATTTTTAAAGGGAGTATGTATAAGAAGGATGAATTACAGCTTGATGAGGATATTTTTCATGAGTTGCAAGTTGCTCTTACAATGGGAGGAGAATTTGTGAATGATACGAAGCAAGTATACAAATTGCCAAGTGGATTAACAGAAAGTGATCAGCCAAAGCAAGACCATTATATATATGCAACTGTTATTGGAAACAAAACGAAAATTTTAGCTGAACCAAATCGAGAATCACAAGTTTTATATGAAGTATCTAATGAAATGGTGAAAGCTTGGATCCCGGAAAAAGTGCAGAAGGATGGATATGTAAAAATATCGACTATTAACGGTAATACTGGATATGTACAAAAAGAGTATGTTTTAACTGATATTAAATATTCTTTCATGTTAGAAAAAAATCATGAAGGTATATGGAAAATAACAAATATAGATTCTATATGGTAAAAGAGGAAGGTTCACTTTAATGAACCTTCCTCTTTATCTTTATCCTCTTTTTGAAGTGTATTCCAAGACTCTAAAACTTTTGATGTAACGAGAGCAGCGCTGTTTTTTTCTAAATTGCCACCAGGAATAACAACAGAAATGGCTATTTGTGGAGCTTTGGCAGGAGCATATGCAATGAAAAGAGAATGATTGATCACTCTTTCTTGCTCGTTCGGAGAACCTGTAATACCCGTTTTACCTGCGACATCAAAAGGTAAGTTTTTAATCTCATCTATATTTTGACTCATCCCACCTTGCACGACACTCCAAAATTTCATAGGATAACGATTTGAACTTTCTAAGATCGGTTTAAACTTTTTTGTTTCCTTACCGTCCTGACCAATAATAGCACTTACGATTTGAGGTTTATATTTATCACCTTTACTTGCCAAAGTTGCTGCATATTGAGCAAGTTGAAGAGGGCTATGCACTTCATTTCCTCCCCAAGAGGCATTTAATAAAGCGGAGATTCCATTTTCAAACTTATTAGATGGATGAAATTCATATTGTCCGTCTTCTTCAAAGGGTAAATCAATCCCAGTTTTAGAACGAAGGCCGAATTGCATTAAATAATCCGTCCATATATTTGCCACTTTTTCTATATTCCCATTATTTTGGTTGAATAAGGGTAGAGCTACTTTTGCTGTCATAAATGTATTAGATGAATTAATGATAGCCTGACTCGGTGTAATTTCACCTGTTGGCGTTCCAGGTGCATTAGTAATGTTATTTTGATTATCATACTGAAAAGTACCTTTATCTAAATAAGTATCTTCGGGTTGAAAAAGCTTTTCGTTTAATCCAATTAAAATAGTAAGTGGCTTTATAGTAGAGGCCATATTTACATAAGACTCACCATATTTTAATTTTTGAATTGCTTTATTTTGCGAAAGTGATTTAATGTTTTTCTTTTTAGATGATACATGTGTATGTAATATATTTGGATCAAAAACTGCCGAGTTGGCCATAGTCAAAATTGCGCCAGTTTTTACATCGGTTACTACAACATAACCAGCGTTAGCATCAGGTGTTTTTTTAATTTGAGACCTTAATGCTTCCTCTGTTTTTTGCTGCAATTTAGAGTCTAAAGCTAGCCGGACATCTTTTCCTTTTTGTACTTTTTGAATGTTCCATAAGAACTTTTTATTATTCATTTTAAAAATCAGAGTTTTTCCTGGTTTTCCTTTTAAATCATTTTCATATTGAAGCTCAATCCCACTTTTCCCAACAGGTCCATATTTAGAATTAAGGTCATTTTCTACATACCCAATTAGCTGTGAACCAATTTCGTGTTTGGGATAATATCGAATCAATTCATCTTTGATTATTACATTATTGGGTTTGTTCTTGTTTATGAATGTAAGTTCATTCTCATTTATGTCAGAGTATAACGGTATATCATTCATAGTCTGCTTTTTACAAGAATGTTGTAATTGCGATTTTATGTCCTCTGCAGAAATGTCATGCTGAAACTCGCTTGAAAATTGATTGACAAAAGCTAATGTGTTTGATGTATCTTGATTCGATAGCTTTTCATAATTAAAAGTACAATATAGAGACTTAACTTTCTTATTTGTAGCTAGTATTACACCATTTTGATCAAAAATTTTTCCTCTTTCAGCTGAAGAAGTTGCGATAGTAATTGAAATGAAGTTGATTTTTAATAAAATTAGTAAAATCAAACCTACAATAGAAAGAACCGCAAAAAATCTCCATCTTTTTGTATGTAACATATAACCCTCCCTTATGTAGCCTATTTCATCTTATAGTTAATTATTTTTTTTGTAAATGTGGAACAACTTTATTACTTAGGTTGTCTATTAAGTATTACAGCATGAAGAAAGGAATAATCAGTATGAAAAGTTACTAGCAAGTCTATGTGTAAGTTTAATATGAGTCATTATACAGTTTAGCATTTCTAAAGCAAGCGACAAAGAAATAGGGAAAAAAACAGGAAGGGAGATTTATCAATTACGCGGCTAAACGAAAAGGAATTGACGCTTACAAGGATTTAGAAAAAAAGATAAGACACTATTTATAACTGAATGGTGGTTTCTAATATATAAGGAACTTATTTAGTATATTTATTTACTAAGTATTAGTGAGGAGTTCCGGAATAATTATATGGAGGATTTATGAAAGAACAAAAAGGAAAGAAGCAGAAGACATATATATCTATTCGATTAAATATAATGTTCCTTTGCATATTTGTACTATTCTCAGCTATTATTATGCAGCTAGGAAAAGTACAAATCGTTGAGGGAGAGGCTTATAAGAACCAAGTGGAAAACAGTCAAAATGAAACAACTAGTATACCAGTTCCACGTGGACAAATTCTAGATCGAGAAGGGAAAACGGTCGTTAATAATAAATCTCTTCGCGCAATTACGTATACAAGGGTGAAGGGGATTACGAGTGAAGATATTTTAAAAACAGCAAAAGAATTGGCGAAAGTACTTGAAATGCCTGAACAAGATATAAATAAGTTAACCGATATCGATAAAAAAGATTTCTGGATGCAATTGAATACGAAACGTGCGGAATCAAAGATTACTAAAAAAGACATAGGAAAGTTTAAAGAAAAGGGAATAGAGGGAAAAGAACTAGACAAAAAAATTCAAGACTTAAGACGAAGTCGCGTTATAGAAGTAGAATTGGCAGAATTAACAGCACAAGATTTAAAGGTGTTAGCTATTAAAAGTAAAATGAGTTCAGGTTATCAACTGACACCACAAATTATTAAAAAAGATGTGACAGATCAAGAATATGCGCGGATAAGTGAAAACCTTGCGGAGTTTCCAGGAGTAGATACAACAGTTGATTGGGAACGTAATTATGTAAATGGTAATTTATTTCGTTCCGTGTTAGGTAATATTACAAGTAGTGAAGAAGGACTACCGAAAGAAAACTTAGATTCTTATTTGGTACGTGGATATAACCGTAATGATCGTGTAGGAAAAAGTTATATTGAACAACGATATGAAGATGTATTACACGGCACAAAAGAAGAAGTGAAAAACATTACTGATAAATCAGGAAACATTATAAACACAGAAATAATCTCTAAAGGAAAAAGTGGTAGTAGTTTAACATTAACGATTGATATGGAATTACAAAAGAAAGTGGAAGAAAGTATAGAGAAAAATTTGAGAGCTTTTAAGAGTTCAGAGCCACTGTTGGACCGAGCGTTTGTCGTCATGACAAATCCAAATAACGGACAGATTTTATCTATGGCAGGCAAAAAGATTGTAGAAAAAGAAGGGGAAATAGAGATTGAGGATTTGGCATTAGGTAACATGACAACTTCGTATGAGCAAGGGTCAGCTGTAAAAGGCGCAACGTTATTAACTGGATATGAGACAGGGGCAATACAGCCAGGAGATCAATTTTATGATGCACCGATGAAATTTAAAGGTACACAAGCCAAGAAATCATGGAATGTATCCGGATTTGGTAATATTAATGATTTACGAGCTTTACAAGTATCTTCGAATGTATACATGTTCCAGACAGCTTTAAAAATTGCGGGAGTTAATTACGTACCGAATGGTTCATTGGATATTAAACAAGAAGCATTTGATAAGATGCGTTATTATTTTAAACAATTTGGTTTAGGGGTACCAACAGGTATTGATTTACCGAATGAAATAATTGGGCAAACTAGAAAAGTAGATAGTCAACCTGGGTTTTTACTAGATTTTTCTATCGGTCAGTATGATACTTATACGCCATTGCAATTGGCACAATATATTTCAACTATTGCAAATGGTGGATATAGAATGCAACCCCAAATTGTACAAGAAATACGAGAGCAATCAATAAAAGAAGAGGAAGTTGGCAAAGTTATACGCTCTATAGAGCCTGTCGTATTAAATCGAGTTGATATGAAGAAAGAACATATTGATCGGATAAAAGAAGGATTTAGATGGGTATTCCAAGAAGGTGATGGAACTGGCGTGAAGTATTTCAACAATGCGCCATATAAACCAGCAGGAAAGACAGGGACAGCTCAAACTGTATATGGTGGAGATGATCCAATTGGTAGAAATGCAAAAGGAGAACGTATGGAATGTTACAACTTAACATTAGTTGGATATGCTCCATATGATAATCCAGAAGTAGCATTTTCTGTAGTAGTCCCATGGCTTCATGATGATAAAAATGGAATTAATTCTATAATTGGAAAGGAAATTTTAGATGTATACTTTGATTTAAAAAAGCAACGTATACATGGTGAAGCTGCTAGTACAGATAGTTCGAATCAAAATTAGTAAAATTTGTGCACTTTTCTCAGGGGAAGAGACCCTGTTTATATAAAAGCCTTTATAAGTTAAAGAAAAAGGAAGATTTGAAATAAGAGATAGCAGCTATCATAGTTGCTATCTCTTACTTTTGTTAATATCTTGGCTACTAGTTAAAAAGGTTTTGAATTTATGGAACAAACTTGTTTCTTAGATGGTCTATTATGTGTACGTATAAAAACAGGTGTTCAAATAGGATACAGTGTATTGAATTTACTACTTGTTTTCAGTATTGAAAATTTGAAAGGAATGATGATTTTGAAAAACAAGAGGATGCTAAAAATAGGTATATGCGTTGGTATATTAGGTTTAAGTCTTACAAGTCTAGAAGCTTTTACAGGAGGGGCATTGCAAGTTGAAGCGAAAGAAAAGACCGGACCAGTTAAACATAAAAATCATGCGACGTATAAAGAATTCTCTCAACTTGAGAAAAAATTTGATGCTCGATTAGGTGTGTATGCTATTGATACTGGTACAAATCGAACAATTGCTTATCGACCTAACGAAAGATTTGCCTTTGCATCAACCTACAAGGCATTAGCGGCAGGAGTATTGCTACAGCAAAACTCAATTGAGAAATTAAATGAAGTTATCACTTATACGAAAGACGACTTAGTGGAATATTCACCTGTTACTGAGAAACATGTAGATACCGGAATGGCACTAGGAGAAATTGCTGAGGCTGCTGTTCGTTCCAGTGATAATACTGCAGGGAACATTTTATTTCATAAAATAGGTGGACCTAAGGGATATGAAAAAGCGCTTAGACAGATGGGTGATCGGGTTACTATGGCTGATCGCTTTGAGACAGAGTTAAACGAGGCTATTCCAGGAGACATTCGTGATACTAGTACAGCAAAAGCAATTGCTACCAATCTTAAGGCTTTTACGGTCGGAAATGCACTTCCAGCTGATAAACGTAAAATTCTTACAGAGTGGATGAAAGGAAATGCTACAGGAGACAAACTTATTCGTGCAGGCGTACCAACTGACTGGGTAGTTGGAGATAAATCAGGAGCTGGAAGTTATGGGACACGAAATGATATTGCTATCGTTTGGCCGCCGAATAGAGCACCCATTATCATCGCAATTTTATCCAGTAAAGATGAGAAAGAGGCTACCTATGATAATCAACTAATTGCAGAGGCTGCTGAAGTTATAGTTAATGCTCTTAGGTGATAATCTCACAATTCTTTATTTAATGTAATTAAAAATATGAACTTGGAAAGCGATTCTTTTTAATGTGAAAAGAATCGCTTTTTGTATTCCTATAATGAATAGTAAGTATATAAGCAAAAATTATTATTTCATGGACAATTTATGCCTTAAAGTGCATGAGGGGAGTTTTCTCCTGTGGTGTTCGTAGCAACAATATTATTATGTATACGATAATAATATTTTGGCGTATTTAAGCTAGTTACTCCTATATGGATATGTAATTTTACATATCCATATAAAAGACACAAATGCGTCAATCACTATTAAATTATATTAAAATCATTTTTAGATGAGGGATTCATATAGGTTTAAGGGAATCAAAATAAATTTAAATTCTTAAAACCTAACTTGAATGCAGCGAAAGATAGGTGGAAAACATTAAGAGCAGATGCGTTTACATTAAACGAAGGGATAAAAACATTAAAAATGGATCCTGTTTCTTCAAAAAAATAGGGGAATACGGGTTTTGTTGCAAGGGCATTTATACAGTCATAAAATGATTTTTTATTCTTTATAAATTGAAAAGACGGAGGTGTAATAAAAGTAAATCAAATAAACAAAGACCCTGTAAAATACAGGGTTAAGGGAACACATAGTTTCTTAAAACCATAATAGCATATATTTTTTGTATAGTTATATGAGAGGTTTGACAAATTTAAGAACAAGATTAAAGATCTTTAAGAAAACAAATATAGTGCTAGAAAATTGATTTGTAATTTAAATGTTAATATATTGATATAGACGAAAACCCTTGGTAGCTCAATCAAATTAAACGATCAAGTTATGCAGAAATATGTTGATGTGTACCTATTCTATCAAGGTACATAGAACTAAAACTAAGATATTCTTACGAACTCAAAAAGCCGAAATTCCTTAACTTAGGAATTTCGGCTTTGATGTTTTATCTTGGGGTTGCTATTGGAATGAAATTTGGCACGTCCACTGCACCAGAATTATAAGTTCTCCGTTTCCTTAAATTAGAAACTTATACTGGATTATTGCAGTTAAATTGTTGTCATTTTAAAAGAACTGTTAGATAAAAAAGAAAAATCTATTGCTTTGTATTTAACTTAAAAATTTTTCTTTGAGTTAGCATCTTTTACATAATAATTATTGAGGAGGGAAAATTTTACTGAGAAATGCTATCAAATACAAGAATAGGCTAGTCTAATTTCTAATGGTCCCAGTATCTTTTATTTTGACGTGTGTCTTTACATTTATTTTAGCCTCTGCTAACGCTTGCAACCAATTTCCTTTTAGTTTTTTCCACTCTTTATATTGAAAAGCTCTAGCATATAGGGATAATCCGATTGGATCAATTTTATTCTGCTGTATTTCATCCAAAATATCTTGTAACTTCTTATTAATTTCTTTTTGAATAGCACTCTTTAAATTATTTATGTTTTTTTTATTATCATAATGTCCCTTAATTAAATTCGCATTGGTTTTTTCTATTAAAGCTACATTTGCATTTATATCGAGATTAAATACAAACTTTCCGTTTTGAAAATTAACATCTACCTTCCTTGTCGCATTCTGTACCAAGATAGAAGTGTTTGGTTTTTTGTTGGATTTTTTAGGAGGAAGCACAAGGTGTAGTATCATCCGGCCTTTATTTTTGGGCTTATTTATAAGATTGAAGAATTTAACATCTTTTTTAGGGATACGAGTTAAAAATTTTCCTTGTCGATCTAAAAGTGCAATTCCTATCGTGTCAATTTCATTTTTTGTTTTTTTGATAACTGGAACAGCTTGTGTCATTCCTTCTTCATTTTTTTCTCTCATTAATTGTTGAATAGTGGAAGAAACGGATTGATTATTTTGAATGGAGGATTCGATTACACTACTTATATAAGATGGTAGTGATGGTTTATCGGGCTTATTAATTGTGAAAATTTCTTCTACAGGTCCATCAACAAGTACTACTTTAGCATTAATGGTAGCGTAAGGATCACGGTAAGAAGAATCAAGCTCCTGCATCCAATTTGCTTCTTGGGCCAATTTTTTCCCAATTAAAATGATTTCAGCTTTGGAGGCTGTCATATAGCCCGTTAACTTCGTATCTATCTTACTGAATCCATTATATACAGTTGATGCCTGAGTCCAGTGCTCTATAGTACTTTTTGGCTGTCTATGATGAAAGAGTGGTATGCTTGTGCCCACCTTTACGTCTCCATTAGAGTTTCTATCCAAGGCAATTAAAAGGATTAATGAAACCTTCTCAAGAGGAATTCTCTGACTACAACCAATTAAACATACACAACAGATTACAATCCATATCCATTTTCGAATCAAAGCTGTTTCCTCCTAGTAAACCAAGTAAAAAGAATGCTGTAAGCGAAAAAAAAGATTGGTAATAGAATAAAGAAAATGATATTTAAGATATCCATAAGAGAATATATAAATAAATATTGATCCACATCGGGATTTAGAAAAACGAATAAGCCGACTATTAATAGCATAAAACCAACTAGCACCCAATTGCGAACGGTTTTTTGAAATAAAATGGTTACAGATTCGAAACTGAAAAATAAATACGGATATATTGTAGTGGAAAATACAATCAAATAGTAAGCGATATATATAATTTCTAATCGTTCTACGAAAGAAAAACGAACCCCTTTTAACAGATGAAATACTGGCCAAATTACGTCTTTTATCCCCTCCGGACTAAAGTATATATAAGAAAGAATAGTCACATATATATAGAAAAACATGGTTCCAGTATTCGCTATTAGTATTCCTTTTATGGCTTTTTGTTTTTTTTGTAAGAACGGATAAATAAAATATGCAATTTCTAAGCCTGCATAAGGAGTAATGGTTTCTTTTGTTGCCTTTACAATAGGGTATATGCCATCTTTAAAAATAGGTAGTAGATGTAAAGGATTGTAGTTACTTTTTAATGAAAAAAGAAGAAATAGTGGCATCCAAGTAGTGAAGAAGAAAACAAGCATAGAATAACTAGTAAGAGCCCTTAACCCACTCAGGGCTAAAATGATAAAAGGCAATAGTAATAATATTGCGATTTGATAAGCAGGAGTGGAAGGGAATATCCACACTTTTACAATATCAGTTGCCTTTAATAAAGTATTAAAACCAGCAAAAAATAGATAAAAGGCATATAAAAGAAGAAAAATTGTCCCTAGCCATTTACCAAAGTATGTATTTAAGATCTGAGAGAAATTTTTGTTAGGATTTTTTTGTAACATTAATATAATAATTACGCCAATTATAGAAGTAATTATCCATCCCAGAATGATAGAAATCCAGCCGTCTGTACCAGCGGTAGTGGCAAGAGGGCTTGGCATAATTAACATACCTGATGCAAGTTGTAGTGAATGAATGAAAACAATATATTCGAATAAGGTTATGCTTTGGAATTTAAGATTTCCCATGCGAACCACCTTCTTTTTTCTTTCTTTGTTTCGGCTGTCCTGTACTCGAGCGGGTGGTGATCATAGAAATAGGAAATCTTACAAAAGAATCTTTTAACTCTTGGAGACGAAATGGTGCAATTGGCAATCCATATGGTGAACCATAGGAAGTTAGTGAAACAAAATGAGCAAATAAGAGCATTAATCCACTAACAATACCTACAATCCCATAAAAATAGGCCAATAACATCATTGGAAAACGAATAAGCCGAATACAACTTGATAAATCATAATTAGACACAATAAATGATGCAATGGCGGTAATAGATACGATAATAACCATAACGTTACTCACAAGACCAGCTTGAACAGCCGCCTGCCCAATTACAATCCCTCCAACAATTCCAATTGTTTGTCCAATTGGTTGTGGTAAGCGAATACCAGCTTCACGTAGCATTTCTAGTGTGATTTCCATTATAAAAGCTTCCAATAAAGGAGAGAAAGGGACTTTAACTCTTGACGTTGCAATAGAAGTGTATAGATCTAAAGGAATGATTTCAAAGTGAAAAGAGACTATAGCAATATAAATTGCGGGTAAAAAAATAGCTATAATAAATCCTGCAAATCGTAATAAGCGAAAAAATGATGCAATGAGCCAATGTATATTATAATCATCTGGAGTCTGAAAAAATCCAATTAAATTCATTGGGACAATCATCGCACCAGGAGATCTATCAATTAACACTGCTACTTTTCCATCAAGTATATGATTAGAAATGGCATCTGGGCGTTCACTTAAATAAGCCTGTGGAAAAGGAGTCCAATTTTGATCCTTTGTAAAATTAGATAGTTCTCCAATGCTCAATACCGCATCCGTTTTAATTTTACAGATTCTAGTTTCTATTTCTTGGACCACATCTTCGTTTGCTACATCCCCTAAGTAAATTAAATAGACTAAAGAAGTGGCGCGTTCTCCAATTGTCAATTTTTTAATTTTCAATTCAGTAGAAGGAATATATCGACGAATTAAGCCTATGTTTTTTGTGGCATTCTCAATAAACCCATCATGTGAGCCTTTAATAGTAACTTCTGAAATGGGTTCTTGAATCGCTCTCTCTGCCCAACCTTTTGTATTTATTAGAAGGGACCTCTTTTCTCCTTCCATAAACAGTACACATTGTCCCTCAAGTAATCCTTCTTTAATTTCATTCCACGTATATACTATTTTGGTATGAGTAGCAATAATATTAGAATTAAATATTTGACTGTCTTCATTCACTGCTTGTAATAATGGTGTAACAACATTTCCTTTTAATGCAACACCATCTGTAAGGCCTTCAAAATAATATAGTAAAATATTCGTGTTTGTTTTTAATTGCAAAGGATGTTCAATCAAATCTGCACTAATATCAAAGATGTTATCTAATGTGTTTTTAAGTTCATTTAAGTTACTTGTTTGGATTTTTTCAATGGTTATATCTGTCTTAGTTTCTAAGGTCTCTTCATTTAAGGACAAAATTGACACCTCTTTAATATATAACGATTAGTTGTATTTATTATTATTATATGATTGAATTTTATTCACTAATTTAAACTGATTTGGATCAAGAATAACTAAGTTTGATGTGCTATATTATAAATTCAATAATTGAGAGCAAAAAAGTAGATGTAATTTGTGTAGAAATCTAAGTACAAGATAGAATTGAAATTTGAATGATTATAATAAAAAAGAACCCTCGATAGGTTCTTTTTTATAGTTGGTAAATATGTTGTCAACGATAGATGGCGATAAAGGTAGTAATTTAGATGTCTTTATGTTATTCAGCTGAATTTTGTAGGAAGAATTTTTTTCCATACCTCAATGCTCAATAAAAAAGGACATTTTATTTATTTGGGTGTTTTAGTGTATTTGAATTTTGCACGCTAACAAATTTTGTTTAGGGACAAAATTTGAAGTTTTATTCTGAAATAACAGAAAGTTAATACGGCAAAATTCCTATTGGTTATTTGGATAGGTATCAAATATTTCTTTGGCCTTATTTTCTTGATATGACCGTACGCTTATATGTTTCTAAAGGAAAGAAATATTTTCATTTTTATTACCATCTATTGTTTGATTAAGATGGTAACACGAAAATGAAACGTTTACAATCAGAAAATAAAGAAAAAATATTAAAATGCGACTTTTTTCGACAAATTTTCCTATAAAATGTTTTGTAGGAATTAGAAATAACTAAATTAGTAATAATAGCTTAATATATTAAAGTGAAATTCAATGAATATGAGCCCAAAGGCATGAATTTAAATGATAAAGTTTTAATTTTCTTTTTTGGAACCGTAAGTGTTTTAAAATTATGGCTAGACTTTAATCCAACTTGCATTTCTTCCTTTTGTAACTAGCTTAATATGACCAAACAATTGCAAGGAATTTAAAGCCTTACTGATTGTACTCTCGGCTATGTCTGGATATGTGTTACGAATATTCTCCTTAGTAAAGGGCTGCTTTTGTTTAAGTATAAAATCCTGAATTCTCTCCACTTTAGTATGTTTACATATAGAATCTAAAACTGTATTATGAAGATCTTTGTACGCCTCTAATATAATAGTTAAAAACGTTTTTAACCAAAAGCTACTATTATGTTCCTCGCAGTAGCAATTTACCGAAGATTTATAAATTGAATTGTAATATTCAGATTCATTTTTCTTGATATATTTATCTAAACATACATATTTTACAAATGTATGTCCATTCTGTATTAATAGCAATTGCATTAACATAAGTGCCAATCTGCCGTTTCCTTGATTAAAAGGGACTATGCAATAAAAATTAAATATAAAACGAGCTATTAATAAAAGTGAATGATGGACCTTACTAGAATTTAATGAGTTATATTGATCACATAATGTTACTGTTTTAAGAAATGAGCATGTAAGCATTCAAAAAGATGGGCAAGAAATAAACTTGCTAGGTATTGATGATCCAGAATTTACTAGTGGAAATCGTGATGAAGAACATATTGTTAAAAGTGAGATTAGGAAAGCTAAAGATGGAATGCATTCAGACGGTTTTAAGGTATTGCTATCTCATAGGCCTGAATTTTTTGAAGAGTATGCTGACGAGAAAGTAGATTTAGTTTTATCGGGTCATGCACATGGGGGACAAGTTCGGTTACCTTTTATCGGGGGATTAGTTGCTCCTAATCAAGGAATACTGCCTAAATATACAGCGGGTTTATATGAAAAACAAAATACGTCTATGATAGTTAGTAGAGGATTAGGCAATAGTATCATTCCGCAAAGAGTTTTTAATAGACCTGAGATTGTAGTCGTGCAGTTAAATTAATCTGTACGGCTTTTTTGTTCATGGGAATAATTTAAAGGTAGTTTTTCTTCAGTACAAGTTTCCATTACAATTTTGTTAAAATTTTTCAACGTTACATAAAGTAACAAAATTTGACCTATTGAGTTTGTTATAGTGTAAATAATCAAAAAACTTAAAAATTAGTCGAGTTAAAATAGTTATTATTAAGCGATATTAAAAATATAAAGGGGTGTACAAATGCATAAAGAATTTGAAATTGAAGAATATACGGCGATTGAGGAGCAAATTCATTATTATAGTACGTCTTTATTAGTAAGTCATCCTGAGCAAATTGTAAAGTATTTAGAAAAACGGTTAGAAAAGTATGCAGAAACGTTACAATATGCACATTTATATCCGGAAACGGTTATATTACCAATACAGCAAATAGTTATCGAATATTCTTTAGATGTTGCTAGAATTAGAAGGTATTTAAATTTAAAAACATAACTAAAATCGAATAATTTATAATGAAACAGAGTCGACTTTAAGAAAAGATATTCTAATGTCGACTCTGTTTCATTATTTTAGTAAATAACAGAAAAAATATTTATTTGTAAAGTTTGACATATGATAATTCGAGAGTAAAATAAAAGTGAGTACTCACTCACTTTAAAGAAAAGGGGGATTTTTAGTGCAACAACCTTCAATTATTTTACGAGATGTATCAAAAAAATTTGGAAAAAAAGAAGTTTTGCATAACCTTTCGTTGCAAATAGAAAAAGCAGAAATTTTTGGATTGGTTGGACCTTCCGGGTCAGGGAAAACAACACTCATTAAAATGATTGCAGGTATTAATGAGTCAACTACAGGGGATGTAATTGTTTTTAATACAAACATGCCTAACCTAAATGAAATGAAAAGAATTGGTTATATGGCTCAGGCTGATGCATTATACGAAGAACTATCGGCATATGAAAATGCAGATTTCATTGCAACGATGTATGGGTTAAAAGGTAAGCGTAAGAAAGAGAGAATCGGAGAAGTTTTTGAACTTGTACAATTATCAGAGCATATGAAAAAGCAAGTACAGCATTTTTCAGGTGGAATGAAAAAACGTTTATCATTGGCGATAGCACTCCTTCATGAACCTGAAATAATGATTTTAGATGAGCCAACAGTTGGGATAGATCCTCTTCTTCGAAAATCGATTTGGGAGAAGTTTTATGATCTTAAAAAGAAAGGCACTACTATTATTGTAACAACGCACATTATGGATGAAGCAGAGTTTTGCGAACGTCTAGGGCTAATTAGAGAAGGAAATTTAGTTGCGATTGGCACACCGGAGGAATTGAAAAAACAAACGTCATCCGGACGAATTGAAGATGTCTTTATGTTAGAAGGAGTGATTGAATCATGAGAGTTAATGGTGTAGTCATCCGTATCATTCGTCAATTTTTTCGAGATAAGCGTTCTTTAGCAATGATGTTTGGGGCACCAATGTTATTACTTTGGTTATTGTCGCTAGTATTTACACAAAAAGACTATATACCGCATATTGCTGTAGTCGATGTGCCTGCTCCTATAGTAAAAGCAATGAAAAATCAAGAAGCATCAATTTATGAATATAGTAAAGACAAAGCAGTTTCGGAGTTAGAAAAGCAAAAGGTAGATGCAGTAATTCATTTAGAGAATGGAAAAATGAATCTTCTATTAGAAGGCAGTGATTCATCAAAAAATCGTGCGGTACTTCAAGTATTGCAAAAGAGTACAGAGAAGAGTGATGTATCAATGATGAAGCCTGAAGTGGATTATTTACGTGGCTCTAAAGACATTACGATGTTTGATGGGCTTGGTCCCGTATTAATTGGTTTCTTTACATTTTTCTTTGTATTTATATTATCCGGAGTTTCTTTCGTAAGAGAACGTTTAAGTGGTACATTAGAGAGATTATTGTCCACACCAGTGAGAAGATGGGAAATAGTTGTAGGATATATTATTGGTTTTGGAATCTTTGCATTTATACAATCTATTATAATTGTAAGTTTTTCAGTTTATATTTTAGATTTATATGTAGCTGGCTCAATATGGCTAACGCTACTTATAACATGTATGCTTTCTTTAACTGCACTAACATTAGGCACATTTTTATCGGCATACGCAAATAATGAATTTCAAATGATTCAGTTTATACCGCTTGTTATCGTACCACAAGTTTTCTTTTCTGGGTTGTTTCCAATGGAATCCATGAATACATGGTTACAAATGTTAGGTAAATTATTTCCACTCACGTATGGTGCTGACGCAATGAGACAAGTAATGATTCGGAATCAAGGGTTTACAGAAATTGCTTTAGATCTTACTGTTTTACTTCTTTTTTCACTATTATTTGCAGTAGGAAATATATTTGCTTTAAAGAAACATCGCAAAATATAATGACGACAAAAAGGAGCTTTATAAATGAAGAAGGATTGGCTGGAAGAATTAGTTGCCGCAACGAATACTGATAAACGTAATGAACGTCAAATGCGTATATTAGAGGCAGCTGTTGATATGTTTGGAGAAAAAGGGTACGCCTCAACTTCAACAAGTGAAATTGCAAAGCGAGCTGGTGTAGCGGAAGGAACAATCTTCCGCTACTATAAAACGAAAAAAGATTTATTGTTTGCAGTCGTGATGCCGACCTTAACAAAGTTTGCTGCACCATTTTTCGTACAAGCCTTTGCAAAAGAAATATTTAAAACAGATTATGAATCGTATGAAGGGCTATTAAGAGTAATAATTCAAAATAGATTTGAATTTGCTAAAAAGCACTTTCCAATGATAAAAATATTAATTCAAGAAGTACCATTTCAGCCTGAACTAAAAAGTGAAATACAACAATTAATAGAAACAGAACTGCTTGTACATTTTAAAAAGTTGATTGCAAAGTTTCAAGAAGAAGGGACAATTATTGAAATACCACCATCTTCTGTATTACGACTTACGTTATCAGCTGTATTAGGATTACTCTTAACGAGGTTCTTATTATTGCCTGAAGAGAAATGGGACGATGAAGTGGAAATTGAAAATACGATTCAATTTATATTGTATGGACTAACGCCACGGAGGTAATGAAATAAATTATGCGAAATTCGCCGGTTGTTCAAGTTGCATAAAGGAACGAATTGCTGTTGAGACCGGCTAAATACCTATCGTTAATTCTGCTAGAAAATCTGAATTCAAACGCTGATATAACGATAACGACTCTTTAGCCATCTGATCACGCTGGAGTAGTGGTGAATCTAGTTGTTTAATACAGACTTTTAATAAGACATTATAATATGTATAAGAACTACAAAAGATACACGAAATTCAAAGCAATCGATATAAAATCGATTGCTTTTTTTTATTTCAGAAGAGAAGCGTAACATAATATTGGCTAAGTTAAACGAGCTAAGACAAAAAAACAACAATAGGCCACAGGATGAATTAACGTAAGAACTCGATGTGAATCGGACAACGCTTTGGAGTGACGTGAAAAGTAGTGGACTTTATGGACTTCCAAAACGAAATCATTGATAGTTTGCTAGCAGAAAAGCAGGAGTAAGTATACGCATAGTTTATGAATTTAATTGGATGGATTTTAAGATAATAGTCGAATGGATAAAGGTACTTTTACACGACGTGAAATGAAATCGAAAAAAATCGATTAAATTAAACGTTAAAATTAGGTGATTTAGAAAGTGGATTGTCGAATTTTATTATTAGGGAACATTTCTTTAAAAGTTCTTTAACAATCGCACATTTTAAAACGTTACAAATTAATTGAAATATGAATGCCATTTAAATTTATAACTTGATTAAAGATTTTTATTTAGGGCATATAGCCAGGTGAAGGATAAAAAATTAGGATGTAATGTTACCAACACAAAAGGTAGTATTTGGAAATCGCGAGAAGATCTTTTATTAGTTATTAATGCATACGCCGCTCTATTTATCAAATTGAAGTGTATGTGGGCATATTTTCAGGTATTATAAAACACAGTTTAAAAATAGCATGAGCATTAGCTGAGGTATTTCATAAATATGCAGGGAAGAGAAAAACACTTAGCGGTTTGATTACTATTTTAAAATCGTGGGCAATTTGATTTGATGAAAAGTATTATTAAAAACATATTTCGAACCATCCCCAGAAACGATAGTGATAATTTCTGATTCGGAAAAAGATAGAGATTATAAAACAAAAAAATACATATTTCGACACAAAGTACCCTATGTTGTTGTAGAACAATGTAGGAATTTTTTTGTGCATTGGTACAGAATCTGTTTTAAAATTAAGTTATGACAGAATTATAGCAATTGTCTAACTAATATTCGTGTCTTTTAAGAAGTAATGTTTGTAGTAGAAACTCGTACGCTGTCGAAACTCAATATTCGATAAGGGGTGTGTAGCGGAATGGAATTTACTCTAACTCGCGAAAAACAAATGATTAAAGAAATGGTACGTGACTTTGCTGAAAAGGAAATCGCACCGAAAGCTGTGTATTATGACAAAACTGCAGAGTTTCCATATGAAACATTTCAAAAAATGGGCGAACTAGGATTATTAGGCATCCCATTCCCAGAAGAGTATGGAGGTTCAGGTGGCGATACATTATCGTACGCGTTAGCAGTTGAAGAAATTGGTCGTGCTTGTGGTGGTACTGGTTTAAGCTATGCTGCAACAATTTCATTAGGTGCTTCTCCAATTTATTATTTCGGTACAGAAGAACAAAAACAAAAATATTTAGTTCCAATGGCGTCAGGGAAAACATTAGGTGCTTTCGGATTAACAGAGCCAAACGCTGGATCTGATGCAGGGGGCACACAAACGAAAGCAATATTAGATGGCGATGAATATGTTATTAGTGGCGAAAAGTGTTGGATCACAAATGCAGAGTATGCAAATACAATTATTGTAACCGCTATCAACGGTGTTGAAGACAATGGTAGAAAACGTATTTCTGCATTTATCGTACCGACTACTAGTGAAGGGTTAACGATTTCAAGCCCTTACGATAAGATGGGTGTTCGTGCTTCTAATACTTGTGAAATCGTACTTGATGGTGTGCGTGTACCGAAAGAAAATATACTTGGTGATGTAAATAAAGGATTTAAACAATTCTTATATACACTTGATGGAGGACGTATTTCAATCGCAGCATTAGCAGTAGGTATTGCACAATCTGCATTTGAACGTGCATTGCAATATGCGAAAGAACGTCAACAATTTGGTAAAACAATTTCTAATTTCCAAGCGATTCAATTTAAATTAGCTGATATGGCGACTGAAGTGGAATTAGCGCGTAATTTAGTACATAAAGCAGCTTGGTTAAAAGATAACGATAAACCTTTCGGTAAAGAAGCGGCTATGGCAAAGTTGTTTGCATCTGAAGCAGCTAGTCGTATCGCGAATCATGCGGTACAAATTCATGGTGGATATGGCTATATGCGTGAATATGAAGTTGAACGATATATTCGTGATGCAAAACTGTTAGAAATTGGTGAAGGAACTTCTGAAATTCAACGTCTCGTAATTGCAAGACATTTAGGATGTAGATAAAAAGGAGGAGTCACTATGTTTCAAAAAATATTAATTGCTAATCGCGGGGAAATCGCAGTTCGAATTATGAAAACTTGTCAAAAACTTGGCATTCGTACCGTTGCTATTTATTCTGAGGCTGATGAAAATGCCCTTCATGTAAAATTGGCAAATGAAGCTTACTTAGTAGGGGGCCCACGTGTCCAAGAAAGCTATTTAAACCTTGAAAAAATTATAGAAATAGCTAAGAAGACAAATGCTGAAGCAATCCATCCGGGGTATGGATTATTATCAGAGAATCCATCTTTTCCGATTCGCTGTAAAGAAGAAGGAATCGTATTTATCGGTCCTTCAGAAGAAATCATTACTAAGATGGGAAGTAAAATTGAGTCACGTATAGCGATGCAAGCAGCAGATGTGCCAGTAGTTCCAGGCATTACTACAAATATTGAAACTGCTGAAGAAGCAATTGAAATTGCAAAACAAATTGGTTATCCATTAATGCTTAAGGCATCCGCGGGCGGCGGAGGCATTGGAATGCAGTTGATGGAAACTGAGCAAACGCTCACCAAAGCATTTGAAAGTAATAAAACAAGAGCGCAAAATTTCTTTGGTAACGGGGAAATGTATTTAGAGCGCTATATAGCAGATGCACACCATATTGAAATTCAGCTTTTAGCAGATACACATGGTAATACAGTGTATTTATGGGAACGTGAATGTTCAGTGCAGCGCCGAAATCAAAAAGTAATTGAAGAAGCGCCTTCACCATTTTTAGATGAAGGTACACGAAAGGCTATGGGAGAAGTTGCTGTACAAGCTGCTAAAGCTCTTGGTTATACAAATGCTGGCACAGTGGAGTTTCTTGTAGATGATCAAAAGAACTTTTATTTCTTAGAGATGAATACGAGATTACAAGTAGAACATCCAGTTACAGAAGAAATTACGGGGTTAGATCTAGTTGAACAACAACTACTTATCGCATATGGTGAGAAGCTATCATTTACACAAGATGATGTAAAACGTAGTGGTCATGCCATCGAGGCTCGTATTTATGCAGAAGATCCGAAAACATTCTTCCCATCACCTGGGAAAATTACAGATCTAACGTTACCGACAAATGTACGTATTGATCACTTTTTGGAGAATCAAGTAACGATTACACCTTTCTATGATCCAATGATTGCGAAAGTAATCGCTCATGGCGAAACTCGTGAAGAAGCGATTTCAAAATTACAGGATGCGCTGCAAGAGTTAAAAGTAGAAGGTATTAAAACGAATACACCAATGCTATTACAAGTATTGGAAGATGATGTGTTCAAAAGTGGTATTTATACAACGGGTTTTGTAACGAAACAACTTGTTAAAAAATAAGATTTATGAATATTAAGGGGGAAAAAATGATGACGAAAGTATATGCATCGATGGCAGGAAATGTTTGGAAGGTTGTTGTAGGAGTAGGAGACACAGTAGAGGAAGAGCAGGATGTCGTCATTTTGGAATCTATGAAAATGGAAATTCCAATCGTTTCAGAAGAAGCCGGAACTGTTATGAAAATTAACGTACAAGAAGGCGATTTTGTAAATGAAGGAGATGTATTACTAGAAATTGAATAGGGAGATATAGGGGGAAGCGAATTGAAACTACCTAATTTTGCTGTCATTAAAGAAGTCGGGCCACGTGATGGCTTACAGAATGAAAAAAAGATTGTTGGCACAAAAGATAAAGTAAAATGGATTCAACTACTTACAGAAGCGGGATTGTCGTACGTTGAAGTTTCCTCATTCGTTCACCCTAAATGGGTTCCTGCATTAGCAGATGCAAGTGATGTATTTTCTGAGCTAAAAAGGGATCCAAATGTTACATATGCAGCGCTTGTTCCAAATCAAAATGGTTTGGAACGAGCTTTTTTGCAAAATGTAGATGAGGTGAATGTTTTTTTATCAGCAAGTGAATCTCATAATAAAAGTAACATTAATAAACCAATTAAAGAAGCATTAGGTGTAATTGAAGATATAACAAAACAGGCAACATTCGAAGGGAAAAAGGTAAGAGGCTATGTTTCTACTGTATTTGGATGTCCTTATGAAGGGGATATAAGTGTTGAAGCAGTTGACGAAATATGTAATCAACTATTCTCATACGGCATTTATGAAATCTCTCTTGGTGACACGATCGGTGTAGCAAATCCATTACAAGTAGAGCAAGTATTAGAGCATTTATTAAAGAAGTATGATGCTTCGCAGTTTGCAATGCATTTTCATAATACGTATGGAATGGCACTGGCAAATGTAGTTAAGTCTTTAGAACATGGTATTACAACGTTTGATAGTTCTTGTGGTGGACTTGGAGGGTGTCCTTATGCACCAGGAGCATCGGGTAATGTTGCTACTGATGACTTAGTACATATGCTCCATAAGTTAGGTGTCCAAACAAATATAGACGAAGAAAAGTTATTGAGAGCTAGTCATTTTATTCAAAGTAAGTTAAATATCCAATTACCGAGTCATGTGTATAGAGCGCTTCAACATAAAACGATAAGTAGGTGAGAATATGCTACAATTACAAAACATTTCCGTTGACTATGTTACACCGCATGTTGTAAAGATTTCGTTAAATCGTGAAAGACAAGCTAACTCATTATCTTTGGCATTATTAGAAGAATTACAAACTATATTAACTCAAATAAACGAAGAATCAAATACGCGCGTTGTTATTTTAACAGGGGCTGGCGAAAAAGCGTTTTGCGCTGGTGCTGATTTAAAAGAGCGTGCCAACATGAATGAAGAACAAGTTCGCCATGCTGTGGGTATGATTCGTTCTACTATGGAGATGGTTGAACAATTACCACAACCAGTTATTGCTGCAATAAATGGAATCGCACTTGGTGGAGGTACTGAATTAAGCTTAGCTTGTGATTTTAGAATTGCTTCTGACACTGCAAGTCTAGGTCTCACTGAAACTTCCCTTGCAATAATACCTGGAGCGGGTGGTACGCAGCGATTACCTAGATTAATTGGAGTTGGTAGAGCGAAAGAATTAATTTATACAGGAAGACGTATTTCGGCGCAAGAAGCGAAAGAATATGGTTTAGTAGAATTCGTAGTACCAGCTGATTTACTAGAAGAGAAAGCAATTGAAATTGCAGATCGAATTGCTAATAATGGTCCAATTGCCGTTCGATTAGCAAAAGAAGCAATTTCAAATGGTATTCAAGTAGATTTACATACCGGCTTACAAATGGAAAAACAGGCGTATGAGGGCGTAATCCATACGAAAGATAGATTAGAAGGATTACAGGCATTCAAGGAAAAACGCAAACCAATGTATAAGGGGGAGTAAATATGTTAGATCAAAAACAACAATCTAATTCATTTGAAGAACGAGTTGAAACAATTAAGCAAGGCGGGGCACCGAAATATCATGAACAAAACAAAGCAAAAGGGAAACTTTTTGTTCGAGATCGTTTGGCTCTTTTATTCGATAATGGTGAATATGTGGAAGATGCATTATTTGCAAATTGTGAACAAACTGGATTACCAGCTGATGGTGTTGTAACTGCGACTGGTAAAATACATGGTCGTACTGCGTGCGTAATGGCAAATGATTCGACTGTAAAAGCTGGATCATGGGGAGCACGTACAGTTGAAAAAATTCTACGTATTCAAGAAACAGCAGAAAAATTACGTGTACCGTTATTTTATTTAGTTGATTCTGCTGGAGCGCGTATTACAGATCAAGTTGAAATGTTCCCTGGACGCCGCGGTGCAGGAAGAATCTTTTATAACCAAGTGAAATTATCTGGTAAAGTGCCACAAATTTGTTTATTATTTGGACCTTCAGCGGCTGGTGGTGCGTATATTCCAGCATTTTGTGACGTTGTTATGATGGTTGAAGGAAATGCTTCTATGTATTTAGGGTCTCCGCGTATGGCTGAAATGGTTATCGGTGAGAAGGTAACTTTAGAAGAAATGGGCGGAGCACGTATGCATTGCTCAGTATCAGGATGCGGAGATGTTTTATGTAAAACAGAAGAAGATGCAATTACGCAAGCAAGACAATATATTTCTTATTTTCCAAGTAACTATTTAGAAAAGACTCCTTTGATTACACCTCAAGAACCGAAACAGTTCGATAAAACGTTAGAAGAAATCATTCCAGAAAATCAAAATGCTCCTTTCAATATGAAAGATCTCATTAACAGAATTATTGATGAAGGTTCTTTCTTTGAAGTGAAAAAATTATTTGCGCAAGAACTAATTACAGGTTTAGCACGCATTGATGGTAAGCCAATTGGCATTATTGCAAATCAGCCGCGTATGAAGGGCGGCGTATTATTCCACGATTCAGCTGATAAAGCAGCGAAGTTTATAAATTTATGCGATGCATACCATATTCCATTATTATTCCTTGCAGATGTACCTGGGTTTATGATTGGTACAAAAGTAGAACGTGCGGGAATTATTCGTCACGGTGCAAAAATGATCTCTGCAATGAGTGAAGCAACTGTACCGAAAATTTCTATCGTCGTTCGAAAAGCATATGGAGCTGGCTTATATGCAATGGCAGGTCCAGCGTTTGAACCAGATTGCTGCTTAGCATTACCGACAGCTTCTATTGCAGTAATGGGTCCAGAAGCAGCAGTCAATGCTGTATATGCAAATAAAATTGCAGCTTTACCAGAAGAAGAGCGCGCAAGCTTTATTGCTGAAAAACGAGAAGAGTATAAGAAAGATATTGATATTTACCGTTTAGCATCTGAGATGGTGATTGATGGTATTGTTCATCCAAACAATTTACGTGAAGAGTTAAAAGGCCGATTCGAAATGTATATGAGCAAATATCAAGTATTCACGGATCGTAAACATCCTGTATATCCAGTTTAAAAGCCCTATTTAGGGCTTTCTTGCTCAAAAAGTCAAGGAGGGGAAAACATGAAACAAGCAGTTTGGTTTCCAACAGAAGAATATAAAGAAAAAACGCGTTTATTTGGTTGGATGAAATCATTAGGCTATGAAGATTACGAAGCTTTTTATAATAAGTCAATTGAAGAAACAGCTTGGTTTTGGGGAGAAGCTGAGAGAGCAGTTGGCTATCAGTGGATGAAACCATATACAGAAGTGTTAGATTTAGAAAATGGTACACCGTTTGCACAGTGGTATACTGAGGGAACTTGTAACGTTGTAGAATCTGCTTTATCTCGCTGGCTTGCAGACGATAAAACGAAAACACAAGCAGCACTTATGTATGAAGGGGAAAACGGAACTTCGAAATCATTTACATATGAAGAGCTTGACAGCTGGGTAAGCCGTGTTGCCAACGGTTTGAAACATGCTGGTATTGAAAAAGGTGATCGTGTAACAATTTACATGCCAATGATTCCTGAAACAGTTGTTGCTATGTTAGCGGTAATGAAAATTGGAGCGATTATTTCACCAATATTCTCAGGTTTTGCTGCTGATGCAGTAATGACACGTGTACAAGCAGCTGGTTCAAAAATGGTTATTACCGCAGATGGCTTTTCACGCCGTGGGAAAATTGTTTCATTAAAAGATGAAGTAGATAAAGCTTGTGAACATTGTCCAACTGTTGAAAAGGTGGTAATTGTTCGTCATGCAGGAAATGATTTTACACCGCATAATTATGATTTTTCATGGAGTACGTTAGAAAAAGAAAAACCATTTATACATGCTGAAGAAATGAACAGTGATGATCCATTAATGCTTATATATACATCTGGAACGACTGGTAAGCCGAAGGGGACAGTACACACACATGCTGGTTTCCCGCTAAAATCTGCATTTGATGCAGGATTTGGAATGAATATAAAACAAGGCGACCGCGTATTATGGGTAACTGATATGGGCTGGATGATGGGACCATTTTTACTATTCGGCTCTTTAATTAATGGCGCAACAATGGTTATGTACGAAGGTGTTCCAGACTTCCCAGAAGCAGATCGCTTATGGGAGACAGTTGATAAATATGAAATTACTCATCTCGGTATTTCGCCAACGTTAATCCGTGCATTAATGGCAAAAGGTGATGAGTATGTAAATAAACATTCTTTAAAGAGTTTAGAAGTATTCGCATCAACAGGAGAACCTTGGAATCCAGATCCGTGGATGTGGCTGTTTGAAACAGTTGGAAAAGGAAAGGTCCCAATCTGTAACTACTCAGGTGGAACTGAAATTTCTGGTGGGATTTTCGGAAACGTCCTTATTAAACCAATTGCACCGATTAGTTTTAACGCATCCTTACCAGGAATGGCAGCAGTTGTACTTGATGATCAAGGTAAACCGATTCGTGATGAAGTCGGAGAATTATGTTTAGAAAAACCGTGGGTTGGTATGACGAAAAGTTTCTGGGAAGATGATGAGCGTTATGTGAACACATACTGGTCACGTTTTGAAAATAAATGGGTTCATGGTGACTGGGTCATTTATGACGGTGAGCAATATATCATTACAGGACGTTCAGATGATACGTTAAACATTGCTGGAAAACGTATTGGGCCTGCTGAATATGAATCTATTCTTGTGAAACATAATGATGTAATAGAAGCAGCGGCAGTTGGTGTACCGGATGATGTAAAAGGTGAAGTTTGTCATTGTTTTGTTGTATTACGAGACGGTGTAATATTCTCTGGAGAGTTAAAGAAAGAATTAATGAGTTTAGTAAACTCTCATATTGGTAAAGCTTTATGTCCAAAAGACATCCACGTTGTAGAAGATTTACCAAAAACACGAAATTCTAAAGTAATGCGACGTGTTATTAAAGCAGCTTACTTAGGAAAAGAGTTAGGAGATTTATCGTCACTTGTAAATCCTGAAGTAGTTCCGTTTATTCAGGGGTTACAGTCTAGCAAACTATAAAATTACGAATGAGCTCTATGTAAATAGAGCTCATTTTTAATGTTTACAAAAAGATAAGAGAGAAAAAGTAAATTTGAAGTTAAAAAATCTACTATTAGTGTTAAGTATGTCTGTTTGTTTTTAGTTTTTATCAAAATAGGATACTATGGCTGTCTATTCAATGGAGTGATTGAATTTTGTTAAGAATGAAAATTTAGTGAAGAAAAAAGTAATGAATAAAAGGAGAAATCCCTGGGGGACAGGGATTCAATAAGGGAGATATTATTGTCGTTCAATGTCGAAATTTGGCGTATCCGACAAATTAATATTATCACGAATTTTCAGGAGATTGTGATAGTGGATGTGTCAAAAATGTGTACGGGTTTCATATAAAAGTGTTATTTAAATAGGAAAAGGGAAAAGAATTAAGTTCACTGGTTCTTAAGATTTTTTCCCTTTTAAATTTACTGTTTGTTCGTTGTTCTATATACAGCTGAAATTGGTAAATCTTCGCCATGTAAAGCTTGAGTACTGTCCTTTTTGTTTGAATCATGTGCCTCCTGAGATGTTTCTTGCATTTGCTCTTGGGCTTTACTAGGAGTATTCAGCGCATCCGATGACACATAATCAAGTTGTTGACTTAATAGATTTTTTTTATCCATGTTATGTAGCTCCTTTTTGAACTTAGATATAAAAACGAAGTATTTTTAAATAGTTATGTGGATATTATGTATCTTTGAATGGAATTATATACACAAACTATATTGAGAATTTAACTAATTATAAAAATTACTTGTGATGACAAGCGGTTGTACTTTAATAAATTAAACAAAATAGTTATTTGATAGAAAAAGAAATTAGTATGTTTACTTTAGAAATTAAATATAAAAAGGCGATTATCGTCAAATCGCCTTTTGGATAATGCAGTGTAATTTTATTCAGTTATTTGAAATATAGTTTCATTCGGTTTGGAAAATCCATACAGTTTCCTTGCGAATTTTAAAATTTCTTCTTCACTACCTGTTAAAGCTTTAACATCATTTTTAAGGGAATGACCATCCTTCTTTAAAGAAGATAATTTTTGTTGCTCCGTATTAAGCGTGATTTGTTTTTCTTTAATCATTTCTTGTTGGTTATTAAGAAAATATTGAAGGACAAAAATTACAGATAATATAAAAGCCAAAGTAGTTATAATACGGCGTCTTGTTTTTTTATTATTACCTTGTTGGGTGTTAGGGTTCACTTGCTGTGAGGGTATCTTAGGATTTGATTGTTGTGATGATATTTTTGGGATGTTTCACATTAAAATGCCTCCATTACTGATTGTAGAATTTAAACCGTTTAAAAGTATTATAAATGTTCAATGGGAATTTTAGAAGATAGTTTAATATAGATGAGTTTTGTAAAGTTTAAACAAAATCCTTATTTAAATAAAAGGAACCCCGATTGTCTGCGGGGCTCCTAAGGGTAATCGTCAAGTAATGACGTACTCGACTAGTTAACGATATCATGAATTTTTTGGTAAATATACTGGTAAATGCGTCCAAATTAATGAGAGCATTATTTGAAACAAAAACGCTATTTTAATAGGGAGGGGAATAATGATGATTCCATGGGACAAGCGAGTATACATTGTATCAAGGTGATCATTTTATTACAGAGGGGACAATTTTAGAGGTTAGTGAAAAGGCGAATAAATCATTATATTGGCTTTGGTGCATGTTAGCTCCAAGCTATGAAAAAGTGTGCGGTAATAGTGCAAAGCGACTTCGGTTGATTCGGATAGATGATGACGAAGAATGATATAAAAATTTCATTTTGTAGAGAAATGAGGTGATTAAGGATGGGCATAGAATATGCCATGTTTGTATTAAAAAAGAGCAGAATTTAGCCTATATATAAAGATGTTGGAATTGTTCTAAAGGGGGGGATATCTGAAATATAAATAATTGAGGGGAGTGAACTAATAATGGAAACTAGTACTTTTTTAGGATTGTTTTGGGGATGGATAACGGTTATCGTATCGGGAATACTTTTCGTACGTCCATCGGTACTACGTGAATTGAAAAAATTAGTGGTTGAAGACAGAGGATTTGGTATTATGTATGGTTTTCTATCGATTTTCCTAGGGTTAGGTAGTGTAATCCTACATAATGTATGGGTATTCAACTGGCAGGGGTTCCTAACGGTTATTGCATGGCTTGCATTATTAAAGGGAATCTACATAATTGCATATCCTGAACCCTCCAAGAAAACAGACTTTGAATTAAGGGTACTATCTACACGTATAGCGCTCGCTATCATTGGCGCCTTGGCTTTATGGATGCTTATAGTAATCTATATAAAATAATCCTTTTCTAATAAGAACTATATTAAAATAAATCTCTACGTGTTCATTGACAAAAAGCTGACTATACTTAGTCAGCTTTTTGTATATTACATTCTAGTATTTATCGGTCACAAAAGACATGTTCTCTCTTTTAAGTCGATATTGAAAATATTACCAATTTTTTCTTTTACAATGACAACAAATAAAGAAACATTTACAACGACACTTATTTCGTTTAGAACTCCAATCATTATCACAATGATTCTTTTCTTTAGATTTCCACCAGTCATCACAACAATGCTTTTTCTTAGAACTCCAGCAATCATTTTTCCAGGACATTCTTTTATACCTCCCTTCAATAGGATTCATACTATTCTATGCTTTTGTCTCGTACACTTTTAAGCTATTGGACATACTTTACTAGTAGAAAGGATTAGGGGGTGAGGTTTTGGGTTCTCGATTTAATAATTGTAGAAAGAAATGTACGTGTAAGCATGATGATTGTTGGGACATTTTTGAAGAGTGTAAAAAGGAAAAGAATGAGAAATGTGACAGCTCTTGTGTACAAGGAATTAGAGATGAGCTTAAAAAATTAATTAATAAAACAGTGCGAATTAACACTGAAGGACGTACTTATATAGGTACTGTTTCTTCGGTAACTTGCGATGTTGTTAAGCTAGCTGCTATTCCTGATTCAGTTGCAGCAATTATATCTCTTTGTAAAATTGAAGCAATTTTACCACCTGCTACAACTGTTACTGATGAGTTTGATTTTAACGGTGTTGACGTAGCAAATAAAGATTAATTATGCTTTATTGATGCTAAGCCATTCTTATGAATGGCTTTTTATTTTGTTTAAAAGGGAATATATTTTTCATATAGAAATAAATTTGAAGGTGTATAAAAGGTTGTGTGAAAGGAGAATGAGAGTGATCAAGCTGCAACAATTTACAAGAACTGATTTCAAACAATTAATTAATTGGATCGATTCCGAAGAATTTTTAATACAATGGTCGGGAAATGCATTTACATATCCTTTAAATGAACAGCAATTAGAGAAATATGCAGAAAGTGCAAACACACTGGCATTCAAAATAATGGATGAAGAGACTAAAGCAGTTATTGGTCATATTTCTCTTGGACAAATAGATAATATAAATAAGTCTGCTAGAATTGGAAAAGTGCTAGTTGGTAATACGAAAATGAGAGGGCGTTCTATAGGGAAACATATGATGAAAGCCGTACTTCGTATTGCTTTTGAAGAATTAAAACTACATAGAGTAACTCTTGGTGTTTATGACTTTAATAAGTCAGCTATTTCTTGTTACGAAAAAATAGGATTTGTAAAAGAAGGTTTATTAAGAGAGGCAAAAAAAGTAGGAGAAACGTATTGGAACTTATGGGAAATGAGTATGTTAGAATATGAATGGAACAATAACTAGCAACGGTTCTTTATAATTATGTTATGTTAACTAAAGGGGTTTGGTGGGAAATCATGAATAAAAAAACAAAAATAATTTCAATTGCAGCCGTTTCAGGAGGGGGGAAAACTACAATTACAGAAAGTTTAACGCATGAGCTAACGAATTCAAAGGCTCTATACTTTGATAGTTATAAATTTGATAACTGTCCTGCTGATATTTGTAAATGGATTGATGATGGGGCGAATTATGATGAGTGGGTACTAACACCATTAATTACTGATATTCAGCATCTGCTACAAAATAGTAATTTAGACTATATTATAGTAGATTATCCCTTTGCCTACTTAAATAGTGAAATGCGCGAATTAATAGATGTAACTATATTTATCGATACGCCTTTAGATATTGCGATGGCTAGGAGGATTTTGCGTGACTTTAAAGAAGGTACAATTAGTGAAATACATAATGATCTAAAACATTATATAACACATGCGAGAAAAGCTTATTTAGAGGCAATTTATACTGTTAAGCCGAATTCAGATATCATTTTGGATGGATCTTTATCTGTAAGTGAAATAGTTGTGCAAATAGTAGAGGAACTCAGTAGAAGAAATGTGATTTTGCATAGTTAATTGGAAAATGAAGCATATACGAATGAAACATTTCTGGCTATATAAAAAAGTGGGGGTGCTCCAATTTGAAAACGCTATTTTATTACAATTGGCAAGTAAGAGATCATTGGTTTAAGTGGTGTGAACAGCTTACAGAGGAGGAATTGCTTCGCAAACGTGTTGGAGGTGTTGGGAGTATTTTAGAAACACTTTTCCATATTGTAGATGTTGAGTATAGCTGGATTAGTGTGCTTCAAGAAAAAGAGGATAACGAACCACAGTTTAAAGATTATCAATCAATCAATCAAAAAAGTGAAAGCATTATCTGATTTATATAGACGAGAATTAGATAACTTTTTGCGGTTATGGTCTGGCGACTTCGAATCAAAAATATTGAAAGCTTCATGGACAGATAAAACATATAAATACGGTGAAGTTTTAAGGCATGTAATTGCACATGAAATTCATCATATTGGTCAGCTATCTATATGGGCGAGAGATTTAAATCTTCAGCCCGTTTCAGCGAATTTAATTGGAAGGGGATTATAGATTTCGAAACCGACTTGCTAAATGCAAGTCGGCTTTTTATATAAAAGAGAACTTTTAGTTAAAATCCTCTGATTTTTTCTGACGTATATGTAAAAACATTAAGGTGGTAATGATTAAAAAGATCATAATCGTTTGTATGATTAAATTTTTAAACTGAAGCAAAATGGTCCAAGATGTAACAACGTCTTTGAAAGCTTGGAGTGCAGAATATGAGGTAGGTTCAAAACCGTATTGAAGTAACTTTTTTGTTTCAACAAAAGCCGTGTTTTCTTCATTGGCGTCTAATACTACAGAAATAAACCTTGTATCTCCTTGTTTTGCTGTACCAACAAAACTATAATTACCGTTAGTTGACAAACTAGTTTGCAAGCCATCAACACCTTTTAGTTTAATGTTTTTATCAAGAGAGTAAATCATTTTATTTGTGTTGAGAACTTGAAAATCTTTGAAGGTAAATGGGTAAGAGGTTAGTTTAGTTATATTTAATACATCTGGATAGTCTTTTATTAATTGTGCAGCTATTTCGGCTGCGTCTATTGCTGTTGTAATCGATTGTTTATTCTTCTCGCTATTTATTCCAGTGGAATTTAAAAATGGAGATTGTTGTGATAACTTTAGTTGTTTTGCTTTTTCATTCATTAACGATGTGAAATTATCTTCATTTCCAGCAATGTGTTCTGCTAGTTCAAGTGCAGAACGATTATTTCCGGTTAAAAGCAATGTATTTAGTAAATCACGAACGGTTGTTTTATCATTCGATGTTACATGTATAGGACTCGTTTCGGTTTGAAAAACGTCGTTACTTATTTTTACAGATTCATCTAATTGTATTTTGCCATCATGAAGTTGTTCCATCACAATATACTCAGTCATTAATTTAGATAAAGTGGCCGACTGAATGGGAGTACTTTCATTTTTTTTATAAACAATCTCACCAGAATTAGTATCTATTAAAATAGCTGATTTAGCTTGAATAATTGGACCATTTACATAAAGGTAAAAATATAAAACGATAAGTGCAGTAATGAGAAAAGATAATAATAAAACTGTTATTTTTTTCAAGAATTGCATAAGCGATCCTCCTACTATTACATCAATAATATTATTGTAAAAAGGAATGCTTAATTAGGAAGAAAGAAAAGGTAAAGAATTTCTAAAGAATTATAAAGGATTATTAAATTTTGGATATTGATGGAATATAAAAGGTTCAATTTCTTATATGATAAAAAATTGAACCTATAAATATGTGGTATTAAGCTTTATAAGGGAGTAGTTTTACAGTGAAAGTTGTTTTTTTATCATCGCTATATACTTCAATTGTTCCTTTATGCAATTCAACAATACTTTTTGCAATTGCTAATCCGAGTCCAGATCCACCAGTGTTTGTTGAACGTGATTTTTCAACACGATAAAAACGTTCAAAAATATGAGGTAAATCAGTACTAGGGATAGGTTGTCCGTAATTTGTTATATCAATTGTAATCATGTTATTGCTTTCGTAAGCGGTAATATCAATATGATCTCCATCATTTCCATAAGTAATAGCGTTTATGATTAGATTTTCAAACACACGTACTAATTTATCCCCATCAGCTAGTACCATTAGCTTTTGAGATGGGAAAGAAGGGCGACATTCAATATTAGCTTCTTGAAGCTGTATCCGAAATTGGACAGTTAATTGTCCAATCAATTCTACAATATCAATGGGAGCAGAATATAAACTTAACTCTTTATTTTGAACGCGTGTATATTCAAACAAGTCATTCATTAATGCATTAAGACGAGTTACTTTATCGTAAATGACTTGAATATAGTATCGTAATTCTACTTCATCTCTATAATTATCATGATGGATTAAATTTACGTATCCAACTATAGATGTAAGAGGGGTTCGTAAGTCATGTGATACATTTGTAATAAGTTCGCTTTTTGCTTGTTCTGCCTGTCTTTCTTCATCAATCGAAACTTTTAATTGCTCAATAATTTGATTGACCCCAGTTGCCAGTTCTTCTAAATAATTATGGTGTACGATGGAAACTTTATGATTAAAGTTTCCACTTGCAATATACCGAATCTCTTCAATCATTTTTTTTATACAAGTTTCATAGTAAACCTTTCTTTCATGACGATAAAAAATGTATAAATAGGATGAGAAAATAGAAAATAAAAACAAATAAGATACAATCATCATCCATAAAGACTCTTTTAATCCAATATATTTTTCATGGCCAAAAATTCTAATGAATTCTTTTCCTAGTTCACTTAAAGTAAGTGAACTCTCAATTACACTAGTAACGAGGCGATAAATAATTAATTCAGTAATAGGGGTTAGTGTGATAGCTAATAAGAGCCAAAAAATAATTTTCCATTTTGGGATATCTTTTAATATGTCAAAAGCTTCATTTCTCAATTTTATAGCCTACTCCCCAAACAGTATGAATAAACTTTTCTCCATTCATTACTGTTTCAAGTTTATCCCGCAAATTACTAATATGAACCATCACAGTTTTATTTGAACCATAACCATCTTCATTCCAAACGCGTTCAAAAATTTCTTCGGAACTAAAGACTCTTCCTGTATTACTCGCAAGTAAATATAAAATATCAAATTCAATAGATGTGAGTTTAATATATTCTCCATTTACTTTAACAGTATGATTATGTTTATGTATTTCAACAGAACGAATACGAATAATACCATCTTCATTCTTTTGGGAAGTAGCATTTTGGAAAGAGGATCTTCGTAATAAAGCTTTCACTCTAGCCACTAATTCTAGTGGATTAAACGGTTTAATCATATAATCATCTGCGCCGGTCATAAGTCCTAAAATTTTATCCATATCTTCAGCCTTTGCACTAAGCATAAGGATAGGTACAGTATTATTTTCACGCACTTCTTGACAAACTTCCAATCCGTTTCGTTTGGGCATCATAATATCCAAAATCATAAGGTCAACTTCATATGTAGATATCATTTGTAATGCTTCATCACCATCATAAGCTTTATAAATGTTATAGCCTTCATTTCGTAAATAAACAGCCAGTAATTCTACAATATCTTTATCATCATCAATAATTAATATGTTTTTATTCATTTTATAGTTAGTTCCTTTCCTTACAATTAATCAACATTACTATAATATCAAACATTTATGTATTTTGTAGTAATGTTTCTACATAAAATTTCATGTATCGTATTAAAAAGGAATTAAAACATTCATAACGAATATAAAATAAGAAGGATATTTAAACTCCACATTATACTGAAAGATAGTTATAAGGGGGACTTGCTATGTTATATAATGATATATATTCATTTACTCCAACTGGAAAAATAGAAAATGATATTAAAGCTTTTCTATTAAAATACAATAAAGAAGTTACATATAAACATTCAATTCGTGTGGCAAATGAGGCGAGAAAAATTGCGGGAATATTTTATGAAGATGAAGAAAAAGCAGCGATTGCAGGGTGTTTACATGATATTAGTGCAATCTTTCCGAATGAGGAGCGGATTGCAGTTGCTGAAAAATTTGGAATAGAAATATTACAAGAAGAACGAGAATTTCCAATGATTATTCATCAAAAATTATCGAGAGTAATTGCAAAAGAGATATTTAAAATAGAGGACGAAGAAGTTTTAAATGCAATCAGTTGCCACACTACTTTGCGTAAACATGCAACGAAGATGGATTTAGTATTATTTGTTGCTGATAAATTAGAATGGGATCAAATAGGGACACCATCATATTTAATTGAGGTGAAAAAAGGATTGGGAAAATCTTTGGACCATGCTGCTTTTGTATATATTTCATATTTGTGGGAAAGAAAAGATACATTAAAGGTCATACATCCGTGGCTAGAAGAAGCATATTGGTATTTAAAAGAAATTGTAGAGTAGAAAGGGTATAAAAATGCAATTAAAAGAATATATGAATCAAACATTTCCAGGAGTTACGTTAGTACCGTACATATACTTTCAGTGGGAAACTCATCTACATTTTGATTTTGGAAAAGATAAATACCAAAATGTAGAAGGAACCGACGATTTAAACATGGAATACTTCTCTCAACTATATACATGTAATAAATACTTATTTGAAGATATATTTTCAAAAGAAGATACCGTCTTTTTAGTCACAAATATTTATCGATTTAAACAGGAAAATATAAAAAATCCGCAGAAAATAAATGTATATAATAGATTTATTAAAAAGAGGGATTTAAAGTTTCATATAAGACAAGAAACATTACCTTTTCTATTTGAAGATGAAGAAGCTGACTTATATTGTACATATCAATTTTCTTTAAAATGTCTTGCTGAAGATGTTAAATATGAACCGCTTATTCAAGCAGCTAATCATGAAGATTTCCCTGACCTACGTCCACGTCTAGGGCGAAAAAAAGAAATTTCATATCCAGATGTATTTTTTATAAATATAACAAAGGATATTATCATGTTTATTTATGATGATAGAGGATGTGAAGTAATTGCGAAGAATAAAGAAAAGATACGGGATTTATATGAGAAGTATAAAGAGTGGATACCAGAATATGAACGAGAGAGTATAGATGACTTATTTACATGAAAATAGGAGGAAGTGAAGTGTGTAATGAAAAGGATCGCAATTGTATCTGCATGGGAACCAGAGCTTACGTATTTGCATCAACATTATCCAAGTGAGCGTGTAGAAAAAATAGCAGCTTGGGAATTTCATTTTCATTCTATTAATGAATTAGAAGTTATTTCAGTTGTAACTGGTGTCGGTAAAGTAAGTTGTGCTAGTTGTGTACAACTATTAATAAGTGAATTCCAGCCAGACCAGTTATTTATGACAGGAATTTGCGGGAGTTTATCAGATAAGGTGAAAAATGGACACATCGTTGTAGCTCTTAATACTTTGCAGCATGATGTTACAGCGGCTGGATCAGGAGAAGATAGTTTTAATCTATATGATGGTAGAACAGCACCTATTGAAACAACTAAATCACTCGTAAAACGAATGAAGAAATTACGTTCATATGACCCGGTCCATTTTGGTACATTTCTATCTGGAGATCAACGTATTCGAAGTTCAGAAATGAGGTATTTACTTCATACTGTATACGGTGCTTTAGCCGTTGATCAAGAAGTGGCAGCATTCGCTTATGTGTGTCATGTAAATAGAAAACCATTTCTATGTTTAAAAGCTGCCTCAGATCAAGCGAATGACAAAACGAAAGAAGAACAAAAGGTTTTTAAAATGTTAGCATGTGAACGAGCATGTGAGCATTTAATTACTTTTTTACGTGTTTATGAGATTACTGTAGTTAACAATAGATAACAAGAGGGGGAATATCCCACTCATTTCAAATTAAGAGGTGAATTATAATTGCATACGTATTATGGAGAACTTTGTACAAAGATGTATGGTTATGGATTTTCCTATAAGACTATATGATTTAAAAGAATTTGAAAATATACTTATTGCTAATGGATTTAGTCAAATTGTTGTTCATGAAATAAAAGATGGATATGGTGTAGGGAATTCATTTCATGTATTTGAATGTAGTATATAGCAAGCTAAAGTGGAGGATTATACTTATATGATTCAATATAAAAGATGTAGTGAAGTAAGTATAGATTTAGTGTATGAAGCTTTTAAGGAGGGATTTTCAGATTACATTATTAAAATGGAAGTTTCAAAAGAAAATTTTATCAAAAGATTTTTTGGACCAGAAGGGAATATGCTAGAACACTCCTTTCTTGCTTTAGATGATGACAAATCTGTTGGTGTAATACTTGGTGGTATAAAGGTTTATGAAAGTATAAAAACAATGCGCTGCGGAACTTTAGCTGTTCATCCGGATTATCGCGGCATTGGTGTAAGTCAAAAGTTATTTGGACTGCATAAAGAAGAGGCAATTCAAAATGGATGCAAGCAACTTTTTCTTGAAGTAATTGTAGGTAATGACCGAGCGATTCATTTTTATAATAAATTTGGTTATGAAAAAGTATATGAACTTTCTTATTATAATTTAAATGATGTAACTAAAATAATTAATAAGGATTTTAAAGGTATTGAAGTAAAACAAATAGAATTGCAGCCATTTAAATTTGGAATTCGGAAATGGCTTAACTTCCATATAAATTGGCAAAATGATATGGATTATATCGAAAAAACAAATAATACATTTTACGGTGCATATGTTGATAATGATTTAAAAGGCTCTATATGTGTAAATGAACAAGGGAAAATTAGCTTTATATTTGTAGACAAAGACTATAGAAATATTGGTATTGCGACGCAATTATTACAAGTAGCAAGTAAAGAATTGAAATTATCAAGATTATCAATTGGGTTTCCTAATAATAGTTTACTTGAGGGGTTTTTAAAGAAATGTGGGTTTGAAAAGAATGCATTAGAACAATATGAAATGTACATTTTATTATAAAAGCAGAAGATATCATTCTTTCTGCTTTTTATTTTTGTAATGAAAATAAGGAGGAGATAGTTAGCTTGTGCATAAAATGGGGGCTAATTAGTCGATAATCCCCCGTCGTGCCAATTGTTGGCGTATACAAAAAAATTGCCATTTTCTTTTTGTCCTTGGCAAGAACCCACCACATTGTAGCGATTATGATTGTCTTATCCATACCAACGTCAAGGCTTGGTTTTCGCTCTTTTGGTATGATGGCGAGTGATTGAAGATTTTACGGAACGAACCTTTTCTCGTACCAACCTCATATCTTCAGTTTTCAAAGAACAATCTGTATGAAATAATCATAGCGAATAGTTAGACAATAACAAAGCCCTTTATTGTAAAAACACCGTAAAAATTATGTTAATTGAGATTTATTTTTTTCGTAAAATCAAGTAAAATAATGAAAGGGAACATATATTCTATCCAAGATAGAAGGAGTGTTATGAATAATGATAGCTATAATAGAGAAGCAAAATAATGAATACTTAGTACAATTTGATCGTCATCTTCCATTTACGATAGAAGAGGTTTGGTCTGTGTTAACAGATAATAATAAACTAAAAAAGTGGATGTCTAACTTACAAATAGAAGACCTTAAGACAGGTGGAATTATAAAGTTTGATATGATGGATGGTACATTTATAAATATTGATATCTTAGAATGTCAAATGAATTCAGTTTTAGAATTCACATGGGATAAAGATCGTGTCCGATTTGAAATACATAAAAAAGAAAAGGGATCCCTATTATTATTTAAAGAATTCATTCATGAATTAACAGATCATACTCCTAAAGATATAGCAGGTTGGCATATTTGTTTAGATCTTTTTTCTTCAGTTTTAGAAGAGGAAGAGAAAGAATTTTCAAAAGATGATTGGGAATATTGGTTTGAAAAATATAAGGTTAAGACCGATGAGTTGAAAGGATATTAATTATATAATCGATATTTATTGTGTAATTATTATCTTATAAAAACGTTTTTTAAAAACAATAAGAATAGAGGTTAATATGAAAGTAAATCAATTAATTGCGAACAATATAAATAAATTAGATGCAGAAATACCGGTAAATAAATCATTTGGAATTGCTGGATTGTCTGGATCTGGTAAAACAACTTTTTGTCAAACAATTGGTGAAGAATCCAAGAAGCGCCTTGTTTCCTTATTACCAAAAGCTGAATATCAGTATTTATTTCCTAATATTATGGAAACTAATTTCAGTGCTATTAAGATGGAAGAAATGCCTTTAGTACTTTTTCTAGGAAAATCGTCTATTTCTTCTAATCCACGTTCAACGATTGGTACTCATACAGGTGTTTTTAAAGAGATACGTGAAAAGCTTGCTGGAAAATATAATCTTTCTCCTGAGGTCTTTTCATTTAATAATCAGTTAGGTTGGTGTCCTGGTTGTAAAGGACGCGGCACTACTAAAAATATTGAGTGTAAAAAATGCGAAGGAAGAAGATATAGTAAAGAAATTGAACAATATACAATTGAATTATTTGATAAACCACATACAATTTCAGATATTAATGATTTAAGTGTAGAATCTATTCTTTCATTAGCAGAAGTTTTAAATATTAGTGAAGCGAAACAACATATTCTTCAAAACATTGTTGATATGAATATTGGTTATTTAACATTAAATCGGATTATGGGTACATTGTCAGGTGGAGAAATTACACGACTGTACTTGGCAGAATTTATGGCAGTAAGTGAAAATACTGTAGTTATTATTGATGAAATTTCAGTAGGGCTTGATCATAAAACACTATTAAAAATTTTAGAAGAGATTAAACAATTAGGATGTAAGAATCAAATTTGGCTTATTGATCATTCAGACACAGTACTTGATACAACTGATGAGCAATTGTTCTTTGGGCCAGGTAGCGGGAAATATGGCGGAACAATTGTTGAAGAATCACCAAGGCCAGAGCCAATAATTTGGGGAATAAATCATGAAATACCAACAGAATATTATGCATTCCATGATTTATATTGCCGTAACATCCAAATGACTGAATTTCAGATTCCTAAAAATAGACTTGTAACGGTTACAGGTGAATCAGGATGTGGTAAATCAACACTTGTTAATGAATGTATATCTAAAGATTTCCTGAAACGATATCCAAAAGATAAACTAGTAATGGTAGGACAAGATCGAAACCAATCAATTACAAGTCGGTCAACCGTTGCGACTTTTCTTGATATTAAAAAGAAACTTACTAAATATAGTGAAGGTATTCATTACATTTTTGAACGTTCGATTGAGGATATCATTGATGAACTTCCTAATGAAGATATCGCTTATAAACGCTTGAGCCTATTAATCAAACTTGGACTTGGCTATTTGACATTAGAACGGAAAACACAAACATTATCAACTGGTGAGTTTCAATGCGTTCATTTAGTTTCGGAGTTATTTGCAAAATCAAGAAATCCACATACACTATTTATTTTTGACGAGCCTTCAAAAGGTTTATCACAAAATATATTAAATCAATTCATTGATAGTGTCAGGGGGATTTTACAAGATGAATCAGTCTCTATCGTAATGATTGAACATAATGCCTATATGTTAGAAAACTCTGATTTCATCATTGATTTTGGTAAAAGACAACATGCATCTGTAGAACATCTTGATGTTGTGAGTCATGATGAGTATTATCGTCAAAAAAATGATATAGATAAAGTTACTCCATTACAAATTTCTTCAACACTGAATCAACAAAATGGAATTAACTACTTAGAAGAAAATCATATTTCTTATTTTAAAAATGCAGAAAACATCTATAAGGGTGGCATATTAAAAAGCTTATCATCAATGGCTCGTTTAATTTACGGTGAATACGAATCTGATACAATTGCACCAGTTGTTGCTATTGATCTCGAAAGACATTTGTATAGTCAATATAGTTTTTTATATGAGATTGGTGGATTGATCAATCATATTGTAGCTGCTCATCCGGCTAATAAAGATACGAGAAGTTTCGATTTCTATTCTCAGGATAATCATTGCCCATCATGTTCAGGACGTCTTAAGATAGAAATCTTTGATAAGGAAATTGTAATTCAAGATAAAAACATTCCATTTTGGGATGGTCTATTCTATCCGGAAATCATGAAAGTATTAAAGTTTTATCAATATGAAAAAATAGAATTTCTATTTGAAGAAATTAAAAATGAGCTAGGTCATGATTTGACGAAAAGCTATAATGATATGTCTGAGGAAGAGAAACATACATTTTGGTACGGCTATTTTGATAAGTCCTTTTATGATAAGAAAGGAAAGACACGTAGAACATGGGTAGGATTTAATACGATTATTGGTGGGTATATTGTCATTTCCAAAGCAGCTATTAAAGAAGATATTAAAGCTTCTAAAGAAATGATGACATGTCCAATTTGTGAGGGGACTGTATTAAACCACCATAAATCGCTTAAGTTTGGAGATAAAGATATTCGTGAAATTATCAATCAGCCGCTTGAAGAAGTATTAAAAATAGTAGGTGATTTACCTGCACTAGTAAAATTGAAATCCATTTTAGGTGACGAGATGATTCTAACAGAAGACGTTTCGTTACTACCTAGAGAAACACAAGTTGCACTGAAAATGTTTGAACTAGAGCAAGCAAGCTTTTCAAACTATGAAATGGTATTACAAAATATATTACCATTCTGGGGCGAAATTAAAGGTAATGTCGAATCCATCAGCAATAAAAATAAGGTGACTATTTGTGATTTCCAAAATATCAATGAAACAAGAGAAACTATCATAGATAAGTATTTCACAAATGGAAAATATAAAAAACTAACATATGTATATGAAGCATTTGGTTATAAAAAATTAGTTACTCAAATTAATAAAATTAAAAAAAGCAACCCATGTCCATTCTGTAACGGAAAGAAAGTAATAACAGAAGATAACCTGCATGACGGCGTGTTTAAATTAACAATTCCGTGTGTAACTTGTAATGCAAGTGGTATTAACGATGAAGGACGTAAAGAAATCGTCGATGACATAGACGTAGAAACATGGTTAACTGGAAAAGTTAGTGATGTTGTGGATGAAAGCTTACGAACTGAGGATGTTGCAGATATTCTAATATTTAATCGAATTCGTGAGTTGAATAAGCGAGAAATGATGGCTGTTTATGAATGTCTTGAGCAGAATAATTAAACCAAAAAAAATTTTAAAAGCTAGTTGTCAGTTAATACTTAAAAACTCATTTGCAATAATCTGCAAATGAGTTTTTGTTTTGGAGAAGAACTTGTTGGTTTTAAAATGTTAATCTAGCTAGACAAAAGGTAAAAAAATTATTCGTAAATTAACAATTGATAAGCTGAAAGGTATAGCAGGTTGATATAACTGATTAAATCATTTTTTCTAAGTCTTAATAGTACACCGGTGTGTGAGTGAATCGGTGTAATAAAGTGTTAATGTTTTAATAATCATTATTTATTGTGTAATTATTATTGTATAAAAATGATTATTTGTCATGATAAATAATCATTTTGGTACTGAATTAAAGGGTGAAAAGAATTCGGGAAATTATTTGGAGTAAATCATATTGAAATTTTGCTGATTTTTTAATGAAAAAAACCGTTATTTTCTTAATTTTTAAATTTAACAGAAATATATACTTGAATGAAGTATATATTTCTGTTAAATTTATCCTATGGATAGAACAAGTTTAATTAAGGGTCATTTGGAAATGTGTGTATTGTCTATTTTGTCTGCAAAGAAAAGTTATGGTTATGAAATTATGAAAGAACTTGAAGGACATAATTTGAAATTGAAAGGAGTAGGAAGTATTTATCCGATTTTAACTAAACTGAAAAATCAAGAGCGGGTTAATACTTATCAAGAAGTAACGGATAGTGGTAAAGTTAGGATTTATTACGAAATTAATGAAAATGGAAAAATACGTCTTGAGAAGAAAATTAATGAGTGGTTAGAGTTGCAATTTGATATTAAAACATTATTAAAGAGTGGTTTGAAAGGAGACCTTCTGAAATGAGGAATGAATTAAACGATAAAGAACAGCAATTTTTAACTGGCGTACTTAAGGATTTAAAGCAATACGATATAAGTTTAGAAGAAAGGGAAAATATTAAACAACAAATTTTAGAACATATTCAAGAATGTCGTGAACATGGTGAAGAAAGTATAAATGATTTAGGAACGCCTCAGTTATTTGTTCAAGATTTTTTGGAAATAAATGAAATTGATCTGCGAGTAAAAATGAAACAACTTCGAAACGTAAATAAAAAATCTAGTACACTAATCATAGGTGGAATATTCATCTCTTTGATTACTTACCTCATCTCACAAACTACACTTTCAATATTTTTAACTGAATCATTTAGTCCAAACAATAGTAATAATACATTTAATTATAATATTTTATATCGAATAACAGAAAATCAATGGTGGAACTCTTTATTAATAATGATTAGTTTTACAATCTCCGTTTTAGTATTTATAAGCTTAGTAAGTTATAAAAAAAGAAAGTTATCTGAAATAAATTAAGATGAAGACATTTAAATATAAATTGTTTCTAATTTGTATATTTTATAATGTGTTAATGTTATGTAGTATACATCCAAAAGTTTACGCTCAGCAAAATATTAAAGTTACTTTAGACAAGTATATTGAAAAGTTTTTAAAGGAACAAAATATTCCAGGAGCTTCTATAGCAATTGTACATAATAAAGATGTATTCTTCAAAGAATCATGGGGGAATACCGGGGAGTCTGAAAAAAAGGTAACCAGTAAAACACCATTTGCAATTGGATCAATAAGTAAATCATTAACTGGCCTAGCTATAGTGAAGTTAATAGAAGATAAAAAAATTAATTTAGAGGATTCAGTTCAACAACATCTTCCTTGGTTTAAAGTAAAAGACAACCAATTCGCCTCAGACATAACAATAAAACACCTTTTAAATCACACTAGTGGCATAAGTACTTATACAGGATTAACCTTATCAGATCAGCAATCTAAAAACACTACAGCTATAAAAGAAAATGTGAAAAAACTTTCAAATGTAGAATTAACTGCTTCCTCCGGAAAAAAATATCAATATAGTGATGCGAATTATCTAATTCTTGGTGCACTTATTGAGGAAGTTTCAAAAGAAACATACTCTACTTATATGGAGAAGGAAATTTTTCAGCCATTAAAAATGAATGGTACAGCAGCAAATAGTGAGGATTCTTATAAAAATGGTTATTTAACAGGTTACCAATCATGGTTTGGAATACCAAGAAAAAGTACGGTGTCGTATGATAATGGTGGGTCACCATATGGCTATATTACAGCAAATCTAGAAGATATGATTCAATTCATTAAGTTTTTGAATCACAAAGAGCATACGCAATTTTTAAATAAAGATAGTATGGATCTTTATTTATCACCACTATATAAAGTAGATTCAGAAAAACATTATGGATTTGGACTGAGGACAACAAATATAAATGGAAACGAAAAGATGGTTTGGCATTCAGGGTCAACTCCGGATTCACATGCAGAAATATTTATTTTAAATGAAACTGGCTGGGGTGGTGTGATTTTAACGAATAAAAATCATATTTTAGAAGAAACAGCACTGCCAGCATTGAAAAAAGGTATTATTAATATTTTGAATGGTGAAGAACCTGTTAGTATACCCCGAAATATACCAATAGTTCAACTTGTTATGTCAATAGTAATTTTCACACTTTTCATTACAGCAATTATGCTAATAATAAAGTATAAACGTAAGAAAATCCGTAAAAAAATGATCTGGTTTTTTCTAGGGAGTTTGTTTCTAATATTATCTATTATTTTAATTCCACTTCTTATTTATAGTACAAATTCACCGTGGCAGACAATTAAAATGTTTGCTGCAGATGTAGCTTTACTCACTAGTATTATAGTTATGTTATTGACCGTAAATGGATTAATATCAATATGTATTGCATTGAAAAGTAAATTGGTAAATGAATCATAATGGTTTTTAATTATGTAAATATAATATATTAAATAATCACTTAAACCGTTATAAATAGTTGACTCTCACACAATGTCATTGTTTAAGCCTAAGTTGAGCTTCGAATAATGGTAATAAATAGGAGGGGCTAATGTTCAAAATAGGGGATTTTTCAAAACTTTCTTCGATTAGCATACGTATGTTGAGACATTACGATAAAGTGGAATTATTGCAGCCAGAAAAAGTCGATGAGCAGAGTGGCTATCGATATTATTTAGCAGCCCAATTAAAGAAATAGTAGAGAGTGAAAATATTGAAGTAATAAAATCACAATTTGAAAATCGTAGTGCTCAAATAAAAAAGGAATAGATGATCTCCAAAAACAATTACGTCTCCTCGAAGACTCAATGAAAACGGTGAGAGAGGATGTTATTGAAATGAACTATCATGTTTCATTAAAAGAAATTCCACCTAAAGTGGAATACAGCTTAACAGAACATGGAAAAACAGTAAGCACTGTTTTGGATAGTATGTGTGGTTGGGGAAGAGGACATTTAGAATATATCGATAAAGGTGAACTATAAAATTATTATGTAAACTAATTAGAGTGTGTGAGAATTTATTGTTTTAAAAATTTTTATTTTATAATATATAATTAAATAGTGTTAGAGATTATTAAACATATAATCTTCCAAATGAGGTGAAATTGATAAAGCTCCCTATTGTTCGAAGTAACTAGTTGTTTTGGGATGAAAAATGCGTACCGGATATCAAAAGAGACGTAAGCCCATTTACGAATATATCACCTTTGAGTCTATTTCGGGAATTATCAAAATTAGATATTTAATGCTTTTCTGCAAAGGGGAAATAATAAAATGAATGAATTAGATTATAAGAATTTTTATAATAAAGTGGGACGAGCAAACGGGTGGGACTTCAGTAAGCTGAAATGTGAAACTGTAGGTGACACTTGGGATTTTTATGGCGAAGTGAAAGAAAGATGCAAACCATCACACATTCTACTTGATGTTGGTACAGGTGGAGGAGAAAATGTACTTAACATAGCATCTTCAGCCAAATTATTAATTGGAATAGATAATTCTAATGGCATGATTGAAACAGCACATTCCAACTTAAAAAAAGCAGGTGTACAAAATGTTGAGTTTCTCCAAATGGGTTCTGAAGCTTTAACGTTTCCGCATGCTTATTTTGATATTGCTTCTAGTTGTCATGCACCGTTTATAGCATCTGAATTGGCAAAAGTAATGAAAAAGGGTGCTTTTTTCTTAACTCAACAAGTTTGCGAACATGATAAATTAAATCTCAAAGAAGCATTTGGCAGAGGGCAATGCTTAGGCGAAAGAGAGGGCATTTTAAAAGAAAAATATATGGATGAACTTATTAGTGCAGGATTTGAGCTCGTGCAAGTACGTGAATACGATGTTATCGATTATTACAGTACACCTGAAGATCTCATTTTCTTATTAAAACATACGCCTATTATTCCTAGATTTGGAGAAGAGGAAGAGGATTTTAATATTTTACAAAAGTTTATTGACGCTAATAGTTCTGAAAAAGGGATTCGTACGAATTCAAAAAGGTTTATGATTATTGCTGTTAAATCATAATGTATTTTAGCGTAAAAGCTGATTTTCTTTTAAAGAAAATCGGCTTTTTTGTGTGGAAAAGAATGCAGGGAAAACTTTAAAAAAATAGAAATAAGTTAAGTGTTAATCCAAAAATCAAAATATGGAGGATAATTATTATGAAACGTTACTTTATTAACAATGACCGGATAAATGTACATATTACTGAATGGAGGAATAATGACAAGCCGGTTATCTTTTGTTTACATGGGTTAGGTAGTACGAGTTTAAGTTTTATAGAAATTGCAGAGGAGTTAAAGGAAGAGTATAGAATCATCTCCATTGATGCACCTGGGCATGGTAAAACACCGCTCTTTGAAAGAACAGAAGATTATGAGATGCAGAATTTAGCAAATTGGTTAAATGAAATAATAAATGAACTGAAAATTGGACATTTCTATTTCCTATCACATTCTTGGGGAAGTTTTGTAGCGCTATTTTATTTATTAAATAATCCAGAAAAGGTATTAGGGAGTATTCTCATTGATGGAGGGTACCAAACGAAAAGGCTTCAAGAAGAAACTTTGGAAGAAGAAATCGCTTATTATGAAAAGGACTTTGAAGAGTATGTATTTAATAGTTGGGATGATTTCTTTAAAAGTGAAAAAGAAGTTTATACAAGGTGGTCTCCATTATTAGAACTTGCAGTTAAGGATCTTGGTATAGAAATAAATAATAAAGTATGTTGGCATGCGAGAGGTACAACAGCTGGTAATATCGTAAGAGGCATGCACAAGGATGAAACCATGGATATATATGAGGAGTTACCATCTAATATAATATTACTTCGTGCTACAGTACCCGAAATTTGGGATGAATATAGAGGGAAAACAGCGAGCATTTTTAGTGAGAGAACAAGAGCGACAGTAAAACTAATCCCAAATTCTACCCATCTGTTACATTGGGATTACCCGGAAGTTATAGTAGAAGAAATAAAAAACCATTGGTAATGTCTTTATACAATATAACTTAAAAAGGTTGATTCTTGTAATGTATAAGAATCAACCTTTTTGAAGCGTATGTAATAAAGAAATAACGTATAGAGAGTAAGTAAGATGTTTACTTAAAGTGTTATTTTTTAGCCGGTGTATTTCCCATCGCAATAGAAATTCTATTCCAACTATTAATTTGATTAATAATCAAGACAAGGTCAATATATTGTTTTTCATCATAATGTTCGCATACGCGTTTATATAAGGATTCAGGAACTCTTTTAGTAGGAATAAGTGTAATATGCTCAGCTAGTTCAATAGCGACTTTTTCTTCTGGTGTATAAAAAGTACATTCATCCCAAGTACTTAAGCAATAAATTCTTTGTTCAGTCTCTCCCATTTTTCGCGCATCAGATGTATGTAAATCTATGCAGTAAGCACAGCCATTGATCTGAGAAACTCTAATTTTAATAAGCTCTCTAGTCGTTCGATTAATCGTTGATTGCTTTGTGTATTTTTCCATGTCCATCATAATTTTCATAGCATCAGGTGCAGCATCATAGTAAGTAATTCTTTGAGTCACAATACAACACTCCTTTTAGCTTAAGATATTATTCATTATATCTTGATGTGGTCGTTCATACCAATTATTTGTACTAAAACGCAAACTGCTTGAAGTTAAGATTTTATTGTATTAGCCTATAATGTTAACTTAACTGTTCTAATACAAAAGTAGTAGTTTATTAATTAAAGTTTCAATCTCCAGATGGATTTTTCCTGTTAGTTTTTGAAATACAATACTAATAAATATAATGAATTTGGAGGTTTATTACAATGATTACACACATTTCAGATATTAAACTACAAACTGTTTCTATAGAAGGAGTAAAACAAGTATACGGAGATATACTATCTTTTCCAATAAAAAAAGAAACAGCATCATTTATTCAATTTGAAGTAACACCATACACAACAATTAGCTTTCAAGAAGTGTATGAAGCAATTGCACCTGCGCATTTCGCTTTTGAGATCCCATATTCAAAATTTCATGAAACGGCAAAATGGCTTAAAGAGTCTGGATTACTCATTGTGAAATGGAAAGATGGTCATACAATTGGTGAGGAGAGCGGTCTATTCAATTTATACTTTAAAGATGGTGATGGAAATCTTCTCGAAATTATCGCACATAGTTATGTTAAAGAAGAGGTATTAGCCCCGCATTCACCGTTAAACATTTTATACGTAAGGGAAATTGGTCTTCCGGTTAAAAGTGTACCTGTATTTACGGAATGGTTGAAATCAAATCTAGACATGAAAACGAAGGAAGATGGGGATATTTTCAACTTTGTTATAGGTGGCACTGCATATATCGTTGCAACCTGGTGGCAGCGACCGTGGATTCCAATCGCGATGAAAGCTTTACCACCGAAAGTACATGTTTCATTCGGAACAGCGGATCATGCGTTTTTACAACAAATCCAAAATAACTTTAAGAAAAATGGTGTTCCATTTGAAAGTAAACATACTGAAGTATTGTTTATTCAACAAGGGTATTCATTTTCTGTTTTGCATACACCGGAGTTTCATTCCGATATTCCTAGAAAATTAAACTTACCACTTTCTATATAATTATAGGGAGGGGTAAGTTTTTTTCATTTTCATGAAGAAGGGTTTCAGTATAATTACACTGAATTTATAGAGGACTATAAGGCGTTATTCTAATTTACTGTAAGGAGAGAAATGAATTGAATCTAGGAAATCCGATAGCCAAAGGAAATACGGCTGAAATTTATCTTTGTGATAATAAAGTTGTGAAATTGTTTAAAGAATGCCTCCCTAATACAGAATCTCTATACGAAGCACAAAAACAAAAGTATGCATATTCATGTGGTTTACACGTTCCTAAAGTATTTGAAGTTACAGAGATACAAGGTAGACAAGCTATTATTATGGAATATGTAGAAGGGGAAAGTGTTGGTGAGCTTTTGCTTAATAATTTGAGTAAAGCGGAGCATTACATAAGTATATGTGTTAGTGTACAACAAAAAATTCATGCTATATCTGTGAGCTCGGATGAAATAGAACCGATGGAAGAAAGGCTTTATCGTCAAATTAACTCCGTACATGATCTGGATGAAAAACAAAAGGGAAATATATTAAAAAAGTTAGATTCAATCACATTTGAACCTAGATTATGTCATGGTGATTTTCATCCGTTTAATTTAATTATGAGTAATGGTGATGTGAATATTATAGATTGGGTTGATGCTAGTTCAGGTGATATTCGTGCAGATGTGTTTCGGACATACTTATTGTATTCACAGAATTCAGTGGAATTAGCTGAAATGTATTTACATATATATTGCAAAAAAACAGGTCTATTAAGAGATGAAATTTTCCAGTGGGCTCCTATAATTACTGCGGCTAGATTGGCAGAGAATAAATCTCTATAAATAAAAGCTATCTTCATTTCTATATTTTTTCTTGCTAATTCTTTTCGATTTGTCATATACTAAAAAGAGACCAAACGTTTTCTTTTAGGAGGACACTATGCGTAAAGGTGAATTAACAAAAAGAATGATTCTTGATCGTTCCTCTGCCCTGTTTAATGTAAAAGGGTATAGTGGTTCTTCAATTTCTGATATTATGCGAGAGACTGGATTAGAGAAGGGTGGCATCTATCGTCACTTTAAAAATAAAGATGAATTAGCTATTCAAGCCTTCCAGCACGCAACTTCACAAATGGGAGTGCGTTATGTCGAAGAGATAAAAAAAACATCCAATACGTTGGATAAGTTAAAAACTTTTATTTCAGTTTTTACATCTCTCATTCATAATGATCCTCTTCCTGGAGGGTGTCCAATCATGAACGTAACGTTAGAAGCAGATGATTCCCATCCTCTCATGGCAGAACAAGCACAGATAGCGATGAATCAATTACTTGGAATAATTGAAAAGATTATTACGAATGGAATTGAGCAAGGAGAGTTAAAACCAGATACTCAAGCAAAGCAGATTGCTATCATCTGGATTTCTTCTCTTGAAGGAGCACTTGCCTTATCACGTTTATATCAAGATACAGTCTATATTGATGCAGTATCGTCTCAGCTTCTAGCTGAGTTGAAACAAAAAATTACGGCCAAGTGAGCCGTAATTTTTATCGTAAAAAAAGAGACCGTTCAGTTTCTTTTTTTAAGGGGGGTGATCCTGAATAGAAATTCCATGATGGAACTATGAAAAAACGGATGAGAGAAGAATGGTACTTTTACAAAATTGTAAATTGAAAAATGTGTAGAGTATAAAAGATTTTGATCTAGTGTTTTCCAATTTTCTTTTAGGAGTGTGAAAAGCTATATGAGAGAGATTGAAACAATCGTTATTGGTTCTGGACCTGGAGGATATGTTTCTGCAACTAGGGCTTCACAATTAGGACAACAAGTGGCAATTATAGAAAGAGAAAATATTGGCGGCGTATGTGCTAACGTCGGCTGTATCCCATCTAAGGCACTTATTTCTGTAGGTCATCGTTTTGAGGAAACAAAGCATTCAGAAGATATGGGTATTTTTTCTTCTGGTGTAAATGTGGACTTCGCAGAAGTACAAAAATTTAAAAACAACGTTGTAAAAAAATTAGTAGGTGGTGTAGAAAGATTATTAAAAAGTAATAAAGTAGAAGTGATAAAAGGTGAAGCTTATTTCATAGATGCTAACACTATACGAGTAACCAATAAAGATGCAGTTCAAACATATACATGTAAAAATGCAATTATAGCTACTGGATCACGTCCAGTTGAAATTCCAACATTTAAATTTACAAAACGTGTGATTAACTCTACAGGTGCACTTAGTTTAACTGAAGTTCCAAGTAAATTGGTTGTAATCGGTGGTGGTTACATTGGTACTGAATTGGGCTCTGCTTACGCTTCCCTCGGTTCTGTAGTAACAATTATTGAAGGAGGTAAAGATATTTTAACTGGCTTTGATAAACAAATGACTCAAATTGTGAAAGAAGACCTTATAAACAAAGGTGTTACAGTAATAGTAGATGCATCCGCTAAAGGTGTTGAAGAAGTTGAAAATGGTGTAATTGTTACCTGCGAAATTGGTGGTGAAGAAAAGAAAGTTGACGCTGATTACGTATTAATAACAGTTGGTCGTCGCCCTAATACTGAAAATATGGGTTTTGAAAAAATCGGTATTGAGTTTTCTGACCGCGGTTTATTAAAAGTTGATCAACAATGTCGTACTAACCTTCCGAACATTTTTGCTATCGGTGATATTATTACTGGTCCACAGCTTGCACATAAAGCATTTTACGAAGGAAAAGTAGCTGCCGAAGCTATCTCTGGTAAACTATCATTTGTTGATTATTTGGCAATTCCAGCAGTTTGCTTCACAACCCCTGAATTAGCAACGGTCGGTTATACCGAAGAGCGAGCAAAAGCAGAAGGCATGGAAGTAAAAATGGTTCAATCGCCATTTTCAGCAAACGGTCGTGCACTTGTATCAAATGAAGGAAAAGGGTTCTTGAGGCTATTGGTGCGTAGAGAAGATGGTGTATTAGTAGGTGCTCAAATCGTGGGTAATGGTGCATCAGAAATAATTGCCGAAATGGGTTTAGCAATCGAATCAGGCATGACAGTTGAAGATATTGCATTAACACCTCATGCTCATCCAACTCTAAGTGAGGTTGTGATGGAAGCTGCTGAGGCCTTAATTTACAAATTGAAATAGATAGTAATTTATAAAAATTTAATTGTTTCGCCTTTTAGAAATTCTAAATAAAATGAAGATGAAGTCTGAAGCTAGAGGACGGAGTAGATCCTTGTTCAAAAACGACAGTACATTTCAAATGATACATTATGGACAATTAATTGAGTTGTTTTTTACCAAAAAGAGACTGTTCGGTTTCTTTTTTGTTCAATTCATTAGAGATTACAAAGTGAAATCATGAAAAACAAATATGTGAGGAGAATACAAATGAGTCAATTTGTTAATTCAACAATAGAAGGTAAAAACTTTAGTGCTGTTCAAGTAGGAAAATGGGAGGATTTACTTCAATATAAAAATGGAAATCCATTTAAAGCTCCTGGAAAGGTATTTCTTAAAGATGACTTACAATGTACAGGGATGGAAGTTTCACTTAATGTTTTTCCTCCAGGTATTTCAATGTCTTTTTATCATAAGCATAGAGAAAATGAAGAGCTATATATCTTTGTCAAGGGACAAGGGGAATTCAAGATTGATGATGAAATCCTTGAAATCAAAGAGGGCACTGTCATTAGGGTAGCACAAGAAGGGGAAAGAATTTGGCGTAATAATTCAAGTGAACCGCTCTATTTTATCTGTATTCAAGCTAAAGCAGATACTTTGGAAGAAAGCAATATTGAGGATGGCATTAGGTTAAATAAATCTGTTGAATGGCTTGAGAAATAGGGTCCACTGTACGGTTAAATATTGTTTCACTACCTGTATATTGAAGGGTATTCAACTATAGAAAAGTGCCCCGAATTGTTAGACTATATCTAACAATTCGGGGCACTTCATAGGAAGAGAGTTTGTTTTTTGAATGAAACTATTCATATTTACGTAGGAATTGTATATTGGAAAGTATAGTGAACATGTGACAAACTTAGGTAGATGAGAAAATATGAAATTAAAAGATAATGCTGTTATTTAGTAGTTTTATATAATAAACCACAAGAAATATCAAAAGAGAGAAATTGATACCTCTTATAATTTTCGTTGAGGAGTGAAATAAATGAATGAGCATATACAACTTATGATCGATGGGATTGAGGGGAAGTTAAAAAGTGAATTTTCATTAGACGAATTGTCTCATTATATGGGCTATTCTCCTTATTATTGTTCTTTTAAGTTTCATCAAGTAACAGGTATAAGTATTAAGCGTTATATTCTTCTTAGAAGATTGTATTTATCTACTGAGGGTTTAAAGAAGGATAGAAAGATAATTGATATTGCCTTTGATTACGAATACTCCTCGCAAGAAGCGTATAGCCGAGCTTTCAAAAATATTTTTGGAATAAATCCGAGAGAATTTCAACTTAACAAAATGCCTATTCAATCATTTGTTAAACTCAATATAAATAATGGAGGAGAGTTTAAAATGAATATTTCTAGAAAAATAGAGGTTGAGCAGTTACGAAATGTGAGAAGTGAGCTGTTCGATAAAGATATACTTAACATATTAAATGGTCAATTTATGTATGAAGAATTTAAAAATAAAAAATTAATGGGGGAGTCTGATTACGCTCCATTTAATGAAGCGATGTGTGTAAATGCAACTACTGAACAAGTTTTTGATGAAGAGTTTATTAAAACCAGGGCAGAGGGACATAACAATTCAACAGAAAATTATATAAAAAAGGTCATTCATCCGTTAGAAGGTCTTTTTAAGAGTGAGTATAAATGTATCGTTTTATGGTTTGGTGAGGATATGTTTTGCCAAATGAACTTGCTCACATTACTTTCCTACCTTGAGCAGTCCGATTATGAGGGGAAAGTATATTTAAATAGCTTTAGAGAAGATGAATTCAAAGTCAGTCAAACTGAACTGAAGTTAGGTAACTATTGTTCTGTATACAAAGAGGTATTGGTAAATCATGAAAAACCATCTGTTGAATTACTTCCAGTGTTGTATCAGGCTATAAACTTATATTTAGATATGTTAAAAGAAGAGAATGCGGTAGTAAAATTCATCTCCAAAAATAAAGATTTACCAACCAAAGAATTATTAAAAAAGTTGTTTCATCTTTTCCCAACAATCGGATATGGAGACTCCCAATACATAGAACTTATCAATAGAATAAAATGAAATATCATTGGATTAATAGACTAAGAAGATGCACCTAAAAGCATAGGTGCATCTTTTTTAATTATATTTGTTCAATTAATTTCAATTCCTCTTCTACAAATGCCATTAATTCTTTTATTGTCTCACTAGAAAAATCAAAACGAATTCCAGCTGCTTCATATACTTCTGTTAAGGATTTAGAGCTACCTAAAGATAATGCTTTTTTATAATTTTGTAGAGCTTGTTTAGGATTCTCTTTATATTGTTTATACATTTGTAGTGCACCAAGTTGCGCAATTGCATATTCGATATAATAGAATGGTATTTCGAATATGTGTAGCACAGGTAACCAGCCAGTTGCTATCCAATTTTCATAACCTTCAATATTTACCACATTCGATTGGTAAGTGTTATGTAATTCTAAATATTTTCCATTTCTTTCTTTAGCAGTATGATTTGGATTTTCATACATCCAATGTTGGAATTGATCAACGATAAGCATTTGTGGTAAATACTTAACAATATCTTTAAAGAAATCTAATTTTGCTTTTATAAATTCTTCTGTATTCTCATAAAATGTATCCCAATACTCCATCGAAAACAATTCCATTGTCATGCTGGCTAGCTCAGCTGATTCTGAAGGGATTTCTAAATATTTTTGTAGCTTTAGCTGCTTCATACATTCATTATGAATACTATGGCCCATTTCATGGAGGAAAGTAGTAACATCATAATGTGTATGATTGAGATTCATAAAAATAAAAGATAATTGAGAAGCAGGTAAGTGTTCGCAAAATCCTCCAGGTGCTTTTCCTTTACGACTTTCTAAATCTAAGCAATCATTTTTATGCATACGGCTCAATAATGCAGAAAATTCTGGGTCTAGTTTTTGTAAAATATGAGAACTTTTTTCGATTAAATCACTCTCGTCTTCAATGGGTTTTAATACTTTTTGATTTGGTGCGGCTGCTTTTAGATCCCACGGACGAAGTGTATCTACTTGAAGTTCAGCTTTTTTCTCATTAAATATATTATCAATAAGTGGCACAACGTATTTACGAACGGATTCTGCAAGTTCATAGCAATCATCAGCCGTATAATCAAAACGTTCATATTTTTTAAACATATAATCACGATAATTATCTAATTGAATGTTTTTTGCCTTTTGGTGACGGATTGCAATTAATTCATTTAAAATATGTTGTAAATTATTTTCAACAGATAAGAATTTTTCAGAAATGAGCGTTTTTGCTTTTTTTCGTATATCACGATTCGGATTTTGTAAGTAAGACTGTAGTTCAGTAATTGTTTTTTCTTCGCCATCCCATAGTGCAGTCAAACTGCCTGTAATTTCGAAGTACTCGGTTACTAATTTGTCTTCTTTTACTTCTAAATCAATGTTCTTTTCACAAAATAATGTTTGCGCATTTTTTATTTTTTTATCTAGTAAGCTATAAGTTTTTGGATCAAGTTGCATTCGAAATGGTGACTCTAAATATTTATTATCAAAGGAATTTTGATAACGTTTCAAAAGAGGCTTTACATATTGTTGATCATATTCAAACGTATCTTTTATTTCTTTGTTATCTGTATTACATTGAAAGTCAATATAGTGTGATCTCAATTGTTCTTCGATTTCCCATATTAATTTCGACTGTATTTTCAGCCAATTTTCTAAATCTTCTCCTGAAGAAATGGGTTTACTTAATAAAGTAGATAATTCGTTCTCTAGCTCATGTATATTACGGATATCGATCGTATTAGAGTTCTGCATTATTTACCCCTCACTTTTTATTTACTCAAGGAGGTATTCTTCTTTTTCGCTATGATTCCTTTTTTTTCTAGAAAATTTGTGCCTATTACTCCAAGAACAATCATAAGTGTACCGACAATATGATAGTAGGCAATTTGCTCGTGTAAGAATACAACGCCTGCGATAATGGTAATAAGTGTAGATAAGTTGCTAAAAACACTTATTTTGGCTGCTTCAATATAAGATAATGAATAGTTTAATAATAATGCTGTCAGTAAGGAAGATAGTAATCCTAAATATAAAATGGAGATAAGGAATGTTCCATTCGTAAATGGCTTAAAGTATACAGTTATTGTACCTTTGTTCATATGGTCAATGATTGCGATGAAATTAAAACTAATAAAACCGATTGCTGTCATTGTGTATGTTAAATCCATCAGCTTGAATTTCTTTGTCATTTTTCGAGCTAATACATTGTAGCAAGCAGATGATAATGCCGATAATAAAATGAGATTAACACCGATAAAGCTCGTTTCATGAGCCCCTATACCATTCATAACAAATATATAAATGACACCTATGACAGAAATACATACTGATGTTTTTTGCCATGTATTCGTATATTCTTTTAAAAAATAGGAAGCTAGTATCATCGTAAATATAGGGATCGCTGCTTGTATAATTCCAGCTTCAGATGAACTTGTATATACTAAGCCAAATGCTTGGAAAGCAAAGAACAATGCTGGATAAAATATTGCGAGTGGTAAAAGTGTAAGTATGTTTTTAAATGATATATTTAACTTTACAAAACCGAAAATAACCGGAATGGTTGCTGCTATGAAGGCAACTGTAAAACGGTGAGCCAGAGTATCAAGAGGACTCGTAATGGTTAGTGCTAGTTTCACAAACATAAATGAAAACCCAATAATAAATGAATAGAGTAATGCTGATATATATGCTTTTGTTGTATTTTTCATAATTTCACCTCATAGTAGTTGATTTCTTACTGGCCAGTATACGTATATAGTAATCTTTCTGATCTAGTGCTACAATGTGAACAAATACAAACTGTACCGGTACAACTTAAATATTGGGGTGGTAATGATGTATAAGTATTTACATATTTTAAACGATTTAGAAAGTATGATTCAAAATGGTGAGATAAAAGAAGGAAAGAAATTACCGTCTATACGGTCACTCGTCACGCAATATGAATGTAATAAGGCGACTGTAATACGAGCGCTGCATGAATTAGAAAAGCGCCATATTATTTATTCTGTACCTCAAAGTGGATACTACGTTGTTAAGAAATCTGGGAGTTACATAGAAAATAACGAGATGATTGATTTTGCTTCCTCAGCACCAGATCCAGATGTTTTTCCATACTTAGATTTTCAACATTGTATTAATAAGGCAATTGATACATATAAAAATGATTTGTTTGTATACGGAACACCGAAAGGTTTACCATCATTAATTCCAGTCATTCAAAAACAACTGGCAAACTATCAAGTCTTTACAAAAGAAGAAAATATCTTTATTACGTCAGGTGTTCAGCAAGCACTTGTTATATTGACTTCTATACCGTTTCCGAATGGACATAGCACGATTCTAATTGAACAGCCAAGTTACCATTTATATATTGAATATGTAGAAACAAATAACATTCCTGTAATCGGAATTAAGCGTACGCATGAAGGGATAGATTTAAATGAACTAGAGAGGATATTCAGAACAGAAAAAATTAAATTCTTTTATACAACTCCAAGATTTCATCATCCACTTGGAACGTCTTATTCTAAAGATGAGAAAGAAAAAATCGTGCTATTGGCCAAGAAGTATAATGTATTTATAGTGGAAGATGATTATTTAGCAGATTTAGAAACAGATTCAAAAGCAGATCCGTTATATAGCTTACATAATTGTAATCATGTCATATATTTGAAAAGTTACTCGAAGATTATTTTTCCAGGTTTACGAGTCGGTGTGGCGGTTATTCCACCAGCTATTGCAAATGCTTTCCATAAATATAAAAAGATTTTAGACATTGATAGTCCAATGATATCTCAAGCTGCTTTAGAAATTTATATAAAGAGTGGCATGTTCGAACGCCATAAAAATAAAATTAAATCCTCCTATAATAATAGATCAAAAAAACTAGCAGAAACATTAGAAAAAGTGCATAATGAAAACCCACTTTTATTTACATATAAAAAGTATAATACAATAGGAATCCATACTTGTTTAGAAATAGATAAAACCAGTATTTTGGAAATATTTTCACAAAAATTGAGTGATATTCAAATAAATATTGATACTATTGATAAAAATTATCTAAGGGATTTTCCTAAAGAAAGACTGTTAAAGTTAAATGTATCGAATGTAAAAGAAAATCAGATAGAAGAAGGTATACGCAAAGTAATTGAGGAAATCAAACAATCAGAACGTCTAAATTTTCAATTTAAAAAAGAATAATACGAATAAGGAGGTTTGTTGTGAGACACAAATTAATAACCTTGTTTATATGTATTACTATAGTAATTGGAGCGATGGTAGTTACTAAATATTATATAGAAGATGATCAATGCATAGCAGTTGGTATGTATTCAAGAGGTATAATCGTAGATCAAAATAACGAACCTATATCAAATGTGAAAATTTATGAGGATTCAATTGAAAGTAAGGAACGTAGTATTTCAAATGAACAAGGTGAATTTGAAATTACAAATGGCGTTTGTGGTGACATTACGTTACAATTAGTTACTCCAAATAGCGAAATCTATACGAGGAAGTATGAAAGAAAGCATATACCCCAAGTTATAAAGTTGAATTATAAAAATGAAGGTGAATAAAATGAAACCATTACAAGGAAAAGTAGCAGTTGTAGCAGGTGCAACAAGAGGTGCTGGAAGAGGTATTGCGATGATGCTTGGTGAAGCCGGAGCAACTGTATATGTAACAGGAAGAAGTACAAAAGGGAATCTATCCTGTATGGGAAGAACAGAAACGATTGAAGAAACGGCAGAGCTTGTAACAAAGCAAGGCGGAATCGGAATCGCAGTTCGTGTTGATCATACGGTAGAAGAAGATATTAAAGTTTTATTTACAAAGATTCAAGAAGAACAAAATGGACAGCTTGATATTTTAGTAAACGATGTTTGGGGCGGCGATCCTTTAACAGAATGGGAGAAACCTTTCTGGGAACACAACTTACATAACGGACTACTCATGCAACAAAGAGCTGTTCATTCTCATATAATGACAAGCCATTACGGTGTACCATTAATGGTGAAAAATAAAATGGGACTTGTTATTGAAATTACAGATGGAGTCGATTATCAATATCGAGGTAATTTGTACTATAGTTTAGCAAAAGTCTCAACAATTCATTTAGCAGAAGCTATGGCGAAAGATTTAGAACAACACAATATTACAGCTGTCGCAGTTAGTCCAGGATTCCTTCGTTCAGAAGCGATGTTAGATATATTTGGTGTAACAGAGGGGAATTGGCGAGAAGGAGCTAAACAAGACCCTCATTTTATCGCATCAGAAACTCCTTTCTTTGTTGGAAGAGCAGTAGCAGCTTTAGCAAGTGATCCAAATGTTAATGAAAAAACGGGACGAGCGTTAAGTTCATGGGAATTAGGAAGAGAGTATGGATTTACAGATATGGATGGAAGGCGACCAGATTGGGGGAAATATTTCGAAGAAAATGTATTAAAACAAAATTAATATTTTTAGAGCACTCAATAGCTGAGTGCTCTTTTTCTTTATACTGTAAACAAATAATAAAGTCCTCTTAAAAAGAAAATGGTTATTTAAGCATTGGTATAAATGAAATAATGTCAAAAATAAGGTGACAAATCCAACTTACCCAAATACTTTTTGAATTTTTCCATATATAATTTAGTGCTAATCTAGCCGGGATTATAGTTATTAATAACTGCATTGGCACAAAACCATAAGATGGAATGTGCCATAAAGCGAACAACACACTACATATTAATGATGCCGTGCCAAATTTCAATCCTAATTTTTGTAATGCAATAATTATATTAGTGCATAGCAACTCTTCGCCCATTAACATAAAGGGAACACGATATAAAATCATAGAAATACTTATGACTCCAGCAACAGAATTTTTAGTTGCAGGTTCAAAAATGTAGCTGAATATTAAGCTGGAACCCATACCCACGATTATAGTTAAAGGCACACCCAAAAGTAATGTCTTAAACTTAAAATGTTTAAATTGATCTAACGATATTTTCCCTAAAAAATAGTATCCTATAATTCCACATAATGCAACATTCCATAAAGCTTCAAGAATCATTCTTAATACTTCGGGCATATTATCCCCTAAAAATGCGAAGAGTTGATATACAATCCCAGAAATAATTAATAAACCTAAAGCCAAAAGAGATTTTGAATCAATTTTCTTCTCTGTTCCCATAATCCTTGTTTCCACAACAAGCCCTTCTTTCTTATTTTTTGTTAATTATGAATATATAATAGCACATTATTTTCCGAAATAATGGTAATTGAGACGGCATAATAATTTTATTTTTTCAAATCAGTAAGTCCAAGATTAGGAGATTCCTTGCAAGAATCATTTACACCAAAACCTATTATTAATATCGTGATTAAATTAAAGCATTTTGAAAATGGTATGAAATAAAGTAATTATTAAACAAAAATAATAATCGCCCATCAAATTTTTGAGTAGGCGATTATTGTCTTTCTAAGAACAAAATTAAACAACTTTATTATCTCTACACATATATCGCATAAAACATTTTTAAAATTTTATTGAATAAATGGAAAATCATTACCAAATAAATGATATCCTTAAAGTATATTTTTTATTTTGTATAGGAGGGTGATGGAGTCTATGGCGGTACGTATAATCGATGATTTACAACAATTATCTTTGTTACTTATGTTTTTGAGTACATTAATATTTTACAGATACTTAAAGAAGATTAAACGAGAGAGAAAGCTGACTTTTTTCGAATGGACAATGTATTTTGTCACTCAATTCGCGACTTCCATTTGGGCAATTACTTATTTTATTAAATTCTTGTCTGAATCGTAAGTTACATTAAAAGATTTTAGTTTACTAAGTTATTGTTATCTATTAGGGATATAAATATAGTCCGTGTCTAAATCAATGACGACATCGCTCATAATGTCTTCTTGTAATGACTTTGGAATGTTTTCAAAATGATATCGTACACAAAATCAACTTACAAGATCCTCATTAGATAACTCTTCATTTTTTACGTTAAAATATATATTTTTCAACTCACTAATAGAACATTTATGACCCATAACATACTCATTAATTCCATATCCATCAAATTCAATTATCATGTTATCACTGTTGAGTGCTAGCCAACATTATAGCTTTAATTTTGGATGAATCTTTCATATTGATTATTATAGCTTAAAGTTTAGTGTGAATATATTTTTATAAAGTGAGAGGATATCAATGGAACAATATAAAATAGTTTTAGAAGGCTCTAAACAACTGAAGTGGCAAACGGATAAAATTAGGCCATTACAGGATGATGAAATTATCGTTAAAACAGTCGCAGGTGCAATAAGTATTGGGGCAGAGTTACCACAGTATCAAGAATCGGACATTTCAGATGTTAATCCTTTATATCCGAGAGAAACTGGATATGAAAGTTATGGTGAAGTTATTCAAGTTGGTAATAAAGTAACAAATTGGTCTGAAGAGTGTGTGAAATATCATAAAAATCCTTTAATGGGAATACTAGTAACATTCACTATTAAAGGATTGGGCTGTAATGAATATACTTTTTGAAAGTATTATTTTAATCCTCACTGGAATTATTGTTTTAAAATTGACAGGTAGTAAATCTGTTAGCCAAATGACGAGAGCTGAAATTATTATTGTTGTTTCTATAGGTCGTATTATTGTAGAACCTATATTAAGTAGGAAAGTAGTCCCATCTATTTTTGCTGCGTTTATTTTTGCGGGTGTTTTACTTATCATTCATTTTATTGAATTGAAATCACGAAAAGTAGAAAAGTTTCTAAATGGAACTAGCATTATTGTTATAGAAAACGGAGAAGTTTTAAAAAAGAATTTATTACGCGCAAAAATGTCAGAACAACAATTATTTATGCATCTGAGAGAAAAAGGTATACATGAAATCAAGAATTTACAACAAGCAACTGTAGAAACGAATGGACGGATTGGGTATCAACTAACTACTAAGGCACAACCAGTTACTTTGGAAATGTTAGAGAAGCTATTAGAGCAATACAATCTTAAAAAATAGTTTTAGACTGAAAAACGCTTCTTGTACATAAAGACACTTTTCACAAACATGTAAAAGTCCCTTCAGTAATACTGAAGGGACTTTCGTGTTATTTAATGTATCTATCAATTTGATTTGTGTCTATTAAGATTGGAAGGTATGATTTTTAACGGTCTCATCATATCATGGTCGTCATGCTCTAAACGATGACAATGCCATACATAATCTCCAGAATAGGGTTCAAACTTCATTATGATTCGAACGGTTTGTTCACCTGCTACTAGCACGGTATCTTTTAAACCGAAATCAGCTGGGAGAGGATCTAACAAGTTTCCATTCAAATCATGACGATCAAGAACTTGAAAATTAACTAGATGTATATGAATAGGATGAATCCCAACGGTCAAATTTACTAACTCCCATATTTCAACAGAATTAAGTAAAGGTGTTTCTGTCACGGGATCGTCCCATTCTTTATTATCTAATAAAAGCATTAGACGCCCAAATTCATCCTCTGAGTCATTTAATGTTAATCGTCTTACTTTCTTTACTTTTTCTACTGGAATAAAGTAAATGTTACTTAATTTGCATGGGATTTTACTTTTATCTGGGCAGGATAATGGTTTCGTTACTTGGAACTCCATAATCTCACCAGTTGGATTATCTAAATCACTTCCATTTTGTAATACTACTTTTTTTCCTACAAACCTTGAAAAATCAATAATAATGTCAATACGTTCTGCTGGTGAAACATCTAAACTTTGTACTTTAATCGGCCGTTTAAGAAGGCCACCATCAGTTCCTATTAAAAAGAATGAACTAAGGTCACTTAATTGGAACTTGTATGTGCGAGTATTGGAAGCATTTAATAAACGAAATCTATATTTGCGGGGCTCCGCTTTTAAAAATGGCCATACTTTCCCGTTAACTGCAATTGTATTTCCTAAAAATAGAGAAACAATAGAAGGGTATGGTAAACCTGGTGATGGGTCTTCTGGTTGAGCAGGATAAAATAGGGAACCGTCTGGATTAAAGGATTTATCTTGAACGATAAGCGGTATTTCGTGTTTTCCTTTAGGTAGGGGTAGTGATTTTTCTTCTTTATCACGAATCAAGTAAAGTCCTGCAAGACCCGCATATACATTTAAACGAGTAATCCCAAGTGCATGATCATGATACCAAAGGGTGGTTGCTCGTTCTCGATTCGTATAATGATAAATTTCTTTTACGAAACTAGGTCCTGTTTGTTGAAAGTTTTTCGTAAACCATGCTTCAGGATGACCATCGCTATCTGATTTACTTGGGCTTCCATGTAAATGTACAACAGTTCGTACTTCTGGGTTATCATGGGCCCCGTGAACGGTTGTATCAACAGGTAAGAAGTGTTTTTTAGGTAAATCGTTTGACCATCTCACATATACAGGATGATCTTTTTTAACCTCAAACGTTGGACCTGGTACCATTCCATTATAGCCCCATACTTTCGTCTTAGGTAAATCACTATGAAACTTGTGTAGCGTTTCAATCATACGTACATCATAAAACGGCTTACCTTTATATGTTCCTGTTGGTTTTATTGCGGAAGGAATTGGAAGGGGATCAATAAATTTTTTTAATTCCAAATATCGCTATCTCCTTTCATATAATAGAGTATAGTATATCTTATTTCATGAATGTGATATTGTTTGTATTTATCGTTATATTTTTAGTGTAATGAAGTATCTAATACGTTTAATAACACGCACTATCATTCCAACTGCAAAAATTTGTGTACATGGTTTTATTATTTTCATAACGATGGAAAGTAAAGAAACCTACATATAATATAAGTGTTGGTTTCTTTATTAAGAGAATAAGTAATAATCCATTATTATTTTTGATTTTCGGTCAATTATTTAAATGTAGCTATCGTATCATATAATCTTTCTAATCCAATCAACATATCTTTATCATTTAACATTGAATAACTAATTCGCAAGTGATTATATTGAGTTTCATGGTTTAATAGACAAGCTGTTCCGGGTAAAAAAGAAACATCTACTTCATTCGCTTTTTGTAATAATGTAAAAGGATCGATTGACCGAGGGAGTGTAACCCATAAGTTAAATCCACCATTAGGTATTTCAAATTCTAATTCTTTTAATGGAGATAATATATTAATTGTTAAATCACGTCTAATTTGTAAAGCTGTACGTAATTTTTCTAAATGATTTTTCATTCGTTCCGCTCGTAAAAAAGGAAGCAGTGCTTTCTGCGTTAATAAAGGGCTACCAATATCCATCGAGGCTTTCACTGCATATAACCATTCGAAGATATGTCCTTCAGCTACAAGCGCTGCAATGCGAAGACCTGGTGCTAACGTTTTACTAAATCCTTTTAAATATATAACATGACCATTTGTATCAAAGCTTTTTATCGTGGGAGGTACTATAGCATCCTCAAAATAAATTTCTCCGAAAGAGTCATCCTCAATAATGAAGAAGTTATAAAGCTCTGCTAGTTCTACAAGTTCCATTCTTCGTTTTTTACTCATTACTGTGCCCGTTGGATTCTGAAAAGTAGGATTCACATATAACAAGGCAGGATTTTTCCTTTGACAAATATCATCAATTAAGTCTGAGCGAATTCCGTTGTTATCAAGACTAACAGGGATAATTTGAACTCCTTTATTAACAAATACATCAAGCGCCGCTCCATAACATGGACTTTCTACTAACACTAAGTCTCCGGGCTTTAATAATGTTTGAGCGATTAAATCAATTCCTTGCTGGGCACCACTTGTAATTAATAATTGAGATGGATCTATAACTAATTGTTGGTGTTCTTTTAAGTAGTTTGTTATTTCCACTCTAAGTTCTTTATCACCTTGAACAGGTCCATAAGTTGCTAATATCATTTGATCCTTATTAAGTAATTTGTGCATTTCATCTGAAAGAAATGGATTTGGTAATAAACGTGGATAAAGAACCGCCTGTGAAAAATCGAAATATTTACGGTGTTGGTTCATTACATATTGAGAACGCATAACATTAATGGATTTCGTTTGTTGCCATTGATACGGAATTGGTTTGAAATCTTTATTCACACGTTTATGTATATAGGCACCTTTTCCTTGTTCAATTCGTATATAACCTTTCGTTTCTAACTGTTTATAAGCTTTACGAACAGTTAATAAACTAATTTGCAAATCATCGGCCATAGAACGTAAAGAAGGGAGGTAATCGCCATGTGAAAGCATCCCGCTTTGAATTCTCTCAACAATTTGCATATATATTTGTTGGTAATATGGTATGTTGGATTCTTTACGCAGTACTATCTTCATAGAATCACCTGTTTTTCTTTTTAATTCAATTAAAGCGAAAAACATGGAGGGAATCAACTATATTTTTATTCAACTGTTATATGCGTTGATACACTGTTATACACCATATCCTCTATACTCATTTCAAGAGTAAAAAGGAGGAAGAAAAATGGTCATTTTAAATTATATTTTAGTATGTATTATTTTTGGAACGACATTTTTAACGATAAAAATTGGAATAGAAGCGGGCGCACCACCATTATTTTCAGCTGGAATTCGTTTCTTTTTGGCGGGCCTTATTCTCATTATTATTTTTAAATTAAAGAGAAAGGATATTATGCCTTACTTATTATCAAAACGTATTATATATGCTGGTTTTTGTTTAACATTTATGACATTCGCGACCCTTTACTGGGCAGAACAATATATTTCTTCTGGATTAGCTGCAGTTCTATCTGCAACAGGTCCAATGATGATCTTGCTATTACAATCAAGGCGAAACAAAACAAAATTGCAAAAAGAACAACTTGTTGCTTTAGTTATAGCACTCCTTGGTGTTTTTTGCATTTCTTTACCTGGAATGCATCAAGAACTTACATTCATATGGAGTATCGCTTGCCTTGTTATATTAGTAGGAGAGTTGTTTTATGGAATAGGTTCTATTCGTTCAAAAGAAATACTTTCAGATTTACCTAACGTATCACCATTTCTCATTAACGGCATTCAAATGTTTTATGGAGGAGTTTTGTTGTTAATTGTATCTATCGTAATGGAACAGCCTAATCTAACGATCTTAACATCTTGGAATGTACAATGGCCAATTTTATATCTCATATTTGTAGGGTCTATCGGTGGACACGGTTTATATTACTGGCTTTTATCAAAAACAAATCCTGTATTTCCATCAACGTGGTTATATGTATCTCCGTTAATCGCTGTTATTGTAGGTTATTTTGTATTAGGAGAACCATTAAATCCTACAATGGGAATTGGTGCTTGTTTAATCTTGATTGGTGTATTTTTAGCAAATCGTACTACACTTGGAGTGTATTTCAAGCAAGGAAGGTTGTTAAAAAAAGAGATGTAGTTAAAGTTTAATGATGTGGAAAACAGCGGAAAACGTATTCAAACTTTAGAAGAAAATGATTAGCACATTAGAATACAGATTAGAGATAGTAAAATCAAAAACACAGTGGGGGAAATAACCAACTGTGTTTTTATATAGGGTATATTTAATTTTACACTTAACTAAATCGATCGCATATTGTTTGGTGGAAGAATGTTATTTTTTTATTACGGTATTGCCCATCGCAATAGAAATTCGATTCCAACTGTTTATTTGATTAATGATTAACACAAGATCAACATATTGTTTTTCGTCAAAGTATTCACGTACTCGGTTGTATAGATTTTCAGGAACTCTTTTAGTAGGAATGAGAGTAATATGCTCCGATAGTTCCAGAGCAACTTTTTCTTCAGGAGTATAAAAATCACAATCATCCCAAGCATTTAAGCAATAAATTCTTTGCTCGGTTTCACCTAATTTTCGAGCGTCAGAAGTATGCATATCGATACAATAAGCACAACCATTAATTTGAGAGACTCTAATTTTTATAAGCTCTCTAACAGCACGATTAATTGAGGATTTTTTCGTGTATTTCTCCATATCCATCATAATTTTCATACCATCAGGTGAAATATCATAGTAGGCAATTCTTTGACTCATAAGACAAAACCTCCATTATTATAAGTTTTTATAATAAAAACACACTAGGTCGCTATTGGGACTTCTAGTGTGTTTTCGTAATTAATTTACTTTTTTAATAAAACCTTTATAATGACGTTTCACAAGCTGACTTTCAAGCGTCTTCATCGTTTCTAATGCTACACCTACGATGATAAGTAAGCTTGTGCCACCGATTTGGGCAGAAGGTGGTAATGTTGCGATTTTCGTGAATACGAGCGGTAATATTGAAATTGCGCCTAAGAAAATGGCACCGATAAATGTTAAGCGATATAAAATTTTTGTTACATACTGTTCTGTAGATTTACCTGGACGAATACCAGGTACGTATCCATTTTGCTTTTTCAAATTCTCAGCCATTTGTTCAGGGTTCACTTGAATGAATGCATAGAAATATGTGAAAGCAACGATAAGACCTACATAAAGTGTCATTCCAAATGGATGTGCAAAATCAAGATTCGCAATTATCCATTTAGATACGCTTGAATCAGGGAAGAGCTGCGCAATTGTACGCGGCGTCATTAAAAAGGCAGAAGCAAAGATAACAGGAATTACACCTGCACTATTTACTTTAAGAGGTAAATGAGTGTTTTTTGCTCCTTGATATTGATTGTTTCCTGAAACAGCTTTTGCATATTGAATCGGTATTTTTCGAACTGCTTGCTGGATGTAAATAACACCAACAACAATCGCTAAAATAACAAGTCCAATTAAGACCATTTTTATAATGTGCATAAATAATTGATCGCCTGCGTTTTGGAATTGTTGTAAATAAATTTGATTTGCAACATTTGGAATCGCCGCAACAAGTCCTGCGAAGATAATCATTGAGATTCCATTCCCAACGCCATTAGCGGTGATTTGTTCACCTAACCAAAGTAAAAATGCAGTACCAGCAGTTAATACTGTCGCAATAAATAAGTATGTAGTCCAGCTTGGATCTGTAATTAATTGTCCACCTGCTATATTATTAAAACCATAAGACATCCCAATGGATTGTATGAATGCGAGAATGATTGTAAAGTATCGAGTAAATTGAGCTGATTTCTTACGGCCCATTTCTCCTTGCTTTGCCCATTCTGTAAATTTAGGTACAACGTCCATTTGTAGTAATTGTACAATGATAGAAGCTGTAATATATGGTGTGATACCTACAGCAAAGATCGAGAAGTGTTGCAGTGCTCCCCCGCCAAATACGTTTAGCATGCCTAAAACGTTAGCTTGATCTTGTATTTTTAATACCTCTGCGTTAGTATGAGGAACTGGAATAAACGTGCCAATTCGAAAAACGATTAGCATCGCTAGTGTAAAAAGAATTTTGTTTCTTATCTCAGCTACTCTCATGAAATTTGAAATCGTACGAAACATTATGTCGCCTCCTATATTTTTATCAGCTCAAAACTGATTATTATATCCCGATGAAGTAACCACAAACCTCCTTCCGCATTAAATTCATTTGACAAATGGAATTTCATACATTTTGTAGTTTTCACGGATATAAAAATATAAGGTGTTATACGAGCGACCTATTAACTTTTCGTAATCATTCAATACCCATAATATATCGAATAAATTAACAAATGTACATACATACGCATGAAAAATGAATAAATAGGCTGATTTTTAACATTTATTTAATGCTAGATTGATAATTAGGAACGTTTTATGCAGTTGTATTGAAAGAATTCCGTGGAAAGCATTATGGTGTAGCTGTAGTACATGTAAACCTCAAGGATATTGAGAAAACTCATATTTTTCGTCGTGAATTAGAGAAACTACTAAAGAAAAGATTGGATGGGAATAATAGTGAAGGAAAATCTTTTTTCCATAGAGAATATTTCTAGCGTAGGAATCTAAGTATGTAGGTTCTAATGAAAGGAGAATTCACATGAATACATTTGTAAATGACAAGTTTTATGAAACTAGAAATCAATTATTTGAGGAAATTACTTTGTTAAGTGATGCTCAATTTAATAGGAAACCAGATAAGGACAAATGGAGTATAGCACAAGTTTGTCATCACTTAGTTTTATTAGATGAGAGAGTTATAACAGTTATTTCATCGGGATTAAAAAAGATGGATAGTATCTTAAATGAGCGTAAAGAAATTCACACTATTTTATTAGATAGATCGATAAAATTTATAGCCCCAGAAATGATTGAACCAAGTATAGAACCATTTGAAGTGCAGCAAATGGTTGATTTGTTAAACGACTCTAGAAAAGAATTGATGCGTTTCCTGAGTACAATAGAAGATGAATCTATATTAGCGAAAAAATCAGTGACGCATCCAGCTCTTGGAGAATTACTTCTTGATCAGTGGATAGAACTGATCTATTTGCATGAACAGCGTCATATAGAACAAATCAAAGAGATAAAATTGCTTTGTGAAGTTGAAAAGTAAAAATCATTGTCTATTTTTTAAGCGATTTGGGATAGCATCAAGGTTTCGAGTGATAAAATAGAAGTCCTGATTAAAATTATGATGAATTTAGTTGAAAGCAACCAATAATCAGAAGAAAATACGAAACTAGCAGATTTTACTCTTGAAGAGGAAACGAACATTCGAAAAAATGCTGAATCCGATATGCTGTATAAGTGTAACCCCGTCTTAAGTGGAGAGCGGGGTTATTATTTTTGGAAGTACATATACATCTACCGTTGGTTTAGCACTCTTCACACGTTTGAGGAAGAAGTATTTTGTCAGAAAACGATAAAATACAATTCTGTTAGGGGATATATGCATTTTATTCTCTTTATTTTTGCAGTTGAATTTTTCCGAATAATAAGTTACATTTTTAAAGTTCAAGCAACTTTATGACAGTACAAAAAGGGGAGAAATATTGTTATTATGCAAAAAATGAAATGGAAGAACTATGTATGCTATTTTATTATTCTTATGCTTCTTGTAACAGCAGTAACAGTCAAACCAGCTATTTCTAAGGCTGAGGAATCTGATGTTAATATTACATTGTTAGGTACTGCAGATATTCATGGTAGATTTATGCCTTGGGATTATGCGCTTGATGGAGCAAATATGAGTGGAAGTTTGACTCAGCTTTATACGGTTATAAAGAAGGTACGTCAAGAAAATCCAAATACCATATTAGTAGATGCCGGGGATACAATTCAAGGAAACTCAGTAGAATTATTCAACGATAAGCCACAATCGCCAATGATGGTAGCGATGAATACAATGGGATATGACGCCTGGGCATTTGGAAATCATGAATTCAACTTTGGATTAGATACATTGAAAAAAGTTAGTGAGCAATATAAGGGAAAGACGTTAGCAGGAAATATTTATAAGGAAAATGGAGAGCGTTTTCTTCCTGCATATACGATTGTTGAAAAAGGTGGAATTAAAGTCGGGATTATTGGCATGAATACACCAATGATTAGTGATTTTGAAAAAGGGACAGATCATTTGGATGGTTTAGTAGTGAAAAATCCAGTAGAAGAGACAAAAAAGGCAATTAAAGAATTAGAAGGTAAAGTAGACGTAATGGTAGGGGTTATGCATATGGGACTAGAAAATGAGAATGGAATCCCAGGTACTGGTGTTCAAGATATTGCGAATGCTTGTCCGGAACTAAGCGCTATTTTTGCGGCTCATATGCATAAACTTGTAAAAAAAGAAGTTGTAAATGGCGTAATTATTACAGAACCAGATAAATATGGAACGCATATTTCACGTATTGACCTTACTTTTACAAAGCAAGATGGAAAGCTTGTTTTAAAAGATAAAACTGCTACCGCTATACCTGTAAAAAATGCTGATGGAACAACAGTATTATCTGATTCTACACTTGAAGAAACACTAACACCTTTTCATGAGTATGCGAGAGGAGATGCAAATGTTGTAGTCGCTCAATTAAAGGGTAGAAACCTTGTTCCTGAAAATGAAATAAAGGGTATTCCAAGTGTGCAGATTCAAGAGACACCTTTATCAGATTTCTTTCATGAAGTCATGCTCTATTACAGTAAAGCGGATGTAGTAGCCCATCAAATTGATAATGATTATGCCCGTTTGGATATTGGTCCTATAAAGAAGAAAGATATTGCGTATAATTATCAATATGCTTTGGGAGAAATTACAGTATATAAGATAACTGGAAAAGATTTAAAAGACTATATGGAATGGGCAGCAGGATATTTTAACTCATCTCGTGCCGGAGATGTAACAGTTAGTTTTGATAAAAACCGTCGTGCGTCTAAATACAGTACGAACGATTTCTTTGGAGGCGTAAAATACGAAATTGACTTAACAAAACCATATGGAAATAGAATTACAAATTTACGCTCTATTCGTACAAATAAACCAATCAAAATGAGCGATGTTATGACGCTAGGAATGAATGCGTATAGAATGGAGGCTCTTCAGGCAAAAGGGGGAGCTTTAGAGGGACGTAAATTTGAACAAACTTGGTCATCTAAACAAGAGAATGCATTCGGAGAAACAGGCGGAACCATTCGTAACCTTGCTATTACATATTTAAAAGAGGTAAAGAACGGTGTATACACGCCAAAAGTTATGCATAATTGGAAAATTACTGGTGTAGATACACATTCTTCCGAGCATAAGGCTGTAGTTGATCTTGTAAATAAAGGGATTTTAGAAATCCCAAAAACAGAAGATGGAAAATATACAAATATAGCATCTATAAATACTAAAGATTCAATTACAAAAGAAGAGATTGTAGCACTCTCACAAAAAGCTAATATTAATCCAAATCAGTTTAATCATGTAAAAAGAAAAGGTGAATTTTACAAAAAACTTAGTAGGATAATTAAATAAATATAAAAAAGATGGCTCTCGTGCAAAAAACTATTAAACTTGGACATACCATTATCCTAAAAAAGTTTGTGATCGGTATGGAAATATAGAGAATCATCGGTAAAAAATCCCCTGGATTGCTTTAAAAATTCAGGGGGTTTTTCATTTGAATAATTATTGTTTCATTTCTCACTATGTATATTTATAATATGCTTTAAAAGAACATACCTTAAGTTAATAACATGCAATAGATATGTCCTTTTCTATATTTAAATGGGGAGACAAATTTATCTTTAAAAGATATTTTTGACAAGATAAAAAAGCCTGAAACTCATATAAGACTTCAGCAGTCTCAAAACGTTACAATCCATGCAGCTATAGACATAAATAACAAAATTATATTGAAAAATCTAACTTGTATATGCGTTGCCTCACTAAAGTATTTATCTACTACTCTTAAAATAGTAAAGAGTGGGTTTTTATGTTGTTATTTAGATGTAAGTGTACTTTGATTAGAATGAATATAGATAATTAACAACTAACCAATTGGATGAGCGCCTAAAAGGGCTCATTTTTTATTGAAATTAATATACATATATGTGTCGTTCTTTATTTATATCATCGCCAAATATATGTAATTTGCATAATATTACATATATTTTGTATTTTCTCTTTTTTCGACATAAATAGACAGTATACTTTGTACAAGCTTTCTATTTCAAAAATTATACGAGGTGAAAAAATGAAAAACACAAAGACATTAACTAAGGTAGCGTTAACAACAGGCTTAGCTTTAACAGCTGTAGTACCATATGGAGTAGGTCATGCAGAGGAAACCGATCAACTACAAGTTCAAATTCAAGAGGATTCGTTCCGTACAGGTGAACTTACACAACCGTCACAAAAGGCACCAGAGAATGTAGTGAAAGATGCTCTTAAGGAGAAAACAGAACAAGCCTTGTCTCCAAAACAAGTAAATGGAGAAACTGGAGTGGATTATAAAGTTCTTCAAAAACGTGGTTCGTATGATGGAACTACACTTGTACGTATACAACAAACATATGAGGGGAAAGAAGTATATGGGCATCAATTAACTGCACATGTAGATAAAAAGGGTGTTATTAAAAGTGTTTCAGGAGATAGCGCGCAAAATTTAAACCAAGAAAATTTAAAAAAACCTAGTAATCTATCAGAAGAAGTAGCGAAACAATATATTTATACGAAGTATGGGAGCGATATCAATTATATTTCTGAGCCAGAAGTAAAGGAAGTTATTTTTGTTGATGAAAATAATGGACAAGCTAACAATGCATACCAAGTTACATTTGCGGCAGCAACACCAAACTATGTATCTGGAACATATCTAGTAAATGCACAGAATGGGGATATGTTAAAAAATATGGTTCAAGAATCCAACTTAAAAGCAAGTGAAAAGCTTGTTGGAGCCTTAAAGGAAAGTAAAAAAAGCAATCTTACATCATTAACTGGAACAGGAAAAGATGATTTAGGTATATCTCGTACATTTGGCATTTCTAAACAAAGTAATGGAAAATATGCACTTGCTGATTACACAAAAGGGCAAGGAATTGAAACATATGATGTAAATTACAGAGATATTACTAAAGAAGAAAGCTATTATCCTGGTACACTAGCAACTAGCAATTCGACAACATTTAATGATCCAAAAGCGGTAAGTGCTCATTACTTAGCAACAAAGGTATTTGATTTTTATAAAGATAAATACAAGCGTAATAGTTTTGATAATAAGGGACAAAAGGTAGTTTCAGTTGTACATGCTTGGGATTCTGAAGATACGAACGATCCGAAAAATTGGCAAAATGCATTAAGTGCTAATAATGGAAGTATGCTTGTATATGGCGATCCTATTGTCAAGGCATATGACGTAGCTGGACATGAATTTACACATGCTGTTACTTCTAGCGAATCTAATCTTGAATATTACGGTGAATCTGGTGCGATTAATGAGGCGCTATCTGATATTATGGGAACATCTATTGAGAAATACGTAAATAATGGAACCTTTAACTGGACAATGGGAGAACAAACTGGATCTGTTTTCCGTGATATGGAAAACCCAGCTTCCGTTCCATCTTCACTTGGAGTACCTTATCCAGATGATTATAGTGAATTTAACGATTTTAATGGATGGGATCAGGGCGGCGTTCATTTTAATTCAAGCATTATTAATAAAATTGCGTATCTTATTGCAAAAGGCGGAACTCATAACGGAGTAACTGTTAAAGGGATTGGTGAAGATAAAATGTTTGATATTTTCTATTATGCAAATACAGATGAGTTAAACATGACTTCTAATTTCAAAGAATTGAAATCTGCATGTATTCGAGTGGCAACTAATAAATATGGAGCGAATACAGCTGAAGTTCAAGCAGTTCAAAAGGCATTTGATGCAGCAAAAATTAAGTAAGTTAGAAATATAGTTTTTATTCATATATTAATACATTATAAAAAACAGCTAATGTCATTTTAAGGATATTACGCAGCAATGCATTAGTGAAAATAAACTTACTAAGCAATAATCACGCTGTCTATCTTTAATAAGTTGCGAAAAATATATAAGGTTTAAAGTGTATAAAAACAGAAAATTAATAATATATTGACCTCTTAATAGAAGGTGCTATAGAATGAAAGCGATAACAAACGATTGCTTTAAAATGATTTCCCTGATCTTTTAGTATTTACAAATATATGAAAGCAAAAACAAATCTATTTTTTTAAGCATTAATGCAAACGTTTTCGTATTAAAAGATCATTGAAATACATATGTGAAAATAGTCAATATGGGGGTGAAGTAAAAGAGATTTCTACATTAATTTAAGCAGTGTAATTTAGTACGAGCATAATAAATCGCTCGTACTATTTAAAGAAAGGGTGTATGTGGTGCAAATGACAAAAAGATTAATTAACAAATCATTTTTATTACTTGCCATAATCGTTATGTTATCATCTGTTTTTTCTTTTCAGAATGTGAAGGCAGTTTCAAATTCGAAAACAACTGAAGTTATCATTCATTACAAAGAGCAGCCTGGAAATACAAAAGACTGGAATCTTTGGGTATGGGGCGAGAATTCAAATGGTAAATCGTATGATTTTACTGGGGAAGATGAGTTTGGAAAATATGCTAAGGTGAAAATAGAAGGTGACTATAATCGTGTAGGATTTATAGTTCGTACGAATGAATGGGAAAAAGATGGCGGTGATCACTGGGTTGAAAATATAAGGGATGGTCGTGCTGAAGTATGGATCCTTTCGGGTGATGAAAAAGTATATGATTCTAAGCCTTCTTCTGATCTCTCTATTCAAAAAGCTACTATTGATAGTTTTAATGAAATCACTATAAATACTAATATTCCGTTTAATAGTAAGGAACAGAAAATTGAAATTGAAGGCGTTAAAATTAAGGGGATTAGTCCTTATGATACAAATAGTGGAGATATTACTAATAAGGTTAAAATAATTACGGAACAGAAAATTGATTTAAAACAAACATACAAAGTTAAAATAGCAACCTTAGCTGATGCGAATATTGAAATCGGTAAAGCCATTCGTAGCGAAGAATTTGATAATCTATTTTATTATAGTGGTAATGATTTAGGAAATGTATATACTCCGCAACATACAAAGTTCCGCTTATGGGCTCCTACTGCGAGTGAAGCGAAGTTAGTTTCATATAAAAATTGGAGCGATAAAATAGGTACTGAAATAAACATGCAACAAGGTGAAAAGGGAACATGGATAGCAGAACTTAAAGGGAACCAAAAAGGGCTCTTTTATACGTATAAAGTAAAAATTGGTGATAAGTGGACTGAAGCGGTTGATCCGTATGTGCGTGCTGCTTCCGTAAATGGAGATAAAGGTGTAGTCGTTGATTTAAAAGAAACAAATCCGAAAAAATGGAAAGCAAACAAAAAACCTAAATTTAAAAATCCGGAAGATGCCATTATTTATGAATTGCATGTACGCGATCTTTCCATTCAACCTGAAAGTGGTATTAAGCAAAAAGGAAAATATTTAGGTGTAACAGAAAAAGGAACAAAAGGGCCTGAAGGTGTAAAAACAGGACTTGATCATATGAAAGATCTTGGTGTTACTCACGTTCAGTTTTTACCGATATTTGATTATGCTTCAGTAAATGAAGAAACTTTAAATGAACCACAATATAACTGGGGATATGACCCGAAAAATTTCAACGTCCCAGAGGGCTCCTATTCTACAAATCCTTATGAGCCAACTGTTCGAATAACTGAATTAAAGCAAATGATTCAAACACTGCATGATAATAATCTTCGTGTTGTAATGGACGTAGTATATAACCATATGTATAATGCCGCTGAATCTAATTTTCATAAGTTAGTTCCAGGTTATTATTATCGTTACAATGAAGATGGAACACTTGCAAATGGAACTGGTGTAGGAAATGATACCGCTTCAGAACGAAAAATGATGAGGAAATTTATGGTGGATTCCGTCACGTACTGGGCAAAAGAATATAATTTAGATGGATTCCGTTTTGATTTAATGGGTATTCATGATTATGAAACGATGAATGAAATACGTAAAGGTGTTAATCAAATTGATCCTTCTATTATTCTGCATGGAGAAGGCTGGGATTTAAATACACCTCTTGCAGATGAATTGAAAGCAAATCAAAAAAATGCGGAGAAAATGAAAGGGATTGCTCATTTTAACGATAATATACGTGATGGATTGAAAGGCAGTGTATTTGAGGAGAAAGAAAATGGTTTTGTAAATGGAAAGCAAAACATGGAAGACCGTATTAAAAAAGGCATTACGGCAGGTATTGACTATGATACAAATTCGTCTACCTATCAAGATCCAGAGCAGGTGTTAACTTATGTGGAAGCACATGATAATCATACATTATGGGATAAACTTGAGCTAACTAATCCAGGTGAAAGTGAAGAAGTGCGAAAACAAATGCACAAATTGTCTTCTTCTATTTTATTAACATCACAAGGTATTCCATTCTTACATGCAGGACAAGAGTTTATGCGCACAAAATATGGTGATCATAACAGTTACAAATCTCCTGATTCAATTAACCAGATGGACTGGTTACGCCGTGCAGCATTTAATAATGAAGTAGATTATATGAAGGGATTAATAGATTTACGCAAAAAGTACTCAGCTTTTCGAATGACATCTGCAGAGCAAATTAAAAAGCATGTATCTTTTATTGATGCTCCAAAAAATGTTGTAGCTTATACAATAGATGGGAAAGGCAATGGGAATAAAAGCGAATACTTTATGGTGGTTCACAATGCAAATAGAGAAGACGTTGACATAACGCTTCCATCGAAAGGTCCTTGGAAAGTACTAGTAGACGGTAAGCAGGCGGGAAGTAAAACACTTTATGTAGTCCATGACAATAAAATCAAGGTTCCTGCATTAAATTCATTTGTTTTAAAAACAGAAAAGCCAATTAAATAAAAGCAAATAATGTGAAAGTATATACTGAGTTGAGCAAATTGAATAAGGATTACAAATATAAAAAGCGAAGTGAAGGTTGTTTTCACTTCGCTTTTAAAGTTAATGTAATATAATTTCACATACTGTAATTATATTACAATTTAATAAGGGAAATAAACAAGAAATTATTGCTATTGTAACAGTATGGGGAGGAAATATCTTTGCATTTATTTATAAAATTATCTGAAATACATTCTTAATTTATATAATTTCTATTATACATTCGAACATTTAACGAGCTAGATGTTCGAATGTATTAATTCCTACAAATCGTTTAAAAAATAGAAAAGGCGTAAAAGTATATGGAATTAAAATAAAGAAAAGACACCTTAAATGGCGTCTTTTCTTTATTTTAAATACGATATGTTAGTAACTCACTTGTATGTAATAGTATGTTACATTTTTACACTAACTTCTAAAGAAAAATTTTATCGCTATAACAAATAAAACTTTCTCAATATTATTTTGTTTAATAACTATATCCATCTGCTTTCCAATCCATTACAATAATTTCACATTGGGAATACACGAATATTCTTAATGTTCTAAATGGTTTATACCTTATAGGATTACTATGGGAAAGGATGTGGAATATCTAATTAAAAATCATTTTTTATAATGAAATAAAAAATTTTAATGAAGAAAAAGTTATTTCATTATTCTCAAGTCTCGTTGAAATACATGTATTTATAATCACTATGAGACAAGGGGCAGAATCTAAAAATTATTTTTTGTAGATTAGAAAACTGTATTTTAAAAATAAGTTAAACGTTTATGGAGGGTTATATGAGCGAGCAAATTTATTACTGGTCTCCTATTAAGCATTGGGAGAAGTTCCATAATGAAGTTTTGATAGGGGAAACGAGATTTACAGGCGTTCTGTCTGAGTGGTTTCCTGAGTTTTATTTTTTAACTCAAAAAGGTGTGAAAATTAGTGAACTAGTAGAGCGCTTTTCGTTAGGAAATGTAGAAGAGACACAAAAAACAATAGAGCTTATGATAAAAAATCGTGTGTTAGTAAGTAACATATTACACCCAAGAGAAGTATTTTCCACACAAGAAAAGATTTTTCCGAATCCATATAGCAACCAGATTCGCTTTTCTAAAAAAGATTTAGATAAGTATATGAGTGAACAATTGAATCGAACGCACCATGCTGTGCGGTCAACCGAAATTCAATTTGAAACAACAAATGAGCTACCCACTATAATCAAGGAGCGTAGGTCTTGTCGCCAATTTGATATGAAAAAACATATTAGTTTTTTAGAATTTTCCCAATTCACATCAACTCTAAAACAGGTTGGGGAAGAAAAAATATACTATCATTACGCAAGTGCAGGCGGACTCTACCCTATTGATATCTTTGTTTATATAAAACCAAAACGTATAGAAGGTATGAAAGCTGGTTTTTATTATTATAACCCATCAAAAAATAGTCTTGTGGTTGTAAACAATATTGATCAAGTAATCAAAAGTGATCATGAGTTAATTAACCAGGATTTATTTACTCAGTCTGCCTTTTCAGTTTATTTAGTCTATAATGCGAACGCTTCCATCCCGAAATACGGTTCAGATGGATATTTATTTGCTTGTATTGAGTCAGGCATCATCACTGCTACTTTAAATATGGTGGCTGAGACATTAAATTTAGGAGTTTGTTCGGTTGGTCATATGAAATTTGAAGAGATTGAGCGTTTTTTAAGTTTGGATAACCATCAAGTATTTCTCCATGGAATTGAAGTTGGCTTGAAAATTAACGAATAGATGAAATGAATATTAGGGGGATAAAGATAAAAATGCACATTAAAGATCGAAGTTCGATTCATGAGAATAAAGGGGTAGAGGCGTTTTGGAAGGAGCAATTATCTTCCGAGGTTCTCGATTTTTCTGTATTTAATAGCGGTTACCAACTAAATAAAGAAAATCCTTGCGAGCACGTTCAAGTCATAATGAATGTAGAGTTTAGTAAAAGTATACAAAAAGTAAGTAAGTCTCAAGATTTGTTATTATTTAGCTGGTTACAGGCCGCGTTAAGGATTTGTTTGGCACACTATACAGATCAAGAAAGGATTACTATTGGTATTCCTGTAATTGAAAAGAATCTTGAACAAAGCGAGAATCTTAATAAATTGATTCCTTTAGGAAGTGAAATCCATCCGCATCACAGCTTTAAACAACTAGTAAATCAGATTGAACAAACGACTTTATTCGGGTATGACAATCAGGAGTATCCACTTTCTGAATTATTAGCGAAACACCATTTAACTCCTTTTCAAATTGTTATTGGGATGGAAGGATTACATAATAAAAATTCGATAGAAGAATATGCAGAGAATAATTTAGCCATCTGGATACAAAGAAAATGGAATGAAATACATAATGAATTTGAAATTCAAATTTCTTTTAAGTCTCATTCATTCTCTTCTTTGCAACAGTTTGCAAATTCGTACCTTTATGTTTTAAAGCAAGTGTCAAGAAATTCGAATTTGGCTGTGAAAGATATTTGTATCATTTCAGAAGAAGAGAAAGAGTTGCTAGAAGAATTGAATCAAGATCAGACGGACATAGAATTTTCTCAAACATTTCAAGATTTGTTTGAAGAACAAGTGTTAAAAACCCCAGATCAAATTGCTGTTGTTTGTAATGATCAATCTTTGACATATAGAGAATTGAATAAGAAAGCAAATCAATTAGCTTCTATTCTTCAAAGTAAAGGTGTATCGAAAGAAAGTATTATTGGGGTTATGGTAGATCGGTCATTGGAAATGATCATTGGCATGATGGGAATTTTAAAAGCAGGAGCAGCGTATTTACCAATCGATCCTAACTATCCAAATGAACGAATTGAATATATGTTACAAGATAGTCAAGCAAAATGTTTACTGAGCAAGCGAACAGAAGTAGAATTGCCGCAATTTGCGGGTGAAGTACTGTATCTTGATGAGGAACATCTCTTCCAAGGTGAAGAAAGTAATTTAGTTCGACAAGGTGAGCCTAATGATTTGGCTTATGTTATTTACACATCAGGATCAACAGGAAATCCAAAAGGGGTAATGGTGGAACAGAAATCTCTTGTCCATTTTTTAAGCGTTATGAGAGAAAAAGTAAAAGATAATCAGTCGTTCTTGTTTCTTGCTAGTGTATCTTTTGATATTTCCTTGTTAGAAATATGTCTTCCTTTAACGCAAGGTTCGAAAGTAGTTATTGCTACAGAGGACCAGTTTGCAACAAAAGAATTGGCTCATTTGGTCAAAGTACATAAGGTGGATTTATGGGAATCAACCCCATCGCGAATGGAAGTGATTTTAAGTGATCCAGAAGGGGCAAATTTTCTAAAAGATTTAAAATCTATTTTGTTAGCAGGAGAAGCATTTTCCATTGATTTGGTTGAAAAAATTCGATGCATCAGTGAAGCGACAATTTTAAATATTTATGGTCCTACAGAAACAACCATTTGTGCAACAGTAAAGGATTTGAGCTCTGCCAAAGAAGTTACGATTGGAAGTCCCAACCCGAATTATCATTCCTATATATTGAATAAGTATGGTCAATTAAAACCATTTGGAATTCCGGGTGAACTCTGCATTGGTGGCGTGGCGGTAGCACGAGGGTATCTTGGGAAATCTAAACTGACAGATGAAAAGTTTGTACCGAGTCCTTTTACGGCAGGAGAAATGATGTATCATACGGGTGATCTCGTTCGTTGGTTGCCTAATGGAGAACTTGAATATCTAGGTCGAATGGATCATCAAGTGAAAATTCGGGGATATCGGATTGAATTAAGAGAAATCGAAAGCCAGTTAAGGGAATATCCAGAAATAAACCAAGCTATCGTTGTTGATCAAGTATATGGAAATAGGAAATTATTAGCTGCGTACTATGTATCGGATAATAAGGTCTCTTTTGATGAAATCAGAAAATATTTAAGTGATAAATTACCTGAGTTTATGATTCCTGAAAAAATGATTCAGGTGGAAGAGATTCCGTTGAATCCAAATGGGAAAGTAGATAGGAAAAGGTTATTAGATATAACACAAACAGATTATGTATCAATTCCATACGTTGCCCCGCGCAATGAAATTGAACAAAAATTGGTGCATGCATGGGAAGAAGTTATGGAGATTGAGGGAATCGGTATTCATGATAATTTTTTTGCTTTAAAAGGAGAATCGATTAAAGCACTTCAGGTAATTAATTTATTAAGAAAAGACTGCTTAAAAATAAGTACAACAGATTTTTTTAAGCATCCCACGATTGCTCAACTTAGTACTTGTGTAAAGTTAGAGCATAAAACGAAAAACTTTGAAAATAGACCAACCCATGTTAAAGATTTGTCTAAGCCATTTCCCTTAACAGAGGTTCAGACAGCGTACATGTTAGGACGGAATTCACAGTTTGAATTAAGTGGTATTTCACCTCAAACTTATTTTGAATATGAAACAAAATTGAATATCAATCGTCTTTCAAAAAGTTTTCAAAAGGTAATTCAACGTCATCCGATGTTACGAGCTGTAATTTTACCAGAGGGAGAACAGCAAATATTACAAAGCGTTCCTGATTACGAGATTGAAATAGTGAATCTCATAGATTTAGATGATAGGAATCAAAATGCTCGCTTACAAGAAGAACGTTCTCGAATGACTAATCATGTATTTCCTTTAGGGCAATGGCCTTTGTTTGAATTAAAAGCCTTTCTTTTAAAAGAAGACACGTATTTATTATGTTTTCGATACGATGCTTTATTAATGGACGGAGCAAGCATGAACATCGTTGGACAGGATTTGTTTCATTATTATTATAAACCAGAGCAAAGGTTAGAACCTCTATCTTTTGATTTTCAAGATTACATGTTTATCTATGATGAACTGGAACAAAGCACAGAATATAAAACAGCAAAAGATTATTGGACAAGTAAGCTTCCTGACTTTCCGTTTGCGCCTTCTTTGCTGTTAAAAAAGGATCCGGCAGAGATTGCTACTCCTAAGTTCCAATCACTTACTAAGATCCTGGACAATGAAATATGGACAAAGCTACGAAAGTTAGCACAAGAAAAAGAAGTAACTCCTTCAGCTCTGCTTTGTACAATATATGGTGATGTGTTGGCATATTGGAGTAATCAATGTCGATTGGCAATTAATTTGACTGTATTTAACCGTTATCCTGTTCATGAAGAAGTAGAGCAAATTGTGGGAGATTTCACTTCACTCATCTTGTTGGATGTTGATGTGAATCCAGATCAATCTTTCTTTACTAGAGTAAAAGAAACGCAATCTACTTTATTAGATGGCCTCGAACATCGCCATTACGATGGAGTTAATTTTATTCGAGATTTTACTCGATATCATCAAATGACGCCAAAAGCAGTTATGCCAATTGTTTTCACCTCGATGCTAGCAGGTGCGGGGGCTTTTGCTTGGGAACAGCTTGGTTCACTTCGCCATATTCATGCTCGGACTCCACAAGTGTATTTGGATAATGTGGTAATTGAAAAAAATGGAGAGTTATTAATTAGCTGGAACTATGTTGAAGAATTATTTGATGTTGATGTGATAGAAGCGATGTTTCACCAATTTGTTGACTTATTGGAACAATTAGTGAAACAAAGTGACGTAACATCTTTGCAGATGAAAGAGTCAGACCATGCTTTAATTAAGCAATACAATGAGACAACAGAAAAAATACCGTCGACTACTTTATATCAATTATTTACAGACCAAGTAAAACGTACACCGGATGAAGTAGCAGTAGTTTTTGAACAAGACTACTTAACATACTCGGAGCTTCATAAGCGCTCCAATCAAGTTGCGCACTTTTTAAAAGAACAAGGAATTTGTCTAGGTGACAAAGTTGGTCTTTTAGCACAAAGACGAGTTGACACAATTGCTAATATGATAGGTATTTTAAAAGCAGGTGCCGCTTATGTTCCGATTGATCCCGACCATCCTTCAGATCGCCAAACATATATTTTAGAAAATAGCTCATGCAAACTTTTATTAGAACCTAGTCTTTATGAAGAAAACCACTTGTCATTATATACAACAGAAGATATGCCTGCTATTGCTGGTCCGGAAGATCTTGCCTATATTATCTACACTTCAGGAAGTACAGGAAAACCGAAAGGAGTAATTATTACTCACCAAGCGGTTGCAAACACCATTCAAGATATTAATCAAAAATATCAGGTAAACGAAGATGATCGTATTATTGGTATTTCTTCTATGTGTTTTGATTTATCTGTATACGATATTTTCGGAACGTTAAGCACAGGTGCAATGTTGGTAATGATTCGTGAGCCAAGAGACATGCAAGAATTAATCCGTACCGTCGAACGTAGAGGAATTACAATTTGGAATACAGTACCTGCAATTATGGATTTGGCATTAGATCAAGTAGGTTCTCATTTTGAACATTCTTCCTTGCGTTTAGTTTTACATAGTGGAGATTGGATTCCACTTTCTTTACCAGAAAAAATAAAAAGACATTTTCCGATTGCGGAAGTAGTTTCACTCGGAGGAGCAACAGAAGCATCGATTTGGTCAATTTATTATCCGGTCAAACAGGTGGAATCGCATTGGAAGAGTATTCCATACGGGATACCTTTGGCAAACCAAGCGTATTATGTGTTGAACTATGAAAAGAAAATGTGCCCTGTTGGTGTAATTGGAGATTTATATATCGGGGGAGTGGGACTTGCTAAAGGATATTTAAATGATAGACAGAAAACGAATGAAGCATTTGTGTCACATCCTGATTTTGGTCTTATATACAAGACAGGAGACTGTGGAAAAATGCACCCTGAGGGATATATTGAATTTTTAGGACGCCAAGATTATCAAGTCAAAATTCAAGGATATCGAGTAGAGTTAGAAGAAATCTCCCATTGTCTTCTCACTTACAAACAAGTCGAACACGCTGTAGTGATTGATCAGACAGATGAGAATGGAATGAAATTTTTAGTCGCATATGTGGTAACTGAACAAAATATTAGCACAACAGAACTACGAAAGCATTTGCGAGACCACTTGCCAGATTACATGATTCCTTCTTATTTTGTTTATTTGGAACAACTGCCATTGACTCCAAACGGGAAATTAGATAGAAAAGCGCTCCCTGCTCCAGAGAAACAAAAGAATGAAGTATTTATTGCTCCAAAAACTGAAATGGAAAAAATATTAACTAGTGTATGGCAAGAAGTACTCAAAGTAGATCGGGTTGGAGTAAATGATCATTTCTTTGCCTTAGGTGGAGATTCGATAAAAGCGATTCAAGTTTCCGTCAGACTGTATAGACAAGGATTTGAGCTAGAGCCAAAAAATCTATTTTCATTTCCTATATTAGGAGACATGGCTCAATTTGTTAAAAAGCTAGAGCATCTTTCAAATTCACAATCAAGTGATGTAAACAAAATGAATGATAATCATTTTACATCACTAAATGTTAAAGATAAACAACTTAATCAACATACACTTATCAAAATACAAGAAAAAATGCCGGATATAAAAATAGAACGAATTTATCCATTGGCACCTTTCCAAGAAGTTATTTATGAGCATGCTGCGACTGAACCTGATACAAATGCATATTTTGAACAAACAATTTGGGCACTTGAGGGGGAGCTGGATATTAATCTCTTTACTCAGTGTTTCCAACAATTAGTTGATCGTCATGATTCTTTAAGAACGATAATTGTGCAAGATGAACAAGCACAACCTTGGCAAGCTGTTCTACATGATGTTCAAATGATTTCAGAGATAAAAAACTTGATTGAGATGACGAAACAAGAACAGCAAGAATTCCTAGACCAGTGGATGAATGAAAATATAAGTCGAGGATTTAAAAATGATGAACTCATGACCCGTCTCTGTATATTCCAACTAGGTAATAACGAGCATAAGGTGGTTTGGAGTTCCCATCATCTATTATGTGATGGTTGGAGCGTCAGCATTTTGATAGACGAATTATTCCAGCTCTATGAAACAATAAATGCGAGAACTACGGCGGAGTTACCTATGGTAAAACCTTTTGAAACATTCATAGAATGGACTTTAGCACAAGATCATGAGAAAGCACGTCATTTTTGGCGGGATTATTTATCAGGATACAATCGAAAAATTAGTATTCCTAAAAAGAAAATACCAACGCAAAGTGAAGGGTTAAACTTCACATTCATGGATTTAACATTAGACAAGGATTTGACTAATCAGTTACAGATATTTGTAACTAAAAACAATATAACTATGAATACGGCATTACTAGCTGTATGGGGAATATTGCTTGGTAAATACAACGGAATAAAAGAAGTAGTATTACCTAATCTAGTATCAGTCAGACCTCCCGAAGTAGAAGGAATTGAAAATATGTTCGGTCTGTTCACAAATGTTTTGCCTATCCGACTAGCATGGACAGAAACGCAATCTTTTGTGGACTTCCTGAAAAAAGTACAACTAGAAACATTGAAATGTAATGAGTATGCATACTATTCATTTGTTGATATACAAAAGCAAAGTGAATTAAAAAATCAGTTGACTGATCATCTTTGGGTTTTTGAAAACTATCCAACTAACCAAGCTATCTTTTCTTCAAATGAAAACAGAAATTTTGCCATCGCAGATTACGAAGTTGTTGATGAGCCGCATGTAAAGTATGGAATTATGTGCTTCCCTGAAGAAAAACTTACAATAAAGTTTGGATATGATCAAACTTTATACGAAGCGGAGAAAATACAGGAAATATTGAATCACTTCCATCAGTTAATCAACATGATTCTTCAAAATCCAATACAGGTGATCGGTAATTTCAAATTATAAAAAATGAAAAGGCGGGCAAGAACTCGCCTTTTTAAATAGAATAGGAGTAAACCAAATGACGAAAAACTTGCAGTTATCAGCCGAAGAGATGCGTCAGTTAGGATATCAAGCGGTTGACTTGATTGTTGATCATATGAATCATTTAAAAAGTAAACCAGTTTCGGAAACGATTGATAGTAATATTTTTAGAGACAAGCTAATTGAAACGATTCCAGAAAACGGATCCAATCCAAAAGAGTTACTTCATTTTCTTAATAACAATGTGTTTAATCAAATTACTCATGTGGATCATCCTCATTTTATGGCTTTTGTGCCAGGTCCTAATAATTATGTTGGTGTAGTAGCAGATTTTTTAGCAAGTGGGTTTAATGTATTTCCTACAGCTTGGATAGTAGGTGCAGGTGCTGAACAAATTGAATTAACGACAATCAACTGGTTAAAATCAATGCTAGGATTCCCTGATTCAGCTGAAGGGCTATTTGTCAGTGGCGGTTCCATGGCTAATTTGACTGCACTTACTGTAGCGAGACAGGTCAAGCTGAATAATGACATAGAAAATGCGGTTGTGTATTTTTCTAACCAAACTCATTTTTCTGTAGATCGAGCACTTAAAGTATTAGGTTTTAAACATCATCAAATTTGCCGAATTGAAACAGATGAAGATTTAAGAATTTCAGTTAGTACTTTAAAAAAGCAAATAAAAGAAGATCGATTAAAAGGGAAAAAACCATTCTGTGTTATCGCTAATGCAGGGACAACGAATTGCGGGGCGGTTGATTCCCTCGATGAATTGGCTGATCTTTGTAATGATGAAGACATATGGCTGCACGCGGATGGGGCTTATGGGGCTGCAGCAATTCTCAGTGAAAAAGGAAGGGAGTTGTTAAGCGGAATACATCGTGCCGATTCTTTGACGTTAGACCCGCACAAATGGCTTTTTCAGCCTTATGATGTTGGTTGTGTACTTATTCGAAATAGCCAATATTTAAGTAATACGTTCCGTATGATCCCAGAGTATATTAAGGATACGGAAACTAATATAGAAGAGAAAGTGAATTTTGGGGAGCGTGGAATTGAACTTTCTCGTAGATTTAGGGCATTAAAAGTATGGCTTTCTTTTAAAGTATTTGGAGTCACAGCTTTTCGCGAGGCAATTGATCATGGCATTATGTTGGCTGAACAAGTTGAAGAGTTTTTAAGGAAAGAAAAAGATTGGGAAGTGGTAACACCTGCCCAGTTAGGAATTGTTACTTTTCGTTATATTCCTTGTGAGCTAACATCTACAGATACAATTCATGAAATAAACAAAAAACTGGTGGAAGAAATTAATCAAAGAGGATTTGCTATGCTAAGTACGACTATATTAAAAGAAAAAGTAGTAATTCGACTTTGCTCTATCAACCCGAGGACAACAATAGAAGAAATACTTCAAATCATGATGAGCATTAAGGCGTTGGCAGAGGAAATAAACACATCGCCTAAACATCTTATATCTGTTTCTCAACCTTGATATATTAGGTGGATTTTACATATTAGTAGCCGATTCTAAATGAGAATCGGCTACTATACTATTTAAGAGTGTTTTTCTTGTAAAGGGATTAAGCCTCAACCTTAGAGACTCTTTTGAAACCAGTCTTTACTGCTTGTACCATTTCGTTCACAGCGTAAATAGATACATCGGCATTTGGATTTAATCCTTCAAACCAGTGATAGGCATTTGGATATAAATGAAATTCGACATCAACACCAGCTTGCGCTAGTTTGCTTACATAGGTTAATGTTTCACTGCGGAATGGATCTAATTGACCAACAAATGTGTAAGTATATGGCAAATCACTATAATCCTCTGCTCGAGAAGGCGCTGCATAGGCAGGGATTTGATCTGTTCCATACATTTCTCCTAAATACATTTTCCAACCAGCTTCATTTGCCTTTTGATTCCAAACAAATCCTTCTTTAATTTCATTCGCTGAAGGTGTATTATTTCGGTCATCAATCATTGGATAGAGTGGCATTTGTAAACAAATTGAAGGATATTTTCGATCTCGGGCTAATAATGATAATGCTGCTGTTAGTCCACCGCCAGCACTTACTCCTGCAACCCCAATTCGATTCGAATCAATGTTTAATGACTTTGCATTATCAGCAATCCATTTTAAAGCTGAATAACAATCCTCAATTGATGCTGGGTAAGGGTGTTCAGGTGCTAAGCGGTAGTCTACAGACACGACCACACAGCCAGCTTCTTTTGCAAACCTCATACAAGTATCATCGTTATCATCTATAGACCCTAAGATATAACCACCACCATGCATCCATAATAAGACAGGTAAAGGTTCATTATTTGATTTTGGACGATAAATTCTTAATGGTAACGGATTATCATCAGGTCCAACAATGACTTCATCTGTTAACGAAAGGGATTCATCAACAACGGTAGGTGGTCTCATTTGAGCTATTCCTTCTCTGATTGATTGCAAGTTTTCCGGGCGTAAATCGAGATCTGGAAACATCTCTAACCCTTGTAATAACTCTGGATTTACTCTTGTTTTCATTTTAGCACCTCTATTTGTAATTGTTTTCGAATAAATGAAGTGTATTCTAAGTAGTTTAATTGTGAAAAAACATCACAATTAAATTGTAAATTGGATATGTCTTAGTAGTCAACAGAATATTCGGAAATTAAAACCTTTCTCAAGAAGGAGTTTCATGCAGCCAGTAATACAAGTGGTTGATTTAGGAGTAAAGTGTTTTCATGTCGTTGTAGTTATTTACACTTAGTTTTCTAATTGAACCAAGAGGTGATCCGTTTTATTTTAATGACATATTGCAAGGGATACCTGTTCGAATTCATACTCGGAAAGGATTAATACATTTTCATTCCTTAATATATAATTCAGGGAAATACTCATGGGCAGGCATTAATATAGGAGAACAGTACAAATTAAAATAACTGTTTAAAAAAATTCCTTTTATTTGGCTAGAAAAGGAGTAGATTCTTTTTTCTTATCTAGACTCATGAAGAAGTATGAAAATCAGAATTTATAATTCAAAAGCCAGCTTAAAGTAATTGCAATAATTACTTTGGATAGTAATCTTAAAAAAATAAAAAAAAGAGAAGAACTCACCAAGGTTCTTCTCTTTTTTATGTGTAATTAGGGTATCCATAACTGTAGATATGGATAGTGTAAATTAATGGATGAATAATTTACTCTTTAAATTATAACAGAACAAATAAAGAATTTTATATGTAATATTGCATAAGAAGGGTAAACAACAATAATTTCTTTTCATAAAAATAAGCCACTGGTGAAAATGATGAGTAACCCTTTTCCATATGAAATGAACTTGGTATAAAATGAAAGATTACAAGTATAAGATTCTATACTTAGTAATCTCTCACTTTAAGGCATATCTTTGGGTAAGTGAGGGGAGTTCAATCGATTCTGAATAAAATTGATAGTATCAGTTGCAATTTTTTTACGTTTAAGAACAATCCCGGCATGTCCACATGTATAAATATATCTTGTAGGTCTTTCCCAGGATTCCCACAAATAGTCCGTATCCTCAGAGTGCACATATAGATCGTGCTTACCTGAAATTAATAAAATATTTTCTTTTTTTACTTTTGGTAACGCTTGACTCGGTTCAGTGATTTTCCAATAATCTATTAATTCATCATACGTTACACCATGGTGTTCCAAGTCTTCTCTAATAAATCTACCTGGATTTGTCTTCCAAATTGAATAAGAAAGTCGATTTGCGTAGAAAATGGATGCTAATACATCAATCTCTGATTCAACAAGAGCTGTTAGGTTAGTAATAACCCCACCTAAACTGATTCCTATTAAAATCAAGGGGCCATTATTATTTGCTTTAATCCATTTAATCAAAGCTCGTAAATCAGCTACCGCTTGTCTAGTGGCTTGTACAGTTCGTTCAATATTGGCACTTACCATGTACTCTCCACTGAATAAGGATTGGTTGGGTTTTCTTTCAAAATGATAGGGTAGAGTGAAATAATACATATTCCACTTCAAGTTGGTCATATGGTCGTGAAATATTTTTTTTACACGTTCGTTAGAATCCATTCTCCAACCATGAACAAAGATGACATGAGGTGCATCTGCATTTTTATGTAAAAATAATTCCCCAGTTACAGAGTCGTTGCGTGAATCACCAGATTGAACCGAGCTTTTATATTTGAATTGTCCAACCATGTATTCCTTTTCCTGTTTTGAATGCTTAATGTTAAAATGAATATCAGATGGTTTTACTTTATAAAAAAATTCTATGTCCTTTATATCTAGTGAGGTGTTAGAAAGAGAAGTATACTGAAACTCTACACTTCTTTTTTTGTGCAAATCATACAAGGCGTATCGATCAATGAGTTTTGAAAAAATCAAATTAACCTCCTCCAAAATACATATTGTTTAAAACATAGACAAAATTTATGTTTTATTTATGCTGTAAATTAATTATAAAATATTCTCTTTTCCTAATATTAGGTGCTTAAATTACAAAAATAGGTAATAAATTTGTATATTATATTATAAAGCTAGCAATAAAATAAAACCATAAATAATTTATACTAAAATCTAAAAAGCAAGTTAATATTCTCATTCATATAAGAGAACATTAACCTGCTTATTTTCGTATCAAAAGGTACACCTTTTGAAGTGACGTAATTTATATGAAAGACAATGTGTCAATTTGTATATTTAATACAGTGATAGTTACCATAATTTTCGAAGCCTATAGTTAATTAACCTTACAATATACGTCTTTTTGGTATATAAATAGCTATATTCATTAGAGAAAGAGTTTTAATCCTTCATGAGAATCTTTAAAACCTAATTTCTTATAAAAGTGTAAAGCTTCTTGTCGTTCTTTATCTGTTGTTAACTGTACTAAATGACATCCCCGTAATTTAGCACGTTGAATAGCCCATTTAATAAGTTTACTTCCTATACCTTTACCACGTTTTGATGAGGCTGTCCGTACACCCTCAATTGTAGCTCTCCAACCCCCTTGACGTACAATGTAAGGCGTAAATGTAATTTGTTGAATACCGACAATCTCCGTCCCATCACACGCTACAATCAACTCGTTATTTGGATCACAATCAATAGCATGAAATGCTCTTATATAACTATCAGGGAGTGGTGTTTCATAGCGCTCTCTTTTATTTCCTAAAACATCATCAGCAAGCATTTTTACAATTTCATCTAAATCATCTGCCGTTGCAATCCTAAATGTTATAGTTTCTATCACTATCAAAAAACCTCCTTAATGTATGCACTTGTTACTTTTATTTTACTTGTTTAAATACAAAAGGTTAAATTATAAAATATTATGAGTCTCTATAACTTTTTCTTATAGATAGCATAAAAGCCTAACTTATAAAATTATAATTTAGGCTTTTTAACGCAATATTATTATTAGAAAATCCGACCAACTTCAATAAACCTCCATATTCTTTAATGAATTTTCATATTTAACAAGCACACATAGAACCATTCAAATAGGGTGGTTTTTATTTGTTGTATAGAAATTACGTAATAAGCATGGATTTGTATGCTCTCATTCAATGCTATCTAAAGCCATAACTTCCTTGCCAATATTCAAAAACGATTACGTTTTTGAATATGTGTTCCGGTCTTTCTTGACCAGGTCAATGAATAACTACACATAAACTCCTTATATCTCTAGATAAACTACCGATTAGCTCCATATAGACTCTAGATAACCTATATAGAATACAAGTTATCAAGGAGGTAAGAAAAAATGAACTTTATGAAACGAGCAATTCTCAGTATGAAAAAAAGAGTAGGAACATCATTAATTTTGATGGCAGTTTTCCTAATTGTTACAAATTTAGTGTTGGCAGGATTCACAATCCAAAATGCATCAAAAAAAGCTGCTGATGCAGCAAGAAAAAAACTCGGTGCAGATGTTACTTTAAGTCTTGATTTTGACAAATTAGGTCAACAAGCTAGGGAAACTGGAGAGATGCCTAATCCACCGAAGCTTAATACAAAAGAAGCAGATCAATTAGCGAAGTCAAAGTATGTAAAAGACTATAATTACATAACTAGCACTCTCGGAATTTCTGACGGACTTAAACTAGTAGGAGCTTCAGAAGGAGAAGAAGAAGGAAAAGGTAAGGCGGGAATGACGGCTGTACGAGGCGGTTCAGGCTCCGGTACAGAAATAGATATGAATTCTTCTTTTATGATTGAGGGAGTTCGCAAAACTGCATTACAAGAAAGCTTTAAGAATGGAAAAAGTAAAATCATTGATGGGAAACCAATTACAGAACAGATGAAAGATCAGAATGTAGCTTTAATGGAAAAACGATTAGCGGAATTAAACAACTTGAAAGTAGGAGATAAAGTTAAAGTTCAATCAGGGGATAAGAAGGAAACTCTTGAAATTGAAATTATCGGTATTTACGAAACGAATGAGCAACCAATGGGGCAAAATCCCCCTCCTATGATGAATCCAGCTAATAAACTATATATGCCTCACTCTACTTTAAAAAAATTAGAAACAGATGAAGGTACTCGTAGTAGTATTCAAGTTGTGTACTTATTGAACGATCCACAAGACATTGATGCATTTAAAAAAGAAGCAAAAAAATCTGATATTGATTTTAATTATTTTAAGTTAGATGCACATGATTCATTATACAAACAAATGATTAGGCCTATCGAAAATATCGCTTCTACTTCTCAAATGATTATCTATATGGTATCTATTGCAGGTGCGATTATCTTAGGATTAATCATTATGTTATCGATTAAAGCACGTCGTAAGGAAATGGGGATTTTATTGTCCATTGGAGAGAAAAAATGGAAACTGATGGCGCAGTTCGTAGTAGAAGTAGTATGTATTGCTATTTTAGCATTTGGATTATCCGTAACAACAGGAGCTAAAGTTTCTCAATACATAGGGGATAATTTACTTTCGAGTGAAATTGCTACAGCAAGCGAAGAAACAGACACCCCACAAAATGGTAGTGTAATGGTGGCTGGACCTGGTGGTAGTCTACAAGACCAAAAAGAAGAGCCGATTGATAAAATTGATGTAAGTGTAACAGGAGCAGATGTAGGAAAAATGGGGGGGATTGGACTAGCTATTGCTATATTAGCAACGCTTCTTCCAGCATTATCTATTCTACGTTTAAATCCAAAACAAATTCTTTTAAAAGATGAATAAGGAGGCTCGATATGGAAACGATTTTACAATTTAAAAATGTGGACTATTATTATGAAAGTAATGGGAAAAATGTAGCGATACTAGATAATGTTAATTTTTCTTTTCAAAAAGGGCATTTCTACACGATTTTAGGACCATCTGGATCTGGTAAAACCACAACTCTGAGCTTAGGTTGTGGACTGGATGTCCCTAAAAATGGTTATGTACTGTATAATGGTAAAGATATTCGAAAAATTGGTTTGGATCGATACCGTAATCAAAATGTATCTGTAATTTTCCAATCTTATAATTTGATTACCTATATGACTGCTCTTCAAAACGTCCTAACAGCAATGGAAATTACAGGTGTTAAAGTGCAAAATAAAAAGGCAAGGGCATTAGAATTATTAGAGAAGGTAGGACTCACAGAAGTAGAAGCGAAACGTAACGTTCTGCAACTAAGTGGCGGGCAACAACAGCGTGTAGCAATTGCTCGAGCGTTATCTTGTAATGTTGATTTACTTATTGCGGATGAGCCAACAGGAAACCTCGACGAAGAAACGGCAATGGATATAATAGAACTGTTTCAAGAACTTGCACATAAAGAAAATAAATGTATTATTGTTGTGACGCACTCACAGGAAGTTGCTAAAAAATCAGATCGTGCAGTTTATTTAAGTAAGAAGAAGTTGGTAGTAAACGAAATCTAATATAAACACCCTAACTTTTTAATTCACATAATTTTCGAAAATCAGTTTCTTCAAATGTTTTTATTTGATATATAATAAAGCCAAGCCATAATCAAAATGGTCTCCCTGCTTTGAATGTTAAGATAGTTTGTTGTTCCCTTTTTAACAATATTTGAAAAAGAACTTGTAGGATTTTCTACAGGTTCTTTTTGTTATGATCGGTTAACTATATCATTGAGGAATCACATATGAAAAACGGAACATTACCTAGATGTATGATCTAAATACTGGCCCGTTCAACTGATTATCTGTATAGTTATTGAAGAATTAAACCTACAATCATAATTAAACTAAATACTATCATCCAACCAAACGCACAATAGCCGAAAATTCTAATCCATTTAGGTAATTGATTCATGTTAACATTGTTTGTGGGAACTCCTTGCATAAAAAACATCATTTTTTGATCTCTATCCCTATTATTTTGTTGTTCATACATAATATCATCACCCTTCTAGAACGATTGTGTATAGATCAGCCTGAAGATAACTAAGCATAGAATATTCGACAATTATAGTGAGTTAATCTGTTTTCCAGTGCTGCATACTAAATTTCAAAAAACTAAAATTTGATTACTCAAAAGCTATATATACTAAAGTATTTGCTCATTTAAAACATAGTAAACCTTTTAACAAGAGATGCTTATTATTTGGTATTGAATAATTTAAATACATTCAATAATACTTCTTAGCGTATAGATACGTATATGTCTTTCAAACTATATGTGCCGTAAAGTAGGAGCAGCTTACATTCATGACTATTATTATTTATTCGTTACTTTTAAAGCATCTAACACTATTTTGGTTGCGTCTGCAATAAGTTTATCATCGTGTTTCGCATCCTCTTTAGCATGATTAGAAAGTATCGCAAGAATAATTGGCTTTTTATTTGGTGGCCAAATGATTGCGATATCATTCCTTGTTCCATAAGACCCAGATCCAGTCTTATCGGCTACTTCCCATTCTCCTGGAACTCCAGCACGAATTAAGTTGTCCCCCGTAGTATTTCTTTTCATCAAATCTATTAAAAAGTTCTGTTTCTCAGTTGAAAGTATATCACCTAGCGCGTATGTTTGAAGACTAGTAGCCAATGCCTTTGGGGTACTAGTATCATGAGTGTCTCCTGGTTGCACTTCGTTTAATTCTGGTTCAAAACGTTCAGGATTTGTGACAGTATCTCCTATTTCTCTCAGTGTTTTTTTGAATTCACTTGGCCCACCTAATTGTTTAAGAATAAGATTTTGTGCAGTATTATCGCTATATCGAATGGAAGCATCCGCAAGCTCTTTCAGAGTCATACCTGTATCTACATATTTTTCAGTAATTGGATTGTAATTCACAAGATCTTTGCTAGTATATTTAATTCTTTGATCTAAATCTTCTATTGATTTCTTTTGTAACAGTGCTCCAACAGCAAGGGCTTTGTGGGTAGATGCGTATGCAAACCGTTCATCTGAACGATAAGTAACAGTTTGATTCGTACCTGTGTCCAATGCATAAATACCAAGTTTAGCATCATATTCTTTTTCCAGCTTTACAAAAGAATGATTACTTGTATTTTCTTGTTTGGTTTGTTTCGGTGGTTCGGATTGAATATTACTATTGGAACAACCTATAAGCGTTACACATGAAAGTAATACTGCAGGTAACATCTTTTTATAATGCGAAATGTGAAAAAACTTCTTTGAAACTATCATACATTTTCAACCTCTTTCAAGAATTTATGGATTTTGTATAGGTATTTTACATGCCGATACAATTAACAAATGTACAGGATAGCACTCCTCTTGTATTTCTTGCATTACAAAATGAGAGAACTACCAAAAACACCTTTTTTATACGTAATAGACAATCTAAGTAACACATTTGTTCCATTTATGATTAAGGTTTTGAATATATCCATTAATTTTATAAGAATCACAAAATCCTCCTTTTTTGAACTCTACTTAATTTTATGTGGATTTAGATTGAGTTTCCCTCGTAACGGGAATATCAATTGGATGGCGCATATATAACAACCTCGTTTCGGATAGAATAGGTAATAACAACTACTGATTTCATTTTAAGTGAGGTGTTATAAGATACATACGACAAAACAAAAAAGATTTGTGGTGCAAAGTATAACTACATTTAGTCTACTAATAACGACTATTTTCACACCCATGCTTATTTACATTGTTTATGGATTACAGATTTCGAAAGGCTTTGAGGGATACTGGCCATCAATCTTGTTTTATACAACTTATATGACGGGTGTGTTTATCTGGATACCTATTGTGAATAAGGCTGGGATTCACCGCTCCTTATATTGGGCTGTTTCTATTCTGATAGTATCATTACTTAGTGTTACTTTCTTTGGATGGAGTTCAAGATGGCTAGAAATAAGTGCGTTAGTTTCTGGTTTTGCAGTTAGTACAATTTCTACCATGACGAGTACTTTATTGTTTCTACATGTGGAAGGCGGGGGAAAGATTTATAATAAAAATCAACAAGCGATTATTATTGGTATCGTTTTTCTTTTACTAATAAGCGTATTGTTAGCGATTAGTTTTCTATCGCCGCCGCTGATAACATGCATATATGGGATTTGTTTAATCAGTATCCTTTTTGCTATAAAAAAGATGCCAAGAACGGAGTTAGCCAAAGGCTTTTTACCTATCTCCATCGTATCGGTAGTAGGAAAGTTTCTTTTTGTCTCAATGCTTATTCTTTTGATACGTACAAGTCGTAACATAAATAATGAACAATATATTTTCTATTTTTTTCTACTCTCTTTAGCGCTTATTTGTTTCATGTTTTTGAGTTTGTTGAAAGGAAAGTTCTTTCATAAACTTTCATCTTCTTTGCCAATTCGATTAAAGGCAGAATCATTTTTACTTGGATTAGGAAATGGATATTTATTTTTGATAGGTATTTTTTATAGTTTTACTTTCTATAACATGTTAACCTGTATTTTCATTGTAGTTGGCCCATACCTATTAGGGATTTTGATGTCTCTATTTTTAGATATCAAAGCTGCTAAGAAAATTAATCCAATCCATTTGTTTTTAGTAAGTACTTTAATCATGATATTCGGGTTTTATTCTCCACTATTTATAGTCCTTAGCGTTACATTTGGGAGCTATGCCATTAATAGTATTTCTTCTCAAAATAATATGAAAGTATATATGGTGAATGCTACACATAGAGAGCTTTCTTTACTCATTTACACAACATGGAGAAATATGGGGAATATATTTTTACAATTTTTTATATTGATTGTGATTGTGGGAGTAGGGGTGTTTTACGATGTCGAATGGTCGCAACTTTTCCAAACAATTGTTGGGAAGAGTCAAATGCAGATTGAAGGGTTATCCGTACAACGATTGATGTTTATGTTAGCAATTTGCTGTTGGCTTGGCATGGTGGGCTTAGGTATGTGGATTGTTAAAAAAGCTAATCCAAATTTTGCTTAAAAAGTATCTCGAAAAATACCGGTACTAAAAAATGGAATATCACAAATATCTGATTGTAGCTTTTAGTTTGTCCACGATCTAAGTAACATAAGTTGGATGGTAAAAATAAGGAGCTTAAAAAAACGAAAAGTCACCCTATTGATTCTTAATAAGTTTATACTTACTACAAAAACAAACAAACTCGTCCTACTAAGAGGGGAGTTTGTTTGTTTGTTGTTTAGATAATGGAATGTTCATGCAAAATTGTACACTATGTTCCGTATTCTTTATAGAATACTTTATATCTAGCGTTTCAAGAATTTGTTTAACAATATATAGCCCCAAACCACTTCCTCCAGTATTTCGATTCCTTGATTTTTCAATTCGATAAAATGGTTTGAAAATTTGTTGTATATCTTCTTCTTTAATATTGGCACCTGTATTTATAATTTGCGTTTGGATTTGACCTTGTTTAGAATCCTCACTTAACTTTATATAGACTTTTTCATTATTTGGTGAATACATAACCGCATTATGGATAATATTTTTACATGCTTTTTCAAAAAGAACACGATCTGTATAAACAGAAAGATCAGAATCAATTTCTTTTATTATTTGGATGCTTTTTTGAGAAGCAAAAAATTCAAGATCTTTTGTGATTGTACCTATTAACTTTGAAAGATTAACTTCTTCTATCTTTAGTTTAAAGGTGTGTTGTTCTAATTTCGACATGCTTAAAATTTCACGAACTAATTGTTCCATACTTTCAATAATTTGATGATTTTTCTTTAAATATTGATCACGATTTTGATAAGGGCCAATATTGTATATCATCCCTTCTAAGTATCCTTTCATTACAGTAAGAGGGGACTTTAATTCATGTGCTACAATCGCAAAAAACTCTCTGCGTTTTGTTTCTATTTCTCGTTCTTTTTCAATATCATTTTTTAATTGTTCATTTGCTTTTTTTAAATCAAACATAGCTTTTTGTAAGTTAATAGACATGTCATTCAAACTATTAGATAATTCTCCTAACTCATCTGTAGAGCGAACCTCAATTTTTTCGGAGAAATCTAAATTTGCCATCTTTTGTGCACCTTCATTAATATAAATAAGTGGCTTTGTAATAAACCGGGAATAGAAATAAGCACTCCCTACACCAATTACGATTACAATGATACTAATATAGGGAAGAAATCGTACTAAAACCTGTGAAGCTTCATCAATCGGTTGAAATGTTGCGAATACTACAAGCGTTAAACTACCATCTTGGAATTGAATTGGTTTCGTAACGTTATATGAATTGCTGAGGGTATCTGCATTCTCGAATCGTGTTGCTTTAGTAACCACTGTTGTTTGCATACCACTTTCAATAAAAGAAATTGAAGGAGAGTAAATAATTTTCCCCTCTTTATTTTGAAGCAAAAGCATCGCATTATTTTTTTTTGCGTATTCATCAAAAAGTGGTATCGCATCTTGAAACGTAAGATCTTTAGACTTATCAATTATTTCTTTTATCCCTGTTTGAAGTTGATCTGTTTTGTATTGCTCATAAAACGTTGGGAGAAAAAAGTATAAAGTTAAATAAATCAATACTGCAAAGGATAACAAAATGAGGGATGTAGTCAAAAAGAGTTTATAAGTAATTTGCTTCATCTTCATGATTTTTACAATACTATTCATCAATTTTATAACCAATACCCTTTATTGTTTTAATGTAAGGGATAGCTAATTTTTTACGTAGGTTTTTAATATGTGTATCAATTATTCGTGTTTCTCCAAAATAATCGTATCCCCAAACTTTTTCTACGATAATTTCTCTTGTAAGTACTTTTCTCTCATTTTGAAATAGTAGTTGTAGAATTTCAAACTCTTTTGTCGTTAATAAAATTTCAACGTCATTTACATATACTTTATATGCATCAACATCGACACGCACTTCTTTAAACACCAAATGATTATTTACATTGTTATCATAACTTCTTCTCAGTACAGCTTCGACTCGTCTAATCAAAACATGAAACGAAAAGGGTTTTGTTATATAATCATCGATTCCAAGATCAAACCCTTTCATTTGATCTTCTTCTTCTTCTAACGCAGTTAGCATAATAATTGGTATATTTGACTGGCTTCGAATCATCTTGGAAACTTCAAATCCATTAAGATTGGGCATCATTACATCTAGAAGAATTAAATCAAATGATTGCTTATTAAATTGTGTCATACCCTCTAATCCATCTGATGCAACTACAACTGTATACTGTTGTGTCATTAAAAATTGTTTAATTAGTTCCTGAATTTCTTGATCGTCCTCTACCACGAGAATATGATAGTTCCTCATAATATCACCTCTGGTAGTCATTATAGCCTTACTATCTGGAGTTTATGTGGAGATGAATAGGACGTATATCTTGTTAGCTCTACGTTCAAGATTGTGTGTTATCAACTAATAAGTATTAATAGCCACATTACTTTTTTACGGATAAATAATTGTATGCTTAAAAAAATACTCATCGTATAAAAAGATGAGCGATTAATATTTACAAAAAACTAATGTATAATAATGTAAAATACATGTAATTTCTTAAATTGTATGAAAATATATTTTCGCTTCTTTACCAGAAGGGGAAATAGGAAATGAATTTCAATAAAAAAGCTACCGAAATAGTAGAGCGTAGAGCGCGTACCACAAACTTTGGAGTTTTTTTATCTAGTTTCTGTTTAATCGTTAATCACCTACATAACAATTCTCCGGTTAAACCAAAAGTTTAAAGTGGGGGTATTTATATAATGTGAGAAAGGTTGTGAAATGATTTGAGGGGTTATAAAGCAATGCTATTTGATTTAGATGATACGTTACTTGATAGGGATATGGCAGTAGATAAATTGTTCTCCATTATTTTAGAGAAGTTTTATGAGGATGTTAAGCAACATGCAGTAAAAAACATTATGTTACAGAAATTCAAAGAATATGATAAAAAAAGCTATGGTCACAGTGATAAAGTAATGGTTTTGGAATCATTTTTTAATGAATTCCCATCGAAATATAGATTACCACGCAATAGCATTCAAGATTTTTGGAATAATAATTTTCCTAAATGTTTTTCTATAAACCAAAGTACTATTAATATTATAAATACTATAAAGTTGCATGTTAAAGTTGGAATTATAACAAATGGATCAACTCAGAGACAAAAAGCTAAAATAATTAACACGAATTTGAATCGTCATTTTGATACAATCATTATTTCTGAAGAAACGGGATTTAGTAAACCTGACAAACGCATATTTGAATTAGCATTAAAGAAGCTAAATGTGCAACAAGAAGATGTACTATTTGTTGGAGATGACTTAGAAAAGGATATTGCTGGTTGTCAAAATGTAAATATAAAGGGTATATGGTTCAATCCTAATATGATTAAGAATAACACCGACACAAAACCGTATGCTGAGATTATTTCTTTTGATAGTTTACTAAGTTTTTGTGGAGAAGTACATTTTCAACAATAGTGATAGATCACCCTTAATTTCATTGACCGTATAATAAGAGTAAAAATAATATTCATTTACAACAGCATAAGAGAAATATTGAGTCCCATTTATGTGTGTTAATCTAGCGCTACAAAGCATGTTTAATATATGCCTTATACATTATAGAGGAGTGAGACTATGGAATTAGAGAAAATAGTAACCGGCGGAATAAATATTGCTGTCGTAAGAAACGATACGTTAGTAATATCTGATGTTCAATCTGCATTAGATCTTTTGGCAACAGTTCAATATGAAGTAGATTCAAAGCGTATTATTATCCACAAATCTTTAATAAGTGAAAGTTTCTTTGACTTAAAAACACGTCTTGCGGGTGATATTCTTCAAAAGTTTATAAATTACAGAGTAAAGATTGCTATCGTTGGAGATTTCTCTATGTACACTAGTAAAAGCTTAAAAGACTTTATTTTTGAATGTAATAAAGGTAATGATATTTTTTATTTAGCAACTGAACAACAAGCAATTGAAAAGTTAAGCTCATTGAAGTAAATGATATAAAGTGTATTTCGAAAGAGGCATCCGTTATGGTGCCTCATATTTGTATTCTGATACAAATATGTTTTCGGAGTTTGTACCGGTACAGTAACTGTAAATATGCATGGATACAGTACCTCATAAAATTTACAATCAGCATATATTAGTTTAACTTATAATTTTTAAGGGGTGCTGAATATGACAAGTTTACAAGATCAGCTTTTTAAAAGATTGAACTTTGAAAAACATACTGAAGTGAAATTTGAAGAATTAAGTACAATGCTTTTTGCATTTGCGCATACAATACCGTTTGAAAATTTAGATGTTATAGCAGGTAATACAAACGAAATTTCAAAAGAGAACTTACAGAAGAAAATATTAACAAGTTCGCGTGGCGGGCTTTGTTATGAATCAAATACTCTTTTCTACTATTTTTTAAAAGACTGTGGTTTTAATGCTCAGCTAGCATTAGGAACAGTTTATAAAAATGATATTAATGCATGGGCACTTGAGGACGGACATATTACTATTATTATAAATTTTGATAATGAAACATATTTAATTGATGTAGGGATTGCTTCGTTGGTACCTCTTGTTCCAGTTCCGTTTTCTGGGCAACCGGTTTCTTCTAAAAACGGCATGTACCGTGTGAGACGGAAAGATACAAGCAAAGGAAACTATGTTTTAGAAAGAATGGATGTTGATGAAGAGTGGAAAGTCTGTCATGCTTTTTATAATCATGTTATTGATGAGTCAATTGTAAATGAGGTTCAAAAAAAGGTGATAGAAGATGAGAAGTCTATTTTCAATAAAGGGCCGATTGCAGTAAAGTTGACGGATTCTGGTCATGTTTCCTTAACGAATACTAGTTTAACTGAAATTATTTACGGAGAAAAAAGTAAGCGTGAAATTACAGGGAATCAATATAGAGAACTATTACATTCACTTTTTAATATTGAACTATGAAAAAGTGAATAGCCGACTCCTATTTGGAATCGGCTATTTTGTTATTTCGAGCCAAGTAGATTCCGTTCTCAATTTAAAGTTTGATTTTCTTAATAGATATAATACACTAGAACAGTATAAAAAATATATAAAATGAATATTGAATGTAGAGGAAGATTATTATGTCAGTTATCGATAAATTGAAACTTAATAAGTATACGAATATGGTGGTTATTAACGAACCGAACGATTATGAAGTGTTTGGAGATAAACCAACTACATTTTCTAAGGAACATGATGCTATTTTTATTTTTGTAGAAACGCTTGATGAGATGGTAGAGCATACAAATTTCATTATTAAAAATGAAGATTTGTTACTTGAGAAAGGTTATGTATTTTTTGCGTATCCGAAAAAAGGTAATGCTCGTTACAGTACTTTTATTCATCGTGATGAAATGTTTCCAGCGTTAAATGTTGGAGAAGATGGATATGTAGGAAATAGTGATATTAAATTTGCGCGAATGGTAAGTATGGATGACGTTTTCACTGTTGTTGGTTTAAAGCGTGAAAAGAAAAAAGCAAAGAAAACGCCTGCTGCGAGTCAATGTGTTGCTGATTATGCAGATCGAATTCAAGATGTTGAAGCATTATTAGCTAATCATCCGAATGAACTTAAGTTTTATCAAAGTTTAACACCTGGATATCAAAAAGATTGGGCGCGTAATTTATTTTCTGTTAAACAAGAAAAAACACGTGAAAAACGTCTTGAGAAAATGATTGAAATCCTTTCACAAGGATATAAAACAATTGAATTATTCCGTCAGAAGAAAAAATAACGATTAGGAAAGTCACAATGATGCAACAATTAATTGGGATGAGTACATTGAAAAAAGGAATCCTTACATTATACTAAAGGATGTTCTTATATTTTTATATTATGCAAAAGAGAAAAGGTGTTTGAAATGAAATCGTATATTGTTGTTGGATCTGGAATTTTAGGGGCATCTACTGCCTATCATCTTGCTAAGGCCGGTGCAAATGTAACAATTGTTGATCGTCAAGAGTTAGGTCAAGCAACTGATGCAGCAGCAGGTATTGTCTGTCCGTGGCTGTCGCAACGTCGTAATAAAGCATGGTATAAAATCGTTAAAGGCGGTGCACGTTACTATTCTTCGTTAATTCAGCAATTAGAAGAAGACGGTGAAACGGATACAGGTTACAACCGTGTAGGTGCAATTAGTTTACATACTGATGAGAAAAAACTAGATCAAATGGAAGAGCGAGCGTATAAACGCCGTGAAGATGCACCGGAGATTGGTGAAATCACTCGCTTATCAGCTGAAGAAACGAAAAAATTATTCCCAGCATTATCGGAAGAATATAGTTCTGTTCATATTAGTGGCGCTGCACGAGTAAATGGAAGATTATTACGCAACGCATTAATAAGCGCTGCGAAAAAACATGGTGCAACTTGCATAAAAGGTGATGCAGTATTAGTCCGTGAAGGGAATCATATTACGGGAGTTAAAGTAAACGACGAAACAATTGTAGCGGAAAAGGTAATGGTAACTGCAGGCGCATGGGCGAACGAAATCTTAAACCCATTAGGAATTAATTTCTTAGTTACGTTCCAAAAAGGACAAATTGTTCATTTACAAATGGAAAATACAGCAACAGAAAATATGCCAGTTGTTATGCCGCCGAACGATCAATATATTTTAACATTTGACAATGGCCATGTCGTAATTGGTGCAACGCATGAGAATGATACTGGTTTCGATCACCGTGTAACAGCTGGTGGTTTACATGAAGTATTCCATAAAGCGTTAACAGTAGCGCCTGGTTTAGAAGATGGTACAATGGTTGAAACAAGAGTTGGCTTTAGACCGTTTACACCAGGGTTCTTACCTGTTATTGGACCACTACCTAAATTTGAAGGTATTCTCGTTGCAAACGGATTAGGTGCTTCGGGTTTAACTGCGGGACCATACTTAGGATCTCAACTTGCTAAACTGGCATTAGGACAACCAATTGAATTAGATTTAAGTGATTATGATGTTGCTGGGGCAATGGAATAGTAATAAACAAAAAAGATTAGGAGTGATTTCCTAATCTTTTTGTTATGTTATTTGGGCGTAACTAAGTATTTTGGGAGGTAGGAGTTCTTTTAAACAAGGGGTACCACCACATCGTTATCAAGCTAAGAAAATAGATAACCCACAAAACGAAAAATTTTTGCCTTTTATAGCAACGAAGTGCATTTTTATCGTTTGAGGTATTAGAGAAGAAAGATGGATTTGTTCAATATAGAGGCGAAAATACATATCAGAAATATAAACAATAGCCTCAAAAACTGGAGGCTATTCAATTTCACAATCTATTATGATTAATTACAATAAATAGGTAAGCCCTTTAAAGTCTGTCCCATCGCTGCATTCGTAAAATGATGAATAACATCAAAACCCTCAACTTGATGGATGTTAGCGAACCGTTCCACAAATGAAATTAAAGCGATAGACGGGATCCCAATTAAAGTTTTTTAAACCTAATTGGACTTACCATTAAGAGAGCGAGGATTAATGTAATCCATGCATTGCTATATGAAAACAATCCCATACCGGCCAATGGTAATCCAGCAGCTGGAATAGGTAATCCCTTAAAATATCCAATGGTTGGTTTTACACTAAATTTAGCTAATCTTAAAGCACCCATCGTTGGGAAAAGGATAAATGCCAAAGAAGTTAAAATAGATGGTGTTGCTATCGAATGAAATAGAAGTGCAGGCGCAACTCCGAAGCTAACAATATCAGCTAAGGAATCCAACTGTACACCAAACTCACTGTTCACTTTTAATTTTCTCGCAATTCTTCCATCAAGGAGATCTAAAACAGCTGAAAAGAAAATGAAAATGGAGGCTACTTCCAAATAGTCACTCATATTCATGGTAATTGAAAAAACACCGCACAATAAATTTCCAATCGTAAATAAATTGGGTACAGCTTTTACTATCTGATTGAACAAGGTTGTCCCCCCTAAGTTGATCAAACTTCACATTTATGTAGCATTTTCTATATATTCTTCCGTTATTCTTGAAAATATATGACCACTGTATGCTAAGTAAATTCCGACAAGAGAAAAGCCGATTTCCTGTACGTTATGTTGGTTTATAAACATGTTTGATCAAAGGTAAGTCTATTCTCTCTAAAAGTTGCATCATATCTTTATATAGTCATAAAATTAATCTGTGGTAGAAAATACGTAAAGAGCTGCTGGAATGAATTACTGAGAATACGAAGAATAAAGGAGAGAAACGGAGTAAAAACTAAAAAAATTAGATAAGGAAAATGGAGAGATGAATTAAATGTTAAAGATCATTAAACATTTAAAACCATTTGTTGCTTCCATCATTGCAGTTGTATGTCTTTTAACTGTGCAGGCAGTATGTGATCTATCACTGCCAGACTATATGTCTAACATTGTCAATGTAGGGATTCAACAAAAAGGTGTAGAAAATGCAGTACCTGAGGTTATTCGTAAAAGTGAACTGGATAAACTTACGCTCTTTATGAATGAAAATGAGAAGAAAAAAGTAGCTGACAACTATGTGCTTTTAGATAAGAACAACCTCTCTCAAAGTGAACTAAAAAATGACTTAAAAGATTATCCGCAGCTTGATAAAGAGCCACTTTATAAGCTACATACAGAAGATAAAAATATAATTAATGAACTTAATAATATCTTTGGGAAACCAATGTTAATTACACAAGGAATCGAAAAAGGCGGCCCATCTGCTTTCCCTCCTGCTACGATAGGTGACAACAACACACCAGCTAAGCTTCCGCCAAATACAGATCCTTTTGCAATCATTGCGAAACTTCCTCAAAATCAAATCAATGCAATGAAAGAAAAGGCAGATGAAAAGTTTAAGAATATGCCAGGCAGCATGGTAACACAATCAGCCGTTTCATTCATTGAGAATGAGTATAAAAAGATCGGTATCAATATAGATAAGCTTCAATCTAATTTTATTCTTACTTCCGGCGGGAAAATGCTGCTTTTATCCTTAGTAAGTATGGCAGCTACCGTTATCGTGAGTTTACTTGCTGCAAAAGTAGCTGCTGGACTCGGCAGAGACCTTAGAAAGAAAGTATTCCGGAAAGTTACAAACTTCTCGAATGCGGAGTTTGATAAGTTTTCCACTGCATCTCTAATTACAAGAAGTACAAATGATATCCAGCAAGTTCAAACACTTATGGTTATGATGCTTCGCATTGTATTCTATGCACCAATTTTAGGTATCGGCGGCATTATTAAAGTACTTACTACAGATCTTTCAATGGGATGGATTATCGCAGTTGCGGTAATCGCGATTTTAAGCTTAGTCATTGGTTTATTTAGCATCGCGATTCCTAGGTTTAAGCGTATCCAAAAGTTAGTAGATAAAATTAACTTAATCACTCGTGAATCTTTAACAGGTATGCTCGTTATTCGTGCTTTTAATAATCAAAAACATGAAGAAAAGAAATTTGAAAAAGGAAATCAAGATTTAACAAACACAAATTTATTTGTAAGCCGTTTAATGTCATTTATGATGCCAATGATGATGTTTATCATGAATGCCGTTACTGTACTTATTATTTGGGTTGGATCACACCAAGTGGATATGGGACATATGCAAGTTGGTGATTTAATGGCATTTATGCAATATACAATGCAAATCATCATGGCCTTCTTAATGATTTCAATGGTATCTATTATGGTTCCGCGTGCTTCAGTTTCCGCACAACGTATCGCAGAAGTTTTAGATACTGACATTACCATTAGTGATGTAAAAAAGCCGAAAACATTTGCTTCAGACAAGAAAGGTTACGTTGAATTTAAAAATGTTGTCTTTAGATACCCAGGTGCAGAAGAAGATGTGCTTTCTAATATCACCTTTACTGCAAAACCTGGTGAAACGACAGCTTTCATCGGAAGTACAGGTAGTGGTAAATCAACATTAATCAACTTAATCCCACGATTTTACGATGTCACAAGCGGTCAAATATTAATAGATGGCACGGATATTAGAGAAGTATCTCAGAAGGAATTAAGAGAGAAGATTGGTTATGTACCGCAAAAAGGAGTTCTCTTCTCAGGTACGATCGAGAGTAATTTGAAATACGGTAAGAAAGAAGCAACTGAAGAAGAACTCGCAAAAGCGGCAGAAATCGCGCAAGCTATAGAGTTTATTAACGCGAAACCTGAAAGCTTCCGTACAGAAATATCACAAGGTGGTACGAACGTTTCCGGTGGTCAAAAACAAAGACTTTCTATTGCACGTGCTCTTACGAAAAAATCGGAAATCTTCATATTCGATGATAGTTTCTCAGCTCTTGACTTTAAGACAGACGCAGCATTGCGCAGAGCTTTAAACAATGAGATTACAGGAAGCACTGTTTTACTTATTGCCCAAAGAATCAGTACAATCATGACTGCCGATAAGATCATTGTACTTGACGAAGGAAAAATAGTTGGAACTGGTACTCATGAAGAGCTTATGGAAAACTGTGAAGTTTATAAGCAAATTGCTTTATCACAACTTTCAAGAGAGGAGTTGTCATCATGAGTGATAGAAAAATAGAAAATAGAAGAGAAGGCGGTCCTGGCGGTGGCGGTCCTATGGGCGGCGGCATGAGAAAGGTTGAGAAGGCAAAAAACTTCAAAGGAACGATGAATAAACTCCTTCAATACTTGAAGCCCTATAAATTATCAATCTTAGTCGTTATCCTTTTCGCAATCGGTAGTGCAGCCTTTACAATCGTTGGTCCAAAAATTTTAGGAAATGCGACAACAAAACTTTTCGAAGGACTCGTAAGCAAAGTATCAGGAGCACCCGGTGCGGCCATTGACTTTACCTATATCGGAAACATTGTCATTTTACTTCTTGGATTATATATACTGAGCACTGTGTTTGGTATTATCCAGGGGTACATTATTTCTGGAGTAGCTCAAAAAGTATCTTATAACTTCAGAAAAGAAATCGACGAAAAAATTAATCGTATGCCGCTGAATTACTTTGATAAAACAACGCACGGCGAAGTATTATCGAGAATTACAAATGACGTAGATACGGTGAGCCAAACGTTAAACCAAAGTATGTCGCAAATCATCACATCCGTTATTACAATCATCGGTGTACTTATCATGATGTTATCAATCAGCTGGCAAATGACATTAGTGGCGCTTTTAATATTGCCAGTATCGATGATTCTCATCATGGCAGTCGTAAAACGATCACAAAAATACTTCAAATCCCAGCAAGAATATTTAGGACACGTAAACGGTCAGGTCGAAGAAATTTATAGTGGTCACAATATTGTAAAAGCCTTTAACAAAGAAGAAGAAGAAGTAAAAAAATTCGAAAAGGTAAATGATACCCTTTACCACTCCGCATGGAAATCTCAATTTTTATCTGGAATGATGATGCCGATTATGACATTTATCGGTAATATCGGTTACGTCGCTGTATCTATTTTAGGCGGATGGCTTGCGGTAAAGAGAACCATCGCAGTTGGAGACATTTTAGCCTTTGTGCAATATGTTAGAAGCTTTACGCAACCAATCGCTCAAGTAGCGCAAATCGCGAACGTACTTCAATCCACTGCAGCTGCTGCAGAAAGAGTCTTCGAATTTTTAGAAGAAGAAGAGGAAGTGCCAGAAGCAGAAAATCCAGTGAAGCTGCAAAAAGTTCAAGGAGAAGTTACCTTCCAAGATGTTCAATTTGGATATAATCTAGATAAGATCATCATCAATAATTTCTCATCTAACATTAAACCTGGACAAAAAGTAGCAATCGTCGGACCAACCGGAGCTGGTAAAACAACGATTGTAAAACTGTTAATGCGTTTCTATGACATAAACAGCGGTGCAATATGTATCGACGGTCACGATATAAAAGACTTCACGCGAGAAGACCTGCGCAACATGTTTGGTATGGTACTTCAAGACACTTGGCTATTTAACGGATCCATCATGGAAAATATACGTTACGGTAGACTCGATGCTACAGACGAAGAAGTAATTGAAGCAGCGAAAGCAGCTCACGTTCACAGTTTCGTAAAAACATTACCAAATAAATATCAAATGGAACTAAACGAAGAAGCAAGCAACGTATCCCAAGGACAAAAGCAACTACTAACAATTGCCCGCGCCCTTATTGCGGATCCGAAAATATTAATACTCGATGAAGCAACAAGCTCCATTGACACTCGTACAGAAGTACTGATTCAAAAAGCGATGGAAAACCTTATGGAAGGTAGAACAAGCTTCATTATCGCTCATAGATTATCAACAATACGTGATGCAGATTTAATCCTTGTCATGAAAGATGGGGATATTGTAGAACAAGGTAATCATGAAGAGTTATTGAAAGCTGATGGTTTTTATGCTTCGCTTTATAATAGTCAGTTTGAAGGTGCGGATGCTTCTTGAGTTAGGTGTCCCGAAAGTCCATTTAAATGACTAAAACCCACGGTGAAAATTCATTTTCTTCGTGGGTTTTTATCATTTTTAGGGTTCTGTTACAAAGTTTTTAAAAGTAAGCTAGATTTTTGCAAAACAAAGTGAGGAGCATGATAAATGGGAGATTTTAAATGGAAACCATGATCGCGATAATCGTCGAGATTGGTAAATTCCTTTCAATGAGTGCGTTTCTTCACGGCACTCGTTTTTTTATTTATGGGTTTTCTGAATTCTTTATTGATGATATATAAAATACGAAGAATGTAGTTGTAATATATGGTTGTACAAAAATCTTCCCCATTAATTGTTGCATAACGGATAACCGATTTAATTAAAGGGCATTATCAAAAAGGGTAGTACTATTAAAAAGAAATGGATAAGGAGTGAGCAAGCGATGGACAACATGATTAATACGGGCAACTTTGGTTTACAAAGGGGACCTGCTCAAAAAACGGTTGGCCAGTATTTGTTCGATTGCCTGAAACTCGAGGGCATTACCGAAATTTTTGGTGTCGCAGGGGACTATAATTTTACACTTCTTGATACTTTGGAGTGTTATAACGGCATCCGTTTTATAGAAGGACGAAATGAACTAAACTCGGGCTACGCTGCAGATGGCTATGCAAGAATCAAAGGAATATCGGCTCTTATTACGACCTTCGGGGTCGGGGAGCTCAGCGCCTGCAATGCGATAGCGGGATCCAACAGCGAGCATGTACCAATAATACACATTGTGGGTGCGCCTCCTGAGAAGGATCAAAAAGAGCATAAGCTGATGCATCACGCATTAATGGATGGAAATTTTGACGTCTTTCGCAAGGTGTATGAGCAGATTACGGCATATACCGCGGTGCTTACGCCGGAAAATGCCAAGATTGAAATTCAGACTGCGATTCGCATTGCTAAGGAAAAGAAAAAGCCGGTATACCTGGTTGTGGCTAATGATTTAGTGACCAAGCCGATTAAAGTTTGGGCAGAGCCAATACCACCACGTCCAACATCCAACCCGAATACCCTTCAGGCTGCAGGGAATCATATCCGTTCGCTTTTGGAACGTGCCCACCGACCAGTTATCCTGGTGGATGTAAAAACGATACGTTTCGGCCTTCAAACAGCAACGCGGCAGCTAGCCGATGTAATGAACGTGCCTGTTGTAACGATGCTGTACGGGAAGGGGGGATTCGACGAGACGACCCATCCAAATTATATCGGAATGTATCTAGGCTCTTTCGGGAGGGCTGAAGTCCAAAGTACGGTGGAGAATGCAGATTGTATCATTGCGATTGGCATGGTATGGGCGGACACAAACACTGCAAGTTTTACCGCAAAGCTGAACCCGCTGATCACTGTCAATATTCAACCAGATATGGTTAAAATCGCTGAGGCGGAATATCCGAATGTTCTTGCAGCCGACGTGCTACTTGCCGTGCAGAAGGTGGGTTATAAGGGAAAAGGTTTGACAGAAAAAATTTCATTCCCTTACGATCAATTAACAACTACTGTCGACGGACCTCTATTGGCGGTCGACTATTATCCGCGTTTTCAGCGCATGCTGAAAGAGGGTGATATTGTAATCGCCGAGACCGGAACGTTCTATAATGGAATGGGAGAGGTAAGACTGCCGGGCAATGTAACATATATTGGGCAAGGTGGATGGCAGTCCATCGGTTACGCAATCCCTTCTGCGTTCGGTGCTATTATGGCCGCGCCGGAACGCCGAGTATTGCTGTTTACAGGTGACGGAGCCCTGCAGCTAACAGCACAGGAAATCAGTTCCATGCTCTATTACGACTGCAAGCCCATAATCTTTATATTGAACAACGATGGTTATACAATTGAGAAATATTTAAATGTCAAAACAGAGGATCAAAAGTACAACCAAATCCCTCGATGGTCTTACACCAAGCTGACCGAAGCTTTTGGAGGTAACGGGTTTACCGTTACGGTCCGGACCTATGGAGAGCTTGATCAGGCTATAATTCATGCTGAAAAGGAAAGCGCCGAAAGACTCTGTATAATTGAAATGATCGCAGGGAATCCGATGGACGCACCTGAATATATGCGACGGATGCGTAGTTATATGGAGAAGCAGGAAATGCAGCGCAGTCAGAAATAATATCCAATTCCCTAGTCCCTAATTGGATACTAATTGAACCGTTCTAATCATATTCTTTTAATAAAATGCAATTAAAGGGGTGTAAAGTAAGTTGACAAAAGTTAAGGTTAGTTTACGACCCATTGCAAGTAAGTTCAATTTACCTACTGTTTTGAAAACAACTATACTACCAGGTGACTCAATTGAAAGGTTATTTATTGCAACCCAGGTAGGAGAAATCTTTTACATAGGAGACGGAGTTATAAGAACTTTTTTAGATATTCGCCCGCGAATCATAAAATTAGGCACATCTGAAGAAGGGGTTTCTAGTAGTGGTTATGATGAGCGAGGATTGCTAGGACTAGCGTTTCATCCACAATTTTATCAAAACGGTTTATTTTACCTTCATTATTCAGTAGCTGGCACTCAAGGTCCGGGTGCCCTTTCTGAACCTTTTAAACCTAATCCATGTGATCCGAAAACTTTAAACTTAAAGTGGGTAAATAGAGATACTCAATATGATCATATTGATACAGTTGAGGAATGGATTTTACAATCACATGGTCAACCTCAAAAACGACGGACATTACTTAACATAAGAAGGCCCTTTTTTAATCATAACGGAGTCAATAGTTTAAACTTTTCACCTGAGACTGGAAAACTTGTTTTTACAAATGGAGATGGTGGATCGGGTTATGATCCATTTAATTTAAGCCAGAATGATTTAGAAATAGCGGGTAAAATAATTGAAATTGATGTAAGTAAAAATACATTAATGAATAACCCTCCAGTAGTTACGTACTTTAATGAACTTCCTTTATCTATACAAGAAACACTTACAGTAATTGCGAAAGGGATTCGGAATATAACAGGTATTTCATTTCAAAGGTTTTATAATCAGTATATCAAATATGCTGGAAATGTCGGGCAGGATATTGTAGAGTCTATTTTTTCGTTTGTTCATTATAAACCCATACCGGTTACCGAACTTGTTCAAACGCATTTAATGGGATCCACTCCCAATCAAGATGGATTTATTAATTTTGGTTGGCGAGGATGGGAAGGAGAATTACCTACTTCTTTTATAAGGCACTGTTCTGAGAACCCTACTTTGGATGAGGGAACAATGGCTTATTATAATGAAACAATTCAAACGTCAGTGAGACGTATTCAGCCTCTAATCAGTTATTTTCATAAAGATTCCAGACCGGATAAGTTTGTAGGAACTTCACTTACAGGAGTTCAGCCATATATGGGAACTACAATCCCAAATTTATCAGGTAGTGTCGTGTTTACTGATCTTGCCAAGAAAGAAGAATCTCAATCTCCAGTAAAGGGAGTGTTAGCTTATACTAGAGCAAGTATAGACGGTAAACGTAATGATTTTCATGTTATTGAAACCAATTATGATTTTGGTGTTCAATCAGCTTATTATGTTAGTTTAGGAACAAACTTAGATCAAACTAGATTATATTTAGGAGTTTACGGTTCTATGAAAGTAACTGATTTTAACAAAGGTGCTATTTATGAAATTGTTCCATGATACGATATAAATTCTAAGTCTAAAAATATAAGGAATTCATTCTTCTTCAAAATGCACGACCTGTTGTCCCCCTAAAAAACTTCTATGTATAAACGATTAGTAGAAAGTAACTCGTAAACTATAAGTTTATGAATAATTATAGTAAGTGATGAATTAGGTATCTTTAGGAGGTATTTTGATGAATCGCTTTAGATGCTATTGGTATCAATGGATGATAGAGCAGGATGCGAATTTTGTTCATAAAAGAAAGGTGACTCCTGCAAGTAGGTTAGTCATTACAGCTTTATTAGGTTCATTTGCTGCTGTTTTTCAATCTGCGGGGAACTTAATCCCTGGAATAGGGTTATTTATTAGTCCTTTTGCGACGCTACCGATTTTTCTAGCTATTTGTTATTCTATTCGTGAGGGAGTACTCTCGTATATTCTTACTATTTTCCTATTATTCATTATTGAGCCAAGTGAACTAATTGTCTTTCCCTTTACTACAGGATTATTAGGTATAGCGTTAGGAGTATCCTTTTTGCAATTCAAGAGGAGGATTTGCGTAATTTCCTTTTCGGCGATATGTCTACTTATAGGAATTATGATCATTCTCGATATCTTCCGTTTTCCTGTACTTGGTCCTACTATTCATACAACTATGGATATAAAAGTTATTACATTAATATTTATATTGAGTTTTCTATACTGCTGGATCTATGCAGAGCTGTGTAGAATAATAATGAATAGAGTATATAAAGTATGGTCTTAACAATTGTATAAAATCTTTTTGAACGAATACACTTTCTCATATATTTTCAAAGATTGGAGATGTAAGTCATGTATAACTTTGAAATTAGAAGGCCGAATTCGGATGATATAGATGAACTATACTTGTTTTTCCGTATAGTTATTACGAATACATATAAAAATGAAGGGTTATCCCAATTATTAGATGACATAGAAAATGAAATTAACTCGAAAAAGCAATATTTGAAAAACGATTTTGATAGTAATGGAGAAATTCGTTACTTTTTATTAGCAATAGATACAAATAACGATAAAATCATTGGAACGATTGAAATCGGTCCAGCAAGTACATTAATTAATAGTTGTACAGGCGGTGTACTTAAGGACTTATATGAAATCGGGACAGTGTTTGTACTTACGGAGTATCAAAGAAAAGGTATAGGAAGTTTGCTGTTAAATACAATGTTTTTTACTTTACTAGGTAAAGGAATAAAAGAATTTTGTTTGGATAGTGGATATAAAAACGCGCAAAAAATATGGAAGAAGAAATTTGGAGAGCCTAGTTATGTATTAAAGGATTATTGGGGCGCATCAATTGATCATATGATTTGGAAAAAAAGTTTGCATGATATACCTATAATATTCAAATTATGAAATGAAATATGCATCTGAACATAGCTTTTCTTACCTACTTATGCTATTATTTATCTTTATAATAAAAGAGGACGTGAATGAACTTGATTAAAATTAATATTCCTGAAACTGATGTTTCAATTACTGAACGTAAACAAGTTATTAAAGGAGACGAGCCATTAATTACTCCAATTAACGGTTTTATCGATTTCCACTTGTTCCCTAGAGATAAAGGCGGCATTTTTATGTTTTACAATATTAATGACGAACTTCTTTTCGTAGGTAAAGCTCGTAAAATTAGACAACGTATTAAAAAGCATTTTGAAGATAATGTTTCGCCAATCAAAAATAATCGTGATGAAGTATACCGTATCGATGCATGTATCGTAGAAGATCCAACAGAAAGAGAAATTTACGAAACTTACATCATTAATAAATACAAAGCGAAATATAACGTTGATAAAGTGTTTTATAAATAAACAACATTAGCGAAATAAAAACAATCCTAGTACATACACTAGGATTGTTTTTATTTATATAGCTTTGTAATTTTTGTCCGTAATGATTTTCCTCGCATTTGTTCCTCCTTATAAGGGAATATATTATTTAATCGGCAGAATTTTTTCGTATTTTAAAGTAATGAGCGACAACTAAACAAAGTACCCCTATAAATAATATAATAATTCCAAGAGTTTTATGCTTTCCTTCGAAGAAAGGTATGTCTGTAATTACATTTGTCATACATAAGCCTAAGAATACAAGAATAGGTCCAATCCAAAGTAATACGTTGCCTAATTTTGTGTGTTTCTCCATATAAACCCTCCTTTATTTTTACATATATATCCATCAATATTGCAATCCATAACTTCTAAATAAAAGTTAAAGTAAATCCCCAAGAGAAATATATTTTCTTTCATAACAAAAATTAAAGCATCATATATTGGTACAAGCAAATGAGAAAGGAGATCATCATGAATTGGCTAGAAGCTTTTATTTTAGGAATTATTCAAGGACTGACAGAGTTTTTACCTATAAGTAGTACAGGGCATCTTTACTTAGGGAGACATCTTTTTCAATTAGATGAAGCAGGTTTATTTTTAGATACGATGCTGCATATCGGAACGTTACTTGCAGTGTTTATTTATTATAGAAAAGAATTTATTTATTTAATAAAAAATCCATTTTCAAAGCTTATGTTTTTACTTATTGTCGGGACGATACCTGCGGTTGTAATCGGCTTATTATTTAAAGACTTTTTTGAAGATATTTCAAAAACAGGTATAACAATAGGTTGGGAGTTTTTAGTGACGGGCTTATTTCTTTATATGGCCGATAAACAAAAGAACGGTCGTAAAAAAATGAATGATATTACATATAAAGATGCATTCATAATTGGTTCATTTCAAGCAGTAGCTATATTTCCAGCAATTTCTCGTTCAGGAATGACAATTGTCGCTGCATTATGGAGAAAGTTAGACCGCGAAACAGCGGCGTACTTTTCATTTTTATTATCAACACCAGCCATTGTCGGAGCTATCATCTTGCAATTTGCAGATGTTTTTCAAGGGAAAGCAGAATCTATTTCTAGTACATCATTAATTGTCGGAACATTATCAGCAGCGTTCTTTGGTTACATAGCAGTTTCATGGATGATTCAATATTTAAAACGTCATTCTTTAAAAGTATTCGCGTATTACGTATGGGGATTAGGTATTTTAATTTTAACGTTGCAATTCACAAAGGTGTTTTAAATATAATTAGCAAGGAATTATTAGTTAAGATCCTGTTCCATTCATACACGACAGGATCTCTTTTCATTAAGGGGGAAAAAATGTTTACTAAGGCTATCGTTATCGGTGGAAGTATAGCAGGGAAACTCGTCGCAAAAGCTTTATCAAATACGTTTGAAGAAGTAATCATTTTAGAAGCCGGAGAAAGATGGGATGGAAAAGGACCTCGTAAAAGAGTTCCACAAAGTAATCATCCGCATGTGTTATTAAAAGGCGGCGAAGAAGCACTTGAGGAGTTGTTTCCTAACATTACTAATGAATTAATTGAAGCAGGTAGCATTGTAAATAACTTTACTCGCGATTTAAAATGGCATCAGTTCGGCCTATGGAAGCAGCCTTTCAAAGGCGAAATAAATATGATTCAGCAAAGTCGTCTTCTGTTAGAATCTCATATTCAAAAACGAATTGAACAAGTTTCAAATGTTACTACGAAGTATGAAATGTTGGTTGAAGGATTACTAGTAGATAACAAACTTAATAAAGTCTATGGAATAAGAGCTAAATGTTTGAAAACAGAAATGAAAGAAGAATTTCATGCAGATCTTGTTGTTGATGCAAGTGGATTTGGTTCAAAAAGTATAGATTGGTTACAAGAATACAATTTTGAAGTACAAGAAGAGAAAGTAAGAATTGATTTGTTTTACGCAACTAGAATGTTTAGGCTCAAAGAAAAAGAGAAATTAGACTGCTGTAATATGCTTATGTCTCCAAGTTTTCCCGAGAATCCGTATGGTGTTCTAATTCAAACGATTGAAGATGATCGTTATTTTGTTACTTTTAGTGGATACGCAAATGAAAAAGCACCGCAAACAGATGATGAATTTTATGATTTTGCTGAAAACCTATCAATCCCTAATGTTACAGAGTTTCTAAACAAATCTGAGGCGATTACCGATATAAAAACGTACAAAATTCCATATCAAGTACGCAGGCGATTTGATCTAGTTAATAATTTACCTGAAGGATTGTTAGTAGTTGGAGATGCGCATTGTCGTTTTGATCCAGTTTTCGGACAAGGTGTTTCAGTTGCAGCTATGGAAGCTCACCAATTGCAATTAATTCTTCAAGGAAGAAAAAGGCTTGATAAAACATTAACTCAAGAGTTTTATACGAAGTCTGCTATGATTATCAAAACACCTTGGGAAATGACGACAACGGAGATAGCACGTCATCCTAAGTTACAGAAAGAATTAACTATGAAACAAAAATTTCAGCAATGGTATACGAAACAAATATATCAGCTTTCTGCAAGTGATTCTGATATTTATATTCGGTTAGTCAGAGTTATGAACTTAATTCGAAGTCCTTTTCATCTTTTTCATCCTAGAGTATTACTTACTGTATTACTCAGACGAAAGAAATAGCAGGGAAATTATCGTTTAAAAAAGAATGTATAACAGTTAGTAAATTAAGAAGGGGTAAACGGGATGGAAATATACATAGAACAATTAAAGAATCAAGATGCTGAAGATTTATTTAATTTCGAACTCACGAACAAATCATTTTTTGAAACAATGGTACCAAGTCGTGGTTCTAATTATTACGTGTATGAATACTTTCAAAAGCAACTTGACGAACTATTAAAAGAACAAACTGAGGGGATTTCTTATTTTCATCTCATACGTAATACAGAAAAAGAAATTGTAGGACGTATCAATTTAGTTGATGTAGATAAGGAAAAACGAATTGGGTCGTTAGGCTACCGAGTTGGAGAGAAGTTTACAAAAAAAGGAGTTGCAGCAGCATCTGTAAAATTGATTTTGGCTCAAGCAAGAGTCTATGAAATTAATAAAATACATGCTATGACAACAACAAATAACATAGCTTCACAAATTGTATTAGAAAAGAGCGGATTTTCTCGTGAAAAGGAAGCGGATACAACTACTGTAGATTTAAACGGGGAAAACGTAAATTTCGTACATTATATTTGGAGGACTACTAAGGATTAAAAATAATAGGGGGACATGTACATGAAGGATTTACGTTATCCAATAGGCCAATTTACTTATGTAGGCACTATTACAGAAGAAATAATTGATAAATGGATTCAAGAAATTGAGGATTTACCTAATGAACTAGCAAGAGCGATAAAAGATTTAGATCAGAAGCAGTTAGATACACCGTATCGCGTTGGTGGATGGACCGTTCGTCAAGTCGTTCATCATGTTGTTGATAGTCATATGAATAGCTACATACGCTTTAAATTAGCACTGACAGAAAAGAATCCAACTATTAAACCGTACAAAGAAGAAAAATGGGCAGAGCTACCTGACTCAAAATTACCAGTAGATGTTTCACTTGTAATGCTAGATTCATTACATAAAAGATGGGTTAACTTATTATATTCTTTAGAACCGGCAGATTTAGAAAAGACATTTAATCATCCTGAATCAGGAGAAAAAAAACTTGCTGCTGCAATTGGACTATATGCATGGCACGGTCGTCATCATACAGCTCACATTACTTCTTTAAGAGAGCGTTTAAATTGGTAACCTTAGAGAAGGCGACAGAAATTGATGCAGAGATTATATTTCGAATGCAAGTAGAATCATTTAGTTCATTATTAGAAAAGTATAAGGACTATGAAACAAGTCCAGCAAATGAACTTATTGAAAGAACAATTTCAAGAATAAATAATCTGGACGGTGGATTTTATAAAATTTTCGTAAATACGAATCTTGTCGGAGCGATATGTATATCACGTAAAGAAGAAGCATCTAAATTTTGGATCAGCCCTATGTTTATTATTCCAAACTATCAAGGGAACGGAATTGCTCAAAAAGTATTAATTTTAATCGAGGAGATGTTTCCGGAAATAACGACTTGGGAGCTTGCTACAATTTTAGAGGAAGAACGAAATTGTTTTCTATACGAAAAGATGGGATATATAAAAGCGGAATTTAAAAAGAAATTAAATGATAAAGCAACATTAATTTATTATAAAAAAGAAAGGTAAAGCACATTTCAAATGCTTTACCTTTTTGTATCGTTTTAGATTAAATATACAAATTTAATGTATATTCTTCCGAAAAGTTCGGGTTAGTAATTTCTAATGTGAATAAATATACAAAAAATAAACTATTTCGTCGTATATGTTACTAACGCTTTTTGAATACTTAAAATGCTATCATCACCTTTAAATTCTTTCGTAATTGGCGTGCTCAAACTAGACACCCATATTTTAAGCTCTGCATCTAAATCAAAATGCCCAGCTGTTTCAATACTAAATTGTGTAATACTTTTATAAGGGATAGAATGGTATTCTGTTTTTTTACCAGTTACTCCTTGTTTGTCTACTAAAATAAGACGGCGATTTGTAAATACGATTAAATCACGAATTAATTTATAAGCATGCTCAACTTTCTCATCATCTAGCATAATCTTTTCTAAATCACGTTCAACGCTTTCTGTACTCGCACTTGATGCATTTCCTAAAATACCACTAAATAAACCCATATGAAATTCCTCCTTTATAATATGTGGAATGAGTTTCTTATATTGTACCATGCTATTGGATAAGACATTATGACATAAGTTCAATAGTGTTTCGTTATTGTTGCAATTAATTTATATAACCTCATCCTAAAATCTTGTGCTAACATGTAATTAAGAAAACAGAAGCAGAGGGATTAAGCATGAAGAATATCGGTTTAGTATTAGAAGGCGGCGGAATGAAAGGGTTATATACTGCAGGAGTACTCGAATATTTTATGGAAAGGGGCTTATTCTTTCCGTATGTAGTCGGTGTATCCGCTGGAGCGTGTATGGGAGCAACATATTTGTCACGTCAAAAAGGAAGAAATAAGAAAGTAAATACAGAGCTAGTAGCAGATCACAGGTATATATCTTATCGAAACTTAATTCGAAAACGTGAATTATTTGGAATGGATTTTTTATTTGATGAAGTACCAAACAAAATTGTACCGTTCGATTTTCAAACTTTCCTAAATTCAAATGAACAGTTTGTAATCGGAACGACTGATTGCGAATCGGGACAGGCAGTTTATTATAATAAAACAGAACATGGAAATGATATTTTGAAAATCATTCGTGCTTCAAGCTCTGTGCCATTTATTGCACCTGCTGTAGAATATGATAATCGAAAACTGTTAGATGGAGGGATTATAGATCCTATTCCAGTTTTCAAAGCACAGAATGATGGTTATAAAAAGAACGTTGTTATTATGACAAAGCCAGAAGGATACGAGAAGCAGCGGAATAAATTTTCTGGACTGTCTAAAATTTTATATAGAAGATATCCGAAAATCGCAGAACTTTTAGTAGAACATTATCGTTTTTATAATGAAACTGTATCTTATATGAATCACAACGAACAAAAAGATAATTTTTATGTAATTCAGCCAAGTATACAACTTCCTATAAGCGGTATAGAGAGAAATAAAGAAAAGCTCGTTAATTTATATAATCTTGGGTATAAGGATGCTCAATATCATTATGAAAACTTATTGAATTGGATGGAGAAATAAAGGGGTGGAACGTTGCTATTAGGAAAAAAGGTTATTTTTAATGAATTACAGAAAATGCATAGTCCTCTGCATAAGCCATTTCCCTATCGTGACACACGAAAATTGCAGAAAGACTATAAAAATACATTTACAGAAGATGACTGTATTAATGCCGATTTAAATTATTATTGGATGCATACAGCAGGACCTTTAAGTTATGTACTTAATAAAAACGAAGAGAAAATTACATTTCAACAATTAAGGTGGCTACGAATATCATTTTTCGAATGGTTTCCACAATATCGTTTTCTAGAAACAGAAATTGTGAAGTATCCTATTTTGCATAGAGATTTTATGAATTATGAGAAGGCTCGGAAACTGTTACTTTACTACCTTACTGAATAAAGACGAAAACGCACAGGTTAAATAACTTGTGCGTTTTTTGGTTCATAAAATATACAATATTTCCAACTTGTTTATATAGGAATTCTAATGAGAAGAAAGAAGTACATATAGAATGATGTAAGGGAGGGATGATAAGTTTAGTAGCCGTTTTCCTTTAAGTTATTGTCCAACTTGAATATAGTTATTTATGTTAAAATATTTCGAGTAAAATCAAGTTCTTAACGATTTTATCAAACATTAAACAAAATAATTTAGAAACGAAGAAGGGACAGCACTAAAATGGAAAACGTATCAAATGTAGATAAATTGGAATCAATAAAATCTTTACAATCAACAATCAATAAATTAGAAAATGCTTTGTCGCAGATGACTCAAAAAGGCGCAAATACTACTTTAGTAAAGAAACGACTGAAAGCTGTTTGCATCGGCTTAGCAATGCTAGAAAACGTTTGGAATCAAAGAACCCCTCATTACACCCTGGAAGAGTTAGCAGAAGCTCGTAATGTCATTACTGGTTTGCTGCCATCAATCGAGAAGTTTTATGATAAGTCAAAGGCTGGTAGTCCCCAAAGAACACTTTTAGAAAGAAGAATAAAAGCGTTGGAACAAGCTATTCAAGCAATTGATAATTTTTCTAATAAATAACCGATTTAAAAGGATGCGTTAGTGCAATAAGAATTAAACAACTTTAAAGAGCCTTATTACAAATAAAATGTAGCAAGGCTCTTATATTCTTCATATCAAAATTAAATAGCTATCACTTTACAGCAAGCTTTAAACATATTCTTTCTATAGTTCAATTTTAAATAATACACGTAAGATTCATCTTTATACACCACATGATTATTCTCGCACTTCACACCTTCAAGAAATTCTTATTACATCGGCTAACCAGTATACATTTCATCTTCAATTTCATACGAAATCAGGAAAACTTGAAAACGAACCTCTTTTAACGGTGAATAGACGTCTCTATAAAGATTTAAAAGAAAAAAGATACAAAACCATTTATGAAGAGTTTAAAGGCGGTCACGATGGCATTTGGTGGCGTAAAAAGCTACCTGGTGGATTGAGGACATTAAAGTATTCAAAAACAACACTATAAAATGAAAAGAGGAATGAATCTATGAATCAAGATGAGTTAGATAAAAAGCTAAAAAAACAAGAAATTCTAGTGAAAGATGAGAAAGTTTGGTCATTCACGTATGAGGATCATATTAGTTCTATTGTTAAACAGGCAGAAAAGAAAGGAGCTTTTAATGATTTACCTGGTAAAGGGAAACCTCTTAATCTTGATAAAGACCTTTCGTACAATCCTGAAAAGCAACTGTATAGAACTTTGGCAAATAATCATGTTTTACCTAGGTGGATTGAGCTTTCAAAAGAAATTGACGATTTAAAAGAAAGACTAAAAGAAAATACAAATACAGCAGAAGCAGCGGATTTAATTCGAACTATAAATAAAAAAGTTATAGAACATAATTTACTTTGTCCGCCAAGTGCGCAAAAAATGAGAGTGAAAACGGATTTTTAACAATTTTCAATCAAGCTATCTCTTGCTATATAATTAAGTTAGGTGTTTTCAATTCATTACTAAAGGGAGGTAAAAGCTGTGAAAAATACGTATCAACTTCAAATTCCGAAAGAACTAGAACAGTATCGTAGTATTTTAGAAGAAAGTGTGAAACCGTATATTAAAGTGTCTGGAACGCAAGCAGAGACAACCCTTTTTGAAAGTAAGTTTGGTGGATATCCGTATTTACCTATAAATCAAGAGCATCCTAAAGACTCTAATGGCCAACCTATGATGTTACTTGCGCAGTTAAACCTTGAAGAAATTCCGCATATTGAATATATGCCTCAAAAGGGCATGTTACAATTTTTCGTAAGTGCTGATGATGAGCTTTTTGGAGCAGATTTTGATCATCCAACAAGCCAAAAAGACTTTCGAATTATTTCTCATTCTACAATTACAGAAGATTTAACTAAGGTTATTACGGATTTTAGTTACTTAAACACATTAGAATTAGAGGATTTTATCATACCCGAAGCAGCGAAACTAAAGTTTGAATTGGATTATCAACCAGTAACATCAAGAGATTATCGATTCGAAAAGATTTTTAATGATAACATTGATTGGGAAGAAATTGTTGATAAAGAAAACAATACAGAATTAGGCGAACTGTATGATGATTTATGCGAAGATCAAGGACATAAAATTGGTGGTTATCCATTTTTCACACAGACAGATCCGAGGGAATGGGAAGAAAAATACCAACAACACGATATATTATTGATGCAAATTGATACAGACAATTCATTAAATATTATGTGGGGAGATTCTGGTGTTGCTAATTTCTTTATACGCAAGGAAGATTTATTAAACCTAGATTTTTCCAATGTTATTTACAATTGGGATTGCTATTAAAATAACAATTTAGAGCATTACTTATGTTTAAATAGGGAAAAGGACCCGATTTATTGGTGTATATATGTTTAAGTGCTAAAAAATCATCCTAACAGTTAGGATGATTTTTGTTTTGATAATATTTAATTATGTTAACTAAGTTAAAAGATAGCAATCATAATAAAAGTCAAGCGATGATATGAAATAAATAAAAATAATGTAACATGTAGCAAATCATATATGTAGCTAAAAATGATAAATCAATCAGTGGGAAATTTATTAGTAATAAAAACACTTTAATCAATTTTAAATTTTTGTTTTAAATATATTGTTACGTAAAATTTTTTTGTGTTTGTAAATAGAACGACTCATGAATTTTAAGTTCGGATTTGCTATGAACGGATTAAATATAAATTAAGTGATAAAAACGTAAAAAAGCATTTAAGTTCGATTTAGTATAAATCTCATTAAAAATCTCCCTTTCATCTCATTAAGTATAGTTTACTTGGTTTTTGATACAGAGAAACACTTACTCTATACAACTTTGTATAATATATATTATGTTAACTAGAAAAGAGTAATAAACTTATCATATGTTAATTATGATTGTTAGGCTCCCCTTTTTAATTGGGTTAATAATCTGTTATAGATTGTGTGGTTATTTGTTATTTTAAGTTGTTCACGTTGTGTTATTGATAAGAATGTTTCCGTGTATAATTTATATTTTAGTTAATAAAAAACGCAATTCTTTTAAAGTGAACGAATTGCGTTGATATGATTAAGAATAAGTTTTTTTAAATTAGTTTGCTACAGCGATTGCTTCGATTTCGATTAATAATTTATCGTTAATCAATTTGTTAACTTCTACAGCTGAACTTGCTGGTGGATTGTTTGTGTTGATGTATTGATCTCGAATATCTCTAACAATGGCCATTTGAGAAATATCCGTCAAGAAAAATATTAATTTTACTACATCATTAAAATTTAATTCTGAAGCTTCTAATGCTACTTTAATATTTTCAAATACTTGGCGCGTTTGTGTACCTAAATCTCCATTCCCGACTATATGACCATCAGCATTAATTGCTACTTGCCCAGATATGTAAATTGTTCGTGTAGCGTTACTAACTTCGACTACATGTGAGTAACCTAAAGTTGCTGGCAAAGTTTTCGGATTGATAAATTTCTTTTGCAATGTACTTCTCTCCTTTTAATATCGTATTTTCTTTATATATTAATTCTAATTATTTTCTGAACTATTATCTGTTCACAAATGATCTATTTTGTTGTATTCACTTATTTTCCATTGTTCTTGATGGTAATAGATGCTACTGATACAAGCAGTAAAAAGTTTTGTTTTTCCTGAGCCTATTTCATTATTGGATATAAGAGCAAGAATTGTGTTTATGACGGCGCTATGAGTAACTAAAATAACTTTACTATTTGGGTGTTGTTTCTGGATTATATTCAAACCGGTTATAATTCTTGTTTTTAGAAATCTTCTTGGTTCTTGATTTATATAATTACGATTTGGAAACATTTGCGTTCGCTCTTCTGTCGTTAATCCTGGAGCCATACCATAATCGCGTTCTATAAAATTCTCCATTTCAATAAGGTTTACTGGTATTAACATGTATGTATTTATGATTTCAGCTGTTTGCTTTGCTCTTGATAAAGGACTAGAAATAATAATGTCCCATTGTTTTTCACGTAAATATAGACCGCATTTTTCAGCTTGTTGTTTACCCTGTTTATTTAGCTTAATGTTCTCGCGACCTTGGAGCTTTCCAATAGCATTCCACTCCGTTTCCCCGTGCCTAACTAAGCATATAACAGCCATACACGTATCCTCCTGCTACAATGTGAAGTTAAATTCTACATACAGTTTAAAGAGTTATATATGTTTGATTCCCTCGAGAGCTGCTTTTAATTACGTCTTGTTTTATTAATTCATCAGTTACTTTTGTATAGAAAAAGTGATACCACCATATAAAAAATTCTTCATAGGTTATTTCCATTGAGTATCTGCTGCTTACGTAATATTCTTTAAGAGGTTGATCATTTTCCTTTAACAATAAGATTAATTCTTCACTAATTGTGTTAGCGATTTCGCTAAGAATAGATAAGTCGGTTGTTTTAAAAACTGGAATAATAGGCTGTGCATTTTGATTTAAGCCTAGTTTTTCGTAAAATACATTTAAATTTAAGTCTATTTGACTATCTACTGCTACAAAATTTTTTACTAATTGCTTTTTCGCGTAATTAATATCAGTAATAGCATCGTGAAAATGTTCTTCAAGTATTTCCTTATTCGCTGTTATTAAATTTAAGGTTGAATATCGCGTGTTTCCATAAAGGCCAATTTGAACTTCTCCTAAATCAAAATACGTATTACCATACATCCCGAATGCCCCTATGTCTGTTTGTGCCTGTTCTTGGATCGCATAATAATATCTTTTCTCATTTCTCAAAGGTCGTTCCGTTTCTAAATAGTTTTCTTCAATATTATCTATTTGTCCAAAATCTAGTAACACACCACTATAAAGTAATAGACTATACGATTCTTTAGGTAAATGATTAAATGTTTCAATTCTTTTAGAAATAATATCAATTTGATTAGAATATTTCTCAATCATTTTAAGTGTAGGCTTAATTAGAGGTTTACATAGGTTATACAATTTATCCTCTTCATAAGCTGTTATAACCATACACGTCGGATAGTAGCCTTCTCCTGTCCTTTTCAATAAGCCTTCTAATTCTAATAAATAAATGTGCTTTTCAAATTCTTCATTAGTCCAATTTAGTACTGTTTTTATAGTATTTGATTCAATTCTAAGATGAAGCATAACAAGTAAATATTGAAGATTTGTTTCACTTATTTTTATAGTTGGAGAATTATCTCCAGATGAAATCATTTTAGTCTCATAAGCTGTTTGCAGTATTTTCTCTGGGGTATTATTAGCAAGCATCATTACAGCCCTTCTTTTTAAATAAGTTAATTGTAAAATCTATGTATTTACTATGTTCTATAAATAAAAATAAGTACCCTTTAATAATCTCAAATTAAAAACCTTAGTATGCTCCTTTTGCATAATTAGTTACCTACCTGCTTCTATAACGTATAACGAAACGTACGTTCTTTGTTGTGTATGAGAAAGAATTTACTTAAACAAAACAATTTACAAATACATAATATTAGTTTTAGCTGCTGCTAAATGAATTCTATTCTTATTAAATGGGGTGTTTCACCTAGTAAAATTAGTGAGCATAATTGGTGGGATGAAATTACGTTTGATAATATTAAATTAGTTTGTACACCTGCAAGGCATTTTTCTGGACGAAGTATGACAGATAGAGATAGTTCGTTATGGTGTTCATGGGTTATCCTTGGTCAAGAAACGAAAGTCTTCTTTAGTGGTGATAGTGGATATGCTCCGCACTTTAAGGAAATTGGTAATAAATACGGTCCATTCGATCTTACTTTAATGGAATGCGGGCAATACGATACGAGATGGTCTGCAATTCATATGTTGCCAGAAGAAACAGTACAAGCTCATATTGACGTTAAAGGAGAATTGCTTGTTCCTATTCATTGGGGTGCTTTTACATTATCATTACATGAATGGAGTGATCCAATTGAGCGAGTTACGAAAGAAGCAAATCGTTTAGGGGTTAATATTGCAACGCCGCAAATAGGTGAATCTATTACGTTGAAAGCTAAAGATTATCCTACTTCAGATTGGTGGCGAGAAGTATAATCATAACAAAAAGCGAACTATATTAAATAGGTTCGCTTTTTGTTAATTCACTTATTTTGGAGTTCTCTTATATCTACTGGAATTGCATTTTTCATCTTTTCTTTAGTCCAATATTCTGTAGAGTCTTCTAGATGGTTTAAATCTTGAATAGTTAATGGGATATTTGGAGCTTTTTTAAATTGAGTAAGAGTATCTTTTTTACTAGATGCTGCAAAAGCTAAATAAATAATTGAGGATAATATAATAATCATACTAGTGGTATATATCCAAAATAAAAGCTTTTCTTTTTTCGTGAATTCCTCCTTCTTATATATTCCCCACTTAAAACAAATATTTACTATAAAGTATTCTTTATAAACTTCTCAAACTTCCCATGTGATGTTTCAATTTGATTTTGTTCAACATCTATATTTGTTTCTTCTTTTATTTCACGAATTGCATTTTCTAACGGTGTTCCTCCTTTTTCTATCTTCCCTCCTACACCGTTCCATAATCCTTTTACAGGATCATATTCTCTATTTAGCATAAGTAGTTCTTCATTTCTTTTTATAAAACATAAAGTGTGCTTGTACATAATTTAATTCCTTACTTTGTTCTTAATAAGTTCTAACAGGTGATATTAAATATATTGCTGCAGATTGTTCACCTGCTTCAATTAATATCGGTCTCATGGAACCACCAAAACTTAAAGTAACTCTATCTTCTTTTATTGCTTTTAAAGTATCGACCATATATCGTCCATCGAAAGATATATTTAATTGCTTTTCACCGTGAATAGCATCTATTTGTTGTGTCTCGGATATTTTACCAATCTGAGAAGCGTTAGAAGAGATTTGTATTGTGGATTCGTCAATGATTTCTAAGTTAACGTTGTTGTTTGCCCATTCACTAGCTAATAAACTTGACCGATCTACACCTTGTAAAATCTGTTTTCTATCTATATTAATAACCGTTTGGGATTCATTTGGAATTAGGCCGGATATATTAGGATATTTCCCTTCAATAAGCCTTGAATACAATGTAATTGTACCGAATTTAAAGATAATTTGACTCTCTGAAAGATATATGTATACTAAATTTGAATTACTGTTCATTAATTTTAGTAATTCACTAATAGTGGAACTTGGTACAACGCAATTCAATTTCGCATGTGAAGAAATGGTTATTTCACGTAAAGCCAGTCTGTGCGAATCAGTAGCAGCACAAATTAATTTGTTATGATCAATAACGAAATGTACGCCAGTAAGAACGGGTCTAGATTCATTTTTAGCAGCTGCAAAGACAGTTTGTTTAAAGATTTCAATCAACTGTTCCGTTTCTACTTGTATTTCTGCATGTTCGTCTATAAATGGTACATTTGGAAAGTCGTTCGCCGAGAGTCCATTCAAGTTTAAAGTAATTTCATCAGATTGAATTGTAATCATTTGCTTATTCATGCTTTTTATTACTGTATCACTTGGCATTTTCTTAATAATTTCAATGAAATATTTTGCAGGTACAACAATACTTCCGGCTTTAAAGATAGTTGCAATTTGTTCGTCTTCAATTGAAATAGGTATGAATTTTTCAATGAAAATATTCGAATTACTTGCGATTAAAGTAATTCCAAATTGATCTGCTGTTATTTTAATTCCGGATAATATAGGAATTAAAGTTTTTGCTGAGATAGCTTTACTTACTTCTGAAAGAGCTTGTGTAAAGTGTTTGTGATTAACGATAAACTCCATTTTTCCCCCGCCTTAAATGAAATACTATCTTTATGAAGATTGATGAATAATAGTTCCATTAAAAATATAAGGAACTGTTTCTTTCTTTTGTAAAAGGCTTTTTAAGTGTTCTGGTATACGTAAATAAGGTTCTGCTGAATCCAATTCCATCCAGGTAATCTCTTCAATCTCTTTTGGCCGTGATATACAGATTTCCCCTCCGATTATTTCTCCTAAAAAATTAAAGAAGATTGCATGATGTCCTCTCTCCTCAAAAAAGGCTTCACTAATGGAACAAACCCCTTTTACGGATATATCTAGCCCTGTTTCTTCTTTCACTTCACGAATTGCTGCCTCTTCTAACGTTTCACCGAATTTAACTGCTCCACCTGGTAAAGTGTAATAAGAACCATTTTTCCCTTTGTTTTTAACCATTAATAGCTTTTCATGAGTTTCATCATATAGAAGCGCGTATGTAACATTTACTTTTTTCATATGTAACCCCTTTTAATGATAAGAATTTTCTGTCTTCGTTTCATTCTATCATTAAATTGTTTTTATTCACAAAAGGAAATGAATTTCTATTCATAAACTCACAAAACATAAACTTACAAAAGAAAAAGAACGTGCTTTGAAAAAATTAATCAAAATACGCCCTCTATATGTTAAAATAATCGATTCGTTTAAAGAATATCAAACAATAGCAACTATAAATTCAATTCAGTACGTTTTTTACAACCTTTTTTCTAAATAGTAATGATTATGTCCTTTAGGATGATCTTCACTTACCCCTATCACTTTATACCCATGCTTCTTATAAAAATTAGGGGCTTGGAAACTAAAAGTATCTAATTTGATTAGCCTACATTCTTTTTTAATTGCAAATTCTTCAATAAGATTCATTAAATTGCTTCCGTAACCTTCGTGCCTGTATTCTTCAGAAACCCATAGGAAGTCAACATGTACATGGTGCCAAAATGTGATTGCCGTTATCCCTCCTACTATTTCTTCTTTTTCATTTTTCACTATAAAACTAATCTTTTCTGAAGGTGTTTTTTCTTCATTTGAAAGTTGTTTTTGGTTATATTCAATTACTTTTTCTCTTATGTAATCACTATCTTCTTGTACCCATTGCTTTACTATTTGCATTTTAACTATCACGCCCCTTTACATTATTTATTCAATTTAATAATCGGAATGTCCTATCTTCTTTAATGTTAGATTATGAAATGAGTACAAGGATAAAATTAGATTTTTTGAATGTCATCCATTATTTATACATTTTTTTGTAAAGCAAAAGAGCCCTAGTATAAGGACTCTTTCTTAGCATTAAGCTATTTTTCGATTTAACGATTTGATTTCCTTCTCCTTTTCTGCATTTGGAGGGCGGATTACTATAGAGATAACGAAAGATATAACACATAGAACACCGATTGTAATGAAGGTTGGTTGAAATCCACCAAGTAGTGCCCCAATGAATGATCCTGCAAGTGCACCAAATCCGAAACCTTGGTAAACAATCCCGTAGTTTGTACTATGGTTTTTTAATCCGAAGAAGTCTCCCACAATTGCTGGGAAGATGGTGATGTTACCACCAAAGCAAAAGGCAACACTTGCTACACAAGCAAAATAAATCCCGTAATTTAGTGGAATGAAACTTAAAGTGAAGACGGACAATCCAATAATAATAAATGTAGCAGAGACGATTTTTAATCGACCTATTTTATCTGATAACGTTCCAAGAATAATTCTACCTATTGTATTAAAGATTGCAATCATTGCGACGGCATTAGCGGCAGTCGCTGCACTAAGACCAACGAGCTGCACCCCAATGTCTTTTACCATACCGATTAAATATAAACCACCCATACAGGAAGTAAATAGCATGAAAAACAAGAAATATACTTGTTTAGTTCGCATCATTTCACGCGGAGTATAGTCATTGTGTAATGTTTCAGTTGCGGTGTTACTTACAATTGCTTCACGTAAGAAGAACGATCCGATTAATACTAAAAGTAAGACGATAATACCCCAATATAAAAATGCTTGTGATACACCAAGACTATCGATAAGATTTCCGTTTACATATCTAAAAATTAAGCTACCCATTCCATATGCTGAAACAGATATACCAGAAATAAGCCCTTTACGGTTTGGAAACCATTTAATTAAATTAGATAGTGATGTAATATATGCTGTTCCATCAGCATATCCAACGACAACACCGGCTAATAAATAAAGTAATGGTAATGAGGAAACTTGTGAACTAAGTATTAAACCGAGTCCTAAAACAATTCCAGCTGTAGCGATCAGTTTACGAAGTCCAAATTTTTGTTGTAGCTTTCCTGCAAATAGAGTTGAGAATGATAAAGAAAAACTCGTAATTGAGAAAGTGATCGCGACTGAATTGAGGTTCCATCCAAACTTACTTACAAGGGGTTGATTAAATAAACTCCATGTGTAAATTGTTCCTAGGCCAATTTGAACAATGATTGTACCTAGAACAATTAACAACGGATTTATAGATGTTTGTTTCATACTAACTGTCCCCTTCTTTTATCATGACATGAATTTTCACAGTTAGTATATCCATGATAAATTGCAAGATACTGTACGGAAAATGGAAATTAAGTTAGCTTACACAAAAAGACACTTCGTCAAGAAGTGTCTTTTTGTAGGTTATATACAGCATTTAAAGAAAGCTTTGTTAAGATAAGACATTTTCGAATGCTTATGTACATATGTTATCAAATAATTTGCTGAAAGTGATGAGACTTAAGACGTATTTTTCTTTCATAAATAAGTCGGAGAGAAAATTAATATTCAATTTCCTCGAAGTCTTTCGGTTGCGGAACAGTTTGCATATTAGCTGCATCTTTCGGATCGCTATAAATCGCGTTTTGTTCTGTGTTTACATCCTTTATATTTTTCTTTTTATTTTTATTCACTTCATTTTTCATTAAAGTTCACTCCTTTTTGTTATAGGAGTAGTTATGCCCTAACCACATTATTTTTACTGCTGCTAAATGTATCAGCGACTAAATTGCTAAATTCACGTAAATAATATAAATAATTATCTCCACCATAGTTGTATCTTTTATTGTACATTTTAGCAACGACAACATTATATTCTGGAATGACTAATATCGTTGGTCCTGTAATTCCTAATATTTGATAAGAACCTTTCGGAACTCGCTCACCAAGTTCACTAAATAAAGCAGGTACATTTTGAACGAGCCAAAACAACCCGTTTTGAGGTAGTTCTTTATTTGTATACTCTGGACTTTGTAAGCTCGTAGCAAGTGCTATAACTTCTTTTGGCACAATTTGTTTACCATTTAAAAACCCGTTATTTAAATGCAGGTTCCCCCAGTATGCAAATTCTCTCGCAGAGACAAACAAATTTTTCTCGGAGCCGTCATCTACTGCACCAACACTATTTATGGCATCTTCATTTGGATTTACAACAATCTTAACTAAATTATCATCTTGCTTTATTCTCCATCCAGTTTCTTTGAAATCAGCAGGTATGAATACACGCTCCTTTAATAGTTCAGGAAAACTCTTATTATACAGCTGATAAATAAGCTGCGTCACCATTCTTACATTAATATCTCTGTACCCCCAAGCTTGTCCCGGCTCAAACTCACGAAAAACTGTCCCATCATCGGTTTCATTTAAACCGTGTGAATGAGTTACTAAATGTCTTATCGTTGTCTTACCGAGTAATGAAGGATCATGTTTTTCAAAATAATTTACTGCCTCGTCATCAAGTGATTTTATTTTCCCCTCATAAACCGCATAAGCTACCATTAATCCTAAATAGCTTTTTCTTGCGGAAGCGACATTGAACTGTGAAGATATGGTTACTTTTTTACTAGTAGGAGTATTTGAATGCGTTCCACTATAATGCTCGAGCACAATCTTATTATCTTTAATAATACAAAGTGCTGCCGCAGAACTTTGATTAGTCTCTTTAATGTTTTCTACCCATGAAATTAATTTTTCATATTTGTACAAATAAATATCCCCCTAAAACATATAAAAATGACAGCATGAAAGAAAAGTTTCAATACATTATAACTTTGCATCTGCACTTTTCTTTCATGTGAAATATTATAGATCAATAATACTTAAATAACCCACCAGTTCCAGCAATTAGAACAGCTGAAACAACCAACGCAGCCTACACAACCTACACAACCGCCGCAACGTCCGCCGCCACAACCACCACAGCGACCACCACAACCGCCACAACGTCCGCCGCCACCGCATCCGCCACAACGACGTGCATCGTCTTGAATGTAGTAATATGGATATTGATTTTGTTGCTGATCCCAATAAACAACATTACCAGGTTGATAAGCATTAAGGTTTAATGCTTGTAGTTCTTGTTGAAAATCATTCATTATGAAACCCTCCATTTATAAATGTAAATTCCGTCCATATCTTTAAGTTTATTTACTTTTAAAAATAAAGTAGAAATAAGGCTATAGACTAAATGCGTACATCAACAAAATATGACTTTACACTAGGTGATGTACCTTGTTTATGAGCCTATTTTCTTTATATTCTTTTAGTGGACGTAATTAATATAAATAAAGACAATTAAAAGTTACTAATCCAGCAAGTTAATAGTTCATCACTTAATTTTCTTTCTAGTAATTCTTTTACGGAAGGTGTCGGCATTATTGTATAGGAGTTTATATTTTCTTTATTAAAATCAATCCAGTGAAATGCTAAATGGGACTCTTTAGATATTGGAGTAAAATCTGATTTTAACTCATTTGAATCTATTTCAAAAATGTGGTTAATTTCATGGTGAAGGGTTTCTTTGGCTTGCCATTGATTTTCTATGACGCCTAAAAATTGTTTTATACTGCAAGTTACTCCAAGTTCTTCTCGCAACTCTCTTAGTAGTGCATTCTCTGCGGATTCCCCAATCTCAACATGGCCACCGGGTAAAAAATAGTGATGTCCTATGTATTCAGCAACTAGTAATTTTTCATCTTTTATCATGATAGCTCGTACAATATGATGGAATTTACTTTTCATTTTGTATTCCTCCTAATCATTCACTTTATACTTGCTCGAAAATTGTCATTTAAAAGCGAGATAATATAAATCATAGGTGTTTCATATGGATGAACATTATTAATAACTGCAAGAGAACATTTTACATGTTTTCGTTTACAATTTAATTAAAACTAATAATTTTGATAAATAATTCTAAAAAAGAGTATGTTTATGAAAAAAATTATCAAAACATACTCTTAATATTTTTAGTTGATTCATTCTTTTACAAAAGATAATCCCCATATTCTATGAGGCCTCACAGTCGAAGCCGCTAGCTAAAGAATGCAATCTATTCTCAATTTCAAATTTACCTGTCTGTACAAATTTTAAACTCTTAGAGAACCACGAAAACCTCTTGCGGCATAGTAAGATTCTGCTCCATTGTGATAAACAAAGACATGCCCAAAGCGATAATCGCAAAAAATGGCACCGCCAAGTTCTCTAATATCAGAAGGTGTTTGCACCCAACTCGATGCCTTCAAATCGAAATTCCCAAGATTTTGCAACGCCCGATATTCGTCTTCCGTTAATAGTTCAATGCCCATGGCAGTTGCCATATCAATAGCGTTATTTTCTGGTTTATGTTTCTTTCTTGATTCTAGCGCTTCAAGGTCATAACAAACACTTCTACGACCTTTAGGACTTTCTGCTGAAAAATCATAAAAAATGTATTCGCCTTTTTCTTTATCAAAATCAACAACATCAGGTTCGCCACCAGTTCTTTCCATTTCATTGAGTGACCACAATTTTTCAGTATTAGCATCCAGCTTTTCTTGAACATTAGTCCATTCTAGGTCGTTATGGCGGTTCATATGATTCTCAAAACGATCTTTCAATGTTTGTAGTAATTCTTCACGTTGCTCTAGTGACAACTCCTTTTTATTACTTTCTTTCATATTAGTTCCTCCCATGATGTTTTTATTAATGATAGTTTAAGTATATATAAATACTGTTTTATAATAAAATGTTTAAATAATTGTGTGAATTCTGCTTGCAATAATTTATATGACTTAGTAACACCACTTCTCCGCAATTTGGATCTAAAACAGAACAACTTATTGTTTCTAAGCAGTTTCTTAATCGATCTTTCAATTCTAGATGTTCTTTTCTTTTTCACCATAAATACAAGATATAACTCTATTCAAAACAGTACATCTTTATTTCAACAACAATAAGCGATATATTTCCTCACCGTCGTATACATTTCCTAATGGTTTAAAACCATAATATTTATATAGTTTTTTTGCAGAAATATTATCTTTATGGACAGTTAATCTAATTTCCTCACACTCTTTAAAGTTATTTTTTATTAAGTTAATGATTTCCTTTAATGCTGCTTTTCCATATCCTTTTCCTTGCTCTTTTTCATCAACGATAAATCCGTTAATCCAATACATATCTGTTGATTCTCGTACATAAGCGTGCATAATAAAACCAACTATAAGGTCGCCATCATATATAGCGAATGGAACATATTCGACATTTTCACCATCTGGTTTTATGTATACTTTAGCAAGTGATACTGCCACTGCCGGAACAAATTGCATTTGATTTTCTTTAACTTGTAATTTCAATGCGTCTTCCCAATTTTCTCTCGTAACAATTTTTAATTGGACGTTCACTATTTTAAGCTCCTTTAAAAAGAGAATTTATCTTTTATATTCAACGGAGTGAAATGATTCCCTTTTTCGACATCACCTTATAGCATTATTTTTATAAAGTCTCGAATAAATTCTTTTTCATCTAATTCTAATGCTATTTATTATAGATATTTTCCGCTCTCGATTTGTTTATAATTATCTTTTTTAAATGTTAAATGAGTAATTATTACCCCTAATATAGTAATTACCCCTCCAACTATCGAAACAAAAGTTGGCACCTCACCTAACCATATCCAAGCAATATGTACGTTTATCGTATGGATATGCTTCGCCTGAACAATTTACTCAAGGTATTTATATATTAAGTCGAACTAACAATGTTATTCAACTTTTCTCCTATACTGCAATACTATAAAAATAAAAAGGAGGAATTATTATGAGCATTTTCAATATTCTTTTGACCATTCACATATTATTTGGAACCATATGTTTAATTACGGGAATTGTAGCTATGCTTGCTCAAAAAAAGAAAGGGAAACATACGGAATGGGGCGAAATATATCATGCATCCTATGTTGTAATAACTCTTACTGCAATTATATTGTCTATTATAAATTGGGATAAAATCGCATATTTATTTTATGTAGCAATTTTCTCTTATTCATTTGCGATTTATGGATATCTTGCAGGAAAAAAGCGTTGGAAAAATTGGATTCATCACCATATTAGAGGTATGTTAGGCTCCTATATCGGTGCCGTTACCGCACTTTTAGTAAACGTCGGAATTCATATTCCCATTATTAATTTACTGCCGCCTATATGGTTTTGGTTTTTACCGACGTTAATCGGTATTCCTCTCGTAGCCAGTGTATCAAAAAAATATAAAAAACAAATGAAAAATTAATTGTATTTTGGTTACTTTCTAATTTTTTTTGATATTCTATGTAGTGAATTGAATATTTTGTTTTTGCACTAAGGACATGGAATGGAAGAAAAATAAAAGGAATCCAAACTTTTGGATTCCTTTTATTTCTGTTTCTTTAAGGCATAAGTGTATCCAAACGATCTGGATAATTAGTAAACATCCCGTCGACGCCCCAAGAAATTAACTTTTTCATATCTTTTTCATTATCTACTGTAAATGGATGAACTTCTAATCCATAATTCTTTATTTTTTTTACGTAGGCTGCATCAATATATTTGTAATTCATACCAAGACCTATGCAGTATGTTTTATACTTTTCTATTTCTGATTCTGTTAATTGAACTGCTTTTTTATATGATAATAATTGTACTAGCGGTATATTGGCATTTAAATTATGAATCTTTCGCAGACTTTCTTCACTAAATGATTGAATAATAACTTTATCATTTATTTGGTAGTGATTAATAATTTCTAATAGTTTTTCTTCCATTCTAGGATATTCATCTGGCGATTTTGTTTCGATATAATAGTTAGCATTATGTCCAAACGTTTCAATAATTTCTTCTAGTGTTGGAACTTTAGCACCTTCAAATTCTTCCTTTGCTAAATTGGAATTCTTTTTATTGAAAAAAGATCCTGCATTTAGTTTCTTTATTTCTTCTAATGTATGTTCTTTAACTAATCCCATACCGTTTGTTGTACGGTTTAATGTTTCATCATGCATAGCTATTAAATGTCCATCTTTTGTCATTTGGAGATCTATTTCTATATAGTCACCTTTTAATTGTTGTCCTAATGTATAAGCCACTATTGTATGTTCTGGTGCATATGCAGAAGCACCTCTATGCGCAATGTTTTTTATATAATTTGATTGATTAGTAGCTTTTATATAATTATGTTCATTTACTTGTTGAAAAACAAAGATGCTTATTACTGTGAAGAAACAAATGATTGTAATTATAGATGTTTTTTTCATAACGGTATGTTAACTCCTATATTTAAAACAATTTGACTTGGATGATTTACTCAAATAAATGCCGATTTTCAAAAACAGTCATTTGTCCTACAACTTGAAAGCCGGATTTTTTATAAATATTTATTCCATCAGGTGAAGCTTGTAATACGCAATACGTATTTTTTAGTTGTTTAGCTTCTTGCAGTAAGAAATTAAACATAGTAGAGCCGAATCCTTGTCCTCTCATTTCTTCTTTAGTCGCAATATCATAAATACCGACACTATCTTTCGTACATACTAAAGAGCCAACAGATACTACCTCACCTTTATAAAGACCTAAGTATAGTTTCATGTCATCGCTATTCCATAAATCTAAAGAAGAAATTTGATTATAGTATGATTGAACATTAGAGCCTTCCGCTGATGTACCGAATAAAGCCGCTAATGTTTCGCCAAATTTTTGTATTTGTACCGGCGAAGTTGCTTTTTGTATTGTAAAACCTGCTGGTATGTCTATTGTAGGAAGAATTGTTTGTAAATCTGCAACCATTGCAATATTATTTTCTGCTTCTATTAATCTAAGTTTTAGTAACTCGTTCTTAAGTGTATTCTCTCGCTTTGCATCCCAACACCAAACACTCATGGGGAACCCTTTTTGATTAAAGTATTCTATCTCCGCACATAATTCCTCGTTTCCTTCCGTTAAGTTGTTGTTTAATAAAGTAATAATATTAAATGTATCTGTAGGTAAACCACAGTTAACGGCAATATAATCCTTCGTTTTCTTTACACTCATTCCTTGCACATGTCGAGCAACATATGTAGTTTTATATGTAAAATTATCTATAAGTAACTTTTGATAATTCATCAATCGTGCTCCTTTCATAGAAAGTAATAATTTAATAACTCCTATATTAAATATAACATATAAGAAATTTCACTTAATCAATGATATCCCCCTTTTTAACCCCTTTATATCACACGATGTAGCATAATAAGAATTAAAAATGATATAACATTGTCGGAATGAAAAAAGTGGTATATAATAAATATTAACATTACTAGTAATTATTTTAGGTATTCCTAGAATAAAGGAGCGATACATATGAAAATTACTATTTATTTCGGAAGTCATGAAGATCAAGATGTTCGTACTATGGACTGTCATTTAGATGTAGAAGATACAGAAGAGATTGTTTCTGTATCATAATATAAATAATCGGGATGAACCCTATTCCCTACAGCGTTTAAGACACCTTTTACAGGTGTCTTTTTTATTGTTTTTTCATCAAAAACCCTTTACTTTAGAGCGTTTTAATAGTAAAATATAAATATACGAACAAACGTTCTTTTTGATTTATTTGTACATGAAGGGATGATTTTAACAATGGCTCAAGCAAAGCGCAGAGGAAGAAAAAAGCAAACACCTATTATTTCAAATACAGGCTTTATCGGCTCTGTCTTTATTGATACATTGGAGTTACAAAAGAAATCCTATTATTTCGCTCGTAAAAAACTTCAAATTGTTCATCACGTACTAGATGGTCTATCTGGGGCAACGAGTGCATTATTTAAAGAACATAATATCTCCGCATACATGTCATGTGTGTATTTACATAAACAAAAGAAAATCGGCTTTGTTCTTTCAACAAAACCGTTTGAACAAAGTGATGGGTTTGCTTACTTTATAAATTATTTAATCGAAAAGAATTTTTACGGTAACGAAGAAGTAGAATATCAAGAAGTATTTAATACAGGTTTTATTGGTGTAGTATTCGCGGATTTATCTAGTATAGATCGCTTTAATTTTGAGTTTGAAATGGGTATGTTAACGAAATTAATGAAAGATATGATTATTCCGGTTAAAGAGCTCTTTTTACGCCACAATGTACCGGCTTACATCTCCACTTCTCATTTAGAGGAGCAAAATAAATTAGGTTTCGTTCTATCTGTAAAACCATATGATGAACGTGCAGAAGCAGATTTATACTTCGAAACATATTTAAAAGAGCGCGGGTTATTTATTGGTGATGAAGAAGATGATATTGATAAGATTGTTATTAGAAAGACAGCTGAATTACGATAGAAAAGCACAGGATAATGATCCTGTGCTTTTTAAATATTTAACAATATCATTTAGTTACGTTAAACACTATAATCTGTTGAATGAATTTCTAAATTCAACTTATTTGAGTAAGCCTTATTCAAAATAAGAAATACTATCCCTCCTGCAATTGGAAGCATGTAGGCTGGAATATAATTTAATAATAGACCTGATAATGCCAGTGCTATTGGCTGCATCATTTTACCTATACTTAATCCAATACTGAGCACTCTTCCCCTATATTCATCGGGAATCTCTTTTTGCATGAAATAAGTTAAAGGAATATCAATTAGTGCTATCATTAGTCCTAAAAAGAACATAATAATGCAATACATAGTAACGTATACAAAATTATCTACTTCAATACTGTTGAATAAAACTGGAATCCCTGAAATTATCATAAAAATTGCCAACATAAAACTTGATTTTTTCAAAAGATAGGAATAAGAAAAACAATCAGTTATCTTTTTTACTAATATTGCACCAACTATCATTCCTACTGGAAAAGTCCCATGAATTATGCCAAATTGCTTCGAACTAAGATTGAGAACTGTGTTTATTATGTACGGTAATGGAACGATTACAGCAAAACCTAGGAAGAAATTAAGTGAAGTTAAAATACGAAACGTATTTTTTAAGCTTTCCCTTTCAATTAAGTAAGAAACCCCCTCTTTTATATCTTTAATAAAATTAATTTCTCTTTTTGAACATTCCTCATTTATGTTGTACTCGAACAATTTAAAGTGAATAAACAATATGGATATGCCCGAAAGAATAAATGAAATACCATTTATAATTATAAAAGTTTTTATATCTAATACAGCAAAAACGATGCCCCCTAACATAGGACCGAGAATTAAAGATACAGAATCGATAATTTTACTTATAGAGTTAATACTCATTAATCTCTCTTTAGACACGATATTTGGTTTTGCTGCTTCTAACCCTATTCCAAAGAATGTTGTAAATACCGACATAAGAAAGGTAATAGCATAAATAATGAATAAGTTTAATCCATAATTGCTGCTTACTATATAAGTAACAATTAATAAACTTCCATTTAGTAAATCCATGCAAACGACCAGTTTCTTTTTATCAACTTTATCTGCAATTACACCGGCAAATGGATTCATAACAATCATTGGAATCGTTCCTAAAATGAGTGTAATTGCGAAATTTAATGCTGATCCGGTTATTTGTAAAACATATAATCCTAATGCGAAACTATAAATAGAGCTACCAAATATTGATATTGTTTTCCCAATTACATAGAGACAAATATTTTTTAGTTCGTGGTTGCTTTTTTCATTTTGTAACTGTATTCGTAAACTCTCCATAACTTTTCCCTCCCGCTTAACTTTGTATTACGTACAGTGTAAGTTCTCGGGTCAACCCAATATCAATATGCTAGTATTAAAAACTTTTAAAAGAAAAATTAAAAAAGATGGGGTTAACCCCATCTTTTTCCGAAAAATGAATATGTATAAATTTCTTCTCCTTGAACAAAGAAATCCTCGTATTTTCCTCCTCGTTCTATATATTCTGAAGTTCTTTCATCTATGGAATTAAACTGTAGCTTTTGGATTTCTCTCTTCACTTTTGAAGACGTAAAATTATCTCGAAATCTAGTTGTAATTTGGCTATTTATGCTGAAATTTTTAAATAAAATAAATGAACTTAATAAATAACAATCAGGTTTTAAAAGGGAATTTAATTCATGCAGCAAAAAGATTTCATTCTCAAAACTGTAATTACTTGTACCAGACTGATCAATTACAATATCAACAGAATGGTTCTGAATAGGTATACTTAAAAAATCAGCGCAAATAAAAAGAATGTTTCTTGTGGAGTTTCTTCTTTCAATTACATCTTTTAAAAATAGAAGTTTATTCAAATCTCGATCAACAGCAATATATAAGCAATCTTCTGGCAGCTCTTCATAAATATTTCGTAAAAAGAATCCAAAACCCGATCCTATATCAAGCAGTACCTTGTCATTTAAATCTAGTTGTTTTAGTTTCTTTTTCGCCCATTCTCCTGCTCTATGTATATTCTCCAAATAAGAAGAATCAGTTTTATGGATATAATCTGAAATAGGATCTTCAAAAGAAGCCCTGTCAGACGTTTCAAACGATTTACCTGCTGTTAAAATCCCTGAAGTAATAACATACTCTTCGCCGCAATTACAAGTTAATTTTCCCTCCATAATTTGATTGCTATTAATAATTCCATCTTGAAGAATTAAATTTCCGCTACACTTAAAACATGTAAGAAAATTAAGTACCCTTAAATCTATCCCTAAAATTGAATTAGAAATCTCCGTTGTTATAGATAAATCATTTAACGCTGCCTTTAATTTATCTCTTCTTTCCTTTAAAATTTTTATTTCATGTTCCATCTTTTCATATTTCAATTTAAATAAAGATTGGTAAAAAGTATCTTTTTCGTAATTCATAGATTTTGCTAAACTTTTATAAAGAAAAAGTTCTTTAATTTCATTCAAACTAAATCCTAGCCATTTGTACTCTAATATAAGCTCTATATCTTTTTGACAATACTCATCAAAAAAATAATGGCCCCCCTTCTTTTCGGGGATAATTAGCCCGAGATCCATATAATGTCTAATCGTATCTATACTTAAATTATTTTTTTCTCCAAATTTACCGATTTTCATAATATCACTACCATTTTAATATTTGTTTATAAATACTTCTTTTCTAATCATAGAAAATCCTTTTATCTATCTATACATAATTATCTTTAGTATGGGGTAGATTCAATGAATACTTTATATTTGTTATAGAAAAAAATAAAAAACCCGCGAATTATTCACGGGTTTTACTCTTAATAACTAATTGCTATTGTTCCTTCACCTGCATGAACAGCAAATGAAATTGGCAATGGATAAAGCTTGAAATCCATTTCAGGGAATGCTTGTTTAATATCTGAAATCCATTCTTCAGCTCCATCTTTATCGTTAGCATAGAACATATGAAGTACTTTTGGTAATTCTTTTTCAAGCTCATTTTTAATGTAGTCTCTACATTTTTGGATTTTACGCACTTTCTTTTCAAGTAAAAGTTCTCCGCCTTTTACTTCTAAGATTAAGTTGACACTTAATAAACTTCCAAGTAAAAATTGAACTCCCTTTACTCGACCACTTGCATATAAACCTTTTAGGCTTTTTGGAAATACATAAAAGGGCCTTCTTTTTTCATCTACTAATGTTTTATGTATATCTTGTAAAGTCATACCATCATTGTATAACGTTTTAGCTTTTCTCAAAAGTTCATCCATTGGATAACTTGTCGTTTCACTATCTAATACAGTTAAAGGGAAACCTGCCATATCAGCAGCTAACTTCATATTTTGATAGGTCCCACTTACTTTTCCGCTAATAGCAACTGCAAAGCCTTCTTCATATTCTTCTTTGCATTTAGTAAATAATTCTACCATTTCCCCTATGTTAGGTTGCGAAGTAGTAACTGTTCTTCCATCATTTAACGCTTCATAAAGACGTTTATGAACTCCTTCTTCACAATCCTTATAAGACACTCCATCAATAATAACTTCAATTGGGATAACAAAGTTATCACCATCTGTTGTAAAACTCGCAGTTGTACTATCAGTAAACCAAGCAACACGCTTCATGTTGTTCCTCCCTTATTCTGTTCCTCTTTTCTGACTTTTCTATATATTTATCTTACGAAAAGAGAATATCCCCTGTAATAGTAACAGGACTTTATTATTTTGGCTATAGTAGATGGATAATAAATGTGAATGTTTTTTGTCTATTTATCAAAAAAAAAGAAAACCACAAAATTTCTCGGTCTTCTTTTAACATTACATTACTTAAATGTTTCGTTATCTAAAATAACAACATAATCATTCGTCATTCGCCCCGCTTCTTTCGTATAACTGACAAGCCGCTGGATGTTATCACAGCAAATTTTTGCTCCCCATACGAGTAACGGTACACCAATAAAATCAATATGAAATCTTCTAGAAAACAAACCGCCTAAAGTCATTGGCAATGGAACTGTTGGTGATGTATTAGAAAAAATAATCTTATCATTGTTTTGATAATGTTTTTGCAGAATCTCTCCTAAATGCTTCATGGCAGGTACAACGACCTTTGATGCCCCGCAGCCAATTGTATATACAGGATTCCCATATTCATCTTGTCCATGAAAAATAATTTTCCCCATATCTTCTGTTTTCAATTTATTAAAGTACTCTACATTTAAAATTTCTTCTTTCGTTAACTTCCGATCAGTTGGTAATTTATTTAAATGATAAGCTGCAGCTAGCGAGGTTGTATGCGTTCCGCCGAAATCCGTGTAAATGAATATCATATTATCATCCCTTGTTGTAAAAGTTCAATATTATTTAGTATTACCGTTCACAGCGTTGTTAAACAAGGGACGAATGTATTTACGCTGTTTGTGTTAATTCATTATATTTTTTCCAAATATAATAGCGTCTACTAATTACGGTACCTAATGTGATACATAAAAAGGCATTCGTTACAACCATTAATGTGTGGTGAGTACTGCCAGGAAACATACTTTGCTTAATCAAAACCTTTGCACCTAAAATAACAAGGAGAATAATTGTACTTAACCAATTTCCTTTTCGTAATACATGACCTGTTTCACTATCTAATCGAAATGTTAAAGCTTTTCCTCTAATAACTCCAAGACCCAATCCAATTCCGAGCATTGCAACGAATAATAGTACGTGCAATATATTTAATTGTCCCATATGAATAATGGACTGGATTGTTACAAAGCACAGCAAAGCCGGAATGAGCCAAATACGATTAATATTCACTTTGTATTCCTTACCTTGCATTAATACAATTATAAGAATAACAAATAGAATATCCATTTAGAGTCCTCCTATATACTTGTTTACCTTTGAAAATTATATTCGCCTCTGTTCATACCATACTTGAAATACGATAGCTACTTTAATTTGTAAAATACGGAATGTGATTTCCCATCAGCCTTAAGCATTATTTATAAAAGTAAAAAGACGTACTTTCTACTCGTACGTCTTTAGTAGCTTTATTAGTACATTCCTAAACTGGTTTAAACTTTTATTTATCAATAAATTCTACACCTTTAGAGTTAGTTTTATCTAATACTTGAATGTTAAATGTAGCAGCTAATTTTAAAGTGATTTTATAAATGGAATATCCAATTATAGAACCTAGAACGTTACAGATTACATCATCAATATCGGTAATACGTCCCCATCCACTAACTAATGACTCGATTAATTGTAACAATTCTATACTAACCGATATGATAAAACCTAATAAAATAGTATTTTTAACTTTTTTGAATTTATTCCATATAAGTGGTGCTAAAAACCCTAAAGGCATTAATAATAAAACATTCCCGCCTACATTTCTTACGATTAGACCAATCATAAATAGGACATCACCATCATAAGCACTCCCTATTTGACCGATATCTTTAATAATTGATGCAAAAGGAATAATATTGACTGACCGATTAAGATTTTCAACACTAGAAGGAAACCCGATTGGTAAAGGGAATAAGGTTACTGCAACAACCATACAAATGTATACTGCAAATAGAAAACTAATTAACTCTTTCCACCAATTCACATGCTTTTTATTTTTGAACCCAATTAATATACTTCGGATAAATAAATAACAGATAACCCCAAAAATAATAAATAAACTACCGTTAATCATATGCAAATCGCTAACACATCCCTTTATCTTAATTATTCTATAGGACTTTTCGCAGGATGGTTTTGTCATACGGAATAATGCATCTTTATATTATTGTAAATTCATTAAAGAGAAACCTTCATTTGCGGGATTTTCATATTTTTCTTTCCCTCTAAGTACATTGTCATAATATGCTGTATCTAAAAAAGATAACGAACGGCAACGTACCCAGCCTATTTCGTCTTCTTTTTTATATGCTCTAATTTTTATATCCATGTAATTAAAAAACTCCTTCTATTTCTACCATGAATTTTTCGGGTCCTGCCCCTTTATTTGATGGAATAACTAATGTAATTCCTAAGTCCGGGTATACGGCCGAGCGGAAACTCACGCCTGGATCATATCCCATTACATGATATTTAAAAATATTTCCGTGTCTTTTCTCAATCCATATTCCATAGCCGTAAGACTGGCTATTATTCACCAAAATATGAGGAGTTAAAAGTAACTTCGTATATTCGTGGCTTAATATTTCGTTGTTAAATAGAGCTTCCCAAAATTTCACCATGTCTGGTGCAGTAATATAAGCACCACCATCAGAACCTCCTTTTATGGGTATAGAGTATGCATTTGTTCTCCATTTTTGACTATTTACATCCTTTATATATCCGAGAGTTGTATGTTTTGGTAAATTATCTAAAGAAAAATAGCCTGAATCATTCATGCCAACTGGAACGAATATGTTTCTTTCTATATATTCCGTAAATTCAAGTCCTGTCTGCTGTTCTATAATTAATCCAAGTATAATAAAACCTGCATTGTTATAGTAAAACTTACTTCCTGGTGTAAACATCATATTACTGTTTTGGAATAATGGTAAAAAGCCTTTTAAACTTTTTAAAAGATACATAGGGGTTTGTTTCCAAAGATCTTCAAAGTTATCCATGATACTTTCATCAAAATAATCTGGAATACCCGAACTATGCGTTAAAAGTTGATGTACTGTAATATCTTCATTAAAGTTTGGGAATTTAATATGTAGACAATCTTTTAACTTTGTATGAAAAGTAATTACACCTCTTTCAACAAGTTGACAGATACTGATAGCAGTGAATAATTTACATCCTGAGGCAATTCCAAATCTTGTTTGTAGTGTATTGTTTATACATTCACTTCGGTTAGCATATCCAAATGAATTTTCATAAATAATATCATCATCTTTTTTTATTAAGACTACCCCAGAAAAATCTATATTCCGATGTATTTCTTTTACAATTTTCTCTATTTGATCTTTTGTTTTTATCATAATAACCACCCTTATTTATTGGTATTGTTCTTTCCTCTTATTATTTTTCCATATATAGGGGAAAGAAACCTCCTATTCAACCCCCTAATTTTCAAATAAAAACCAAGGGAACTATTTCGAATTTATTGATTCAGCGGAATATACCTTAGACCGCGATGGTAATAAAGTAAACACGCACAATATGATAGTAATAAGTAGCATTACCAATACTCCTACAATGACTACAAGTTGTATAGAAGTGAATTGAGTTGCAACGCCGAACAGAATCGTTATAAAAATTGTAAAAACAGCTATAACGAGCCCGTATATACTCCCGATTCGTCCCATCATATGAACCGGAACGTTATTTTGATAAAATGTGTAAAATCCCGTATTTGCATATGCCATAGAGAAAGATAAAACAAAGAATCCGATAGCAGCTATTAAAAACTCACTTGAAAAAGCATAAATCAAATATCCGATTGCAATGAATAATGATCCTATCCCAATTAGAAATGAAGGTGCTAATTTTTTTGATAAAATTGTATTTGTTATGGCTCCTAAAATAAAACCCGCTCCAGCGATACTAACTAGGAAGCCATACTCACTATCTGTTAACAATAAAACTTCTTTCGCAAATGATAGTTCAAGTGAATCTATAGCGGTAGCTAAAACCATCATTCCTTGGAATAGGAAATAAACACATCCTATATACACAGATTTTTTGCTGAAATTTAAAACTATGTTCCAATCTTTTTTTAGTACAGTTAGAGATAACTTATCACTTGATGTATTAGAATCGTATTTTTTATCAAGATCAGGTAAAAGTAATGTAATTAACCCTGATAACAGAAATGCTATAGCATTCATATATATAGCAAACTCTGGTGTACCAGTTATTAATAATATCCCCGCTACTGCTGGACCAATTAAAAATGCACCAGATCCTATTAAACTACGTAGTGAGTTGAAACGTTGTCTTTGCTCTACTGGAATTAATTTCGTCATATATGTCATAGCAGTTGGTTCATAAATCGCACTGGCCATGCTTATAAAAAATACTAAGAGATAGACAATCCAAAGGGATGGAACCAAGGGTAAAATAGCGATAAATACTGCTCGATATATATCGAGGTGAATCATTAACTTTCGTTTATTTAAACGATCTATCATACTTCCTGACCAAGCGTTTGTAAATAAAGTGGCTAATGGTTTTATCACATATAAAGTAGCGACAGCTAAGGCTGAGCCACCCATATTATAGACAAGTACATTCAGTGCGATTAAATAAATCCATGCACCTAAATTCGCAATACCAACTCCGGACAATAGTAATAAAGGATATTTCCAATCTTCAAGTAATTTTTTCACTTTAGGCACCCGCTTTCTAAATTGTTTTAAAACAATAAAAAAATCCCACCCCCAAGACTTTTAGTCTTAGGGACGAGATTTATCATCGCGGTGCCACCCTAGTTTGTTAATATGTCACCATATTAACCTTATCAGGTACTGCACTATTTTCATGCTTATACCTTATCTCTATAACGGGAGCTCCCGTCACACCATCCACTTTTAAAAGGTTCCGATGTGCTGCTCAGAGGCTTGGTTCAATAAAGAATTTTTGCTCCTTTTCAGCTAAATAGAGCTCTCTGTGAAAAATTCATTTTATTTACTCTTCTCTTCACTGCATTTGGTTTTTTCCATATTATCACATAGGTTTTATATTGTAAATAATTAAAAAGAATAATCAGTTTTTTTAAAAGTGAGCATCCTTTATAATTTTGTAACTTGATTTTTTATTTATTAAAAAATACGGTGCGTGAAATTGCTTGTAACTCTAAAAAAAAGAGCCTATTATACTATAGACTCTTACAAAATTCGATATTAATTTGTACTCGCTTCTGCTAATGGTTCTAGAGGCGGTTCCAAATCTAGTTTTAAAGTATCACCTTCTTGTATATATTCTCCCTTTTCAATGCTTTGACTCGTTACATACCCTGTACCTGTTGTTTTTACATCTAATTTCAGCAACTTAGAGAAATACATAACATCACGCATTGACCAACCTTTTAGGTTAGGCATTTTCACATTACTTCCTACTAAAAATATGCGATCCCCTTCACTCATTACCTCGCCAGTCTGTGGATATTGTTTTATTATCTTTCCTTCTCCTAATAATACCGGCTGAAGTTTCTCTTTTTCTGCAATGTTTTTCACCGTATCCATCGTTTGATTTACATAATTTTGTACTTTTATTTCAGATTGCTTTGTTGCATCTGCCATTTTCTTTTCTGTATATGGTTTCACTTTTAAATATTCTAGACTATTTTTCATAACTGGTTTAAAAATTTCAGCAAGAGGCTGAGCACCGTATTCATTCCCCTTTAATTTAGGTTGCTTAATGGCTAAATATACGACTAATTGCGGATCATCAATTGGAGCCATTCCTAAGAATGAAAAAATATAATTATCTTTCCCTTCCATATATCGTCCATTTTCAGGATTCGGAATTTGCGCTGTCCCTGTTTTACCACCAATCGGATAACCATCAATTTTATACATCGTTCCCGTTCCTTTAGATGATGTTATAACACGCTCCATTAAGTTCCTTACCTTATCTGCGGTTTCTTTTTTAATCGGATTCCCTATTTCTTTAGGTTGATTTTCCATAATAACTTGTTTATTTGTTGGATTTACAACCTTATCAACAATATAAGGTTGCATCATTTTCCCGTCATTTGCTATAGCTGTGGCCGCTTGTACTATTTGAATAGGAGTTACAGTTGAGCCTTGGCCGAAAGATGTAGTAACTTGTTGAATTTGAGTATTTAACAATAATGTATTTTTACTTTCTCCAGGCAAATCTATCCCTGTTTTTTGATTGAAACCAAATAAATTCATATATTGCTTGAATTTATTTGGTTTCAGTAACTGATCTTCTAAAATAGAAAAAGCAACGTTCGATGACCGTTCAAACCCTTCATCAAATGTAATTGAACCCCATCCATAGCCGCCATTATGATCTTTAATCTCTGCTGAACCAACTGCATATTTTCCTGATTGGAAATATTCTTTCCCGTTATATACACCTTCATTAATTGCAGCAGCTAATGTAAAAACTTTCATTGTAGACCCTGGTTCGAATGCATTCGCAATTGGATCGTTTAAAAAATATTCAATGTCTCCTTTGTTAGGATTATAACTAGGCTTACTAGACATTGCTAAAATCTTACCTGTTTTTGGATCCGCAATAATACCTACTAACATAGAAGGATCATAGTGTTGCGCCGCTTTATTCATCGCGTCTTCTAAAAAACTATTAATTTGTTTATCAAGCGTAAGATATACGTTATTTCCATTTTTAGCAGGTTCTACTTTTCCTATATCATTTGTAAGTGGGATTCCTTTTCTTGAACCTACATATGAAACATTACCATTTGTAGAGCGCAAATATTTATCCAAACTTTCTTCAAGCCCAAACTTCCCCACCGCATTACCTTTATCGTCTGGTCTTGCAAAACCAAGTATATACGAGGCGAAATCTTCATTTGGGTATACTCTGGCTTTTTCTGTTGTGAAAGATACACCTGGTATTTTCAAATTATTAATCTCTTCCTTCGCTTCTCTAGATAAGTTACGTCCAATTTTACCAATTTCAACTTGCGTACGTCCTTCGTGAAAATTTTTCATGATCTCCTCTTTATCAACTTCAAGCGCATCTGCTAAACGTTGTGCGGTATCTTCTTTATCTTTTAATTTATCTTTTCCTTTTAGGTTTACAACGATGCGATATGTCGTTGAGTCTTGGACTAATACTTTCCCGTTTTGATCATAAATTGTCCCGCGATTTGCCTCTAAAACTCCATTTTTATTTTGTTGTTCCTTCGCAAGATCTTTTACATTAACATTATGCACGACTCCTACTGCTTGAATATAAAATATACGTAAAAGCATAGTAAGAAACAAAACAATAAAAGCAATCATCATATATCGAGCGCCTTTATTCGTTTGAAGTTTATGCATACTTATCTCCTTTCTTTTCCAATGTATTAATGCAAAGATGCGCTACTAAATATGTTCTTTAATATAGTAGATACTATATTTTTCGAAGTTTTTTTACTAATTCCTCTATAACAATAAGAAAACCAGTTCTGTTGCTATTTGTTTTTTATTAATTTTGTATTTTTAATATAAAATACGGTAAGTGAAATTTAAGAATCTTCAAATAAAAAGAACCTACTTTTTTGTAGGTTCTTACGATTAAGCTATATGGTTATATTTCGCTAAAAATGGCACTCGTTTTGCTACTAGTGCGTACATTTTGAAAATTAAACTAGCTAACGGTTCAAGTATACGTGTGCTTTGTATTACTAATCCACTTGTAATAAATGTTAAGAACGCAGCCCCAAGTATATCTAGAGGATAATGAACACCTACGTACATGCGTGATACACCGACTAATATTGCCCATATAAGCGCGATATATTTAAGTTTTTCTCCTCTTAGAATAAATACGAAAGCAATCGAAAATACAAGTACAGAATGATCACTTACAAATGATGAATCTGCTGCATGCGGTACTAATTGATTGACATGATGTGTAATAAAAGGACGCGGATGATAATATACCGAATGTATAAGAACATTTACTAATAATGCAATACTGACTGAAAGTGTTGTATATAATACTGTATATTGTTTTTTAATTGCATTCTCTTTCTTTCCGTTATTGAACCATAGGATAAGCATAAATAGAATAGCTACATATGCAGCACTATTTGTAATAGCGATCATTAGCGTATCTAATAGCTTGGATGATCCAGCAAAATTATTAATCCATTGAAATACTGTGTAATTCATATTACTCTCTCCTTATTATTTCTCATTGTACTTTAAATAAAGATACAAGTGTTCTTGATTTACACAGTATACAACATCAATATGAAAATGGGCTTAAGCTTTTCTCATCAAATTCTCATTTTGCTACTATTCATTTGACATTCGTGTAACTATTTGCAAGAGCTAAATATGTATAAAGGCTATAAAACATTTAAAATAGTATGGTAATCACTCTATGCATGAACAGAATACTTAACATGTTCATTTCAATATACTGTCAACGAAATCATATTTTCATTCCATACGAAGGGCAATATTACCGAATTGTTCTCCTTGTTGCATTCGATTTAAAGCTTGAATTGCTTCTTCTAATGGATATACTTTATCAATGATTGGTTTAATATTATGTTCCTCTATAAAATGAATCATCTCATTAAATTCCTCACTGCTCCCCATTGATGTTCCCATAATATCGATTTGATTATAAAATAATGCTCGTAACGGTAATTCAATTTTATCTCCTGAACTTGCACCAAAATTAACAATTCTTCCGTTTGGTTTTAATACATCAAAATATTTCAAGAAAGTCGCCGGACCTATACTATCTATAATTAAATCTACTTTTTCTCCATGTAAGCACTCTTCCCAAATACCAGAACTATTAAATGAAAAATCTGCGCCATAGTTTTCTGCAGTCTTTCTTTTACTCTCTATCCTTGAAGTAACACTTACCTTTGCTCCAATTGCTTTAGCAAATAACATAGCATAAGTAGCTACACCACCGCCAATTCCCGCAATTAGAACATGTTCTTCAGATTTCAATCTACCTTTTGTAAAAAGCGCTCTATATGCAGTTAATGCCGATAAAGATAAAACACCAGATTCTTCCCATGTAAGATATGGTGGCTTTTTTACTATATTTTCAGCTGGTACAATAACATATTCGGTAAACGTACCATTTGCTGGTCCACCTAATACTTCAGGTAACTCTGGTATTTCATGAATATTATTCCATCCAATACTAGGGTTAATAATAACCTCGGTATGTAGTGAAATATTTGAAACTCCTTCTCCTAGTTCTATAACAATACCTGCACCATCTGACTCTAAAACTAATGGTAGTTCCATTTCTTTCCTATTATTCATTATAAATAAATCACGATGATTTAAACCTGCTGCTTTTAATCTCACTTTAACCTCTCCAATGTTAGGAGTTATCTCAGGTGATAATTTATATTCTAAACCGTCTAATCCTTTTTTATGTTGATGTACAATAGCGTTCATTAATAATCCCCCTTAATAATTTTAATGCACTAAAAATATCGAAATAAATAAAATAATCTGATTGTAACAACTAAAAAATAATAAAAATCATTATGATGAAAAAACAAAATCCTCCCCACACTTTTTTGTAGGAAGGACTTTAATTGATACTACTTATACTTTGTTAATACTCTTTTTGGCCAATGTTAATATATTTCGAATAAACGGGGCTTTCGCATTTGTATATGAAACACGATCAAAAGGATATGTAGCAGCAAGTTTCTCTTTTAATTCACTATATTCTTTTCGTGCCCATTCATTATTTATGAGAAAATCTCTAAATAAGAGGTTGTTCTTCCATTCCTCACTATTATAAATATACACATGTAAGTGATGACTACCCGCTCTCCATTTCCCTTTTCTAAAAAAACGCCAATTAAGTGTTTCTTTTGGAACATATTCATAGCCAATTTCCGCTAGGGGTTCCCTCCAATTTTCGGTAATTTGTAAATTTGTTACGCCAATCATCATATCAATAAGCGGTTTAGCCCCTAATCCTTCTACGGCCGTGCTTCCTATATGTTCAATAGCAATAATTTCTTCATTTAGTAACGGCACAATTTTATTTTTTTCATTTAAAAACTCTGTATGCCAATAATGTTCGTACGGTTTAATTAAGATTTTCCCATCCATTTTCTTTCCTCCTTATAACTATACATCATTATATTTATAAAATTTAATTGTATTAACATAGGGATTTTACAAAATATGTCGAATATTATAATAGACAACTTAATTATACTAAATATGAGGTGAATCATGAAAGATATTCCAGTTGAAATTCAATTAAATACTGTCACATTCCAACTAAAAAAACATCATAATTTTGATTGGCTTACGAAACTAGGAACAGTATTTGCAGTTTTTGACCAACAAGATTCCGGTAATATAAGTTTCGGTGTTGAAAAGAATGGGAAAAAGAAGTTTATTAAATATGCAGGGGCACAAACACTCGCATATAATGCTTCTACAAATGAAGCTATAAAAAGATTAAAAAACTCAGTTACTATATACAATGAATTAAAACACGTTTCTCTTATAAATTTAATTGATCACTACCCTTTACAACATGGATATGTTTTGATTTTTGATTGGTTTGACGGTGAATGTCTTCACCCGCACTGGAATTTCCCACCCCCAGCAAAATACAATGATCCTAATTCACCATTTTATAAATATAAGAAATTATCCGTTAAAGACAGACTGATTTCATTAAATTCTATTTTTAATTTCCATACTTACGTTGAACACAAACACTATGTAGCTATTGATTTTTATGACGGTAGTATTTTATACAACTTTAAAACTAATGAAACAAAAATTTGTGATATTGATTTATACAGTAACACACCGTATGTAAATAAGATGGGGCGACTGTGGGGATCATCTCGTTTTATGTCACCTGAAGAGTTTCAACTTAACTCTATAATAGATGGAAAAACAAACGTATTTAGTATGGGGGCTATAGCTTTTGCACTTTTAGGTGGCGGGCAAGATCGTTCCTTTATAAAATGGGAAGCTGGCGAAGGATTATATGAAGTAGCATACCGTGCTGTAAATGAAAATCGTAGTAAGCGCTATGCGTCAATGGAAGAGTTTAATAATGCATGGTTAAAAGTCTATAACACTGAAAAGTTATAAAAACTACATACATTATAAAAGTACATGTAAAACTTGTACTTTTATAATGTATAATACATATGGGATTGAAATTCAGGATAACGGGGCATGTATTATGAACTTTGTTTACATTAATCAAAATGTTTTAAATAATCTTCTTTATATTTTAAGCAGTATTTTTGTTTTTTATTTTATTTATGATAGTGGGTACTTCGGGAAGAAATATAAGAAACTACTTATCATTCTTTGTACGAGCATCCCACTAATTTTATGTATGCGGTACCCTATCTATATGGATGAAAATTGTATTCATGATTTAAGACAAATACCCTTTTTAATTGGTACACTTTATGGTGGATTTCCTGTCGGTATTGCATTACTCATGATTTTATTAATTACACGTTTTATGTTTTATGGTTTTAGCCTGTTAACAATCATTGTTTATGGAACGATGTTAATAATTACAGCATTCGCATCATCAAAATTTAAAACATACAATCGGAAAACCAAAGTAGCTTCATCTATGTTTTTAACTTTTTTCCTTGCAATATTTACAACAGTAATTGTTTTAACTCTATCAGATTTTGAAGTGAATAATTTGTACATTATTTATTTCATTCTACTACCCACTATTTTAATATTATTTATGGTCTATTTTAATGAAGTTTTAAAAGATGCAATATTCATGCGATCAAAATTAATAAAAGTTGAAAAAATGGAGATTGTCAGCCAACTCGCTGCAAGTATTTCACATGAAGTAAGGAATCCATTGACTGTTGTAAAAGGATTTACACAACTTTTAAAAACACCAAATATAACTCAACAATCCAGAGATGAGTATATTGAACATATTCTTGAAGAGTTAAATCGTGCACAAGCAATTATTGATGATTACTTAACTTTTGCCAAACCGGCTTCAGAAAAACTAGATCATATTTCAGTGGAGCACGAATTAAATCGAGTTATTAATATGATGTTGCCTTTTTGTAACATGAATAATATTAATATTACAAAAGAGTTCTCAGAGGGCACAATTATTGGTAATACACAGCACTTCCATCAATGTTTTTTAAATTTAATAAAAAATAGTATAGAAGCAATGCCAAATGGTGGTAATCTAATTATTTCTGCAACTGTTAGTAATAATAAGGTCATAATAAGAATTCAAGATAGTGGAATTGGAATGTCGCAAGAGCAAATTAATCGATTTGGCGAACCATATTTTAGTACAAAAACGAAAGGTACGGGTTTAGGAACGATGGTTGCTGTAAAAATTATCGAAACGATGCGAGGCACATTGAAAATCCGAAGTGTTATAAATAAAGGAACTACTTTAACTATCACATTACCTAAATACAGTAATGAAGAGATTTCGTATAATAAATGAAAAAGGAGCTATTAAGCTCCTTTTTCATTTATTTCGATACAAAAAGTATCTGCTATGTTTTTTAAAGTTTACATTTTGGAGAGACTAATTAGAAATTAGTACCCTTAGCTCCAACAGCTACATCCAACAATAATTAATAAAATAAATAACACAACTAATAATGCGAAACCTCCACCAAAACCACAAGAACCGCCGAAACTCATATTTTTTCCTCCTTTTGGTTTGAAAACTAATAGGTAGTTGATTATTTTAACTGGTTCGTATTATACAGTATGTGTATCTCCCTTTTTTGAGCATGTCTTCATAAAATTAGTAAAAGCACTCTATTGAGAGTGCTTTAAAATGGGTACCAGAAACTCTTGAATACATTTACTTTTAAGTACACTGCAATAATTAAAATGATAATACCAACAAAAAGAGTGATGTAATCTACTTTTTGAGCATTCTTTGCATAGTACCACGTACGTTTGTCTTTCTTTCCAAACCCTCTTAAATCCATTGCATTTGAAACCGTATCAATTCTTTCTAAAGAATGAATAATAAGTGGCCAAAAAATCAAAATACGATTTTTCATACGAATCCATAAACTTGCTTCTCCCTTTTCAAAAGGTACGCCTCTTGCCTCCTGTGCATGTTTAATGATTATATATTCAGATTGAATGTTTGGCATATAACGCAGTGCAATATTTATTGCATATGTAATTTTATAAGGAATGGTAAATTTATTTAAGCTGCTGACAAATTCACTTGGATGAGTTGTATAAATAAAAAGAAGTGTAAATGGTAATAACGTAAAATATTTTAATGAAAGTGTAGCGGCAAAAAATAATGTTTCGTATGTAATTGTTGCATAACCTATATGAAAAAAAGATGTGTATGTTCCTGTTAATTCTGATCCATATGCTGGAGTAATAACAAGAATCATAACAGAATTTAATAAACTAAATGTAAATATAACACTGAAAACAACAATAATTTTACGAAACTGAATTTTAGCGATTAAGAGGCCGAGACATCCAACAATAAATAACATTAGCAATATACGAAAATCAAAAAATAAAAAAGTGAGTGTCATACAAAATATAAATAAAGATAATTTAACTGCACCATCCATACGATAAAAATACGTATTATGCATATTCCTCCCTCCTATTAGCCTCAATATAAAGTTTCACAAACGTTTCTGGAGTTGGAATTCCGCTTAATTTAGCTAGTTTTATTAATGAAATCTCCCGTAGATTAGCTCTTTGTAACGTTCCTTGATCCCCTAAAACAGCAGATACAGTATTGTTCGCAATGATTTTCCCTTCATGCAGAACTACCGCTCGATTTGCGTATTCTAAAGCAAGATTCATATCGTGTGTGATAAAAATAAAGGATATGCCCTTTTCAGCCAATGTTCTTATAAACGACATAAACTGTTTGTAATGGTAGTAATCTTGCCCAGCTGTCGGCTCATCTAATATAATAAGTTTTGGGTTTGTTGTAAGTACAGAAGCAATAGTTAGTCTCTTTTTTTGCCCGTAGCTTAATGCCTGAATTGGCCAGTTACGAAATGGGTATAATCCACAAATTCTTAAAGCTTTTTCGATTCTTGTCTCAATCTCATCTTTAGAAACCTTTTTTAATTTTAATGAATATGAAACCTCTTCTAAAACAGTAGGCTGTGTAATCATTTGATTTGGGTTTTGCATAACGTAAGAAATAACTTCCCCGCGTTTACGAATAGACCAAGAATTTATATTTTCTCCATCGAATATTATTCTCCCATTCTTTGTTTTATTTATTCCTATAAGAGTATGAGCTAATGTCGATTTCCCTGCTCCATTATGACCCAATAACGCTACTATTTCTCCCTCTCCTATTGAAAGGTTGATATCTTCTAAGGCTCTATGTTTGTTATTGTACGTAAATGATAAATTTTCTATCTTGCATAAAGCTTTTTTAATATATGTGTTTTTTGATGAAACTTGCTTCTGCATCCAGTTCTTTAATAGGCTATGAACGCCTGCATTACGAAGATTTTCAATTGGAAATACCCTAACATTATTACTGTCAAAATTTAATTTCTTTAGCGCCTCTATATAAATAGGTTCTCTTAGTCCAATATTTGGTAATATATTAGAATTTAAAATACTATCCGGTGAACCAATGGCAATAACTTCTCCCTCATCTATTAAAATAATTTTATCTAAATCAAGGTTTAAAATTTCTTCTATTCGATGTTCAATAATTACAATTGTTTTATTATATTTCTCATGAATATCTTTAATGAGTTCTATAGTATTCAAACTACTTGCTGGATCTAAGTTAGCTAACGGTTCATCAAATAATAATATATCTGCATTTGTCGTTAGCAGACCTGCAAGAGAGACTGTCTGTTTTTGACCTCCTGATAATTCATGAGGACTTTGTGCATGAAAATTCTGCATGTTTACTTTTTTTAAAGAATCATTAACAATTTTTTTCATTTCATTTTGATTTACACATTCGTTTTCTAATGAAAATGCTACATCTTCTTCGACAGTAAGACCAATAAATTGTGAATCTTGATCTTGTAATATTGTTCCTACATGTTTACTCTGTTCAAAAATACTTCCCTCTCTCGGATCCTTTCCAGCTATTAAAATATTACCAGTACTAATCCCTTCGTAAGAAAATGGGATTAGCCCATTAATACAATGAGCTAATGTTGACTTACCTGAACCACTTCTTCCAGCTATTAGTACCTTTTCCCCTGGATATATATGAAATGTAATTTCTTTTAAAGTAGGCTGTGCGGCATGCCCATATTGAAAGGTAAATTGTTCAAAAGATATAATTGGTTGCATGTATTCATCCCTACTTTTCAATTTTTAAATGTGTATGTTTCTTATTTGATTTCGCTAAGCCGATCGTGATTGGTAAGCCAAGAACTAAAAATACGATAACGTCTGCAATTGTTGCGCCTAGTACTTGTATAACGATTTTGTCAAACGGTTCTCCCATCACAATAATATCGAATGCACCAGCAAATATAATGGCAATGACAATTCCAACTAACCCCGCTATTGCAAAATAAGAAATATCACGGTTATCATACGCTCCATTTTTTACACTGAAACCAGTTCTTTTTTGTATAAGACCCATTGAAAATCCGATAATCCCCGAACTAAACACCCATCCCCACCAAATACCCCAACCAGCGATTGTATCTGTAACGGTATGACCAATAAGCCCTATTAATAGTCCTGCTACTGGGCCAAATAACGCACCAAAAACTGTTAATATAGCCAATGCTGGTTTAATAAATGTATTGGGTGCGATAGAAAATCCCCAAAGCCCTAATACCCCGTATAAAGCTGCTCCAATTCCGATTGCTACTACTAGTTTTGTCGTTAATTTGTTCATTACAATTCTCCTCTCCTATTATCCCGCTTTTAATACTCTATATTTATTTTGAAAATGAATTATGCATCGACACTTCCTTTCTATACAACAAAAAATGACCCCTTAAATTAAGAGGCCATTTTCTTTCACGTACAAGAATCCTCTTATCTTTCAAAAGACATATAAATGTCCTCTGCGGAATTAGCACCTTCCTATGCATTTACATAGGGGTTGCTGAGGCTTCATAGGGCCGTTCCCTCTACCTCTCTGGATAAGTATGTATTTGTAATCTGTATTATGGCACTAACAATAAATAATTTCAATACTTTTCTTACTATTTTTATTTTTCGATAAATAGTTCACTTAAACCATTGTATTCTTATCGGAATTATGAAATAATAAATTCAAAATTGTTACGGGAGGAATGCATGATGAAAGTAATTGGCTTAATTGGCGGACTAAGTTGGGAATCGACATCGTTATACTATAAACATATTAATACACTTACTCTCTCTCAATGTAATCAAAATGCGAAGCTTGTTTTATATAGCATGGACTTTGGTGAGATAACTACATTATTACAAAATCATCAATATGAAGAAGTGAAAAATGAATTAGTCACAGTAGCTAAAAAAGTAGAAAACTCTGGAGCTGAATGTTTACTAATGTGTTCCAATACTGTACATCTATTTGCTGAAGAAGTAGAAAAGGCAATATCAATACCACTCCTCCATATCGGAGATGTAAGTGCTAAAAAAATGATAGAATATAATATTAATCGTATCGGACTTTTAGGAACAAAACAAACGATGGAACAAGACTTCTATAAATCAAGACTAGCAAATTACAACATTGAGACAATTATCCCAAATGAAGAAGATAGAACTTTCATCCATCATGTCATTTTACAAGAACTCAGTAGAGGGATTATTTCAGAAACATCAAAAGAAAAGCTATTACAAATCACAAATACATTAATTCAAAAGGGCGCTGAAGGAATACTACTTGGCTGTACAGAAATTCCTTTGCTCATTTCACAAAGTGATCTATCGGTTCCTGTTTTTGATACTGCTTATATACATGCGAATACAGCTGTACAATTTGCGGATAACAATTTAAAAGTGAAAATTTAATTAGCTGAGGTTTTGTCCATACCCCACTGATTATCAGCCCTCATCAATCGGGATTTTACGAGCAATCGATCTTCCACCTAACTTCTTTGCTTTACAGCTGAATTTTGAGATGGGAGTCTTACTGCCCAAAATAGCGGGATAAATAATTATCAATCATCAACATAAAAAAAGGCATCTACAAAAGTAGATGCTTAGCTGTGATAAGGAGTGTTCAGTGAGGTAAGGTACAAGCTTTTTTGCTTGTCCTATGCTATCAATATATGCATTTATATATAAAAGGTGAATACTTAATAGAATACTCTTGAACTAAATTACTTTATTCTTTTCATTTGATCAATTGGCTAATAAACTATTTCTACTTTACCTATCACAATTGATTCATCCATAAGTCCAGGGTGTATTTAAAAACGTCTCTAGTCCATTTAAATACTAGAAACGTTTCATGCTTTCTAACTCTCTTTTGAATTATCTACTTTTGTAGCCTCACCATTTAATCGCTTATTTTTCAATTCGAAATAAGCATCTAAAACATCTTTTCCAATATCAGAGTTAATACCCGACTTATCATTTATAACCCATGGCACAACAACTGAAAATGCTACTTCTGGATCATCATAGGGCGCATATCCTGCTAATGTTAAATTATAACATTTTATTCGTTCACCTTTATCATTTCTACCTATGTCGCTTTCTCCACCATATACTGTCTGTGCTGTCCCTGTTTTACCAGCTGGTTTATATGGTGCCTTTTGGAACGCCCTTACTCCTGTTCCATCTCCTTCTTGGAATACTCTTCTAAATCCTTCTTTTACTTGATTTATATAATCTTCTTTCATATCCACTCTATTTAAAACAACTGGTTCTAATGAGTGCACGACTTTACCGATTTCATCTTTTTGCGCAGTTTGTTCTCTAATCTCTTGAATAATTTGTGGTTTCATACGATACCCACCATTTGCAATAGTAGAAATGTACTGTGCAAGCTGAAGTGGTGTATACGTATCGTACTGGCCAATAGAAAAATCTAATAAGAAACCAGGCTGATTATCTTTTCTCCCTATTTGTCCAGCTGTTTCATTCGGTAAATCAATGCCCGTTGGAACACCTAAACCGAATTGCCTGAAATAATATCTCATTTTATCAAAGTATTCTTGTTTAATATCTAGTGAACTATTTTTTACATAATCCACACCTGCAATTTTTAATGCTGTATTAAACATATAGACGTTAGAAGAAACTTGTAAAGCTCTTAGATCATCAATATTCCCGAAATCTTTCCAAGACTTTTTCTCCTTAGTTCCTTTGAATTTCATAGGTGCGTCATAAAAGTATGTACCTGGTGTTATAGCTTTTGTTTCAAACCCCGTTAATACTGTCGCACCTTTCACAGTTGATCCAAGCTCATATGAACTTGTCATCGTTCCTAAAGCGTAATCTTCAACTTCAGTTTTCCCGTCTTTTTCTACTAACTTTTTCCCAGCCATTGATAATACTTGACCATTTTTCGGATTCATCATTACAACGAAAGCACGGTCCAACATCGATTCTGAACCTTTGTATGCCTTTAATATTTTTTCTATGCTCTCTTCTATTTTTTTTTGTAATTCCATATCTATTGTTAAAGTTAAATTCTTGCCGCTTTTCCCTTCAGAAACGGTTTCCGTTCTAATTGTATTACCTTGTTTATCAGCAATACTTCTTACTTCTTTTTTCGTACCATGAAGCAGATCTTCGTATTGCTGTTCGATGTAACTTTTCCCAACCCGATCATTCCTGCTATAATCACGCACTAAATAATAATCTAATCGTTCACGTGGTAAACCTTCATCAGCATTCGAAACATTTCCAAGGACTGAACGGAATAAGCCATCATTTACATAGAGCCTTTCCCAATCAACTGAAGCGTCTACACCTGGGAGATTTGCTAAGTTTTCACTAATCACAGTATATTCCTTTTCACTAACATCTTTTTTAATAATTTGAGGTGCCATTTGATAACCCGAAGTCATTTTACTTTTAATAGCCAACACTTCTATATCTTGAGCTGTTAATTCTTGAAGGTTTTTATCTGAAACTCGTTTTCTCTTTAACTCTTCAGTTTTTTTATCTAGCTCTTTTCCGGCAGGTTCATTTTGAAATTTTGGTAAGTAAATTGTTACAGTTGTCCCGACACCAACATCACTCATAATACTAATAGTCCCATGGTGACTTTCAATGATTTTATAACTTAGCATCAATCCGATTCCTGTTCCTTTTTCTTTCGTACTATAAAAAGGTTCACCCAATCTCTTAATTCTTTCTTCTGGTATCCCTATTCCTTCGTCTACTACATCTATTATGATACCACCTTCATTCATTTCTTTAATATGAATTGAAATCTTCCCACCATCTGGCATCGCTTCAATTGAATTTTGCAAAATATTAATAAATACTTGTTTTAATTGATTTTCAGAGCATTCAATAATCATCTCTTTGGAATCTGTAAATAACTCAACTTGAATGTTTGTCATAATTGCTTTTGTGTTAATTAATGACACAACATTTTTGAATATTTGACAAATATTTTTCTTCTCAGTAGGGATTTCATCTGTTTTAGCAATCGACAAAAATTCCTGAAGGATTGCTTCAATTCTCTCGATTTCAGAAAGCATAAGATTAAAATATTTTTCTTGATCCTCTTTGTTAATTTGGAATAATTGTATAAATCCTTTTATTACAGTTAAAGGGTTCCTCACTTCATGTGCTACACCGGCTGCTAATTGACCAATTGCCGCAAGTGTATCTGATTTATTTAGCAATTCTTCTGCCTTTTTCCGCTCTGTAATATCGCGGACAACAATCATAATTTTATCTTGTAATAATGGTAAACATCTAGCTTCAAAGAAATCGATACTTTCATTAATTGTTAGAGGGTATTCTACAATTACATTCTTTCCTTCTTCTTTCAATTGGCGAATTGCTTCTTGAAATTGCTGTGCTACTGGAGACGGTAATATTTCGTAAAACTTTTTTCCCATAAAAGCTTCTGCGGGTACGTAAAATTTTGTAGGAGATCCTGCTTTATAATCTATAATTGTCCCATCGTCTTCTGTTAAAAAACATAAATCTGGTAAAGCTTTAAAAATTAATTCTAATTCAGAGGTTTGTTGTTTTAATTGCCCTTCTATCGCTTTTAAATGTGTAATATCTACCCCAACAGCCCAGTAACTAAATCCTGTTACAGGAAACTGCTCAGATATATTGGACCACATTATCGTTTTAATTTCACCATTTTTACATGTTAAACTCATTTCCCAATCTCTAAAATTTTTTCCACGAGTCAAAAATTTATTTTGTATTTGATGGCGATAATTATGGTCAGGATACAGTAATTGAAGAGCGTTTGGATTCCCAATTATTTCTTCAGCAGTATAACCTGTTACAATCTCGCATTCTCGATTCCACAAAACAAAATCTCCATTATAGTCAAGCGCATCAACCATAACAGGCATGTTTTGTAAGATCGTATGTAGTTCTTCCTCTTTTCGAGAAAGTAACGATGTATTTTTACTTTGAACTGCTTTTTTCACCCCAGCTATAATTAGGTTAGAAAGCATTTCAAAATATTTTTGGCAATTGAAAATTTCGCTTCGTTTGGACCATACAACAAAAGATCCTAAATATTGATTGTATAAGAAAAGGGGGATTTCAATTTTGGGAAGTTTACATACTTTCATTTCATTAATTCCAAATGAAAATATACATTCGTTTTCAGCATCAAGAAGTTGATGTGATATGTTGGTTAATTTATAAAATTGTTCTGCCATGGTTTCTATTGTACTCACATCAATAAGTTCCATTAGCCGCGCATTCATTCCTTTTTCACCTCGATATGTAAAATTTATACAAATTAAAAATTCATACTTCTTCATTATACGAAGAAAGTGCTCCTAGGTATATAGCTGTAGAATAATTATTCGAACAAATTCTATTTTTCAATTAAAAACAGAAAATAATATGGGAGTGTTACGCGCTGCTAGTAGCAGTATAAAAATACAATAAACGTAGAATTCACAAAAAATTCACAACTTTCATGAAAAATATAAACATTTATTCCAATATATTCTATATAATGAGGTGTAATAAGGCTTCTATGAATCTCATAGAATACCTTACCCCTAATAAAAAGAAAAAAAGAATCTATTTGGATTCTTTTTTTCTTTTTTTATTACATTACATATTTATATAAAGCATGTGCGACACCATGTTCTTCATTTGTTAACGTTTCGTATTGACACATCGCTTTTATTTCTTCAACTGCATTTCCCATTGCAATTGATATATTTGCTTTCTCCATCATAGAAACATCGTTTAAGCCATCGCCTATTGCTACAGTGTTTTCAACTGGAATATTAAGATGTTCTGCTAAAGTATATAATCCATTTCCTTTTTGAGCATCTCGATGATTAATCTCTAAATTATGCCAATAGGAAGATGTAATAGCTAAATCCGTATTATGCAGAAACGTTTCTTTTAATTTTTTTAATTTCTCTATGTCATAAGAAAACGGTAAAAGTTTATGCACATGTATATCCATTTCTACAATTGGTTTACAGCTTTCTGTACTATGAAATGCTGTATGCTCAAGGTATAATGCAGCAATCGTTTCTAACTCTTTCAAATCGAAATTTTCTTTTGCATTCTTCACATACTCGATTTCATTACGTACACTCTCTACTCCATAATCCGGTACATACACACCTTTATTAGTATAAAGCTGATAATACAAGCCATTCTCTTCAAGATATTCTACAATCTCAAGTGCCTGCATATTTTGAATTGGATATCTCTTCATCATTTTTTTATCTTTATATATAAGTGCACCATTTTCCGCAATAATCGGACACTCCAAATCAACTTCTAACAAAAGTCGTTCAATATCCACAATAGAACGTCCTGTACAAATTGCTACAACATGGCCAGCTTCTTGACATTTTCGAATTGCTTCTGCATTCTCTTTACTAATCATTTTATTCCCTGAAAGAAGAGTTCCATCTAAATCAATTGCGATTAATTTCATTATTTCTTCACCACTTTCTATAAATACACGAGTTTTTATTAAATAAAAGGTATCGTTTTCATACGAATCTCGTGAAGTACTCCTTATTTATAATTTATGAAAAGCGTTTCAGGTCAAGAAATAATTAAAAATAAAATCCAAAGCTGTTCTTTTTAAAGAAAAGCTTTGGATTTTATGCTATGAATTATAACTAATATATTTTGTCTCACACATGTATACGTTTTTTTCTTCTGTTGGGATATATACGGAAAACTTTTCTAAACGTTTTCCGTATATATGAATAGTGATTACGCTTTCATTTTCGGCTATTTCTAGAATATGACAATCAGCTGGTGGAATTACTTTATCTGTTTCGCCTTCTCCCAAATAAAGATTTCCTGTATGTGTTAAATAAGAAAGTGAATTTCCAAGCTGCTTCGTTTGAACAAAGTTCTGCACCATTATCCTTCCTGAAAAAACGCCTTCTACTCCCCATGTGCCATCATGATCATGTAATGGTGTAGATTGTCCATCTTTCCATACGAGAGCTAATACTTCAAAACGTTTTAATGGATCTTCATACAGTAAGTGTCGTGCATATTGAGCCGAATTCGCCTTCTGTTTATCTAACGGAAGCCATGTTTTCTTTTCTAAAAGTTCTTCTAATAATGTTTCAATTTCACACACGATTTGTTCTTCCAATAAATCACCATCTATTAAATCAGTTACAGCTTTAATAAATATTTGAAACGTTTTACTCCCATTGCACGTTAACATAAGCATCCTCCTCTACTCTTTTTTCACACACCTCCATACTATAAAACACACTAAAATTTTACAATTGAGAAATAAAAAACAAGGTACAATACAATGTACCTTGTTGAACGTTTTATTGAGTTTTTAAGCGAATAGGTAAGTATTTTAAGGTTTGTTCATTTTCCAATATACATGTTTCTAAATTGAAAGATGGAGATAACTCTATTTTTTCGAAAGCATTTATAAATGTATTTAATGCAATCTCAGCTTCTAAACGTGCAAGCGGTGCCCCTAAGCAAAAGTGAGGACCTTGTACGTATCGCGCTTTTCGACAAACTTGATTACGAGGCTAGAATAAAAATTTTAACTACGCGCCAAAACGTGCTTCAAGAACAACTTACAGCGATCCAATCCCTTGACGTTGTCTCACCTTTTGTTACAGAAGTTGTTGAATTTACTAAGTCACGTATTGAACATGAATTACATTGGATTACATCACTTATGAAGAAAATATAAAAAAATAACAAGAAAAGTTAAAAACAATGAATGAAAATGAGATTTATTATCAATACTATAATTAATAAAAGGGCAACCACGATTTGGCTACCCTTCAAAAACTTATATTTCTGGATCGAAAGTTTTACAATCTGTTTCTTCCGTAGTAGAAGCTTGTTTCCCTTTATTACTTACTACATAAATTGCATCTGCACTACATTTGTTACCGTTAGCCCAAAATTTACAGTTGTTTACTTCACATAAAACGTCTTGTGCCATAGTATCACACCTCCTTGTTCTATTATCATTAACAAAATTCGGAGGTATGATACTCTTTGTCATGCATTTTTTATTACCTTTTTAGCTTTCTTAATGATTCTATATCCCCTCGTACAATAGCATCGATATTTTCGGTTATCTTCTCAACGTCAAAATGCCACCATTGAATTTGCAATAATTCTTCTATTATTGCATTTGAAAATCTCTCTTTTATTTTATTTGCAGGGTTTCCACCAACAATTGTATATGGTGCGACGTCTCTGGTCACAACAGATTTAGCTGCAATTATTGCACCATCACCTATTTTTATTCCGGGCATAATAGTTGTATCCATGCCAATCCAAACGTCATTTCCTATAACTGTATCTCCTTTATACGGTAAATCAGACAAATTCGGCGTGAATTTCTCCCAGCCATTCCCAAAAATATTAAAAGGATACGCCGAAAATCCATCCATTCGATGATTCGCTCCGTTCATAATAAAGGTAACTCCAGATGCAATACAACAAAACTTTCCAATAACGAGACGATCTCCGATGAATTCATAATGATATAATACTCGCTCTTCTAATGTTTCCCCATGTTTCGCATCATAATAAGAATAGTCACCAACGAGTATATTAGATTTCGTTATTGTATTTTTTATAAAATGAACATTTTGATTTCCTTCAATTGGGTATTTAACATTTGGATTAGGATTCATGTTGCACAGCACTTCCTTTACTATCCATTTCACTTTCTACTACTATTACTGGCTTTAAATTGTATATAGGTAAAATAAACAATAATCCAATTATAAATAGTAGAGCCGTTCCCTCATACATCGTGCTTAATGAGAACATCTCCTTTAATGAACCAGCTATACTCATCGTTACTACCATTGAACCGGTGAATAGTGGACTTAAAATGCCGTTTACGCGACCAATAAAATCTGTGTCACTATTTTGAATAATGAGCGTATTAATCCCAATTTGAATACATGGTAGAGCTAGCCCACTAAAAAGTTGTGCAGTAAGTGTAACCCATAAGTTTGTGGAATAGCCTATAATACCAATTCCGATTGCCTGACCGAGCATACCTACAATTAACATCTTTTGCGGGGCCACGTTTTTCGCGAATATCATTGCTAAAGCTCCTCCGACAATCATCCCTGCACCATTTACTGTTAATAACCACTGTAAACTTTCTTTTGATAATCCTAGTTGTTCTGTCACAATAAATATTCCAAGTGGCTGGATAAGCCCTATACCGAGTCCAGCTGCCATAAAACATAGACCGAGCAAAGTTAATGCTTTTTTCTTTTTTACATATTGAATACCATCCAGCATTTCCTGTAATAGTGTGATTTCTTTCTTCTCATTATCATTTTCAAGATCTTTCGGAAGAAATAACAATACAACTGCAGCAAGTAAAAATGCGATACCAGTAATTATTATTGAAATGTAGATTCCAAAACTGTGAAAGATAAATGTTCCAAGAATCGGTCCTAACACCATAAATATTGCAAATATCGTTTGATATATAGACATTGCTAATTGAATTTGTTCCGTTGATAAATGCTGTTTAAACAACTTCATTCCAGATGGTTGAGAAAACTGCGAAAGGATTGCAGAGATGAGCGTCACAAAAAACACGATTTTCCACGTACCAAACATAAGAGTAATTAATACTACGAACACAGATAAAGAGCTTAACGTTTCGCACCATATCATTGTCCTCTTCGGCTTCCACCTATCAGCAAAAGTTCCTCCAATAAAGGAAAAAATGAAAATCGGTGCAAATTCAGCAACTGAAATCATCGAAATTGCGAATGCATCTCCTTTCGTCATTTCCATAACATATAGTAATACCGCAAAGTTCCGCACCCAAATTCCAATTTGTAAAAATAATGCTGATGCTAGAATCGCTTGCACAAATCGATTTTTTAAGACTTGTGCTACCCCATGATTTTGTTTCGTTTCTACAGTCGTCGACATAAAAAAGCCTCCTATTTCGTGTTCTGAATAGGAGGCAGCACAAATCATATGAAAAGCCTATATATTCGCAGTGCGAAATACATCCCTTTTCTATACATGCACATACTAATCCTATTCAGAAGAATATTTCGTTTTTTAACGAAGATCTCTTACAAATAGAATTAGTTGATCATTGGGATGTTTTCACCCTTCCGTTTCGAATTTAAATAACACATACATACTCTATGTTAATCATTTGTCGTGTATGCATGTCTCAATATAACTATTCTAAAAAGACAATGGTAATTCCTCTAAAGAACGCATTAAATAATTACCTTGCCAACTAATTTTTTCACGCTCACCTTTTATTTGTAACGAAGGCAAACGCTTTAACAAAGTAGAAATAGCTATCTTTGCTTCTAACCTAGCAAGCGGAGCCCCTAAACAGAAATGACTTCCATGACCAAAGGCAATGTGACGGTTATTCTCTCGTGTAATATCGAATACTTCTGGCTTTTCAAATACTGTTTCATCACGGTTTGCTGAAGCTAATGAAATAATAACCATGTCTCCTTTTTGTATTGTTTGATCGTGAATTTGAAAAGGTTCAGCCGCCCATCTTGCAGTTGTAATCTCAACTGGAGAATAATATCGCAATCCTTCCTCAATAGCTGAATCAATTAGTTTTGGATTTTCTTTTAATAACTGTAATTGATCAAGATTTTCGAGAAGTGCTAATACCGTATTTGTAATTAAATTCACAGTTGTCTCGTGTCCCGCTACGATAAGTAACATAATCATTGAATATAGTTCTGGGGCACTAAGTTTATGTCCCTCACTTTCCGCAAGTATTAAGGCACTGACCAAATCCTCTTTAGGATCTTGTCGTTTTACATCAACTAAATGTTGAAGATATGTAATAAATTCAGATAGTTGCTTTCCAGTTTCTTTTATTTCTTCTGGTGTTACTGGGGAGGCAATGACGGCATGCGACCAAATTCTAAACTTTTCTTGATCTTCTTTTGGAATACCGAGCATTTCACTTATTACAATGATTGGTAATGGAAACGCATAATCATCTACAAGGTTTAACGTACCCTTTTGCTGAGCATCACTTATTAAATCATCCGCGATTTGCTGAATTCTTCCTTCTAATTGTGTAATCATCTTCGGTGTAAAAGCTTTTTGTACTAGAGATCGTAACCGATTATGGTTAGGTGGATCTGAATTTAACATATGCGTTGTTAAATGATCACTATTGTCAACAGAAAGAAACATGTTCATTGTATCTTTAGAAAACACATTATTTGGATCTTTTTTTAAGCGATTATCTTTTAAAAGTGGCAAGGCATCTTCATATCTTGTAATGAGCCATTCTGTACCAATCTCGACTTTATTAACAAATAAAATAGGTTGTATTTTTCGCGACTCTTTATAAATTTCATAAGCATCTTCTTTAAACTGAGCAGAAGCTAAATTAATGCCATCTTCTATTTTTTGGCCAACCTTATTTTTTATTGACATTGCATTCCCTCACTCTCAATTATTTGTGTAAATCAACCCAACATTTGAATTATACTTCAATAAAAACTGGAAAATTGTAAATTTTTAATTAAAATCTTACTTCGTATATTGAAAAATAAAAAAGTGAGAGAGTAAAATTATTCTACTCTCTCACTTCCTATTATGCGAAGCACATAAAATTACTAATTTGTTGATATCGATAACTTACTTTACGGCGGCGACCACCTTGCCAAGTGTAGCCTGAGACCCCGTTTCTTCTTACCTCAGTTGGAAAGAACCATAAATCTCTTCCGAAAGGACCAGGTCGATGTAAACGTAAATAGCCCCATCTTCCTAGACAGTTACACATCCATGATTTCATATTACCTGCTTGTGCTGGAGAAGCAAATGTGGACGGTAACGACGGAGCTTGTGACGGTGGTGGTGACGTTGGAGCATCTTCCGCATCATCTGGTCTATAATCTTCTAGTTCAACCTCTCTAACTTCGATATCAGGTTCATATCCGTATTGTTGTGGATTATAATACATCGTTTGATCATATGGATAATTTTGTTGGTTATACATATTAACAAATCACCTTCTTTTCATTCATTACCTTTAACATTCATATGTGATATAACACCTATCGGAAGCTTATGTATAGCCCAAATTAAACTAAAAAAATAAAGCTCGTATCTTTTTTTCAAAAATACGAGCTTTTTTATAAACGGAATATATTATTATTTTTTCAACTTCACACTATAAAAACGCATTTCTTCTAATAAACCTTCAAATTCAAATACCTCTTGTTTAATTAATACTTTCAAGCGATACTCTAAGAAAGTATCCCCAACTAATTGCTCTACAAGACCAAGCGCTTCACCAATTACTCTCGGAGCTTTAAGGAAGTCTTTATCAGCACCTACTTTTTTCGCACACTCAATAATGAATTGGTCAAAATATTCTTCTTGCACAGAATGCACTTCATCGTCTTTCCAAACTCTTAAAAACTCCATGCTTTGCGATAATCTATTCCACTCATGTGCAAACTTCATTCGCTTCTCTTCAGTTAAATACGGAAATTGCACAAAACTTTTTTGGAAAAGAGCTAAACTTTCAGGAGATAATTCTCCAGTTCCACGAATATCATAATCTTGTTTTAATATTTCTCTACTCGCTTCAGAAGTATTCATAACACGAATATTTTTCTTATCTTTTAATTGCGCAATTGCAAAACAAATCCCTACATGCTCATGGGCATTATCCGCCTTCCAAATGGTAATCGGTGTTTCATTAGGAATAGAATGTAGTTCTTCTAAAGTTTCCATAAATCTTGGTAAATATTCTTCTTCAAAATAACTATCATAAGAAGTTAAGTTGTTTAATAACCATTGCTGCCTTGCGAGTTGCCCTTTATTCGTATGTAATTGATTAATCGGTCCAATTGAAAAGAATTCAGAGAATGCAACAACACACTCCTCAAATAGTTCTTCTTGACTTAACATATATTTTAAACACCCAGCTGTTGAATCATCAAAAGCGATATGAATGTGTGTACTTTCTTTTACATTTCTTTTATAAGATGTATTATTCGTCAGTTGCTTAGGTATACTCATCAAGTGTTTAATCGTATCTTCACTATAGTTTTCTTCTAATAAATCTAATTGTATAAGAATGCTTTGCAGTAAATGTTTTGCTTCATCTTCGTACATATCCTCTACAGCATTTTTGATTTTATCTATCACGCAAATCCCTCTATTCATTTCTAAAATAACGTAGATTATAGTGTATCATTTTAGTATAGATGTTTAAAAGTCTTTTTAAAATCAAATCGTTTATTACACAGATTGCTGCAGCCATCTAAGTTTTTAACAAAAGCTTTCTCTATATTCCTCTCAATCTATAGATTTATAATATTTTTTGCTTCCTCCTTATCTATCTCCCAAAATCACATTAGTTGCTAAATAATTTTTAAACACTTTGTAAATCTTTTTATTTAAATGTATAATTATATAGAAAATAAAAACTACAGGAGCAATATTAATGGCGAAAGTACTTACTAATTATAAACATTATTTAAAAAATTGGAGATTTATATTTATTTGTATATTACCTGCTGTCGCTTTATTGTATACATTCGATGTCATCTTTGAACTACTGTTTCACCAAAATTTCTATTTGTCTAATTTAATTGTTGCTATCATATTAATCTTAATATTTATTAACGTTAAAGATAAGTTTAATATCAAAGGTTAAAGAAAGCTATAATTGAAACGAAACCGTTGTGAAGCTACATTTTTCATAAAAAATTAGAGCACCCTGCTATTGGATTCCCTAATGTGATTAGAGGTTTTTTCTGAGTATTTAGTAGGACACGAAGATCTTGTCCTATTACATAATATATGCTTGTACTTATTACATTGTGCATTAAAAAGTACAATGTCCAGATGCCAAATAGATACATACACATTGGAGTAACTAACACGCTAGAAAAGACCTTCCTATATCCATTCATTCTTAATAGCCTACATTATTACTAATAAAATCTGCTCATACTTTCATTGTACAATTGCTTTATTTATAAACAAAAAACATCCCCATGGATGTTTTTTATCTAATTATCTTTAAACTTCCATAAATTTAGCAGGTACACCAATTTTTTCAACTACAGAAGATATATTAGTAGGGTTAATCATTACATTTTCAATACAAACTAATTTATTTTCTAATAATCCATTCTCTGTAGTAATAAGTTCTTCAAATCGTTCTAAACTCATTGAGAATTTGTGCTCACTTCCACCATTCATATTGACTTTTACAAACTTCATAGTGTCACCGCCTTTCTTAATTATCTATAATTCGCTAAGAATACGCTTACATCCTTTTTGTTAAAATTTCAATAAAATGTTTCTAGAATTATATATCTTTGGAAAAGATTATATAATAGTCCTGATTAAATATTAGGAGTGTTATTAATGCTTAATATAAGCCGCCTCTTAATCATCATACTTATTGCAATTTTTTTATTTTTATCAATTATTATGGAGTTTAAAAAACCTCACAAAAGTATGTTTTGGTTCTCAATTGAAGCCTTGTTTCTGCTGGGAATCGTACTTTTAATGAAAGAATTTTTCATCAAACTTTCCGCATAAGCCCTTAAGTAAAACATAATATCCATCAATAACGCAGGATAAATTATGATTGTTATTTTTTTCACTGAAGTTAATAATTTAACTTCCGATAGTTATCTTTTATTTATAACTACTTTATAAGCTTCTGCTAATTACTCTTTTTAGTATATTATCATGAAGACTAGAGCAAGCATGCCTTGTCATATATTAGATAAGGGATGTGATAACATTGGGTAACGATAACAATCAATTTGTTTTTCATGTAGTAAAAAGTTCGGCAATTAAAAGATTTATAATTATCGATATAATTGCTGGAACAGGAATTTATTGGACCGTAAATTTCATTTCTTCAAATGCATTACTCGCAATTATTAGTTGTATTTTGGGGACAAAAAAAATGAAGAAAATGCATCATTCATAGAAGCAATAACTAAATCCCAATTCATTTCTTTCAAATTTGTTGCCTTTACTCTTCTTGAAGTGGGAAAGCAATTTTTCACAGTTGGCTAATTCATCCGACTTTCTGGCAGACAATACTTTTGATTGTCTGCTTTTTGTATGAGATTTTTCGTTTTACATATACTACTTTTGAACCTGTATACCAATGCAAGCCATTTTGGTGTTTGGGATTTCCCTTCCTGAGATAAGTATTTTGTACTTATCCTTTTTTTGTATAGGTATGTATATTTGGGATAAAACTAATTACAAGCAGATTTTCTGTTTATTCGTAGTTCTTAACCAAAAGACTTTTCTCCTTTAAAGGACAGTAGGTACGACTGCTTGTCCTTTTTTATTAATATTTCACACACTATTTTTTGCTCCCTTCTAAGCATTCAATTACAGCTCCCAAATAGCCGATGTTTATATTCATACAAAATAAGCAGTTGCTGATACTTTCCTTTTTGAGTTACACAACACAATAAACATGTGTAACTATAGATTTGAATCCATGTCCCTCCTATCTCAAAAGCTCTCCTAAGTAACTAAAAAAAGAACACTTTAAGTGGGTGTCCTTTTTTCTTTATGTAAGAGAACATACAGATAACATTAATCCTCCAAATGTCACTGTTCCTAGTAACCCCAATACAACTCCTGTTAAACAAACACAATCAGCAAGAAAAATTGAAGATTGCGATAATGGAACAAATGACCTACTTGTGCTCGATCCATAATGTTTTATTTTTTCATAATTTATATCCAACATTAAATGTAGACATGATACACAACCCTCAATAGTTTGAAGAGATTCATTTTCTAACCGCTCCAATAACTTGTTATTTAAAGCAAATGGTAGAGGGTACTGCTTATCTAATTTTATATTTTGATAAATTAATTGTAAACAAGATAGCATACTATTTTTCTTTTTTTCAGATGCAGCTGTACATTTCATATTATTAAATTCATTTAATAACAGCGTCAATTCATCTCTGTTGCCGTATAAATCCCTAGCTATTCTTCTCTTTAGTTTGTACGAATGGATAATAGATTTAATTTCAATCATTTAATTACACTTCCTAATTAAATACTATTTCCCCTTATACATAATCAGTACTTTTAAACCCTATTAACAATACACTCAAACATCTTAATTTACTATCGATTATCATTAAATTAACCTTACATAGTTGTAATAATTTCTTTAACTACTTACCAACTAGAGGCAATCCATCCTCATAATTAATATTGTATATATCTCTATAGAAAGTGAAATCATAAATAAAAATAACTTGACTTTATTTGCTGGATTAACTCTTCTCTTTACTTTGTAATAAAGTATTAAAATAATACTGGTTATATGTTCACGTTATTATAGCTAATAAGAAGGATAAGGATAAAAATGCACAAAGCGGTACATATAAAACAGTATCCATTCTGGCAAACTGCGTATCTTTTTTTCGTTTAAAGATACCAAAATAATGAAACTCACCAATTACTCTTATGAAAAAAACAACCATACAAACCCAGGATCCCATTTGAACAAAAACATTGGGAAGTGCGAAATGAACAATATTTGCTTGTTGTAATAAAATCATTGCTGCCATACTTAATAATAACGCAATGAACAATGTCATTCCTGTACCTGGTGTAAACGCCTTTTCTCCAGCTTTAGTTGGAATGACACTATTTGTCGCCCACTTACCTCCGAAAGCCCAATAAACATGTAAAAAACTAACTAAGAATAATATGCAAACAGAAATATATGTAATAATAAGCATTTTGTCCTCCCATTATTTTATTTAAATCCTTACCTTTAAAATATGCTATGAATCCTTCATACGCAACCTATATTTAATTACATAAAAAACCCCTTAATGATTTATCAATTTTACGATAAATCATTAAGGGGTTAGTGAAATTTATTATGCATTATACCTATTTTTTCGACGTTCCATCCTAGTTTGTCCTTGAACAGTACTTTCTTTATATTGATCTATTTGCTCTGCCATTTCATATGTTACAACTGGTTCTTCGTTATTACGCTCATGCATTATTTCTGACGTTTTACGTTTAGAACCTTTTCCACCAAACTTAAATAATTTCATCTTAAATTTCGGTAATCTTGGAAAGCGGATCTTAAATGATAGCCTTTTACGTTTCTTTTTTTGTTTAAATAGATTTGTATTTTCTTTATTATTATCTTTCTCTTTTCGATGAATTAACGTCGCAAGTAATCCACCTAATATAAGTCCTCCAACCAAGAGTAAAAGATATACGTAATTGCTTGTCATTAAACTCGTCATACGCTCAAGTATGACTAACGACTGTACTTCTTTTATATCCCATAATAAAGCGACCCATAATGAGAATAAACCTAAAGTAAGCCCATATGTACGAAAGCGGAATATACAAGGTATTAAAGCGATACAAGCGGCAATTTTGGCATTTGCTATTATAGCACTTGTTGAAATATCCTGATTCCAAATAACTAACAGTAGTGTTATAAATGGTGCATATGCTATCCAGCTACATATACGTGAATATATCTTTTTCGCAAAGTAACTACCGAAACTAGTAAAAAATAAAAGTCCTCCAATATATAAAGATTGTTCAAGAGGGATTTGCTTTAACATTCCTGCAATTGGAAAGAGGCCGCTCAGTAGCATTAATAATACATCTAATTTCTTCACAATTCCCCATTCCTTTCAAATTTTCTTTTCAATTAATAAAAATCGCTTTTCCATATGATGTAGTTTTTGTATTTCTAAAAAACATCTTAATCCTGTATGTAAATAAAGTAAATACGTAAAAGAAAAGATACATGACAAAGGATAGCCTTATTTACATGAAAAAATGACAAATCCTGCTCATTATTACTAGCAGGATTTGTATATTATTATTTATATTAATATCAATGCATCTTCTTTTTCTAAAATTATTACATCTGCATCTAATTCGTCACTGAATTCTTTAAACTCCCTTGAATCAATATCTGTAGTATAATTTTTAATTAATTTAACCATATGCATTACATGCGTATTATGAATATTTTGTTCCGAGAGCAAGGTTGATTTACAGCACATGTAATGTATCATTTTGGCGATTTCTTCTCTTTTCTCAGATTTTACACCAAACGGGATAACTTCGAGTATGTGCTGCTGTACTATCTCATTGCCATTTAATCCGTATGCAGCCGTGCTATAGTAAATTCCCATTTGATCTACAAATAATCTCGTTTCATCCATAACATATTCTTGGTCTCTAACAATATAGTTCGGTACATCTGAGTTAGTATTAATTCTAATTATGTTTATATCCTCTTTAAAATTTGGGATTATTTCAGGTGAAACCTTGATATTAACGCTTTCATTTTGCAATTCCTCTATCCAATATTTCCTCATATTTGCATCTACAATAAAATAAACTTCTTTTTTTTGTTTATGTGCATCTTGTGAAATTTCAACTAATGTTTCTGACATAAATTGTTTAAAACTGACTCCTATATCATTCCTTTTTGATGGTTGTGGTAAAAACACTTTATTATTACCTATATTTAATAACGTATGATCAATTGTGCCCCATTCTTCTTGCCCATATAATTTATATACTATTTCTCTCCCATTTATTTTTGAAAAAATAGGTAAGAAATCATATTTAGACATTTTCTCAATTGATAAATTTACAATTATCCCCGGTAATTTTATCTTATTCCAACTACGCTTTAAGAATCCCTTTTGTTCTAACAAACTAAGAATGGCATTAATAATTTCTTTTTTAGATACACTTTGTCCAATAAATAAATTAATAAATGCTGAAATACGTTCCGTTCGAGCGAATCCTTCCCGAATGATTTGCTTTGGATTAATTTTTTCGCGACCATCACAATTTTTCATTGCAATTAATGCTAATTTCATTTCATTTTGCTCACCTGCCGTAACATGTACAGCTTTTACGACATCGTCTACAAGTTTCTTTTTGTTTTTATGGCTATATTGCATTCTATATGGATTTTGTAATAATTTTTCAATGTTGTATCTTTCAATTTTTAACAGCACCGGATTATCTGCATTTAATACATAGGATGAATCTTCATTTTGAGCTAAAACTATTTTGCTATCTAATAACGCTTGTTCTATCTCTATTATTATGTCATCTGACCATACTTCTAACGTAATTGTGTCTAATCCCTTTGGAGCAAATAAAGGTAATAACTCATTCTCATTATCAGTTAATACTTTTTCACATTCTGGAAGTGATGTAAAATATGGGAACCTTAGTTGGAATTCATTAAAAAGTTCCTCTTTTTCTCTTACTTTTATACCAAATCTTATTTTTGTTCCTTGAACTTTATATATATTTTCGTTATATGGAAGAAGCACTCTTACATTAGTTCCTCTAATATACTCTTTCGGACATTGGAGAATGTCCTCTAATTTAACTTCTCCACCTATCCTATACTCATCTTTTAAATTTCTAAAACGTTTAATCCATTTTATTCCTTTTTCAGCTTGTTGCACTTTTAACTTTATAAACCTTTGCTTTTTATTATTTAATTCAAATTCAGGAGTTGAAATCAGTATTTGGCTCCGCTTCCGCCCTAAAAGTATAGGAATATCTTTATGATTATATTGTTGATAAAACCGCCTAATCCCTACGGATACTTTTAATAGTGGAATATTCTCACCTCCACGAGTTACGTATTCAAACCGATATACATAAGCGAAATAATCATGTGTTTCTTCATCTTTAATTGGCTCAGACATCGCTTCAAAAACATCTTGTGATCGCAGTGGCGAAAAATATATTTCTTCCTCGTTTTTATTTTCCATACGTAAAGGCTGTTCGCAAAAAATATGAGTAATTAAAGCTGGTACCCATTTAGAAAACGTTTTTTTATCATGTAATACTGGTAAATTACTAATTAAATCATACTGCCATTCTAAATGTGGTGGATCTATTAATTTATTCGGTTTCCAATCATGAATAACCTCATACCAGCTTTGGAAAATATAGTCTAACTGTTCTTGTCTCATTGGTTCTTTTGCTACAATCCAAGGTGTATCTTCCTTTAATACATATGGATCATGCTGAATGAACAATATATCAGAAAACATATCATACAATCTTTCATTTACAAGTTTTAATTTGCTCGTTAATAAAAATGTTCTATAATGTATCTCTACAATCTCAAGCCATTCAATAGGAAAGTAAATATACGATACTTTCTCATTATAGAGGGGTTCTACTATATTTTTAAATGTTAATAACCGTAATTTTTCCATATTATTAATACTTCCTCTCTTAATATATATTGATCATAAATAATACTAGAAAAGATACCAATTTTTTTAAGCATAAACGAATCAAATTTAAACCAAGCATAGTTTAGGAAAAAATAAATTTAATTATAAGAATAATACAGTATAAAAACTAAATTAATAAAAAGTTACTATTACCATATAACTACCTCCTTATTTCATTCTATATATTACAAAAACATTATAATTCATTATTATATTTTTTATCTATGATTTACAAAATATTTACATAAATTAAACATAATAAAAGGTAACGCCTCTTTATATAGCGATACCTTTTATATACTCTTTATTAAATAACACCTTTAACTTCTTCATTCACCGGCCATTTTTCTAATGTATATGCCATTTCCCAAAATGAATATTCATATTGACTACTAAAAATAAAATGTTGTCTCATACGATTACGGTCTGCCTCTGTTACTTTTTCAGCGATCGTATCTAATCGTGTAATTTGCTCTTCTACTAGAGTACGGAACCAATCCGATCCATATGCAGAAATCCATTCTTGATAAATTGGCTCTTCTGGTTGACATTCTTTTAATCGTTCACCGATTTCATAATATAACCAATAACAAGGTAAAATAGCTGCAATAATATCTCCTAAATGCCCTTCATAAGCTGCACGATACATATGAGATGTATATGCATATGCAGTTGGCGCAGGAATAAAATTATCTTTTTCTTCTTTCGTAATCCCTAATTTCTTTGCGAAATTCTCATGTAAAGATAACTCAGCTTCATACGTATTTTGTGCATGATGCGCCATACGGGCCGTCGTTTCTAATTCAAGAGCCTTTGCAGCACCTAACGTTTGTACTCTAGCAAAATGACTTAAATAATAGGAATCTTGAAGCACATAATAACGGAAACTAGCTAAATCTAACGTTCCTTCGCCAAGTTTTTTTACAAAAGGGTGATTAAAACTTGCTTCCCAAATTGAATCTACTTCTTTACGTAATGATTGTGAAAAAGTCATTTAAATCCCTCCAATAATTTATAAAATATAAGTATTTATCCACATTTAATGAAATAAAAAAAACTTTCTTTACAGGCGTAAAGAAAGTGAAATAGACAATATTAATTTATGCATTAAATACCATGTCTTCCCCACTTTCCTACGCTGGCATTAACCAGATCAGGTACTAAGAGTCTCAAAATTACATTTGATCTCAGCCTATAAAAGGCCCCTCTAGTGGATAAATATTTAGTTGTCGTATTGTAATTATCATAGCATATTTCGTGGAACTATCAAAAGTTTTAATTGTACAATTATCTTAAAAATCTTCTTCTTTCCTTACTTTTAATGAAGTTTCAATGATCATATCTAATAGCTTACTATAGCTAATTCCCGCTGCTTCTGCACTTTTCGGCAGTAAACTTGATTGTGTCATCCCTGGTAATGTATTAACCTCCATTACATATGGAATTCCGTCCTTCACCATCATATCAACCCTTGCATAAACACTACATTTTAATGCTTTATAACAAGCCATTGACGCTTTATTTACACGTTCCTTAATTTCAGTTGGAAGTTCAATAACTTCTTCAATTGTACTAACATCATCGTATTTTGCATTGTAATCAAAAAACTCAGCTGCATGTCGAATCGAAATAATAGGTAACTGTTTACCATCAAAAATTGAACATGTAATCTCGTCACCTTTTATATACTTCTCAATTACTACTTCAGAATCCCATTCGAATACAGTTTCCAGCATTGAGATTAATTCATTTTTATCATTGACGATCTTTACTCCAACACTTGAGCCACCAGAGTTAGGTTTTACCACTAACGGAAATCCTATCTTATCTAATTCTTCAAGCTTTAGATCATCCATTTTTGTGAGTTCAATCCAATCTGGTGTTTCTACTCCTTCATAACGCAAAATCTTTTTCGAAATATTTTTGTCCATACATATACCGCTAGATAACATATTGCTACCGCTATAAGGAATACCTAAACTCTCAAGCGTCCCTTGAACTGTACCATCTTCTCCATATTTTCCGTGTAATGCTAGCAATGCAAAATCAATGTCTTTCGCTTTTTCAATTAAATCCATTTTTTCATTTAAAGTAATTGGAACTATTTCATACTTACTCTTATCTAAATGTGCAATCATTTCATTCCCAGTCATAATTGATACTTGTTTTTCAGAGGATACTCCTCCCATAATAACGCCAATTCTCATTTTCTCAACTCCAAGTTTCATTTTTTAATGTTTCACCAATTATTTGAATCCCGCTAACAATTTCCTTTTCTTTCAAACGTGAAAATCCTAATCGGAATGTGTTCGCTCCTCCTCCATCAGAGTAAAAAACATCTCCAGGAGAAAACGTAACTCCTTTTTCATAACACTTTTGTAAAAGTGTGCGGGCTTGAATTTTTTCTTCCAACTCTATAAACAAATGAAGTCCACCATCTCCAGTCATTCTTTTAAACGGAATGTACTGATTACATGCCCCAACAGCGAACTCATATTTTTTCTTATAAACAGACCTTGCTTTTTTTAAATATTTTTCAAAATATCCTTCATGTAAATATTGAAACAGAACAGCTTGATCTAACGTAGAAGTGTGAATCGTTCTTGCTCTTTTTACACTTTCTAAATAATATATCAGTTCTTTATCTGCAATGATCCAACCTACACGTAAACCGGGGAAAAGTACCTTTGAAAAGCTACTAATATAAATCACATTATTACCAGCCCCAGCAAAAGTTAATAACGGCGATAAATGTGAACCTGAATAACGTAATTCTTCATTAAATCCGTCCTCTATAATAGGAACCTTATATTTCGAAAATAACCTCATCAATTCCGTTCTTTTCTCCGAACTCGTAACAATACCAGTTGGATTATGATAAGAAGGAATTAAATACGCAAAATCAAAATCCTTTTCACGCAAACTTTTTTCTACTTCAGTCGTATCAATACCATCATCATTCATATCTATCCCATGAACTTCAAGTCCATGTAAGCGAAAAAGTTTCAATGCAGCATGGTGAGTTGGATTCTCACAAATAACACGCCCTGATTTTTTCGATAAGGAAGAAAGTACAATATCTAATCCTTCTGTAAATCCATTTGTAATTAAAATATCTTTGTTCGAAATATCTACACCTTTCATTTCCATGTAATGAAGTAGATAATTCATTAACGGTCGATAACCTTTTGCATATCCGTAGTTCAATACGATATCCCCTTCAATGGACATACGAGTAAGAAAAGCTCTTTTGAAATTTTCAACATCAAATAGCTTTTCGTCCGGGGCTATACTATTAAAAACAATCATTCCTTTTTCCCAGCGAACTCCATGTTTCATTAAGTCTAATTCATCCGCTAATGTGGTAACAGCATTAAGTTTATTTTTCCAATCTATTTCAACAGACGAGGTGTTAGATATATCCACCTTCGCAACGAAATTTCCTTTTCCTTTAACTGCATAAATGAGTCCTTCTTGTTCTAAATCCGCGTAAGCAGAGAGTACTGTATTTCTGCTCACTGATAATAATTCACTCAGTTCCCTTGTTGATGGGATTTTTTGATCCCCCAACAAATGCCCTTTCATAATCATCTTTTTTAAATAATCCTTTAATTGAATATAAACGGGACGATCTTTTACAACTTTAAAATCCTTAAACAATTCCTTACCCCCTGCAATTATTTTTGCATATTTATTTCATTCTCAAAAGGTCCACCACATATGTATTTTTTATGAATAGCGGTACGGTTATAAAGCCTATAAATCCTTTCGATATAGATTGATTACATCTTTCAAAGCGGCTGCGGCTGCCCCACGTGGGTTTGAGGCCCCTCCAAGTGTTGTCACTTGTCCCATTGAATCCGTAAAGAATGTAATTCCTTTTTCGGTACTATTTATATTTGCTAATGGATGTTCTTTCTCTAAATTACAAGGTTTTACACTAAGATTTACTTTTCCATTAGCATCTTTATATGCTGATGCAATCAATTTAATAGATTTATTTTGTTCCTTTGCATTTTGAATTTGTTGCGTTGTAACGTGCTCTATTCCGTTTATTTGTATATCTTTGAGTGAATAATCTGTTCCCATTAAACTATTCGTCAAAAGTAATAATTTACAAGCGCTATCCATCCCGCTTATATCTAATAACGGGTTAGTCTCCGCAATTCCTTTATTTTGTGCTTCTTGCAACGCTTCTTCAAACGTCTTATCTTCTTCATGCATCTTTGTAAGAATATAATTTGTTGTCCCGTTCAATATTCCTTCTATTTTTTCAATATGGCAACCTGCTAAACTTAGTTGTCCAATGTCTAATGTCGGTAACGCAGCCGCAGTTGCACCGCTATATCGAATACGTACATTTGCCATTTTTGCTGCTTCCTTTATTTCTCTCCAGTTTGTAACGAGTGCACCTTTAGAAATTGCGACTATATCCATATGTTTCTCAATCGCTTGTTTTATATATTGTTTTCCTGGATTTCCATCCTTTAGATTTGTAACAGTTGATTCTACCAATACAGTGCCACTTATCCCACTTGTTCCACGTTCCTCCGGATGATGTTCTATATATTTTTCAATCGCAGCAGTACCGCCACCATACATTAATAAATGATGAATAGATAACCCTCCCTCATTACGTATTGCAACATTTCTACCTAATACGCCACTTACCACTAAATTTATTCCATATGTTTCATTTATATATAAATATTTTTCATTTAATAATTTTATAAACTCTCTTCCTACTGTTCCATATCCAGATAGTACAATGTGAATTTTCATAATATCCCCCCATATTTTTCTACCAAATCCCTCTTTCAATATAATATAAAGCGCCCCCGAATTCCATCGAGAGCGCTTTATTATTAACTATTGCGGTAGCCGTGATAACTTTTCTGCAATTGTTCTATAAAATTCTTGAATATTAGAAAAACCTAACGTGTCTGAAACACTTAATCCTACCATATCGAGATGATCCCAATTTACTTTCGTTTCAATATGATTCCATTTTCCAACCTGTAAAGACTCATTATTATTTACGGCAATATTAGACGAAGGCGCAATCATAGAATTTGTATTTACTACACCGTCATTTTGCCACCAAGATGTATCAATTAATGGGCGATTTTCTTCATATCTTGCATAGGAACCTAAGAAAAATGCATTACCCATTAACACTTTGTTCATCGTAATATGAGGTAATTGTAAACCTGTTATAGGTGCTGCTTGCGATGCATGTCCACTATACGATAAGTAATATACATCCGATTGCGTCTTTACCCAATTATTTAACTCTTTTGCACCATCAGTACTTAAATCCCATTGACTTATATCTTTTGTATTTTTCCAAATTGAACTATTTAAAATCCGATCAGTATATTGGAAGAAGGACTCTCCGGCATTCTTTTTTATACCCCATTGTTCCAATTTAAAATCATATAATGATAAATTATTGTTTCCTCCTAAACTCGCAGCTGTAATGAGTAAATCTTTAACAAACGGAAGCAATAGACTTCCGTCCGCAAGTGTTGTACCATTGTGAGGAGTTGCTAATGTTGTAACACTATGAACATATGATTTTCCACCCTCAAATAGTGGTGATATCTTTGCGTTTGGATAGTTTTTCACATAATTTTTTTCTTCATAACTTCCTTCTTTTAATAGCTGTACTAATGTTCTCGTCGTTTGTCCTCCCATACTATGCCCAACTAAATGAACTTTATTTGTTTCACTCCAATTCGGTGCAAAACCACTATATGTTCTACCAAAACGATTATGTCCATGTTTCTCAGCATGTGCCGCACCATAATCTACTGTTCCACCGTTAATTTGCGCGTATAATTCACATGCACGGTCCCAATTACTAGAAACAGGGCCAACAGCAGCCGTATGAACTGTATAACCATTTCTTTTTAAATCTTCCTGTATATCATGAACACCACCCCAATATTTTACCCCTAGCATTTCTTCCCTACCCCATCCAGCAAATCCATTCGCTAAAATGATAGGATAATTATTTTGTTGCCTCTCTTCAGCGTAAGTTGTTTTCGCTACAAATGAACAAACAGTCACTAATGCAAAAAAACATATTTTTAAAAATAGCTTCCCCATACTTCCCCCCCTAATAAAACGTTTACATTTTTCCGTGAAAAAGATTTACACAATTCGTTTTTAACTTAAACATAATGTAAAGTATTTTATATACGTTGTATATATAGAAAACATACACAAATGTTGATAAATATTAATTCAAGCTAACATTTACTTTTTACAATACAACTTTTAAATCTGATTATTCAAATTTATAATTTAATGTAGTTTCCTCATGTTAAATGGATTTAATATTCATAAGAAAACTAATTTTATTGCTTGAAAAGGAGGAAAAAAGCATGCAAATCGGATCAAACATTCATACATTATCTCAACCTACTAAAATAACTCCATCTATTCTTGAGCATAATACTATCTCTTCTACTAAACTTGAAGATAAGAAATCAAATTTGATATTCGTTCATCTGAAAAAGAAATGAAACGACTTGAGCATAAATTTAGCGAATTAGATTTATGGAAGATGTTGAAAGATAAAGGTGTTCCTTTATGGATCATACTTGAAATGCTACAAAAAGTCCGTAAAGAAAAAGAAGCTCAAAATAATTCAGTTCAAAATTCAAATACGATTGAAGAAACGAGTGAGACTCGATTAAATGAAGTAATGTAAAGCATAATATTTGATTGGTCTATAAACTAAAAAGAGTTCAAGACTGATAAAGTTTTTATCAACCTTGAACTCTTTTTTAAGATTTTTCTCCAATCGTTACAAACTGAAAAGATACTTCTCCTTCCAAACCTTTAATTAGCCTTGTTACTTTGACATTTTCATTAACCAATGTATTATCTGTCGACATTTTAGGTTTTTCATCTCCTAAAGATTTTTTCAGATGAAGAAGGTGCATTTTCGTTTCATTTGCCTTTATTTCTTTATACACACTATTTTGTGCTACAATCACATACCATTGCGTTGGATATGTACGAGTGTTACCTATCCAAGCGTCACTATCGTATGAAACTGGAATCTCTTTTCCTTCTAATTCAATACTTTTCATATTCTTTTCGTCTTCATGTGTAAACAACAGCGAACCTTCTTTTGGGAATTTCGGTAACGTATCTATAATATAATTGGAGCCATTATCTCGTTTACGAAAAACTTTTTCTTTAATCAATGCTTGTGCTGTAGATTCATTTAAAATTAATACCTGTCCATTTCCAACTTTACCTTTTTTCACAGAAAACACTTCATTTTCTTTCGTAATTTCTTGATAACGATTAATAATTGGTGAAATTTTATTTTCATCTCCAATGATTAATAAACCGTTTGCAGGAAATGGATTTTCCTTTTTAGAGCATGCACTAAAACTTATTAAAAGTAGTATCGTTAACATAAAAATAGTTAAAGTTCTTTTCATCGCGTTTCCTTTCATCATACAGTTCATTTTTTCACATACTTTTGTGTAGTCTTACAAGCTAATATACTCTATTGCTCCATAACTTTATAAAGCTTTTGTAGGTAACGCCAACGAGTTATAAAGAAATATAAAACTTGTATACATATAAATGAAATTAAAATAACGATCGAGCTATTTAAAATAGAAAAATCGACTAATTGTTGCAGTGCTGTATACGCAACTACAGTATGAATCACTGCAATGATAATCGGTAAGAAGAACATTAATACTAACTGTCTCGTTACAACTTTTTTTAACTCTCGTTTACTTAATCCCATTTTCGAAATCATTTTATATTGTTGTTGATCACGGTCCAAATCAGTATATAATCGGAAATAAATAAAACTAGCAGCAAATGTAAAGAAAACGATTCCAACTAAAACACTTGCCATAAGTAATAAACCATTCTTTTGCTTTGCCTCCAACAAGTTTAATGTTAAAGCTTCAAAGTAGAAATCGCTGTCCCTAAGATCTTTATCGAATACATTCTTTAATTGATTTGAAATCTCTTTCGTTTTTATCCAATCATCTACAACAAATCCGTAAGTACGATGTTGAATATTTTCATCTTTTGGATTACTCGTATGAGGAATTTCATCATACACATGATCTTGAACAGCAATATAAATACTACTAGGATCATGTGGTAAAACTAAATTCCCCACAGTTTTTTTCACACGAAATGTCTTTGTCCAATCTCCTTGAATGACTTCAATATTTTTTTTATAGTCACCATTTTTAAATTCTTGTTTTTGTGACACCCTTCCAGGGATTAGTAAAATTTCATCTTCTTTTTCAATCGTTTCTTGTTGGTACCCGAGTGCTCTCGTAAGTTCGTTATATTCACTTAATTTCAATACATTTACGTTACTTTCTGTAAATTTATTTGAAGATGAAGCCATTCGGTACGGAATATTTGCATCCGCAAGATGTTTTTTTATAATAGAGAGATGTTTATCTACCAATTTGTTGTTTTCAGAGCTTTCATACAGAAATGTATATGGGTTTGTCATCCATACTAAATTCCTATTACCAAGAGCAGCTGTTGTACCGATTGCTGTAAATGCAACTGCTGAAATAATAGATACAATGAAAAACATCGTTGCGTTATCTTTCATACGGTAAATTAACTCTGAAAATGTTAATATATTTGTTCGCTTTAAAAAGAAAGATTCTCTCCTTTTCGCAAGGTGCAATATATAAACGCTACACTGTGTATATAAAAAGTACGTTCCTATAATTACTAGGAGCACCCCTATTCCAAGCGTAATAAAATTAGTACTTGGGATAAAGCGAAATACTGAAAAATATCCATACCCTATACTAATTAAAGAAAGTAGCGATAATAAAATTGATGCTTTCGGTTCTGGCTTTGGCTTTTCCTCTGCTTGTATAAGTTCCACAAGTTCTGTTACTTTTATCATTTTAAATGTAACGAGCGAAACAATTAAAAATAATAAAAGAAATGTGATGACTGTTAATAATACAGCCTGCACTGGTATATAAAAAGGTAAACCATTACTAATCATTAATACACTTGCGCTTATCAATAACACTAGTTTAGAAAATATGAGTCCGATGAAAATCCCTATACAAATTGACCCAAGTCCAATTAACATATTTTCAATTAATAATAATTTCTTAAGCTGCCTCATTGACATTCCTTGCATCATTAATATGCCAAATTCTTTCTTACGCGTTTTTAAAAACGAACTAACTGAATATAAAATAAAGAAAAATGAAAATACAAAAATCAATCCTTGCGAAACTGTAAATCCCAATGTACCGAATGCACTTATTGTTGCACTTGTCGATTTTAATTCTCCTTGTAAATCAGGATGAAATAATAAAAGAGCATACGTAAAGAAAATCATAATAGAAAATGCACTACTTAAAAAATGGGCAGCATATGTACGCTTATTACGAAAAATATTATTAAATGCGAACTGACGAAAAGTCATGTCTTTTCCCCCCTAACAAAGAAAGGACATCCATAATCTTTTGATAAAATGCTTGCCTGCTTTCACCACAATAAATTTCGTTATATAGTTGACCATCTTTAATAAATATAACTCTGCTGCAAAAACTCGCTGCATACGGATCATGTGTAACTAACATCATCGTTGCCTTTTCTTCCTTATTAAGAGCATCTAGCATCTCCATTACATCATTTGAAGATTTAGAATCCAAGTTCCCTGTTGGTTCATCTGCAAGTAATAATTGCGGCTTATGAACGATAGCACGAGCGATTGCTGTTCTTTGAGCTTGTCCCCCTGAAATTTCAAAAGTTCTTTTACTCAATATATCTGTAATATTTAATTTCTCTGCAATTTCTTCCACTCGTTTGTTCATTTCTTGTACAGAAACACCATCTAATGTCATCGGTAATACGATATTTTCCTTTACTGTAAGTGTGCTAAGTAGATTAAATGATTGAAAAACAAATCCTAATCGTTTTCTACGGAATAATGCTAAATTATCTGATGTTAACTGGAAAGGATTTGTGCCATTTATTAATATTTCTCCCGATGTTGGAGAATCGATAGTAGATACCATATTTAATAACGTTGTTTTCCCGCTTCCTGATGGTCCCATAATCCCTATAAATTCACCTTCTTGAATTGATAAATCAATATCTACCAATGCTTTAAAAGGTATTTTCCCCTTATATACTTTACTAATACTTTTTGCATGTAAAATTTCCATTTATATTCTCCCTTCATTTGTACTGCTCACTATAAAGTGTAAAGGAATTGTCTTACAGCTCATATTGATTCATCTTTCATTTATCTTACACGCTTGTAAGATTTCTAAAAAAACTGATAACAAATCTATTTTTAAGCTACAACCGGCGTATATCTATCTTATAATATATACATAGTAGCATGAAATACAATGCTACTTATCTCTGACGCCGGGACAACTTATATTCTTTATTAACTACATGCAATATATTATAAAAAATAACTATACAACTTCAAAATGATGAATAACAACTTATAATTCACAAGTAAAATCAAAAAGTAAATAGTACGTAAAAAAGCTCAGAGTTTTAGCTCTAAGCTTTTTTGTAATCATTTCATTATAGCTCCTTTTAAAGAGCTATATTTTTTATCCATTCTGATTTACTTAATAGATAATGATTATATAGTTGGTTTTCTATCGTCTGTTGACTCAGATAAGTAAATCCACATTTTTCAATAACTTTATTTGATGGTACGTTGTTAATTAAAGCAACTGCGTTAAGAACATCTACATTTGTATTTTTAAACAAATAATCAATCAACCCTTTAGTCGCTTTCGTAGCGTAACCATTATTTTGATACTCGCTGGAAATAGCATACATGATTTCTCTATTTGGTGAAGGGAGTTCTTCTTTAATGCTTGTGCAGCACCATCCAATAAATTCATTTGTATCTTTATTAAATATTCCTAGCTTTAATATATGATCATCTATGTTAAATGTATTTGTCACTGCATTAAGAAATGCTTTATTTGCTGGTATTTCATCATTGATAACCCAATCAACCCTTTGTTCTTTCGTTGATTTCCAGTCTGGCAAAAAATTAAATATTTCAGGTTGATTGGATATTTTATAAATACTCTCCGCATCTTTGGTGGAAAACTCTTGTAAGTAAATATCACCACAGTCTATTCTAAATAACTTAGTCGAATTTTCTTCTCCCATGATAATCCCCCTTAATCACGTTTATCCAGCTATTTGCGGGCAGTAAATGCCCGATTGGTGTGGGCTAATAATCAGTAGGGGATGAACAAAACCCCTACTGATTAAAGTTTCACTTTATAATTCAGTAATTATAGATACCTCCTAGCTAGAGGTACCCATAATTACATTAAAGTGCCTTTATTTGCTTCGTAAGTTCTTTAAATCGTTCGTCAAGTTCTTCATAGTCTTTGTCGTTAGAAGTTAAAAAGCTTAATTTACCTAATACTTCTTGTCTCTCTGTTTCTAACGTTAAACGTAGCTCTTCAATATCATCTCTTGTTTTAATAGATTCTTCTAGCTGCTTTTGTATCGTATTATTTGAAAACACGAGTTTCGTGTTAGTTGTTTTCTCCAGAAAATATTGATCGTGAGAAACTATAACTAGTGTTCCATTATACTCAGCCAATGTATTTTCAAGCTGTTCCCTTGAAGGTAAGTCTAGATGATTTGTCGGTTCATCTAAAATAAGAACATCTTTTTCTTCTAAAATATACGCCATTAGCTTACACTTCACTCGTTCTCCCATGCTCATTTGCTCAATCGGCTCTTTCCATTGAGAAGCCTGGAACCCTAAATGTTTCATTAAATTTTGGACTTTTCCTCTTTCTTCAAATGTCTCTTTAAAAAATAAATCTTCTGGTGCTTTATCCAGTGGTAAATCAAATACTTCTTGTGTTAAATAACCGATGTTTGCAGATGGTGACATCCATATTTCTCCTTGAACAGTTTCTGTTCCCATAATCATCTTCAATAATGTTGTTTTCCCACTACCGTTTGGTCCAACAATAGCAACCTTCTCACCGTGTTGGATTGTAAAATTAACGTTTTCAAATAAAGTTCTTCCATGAAAGACTTTTTTTAATTGCGTCACTTCTAAAAAGCGTTTTCCTACTTTTTTATTCGCTTGAATAGAGAACTCAACTGAATACTCTTCTTTAACACGTTCTACTTTCGTTTTCTCAAGCTCTTTTTCGAGACGTTTCCGTTTCGACTTCACTTGCGCATCCATTCGCTTCGCTTTCACACGATAAAATTCTTTAACGCCTTCTTGTTTTGTAGACTGTGCATGTGCCTTTTGTGACCATGAACTTAATTCGTTTATTTGTGATTCTACTTGTTCTATCTTTTTTTGCTGTTTTTCATATTCACGCTGCTGCGTCATTCTTTTTTGCTCACGTGCTTTCATATAACTCGTATAATTACCGCTATGGTCAATTAATTTTTTATCCTCAATTGACCATATTTTTGTTGCGACAACATCTAAAAAATATCGATCATGCGATACGACGATAACTGTACCTCTCATATTTTTTATTTGTTTAATGAGAAATTCCGTACTCGTCTCATCTAAATGATTTGTCGGTTCGTCTAATATTAATAAATTAGGATTTTCGGAAAACCCTTTTGCTAATCGAACTTTCAGCTTTTCACCACCACTTAAAGTAAGAAAATCGTTCGTTGGCACGCCCCATTTCGCAAGAAGTTCTGCTTCTTTTGCAATCACATCATTACTAATAAAGGATTCTGTTTCTTGTTCAACATATGCCGTTGTCACATTCATTTGCTGCCATTCAACAGTACCTTTTGATGGCTCAATCTTCCCATTAATTAATTGAAGTAACGTTGATTTACCAGCACCATTTTTACCAATTAATCCGATAACATCCCCTTGTTTTACTGTAACATTCATTTTCTCTAATAAAGTATTTTCTATTATTTCAACATAAACATCATTTAATTTTAAAAGTTCTTTCATATTACCGATCCCTTTCATTAAGGGAGAACAAAAAAATCCTCCCAAATTAATTTGGCAGGATTAGTCATTAAAATATTTATACCCAAATAAGCTATTAAGCAAAATAAATAGCAATACTATTGTATGGAAATCGGGCAGACTAATCCTATTTTTTATAAATTGAAATTTATTTAATTTCAACATTTAAAAATAAGATTAGTTAATCATCGTCCACCCATCATTCCTTTCCGTCGTTAGTAACCATATTGTACCATAGTAGTACTGTATGAGTAAATGTAATTATATGTGATACTGCTTTAGATTTTACTATCATGTAAACTTCTACGCGCTCCCACTTATATATTTTTTATATAAATCTCCAATAAATTATATATTATACATATTAAATTTCAGTTCTTATAATGAAGATATCATTTTAAAAGGAGGATACTACAATGGAGTTTAGCAAACTAGGAAACAGTGGATTAACAGTAAGCAAGATTGCATATGGGAACTGGATAAACCATGGTGGAAAAGTAGATGAGGATACTGCAAAGGATTGTGTGAAAGTCGCACTAGATGTTGGAATTACAACGTTCGATACTGCCGATGTTTATTCAGACACTATAGCCGAAGAAGTACTTGGCCGGGCTTTGCAAGGTATACGCCGAGAAAGTATAGAACTATGTACAAAAGTATGCCATCCGACTGGACCCGGAAAAAATGATCGAGGCTTATCACGAAAGCATATTTTAGAAAATTGTAATGCATCTTTACACAGGTTACAGACAGACTACATTGATGTCTATTATGCACATAGATTTGATACAACAACTCCTCTTGAAGAAACGATGTTAGCTTTCTCAGATCTTGTAAGGCAAGGAAAAGTCCATTATATTGGTGTAAGTGAGTGGACATCGGAACAAATTACCCGCGGTGCAGCACTTGCACGAGAATTGAAAATTCCACTCATCGCTAGCCAACCTCAATACTCGATGTTGTGGCGAGTTATCGAAACTGATGTAATACCAACATGTCAACGTGAGGGACTTGGTCAAATTGTATGGTCCCCCCTTGCACAAGGTATTCTCACAGGAAAATATCAACCTGGTAAACCATTACCGACTCAATCACGCGCTAACTCAGATGCTGGCAAACCATTTTTCCACAAACTCGTGCAACGTTGGATGAGTGATGATGTACTCACTGCAATTCAGAAACTCAATCCCATCGCGCAAGAAACTAATCTTACCCTATCTCAACTCGCAGTTGCATGGGTACTACAAAATCCAGCTGTTTCCTCCGCAATTATAGGTGCTTCAAACCCAGAGCAAATAAGAGAAAATGCAGTTGCTTCTAGTGTTAAATTACACCCTGAAATAATGGATCAGATTGATAGTGTACTAAAAGGTTTCATTGAGTACGATCCGAGCAAAACAGGTTGAAACATCAGTGAATTACTTTTTAAAAACCACAAAATACCTTGTAGTCTAACTTTAAAATAAAAATAGAAGTTTCACTTTCCAATTTCTCACTGCCCATCCTATCAAGATGGGCTTTTACTCTTTAAATTCAAATTGTGAAGTCGCATAAACCTCTCTAACAACTGTTAAAAAGTTCTCTAACACGACAGACTTTTCATCTTGTCTCCATCCAACATATAAATTTATTTTCGGTGTATTTTCTTGAATGTCTTTATATATGACACCCGATTTTTTATAACTTTCCACCGATGATGGAACGACAGAAATCCCCATTCCTGCTGCAACTAAATTTACAATCGTTTGCATTTGGATCGCTTCTTGAACAATATTTAAACTTACTCCATGTTCCCAAAAGTAACTAATAATTAAATCATAAAAATTTGTACCAAAATGACGGGGAAATAAAATAAATGGTTCATCAACTAATGATTTGATTGAAATGTTAGGTAACGAAACTAAAGGGTGACCTTGATGTAAAACCAATTTTAAACACTCCTCAGAACAAACTTCGGAAGACAATATTTCATTATTTTGCTTAGAACGAATAAATCCAATATGAATTTGTTTTTCATAGAGCGCTTTTATTTGCTGGTCTGTTGTCATCTCGCGTAATATGAGCTGTATTTTAGGAAAACGTTCTCGGAATTTTTTTAATATCTCTATAACGGTTTCTGTAGAATCGACAAAACCAATTATTAAATGTCCTATCTTCCCTTCATCCGCAAGCTGTGTTTCTTTAATGGTTCTATCTACTTGAAGCAACGTTTGCCGTGCACCTTCTAAAAATATTTTCCCAGCATCGGTAAGTTCAACCATTCTTTTTGTCCGGTGAAAAAGTTGAACTCCTAATTCTTCTTCCAATTTTCGAATTTCTTGGCTTAAAGGCGGTTGTGCCATCATAAGACGCTCTGCTGCACGACTAAAGTTTAATTCTTCTGCCACTGTTATGAAATATCTCATTTTACGAATATCCATTACAATCCCCCCTACCATAAACAAATAATAAACACTTCGCTTTTACTTCTCTAAGGTAAATAATTTTTTATTTTTAAATGGTACAAAACAAGGCTAAAAAACTTATCTCCAAAGTTCTTTAGCCTTAATCAATTGTTACACATTAAAAAATATTATTCGTACAACGGTACCTTTATCAACTTCTGAATGGATCTCTACACTATGTCCCAATTGTTTTGTAATTTCATATACAAGATATAACCCCATTCCAGTTGATTCTTTAAAATCTCTACCATTTTCTCCTGTAAAGAACGGTTTAAATACTCTTGGTAAATCTTGCTTCGGTATCCCGACGCCACTATCGGCAATTTCAAATACAACTGTATTACCTTCCCTACATGCTTTCACTTTAATCTTTTCTCTACTACCTGATGAGTATTTAATCGCATTCGATATAATTTGTCCAATTAAAAATTGCAACCATTTCGCATCACTTTCTACAGTAATACCTTTATCAATTTCAAGCTCTGGATATACAAAACTCCGGATAAAGAAGCGTTTATGTTCATGCACGGAATCATTTACTACTTTATGTAGTTGTACTCTTTCTACATAAAAATCTTGTGTGAATGCTTCTAAACGCGCGACATATAATGCCATCTCTAATCCCTTTTTTAACCGATCTGTTTCCTCATTAATACTTTCAAAACGCGAATCCACTTCATCCTGTGTAATTAATTCTATTACAGATAGAGGTGTTTTCATTTGATGAATCCACTGATTCATAAAGGTTAAATGATCATTATTTTTTCTCTCTTGTAATTGCAGCTGATTTTGATAATGACGATATTGTGCATCAAGCAAATCTTGGAGTACGGTAGATAAAACTGCAAAATCAGATTTTTGAACGGATTCATCCAAAGATTGCAATGGATTTGCTAAACGTTCATAAAAAGAACGATGTGTAAAATAACGAAATAATAAATAACTTATCATAAAAAAAGCACCTAAAAACATTGCATATAATGCCGTTGAAATATGATTATGCCCATCAAACCAATAAACTAGGAATATAGCTAGTAGTTGGATCGCTGTAAAACAAATAAGCGGTATATGATCACGAATAAACAACCTTATCATTTTTCCATACCATTATCCCAAGTAATATGTAATCTATATCCAACACTACGAATTGTTTCAATTGCTCCTTCAATATGTAACGTTTTTAACTTTTTACGCACACGTGTTGTATTTACACTTAATGTATTATCATCAACGTAAGATTCACTATCCCATAATTTATTAAGTAACACTTCTCTACTCACAACACGCGGGTGATTTTTCATTAGCGTCTCTAATAAAATAGCTTCGTTTCTCGTTATATCAATCTCTTGCCCCCTAAGTTTTAACACAAGTCTTTCTGGATATAAACAAAGACCTTGTTGCTCAATCATTCGTTCTTCTAGTTTCGGTGCATAGTCTCCGTAAGCACGTCTTAAATGACTACGAATTTTTGCCATTACAACTTCATAATGAAAAGGCTTCGGAATAAAATCATCGCCACCATTTTCTAACGCCATAACTTGATCCATCGTACCTTCACGGGCCGAGATAAATAAAATTGGACATGTGGAAACCGCACGAATTTGACGACACCAATAGTAACCGTCAAAGCTTGGTAAATTAATATCTAATAAAACTAACTCTGGTTGTTCTTCTAAAAATATGTCTAACACATTTTGAAAATCCGATATAACAATTCCTTGGTAACCGTATTTCGCAACATAAGTTGATAATAGCTCCGCAATTTTCATATCATCTTCTACAATCATAATTTTAACCATTCTTAAACTCCTTTTAATTCACAATCTCAAATATACTTACACAAAATAAATACTACCTCTTTTTATTTAATCCGTAAATTAAAAAAGGATACTTTTATAAAACAGCATCCTTCTTCTATTATTCTTATTTAATATTAAATTTACTCCAATTAAAACCCAGCTTCTCCACATAGTCCATTCTTAGTTCCATCCGCGTCGTTTTTAGTGGATCCACAACTTGACAAACTTTTAAATTACCTGCTGCTGATAATAAAAGGGTTGCATCAGCTTTAGACATTTCTAATTCCTCATGTAAAAATGTCACCATATTATGTACAGCACGATTCGCTGCATCGTCTAACAATTTCTCTGAAGCAATCGTCATTATTTTTTCTTTTTGGATAACCATTGGTAATGGCCATTTCTTTTCTTTTATAATTTGAACAGTTACAGTTACCTCTCCAGCAACTTCCACTCCACTAACACCAATTTCACCATCACCCATTGCGGCGTGTAAATCCCCTAATGCTAAAAGAGCACCAGAAACATTTACAGGTAATAGTAATGTTGTTCCTTCTTTTATCTCTTTACAATCCATATTCCCGCCGTGATCATGCGGCGTACCACATGAAATACTGTCTTCTTTAGGGGCCGTGCCAATGACACCAATCATCGGATTAATTGGAATCTGTATTTCATTTGAAAATATAACATGTTCATTGTGTATTGGGACAATTTTCACTGTATTTTCATTTAGCTCATCCCCCATTACACCAAGGTTCGCACCTGTTGTTAAAACACCCTGCTCTGAAATTTTAATCTTTTCAATCATTACGACTAATATATCACCAGGTTCTGCTCCTTTAATATATACAGGGCCAGTCGCTGGATTAATTCGATTCCAATCTAGTTCTTGAAATACGACATTTTCCGAATCAATTTGATTTTCAAAGCAGTCGTACGTTTCAAATACAATCCGACTCCCAGTGTCTACTTCTATACATGGCTCATTATTTGGTGACATTGCATAAATAATATGTTCTTTATGAATACGATACATACTACCTCTCCCTTTTCAATATTATCTTCTATAACTAATTAGCTCTAATTCATACAAGCTCCTTGTTAAAATTAAAAGTTATTTTCAGATTACAAAAGCACTTAGCTCATTTTGAAACATACACTCTTTACTATAACAAGTAAAGAAAGGTGGTATTACAATGCCCCTTATTCCATACAACGAAAGTGACGTTGATTTACTAGCACGTTTAATCCGTGCTGAAGCTGAGGGCGAAGGACGACAAGGTGAACAACTTGTCGGATGTGTTGTAGTAAACCGTGTATTTTGCGATTGCTTAGATTTTAAACAACTCCGTACCGTACCTGATGCTGTATATCAAAGCCCTGGCGGATTCGAAGCGGTTCAATACGGATACTTTTATCAACGTGCCCGTGAATCAGAAAAAGAAATCGCAAGAAAAGTTTTACAAGGTGAATGGCGCTGGCCGGCAAGGTGGGCTCTTTGGTATTTCCGTCCAGTTGGAGCTTGTCCGCCTGAATGGTATAATCAGCCGTTTGCAGGGCAATTTAAAAGCCATTGTTTTTACGAACCACGTGGTGATGAATGTCCGAAAATGTATTCACGATAGCAAAAATTAAGCAACGCAAGTACTTATTCTTTTGAGTACTTGCGTTATTTTTTAATGTACTTTAGAAATCTAATAATGTGACGAATTTTCTGGCGCCTACCACATGTATTAATAAAGGTATACGTGGACCACTTGATTGATTCATAATGAGCCTATATATAATGGCAAATAATTGTTTTTGATTTTCTTTCATTATTTTTTTATTTTCATGATGACAAATCGGATACAATTGTTCCATTAAGTTAGAATAATCTTTATTAGAACGTAATATTTTACAAACTTCCACTAGCCATTTTTTCTGCCTTTCATCTAATGTGTTATAAAACTCCGTATTTTTCTCTTGATTTACCTCAATTAATTTTTCAGATTGAAAGTTTCTTATCCAATGCTCTGCACGATTACTTATCGCTACCATTTCAAATAATCCATAGCTCCTATCTATTTTCTCTAATATATCTTGTAAAATAGATGAATCAAAATTTAATAACGGTAAAGTTCCTGCTACTTGATTAAACTTTGGATACTCTTTAAATCGGCTATCATGTCTAGAAAGTTTAATTGCATCAAATAAATCTTCATTTTTGAGTGTTTTATTTTCATAACTGTCCTTCAATCGTTCATACTCTGTATAATTACGTATCACATCTTCATCAAGTCCAATATGAAAAGCTGCATCAGGCTTATATTTTGCAAACATAAAAAGAATCACTTCTGGTAAATACACTTTTAATAAGTCGCTAGGTGTAATACTATTCCCTGAAGAACTGGACATTTTTTCATGATGCCCTTTAATTCCAATGAAATCATAAGCAACGTAATGAGGGGCTTCACAATTGAATATTTTCCTTGCAATTTCTTTTGATACATTATAACTACCTGTTTCCGATGAATGATCTCTTCCGCCCGGTTCGAAAATAACATCCTCTATCATCCATCTCATCGGCCAATCGATTTTCCAATTCAGTTTCATTTGATTTGTATTTAATACGGATAATTTATTTTGATTTCCACATTCACAATCATACCGAACTGTTTTTAATACTTCATCAAAATGTGTAATAGTTGTTGCATCTTTCCCGCAGCTCTCACAATATAACGTAACGGGATAAAAGTTTTCTCTATCTTCTTCTCGGTGTATTCCTGTTTTAAAACCCATTAAAATATCATATATTTCTTTTCTTTTATACAAAGACTCTAATATGTTTTCGTTATACCTTCCGCTTCTATATTCAGCATGTTGATAAATAAATTCTACTTCAATTCCAAATGCTTTGAGCGATTTCTCAAACTCTTTTTCAAAATGCTCTGCATACGAGTCATGACATCCATACGGATCTGGAATATCAGAGTATGGCATACCAATATACCTTGCAAAAGATGGATCAATATTTTGGGGAACTTTTCTAAACCTGTCATAATCATCCCATGAAAATATGAAACGAGTCTTTTTCCCTAAATTTTGAAGCGCCCTTACAACGAAATAAGTCGTTATTATTTCACGAAAGTTTCCAATGTGAACAGAACCAGATGGACTTATTCCAGATGCGCAAACAAAAGTTTCTTTGTTTGGATGCTTTCTAATTAATTCATGTGCTACTTCATACGCCCAATGCATATGTTACTCACCTCAATTGTATTTTTGTTTTCACATTTTCAGTTTTATGCAATAAAAAAACTCCCACCCCCAAGATTATTCATCTTGAGGACGAGAGTTATTAGCTTCGCGGTACCACCTCTGTTTGTTAATACGTCACCATATTAACCTCTTCAGGTACGGCAAAATATGCTTATACCCTATCTCTATAACGGGAGAACCCGTCGCACCATCCCTAAACAAATTAGTTCCTTGCGCAGCTCCAAGTCTTTTTTCATTAAGATGTATACCGCTCTTTCTCAGCTACCAGAGCTCTCTGTATGTATTCATTCTTAACTACTCTACTCTTCTCTTCAATGCCAATTTATATTAGTTTTTTACACAGGATAATTTATAACGTATATATTGTCAAATTTTTCTGAACAGAAATTAATAACACATATTTTCCCTATCTAAAAAATATATTCATTCAAGTTGAATGTTGTGACTACACCATCACAACATTATGTCACTTTCGGTTTCTCTTTAAATCGCTTATACTTTTCACTCCTTTTATATACTCGCAATACATTTTCACATGAAACATCCTATACCTCTTCCTCCTCATAGTTATATGCTATTTTCGAGTTACGTGAGAAGGCCTTCGTTTTTTCACAGTACATCTTTTTTATTCCAATCCGACAAAAGGTTTACCTACATTTTTATCGAATTTTATATGTATCTTTAATGAATTGAGGTGAAACATATTGCACAGAAATATTGAATTAGTCGTAGATGCAAAGGCAAGTTTAGGTGAAGGTCCTTGCTGGGATGAGAAAAGACAAATATTATATTGGGTTGATATTATGGAGAAGAAATTATGCCTCTACAATCCTGCTAGTAATATGAATCGAGTGATTACTCTCGACCAACAAATCGGTTGTGTTGTTCCATATCTAGATGATGTAGTACTTTTAGCTATGGAAAAAGGCTTTTACTCTCTTAATCTAAATACAGAAAAACTTACACATATTTATGATCCTGAACCACATTTAATAGAAAATCGTTTTAATGACGGGAAATGCGATCCAGCTGGTCGCTTCTGGGCAGGGACTACTGACTTATATGGTATAAGCGGCGCCGGTTCCTTGTATTCTTTAAATATTAATCTCAACGTAGAGAAAAAAGTGTCACATGTAAATACATCAAACGGCATAGCATGGTCTCCTGACAATACATACCTTTATTTTATTGATACACCTACTAAAAAAGTAGTCCGTTTTCATTATGATATACATACTGGTGTAATTAGCAATCCAACAGATGTTATCATCTTCCCAGAAAATGAAGGTATACCCGATGGTATGACAATTGATGTAGAAGGTTGTTTATGGATTGCACATTGGGGAGGATCGAAGATTACTAGATGGAATCCCTTGACTGGAGAATAGATTTTAAGTATTCCGATTCCTGCTTTATATGTAACGTCGTGTACATTTGGAGGGCCTAATTTGACCGATTTATATATTACAACAGCCAGAACAAGAATGACGGATGCGGAATTAAAACAGTACCCACATGCTGGTGGTATATTTCGAATTCAAATGAATGTTAAAGGTTGTCCAACCTATTCATTTCGCCATGAAACTATTGGAGCTGAAACACTATGAACAGAATCGATTACATAAGACAAGAAGAGAAAAAGTATCACGATCTTTGCTATGAACAATACAAATTATTCGAAGCAGGATCTTGGCTGTATAAACCTGTTAAAACAGTTATGGACATGCTGAACTATTTTGAAGGACAGAAAGACCTACACATACTTGACCTTGGCTCTGGTGTCGGTAGAAACAGTATTCCGATTGCACAAAAAATCATGAATAGTGGCGGCACCGTTACTTGTGTTGATCTACTTGATTCGGCTTTAACGAAGTTACAAGTTTATAGCAAAGAACATGGTGTATTTGAATACATAAAAACGGAACAAGCAGCAATTGAAGACTACTATATTCCCTCTAATACTTATAATTACATCATTGCAGTATCAAGCTTAGAGCATGTCAGATCAATAGAAGATTTTAAAAAAGTGCTTCACGCTATGAAAAATGGTACAAAGAGTGGTGGTATCAACTGTTTAATAGTCAACTCTAACATTCAAGAAATTGACTTGGAAACGAATCAAGCATTAGATGCTTTAATTGAAATTAACCTTTCTACGAAAGAAATGATACATACACTAAAAGATGTTTATACCGAATGGCAAGAAGTACAAGTTGAAATAAAAAATTTAACGTATGATATTGTACGAAACGGTACACACATTCAATTAAATACGAATGCGATTACTTTTGTCATGCAAAAATTGTAGTTTATACGAGTGGTGACAATTCTTATTTTTTATAGTCACCACTCATATATTTATGTAACCATCATTCAATTGTAATTACAATTTTCCCTCTAGTATGCTGACTTTCACTCAAAATATGAGCTTCTCTAACTCCTTTTTCATTAAACGGAACAACCTTGCTAATGATTGGTTTAATTTTTTCAGCTTGGATCAAACTAGTTAATTCGTCTAATTGCTTCCCACTTGGTTTCAACCATAAAAACCCTGATTTTATGCCCTTTACTTCATGCAGTGGTTCATGAACGATAGAAACTAGAACACCACCAGATTTAATAATTCGAAAACTTTTTTCTTGTACTTCTCCGCCGATTGTATCTAACACAATATCATAATCTGATAGTAGCTCTTCAAATTTATCTTTTTTATAATCAATAATGAGGTCAGCACCTAAAGACTTTAAAAACTCTTCATTTTTACTACTTGCAGTTGTTGCGATAAAGGCCCCAAATGATTTTGCGATTTGAATTGCAAAACTCCCTACTCCGCCCGCTCCAGCATGAATTAATACTCGGTTATTTTCTTTTATTTGTGCATAATCAACAAGACTTTGCCAAGCTGTTAGTCCTGCAAGAGGTATAGATGCTGCTTCTTCAAAATTAAGATTATTTGGCATTTGCGCTACTAAATTTGATTTCACTGTAATGTATTCAGAATAAGAACCTTTCCCTATATTTTCGGGTTTCGTAAATACTTTATCTCCTATTTTAAAATGATTCACATCTTCTCCAACTTCTTCAACTACTCCAGCAACATCTAATCCTAATGTAATTGGAAATGAAAATCGCAACTTTTTTTGTAAGTCTCCCTTTCTTATTTTCCAATCAACAGGATTGACAGATGTTGCGTGTATGCGTATTAATACTTCATTACATTTAACAACCGGCTTTGGAACTTGTCTTTCTTGTAATTCTCCAACACTACCATATTGATTAATAACAATTGCTTTCATTTCCTCGCCCCCTTGCTGTTTATTTTAATAACAAACAATTATTTTTCAAAATTTTTCGCCTTGTATGAAAATAAATATGTTTGGAGGTGATATTTATGCTACTCTACTAATTAAGCATCATGAGTGCAAAAAACATTTATTTCACTTAAATACAATCTAATTTACGCTTAAGAAACACCCAAAGTTATATTTCTCTTTATTTATTAATGACCTTTAAATGAAACGGAGAGTGTGCTATGAGTGAACAAGTTTTCAAAGTAAACGGTATTGATATATGTACAGAAGGCTTTGGAAATCCTAATAACCCAGCAATATTATTAATTATGGGAGCTACGTGTTCAATGGTTTATTGGGATGAAGAATTTTGTGAAAGGTTGGCTAGCACAGGAAGGTTTGTCATTCGCTATGATAACCGTGATGTTGGGCGTTCTGTTACATATGAGCCTGGGACTTCCAATTACACTGTAGCAGATATGGCTGAAGATGCAATCGGAGTACTCGATGCGTATCATATTGACAAGGCACACCTTTTTGGCATGTCATTAGGAGGTATGATTGCTCAAATTGCTGCAGTAAAACACCCAGAAAGAATTTTGACCTTAACATTACTAGCAACAAGCGTTATTGGATCTGATAACAATACTCGTGATTTGCCTCCAATGGATGAAAGAATTTTGACACATCATGCTAATGGTGCAAATTTAGATTGGACAAATAAAGATGTTATAGCGAAATATTTAATTACAGGATCACGTCTACTCTGTGGATCAAAGCGTATATTTGATGAAGCAAGAACTTTAAAACAAGTAAAGCAAGAAATAGAACGTGCTAACAATCTATTAAGTATGTTTAATCACGCCCTCCTTACAGGTGATGATTCTTATGAAGGTATACTTAAATCATTACTAGTACCTACTTTAGTAATTCATGGTACAGACGATAAAGCTCTTCCACTTGAACATGGACTCGCACTTATTGATGAAATTCCGAACTCAAAGCTATTATCCCTTGAAGGTACAGGGCACGAGATTCATCCCGATGACTGGGATAAAATTATTAAAGCAGTTTCAGAACATATATCCCGTATAAGATAAGAACAACTATTAGAAGGGGCACAAATTATTTTGCCCCTTCTATTTATAAAGATTACGATACAATATCAAAAACCCATCACTGCATTCGTATGTATAGTGATGGGCTCTACCTATATTTTTCTATGCTTAAAAAAATGGACAATCTAACTGGTCAACAGATTCCCACGATTTTTTTTTTACATTTTCGGTGGATTTACTATTTTCTAGTGGTACGTTTTTAAATGGATTCATTTCAACTTTTAATAGAGATGATGGTTCTATATATAAAGAAAAAACATGGCTACTTGGCAAAGTTTTTGATACATCAATATCTCCTACTTGTTTAAATAATTGCTGCGCTGCAAAGAAAAAGAAATTAGTTGGATTAGTTTGTTTATTAAGCCATGCAATCATTTCAGGTGATACCGATTTATTAATATTTATTTTCACTCGATCACCACGTTTAAATCGCCTAGATCGCATACTTCCACCAACTAACTTATCGTTAAGTTTGTGAATCCTAACTCTTTTTGCTTATGCTCTCTATATTTTGGCGAACATGTATATACTAAAAGACCACGAGCATTGGTGAATAACGGGTTATCTACAAAAATTACATTTTTCAAGCGTCCTTTTTGTTTCAAAATCATTTTTAAGCTATTTTTAATAATAACTGCGCCCCCACCATAAATAAATACATATGGATCGTCTTTCATATCATCAATTTTGTTAATAATATCCGTTGCAACGCGTGCTGCTAAACCTAAAAACGCTGGCTGCGATTCCTCAACTAACAATGCATTTCTTGGATGCTTTTCATTTAAATAAATTTGGTTGAATTCTGTAATACTATCAATTGTTTTCGTAGGATATTTCCGATTCCATCTCGTAATAATTTGTAGTAACGTTTCTTTTACACCGTACGATAATCCTTTACTTAATTGCGGACGGAAATTTACTCCTAATGAAACAACTTCTTCCGTTGTCCCCGCGCCAATATCAAAAGACAATAAAGTTTTATCTACAAAATCAATTTCTGAAACTTGATTTTGTTCACATTCTATTTTATGTTTCACAACATTTCCTTCCTCATCATATACAATCCCCCACGTCCCAGAAGCGCCTTCAGGTAGACATTTACAAAACTCAATAGAAACATTAATCGTAACATCGCGTCCATTTGGATAATGGAATATGACCTTGTGATTACCCATATACCGTTTCGAATTTTCAGCAGCGATTTCCTGTGTAATAAGTTGCATTGGAAGAGCAACAGATAAATCATAACGAATATTAATATGACTTGAAGTTGGACTTTGACGCATAGCACTTATCGCTAAACCTGAAAGGATTGTAATAACCATTAACTCATCAGTAGATTTATTTGATTTCTTCTCCACTTCAGTACCTTTTAATTGATCTTGAATCACTTTTTCTCCAACGATGTATCGTACATTATTTAACATTAGCGATGGAGAACTAATGGTCACATCAATGTGATTCTCTAATTCTGACGATGAAACTTCACCCTCATCTAACAACCCCGTAGGCTCACCTATATATAAGGAATAAATACTCGGAATAAAAATGGGTTCCTGCCCTTTCACCATTAACTTCAAACCATTATTTCCTGCATCTGCACCAGCTTTTAAAAGAATAGACATAACTACCCCCTAATTTAATCTGACATCCCTTCCAAATATATGCGAGCCCATTCTTTTACATTCAAATGTAATGTAATTTTTTCTTCATCCTTTAAACAAAATATCACAAATATTCATTTATCGTGTAAAAAGTATTTAACATAAAACTTTTCCAATTTTATACTATGGTTGTAAAGGTTTTTTGACAATGGTGGAGGTGCAATTATATATTGAATACTAAAAAGATTATTTTTGTAATCATTGTTTTATCGTTAATCGCGATACTCGGACATGGCGCATACAAATACGCAACTGAAGGTTCAATTTTGGGTGGAACGATTTTCGCTGCTTCTTTAATACTTAGTAATTTAATTAATCATATTACATGGGGAGATCCAAACGGAGTATCGAAAGAAAGTCAAGATGAGATGGGACAACAAATTACATATAAAAGCTTTAAAATCGCGTATTTTGTGCTTGTAGGTGTTATGTTCCTTATATTACTCTGCTCGGAAGGATTTTCTATGGTTTCCAATTTGGATGGTGTAAAAAACCTTCCACTCTTTATTGCGCTCTGTTCTTCCTTTCTTATTTTCCCTATCGTTGAACTCATTGTCGCCAAACAATATAAATAAAAAAAGTGGTTTTCTGTAAATAGAAAACCACTTTTTTATTTAAATCTCTTCTGCTATTGCTTTCAGCTTATTCACAGTCCGCCAGTTCCTTACTGTAGCTGGCGTATGTAATTTTTGAAACTGGTTCATTAGTTTAGAATTCCGAATGCTTTTTTTGAAAAATAAATACACTACCCTTCCTTCAATATGACAACCTTCTATTTCGCTTTTAATCGTAAGCAATTGATTACTGTCTTCTTCAGAAAGTGCATTGGCTAAAAAGGCAACATGTATGCTTTCTCCTTCTAACAATAAATCGGCTTCATAAGGACACGTTTTTATAATATTTATAAATTCATCTTTTGTTCTTAACATAACTGGAACATCGAAATCAAAAACATTCTTAATTTCACATTCAATTCGTTCCTTTAAAAAACTTATCTCTTCTTCTGACTCAAACACTACATTTCCACTTTGAATATATGTTTTCACTTTTTTTAACCCTATTGATTCAAAGACTTTTTTCAAATCCGCCATTTTGATTACTTTATGCCCACCTACATTTATTCCCCGTAGTAATGCAATATAAATTGTCATATGATTACCCCTCGCGTATTTACATGCTTAGCAATCGAATTGTTTTGCACCTTCATACTTCTCGAATACTTACCTTAATGCCTCTAACATATCATGTTTGGAAAATATCTCAAATGAAAAAACTTACTACATGATTTTTTTCAAGAGTAAGCTTTGTTATCTTATTATCTCGTTATAGGTAAATGTAATATGAATTGTTGTCCAATTGGTCCCATTCTTCTAAATCCTCTATCTTGAAATCCAACTTTCTCATATAACTGTTGTGCCGGAATATTTTTTTCATTTACAGCAAGAATTACTTCATTTTTTATTGGATAATAATATTTTACAAAGTCTTGTAATAACGCCAATGATTTTTTAGCATATCCTTTTCCTTGTTTATTATGATTAACAGAAAAAGAAGTTAAAAGTATGGCATCCTTATTTTCTGTAAACTCCTGTACTCTATCACCTGTTTGTAATATAAATACACCGACAGGTACTCCGTTATAGTCTAAAATAACAACTACATTTTTCGTTCGATCATTTTTCGCTTTCTCCAGTAATTCACCTGGATTCGCCGTAAATTGAACTTGTTCACTTGGTAAAGTAAATGATTGTATTATCTCTTTATACTGCTCCTTATACGGAACTAATTGTATTTCCCCTGTATGTATGTTCATGCTTAACTCTCCCACTCCTTCAAGTTATTAACTTAAACCTTGCTGTGTTTTAGAATGCACTTTTCCATCCAAAAATGTAATTTCAGCAAATGATTTTGGATCGTTGCCTTTCCAAGCAAAAATTTGTTTAATTCGTGTAGAATGTTCTTCCCCTTCTTCTATGAGTAAATCCCCTTCAAAACCGATTAAATCTTTCACTTCTAAATATGTCATTCCTTCATTAATATTTGAGAAATGATTTACATTAATGGATTTTTGATTTTTATTTTCCGTTATAGTAGAAGATGTAGCAGTTTTCTTCTTCACTTCTTTCTTCTGGTCACACGCTGTCATACTAAAACCTATGCATAAACTACACAATATGAGTGTGCTTTTTTTCATCATAACGGTTGTCCCTCCCCTCATTATTAAACCATATTTTCCCTTAAAAATAAACTGAATATTTAATTTTATAAAAAATCCCGTACAATTTAGTACGGGATTTCCACTATTTTTTCAAATGATTGTTGGACTGATCATCTTGTTCTTTTCGAAGTTCTTGTTCTTCATCTTTTGGTAATTGTTTATCATTATCTTTAATCGGGTTTGTTTCTCTATTTTCAATCATATCATTTGGAACTTGCGGCATTACACGGCCAACAATTGCTGCTAATTCATCAAGTATGCCTTCACCAGTTTTACCTTTTTTAATTTGCTTACCTATTTGTTTTAGTCTTTCATACGTATCAACATCTGCTACAACGACTGCATTCGCACCATTTGGGTCATTCTTCAAACTTTCTGCAACAGAATACTTAATTGACTCAACGCGAGTTCGATCAAGTTTCGCTTTTACATCAATACCTACCACAGCATATTTCCCAACTACCACTGCTGTCGCATCGTTTACACCAGGTATACTTGCAGCTAAAGATGCCAGATGATCAGCTGCCTTTTCATTTGGTTTATTTGATTTATTTGTATACGTAACATTTTTCATCGAGACATTTTTTTGTTCTGGCTTTTCATTAGGATTGTCTTTTTTTCCAATACTACATCCAGTAATAACGAAACAAAACATTAACATATATATAATGATTTTCATTATTTTCACCACTTTATCATTGATGTTTAATCATAAATTTTTTCAACCGCTTGCATCTTCTTCACTTTTTCTTCTGCCCCGCTATTTGCGTTAATGAAAATTTGGTACGTATCTTTCCCTAAAGTACCAATATATTCATAACAAAGTACTTCATTATGCAAGTCATTTACTACTACAGCTTTACGTTCTTCCATAACTTTTACATCGGGATTAATTTTCTTTCTCGCCTCAGCAGCAGTTAGCTTCGCACTCGGAATTGTTCGTTTTTGATGCGATGCTAAATATTCCTTTGCCGAAAAACCAACAATCGATCCATCATCTAAAGCAATTTTCATTTGAATTGCTTCTGGATAAATACGCACTCCATTTTCATTTACAACGTACGTAAACACACCGATATTATCATATTGAGAACTATCAAATAGCTCCATATTTGTAAACTTGTGATCCTTTAAAAACGTTAATCCTTTACTTCCTGCATCATTTAAACTAATTTTTTGTTCTTTAATTTCTCGATTATTCATTACCCAAATTGGGTATCCACCTTTTCCGGTAATATCCATGTAATATTCGTTGTTTGTTGCTGGATCTTTAATTTTCACACTGTAGAAAGATTCTTTTGCACCTTTTCCACTTTTCTCAACATCCACTTTTTCATTTCCTTTTAAATTCAAAAATGATTTTGCAATTTTTCCTGCCTCATCTTCTGAAATTGCTTTTCCTTCTGCTTCAAACCCACCTTTTTTGTTCTTTTGTGCACTTGTAAAAGTAGGTCCGAAATTAGTAGACGAGTACGACGTTACATTCTTTTCAACTGTTTTTAATCCATCAATAATTGTGTTATCTGCTGGATCTCGGTTTGATGCAAGTGCCATTTCAACGTCCATCCAGCGCAAGTTGTTTTTCAACACAAGGTGTTGCACTTTTCTTAGTTCATCTTGTATATTTCCTGCATTTGAATATAACGTTTGCAGTGTTTTATACTCTTGATCATTTAGCGGTTCTTTTTCTAAATCACGAATCGCTGCACGATAGCTAAAATCACCGATATTCGCTAAAAATTCTTCCGTTTTATTAAATGGCATTAATGTTAATGGTAGTTGACCTACATCAGAACGAGCTTCAGATGTTAAACGCCACACATCTGCTAATGCTGGCGATAGAGACGCGCGTGAATTCATCGCAAGTGTTGTCCCAATTTTATCGTGTAATAAGTCAACCTCATACGCTAAATCATGAAACGCGCGCTGATAACTATTTTCCGCTCTAATTAATACTGCATTTTTTTCTTGATGTTCTTTATAGCCCCAATATCCTGTTCCGACTACACCTATTGTTAATAGTACAATGATAATACCTCTTAACATGTTTCCACCTCCGCTCTATTTACAGAAAATGTGTTTACCGATTTTTTTAATTTGTGGACGAGTCCAAATCCATTTGCTTGTCGCAGTATCTGGATTGAAATAATATAGTGCATTCCCTGTTGGATCCCATCCATTGATTGCATCTAATACGGCTTTTTTCGCATTTTCATTTGGCGTTAAATATATTTGTCCATCTGCTACTGCTGTAAAGGCTCTCGGTTCAAAGATTACACCTGAAACGGTATTTGGAAACGATGCACTTGTGACACGATTTAAAATTACCGCAGCCACTGCAACTTGTCCTAAATAAGGCTCACCACGTGACTCTCCATATACAGCGTTTGCCATTAGCTGAATGTCATTTTGAGAATAACCATTTGGAACATTTGTCCCTTTACTTTGTGGTGGTTTATTTTCTTGCGCAGTACCACCGCTGTTCCCTTTATTAGTTGTTGTACCTTTATTAGCGGTCGACTTATCATACTTTGTTGCCTTTACAAGCATTTGCTTCGTTTTAGCACCCGCTAAACCATCAACTGGCAATCCGAATTTTTGCTGAAAGTTTCGAAGCGCCCAATATGTACCCCATCCGAAAACACCATCAACTTTTCCCGTATAAAATCCGTTATATTTCAAACGAGTTTGCAGTTCAATGACATCTTCTCCAGATGCTCCCCTTTGAATTACTTGATTAGAAAAGGCTTCTACATTTTTGGTTTGTATACTACTTACCATTAAAGATAAGCCAATAAAGGTAAGTAAAACTGCTAGCTTCAAAAAACCTTTTTGACGCATATGTTTCCCTCCTTAAATACAGAATGAATTCATGGTTATGTTTTGTAAATGTGAAGCTTTTATGTAAAGAAGACAAAAAAAGCCAAGCTTATATGCTTGAAGATATATGCACACAATATAAAAAAGAGTAAAAGGAGCTTATTATGAAGTATTTCTTCACACGTATAGCATTCGCGATTTTTTTACTAACAGCATGTTCAAATATATATACTGGTCCATCTATAGTTCACGCACAGCCACCCTATGCAAAATGGGGTAAACTAGCCGTTGAAAAAACGAAAGAACAATATCCGAAAGCTGAGATTATCGATTACCTTCATATAGGTAGAAAACCAAAAACTGTTCAAATAACAGTTGAAAAGTTTAAATTATGGCTACGTGAGGGTGGAAAAGAGTATGGTGTTTTTGTGGATATAGAGTTTGATACGAAAACAGAGAAATTTTTAAAGATGTCCTTTCAGAAGACAAATCGGTAAAACAAAGAAACCTCCGTCTTTACATACAGACAGAGGTTTCTTTATGTACTTCTTCCTTAATAAGGAGGATTATTTTTTATATGCAAAGATCGATTTCCTAACATTTTTACTAATCCGCAAATAGCTCCAATTACAACCGCTATTCCGATACTATATAAAAGCACTCTCCCATATCCGCCTATTCTCGGATCGAGAAACGGATATGGGTACCAATTCACGAATGGACCGCGGATTAAGCTATATACAACATATAAAAGCGGGAAAACAAGCCAACTCGCAGCCTGTTTCCATGTAACGGCCTTCGTAGGTGGATTTATAACCCAATCTAAAATCATCGCTAATGGCATGATGTAATGAAGCACAGTATTTACCCACGGTATCGCTGTTTGAAGTGACTCTTCTAATCCCCTTAATAACAAAAAATAAATAAGTCCTGTTGTCAGTATGTATACTGTAGCTGCGCCGCGAAGAACTCCAAACTGCTCGGAACGTCCGAATGTGGCTGTCCCCAAGCTACTTAATAGTAGAATTACCGCCACTAAAATATTACTTTCAATTGTGAAGAAACTAAAAAAGTTAACTGGATTGAACGGTTTCACTTGTGCCCTTGTAACAAATTGAGTAATAAGTGCACTAAACGCTAGAAGACTTAATAACATTCTATAAATCGCTATCATTTTTGCACTTCTCATAAAACACCTCATTTCTCTTCTTATTTATGATTGGAATTCTCTTTTATATGCTCTATAAATAACTTTAATGGTACGAGGCCACGTTTTGGCATGTAACTACTAATTACCGCTATGAGCTCTAACTGCGGAATGATAATAATGTATTGCCCTCCGTATCCCATAGCAAAATACATACAATACGGTATGTGAAATCTTTCGTTATGTAATACCCACCAGTGATATCCATATGCCCCGACATGTTCATACGTTTCAAATAGAGCTGTATTTGATTCTTCTAACCATTTCGATGATACAATTTCATTCCCCTTCCAATATCCATTGTTCAAACATAATTTCCCTAACTTTAATAAGTCTATAGATTTCATTTTCATACCGAATCCGCCAACATATATATCTTGCGGGTCTTGTTGCCACTCATACTCCGTAATGTTTAACGGCTCAAATAAATACTTTTTCGCGAACTGCTCCGTCGACATTCCAGTTGCTTGTTGAATGATGTAACTAAGTAAGTGAGAAGAGCCTGAATTATAATTCATTTTCGTACCCATTTCTTCAATGAGCGGCTTTTCTAAAATGTATTGCACCCAATTGTCTGATTCCACAAAGTCATTTGGGAAAATAACCCCATTTCCGAACTCTTGCCAATCTTCTCCTGTTGTCATCGTTAATAAATGATACAGCGTTAGTTCCCTCTTTTTCTCCGGTGCATTTTGAATCCATGTTGTGATTTGTGTATGTATATCATTTATAAATCCTTTATCAATTGCGATACCAATTAATATAGATACGATACTTTTTGTAATCGAATTAATTTTAAATAAGTCATTTGCACAGTCTATCGTTTTATAGTACTCAGTCGTTAATTCCCCTTTTTGATAAACAAGAAATGTATTAACTTTTTTCTTTTCAAATTTATTTTGTAATTGCTCAAAGTTCAAGAAATCTTCCTCCATCTAAATGATTATGTAATATTTGTTGTTCATCTCGTTCTCTCTATTAAATCATACTTGTTTTTAAAACAAAAAAATAAACTTGCCAGCATTTAATAGCTGACAAGTTTATTTTATAATTTCGTTCGAACATTCCAAAGCTCTGGGAAGAAGCATTGATCAAGCACTCGTTTTAAATAAGATACGCCAGAAGAGCCACCTGTTCCCATTTTATGACCAATAATTCGTTCTACCGTTTTCATATGACGGAAACGCCATTGTTGTAGCCAGTCTTCAATATCGATTAATTTCTCTGCAAGCTGATATAAATCCCAATATTTCTGCACGTCCGCATATACTTCTATCCAAGCCGCTTCTACAGTTGCATCCTCTTCGTAAGGCTGCGTAATATCACGGTTTAACACATCTTCATGAATTGGGAATCCTTCTTTAACAAGCGCTTGTATCGCCACATCATACAAACTTGGTGCATGAAGTGCTTTATGAAGACGAGCATGTAATTCTGGGTCCTTTTCATAAATCTTTAATGCATGTGGTGTTTTATAACCAAGTGCATACTCAATCATTCGATATTGATACGATTGAAAACCAGAAGCCTGACCAAGTGAATCACGGAACTCAATATATTCTGATGGCGTTAATGTCGCAAGAATATCCCAAGATTGAATAATTTGCGACTGAATTTTTGATACACGTGCTAACATTTTAAAAGCTGGTGGTAATTTATCTTGTTTAATAGATTCAATTGCTGCATTCAGTTCATGTAAAATTAGTTTCATCCAAAGCTCACTCGCTTGGTGAATAACGATAAATAACATTTCATCATGATGATCTGATAATCTTTGTTGACTAGATAATAAGCTATCTAGCTGTAAATACTCTCCGTACGTCATATTTTCCTTAAAATCAGTGTGAATCCCTTTTTCCATAATTACCTTTTCGTTTTCTTTCATATTAATCAAACGCCCCTTTTATATATTTCTATTTATATTGGTCTAATAACAGCGCGAACTGGGCTCCCATCTGCATCTGTTAATGCGAGTGGTAAGGCAATAAGTTCGTAATCGCCGTCTGCTACGTGATCGAGTACGACATTTTCTAAAATGTGAATTCCGTGTTTAAATAATTGATGATGTGCTTCTAGTTCTTTATCATCTAAAGGATCAACAGAAGGTACATCTACCCCAATTAAACGAATGCCCTTACTAGATAGAAAATCTGCAATATCAGCACGTAAATACGGGATTTTTTCTGGGAATTCTTGCGCTTTACCATGTGAAGATGTACGTAATAATAATCGCTCTACACCTTCTAATTTAAAACGTTCTAATTCCTTTTTACCGATACTCTCCAGCCCTGACACATCGATAACTCGTGCTGCGCCTACATATACGTGTATATCTAAATCTAACACCTTCTTACCGTCATTATCGAAATGAAATGGTGCATCAATATGAGTACCTGTATGGATACTCATCGTTAACTTTCCGACATTTACTGAACCACTGTCTTCTTTTGACCATGAAACTTCATACGAGAACGGTGTATCCCCTGGCCACGTCGCGATATCATTATTTAGCGGTTGTGAAATATCAATCCACTGCGATGTTTTCATGCTTATGCCACAACCTCTCGCTTATTTTCAAAGTTTTTATATTCTTCATTTTTCATAATTTTCTTTAAGATTTGTACAGAGTTCCATACTTCCTCATACGTATTGTATAAAGCAACAGGCGCAAGTCTAACTCCATTTGGAGCTCTAAAGTCTGGAATCACTCCATTTGCTTTTAACGCTTTACATATACGTGCCGCCTCAGCATGTTCTAAATAAATATGCCCGCCTCGTTTTTCATCCTCTAGCGGATTTCCGATTGTAAATCCCATATCATTTAACTCCAATTGAATTAAATCGAGCATATATCTTGTTATATGTAATGACTTTTCACGTAATCTTTCAATACGGGCATCTTTAAAAATTTCAAGAGAACCGATTAATGGTGCAATACTTAATACGTGAGGTGTCCCTATTTGATAGGCTCCAGCATGATCAGCCGCAGTTAATGAATGTTCCATATCAAACTGCTTATCCTTTCTAGAGCTAAACCAACCAGATAATCCTGGAAGTCTATCTAAATGTTTTTTATTCACATATAAACCTGCAACACCACCAGGACCTGCATTTAAATATTTATAATTACACCATACAGCGAAATCTACATCCCATTCGTTAAAATGATGCGGAATAGAACCGATTGAATGACATAAGTCAAAACCGATATGAATACCACGTTTATGAGCTTCAGCTGTTAATCGCTTCATATCGAGAATTTGTCCGCTTCTATATAGTACAGAAGGCAATAAAATTAAAGCGATATCATCTGTCATTGCCTGAATAATATCATCTTCAGAAAGTGTTCTTCCATCTCGACTTTTCACTCGTACTAAATGCTCATCTGGATCTAAGCCTTTTAAACGAATTTGACTTTGAAGCGCATAAATATCTGACGGAAATGTTAATTCATCCGCAAGAATTTTTGTACGTATTCCTTTCGGCTCATAAAACGTCGCAATAACTTGATGTATATTCGCAGTCGTGGAACCGGTTACAATTGTTTCTTCCGGCAAAGCTCCAATAAGAGGTGCTGTCAATTCACCTAATTTCTCCGAAAGGAAAAACCACGGATGCTCACCTTCAGTCCATCCATCAATTCCAAACTCTTTCCATGAATCTAGCAAAGTAAGTAACGATTTCTCTGCTCTTTTTGAAAGCAAACCTAAAGAGTTACCATCTAAATATATTGTTTCTTCTTTTTTATAAAATTCAGTTTGAAAATCTTTCAGTTCATCATGTTTATCACATTCAAGCGCATACTCATAAGTTGGTTGAAATGGTTCTTTATACATGGTGTCACCTTCTTTTAATTTTCTTTTTATTCTAACTAATTGAAATATATCACTTAAATTGATATAACGTCAATGATATTATGTCAGTTGACTTTATATACGAACTTCTTTTACAATACAATTATATTTTCAGATATTTCAGTATAAAGAGGTGATTCCTTGAAAAACACTACTCTTTCAACAAGAAAACACCGCTCCTTAGAAACGAAAAAGAAACTATTACATTCCGGTTATACTATTTTTATAAAAAACGGATTTCAGAAAACTACAATCACGCAAATTATTAAACATGCAGAAACTGGTTATGGAACAGCATATGTATACTTTAAAAACAAAGATGCTCTCCTCGTCGTTTTGATGGAAGGTGTGATGAATCGCTTTTATGATATTGCTGATCGATCTTTTTCCCCTCAAACAAAGGCCGAAGCACGAGATATGATTCAGAATCAAGTGCGCGCTTTTTTACAGTTAGCACAAGAAGAAAGAGCTATATTACAAGTTGTTGAAGAAGCAATAAGAACCTCAAAAGAAATACGTCAAAAATGGGATGAGATTCGCGAACGCTTTGTAACACGGATTATACAAGACATTACTCATTCCCTGGAAAATGAATTAGTACGAACTAAGTTAAATAAAGAGATTGTCGCATGCGGCTGGTTCTCTATGAATGAAATGTTCCTTTGGACAATCGTTCAAAATGATAAAAAAATTGATGTAGAAGAAATAGTGTATACATTGACGGAAATGTATACGACGGGGTTATATAAATAGCACATTATAACCTCAAATAAACCGTTACTAAGTATATTGAGTAACGGTTTATTTAAAATATTTTATTAACGATACAAAAATACAAAATAGCGATGCAAGTAAGAGAATAATCCCCAGATTTTTATTCTCTTTTTCATCTTTCTTAAAATTTTGTACCCCCATACCAGCTAACATAAATCCTAGAAGCAATTGTAGAATAAGCATACTTTGTTTCGAATCATCATTCCAACTATAGATGGAATAGACCATTACAATAATTGCGAGTATGAATGTGGTAATTCTAATCATAAGAACACCCCCTGTTTGATTCTATTGTTTTAACCTACTCACCATTCCAACAATAAACTTATACTCAGCTCTACTTTTTCTTACTTTCTTAAAGCCCTCTCTCGTATCAAAAATAAAACACGTTTTTCACAACCAAATTCGTACATATAAAAACTCAAAATAAATAGGTTTTATAATGCCGCGTTCCTCAAATTCAGTTCCGTCTTTATTTTCAGTTTCTGTTCGAACGAACCACCTATTCCCGATTCCAATTTCAATATACTTCACATGCTACCCCCCTTCTGGAAATCTTCTGTCTAACTATTCTATTATTTCCCCGGTAAGCGCACATTCCGACAGAACGTGAGCCCACAAAGAAAAAGTAGATTACAAAAATCTACTTTTATAGCCTAATTTTTTGCATTCGTTTATAAAATGTACTGCGTGGCACAGCAAATAATTTTGCAGCTAATGAAACATTTCCGTTTGTCTTTTCTAGCGCTTCAATCATGCTATAACACTGTAGTTTTCCGTGAAAATTCAGCGTATGTTTTTCTTTATTTCCATTTTGTAACTCAATTTGTTTTTGATTTCCCATCACCTTCTGTAATAAAATTACATTTATGTTCCGCATATTTCCCGTCCATTTATATTTTGAACATTGATTACAAATAACAACTTGTTCATCACTATCAATTACATCTAAAAAGCGGTGAATTAAATGTAGTTCGTTTTGATGTATTTGAATGCTACATTCACTTTCAATCACATGAGCAATTGAAGTTAACATACCGAGCATATACCGATGTGAAAACTCAATCGAACAGGAAAAATAGCGTTTTCAACACAATTAGAAAGGCGACACAAATATGTTGATAATTTGAATATCTTAATGAATTTCTTTATGTTTTTTTAACAACACTATATTTTGTATAATGGAAGCTACTAAAATACATAACCAAAACCACTTTATCGGATTGTCATTTAAAAAGAATATTGCCACCGCTATTGCGAATAAAATAGTGGATGCTAAACTAATATATAATTTCGTTCTCATCCCCATTTGGCTTCACTCCTCTATCATTTTACAGTACATAGTAACTTTTCATTTTTCATCTCTATTATGTACTCTCGTAAAACATATTCTTTCCCGCCATATTTTTCATACCAGTCATATATTCTTTTAACGTGCATTTTATCACTTCTAATTTCCGTTTCAATTTCTACATATTCTTCATAACTATCATATTCCCATATTGCAAATACTTCAGTCGTACCATCATTATTATCTTTCATCCAGCGTCCTATTAAACGAGAACCATATTTTAATTGATTAGGTAAATTAGTATCATTGAAATGATTATTAAATATTTCTATGAATTCATTTTTTACTACATAGTACTTCCTTCTGTAAAACATACTTCTTCACCTCTTTTATGAAAAGTATCAGTAAACCTTCCCATTACTACCGTATTATAATACTTACCATCCGACAGCTTTTTATCATTTTTTAGAATACCTTCTACCCCAAAACCTAAATTTTTATAAAGCTGAGTGGCTTTCTCATTTGTCTCTAGCACTTGTAATGCTATCTTTTTCACTGCATTTTCATCAGCCCAATTAATAGATTGTTGTAATAGGCACTTACCCATTCCATATCCCCAAAACTCTTTTAAAATACAAACTCCGAATTCTACTTTATGAGATAATCTCGTTAAATCAGATCCTTCACATCTCGAAAATCCAACGACACGGTTATGAACTTCCGCAACTAAAAAGAGATTTCTTGTTTTTTTACTATCCGTTTTTATTATTTCCTGGAATCCCTTCGTATCTATAAATCCCTCTCCAACTTCTCTATCCATATTTTCAGTTTCTCCATCGATCTGAACTCGTATTTTCGATAGCTGATCTGCATCTTGCTTAGCTGCAGGTCGAATCGTATACTCTAGTCCGTTTATACAAAACTCTTGTTCTTTTATAATCATTGCAAACTCCTTTTAAATGCAGTACATTGGCGCTATTACAATTTGTTTACCTTGTTTCTCAAATTCTTGAATAGTTTCTTTACTAGCCTCTTCATCTGTTATTATAAGGTCAATTTCTTTAAGTGACTCTCCTTTTATAAAGCAGTCTATTCCGAGTTTATTATGAGGAGCTAAACAAATATTTCTTCGAGCGATTTTGCTTACTGTTTTTCCAAAATGAGCAACTTCCGGTGTTGCAGTACTTATACCATGTAATGAAACTCCACCACCTGTAGAAAAATAAAGATCAATAGTAAAACTACTAATCAATTCCGAGGCAAGTGTATCAGTAATATTTCCTGAAGGTTTTACCTTACCACCAATTAAATACACTTCTATGCTTTTATATTCTCGTAACGAACTAGCTATCTCTATAGAATTCGTAATAACTGTAAATGATGTTTCGGGTAAAAATTTTAACATGGCACAATGAATTGAAGCCCCACCAATAAAAACGGAATCTCCTTCTTGTATATAAGAAGCTGCGATTTTTGCAATTGCATCCTCATATTTAGAGCCATTACTATAACGTTTAGATGGCTCTGCGGCTAAGTTCCTCACTCGGGCAAACTCTATTGCACCTCCATGAGTTCTTTTTAAAAAACCATCCTTCTCCATAATAGATAGATCTCTTCTTATAGAATCAATAGACATATCAAATATTTCTGCAAGATCTTTTGCGATTACTCTTCCGTCTTTTTTAAGTAGCTCTAAAATTTTCTCTCTACGCTCTTCAGTGAACATGTTCTCACCACCTTTATTGAAGATTCTGAAATTTAAACTTCATGTTAATTATATGCACGTTTCTTCCGTTTTACAATATTTTCAATTCTTATTTCCCCAGCTTTATGCGAGTTTTTTCTCTCTTTCTATTTCATTAATTTTAATACCAAATACATGCATATTTGCATATTCCACAAAAATACTTCCATTTATTTTCCTGCCGATGTAAAATTATTCCTATGTTTTACTTTTTAATACAGAAAGGAATTACTATGAAATCTTTAATTAAAGTAACTTGTACAGCATTAATATTTACAGGAATAATGGCAGGATGTAATAGCAGTGCTACACCAAAACAAGAAAAGAGCTCTCTCGAAAAGAATGCAATGCACTATGGGGAAATATTTAAAAACGGATACTATAGAGCAACAGTTGAAAATGCAAAATTTGAAAAAATAGACAAAGAGTGGCGTCTTACAACTCGTGTTATGATTAATAATGTTCGAGCCGATGGACAAACTATTGATCTTTCAGAGATAAAATATTTCATAAAAGATGAAAAAACTGGTCAAAAATATGAAGGTGAAGTTCATCCAGTAGATGATGAGAAATATAAAAATGTTCCACTCGAATTTTCTTTAACTACTGACGTTGTATTTGAAATGAAAACTTCGCCTAAAGACTTAAATAACATGTATTTGTATATAGATAGTAAAGTTGCTCCATTAACAAATACATATTGGAAGCTTGATAATTTAGTATCAAAATAAAAAACAGTCTTAAATGACTGTTTTTTTGTTATCGAACTTGTAAACTTCAGCAAAAGAAACTCTCTTTATTATAAATTAATATACAAATAACCAAGTTATTTTTTCTCAAGCAAGACATCTTTTGCACAAATCGTTATTTCTTCAAATGGGCAATCAAATAACATACCTAATTCAAATCCATCTTCAGTAAGCTCTATTTCATGGTACAGCCACCAAGCACCTTTAAGATTTTCCGGCATAGAACATTTCGTCACTCCTGTAAAAGTTACTTGAAGTTTATCGAAATCACTAAAAGTGCCACTGCAATCTACTGTTATAGATAAAATATCTTCTAAATTTCTCTCTACAGTTAAAATTTCACTATCATGTAGTGATGCCTCATGTAACTGAACAACATTTGACGGAAGCATTTTCTTAATGGAATTAAAATGTTCTAAGTATGATAGATCTAATTGAGCCATTCTTTTCTCATAATCTGCTGTCCACTCTAATAAAAGTTTCTTTAATCCATTAGGTGGATATTCTGAATCAATAGTGTTGTTATGAATATGTGGATGTAGTGTTTCAGGAAGAAAATTTAATAAATCTTCTTTCCTTTCTTCTACTTCGTCTTTCAAACTTTGTATATAATCAGGATTCACTTCTTTCCATTCTTCTATTGATCCTATGTAATTTACAAATCCTGAAATTTGCATTTCTTTATACCAATCTCTTGTGAAATATTTCAATGACATCTCTCCTAAAATATTTTAACATCCAAGAAAAGCAATATATTTATTTATTATATCATTCCAATAACCATTTTTTCTAAAGAAAAAATGTAAAACTGCAAATATTCCGCCTATTATTTCTAAAACTTCAGAATATTTACAAAATTATAAAACTAGATTACATTTTACTAGTACAAGATTTTCCTGTACAAAAATCTAAACAAAAAAAGGGATGGTTATATGTTGAAGAAATTAGTAGCAGGGACATTAGTAGCAGGTTTTGCATTAACTGGAGGATTAGGAGTAGTAAGTGCTGCAGAAAAAGATAATACAATTAAATCATTTGATTATTTAAAAGTTGATGAAAAGAATGTTAATTTATTCACAAAACTAAGCGATCAATCAAAAAAAGACATCCAAATTACTATGGTACTACCTAAGCAAAATGAAAATGGAGATTGGTTAGCTTATGGCTTTACTAGCAGAGAAACATTGAATGCTTTTATTGAAAAGGATAAAAAGGCACTTAAAAATCAAATTAACCCCTTAGGTAGTGGTGCTGGTAGTACCGATTTTTATGAGCATCAAAATAAAGGTGGACAGTATATTTATTGGAGCAGCGGCTTTAAAAACCTACCTTCTAGCTGGAACGACAGAATTTCTTCTGTAAGTACAGCTTCACCTTCTGCAAGTTATTCAACAACGCTATGGGAACATTCTTCAACTCAAGGATATGGAAAAGGTGTCTCCTTTAGACACTCTGATTGGTATGGTCAAACTGCTAATTTAGCTGCGGATTGGAACGATATTACTTCAGCAATTGAAATCAAATAGCAACAGGGCATCTCAATTGAATAGTTGGAACTACATTTTTATATAGTTTCACACAAATTGCTACTTAAATATTATTAGATAGTAGAAAGACCAGTCATTTTAGACTGGTCTTTCTACCTTCAAGCGTGCACAGCATGTCTTACGGCCTACAATAATGCTTCATGAATTGCTTCAGATAAATTAGAGAACCATTACACTATTCACTATCAAAACTCTTCTGTAATTTCCGAATGTAAATAATTTGACCAATATGATACGCATTATGAGTTGTTACATTAGCTAATACTTCCCACCACTTCGCAGATACAGGAAATCCAATTACATCACTTTCAACCTTGTCTTCATTTATGAGATTTTGCCATTGTAACAGTTTCTCTAATAGTTTTTCTCTTAACTCTTCAAATGTTTGATTATCTGATAGCATAAAACTTTTGTTATTATCACCAATAGCGGGCACGGCATTAACATTTGATTCTTTATACCTTGTTTGCCACGTCGAGTTCCAATACAGTAAATGTTGTACAATTTCAGCTATACTATTACTCTCTTCATTCGGTTTCCAGAAAGCTTCTCTCTCAGATAAATCCTTAACTGCATCTGAAAACGGAATATACCAACTAGGATCATTCGCATTTGCTAATAACTGATCTGCTAAAACATCTTTAACATGGAACATTTTACTTCCCCCCGTTAAAAAGATTCATTTCAAGACAATACTCACTTCTCTATATACGCTGAGTTTGCAAAATCCCCTCTTTTTAGCCTCAATCCCAAACATATGCACATAAAGAAACCGAAAGCACCTAATCCATAAGCTGTTGTATAACCACTTTCCCCGATAATCCATCCTGCAAGTCCTGGTCCAATCATTTGACCAACTGCATAGAAAACGGATATAAAACTAATTGCCATTGAGACATATTTCGGAGATACTTGCTTTGAGGCAGCAACTTGAATTAATAAAAGGATACCTCCGAGGCTGGAACCCCAAATAATTGCCGACATGATAAAGCCAATGATATGTCCAAATATAATTGGAATCATATCACCTATTACAGCTAATAAAAGTGAAATACATAACGTCTTCTTTATACCAATCCGATCCGAAATCAATCCCCAGACAGGAGCTCCTACGATTGAAAACATACCTGCAATCGCATAAACAGTTCCCGAAATTGATGCCGAAATACCATTATCAATCATAAAACTAGTTTGATATAAATTTGGAATTAAATAAACAACTCCAACAATAAAATACATCCATGCAATGATGTATAGCTCTTTCGTTTTCCATAAAAACGACTTATTATTCCTTTCCCCCTCATCTTCAGTAACTTCTGGATTTTTCAAAACAATTGAGGAAACGAATACAACAATACATGTAATAACGCCAAACAAAAGCCATGAACCACGCCAACTATACTCTGGAAATGTACGTACTATATAAGGAACAATTATTCCACTAAATAGCATGCCTATGCCAGCACCGCTTAATAACAGCCCCATTGCAGTTCCTCTTTTTTCTGGAAACCATCCTACTGTTATTGACATGAGTGGTGTATATACAAGAGCACTTCCAGCTCCAGCACATAGCATAAAAATAGCAGCTATCCAAACTGAAGGAACAAATGCTAATCCTATTAAACTTACAACGACGAGCCAACTCCCTATTAATAAAACTGATTTTGCTCCAAAATGAATGGTGAGTATTCCAGATGTTCCGACTGTTAATAAATAGCCTAAAAAGAGTATCGTTCCTAGCATACCTGATTGAGCTGTAGATAAATGGAGTCCTTCTTGCATAAACGGCAATATAATTCCATATGCCATACGTGCAAAACCCGTCGTTGTTATAATAAGAAACATTCCTGTTAATACAAATATCCAAAAATGACGCTCCTTCTGCTCTTTCATTTAAATCCCTCCATAAAAAGTTATTTCCAATTGGATGTTGATTGTAATTATAATGACCATTACAAAAAGCAACTACCAAATGACGGAGGAGTTTACGGTATAGCGGATTATTCCTGTTTTACGTTAATAAATACGTAAAAATTTTGATGGATTCATTCCATACTTTTTACGAAATAACTCTGAAAAATGACTGACATTATTGTATCCAACTGCAAATGCCGTTTCGGTCACATTACTATTTCCCGAACGCAGTAAATCTATCGCATGTTCCATACGTTTTTCTCGTAAATATGCAAATGTGGACATCCCAAATAATTCTTTAAACCCAATTTTTAATTTATAATCATTTAATTCTACTATTTTAGCCAATTCTAATAATGATGGGGGTGATTCCATTCGTTGAAGTAAAATTTCTTCAGCTTGTTTTATTTTATTCAAATCCTTTTTTGATAATTGACTCCTTTTATTGGCGTCACAATCATTAAGCAACACTCTCCCAAAATGTATAGAAAGCAATTCGAGCGCTTTACTTTCTATTTCTAGTTGATTAATACGATCCTTTTGGGGATGCTCTATCATTCTCTTAATAATATTAGATGTTATAGAATCAATTGGATTTTGAAACTTTTTAAAAGGTTGATTTCCTAATATAGAATGAAAATCAAGACTTTTTTCAATAGCATTATTCATCATGAAATGATTAAACAATTGTACAGGAATCCCAATCGCTAATGAATATAGAGGCGTTTCTTTTTCATATTCAAATAATACATCAAAATCATTCATAAAATATAAATAGCTATTTCCAGTCATTAATTCATACGAAGAATGACCAACTTGCACTTCTCCGAACCCTTGTAAACAAAAATTAAGCTCCACCATTGCTGCATCAGATGCAAACTGGATGCGATGATTTTTATGAAATTGATAATTTGATAACACAATTTCCATTCCTGAAAACGAAGTCCATCTTCGTATTTCACCCTTACCTATTGTTTTGGGCATATTCATATGTCTTTCCTCTACAACTTGTAAACCATAAAAATATTTATGAAAAATATCATGAAAACCGTTAGTCTCCATGAAACCCACACTCCTTTTATGTAAAAATCAAAATTTAATTGATAATTATTTTCAATTATATCAAATATCTTTATACGATAAATAGATTTTCTCTTTACAACTCGTTATGATAAAAGAAAAAGAAAGCGAGCGAACAATGAATAAAAAAATCGCGGTTATTACAGGGGCATCAAGTGGATTCGGACTATTAACGACACTTGAACTTGCGAAAAAAGACTATTTAGTCATTGCTACAATGCGAAATCTTGAAAAACAAGTAGACTTAATATCTCAAGCTACTAAACTCAACTTACAGCAAAACATAAAAGTTCAACAATTAGATGTAACAGATCAAAGTTCTATACATAACTTTCAATTATTTTTAAAAGACATGAATAGAGTAGACCTTCTCATTAATAATGCAGGATATGCAACTGGAGGCTTTGTAGAAGAAATTCCAGTAGAGGAATACCGTAAACAATTTGAAACGAACCTTTTTGGAGCTATTTCAATCACTCAACTTGTCTTACCATATATGAGAAAGCAGAAAAGTGGAAAAATCATTAATATAAGCAGTATTAGTGGCCAAGTTGGATTTCCTGGTTTATCCCCTTATGTATCTTCAAAATATGCATTAGAAGGCTGGAGTGAATCGCTTCGCTTAGAAGTAAAACCTTTCGGAATAGACGTTGCCTTACTTGAACCTGGTTCTTATAACACGAACATATGGGAAGTTGGTAAACAATTAGCTGAAAACCAATCTGATACAACCTCTCCTTACAAAGAATATATGGATAAAATACAAAAACATATTAATAGCGGCAGCAATACATTTGGTAATCCGATAGATGTTGCCAATAAAATCGTTGAAATTGCTGAAGCAAAACGTACTACATTACGATATCCGATTGGAAAAGGTGTTAAATTTATGATCTTTGCGAAGAAAATTCTTCCATGGAGATTGTGGGAGTTTCTTGTTTTGAGGAGTTTTAAGAAGATGTAACTTTAACACGAATAGTAACCATTTATCATCTTTCAGATAAATGGTTACTATTTACTTTATGATCTCAACATTTGTACCATCAATACCTATTATTATAAGTGATTGCTCTTTATATTTTTCACGAATCCATTTTAAAATTACGGTAAAATCCAAAATAATCCATCCTCTTATATCTCTCGCATCAATATTTTTTTATTATGTAGCTGGTGGAACGAAGTAAAATAGCATCGAAGTCATAAAAATAAATGCAAATAATCCAATTATCGAAAAAATATATTCTTTCGATTCTCTATCATACTTCCATTCCATCCATGTCCTTAGGATCCACGTAACCCCTAAATAAGTGAAAATGATAAACCAAATATTAGTGCTTTCGAATTTAAAGATGTAAATAAAACTAATTATTAAATATACAAAAAGCAGTCCTATTTCCAATTTTTTATGTAAGCTATTTACATATTTATTATATCCCCAAAACCCGCTCTTTGGCATATTCAATTTTTTTCTTAAAAATCGATCCAAAAAGTAGCCCGCTATACAAAAAACAAAAATTATAATCCAAAATGTATAGGTTCTCAATATCATCCCTCCTATTACTTCATTGAATTGTTTAAAATAAAGTGGACTATATTAACGGTTATTGAACGAGTATTCTTGAATGATCTTCATTAAAAATGATCGCCTCTGCACATAATAAAGGTCTTTTCATTTCTTCTCTCCTTCTTGCTTTAAATTCATACTATATTAAAGGAAGAAATATAGTATGAACCCTGTTATTATTAATGCTGCAACTCCTAATAATGAAATCAAAAACTCACGCGATTCCTTATCATATTTCCACTCCATATATGATTGAAATCCATATAACGTAATAAAAAATAAAAGAGGTACATAGCCCATAAATATACGATTTGGAAGAAAAGTGCTTATAGTAATAACAACTATATAAGAGAAAATGATAATTCTATTTCCCCACTTATGTGTATCATTCACATATTGGTTATTCCACCCTTTTTGTTTCGGTATATTTAACTGTCTTCTCGCTATTCTTTCAAAAACCAATAAAGATAGCACCCATAAAATTAATAAAGCTATTTTTGTAATTGACAGAAAATCCCTCCTTTTTATTTTTTTACTTTAATTTTCTCCGGCTGATCACTCGGATACGTAGCATATGCATCATTTTCATAATCCCAACTAATAATGGTAGCACTATCTCGTCCTAATTGATGATGAACGTGTTCTAACACATTATGAATATTTTCTTTTAGCCCAATATTATTTCCATTCATATCATTATAAAGATTTAATGGTGTTTCATAACAGCGTTCCCCGCATTCTAATACCCCATCTGTCACCATTACAATTCGATTCTTTCCAGTACGTAATTCACGAATTCCTGAAGAATAGCAAGGAACGGGTAAATCAAACGTGTTTACATTTCCAATCCATTCGTAAAAGTGGCGTTGATTCAATGTATATTGTCCTAATTTATGTAATTCTTCATGAAATACATAAACCAAGCAATCACCTATCGAAAGCTACCATATGTAATTTTCTTTTCTTACGCATATTAAGCAAGCAGTTTCACCTTTTACCCTTTCGCACTTTTCTTTAAATGAGGGGGATTGAAAAATCGTAAGTATATAATTTTCAACAGATCGAAATACGATTTCAATTGATTCTTTCATAATCGCTTTTATATTTTCATATTCTTTTTGGATTGTATTTACTACTAAATCAACACTTTCTGCACTATTATGTCCGTCTAATATAACGGTGAATTCCCAATCACCATTCGACCAAACTAATGCACCGTCTTCATTCTTTTTTGCTCCGGCACTTATATTCCCGCCGTATTTACCAAGTACGATATCACCATATTGCTTTACTGAAATTTCGTCTAAACACATTTCCCTACTTCCAACCCATGAATATTGTGTATTATTTGTTGTATGCATACTCATTTACCATATACTTTCGTATTCTTTCGCATAGTTTTTTAATTTTCTCTGAATCTCCATGTGGTGCACCAGTCCAATTTGCTACTTCAGTCGGTGACCAAAACTCTTTTGGTGTATTTGGATAACGCGGTATAATGTGCATATGCATATGTGGTACACCATTTCCTGAAACGAAAGTATAAATATGTTCTGCACCTTCGCATTCTTTTAGCGCTTTACTTACTCTACTTGTTATCAGCCCGAATGCTTTTGCCTCATTTTCAGTTAATTCAGCGAGACCAGGTACATGTCTTTTTATATCAATCATTACATAACCAAGATATGTTTCTTCTTTATCCCAATGGACATGCCCAACGTATATGAGAGCATCTTCATAAATAACACCACCTGGAACTATGATGTTTCCTTTATGTTTTTCGCAAATAAAGCAGTTTTGTTCTGCTTGCTTGTTCATTGGCATATCCATCACCATCCTTTTCATATATAATATCATAAAAAAAGGAAAAACAGGTTTTATATTCCGAAAATTCACTCACTTAACTTTACAATTCCATTAAAATCATATATACGATTCAATCAAAGTTCATATTTTAAATTTGCAACTCATTATTTCTTCAAAACTGTAATCCCCATTCCAATTACAATCCCAATCGCAATTCCGATTACTAAATTATCAACAAATAAACCAGGAACTACACCGATTACAATGCCTATAGCGACACCAGTTGCCATTGCGTCATTTCTTTTTTTATTATTAGTCAAAATAGCATCTCCTCTCATAATTTCTCCCAATATAATATCCATTTACATGAACGTTGCCATCTCCTAATATATTACTATCCCACTTGAGAATTTCCAAAAAATGTACTTTATTACTTTTCCATTTCCCCCACATAATCCTCTTCGTTTGAAAGAATTTTCAAGTCACCATTACATATACATAGGCATTTACTATAAGAAAGATCAGTAATTTATTGAAGGAGGAACGATTCAAATGTATCCTCATTGGAATCCAAATATAAATCAACAATATGCTTACTCCCCCCATCCAGTAAGAAATACACTGTATCATGATTCGCAATACATGATGCAGCGCATCGCAAGCCTTGAAAGCCAATTAGCTAAATTGATCTCTTTAATCGAAGAAAATAATCATTTAATAAAATCAATGGAACAACAGCAAAACCAAGTTTGTGCACCAGCTGGAGGTTCTGTTATTGTTCGGATGTAATTGGAATTCAAAAAACACACTTTGTAGTATAAAGTGTGTTTTTTGAATTATTTTCTTTTTGTATAAAACCCTTGCGTAATTCGGTCTAATATAATCGCAATCACGACGATAGCTAGTCCAGCTTCAAATCCCATTCCGATGTTTACTTGTGTTACAGAGCGATATACATCGACGCCAAGTCCTGGCGCTCCTACAAGTGAAGCTGTTACAACCATCGATAACGAAAGCATAATACTTTGATTCACTCCAGCCATGATCGTTCCGGTTGCGAGTGGTAATTGTACTTTAAATAATTTTTGTGATGCGGTAGAGCCAAAAGCATTCGCAGCTTCAATTAAATCTTCTGGAACTTGTCTAATTCCTAAGTCTGTAAATCTGATTGTCGGTGGCATAGCAAAAATAACGGAAGCGATAATGCCTGGTACGACGCCTACCCCAAAAAATGTTATCGCGGGAATGAGATAGACGAATGCTGGCATTGTTTGCATAAAATCTAATGTCGGTTTTAAAAATTTTGAGAAACGTTCATTTTGCGAAGCTAAAATTCCAATTGGGATTCCTACAATTATTGAAATAATAACAGATGTAAGTACGAGTGCTAATGTTTGCATCGTTTGTGCCCAGTAGTTAATATTTAAAATAAATAATAATCCAATGAGTGTAAAAATGACTAAAGATAATTTTCTCGTTGTGTACCAAATGAGGAAACATAGGATAATAATCATCAATATGGCTGGTATTATTGTTAAAAAATTAGTGAGTAAATCAACGAATCCGCCGATAATATAGGAGAATCCTCGGAACAAGCCTTCAAAGTGCTCATATAAACTTGCAACAAATGAATCGACCCATTCCCCTAATGGAATACGCGGTATACTATTCATCGTCTTTCACCTCTTCCTCAATGTTACCTGCAAGAGCTTGAATGACACTTTCACGTTTAATAATTCCTCTTAACCTTTTCTTCTCATCAATTACGGGTAACGGATATTTCATCTCCGCCATTTTTGCATACGTTTCTTCAAGTAAAGTATCTAAATACACATGCGGAATATCGTTAAGTAATAAATCAGCAATCGGCCACTGTTTTTGTACTGCTTTACTTGCATCATCCGCAGTTAATATACCTAAAAACTCATACTTTTTGTTTACAACATATACGGTAGAAACACCTGCATTCCTCATAATTTGAAGTGCTACACGTGGTCCACGATCAATTAATAAAGTCTCCGGTCGTTTTAATATAGATTCCGCCGTAATTACTTTTCCTAAATTCACGTCCGCCACGAATTTCTCTACAAATTCATTGGCAGGACTCATCATAATTTCTTCCGGCGTTCCAATTTGAACGATTTCTCCATCTTTCATTAATGCGATACGATCTCCAATGCGAAGCGCTTCATCTAAATCGTGTGTAATAAATATAATTGTTTTTTCCATTTTATCTTGTAACTCTAACAATTCATCTTGCATTTCTTTTCGAATTAGTGGATCTAATGCACTAAATGACTCGTCCATTAGTAATACATCTGGATTATTCGTTAGTGCCCTTGCGATTCCAACACGCTGCTGCATACCACCACTAAGTTGACTTGGGTAATTATCTTTATGATGATCTAGCCCTACTAACTGTAGCGATTCTAACGCCTTATTTTCTCTTTCCTCTACTGGAACTCCTTGAATTTCTAACCCGTACGCAACGTTTTGTATCACTGTACGGTGCGGAAATAAAGCGAACTTTTGAAACACCATGCTCATCTTCGTTCTTCTTACTCTTCGCAACTCTTCTTTTCCCATCGTTGCGATATCTTCACCATCTATGTATATATGCCCCGCTGTCGGTTTAATTAATTGATTTAGCATTCGAACCAATGTAGATTTCCCACTACCAGATAAACCCATAATAACGAAAATTTCTCCAGTGTATACTTCAAACGTTGCCTTTTTCACACCAACGTTCATTCCTGTCTCCTTTAAAATTTCGGATTTGCTTTTTCCTTCTTTTAATAAGGTAAGCGCTCGTTGCGGATGTTTCCCAAATACTTTTGTTACATTTTCAACACGTACCTTTGTATTATCCATGTCACTACTCCTTTTCTGCCCATCTATTTACATAGTGTTGCGATTTTGCAAAGAAATATTACATAAAAATGACATTCATAAGCTTTCTTTAAAATTCTCGTTTCCGTTCATAATAAGAATGCTTACTTATACATTTATTTAAAAAGGCAAACGTTTCTTAGGAGGGTTTCGATGAAAAAGAAAATATGGCTTATATGCCTTGCATTATTTATTACTATGATTTTCACTTCATGTAATGCAACAAATGCAAATTCGAAAGGGAAAATTAAAATAGGTGTAACAAGTTGGAAAGAAAATATTGCAACTGCAAACATGTGGAAAGTTTTATTAGAAGAAAAAGGCTACAAAGTTGAGCTCATGTATTTAGAAAAAGCTGCGATTTGGACTGGAGTCGCACGTGGTGATGTCGATGCAAATTTAGAAGTATGGCTTCCAGTTACTGATCAACCATTAAATGATCGTTATAAAGATGACATTGTCTTAAAATCAAAATGGTATGAAGGTACCGGGCTTGGTTTAGTCGTCCCTTCTTATGTGAAAAACATAAACAGCATCGAAGATTTAAACGCTCATAAAGATGAGCTAGATAATAAAATCGTCGGGATTGAACCTGGCAGTAGCCTTATGAATTTAACGAATAAAGCAATGAAAGAATATGATATAAAACTCAAACTTGTCCAATCTTCAGAAGCTGCGATGATGAGCGAACTAAAGAAGGCATATACGAAAAAGAAACCAATCGCTGTTACGCTTTGGAATCCGCATTGGGGCTTTTCAGAATTTGACTTAAAATATTTAAAAGACCCTAAGAAAGTATATGGTGAAAAAGATGACATTTATTACTCAGTTCGCAAAGGTTTTGAAAAAGATCATCCGGATATTGTGAAATACTTTGATCAATGGAAAATGAATGATGAACAGCTTGGTACGTTAATGGTCATGTTAAATAAAACGAAAGATCCAGAAGAAGCTGCTCGAAAATGGATAAAAAAGAATCAATCGTTAGTCGATGAATGGATAAAAGATTAAAAAAGTAGGCTAGAGAATAAAATATAATCTCTAGCCTACTTTATGTTATTTTTTCGTAACAACATCATCTACAATCCCATATTCCTTCGCTTCTTCTGCAGTCATAAAATAATCTCTTTCTGTATCATGAGCTACCTTTTCTACTGGTTGCCCTGTTCGATCAGATATGATTTTGTTAATATCATGTTTTAACTTTAATATTCTTTTTGCTGTAATTTCAATCTCCGTCGCTTGCCCTTTTACACCGCCGAGCGGTTGATGAATCATGATTTCACTGTTAGGGAGCGCAAATCTTTTTCCCTTTGCGCCAGCTAATAGTAAAAGCGCACCAAATGATGCCGCAAATCCCATACAAAGTGTTTGCACATCTGGTTTAATAAGGTTCATCGTATCCAATATTGCAAATCCCGCTGTCGTTGAACCGCCCGGACTATTGATATACAGGAATATATCTTTTTCTGCATCTTCCGCTTCTAAAAATAATAATTGTGCTACTACACTGCTTGCAACTTGATCGTTAATTTCTGAACCAATCATAATAATTCGGTCCTTTAATAATCTTGAATATATATCATAGGAGCGTTCTCCTAATTTCGTTTGTTCTACTACGTAAGGAATTGCATTCATATTAAATCCCTCCATCTATTTTATGCCGCACTAAGCATACAACTGTAAGAAGAAGGTTTTTTCATACTGAAGAATAACACCGGTTGTATTGATGGTAACTTAGTGAAATCTATTGTTGGGAGAAGTTTCGTCAACAATTCAGGTCTTTCTTCACGAATAGAAGTTACAACGATTTCAACATCATCCGTGTACTCCACTATTTCAATACCTTCTTCACTTACCGTTTTCAGCCTATTTCTACTCCTAAATAACGATGCTTTCACTGCACCTTCTGATACCGAACATACTTTAGCAATATCCGCGATACTATATTGAAAAACATCCTTTAATAATAAAATTACGGATTGTTGCACATTTAACGAAGATAATACTTTCCCTACCATTTCATGCAAATCTGCAATTTTTTCATGTGGTTCTTCAAATGTATTTTGCTGTTCTAACTTTTCTTGAACGGATTTTGATTTCATTTGATCTAACCATTGATTTCGAGCAATTTTATACAGAAGCGTTATACAAATTTTCTTCTCACTATACTTTTGAAGAACTTTGCAAATTGCTTCTTGGGCAAGGTCTTCCCCATCCCATTTATTCTTCGTCAAAAACGTACAGTACCTTTTTACCTCTGCATAATGTTCAATTAATAAATTTATATTTGAATGATTCATATCGATATGATCCTTTAAAACCTGAGTTACTTTTGTGCACAAAATAACCACTCCTTTTCAGCGCTTACTTATTAAACGATTGAACAAATAAAAAAGTTACGGGGCTTATAATAAATTTTATGTTTATGTTCATGAATACGGGTCATAAATATGTTATATAGCATTTTACATGAGGAGGAATCAATTTGCCAAAATTAACAGTTGAAGGTACCGGAACTTTTGATGTTGAGGAAGGAACGAAATTAGTATTAGCACTTGAAGATAACGGTGTACACATTCTTCATCGTTGCGGTGGCAAAGCAAGATGTACAACTTGCCGAGTTGAAGTCATTGCAGGTGATTTTTGTGAGGCTACAAATGATGAAAAACAAGCTATTACGGAAAAAGGAATTGAAGACCACTTACGATTATCGTGCCAAATGCGTGTACATAAAGATATTACTGTTCGCCCTATACTTACAGTTGAAAATTCCGGTTTAGATGCTGGACCACGTCCGGCGGAGTAAAATGATGAATTTAAAACAGCTAGCCGGTGAATATGCTGCTGGCTTTGTAAAAGATGGTATGAAGGTTGGACTTGGTACGGGTTCAACTGTATATTGGACAATACAAAAGTTAGGTCAACATGTAAAAGAAGGGTTATCTATTCAAGCTGTACCGACATCAAAAGAAACTGAAGTATTAGCAAAGCAACTATCTATTCCGTTAATCTCTTTAAATGAAGCCGATATACTCGATCTCACAATCGATGGAGCAGATGAAATCAATAATGATTTACAATTAATAAAAGGTGGCGGTGGTGCATTACTTCGCGAAAAAATTGTTGCCACCTCCTCTAAAGAACTTATTATTATTGCAGATGAATCCAAACTCGTTTCACACTTAGGTGCCTTTCCACTTCCTATTGAAATCATCCCCTTCTCTTGGAAGCAAACTGAAAAGAGAGTTCAATCTTTAGAATGTGAAACACGTTTACGTATGAAAGATGGCGGACCATTTATAACTGATAACGACAATTTAATTATTGATTGTATTTTTCCAAACAAAATACTGAATCCAAATGACACACATACAGAGTTAAAGATGATTACCGGTGTAGTTGAAACAGGATTATTTATCAATATGACGAACAAAGCGATCATCGGAACAAAAAACGGGATAAAAGAATATTAACCATTTTAAAGGCTGACTTTTGCAAGTCAGTTTTTTATTTTTCATAGTATAACATTACAGTATGATATACTATGAAAACACATTCATATCACACTAGAAAGGGCTGAACAATTTGCAATCCAAACTCATAACAGAACTTACTGATTTAGAAACTGCCTTTTACATTCGAAAAGAAGTATTCGTAAAAGAGCAAGGTGTCCCTCTTGAGGATGAATTCGATACATATGACCAAATTGGCGAGCCATGCAAACATATATTAATTTATTATAATGCGCTCCCAGTAGGAACTGGCCGTATACGATTCGTTGACGGAATGGGTAAACTAGAACGAATTTGTATTTTAAAAGACTATCGCAAATACGGATTAGGAAAAGTAATCATTCAAAAATTAGAAGAGATTGCTCGAAACAAAGAAGCAAATAAAGTGAAACTACACGGTCAAACACAAGCTGAAGGGTTTTATGAAAAATTAGGCTATCAAACTTCTTCTGATGTATTTATGGAAGATGGTATTCCGCACGTTCTTATGACGAAAGTGTTATCATAAGAAAAAGGTGTAATATAAATCTGCATTATTGGTTTATATTACACCTTTTCTGTATCCTATTCTAATTCTTCTATTTCATAAAACTTATCATATTCTTCTCTGTATTGAAGTTTTAATTTTTCTATTAAACTTGCATCTGCTGAAATAATATCAATTACATCTGAATTTATATATAACAAATAAGTATCGTTATAAAAAGAAATATACGCTTGCTGACCACCATTTACGATATACTTGCAATACTTATATACTTCATCTTTATGTACACCTTTAATCGTAGTAAATATTATTGTACTTTTAAGATCATCATCGTCTACTTGCGTTTCTGTCCAATTTTTAATCTTCATGAATCTTCCAATTTTTGTTTTCTCATTTATTCTCTTACTTTTACCATATGTTATATAACCGGAAGTAAATGAAATATCAATTGCATCAGGACTTTTAAAAAGTTCAGTCAAAATCCCTCTTAATTTTCTCAAATTACCCTCAAATAATTCAGTGTCAAATCTAATTCTATTTTTCGCCTCCACTTAGAAAAAGGGTGTGGCTCTCATATCATCAAAATTCACATTTAGTATTTTCATTCTTTCCATATAATCCATTCCTCGCTTCATATAGACACTTTTCACATGTATATTTTTAATACCGACTTGTAAATTTAATAATTTCATCAACAGCTTTTTTATACCCACCTGATTTTTGGAAAGACTCCTTCATATTCAAAGCAGTTTCTTTGAATGAAGAGTTATTTAATAATAGATCTACACTTTCACGTAGTTGATCCTCAGTTAATTCTTTCATATGTAACTTAATTCCTGCCCCAAGATTCTCCACTTGCTTTGCGATTACTGGCTGATCCGCACTTTGCGGAATTACAATTAGTGGCACCCCATTATAAAGTCCTTCATGTGTACTATTCATTCCACCGTGTGTAATAAATAATTTTGTATATGTAAGTACCTCAATTTGTGGAACATAATTTTTCACAATGAAGTTTTTAGGAATCTCACCTAAATCACTTATTTTAGTCTTTTCACCGATAGACATAACAATAGTATAATTGGTATTCTCAAACGCTTTAAAACAAAGTTTATAGAAAGTAATGGACTCGTTAAAAACCGTACCTAGTGAAATATAAATGAGACTTTTCCCTTCGATTGTAGTAAAATCGAAGTTTTCTTTTCTTAATTGTGTAGAAATAGATGGTCCTACAAATTTATATGATTCATCAAAAGTTTCTCCAAAAGGTTGGAACTCCCTCGTTGTATAAACAATTGTAAGTGGTGCAGGATTACAGAAAACTTCATAAGGTGATTTAATTTCAACACCATATTTTTCTTTAATTCCTATTGTTAAGTTTTGATAATCATTTTTAATTTTTTCAATAGATTCATCTCGGATATTTTTCGAAAGATGTTCTAACATTATTGTGAATGATTTTTCATCCTGCGCAAAAGATGTACATGAATTAATTGCTGGCAGCTTAAGAATTTGAGCAATTAGATGTCCACAGCCAAACATAGAATCGTGAATGATGTAATCAAAATGTTCTCCTTCAATTTGTTCAAGAACACTCGGTATAATAACATCTGCTGTATGTAAAAGACCATTTATTCTTTCTGGTAAATAATTTCGACCACCGGAAAGAAAAGCTTTTATAAACTTTTGGTCGTCAATTGTTCGTACAGTAGCCCCTGTTTTTTCAATACGCTCCCTGAAAGCTTCTATTGAAAAATAAACTACCTCTTCACCGCGGGAAATTAGTTCTTCTACAACTTTAATGGTTGGATTAATATGACCTTCTGATCCAGCGTTAATGAATAAAACACGTGCCAATGTAAACACTCCTTAGGTTAAATGATTTCTATGTTGTCATTAGAAGTACAGACACTTTCCGTACTCCTATCTTTTATTCTTCTTCTAAATGGACCTAGCAAGCCTAAAACCAAGATCATCTATATGAAATGTAGGATGGCTACGGCGGCGACAAGTAGCACCGCACCCTCTCGCTCCTTCAGCCCAGCTACCACCCCGGAAAATTCGGTACGATCCATACACCTTTTCATCATACAAATCGTAACACCATTCCCAAACGTTCCCTAACATATCATATAATCCCCATGCATTCGGTTCTTTTCCCCCGACCTCATGAATATGTCCATCTGAATTTTCATTATACCAAGCAATCTCTTTAAGCTCTCCATATATGTATCCAGTAGTTCCTGCCTTACACGCATATTGCCACTCTGCTTCAGAAGGTAATCGGTAGCCATTGGAATCTAAGTTACAACTAACAATTTGACCGCTATCACTAATAGAATAATACTCTTTTAATCCCGCTTTTTTTGAAAGTAAATTACAAAACACAATCGCATCATTCCATGAGATATTTACAACTGGTTCATTATTATATTTGAATATATTTGGTGTATTATTCGTAATAGCATCATATAATTCCATCGTTACAGCATATTTTGCAAGAAGAAATGGTTTAACTTGAACTTTCCATTCTTTTTTTATTCGATCATCTCTTAATACTACCTCTCCTGTTGGAACTTTTACCATATAAGAATCAGTCGAGCGAATGATTTCATTCAATATTATCCCTCCATTCAAAATGGAACATAAATTAATGCTTTTAACGCACCAATTTATACTTACTGCACTTCCTTTAAGAATCGTTGAACCTCATTTGGTGTTTTTAAAATAATAACTCTTTTATCCTTATTTAATTGATCGATTCTTTTTAAAATTGCAGGTCTTTTCGTCTTAGGATATTCCCATATCCATTTAAAAAATTGCAAGTCAAACCTTTCTTCACATCCAGCACCCATATCCGGTCTTGTTTTATTCCGATATTGCACAATTCTTTTAAAAGCACGATAAACACATATTGTTCTATGAATATCAAGAAAGATAATTGTATCCGCTGCGTTAATTCTTATGTCCATTGTCCCGCCATAATTCCCATCAATAATCCACTTTTCTTCTTTAATTAAGTCATTTTGAACTGTTCTTTGTTCCTCTCTCGGAACACCTACCCAATTCGGTTTCCAAAATAACGCATCAAGATGATACACCTGTATTTTTAGTTTATTTCCTAACTGCCTTGCTAATGTAGATTTGCCTGAACCACCAGAACCAATTAATATAATTTTTTTCATAAATGGCTCCTTTTTAAAATCCCTTATTTCTTCCGTAATATAAACTCACCAAGCATTCCTACTCCCACACCAATTGTGTAAGCCACTAAATCACTCCATAAAAATCCGTAACCTAATACGAGTCCGCCTAAAGTCGTTGCGCGAATGCTATCTATCCATTCCGCATGGTACAATTGGCTAATTTCAATCCCGTAGCAAAATATCAAACTAATAAAAGCTAATTTCCTCGTTTCTATTTTAGGAAACAAAAATCCAAATCCAGTGAAAATCATTAATGCCCATAATGCATCACCTAAGTAGTCATTTAATAGATCTGGCAATACAAAAGCAAACTTTCTCGAACTAAGACCTACAATAACAACAACTATAGTAAACAGTGCATATAGTAATCTGTTTCGTTTCGTATTCATTTCAAAATCTCCTAATATATAATCTAAAACTGCAAATAGCTAGTAAAATATAATCATTTTACTAGCTATTTATGGTCGACTTCACTTTGTATTTAATCCAATAACTCTTGCTGCTTTTTCTTTGAAAATGATTGTAGTACTAAATCATACGACCAATCAATCATTTTATTAATTTGTTCTTGTTCTACACCCTTATGTATATAAACTGTATTCCAATGTTTTTTATTCATATGATATCCAGGAATAATTGTTTCCGGATAATCTTCTCTTATTCGCAAGGCAAGTTCTGGATCACATTTTAATGTAATCGCAGCTTTTTCACCTTCTTCATGATTCACTATCGCAAATATTTTATTATTGATCCTCATACATGTTGCACTCCAGCCATCTGGAGAATCTGCTGTCGCTTTTCTTTTCGATAAACAATATGCTCTTGTTGCATTCATTCTAATTGGCACCTCTTATTCTTTCACTATTTGATTACGATGCATCACAATTTGCTTCGTCGCTTGAAACTGCTGTTCACCATAAAACTTTATTAGTTTCTCTCCGCAAAATAGACTAACAATATCAATATGAGATATCTCTTTCAGTAACATTGTTAGCATCTTCTCACCAATACCTTTATTTCTTACACTTTCATGTACGACAACATCTTCAATATACGCCCGAAAAACACCGTCAGTAACAACTCTAGTAAATCCAATTAATTCGTTTTCTTCCCATACTCCAATTGCTATACTATTCTTTAACATTTTTTCAATATCAATTACTTTTCTTTCTGGCCACCAGCCAACAGAATCGTAAAGTTTCTTTATTTTTTCTACACAGATTGGTTGTTCATGTTGTAATTTATACGTGTACATTTTTTTCTCCCATCAACTAGTATACATAATATTATTATAATCTCTTTTCTAAAAAGTGTTGACTATGCCCTTTAGGATGATTTTCAACAACACCATATTCTCGGTATCCGTGCTTTTTATAAAATTCTGGTGCTTGGAAACTAAATGAATCTAGTAAAATGAGTCTACATCCTTTTTCCTTCGCAATTTCTTCTATTGTATGTAACAATTGACTACCATAACCATCATGGCGAACTGATTCATCAACCCATAAAAAATCGATGTGTAGATGATAAAAATACATCATTCCTGTTACCCCACCAAAGATTTTCCCTTCCTCATCTTTCACTACGAAACTTACTTGTTCCATTGGCTGTTTTACTTCATCTGACAGCACAGACATGTTATATTGAATTAATTTATTTTTAATGTATTCTCCTTCAGTGCGAGTACCATTCTCTATGCGTTTCATATATTTCTTCCTTTCAACTTAGTAAGCTATATTTAATTTTTATTTCTTCTCTTTAATATGCTGATGAATATAAATCCGCCATATGTAACAAAGCATGAAAAACCAATTATTCCTGGTACAGAGACATAGCCTTTTCTTGCATAACTTATAACTGCAAAACTAACGATTGACAATAAAATAGATGACCAAAATATAAGAGCTGTTTTTCTTCGTCTCTGTTTCGATGTACTTTCTCTCTCTTCAGAAATACGAGTGCCAAAAAGCAATACAATACAAATGAGTATCGCTGCAAAGTAAATTGTATCTAATGACAAATTGTGATCGTATAGTGCGATTCCAACTTCCAAAGCAATAATCGTTACAATTAATATGATGATCGTTGAAATTTTTAAATTTCTTTTCAATCGCTCACTCCTAGCATGCTTTCACTATATTCTTTGTATATGTATTTCAAAGCTGTTGTAATAGTTTCATCAACCTCTATATTATGAACTCGCTCGGGTAAATCTTTCCCTCCAATTACATAAAGAAACGGGAGTTCATTAAACATTCCCATTATACCAATATTTATTGTAGTGGTGGGCAACCCACCTGTCTGACAGTCTGCATATTCATTCCTCTTTTTATATCATTTTATCATCTTCTCAAAATTCGATATTAAATTTTAAAACCCCTTTTTTTGTTAAACCATATTTGTGCTTACAACAAAAAGGTAGCATGAAATTCCTTCATACTACCTTTTGAAAATAATGAACTATAAACTATTATTTACAAGGTACAGCTCTTACCTTCCGATAATAATCTCTTTATAATTATCGGAACGAACATTTCTATTCCTCCGCAGGATTTTTTGGCCCATTAAGCTTCAATTGATAAAAAGCTAAGTCTAACCATCTATTGAATTTATAACCAGCCTTTTTTATTGTCCCTGAATGAACAAACCCAAAGTTTTTATGCATAGCAATACTTTTTTCATTTTCTGCATCAATCCCAGCAATTAACGTCATATATTCTCTTTCCTGTGCAATAGCTATTAGTTCTTTCATTAAAGACGTCCCAATTCCATTTTTTCTATATTCCTTATCAACATATATCGAATGTTCAACTGAATATTTATAAGCAGGCCATGCCCTAAATGGACCGAATGTTGCAAATCCCACTACTTTATTATCTAGTTCGTATACTAAAATTGGATAACCGTCAGTCTTTTTTTGTTCATACCAATCTATTCTATTTTCAAGGGTTACAGGTTTATAAGCATATACAGCTGTTGTATAAACTATCGCATCATTATAAATATCTAAAATACATGCTAAATCTTTTTTCGTTGCTTCCCTTATCATTGTTTTCTTCCTTTCATAATGGTTATCTTCTAAATGGTTTCATATTATCGGAATTCCTGATTCATTTCCACATACGAATACTAGCTTTTCGGAAACCATCAAATATATTTATTGCAGCAGACAGTGTGTAAATAAAAATTCCACCGCCGATTAACCACGTTTTAAATTCCTCTGGGGACATAGTAAACACATTTGCCACATACGTAATAAATCCTTCGTTAAATAAATGCGAATTTACTACAATTACAATGAATACTATTGTTCCAGCTACTTGAAGAATAGCATTCCCAATTGCCAACCTTTGCGTCCATTGTCCTTGTACTAATTTATAAAGTGATATACCTATTTCGAAAACGATCATAATAACAACGATTGGCCAGTACTGGAGTAAAACATCTTGATTGAAAGTTGGCGCGACAAAATTCAGTCCATTTTCAGTACCTTCATATACGCCTACAAGATGATTGGCATAAAAATAAAGCGTTGCCCATACTGCCGTCCACATCAGCCCTCCAAAAACTTCAAACTTTGAAATCGCCTTTTTCTTCGGGATATACGAGATGCTTTTCAAATCATCTGGTGTCCATTTTTTAAAACTTGTTGTTAATGGGTGCGCATCTTTTTCCTTATCCGTTCTTTCTAAAATAGCAAAAACAATTGTTACCCAGAAAAATACTTGGAGACCTACTTCCAATGTTCTTCCAATGCCTTCACCTATCATTTTTAAAATTACATTTAATACCGCCTGATCACCACTATAGCCAATAAAATTTTCTGCAACCATTGAAATAAGCGCAATAACAACCGCAATCGGTATAATCATTTTTAATAAAGTCATATACACATCAAAATAACGTGGTCCAATTAAATGCATCGGTCTATCCAAGTACCCATTAGCCAATGAGACTGGACTCCCTAATTTTTCAAGAACACTTTTTTCATCGTCTTCATTATAATCATCAGGTAACATATCCTCGATTGTTGACCGTAGTTCAAGTATAATATCTTCACGATTTTTTTCAGGTAATCTCTTCGCAACTTCCTCGACGTAGATATCAATCAAACTCATTCTCGTCCTCCTCCTTCAATAGGTTATAAAGTTCTTTCGAATCCTTTATCCATTCCTTTTTCAACTGTAAAAATATCTCTAATCCATATTCACTTAAAACATAATACTTTCGAGGTCTACTCTCCGTTTTATCCCAACTACTCGTCACTAGTTCTTGCTTTTCTAATCGGCGAAGTAGTGGATATAAAGTACTTTGATCAATTATAATCCCCGATTGCTCCAATAATTGGACCAGTGAATATCCATACTGCGGCGTTCTTAATTGGCTTAAAACCGCTAATGCTAATGTCCCTCTTCTTAGCTCAGTAATTAACGAATTTAATAAAGCATCCATTTATTCACCTCATTTCCATTACTATATGTCATACAGTATATGTTTTATACTATGTATCGTACAGTATTAGTGTGACAAAAACAATGATTATTTACCAAAAAAATACATAATTAAAAGCACAAACTATATGATTTGTGCTTTTCTAGCCAACTTAAATATCTATAACACGCTTAACTTTGTATCTCTGGTAATATAAACTCTCCTTTTTCTTTAGAAAATGGGACAACCTCTACAATCGCCTCAACATTGATTACTCCATATACATGCGGGTATTCTTGACCGTTTGAAGCAAGTTCATATTTTATTTCTGCTTTTACCAGGGATGGATTAATTGTAAGTAATAAAACCTCTTCTTCATGATTAAAATGTTTTTGAGCAACTTTTAAAGCTTGATCTAATAATGAACAATGAATAAACCCCTCATCTTTAAGAGAGGGTTCATTAATTTCTCCAGTTGTTTTTGCGACTTCCCAATTTCTTTTCGTTATTACTTTTGTAATCATACTCATTCTCTCCCCTATCTTTATATAGAAAAACAAGAGGATTTTCTGTTTATTACTAGAAAGTCCTCTTGAAGTTTTTATTTATTTTTACCCCTTAATTAAAGGTGATGCTTCCCCGCCATGGAAAATCCATAAATCATGAAGAGATCTCGTACATCCAACATACAATAACTTCGCATCATGTTTTGTATTTTTGTAATGCTCCTCATCAACGTCGATTAGAAGTACTGCATCAAATTCTAAACCTTTTGCTAAGTAGACAGGCACTACCGAAATACCACCCTCGTATTTACTTTGATCTGCTTCAATGACATTAACAGTCAACCCTGCATTTGTTAACTTCTCATATATATCACGGCATTCATCATCTGTTCTTCCAATTACCGCGATTGTTTTCACATCTTCATTTTGCAAATGCTGTAATGTCTTCAAAACTTCAGTAAATTGATCCTCTGCATGAATTACCTTTACTTCTTCACCACTACGGAAAACAGGTGTAGCAAGCCCTACAGGAATTTCTGCATTTTTAATTATTTCATTCGCAAATTCAATAATTTCTTTTGTCGAACGATAACTTCTCGTCAGTTCATAATAACCTGTTTCTTGAAAGACTTCCTTAAAGGCATTCCAGTCTTCAATTCCTTGATAATCATAAATTGCTTGCGATAAATCACCTAATATAGTGAAAGAATTACCTAGTGTAATTTCTTTTAGTACATAAACTTGGAATGGTGAGAAGTCCTGCGCTTCATCAATAACGACGTGATGAAACTTCTGTCCGATTTCAATACCTGTTATGCGATGATGTATGTAAATTAAAGCAGGTAAATCTTCTACATACACTTCTTTTTTACGACAATTCTTTTCTGTTTCTTGCACTAATTCTTCAGGTAATACGTCGAGTATTTCTTTACTTTTCAACATTGAACTGTATAGTGAAAGTGGGCTCATCTTTGGCCAAAAATTCATATATGTGTTCAATCTCTTTGTCGCTTCTTTTTTTAGTAACTTTTTCTCGTTTGTTTCTCCAAACTTTTTAAGTTCAATTTCAATCCAGCGCTTCATACGGCCGACTAAACGTTCTCTTCTTTTCTTTAATGGATAATGTTTATATTCAACTTGCATCCATTTTTTAACGTCTTCCACTGGAATAACTGCTTTATCCCACGCCTCAAAATCTTTTGTCGGTACTAAATCTTTTTCAAATTGAACCATTCTCTCTTCAGTAAACGACTTAAATTCCAGTGTGCCTTTCAATTTACCGAGCATAACCTTTTTTTCATCACGATTAATTGAAAAAGCTTCTTTCAATTTTTCTTCTGTCTGCTTCAGTTTCACCGAACCATCTAACGTACGTAATGCCCAATCTGGAAACGTTGTTTGACTAATATTGCCTACACCTAATTCAGGAAGTACACTCGAAATATAGTCTAAAAACAAACTGTTTGGAGCAAATACAATCATTCTCTCCGCCTCTAGTTGTTCACGGTATTCATAAATTAAAAAAGCAAGGCGATGTAAAGCGATCGTTGTTTTTCCGCTTCCCGCAGCCCCTTGAATTAATAATGGTAAGTTTCTTTCCGCACGAATAATATCATTTTGCTCCGATTGTATAGTCGAAACGATATCTTTCAATTTATTATCTTTATTCTCACCTAATCGATATAGAAGAAAATCATCAGCATGCGATACATCTTCATTTCCTTTCACATATGTATCAACAACACGTTCAAGCTCTCTTTTTCGAATAGAAATATTTCTTTTTAAATAAACATCGCCTTCTACTAACCCGTCTGGTGAATGATAAAACGCTAATTCTTCTCCACCGGTAAATGAATAAAACATACTTGCGACAGGTGCTCGCCAATCAATAACCATCGGTTTCATCGTATCTTTATCTGAAACACCTACTTTACCGATGTAAATCGGCATAACATCTTCTTTGCCATCCTCCTGGAAGTCTAATCTTCCAAAGTACGGCTCTTGCACACCAATACGTAAGTTTTGTCTATTAGACTCCCTCATACTTTCAAGAATTTGCTCTTTAAAATCTTCTCCATAATAAACCGGGATTTTTTCAAGCTGCTCTAATTGCTCATCCATCGTACATAAAATATCTTTCATTTTCTGTAATTCTTCTTCAAATATGTTACTCATTTGATGATTCCCTCCTGTCCGTTCCAATTTTTTCAGTCGAGATATAATTCTATAAAAAACACAATCATAAAGTCAATAGTTTAAGTTAGAATTTTCCAAAATAAAGAAAAGGTAGGGATAAGCCCATACCCATCAGCTAAGATTTTGAAGTATCCTCAAAGGAAATTTTTTCTCTATATTTATTTATGAGAATTACATTCATTTTTTTGTTTTGGGGAACAATCAATTTTTCACTTACATGCAGGAATTACATACTTACCAAATAAGTCTAAAGATGAAAGCACTTTATGATGTTCTAATCCACCAAAATTCATTACTGCCATAAAATTCGTAACACCTATTTCACTGTAGGACTGAATTTGTTTAATAACTTCATCAGGACTTCCTATTACTGGATCGAATTTATGTTTAAGGTCTTCATATGAAATATTCGTCCCACGCGGAGTATTCATAAATAGTTGATAAGGACCTTTTGCATTTGATTCAGCATCTGCATATGTTTCACCAACCTGAACATGAAATGCAATAGGGATTTCCAACTCTTCTGGATTACCGTATCCTGACTTTAGATACGTATTCTTGTAAGTATCAATCAGCTTTGCTAATTCATCTCGTGATTTACTAAACCCAAGCCCCATGAAATTGTTTCCCATACTAGCAACATGATTAACACCTTTTTCACTAGAGGTTGCAATCCAATGAGGCGGAAACGGAGCTTGTGTTGGCTGAACATTAAGCCTAAGGTCTTTGTATTGAAAAAAGTTCCCTTGATGAGAAAAAATCTTGCCTGACCATGCCTTACGTAGCACTTCTAGAGACTCGTTAAAACGCTCGGTTTTGTCCTCCAATGAAATATTATAACCATCAAATTCCTTCTGTGCATATCCACTACCTAGCCCCAAGTCTAATCTTCCGTTTGATAAAAGATCAACCATCGCATAATCTTCAGCAACTCGTATAGGGTTGTGTAATGGCAGTACTGAAACAACCACACCGAGGCGAATTCTATTCGTTCTTTGAGATACCGCAGCGAGCAGAACTGCTGGAGAAGGATTAATACCAAAATCTGAGAAGTGATGTTCTGCAAACCATACCCCATCAAAATTCACTTCTTCAGCCCGAACGGCTTGCTCTAATACCTCATTATAGAATTGTTTAGGTGTTCGGGATAATCGATTGGGGTAATTATCAAATATGGTTAATGTACTAAATTTCATTTAATATCGCTCCTGATACTTTATATTCATTTCTATATTTCATAGATCTTTTACATAAAATCTAAATGGTATTATTAATATTCTAGTTATCCGAATCATTCCACTTACGACTTATTTCTAGGCCATAATCCATATCGTAAACTTCTTTTATGGCTTTAACTTTTTCAAGACTTTCATCGCTAAACACAGGTTTGTTTTCAAAAGAATGAAGAACAATTCTTTCAAGAAGAACACCTAATGAAATATCATGATATTCTGCCATCGCTTTCAAAACTTTTACCATTCTTTTTTCCATCCTAATTCCAGTTTGCACACGTTCAACTTTAATTTTTATATTCTTTTCATTTATTTGCTCATTATTTTGTTTCATAATTTCACATCCTTACCGCAAATAATACTATTTTGTTACCTTGATAACAATGTAACATTATAACACCGATGCATATTTTGTCAATTGTGTCATTTTATTATTGGTTAAACATAATAGGTTCTCGCCTATTACTATTATCAAGATAATGTAAATTTGTATCCATATAACGAAAAAAAACGCTATTCTTTTTATAGGAATATAAAAAATGAGAAATTCGACTGAAAACAAAATAAAAAGCAGATAATGAATTATTCCATTATCTGCTTACCAATTTATCCTTAGCTGCTTTTATTATATTTTTTGATACACGATCCAATCCCCAGAATCAATGATTTTCTTTAATATCTCTTTATCCTGAGCAACATACACATATGCATGTATTTCTTTATCAGCAAAATATACCGTTTGTGTAATTCGATCATATAAATCAGTCTCTGCATTACCTGTATATTCTTCGAGTTCATCTAACTTTTGCAAAACCTCATCATCTACTTCGTAAACTTCACCATATACTTTCTCCTCACTTGGGCAAATCATTGCAGGATACCCTTCGTTTGTATCAAATAATTTGCCATACGTCCATGCTCCGTCTACGATGCATGTTGCTCCTTGCATATAATGAGCATTCGTTTGCCCTCTTCTTAACGTGCCATAAACGAAAACGTGATGCATATATCCCTATCCCCTTTATATGTCTCTACTTTCTTATTTGTAAATAAGCACGAATCATAAAGTAACTCACTTCATCTGGAAGCTGCTCTTTAATAGACTTTAATCCACCTTCTGCATTTTGCACGGCAGTTTCAATAAGAGATTCATACGCTGCTGGAACAAAGCTTTTCCAATCTACTTCCATTCCATCTTCAAAAGAGCGAATTAAATGATTTTCAATCGTTTGTCTCGATAGACCACGCTCTTTCGCAATCTCACTTAGATCAATGCCTTGTTTATACATTTCATACGTTTCTAAATGGGAATTTGCTGAAGCTTTTCCTGATTTTTTATGCTCTGTAACAACTTCCATCTTAATCGTTTCCGCATAGTCTGGATTTTCTTCAATAAAGTGCTGAACTGCTTGTAAGAAGTGAGAACCGTACTTCACAAGTTTATGTTCTCCTATTCCTTTTACAGCTAGAAGTTCGGAGTCACTTTGCGGCATTTTCGCGCACATATCTTTTAATGTTTGGTCAGAGAAAATAACGAAAGGCGGTACACCTTCTTCTTGCGCAATTTCTTTACGCACTTCACGAAGCACTTCAAATAAAGGATGGTCTTGGACGATTTGTCGCGTTTCAACTCGTTCTTTTCGTAAAACATTTTCTTTACCAAGCAATACTTCTTTCCCTTTTTCCGTTACTTTTAATGTCGGATATGTACCATGTTCAACTGCAATTAACTCGTCCGAAATTAAAAACTCAATAAACTCACTGACTTCTTTTACACTACGGTTTGATAAAAGGCCATACGTTGGTAAAGTATGAAAATTAAATTCAATGACTTTCTTATTTTTTGATCCAGTTAAAACTTGTGCAATCATTTGTTTTCCAAATCGTTGGTTCGTCCTGATCATACACGATAGAACCATTTGTGATTCTCTCGTCACATCAATACTTTCACGATCGTCAGTACAATTACCACAGCGGCCACAATCTTCCTTCGGTTCTTCTCCAAAGTATTGCAAAATAAATGATTGTAAACATTGTTCTGTATGACAGTAGTCCGTCATATTTTGTAGTTTTTCAAGTTCATTTGAAAAACGTGATTCTCCAGTTGATTGATCAATTAAAAAGCGCTGCACTTGCACATCTTGAGAAGAATATAGCAAAATACATTCACTATCTAATCCGTCACGACCAGCACGTCCTGCTTCTTGATAGTAACTTTCCATATTTTTTGGAAGTTGATAATGAATAACGTAACGAATATTCGATTTATCAATCCCCATTCCAAACGCTGATGTCGCTACCATAACGCTAATTTCATCTCGTAAAAAGAGTTCTTGCTGTTCATTTCGATCGTGATCGCTCATACCAGCATGATATTTCGATACCGAAACTCCTGCTTTCCCTAAATCTTCATATAACTGATCGACTACTTTTCTTGTAGCTGCATAAATAATCCCAGATTCCTTCTGATTTTGACGAATATAATCTGCTAAATACGCATTACGATCCTGTCCTTTAATTACTGAAAACGATAAGTTCTCGCGTTCGAACGTTGTCATAATTGTATTTTCTTGATTAATTTCAAGCGTATTACAAATATCATCACGTACTTGTGGTGTTGCTGTTGCTGTTAATGCTAAAACGAGTGGTTTTTCTGGAAGATAATCTAATATGCGATGTATATGCAAATAACTCGGACGGAAATCATGACCCCACTGCGAAATACAGTGCGCCTCATCAATTGCTATCATCGGGATTTTCATATCGATAAGTTGATCAACAAACTCCATAGAATCAAGACGCTCAGGCGCCACGTAAAGCAACTTGTAATGCCCTTGTTTCGCCAATTGAATTCGTTGATTCGCTTCTGTAATAGAAATAGAACTATTAATATATGTAGCGGAAATACCGTTTTGTATTAATGTATCTACTTGATCTTTCATAAGTGAAATCAAAGGTGAGATAACTAATGTCGTTCCTTCGAATACTAATGCGGGAATTTGATAACAAATTGACTTACCACCGCCCGTAGGCATAATACAAACTGTATCTTTCCCATCTAATACATTTTTAATTGTTTCATCTTGTCCTCTTCGGAATGACGAATAACCGAAATAAGACGCTAAAAGTTCTTGTGCTTTTGTAAACAAAAAAGATTCACCTGCTTTTCTATATCTTTCATCTATTCCTATTATATCATCACTTATGCGTCATGAAAGTGATGAATGCCAGAGTTATATAATCTGTCATCAAATTGATTCTCGCCACTTTGAATTTTATAAGTATTTGAGTTCTAGTTGCTTCCTACGTTTTACAATATAAAAAACACAAATCTAGTACATAAGAAGAAAAAATTTCAATATAAATATTCATTTTATTCCCCTTCCTAGAATACTACTAATCGTATACATATGAATTTGAGGAGGTTAAATTATGAAACGTAGTTACAATAGTTCCATCAAGCCTAAAGAGTCAAATAAACAACTCCAATTCTCTAATAATGATGCGTGGAAATATGAATCATTTTATAAGTATCAGCCCTTATTTTCTTATAGCAAGCTTATGAATTTCCTTTCTCAACTTTTTAAACGTTAATACATGTGCCAAATATATATTATTCAAACAAATTTTCTCAACATATAACTTATAGACTTACTACAATACAGTTGTTACCATATATAATAATCTGTTAGATAAACCCCTTATGTTGACCTGCTTAAAATTAGCAGGTCTTTTTTATCCTTACATATTGCAATGTATGATATCCTGGCTGAAAAGTCTTTTCTCCATTTTAGAACCCTATTCCACTCTCCACAAATGATTATAATTCCAAAAAGCAAAATATAAATCCGCTACATTCATACAAGCAATTCATTTTTTCTCAATACACAAAGTGAATTTCATTTGTTATTATGAAGATACTCTAGATGAGTCTTTGCTCATCAACATTATCTAGTTAAAGGGGTCTGCCGCGGGAAGCAGATCCCTTTAACTTTATTAAAAATTATCCTTTTCATTTGGTCGCATTTACCAGGTTATTTCGAAAGAATTTTATGCTAATATTACGTAGTCGAGTCCGACATCTCGGCAATACCCTTTTGAGGTCCTGCAATTTCCCTTGCAGGACCTCTATTACTTTAAAATTCTTTTAATTCATATATATCGTAATCATGTTTTTTATTCCCCTTCAACTTTCTCCTTTTCCACCTCTCAAAAAAACTCCTGGACACGTAACTTAAAAATAACGTTTATCATATTGTGAGATATACCTGTTCAAAGGAGTGTAACTATTTATGTATACTTATTGGCAATCGTATTACTCCCCTTATCATATCACTAATGGAAACTTCGATTCATTTGTACGGAATTACCGAGTTAGTAAAAACGAAAACTTTTTAAAAGGATATATGCGTTCTTTATGGGAACAACACGTCGCTTGGACGCGATTAGCCATTATAGGCATCATCTTTAACTTGCCAGACGTAAACGTTACTGTTGGACGTCTTCTACAAAATGCAACACATATGGGGCTTTCACTTGAACCATTCTACGGAGAAAATGCAGTAAAAAAATATAGTGCATTAATTAAAGACCACTTAGTAATTGCAGCTGATCTTGTTAAAGCCGCAAAAGCTGGCGATCAAAACGCAGCAGCCGCTATAGAAAAGAAGTGGTACTCTAATGGTGATGAAATTGTTGAGTTTCTAACCAGTATCAACCCATATATAGAAAAAGAAGAATTTAGAAAAATGTTTTATGAGCATTTAGCGTTAACGAAAGCGGAAGCACTCGCCTTCCTAAATAAAGATTATGATGCCAGTGTAAAACTATACGATAAAATTGAAAAAGAAGCATTAGAAATGGCTGATACTATAACAGATGCAATCGTAAAACAATTTCCGCAAGTATTTCAATAATAATGGGCCGATTTGTCTTCAAATCGGCTTATTATTATTTCTATCTAGTTCACATTTTACGCCTCTCCTCTTTACATTTAGCTTATATCGATATATTTTATTAATATCCGTTTTTTATAGGAGGAAATAGTTTGATTAACGCAATTGGTCTCGTATTTATCCTCACAAATAAGCACGAGAAAAAGAAGAAAGTTTATCTGAATGAAAAATTCGCATTAATAGACATTATTGATTCTAAAGAAGTATTTGATGATGAAGGTAACTCATTAGTAGAACTAACATGTAAATACAGCATATACTTAGATGAAAAATACTACTGTAAATCTCTCGATGATTATACTGGACAAGTATTCCCCTTCTTAAGCGCTAAAATAGGAAAAGGACTTCTCAGAAACTTAAATTACTACTTTTCTTACGTTGATGCCTATGATAAAAAACCACCTGTTAAGGAAATAAGACCTCTTATGAAACAAGTAACTAACAGATAGTGCTAATTGCCAAAAAGAAAGTATCTAACTTCGGATGCTTTCTTTTTGAATTACTTGATTGCTAGCTTTCATCCTCTTCTAAATATATGTATCCAAGCATACTTTAAAATAAAAACACTGGAGGATTAAGCTGAATGAAATATTCAGAAACAATCGTAAGTAAACGACTTCGAAAACTTAGAACAGCTGGTATGTTTTTTATATTATTTTTAATCGCATGGCTTGGATATACAAAATTCCTTTATGGAAATGGTTTTCTTTTAGAAAAGAAAAATTCAGTTGAAGTAATGAATATTAACTTTACTGGAGAAATAGAAAAGAATTTCGATGTAAACTTACAAGGCTTTCGTAAAACGAACCTTGATACTCTAATAAATGCTAGTAAAACTGATCCGAGTGAATTATCATTAATCGAAATTATTAACACATCTTGTTCTCAAGATTGCATAGGTGAACCTTCAACTTACGTAAAATCGAATCAAGGATATATCTTTTATAAAGAATCTAACGGTACCCCTGTATCTTTAAAAATTTAAAAGCAAGATTCATGGGAAATAGAAAAGAAATCCGTTCAAAATGGAATTTAAACATGCATTTAATATAAACTACCGTTAGCTTTTCACTATAGAAATAGCTCCTATCCCCTTAGGGGTTATATTTGTTTGACGAGTCTACTTATCACATAAATAAAAAGAGTACTTCAAAGTACCCTTTTTATTTATCATTCTTACCATTCTTCATGTTTACAATGACATTTTTCACACTTGCAATGGCATTTCGGTTTCTCTTTACAGCGACATTCGTCACAATCACATTTCGGTTTTTCCTTGCAACGACACTCGTCACAATCACATTTCGGTTTTTCCTTGCAACAACATTCGTGACAATCCTTACGTTTGCATCTACATCTTCCGAACATTAACTCATCCCAAAAACTATTACAATTATTTCTCATGAGAATATGATTCCTCCTTTATAGACTTCATCATATTCTATGTTTTAAAGTGTAAAATGGCTTGTTTGCTAGTCTAGTTTATTAGTATTAAAGTGAGTTGAATCTAGTATCAAATCATATCTATACTTCCTGCTGTGCTTCCACAGCATCATTCAACCTCTGCAACATATACCCAATTCCTTTACACCCTTTTAATGGATATGTAATGATTTCTTCTGGATATAGCTTCGTCACAACTTTTTTATGCTTCTTCCCTGCAAGTAAGACTATTTCATCAAACTGAAGTAAGCTTTTATCAATCATCTGTTGTTTTAATTGTTCTATACTAATAATTTCATTACTCTTTGAATCAAATGCAAGATCATAGTTTTCCTGTAAAATATCATTTGGTCGTAAAAATCCATGCTTTGCTGATAATATAACCCAGTTCTCGAAAAACTCAGCTGCATACGCCTGACATGCTTTTCCGAATGGACTAATATATACATCTTTTGCCTCTACCTCTCCGTAATCTGGGTACTTATCCCAAATTTTCTTCTTTCCGCATGGAATTATGCATAACCTTTTCATCGTTATTTCTTACCTCGCTTCTATCTTTCTTATGAAACATCAATTTCCCAGTACATTTTTTTACTGAATACTATATACTAATCTTGAAAGATAAAATTACATTATCTTCTATATTTAGTTTACTTTCTTTTAGAACAGTCGATTAAGCATATATATTATTACATAAACACACCGTACTAAAGTCACTTTCATACAGCATGCATACACCTCATCCTTTAGTGGATTTGTGAAGATTTCGTAAAATCAAGTACACTTAACCTCCCAATCACTATTCAATAGTACAGTATATATATCATTGAAAGGAGGTGAACAACTATGAAAAATATACTCCCAGCATTATTAGCTTATATTATTGTTTGTATCATCGCGATTATCATTCCAGCATCCGAGGGCTATAATACTGTAGGTTGGAAATTCTTTGTTGGGCAAGCGTACGCAATACCTATTTTCATTATTGCTGCTATTATTACATTTTATATAAATAAGAAACGATCTTATGAATAAACGATAAGTAGGATAGCTATTGCTATCCTTTTTTATTTCCATCCAATAGGCTCGTCTGTAATTTTATAATAAAAAAAGACAAGCAGCCAATCTGACTACTTGTCCTTTCTGTTTATCCGTACTCAATATTATTAAGCTTGGAATGTTTCTGTTAATACAGGAACGATTTGTTTTTTACGAGATACAACACCCTTTAAAGTAGCTGTGTTGTTTTGTAATGTTACGTTGTATGCTTTCTCAACAACGTTTGCTTCTTTACCGATCGCAAGACCAACAGAATCGTTAGTTAAGATGTCAGTTACAACGAATAAGAATAGGTCTAAACCTTTTTCTTCTACTACTGCAGAGATAACTTTTTCAAGTTCCGCTTGGTGTACAAGAACGTCGTTTGTATCAACAGCGTTTACTTGTGCGATTTCAACTTTCGCGTTACCCATTTGGAATTCTTTAGCGTCAAGAGAGATTAATTGCTCCATTGTTTTTCCGCTTAAGTCAGCACCAGCTTTTAACATTTCTAAGCCGTAGCTATCTGCATCTACACCAGCGATTTCCGCTAATTCACGAGCTGCTGCTACGTCTTGTTCTGTGCAAGTTGGAGATTTGAATAGTAAAGAATCTGAAATAATTGCAGATAACATTAAACCTGCAACTTCTTTACGAATTGCAACGCCGTTTTCTTTGTACATTTTGTTTAAGATTGTAGCTGTACATCCAACTGGCTCACAACGATAGTAAATAGGATCGCTTGTTTCAAAGTTAGCAATACGGTGATGGTCAATAACTTCTAACACACGAACAGATTCGATATCGTTAGCACTTTGTTGACGCTCATTATGGTCAACTAAAATAATGTTGTCCACTTCGTTTGCTACTGTCTCAACAAAACGCGGTCCTTCTACTTTAAAATGATCTAACGCAAATTGAGTTTCACCGCTGATTTCGCCTAAACGTACAGGCTCAGCATTCATTCCTAATTCTTTTTTCAATTCTGCATAAGCAATCGCAGAACAAATTGCATCTGTATCTGGGTTTTTATGCCCGAAAACTAGTACTTTTTCCATGATTTCCACCTCTTCATGAAAAGGATATCTTAAAGAAGCAAATATGACAATATTTTAGACACATTTTTTTATAAATAATTGCAGTTTCTTCTATATTTTTCATCGTTTTCACAAAAAAAGACCCTCTAAAATAATTTAGATGGTCAAAGGTTATCTTTTCTTAAAATAAAGGTGGTACTTGCACTACGTTGTTAAATGTGAAATTGACAAAGTCCGTCTAATTATCGAATAGCCCTCTTCCTCTCAAATTTGCGGAAACAGGCTCCTTTCCTATTTCACGTGCCCATATAGATAACTGGCCGATATGGTGGATTTCGTGGACAATGACATGACGTATTATCTCTCCGTGTGTACATTCAATGGCTCGGCGCCTAATTGGTGTGTCTCTAGAGCTAATCGGTTTTTCATTGAAATCAATTTCTGAAAGTTTCCGAGAATCCATTTCATTTGTCCAAGAGGTCACAAATGGCTTCACCTTCTCGTGGTATTGAGCTGAAAGATTTTTCACTTTTTGCAAGCTGGCATATTCTTCAAACAACGGCTCCTCAGGCACTGGTTCACCGCGCAAACCTAATATCCACATATATTCCACATCTACAATGTGAAATAGAGTATGCAGGATACTGCCGAACCCACCGACCCGTTTCTTTAATAGTTCTTCATCCGGCATGTCTTCGCACAATGTAAACCACTCATCACGAACTTGCCAGTTATATTGAAACAGTTTTAACATCACAACACCCTCCATCTTTTAGATTAACATTTAATACTCACCAAAGACTTCAAAATCCCTATTTAAATAATAACTCTAAAAAACCTATTAAAACCTTCTACAAACTGGCTCTTTAATTGAACATTCCAGATGAAGTTACAGGGTTTTATCAAACTTTATTTTAAATTATCAATCTTTTTTATAAATCAACACACAGACATAATAACAAATATGTCGTTTGAAATTATCTCCCTTTTCAAATAAAAAACTAAATCATTTTGTAATAAATTACCGTTGCATCTAACCCACCATTTGGAGAAATTGCATACCCTGGTATTTTACCGGATTCTTGATAGTCTAATGACTTATACAATCTATTGGAAGGATCTCCTTCTCTAGTATCTAATACTAAAAGAGTCCTGTTTTCTTGCTTTGCTCGTTCCTCTGCTTTTTGCATAAGTGAACGTCCAATACCGTTACGTCTAAAGTTTGGATGAGTCATTAACTTACAAATTTCGGCTCTATGGATCCCGTTCGGCTTTGTAACTAGATGTAGTTGAACACTGCCTGTCACTTCATTGTTTATTTTAGCAACATACAATATCACTTCTGGTGCTAATACAGTTTGCCAATACTTCGCTGCTTCTTTTTCTTCTAGTGGAGGTAAAAAACCTATTGACGCTCCATCATCTACTACAGTTTTCAACAGTTCAGAAAGCTCTTCAATATCATTTTCTAGTTGCTTAAGTTCTTCAATTACTATACTTCGCATTCCTTTTCCCCCTTTTGTTTCATTGTAGCAATTTTTAAAGCAGGAATAATGAAATACTAAGATGAAATTATTTAAAATATGATTTTTTAGAGAAAGGATAACTATATGAAATATATATTAGATAGGAAATATGCAAGAGAATTGCTGGATTGGGCATATGAACAAAACCCAGGTCCGTGGTTCGAACATTCACGTAATGTTGCCCTTGCAACTGAAAAGATAGTTGTAGAACTTATTAATAATGGATACGACCTAGATGCTGACATAGCATACAATGCTGCCCTCCTGCATGATATAGGAAGATATAAAGGTTTTACTAAATCTGTTATTCATTCCTATGATGGTTATATGTATATGAATGATTTAGGATATACAGGAAACGCCATTATATGTGTGACACATTCATTTCCTTGCAAAAATGAGCATATAGATATCGCAGCGGAGTGGAGCCTTGTTCCCGATTATATGGAAAGCCGGTTAATTGAAATATTGAATGAAAATAGTGACTACGACTTATACAATAAGGTTATTACCCTTTGTGATGCACTTGCTGATGCGGAAGGCTTTACTACTCTTGAAAAAAGATTGATTTCAGTTGGTTTACGACATGGAACAACCTCTCATACCTCTTTACATTGGAAGGGATTCTACACAATTAAGAATGAATTAGAATCTTTAATCGGTAAGAATATATACACACTTCTCCCTGATGTAGAGAAATCGATTTATAAAAATATAGAATATTAAAATAAACGAAACTTAAAAACGATAGAATTTGTATTTATGATTCTAAAAAACTCTTTGAAAAGTGGAGGGATAAATTATTAGTAAAATGGGATTTGACTTGATAGAACATAAAGATAACTTTGATTTTGGATATGAAGATATAGTAAGTATATCTAGGAGATGTAAATTTTCTAACTGTTCGCATACTAATGAACCACACTGTGCAGTTCAAAAAGCTCTCTCTGACGGAATTCTTTCTGAAGAAATATTTAATAATTATTATAGAGATATAAATGAGGCACAATATGTTTCTGCACAAAGTAATAAAACAAAAGCTATCGATTATATGAAACAACTGAAACTCTTTCAAAAAAATTAGGCTAAAATAAAAAGCTCTCCTTACAAGCTTATTTTAAGGAGAGCTTTCTCATGTTTAATGAATTTGATTTTTCAATTCCACCATACACTCTTGCACTAAAATCATTGCTTAGCACTTTTCAGTTCTCCTGAAATTGCAGCTAAAACACAACAAGCTTCTAAAATCACTTTACTAAGATCAGCCTTTTTGTTTACGACCAAACAAGGACCATATATAACCTTGATTAAAGATTGAATTTTCAGTTTTTTAATACTAGAAATTTGCATGTTTAAAATTTAACACTATCATCCGCCGATACTTTTTCTTTAGAATTTTTCCTTTCAACCTCTTTACTCCGCTCTTCCCAAATCGTTAAACCTTCAATTCCTACTTTTTTAGGATCAAAAACAGGATCTTTTCCTTCTTTTTTCTGCGTTTCATAATCTTTTAACACTTTTAATGCAGTTTTGCTTAACAATAGGATTGCTATAAGGTTTAACCATGCCATACTACCAATTCCTAAATCTCCGAGGTTCCATAAAAACGAAGCTGATTCTACACTACCGATGTATACCATAATTAAAAATCCAATTTTTAATACTGGTTTTAACCAGCTATATTTGAGCCCACCATCTAAATAAGTAAGCGTCGTTTCAGCGATATAGTAGTAAGCGAGTAAAGTTGTAAATGCGAAGAAGAAGATTGCGATTGAAATGAATATTGGACCAAATCCAGTCATAACAGTTTCAACTGCTTGTTGTGTATAAATTGGACCTGCTTCCACATTTCCTATATTCTGTACAATAGCGCTTTTCCCTTCAGGTATAACATTATACATACCTGTTATTAAAATCATGAGAGCTGTTGCTGTACATACTACAATTGTATCGATATATACAGAAAACGCTTGAACTAACCCTTGTTTTGCAGGGTGTGATACTTCAGCAGCTGCAGAACTATATGTTGCTTCTCCTACACCCGCAACGTTTGAAAATACTGCACGCTTTACTCCCCATGCAATAGCTGCCCCAACGATTCCTCCAAACATTTCATTTACACCAAATGCACTTGAGAAAATTAAAGCAAACATACTTGGAATTTCCGTTACATTCGCAATTAATACGATACATGTAACAATTACATACCCAATTGCCATAAATGGAACTAACATTTGTGAAACGCCTGCAATTCTCTTTACTCCACCAAAAATAATCGCTGCCAATAATACAACTAAAAATATACCAGTTATATATTTACTAATGCCAGAAGAGTTTTCAAATCCAACCGCGATACTACTTGATTGAATCCCTGGTAATAAAACGCCATATGAAAGTGTTACAACCACTGCTACAATGACCGCAAACCATTTCATTTTCAAACCTTTTTCAATGAAATATGGTGTACCACCGCGGTATTCATTTCCTACTTTACTTTTATATACTTGTGCTAATGTTGATTCAACAAATGCACTAGCCGCTCCTAATAGAGCCATCATCCACATCCAAAATACAGCTCCAGGTCCGCCAAAAGCGATAGCTGTCGCGACCCCTGCGATATTCCCTATTCCAACCCTACCTGATAACGCCAAACAAAATGCTTGAAAGGATGATATCCCAGTCTCTGAGCTCTTTCCTTCAAATAATAGTTTAATCATCTCTTTAAAATAACGAATTTGTAAAAAACGAGTTGCAATTGTAAAATACACTCCTGCTCCTAATGCAAAAACAACTAAACCAATACTCCATACTTGCCCTACTAACCATTCTACTAATTTCTCCATCCAAATCCCCCTTATAATTCTTTTGAAAAAGCAATTTTATATATAAGAAAAAGGACAACCTTTATCCTACCTACCAGTTGTCCGCATCTCTTACTATATTTCATCATTCTTTTATCCCGCTATTTGTGGGTAGTATGATTCCCACCTCATGCGTTGAACACAAAGGAAGTAAGGTGGAAAATCACCTACCCGTAAATGCCTGATTGGTTCAACTACTATTCAGCAGGGATGAAAAGACTCCCGACTGAATAGAGTATCACTTAATATTTACCCAAACACTTTTCACTTCTGTATAGTTATCAAGGGCGTATGAACCTAATTCCCGTCCAACACCAGATTGCTTATATCCACCAAATGGTGCAGCAGCATTTTCTAAGTTATAATCATTAATCCACACTGTTCCTGCCTTTAATTTATTGGCAACTTGATGCCCTGTTTTAATATTTTGTGTCCATACACCCGCAGCAAGCCCATATGAAGAGCGATTCGCTCTTTCAATTACTTCTTCTGTCGAATCAAATGGAAGTACAACGACAACTGGTCCAAAGATTTCTTCCTTAACAATTGTCATATCATCAGTAACATTTGTGAATACGGTTGGCTGTACAAAATAACCTTTTTCAAATGCACGTTCACCGCCAGCTGCAACAGTAGCACCTTCAGCTTTTCCTTGTTCAATGTAATTTAGCACACGCTCTTGTTGTTTTTTAGATACGAGCGGTCCCATTTCAGTTTCCGCCTCCATACCTGCCCCAAGCTTCACTTCATTTGCCATTTTTACAAGTTCATTTACGACTGTTTCATAGTGCTTTCGATGAACGAAAACTCGAGATCCTGCGCTACAATTTTGACCATGATTATACATAATTCCTTGGAACGCACCGTTAATCGCTTCTTCTAAGTCAGCATCTTCTAAAATGATGTTTGGTGACTTACCACCAAGTTCTAGTGTTACATGTTTAATTGTTTCTGCAGATTGACGCATAATATATTTCCCTGTAACTGTTGAACCTGTGAAAGCTACTTTATCAATATCATGATGGTTTACAATTGCAGCTCCTGCTTCTTGGCCGAAACCTGGTACAAAGTTTACAACACCGTTTGGAAAACCAGCTTCTTTAAAAAGCTTCGCTGTATATAGTAAAGATAAAGGTGTTTGCTCTGCTGGTTTTAATACAATCGTACAACCTGTCGCAAGAGCGGCTCCCATTTTCCAAGAAGACATAACGAGCGGAAAATTCCATGGAATAATTTGACCTACAACACCAACCGGTTCATGGCGTGTGTAATTTAAATAATCTTTTGAAATCGGAATTGTTTGCCCGATAATTTTTGTAGCCCATCCCGCGTAATAACGATAATTTTCTACAGTTGCTGAAATATCATCATCCAGTGCTACTTGATATGGTTTTCCATTGTCTAAAGCTTCTAGCTGTGCTAATTCTTCTCTATGCTCTTCAATTAAATCTGCTAATTTATAAATAAGATGTGCTCTTTCAGCAGTAGTCATCTCTGCCCACGGGCCTGATTCAAAAGCAAATCTCGCCGCTTTTACTGCGATATCAATATCTTCTTCTTGTGCTTCACATACGACGGCTAGCACATCTTCTGTCGCTGGATTGTATGTTTCAAATGTCTTTCCACTAATAGAAGGAACAAATTCGCCATTAATAAACATTTTAATTTCTTCATTTAAAAACGCTTTCACTTTTGGTTTCAACTCAATGTTTGTCGTTAACATATATGCTCTCCTCCGTGTTTAAACAGCTGCATGAGCTGCAATTTTTGATAAAATCGTTTGAAGCTTTTGATCTTCCTCTTCAGTTAATCCTAATCTCGGATAACGAGAAGGTCCGCCAACTTGCCCGTGTAGTTCCATTGAACGTTTAACGATTTGTACATATTTCCCTGATCCTTCAAGAAACTCGCAAAGTGGTAAAATAGCATCGTTCATTTCCCACGCTTTTTCTAATTCACCATTTTGAAAATGCTCATACATTTTCGTAACGAGACCTGGAACGATATTTCCTGCTACCGAAACCCATCCCGAGGCACCAACTAAATAAGATTCCATAACTAAATCTTCAGACCCACAGAAGACTTGAAAAGCACCTTCGCCTTGTCTTACTAAATCTCTCGCTTTTCGAATATCTCCGCTAGATTCTTTAATATGTGTAACATTTTCACATTCTTTTCCAATACGGAGCATTAGCTCTGTACTCATATCAACACCAGAAGTAAATGGGTTATTATATAGCATAATTGGTATATTTACAGCGTTTGAGATTTCTTTAAAATGAAAATAGATTTCCTCTTCTTTCGGTTTACAATAATACGAGTTTATAATTAATGCACAATCTGCTCCGTGCGCTTCTGCATGTTTCGTATATTCAATCGTTTCTTTCGTCGTCTCCGCAGCAGTTCCAACAATAACTGGAATACGGCCATCAACTTCTTTTAATACTGTTTCTACCATGTTAAATCGTTCTTCTTTTGATAAACTAACAAATTCCCCCGTACTTCCATTAATAATAATTCCAGCTACCTTTTGCTCAATAAAGTAGTTTACGTTTTGTTTTACGCCTTTCCAATCAATCTCTTGAAATTCATCCATCGGTGTTATTAATACTGGAAATGCCCCTTTAATTTTTTGCATCTTTATCTCTCCCTTTAACATATTATTTTAATAAGAAACCTGTTGGAAACGGATCAGTAGGATCTAATATAAATGTTTGCATACCTGTAATAAACCCTCTACTTTCAAATCGAAAAATGTATCCGAGTTCTTCTTTCTTCACTTTTTCTACTGTTATAAAGCTATTAAAAATACTTTCATTTCTAAAAGGTTTATCCGCTATATAATCATTTTTAAATAATGTATGAACATAAGACACAATAGTAGAAACAAAACCCGGCGAACGTACTATAAAGTTATCTTCATGAAATGTAATCGACTTTATATGGTTCTTTTCTTTTTGCATAGAATCTACTAAAATAAGTCTTTTTATTAATGACTGTTTTTGTATAGATTGAAGTGTAGCTTCACCCCATTTTTTTAATTTAGAGATGTTTTCAATACTGATTTCTGGCGAATACGTATCCTTTTCTACAACTGCATATACTTTATCTGCCTGTATGAGAGAGTAACTTATATTACCAACCTTTAAATTTTTCTCAATCATATAACATAGTTTGCTTTCAAACGAAACAGATACAACTTCATCATTCTCTACATATGCATCCACTGAAAATATTCCAGATAGCGTTTCGATTTTGTATTGATTAGACTCTCTCTTTTTTAAATACCCGCTTTCTAGTAACATCGTTATTACTGCGACAATACCTCCGTAATGAAGAGGAATAGATCCTTCATGATTAAAAAACAATACAGCTGCATCCACTTCATTATGAATAGAAGGAACGACAATACATCCATTTAAACCGATAAAACCACGTGGTTCATTTAATAAAAGCTTCATTTCTTCTGCTAATTCACCTGAAAATTGTTCGTTTAATTGCTCCAAACTGTAGTAGTATTTGCATGGTACGTCTTTCATTACACGAAATGCCTCGCCATTTACGTGTACGTCTACTGCTGTATACATTTTTTGAATGTTCATTTTACATCCTCCGTTTCATGTTCCATCGGCGGAATTAGCAAAAATCCTTCTTTAAGTGGATCCTTTTCATTGTAAAAAAATCTATGCATACCCATAAGCCAAGCGGATCCCGTAATTTTCGTTACTACAGCTTCAATATTTTCGACATATGTTGTATTCATGACACACCCTTTAAATAGAGAACCTACAATACTCTCATGAACGAATTCTTCATCAATGTCGATTTTTTTATGAGCGTATAATACAGCTAACTTCGCTGATGTTCCTGTACCACATGGAGATCGATCAATTCCCCCTGGTGGAACAACAACTGTATTTTTCACATGCGCACTTTCATGAGTAGGATCTGTGTAAAATTCAATATGTGTTAATCCTCTTATAAACGAATACTCTGGATGAATGATTTCAAACTTCTCATTAATTGTATTTCTAATATGAATCGCCTTATCAATGATTGTAGATGCGTTTTCTGGTACTAACTCTAGACCTACTGACTTCGCATCGATAATGGCATAAAAATTCCCTCCATACGCAATATCAGCCTCTACAGTTCCAACTTCTTCGACGTGTACAGAAATATTTTTCAGTAAAAAAGCTGGTATGTTACAGAAGGAGACTTCTTTCGCTTTCCCATCTTGAACAGAAATATCTACTTCAACTAAGCCAGCTGGCGTGTCTAACTTTAAAGAAGTGACCGGTTCAACTACCGGAATTAAACCTGATTCAACTAAAGCTGTACATACACCAATTGTATCGTGGCCACACATCGGCAAGTATCCACCTGTCTCTATGTATATAACACCTATATCAGCTTCAGGATGACACGGATCTGTTAATAGCGCTCCTGACATTACATCATGACCACGTGGCTCATTCATTAACAATTTCCGAATCCAGTCATACTCCTTTTTCATATGTAACATCTTCTCTGCCATCGTCTCTCCAATTAACTTAGGAAGTCCGCTAATTAATGTCCTCGTTGGATTCCCGCCCGTATGTGTATCAATCGTCGTAAAGACTCTTTGTGACCTCATCCGTTTAACACCCTTTCTGTAAAACGACTCAAACGAAGTTGTTCAATAGGAATGATTGTTTCTTTGTCATTTAATAACTCTTCAATTACTTTCCCGGTTACTGCTGCAAGACTAATTCCATCACCTTCATGTCCTGCTGCAATAAAATAATTCGGAATATGTTCCACTCGTGAAATGATTGGCAAATGATCTTCTGTCCACGGGCGTAATCCAGCATATGAGCGAATCACCATCATATCTGCCATTTTCGGATAAAAACGAATCGCTCTGTTCGCAATACATTTAATAACCTCGTTATTTATCCTCGTATGAAAGCCTACAAACTCTCTACTACTACCAATTAAAAAATTTTGGCTTTCTGTCGGTTCAAATACAAGTGCCACCCCGTACTTTTCAGTTAAAGCATCCACTTTTCGTTTTCCACCAAATTTAGAAATCAAATAACCAAATTCCATTACTTTACGGCAACCTACGTGTTGTTGCCTTGAAGCTACAATAATATGCCCTTTTCTCGGTTCGATTGGTATATTCACATCTAACATCTGTCCGATTTTAGGAGCCCACACACCGGCTGCGTTCACAACTTGTTTCGCAGTAAACGTTCCATTTGTCGTTTCTACAATAAAGGAACCGTCTATATCTCTTTTTATTTCTTTCACTTCTGTATGATTAAAAGCTTTTGTACCAAATTTCTTCGATTCTGCAAGAAGTGAAAAAGCAAGAAGATATGGATTTACAGTCGAATCAGTTGCGCATTCTAAACCACCCAATAAATCATCTGCAAAAAATGGTGATTCTTCTTTTATATCTTGCCTATCAAGCATTCGAAACGGTAATCCAGCTTCTTTTTGACGATTTACCCATTGCTGTGCTGCCTCCATTTCTTCGTCTGATTCACAAACGAGAATGCTTCCTGGCGCCCTATATTCAAATGAGTGCTCCAACTCTTCACTTAGTTCTGTTACTAATTTTTGACTTACTAACGACATTTGGCTATCAAACCCTGGGTCTTTATCAATCGCTAAAATATTCCCGTCACACCGTGAAGACGTTCCACTGACAAATTCTCCTTTTTCAATGATCGTTACGTCTCTTCCGTATTTTGAAGTGTAATAAGCGATAGAACATCCTATAATTCCACCGCCTATTATTAAAACGTCACAGTGCCTCATATATAGCACTCCTCCTTTCTCCTAAATCTCTCACTTTTTATTTATGCAATTGGTGTGCCAACTCTACATACAGAACTATTTATATGAAATAATTTTTATTTGTAAAAATATTTTAAATTTATCGTAAATAGGTGTATTATTTCTTTATCACTGTCTAAATTTTTATACATACCAGGAGGACACTATGACATTTTCATTTCCAACAATAAAAGAGTTTATAAAAATTTTATCAATTGATCGTACAAGCACCATTCAGCACATGAAACAGGAAGGTAAAAATTTTTATTACCTTCCTTCATCTACTGAAGAATGTAGTTGCGCAGTTATTTATGAAGAGGACTCTTTCACTACGTTAATCGAAGCTTTTTCTAACAATTCGGCAGTTGTAATTGTGAACGAAAATCTAGATCCTATATGCTGTGTAACTGCTCAACAAATGATTCCATTTCTTTATAAGTCTTACAATGATCTGCTAGCTTTTTATAACACTGTCATTCAAACGACTGATTCTTCTGTTACCGTCATTGATGAGAAAGAATGCGTTCGTACGTGGACAGATGGCGCTGAAAAAATCTTTTCAGTCAAACATAACGAAATTATCGGACAACCGATTACACGTTTTTTTGATTATAAAGATTTAGAAATTTTACAATCATTACATGACGGAAAAAGCATAATCGCCCAGTTCCATCAGCCTCGTCCGGATTTGTTCGTATTAATTAATTCAAATCCAGTTTATTGTAACAATGAAATTATAGGAGCAGTCGTTTCTGAAACTGATGTTACAAATCAAGTCGCTTTGAATGAAAAACTATTTAATATGTCGCATGAAATGCACCGATTAGAACAAGAAGTAGCAAAATATAAAGATACATCCGATCCTTTCCTTGCGATGAATGGAAAAAGCCCTGTTATACAACGAACGATTCAATTAGCTAGAAAGGTTTGTTCAGTGAAATCCACGGTTTTAATACTCGGCGAAAGCGGAGTTGGAAAAGAAGTGTTTGCGAAAGCAATTCATGAAGCAAGTGAGACAGCGAATGCCCCGTTTATTTCAATTAACTGCGGTGCAATTCCTGAAGCGTTATTTGAAAGTGAATTATTTGGTTACGAACGTGGAGCCTTTTCTGGTGCAAATAGTAAAGGGAAGAAAGGGAAAATAGAGCTCGCGCAAGGCGGTACTTTATTCCTTGATGAGATTGGAGAAATGCCTCTCGATATGCAAGTGAAACTTTTGCGTGTACTGCAAGAACGAAAGTATTACCGAGTTGGTGGAGAAAAAGAAATTAATATCGATTTCCGCATTATCGCTGCTACAAATCGTGATTTACAAGAAGAAATGAGAAAAGGAACTTTCCGGGAAGATTTATACTATCGCTTAAATGTAGTTAGCTTGCACATTCCGCCACTGCGCGAAAGACGAGAGGATATTATCGAATTAACCTACTCCTTCTTAAACGATTTTTCAATAAACTATAACAGGCCTATTCGTGACTTACCTTCAAGCATTATGCATGAACTGCTTCATTACAATTGGCCCGGTAATATTCGCGAGCTCCGCAACGTAGTTGAAAGACTCGTCGTATTTGCGACAGACGGCATTATAAAACAAGAATATTTACTGTTTCATACAAATGATACTTTAGAGAACAAAACATCTCATTCCCTATTACTCAGCAATAATAATATGATTCTTTCTTTACAAGAAGAAATGGATGAGCACGAGAAAAAGGTAATTGAAAGAGCTTTACGCATTTTAGATGGTAATAAATTAGAATGTGCGAAACAACTCGGGGTAACGAGGGCCACTTTATATAACCGCTTAAAAAGGCTTGGGTTACAATAACCCCTTCTCCTCCTCTATGTTGGCATAGTTATTGCATAATAATTTGTGTAAACCGAACTAGAGGAGGAATACATATGACGAATAAAGAGAATTTAATTGTTTGTCGTTGTGAAGAAGTTACATACGGACAACTTCAATCGACAATTGCTGAATATAATTGCTCAGCTCGTGAGTTAAAACTAAGAACACGTGCTGGTATGGGTTTTTGCGGCGGCAGAACATGTAGAATGACGATAGAACGAATGGTAGAAAATGCAAATCCTAACATATCCCAAAATGAAATTCCATTAAAATATCAACCGCCAGTGCGTGCAGTTACTTTTGGAGCAGTAGGTGACAATCAATGAGTAGAATTACACATCACCCTATTTTAGGTAGTTTAAATAGTAGTCAGCGTATCAATTTTCAATTTAATGGTCAACAATATGAAGCATATGAACATGAAACGATAGCGGCCGCTCTACTTGCAAACGGAATAAGAACGTTAAGAGTCCATGAAGATAGCGGGACGCCACGAGGTATTTATTGTAATATCGGGCATTGTTCTGAATGCCGTGTGACTGTAAACAATCAAACAAACGTACGAGCATGCTTAACGGTTGTAGAAAACGATATGGTTGTTGAAAGCGGAAAACAGCATCCAAATATCGTGAGAGAGATGGTGAAAAAGCGATGATCGATGTAATTATTATTGGCGCAGGACCAGCAGGATTATCAGCTTCCATCTCTTGTGCACGTTTTGGACTTAACGTACTTGTTATTGATGAATTTATGAAGCCGGGCGGGAGATTGTTAGGACAGTTGCATCAAGAGCCTACTGGGGAATGGTGGAACGGAATAGAAGAATCCAAACGCCTTCACGAAGAAGCAAAATCCCTTTCAGTCGATATTCGGTGCGGTGTTTCCGTCTATAATTTAGATAAAGATGAAAGTTCTTGGTTCGTGCATACAAATATCGGTACGTTAGAAGCACCGTTCGTACTAATTGCTACTGGGGCTGCTGAGTATTCTATTCCCCTTCCTGGCTGGACACTTCCAGGAGTTATGTCAATTGGAGCAGCTCAAGTTATGACAAATGTTCACCGCGTGCAAGTTGGAAAAAAAGGAATCATAATTGGCGCTAACATTTTGTCTTTCGCCATTTTAAATGAATTACAATTAGCTGGAATTAAAGTAGAACATATTGTACTTCCTGAAAAAAGTGAGTTAAGCCAAAAGGCTGGTGAACCAGAAGAAGTTTTGAACTCTCTTTTAAATGCAGCTCACCTCGCTCCTTCTGCTTTTCTGCGTTTAGGTAGCCGTTTTATGAAATATGATTGGATTCGAAAAGCTGGATTAACCTTCTATCCAAATAGCGGAATGAAAATAAACGGGACGCCGCTTCATCTTCGTAAAGCTGCGCTTGAAATTATCGGAACGGATCAAGTTGAAGGTGTCCGTGTGGCTAATATTGATTCTAAAGGAAATATTATTAATGGATCAGAAAAGATATATGAGGCTGACTTCGTTTGTATTGCCGGAGGTTTATACCCTCTTGCTGAGCTTGCCGCTGTAGCGGGATGCCCTTTCCATTACATTCCGGAATTAGGCGGACATGTTCCACTTCATTCAGAAGAAATGGAAACCCCTCTTCCAGGTTTATTTGTAGCTGGAAATATTACGGGAATTGAAAGCGGAAAAATCGCAATGGCGCAAGGAGCTGTCGCGGGTCTATCTATTGCTAAACATGCAAGTGAGAAACGTGACGTAGTCGACCAACAATTACAACAAGCAATGCAAAACGTTCACTCTGTTCGTCAAAAAGCAGCGATTCAATTTAATCCAATGATTGATGTTGGTAGACGGAAGATGAATGAACTTTGGTATGATTATTCTTCTACATATGCACATACTAAAAAGAGTTGCTGAGATTACTCTCAACAGCTCTTTTCACTACTCATCTGAGTTATTAAATTTCGCTAATGCGTAAATACCTTCTTCATCATCTAATTCAAGTTGCAATCTTGCTGCAAATGAATTGACGTTGTATTCTCGATCAAGTAGTAAGCGTAGTGCTTCGATTAAGTTCGCTTGAATTAATATTTGCTGGCGACCATTTACCTCTACTTCTGCAGAGAAACCGTAGTCATCATCATACATTAGTTCAACTGAAACTTCTTCTGGACCAACTTGTCTTTTTTCAGCGATATATATACAAAGCGCATTTATAAGCTCTTGTTCAGAAATTTTTATTGTTTCCATGCTACTTCATCTGCCTTTTTCTTACGTTGATCCTTGAAGTATTTAAATGCACGAACTGCTAACATTACAATACCAGCCATTACTAACATATTTACCATAAACGCTAATACAGAACCAAGAGCTCCCATATTTGCAAATAAGCTACCCATTAGTAAACCACCAAGACCACCTAGTAATAAACCTTTCATAAAGCCACCTTTATTACTTTTTGGTGCTGTGTTTGTTGCTTTTGTTTTTGAATCTGTTGTCGTTTTTTGTGAATTTACATTAGAATCTTTTTTGTTTAAATCAACTTTTGAATTTTGACCAGAACTTGGTGTATATGATTTTTTACCAGATTTGTAACTTTTCGCTTCCGCGTGATTTACGAACATAAAGCTACTAGCCCCAAAGATAACCATGAATGCTGTCATTACTGCTACAAGTTTTTTCAACATATTATATCCATTCTCCTTTTATATAGATATATGTGAAATCTACCTTTCTTTTAAAACAAGAATGATAGATTTATTTTAAAACCTTTTTAAAGGTTCTTATGAACTCATTATATGAACTTTTGTCGAAATATGCAAGTATTATTTACTATCGACAATAATTCCATAACAAAGGAAAAATTAAGAAAAACGGAATTGACTTTAAATGAAACAAAACATATTATAAGTTCATAAGAACTTTTTATAATTTTGGAGGTGAAAAGATGGAAACATTTCATCTCACACGAAACGAAATGGCAACGCTCCTTCTATCACTTAGAGGATGGAATCCGAAAAAGCCTCTTAGCATTTTACAAGAAGCTTGGGCAAAGTCACATAAAAAAGATATTGAAAGCGGACAAAGCGTTACAGCTTTTATTACAACCGCACTTTCACCTATTTTTGAAAAATTAATTAAAATCGATGATACGGATGTCGGTTTTTCTTTAAATGAAATAGTTGCGCTTGGTAATCAGATTGAAAACACAAGTTTCTCTGTAACTGCTATGCAAAACTGGGTGAAACGAGATATAAAAGAAATGATTGGCTCCCCTCAAAAAGGGAAGAAATACTCAATCGAACAAGCAGCCTTACTATTCATCGTCGAAGATTTAAAAACAGCACTTGATTTTGAATCTATTCGTAAACTATTACGACTCATCGTAAATGACCCGGCCGATCGAAGTGATGATTTAATTAACCCTGTTCATTTATATGTAGCTTATTCTTCTTTATTTGAAGAACTGAATCAAGGGAACTGCTTACAACTAAATGCAACAGATACCATTCATACGATCGAAAATATTGTAAAAGAAAAAGCTGATAAAATTGCAAGCAAGTTTGATCAAATTAATAACGAACAACGCGAAGCAATTCGTAACGCTATTATTATTGCTACCCTATCTGTACATACCGCATATGTACAAATGCTAGCGAAACGTTATGTTTCAGCAACATTGTTTTTACAAAATTTAGATGTGAAACCGTAAAAAGAGGAGCCATAGTTTAGGCTCCTCTTTTTGTATTTATAAAAGATAGTATATGAAATATCGATGTTGCAACTAGGAATAGCAAACCCTCCTCCCTATTTTTACCACATAGAAAATGAGGATTTTTTAATACTCCTTTCATTATCTCTTCATGAAAACTCAATTTATTTCCTTTATTATAAATACGAGAGATAAAAAGTATTGAAATAGCAATCCCCTATGTAAATAAGGTATAATTTACACATAGTGAACCTTTTATGTTGTTAAACAAAAGGTTCACTATATTCAAAAATCCATGAACTAGAAGGTGCAACAATGTTAAGTAGTTTTATTCATTCAGTATTAACATTTTTTGAAGGATTAGGTTATTGGGGCATAATGCTTGGACTTATGATTGAAATTATCCCAAGTGAGATCGTCCTAGCTTATGCTGGATACTTAGTATTCAATGGTAGTATCTCATTTGTAGGTGCAGTTATATTCGGTACAATTGGCGGTGTTATTGCCCAAATCTTTGTTTACTGGATTGGTCGATATGGTGGTCGCCCTGTATTAGAACGTTACGGTAAGTATATTTTCATACATAAAAAACAAATGGATGCTGCTGAAGATTGGTTTAATCGTTACGGAACTGGCGTAATTTTCACAGCGCGCTTCATTCCGGTAGCGCGTCATGCGATTTCAATTCCTGCTGGTATCACAAAAATGCCATTACTACGTTTCACTACGTTAACAGCACTTGCGATAATCCCTTGGTCTATCATTTTCATTTATCTAGGTGAAAAACTAGGTGAAAACTGGGAGAATATTAATGAAATTGCTGGACCGTATGTGAAATCGTTCGCTGTCGGTGGCGTCGTACTTATTCTTTTATATTTCGTAATAAAAAAGTGGACAAAAAAACGTAAACAGCTTGCTTAAGATTATAATAAAACCGCTATAAATTCATTTAGAATTATAGCGGTTTTTTATTATAGGCTTGTTTATATATTATAAATTGCATTATTTCTTCTTTATGTTTTAAATCATGTTGAATGAGTGATGAAAAATAATCGTTTAATCTCACTCTTTTCGTGCCGAATTGGTAGTCATCTTTAAAATTCCGGGCGGAAATTTGGTTAATTTGATCAACTAACTGTTTACGAGTAAAGCTAAATTGATCTATTAGTTCTTCTTTTGAAATACCAGACCTTGCATATTTTATTGCACCCTTATTCATTTCCTCAACATCTGTTGGAACGTTAGGTACAGATTGTCCACTTATAAAATATGGAATTCTATACTTCATTAAAAACTCATCCCAAACGATAAAATGTGAAATTACATCCGCAATTGCCCATGAACCTTTTTTAAATGGTGGAAACCATATATCCTCCGATATTCCATTCAATGTTTGGCACCATTCTATTAGACTTATCTTTTCTTCCAGAATCCTTTCTTTCTCCATAATGCACTCCTCTTCCACACTAATAATTCATTCATATTAATGATTTCTAGACATTTCATTAAAACCCTCCAGTTTAAGATTTACTTGGATAAGTTACAATTCATTTGTAACTTCGTATAGTAACTCAAAAGGAGTGATTCCCCTATGCATTGGCATCAAAAAGTACCATACTTAATCGGACGCCCTATTGGCATTTCCTTCATGAATGGACAAGGAACTTCCGGCGTTTTATGCGGTGTACAAAATAATCAATTATTTGTTTACGAATACCTTTACCAAGCTCAATTTGCAATGAAACATTATGATTTTAGACAAATTCAAGATATACACGCCTTTCCAAATTGCCCGCACCAAAATCCTTTATATTAAAAAACAGGAACGGCTTTATCGCCATTCCTGTTTCCATTGTTTATACATTATTTTTCAGAGTAAAACTTCTGCACTGCTTCATCAAAATAGATCCAGCCTTTCCAGCCTAAATGAATTGTATCTTTTAAGAAATACTTATCATATTCATGGCTAGAAAAATCAACTACTGGGTATCCTGCTTTTTCGACTTGATCGCGAACCTTGTTATAATACACATCACGGCGTTCTTTTGGGAAACCAGCGTAATCATACCACGGTCCGTTTACAGGCACAGAAATAAAGAGTGGTTTTACATTTTTTTCTTTGAAAAGATCTAAAACAATTTGTAAGTCATCATATTCTGGTGAATCATCATACGATTCATTTGCTCTAAAGTTTTTTAAACCTTTTAATTTTTTCTTTAAATTATGTTTATAGTAATATGGATTTTCAATTCCGAATGTATTTGTTGTGGATCCTACTTTACCTTCTTGTTCCGCATGTTTACGTGCATCTTCCCAAGAAAGTGAACGTAATCCCATATTTGTTTTCTCTTTCATCGGTTCGATTTTAAATAGAGAGTTAAATAGATCTCTATGATCTAAAATATTCCGGTACATGTATGCTAACGGTTTAGCTAGTCCAGCCTTTATGTTATGTTTTGTATCGTTATACACAATACTTTCTAGTGAGCTACTTAATATCGCATCCTTACGAACTACTTTATAATCTAGTAAACGTTTCGCAATTTTCTTCTTCATATCAGGATTTATTTCATCATTAAAAATAAAATGATATGCTTGTTGTTTAGAAAAATTATTTAAAAAATCCCCTTGTGATACACCAGTTTTTGTAAACCATTGTGGTGAAAGAACAAACACTACCTTTTTACCTTCTAATTCATCCATTGTTGACGTCATATTTAATATATGAGCCAAACTTTGCGTACCGCCAGTCCCGATTAAAAATGGTGTAAAGCCAGCTGGATTTACTTTAAAATAGTTAGACGGATGATATGCATCCATTCGTAAAAACTCTGATGAACCATACATCGGTAAGTACTGCGAATTCTCTAACATTTTCTGTTGCAAGAAAATACTTTGTAATTTCTCTTTTTGCAAGGAAGTTGCCGCATCTTCAACTTTCTTATCGCTAATAAGTGATACTAAACTTTTAGATGGGATAAGCAGAACAATGAAAAAGAGTAGACACGCTATAATAATTGGACCAAAAGCATGCTTCATCTTCATCGTTTATTCCTCTTTCTATTACGAATAAATTGTAACCCTTGTTTATGACACGTCATCATTTCTCTCCTTTTTCTCTATACATGTTCCATTCTATTTATCTATTATATACATGTATGTATTTCCTCCCTTGCTCTATTAAGTCCTATACAAATAGCGCAAGAAAATGTTTCCAAAGAAACACGTTAATTATACAAGATTCTACATATATTTCACACTGGAAATTTAGTAATAATTTTATTTTTAAACAGTGAAAAAATATATAAAATGTCTATAATTCATTGGAAGCTATAAGAAAAAACAGACTATCACATACGTGAAGTCTGTTTTTCCTCTTTCTTTACTTTTGTATGTCTGCCCATTTCAAGCTTGTTGCTGGGCCAAATTGATGTACGTATAAATCTTTCACGTATGGTTTTTGTAAGTAAGATAATCCGCGCTGGAATACTGGTGCGATTACTGCATCATCAAGGAGCATTTTTTCCGCATCTTGCAATGCCTTCCAACGAGCTTTTTCATCATTACCTAATTCTGTTTTAATCTTTTTAATTAACGCATCATATTCTGGATTTGCATATCCTGTATTATTGACAGTACTTCCCGAAAGGAATACTTCTAAGTAAGTCATTGGATCTGGATAATCAGGTAACCAGCGTGATAACGACATTTCATATTCTTTTTTCTTCTCTAGCGCTAGTTTTTGAGTATGGGGTTGTAATTTCACATTTACTTTTAGCCCTGGTAAGTTTTTCTCAAGCTCTTCTTTAATATACTCTCCTACTTTTTTAAAGTTTTCTAAGTCATAGTTTAAGAATTCTAACGTTACTTCATTTGTTCCCGTCTCTTGCTTTGCTTTTTCCCAATATTCCTTCGCCTGTTTTACGTTCGTCTTATTAAACTCTCCAGCCGTATCTCTAAAATCTTTCTTATCTGGGCCCTTTAAAAATCCTTTCGGAACGTAGTAGTTCGCAGCTACCGATCCATCATTTAAAAATGAAGTCGCAAGTCCCTTCTTATCAAAAACTGTGCTAAGTGCAAGACGTGCGTTTTTATTTTTAAGAATCGGTACATTTTCATTGAAACGGAAGAAATACATAACCGGATCTGTATATTGTTTCAGTTCTTTATTATTTTTATATTTATCTACGAATTCTGTAGAAATGACAGCTCTATCAACTTTATCTGTTTCATATAAATTTACCGCCGTTGAAATTTCTTTAACAACTTGATAGTTTACTTCATCTAACTTCACTTCTTTTTTATCCCAATATTTATCGTTTTTCTTCATTGTAAAACTTGCTTCGTGCTTCCACTCCGACAACGTAAATGGCCCATTATACACCGCTTTATTTGCCTCTAAACCGTATTTATCACCTTGCTCTTTCGCAAACTTTTCATTAATTGGATAGAACGACGGTAAAATAAGTAGTTTTGTAAAATACGGTACTGGATGTTCTAATTCCACAACAAACGTTTTATCATCTTTTGCTTTCACACCTAATTCTTCTAATCCTAATTGTTTCTTATTTATCTTTTCCGCATTTTTCACATCGTACGCAATATATGCATATTGAGAGGCAGTATCTGGATTAATAAGTTGCTTCCAAGCATATACGTAATCATGAGCTGTTACTGGATCGCCGTTAGACCATTTCGCATCACGTAAGTGGAATGTATAAGTCTTTCCGTCTTTACTCACTTCATATTTCTGTGCCCCAGCCTGGATCACTTCATCATTTTTCGATAAACGGAATAACCCTTCCATTACGTTATTCAAAACGTTAAACGATACGGCGTCTGTTACTTTCCCTGAATTTAATGATGGAATTTCACCCGTTTCTAGTAGCTGTAATACTTTCTTCTCATCTTTCGGCTTTGTAGTTGTTTTTTCTTTTGCACAGCCAACTAAAAATGAAGAAACTAATAGAGTACTAACTAATGAATAGCGAACTACCTTTTTCATTTCAAAACCCCCTCTATTTTTTAAGGTAAGTAACGACGAGAACCAGCGTATTCTTCTATATATCCTGGTGTATTTAGCGGTATAATTTCTACCGATCTTTCAGCTTTTGGAGAGTGAATCATATTTCCATCACCAATATACATTCCAACGTGATGAACACTACCTTTTCCTTGATTATGTGCAAAGAATATTAAATCGCCCTTTTGTAGGTTTTCTTTATCAACCGCAATTCCTGCTTTTGATTGTGGCCCAGAATCCCTCGGTATGGTAATGCCATGTGATTTATAAATCGTATGTGTAAATCCAGAGCAATCAAAACCAAATCCACTTGTACCAGCCCATATATACGGTAAGCCTAAAAACATCTTGCCGGTGTTTATTAAATCATCAGCTGTTGGCATAGAAATATCATTTTGAGAACGGTGAACCGTTCCATCATTTTTCCGTAGCCACGCCTTCTGACCATTTGGCAACAATACGCGGTATGAGATCGTATCTTCACTTAATAGCGGTAAACGCGTATTATAGCTGACTTCAAGCGATTTATGTTTTTCAGAAGGGTTAATATATACAATTGCTGTCGGTTTCGTTACTAATACAAAAGGTTCGTTTGTTTTATCTGCAAATTCCTGATTATACGTTAATTGTTTTTCGGGCATCCACCCCGGGTAACCTACTTCGTTTCGTGGTGTTGGCTGACCATGGACTAACACTTTCACCCAGTCACCTTTCTTATCAACAACCGTTACCTCTTGACCGAGTAGCGCTTGCGTTTCTAATTTATTTGCACTCGTTAACCAAAGCTTCTCATCAAGTGTCATTGATTTCGTCCACTTCCACAAATCAACTGGATTTGTTGCACTCGGTGCATCGATTGGCCGAAGCGAATCTGGTGCGGTCCATAACGTCGCAGCTGCCACATCAATAAATGCTTTCTTATCTTTTTTCTCTTCGGCATTTGCCGATGTGAAAGATGAAAAAATGAATAATGTCGTTAATAATGCAGTCCCCACTTTTTTCATAATATATCCCCCTTAAAAGATAGTTTACTAGGTACTCCTTCTAAGATTGTATATTCACTACAGAATGCAGGTTTACCTTTGGGCCAGTGTAAGTCATTCCTTCTGGCTCTTCTACTAACCATAACGGTGCATCAAGATCAAAGTAATGAATGTTCGGATGAGCCGCAGCTAAATGTGCAACAGCACTAACTGAAAGTGAAGATTCCATCATACTTCCAACCATACATTTCACACCTGCTGCTTCTGCTATATCTGCAATACGCCAGGCTTCTCGAATACCACCGCATTTCATTAACTTAATATTAAGTAGGTCTGCATATCCTCCTTGGACAATCTTTAATGCGTCGCTTGCCGAAAACATACTTTCATCTGCCATAATAGGCGTTTGTACATTGTCCTTCACGTACTTTAATCCTTCCCAATCTTTCGCATGAACTGGTTGTTCTACAAATTCTATATTTAAATTTCTATTCTCCATTTCTCTAATAATAGAAACAGCCTCTTTTGGTTTCCATCCTTGATTTGCATCTAAACGTAACGTCGTATTCTTTGGCACTACATTTCGAATTGCCTCTATGCGTTCCAAATCTAAATGTGCCTCTTTACCCACCTTAATTTTTAATGTTTGGAATCCCTTTTCAATATGCTTTTCTGCTTCTTTTGCCATTAATAAAGGTTCATCCACACTTACTGTAATATCAGTATAAATCTCTTTCTTTCCACCTAGTAATGCGTATAACGGTATGTTGTGAAATTGACAATACACATCGTATAAAGCCATATCTACCGCCGCTTTTGCACTTGTATTTCCTATACAACTCATTTGAATGTGTAACAATAACGTTTGAAATTGCAGTACATCTTTTTCAACTAATACAGAACGAATTGGTCCTAATATTGCTTCCTCCATCCCGTTGGCAAAATCACCTGTAATAACCGGCGTTGCTGCAGCAGCTCCTCTTCCAACAATTCCTTCATCTGTATGAATAAACACATCTATACTTTCGATTTCCGTTACAGTACGAAGCGCTGTTTTAAACGGTGTATGAAGCTTTACATGTCGGCGGTTTACCTTCACATCGGTAATTTTCATTTTGTTCATCCTTTCGTTGTTTATAGAGTGATACTTTAATACACGGGAGACTTTATTCTGCCCGTTAATGCGAAACAAAAAAATCCAGCCATAAGAAGATTCTTACGGCTGGATTTTGTCTATGAATGGGTAGACAAAGCAGCAATCTGATTATATTTTTTCTGTGCATCCTTTAGCGCTACAAGTAGCGCCTTTTGAGACGAACCGAAGTATCGATTTTTTATTTCTGTTACTAATGCTGGGTCATTAATATTTTTATGTAGAAACAAATATTTAACAAATTGAGATGTTAATGCAATTGTCGCTGAGCAATCTGCATCTACAATTTCCCCTGTATCCTTCTCAAGTACAAATGCTACAAAATAACTTTTGAACTTTTCGGTAATGGGATTATTTTGAGGTGCTTTCGCATCTCCTACGACGTAAATTGTATTTGAAGCGTACACAGCTATCTTCCTTTCTTATACGAGGATAACGGTTTTCTTAACAGACGTATAAGCTGTTAACTCAACGTTGATCAAAAATGTATCCGCTTACCTTATATTATATACAATTGACAGAATTTTAACAATATTTACTTTGACATATATTCCATAATTATGGAAATCTCTTAAAATAATTAAAAATGGCTCAAACTTCTCATTTTTACAATATGTCATTGCTCCTTGTACCATGACATTCACACTACAAACACCTTTTTCCTCATACATCAAAAAACAGTTAGCTATCGCTAACTGTTCCACCACTTCACTTTGGCAATACGAATATTGTTTCGTTTGACTTAGAAAATTGATACTCTTTTCTCGCAAACTTTAATATTTCTTCTTCATTATCCGTTAAATTCTCGATGTTAGTCTTTAAAGAACCTTGATCTTTCTTTAAAGAAACTAATTGTTTCTTTTGGTTCGTTATTGTATTTTGTTTGCCATTAATTACTTCTTGTTGTTTCGTCAAAATATATTGAACGTAAAAAGTAGTCGCAGCAATAAAAATGAACATGAAAATAAAACGCCTTAACTTCTTCTTATTTATAGTTCGATTGTCGTTAGGCTGTGATAGTTGCTCTGGTATATTAGGAACATTTACTCTTTTGAGTTTCCTCATTTTCAAATCCCCCTAACCCATATTTTTTCACTACCATAGGCACGATCTCTTATTAACTTAAATTCTATTCTTATAAAATAAGCTCCTTCACAAAAAAATCTCACAAATTAACCAATTAGAGATAGCGTTCGACGACATCTCTGTATTTAAAATGAGAATTTTTATTTATGCTGCTATAAAATAGTAGTTTATGTTATTCTTTTTCCTCTATTGTAGAAAACATTTTTACACATATAAATTCTAGTTTTGCATACCGATGTTATAACATGCTTACAAGGAGGAAAAATGATGCACTACCGCACATTGGGTAAAACTGGAATTACCGTTTCTGAAATTGGCTTTGGAGCGTGGGCGATTGGCGGCGATGAATGGGGTCCTGTTAACGACAAACAATCTATAACCGCTATGAAGAAAGCAATTGAATGCGGCGTAAACTTTATTGATACTGCTGATGTATACGGATTAGGACATAGTGAAAGGTTAGTAACTCAAGCGATAAGAGAGCACCGTAATAATATCGTTTTATCAACGAAAGGTGGTTTAATTGGACATCACTATGATCCAAGTGGAGAGCCTGTTTATAATACTGCCGAAAAAGTGATCGCAGTATTTGAAACTAGCTTACTGCGCCTAGAAACAGATTATATTGATGTTTATTTCTGTCACATTTGGTGGGATAAACAAGAAGAAACAGAAGCATTTTTACGCGCATTTGAAATATTAAAACGGGACGGAAAAGTAAGAGCTGTTGGTGTTTCAACTCACGACCTACAATATATAAAACACTTCAATAAAAACGATGAAATTGATGTTGTGCAACTTGATTACAACATATTAAACCGAAAACCAGAAAACGACATACTGCCCTACCTACAAGAGAACAATTTAGGAGCTGTTATACGCGGCCCTTTAAAAATGGGGATATTAACTGGAAAGTTTACAAATAAAACAACTTTTCCTGATGGAGATTTACGCAAAGAATGGCCAAAAGAAAAGTGGTTTCAAGAAGATTTACAAAAAGTAGAAAAATTAAGGTTACTCTCAAATAAAAATCAGACATTAGGACAACTTGCACTTCGCTACGTCCTCTCCCATCCAGCAGTATCGGTCGCAATTCCTGGCGCAAAAACAGAAACACAAGCGAAAGAAAATGCAGATGCAACTACCCGTCCGATCCTTACAGATGAGGAATTAGCGTATATTCAGTCAATATAAAACAAGACCAGCAGTTGGATTTTTCCAACTGCTGGTCTTGTTTTACTTTTAATATTGTAAATCAATATCATATTCCATTCTCTTCGCTGTTTCTTCAGCAACCCGAGCACCTAACAAATTTTTCACAATATGAAATGACATATTAATTCCGGCTGAAATTCCACCAGACGTAATAATATGCCCCTCATCTACAAACTTTACATTTTCTAATACTTCAATATTCGGAAAATCATTTCTAAAACTTTCAATACTTGCCCAATGTGTTGTCGCTTTGAAGCCATCGAGTAATCCAGCTTTCGCAAGTAAAAGCGCACCGGTACAAACAGAAGTCATTAACTTTACTTCTTTCATTTGCTCGCGGATCCAATTTGTTATTATTTCATTTTTCATTTCGTTTTCTCTAACACCTAACCCACCAGGAATAATTAAAATATCAACTGGAGGCAAGTTTTCGATACTATAGTCCGGTTGTACCTTTAATCCATTTCTCGCTGTAATCATTTCTCCATCTTGACTAACAGTATGAACTGTAAATGGTTGACCTTCACTTGTTGCTGTAACGGAAAAAACTTCAAATGGGCCCGCAAAATCTAACACTTCCACTTCCTTAAAAAGAAAAATCCCTACATTCCAGTGGCTAATCAAAAGCTCACTTCCTCTTGCAAATGATGTAATAGGGATTCATGCCCTTTTTCTAAAGCAATATCATATGCGGTTTTCCCATCATTTTTCTTAATCATTTTATTAGCACCATTTTCAAGAAGTAATATAATGATTTCTTCATCTCCTAATAACGCTGCTTCATGAAGTCCTGTCCAGCCACCACTTTGCACAGCATTCACATCTGATCCCTTTTCAATTAAGAAAGCTACAAGCTCGCTTTGCTTATTCGCAATTGCTGCTTGAAGAGGTGTATTTTCATTTTCGTTTTTTGCTCTAATATGTATTTCTGCTCCCTGTTCTAAAAAGAAACTTGCAATTTCTTTCTGTCCAAAATAAGCAGCTAAGTGAAGCGGTGTCCATCCATCTTCACTAAATGAGTTAACAACACTTGGATCCGTATTAATGATTTCTACTACCTTTTCTTTTTCCCCGCTTATGACTGCTTGTAATATTGATATGATTTGTTCCATAATGAACCTCCATGTATACAAATATTAAATACCCCTTAATAAATTCCATTAATAATCACATGTTCCTTTCTAAATAATTGAGTTTACATAATAATATTATTTTTATAATTCGTTATCCTAATAAAAAAAACAGCCCACTCTTAAGTAGATTGTTTTTGAATTTCATTTTTATAATTGTTTTAAAAAATTATCATTTTCACTTGCAACTAATTAACATTAATAAAAATGAAATGAAATTATATATTTAGCAGCCATGAACTCTTTACATATCGAAACCGGCTATTTACTTAAATCAATAGTCTTTTATCATTTGAAAACCAAAATGAATTTTATCCTTACATTTGAAAAATCCATATGTAGCAAGCGTCTATAACGGTACTCTTATCATACTAATCTATAACAATTCTGCCTTCTTCCCTTACCTGTATCCTTTAAAACATAAGACTTTAAAACGAGTGCTGTTAGTGAATCTGTTAATGTTTTATATGATAAATTTGAAAGGGCTAATAGATCGTTCGTATATAACATTCTATGCTTCTCTAATAATAATAGTACTAATCGTTCTGACGGTTTTAATGTTTCATCACTTTCTAGTATAAAATCTATATTTTTCATATTCCCTACTTCTTACTCCTTATATAAAAAAATGATTTTAGTAGTTATTTAATATAAAAATACTACATAACAAATTTGAAGATATATAGAAATAACATAACGCCCAAACACTTTTATACTATAACATAAAAAAGACATTTCCCCAAATTGAAAATGCCTTTTTATATCTACTTCTCTTTTTTATATAATTGATATGATTGTTCTAGCCCTTTATTATATTTCGTATTATTATCTGTCCATTCTCCCCCTAAATTTCCTGGCCACCCTGATGTATTAGCAACATATTTAAGCAACTCCCAATCCTGCAGTCCTTTTTTCACACCACGCTCATACGATTTGACCATACTTGAAATTGCTATCGTTGTATTTATACGTGAATCCACTAAACTCTCTTCCGATAATTGTGCTGGTGCTAATCCACCACGATGTAATTGGAATAATCCGAAAGATGTTCCGTTATCTCCTATTGCTTTTCGGTTAAATTTTGTTTCATGATCCGCAATTGATAATGGTATCCAATCTGGAATATCATACCTCTTTGCAACTTCACTAATTACTTGTTTATTATTTTTAATCTCTTTATGCTTTTCATAGTTGGTATGAATTACATAACTTAAGGTAAATAACGTAAGTAATATAAATATATATTGTAACGCTTTTTTCATCATTTCATCTCCTGATTTGTGTATGTTTCACTTTCTATATACACTATAAGACTTTTATGTGACATTCATTTGACAAAATGATATTAATTATACATAAGCTGTTACAGTTTTAACTATCAATCTAAAAACTACAATTCTTCTAAAAGACTCCTTCAACACATAAAAACAATCAGCCTTTCATGTATAGTACATGAAAGGCTGATTGTTTTTCACTACACTTTTTTATGTATACAGTATATCCCTGCTATAATAAAACAAATTGAAATTACCGATAAAATTGCACCCTGGATTTCATAAAATGCAGTAAAGAATTTTCCGCTTGGTCTATCCCAAATTTCTAATGAACCCGCGTAAATTGCGGAAGTTATATATGTAAGACCGAATAGGAGAACTCCCGAAAGAACATAGGTTACTCCACTATTTTTCATTATTAGCTCACCTCCATTAATTCTATTTGTGAATAAAACAAAAAAGACCTTTATACATTAAAGATCTTTTTCATCTTATTTTTGTTACAAAAAACGCCAGAATCTAAAACAAAAACTTACTTTAGGATAAAACATTTCTATATACAAATTAAATACTACAAGCATCTTCTCGATTAACATTTTTCACATTAAATATCTCTTGCAATATGCGGTTTACTATAATGGCTTGTTCCACCACCGCCTACTATTACTTTACCGCCTTTTTCAAAGATTAATAATTTTCTTGAACCATCAGAAAGTAAAACTACTACTTCCGCATTGTCACTTGTAGCCGTATATATTACATATCCACTTTTCGAAATACAAGTTGCCCAATTTTCATCAAATTCTGATCTTAATACTCGATTAGAATACACTTGATTTTCAATTCTTCCCGGCTGTTCATTTTCCAAATTTTTCTTAACTCCTTCCAAAGTTGTCATTTATATATAAATGACGGTTTCTCAATAAATTAGTGACCGTCCTTAATATAAATAGTATATGTAGTTAGTAGGAGAATGCTTGGACAATGAAAACGTAACAGCATTTAAGTATTTTACAATCGGAATTTTTCCTTAATCATTACAGCTACTTCTTTAGCACTCAAATGAGTATTATTAATTTTTATGTACTCTTCTTTTTCGATTTCACCATGAAGAGAGTTTAATCTATGCTTTTTCATCGTTTCTTTTAAATTTTTTTCGGACCATTCAATATCTCTTTTTTTTGGTTTATGCTCTAATCTATGGGGACTTTTATTACGCTCTAATCTTTCACCAATTTCTGCTTCAAGTTCTACAAAATATACTGCTGCACCTTTTGATTCAAAAATGCTTACTACATGATTTATATAATCCCAATCAGATTGAAGGTCAAATGCCCATACATATGTAAAAATCATTCCGTATAAATCACTTTTAGACACTTCTTCAAATATTTCATTACGAAACAAACTTACTAATCTTTTTGCTTCCTTTGTACTGTAATCAAAAAATGGACTTACTAAATCAATGGTCATGTGATTATGAAAAATTTTCAAATCTGTTAGTTTCGCTAATTCTTGTCCAACTGTCATTTTCCCGACTGCTTGTGGGCCAAATATTAAGATGAATTTCATTTGTTTTCCTCCGATCTTTCTCTATAAACAATTAAATAAAACATATCCTAAAATTGAAAATAAGGCAGTCGATGTTGTGTCGATTGCCTTATTTTCATGAATAGTTCCTATATTATTCTTTTCGTACAGCTTCAAAAGTAATAATTTGGTCTGCATTTGACGGTTGCTTTTCATAAACATAGTCAGCAGAGCAAGTAATGTCAGTGAAACCTATACTTTCTAAAAGGAGTTTAAACTCTTCTATTCCATACCACCGCATTGCAAAACGTTGTAGTTCAGTTTGTACTAACTTTCCTTTACTCCATTTTTCATATTTTAAATATGATACAGTTACTTGGTTAAGCCAATCTATTTCAATTGATTTATTTTCTAATGTAATCCCGTCTCCGCTTGGTAAGGAAAAAGTCGATGTATGAATCTCACCTGTCTTCCAATCATACGGAAGTCCAAGGTCTACAATTAAACGCCCACCTGGATTAAGATGTTCATAAAAACATTTCAAAGCGTTTATAGAATCATCACGATTTTCAATTAAACAAAAGGAGCCAGTAGGAATTATTATCGCTTCATATTTATGTGGCAGTGAAAATTGTTGTAAGCTGTCTTGATATAAATTAGGATTTAAACTTCTTTCTTTACAATGCTTTCGGCAAGAATCTAGCATTTCAGGTGAATAATCTATCCCATCAACTTTAAAACCAGCTTCAAGAAATGGAATAATGACACGCCCCGATCCTACCGCTGCTTCAAGAATTGTTCCTTTACAACTTTTTAAACGTTCTTGATAATATTCAATATCACCATTCAAAGAGTAACCGACAGGTTTTGTGTAATCATAAAGTTCCGTACAAAGCGTACTATAAAAACTAAACATTTATTTTCTCCTCCGTTTTATACGTACGGAAGATTTCAATTCAATTAATCTTCCTGTACCTTTAATTTTAATGAAAATTCGAAAGAGCTGACTGTCATAATATATCACTCACTTTCTATATAATATATTTACATTGTATAATATTTCCTAGCGATTGAACATATAAAACTTGAAAATTCTGATTATAAATAAAGAGCTTACTATAGTAAGCTCTTCATCAAAAACCCTTTATTTCACAATCGGCAATGTTAATTCACTCAATTTCACCGTTAACTTTGTCCCTGCTTTCGGTCTAATTGTATAATCGTAGTCACTTGCGATTAATACCACTCCAATTTGATGCCCTGCTTTAAATACATAATCATCTGGCTGCATGTCCCATGTAAATGTGTAATCTTTACTAGGTTGAATCGCTGTTGAATTCTCTATACTATTTAAGTTTTGCGGATCCATCCAACCTCTCGTTACGATTTCAGGCTTCGCTCCGCCGTAATCAACGAGTAAAGCTGTTAAATTTGAAACAGATCGATCAATATTTCCTGTTATTGAAATCTTAGGCGTACCACTTATTCGCATATCTTTTTGCAGTACAGGCATTGTATATACTAATCGATTCGCTACTTCTAACTCAGGGTTTTCTACTAGTTGATTTGACTTTATTTTAGCATCATCTACTAATGAGAAAACATTGTTTACTGATCCCATACTTAATGGCAAATTGATTGCTTTATTACTTAAATACATACGGACTTTTGATGGTACAGCCGCTGGATCTGGCCAATTTTTTATTTTTTGCCACGATTTATTTTCACGTTGGACATCTACCATCGGTTCAGCCATAATTCCATTTTCAATTCCATATAACCAATAATCGAACCATTTATTTTGCGTTTGTTGCCAGTTATTACTTGATGTTCCGCCGTGTCCACCTTGATGTAACCACATTTTACGAGGAACATTGTTGTCGCCAAGAGCTTCCCACCACTGTGAAAACTGCTTCGTTTTTACATTCCAATCATTTAGCCCATGAACTACAAATACACTTGCTTTCACATTTTTTACATCTTTTACATAGTTACGTTTATCCCAAAAGTCGTTATAATCGCCTGTTTTACGATCTTGTCCAGCTGTTAATTCTTTAATGACCTGTCCGCAAACTTCAGGATTCTTTCTTGTTAGTACTGCTTCAGCCATATTATCTGTATCTTCTCCTTGATAACCTCCTGGCGCAATTACTGCTCCATTTGCACGATAATAATCATACCAACTACTAATCGCTGCGATTGGAATAATTGTTTTTAACCCTTCAACTCCAGTCGTTGCGACAGCATTCGGTAACGTACCATTATAAGAAACTCCTGTCATTCCTACATTTCCCGAAGACCAATTTGCATTTACTTCCTTACCATCCTCTGTATATGCTTTTGCCCGACCATTCACCCAATCAATGACAGACTTCGTCCCAAGTATTTCTTGCTCATCTCCAGTTGTCGGACATCCATCTGATTTTCCAGTTCCGATACTTTCGCCTAAAATGACTGCATATCCTCTCGGAACATAATAATTACCATACGATCCAAGATTAACTGCCCCATACGGTTTTCCTTCATACGCATACAATTCTTCATCAACATTATAAACAGGAACATCTTTTAAACCAGATCGATATGGACTCATTTCATAAATAACAGGAACTTTTACATTTGATTCTGTCTTTGGACGCATAACTTTAATTGATACTCGATCTTTCTTACCATCTCTATCACTATCGACTTCTGTCTCTACAAATAAATTTTCAATAATTGCCTCATCAAGAGAATAGATTGGTTTCGTCATCCCATTTTCCAATTGAATTTTTGTGTTTGGAGTTAAAGCTTCTGAAACTTGACCATTTAACTTAACATCACTCCCTTTTACAGAGCTCCCTTCCTTATTTTCTGCATGTGCAGTCATACTAGAAACTCCTGAAGTAATTGTTAAAGATACTATAGCTGAAAGTGTTATTGCTAATTTCTTTTTCCTCATGCCCTTCCCTCCCCATATATTCCTTCTCTTACTATACATCAAAAATACAGAAAATTCAGTTTATATTTTATAGAAAGTTGAGAAATTTGTAAAACATTCGAATCTTTCAAGATAATAGAAAAGGAACTAATAACAATTAGTTCCTATCTATATACATATAAAATTGTATTTCCCCATCTACTACCGAAACCCCGTATTCAAATCCATGCCTTTCTAAAATACTTTTTACTATCGCTAGTCCTAATCCAGTACCTGATTTTTCTTTACTACGTGAAGATTCTAATACGTAAAAAGGCTCCCAAATTTTATCTATCTCTTTAATTCCCTCAGCAGCAATACCATTTTGAATTTGAAAATACACAACGTCATTTTTCTCTTCTAATGTGATTTTTATATTTTGATTCGTTGTATATTTTATCGCATTAGAAATTAAATTTTGAAAGACCATTCTCATTTTATTTAAATCAGCATAAACAATTGTATCACCAACATTATAGTTTACTTGCAACTTGATTTCTTTCGAATCCAGTTCAATTTTATGCTTATCTATTATACTTTGGACTAGTGGTTCAATAGGGAATTCTTCTTTTTGTAAAATATCTCTTTCTAGTTTAGAAAATCGCAATAACTCTTCAATTAAATTTGAAATTTGATCTGTTTGTTTAATGATTGTATCAACATATGTGCCATCATCTAAACCATCTTTTATTCCCATAGAATATGCTTTTACTAATGCGATTGGTGTTTTTAATTCATGAGTTACATCGCCCATAAATCGTTTTAAGTGGTCATTTCGATCTGTTAAATCTTGATGTGCTTCATGTAATTTATCACTCATGATGTTAATACTATTTGCTAAATCACCTATTTCATCATTCGTTTTAACTTTCGTCCGTTTAAATTTCAGACGTGAAATATCTTCTGCGACATCACTTAATTCTTTCAGTGGAGTAGTGATTGTTTTTGAAAGAATCCAAACGAGCACGATAATAAGAAAAATCGAAAATCCTAAAATGTATAAATAAAATGAATTAAGTGTTTTTATCACTTCATTTGAATTTGCGATAGAAACCCCTACTAAAATTAACTTATCTTCTTTCGCAATGTACTTTACAAAAAAACTAGATTTGATCTTCTCTTGATCATAAATTTTATTTGATTGACCGACGTTCTTCACTTTCATTATTTCTTCTTTTGTAATCCAAAGTTTGTTTAGTGCCACTCTCTTTTTTGTAAGTTGCATGCGTAACTCTTCATTAATAGCATCTTCTGAATTATTTATTGATGTATATGCAATCGTAACATTACCTTCATTTTCAATTCGATTTATAGCATCATCAAGTTCTTCACGCGGTATCGACTGTATTTGCGCTGTAATGCCTTCTAGGCTTTCACGTGTTTTGTGCACATTATATTTTGGTAAAAAATAGTTGATTAATAATAAAGAGATGGCAAAAATAAGGATGACTGTTAAAGAGATACTGAAAAATAACTTTTTACCGAGCTTATTCACACTCTTCCTCCAAACTATATCCTAAACCACGATGTGTCTTTATAATGTTTTCTCCTATTTTTTTACGTAATCTTCTTACATGTGTATCAACCGTTCGCTCTTCCCCAAAATAATCAAATCCCCAGACGATATCTAACAACTTTTTCCGCGTTAAAATCGTGCCTTTATGATTTAAAAAGCACTTTATTAATTGTAATTCTGTCTTTGTAATGTCTAATTCTTTCGCATTTTTATATACTTTATTTTTGGTGAAATCTATTTTTAAATCTTGAACTTGAATAACATCTTCATGCTGCACAAGCTTTTTCGCTCGGGTTATTAGCACTCCTGGATGAAATGGTTTTTTTACATACTCATCTGCCCCGCTTTGAAGAGCTACTAATTCATCTTCACTTTCACTTTTCGCAGTAAGCATTAATACTTTCACACTTGAATTCTTTTTTATTTCCTGACAGACAGTAATACCACTATTTTTCGGCATCATCCAATCTAAAATAGCTAAGTCAATTTTCTCATCATAAAATATTTGAAGTGCTTCCTCTCCATCCTTCGCTAATAAAACTTCGAAGCCTTCTTTTTCAAAATATGCTTTTAAAATTTTCAGCATATCTTGTTCATCATCTGCGATTAATACTTTCATTACATTTCCTCCATTACCTATAAGCAAATATCAATTTTATCATACAACTTCTTTGTTACATGAATGTGACAGAAAAATATTTACAACATTTGAGGGTATAGTAAGTGTGAGGTGTTGTTTCATGTTCAAAAAAATAGGAGTCATTACTTTGCTTTTCTTTTTATTATCAACAAATGCGCTCGCAAATACAAATAAACAAATTGAAGTATTTGATTGCAAAAAAGAAATGGTAGTCCAAAAACAATCTTTAGATCGGGCCATTCAAAAAGAAGCAGTTCAATACGCAAAATCAATTACCGGTCCATTCAAAAACTTAAATGTGGTTCCGAAAGATGGACATATGATAAAAATCCCTTTATCTAAACCTGTTTCTATTACAAATCAATGGTTACATACAACAATTGATGAAGTACTCATCCTTCTTCCACTTAATGAAAAACCTTATATTATGCTTTACGACGATGAGAATAATCCGCATTTTTATTATGTAAAAGGTGATCCGAAAACTTTATTAAAAGAAATGAATGTTAGAACGTAATTACAGTAGAAAGGTTCCACACATATGTATGGAACCTTTCTATAACCTTATATAGTGACTAGAGCCTTTATAATCTTCACCTTTTTCAAATCCATTTGCACTATAAAACTTATCACCTTGCTTTGTATCTGTATGTAGAACGATAACATGAAAATACTTTTCCGCATGACTTAATAGTTGCTTTAATAACAACTTCCCTAATCCGATACGCCGATAATCCTTTGAAATATAAAACCTTCTTAATCGGCCAATCTTAATATCTTTCGTATTTGGATTATTTCTAGATAGCTTGTTAAATTTAATGGTCAAAATTTGTTTTTTTGACCGTTTTTTTCATACAATTTTACTACTTGTTATTAACAAGGATAGCGCCATATACTTGAATTACGATAAACTTAATGAAAAGGATTTAACTACATGTAAACAAACATTCTAAAATTAGATCGTATGGTTAATTACATTTACCTAGTACATGGAAGACATCTATTATAAATCAAAATAAATTAAATGAACTTAATAGATGAATTATTAATATCATATCCTAGAAATTAGTTTGTCGAATTATTTTTTTAACACGAAAGGATGATAAACATGATTGTAAGACTTAAAGATGAATCTGCACGGAAAATAGTAAGATATGTTGGAGGCGCTGCTTTACTTTTAATAATCGCTTCTTTCCTTTATCAGTGGAAAAATGACTTAGTAATTGATCATACTGAAAGAGTCAGCTTTGGACTAGTTCTCATCACTTTCATATCTACCTTCTTTCCTATAAAACAAAGCACTCATAAATAATAAATTCTATATTTTATTTAAAGAAAAAGGATTGATCAAAAGATCAATCCTTTACTCTACTTCATTTAAGAAAAATAATGTTATAACACCAGGTCCTGTATGTGCTCCGATTGCTGCTCCAATTGTATTTACGATAAATACTTCACAGCCAAATTTTTCAGTAATTAATGCTTTTAATGCTTCAGCTGTTTCTAAATCATCACCGTGTGTCATACCGATTGTTTGACCTTTAAGGTCTTTTCCGCGCTCTTCCATAATATCAACAATTCGGCTTAATACTTTCTTTTTTCCTCTTACCTTTTCAAGTGGTACAAGTTTTCCTTCTTCCACATTTAAAATTGGCTTAATGTTTAATAAACCACCGATAAAACCAGCTACTTTACTTAAGCGTCCACCTCTAACAAGGTACTGCAAATCAGCTACAGTGAAGATGTGCTCCATATGGTTCATTAGAAAAGCGACACGGTTTAAGATATCTTCTTTTGATGCGCCGTCTTTTGCCATTTTTGCAGCTTCTAATACGACAATACCTTGACCGAGGGAGGCACATTTTGTATCGATAATTTCTAAATCTAAATCAGTGTATGTTTCTTTCACTTCTTTTTTAATGAGAACTGACGATTGATATGTACCAGACAATTCAGATGAAAAGGCTAAATATATACAAGGGTTACCTTCTTTTGCATAGGAAACAAATTTTTCTTGGAATGTTTCAAGTGAAGGCAATGACGTTTTATAAACTGCGCCTTCTCTCATTTTTTGCAATAAAGTAACTGATTTTAATGTAACCCCATCTAAATACTCTGTTTCTGCTTCATCATATACACGGAGTGGAATTAAATCTATATCATATGCTTGCAGCAATTCTACCGGTAAATCCGCCGCACTATCCGTAATGATTTTAACACTCATTTTTAAACCTCTATTCTGTTATAAATATATAAAAAAATAAAATAAAAATATTACTTTTAAATTATATACGTAAAACAAGAATGAAGAAAGGGAAAGTACTTTATATTGTATGCACTCTTCCTCAAAACTTGAACTGTTAAGAAAAATGATTTTGATTTATCCTCTTTTCACTAGTTATTGAGCTATATATAATGAGAATATTAATACTTTTCCAAAGGGGGTTACTTATGAGTATACAACTAGCTACTTCTAAAGATTTAGAATGGATTAATAATCAATACGAATCAATAGGATTTGTACCAAGTGATTTAAAGCGGGATAAAGTTGCGATTATTACATACAACGGCGAGTATGCAGGTGTAGGTCGTTTAGTTCAAATTGATAAAGATACTATTGAAATGGGTGGTATTTTCATACTTCCTAAATTTAGAGGGTTACAATTAGCGGGAGAACTCGTTTTATTTTTAGTACAAACAGCGAAGGAATTACATATTCAAAATGTATTTTGTCTCCCTTTCGAGGAATTAAAAAACTTTTATAAAAAATACGGCTTTACTGAAGTCGATACTACGCAAGAAGTTGTCCATCCAATTATTCTAAAAAAATATAATTGGTGTTTAGAAACGTATGATAAACATGTGTTGCTGTTTAAGTTGTGAGTTTTCTAAAAGGGGAACGTATACAATTTGTATTACACCTCATATATTAATAAACATTTATCTTTGTTATCTATTTAATTGACTCTCTTATTTTAAGCGACCGATTAACAATCCAATAATTCGTTAAAATAGATATGTTTTTTATTTCTTCTACATTATATAGCTGTATTCATCATCTACCTACAATTTGATGAATTTTATGTAATTCGCACCTGTACTTCCTGTTCTTGTAATACTTGGACAGTTAATCCCAATACAATATTTTGCATTAACTGATACACATTATCATGAAATGTACTTTGCTCTATAATATATTCAATATATTGAAAGATATAGCCTTCTACAAGTAAGCTCCCTTTTTCAACTGTAAACGGATTCTGTCCTGTCTTTTTTATTTTTGGTAATAAAATTTCATTTTTTGTCAAAATAATCTCCTGTGACACCCCTTTTATTTCTATGACTTTTTCTTTAAATATCACCTTTTCTCGCAAACTAATTTCCCCTTCATACCTCCCAATTTCTATTGGTAATGTCGCTGTTATATAATCATTAAATTCACCTTCACTTCCCTTCTCTAATATCATACTATGGATAGGAATCCACGAAGAGGTCTCTATCCTATTCTCTTTAATATCATCTTTAACTTTTGGATTAGAAAATTCTAAAAGTACTCTCTTTTCATGAAGATTTGAAGAAACTAATTTACAATAAGCCTCTCCATGATAATGTTGCACTGTAGTTAATAGCTTTGCATCTAGTTCTCGATACCCCTCTTCTTTTTCATTTTGGAATACAAATGTTTCTTGTTTTTTTACATTTATATTAGGATAGTTTAAAAACCTAGACACTTCCGAAATAATAGAAAATGGGATTTTCACTACCATAAAACGTACTGAAGTATTTATTTCTGATTCAGTTTCTACATCTTCTTTCTCTAATCCAGATTCTTTATCTTCTTTCTCTGACCCTGCTTCTACATCTTCTTTTTCTGTTTCAGATTCTCTATCTTCCTTCTCTGATCCTGTTTCTACATCTTCTTTCTCTAATCCAAATTCTTTATCTCCTTCCTCTGATCCTGCTTCTACATCTTCTTTCTCTAATCCAGATTCTTTATCTCCTTCCTCTGATCCTGCTTCTACATCTTCTTTCTCTAATCCAGATTCTTTATCTTCTTTCTCTGATCCTGTTTCTACATCTTCTTTCTCTAATCCAGGTTCTTTATCTTCTTTCTCTGATCCTGTTTCTACATCTTCTTTCTCTAATCCAGATTCTTTATCTCCTTCCTCTGATCCTGCTTCTACATCTTCTTTCTCTAATCCAGATTCTTTATCTTCTTTCTCTGATCCTGTTTCTACACATTCTTTTTCTATTTCAGATCCTTTATCTTCTTTCTCTGATCCTGCTTCTACATCTTCTTTCTCTAATCCAGATTCTTTATCTTCTTTCTCTGATCCTGTTTCTACACATTCTTTTTCTTTTTCTATTTCAGATCCTTTATCTTCTTTCTCTGATTCAGTTTCTAAACTTCCCTTTTTTTTTCTTATTTCGTATGAATCATCTTGAATATTCAGTTTTTCTTCCTTATAAATTTTGTTCCATATTCCCTTACCAATCCATGGCTTATTCATCACCATCCCCCCATCTGATGAAATTCATAAAAATATGTTTTTGTACGCGACCATTTCATCATTATATATGTTTTATAATAATAAAAAAGACATTGTCTTTTTAGTTCTATACTCGTACTTGTTGTACTTGTAAAACTTTTAAAGTAAGATCTAGTACAATTTTTTCACGAAGAGTATCAAATGGCTCGTTTAATTCTGTTGGACAAGGGGAAAAGTCTAATTCGAAAAATTGAGCGCTGACTAATTCGCAATATGGTTGTTCGTTATAAAAAACCGTATTTTCGAAGAAGTATTTGTCTAAACGTGGTATATCACCATTTTTAGGATTAATAAAGTGAGAAGTAGTATCTGAGGAAGCAGCTACTATAGCTTGTGATAGAAAATCTGCAAAACCAGAAAATGGAACATTTGCAATACGGTCATATAGCACTCCATTACACTCATCATTTGCATATTCGATATTTTTACGAATATATCCTTGTACAAATAATTTTGCTCTTGTAACTCGGCGGTAATTTGTACCTTCTACTGGAGTGAATGCTACAGGAACTAACTTACATTGTGTTAAAAATGCATTTTTTAAAATACGTTTAATTTCAACTGCTGGAGGATCTAATGAAATATCAGATTCTACAACGATTTGAATTGTTCTTTCTGCTAATACAACTGGTATCTTTACAATCGGTGCTCCTGGAGTATGAATTGGTGTTGCAGCTGCATCACTTAATGGCGTTTGAGTTTGTCCATCTACCTGACATGGTACATTAATTGGGCATTGTTCGCTCATATTTTATAATCTCCTTTATACAATATTTTGGAGTTTTTTAACTCTCTATACTGTATATGTATCTATTCTATTAATGCGTGGGTTCCTATAATAGTTACTTTCATCATTTACAAAAAAATAGCAATTTTATTGTTAGTTAAGCACTCATAACTAAATATATTGAGCCTTTATATGTATCTACCTATATAAAAAGAGAATTTCTGAACCCTCATCGTGGAAGTAGGAACTGATGTGTTAATTATATTCAATAGTAAAATCAATATTGGTATCACTCTACTGTTGAAAAAATAAAAACCGACTAAAAAAATTCGGTTTTTATACCCAAATTTTTCACTAGAATTTATCAACTCTTCTTAGGAAACCAATCTTGTCGTCATTCTTTTCCCTTAATTTCATTTATTAACATCTCTTTTAATGCCTTTTTATCTTTGGATAGTTTAGTTTTTGTTTGCAATTATAAAAAATAAGACTACTAAACGTTAATTTACTAGTCTTATGACCTTTTACAATCCGTACACGCTCCCGTTCATTCACCTATTGTTTACAAAATAAGTATCATACGCTTTATCAAAAACATATCCTAACTTTTCAGCTAGTTTAGCAGAAGTGCTATTCGCTGCATCCCAGTTTGGATATTTCCCATTTTCTAAACAATCCAATATTAACGCTGCACTAACTACAGTTGCCAATCCCTTTTTTTTATGATTCGGGTCAGTAGCAACTTCAATTTCAATACCATCATCATAAATACTATATGATGATGCACCACATACAACTTCTCCATTATACAAAATACAATAACCTATACCTCGATTTACATAATCATCTATTGAACGGAATTGGCTTATAAAATCTTCAGAAACCTTGTGTAATGATGGGTTATTCGCGATATGCTCATCTATCTGTCTTAATTCATATCCTTTTGGAAGTGCCGATATAAAAGATTGTAATTTTGTATGATTAAACAATTCTGGATTCCGTTTGAATTTATACCGTAAAAACTTATCTATTTTTATTTCGTGGAATGTTTCTAAACGCTTTTTCCATTCATCACTATTTACGATTACCAAAATTCTTTCAGGGATGTTACGTAATAACTCTTCTGTCTCTTTCGCATTTGGATCCCCAGCGTAAAATGTGAAAATTCCTACCGTAATCTGTGCTACTGTCGGGTTTTCAAGATTGTTCACCCAAGCGATGCCCATATGTCCTTGTAAATAAGAAAGTAGAACAACATTATTAAAATCCTCGAACATAGAAATTAATTTTTTTCTTGTATGTATATTTGCTTCATATATCATTTACATTCCCGCTTTCTTTAAAATCAACTAGGCTCAACATTTTCATGAGTTAACTTTTATTAGTATTTTTATACACACTTATTTATTATCTAAGTAAATGTCTATGAAACTCAACCTTCAAATATCAAATAATTATAAATTATACGTAAATGCAAATTTATTATAACATCTAATTCTATTGAAATGATTTTCCTATAAAAAAATGCTACATACTTATCTACTCATTAATTTAGAATTAATATTCCTACTTTCTGCAAACTTTACTCAGTTTCAGTAAAAATTTAAAGAATTAGAGCGATGGGATCCAAGATACATTTAATCGATTAATATATTTTATGTAACAACTCTCATACATAGCATAGTATAGTGTATGAGAATTAATTGAAATAGATACGTTATACCTCCTTCTTAGAAGTATAAGATTCCGTCTCACCATTTATATATAGTTTAGTTAACTTAATAATTGAATTGTACATCATACTACTGTCGTTAATAATCTCTTTTTTCATCTCTTCTATTTCGACATTACCTGTTCCACTCTCTATTTTTAAACAGTTCGTTATATTGAGGTATCCCCTTGATGCGAAAAGAATGATAAACGTAATATCAGGGAAATTAATAAATAGTAATCCGAATTTCAAAGGATTCCCAGCTGTATCCGATAAGATTAATCGAAAATCTAACAGTTCAGGTACCGGAACGAAATCTTTAGAAACAATCGCTTCACCTACTATAGTAATTTGCTTTACTACATTCCCAAGCTCATCTACAAATTCAATACATCTAGGTGGATCAATCGTTGTTGTCTGTAAAGATAAACTTAATTCAGGATTATTAAAATCGAAGAATAGTGTACTTCCCTCAGTTAAACAATGTGGACAAACATTTCCAAGTAAACTGAATTCCTCTTCAATAAATTTAACTTTCGTTTTACAACTACAAACTTTCCCTATTCGAATCGCATCAATTCTTGAACAATCTACAAATATTACCTCGCTGTCTTCTTGTGCAAACGACACTATACCTTTTATCTCGTTAAATGAAATAAAATAGGATACAACTATTTCGTTTCCGTCTATTACGATACTCTCAACTCTAGAATAAGGATTTAAACTTTTCAAAAATTCACATATACTATTTTGACAACACCCACAATCACGTTTCGGCTCACAATCCACTGATTCTCCATTCCTTTCCTATATGTTTTACCTAATAAATATAATATGAAAGGTATGTAAGAAAAGCTTGGACAATATAACTCTAATATTAGTCTAGATAAGTATACAGACATATGCCTGTCAAATTAAGAAACTAATCGTTCCTCAAATAAGTAATAAAATATATTTTTCACTATAAATGCATATAACAATTTCATCTTTCAACAAAAAAGCGTTATAATAAAGTGAAACTTCTATTAGCGGGGAGCTTTATCTCCTACTAATGGTTAGCCCTCACCAATCGGGCTCTTACGGGCAGTTATCTCCTGCCGTCCTCATCATTTGCTTCTTCACCTTGAGGCGGGAGTCTACTGCTCGTTATTGCGGGATGAATTGCAGCCTCTAAGATTACGTTATAAAGGAGATTAAAACAATGACTAAAATTAAAGTATATCAAGTAAAAGAAGAAAATATGGAAGCAGTAAAAAACATTATTGATGTTGAGGAACAAAACCCAACTGCTGAGAACTTACAAAATCTATATACATGTGTATTAGATACTGAAGATATGGCATTACCTGAATCATACGTTGAAGAAGATATCTTAATTGATTCTATGGAAGTTATGGTTAACGCTTCTCAAAGCAAGCTAAGAGACTTAGGTACATATGATGTAATTGAAGTTCAAAACAAAGGTAAGAAAACACACATTTTATTATTAGCAGACGAAGAATACGAAATTATCGAAGGCTAATTCGACTCCGTACATAAGAAAAAGCTCCTTTCAAAATTGAAAGGAGCTTTTTCTTTACGCTTTTGATGTTTCACTTTTCACCTTGTTTTGTTCTTTCTTATATACCATGCGCTCATTTCCCATAAAGAAAATGAATACGAACGCTAAACTTGCTGGGACTAACGCCCACATAAATGTCTGAACGATTGAACTAGAAAGAGCTTCAATAATTTTATCTAATATTTGCGGCGGAATTTGAGATCTTGCCGATTCTGATAGAATAGCTCTTGAATCTCCTAAAGCGTTTGTATTCATTCCCCCGCTCATACCTTTAAACGCTTCTTCTAATTGATCCTGGAAACCAGTTCTTTGAATCATTCCGAAGATTGTAATACCAAGTGTCATACCTAATGAACGAATGAAGTTACTCGTTGAAGTCGCAGAACCGCGTTGCTCCATACCGAAGTTATGAATAGCAGCCATACTTAGTACAGAGAATGAGAAACCAACTCCAAAGCCGATAATAACCATATAAATTGTTAATAATATACGACTTGTTTCTGGCGTTAATGTACTTAATAAGAATAATCCGATTAGCATAATTACAGCAGAAATAATCATAATGTTTCGGTAGCTAAGTTTTGATGTTAAAAATCCACCTAACTGCGCTGTAACTACTGATCCTAACATCATTGGTAATAACAATAATCCTGAGTTTGTTGCAGTCCCGCCGTATACACCTTGAATAAATAACGGAATGTACACAGTTGCTGACATAAATGCCGCCCCGTAACATAAGGCAATAATTGTACTCATTCCGAATAGACGTTGTTTAAACATCTCAAATGAAATGATTGGTTCTTCTACTTTTCGTTCAATAACAATAAAAGCAATTACTAAAATAGCGAACCCAGCAAATAAACTTAAAATAAAGCTAGAATCCCAATCATACTTTTGTCCGCCTAATTCTAAGGCGAACATTAAACAAATTACTGCACCAACTAAAGTAATTGCGCCAAACCAATCAATCTTTTGTTCTCTATGAACTCGTGACTCTTTATAAAATAATGTAATAAAAATAAGTGCTAAAATTCCAAGTGGTAAGTTAATATAAAACACCCAGTGCCAGCTAATATAATCCGTAATATATGCGCCCAGTAGTGGCCCGAAAATACTTGATAAACCAAATACTGCTCCGAATAAACCACCCATTTTCCCGCGCTTTTCTGGAGGGAAAATATCAAACACGATAGTAAACGCGATCGGCACTAATGCCCCGCCGCCAATACCTTGAATGGCACGATAAATGCCTAACTGTGTAATATTTTCAGCAGTACCACAAAGTGCCGAACCAATCATAAAGACGATTAAACCGAAAATAAAGAATCTCTTTCTACCATACATATCTGATAGTTTACCGAAAATCGGCATACCTGCCATTTCTGCGACCATATAGGCAGAAACGACCCATACAAAGTTTTCAAGGCCTCCTAAGTCACCAACAATCGTTCCCATCGCTGTTACGACAATGGTATTATCCATTGATGCCATTAAGATACCTAGCAATAAACCGGCAACAACGAAGCCGAGTTTATTATTCTTCTCAACCATATTTCTTGCTCTCCCTCATACTACTTATATTTGTTTGTTTTCTTTTACGACTGAATTCCCTTTTTGGTTGAAACTAGTATGATATTCTACAACACTAATTTCACAGCCAGGGCCAATCATAACATGATTTCCTCTTACTACGTCTGCTATTGTATGTTCTAAATAAATATCATCCCCCTCAATAATTGATGTTTGAAGGCTTCCTGCATGACTTGTAAAAGGAATAAATCTCGCTTTTTTACGTACTGTAATCTTTTTCCCACCGATTTCTCTCACTTTACTTCCTTCATAACGAAGTGAGATTTCAATATTTTCAGCATTAAGCAAACCATCACTTTCAAGACCACCAGTTAGTAATAATTCCTCTATTTCTATATCTCCCTTCACATTTAAAGCGCCTTTCACATCTACGAAATCACCGGATAGCTTCCCTTTAAATTCTATCATACCTCTAACTTTTGTTTTATTAATTTGTCCGTCACCTTGTACTTGGGCATTGCCATATACTTTTACATATTCCGCCTCCATATTCCCCTGTACTTCACTATCTCCATACACGACATAATTTTTCGCTTTCATATTGCCACGTACTTCACTCGTACCATACGTTTTAAAATCATTACAACTCATATGATTAGAGATTGTTCCTTCGCCGCGAATCTTCACTTTATTATAATCTCCACCTGCCGAGCTACCTGATCCATTTACAGTAAGACTATGTTGATTTTCCATATCGATTGCTCCCTTCCTTTAAACCTGCTTAATTTCTTTCACACTTGCGTTTTTATCAACATTAAGTACACCTGTATATTCAATAAGATCAATCTCACAGTTCGGTCCTACTGTAACATTGTTTCCTCTTACCGTTTTAATGTGAGCATAATCAATATCGATATTGTCACCTTCTAACAATTCAGCCTCTAACTGCAGGCCAAATACTGTTTTAAAAAGTTTACTAAAAGTACTCAATCTATGTCTTACTTTAATTGTTTGACCGCCAATTTCTTTCGCTCTACATGTACCGTGAATATTAATATTAATTTCATCTGCGCTTAATAAACCACCTACCGTAAACTGTCCCTCTGAAGAAAAAACATCAACCTCGCAATTACCATCAATCGTCGCTTGGCCATTGATTTTAAATTCTTCACCGGTGACATTTCCACCTATCGTACCTTTTCCTGCAATTTTTAAACTGTTCGCCTTTACATCTTGTGTAATTGTCGCTTTCCCATCGATTCGCATCATTTCTGCGCTAACTGTACCATCAACTTTACCCGATCCGCTAATTCTTGCATTACTACTTTTCAAATCACCAGTAACTGCACCGTAACCATTACATTCAAATTGCTCACATTCAACGTTTCCATTAACAGTTCCTTTTCCGTTTAGCTGTACTTTGTGAAACTCACCGCCATTCGATGTACCGTAACCGTTTATAATTAAATTTTCTGTACGCATGATTTCTCCTCCACTACAACAGTTTAGTTTTTAATGCTTCGGTATATTTCGTAATCGCTTCACGTAAAATAATTTTTGTTCCCTTTTCAAAAATTAAATCATCCACATTTGAAACTAAGAAACATGTAGAAATCCCTAACTTTCGAACGATAATTACGTCACAATTTTTATGCTTAATCGCTTCGTAATTTTCACTTAATACTTGTAAGACCATTTTCCCCTCTTCTAAACTAACGTCTCCTGATTGAAGAAGTTCTTCTAACATATACACGTAAAGAATATCTGCAAATTGAAACTCTGCCGTTTTATTCGTTTGTTCTATAAAAAATTGTAAGACTGGTTCTGATGCAATACCCTTACGTAACAAATCATCCTTTGTTAAAAGAATTTCTGTCACGCTCGGTGAAAACATATTTGCTAATTCATCAAGTGATAAATCCTCTTTCATCGTTTGGATTTTATCAATACGTTCTAATATCTTTTCTTTCGGAAAAAATGTTTCCTGGCCTGTGAACGTTGACTTCCGTACAAACCAATCTTCCGGTATTAAATTTTTTCTCTTCCACCTATATAACTGTCCGTATGAAATACCAGTTAGTTCTAATAAATCTTTTTTTGAAATTAAATCTGTACTCAACTGTATAACACTCCTTCCTGATAACAATGTAACATAACACTGTTACGCTGTAAACGGACTTTTATAATAAGTAGCGTAACAATGTGTAAAACAAACCTCCTTTTTATATAAAAAAAGGTTCTTACGCATTTCATCAAAATGCATAAGAACCTTTATATATCAAGCTTTAAACCATATATCGTAATAATCAATCCAGCCTTGTGAATTAATCATTACATTTTGTATTTTTTCGTGTGAACTTACTCGCTGTTTATTACGATATAAAGGAATGATATGTATTTCACGTAACAGTGTGCCCTCAATATCGCGTAACAGTGTCACCCGTTTCTCTAATTGATTTTCTGTAAAATAAGGCTGCAATACTTCGTTAAAGTTTATATCGCTATGCTGATGAATAAAGCTGTTTTTTGTAAGAAACATATATAGTAAACTATCTTCTATCCGTTCGCTAATTGTCGCACTATCGTGCATTATATCAGCCTTTTGTATCGTACTCATTTGCAATAACTCTTCTTGTTCAAGAAACTCAATATCAATTTTAATTCCGTATTTTGCACATTCTTTTTGTATCCAATGCGCATCTTCAACGTGATCTTGCCCTGTAAATGTATATAATCGCAGTGTTTCATTACGGTAAGAGCTGCATTTAATAAGTGTATGTATATCCCTGTTAATTTGAATTGTACCGTTCTTTGTGAGTACTAATTCATCCGCTACTTCTCCGCGCTCTCCCTGTAATTCTTCAACAATTTTATTACCATGAATAATTGTATATAAAGCTCTACGAAACATCACATTTTGCATAGGTCCTTCTTTTGCAGTATTTAACGTAATGTAAGTTACATTCGACTCAAGTCTAGATACTTCTTTATGATGGTTTTCTATATTTTTATAACGTGCTTTCGCTAATATATCGCACGTATTAACTCTGTGCTCTACATTCCATAATTCAATTCGGTCGAGAAAAGGTCGCTCGCGAAAATATAAATCATTTGCCTCTAATACGAATACATCCTCATTCTTTTCACATAACCGAAACGGTCCAGTACCGATTAACTTCCCGTCTTCATCTTCATTTACAATCGAACACTGTTCTGTACTTAAAGCATGTAAAAACAACTTATTATCTGTAGATAAACGAATCTGCACAATATAGTCATCAAGAATATGTAAACTTTCAACGTGCTGTAACATCCAAGCATGTGGATTATTTTTCGCTTTCAAGAATCGTTTAAATGTCTGTTCAACATCATAAGCGGTTAGTTCTTTTTTATTATGAAATTGAACACCTTTTCGTAAGTAGAAGGTCCATATATATTTCTGGTCATCATATTCCCAATAAAACGCAAGTCTTGGCTCTACACTATTTGTATTTCCGTCTACATACACTAATGTGTCGTATATATGTTTTACCATATGACATTCCGAACGCATCGTAGCGTATACAGGGTCTAATGCAATATCTAGATTCATTTGCACTTGCAAACGTAGCACATCTTTTCTTCCTTGAGACGTCCTTTCGACTTGATAACCGAATATCGAATCTATCCAAGTTTGAAATTGAGTTTGAAGTGATGGAAAATATGAGCTATACCTTTCAATAAATGCACTCCCGCTTTTTACATCCCCTTGTTTCGTTATTTCTTTTCCTCTTTCTAAAATTAAAGAAAGTGGATGTTTTTGAAATAACAACTTTGAACGATTCCCTCTCCCTCGGCCTGGAAACCACATAATCCAATTTAATTCTTCTAATTTTTTTATGATCAATTTACTATTTCGCTCTGTACAAAATAAAGTTTCAGATATATTTTGTATTGTTATTTCTAATCTTTCGTCCTCTGCTCTCCCTTTTCCATACTGGAGCCAAAGGTGCATATATTGCTCCAAAATAGTCATAAAACGCCCTCTAAAAGATGAAAAATCTTCCTCTTTCATTCTACCCTTTTTCATTTCTAGCTTCCATCTTATCATTTCAATATAGGGAGGAGGAATTAAAAATGAATCACCTTTTAAAACGTTATAATAAGCCCATCCTCATTCGGTTGTTCGGTGAATTGTTAGTCCGAACGACTGAAGCGATGTTAGCTATCATTTTTATTGTTCACGTTAATAAAGCTTTAAATGGTAATGTCATAGTTACAATGCTTCTTTTCGGATTACAGCCACTCGCTGATATTGTATTTACATTAATCGCTGGAGGTGTAACAGATAAATACGGCCGAAAGAAAATAATGTTACTCGGATTACTCTTACAAGCTTTTGCCGTAAGCGGATTCGTTTTTGCTGAATCGGTCGCCTTTTTCGCCTTATTGTATGTAGTAAATGGTATTGGCCGCTCTTTATATATTCCGGCACAGCGCGCTCAAATCGCTGACTTAACGAAGGAAGAACAACAGGCAGAAATATTTGCTGTTCTGCATACTACTGGAGCGATTGGCTCTGTAATCGGCCCATTAATCGGCGCCTTTTTCTATAATAGTCATCCTGAATATTTATTTATTTTACAAGGTGTAGCCCTTACGCTATATGCCATTCTCGTTTGGACGCAGCTTCCTGAAACTGCCCCACTTTTAAGCGACAATGAAAAAATGAAAGAAGTATATTCGCCAAAACAATTTATTTCGAAACATTATGCTGTGTTTGGGCTAATGGTTTCTACGCTACCGATTAGTTTTTTCTACGCTCAAACCGAATCCAATTATCGTATATTCGCCGAAAGTGTATTTCCAAATTTTTTATTCATACTCGTGTTTATCTCAACTTGTAAAGCAGTCATGGAAGTGCTTCTTCAAATTTTCCTTGTGAAATGGTCAGAACGATTTTCTATGCCTAAAATCATTGTTATCTCCTATACTTGCTATACGTTAGCTGCGATTGGCTACGGCTATTCCACAACAATATGGTCATTATTCTTCACATTACTCTTTTTAGTAATTGGGCAAAGTATCGCTTTGAATCACTTACTACGATTCGTTTCACAAATAGCTCCAAGTCATAGACGCGGATTATATTTTTCTATATACGGTATACATTGGGATATTTCAAGAACTTGCGGGCCTTTTGTAGGAGCATTGTTATTAAGTAAATTAAGCGGTAGTACTCTATTTTATATTTGTGCATTCTTATTAATAATTGGCGGTATCATTCAATCTGTTTTTGTTCAATCGTTAGAAAGAAACAAAGCAAAAGAGCTGTCCCTATAGGAGCAGCTCTTTCATTTAACCCGCCATTTTATTAATACTATCCTCCGGTGAAAACACAGAAATATGATGTACTTTACCAGTTGAATTTGGAATAACGAATTTCAATTCAAACTGGTTATTTACTTTATAAACGTAGATTTTGTCATTACCATTTACTTTAATCGACGTCGGTTTTCCTAAAGCCTTTTCTATTTCTTGTAACGTAATCACCTTAAGTTCTGAATGGTAAGATCGCACGTCAAAAACTTGTGATCCTTTATTAAAGCCAAATGCAACATTTTTACTTGTAAAAGTCGCATACGTCCCGTTCCCTGCTTGATCAGTTTTATCTGCTTTTCCCCACGCTTTTTCTATTTCCTCGATATCACCTGTATGTGCTGCATATGGTACATTAGGTACTTTACCTTCTTTCGCTTGCTCAAATAAATCTTTTACATGGTTAATTGATTTTTGATTAAGCACTGTATTTTTCGAATTAGACTCCGTTGAAGGTTTTACCGAATCTTGACCTTTTGGTGTTTCCACAGACTCTTTCTCTTTTTTCGAAGCGGTGTCCTCATTCTTTTTACCCGCTTCTGACGTATCGCTCTTTTTTTCCGTACTATTTTCTGATGTTGAATTCGTTTGTTTCTTTTCCTCAGCGTTATTACACGCGGTTAAAACAGCTACACACGTTAAAGTTAGGAATAATATAAGCACTTTCATATATACTTTCATCATTTTCAGCCTCCCTCTTCAACATATTCACTTTTGCAACCATTCCATAACACTGTCCCTTAAATTATTTTTGGTCCATAAAGGAAGTACTTCGGTTTACGAAAGTTTTAAAAAGCTTGGAATTGTATTATTAATCCTCTTATTGATCTCCTTGTATACACTTTCTCACCTTAATTGTTATATCCTTCTTTTATTAATTGACATGCGCTGTCACAAAAGCTCATGTCAATTAATAAAACGACAGTTAGTGGTGTTGCAACTGAAACATAGCAGGAATAAACAGCCCCCGTAACGATTGAATTTCCACTCTCAACTTGTTTAACCTATAAGGCTTGAGGGAATGGCACTTGAAATAATATCTTAATAAAATTAAAAAAGCTGTCCTATTTAAGAACAGCTTCAAATATGTATTTTTACACTTCGATTGATTTACCATCTTCAACGATATGGTAAAGTAAATGTGCTAAATGATGAATTGGACCATTTTCTTCCTCTTCTTCATTTGTCTCGCCTTGGAATTCAAGATCATTTAAGTATAGTGCTAAAAATTGATAGAATAATTTCAAATCAAATCCGTAGCAAGCACTTGGTTCTTCATGATCTCCTTCATATTGTAACATTAAGTATTGCTCGTTTCCTTCTTCATCTTCAGCATCAAAGAATACGAAGAAACCAACGTTTGTATCTAAATCAAATAGATGACGAGTACCTTTTTCTGTTGCTTTATCGAAGTCCTCTTCACTTAATTTATGTACTGTTGTTGCCTTTGCATTATCCTCTTGATGAAAATTTACTGTAAATGATTTCAATGCTGACACCTCCTGATTGTATAAAAGTAGCATAACAGATTAAACAACATAATACAAAGGGACTGCTCACAAATGTAAACAGTCCCTTTGTATTCATTTCCGCATTGCACGGAATATAAAGCTTACGATGAAAATCAAAACAATCGCGCCTATTAAAGCCGGAACAATCGCATATCCGCCTATAACAGGTCCAAATTTACCAAGTAATGCTGTACCAAGCCAAGAACCGACAATACCCGCAATAATATTACCAATTACACCGCCTGGTACATCTTTTCCAGTAATTAAACTTGCAAACCAACCTAATATACCACCGACTATTAAAGACCAAATCATATCATTTCCTCCTTTATAATTGACCAATAAAAATTATAATTAGAAACAATTGCTTACCATTAGTTATGTTTCATTTTTCGTAAGTTATTCGTCTTATGAAAATCATTCAAATCTACTCAACCTTTTAAGGACAATCTGGCTTCAATATTGTTCTCATAAATTCGTCTTTAAACGCTTGATAATTAAATTCAACGGCAATCCTTTGTATAGGACGATTATCAAACGTCGTTGGCTCAGCTATTTTTCTAAAATCCGCAACACTTTGACCTCTCGTTACATCATTTGTCGTACTAATCCAAACTGCTGATTTTTTATATTCAAAAATATCATCATTTATAAATGAAATGAACGGAAGTAAATCGTGAATCGGACTCCCAGCAATACCTGGATATTCTTTTTTGTAAAAGTTCTCGTAATAAAAATCAATCATTGGTTTAATAAGTTTTGCCTGCCCTGCTCCTTCTTTATCAATAATATCGACCATTTCAGGAGTAATAAGTGCTTCTTGCGTTACATTTAACGGATATATAGTAGCGTTCTTCGCATATCTCATTACAATATTTGCCGCAATTGGATCGCCGTAAAAATTGGCTTCAGATACCGGTGTAACATTACCTGGAAATAGAAAAGCACCGCCCATTATATAATAAGAACATACTCGATTCATTAAATTGGGGTACAATAAAAATAATGTTGCAAGTGTCGTTAATCGTCCCGTCGCCACAATAATAATATTTTCAGGACAAGGCTCAATTAATTTAATCAATTCGCAAAAATTTTCGCTGTCACAAAATCTCATTTTCGGTGGAATGATTGGACCTAAACCGTGATCCCCATGAATTTCAGGAAAAAACAAAGGATCTTCAGCTGTCATTGGTCTACTGGCACCTTTAATGATTTTCACTTTTGTAGCATAGTATCTTTCTAAAAAATAAACATTTTCCGTTACAATTTCTCTTGATACATTTCCATACTCTGCAACGATACCTATAATATCTAATTTGCATGTTTTATTCGCATAAATTAACGTTACTGCATCATCAATACCAAAATCTCCGAAAAAGATTATTTTTTTATTAACTTTTCTCACCCCTCTCCAGCATAATCTACTATCATTATTATGCAAAAAAGACAAGGCGGTGAAACGGAGATAATTAAAAAAGCCGCCTATTTATTGGCGACTTCAATCTTCTTATACGATAAATATGCTAGTACATTTTTGCTTGAATCATATTTCGGATTATTCCCTTTTCTCGGTTCTCTCATATGTGTTTTTTCAAACCCAGGAATGTCAGGCATTTTCTCTAAAAATTCAAGCATCTCTTCCTCAGTTCCCTCAATACGTACACGAATCATTATTGCTATTCCTCAATTCTCATTTTATCTGTACTAAGTATATCGTACATCAGAAAGACTGCAAGAAATTTATCTTTTTAATGTTGAACTTTTTTTACATACGAACAGTGCCATTTCAGTATAGAACGATTCTATTTTATTGTTTTCAAATTGAATTTTGAAAAATCCCTGCATTTCATTTGATGTTTTCATCATACACTCTGTTAACTTTACACGTTTTTGCATAGGTACATCCATCATATCGCACCACCAATCAAAATCGAACTTCTTGTCAAAAGTATGACATGACTGCATTTGCAAACCTTGTTTTTCTAATAAAGTAATCCATTCTGTTTTTTTCAAAGCTCGTTCATGGCTCGGATCTCTCTTCTTTTCGATAAAGTTATAAAATGTATCAAATTCATTATTTTCTGGTGAAACATTATCAATTAATATAAATAATCCATTATTTTCTAACGTTCGATGTACTTCAAAAATAAATTGCAAAGGATCAACAAAGTGATGTGCGGCAATTCGGCATGTAATTGTATCAAAGGCTTCATCAGCAAATGGTAAATTTTCTGCATTTCCTGCTACAAATGATACATTTTCATGTCCGTTCCCTTCTATAAAACCTTTTGCTTTTTCTAACATTTTTTCTGTTAAATCAAGAGCGACTACCTCTTTAAACATTGGGGCTAACAAATTTGCAACATGTCCACCACCAGTAGCAATATCAAGAAGACGAGTATTATGACGAGTTTCAACTTGCTGAACTACATATTGTAAATCCGGTCCATTTGCATGAATTTTACTTTTCACATACTTCTCTGCATTACTACCAAATTGTTGTTTCACAAGTTCTTCTTTACTCATTTTTATCATCTTCTTTCTATAAAGTATTATATTTAATTTATAAGTTCTCTCTATATAATTTCAAATCCTCTTTTAGTCTCGTCTCTTCTATTAGAGACCTTCTATCAAAAAAATTTAACTCTTTTATTTTTAAGTACAAAACAAAAAAGGTTATGGGAACTTATCCCACAACCCCACAAAGTATCTCTTATATTTGAGGATCTTCTTACACGTCTAAATAGCTTAATCCCCCTGTAACTTCACAAGAACTTCTACTTCGCTATTAGTAGCCTCTCTTGCATGAAATCCATATTGATCCATGCCAATCCATATCCACCCAGGACTATCATAAAGAATATCTATGTTGAAATGCTCCAACTTAGTAAGTTCTGACCTAATAAATTTATTCCTACTAGCGATTTGCTTATCAAGCAAACCATATTCTTTCCCATTTTCAAATAGCGCTATAATCTTTCCTGCAAGTGGATGTATACGAACAATAAAGTGATATTCCTTTTCATTTATATTCGCCACAATCTTACTAGAATCAGGTACATCCCATCTAGAATTAGGCATATTCATATCAATCAGCTCCTTTATTGGTTTCACTAACATCATAACAGATGAATATTTAAATATTATTAATATAATGTAAAAAATATAAAAGCTGACTTCCCTTTAGAAATCAGCTTTTACACATTGTTTATCTTTAAACTTTCTACAAATTTTATAATGTTTCTTTCTCTTCATCATTTCCGGAAACTAAATCTCCTAAAACATCCACCGTAACTTCAACTACAAATTCACAAATCCCTGCTACAACTTCTCCAATTACTTCCTCCATCTTTCTACCTCCTTGTTTTATGTAACTTATTTGTAGTATAGGAGATATTGGTTAATTTTAACTATCGTTAAAGGTGACAAAAACATTACAGATTTGTAAGCTGTTTCAATGTTTTTTTGAATTTATACTTCTTCCCTTTGAAACTTTAAGTATTATTAACAACCAGATAGGTCATCATAATAGAAAGTATTTAAGAATCCTAATTTAAAGGAGGCGTGTAAAATATACTACGTAAAACTAATTAAAGGTCAATCTTTCTATGCTTTTGATCATCGTTTCTTAATATCCGAGGAAAAAGAGGTTTCAGAGAAAATTTTTAATTACTTACGCCGGAATGAATTCTTCGAAGTACGTAAAGAAGAGTTTTCTGCCTAGCGTTTGAAAAATATTAAGAAACAACTCACATAAAAGTGTTACTAATTTTATCTATTTTTTATTTTTTGAGAAAAGTGAGACGTATTATCTACGCTCTTGCTTTTTTTATTTTCCCTACACATACTTTTCCTTTGAATTTACTTGTAAGTTTTTTTGTCTTTTTAGTTACCCATCGCATCACTTAATCCATCATTTTTCCACAAATCAAAAAGATTGAAATCCACTAATGAAACACGTAATATAGACTCTGACTCTAAAAAAGGCGCGTTAAAAAATAATGAATAAATTAGGAGGTTTTATATACGATTTTTTAATTTTAAAAGACTGAGAGGTTTTAATTATGTGGCGTAATAAAAATGTTTGGATTGTATTAATTGGGGAGTTTATCGCTGGTCTAGGGTTATGGCTTGGTATTCTTGGTAACCTTGAATTCATGCAAAAATACGTTCCTTCTGATTTCATGAAATCAGTTATATTATTTATCGGACTGTTAGCTGGCGTTCTAGTTGGTCCAATGGCTGGTCGTGTCATTGATCAGTATGAAAAAAAGAAAGTTCTTCTTTACGCTGGATTTGGTCGTGTTATTAGTGTTATTTTCATGTTTTTCGCTATTCAATATGAAAGTATCGCCTTTATGATTGCTTTTATGATTGTACTTCAAATTTCAGCGGCATTTTATTTCCCTGCATTACAATCTGTAATCCCACTCATCGTTCGTGAACATGAGCTATTACAGATGAACGGTGTACATATGAATGTTGGTACAATCGCTCGTATTGCAGGTACTTCACTAGGTGGAATTCTTTTAGTTGTAATGAGTTTACAGTATATGTATGCCTTCTCAATGGCAGCATACGCTTTATTATTCCTCTCAACTTTCTTCCTACAATTTGAAGATAAAAAATCAGCTACATTAAGTAAACAATCAGCTAAAGATAATAGTTTTATGGAAGTATTTCGTATTTTAAAAGGAATCCCTATTGCTTTTAAAGCACTTATATTAAGTATTATCCCTCTTTTATTTATAGCTGGATTCAATTTAATGGTTATTAACATTAGCGAAATGCAACATGACCCAACAATTAAAGGATTCATATATACAATTGAAGGTGTAGCGTTTATGTTAGGTGCATTCGTTATTAAACGTTTATCTGATCATTTCAAACCTGAAAAGTTACTATATTTCTTCGCATTTTGCACCGCTTTTGCACACCTTTCGTTGTTCTTTAGCGATATTAAATGGATGGCACTTGCCTCATTTGGTTTGTTTGGATTTAGTGTTGGCTGCTTCTTCCCTATTATGTCGACAATTTTCCAAACGAAAGTCGAAAAAAGCTATCACGGACGTCTCTTCTCATTCCGTAATATGTTTGAAAGAGTTATGTTCCAAATTGTCTTACTCGGCACAGGCTTCTTCTTAGATACGATTGGATTACAGTATATGGTTCTAATTTTCGGAGTCATTTCATTGTTGATTATTTTTATTTCCCTATCTAAGCAGAAACAATTTGAAAAACAAACGTCACAATCTGCAAATTTATAAAGTGAAACTTTAATCAGTGAGGGGTTTGTTCATCTCCCACTGCCCACAAATAGCGAGATAAAACTAATACTTCTTAAGACTGGATCAAGTATTTTACTTAATCCAGTCTTTTTCAATTCCTAAGATTAAACTTTATATACTTTGTATAGTCCAAATTTTTAAAGGTGGATCGCCTACTGTTTTCGAATACAATAAACAATAGATTTTTCAAAAAGGAGCTGTGGAAATGTCTGTTGATATGCAATTATTAATTACCCTTCTTTTTTCATTAGTTATGTTTGGCGTCCTTAATTTTTTAGCCATTTCCCTATCTCAAAATAACTTTAAAAGAAGAATTGTTGCAGGTTTCTTATTTTTACTGTTAACTCCCATTATCTTTTTGACTACTACAGCATTCGCTTCTATATTCGATAAAGGTGGTTTTGGTGCAGCTAACCTAGCCTTTATTATTACAGATGTATATATTGTAAACGGAATTTTCATTCTTCTTTCCGCTTCATTTATCCTCAAAAGACATAACATAAGATAGACTGTTAGGCATGAATCTGGTATTACACTAGATTCATGCCTTTTTATTTTGAAAATCTCATCTTTATCCAAATTTTTATGTGAAATTTAGTAATTCTTTATAAAAATTTAAACTTTATTTTTTACAATATTCCTATCGTATTCGCACGTTTATAAAAACTAATAAGAAAGGAGTACACAATGAAAAAGTTTCTACTTGTTTTTCCTATATTAGTCGTTCTACTTAGTGGATGTAGCAATAATGATATATACGGCTCTTGGGAAGTCATTGATAATAAAAAAGGTGAATGCCCTGTATATTATAAATTTGAAACAGTTGTAAAAGAAGAAAAGAAAGAAAAGGTTGTTCACAATTTAGTGGAAATGCAAACAACAAATAAAAAAGAGGATTTATTTAAAGGAACGTTTGTTAAAAATTCTAACGTTTATCATATTGATTATGGTAACTCGTTTACATCAGATCAATCTTTAAAAGTTGTCGATAATAAATTAAATGTATACTTTTTTACAACTGAAAAAACATGTACATATAAAAAAACAAACAATTAATCTCCATTTATAACGTAGAAAATATTTTCTGCGTTATTTTTATTTCTCTCCTTATTATCCTCCCTCTAAATTTGTCAATCGTTTTAATTTTCATAAAAAAATGATAAAATGTAAACATGTGTTTTCAGAATAATTAAAAACGCAGAAAGAAAACACTGTTTTTAGGAGGGATTTTGATGACTTACACGTTAGCAACTAGAATGAAAGCATTCCAATCTTCTATATTTAGTGAATTAGGGGCCTATAAAAAAGAGAAAATTGCAGCAGGTCATAAAATGATTGATTTAAGTATCGGGAATCCCGATATGCCTCCTGCTGATTTCGTAAGAGAAGCAATGGTACATACAGCAAGTGCAAAAGAAAGTTACGGATATACGTTATCTGGTATTCAAGAATTTCACGAAGCTGTAACTGAATATTACAACAACACTCATAATGTTATATTAAATGCTGAAAAAGAAGTTTTATTATTAATGGGTTCACAAGACGGACTCGTTCATTTACCTATGGTTTTTGCAAATCCGGGAGATATAATACTAGTTCCTGATCCAGGATATACAGCTTATGAAACAGGAATTCAAATGGCCGGTGCAACATCTTACTACATGCCATTAAAGAAAGAAAATGATTTCTTACCTAACTTAGAAGTTATCCCTAAAGAAATTGCCGATAAAGCGAAGATGATGATTTTGAACTTCCCAGGGAATCCAGTTCCAGCAATGGCTCATGAAGATTTCTTTAAAGAGGTAATTGCATTCGCGAAAAAACATAATATTATCATTGTCCATGATTTTGCTTATGCTGAATTTTATTTTGATGGTCAAAAGCCAATTAGCTTCTTATCTGTACCTGGTGCAAAAGAAGTTGGTGTAGAAATAAACTCTTTATCAAAAAGTTATAGTTTAGCAGGTAGCCGTATTGGATATATGATTGGAAATGAAGACGTTGTTGGTGCACTAACACAGTTTAAATCGAATACAGACTACGGTGTATTTTTACCAATTCAAAAAGCAGCATCTGCTGCACTAAGAAATGGCGCAGAGTTTTGCGAGAAAAACCGAAGCATTTACCAAGAACGTAGAGATACTTTAGTGGACGGATTCCACAAATTCGGTTGGAATGTCGATAAACCAGCTGGAAGTATGTTCGTTTGGGCTGAAATTCCGAAAGGATGGACTTCTCTAGAGTTCGCTTATGCACTTATGGATCGTGCAAATGTCGTTGTCACACCAGGCCATGCTTTCGGTCCTCACGGCGAAGGCTTTGTACGTATTGCACTTGTTCAAGATAAAGTAGTATTACAAGAAGCAGTTGAAAACATTAAAAATAGCGGTATTTTCTCTATTGAAAAAATAGAAGAATTAGTTAAGAATTAATAATAACTCCCCTGCTTAACTTTAGCAGGGGTATTATTATTCCTGGAGGTACGATATGAATATTAAAGATACTCTTCCACATCGCTATCCATTTTTAATGATCGATAAAATTACAAACGTTAAAGAATCTCAATCAGCTACAGGATACAAACTGATCACAAATAACGAGTGGTTTATTAATAACAATCAAAACTATATGCCTCATATGCTAATTGTAGAAGCACTCGCTCAACTTAGTGCTTTTGTAAGTACAGGTGAATCTGAAGGACTTGGTTTCCTCTCCTCTTTAGATGGGGTGGAATTTCATGAAAATGCGTATCCCGGTGATAAACTTGACTTACATTATGAATTAACACGTAACAGACGAGGTTTTATTCTTGGGAAAGGAATTGCCTCTGTAAACGGTCAATCAATCGTTACCATTGAAAAGCTATTAATATATCAAGCTGATTAAACAGATTACATAGTAAGGAGTAGAAAAATGCGGAATGTTGTTGGTATTGATGCTGGGGGAACATTAACAAAAATTGCTTACTTTAACGAAATGAACAAATTAGTTTTTGAAAAATTTTATTCATATGAACAAAAAAGAATTAAAGAATGGCTTCATAATAATAATTCAATTACACAATTATGCATTACAGGTGGTAAAGCTAAACAGGTAGAACAACTACTTTCAGGTTCATATAAAATAGTAGAATTAAACGAGTTTGAAGCTACTTTAGCAGGCGTACGCTACATACTAAAAGAAGAAAAACGTGCTATAAACAACTTTGTATTAACAAATATCGGTACAGGTACTTCCATTCACTATGTTCACGACAAGCAATACGTTCGCGCTGGGGGAACTGGCGTTGGCGGTGGTACTATTATGGGCCTTTCAAAACTATTAACAAATATAGATCATTTTGAAGATGTGATTCCGCTTACGAATATAGGCTCCAGAAAAAGTCTAGATATTACAGTTGGAGATATTTATGGTGGGATTCTCTCCCCTATTGATAATAACTTAACTGCTAGCAATTTCGGAAAAGCGGCCATTACAGATTTAAATTATAGTAGTTCAGATATACTAGCTACCGTTCAAGGACTTGTCGGTGAAGTCGTCACAGCATTAAGCCTTCAATTCGCCGAAACGAAAAATATTGACCATATCATTTACATCGGTTCTACTCTATGTAATAACGTACATCTTCAAAGTATTATAAGTAGCTATACAGAATATCAAAATAAAATACCAGTCTTTTTACAAGACGGCGGTTATAGTGGTGCGATTGGTGCTTTACTTCATGGTACGAAATAAAAAAGCTGACTTTTGTCAGCTTTTTTGCAATGGTACTTCAAATTCAATAATTGACTCTCCATTCTCACCAATTCGTTCCACACTAATTCTATTAATTACACAGTCCAACTTCTCATGAAAACTAGGAATCCCCTTCGCTATTTCAGTTGCTAACTCCGCGCTACCTTTTCTCCCAACTGTTACATGTGGTATGTATGGAATATCCGTTCTCAAAAATTGTAGTAAAGGACCTGTATACAATCTATCGTGCAATTCTTCTATTTTCTCTTTCCCTATCACTTAGATTCCCGCACAGGATGTTCATCAAAAAATTGCTTTCGAAAATCTTTATTATTAACTAGCTTTTCTATTTTTTCTTGATTACCGTAAAAGAAGTTCATTACGATTCCCTTATTCCATATAAGATCATCCTTTGGCAAATCATTAAATTCTTTATAAAGTATGGGTAAAAGTTCTTCTCTTTTCAATGCAAAACTTTGATTTTTAACCTGAAACTCACACCCTTTCGCATTTGGTACTAAAATTGCAAGATAAATAGCATTAAAGAGAAAGTTCTTTTTCATCGTATCCTTCCCATCAAACCAATACGTCTCAATCATGTCATCTGTAAGATTTCCATTCTCTTTTGCACCATATTTCACTTTAATATTTTCATTTTCTAAACTGATACTTTGAACTGTTTCTCCACCAGATAAGTTTTTAACAATCGCAAACACGTCGGAATTATTTCCAACGTATGTCCCCGTATATTTTTTAAAAACCCCAGGTTCAATATGTGATATTTCTTTTATTTGTTCCCCATTAGAACAAGCAGTAACAAATAAAAAAATTGTTAGCATAACACCTGCTATTCTAATCATATACTTCATTAGACACCCCCAAGTTCTATTTATTATCCAATCTATACAATGTATCCATTAAAAACCCTTTAAAATATACGCATTTTAATCAAAATTAAAAATTTTCAATTTTTATGTTTACAATTATCCATTAATTGTATATAATTACTAACGTAAGAAAAATATTCTAAAAGGAGGTCGAAGGAAATGATGAAATTACAATTAGATGCTTTAACTTTAGCGTTAACTGCACCTGTGTTTTTCGGACAATTAAATATGAATTCGACCACCCTAATGGAGAATTGAAAATCGCACTTTATTTCTATTAATTCATAAATTCGCCACAGGAGGTCGTATACTTTCCTGTGGCTTTTTCACGCCCAGCCATAGGAGAACGATATCTTCCTGTGGCTTTTTTGTGCGATTTTTTAGTCTCATACATTATTTTTTAAAGAAAGGAGCAACATTCGATGACTATTAGCGTATTGTTTTTAAGTATTACGATTCAAAGAAATACACTTTCCAAAGCTGAAATTCTTCATAATGAGCAAATTGCAAAAGCTATGAATGATGTTAAGGAGCGCCAAGTGCTTTATTGTGATCACCTGTAATTCCTTTTCGAAAGGAGGAATTCGTCTATGACTTTTCATATTTTCTTTTTTACGACAGCACTTCAGAAAAAAACGTTATCTGAAGCTGAAATATTTCGTAAACAACAATTAAAACAAACTATGGATAAAATAACGGACATTAAAAGTTCGTATTATACACAAATGTATTAAAAATATTTTTTAAAGGGGTAATAATCTAATGAAATTTAAAGCTTTCTTTTTAACAATCACCATTCAAAAACGCAAACTTTCAAAAGGTGAAATTTCTCACGAACAACAAATTAAAAATATTATGGACGGAGTAAAAGAGCGCCAGTCCTCTTATTACAATCGTCTTTACTAAATAAATTATAAAGGGGCAATATCCTAATGAAATTTAAGGCTTTCTTTTTAACGATTACCATTCAAAAACGTAAACTTTCAAGAGATGAAATTTCTCGTGAACAACAAATTAAAAATATTATGGACGGAGTAAAAGAGCGTCAGTCCTCTTATTACAATCGTCTTTACTAAATAAGTTATAAAGGGGTAATATCCTAATGAAATTTAAAGCTTTCTTTTTAACGATTACCATTCAAAAACGCAAACTTTCAAAAGATGAAATTTCTCGCGAACAACAAATTAAAAACATTATGGACGGAGTAAAAGAGCGCCAGTCCTCTTATTACAATCGTCTTTACTAAATAAATTATAAAGGGGTAAAAATCCAATGAAATTCAAAGTATTATTTTTAACAATTACCATTCAAAAAAATAAACTGTCTGAGTTTGATATGCTTCATGGCCAACAAATTGAACAGGCAATGGACAACGTAAAAGAACGACAAAGTCATTATTGTAGTCACCTGTAATTCCTATTCGAAAGGAGGAATTCATGTATGAAGTTTCACCTTTTCTTTTTAACCATTACGATTCAAAAAGAAACTATATCTGCAAATGAAGCAAAACAAGAGGAACAGTATAAAAAGATTATAGATGAAATTCGTGATCGTAGAAGCAAGTACTACACTCACCTATAATTGTTTGAACTTATATTAGAAATGAAAGGAGTCGATTATGATGTTAATGACGCAGTGTAAAGAGATGATTTGGATAGTTCAGAGGGATTCCACATAGTTTATAAAGTTTATTTAACAAAAAATTATCGCCTGATTTGATGTGTAAAAAATATATAATAATAAGTATTTCATACACTCTAAAAAAATAAAAGATACACCAATTTAAGCGGTGTATCTTTCTCAACATATTCTATTTCCGTTTACTTCGTTTCGTCTTAAACAATCTCACTAAGTTCGAAACAACTGTTTTCGTTACCGCATAAACAGGCACTGCTAAAATCATTCCGATAATTCCCGCGAAATTACCTACCCCTAAAATAAGGATGATAATTGTTAACGGATGGATGTTTAATTTCGAACTCATAATACGTGGAGATATGATGTTACTTTCAAACTGCTGTACAATTGTTACAATAATAATTACGTACAGAGCTTGCATCGGAGATACGAACAGCCCTACAATTACAGCTGGTGCTGCTCCGATAAATGGACCTAAGTTCGGAATTATATTTGTAAATGCTGCGATAATCCCTAAAACGAAAGCATACGGTAAACCGATAATTAAATAACCAGTAAATGTAAAGGCACCTATAAATAAACAAACGAGCGCTTGCCCTTGAATATATGCAGATAATGTTTCGTTCGTTTCCTTTATGATACGAAGTCCTTCTTCACGGTAAGACTCTGGTAATACACTAACAGCTTTTCCTGGAAATGCATGTCCATCTTTAAACATATAAAATAAAATGAACGGTACTGTAAAAATAACTAACGCCACGTTCGTGATAATACCAAATAAAGCCGTTGCACTCGACGTAATTGTGTTTGGTATTTCCTTTAAGTATTCAATCGCATTTTTCTCAATTGTTTCAATGGAAACGTAGTTTTGTGTAGATAACCATTCAAATAACCTATGATGGGATAGATCTTGTATGTATACTTTCCCCTCTTTTATATAAGTCGGCATGTTTTTCACTAGATCCATTAGCTGTTGTGAGATGGTTGGAACAACTACTCCAATAGCAACTCCAGTTAATGTGATAATAAAAAGATACAGTAGTAAAATCGCTAAACCTCTAGGTACTTTTTTATTCTCCAAAAAGACTAACAATGGGTTAAATATGAAGTATAAAAATAACGCGATTAAAATTGGGAAAAATAATGTTGATATGAAGATACCAATCGGTTGAAATAGAAACGATATTTTTGTGCAAATAAATATAATTCCTACAACCATCAGCACTTCTAATGTCCAAAAGTGCACTTTCGATTTCAAAAAAACGTCCTCCTTTAAACTAGCACTTCTCTTCATTGTACCAAATTAAACTTAGATTTCACATAATATTTTCCTTTACAATATTCCAAAATCCCATTAAATACACTACAATGAGATTACAGACAAATTTGCAGGTAAAGGTGATAAATATGACACAATGCATCATTTGCAGAAAAGATACGAAAGAACTTAGTGAACAATATGTCATTCCAGAGATATTATGTGGATATTATTTCACAAACTCAATTTGTGATTCCTGTCATGAACATATGACAACAAATATTGACCGTCCTTTAATTAGACATAAATTAAGTCAATATAAGATTGAGCAAATGAAAAAACAAATCGACTCCCCTCTCTATACGAATGAACATGGTGAGGAGCTAGCAGCCGCTGAGACAGATGTAGTCGAAGTAAGTGATGAGATACTTTATTCTAATGCATTAATTATGAAACTATGTAAAAAGCACGATATTTCATTACATAATGAAATTTGGAAAGAGGAGCGCGTAACAAAAGTAGCTAGTTCTATTCAACGTGAATTGCTTTTAGATAACCGTAAATATAAGATGAGTGTATTAAAAATGGCCTATACTTTTGCTGTACAAACAATTGATGGCTACTTTGACGATCCAGATGCGATTGATATTTCTACCATTCTATTAAATGCCGATTTCATGGAATTAAAGGAAAAGAGTATCGTTCGTGACTTAAGCAAAAGCTCTTTATGGAATACATTAAATACAACGAGCGAAAACCATTACTTTATTTTACTTAGTGATAAAGACGGTCTGTTCTGCTTCATTCGCCTATTTGATATTTTTGATGTTGTTGTTCATTTATCAGAAAAAAGATACAATCTTCCATCACCAATTGTCGGCGTAAATAATGTAGACAAAAAAGGATTTTTTGTGGAAAGTTTAAAACAGTATATGGATGGGCTATTTAAAGAAACTACACGTTCTATTTAATCCACATAAGAACATACGGTCTCCTTTCTTCATGAAAAGACACTGTGTTATAATGAGTATGAAAAGAACAATACAATCACATAAAACAATTAAAAACTGTATATAAATAAAAAAGACTAGTGTGCGGCTACACACTAGTCCACGTAACTTAGCAGATTGGATTGTTCATTTATCCTATTTGTTTCGTACAAACACAACAACCCACATTCTATAGGCATAGGTGGGTTGTTATTTTTTGAGTTTGTCAATTAAGACGACAATAAACGTTAACAATGCAATGAGAAACAGTCCACCTTGCAGTAACAACGTAATTTCACTCACTTATTATCACCCCCCTCCTACTCGGAGAAGTGATAATTGAACAACCAACCGTACCATAAGTTACCTCTTAATTTTATCATATTTTTTAATTGTTTACGACGAAAACCCGCAAGCTATTAAGTTGCGAGTTTTTTTATTTTTCACTATTTTTACTCCTATTTCAACTTCTCCATAACCGCATCATAAAATTTCCGTTCATCGTCTACATTTAAGTGAATACGACTTACTGTTTTAGAAAATCCATATAACAACTGTGCTTTAATTGGCTCTTTTAACGTTATTTCAAAAGTTGCAGGTTCTTTTATAAATTCCATAACAGTTGCGTCAAGAACCTCTTTCTCTTCTTCTTTCGTTAAAGGTTCGCCTTTATAAAACGCAATGTTATCAATTTGTGTATATGGTATAACGATTTTCTTTCCTAATCCAATTTGAATGATCACTTTTTCTTCCGCAACGATAATTGGATTTTTACGCATCGCTTGGATTTCAGCTAAAAAATAAAACATCGCATATATGTTCAAAATGAGTAAAATCCAAGCTATAACTGGATTCCATTGATGAAGTAAATAATGAAAACCGATACTTTCAATTAATGTTGCATGAATAATCATGATATAAACACCTATTGCACCGGTCTTCTTATGATATGAATATATGAATTCACTTTCTAGTACTTTTTCACGCCACGATAAAAAAGCATAATAGAGTAATTTACACTCTGTTAGAATGATATTTACTGTCTTACTTCTCTTCATATTAGCATCAAATGCTGCATCAATCGCATAAGAAAATGAAGAATACTCACTTCTATATTCTTTATATCGTTTTATTATTTTAGGAAGTACTCTTATAATTTTATATATCAGAATCAGTTCAAAACATACGAACACAATTTCTCCAGCAACTATTACATACGAAACAAATGAAAAAGCTTGTAAATAATCACTAGGAATTATAAATCTTGCGAACACATATCCAGCTATAACTACAGGAAACATATACGTTAACGAATATCTTTTCCTTATAATAAAGAAATATGTGATGATTGGAATTACAAACATAAAATCTAATAACGAACCAAGCACTACTTCTTTCGGGGCAGCTGGCACTATTGGAAGGGCATACAATAAATAGTTTGATAACATAATTAAAGATATGAGCCCAATCCAAATGCCTTTTCGCCTTCGTGAAATTGATGGATTCATTCCTTCTCTCCTCTATTCAAAAACCTCATTTAAATGATCTTTATAAAATGAAATGGCACGTTCAAATTCTTTTACTTCCTCTATTTTTACGACCATTTCAAGTAGTAATTTCATCGCGGATTCATGATCGTTTACGTTATATTTTGCTAATGATAAAAATACTTTCATCACGTCATTTTCCGGGAACTTCTTTATCCCTGCTTCTAATACAGTAATCGCTTTATCATATTCCCCTATACAACGATACGTACTGCCAAGACCGATATACGCACCGCGAAGTGATTCACCATCAAGTCCGTTCGCAATCGCCTGTTCATAATACGGAACCGCCTCCATTTCAAGACCCATGACATCATGTATCCAAGCGCATTGATATAGCACTTCTGCATCTCTCGTAAAATTTGTTAATCCTATAAGTATCTCTCTAGACTGCGCATATTTCTTTTCATTTCTAAGTTTAATAGCTTGCTTTAATAAATGTTCCATACAATCCACTCCTCACAAAATGTTCATTATGCATATATCATGTATTACACATTTACGAGCAGCTAATGGCCTATTCCATTGATTTGATTCAATTTAATACTTAGTGAGGGATACGTTCCCCCACTAAGTTAATATTAACTCCATTATATACTATGCGACTGCAGCTCTTTCTAAAAGCTTAAATTTACATCGCAGTAATACGATTGCATAAACGCTCTAACATATTGACAATTTCTTTTGCAGTTTCATCTTTCCCATTACATAACTTCACATTACCATCTTGTCCAATGACGTGATGCACGGCGCCGCGGGAATATAAAGAATGCGGTGAGTTCGCTACCATCACACTCGCTTTTGCACCTTCCATTCTTTTGCTTGCTCTTTCAATAAGTTCTGCTTCATTTACATCACTTTCAAGTTTAAAGCCAACGAGTATCGTTTCTGGATCCCAACTCTTTATTTGTTTTAATATTTTTGGCGCTTTTTGAAAATGAATAATTGGTGCGATATCACTTGAAATCTTTCCGTTCATATTAAGAACATTTCCATCTTGATCACAAATTTTTTCGACAACCCAATCTGAGCCAGCTGCAGCCATAATAACTGCATCTACTTTTTCATGTGTAATAATACTTTTCATCTTATCTTGTAAATCAATAATCCCTTCAAATGGGTGCAATTCTAATTGGTTATTTACAGCCATTGGCTTCTCAGCAAAGTAGCCATGCAAATATATTACATTTGCTCCTTTTGTCATTAGCTCTTCTGCAATGATTCTTCCAATCGTACCTTTTGCTAAATTTGTATGTCCGCGTACTTGATCCCATTTTTCTAGGCAACCGCCGCTCGTAATTAATACTTTTTTCCCCTTCATAATAACCATCCCTTACTGATTTTTCGCACGAAACCACTCTGTTCCAAAGTCAACTGCATCACGTTGCCTCATAAAGCGGCACGTTGCATTCCCTATCTTCCCACGCGTAACTGTTCCTTTACGCTCATATTCAACTCCGATTTCTACAAACGTGTCAGAATCGTAATCCATTTCAACGAATTCTTTCCATACTCTTACCCCTTCTTCTATAATAGGCGCTCCTACCTTTATTAACTCACGTGCACCTGTACGTACCTCAGATAAATGTATGGACGTATTGGAGTCATAACCGACACCAAGTAATAATATGTATCCATCTAAATCGTATATTTTTCGTAATGGCGATTCTTCACCAAAACTTATGGAAAGTGAATGATTCGCTGTAATTTCTTCTGCGTGTTTCCCCCATGCTGCAAAACTACTGAGCGGATGATTACTGCGCAATACATTCGGATATGTACGAAAACATTCAACTACTTCTCCCATTGCCCTTGTTGGTGTTATACGTGGGTCAAATGCTGGGACGTTATCCCGAATAATTTGCCACCAGTCTTTTGGTACAGGTGGTCTTGACCAATGTTTTGGATCGGATAAGTCTGAAGATTGGGTTGGCATAATGATTGTTCCCTCTTCCGTAATGACTTTCATTAACGCCTCTACTACTGCAACTGCTCCGCCAGATACCCAACCAATCGAACTTAATGATGAATGAACAATAACTGTCATTCCTTTTTCTATCCCTAATTCTTTTAAATCATTTGTAATTGTTTCGATTGTATTTGGAAGTTGTGTACTCGCCACTATTTCATTCATTTTCACGATTGTTCCCCCATTTTACTTTAAACTAATACATACATATATTATCATATTTTTCTTAATTTTTAACATAATCATTTTCAAACAAAGCATAAAAATAGCTGTTCCAATTCTTTCTCTGCCAACAGTTCCTTTTTCCTTGCAAACCTATTTATTACCTATACCCTTCATTTTTAAATTTGTCTTAATGTTTAATCCTTTGTGAAATTTCATACGCCGTATGTGAATTTATTTATTTTTACATTCAAATTATATAAAAACAATGGTAAGATTACTTCGATTTATCTTACTACTTTAAGGAGGTATTTTTATGAAAAAAATTGTCGGGTTGTCTCTAGCTTTTGTTTCTGTCATATCTATTACCATTCCTTCTTCGACATTTGCAGCAAATCATTATGACACATTCGGAGGGAAGTTAACGGGTGGTGTAGGAAATTGGGGGAAGTCCACACAATATTATTGGATTGATAGTTCAGCTTCTGGAGAATCCTCTAGAATTAATAGTTCTATGAGCGCTTGGGTTCATACAGGTAAAATTGTATCGACGCCTATTTCTTTTAGAAATACTTCAAACAAGCCTTCTAGTGTAATAGATATTTACAAAGGCAATTATTATCCACGTTCAAGTGGTATTCTTGGTGAAACAAAATTTTATAGAAGCGGTAGTCAAATTGATCCGTCTTCTAACTATTCTTGGGCAAAAATTCAACTCAATTCATCGTCATTCGATTCTCTAAATACTTATCATAAGTCAGGAACCATTGCTCATGAAATGGGACATGCATTTGGCCTTGCTCATAACAATTATGAAGGTGACTCTATTATGTGTCAGTTTGGCTCAGGTAGAACTGTAAATACACCAGATTCAGGTTCACTTTACGGAATTAACTCATTGTATTAATTAGTATTCTATATTAGGAATGGAGTGAATTATATGAAAAAGAAATTTATTGCGAGTGGACTTATATGTATCATATTAACTTCAAGTGTTGCATTTTATATTTATAGTGGTTCACAAGAAGTAGAAATGAAGCAAAGCTCTCCCGTATCTTTGCTAAAAGTATCATCAAAAAAATCTGTTTTCAAAACAAACGATATTACACAAGTAATTCATAAGGCCGACTTTGAAAAAACATATAATGATGTAAAAGAATTAGCTTTAAATGCTGATATTATAGTAGAGGGGACAATTATTGAATCTCAGTATTTTGATTTTAATACAAATACATTTACGCGTTCAAAAATTCAAGTTTCAAAAAGCTTTAACAATGCAGTGAACCCCGGTGATATAATTCAATTTATTGAAATTGGTGGTGTCACAACAAAAGGTAAATTACAAGAGTATGATCCAGAAAAAATTAAAATACAAAAAAATGAATTAAACGAACCGATTGAAGTTTTACTAGATGGTGCTCCAACTTCTAAAAAGAATGAAAATGTTCTTCTATTTGCCAAAGAAGATATGGAGGATTTTTTCAAACTTAAAGAAAAAGTGTTCATTTCTTTAAATTCTTATCAAGGTAAATTTACAATTGATGAGAATAACAAAGTAAAACGGTATACTGAAAAGTATGATCACAAACTAAACAAACCGGCTTCTCATTCTACTAATAAATATAATTCAGGCGAAGCAAATTTATTAAATGATACTTCCTTAGAAACTACATTACCTGATATGGAAAATCAAATTACTAGTAGTTTGAAAAATAATTAAGAGAATAATAGTGTTTTCATGAGATATGTAAAAGTAAAAAAGAAGCCGTCCAAAAAGTATTCTGGGACGGCTTTCTTTTAGTAATAGGTTTTGTCATATTTTGTCGTTAAGTCGATATAATGTGAATTGTGTTCGATATAATTTCATTTACTATCGTTATCTTAACAAAAAGATTAAACTTTTGGGACAGCCCCTTTTTACGCTACGCTGTTATTTTTTCTTCTTTTTTCACAACTACAGCTACATAACTATGCAATATCATTCCGACAATAACGAGGCTCATTCCAATCCACGATAAAGAAGACGGGATTGGAGCAGATAACCAGATAAGCTCTCCTACTAACGCAAATAAAACTTCACCAGACTGTGTCGCTTCGACTGTTGCTAATTTTTGCGGATCATCTTTTACAAGATCTGTCGCATAGAAGAATAATACTGTCGCAATTAAACCTGAACTAATCGCAACGATAAAACATTGAAAAACTTGACTACTTGACGGTAAACCGCTTGTAGATACTTCGTAACCAGAAAGTAAAAACCAAAATGGTAAACTTGCTAATGTCATACCGAGAACTCGTTGGAAGACATCTAATTCGCCCTTACATACTTGCATCATTTTTCTATTTCCAAGTGGATACGCAAACGCTGCAATGAGTACCGGAACTACACATAAAATGGTTTCACGAATTCCTAAAGAAGAAGCGTGTTCTACTTGCATAAGAACAACACCGAATAAAATAATGCCTGACATTACTAATTCCTTCATCGGAAGCTTCTTATGTAATGGGTCTACCGCGAAAAATGGTGTTAATAAAATTCCTGCAACTATCGTAATTTGCCAAGTTGAAGCAACGAGCCACCCCGGTCCAAACGCACCCGCGAAACTAAGCGGTGCATAAAAGAGACCAAATCCAACAATACTCCATAACAACCATTCTTTCGGATTGTTTTTCATATATTGAAAGAGTTGTTTTAAGTTCCCTCTATACATAACAATAAGTAATAGCATGGGAACCATAAAGTAATACCGTAGTGATGCACTCCAAATCCAACTTCCGCCTTCTAAGTCCATCGACCGGTTTAACACAAAGGTAAAGGCAAAGAAAAACGATGCCACTATCCCTACTGCAATAGCTTTCATTATAAAACCCCTTGTTTAGTTTCTTGTTATACTATACAACAAAATGAATATAATTAATATTCGAAAATCTCATTATGGATGTAGTCTTTAAAGAAACAACACCATATTTTCATCATCACTATACACACCATTCATCTTTATAGCTCTTTTTTCAATTGCATACGTTTTAAAGCCCATTGATTCGTACAATTTTTTTGCTGGTTCGTTTGTGGATACAACCCCTAAGTTCAATTGCTCTAGTTCTATTTCTCTCGCTCTTTGAATTGCATTTGCAATTAACTCACGTGCCAGTCCATTACGTCTATTTTGTGCATCTACATACATCGCAACGATATGACCTTTATGTTTATATGCCTCTTTCTCTTCTGTTAGTAAAGTGACAACTCCAATTAATTGATTTTTCTCATTAAAAGCACCGAATGTACAACTAGTTGTAGCTGTTAAATTACTTTCCACTCGCTTAATAGGATTTTCCTGGCGAATCGCCTCTTCATAAGTTGTTACAAATGCCTCTGGGTTTACTTGTAATGCTTGTAAACGTAAGTCCCAATATTGCTCCGCATCTACTTTAGAAAGTAATCGAATCATTTTCCCTATCCCCTTTAAGTTTACATAATATTTTTATAGACTATTAAATAAAAATTGATATTCTTCTTTTAACATACTATAACGATAGCGATGAATGAACTTACCTTGACGTAATCGATCATTTCTCATTATTCCTTCACAAACAAATCCAGCTTTTTCATAACTCTTTCTTGCTTGTAAATTATCTTCGTCTACTCGTAGCCAAACTTTTTCTAATTGGAATTCAGAAAAGCCGATTTGTAACATACTGTATAGAGCTGCCATTCCATATCCTTTACCCCAATATTCTTTATTTCCAATTGCAATCCCTAGTTCGGCATTTTTATTTGTATTATCAAAGTTTTTTAGGTCTACCCATCCAATGTGTATACCTTCCTTTGTAACGATAGCTCGTTGTTCATAACCATTCTCTCGACTTATGCATGCTTCAATCCACCTTCTCGTATCTTCACGAGTGAACGGTGGATATTGATTTGGTACAACTAAATGCTTTGTTACTTCTGTATCTAATGACCATTGATATCGATCTTCTACATTGTCTAGTGTCAATTCTCTTAATTGAACGAATGGTATATTCACTTTGCTATCCCCTTCTCATTTCCCTATAGAAAATCCTTCGAACATTCTTCCTCCGTATTGATCTAGCGTGTTTTCTACAAACGTAATTAATTCATTTTTCTCCTCTGTTTTATAAAAATGATCAAAAGCCGCTACAAAATGTTCTGCATATTGCTCGTCATACCTTCTTAACACTCTAATAAACCATTTTGAATTTCCAAGCCATTGACCATTTACCCTTAAAACATATTCATGTACTAAATCAGCTAATAAATTTGCGATGAACAATTCTTCTTCTCTCTTTGTTGCACCAATGAAGTCATCCAAAGTATCCGTAATAAAATAGCGTTTCTGTTTCATCGTTTCTTCTGACCATTTCTCTGGTCCTTTATTTAATAATCCATTCGCTTCTCTTTTGAGTATCTCTACAATTTTATCTTTACCTTTTAATTCAATCCCTTCTGAAACTAATTGAGGTAATGAAGGTCGCCCGCGCTCACAATCACTTTTAAAAAAGGTTTTGTACGTTTCAAAATTATGTACGAATACTTCAACAGGCCAGCCATTACTATAGAAAGATTCTCTATAACAAGATGACAAACTTTGGTCAAATATTACAATATCAAGGTCAGATGTTTTCGTAGCCTCTCCTCTAGCAACACTTCCCCCTAGTAAAGCAACATCACAATTCGAAAATTGTGATGTAATAATACTTCGTGCCGCTTCAATTGGTTTCATAGCCTTTCTCCTTCTCTTATTTTACTTTCTTCTTTTCAGCTCTTTCTCGTGTCTTTTTAATATAGGATTCTGCATCTGGTGTTTTGCATGACGTTTCACCGTGATCAACTTCTACTTTTCCAACTTCACGTGAGATTTCAATTGCTTGTTGCTCTAAAGCTTCATTTCGAACCCCTAACGCAATTAAAGCTCTATTCATCGCTTCTCTTTTACGATTTTTTTCATTATGTATATGAACTTTAATCTCTTCTAAATACGGTAAGAAAAAGTCATCGTCAAACGTTTTATTTTTTATTGCGATATTCGCTAATAATGACCAACCAGCTCTTCCAATCCATTCATCATCAGACTTCGTCCATTCTTCCATTCTTTCTATCGCGATTGGCGACGTACATATAGCTGTCATAAGAACGTCCATTAAACAATAATAATCAACATCTTGAACCCATCTATTTAGCTGTTCTGACGTTAGTTTCTTCGGATCTAAAACCATTGTTGCTAAAGTCATTGCGTCCATATTTTTTGTTTCCCATAATGAGATTGCTAAATCATGATCTTTTTTTATCTTCTTTTTCAACAATTTTAAATTTGCAAAACTAACTCCAAATAACGGCTCTTTCGCCCCATGGTTTTTATACGTCTTACGAGTTTGTTCTGTCCCATATTCTTCTAGTTGCTGCATTACTTCTTCAAGTAACATAGGTCCACCTCTTTTATATATTCTGTTGACTTCACATATGTATGTACGATATATTCTACATTACTTTTTGGTTTTCCTATATTTATTTTTAAAATACGGTATGTGAAATTTTAAAACTGGCCTCAAAAAATCTTTTCATCTTTTTAGCCCATAACCATTTCACTTCCTAAGCAATGCAGTATAAGTTGGTCCAATCTATATCGTTGGACCGATAATCTATTAATAAGAATGACCTTTCTAAAGGAATGTTTAAAACGTATAAAAGCCACTTTCCTTAAATGAAGAGAAAAGGGCTTTTATAATTTAAAGTTACTTATTTCTATTTTTATGCTGTAAATTTTACTAATCCGCAATTACTCATTTTCTTTTTTCTCTTTTCTTTCTTCGGAAGGTTCTTCAGTTGGATCTGGCTCCTGTTCATCCTTTTTATTTAACTCATTATTTTTTTCTTTAGAAGGATCTTGCTGTTTATTCTCATCCTGTTTTCTTTGCTCAGAAGGTTCCTCCGTTGGATCTGGTTCCTGTTCATCCTTTTGAGCTGTATTACACCCAAATAGCAGTCCTACTGTAAATATGCTTGTCATACATATAGAAAGTATTTTTTTATACTTCAATTAAAGCACCTCCTAAAATTAATATCCTTTGTAGTGTTTCCTATTAAAGATTAAGATTATCCATTTTTTTATCCCATTTATTTAAGACGCAATTATTATAAAATCTTGCATACTTTTGGACAAACTTTTTTGCGCTTGTAAAAAAGTTTTTTTGCATTTCCCCCTCTAAAATTGCTAATATAGTAGAGTAGAACTTTTATAGAGAGTAGGAAAATTATGCACAATGGAATTCGGATGACAACTTTAGTGAAAAGGGCTCTGTTGATTTGCGCCGGGGTATTATTTACATACGAAGCTGCTTACGGATCAACACATATCGCTCTAGCAAGTACAGAGGATGACGCTAAATCTGTTCAACTTGTAAGTGAAATTCAAACATCCCTTGCTCCGAAAGAAGCTCCAAAGCACTATAACGGGCAAGTTAGAAAAGTCGCTTACTTAACATTTGACGATGGTCCTGGAAAATACACAGCTGAGCTTTTAGATATGTTAAAGAGTGAAAATGCAAAAGCAACATTCTTCCTAATTGGTTCAAACGTAAAAGCTTTCCCTGATCTTGTAAAACGTGAAGATGCTGAAGGCCACTATGTTGGGATGCACAGTATGACTCATAACTACAAGAAGCTTTACACAGAAGGTCATTACGTTGATGAAATGAAAGAAGACCAAGGCTTAATCGCTGGCGTTCTAGGCAAATCACCAGTATTAACTCGCCCATCTTACGGCTCAATGCCAGGATTAAATGAAGCCCTTCGCAACAAAGTTGTTGAGAATGGTTTAAAAGTATGGGATTGGACAATTGATTCATTAGACTGGAAATACAACAAAATGCCAGTTGATGCTGCATCTGCTAAAATCGTAGAAAACGTTCTAGCTGGTGCTACAAATCCAACAGAAGTTATTCTTATGCACGATATTCATCCACAATCAGTTAAAGCAGTACCTGGAATTATTAAAGGGCTGAAAGAAAGAGGATATGAATTAGAAAGCTATCATGAGAACGAACACTTCCCATTAAACTTCTGGCATGATAATCGTATTTAATGAAAAAGACTTGATTTCCTCTAGTAGGTTATCAAGTCTTTTTATTATCGTTTTGGGAATTTCTTTCGCTGCTCTTCAATAGAACGAATAATATTCTCTCTATTATCTTGAGTGATACTGATAGAGAATTCGTACTCCTCTTCCTTACACCATGAGGGATTAAGTTCCAGCGATAAGCGAATGATAAGGTGAAACTCCCCATCTTTTTCTCCCATAAATTCAAACGCTAAATTTATCCGTATTTAAATATAAAATTTTCACTCTTACATCAGTCATTAACGTACTCATTACGATGATTATGTATGCTGATTTAATTCTTTTACCGATTTACTTGCAAAATGGACGAGGTTTCACTGCTTTTGAATCCGGTTTACTTCTATTACCTGGCGCTGTAATTAATGCCTTCTTATCACCTATCACAGGTAAAATGTTTGATAAATACGGGGCAAAACCACTCTTTATTACAGGTTTAATATGTATCATTATATCAATGTGGGGTGTAATTGACTTGACCGAATCCACCACTTATATGTATTTAATGGTTCGTACTATTATTCTACGCATTGGACTAAGTTTCATTTCGATGCCTTTAAATACAGCAGGTTTAAACGCTTTACCAAGAGAATTGGGTTCACATGGCTCCGCAGTGAATAATACCGTACGTCAATTAGCTGGTGCTATAGGAACAGCAGTCATTATCACTGTGTATACAATTCAATCCACTTCACATACTTCACAGTTATCTAGTGAGAACGGAAGCATATCAGCTATGCAAGTAACGAAATTAGCTTCTATCTTCAGCTCAAGTGATGCCTACGTATTTATGTTAGTCTTATCCTTTGTAGCTTTGATTATTGCATGTTTTATGCCTAAAAAAGTAGCACTCCAAAAATTCGAAAGTAAATCTTAAAATAAAAAATCCTACCCGTATGGAATACGAGTAGGATTTTTTATTATTTATTTTGTTTCCCCGTCTTCAGTCGTCTTCACCTTCGTTTTATCTTTATCACGATTGTTATAGTTATATTTAGAAGGTTCTACTGGTGTAAATCCTTCTGGTGTGTAGAATCGTAATAAGTCACCGTTAACAACTTGATCGGAGTATTTTAGTGATTTTTGAACCATTTGTTCATTTTGTTTTATTTCATCTGTAAATTCTACAGGTTTCCCAGTCGCTGTATCATAATATTTGCCGTTAAGTGCTGTAACTGTTGGGCTTACGTAGTTACCGTTACGGAACGGAACGACTTGTTTATGCTCTGGTGATAATAAATCTGACCCGAATTGGACATAATTTTTCGTATCTGTACCTAGTAAGTGTAATAACGTTGGTAGAACGTCAATTTCTCCGCCGTATTGATGTTGTACACCGCCTTCCATTCCTGGTACGCGAATGATTAAAGGTACACGTTGTAATTGAGCATTTTCAAATGAGTTCATTTCTTTACCCATTATTTGAGACATTGCTGCACTATGATTATCTGAAATACCGTAATGGTCACCGTACATAACGATAATTGAGTTATCGTATAAACCAGATTGTTTCAAGTAATCAATGAATCCTTTTACAGATTCATCTAAATAGCGTGCTGTTTGGAAGTACGTATCTACTGATGAATCACCTGTTTTCGCTGGTTCAATCGTTGCCTCCGCTTTATCAATCGGATAAGGGAAATGGTTCGATAACGTAATGAACTTCGAATAGAACGGTTGCTTCAACGTTTGTAATAACGGAATTGATTCATTAAAGAACGGTTTATCTTTTAAGCCATAGTTTACTACATCTTTTTCATTCATATCATAGTATGACGCATCAAAGAATTTATTAAAACCAAATGATTTATAAATTTCATCACGGTTCCAGAACGTTTTGTAGTTACCGTGGAACACTGCTGATGTGTATCCTTGTTGACCTAAAATAGCTGGTGCTGATTGATACGTGTTATTAGCTTTATTTGTAAAAACAGATCCTTGTGGTAATCCGTACATTGAGTTCTCTAACATAAACTCCGCATCAGATGTTTTACCTTGTCCTGTTTGATGGAAGAAGTTATCAAAGTATAACGTATTCGCATCTTTTGTAAATGAGTTTAAGAATGGTGTAACCTCTTGGCCATTTAGCTTATAGTTTAGTAAAAAGTTTTGGAATGACTCTAAATGAATATAAATTACGTTCATTCCTTTTCCTTTACCGAAGTACTCAGGATTTGGACTTGCATATGTTGATGTAAGATAGTTTCTAACTTCTGTCATATTATCTCCATCCGCTAATGCTCGTTCTGTTGATGCTTTCGCACTTTGAATACCATCATAAATCGTAAAGTTATACACTCCTAAATATTTCACAATATAATTGCGGTCAAACGTTCTAGTTAATAACTGAGGACGATCCGATTCTGCGAGTCCTAGGTTAATACTAAAGAATAAAATACCTGCTACAAATACTAGCGATAATTTATGCTTCGCAACACGGATTGGTTTAGGATTTACAAATTTCGTTGCGACTAAAACAATTAAAATGATTGTATCTAAGAAATATAGTGGATCATATAAGTGTAGCAATGCAAAAATACTATTACCTAAATCTCCAAAGTTATTCGATTGTGTTAATGTCGGGAACGTAATAAAATCGCTGAAAAAGCGGTAATATACTACGTTTGCGTATAAAAGTATAGACATTAGCAAATTAATAATAATTAACCAAATGTAAGCTCGTTTCCCTTTTGCGAATAATGCAAGTCCTAAAAATAGAACTGCTGAGCTTAACGGGTTAAAAAACAGTAAGAACTTTTGGATTGTATTCGATATCCCTAAATTAAATTCTATCACATATGCTGCATATGTTTTTAACCAAAGTAAAATAACTGCAAATACGAAAAATCCAAAATGATTACTTAATACTCGTTTACTCTTTAATAACAATTGTTGCATCTCTCCACCTCTTTTAATCATCCAAGGCTTATTTTGTATAAGTCTTTCTCTCTATTCAATTTTTCTTCTTCACATAGATTTTATTTATTTAACTATATGAAGAATATTAGTAATTATAATTTGAAGTTATTATTTATTCAACTATTTCTTTCTAAACATTTTGACCTTGGTTTCTATTTAACAAAATACATTTGTAACATTTCCTGTTTTCTCCCAAGACTCATCCACTAATTATGACTCCACAAACTATAATCCTTTATTTCCTCATTTGCAAACTAATCTATCTCCAATTTTGGTACATATTTCACATAAGAAAAAGTGTAGTTTGAAGTAATTGCTCAAACTACACTTTTTCTACAATCCTATCCTTTATAACTAACTTCCCCAATTACTCGATAATCTTTTCCATCACGATGATCAACAATTTCCTAACTTACTCCTACTTCAGGAGTATTTTCCGTTACTTTATTCGTCCCTTCCAATGTAAAAAACCATTTCTTCAGGTGCAACATCAAAATTTCTTATCATCACTAATGTTATTTTTGAATAATTATTCATTTTAACTCTCCACCACTTCATATTAAAACGAATGTTTTTTTCTTGAAAATATTACACAAAACCCCCGCTCTCATAAAAGAGAGCGGGGGTTTTAATCATTCATTATTGACCTTTGTACATTGCATCAACTTGTTTTTGAAGTTCTTCATTTTCTAAGAACTCATCATACGTTGCTACCTTATCAACTACACCGTTTGGCGTTACTTCGATAATACGGTTTGCAATTGTTTGTACGAACTGATGGTCATGAGAAGTGAATAGTAATGTTCCTTTAAATGTGATTAAACCGTTGTTTAATGCTGTAATAGACTCAAGGTCTAAATGGTTCGTTGGATCATCTAATGTTAATACGTTTGCACCGCTTAACATCATTTTAGATAACATACAACGAACTTTTTCTCCTCCAGATAAAACAGAAACGTTTTTCTTTACTTCTTCACCAGAGAATAGCATACGGCCTAAGAAACCACGTAAGAAACTTTCTGATTCATCTTGTGGAGAGAACTGACGTAACCAATCAATTAAAGTGTAATCACTGTTCTCGAAGTACTCAGAGTTATCTCTTGGGAAATGAGCCTGAGATGTTGTTACACCCCATTTGAATGAACCGCTATCTGGCTCCATTTCACCCATAAGAATTTTAAATAATGTTGTCATCGCAATATCGTTACGTCCGATAAATGCAACTTTATCACCTTTATTTAAAGTGAAGTTCACATTATCTAATATTTTTTCGCCATCAATCGTTTTCGAAATACCTTCAACTGTTAATAGGTCATTTCCTACTTCACGTTCTGGTGTGAAACCAACGAACGGATAACGACGTGATGATGGTCTAATATCATCTAATGTAATTTTATCTAACAATTTTTTACGAGAAGTTGCCTGTTTCGCTTTAGATGCATTTGAGCTAAAGCGTGCAATAAAGTTTTGTAACTCTTTTACTTTTTCTTCTTTTTTCTTGTTAGAATCTTGCGTTAGTTTTAATGCTAATTGGCTTGATTCATACCAGAAGTCATAGTTACCAACGTATAATTGAATTTTACCGAAATCAAGGTCAGCCATGTGCGTACATACTTTATTTAAGAAGTGACGGTCATGGGATACAACGATAACTGTATTTTCAAAGTTCATTAAGAAGTTTTCTAACCATTGGATCGCTTTTAAGTCCAAGTGGTTGGTAGGCTCATCTAGTAATAGAATGTCAGGTTGACCAAATAAAGCTTGAGCAAGTAATACTTTTACTTTCTCTGCCCCTGTTAATTCAGACATCTTTTTATCATGAATATCTTCACCGATGCCTAATCCTTTTAGAAGGATTGCAGCTTCTGACTCAGCTTCCCAACCGTTTAGCTCAGCGAACTCACCTTCAAGTTCTGCAGCACGCATGCCATCTTCATCACTAAAGTCTTCTTTCATGTAAATTGCATTTTTCTCTTGCATTACTTTATAAAGACGTGTGTGACCCATCATTACTGTTTCTAGTGCAGGGAACTCTTCATATTCGAAGTGATTCTGTTTTAATACTGCTAGACGCTCACCTGGCGTAATATGTATGTCACCTGTTGATTGGTCAACTTCTCCAGATAAAATCTTTAGAAATGTTGATTTACCAGCACCGTTTGCTCCGATTAAACCGTAGCAATTACCTGGCGTGAATTTTATGTTAACATCTTCAAATAATTTGCGATCTGCGAAACGCAAACTAACGTTACTTACTGTAATCATTTGTGTCCTCCTACTAATACCGCTTATTTCAGCGTTTTCTCACCGATTGTCCTAAAAAATCGCATATTACGACTCAATTATTGTAGACTATAGCTATTATATAGTAGAAGCTGGATGAATAGCAACGATTGATTACTTTTATAGTGTGGTTATTATATTGATTTACTAGCTAATACAGCGTTTTAAAGAAATGTTATTTACATAATACTAGTAACAATACTCGAAACAAACGGAAACACACGATATTCCATTGGGATATTATGTATTTTGAAAAAGAGAATATAAATGAATCGGTCATTTCGTTATACAAATTAATATCAAAAAGATATTCACACAACCTCAAGAATATAATTGCCCCAACAAAACTTAAAATACCATACAATAAACGAATGATCTGGTTGTTACCCATAAACCCCTCTTACTGCAAAAAAGAGCGTGGATATTTTCCGCATCTCCCTAACTATATTTCACCATATATTAGAAAGTGTTTTTCCGTTTATTCGCAAACGTTCTTCACTCTGTTTTTCAATAAAAAACTGTAGAGAACACACTCTCTACAGTTTTTTATTACTTCGTATCAATTATTTTCTTTTTATAACTTTGTATTTTACTCGTTAACCCTATTAAAGCTGGTAATAAAATTGGCATAACAATTAAAGCTAGTAGTATAAGGGCAATGCCAACAACTAATGCCACTTGTATTAGCGTTAATACACCTGAAGGAATTAACGCTGCAAATGTCCCGCCTAAAATAAGTGCCGCTGATAATACGACTCCTCCTATATGACGAGATGCATTTACAATTTTCGTTACTGAATCCCCTTCTAGCTCATTGTATCGCATCATTATGAAAATGCTATAATCCACTCCTAAAGCGACAATCATAATGAAGCTAAAGAATGGAACATTCCAGCTTAATGACTCTACGTTTAATACATGTGCACTAATTTGTTCACTAATACCAAGCGATGCAAAGTACGCTAAAATTAACGATCCAATGATAAAGATTGAGTTTAAGAATGAACGTGTGATCACGATTAAAACAAGCGTAATACCAATTAACATAATCGTAGCAGTACGTAAGAAATCTTGCCCGGTTACTTCTTTTAAATCAACGTTTCTAGCTGTTGTCCCGCCAATTGCTTTTTTCGTACTTTTTATTTCAGTTCCATTTAAAGTACCATCTATTGTTTTATTAATTTCTTGAATAATTGGCATCGCTTCTTTTGAATACGGATTTACATCTAAAATGATTGTCATTTTAGTAGTTTTTCTATCATGTGACATGTACGTATTCAAAGCTTTTTGGAAATCTTCTCCCTCTAAAACTTCTTTTGGAATATAAAATTTCTCAGAACTTTTTGATTCATTAAGCTCGCCTAAATATTTTTGAGCATCTCCTAGACCGTTACTTACTTTGCCTAAACCTTCTGTACTTTTAGATAAGCCTGATTGTAATTGCCCCATCTTTTCTTGCAAATCCTTAAGCCCAGTTAATAACTGTCCTTGCCCATCATTTATTTTCGTTAAACCGGATTTTAACTCAGCTGATTTGTTTGCAATTTGTTTTGAACCTGTGGCTCCTTCATTTAATCCATTTTCCAGCTCACCAGCGCCTTTTTGTAATTGTGTAACGCCATTATTCATTTCTTTTAAACCTTTATCTACTTTCAGTAACGACTGATTCGCTTCTTTAAATGAACCCATTGCTGCTTTATGCTGCGTTGCTAATTGATTTAATTCATTTGAAAGTACACTTAATTGCTTCTGAGCTTCCTTTGCAATTCCTAATGTTTGCTGAATGTTAGGATCATTTGCTAATTCTGGTTTCGTTTGAATGAAATTGTTCATTAACATTTCAATTTGTTCGTATCCTTTTTTCGCACCATCAATCGCTTGAGAAATACTTCCGAAATATTGATTGTAAGAACTTAAACCTTTTTCTAGCTGAGCATAACCAGCATGAAGTTGCGAAGTTGCATTAGATAACACATTTATATTTTCGTTTAATGAAGCTAACCCACTCTCAATTTGCTTCGCTCCTTGTGCTCCATCGTTTATTCCATTCGATAATTGATTTAAAGCTGTTCCTAATGCCGATACCCCATTTTTCGCCTCGTTCGTTCCATCAATTAACTTTTGAACATTCGCAAGACTATTTGAGTCATTACCACCCATTTTATTTTTAGCATCCGTTAAACCATCATTAATTTCTTTTATGCCACCATTGGCATCTCCTAATCCTGTATTTAGTTCTCCTGCCTGTTTGTTTAAATATAATTCTTTTATCTTTTCACCGGTTGGACGCGTCGGTGAATATACTTCTGAAACTCCTTTAACTTTCGAGATTTTATCAGTTAGTTCATCTAAGGTTTGTAGAGAAGTCGCCTCATCTAACTTTTTATCCGATTGAATGACTAACGTACTTGGTGAAGAAAAACCAGGCGAAAAATGCTCTTCTATTACGTTAATCCCCATTTTTGATTCATATTTATTATCCACTTCAAATAAATCATTGTAATTAAGCGTGTTAGAATATTTTAATACGAAAGGAATCGATATCACTAATACAATAATTAAAGCGATAAATGGTCTTGCTACTGAATTTTTCGCAAAGAATCCCCATAAACGACTATCCTCATGTCCTTTAAATGTTTTAACTGGATAAAACATTCCTTTTCCTAATAGCACCATGAAAAATGGATTTAAAGTGGTTAATACGAGTAGTAATACTGCGACACCAATTGCTACCGCTGAAGTAGATTGATATAATTTAAAACTTGCTAAAGCAAGTGCTGCAAAACCAATTAGCACTGCAATTCCGCTATATAAAACGGTTTTACCTGCTGATTTAAATGTTTCTTTCGTAGCTAAATATGCATTTTCTTGTTTACTTAATTCTTCTTTAAACCTCGTATATAATAAAATGTTATAATCTGTTCCCACTCCAAACAGTACGACAACTACAAATACTTGCGTAAAGTTAGAAAACGGAAAATTAAATTGATCTACAAGATGAGAAATAATCCCCATTGAGACTAAATACGATACACCAACTGTAAGAAGAGAAACAATCGGAACAACTGGTGAACGGAATACAATGATTAATACTACAAGAATGAAAATGATTGAAATAACTTCTGTCTTTTTCACTCCCTCTTGAGAGGATGTAAGAAAATCACCCGCTATTAAATCACTTCCTGTTAAGTACGTTTTAACTCCTTTCGGTTTAATTTTATTATGAAGTACATTTGCAACTTTTGATATTTCACCATGTTTTTTGTCTACCGATATTTGCGTTAAAATAGTCGTATTATCTTTAGAAACTAATTGTTTCTCAAGATCTTTATTATCTAAATGTGAAACTACTTCCTTAATTCCCAATTGCTCTTTTTCATTTTGTAAAGCGTTGATTGTTTTTGTTATTTCCTCTTTTTGTTCCTTCGTTAAAGCGTTTTTATCTCCACTATTAAAAACGGCTATAATTTCATACTTTTGAGCCCCTTCTTTATCCATCTCTTTTATCATTTTGTCAGCAATACTGCTTTGTTCTGTATTAGGAATCGTAATTTGCCCTTTTTCTTTCACTAATTTATCCATATTAGGCATCGTTACGACCATTGTAATAGTAATAACTATCCATAATAGAAAAGATAAACTTCTCCAACTTTTTAACTTGCTCATATTAATCATCTCCCACTTTTAGAGGTTTATGTTTCCTTCGGAATGAATATTCATTCCTATTATTTGAAAACTATCATTTTGGAATGAACGTTCATTCCTATTAAATTATTTTATAAACGCTATTAAACTACTCTTACCAGAATGAATATTCATTCCTTTAGCTATACAAACATATCATCTCCAATTTTCATATCTATTTAGGAATGAATGTTCATTCCTATCCTTATAAAGCTATAGAATCAAATGATTCTAATAGCATTCCAAGAGCTTTCTTCCAATTCTTTTACTAATTCTTTTGAGTATTCTAATTGCCCTGTCGCCATTACTTTTGTTAATTTTTCAAGCGGCTGATATACAATAATAATTAAAGCAACTGGAGGTAATGGACGAAGAAGGCCTTTTTCAATCCCACCCTCTATAATATTCATAAAAAATCCTATAAAGTCGTCAAATATTTTCTTACTCTGTTCATCAAGAAAATAACTATCACAGTGAGAATTTGTAAAAAGAAAAGCATCCACATTGTTTCTCGCAAATTCAAATAAACGATTATACGTATGACTAAATTGTTCACGAATATTTGCTTCAACAGGAAAATCTGTTTTTATTGTTTCAGATAGTTGTAACATACTTTCTGAAAATAATGAGTTAACGAGTGCCTCTTTATTTTCAAAATAGCGATAAATAGTACCAGCGCCGACATTAGCTTTTTCAGCGATCATCGGAATCGTCGTACCATCGTAACCTCGCTCTGCGAAAAGTTGCATCGCAGCATCAAAAATATCCTCTTGTTTATTTTTAGCCACTTTTCCCACCTCAATTTCCAGGAATGAAAATTCATTCCGTTTTTAATTATAAATTACATGGGTTAAAAGTCAAGTGTGCGACAAAGTAATGTAGCATTTTTATATCCCATGATTGTGAATAAAATTATATCAGCGATTTTCAAGATATATCGACTCACCGACAAAAACTGACAACGATTAGAGAAAGCTGTACCAAAATTTCTTTTGGAGACAGCTCGATTTCATATTTCCAAATTAAAAGAAATCATATATAAATGCTTCACGCACCGGTACTACATTTTCAAATACTCGTATCTCCTCTTCGCTTCCACTAATTAATTCCAGTTCATTTAGTTCTAATGGGCGCTTGTAGCCAAACATTATTGTAGATAGCGCATTAATATCCAGCCTAATTCCTTTATCTATTGTTTCTTCTTTCATAATTGTTATTTCATGATTTGCAAGTCTCACTGATACGTTATTCCACGGAGCAAATGAATCTGTAATCTGTAAGATCACTTCTTGCTGCGCATTGTTCCAATTAAACTCATATTGCTTTAAAAACTGCTCCACATCTACAATTCTACCCATAAAATATGGTTTAATTTCTGCCTTCACTCGTGGCTCTTGCAATGTGTAAAGAAGTGGTTCTGTCTCACTTAGTATCATTTCTAGATCTTTTATCATAGAATCATGTTGGCAAATGAAATTCCAAAGGCCATTTCTCGCTTCATTATGTAATGGGACAAATTCTTCTACTGTCATTTTAGAATTCTCTATTTTGTATAAAATGTAACCAGCTGCATTCTTATTTTCATCATAGTAAACTGCCAATGTTAATTCATGATATACCGCTTGTAGCCACCATTTAGACCCTCGAACTAACATACCAGAAAAACGTTCTGCAAATGTTTCATAGATCTTCTCGACCTCTTCTGGGTGATTTTCTTTATTGAATCGTTTCACAGTACCATTCACTTGTTTTTTCATAACTAAATCGCTCTTCGTCATATGACATGTAAGGCGATTCGCACAAAGTTCCCAGCCGTATTTACGGTAAAATGAAACGGCAAATGGATGTAGCATCGATACACTATATCCATCTTTTTTCATCGTTTGAAGGGAGTGCTGAAGCAACTCTTTTACATATCCGCTTCTTCTAAACTCTGGATACGTCGCTACCCCTGCAACGCCGCCCATTTTAAACTTTTCTTTTCCTATGTAAGTATGAAACGGAATAAGATGCAGTTTTGCCGCTAACTCTTCACCTTCCATAATGCCGTATATTTGATGACTTTCCTTCATTCGTGTAATTTTCTGCTCTACCGATTCTTCATTTGCTTTATATTGAAAAGCATATTCTGATAAACGTAATGCTTCTCTAAACTTATCTTCTTTTAATTGTATAACGTTCATATATTTCTCCTCCATTCCTTGTTTGAATTGTACCATAATTCTTAATATTCCAGTACAGTGAATGAAATTATATCGACGCTTCGACAAAGAATATCGACACCTATCTTATATAAAAAAGCAGATACATTACGCATCTGCCTCTCATCAATTTATTTAGCTAATATTTGAAGCTCTTCAAAAAATGTAGGATACGATACACCTACTGCTTCTGCATCTTCAATTGTTGTTTCTCCTTCAGCAATGCAGCCAGCAATCGCAAGCATCATTCCAATGCGGTGATCACCGTGACTATGTACTGTAGTTCCTTTTAGCTTACATTTACCGTAAATAATCATTCCATCGTCGGTCGCTTCAATGCGAGCTCCTAGTTTCGTTAGTTCAGCAACGACTGTATCGATACGATTCGTTTCTTTCACTTTTAGCTCGTGTGCATCTTTAATGACTGTAATTCCGTCTGCTTGTGTTGCTGCTAAGGCGATAATTGGAATTTCATCGATTAGTCTCGGAATAATATCCCCGCCGATTTCGATTCCTTTCAGTGACGATGTTTCAATTGTAATGTTTGCAGCTGGCTCTGATGCACCTTCGTTAATTGGCTCTACAGTAAACGTAGCACCCATCTTCTCAAGAACATCAATAATACCTGTACGAGTCGGATTCATTCCTACATTTTGTAATAATAGTTTACTATTTGGAATAATTGCACCTGCTACTAAGAAAAATGCCGCAGATGATACATCACCCGGAACTTGAACGTCTGTTCCTTTTAGATTTTGTCCACCAGCTAGTTTTACAGTTTTCCCTTCGCGAGTTACTGTAACGCCAAACGCCTCAAGCATTCTTTCTGTATGATCACGCGAAACGTGAGGTTCTGTAACAGTTGTTACACCTTCAGCACGAAGACCTGCAAGTAAAATAGCTGATTTCACTTGCGCGCTTGCGACAGGTGAAGCATATTGGATCGCTTTTAAATCTCCTCCGCGTATTGTTAGCGGCGTAAACGTTCCTTCTTCTCGACCATCAATTTTTGCGCCCATTTGCTTTAGTGGATTTGTTACACGCTGCATCGGTCTCTTCGCAATTGAAGCATCACCTTGCACGCAAGAAAAGAATGGTGTGTTTGCAAGTATTCCTGACATTAATCGAATCGTTGTACCAGAATTACCAACATCTAATACAGCTTTTGGCTCTTGTAAACCTTCTAATCCTTTTCCAATTACCGTAACTTCGTCTTCATTTTGCGTAATCTCTACTCCCATTTCTTTAAAACAAGAAATCGTACTTAAACAATCCGCACCAGGAAGAAATCCTTTAATTGTTGTTTTTCCATCTGCAATTGCGCCAAACATGACAGCGCGATGCGAAATTGATTTATCACCTGGGATTGTAATTATTCCATTCAATCCATTAGTTACAGGTTGTATTTTTGTTCCCTTCACGTTCTCACCTTCTTTTTTAAATTGTTTCATACGTTTGGTATTCTTCTTTTCCTAGCGCCAGCTTTGCCTGCATGCGGTCTTCTTCTCTTTGGAAGCTAATTCTAAGCACCCCAAGCAATCCTTCGCGCGCTTCTAATATTTGCAAGTTTGTAATGCTAATTTCTTCTTCTGCTAAAATACTCGTAATATGAGCTAATGCCCCTACTTTATCTAAAACATCGACGTATAAGTCGTGATAGGCAGGAATTGCGCCTCTCTTTCGCACCGGTAAAGAGTCACGGTATTCTTTCGCATCTGCAAAATAGCTTTGTATTTCTCCTGCATCTCCTTTAGAAACCGTCTTATATAACTCTTCCATTTCTGAGATCCATTCTTCTAATAGTTCCAATAAATGACCGCGATTTTGTTTTACGATATCACTCCACATTTTCGGACTACTTGATGCAATGCGTGTTATATCTTTAAATCCACCTGCCGCCAGTTGATGAATAAGTGGGTTATCCCCTGCATGTTTCTCAACTTGTTTTACTAATCCTGCTGCGATTAGATGCGGAAAATGACTAACAATGCCAGTTACATAATCGTGTTCTTTTGTATTTAAAACGAGAAAATGTGAACCTGTTCCTTTTAACCATCCTTTTAGCTCATCTACTTGATCAGCCTGCACGTGATTCATTGGCGTTAAAATGTAAAATGCGTTTTCGAAAAGGTGCGCCTTTGCACTTTCAACACCAGTTTTATGAGAGCCTGCCATTGGATGTCCACCGATAAAAGAAACTTTCTTTGATAATAAAGCTTCCGCTTCATTCATAATTGTCCCTTTCGTACTTCCTACATCGGTAACAATAACATCTTCTCGTAAATGAAATGATGCAAGTTTGTGTAATAACTTTTTCGTTTCTTCAACTGGAGAGGCAAAAACAATTAAATGTGCCTCCTCACATGCACTCTGTAAATCTACTGCTACTTCATCAACTACATGTAATTCTTTTGCGCGCTCTACTTGCTCTTTAAATATGTCATAGCCGGTAATCGTTACATCGTGCTCTTTTTTTATCGCTAATGCAAGTGAGCCTCCTATTAATCCTGTTCCAATTAATACTACCTTTTTACACATTTGCCTCATCTCGAGACTTACTTTTTTTATTTTCAAAGTGTTGTTTTAACACTGAAATCACTCCCTCATTTTGTTCCCTTGTTCCAATTGTAATGCGCACGCCATTTGGAAACGGACGAATAATAAAACCAGCGTGCGCGCAAGATTCATAAATTTCTCCAGCATCATCTACTGGTAAGAAGATAAAGTTCGTTTGCGACGGATAAAACGGGATTTCATTTTCTGTACAAAAACTTTCGTACTGGTGTAATCCCTCTTTATTAATACGTACTATTTCCTCAATAAACGCTTCATCACTAAAGGCAATCGTTGCCGCTTTTTGCGCTAATGAAGATACGTTAAATGGCAAACGGACAACATTTAATTTCTCAATTAACTCTTCCTGTCCAATTGCATATCCGACGCGGAAAGAAGCTAATCCGTATGCTTTAGAAAATGTTCTAAGTACAAGAATGTTTTTATGCTTTTCCAGAAGTGGTAATATCTCTGGAAAATCTTTTGCTGTTACGTATTCATAGTACGCTTCATCAATGACAATTAACGTATTTTCACTAATACCTTCAATAAATTGAGTCAATTTTTGCTCATTAACATATGTGCCTGTCGGATTATTCGGATTACAAATCCAAACGATTTTTGTATGTTCATCAATTGCTGAAGAAACTTCGTCTAGATCATATACACCGTTATTTAAAGGAACTTCTTTCACTTTACATCCTTCAATAACCGCATGATGACGATATTGAGGGAATGTTGCACCAGCAGTAACAATGTTATCTCCTGCTCTGAGCACTGCACGGCTTATAATTTGAATGACTTCATCGAGCCCACTACCACAAAGCACTTGTTCCATTTTCACTTGTAATTTCTCTGCAATCGTTTGACGGAGCGTTGTAGCTCCGCCATCTGGATACAATGCATGTTCCTGCCACGATTTTTGTAATTCTCCTAAAACACGAGGTGAACAGCCAAATGGATTTTCATTTGATGCTAACTTAACAAATGAATGATTCCCGTATACTTCTTTCATTTGCTCTGGTGATTTACCTGGTTTATACGGTTGTAATGATGATAGTTGATCTTTTACTCGCATGTTAACCCCGCCTTTTCATTAAAATTCTTTTGCGTATTTGTTATGTTGCGTAATGTTTTGCTTTAGTAATTCCATGCGGTCTTTTCCGAATTGTTCGACTAGTGCATCTGCAAGTTCCCACGCAACAACAGCTTCAGCTACAACACCTGCTGCAGGTACTGCACAGCTATCAGATCTTTCAATACTCGCTTGGAACGCTTCTTTCGTATCAATATCTACACTTGCTAACGGTTTATATAATGTAGGAATTGGCTTCATTACGCCTCTTACGACAATTGGCATTCCCGTTGTCATACCGCCTTCTAAACCGCCGGCATTGTTCGTTTTTCTCGTGTATCCTTTTTCTTCATCCCATATAATTTCATCGTGCACTTTACTTCCTGGCTGTCTTGCCGCTTCAAAACCAATTCCGATTTCAGCACCTTTAAACGCATTCACGCTCATAATAGCCCCGGCAAGTTTTGCATCTAATTTACGGTCGTAATGAACATAGCTACCAACTCCAATTGGCATACCTTCTGCAATTACCTCAACAATACCACCGATTGAATCTCCGCTACTTTTCGCATCATCAATCGCATCCATCATCTCTTGTTCTACTTCTTTATCTAAACATCGAACAGGTGAGTTTTCAGTAATCGTTTGAATTTCTTCTATCGGCAACTGAGTAATAGGCTTCGCTTTTACACCGCCAATTTCAAGAACATGTCCTGCGATTTCCACACCTAGTTCTTTCAAAATTTGTTTCGCAACTGCACCAGCCGCAACTCTAACAGTCGTTTCTCTTGCAGAAGAGCGCTCTAATACGTTTCTTATATCACGATGACCGTATTTAATTGCCCCGTTTAAATCCGCATGTCCTGGACGTGGTTTTGTAATCGTACGCTTCATTTCTTTACTTTCTTGCTCTGAAATTGGTTCTGCGCCCATTACTTTCGTCCAATGTTTGAAATCATCATTTTTTACGATTAACGTAATCGGTGAACCGAGTGTCATCCCGTGACGTACACCACTTACAATTTCAACAGTATCTGTTTCAATTTGCATGCGTCTTCCGCGCCCATGCCCTTTTTGTCTTCTTAATAATTCTTTATTAATATGTTCCGCTGTTAATGTTAAACCTGCTGGTACACCTTCTAAAATAACTGTTAACTGCGGACCATGTGATTCTCCAGCTGTAATGTATCTCATTTCTCTTACCCCTTTATTATTTTTTTGTACAAAAAAGTCCCTACTGAGCGCTCAGTAGGGACGATGTTTATCGCGGTACCACCCTAGTTGTAGACTTATTTCGTCTACCTCTCTTCTTCTTTAACGATCGTTTGACCGTCCTTCCCTTCAAAAGCTGGCGGGAAAGATGCTCCAAGGCTGTAATTCATGCTTACCTTTGTACTGATTCACACCGACCATCAGCTCTCTTTAACAGTGAGATAAGCACTACTATTTCCTCTTCAGCGCATATATGATATGGAATTAAGATAATTTATTTTTGAAACCTTTTAACTCATCCATGAATCTATGGAATTCTGGAATATCCATTTGTTGCGCAGAATCTGATAACGCAACTGCTGGGTCCGGATGTACTTCCGCCATTACTGCATCTGCTCCAATTGCAAGTGCCGCTTTCGCTGTTGGTAATAATAAATCTCTACGCCCTGTTGAATGTGTTACGTCTACGATAACTGGTAAATGTGTTTCTTTCTTTAAAATCGGTACTGCTGAAATATCTAATGTGTTACGTGTCGCTCTTTCGTATGTGCGAATACCGCGCTCACAAAGAATAATTTGGTCATTACCTTGTGCAATAATGTATTCCGCTGCATTAATGAACTCATCAATTGTTGCTGCTAAACCACGTTTTAATAATACTGGCTTGTTAACCTTACCTACAGCTCGTAGTAAATCGAAGTTTTGCATGTTACGTGCTCCAACTTGAATTACATCAACGTATTCTAGCGCCATTTCTACGTCATTCGGATTTAAAATTTCACTAATAATTGCTAAGTCAAACTCATCTGCTACTTGGCGTAAAATTTGTAAACCTTCTACTCCTAAACCTTGGAAATCGTATGGAGATGTTCTCGGTTTGAAAGCACCGCCGCGCATTAATTTAAGTCCTTGATCTTTCATCGCTTGCCCTACTTGGCGAACTTGCTCTAAACTTTCTACCGCACAAGGTCCCATAATGAACGTTTGTGTTCCGTTTCCAATCAATTCACCTTTAACATTAACGATTGTATTTTCTTTTTTCTTTTTACGTGAAACTAGTAATGCTTTACGGTTATCATCTTCTTGCAATTCTAAGCTTGCTTTGAAAATCGTTTTGAAAATATGTTGAACCGTTGACGTTTCGAATGGTCCTTCGTTATGCTCTGCAAGCATATCAAGCACTTCACGCTCACGTACTGGATCGAAGCGTTTCGTACCTTGTACTTGTTTTTGCTCTCCAATTTTTTGAACGATTTCACCGCGTTTGTTTAAAAGGTGTAATAGTTGTAAGTTAATTTCATCTACCTGTTTACGTAATTGATCTAATTCATGATTTGCCATTTGGAAATCCTCCTCTAATGTTTTAAAAGTATAGTAAGAGAATGTAAAATTCTCTATTTTCTGAACTGATAAATTATACAATTTCTTCGTGGAATCGATACCTCTTCTTATTTTAAACTAATAATTACCATAAAGACACTATCTACTAGTTAAAAATCACTTTTTTTGTACAAAAAATCCCTACTGATTCAATCAGTAGGGACGATATTTATCGCGGTACCACCCTAGTTGTAGACTTCTTTCGTCTACCTCTCTTCATTGTTAACGATCAATATGACCGTCTTTCCCTTCATAAAGACAATACTATCTTTACTACGAAAAAGATGCTCCAGGACTGTAATTCGCTCTTGTTTTTGTACTGGTTCGCACCAACCACCAGCTCTCTGTTACAGGGAAACAACAACTACTCCTTTTCCTTTCAACGCATGACTATTTTATTTTCAAGTTGGACCACTAAAATACAAAAAGTCCCTACTGAATAAATCAGTAGGGACGATATTTATCGCGGTACCACCCTAGTTGTAGACTAACTTTCCGTCTACCTCTCTTCACTGTTAACGATCATTTGACCGCTCTTTCTTCATAAAGACAATACTATCTTTACTACGAAAAAGATGCTCCAAGACTGTAATTCATGATTATCCCTGTACTGGTTCACACCAACCACCAGCTCTCTGTTACAGTAAGACTAACCACTACTGTGATCTCTTCATTGCACTTTGTTTATTCAAATGTTTTTGAAATTGAATAAGTATGATTCGTATTATAGAACGCTTTTCAAAACACTGTCAATAACTTTTTATTTTTTTTAAAAAAATTCCACTTCTGCCCTATAATTCCCCTTGTAAATTCCCCATTACAATTCCGATACGAATCATCTCATTTTCAATTAAGTTTAATACATGTTTTTCTACTTCATACTGGATTAATAGTTCTTTTATTTGTATGATTTCATTTTCAAGTAAATCAGCTTCTTGACGTGTTTGAAGTAAAATGAAAAACACATTTGCATACTGTTCTTTATACGCTTTCATGCTATCCTTCTTTTCAAGCATCTCAATAAATAACTGTTTCATTTCCTCTTGATTGCATTGCCCTTCTACACCTAGAAATTTACTCGAAATAATACAAAGCCCTTTTTCTAAAATCTCATCCATACATAATACAATACGTAAAAGCATCATATATTCTCTCGTTGATATTACGCCCATTTTCGGACGTTCTCTTAAAAATACATGTAGCCACGCTGTCCAAAATTTTTGTTGTTCTTTTCCGCTTAACGTTTTTACGTAGTAGCATACATACTGCATAAATTTAATTTTATTCTCTTCGTTTTCTTGCATTAAAAGTGGATATAACCAATCTGTTTTTTGCTCCCAATACAGCACACATTTAATAAATACAAAACTAAGCCATTTTAAAAACGCTTCTCTCGTATACGGATGTAGCAGCTCTAAATGCTCTACCGCATATTTAATATATCTCTTCATCTCTGTAAATAAAGGTAAATTAATTTGCGTATAACATAATCCCGCCCACGCATACTTGGTCAACTCATTTTCTTTCTTTAAATCTAAGTAAGGTAATACATATTTTCGGCACCATTGCTTCTCAATATGGTATAAAAACGTAATATCTGCTGTTAAACGGGCTAACATAAAGTTCGTTCTTTCCGAAGTAACCCTTACCTGTTCCTCAAATAAAAATAAATATTCATACACATTACGATCATATAAGTGATCGTATGATAACAGTTTTAGTAATACAGCGGTCATCTTCCCAACAGGATGCTGTATAGACTCATTGTAAAACTCTTGTTTTCCAATTTTAAAATCCGTTTCCCCTCTCATAACTTGTGGAAATACTGAAAAAGCAAAGCGTTTTATAACCCGTATACTATTCTCTTCTAGCTCTTCTAATCGATTGCTAATTTCATATAGAAAACTACTAATTAACCAATGAAAAGTAGTATTTCTAACAAACTTCTGCAATAACGGAATGATCCTTTGAATCTGCTCACTCGTTAAATTCCTATTATTTCTCCACTCTCTAATACAAACAAACCAAACTTCATTACTAATTTCATGTACGCCTACTAGTTGATAAGCAAACGAAATACTCCACTCTACATTTAATTTACATGCTTTTGATAACATCTCTACAAAATGGCGTTGTTCAAAAACACCATCTTGAGAGAACTGCCGAACTTGCTTCATTATTTCATCGTCTTTCAGCTGTAGTAATCCATCAGCTGTTACATTACAAGTTATGCTTTGTTCAATATATTCTTTCTTTGGAACACTGTATCGATCAGAAGAAAAATGAGGGTGCTTCTGTTTCATTAATTCATATCCTTCTATCGTGCATCGACTATTCGAATCACATGCAAATAATGTATCTAGAACGAGACAAGCATCAAACGCCCTCTCTTCTGCAAGATGTTCTAATACAGTTTGAATAATTTCCTCTTTTGTTTCTTCTAAAGCATCTGCATAATAATTCTTTAAAAGTTGAAACACTTCATGTTTATATGTGACATCTAGCAGAAGACCTTCATGTAGTAACCACTTCAGTTTGGCATCCGCAGTAACGAATACATTTTTACTCATTGCTTCAATCGCAATTCGCTTTTGAAGTACACTATCTGTTTCTATCATTTCTGTAATATAATAATTCGCTTTTTTCTCATTGTTTTCACATAAATATGTAAGACACTCTTTTACAATTTGAATTAAAAACGTAAAATCATTTTGCTGTAACTCCTGCTCTGAAATTTCTCTATCTCTTCTTTTCAGTGCATTTTGTCTTAATGACAATAGTTGTATTTTTTCTAACCCCGTAACCATAATTGGATTTGCGTAGTAAGTAATATGTGGTCTCATTTTCTCTTTCCAAATTCGCTCCACATGAGAAAAAATAGGCATTGGTATACGACTCGATTCCTCGAGTTCAATCGACTCTTGCGTATCATTTCCCCATCTTCTTACACGCTTCAATTTTAGTTTTCCATCTAAAATAAACGTTAACAACAACAAGCCAATTTCTTTATGCTCAGGGAAAGAACATTTTTGCAATAAGTATGAAATCATTTCAATAAAGCTACTATCTTTCTCTGCTGTTTCTAATAAAAGTAATGTCCATCTTGCAAACAACAAAGGGTCCATCGCTTCTTTCGTTTCGTTTAAGTAAGTACAAATTGTTCGCCACCATAACGGGGATATTTTAGAATGATTTTTAAAAATCAATTGAAATAGTTCTTTTTGATGACTAAATAGAAATTGCTCCACTAACCATTCTGCAAGCAATTCATCTACTTCATCATAATTTGCTGTAAGCAAAAATAAATTTCGTAATTTCCCTTCCGCTTCAAGCCATTCTACCCATTCGTAATCACGAGCAAATTCAACGAAGTACCGAACGGTTTCAATTTTTTTTATTGACTGTTTTATATAGGATAATTGCTCCTGCTCTACTGATGGAGGTACGGTTACAATATCACGAATACGCATTCTTTTCGTAATATAATTATCCCCCATTAATTCCGCCCACCGCTTCACCGCTTTCACAAGTGCCTGATGATTATTTGCTTTATTCGGATACACAATCGGTCTTATCCCTAAATGCTCCCAATGATATGTATTATCCCCTTGTGCGACGAAAGCATAACGCCTTGTACTCGGTGGTAAGCCTGTTGCTAAATATTTCATTACAGGATCATTATGACTATACCCAACGAATAAAACAGTGTAATTTGAAAATAAATCAACTAAAAATCGTCTCGCCCATCCTTCTGTTAAGTAAGCCCTTCCAAAATCACCATCCGTTAAAATTAAAGCTTCTTTCTCTTGTTCTACATTCCCATGTATGTAAGCCAATCCTTTAAACGCTCTCCCTGTCGGTAAAGCAGGTGCATAATAAATATTCAGCTCTCTATTCATTTCTGTAATTACAGACGTAAAATGTTGATCAAAGTTTGTCGTTACAATTCGAACATCCGTATCTAACGGAAACAGCCTTGGAATCGCATAGTGTAATGGATTTGGTTTTGATTTTTCTATATTAACGAGGTCTCTTGCAACTTGATGCACATCTTTCGTTTTCGCAATTTTACCGAGATAATAATCGTGGGGTTCTGTCATCTCACGCCTTTCGACATATAAAGCTTTCGAAATTTCATCAACTAAATCATCGAAATTCGGTAAGTTTGATTTCCCCTTCATAGAAACTCCTGCTCCAACGAATAATACTAACTTCCCTTGTTCAAGGTGATCGATTAACTCATCTGGAATTTCTACTTCTGAAGTAATCCACATCCCGGATTCCCCCTTACCTAAAATGTCATACGCTCTCATTTTACTATAACATTTTTTAATTGTTTTTTTAATATTTAGATAAAATTTCGACGTGATAAAGTTTTATATAAATTAAACCGTTCCAATGTATGAACTCCTGAATTTATTGTAAAACTATGTATAAATGGGAGGTGTAAATATTGAGTGATATTACTGTAATACTTATCAAATTTATATCATGCATCATCGCTTTTAGTATCGGACTAGCTCTATTTTTCCCAGCAACGCTCGTCCAAATCATTTCTTTTAGTCTCTTCGTCACAATCGTTTCTTATATGTTTGTTGATAAAATTATTTTAAATCGAATTGGCAATTCCGCTGCCATTATGACGGATTTCTTACTTACGTATTTAAGCGTCTGGATTTTCGGTAATATTTTATTAGACAACTACATGCAAATTGCATGGGGCAGTATCCTTTCTGCCATCGTCTTTACATTATCAGAAGTAATCGTCCATCGCTTTTCTAATTCCCACTCAAGGCACAACAATGATAACATTCGAATTAATCGCCGGTTTGCATATGGTACGGAGTTTGCTGAAGAACAGAATGTGTTGGATAAAGATAAGAAGAAATAAAGCCATAATTACTGGTGCAAAAAAGGAGCTGTCTCATCCGTCGAATTTTTGACGATGTGGCGCTCCTTTTTATTTTTTGTAATATCAATACGGTGAATGAAATTATATTAACGATTTTTTGAATATATCTATCGTAACTCTAATTATATCAACGATTCGACAAAGAATATCGACAATGTTTGACGACCTATCCTCTAATAAAAAAGCTGCCCCCATTTAGAGACAGCCACTTCAATACTTACGCTTCTACTTTTAGATCTTTCAATGCAACAACATCCGCAAATGATCCAAACACAACATTATGATGCTTTACAATATCTTCAGCACGCAATACATCTGTATCAAACGTACTATGCGCATCACTCACTAATGTTACTTTATATCCTTCACTAAACGCTCTGCGCGTTGTCGTATCAACACAGTACTCTGTTTGCATTCCTGAAATAATAACATGCTCAATCCCTTTTTCTTGTAACACTTCGTTTAAGTTCGTCTTATGGAATGAATCTGGCGTCGTCTTTTCAATGATATTGTCCCCTTCTTGCGGTGCAATCGCCGCATGTACTTTCCAGCCATCTGTACCTTTTTCTAACGGATGATCTTTTGGCCCGTTATGTTGTACATAAATAACCGGAATACCATTTGAACGACATTCCCCAATAAGCTCTTGCAACGTTTCTAAAAACTTTTCCCCATTATGTACTGGGATTCCTGCTGTATACATACCCGCTTGCACATCAATAACTAGTAATGCCTTTTTCATTTCACACAGCTCCCTTTGTTTGTATAAGCCCTTTCATAAATCATTATAATTGTTTATATTCCATCATCCAACAATCTTCTAATTTCCCCTCATGCAGTTCATGTTCCTTTAAAATCTTCACTTTTTTAAATCCGCATTTTTCATAACAGCTTATCGCACGTACATTATTTACTCTAGGATCCATCGCTATCGCTTCTGCTCCTAAGCTCTCCATAATGTATGTAATTGCCGCTTCAACAAGGGTTGTTCCAATCCCTTTTCCCCAATACGCTGGTTCACCGATAAATTGGTCCATTCCCCACACATTTTTCATTTCTTCATATCCATATAACGCTTTCCATTCGGAATCAACAGGATATATTTGTATGTAACCGATCGGTATTTCATTGAACTCTACTAAACATCTTTTTTCATTACTATTTGGATTATGTATAAAATGATCGAGTACCTTTTCTACAGACTGCGGATTATCTCTTCCTTCGTAATACTGTAAAATTTCTGGATTTGTTAACCATTTTGAAATGATAGGTGCATCGTCTTTTGTTACATATCTAACTAATAAATTTTCTTTTTGAAATAACATGTAGCACCTCTTTATTAGCATTTTATAAACTGTTAAACTTTATTTCAAATCAACATCATTCTTATTTAATAACCCCTACTCCTCCCATGTATGGACGCAATACTTCTGGGATTATAACTGAGCCGTCTTCTTGTTGGTAGTTCTCTAAAATAGCTGCTACTGTACGCCCTATAGCTAACCCAGAACCATTTAATGTGTGCACAAATTCTGGTTTTGCACCTGGTGTACGACGGAAACGTATGCTTGCACGACGCGCTTGGAAATCTTCACAGTTTGAGCAAGAAGATATTTCACGATATACCCCATAACTTGGTAACCAAACTTCAATGTCATATGTTTTCGCAGCTGGAAATGCTATATCAGCTGTACATAATACGATAACTCGATAAGGTAATCGTAATAATTGTAGTACTCTTTCGGCATTCGCAGTTAATTTTTCTAACTCATCGTATGATTCTTCTGGCTTAGTATATTTAACCATTTCAACTTTGCTAAATTGGTGCTGGCGAATAAGTCCTCTCGTGTCACGTCCTGCACTACCAGCTTCAGAACGGAAACATGGCGTATGAGCGGTAAAATTAATAGGTAATTCTGCACCATTTAATATTTCGTCACGATAATAGTTCGCTAATGGTACTTCCGCCGTTGGAATTAAAGAGTAATCTGTGTCTTTTAATGTAAATACATCTTCTTTAAATTTCGGGAATTGTCCGGTTCCTATTAAACTATCGCTATTTACGATAAACGGTGGAATCACTTCTGTATATCCATGTTCTTCAACATGTAAATCTAGCATAAAGTTAGCTACTGCTCGCTCTAAACGTGCTCCCAAGCCATTGTAATATACAAAGCGGCTTCCTGTTACTTTTGCTGCTCGCTCAAAATCTAGTAATCCTAATTTTTCAGCAACTTCCCAATGTGGTTTTGCTTCAAATGAAAATTCGTTTATTTCTCCCCACTTACGTAATTCAACATTATCATCTTCTGATGCTCCAATAGGCACTGTTTCATTAGGTATATTTGGTAATGCCAATAATATAGAATTCAATTTCTCTTCTACATTATGTAACTCATCATCTAACGTTTTAATACTTTCTCCTACTTCACGCATTTCACTAATAAGTTCATTAGCATCTTGTTTTTCACGCTTTAACTTCGCAATACGATCAGATACTCCATTACGTTTACTTTTTAATTCTTCTACTTCTACTAACAGTTCACGACGATTTTGATCTAATTCTTCAAATGTATCCAATTCAAGAAACTCTCCACCGCGATCAATCAATTTTTTCTTTACTTCTTCAAAATTAGCACGTAATACTTTTACATCTAACATGTCTTATCTCTCCTTTAATAAGTGACTAATGTCATCTTCTTCGTTCACGTTAAGCTTTTAAGATAGGGAATTTCACTAAAAAAACACAAAAAACTCCCGTCCCTATAAAAGGGACGAGAGTTAACCCGCGTTGCCACCCTAGTTGAAAGCATAGAAAATGTAAGATTTCCACTTAAAAAATTAACGGTTTTTAACCGGAAACGATTACTAACTTCACATTGAAGGGTTCCACATTTCGCTCAAGGACGGATTCACAAGCGCTTTCTATCGGTTTACACCACCCACCGACTCTCTAAAAAAAAAGATACTTGTTACTACTTCCTTTCATAGCTTTTAAACAATATAAATTTTAATTATCATTACTTTACAATAATTCTGTTTATTTTTCAAGAAAATATTGTATCTTTAAAATAAAGAGTTCCTATAATCAAACCACAAATAAACTGGAGGTTATTTACGATGTCTCATATCACTTTGAAAGCAATAACTTCTATAAACTGGCGAGAAGCGCTTACTAAAACAATTTTCAATGTAACAAAGCAAAAAACTAAAACAATTTGGAGATGAGACTTTGAAATCGACATTAATCATTCTTCGCGGAAACTCCGCAAGTGGCAAAACAACAATCGCAAAGGAACTGCAAGAACATTTCGGGCAAGGAACACTTCTAGTCTCACAAGACGTTGTGCGCAGAGATATGCTAAAAGTTCACGATACAATAGGTAACTTATCTCATGATTTACTATTTGAAATTACGAAGTACGGAAAAGGAAAATGTGAATTTGTTATTTTAGAAGGTATACTGAACAGTCGTAGATACGGTGATATGCTGAAAGAATTAATACATTATTTCGAAGGAAACGCTTATACATATTATTTTGACTTATCACTTGAAGAAACGATTAGACGGCATAATACGAGAGAAAAACGACTTGAATTTGGAGAAGATTTATTGAGTAAATGGTATAACCCGCACGATACAATTGAAGTTGATAAAGAAACTGTTTTTACAGATGATTTCACGCAAAAAGACATATTTCATGCCATTGTTAATGATGTGACACATCAAAAATAAGACGGACAGGATGAGTCAGTCTTATTTTCATTATGTTCCTTGTATTTCAGTTTTGATAACTGAACAATCTTTACATAAGTAATAATATATCTTCATTTCACCAAACTGAAAATCAACTACTGAAATAAGTTCCCGTTCCTCAAGGTCTTGTGTAATTGTAGCAACATATTTCATCTCTTTAGAACAAGCTGGACATCCCAAATCTTCTGGAACTTCATCGTATAAAGGCGCTCCTAACAATCTACATATATATTCCGAACCGAATAAGTCAAAAGCTTCCCAGTAACGATCTTCATCAGTAGGTATATCTTCATTTTTCATATTTGTTAGCTTTACATTAGTTTTTGGTAGATCGACCGGTAGTTTATCCTCATCTTCCATTATCCAATCTTCCGTATTGTCCTGCTTTATTATTTGTACCGTTTTACCACCATTACTTAACTGAAAATATTGCGGCTCCCACACCATCGAACAATTCAAGCAAGAAACGAATGGTAAAACATTCATTTCATCATTTTTAAGTTCAACAAGCCTATCATCTTTCAAATCTAAACTAAAGATTTGATGCATTTTCTCATTGCATAGCTTACATAGTGGTAAGTCACAATCTTGACCACCAAAATAATGATTATATGAATCTTTCCCTTCAATTACTCTATACCCTTTTATTTCATTGTAATGTGTGCCATATAATTCTGTTGTCATATTTAATCCTCTTCTCGCTTATAAAGGTGATCCTCGATACTAATCTTTTAATAACTTTCGGTACATAAAACATTTTTTATTGTTGCTAATCATCATTTTTCTTATTCTTATCACCGTTATCTTTTTGGTATGAATACGATAATAAAATAATAACAATTTACCAGAAGACTGAGTTCTGTATCCATTCTGACACTATAGGGATTTGGAACGTTATAAACCCTAGTATAAGACTAAATAGAATAATTACTATTTTATGAATATTTTTCTCCTATTTATCTAATTGTATTTTAATAGTGATAGAAGAACAATATGGTTGTCAGAAATACAAATAAGGATTAAATAATTCAATATGGTTACTTTTACTGCTCACTGTACTCAGCAGCAAAAGTAAGGTTTTATTCTTTTACATATCCTTCAAATTTTTTCAATGAATCACATTAAGGCAAAAAATAAAAGCCAGTCTCAATAAAGAGAACTGACTTCTATTTGGATAACCATTATTATAAAACTTTTACTTTAACAGTTTGTCTTCCCCAGTTCATAGCTTTACTTTTTGAACCCATTAAAACATCAATACGATTTCCTTTAATAGCACTACCAGTATCACCAGCAATAGCTTCTCCATAACCTTCTACCCATACTTTAGATCCTAATGGGATTACCTTCGGATCTACTGCGATAATTCTCATATTAGGATTTGCCGTTAAATCATGACCCATCGCAGTTAAAACGCGTCCACCATATGTACCATTTTCACTTGGATCAGCAGTATATGCTGTCGCTACTACCGTTAATTCACGTTTAGCAGACTGTGAGTTATTTTTAGATACTTCTTGTGTCTTTGTTGCTTCTTTTGCTTTCGCTTGTTCTTGCTCTTTCGCTTTCGCTTGTTCTTGTTCTTGTTCTTTTACTTTCGCTTGTTCTTGCTCTTTCGCTTGTTCTTGCTCTTTCGCTTTCGCTAATTCTTGTTCTTTCGCTTTCGCTTGTTCTTGTTCTTTTACTTTCGCTAATTCTTGTTCTTTCGCTTTCGCTTGTTCTTGTTCTTTTACTTTCGCTAATTCTTGTTCTTTCGCTTTCGCTAATTCTTGTTCTTGTTCTTTCACTTTTACTTCTTCTTTCGCTTTTACTTCTTCTTTTGCTTTTACTTCTTCTTTCGCTTTTACTTCTTCTTTCGCTTTTACTTCTTCTTTTGCTTTTACTTCTTCTTTCGCTTTTACTTCTTCTTTTGCTTTTACTTCTTCTTTCGCTTTTACCTCTTCTTTCGCTTTTACTTCTTCTTTCGCTTTTACTTCTTCTTTCGCTTTTACTTCTTCTTTCGCTTTTACTTCTTCTTTCGCTTTTACTTCTTCTTTCGCTTTTACTTCTTCTTTCGCTTTTACTTCTTCTTTCGCTTTTACTTCTTCTTTTGCTTTTGTTGCTACCTTAGCTTTTGCAACTTCCTGCACTTTTGCTTCTTCTTTTACTTTTGCAACTTTCTGCGTTTTTGCTTCTTCCTTCGCATTTACCGCTTTTTGTACTTTCGCTACTTGCTTCGTTTTCTCTTCAGCTTTCTTTTCAATTGGTGCTGTACTTGATAGGAAAGAAACGTTTGCATAAGCTGTTTTTCCTTTATACTCAAATTGTAGCCATCCATCTTTTACTTGATGCGTTGATTCAATTACATCATCTTTTTTCAGTCTGCCAAGAATTTCTGATTCTGTGCTCGCTTCAGAACGTACATTTAATAGGTTTGCTGTTACATGATAAACATCTTTTGTAAATTCCGAACTTACAAACAATTCTTTACCATTTAAATCAATTTTTGACCATCCTTCTTCAGTATTTATAACTTTTAACTTTTGTCCTTCTTTTACTTTTTCGATAACTTTTGATTCCGTTGTTGGCTTTTCACGTACGTTGAGTACATCCGCTGTTACGATAGTTTCTGCGATAGCAGATGTTGTAAAAGCCCCCAATCCAAAAACTGTTGCTGTTGCTGCGCCAATTAATTTTTTCATAATAGCCTCCATTGCGTTTTTTGGGGTTTTATCAAATGCTTCCATAAAATTAGGTGATTTCACGGAATATCAAAACATTTGCAAAGGTACATTGATATCGCTTAATATACCGTTATTAAAACCCTTTACTCCAATAGTATCAAATTCTCATTTTTAATTCTATACATTATAAATCTACTTATCTTATATAAACGTTTCCTATCCTTCTTCTTTTTACTAAATGGTTGTCGCAATTCCTGCCAGAAATAAACTTACGATTGCTAAAAATTGAGTACCGACTATAGCCCCTCTTAAATGAAACTTGTAATCTTTATATCCCTTCATCCCTTCCGTACAAGGAATAACAACAAATCTCGGAGTAATCCAGCAAAATATAAGCCAATCGATTATTAATAAATCTACTAAATTGAAAATCATTAAAATGCTAAAACTATGTAAATAGGCCTCAATATACAATAGTTTTTCATGTTGATGTAATATATATGTTGAAACGAAAGGAGTACCGAAGAGAATCACATTGTATGCAATACTAAAGTAAATCGTTTGCTTTTTTTCATTAATCGATTTCGGAAAAACTACCTTTTGAATATCTTTTGGATAATCATTTAACCAAAGACGAGGATTATAATATAAAGACCCCAAAATCATTACGGATAGTACAATAGACATGATGACACCAACGTACATTGTTTGCTCTAATTGACTCATAAGTCTCATTCACCCTTTTCTGTAATTCCTATGTAAGTCATTCACTTAATTACACATTGTATGTACGTATACAACCAAAAATTAACAATTACCTTTAACACCGAATCAAATTTCTTGCAATGTACATGCAACTTTTATACAGTGGAAGCCTAATTAGTACAGATAGGATTGGTGAAACCTATGAAAATCGAACATATCGCAATTTGGGTAAATGATTTAGAATTAATGCGTACTTTTTATACGAAGTATTTTAATGGCAAGGTAAACTCTTTATATCATAACGAAGCAAAACAATTTGAATCTTATTTTATTACGTTCGAATCTGGAGCAAGGCTTGAACTTATGCGTAAGAAAGGTATAGAAAACGAGCCTAATCTTAATATAACTGGCTATGCACATATGGCTTTCTCTGTTGGCAGTAAGGAACGTGTGAATGAACTGACAAAAACGTTAAAAGAAGCAGGCTATTCTTTATTAAATGGACCACGTTTCACTGGAGATGGCTATTATGAAAGTGTAATAAGCGATCCAGAAGGCAATCAAATAGAAATCACGATTTAACTATCGTTTATCTTTTCTGAAGAACAAATGAAAATTAGTTTGGAGGAATACTATGCATAAGCTATATTTTAGTAAATTTGAAGCGACAGACTTCAATTTATATTTCCAGCTCGTATCAAATGAAAAAGTGATGGCACAAATTACGGAACGTACCATTCCGTTAGGCGAGGCGCAAAACGACTATAAAAAATTGTTAAAGCGTAATAAAAAACATAGATTATTCGGCTCCTACAAAGTGTATGACTCTATTACAAATGAATTTATCGGACTTGGACATATAACAGTAAATGAGGCTGATTTTAAAGAAGCAGAACTTGGCTATATGATTTTGCCAGAGCACTGGGGAAAGAGATATGGTAGTTGTATTGCAAAGGAATTAATAAATATAGCGAAGCAGACAGATGTAAGCGTACTAAAAGCAATTATCGATCCGAGCAATATCCCCTCTCGGAAGATTTTACTAAACGTTGGTTTTACATCAGATATAGTTTGTGAGATTGATGGATTACCTGGGGAGATTTTGAGTACATATATTTAACTATATAAAAAAGCAATGCTACATTTGAACTAACCGTAGCATTGCTTTTATCTTTTATTATTATAAAAGTCCATTTTCACTTTAATACGAACTAAATCATTATTTCTTTATCTCGTCTACTACACTTTGAACTAAAGAGATAAGAGCTTTCTTTGTATCCTCATCTGTTATTTTTGCATCATCACTAAATTTAGTGCGCACAGATGGGATTAATAGCGAACCATTTTGAACGACAATTGTATCTAGCATACCTAGCGTAAGTAATAATGATTCATGAGCTTTATCCCCTCCAGCAATCGACGGTGAAGCTGTTATAATAGCAACTGGCTTTTTATAAAGTTCCGCTGATGAAACAAGCCATTCTAATGCATTCTTCAAAACTCCTGGAATACTTTTTGCGTACTCTGGTGTACAAATAATAAGTGCATGTGCTTCACTTAATGTCTTTCGAAATTCTTCAACAACAATCGGTGCTCCAACTCGATCTACATCCGGATTAAAATGAGGTAGTTCCCCTATCCCATTATAAATAGTGTAATCTATACCTTCTGGAATAAATGCTGCTAAAGTTTTTAATATGTTTGTGTTGGATGATCCTTCCCTAATACTTCCTGAAATCGCTATGATTTTTTTGTGTATACTCATATGATCCCCTCCTACAAACATCATACTTATGCAGCCATAGAAAAATCAAAAATATTGAACTATTTAACAAGCTGTACATTCATCAATTTTGTTTACATAATAATATTATGGTTTATTTTTAACCTTTTATAAAATAGGTAAGGAAACTCCATATTTGTTATCCTATTTGAGAACGGACAAATCATGTTTGTAAATGGTTTTCACGACTATTATGAATGTTGGCCAGCTGGGGTCCAATGTGAGGATTTGCTTGTAGTTGCTGCACCTGTTATCAAAGGTGAAAAGTGGGTTATGACGCAATGGATGAGTAGAAGAGCATTGTTGTAACAAGTAAATTTACCGACTTTATCATTTTAACCGAGAAGCCCTCCTCCTCTAGACCAAGTGAAGGTTGGGATAGTTCAATTCCAATCTACAATTGAAGTTTTTTGTGAAATTCATTAAAAACATACAAACAGCCATCGTTTCATGGAATGATGGCTGTTTCTGTTTACCATTATACATAATCTTAACTTGGTGGCTGCGTTATTTATAACAGCCGATCAACCTTCCTACTATACAATAGAAAACATCATGTACACTCCAACAACGAAGAAAACGGCTAATGTCTTAATTATCGTAATACCAAAAATCTCTTTATAAGCTTCTCGGTGTGTTAATCCTGTAACTGCAAGTAAAGTTATAACTGCTCCGTTATGAGGGAGAGTATCCATACCTCCCGCTGCCATTGCAATTACACGATGCAGCACATCTAACGGAATATCAAAGTTCGCTGCCGCTTCAATATATTTATCTGCCATTAAACCTAATGTAATACTCATTCCACCCGAACCTGATCCCGTCAGACCGCACAAAATATTCGTCATGACCGCTCCGCTAATTAAAGGGTTTGAAAATGTACCTGTCAAAGAATTTTGAATCATGACAAATCCGGGTAAAGCTGCTATAACGGCACCAAATCCATACTCGGCTGCAGTGTTCATGGCAGCTAAGATTGAACCACTTACGCCCACGCTTGTAATAGATTGAAACTGTTCTTTTACCGCTTGGAAGTTTAATAATATAGCAGCAAGTATTCCGATAAGAAGTGCCATTTCCACTGACCAAATACCTACGACTTGTCCCATATCAATCGTTCCGTACTCCTTCAAACCTATAGATGCAAAATCAAATCCCTTTGTATACCAAACCGGGATGAATTCTGTAAAGACTTTATTCATCACTCCGACCAGTACAAGCGGAAGAAAAGCTACCCAATAACTAGCTGGAATAACCTCGCTGGAAACAATAGGCGCTTGCACCAATTGCGCGCTAGTTGTGGCAGCCAGTTCAGAAGTGGCACCGCTTTTTCCGAAGTACCCCTCTCCCTTAGCGGCAGCCTTCTTCCTGCACCTTTCCAAATACATCATGCCACATATAAAGATAAACAGTGCTCCGATAATCCCTAATGTAGGAGCTGCATAAATATCTGTTTTAAAGAACGTAGTTGGAATAACATTTTGGATTTGAGGTGATCCAGGAAGTGAATCCATCGAAAACGTGAATGCACTGAATGCAATTGTCGCTGGAATGAGACGTTTCGGAATATCCGCCTCGCGAAATAATTGCGCCGCAAACGGATAAATCGCAAATACTGCGACAAATAAACTGACACCACTGTATGTAAGAATCGCTCCCATTAACACGATGGAAAGAATAGCTCTTTTCACGCCTATAAAATGGATGATAATTTTCGCGATTTTTTCTGCTATTCCAGTGATTTCTACCACTTTACCGAATATCGCTCCAAGCAAAAATACAGGAAAATATAATTTTATGAATCCGACCATCTTCGCCATAAAAACATTAGAAAAGAATGGTAAAACATTCGCCGGTTCCGTTAAAAATACAGCCAACAAAGCACATAACGGAGCGAATAAAATGACTGAGAATCCTCGGTAAGCTACAAATATAAGCAAGCCAAGCGATAGCAATACAATCAATAAATCCATAACCGCATTCCCCCTCAATAAAATAGATTCTCTTAAATTTACTTTACACCCTTTTATATTTATATATATTATTGCAACACCTGCCAGAGGCAGGCATTACTTTTTGTTATTTTATTTATGATGAAAAAGCGGTACCCTCTTTTCTATAAAAGCCTCCACCCCCTCTCTTACATCACTCGTTTGAAATACATGGCCGAAATTCTCAGCTTCTATTTTTAGCCCGTCCTCAAGAGAAGAAGATAATCCCTTATTGATAGATTGCTTCATCAAAGATAAAGCAGGAAGGGAAAATTGAGCCATCTTCGCGGCTAGTTCCTTCGCCTTATTCAGCGCTTCGCCACGCGGAACAACATGATTCACCAAACCAACTCGCCAAGCTACCTCGGCAGTGAACGGTTCACCAGTGAACATCATTTCTTTCGCACTTGCAGTTCCTATTAATCGAGGCAAACGTTGCGTGCCTCCCGCACCTGGAAACAATCCTAACTTCACCTCTGGAAGTCCGATTTGGGCATGTTCTTCTATAATCCGTAAATCACATGATAAGGCTAATTCACACCCGCCCCCAAGCGCTAATCCGTTAATAGCAGCGATTACAGGCTTCGACAATCTTTCTATTTTATTTAATGGATTCTGAAGCCACAATGATTTTCCCTCTGCATATTCATTCCCTTTCCCAATCCATTCCGGAAATGACTTGATGTCTCCTCCTGCAACGAAGGCCTTTTCTCCAGCGCCAGTTAGAAGTACAGCAATTACTTCATCATCCCGTTCGATTTCATCGACCACCACCGTCAGTTGCTCAACCACAGCACCGCTCAATACATTCACAGGAGGATTATCAATGATGATTGTCGCGATTCCTTTTTCTTTGGACCATGTAACAACCCGCTTATTTTCCAATTCAATCCCTTCTTTCCAATATGTAATGAGATACTTTTACTACCGTCAGCACATCAACTCGTTCTTTTAATTACATAGCCGACCTTTTCACTATCCCAAGCAGTACCGATTCCTTCCTCCTTCAGCTTGAACTTCTGAATCCGTTCCGTCGCAGTTTTTGGAAAAGTTTCACTGAACTGAACATATCGCGGCACCATGAAGTAAGCCATACGTTCTTGACACCAATCTATAATCTCTTCATGGGACATCGTTTCTCCTTTCTTTACAATCACATATAATTTGACATCCTCTTCTCCCACTTCCGATGGAACACCGATGGCCGCTGATTCAAGTACTTTCGGGTGATTATTCACTACCTTTTCGATTTCCCAAGAGGAGATATTTTCTCCACGCCTCCGGATACACTGTTTGATTCGATCGCAAAAATATAAGTAACCTTCCTCGTCTAGATAACCACGATCTCCTGTATGGAACCATCCCTCCTTCATCGCCTCTTCTGTTTTATCCCGCATTTTATAGTAGCCTTCCATGAATGCTTGTCCCTGTAAGGAACGTATAAAAATCTCTCCAATTTCACCAGTCCGCGCTTCATTTCCATCCTCATTGACAATCTTCGTCTCTACGTAAGAATAAGGCTTTCCAATAGAAGGCGGCTTATTGGCATTCAATGGATTCGTTACACAAAAACCCGTCGTTTCCGTTAATCCGTAACCTTCTACAATCTGGACGCCAAACCTCTCCTCAAACGGCTTCCAAAATCCCTTAGGCGTAGCAGCACAAGCCGTCACCCTTACAAAATTTTCATTATCGTTTTCCTTTTCTGGTTGCTTGCAGAGAATAGGAATCATAGATCCTAAAGAATTAAAAATGGTTGCGCCATGACCACGAATTTCATCCCAAAATCTAGAAGCACTAAACCGCTTGCCAAGAGCAATCGTCGCATTGGAAGAAATAGCACCGAGTACTGTATGGGCCTGGGCGTTAATATGAAATAACGGCAACGCTGTAAATAAAATATCTTTCGAACTTGCGCCAACCATATAGGTGGCAAATGACTGCGCAGAATTTACATAGGCAGAATGACTTAACATGACCCCTTTAGGTAATCCAGTCGTTCCAGAGGTATAAAGAATACTGTTAATAGAAGAGGAGGAAACAAATTCAGTTGGAAGGTGATGATTATTTGTATTCAGTACATCTTTCAATTCGATTACCAGCGGTTCTTTACCATCGTTCAAATTGATTACGCTTTCATCATTTCCGTAAACGACAATTTGAATGTCCCTTTGTATAAATGGCAAACAAGAAGCAATTTGAGGAACAAATTCCTTATCAACGATAATCAGCTTGCAATCAGAGTGAGATAAAATATACTGTAGGCCCTCTCCTTTTAAATGCACATTCAGAGGCACCGCAATTGCTCCCATAAAAGATAAAGCAAACCATACATCCAGATATTCAGGAGTGTTATGAAGCATAATACAAACCTTGTCACCTTTTTGAATACCGAGCTCACAAAATCCCGCTGCGGCTCTAGTAATTCGATGATAGAGCTCCTCATACGTAACTCTTTGTTCTTCAAATTGTAAATAGACCTTACTTGGTGTTTTTTCAATACTTTGCATAATAAAATGTGGCAAACTGTGATTTTCCAGCATTGAATTCCATCCCTTCTTGCTATAATCTTTTTTATTTATATAGCAAGAAACATGCCAAAAATCGACTCATTCTCTATTCCCTTATTCCTTCAGGGATATACCCAAGTCTCCCTTACATGTCCACCTTCACATGTCGCATTTGCGCTACAAATGATTACGATCATGTCGCATCTATAAGAAAGTGTCGCAAAAAAGAGACAGTATGTATTACTGCAAACCAAACAAAAAAAGGGCCTGTTTGCCCTTTGCTTCCTTTCACAAAATTCCATATTTTTCTATTTTACGATATAAGCTAGCCCGATGAATCCCTAAAAGCTTGGCTGCCTCTTTTATATTTCCAGCTGTCTTTTCCAAAGCCCTTGTAATCGCCCGTTTTTCAGCCGATTCCACTTCCTCCTGCAGTGAATAACTCATCTCATTCTTCTCTTGATCCACCGCAAATATTTCATGATATAACTCTTCTTCCAAATCTTTTTTCCGCAAATATACAGGAAGATGATGCACTTGAATAATCATTCCTTCTATAACATTCATCGCTCGTTCTAACACATTCTCTAGCTCCCTAATATTGCCTGGCCAATCATGCTCCATGAATATATCCCTTACTCTCTCATCCAATGAAAGAACGCTACTACCCAGCTCCCCATTCAATTTCCGAATTAAAAATTCCATTATATGTATCATATCTTCCTTTCTCTCTCGTAACGGAGGAATATCGATCGCAAACACATTCAACCTATAATATAAATCCTCCCTAAATTCCCCTCTTTGCACCATTTCACGAAGATTTCGATGTGTCGCCGCAATGAAACGGACATCAATCTTTTGAATTTTCGTACCACCAATTCTTTCAATCTCTTTCTCTTGCAACACACGCAGCAACTTCACCTGCATGTCCAAAGACATATCACCGATCTCATCTAAAAACAACGTTCCCTTATGGGCCAACTCAATCTTCCCAGGCTTACCACCTTTTTTCGCTCCTGTAAAAGCCCCCTCTTCGTATCCAAATAATTCAGCCTCCAAAAGATCCCTCGGAATCGCAGCACAATTCAAACGAATAAATGAACCCCTAGCACGCGGACTTGCACGATGTACCGCATGCGCAAAGAGCTCCTTCCCTGTACCGCTCTCTCCTCTTATCAAAACGGTAGACCGACTTTTAGAAACCTTCAAGGCCATCGTTTTAACTTCTTTCATTTTCGCACTCTCTCCTATAATACTTTGAAAGGACAACCTACCTTCTTGCAACCGCTGTAATTCAGTTTGATAGTAAGATAACTTTGATTCCATTGCACTAATCTGATCCCCCAAAGCTTTAAACTGCTGTATATCATGAAACATAATTTTACCAATCGCACCAATAACCTCACCGTCCTTAACAATAGGTATGCGAGTTGCGATAATATTCCGATTACTTATACGCTGGATATGCCCAATTTCCACCTGTCCCGTCTTCACGATAATATGCATCCTCGTATTCTCAACAACCTCCGTACAATGCTTACCTATCGCTTCCTTTGGATCATCAATCCCTAAAAATTGTGCATAAGAACCACTTAAAAAATTGACAATCCCTTGTTCATTTACCCCTAGAATACACTCCGACAGTAAATTCAAGGCATTTTCATACCGACTGATGATACTTTCCAAGGACTGTATACTTTTTTCCTTGTTTTCCAAAATGGCAATTGATCCATCTTCTTTCCCGCTCTGATATACACGGGATTCATTCATAATCAATACTTGGTTGCCCACCTTACACTCGTACTTGTACAAACTATCATTTTGATTCACTACTAGCTTTTTACGATCAGGAATAATCGTTGATATATGCTTACCTATTATTTCATTTTCTTTTTTATGTAACATGCTGCAGAATGGTTGGTTGCTGAATGTGATGATTCCATCATGACTTATGACAGCAATTCCGTTATTCATTACCTGAAGAGCCTGGCTTGTTAACTGCAAATTCATTCTTTCATCCATATGCATTTGGAAGCCCCCCCTATCAAATTGTGCTCTTTCTCGCATGTATTATATATTCATTTTAAACATTTACTTTCCTTCGGCTCTTCCGTTTGAAGTAATAATTTCTTGAACCAGTAATATAGCTGATTAACCGGTAGGTTCTTTTTTGACACCTGTCAGGTTTTAATAATCCAATTTCTTTAAATCCTTGGATGTAAGAAGATGAATCTCATGGGCTATTTACAACTTGTAGGTGAGGAATATTTGACGCTTACCTTAGATACCTAATGAGTTTTATGAAAAGTAAAAAACAGTTGATGGAGTGTCTTCCATCAGCTATTTTAATTACGAATTTTGGTGATGAAACCCATAATTATTAGATTTACTTTAGCATAGCTTCTTATCCCCCAATCCCCAACTAAACCATCTCCCATGCCCTTCCGTTTCCCCAACAGTTTCACAATATTCGTTTCCGTTAATATAATAATCAATATGAAGGTCCCGGTCCCACATGTTGTTATATAGGTGGAATACATCACGTTTTGCACCAATGTCTTTAATTTGTTTTTCTAGCGTATGTTTTACATTTTCAGGTATTTGGTTTGCCACATGTGTATGGAAAATACAAATCACTGCATCTTCCCTTATTTGATCTGCAATGGCCGGAAGAAGTGCTACACCGTCACCTTCTATTAATCTCACTGATTTTTCTTTTACAAGCGCTGCTGCTTGATCGAATAGTTCAAGTCTTTCTTTATGTTCTGGCCAAATAAGCGCGCGTAACCATAAATAATCTTCATCGGCATTTAAATCATTCACATGTAAATCTAGTCCGATTCTTTCTACGACAGGTGGACTTTGTTTTAGAAAACGGGGCACATTCTCCCCTCTTATTTCAGAGGTTAAATGTACATTCGAATTTATATTTCCATATGTTTCATCTGTTCCGTACGAATAGCTATATTGGTCCCAGAACAGTTGTAATCCAGAACTTGTACCAATTTCAATTACCACTAACGGTTTATTCACTTTGTTAAATATGTAGCAGAAACTTGGGTATAAGTATGCACATCGTCTTACTTCATTCGTTTGAACGAGTTTCGTTTGTAATAAAGTAATGATTTCTTCTCGGTACTCATTACAGAAATCTTTAAATTGTTCAAAAGCTTTATCTAAATTTGTTTTAGCATTTTCAACTAAGCTACTATAATACGTTTTTAAATGATGGTCTTTCCCTTTTAGCAATAAATAGTGTACTGCACCTAATAATAAGTTTGGGACTGGTTGACCAGGTTGTGCGTAGGAAGCTAACGTAAGAACTTCCTCATCTTCAGAAATTTTTATTGATAAGTATTCGTATAAAGGACTCGATCCTTTACATTCATTTACAGAAAAATCCCGAAATAAGTTTGCGACTTGTTCTTTTGTAAGCATTGGTATCCCTCCTTGGTTATTTTCAGAATAATCTTATCATTTATTTGTTATTTACTCTATTTTTTCAAATTAGATGTTACAAAAATAGAATTTTACTAGTTCCCAAAGATAAAACATAAAAATAGAAGTTTTTTTGGGATAACATCAAACTGGAATTCTTCTCCAAATTCCGCTTTACTACTATGCTTTTTACCCTTATGACAGAAGAATTCTATGAAATAAAACGTTAAATAGTTTAAAATTATCAGATAACACTAGATATTTTAGTCTATTAATTATTATAATAGACTATGAGATGGTTATATAATTGAGACAAAAAAGGTAAATACCTAGGTGGGGCCTAGGCGGTGTTTTCTTTTTACGGCTTAGATATAAAAACACCTACTCTTTTTTGCCAATATAGGGGATGGAGAGATTATCATGAGCAACATGCAGCAAAAAACAGACGTTATCTTAATTGGCGCAGGAATTATGAGCGCAACGTTAGGATCATTACTTAAAGAATTGGCACCTGAATGGGAAATTAAAGTATTTGAAAAACTCGCTAATGCCGGAGAAGAAAGTTCTAACGAATGGAATAATGCTGGTACAGGACATTCTGCGCTATGTGAGCTTAACTATACGTCCGAAAAATCTGACGGGTCTATAGATATTGGTAAAGCTGTAAAAGTAAATGAGCAATTTCAACTTTCAAGACAATTTTGGGCGTATCTTGTTAAGAGAAACTTAATTCGTAATCCACAAGATTTTATTATGCCACTACCTCATATGAGTTTGGTGCAAGGAGAAAAAAATGTGGAGTTTCTAAAAAACCGTTTTGAAGCGCTTTCAAAAAACGCTCTATTCCAAGGAATGGAATTTTCTGATGCTCCTGATACATTAAAAAAATGGCTTCCACTCATTATGGAAGGTCGTAACTCTAATGAACCGATGGCTGCAACGAAAATTGACTCTGGAACAGATGTTAACTTTGGTGCGTTAACGCGCATGTTGTTTGATTACTTAAAAATTAAAAATGTCGAGCTAAACTACAAACATAGTGTTGAAAATATTAAACGTACGAAGAACGGTTTGTGGGAAGTAAAAGTACACGATATGAATAGTGGTAAAATCGAACACCATACTGCAAAGTTCGTCTTTATCGGCGGCGGTGGTGGTAGTCTACCTCTACTTCAGAAGACTGGTATTCCTGAATCAAAACATATTGGAGGATTCCCAGTAAGTGGACTATTTATGGTATGTAAAAACCAAAAAGTTGTAGAGCAGCATCATGCAAAAGTATACGGAAAAGCTAAAGTTGGCGCTCCGCCAATGTCTGTACCTCACCTTGATACAAGATATATAGACAACAAAAAAGCTTTACTGTTTGGACCATTTGCAGGTTTCTCGCCTAAGTTCTTAAAAACTGGATCAAACCTTGATTTAATTGGTTCTGTAAAACCGAATAACGTCTTAACGATGTTAGCAGCTGGTGTAAAAGAAATGGGATTAACAAAATACTTAATCCAACAAGTTATGTTATCACACGAAAAGCGTATGGAAGAATTACGTGAGTTTATTCCGAACGCTAAAAGTGAAGATTGGGATACTGTCGTTGCTGGACAACGTGTGCAAGTAATTAAAGATACTGATGCAGGTGGTAAAGGAACACTTCAATTTGGTACAGAAGTTGTTAGTGCAAATGACGGATCAATCGCTGCGTTACTTGGCGCTTCTCCAGGTGCTTCTACTGCGGTTCACGTTATGCTTGAAGTATTAGAAAAATGCTTCCCAGAACGTATACTAGCATGGGAGCCAAAAATAAAAGAAATGATCCCTTCTTATGGCGTATCACTAACGGAAAATCCAAGACTGTTCCAAGAACTTCACGCTTCAACAGGACGCACACTTGGGTTAAATGAAAAAGAAGCTGTTCACAATTAATGAATAGATTAAAAAAACGACATAATAAAAACGTCCGATATATTCGGACGTTTTTATTTTCTACTAGAAATTATACTTATCGATATTATCTTTCGTAAATACAACTCGTTCAGGTAATACGATAATACCATTTCCTTCTGCCTCATAGTCATACCCTTGAATAGAGTTCGGCTCTACTTTCACTTTTCCGATTCCTTTTACTTCAAAGCTATCCCCGACTTTTAACTTCTTCCCTTTTACAACAATTTCATTTGCAACATAAGTTGCTAGTGCACCTTGTTGTTTTACATCCCATAATCCAAATTGTTGTACTGTTTCTCGTTTCACATAATCACGCATAACGTTCGGTGTCGAAAACCCCGTTACGACTACTTTCTTATCCATTTTCAAATTCTCAGCTGCTTGTGCCATTGCTGGTAGTGCTGTTGCATCTGGACATATTACTGCGTTAATATCTGGATATGTTTTTAAAATGCTCTCTCCAACTGATAAAGATTTTTGCGCATTATTTTCACCGTATTGCGTTGTTACAATTTCCCAATCCGGATATTTCTCTTTAATAATCTCTTTCGCCTTCGTTACCCACTGATTTTGATCTGTTACAGTCGGGCTTGAATAAAAGAATGCTACTTTTCCTTTATCCCCAATTTGCTTAGAAGTCATTTCAATTAATAAGTTTGCAAGTTGATCTGGTGTACCTTGGCTAATATAAAACGAACGGTCTTTCGGATTCACATCAGAATCCCACGTTAATACTGTCATCCCTTTTTTCTTTGCACGTTGTAATGATTGCGAGAGACCATCAACTGACGTAGATGAAACCATAATTGCATCATAGTTTTGGTTAATAAAATTGTTTATATATTTTACTTGCCCTGATACACTTGCCTCAGACGGTCCATCGTACTTCACTTGTACACCTAACTTATCTCCCATCTCTTTTGCACCTTCACCACCTGATGTGAAAAAGCCAACTCCCGTTAATTTCGGAATGAACGCAAATTTTACATCATCTGCTTTTTTCTTATCCGCAGTTTGGCTAGAACAAGCAATTAAACCGATTAAACAAATACACATAATAATAACAATCCCCAGTTTTCTCTTCATGACATTTCCCCCTTATGCAAATTCCTTCTTTTCCCCGTAGTGAATCGTTGTAATTTGAAATGTCTCATAATAACAGAAACAATAAGGATAATACCTATTACTACATTAGATTGTTCATTCGTTAAGCCCGTCATTTGCAAACCGTACTGCATGAGTCCTATAAAAACACTCGCTAGTACTGTCCCAATAATACTCCCTTTTCCGCCTGTAATTAGTGTGCCGCCTAATACAACTGCCGTAATAACTGGCAAAATGGTTTCACTTCCAATATCAGCACGAGCAGAACCGAAATACGCGGTTAAGAAAGCTCCTCCTAATCCACCTCCTAACCCAGAAAGTACGTAAGCAGTAATCACTACTTTCTTCGTTCGAATTCCGGAATATTTCGCCGTACTTTCATTTGCGCCAGTTAATTTTGCGTGGCGACCGTATGTTGTACGGTGAAACAATATCGTAAATACTATCGTTAAAATGACAAGGAGCCATAATAAATTAGGTATACCGATAAAACTACCATTTGCCAGTTGCACATACGAATCTGGTAAACCACTTATTCCTTCATAGCCCGCTGCACCCGAACCACCTGAAATAACAAGGGCGATTCCTGCATATAAAAACATCGTTCCAAGTGTAACGACAAGAGGTTCTACATCTGTCATTTTTATAATAAGTCCATTTAATCCGCCCGCTATGCAACTTATTACGAGCGCAATGATAACGGCTAACAGTATAGGCATGCCATTCATCCAAAGTACTCCGATAAGAATCGAAGTAAGCCCCATAATAGATCCTACTGAAACATCAATTCCGCCAGTTACAATGACAAATGTCATCGGAATAGCCGCGATTGAAATAATGAGGAAATCGTTCATACTAAAAAGGAGGTTACTAATGTTTAAGAAATCACTATTTATGAAACTAAAGAGAATGAATTCTACGAGAAGCAATATGAGAAGAACCCCTTCCCATCTATACAAGCTACGTATTCCCCTCATAGATTCACCCTCCTTTCTTCTAATTGCCGGAGTTTCTTCCATTTTTTTAAGACACTATCTAATATGATGATGAGTAAAAGTAAAAATCCTGAAATAGCACTATTCCAAAATGCAGGTATTTTTAAAAAGACGAGTGAACTGCTTATCACTTCTAAGAAGAATGCACCTAATGCCGCTCCAAATATTGAACCTGTTCCTCCTTTTAAATGAATACCACCTAAAACAGCAGCAGCGATAACTTGCAATTCTATCCCTGTACCTGTTTGATTTGGAACGAATCCAATATTCATTACGAATATACATCCAGCGAACCCAGCGCTTATGCCTGATATGATAAACGCGTATATTTTCACTTTATCTACATGTATTCCAATAAGCCTTGCACCATCTTCATTATCACCGACCGCATAAAAATATCTTCCAATTTGAACTTTCATTAAAAAGAAATATAGCAGCAGTAATATGATAAGAACGGTCCATACCGTTATCGGAATCCCTAACATCATAATAGAAGAAATTTGTTTATACTCATTCGGAATATCTTCAATCCACTTTCCGCCCGTAAATATTAACATTACGCCTCTAATAATCCCGAGCATTCCTAATGTCATAATGATAGCTGGCACCCTAAATTTCGTAACGCCAATTCCGTTTACCATACCAATAAGGGCGCTAAGTATAATTGCCGCAAATATTGAAATAAAGGCACTGTATCCATCTGTTAACAACATCCCGCAAACCGCAGCGCTTAATCCCATAATAGATCCTACTGATACATCTATATTTTTCGTAAACAATACGAAAGATTGACCAATTGCCAAAACAACTAAAATAACGCTTGATTTCATAATTAAAGATAAAGAGCTAAACTGAACAAAACTAGGGTTCATTACTCCAACGAAGGCTATGTAAAGAAGTAATAAAATAATAATAGACGTCTCATGCATTTTAAATAAACGGTTCACTCCGTTACACCTCCCTTTCCTCCGTACGCAAGGCGTGTAACTTCATCAATACAAATTTCCTTCTTCTCCAAATGAGAGACGAATTCTCCGTTTCTCATCACATAAACACGATTCGCTAATTGAACGATTTCTTCCATATCTGAAGAAATTAATATGATCGCAAGTCCCTCTCTCTTCAAACTTTGTATCGTTTCGTATACTTCTAGTCTTGCTTTCGCATCAATACCACGGGTCGGTTCATCAAGAATAATCACTTTCGGATTACATGCAAGATATTTCGCTAACACGACCTTCTGTTGGTTCCCACCTGATAAAGACGTCATTTTCTCATTCATATGAGGGACAACAATTCTAAACTGTTTTATATACAACTCTGATAAAGCGCTTTCTTTTTTGTTATTTAAAAAGAAGCTACTCATACTGTTTAAAGATGCAGCTGTTATATTTTCTTTCACAGACGCAATTGAAAAAATGCCATTCCCTGCCCGGTCCTCCGGTACATACACCATACCTTCCTTTATTCGCTTATGTACCGAATACTTCGTAATGGATTTTCCCTCTAATAAAACAGAACCTGATTTCAAAGGCATTAATCCAAATATTGATTCAGCTAATTCAGTCCTACCTGATCCGACGATACCTGCAATCCCGACAACTTCTCCAGCGTGTACAGTTAATGATACATTTTGAAACGCATAGCTTGACGCATTCGTGACATCTAATAGTTTTTCCGAATGCTCTGTTTCCTCTTGTATGATCTCTTTTTTCTCCTCAAATTTATATCCTTTCGGTAATAACCCCTCCATTAGCATGTCATATGTATACCTTGATACATCACCTTGACTTACAATCATTCCGTCACGTAAAATTGCTACTTTATTCGCAATTTCAAAGATTTCTGGAAAACGATGCGTAATGTAAATCATGCCAATTCCTTTTTCTTTTAAACTTTTCATCAACACAAAAAGACTCTTAATTTCGTGAGTTGTTAATGTCGATGTTGGCTCATCTAAAATAAGAATCTCAGCTTCCCTTATTAATCCCCTCAATATTTCTACTAATTGTTGCTGGGCAATGGATAACGATAATCCTAAATCCTGAAGTTGAATGTTCCAGCCTAAGTCTTCTAGCAACTTATTAATTTTATTTCGAAGTTCTTTCTTTTTCGCTTTCATTCCGATACAAATATTCTCTTCAATTGTCATATGCGGAAAGATGAGTGGCTCTTGTGGTATTAAATATATGCCATGTTGATGTGCTTCTGCTGTGTTTGAAAACTGTTGTATTTCCCCTTTCACATACATCTTGCCAGCATCGTATGAATACAAACCCGTTAATATTTTCATTAATGTTGATTTCCCGGCACCATTTCCTCCGACTAAAGCGTATACATCTCCACGCTCTAATTGTAAATTGACTTCTTTTAATACGAGTTGACCTGAAAAAGATTTACTCATTTTTGTAACTTCTAATAAGGGCACGTTCTCCACATGTTGTCACCTGCCTTTATGCAGAACATTTTTTGAGAAAATGATTTTTTGTTCTACTTGTTTTGTAGCATTGTATATTTATTTTTTCATATCTAGAACACTTTTTTCACTGGACTATTTTATCGCTTCAACTGGAATAAACAAAATAACGAACACATATGTTTAAGCAGTGGTCAATTGTTGAAAGGGATGAAGAGTATGTCACAGCTCAACTTTGAAGACAATTTGTTAACAAAAGTAGCTTGGTACTATTATAAAGATCAATTAACCCAGCAAGAAATTGCTTCACTTCTTCACATTTCAAGAAATAAAGTCGTTCGGTTGTTAGATAAAGCACGGACGGAAGGTGTCGTCACATTTCACGTAAAAGGTACTGGTTTGCACTGTTTAAGCATCGAACGTGACCTTATGAAAAAATTCCATCTAAAAGATGCTTTCGTTATTCCAACGCCAACTGAGGATTATGCATTTTCACTCGGAAAAGCTGCCGCACAATATTTAGAAACTCATCTGCAACAAGGAGATTTACTTGGGATTGGCTGGGGAGAGACGATAAGTAAAATGCTAGAAAACATTCATTTTGATAGCTCTATGAATCTTTCAATCGTTACTCTTACAGGAGGCGTAAATCACTATATTCCAAGAAACCAAAGCTATTTAAACTACATGCAAGGCGATCTTCATATTATTCCTACCCCTTTTCTTACATCTACAAACGAAATGACGCAAATTATTCTATCTGAACCGAGCGTGAAAGATATGCTTCACGTCGCTTCACTCGCTCATACAGCAGTAGTTGGCATTGGAAGCTTATCTCAAGACGCCACAATTGTGAAAGAAGAAAAACTAACGCTACGTGAAATGACTTATATACGTAGTCAAAACGGGGCCGGAGATATTTTAGGGCAATTTTATAATACTAACGGAAAACAATTAGAACTTCCTCATCATAATCGTCTTATCGGCACACCACTCTCTGTTCTTCAAAATATGAAACATGTCGTTGGTGTAGCTGGCGGTACGGAAAAGATAGATGCAATTTACGGCGCCTTAAAAGGAAAGTTCATTCATACATTAATTACGGATGAAGAAACTGCCCTCTCCTTATTAAGAAAGGAAGGTGACTCTTAATGTCTACTCTATTAGCTTACGACGCTGGTACAGGGAGCATTCGAGCAGTTCTTTTTGATTTAAACGGTAATCAACTTGCCGTTAGTCAAAAAGAGTGGGTTCATAAATCAGATAGTCGTTACCCTGGTTCTATGAATTTTGATGTAACAGAAAACTGGCAGCTCGTTCAAAAATGTACGAAAGAGGTTCTTCAAAAAAGTAATACGTCCCCCTCTTCTATTAAAGGTATTAGTGCAACGAGTATGCGTGAAGGCTTTGTTTTATACGATAAAAACGGGCAAGAAATATGGGCTTGTGCAAATGTTGATGGCCGCGCATCAGCGGAAGTTAGTGAGCTAAAACAAATTCGTTCCGAAATTGAAGAAGGTTTATATAGAAAATCAGGTCAAACTTTTTCGTTAGGTGCTTTACCTCGCTTACTTTGGATTAAAAAACATGAACCAGACGTGTACAAAAACATTCATTCCTTTACGATGTTAAACGATTGGATTTTATATAAATTGTGCGGCGCACTGCAAATTGATTCTTCAAATGGATGTACATCCGGTATATTCGATTTACAAAATAGAGCTTGGGATAACTGGGTTGCTGAGCAATGCGGTCTTACTCTAGCCTTTTCTCCAAAAGTAAATGAAGCTGGTACAGTTATCGGAAATATCACAAAACGAAGTGCTGAATTAACAGGATTACATGAAGGAACACCGGTCGTTGCTGGCGGCGGTGATGCTCAAATGGCATCACTCGGAACTGGAGTTGTTAAGCAAAATCAAACATTAATATGCGGGGGTAGCTTTTGGCAGCAAGAAGTAAATATAACAAAACCAGAAACTGATCCAAATGCGGCGATTCGTGTTAATTGCCACGTCATTCCTAACCTATGGCAATACGAAACAATCGCCTTCTTCCCTGGCCTTGTTATGAGATGGTTTCGAGATGCTTTTTGCCAAGAAGAAAAAAGGCTCGCTGAAAAACTCGGTGTAGATGCTTATGAATTACTAGAAGAACAAGCAAAAGAAGTACCTGTAGGTTCACATGGCATAATCCCCACTTTTTCAAATGTAATGAATTATATTTCTTGGCGACATGCTGCACCATCCTTTTTAAATTTAAGTTTAGATGCTGAAAAATGCGGTAAGAAAGAAATGTTCCGCGCAATTGAAGAGAATGCCGCCTTCGTTACACTCGGCAACTTGAAATTAATAGAAGCTCTCACAGGTAATTTCCCTTCTGAAGTAACCTTTGCTGGCGGCGCTGCTAAAGGTAAACTTTGGCCACAAATACTAGCAGATGTCCTCGGAATCCCTGTTAAAGTACCCGTTGTAAAAGAAGCCGCTGCTTTAGGTACGGCAATTGCCGCTGGAGTTGGCGTAGGCATTTTTGAATCGATGGAAGAAACTGCCGAACAATTTGTACAGTGGGAAAACACATTTAAGCCAAACGCTGAAAATCATGAGCTTTATAAAGGATTCTATGAAACATGGAAAACAGTGTATGCTAGCCAACTTTCTTTAGCTGATAAAGGCCTCACATCACATATGTGGATTGCCCCAGGTGCGCTGTAACACATTACATAAAGGAGTGATTTCTATGCTTAAAGTGAATGAGGATGATTTCACCTATCGCTTCGGTGATAACGGGCCTAAATATTTAATACAAGGTCCAAATATCGATCTTGGCCTAGTCGTTATTCAGCCTGGGCAAGAGTTTCAAAATCACTATCATACAACTTGCGAAGAAGTCTTCTATGCGTTAGAAGGCGAAATAGATTTCTATGTGAATAACGAGAGAGTTCCGATCAAACAAGGTGATGTCTTGCAAGTTCGACCTCATGAATCTCATTATCTTATTAACCATTCCGATAAGCCTTTTAAAGCTGTTTTTATAAAGTCACCACATTTACCAAATAAAGATACTGTACAAACTGAAAATCCAACATTAACGAAGGAGTGATTCCTAATGACTTGGGGATTTAAAAATCGATTAAATACAATTTTACCTGACGGCAGAGCAGTTATGTTAGCGATAGATCACGGCTACTTTTTAGGACCGATTCACGGACTTGAACAACCGTTAGAAACAGTTAAAAACTTGCTTCCATATACAGACTCCCTCTTTTTAACACGAGGTGTACTCAGCTCCTGTATACCTGAAAACTGCAGCACACCGATGGTTATGCGTGTATCAGGCGGGGCAACTGTAGTCGGCAAAGATTTAGCGAATGAAACAATTGTTACACCTGTGAAAGAAGCAGTAAAACAAAACGCAATTGGCGTCGGCGTTTCTGTCTTTGTCGGATCAGACTATGAAACACAAACTGTTTCAAATCTCGCAAATGTAGTATCTGAAGCTCACGATTACGGCCTGCCAGTACTCGGTATTACCGCCGTTGCGAAAGAATTACAAAAACGTGAAGCTCGCTTCCTAGCACTCGCTTCCCGCGTATGTGTTGAAATGGGAGCTGACATTATTAAAACATATTACTGCGAAGGATTCGAAAAAATTACGAGCACATGCCCTGCCCCAGTCGTAATCGCGGGCGGCCCAAAACTAGATTCAATCGAAGACGCATTAAACATTACGTACAATGCGCTGCAAGAAGGCGCAATCGGCGTAGACATGGGCCGAAACATATGGCAGTCCGAACATCCAGCTGCGATGATTCAAGCAATTCATGGCATTGTGAAAAATAGATTGAATGTGAAAGAGGCGCTGGAACTATATAATGATGTGAAAAATTAAGGGGAAAATGACAGACTATATATTATAACCGGTTCGGTTCAGGGGTGTAAAACTTGTTTTGACACTCAAAATACACAAAGAAAAGGATGGCAAGTGCCATCCTTTTTGACATACATTGAACTTTTATTGTTTTCAAGTTAACTTCTTCGACTAACGAGCCAGAAATTTTAATCAACCTTTAACTTTATAGCTTTTGTAGCAATAAAAGTTTTAATATGCTTATCTAATATCCTTGTTCCACCAAAATCATCCTCATAAAAACCCATTACAACAAAACCAGCTTCAATTTGACCTTGGATTTGATCTTCTAGAGTATGTGCGTATTCTATTGTTTGATTTGAATTAATGTAATCTTGAACTTCATCCTCTGGTAAATAATCCAATGTTGATGAAGGTATTGAATGTTTAACATCCAAAATACCTTTTTGTTCTTGATTGTCATCAAAAATCCATAGTAAAGGATTTGTAAATCCAGAAATAAGAATACCTTTATTCTTTAAAACCCTTGAAATCTCATTCCATACAAGATGAACATCTTTTACAAACAAATTAGAAACAGGATTTACGACAATATCAAAATATTCATCTTCAAAATCACTAAGGTCTGACATATCTCCTTGTACTGTTTTTAAAGTTAATCCATCCCGTTCCGCTACCTTTTCATCTTGTTCCAATTGCTTCTTAGATATATCAGTAACTGTTACATCTGCTCCAGCAGCAGCCAGTACTGGTGCTTGTTGCCCTCCACCTGATGCTAAACAAAGTATCTTTAATCCCTCTAATGACTTCGGAAACCAATCTCTAGGAACTGATTTTTCTGTGGTGACTGTGATCTCCCATTCACCTGATTTACTTTTTTCAATAACCTCACTACTTACAGGTTGAGTGTATCTCGAACCTTCTTCAACCTTCTTATCCCATGCATTACTGTTTTGTTGTGTAGTATCCATTATAATGATTCCTCCTAACTATCTAGTTGCATTTTAATTGTGACATTATTAACTATTTATACCCTTTTTCTATTAACCTGCCGATAGTTAATAAATGGTTTTCTATATTTATTTTAACACATAAACATCCTATTTTCGCAATATTTAAATTAATTGATTATATTGTAAAAAATGAGAATTGTTTCAGTTATAATAAAATATGAAACCAAAAATAAAGGAAAAGAGGAATGATTATGCAACGAATGTCTTTTGAACGCCCTACTGATCATTACGATGAACGCTTATACTCTATTGATGAAAAAATTTGCGCCCTATTAAAAGAAAGAAAAGAACTTTCGAATGGGAACCCAGGATTTCCGCCTGATGAGGCTACTTCTAATTGGGCAAAGCAGTACGGATTTTATCCAAACTATTTAAATTCATTATTCTCTTCCATGATGGACGAAGAAGAATTTAAACCTCGGGTTGAACCGGCTAAGTTTAAAAAACATATACCCGTTTTAAAAACTTATGAACGTAATGGAACAGTATATACTGTAACCTTTATTCGTCAATATTCTAATGCTAGCGTAATTTACTTATATAAAGAATGGGATTCGAAAAACAAAATACTTAATGAAATAAATACACATAGCCTTGTTGAATTATCTATAAATACTACATACGATTGCTGGTCAGAAGGATGGACTGGAACAGATGGACATGTTAGCTACCAATTTGTAGTTTCCCCTACTCTTCCTAATAATCTCTCTGGAATTAGCTTATTATTTAAAGAACAAAGTATGCCATTTATGAAAGATCAAGCTATGCTTGAGTTTGAAATTCGGTTAGATTAATAAATAAATAAATAAAGGAGCTGTCTCATAAGTCGGATTTCTGACTAAAAGATGCGTTATTTTATCCCTTTTAATCTATTTATCTAAAGGCGTGTATTTATAGTGAAAAATGAAAAGAAGATCGGAACTGAAAGGCTGATTAAGGAACTATTGGGTAGTAATAAAGTTACTCCACTAAAGGGCCATATTGTGTAATTGGAATATGATTAATAGAGAAGCAGAATGTTTTATACTAATGTAGAATGCTTATCTTGAATCTTTGCGAAAGGAATGTCTATATATGTCTAAAATGGTTAACATGCTTTCTATTTTATGGCTCCTCAAAACGAGAAAACAATTGACTGCTAAGGAATTAGCAGAGGAATTAGAAATCAGTATTCGTACGGTGTACCGCTATATTGATGCTCTGTGTGCAAGTGGAGTACCAATTATTTCAGATGCAGGGCATAATGGTGGGTACAGTTTACTGAATGAGTTTACAAAGGCACCTTTGTTTTTTAATTTGGATGAGCAGAAAGCGCTTGTCCATGCTGCAAAATTTGCAATAGATGCAGGGTATCCCTTTAGTGAAGCGCTAGATGCATCAATTTCTAAATTGAAAATGTATACAAACGAGGAACAATTGAATCATATCAATCGTCATTTAAGAGGGTTTGAAGTCATCCATCCTACTGTCGAACCCTCTTTGAAATCTATTCTTCAAGATTTAGAAATTTCTGTTGCCGAAAGTTATAGGTTATTTATTGTTTATCGTAAGGGGGGAGAAATCGAACCTCAATCACGTCATATTGATCCTTATGGTCTTGTTTATTGGAAAGGCAAGTGGTACACAGTGGCTTATTGCCATCTGCGTAAAGAAATTCGAAGTTTTCGAATCGATCGTATTCAATCATTATCCAGAACAGATAAAAAATTTGATCGGCCCTTGGAATTTTCAGCGCGTTCTTTCTTTCTAAAAGACATTTTACCTGATTCAAACCAACTTAAAGAACTCATTTCTGTCCGTATCCAAGGCATGCCACATGCGCTTGATGATTTATGTCAGCATTGGTTATTTAACCATGCTTTAATAGAACGAAAAAACAATCAAGCTCTTTTTAAGGTTGATATAGAGTCTATTCATACTTTTGTACCTTACTTCCTTCTCCCTTATGGTAAATCTATTAGCATTCTGGAACCAACTTTATTACAAGAAAGATTGGCAACTATCAGCTTTGAATTATTCAATCATTATAAAAACCCTTCACTTCACTGACCGTAATTGTCAGTGAAGTTTTTTTATAATGTACATGTAGCGAATTAAATTTTTAGGAGGCATAAAAATCATGAAGAATTTGATGTATGAATTTTATATTGCAGGCTCACCAGAGGCAGTTTGGAAGGCATTGATCTCTCCTGAGGGTACAAAACAAATTTATTATGGGTCCATCATTCGATCTACATTTCAAGTGGGCGATCTCTTGGAATATGTAGGTCCTGGATTAGATGGAAATGAAACGGTGCATGTATACGGAAACGTATTGGAATATGAACCAAATCAGTTACTTCGATTTACTCACTATCCTGGAAAGTCTTATATGAAAGATGATCGTGCATTTGAGTCAAGAATTTCTTATATTCTAAAACCTATTGGATCATGCACGAAATTAATACTCATTCATGACCAATGGAAAGAAGATGATCCTTATTATGAGAACAGCAACAAGGCCTGGTGGATGATATTAAATAATACAAAGACTTTAGTAGAAACAGGAAGTACACTAGACTTTGGTGAAATCTCATAGGTCCATCATAAATGATTTAACAGAAAGAAAATATTGGATTTCAGCTCCTGAACGAATTTGTATTTTAAGAATTATGTTTTTTGGCCTAGCTCACTGATTGTGAAGTAAACAACTTAAATGTGACTTAAAAAACTTAACCGTGACCTAGAATTTTTCTATATAACTGATTTCTTTGAGAAAATGATTAAACTTTTTTATAACACCATAACTGAAAACTGCTAGAGAATAATCCATTTTGATTATTCTCTTTTCAAAATGGATTATTCTTATTTACCATATAATATGGGTTTGTGGAGTGTTTTTGATTAAACTTTATTTCAAGTCAACACATTGATACCTCCATATTTCCCCTATTATTTATCTTAACTAAAAAAAACAGCTAGTTAACCTGTTAAGTGAGAGTAGTTCAAATGATTAAATTTAGCTTTTTGAATAACGAGCATTATGATAACAAGCCCCTTCCCAAACTCGATAAGGGGCTATATATACACCTTCAAACAATTACTCTTGATGAATGCTATTTAGTTTTGAAACTTTCTTACCATCTCTATAATCAAGGCAAGACACTTCAATTAACAATCCATTAAACATTGTAAAATAAAAACCATAACTACTACCTCTCATTGTATAAGGTTCCTTGTCTATTTCAATGCCTCCGGCTACTAAACGATTATATGCTCGATCAACTTCACTTGAAGTTTCCACCAAAAAACCAATATGAAAAGCTTCAGGATATGTAACGTCCTTTTTCCCCTTGAACGCTTTTGGATCACTTAACACCAGTATAAATCCATTCTCATCACTCATCACTACAAGCGCCTTTCCCTTTTGCTCCAAAAATTGAAAATCAAAAAATGTTTCAAAGAAATGTCTAGCTTCTGATAAATCATCAACACATAGATTCAAATGATTCAACCTCATTCACCCATCTCCTTTTAAACAGGGGTTATACAGAAGTATATTGACCCATATTGATAACACTTGAATGTTTAAGGGAAGGTATTCAAGTGTTCATTTTTTAATATTCTAATACTTTATTCTATCGTCTAGAACGTTTTTTTAATGCAACATTTGGAATACAGTAAATGAAATTATATGAACGATTCGACACGGAATCTCGATTTACCGATAAAGATTGACAATCGTAGTAATCTACTTAATTCTTTGTGCAATTGGGTGATCATCTTTTAGTTGCAGCAGGTCCCATAAATTCCCGTATAAATCCTTAAACACTGCAACAATTCCATATGATTGCTCTTTCGGTTCTCTCACAAATTCTATTCCTCTTGAAATCATTTCATTATAATCTCTCCAAAAATCGTCAGTATTTAAGAAAAGAAAAACTCTACCACCTGATTGGTTACCAATAAAGGGCTCTTGTTCAGGTTTAGATGCCCTAGCTAGTAATATTGTGGTGCCGACTGAACCTGGAGGAGATACCACTACCCAACGTTTGTTTTCTTCTGGCTGATAAATATCTTCAACTAATGTGAAATTTAGTTTCCTTGTATAAAACTCTATTGCCTCATCATAGTCTTTTACTACTAATGCAATATGCACTATCGATTGAACCATTACTGTCCCTCCTAATCTTACTCACTAATCGAGTTTATATTATAACATTTCTAATTTTAACCTGTCCGTTAATTCTTCTTACATCACATACGAATCATTCTCTTTATTCAATGTTAATAACCATCTATCAGTAAACAGATAGATGGTTATATATTTGAAAAATTATAATTAAACAAATGTATTATTACGACTTCTGATAAGCCGATTTCGATGATTTCACATAATAAACCCCATGTTCAACGTTAATGATATGATCTGGTTTTGGTTTACCGCGGCCCGCTCTATGTCCAGCTAAATGCTCTTCACTTGTTTCCCAGTTTTTCCATGCTTCTTCAGATTCCCAGCGAATCATAACTACAACTTCTTCATCTCCGCGTCTCACTTTTTTCACGAGAACACTTAAGTCGATGAAGCCTTCAAATTTTTCAATAATGCCTTCTCCTGTAAAACGCTCTACAACTATATTAGATGTACCTTCTTTTACTGTAAATGTTTTAGTTTCGATAAACATATAATCCCACTCCCTTTTTTATAATACGAATACTAGTATTCTTCCATTATAATTGATTATGATAATTATTTTCAATTATAAAGTTTTAAATTTTTAGAATTATGCAGACTTCTCCGCAATCGACTCATCCAAAAATTTAAAATATGGAAGCAATATCCCTATTAAAGAAGTAACACATATAATCGAACCTATGATAAAGTATAATATTCTCACTCCCCACATTTCACTCAGTATTCCCCCAAGAAACACACCTAATGGCATTGCCGATCGTATGAAAAATAATCGCACTGAAAATACTTTTCCTATCATATTATTTGGGACTGTTTGTTGGCATATCGTCGTGTTATGAACATTGAAAAATGCAATACATATACCAGCAATTACTTCAATTATTACCGCAATTATAATACTATGATTGAACCCTAGAGAAATGTATGTGAGGCCCCCTATAAACAATCCTCCGAGCATAAGTATACGCCGACTTTTATATGTTACTTTTCCAACTAATATGGAACCAACTACATAGCCAAGCGGGAAACCTGCCATGAAGTAACCGTACTCCGCATATCCCGCTGCCAGGTCATCTTTTATATAAGGAAGGTTTGTGACCATCGTTACCCCTACTCCAAACTGTACGAAAGTAAGAAATACACCGAGCCAAACGATTATTGGTTTTGTGAAAAAGTATGTAAAACCGTGAAGAAACTGTTCTAGCCACGTTTTTCTCAATTTTTGTTTTACTCTTTTTTCTTTTATGAAAAGTAACAATCCTCCACTAATGAATAGACAAACACATACGAACAACATTGTTAATTTGATTCCAATGAATTTAATAACGATACCACCTAATACTGGCGCAAGAAACATCATAAGACGAGTCATCCCATCAATATATCCATTTGCATCTTGAAGCTGTTCTTTACTTACAACGCTCGGTGTAATCGCTTGACTTGCAGGTGTATAAAGCGGTGTAATGAGCCCTATTATAATTTGAACGACATACACGTGCCAAACTTCTATACTACTAGTAACTAACATGACTAAAGGTAGTAAGAAAACAGATGCCCGTATCCATTGTGAAAAAATCATAATCCACTTTCGGCTCCATTTATCAATAAATGGACCACTTATTAGTTGTAGTATGAGTGACGGGATAAAATATAATAGCCACATGCTGCTTAATGCTGTTTTTGATCCTGTTAATTCATAAACGAGAATTGAATTACATAACGTCCCAAAAGCCCCGCCTAATTCTGAAATTGCACTACCTATCCACATAAAAAAGAATGAACGGTTTTTCAATACACTTTTCACTATATCTCACCAACTTTTCTATTAAATTCCTCCCTTTATGTACATTCTCGTTGTATATTATCTATTCAAAAATGTATCTAATTCTTTCGCTAAAGACTGCACTGCTTTCTTTCTCAACACATATTTTCCGTCTTGAATATCAACTAACTTTGCTGAACGTAAAAGTTTCAAATGATGATGTACTGTCGATTTTCCTAGTTGTAATCTTTCCGTTATTTCTTGCAGCGTACGCTCTTGTTCAAATAGTAGTTTTACAATACGGAGCCTTGCCTCGTCCCCGAGCGCCTTATGTTTATGAACTAAAAAATAATTCGGTTCGTATGGATCTTCAGGATGTATACTTTCGTTCGCGACTGGATAATGAAATACTTTCGTATCTTCAATATCCGCTTCTATGTTCCACGGTCTGTACGTCATTTGCGGGATAAGAAGTACGTGATGGACACTTGGCTCTGGCATATAGTTCACTCCACCAGTCGCCCACTCGACAAACTCTTCCGGTTTCATCTTTTTATTCATTTCATTTTTCGCTTCATAATCTCGCTGTAGTATAGAAACAATTTCTTCTGCCTCTTTTTTAACAACACAGTCATACCACCCTGTCATAATGGCGATTAAATGCGTTTTTAGTTCGCGCACATCGACATGACATATAAACTCAATATACGTAGAGAAAAACTGATGATCATGTGTCAGTTCCTTTAGTTCATGTATTACAGATACTTCTCCGCTTGCAGCTAAACGTCTTTTCGCTTGATACGCTTCTCCTAAAAACGGTAAACATATATACTTTAAATCTTCTTCTAAAAGTGAATCGATATTTGCAATAAACTGTGATAGATCCTGAAAATCTCCCTCATACAATAACTGAAGCAATGCTTTCCATGTATTATTTTCTTCTACAAACTGTAAATGCTCTCTCATCTCTACCGATAATGATTGTCTAATTTCTTCCCATTCGCTTTGAGATTTTTCAAGCGTGTCGATTAACCTCTTATGCGTAATTGCCGCAATGCCAAGTGCGCATTCGAAAAGTATCGAATACTTCATTTGAACGTTGTACGTTTCCCTCTTTCTACTCGTTACGTGAAAGACTTCCATTTTATCCCCTCCTTATTTGCTATGTATTGAATTCTATATTTATCGAATTATACCTTCTAACTTTTTAGAATTATAAAACTTTCTGAAACTTTATATTGCTACAAGTTTTTAAATTTAAGCTGCAGTTAATTTTCTTGTTCAACTATGAGGCAGGTTTCTTGAAGAGAAAGGAGAATTTATTACATTTAGAAAAATGATTTAGAAAGCATAAGTTTATTTCTACAATTACTACAACGACGCCATATTGTTCTTTTAGAAACTTCCAAACATCAATCAGATAATAAGTAGGTCCGTTTCTACCTACTTTCTCTAACACTTATTGTTGGTCTATCTCATAGTTAAGGAGGCTATACGAATGGGTAAAAAAGAAATATTACAAAATGGAGTCAAGCAAGTTTTTTACGAAGAAGAATGGTACCCACCGATATCAGAAGCGTTAAAGAATCTTACCGCTGCCCAAGCATGTTGGCACCCAGAAGGAAAGGCCAGTAATACGATTTGGGAAAATGCAAACCATTTACTAATCTTTAAAGAGCGCTTACTTTCCCGCTTACATCAAGATGACACATTTGTTGCTCCACAAAATAATGATGACACGTTTGTCCAAGGTGGACCTAATGATGATGAAGCGTGGCAACAAACAGTGAAGCGAACGCTTCAAGTACATGATGCCTTGCAATCTTCATTAACATCCCTTCAAGAAGCAGAACTGGATCAACCAAGTCCGTCTCTACCAGTTTGGTAACAATATCTGAATATCCTTTTGCACGATGCTTATCATACAGGACAAATTATACAACTTCGTAAACTCCAAGGTTCATGGCCATCGCATCGTTCATATTTATAAACAATGATTAAAGATGATAGACCAGCATATGATTCTATATTTGGCAGAATAAGTACAAAAAAAGGCAAATGAGATTCTAACTCTCATTTACCTTTTTTGCATGTTGGAGAAACGTCCTACATAGATAAAATAAAACTTTAATCAGTGGGATTTTGTCCATCCCCCACTGATTATCAACCAAAACCAATCGGACATTTCTGGGCCATTATCTCCGACCTCACTTCCTCGCATTCGCCGAGTTTTAAGGTAGGAGTCTTACCGCCCATTAATACGGGATAAAAAATTCATTCACACTTATTAATTCATCTGTGCATCGTTCAATAGCCCAATTATTTCACTCAACATTTCTTCTGTAAAAGCACCTGCGCTAAAGTTCACTAATGCTCGTAATGGCATATAGTTCAGCATAGCATCCATCATTTCAGAGGCATCACTATCCCCTTCAGTCATACTACCAAACGGACTGTCTTTTAATGCTTTTTCCATAAGTCCTTTTGCTATTGGTGCTAAAATTGGATCCGTAAATATGTCCCCAAGTAACGTATTACGATGCACTGGTTTTTGAATTATAGTCGTTGATTGAACATACATGCTATCCTGTAAAACGATCTCTTTTGAAGACTTTCCTACTAAAATTTCAAATTCACCTGTTTCAACATGCCAGTCCTTTAATTCAACATTATAATAAGTAAATGATCTTTTATTTAAAGTAAAGCTAACCGTTTTTTCTTCTCCCGGCTGCAATTCTACTTTTTCAAATCCTTTTAGCTCTTTTTCAGGACGGGTCATACTGCTTTCAACATCTTTTATATAAAGCTGAACAATTTCTTTCCCTGCTCTACTACCAGTATTTTTCACGTTCACAATGATAGAAACAGTTTCCGTATCCGTTATCTCTTTCTTATTTATTGAAAGATTACTATACTCAAAATTTGTATAGCTTAAACCAAAACCAAATGGGAACAACGGTTCAATATTTTTCGCATCGTAATAACGGTATCCGACGAACACACCTTCTTTGTATTCTACTTTGTCACCTTCACCAGGGAAGTTTAAGTAAGAAGGATTATCGCTTAACACTTTCGGGAATGTTTCCGCTAATTTCCCGCTTGGATTCGCATCACCAAATAATAAATCAGCAATCGCTCCGCCTAATGCTTGTCCACCTAAATAGCCTTCAAGTATTCCTTTTACTTTACCTATCCATGGCATTTCAATTGGAGCACCGTTACTTAAAACTACAACGATATTACTTTGAACTTCAGCAATAGCCTCAATTAATTGCACGTGATTTTCTGGCATCTGTAAATGTTTTCGATCAAAGCCTTCAGATTCATAACGATCTGGAAGTCCAACGAAAAGGACCGCTGTATCTGCTCGCTCTGCTATTTTTTTCGCTTCATTAACCATGCTTTCATTTACATCATCACTGGCAATGTCATAGCCTTGGGCAAATAATATGTTCGTTTTTTCACCTGATACAGTTTCAATTTCTTCAAGAATACTTTCAAGATTTGTTGGATTAATATGAGAGCTTCCGCCGCCTTGAAAACGCGGTTGCTTTGCAAATCCTCCAATTACTGCTACCGTTCCCTCTTTTTTCAGCGGAAGAATTGCATCTTCATTTTGTAACATAACCATACTTTCACTTGCAACTTCTCTTGCAAGCTGATGATGCGCATCCTTACTATACACAGCGTTTTCTAATTGGTTATCATAAGCTTTAAAAATAATGTCAAGAAGACGCTCTGCTGCTTGATCAAGTTTTTCTACAGATAGCTCACCACAGTTAACTGCATCAACAATTTTCTTCTCACCAATTCCAAAGCTTGAAGGCATTTCTAACTCCAAGCCGTTCGCTAAACTTGCAACACGCTCATTTACCGCACCCCAATCAGAAACGACAAAACCTTCAAATCCCCATTCATCTTTTAAAATATCATTTAATAAATAGTTATTTTCCGAAGCGTATTCGCCATTTACCTTGTTGTAAGCGCTCATTACTGTCCAAGGCTGTGCTTCCTTAATGACATCTTCAAAGCTAGCAAGATAAATTTCACGCAATGTTCTTTCATCGACAATTGCATCTACAGACATTCTGCGATGCTCCTGATTATTAGCAGCGAAATGTTTTAATGACGTTCCAACCCCTTGACTTTGTACGCCTTTAACATGGTTTGCAGCCATTTGTGCTGATAAATATGGGTCCTCTGAAAAGTACTCAAAGTTTCTTCCGCAAAGTGGCGAACGTTTTATATTTGCACCTGGTCCAAGGAGAACACCTACATTTTCAGCCTGACATTCTTCTCCTAATGCAACTCCTACTTGTTTTATTAATTCTTTATTCCATGTACTTGCTAATCCTACTGCTGATGGGAAACAAGTCGCTGGAATACTGTTATAAATCCCTAAGTGATCTGCTCCCTCTGCCTGTTTTCTAAGCCCGTGTGGTCCATCAGTTACCATAATAGAAGGAATTCCTAATCGCTCAATCCCTTTTGTATTCCAAAAGTCTAATCCAGAACATAGACTTGCCTTTTCTTCTAATGTCATTTGTGAAATGATTTTCTTAATATCTCTTTTCATGATAGCCCTCCTAAAAAATAATTAAGTAAACGCTTTCTTAATGTCATTATAGTTATTATTTTTTAGATATTATGGTATATTTTTTAGAATACTTGTAAAAATTTTAGCTGATTTTTAAAGAATAGAGGTTACAATAATGAGTTGCTCCAAACTAGAGGATTTATATTATATTTGTAAACTAATCTTTGACGTACATAAAACACCTATCTATTTTCTTAATAACAAAGGAGATTTAGTATTTGAAATCTCGTCCAATATTCAGCATAACCCTATGTATTCTTCAAAAGAGGCGATACTTAATGAACTATTTAAGGAACAGCCCCCCTTTACTTTTCCGTCATTAGAAGAGACAGCCTTTCTTGAAAATTTTTTCGCAATTAATCTGCGTTTGAACGACCAAATTAGTGGGAATATCATTGTTGGACCCGTCCTTTATTCCAGGCTATCAGAAACATCAATTAAAGGTATCGTTAATGATCTTCAACTAAAAATAGACAAAGAAGAAATGATTCGATATTATCGTTCTCTACCCGTATTAAATAATTTGAGTTTTTTAAATATAAGTTTAGTGCTTTATTACATGCTGTATCAGAAACAGTTAAACATAGCAGATGTTCTGCAAAAAAACATGCTTGTAAAAAAGGTGGAATTTAAAATTGAACAGCCCGAAATACATATATCAGAGCAACGACAAAGTACATTAACTCATATCGATCCACTAGCTGAGAGGAAAATATTTGAGTGTATTAAGCAAGGGAAAAAGGAGGATTTAATTAAAAGTCTAAGGAGATTACCTGAATCAGGAGAGCTTGGGGTGTTATCAAAGACAAGTCACCTACGAAGCCAAAAAAATTCTGCCATTGCAGCTATTACACTTGCAACTAGATCTGCTATAGAAGGAGGACTTTTCCCTGAAATCGCATATACTCTTAGTGATTTATTTATACAAAAACTCGAAGAAATACATAAAAATGAAGCCATTTCCCCTTTTTTGGAGAATGCTTTACTTGAGTTTGCAGAACGTGTCAAAAATGGGACTATAAAAAAACATTCCAAACCTATAAACGAATGCCAAAATTATATATTTACTCATCTTTATGGTGATATTACACTAACTATCCTTGCAGAAATAGTCACATTAAACCCTAGTTATCTATCTTCCCTTTTCAAAAAAGAAGTTGGAATTTCTCTAAATGAATATATTCAGCGTGCCAAAGTAGATGAGTCAAAAAAGTTAATGACTTATACGAGACATTCTATATCCGAAATTTCTACATTATTAAATTTTCACGACCAAAGTCATTTTACAAAGATCTTTAAAAAACATACTGGTATTTCACCTAAACAATTTAAAAATGGATGCAGCTATTAATTGTCCTTCGTTCTACCAATAGATTTATTTTGTTGTTTTACATTATTAATAAATATCCTTTATACAGCGAAAAAACATTAATTTTTAGTACATAAATTGAAATAGATTGATCCCAACATAATTTACATTCTTCATAACTTCTGATCATAATCCAAATTTGGAAGAATAGAGGCTTTTTTATATACAAATAATAAGCCTCAAGGAGTTGTTGACATGCATTTCATATTAAATATGTTAGGGATTTTCATTGTAATATTATTCGTTTTCCTATGTTCGCCTAATAAAAAACAAATAAAATGGAGACCAATCGTTATTCTAATAATATTGGAGCTTTTTATTACGTGGTTTATGTTAGGCACCAAATTGGGCAGTATTATCATTAATAAAATTGCCTCATTTTTCAGTTGGCTATTATCATGTGCGAATGAAGGTATTCGATTTGCATTTCCTTCAGCTATGGAAAATCAAACAGTTGATTTCTTCTTTAGCGCCTTACTTCCTATCATTTTTGTTATCACTTTTTTTGATATCCTTTCTTATTTTGGAGTCTTAACTTGGATTATTGATAAAGTAGGTGCAATTATTTCAAAGATTTCTCGTTTACCAAAGTTAGAAAGCTTCTTTTCCATTCAAATGATGTTTTTAGGAAATACGGAAGCACTTGCAGTTGTTCGTGATCAATTATCTGTGTTAAAAGAAAATCGTTTATTGACTTTTGGAATTATGAGTATGAGTAGTGTCAGCGGATCAATTCTTGGTGCTTATCTATCAATGGTTCCAGCAACATATATTTTCAGCGCTATTCCTTTAAACTGTATTAACGCATTAATTTTAGCCAATGTTTTAAATCCTATTGAAGTTACTAAAGAAGAAGATGTTATTTATAAACCTTCAAAAAATGAAAAAAAAGATTTCTTTTCTACTATTTCTAACAGTATGTTAGTCGGAATGAATATGGTTATCGTTATTTTAGCTATGGTAATTGGATATGTAGCTTTAACAGCATGTTTAAATGGTATTTTAAGCTTTTTTATAACAGGTTTAACAATTCAAAAAATCTTCTCGATTATCTTTAGTCCCTTTGCTTTTTTACTCGGTTTAACAGGCAAAGATGCTATGTACGTAGCTGAATTAATGGGGATAAAAATCACAACGAATGAATTTGTTGCAATGATGGATTTAAAATCAAACTTAAAGTCTTTACAACCGCATACGATTGCGGTTGCAACTACATTTCTAGCTTCTTTTGCAAACTTTAGTACAGTAGGTATGATTTATGGAACTTACAATTCATTATTTGGCGGGGAAAAATCATCCATAATCGGTAAGAATGTTTGGAAGCTTCTTGTTAGCGGAATGGCTGTTTCCTTATTAAGTGCTATGCTTGTGGGGCTTTTTGTGTGGTAAATGAATATTGAATTCTTTTTAATTACAAAAGACACCCGAATTAAACTGGGTGTCTTTTGTAATTATTTCACTTGTTTTTTTATAATTCTTATCTTCGAATTTGTCCATTTCCACGAATCACATATTTTGTGGAAGTCAATGCAGGTAGCCCCATTGGTCCCCTTACGTGTAGCTTTTGCGTACTGATGCCAATTTCTGCGCCGAATCCGAATTCAGATCCATCTGTAAAACGAGTCGATGCATTATGGTAGAGTGCCGCGGCATCAACAGATGTGAAAAATTTGCTGACGTTTTCCTCGTTCTCTGTAATAATCGCTTCGGAATGCATGGATCCATACGTATTTATGTGATGAATTGCTTCTTCCGTAGTGGAAACCACTTTAACTGCCAGTGTGAGAGATAAAAACTCTGTTTCCCAGTCTTCTTCTGAAGCTAATGCAATAGAAGAATCAATTGCCAACGCTTTATTATCACCACGTAGCGCTACTCCTCTTTCCTTCAAGGAAGAAAACAGCTCGCTACCAAATTGCTGCGCCCAATTCTCATGAAGTACAATCGTTTCAATTGCATTACATACAGATGGACGCTGCGTTTTTGCGTTTATAATAATATCAAATGCCATTTGTTTATCCGCTGTTTCATCAATGAAAATATGACAATTTCCCGCACCTGTTTCAAGTACTGGAACAGATGCTTCTCTCACTACAGTATCTATTAACTGCTTGCCGCCTCTTGGGATAAGAACATCCAAGTACTCATTCAATGTAAACAACTGCTTTGCACTATCGCGCGTTGTATCTTCTATGAGCTGTACACTTTCTGAAGGCAAGCTTGTTTGTTTGAGCGCCCGGTGAATAACGCTAACGATGGCTTTGTTAGAATGAATAGCAGAAGAACTACCACGTAGTATTACTGCGTTTCCTGTTTTTAAGCAAATTGTAGCAGCATCCACTGTCACATTCGGCCTTGCCTCGTAAATCATTCCGACAACACCAAGTGGTACGCGCATCTCCTGAATAGATAATCCATTTGGTCTTTCCCATGCACTTACACATTCTCCAACAGGATCACGTAAATCAATTAGTTGCTTAATACCTTCAGTCATATCAATGATACGCTGTTCATTCAGCATAAGACGATCAAGAAGAGAATCAGAAAATCCTTTTGCCTTACCTTCTTCGATGTCCTGTTTGTTTTCCTCTAAAATATAAGCTGTTTCTACTATCAACTGATCAGCAATCGCGGCAAGTGCTTCGTTTTTTTGATCTGTAGATTTAAGCACAAGTTCTCTAGCAACCTGTTTCGCTTTTTTCCCCTTTGCCAACACTTCATTCATTTTTATTTCCTCCTTTTTTAAGGTTAATCAGTATAAAATCCGAGATCTTTTTAACACTAGTAATGCACTATCCTACCTATTAGAATTAGAGCGGTCTCTATTCTTAAAATGAAACCCAATGATCTCTATGGATGACTTCATAGCTATGCCTTTCCCCTCTTGCTTGAATATCTTGGCTCTGCATACCTTTTAAATCCCTTAGTTCCTCTGCACTGTATCTGCATTGTCCTTTCCCTATTACGTGCCCTTGTTGCGTGATTACCTCCACAACTTCACCGACTTGGAAAAATCCTGATACATTAGTAACACCAGCAGGAAGAAGACTCTTTCCATGTTGAATGATGGCAGTGGCTGCCCCCGCATCTACTTCAATTTGTCCGCTAACAAGCGAATGTAGTGCGATCCATTGCTTGTTCATCTTAATCACTTTTTGAGGAGCATTCCCTATATATGTTCCATCACCTTTGCCCTTCATAACATCTAAAAACTTCTCCTGTCCACATCCCGTTCCGATAAATACACTCACTCCAAGAGATAGTGCCGTCTTTGCAGCATCGATTTTTGATTTCATACCGCCAGTCCCAAGTTTTGAGCCAGCATCTCCTGCAAGAGAAGCAATTTCTTCCGTTACCTCAGGAAGGAAATGATATTTTTTCGCATCCGCATTTTTCTGAGGATTTTTGTCATATAAACCGTTCACATCGGTAAAAATCATGAGCATATCTGCCGAAACAAGTCCGCTTACTAAAGCTGACAGCATATCATTATCACCGAACGTCAGCTCTTCTAAAGAAATGGAATCATTTTCATTGATTATAGGAAGAGCAGAACGGTTTAGTAGCTCTCCTAAAGTAGCGTAAGCGTTACTGTATTGTTCTTTTCTAGAAAAATCATTTCTCGTTAGTAAAAGTTGTGCAGTAACAATACCATATTTACGGAATTCCTCCGTGTATGCCTGCATTAATAAACTTTGCCCGACAGCGGCAGCAGCCTGTTTCCCTTTAATTGTCACAGGTCTGCTAGGATACCCTAGAGCAGAAAAACCTGCAGCGACCGCCCCAGATGTAATCAACAAAACTTCATGTCCTTCCTCTTTCAATCGTGCCAATGCAGCAACGTGATCTGAAAGCTGTTCTTTACAGATGCCTCCATGACTCGCTGCCAAGGAACTACTCCCAATCTTTACAACAATTCTTTGCTTTCTCACTTTTTTATCCCCCAAGTCTAAAATCAAAGTTTTTCATAAATTACACTTCTATCCATACAGTGTGCATCGATTTCTATCCTCATCAATGCTGCATCTATAGTATTAAAGGGTAAAATAAAAATGACCGCTTCGCCCTTAATAAAATAAAAAGGACGAAACGGTCATTGTTCCGCGGTACCACCTTAATTGATATACATAGATATCCACTTGGCGCCTATAACGCAGGCGTACGCCTAAACTTTCATTTAAGACTCAGGGATAGGTTCGATACATTCTATACGAGGAATCTTTCAGCCGGTGAATTCCACTCTCTTTCGCAAGAAGACATATGTACTATTTCCCTTCAACGATTTTCAATTTAATTTTTTATATTATGCTATATAGTTCCTTTTTGTGTCAAGAGGTATTTTGCAAAATGAATATGATGACAAGTTTCTTGTATGAGATTATGGACATACTGGATGATAGTGAAAATTGATATAACTATACTCATATTCATAAACATAAAATCTTTTAAAAAATCTCTCCTGTCATTCATGCGATTAATAACATATATTGTTCTCCATACCAAGGTATATAAAGTGAAACTTTAATCAGTGGGGGTTTTGTTCATCCCCCACTGATTATTAGCCCTCACCAATCGGGCGTTTACGGGCAGTTGATCTCCCACCTGAATTTTGAGGTGGTAGTTTTACTGCCCACAAATAGCGGGATAACATAAAATCTTTAAATATAATGCGTGTACTTACATAATGTCGAATATAATTTATTTTTATATTTTGTATTGCAAAAAAGCACACACTCTCTTAAAATGTTTCTTTATATTGCATGGAGATATCATCATTATTTTAGAATAACAATATCAGACCGATATAATTTATGATAAAAGGAGCCAGATTGAGTTATTATGGACAAACAAATTGGATTCATCGGATGCGGAAATATGGGGATGGCTATAATTGGCGGAATGCTAAACAAAAATATAGTGTCTTCAAATAAAATCATTTGTTCAGATTTAAACACTACGAATTTAAAAAATGCCAGTGAAAAATACGGGCTAACTACAACTACTGACAACAATGAAGTAGCTAAAAATGCTGATATTTTAATTTTATCAATTAAACCAGACCTATACGCATCAATAATTAACGAAATAAAAGAAGTGATAAAAAACGATGTTATCGTCGTAACGATCGCTGCAGGAAAAAGCATCAAAAGTACTGAGGATGCTTTTCATAAAAAGTTAAGGGTTGTAAGAGTAATGCCTAATACACCTGCTCTTGTTGGAGAAGGAATGTCTGCGTTATGTCCTAATGAAATGGTGACAAAAAGAGATCTAGAAGATGTACTAAACATTTTCAATAGTTTTGGTCAAACAGAGATAGTAAGTGAAAAATTAATGGATGTTGTAACTTCTGTAAGTGGTTCTTCGCCAGCATATGTATATATGATTATAGAAGCGATGGCAGATGCAGCTGTATTAGATGGTATGCCACGAAATCAAGCATATAAATTCGCAGCTCAAGCTGTGTTAGGCTCTGCAAAAATGGTACTAGAAACAGGAATGCATCCAGGTGCATTGAAAGATATGGTTTGTTCCCCAGGCGGAACAACAATAGAAGCTGTAGCAACATTAGAGGAAAAAGGCTTACGAACAGCCATCATTTCAGCTATGCAGCGTTGTACGCAAAAGTCTGTTGAACTATCTAGGCAAACTAAAGAGTAAAAACTGTAAAAGAGATCACTTTAGCTGAATACACATATCTTTAAATAGTTTTAGACTATATGCACATTTCATTTACATACTCCTCCTTTTTCACCAGTAACTGAACGGACAAATTCAAGGATAATTGAGTTTGTCCGTTTTGTATTTTGTTATTCTAAAATAATTCACCTATTCTTATTATCATTTATTTCATAGCGTAATACCCTTTGATTTATTAAGGTAACATCATTTTCATATGTATTTGCTGCAGATTTTATCAAGTTTTAAATCATACGTTTCTTGTAAGACATGATACACACCAGATGAAATATACTCAGAGACTAAGCATAATATCTATTGAAAAAAGTAATATCAATCGTCTCAAATTGTTAACATAATATTTTTATCGTCTTCTTATATTAATACCTACTATTTCCTAATCCACCTCCATTACAATTTGAATCATTTAAGTTTTCTCCATATCGTACATCTACTATTTAAACAAAAACTCCCCTTAAATCGAAAATGATTAAGGGGAGTCAGTTATATGTGGTGAAGTTATAGTTCTGATTTTACTGGAATAGAAACATTGTTTTTCACTAATTTTTTGACGTCTTTAAAGCTAACAAAATTGTTGTTTTGCTCATCCCAAAGACGGAAACTGAGTGACCGCAAACTTGTAGCAAGAGTAATCGTTGGTACATTTTTTAAAGGAAGCGTATTATTGTGTGCCTCTTCTAATTGATAATTAGGTACTCTTGGACTTAAATGGTGAACATGGTGAAATCCAATATTACCAGTTAGAAATTGCAAGATTTTTGGAAGTTTATAAAAAGAACTTCCTTCCACTGCCGCTTTCACATATTCCCACTCTTTATCTTCTTCAAAATAAGAATCCTCGAATGTGTGCTGTACGTAAAACAGCCAAATACCTATTGAACCTGCTATTAAGAATATGGAACCATGTACTAAAAGAAACGATTGCCATCCGATTGCCCAGCAAAGTAACCCTACTAAAGCAACAATTAAAACATTCGTCAAATAGGTGTTCATGCGTTCCTTCTTTCTAGCACCTTTTCGGTTAAATCTATTTTTAAGTAGGAAAACATAAATCGGACCTAATCCAAACATAACGAATGGATTGCGATATAAACGATATGCTAAACGGAGTCTAAATGGCGCTGCCAAATATTCATTCACTGTAAGGGTCCAAATATCTCCTGTACCTCGCTTATCCAAATTACCACTTGTAGCGTGATGAACGGAATGCTCATGCCCCCATTGATCAAACGGGAATAAAGTTAAAACACCCATACATGTCCCTACTATTCTATTTACACGACGACTTTTAAAAAAAGAATGATGGGTACAATCATGAAAAATAATGAAAACCCGTGTCATAAATCCAGCGGCTAACAGAGATGGAACTAATGCTAACCAATAAGAAACGGACAGGCTTTTATAAGCAAGGTACCATAAGATAATAAATGGCACTACCGTATTGATGATTTGCCAAACACTTTTTTTTGCCGTTGATTTTTCAAAAGGAGCAACTTGTTTTTTTAAATTTTTAGTATTTTGTAATGTCATTTTTTCTAATTCCTTTCCTTTATGTTGCTAATTCGTATTATAACACATTATTAGTAGTAGGTGTTATACGCAGGTATAATAAATATTTTATACTATGAAAACCTCTTTTTTCTTACTCATTCCTTACAAATTGCTTACGTCCAAAATAGCTTCTATTATAGGATAGAAGGAGCATTTGTGCCGGAAATTTCGAAGTTTTTCCCAATAAATATATTAATTAAAAAGAAACACAGAGTTTTTTTCACTTCTGTACTGCCCCGTTTCCACAATAAGAAGTGAGCTGTCCCATAAGTCGGTGACACCGACTTTGATATGCTCCGCTTAGTTTCACCTTATTCTATCGATGAACGTAATGTTCACTTGTTGCAACTGATTTTACCGGAACTGGATCTATTTCATGAAACAAATCAAATTAAACTAGTCTATTTTGAAAACTTCCTTCACTTTTATTTAACTGTTATTCTTTATAAAATATAAAAATTTAATGTCCGTTTATTTAATTTTAAATCTATGATATATTCAAAATATTAATCATACAAAGTTAATATAATGAAAATAAGGGAAATTCATGAAAAAATGCATTTTATATTCATACTAAAATCACATAGTTTTTAGTATAGAAAGGAGATTCAAAATTTGAATAAGAATTTAACCAAAATTACATTAATAAGCGGTATCGCTCTTATACTTTATCATTTTTTTAAATGGTATTTAGTTGAATTCCTTACCCCATTTGTTATGCCATTTCTTTCAATAATAGTTCATGGATTGTTTTTCTTAATATTAATTTTCACAATCATACATCTCATAAAATACAAAAATTGGAAACCATTAATTATTCAACTAATCATAGTAATTACTTGGATATGTATACCATTTAATGAGATTTATATAAATTTAGATTTTATTATCTATAAAGAAGACCGTGAAAAAGTTATAGCACTTATAGAACATAAAGAGTTAACTCCTAATGTTCATTATGATAGTAGACAAATTCATTTACCTAAACAGTTTGCATCCACTTCCAAAAACGGTGGGGATGTAATTATTCAACAAAATAAAAATGGTATTTCTGTTTTCTTTTTTACTTATCGTGGTATATTAGATAATTTTTCAGGATTTATTTACACACCAAATGATACTAGACCAAACAAATACGACTTTAATAATGAATATAAAGAAATCACAAAAATAGAAAAAAACTGGTATTATGTCAAATCATATTAAAGAACACAAAAATTTTCTTTTAATTATATTAAAAACATACCGTATTTATAGAAAGGGAATGCTTGTATACTATATACTGATCTGTACTGCATTCCCTAATTAGGCCCGATACGAATTCTTGTCGTATTAGCTCATTCAAGGTGATGCATTTTTTTTACAAGCGATACATCTTTTTTATCATATACGTCGCTTTAACACCACTCAATATAGAGGTTGCTGTTTCAAATGAATCGAACCTTAACATAGGAGTAGCATCACACATCCATCAACTTAAGAATTTTCTCGTTTTGGATTATTTGTTTTTCTCAGCTTGATTGTGACAGGGCATTGCCAACAAAAAGCGATATTCGTACGCTAAGATTCTTTCAACATAAAGATTGTTGATAACTTGTACGTGTCAGTAATACCATCTAGCTGTAGAGTGCCGAAAAAAAGTGAAGCAAACAAAAAATAACTCCAAAATCAACTTGTATTGTATATTTTGGAGTTACTTGACGTTTACTTTGCAACGAAAGAGAACCGCAACACTGCCTAAAACCTGGGCGCTTATCACATCCACAAACACACAAAATTAAGAAGCCTTCTTCATTCGTTGTTGCTCTTTAATTTGTTCAGCAATAGCTGAAGCAACAGCTGCAACATGAATACATTCCATATATAGGTCGTCAGCATCTGTATCTTTCACGCTAACTTTTATACTTGTATACTCAAAATCCCTTTGATTTGTTTTTGGATGGTAAAACATGTTTCTCTACTCTTTCATATAGAGTAAGCAATTGCTTGATAAAAGAAAATTCCGGTACTAACCAATACGAAAATAACGCTGAAACACATCCTATTAAAGCCCCTATTACAACATCAAAAGGATAATGAACCCCTACCCAAATACGAGAGATCGCTACACAAAATGCAAGTATAATCCATAACCATCCAGTCTTTTTACGAACAAGCAAAAACGAAAAACAAATCGAAAAAAAGAGAATCGTATGGTCACTAGGAAATGAATTATCTACAGCATGGTCGACAAGTTTATTAACATCAGGCAATACTGCAAACGGTTGATAATTCAAATGAAATTTCCCTGCTATTTTTCCAATCACCTCAGCAATCACAAAAGCAACCATCGCTTGAATAACCATCATCCTACTTTTTCTGGACCCGGTAAACCAATAAGCTATAATAATTAAACCAAAAATATATACCATATATTCTGCCAAAAATACCATGGCTGAGTTTAGGAATGAATATTGTTTACCTAAATCATTAATTGCTCGAAAAATATCAATATTGAATTGAGAAAAAGACATTTTCAAATTCAGTTTCAAAACTCATTACCAAAAATAAACGCTCCTAACATATTAGTCATATACAATATGTTAGGAGCGTGATATTTTAAGTGTTTTTTGGATTTAGGTCTTGATAATATACGCTAAGCAATCTTTTATATAAAAAAGCCGATTCCCTGTAATCTAAAGGATAATCGGCTTTTTGCTATTCATTTATTTGTAGTAGTTGAAGAAATTCTAAAGGTATAATCATATTAATTATTATCTATAAAACAATCCGTTTCTCAGTTTCTGAATCAAAGTAATGAACTTTGTCCATGTTTAAACCGAGCTCTATATTTGATTGACTTTGCACATCTAAAGATGTGTCCACACGTGCAACAAAAGATTGTCCATTAATGTTAGAATATAGATATGTTTCTGCTCCCATTAGTTCTGCTACATCAATACATACCGTTACTTTTGCGTTATATGGTAAATCCTCGATTTCTTTTCCATAATAAAAGTCTTCTGGACGTATTCCTATTATGATTTCTTTATTCGTATAGCCCTTATTTCGCAAGCCTTTCATCTTCTCTTCTGGCACTTCAATTTTCCACTTATCAATCATAACTGCATTATCTGTTAATACTCCTTTGAAAAAATTCATTCCAGGAGAGCCAATGAATCCGCCGACAAATACATTCTCTGGATTATCATACACTTCTTTCGGTGTACCGACTTGCTGTATAATCCCATCTTTTAGTACAACTAAGCGCGTCGCCATCGTCATAGCTTCAATTTGATCATGCGTGACATATACAGATGTCGTTTGCAGCTGTTGATGTAATTTTGTAATCTCAGCACGCATTTGAACGCGCAGCTTCGCATCTAAGTTTGATAAAGGCTCGTCCATTAAAAATACTTTTGCATTTCGAACAATCGCTCGGCCTAAGGCAACACGCTGACGCTGACCACCTGAAAGTGCTTTTGGCTTCCGGCTTAAATACTGCTCAAGCCCAAGAATTTTTGCTGCATGTTGCACACGTTGGTCAATTTCTTCTTTACTATACTTTCTTAGTTTTAATCCAAATGCCATGTTTTCATACACACTCATATGCGGATAAAGTGCATAGTTTTGAAATACCATTGCAATATCTCTATCTTTCGGTGTAACATCATTTACACGCTTTCCATCAATATAAAAGTCGCCCTCTGAAATCTCCTCAAGTCCTGCAATCATACGTAATGTTGTAGATTTCCCACACCCTGAAGGGCCAACCAAAACGATAAATTCTCCATCATTTACTTCTAGGTTAAAATCTTTTACGATTGTCACATCATGATCATATTTTTTGTAAATGTTTTTGAATGATAGTTGAGCCATAATATCCTCCTAGAATTCGAGCTATATTTATAGATATTGTTAAAAATTATGATGACATGAATTATAAAATCTTCGAAATATCCTTCATACTGTTTAAAATATAATCCGCTTTTCCTTCTAAATCTTCCTTCCTGCTCGCACCCGATAAGACGCCCACTACTTTAATGTTACTATTTCTTGCAAATGTAACGTCTGTTAATGTATCACCTACCATAAGCACATCTTCTTCAGTTAGTGAAAATTTTTCTTTAAACATATGATAAAAGTCACTTTCAGGTTTTGTTCTATTCACACCATCATCTGCACCTAAAAAATCTACATAATCATATAACTCAGTCATTTTCAGAGAATGAATAGCTGCATCAACATCGTCTGCCGTAACAACCCCAATAATATATTCATTGTCTTTTAAATATCGTAACGTTTCCTTTGCACCTTCCACTTCTGTAAATACAAGATCATCTGCAGTAGAGTACTTTTTGAATAGAAGACATACATTTTGAATAAAATTCTCTTTATCCACATATTGATTTTCTAATAACGAATACCATGCAGCCGCAATAAAGTAATTTGTGCGACAAGCTAGTAAACTCGTACTCTCAAAATCGTTATCATTCATACCAATAATCGTTAAGTAGTCATCTCGTTTACTTTTTTCATTTGGATACGTTTGAAATATATCATCTAACACACGATGCACAATTTTGTACCAAACTGAATCTAACTGTATTAATGTTCCATCTTTATCAAAAATAATCGCTTTATTCACCTTTTATTCCCCCTATAACTTCATTCCATGTTTTTATATTTTTATTCTGAACTTTATTATGAATAGGATTAATAAATGCTACTAATTCGTCCTCTTCCCATCCCTCAACTCTAGCGTACGCCCCTTCATTTAAAGTGAATGCAAAGGTTACATCGCTTCCGTATTCTTTTTCAATCATTCTTCCATTTATAAGTAATCTCCACTCACACGGTTTATCTGCTTGAAGGTTATAAATAATATTTCCTTTAGCCTCATCGCCGACAGCAATCGTTTCACCTTCGTTTTGAATATCTATCGTTAGTTTTCTAAATCGAGAGAAATAAATTCTTCCTTTTTGAATCGCAAATTTCAAGTTTTTAATAGATAAACCGTTACATAATACATATGTTCCTGGATCACCGTAAATGGATGGGTCTTTTGATCCTGGGAATGTTTTAGATGGATGTAAATGAGAATCACTTCCTCCTATTCCCCAAATTTTAAGACCATTTGACCACATTTGATCGAAACAATGTAAAGCTTCTAAAGTAGATGATTTACTTTTTTTATAAGTTGGATCACACATAATTTCCATCGTATGAACATTTTCTAAATTAATATTAACTTGGTTCGCCCAAGGCTTCATAAATGGATGATTCACACTCAATAAATAACCTTTTTCTTTCATGAGTGAAAATAGTGCATTCATTTTTTCAGCACTAAATGATTCATCTACATACTCTGTAAAATCAACAAATTCTCTTATGCCAAATATATTGTAATGACCATAAGGAGTTGTAAGTTCCATAGATGGTATAATTAATGTGTTTCCTTTTTCATAAGATGGCATAATAATATTGTGCTCCGTCGCATATAAAAAATCTAATTCTTGTTTTTCACATACTTTCATTCCAAGTTCATCATCTATCTCGCCATCTGTTAAATCTGTATGTTCATGAAAATCCCCTTTGTACCAGCGATGTTCTTCATTTACTACCTTATTAAAACGGTCTTCATCGATAAAAACATTGCCCTTACAAAAATGCTCTCTATTATACTTTCGCTCCAACTGATCATTCACTTCTATATTTACTGTATAGTCAACTTTTTCCCCAGTAAATTTCACTACTTTCTTTGCACAATGAGGGATATATACGACTTCTAATTCCCAATTACCTGACTGTATGTCTCCTCCAATACAACCAGCAGAACAAAACTTTGAATCTTTCGAAACGACTAGTTTTTCATTTACAATTGGAGTTTGATATTGTATACGTACATAACCGTTAGGATCTCTTAAGATTAGTAAAAGCGGAATTTTTCGGCTATCCCCTTGATCAATTGTTAATGTAAAGTTTGTAATATCAGTTTCATCCATTTGGAAACAGTGTTTATTTTTTACGAATGGAGAGAGTGTTATCGTACTTGTTATTTCGATCATAGTTCTCACACCTTTTCAAGTGAATTTTAGAGGCACTTCCTTCGTTCAAAAGCACCTCACGTTCGTACTACAAACAGGTTTACTTCTTCTTTTTCAAAACTTTATCTAACTCTTCTTGCGCAACTTTAGCTGCTTCATCTAATGCTTTCTTTGCTGGAACCCCTTCAATCTCTACTTTATCTTTTGCTACATTTAAAGCGTCATTGATTTTTCCGCCCGTTGGATCTACAAATGGTCCCACTCCATTATTGTTGGCTTGTTCTAACGGAACTAATGCTTGTGGTTGTTTTTTAACAAATTCAGCATATGGACCGTACTCTGTTACATTGTTACGAACAGGAATATAGCCTGTTGCCATTGACCATTCAGCCGTTTTCTCCGTACTTGTCGCAAATTTCATAAAGTCATATGCGCCTTTTGCTACTTCTGGATCAATATTTCTCGTTAATGTGAACAAATATGTTTCTAGTTTTGGCGCTGGTTTATTATTACCCCAAGCAGGCTGAGGTAATGCTTCAAATGTGTTAAGACGTTCTTCTTCCGTCATTCCTTTACCTAATGATTTGAAAACAAATCCTTGGTCACCAGATGATCCTGTAAACCCTAATGTTCTGCCTTCTACTAAATCAATTACTGTTTTATCCCAATATTCCCATCCAGTACCACCTGAATGTATTTTCATAATTTTATCTTCATGAAGCCATGTGCGGAATTCCTCCCATACCGTAACCCAAGTATCATCGTTAATTAATACTTTTTTACCATCTTCACTTAATACATTACCGCCAGCACTGCGAACTGCATCAATTAAGTTTGACGTCCCCCACATTGGCATCCAGCCAGCATATGAAACATTTCCGTTTTCACCACGTTTTGCGACTGTTTTTGCTACCTTTTCTACACCTTCCCACGTCTTTAAATCCTCTTTTGTAAAGCCATTTTCCGCTAATGCTTTTTTATTGTAATAAAAAATTTGTGTTGTACCGTAAAACGGAATTCCATATAACTTTCCGTCAATTGTTGCTTGCTCCATAAACCCTTTCCCATAATCTTCTTTTTTGAAATTGGTATCATTTTTAACATATTCATCTATAGGTACGATTAACTGTTTTTTAGCATATTCTTGAATGACATCTGAACCTAGTAATGCAATTGCTTCTTGGTTATTCGCTGCAAATCCACTTTGTAGCTTTTGATATGACTCATCGTAGCTACCCGCTTTTGTCGTTTTCACTACATATTTGTCCTGATTTTTATTGTATTCTTCCACAATCTTATCTACACGATCTGCAAGAGAACCACCTACTCCATTAATGAATGGAACAACAACCTTCTCGCCTTCTTTACTTGCCTTAACCGTACTTCCTTTTCCGCCTGAACAACCCGCAAGTGCACTAACAAACAATGTTAAAACTGTTAGAAGCATGAATAGTTTTTTCATCCCACATATCTCCTTTACTATTTAATTACCCCTTTATTCCTGAATCAGTAACACCAGATAAGAACCATTTTTGTAGAATTAAAAATACGATTAAGAGCGGCACCATTGCGATTGTACTTGCAACCATAATGTGTGACCAATCTCGTCCTAAAGAACTATTAATGAAATAATCAGCAATTCCATTCGTAATTAGTTTTTGTGTATTATCTTTCAAAATAAGAGCTGGCCAAATGTAATTATTATAGTTACCAATAAATGTGACCAATCCTAGAGTTACAAATGATGATCGTGTCATTGGAAAAATAATCTTCCAAAGAATTCGCCAATCACTCGCTCCGTCAATTTTGGCTGCTTCTACTATTTCAAAACCAACTTTATGGAACGTTTGTTTCAAATAGAAAATACCGAATACGCTAACAGCCATAGAAATCATGTATCCAAAATGTGAATCAAGCAAACCAAATGTCCCTAACATTACATATACAGGAACATACGATACAGCTCCAGGGATCATATAGGTTGCCATCACAACACTAAACGTAATATTCTTGCCTTTAAACTTATAAAATGCCAACATATAAGCAAAAAGCGCTGACGAAACAAGTACATATATAGTAATGATGAAAGAAGTATAGAAACTATTAAATAAATATGTGCTAAATGGAAGTATATCTAATACTTGCTGATAATTTTCCCAGTGAAATTCTTTAGGCCAAAAACCTCCTTGTAATACTTCACTAGATGTTTTAAACGAACCAAGCACCATCCATATGAATGGAAAAATAAATAGTATACTTGATAACGCTAGAAAGAGATGCTTTACGATTAATGGACCTTTTTTCATATTATTCACCTTAATAGTTCACCCACTTGTCACCTATTATTTTGTTTATAACAGATAGTAGTATTGTAATGATTAGTATGATAAATGCGATTGCTGTTGCAGATCCCATATCAAATTGTTCAAACCCTTGTTGGAAGAATAAATAAAGTAACGTACGCGTCGAACCACTAGGTCCACCTTGTGTTAAAATTTTTATTTGATCGTAAGCCTGCACTGAAGAAATTGTATTGACAACAACTAAGAAGAAAGTTGTTGATGAAACCATTGGCAGTGTTACATATCGAAATTTCTGCCATGAATTTGCTCCATCAATACTAGCTGCTTCATATAAACTATCTGGAACTTTTTCTAATGCGCCAATATAGAAGATCATCGTCCAACCAACTAATTTCCAAACTGTCACAATAATGACTGCTAACATCGCTGTTTGACTACTTTGAAGCCAGTCCAAACCTGGTATCCCAAAAAAGTTTAGAACTTTATTAATAACTCCAAATTGAGGTTCATATAAAAGTGACCACACAATGGATACAGCTATTGTTGGCGTTACCCAAGGTGAAAAAATCATTAATTGGTACAATGCAGAACCTTTAAATTTTTTTCGGAAGAATAATGCGAAACCTAAGCCCAATGCAATCGTCGGAATGACTGTTCCAATTCCGAAATAAAACGTATTGAGCAATGCTTGCATAAAAGAATCTTGTGTAAATAAATTAAAATAGTTTTCTAAACCAACAAAGTTAAAATCATTCGTCATAAAATCCCAATCAGTAAAACTAATACCTAAACTAATGAAATTCGGAATAATCCAAAACAAGATTAGAGGTATTCCAACTGGTAGTAAAAAGAACACAGCTTTTGATAGTTTTATTTGCATTCTTGCCACCTCCTAATTCATATTGTACGAGTATATTATTAACACAATGTTGTTAATTTGTTAACTAATTGTAAAAACAACAAATAAACAAAATAAAACAACATATAAACAAAAAGAAGACTATTTCTCAACTTACTAAGAAATAGTCTTCTTTTTGTTTTCTATACTGTTATTACTTCTACCCCATTACTTGTTAACACATTGTGCCACGCCTCATCGAGCTTAGCGTTTGTATATAATGCATCGATGTCACTGAAATTCCCGCTTTTATAGAACTTTGTTAAATTAAACTTTGACTCATCAGCCATCATGACAACTTGTTTTGCATTATTCTTTAACTGCTTATATATTTGTGCATCTTCAATATACGAACATGTTAGTTCTTTTTCTAAAGAAATTCCATCACAAGAAGCAAATAACTTATTAACAGTGAAATGGTCAAGATAGTTTAACGTCATTTCTCCAGACAATGCTAATGAATTTGTATTCAATATTCCTCCAATGACTATTAACCTGCAATCAAAGGAATCATATTGTTCTTTAAGCTCAATAATTTTATTAACAGCTGGTATCGAGTTTGTTAAAATCGTCAAATTCTTTTTATCGTGTATGTAATCCAAAATTTGCATTGTGGTTGTCCCAATTTCAATTGCGATAATATCATTATCTTCTACGAGTTTACTTGCTTCCATTGCAATTTTTCGTTTTTCTTCAATATTCTCAGCTCGGCGCCTATCAAAATGAAATTCTAGTGTTTGATCTTTTTTCTTAATTGCACCACCATGTATTTTCGTAAGCTGCCCTTCCTTGTGCAACATATCTAAATCTCTTCGTATCGTTTCTGTTGTAACATTTAGTACCTTCGCTAAATCATTTACCATAACTCGGTTGTACTTTTCTAACTCATCTAGTATGTGTTTTCTTCGTTCAAATTGCGTGTACGATTTCATTTCATTAACACCTCTTCAAATTACGAAAAATATTGTTTTTCTAAAAACTCTTATTATTAGAACGACTTAATCGTTACTTTTAACATAACATCATTTACAGAAAGAAGGAACGATTATCTGTACTATATTTCGTCAAAGGAACAATGGTATATATCACCATATTCACCATACTTTTTTATTACAAGAAGTCTATTTGTTTGGCACCCTTTTTTATAAAGAGCAGTACTTTTTATTTTCATCTGAAATTCAAATTTACTTAACAATAAAAACACGATTATAATAAATAAAAATTTATTGTTAAACGATAAATTTCATGTTAGATTAAATAGATAATTAATAAATGAGGTGCTTTATATGAAACAAAGATCAACACTCTTTTTAAAGACAGCTATTATTCTGATTGGAATCCCTGTTCTTGCTTTGTGTATATTTTTAGTTCCTAACATAGGGAATTATGCAGCGGAATTGTATCCCGATATTGCATATATAAAATATCTTATTTTAATCAATCTGTATGCAACGGTGGTACCTTTTTATTTCGCTCTGTATCAAGCTTTTAAACTTGTAAGCTTCATTGACAAGGGTAACGCTTTCTCGAAATTATCTGTTAGAGCTTTAAAAAAGATAAAACAATGTGCAGTAACAATCAGTATTTTATATGTGGTAGGTATGCCACTCTTCTATCTTGTGGCGGAAAGAGATGATGCACCAGGTATTATTATACTTGGCATGCTCCTAATCTTTTCTTCAATGGTTATCGCAGTCTTTGCTGCCGTTCTCCAAAGACTTTTAAAAGATGCGATAGATATAAAATCAGAAAATGATTTAACGGTCTGAGGTGAATAACATGGCAATAATAATTAATATTGATGTAATGCTAGCGAAAAGAAAAATGAGCGTAACTGAACTTTCAGAGAAGGTTGGAATTACAATGGCTAACCTTTCTATATTAAAAAATGGAAAAGCAAAAGCAATTAGAATTTCAACTTTAGATGCTATTTGTAAAGCATTAGAATGCCAACCTGGAGATCTTTTAGAATATCAACCTGAAGATACCGAATAAAAAGAGTCCTTCTTATATGAAGGACTCTTTTTATTGCTCATTACGGCGCAAAATTTATTTGGCCAGTAAACAATAAGATAATCGCGATAATCCAAAAAATAAAGAACGATGAGGAAAGTATTAATGAGATAATTGCAATTGCCTTCTTCTCTGTTTGTTTCGTGATTCCAATTGTTGAAAGTATAATACCTACGCCTGTCAGAGCAATTGTAATATAATCTCCCACTATATTACCCGCATTCGCTATTCTTGTCGGAGTTATAAAAACGAATAAAAAACACATAATTCCGATGAGTAAAGATACATAGCTTATTATGCTGTACTTCTTTTTGGAAACTATTTCTGTTTTCATAATTACCCACCCCTTCTATATAGCTATGAGTTCATATTAGCATGAATAACCATAATTTGGTTAAAATAATAAAAAACAGATAAAGCGGACACTTCCACTTTATCTGTTTTTTATTTAATATATAAACCTGCTATTTCTTCTTTATCATTATAAGTTACGATAAAGGTACGTTGTTCTTTACTATATTTCGCTACAAGAACAACTGTATATAAACCATCTTTTTCTTCAATCGACTTTTTTTCAATCTTTTCGAATGTACCAGCTTTTTCAATTACAGGAGTAAGATCTTTCATTTTCTCCTCTGATAATGCAGTTTTCATCTTGCTATCAAATTTGTCATGCACTTCTTTATACTTAGATTCATTTAGTAACGTTACAATTTCTTCCGCTTTCGGAATAAACTTTTTTGAAGTACTTTCATCTACTTTATTACCAGTACATGCTGCAAGTGCGAACGCCGCAATAGCACTTATAATAATGAGTAACATTCTTTTCATTTTAATACACCCTTTCTTTTTAAGATGAAACTATAACTAAATACAAGTAACGCACAAATTGCTATTGTAACTTCTACAGTAAATATAGCCCTATCTGCTGGTACGTATAGCGGTATGATACCTGCTAGTGCATTTACAGTCCCATGGATGAAAATTGCATATACAACATAACGAAATTTCTTTTGGACAACAGCTTGCAATACAATGAATGACAGACCGACATGGATTAACATCGCAAAGATACGTTCCACTCCACCGACAAAATAACTATCCGTATTTCCGCTAACTGTTTGCGATAATAATAGAGATACTACTGGAATACCGACTATCAACACAGCTTCAATACCACCGTGCCCTACTCCGAATAAAAATCCTGACTGCCAATCTCGTTGTTTCATAAAATAGCGCATTGCAATAAAACGAGCTATCTCTTCAAAAATACCAGCTGACAAACTAAGCATAATCGCAAATAATATAGGCTGCATGACACTAAACATTGAAAAAGCTGTGCTATTTCCATTTAAATAATTCAGTATTGGTATACGGATTAAAATTTGTGATACAACAAATGCCAATACGCCTAGCATATACGGGATATAGCGTTTCTTCCAAAAAGCATATAAAAGTGCAACAAGCGGTAACCCTATACTTATAAACGCTGTAAAAATAAGACCATTCATCTCGTTTCACCTCTTACTTGAAGTGTATAAAAACGATTGAAGAAAGTATGTAGTTATTTCTTATTCGGTTTGATTTCCATCATAAATGGTTATCTATTTTTTTAGTATGAAAGTTTGCGTGAAATGAGGACTCATATAAGTCGTTTCTAGCGTTGCATTATTCGTTTTATTTATAATACGTTTTAATGAGAATAACCCATATCCTCTGCCCTCTTCTTTACTCGAATAATTCTTCTCATAAATTTTTTGCAAATCAATCTCTTTATAATTGGAGCTATTACGAACAACAAAATATTGCTCTGCATCCATTTCAAAAAAGGCAATTTGCAGTACCTTTTCCTCACTATGTACCGCTTCTTCAGTTGCATTATCTAATAAGACTGAAATGATACGAATAAAAGGAACTATAGGCATCGAAACCGTCGCTATTTTTTCCGGAATATCAAGCATTACTTTTATTTGTTGTTGCTGGGCAGTACCCACTTTTGCTCTTAATACACTTTTCACTTCAGGTATATGTATACGAGATAATTTCGCAATATCGAGTTCATGATCATTGATTAATTTTAAAGTAGGAGTAATAACCTCATAATAAACTTGCTCGATTTCATTCACATTTTTTGTACGTATTCCCGCTTCTAACGCAAGTAACACATTAATATAATCGTGGCGGAAACTGGCCAATTCATCATGCATCGATTCTAATTTCTCAACATAATCGAGTAATTCTTTATCTAACCTTGTTTCATGTTCTTCTACCAACTTCTCTTTCGCCAAATGCGAACTCAGTAATACAATAAGTAGTAATACTAAGAACAATATAATTGCTGAAATAAAACTCAATTCACCATATTGCTGATTTAACTTTGCTAAAAAATCAGTGGATGGACTCGTTAAAATTAATCCAATAATAAACCCAATAATTAACAAAATATAAGTAACATAATATAGTGGACTTCCTACTATGTACTGAGCGATACTTTGAATTCGTTTACGAGCTAATACAATACCTATAAAAGTTATGAGCGACACGATAAGATGAATTATACTCGCTGTCCATAAATAGAAATCAAATGGTGTTAACATAAATAGTTTCATACCCACTTCGAGAAATAGCATTTTCACAAGCGTAATAATAACCATGCTAACAAGCGCAAAATATAAATTCCGCATAAAGTTCAATTCATTTTGCATCAATCCTAAACTTATTAGAAATAACACAATTGTACTATTAAGCTCTGGATATCTCGTTACTGTTACGACAATTACAAGTAAAATAATAAATACAACACTTAAAGACGCTAACATTCTATATGACAATCTATTGTACCGGATTAATTGAATGTATAAGAAGGTATGACTCATACTAGTGAGCAAAAGTGCAAACACATCATAAATATACATTACATCTCACCCTTTAACATTGTACGTACTTTACTAACTAAACGCCGCGATACTGGAATTCGTTTCCCACTTTTTAATATCATCATCTTCTGCGTTGTATCATAAGAAGACATTTGTATAATATTCACGACATATGATTGATGACAACGAAATAACCGTTCATCTACTATTTCAATCTCTTTTAATGTTCCATAAAAATAAACGATACGATCTAACGTCACTAAAGCTAAACGATGTGGATCATCGGTCATAATATATTCGACTGCATGAAATGGCAGTCGCACAGTAGCGTTACTATTTTCAACAATAAAATCATCCTTAGGAATAGTAGTCTTATTGCGTGCCTCATATTGAAGCAAACATTGCTCAAATACTTGATATCGTTCTTCATAAGGCAAACCTTTATCAATAAATGTTAAAGCTGATACCATGTATTGATACGAGATCGGTGCAAATTCTGAATGCGTCGTTACAAACACAATAATCCCTTGCGTATCATATTTACGAATTTCTTGCGCTACTTGCAACCCTTTACGTTCTTCTCTTTTTATCTCAATATCTAAAAAATAAATTGGTACATAAGTCGCCCGTGGAATGTTTTTAATAATGTTTTCACTTTTACTAGTTACTTCGATAAAATCGTACGGCAACATATATTTCTCACAAATCTCTTCAACTAACCGCTTCATTTGCTGCGCTTGTATGACATCATCTTCTAAAATGAAAATACTCATATTATCACTCGCCTTATAGAAATCTTTCACTTACTTAAAAAAGTTCAAAAACATAACTCTTTATCTACAGATTTATCTATAACTATATAATTCACATTATTATAACAATCTCCTTCTATACACTTGAAAGTATTAATCCACTATAGTTTTTTTAAACATAGAAAATAACCTCTACTTTCCGAGTAAAAAGTAGAAGTTTTAATCAAGCCGTTTATAAAGAAAACTCTCTATCTCTATCAATAACTACCTTAAAAAACTCAGAGTAATGCGATAAAGAATAGTCCGCTACATCACATTTATCTTGAAACATACATGTTGAAATACCTAATTCCTTCGCAGGCAATAGATCTAACTCTCTATCTCCAATTGCTAGATCAATATTGTGCTTTTTATGTAAATGATCATAAGCTAAAGAGTTCGGTTTTCGAGGGAAACCATCGTCAATTGTAACCATATCGACGAAGTATTTGTCCCATCCATAATACTTTAAGATTTCCATAACTCCTGTCCTATGTTTATGTGTCATAATCACGTTTTTATGCGCAAATTTCAAAATCTCTTCGACACCTTCAAACGGTTTCATATCTTTTGGAGTAAACTGTTTCTTCAAAACTTTAATCTGTTCTTCCTGTTCATTTGAAATGTTGTAATATTGAATTGCGTGGGAATATGATATTTTTAAGTTTTTGTATATTTCTTGTTTATCTACTGCATCACCTAATATTTCAGAAAGCATCATTGTATATGCAGGATACGTATTAAATAACGTCCCATCAAAATCCCATAAAATATTCATTTTATACATCTTCTATTTTGTACTTACATTGTTACATATTGCGTATTACGAAATCCGCCAAATCCCTCGGTGATTCCTTTTCCAAATAATACTCCTCAGCTTTCCAATACCTACTTTGAAACTTTGGAAGGTTCTTCTGCGTTTCCTCACTCTCGCGAAGAAACCTTGTCTCTCTTGAACAATCCAAATACACCATATAATGAAAGAAATTTCTCCATTCTTTTCGCTGCAGAAAAACACCTTCAACAATTATTACACCTACTAAAGGAAGCTGTATTTCTTTCATTTCACATATGTCTGTTTCATCATGATAGAAAGGCAATTGTACTTGTATATCGCTTTGTAACTTCCAAAAAAAGTTTCGCTGCAACCACTCTATATCCCATTGAAGGTTGTAGTACTCATACCATTCTGCAAATCCAGTATTATATCGCTTATTACGCTCAGTAATATGATCGTCAATATGAAAAATATGAAACGGGATTTCACTTTGCTTCAAATCTTCTTCCAACTCTTTAACCAATGTTGTTTTACCTGAACGACTTAGACCATCTATACCTAATATAAATCGCTCATCTTTATGCTCCTTAATAACTTTCATTATTTCACTTGTGCTCATTACTTTTGCCAATCTTCTTTTAATAATGAATAAACGACCGTGTCATGAGCAACATCATTTTGAATCATATATTTTCGAAGTAATCCTTCTTCTTGAAATCCGGCTTTTTTTAATAAATTACGGGAAGCTTCATTTTCTATATATACGACAGCTGCAATTCTTATAAAGTGCAACGTTTCAAATCCGTAAGCTAGCATTGCTTGCAGTGCTTCGGTTGCGTATCCTTGTCCCCAATATGTATCATCTAGCTCATAACCAATTTCAGCTCGTTTATGATGATTGTTAATTAAATGAAATCCACACGTACCAATTAATTGATCTGTGCCTTTCTTCTCTATTCCCCAGCGAAATACACTTCCCTCTTCATTACGCTTTCTAAACGTTTGAATAGTCGTTTTCGCTTGCTCAACATTTTCGAAAGAGTCCATTCCAAAATAACGAATAACGGATTCTTTTGAAAAATAATGGAACATTGTTTCTGCATCTAATAGTGTAAGTTCTCTTAATAGTAAACGTTCTGTTTCTAATTTTGGAAACCCCATCCTCTTTTTCTCCTTCTATTCTAATGAACTACAAATTTCAATATAATTACCGTCTGGGTCAGCAATGTAAGCAATTGTTTGTCCCCACGGTTTTACGATTGGCTCAACTAGAACTTTAACCCCTTGTTCTTTTAATTTCTCAATCGTTTCCTTAACATCATCTACAACAAATCCTATTTCAAAATGAGAAGATTGTAGTACACCTTCTGTAAGAGGTAGTCCCGTTAACTCCTTAACATCCTCTCGTGTATTCATCGCTAAAATTGTTGCTCCTGTTTCAAATTCGATATATGTACCGTGTTCAGCTCTTATTGGTAATTTTAAAATTTCTTTATAAAACTGAAGACATTGTTCAAACTTTTCTACATATAAAATAATGTATTTCATTTTTAAGTTCATAATTATTCCTCCTTTACCTTCACCTCTAAAAATTCGACAAATGTTTTTAAAAACCTTGTACCTTATAGAGACGAGCACAAAAAAATGAGGCCGATTTCTCGGCCCCCAGCTTATTGGCATAAAACAGGAGATTTGGTTTGGACATAACCAGTTCTTACATTTATTATATTTTATTTTTTCTGAATTTTAAATATAATATACACCTATTTATGTTGAGAAAGTTTTTTCTACGTGATCATAAAACTATGTGCATAAAATCATACCGCTTAAGAAATGCTACAAATGGAGGTGTATACATATGGAACCAATGCTATGTCCAAGCTGTAAAACGAACCGAACTCGCTTTAATATTCTTGAGCAACAAGTAAAACCAGTGAAATTAAATCCACAAACTGGTCAAGTAGAAGAAGAATACACAAACGAAACGATGAATGCTTTTCATATGGCTTATCAAGGACCTACTTATCGCGTCCAATGTGCTGTATGCGGGCTTGTTGAAAACCCAGAGCAATTTATAAAACCTGCGCAAAATCAGTCTTTCTCATAAAATCGTTACTATCCCTTATAGAAATAGATTTTTCTATAAGGGATTTTTCCGTTTAATACGGTAATAAAAAATGTATTTCTTCCTTATTATATTTGAAACTCCACACCCTTCTGGTAATATTTACATAAAAGAGGTGAAACAAATGATTTTAAATAAAAAGTTAATGATTCCATTTACATTTCTACTATTAACTTGTCACATAGGCATTTTTTACTTTTGGATCTTCGATTGGAAGAAGATCTCGACCCCTTACGGTCTAGCTATATGGATTATTTCTACTGTTTGCGGCTTTTTACTTTATTACCACTTTAAACATCAAAACTCTAATAAAATAGTATTAATCGGTAGTTCATTATTATTAATCGTTTTTTCATCATTTATGATTTTTTTAGGTATTATCACTGGTATTATCTTTGTAACTGTTAGTTCTATGCCTTAAATATATAGTTTTTTATTGTGTAAAAAAGAGTGAACAAAATAGAATTATGTAAAAATTAAAGAAGATGATTCCGGTAATCATCTTCTTTTAAAATCCAATCTTTATTATAATATTTCGCTTTTCAATTTCTTAATTTTCCAAGAGAGCCTTATAAAGAGATACATCCACATACAACTAACAACCCCCACCATAACTTTCGCCCAAATAGGCACTCTTGATTCTATCGGACTTAAAAATACGTTATACATTGATGGTAATATAGTTGCTAACATAATAACAAAGAATAGTGATAACTCCTTTAGTTTTTGTATCCTCGTCTCCTTTTCTGAATATATATCAGGCAACTCATTTTCCTCTTCTACTTCCTTACAAAAATAATTCCATTTTGTAAAACTCGTTACATGTTTCCACCCACACATTTCATATATATCAATATATTCTTTTTGTTTTTCTTTTGAATCTTTATAATCCAATCTGAAATCCGCTTTATATACTACATCTTTCGGCTTAGTTTTCTTAAATGTATACATTATATTATATTTTTGTAATGCCCAGCCTTGTTGGTGCATATTCCGTAAAAAAGCTTCTTCTTTTTCTACGCTCCATACCGCGAAAGGTTTGAATATCTTCTTTGTCTCCATCTTCCATTCACTCCCCTAATATACTGTTTCCATTTCTTACAGATCTCTGCAACCTGTTATACTCTAGCTCTAACACTTCTCTACCAAACGGCGTTAACTCATAGCACTTCTTTCTGTCTGTTGAGGCAACTTCAACAATTAACTTTTCTTTTAATAACTTCGTCGTATTCCCATATAAAGTACCAGGACCTAGCTTTACTTCCCCATTTGTCATCTCTTCTACCATTTGCATAATTCCATAGCCATGCATTGGCTTTACGAGTGACAATAGTATGTAATACGTTGCCTCGGTTAATGGAATATATTTTTGTGCTTTCACATTCATTATAACTACCTCCGATACATCGCCTTATGATATATCGACTTACGATACATCGTATACCGATATTGTATAATCATATTCCAAAATATGCAAGAGTAATTTAATAATTAAATATCTATTTCTTCGGATTAAAAAATCATACCAATTTTCTGAATAATTTGTTAAAATATAGAAATACTAACTCTTTTATTATGGAAGGAATGTTACATATGATAAATAAATTAAAAGAAAATATAGGGTCTGTTTTTGTCGGTAAGGAGAATATTATTGATCTACTACTCGTTTCATTACTTGCTGACGGACATGTACTACTTGAAGATGTGCCTGGTACTGGGAAAACTTTGTTAGCAAAAACCATTTCAAAAAGCATTGGTGGTAATTTTTCTCGCGTTCAATTTACCCCTGATGTACTTCCGAGTGATGTAACAGGTATTGAATATTTCAATCCGAAAACGAGTGAATTCGAATTAAGACTTGGACCAGTTATGACAAATATTTTACTTGCAGATGAAATTAACCGTGCGATGCCAAGAACACAGTCTAGTTTGTTAGAAGCGATGGAAGAACGACAAGTAACGCTTGAAAAGCAGTCTACTCCTCTTCCAAAACCGTTTTTTGTTATTGCGACGCAAAATCCGATTGAATCACAAGGAACTTTCCCTCTTCCAGATGCACAGCTTGATCGCTTTTTAATGACGATTTCAATTGGTTATCCGTCTCCTGAAGATGAGCTAAAAATGATGCGTCGTTTTCGTAGCGTTGCACCTTTAGAAAGCGTCACATCTGTCATTTCTTTAGAGGACATTTTAGAAGCGCAGCAACAAGTGAAAGAAATTTTCGTATCAGAACCGTTAGAACACTATATTATTAAACTTGCTCACGCTACAAGAAATCATGATTACATTGCCAATGGTGTAAGCCCACGTGCTACATTAGCTTTAGTACGTGCTGTTCAAGCATTAGCCTTTTTACGCGGCAGAGAATATTGCACGCCTGAAGATATACAATTTTTAGTTCCTTCTGTTTGGAATCACCGTATCGTCTTATCAATGGAAGGTGCATTACGTACGACAAAAAACGAATTAATGCAAAGGATTTTAAAAGAAGTTGACGTACCCGTGGAGATTGAGCAAGCATGAATGGACAGCGCGTTGTAACTGTACCTTTATTTTTTCAAATCCACATTATTCAATTAACTGTGCCCATCGCTTTACTATTTACGTTTTTTCTACCGCAACGAATTATTATGTTTCTCTTTTTCTTCTACTATTTATTTGCGATTTTTATTTATAAATATGTTGCTTACATAGAGAAAAGATTTCAAGTTATAAATGAAAAACAAACAACTCGGCTTTTCCCTGATGAATCCGGACAGTTTTTTATTCATTTAAAAAATGGGGCAAATATACCACTCGTTAACGGTGTTTGTTATTTTCATTTAAATTCGTCCCTTATACCGCATAAAGATCAAGGGATTGAACAGATATCAAAAACGTTATTTTCTTTCCCATTTTCACAACCTGCTCATTCAGCGCAAAAATGGGATTTAACATTAACCGCAACGAAGCGTGGTGTCTTTCAAATTGAACAATTTGAATGTGTTTTAAAAGACCCTTTTCATTTATTAACTGTCCATTTACCTGTTTTCGATAAATTAAAGACTGAAATTATTGTATACCCTACTCCTAAAGAAGTAGCCGGTTTACAAGAACTCCAGCAACTATTAACAGGTTCGTATCGAACGAATTTCTCTTTTTACAATGATGAAACATCCATTATCGGTGTTAAACGATATGAACGTGAATCTTTCCGCTCTATTCATTGGAAAGCGTCTGCTAAAATGCAGGCGTTACAAGCGAAGCAATATGAACCTGTAAAAAATTATAGTTGGACGATTTGTCTTTCTTTAGCTGCTGATCGAGGATTCGGTTGGAAAGAGAATATAGAAGACCTTATTTCATTTACCACATACATTTGTCAATTCGCAACGAAGCATCAAATTCCGTTTGAGTTATTTATTAGTGTTTTAGCAGAAGGTGGTGCATTACATTTACCGTTAAATGAAGGACAAACGCAATATGCAAAAGCTTTAGAGGAATTAGCACGTATTACAGATGATAGTACACTACTTCCGAAACAAGGATTTCTTCACTATGTAACGAGAAAAAGAGAACGCTCGTCTACAATGATATACATTGGTTTGCAGAAGAATGAGCTTCCTCTTCTATCTCAGCCTACGTTTCTCATTAATAATGAAGGGATGGTGGAACCAGTTGAAAACTTGGCTCTATCACGTTAATGACTTTATTCTGCTCCTCCTTCTTTCATTATTAACGGAAAGAGATGAACTCATTGGTATTGCTATATTTTTAGCGACCGGTTATGTAGGAGTATTTCTTATTCATAAACTAATGAAGAAAAAAACAACAGGATTCGTAATACTTTTAGTTATTCAAATAGTCGGTTTTTCTTTATTTCTACCGTTTTCTCTTTTTGGCACAATTATATTACCACTATTTTTCTTTATCGTACACGCGGTCGGACCTGGATATCCGGTTCAAAAATCGTTAGGCGGTATTGTATGGTTTGTCGTTACAGCTATATTTTATGCACCCTTTCCGCCGTTATGGAAATTATTAATGTTAGCCTTACACTTAATGATTACATTTTGGCTAACCGGGGCAAATCGTAAACAACAACTATTACGTTTCGCTTCTATCATTACGATTGGTGTAATGAGTATGTTAATTGTTCAAGTGTTCCCTTTTATTCGACTTATGTTTGGTTTTATGACTGAATTTATCGCATTGGGAGTCGGCTATGCTCTAATGCCATTAATTAAAGCAGCTGAAATGAAAGATACAGAAGGAGTTTGGGCAAATAAAGGACATCTCTTAAACCCTCGAATTGAAGACGGTAAAAAACTTCCTGACTTTGACCCGATACTCATAAATAGCGCTACAATAATAGTCTGTACAGTCATTGCTATTTATGTCGTAAGGAAAATAGTAAAAAATCGAAAACATTTAAGTTTACCAAATATACCAGTCTTCGAATCTACAATCATTACTGATAAAGAAGGAATTAGCCAAAAACGTATGAAGCGAAATAACCCACCACATAATGAGATTCGAAAAGAAATTTTCAAACTTGAGAGTAAACTATCCCCTCCTTTAAATCGTGAACGAGGAGAAACTGTTGAAGCTTGGCTAGAAAGAGTAAATCATGAAGAAGAGGTAAATATTCAGAGTCATATCATTATAGATGCTTATAATGCAGTACGTTATTCAAACAGTGAAAATGCTGTGCTTTTGCATGAATTTAAGGAAGAGGTTCATAAGCTTTATGCTTATCAGAAGAGTTTGAAGAAGAAGAGAAAATAATGTATACAAAAAGACTCCTATTAAACTAGGAGTCTTTTTGTATAAAAGTCCACGTTGCTTTTCACAAATTATGCTTTTTTTCCTGCTTCAATTTCTAAAGATTCTTCATGCCACCAAAGTGTTTCTTCAGGATCCTCTTTAGCGATTTGATGTGCTTCTTTCTTCGATTCTACGGTAGGATAAGATCCTTTTAATGCACGTCCTGATGTTGTAACAAACAGTACACTAAATACAACTAATCCAATTACACTTACACCTGTTAAATAAAATGCTGGTGCCAGTGGATTACCAGTAGCATGAACTAAGTATGAACATACAAGCGGCGTTGTACCACCGAATATGGATACAGAAATATTAAAGGAGATAGAAAGTGCACGATAACGTACATCGGTGAAAAAGAGTGCTGGTAATAACGAAGGCAATGTTCCTTCATAAACACTAAGGAAGAAACCTAAGACGAAAATACCCGCAAACATGGCTACAATATGTCCGTTACCAATTAATAAAAATGCTGGAATTGAACATAATGCTAAACCAAGTAAACCAATTTGTACTACGCGTTTATTACCTACTTTATCACTTAATTTACCGAAATAAAGTGCCAGTGGAATCATAAGTGCCATCGTAATTGAAATAATTAATAAGCCAGTTGTTTCTTTGACTTTTAGTACTTGTGTTAGATAAGAAGGAATATACGAAAGGATCATATAGTTTGTAATGTTAAAGAAGGCAACAATTACTGTGCTTAATAAGAAGTCTTTTTTGTGATATTTTAATATATCCATAAATGAAAATTGTTCGTTGTCTTCAGATTCCTCTTGTGCTTTTTCCATCTCTTGAAAGATTGGAGATTCATCTAAATGACGTCGTAAATATAAACCGACCAAACCAATTGGTGCAGCAATTAAGAAAGGAATACGCCATCCCCAGCTGAGCATTTGCTCATCTGTTAATAATAACGTCAAAATGGTAACAATTACCGAGGCAGCAATGTAACCTGAGAGTGTTCCAATTTCAAGACCACTACCGAGTATACCACGCTTTTTATCTGGAGAAGATTCTGCGATATAAACCATTGCTCCTGAATATTCGCCGCCTGTAGAGAAGCCTTGAATCATTCGAGCAACTAAAAGTAGTATTGGTGCCCATACACCAATTTGTTCATAGGTTGGTAGTAATGCGATGAATAATGTAGAAAGTGCCATTAAAATAATAGTTGTACTTAAAACGATCTTTCGGCCGTATTTATCTCCTATTCTACCAAAGAAAATACCTCCGATTGGTCGAACGAGAAAGGCCGCTGCAAATGTACCAAATGTAAGTACAAGTTGCAAACCACTATTATTCACACCTGAGAAGAATAATTGACTTAATATTACCGCTAAATACGCGTATAATCCAAAGTCAAACCACTCCATTGCATTCCCAATGCCAGTAGCAACAACTGCTTTCCTAGCTTGTTTAGGATTGACAATATTAACGTCTTGAGGTTCAAAATTTAAATCATTATTTTGTTGCATATAGTAAAACAGCCCCTTATTTAATTTAACTTCTTTCAGCACACCTTCTCTTACTAGAATAAATTCAATACGAAGCACTTAAGGAAAAGCAACGTCTCCTTATCTGTTATTATTGTTTCACATAATTAATTATTTGTCCAATTAGATTCTTTCTAGATTAAGTAATTAAGTATTTTAAAAAGCTGAAAAAGCGCTGTATGAGTGCCTTTTTCAGCTTTTTATTTTAATATATAAATTTATTTTTTGTCCCTATTTTCTTCCTGTACGAATTATAAATAAGGTACTTTTTATATTTGTATTTTCATCAAAATTCTTAAACACTTGCTATAGCTGCCACACTATGAATAGCGAATATAAATTCATTAATAAATGCATCAATTTCCTCTTTCGTAATTATATACGGGGGAAGTAAACGGATGATATTCCCTTGTGTAACATCGACTAACATCCCTTTCTCCATTAATTCTAACTGTAATTTCTTTACGTTTTCATTTGTATCATTCATACTAATTCCAAACATCATACCAGCATGACGTACTTCCTGAATATAATAAGAATTTTCTTTCTGAATTTCTTGCAGTTTTTCATTCAAATATAGTGAAGTTTCATATGCTTCTTCCATTAAACCATCATCAATTAATGTTGTTAATACCGTTAAACCTAAAGCCGTTCCGATTGATGAATGAGCAAACGTTGTTCCATGATCTCCTGGTGAAAATACATTACATAACTTTTCACCTACAATGATTCCTCCTAGCGGTATCCCGCCTCCTGCTCCTTTACCAAATTGAATAATGTCTGGTGTAATATTGAAATTTTGATAAGCAAATAGTTTCCCAGTTCTGCCCATACCACTTTGTACTTCATCGACTATGAGGAGTACATTATACTTTTCACACAGGAGCTGAATCCCTTCTAAATATTCACTTGATAAAGGATAGATCCCACCGCTTCCTAAAACAGGCTCTAGCATAATTGCAATGGGATGTTCATTAACAATTGTATCTTCTAATTCCTTTATATTTTCACACTCCACTTCATATACAGGAATGGATGTTTTCGGGAAATTTTGATAAACATTTTCTTGTCTCGTAAAATGAAGAGCCCCTAATGTTCGCCCGTGGAAACTATCTTTCAGTACAACGACTCCTTCACGCTCTTCATTCGTAATAGATCTATATTTATCAATTAATTTTAATGTCGTTTCTGTCGCTTCTGTACCAGAGTTTGTAAAAAAAACTTTTCCATTTTTTAAAGAGCAATCAACTAATCTCTTTGCATACTCAATCGCAACTGGATTTAAAAAATGAAATGGAAGATGCAACGATTTCGTAACTTGCTCCATGGTCGTTTGCACAATTTTAGGATGATTATATCCTAATACGTTTACTCCTACGCCAGAAAATAAATCTAAATACTCTTTACCCTCCACATCATACAGTTTACAACCTTCTCCTCTTTCTATCGCAACCTCCGTGCGACAATACGTAGGCATCATATATTCTTTATCTAATTGAAACCAATCCGACATGTTAAATTCCTCCTAGTTATTTTTCCCGTTTTTTATATTCATTATCTATACAATCATTTATAAATTAACTTTTAAGATTGAAATTTTAATAGTGATTTTCTTCTACCTTTTACTAAAACGTGTTATTTCTCTTCCCGATATTCATTTTTCCATAATTTCTTCTATTTCAACAGGTCCACTGTATGTGCCTTTTTTTCATCTAGCGGTATGTTACTAATTTGAACTTCGTATGTAATACATAATCAAGGCTAAAGAATCATATTTAGTAACAATCAACGAAAAAATTTTGGAGGCTATATCGATGAATGAAAAACATGATAAACAGAGGCAATCTTTATTAGGAGAAGACTTAAATAGCAATCGAGAACTTAATGAACCAGCTAAACTTCACTCTCAAACAGTTGGTTCACGTGGACCTATTTTAAAGCAAGATAATGTACTGCACGAGGCGTTACAAGAATTTATTCATGAAAAGATTTTAGAAAGACCTGTTCATGTAAAAGGATTTGGTGCATTTGGTTATTTCCAAACGATATATCCGATGGCTGAACATACAAAACTTAGCTTTTTACAAAATTCAAATGAGAAAATTCCTGTTATGGTGCGATTTTCATTAGCTGTTAGTACGAAAGGAACACCTGATACTTCTAGAAATGTACGCGGTTTTGCTACAAAATTTTATACTAAAGAAGGCGTATTTGATCTTTTATGTAATCACCTTCCTGTCTTTTCTGTTCGTGATCCGATGCGTTTCCCTGAAACTATTAACGCGTTATTGCCTTCACCTAAAAATAACTTACTAGATCCTAATAGATTTTGGAGTTTTGTCGCTAGAGCACCCGAATCCATTCATTTTGTTGTCCGTTTATACTCTGATGCTGGTACGGCAAAAAGTCTTCGCCACATCCCAGGACATAGTGTAAATACATATGTTTGGAGAAATGCTCAAGGTTATCGAAAGTACGTAAAGTATCATTGGTATCCATTTGAAGGTGTACAATCCATTACTAGTGAGGAAGCAAATAAACTAGCTGCCGAAAATCCTGATTATAGTGGAAAAGATTTATACGATGCAATTGAGGCTGGTAAACCAGTGGAATATGGTTTATATGTCCAGCTCATGGATCCAAAAGATGAAGCACATCTTTCTTATGACCCTTTAGATGATACAAAAGTATGGGATGAAAAGGAGTATCCTCTTATGCCCGTAGGCAAAATGGTATTAAATAAAAATCCTGAAAATTATATGGAACAAGTAGAAAAAGTCTCCTTCTCCCCTTCTAATTTACTAGACGGTGCAGAACTATCAGATGATAAAATGCTGCAAGGTCGCGCTAATATTTATAGTGATTCTCAAAGAAGAAGAATTGGACCCGAATTTCGTAAATTAGCGATCAACCAACAGCAAGATTGGACACCCGCTAATCAAATTACAAGCGGTGACGGAAGATACGTTGAAGGAAAACTCGAAAGAACTTCTATAACTAAGCAAGATGATTTTGGGCAGGCTGGTGAATTTTATGCGAAGTTATCACACATTGAAAAAGAACATCTTGCTGAAAATTTAGCTAATGATTTGAAAGTTATATCCAATGATATTAGGAAGATAGTTTTGGGGTATTTCGATCAAGTATCAACTGATTTGAAAACAAGCATTGAGACAAAAATGAAAGAGCATTAAGAAGATTAAAACATGCTTTACGAATGAGAATTCAAATCTATATTAATTATTTTCTTGTCAAAATCCAATGAGGTTATTTAATTTAAAAATATAAAGCCAATATACCCCTGTTCTATAATTAGAACAGGGGTATATTGAAGTAGTTTAACGTTTAACATTAACTACTTTACTTAGCTAAAAAATGCAATAAGTAGCCTTTCAAAACAAACTATAGTAAATTATTTTACTTGCACTGTATAATTCCCTGTTCCACCGCCATACTTATATACACTTAAGTAATATTTCCCTGGCTTCGCATTATAATTTCCAAGCAATTTGTTTCCATCACGTTTTGTTGCATAAGCTACATAATTATATAGATCTGATTCAGAATATAATACCCAGTTCAGTCCAAGGTTTTGTTCGTTCGTAACAGAAATCTGTAAATCTTTTTGATCCTTTACATCGATAACAAATTTATCCCCCTGATCTTGATCGCTTAAGTTTCCTCTTAATAAAGTGTTCAAAGATAGTGGATTCGCTGTATCAAATGAATTATTCGGTTCTTTTTCTACAGCCGTACCTTCTTCCGTATTCAGCCCGCTAAATACAACATCATATTCAAATTGTCCAGCATTATTTACACGGTAATTTACAAAATAAGCAGTCAATGTTTTATATCCCGTCCACTCTTTTCCTGAAAGACGTTTCAACATATCATTCGTTGCTTGATTCATTACTTTCCAATCCTCAATCTCTCCTTTTGTCGCACTTCCAGTATATGTCCCCTGTAGTGTAAATGTATTAAAGAATTGTGATTTATTCTTTGTTACTTTCACATCTTTTAACTTTGATTCATTAGTGATATCTGAAGTAACGTCCGAAAGCGATTTTGGATCATGCTGCGCTAAGTACTCATCTGATACTTGTGGAATTGTATACTTATCACGATTATCAATAAGCATTTGCATATAAGATTGATATTCTTCATTTAATTTATTATCTTTGCTTAATGTAGAACGGTATGCGTCGTAACTTGAAACATCATTTGCACGAATTAAATCATGCACTTTATCGAACATTTCAGGACGGTTATTATACATATATGATTGCAATGCAAACGAATAGTTATAAAAATCAAACGTTCCATATTTCGCATTTAATGTTTGTGCTGCTGTGTATCGTTTTGCAGGATCATTAGATAATCCACCAATTATACTTTTTCGCGGTACTACACTATCTAATCGCGTTGCACCTGCAAAGAACTCTGCATTCCCTTCTTCAAACCATGTTAAACGTTCATTTTGATACATTTCCCCTTGGCCCCATAATCCCTGAACCTCGTACCTTCCCTGTAAGTAGTGCGTAAATTCATGGCGGAATAATTCTTCCAAACTATAAATACTTTGCTGTGGTGTACGTTCATATGTAAAGAAAGTCCCTGTTCCTTCAATGTACATTCCACCATTATTCGTTTCATATCCGTACAGTTGACGATTAAATTGATACTCATCTGGACTATTATAAATAACCATCGTTAACACGTCATCAACATGTCCACTTTCAAGTGGGTTATCACTACCAACTGTACGATAAAATTGAGAGCGTACTTCTTTTGCCGCCCAGTATAGACGTTTAATTTTCTCTTCGCTAACTTTATCCCCAGCCTTAAAGACAATCGCTCCATCATCAAATGTATACGTTTTCGGTAAATATTTCTTTTTTCCATCTTCTCGGATTTGATCTAAACTTATTGTTTTTCCGTTCGCATCTACTCCTCCGTAATTTGTAGTAATTTGTTCTGCTGCAACAAAATATTGCTCCCCTAAATGTGGATAAATCCTCATCGCTTCTGTAACAACTTGTTGTCCTTTTGTTGGCGTACTATGAAGCTTTCCTAATCGACCAGCATAGTAAATTCCGTTATTAATTAACCATCCATTTTTATCTGATACAGTACCAATTAGTGCGAAACGACTTACTTCATTAATAAAGTTATCGATATTTCGATACCACATCGTATCTTTCGGCTTTTTTCCAGTCGTGTACATATCCGTCTGAATATCAAAGTCAATTCCCTTCATCAACTCATATATAGCGTCTCCTTTTGTTCGGTCTTCAATGAAAGTTGCAATGTTATCGTTATATTGTTTAAAAATTTCACCTGCATATAAAACCGTTTCAACATCAGCCGATGCATTTCCAATTAATTTTCCATATGATGAAATAACTTTATTTTGTTCTGATGTACCAAGTTTGAAATTCGGATTTTTTGCAATTGTTTTTAAAGCCGGTAAACATTTATCATGGTAGCTACGCTCATTTAGTTTGCTTAATTCATCATGGTAAAAACCTAAATAAAATGCTGCACGTAGAGCTTCTACTAATGTTTCAATCCCTTTTGAATCATCTTTCGTATAAGCTTGTCCTTGTTCTGCTAGTTTATTAATAATCGCTTGCATTCGGCTATCATCTTGATAGAATTTGAGACTATCACTATTAAACTGAAATAATTCCGGAATTTGATACCAATTAATTGTCACAAGAAGATCAGTTAATTGTTTGTTACTTAATTGATTTAACTCAGCCATCGAATACTTTTTTTCTTCAGCTAACGGTTTAACATCCTCGTTTGGTGCTAGCGGACGCTGCGATAAATCCGATAACTTTAACCGTTTTGTAAAAGATGCATTTTCTTGTACTTTTGAAGAGTGTGCCAACTCATCAACGGATTTCTGTATGCCTACCGGCTCCATTTGTAATACGTTCTTCACATTTTTTTCTTTTGTCTCTGCTTGAATTTGCAAACCATTACATGATATTGTCACTAGTCCAACACCAAGAATCAACTTAGAAATTTTTGAATATTTAACCATACCATTGCCCCCTAATAATTTTAAAGAAAATTCTGAATTTTAAAACCAGAACATACTTATTTGTATGTACTTACAGTTCCGCTATAAATACAAGTATGATCAATGATGCAATAGTAGCTTGTTTTATACTATTACGAATACAGATTCCTTAAATACAATTCCCCTTCCTTAAATTTAATACAAGCAAAAACTGTGCCAATGCTATTTCTTATGAATAGCCAACATTCTTTTATTAATACTGTAGAATAAAATATACATAGATGTTTCAGCAATGTATAAATATTTTGACACAAACTCCTCTTTTTACGATGAAGGATTCGTTAGAAATTATTTTTGCATTAGCCAGCAAATAGTTTTCAACTAACCCCATTCAAAAAGGTAAATAAACATATTACAGTCCTTTCCGAACGAGAAAGCCCATCGCCTTTAGGCATGGGATGAAAGTGAGGTTGGATACGAAGTGCCCCTAAAAATCGCAAGGTTTGTGGTACTTTAAGTATCCAAAGTAGTATCTTTTATTTTTTCTCCTTTATGTTGTAATTTTTGATAAGAACTGATACGTTGTAACTATGATAAATGATTATAGAAGAACTAAAACAACCGTATCATTCATTAACTATCATTTTGTGTTTTGTCCAAGATACAGAAGAAAGATTTTTCTAAACACAAAAGTAGAAGAACGTTTCAAAATGTTGGTTCAAGAAATATGTAACGAACTGGATATTGTTATTGTCGCAATGGAATGTGAAAAAGACCACGTTCACTTGTTTTTAAATACACTGCCAATACTTAGTCCTGCCGATACAATGGCAAAAATTAAAGGAGTGACATCAAAGCGTTTGAGAGAAGAATTTCCTCATCTTATGCACTTGCCAAGTCTATGGACACGTTCCTATTTTGTTTCTACTGCTGGAAATGTATCAAGTGAGACAATAAAACAGTATGTTGAGAATCAAAAAACAAGGGGGTGAAACGTATGTCACAAACCATAACAGTTAAAATTAAGTTGCTTCCAACAAAAGAACAAATCCGTTTATTGGAACAAAGTAGCCACGAGTATATCAAAGTCATTAATACACTTGTATCTGAAATGGTTGAAGCGAAGAAAAGCACTAAAAAAAGTACAAAAGATATTGAAGCTAATATCCCAAGTGCGGTAAAGAATCAAGCGATTAAAGACGCGAAAAGTTTGTTTGCTACAAAAGTAAAGAAAAGCAATTATAAAATCATTCCGATTTTAAAGAGACCTGTTTGTGTATGGAACAATCAAAATTATTCATTTGACTCCACTCATATTTCAATTCCGTTTATGGTAAATGGAAAGTCAACTCGTTTAATGGTCCGTGCTTTATTAATCGATAAAAAAAATCGCAATTTGGATTTGTTAAAACATAAGTTAGGTACACTTCGTATCACAAAGAAATCGAATAAGTGGATGGCCCAAATATCTGTTACACTTCCTACAAATGAAAGAGCAGGGACGAAAATTTTAGGAGTAGACCTAGGTCTCAAAGTCCCTGCGGTAGCAATCACAGACGATGACAAGGTTCGTTTCTTTGGGAATGGTAGGCAAAATAAATATAGGAAGCGTAAGTTTCGTAGTGTTCGTAAGAAGTTAGGAAAAGACAAAAAAGTGAATGCGATTCGGCGATTTGATGATAAAGAACAAAGATGGATGCAAGACCAAGACCACAAAATAAGCCGTGAAATCATTGATTTTGCAACTGATAATAATATCTCTGTCATTCGATTAGAACAACTAACGAATATTAGACAGACGGCACGAACAAGCCGTAAAAACGAAAAAAATCTACACACTTGGTCCTCCTATCGTTTATCACAATTCATTGCGTACAAAGCGACATTAGTTGGTATTCAGGTTGAATATGTAAATCCGGCTTATACAAGTCAAAGCTGTCCGAAATGTTCTGAGAAGAACAAGGCGCAAGACAGAAAATATAAGTGCCAATGTGGGTTTGAGAAACATCGTGATATCGTTGGGGCGATGAATATTCGCTACGCAACTGTGATTGATGGTAACAGTCAATTAGCCTAAGCACCTATACGGTCTGGTTTAGGAGGGGCAATGAGGTGCCCTCATCTTGAAGGCTGTTCAAAACAGAAATGGACTGCGAACGTTTAGTCATTCAAGAATCCCACCCGTTAATCCGTAAGGATTAGGGCTTGCGACTTCAGTCGTGGGAGTCTCAAAAAAGGATAATATGTTTACTTACCTTTTCCTATTTTATATAGATAACAAGCTATCTGTTGATAAAAACAACGTTAATTAGCATTTTGTTACATCAGTTCATATTATGATACTCATTTCTCTTTTTCAGATAATCCTTTTCACATTGTAACGGTTTGTATTCCACCTTTTTCCCTTGCTTCTTTTTCGTTTCGGTAACAACCCATTCCCCTTTTTCAAGTTCAAGATGTTTTATTACATTTGTATCGTCTATTTCTTTATAAAGTACAAATGCTTCAAGCGGCTTTACAAATAACCTAGGCTCTCCTCTATATCCACCACTTTCAAAAACTTTAGTTAACGAATTATAATAAGTATCATCAACCCGGCCACCATACATTACGTGTGCAGCTTCTAAATCTTTTTTACTTACTTCCCAAAAGCTATTTTCATCAAAATTCAAATTAAACGTGGATCTAATATCCCTCATTATATTTTTCACATACTTTTCATCTCGAACTTTTCTTTCTTTGAGACAATCCGAAGATAAGCTTGGTGCATCTGATTGGGAATGTACAACATGTTGAATAGATACACATAAAACAAATACGCTTAAAATATACAATAGTTTTTTCATATTTACGTATCACCTCAAATAATGTAGATACTATATTATTTGAGGCTTAAGATATTCTTATGCTATAAATGAGAAATGTCCTATAAAATAGACTTTTTATAGGACATTTCCTTTTAATATTGCTTTATTAGATTTACCGGTGAAGCAAGTACTTTACTACTTTTCACATCATATAATCCTATAGGCGTTACCCGTATAAAAGGCAAGTGCGTCGCAGAAAAGAATAAAATCGTAAATGCTGGATCGTTATAGGCATATCCTCGCTCTTGTAGTAATTTCACCATTTTTTTCTCTTTATATATTAATTCGCTCATTTTTAAATCGGACATAATCCCGAGCAACGGTAATGCAATTTCGTGTAACACTTCATTTCTTTCCGCTATTACCATACCGCCACCTAGCTCTTTTACTCTATGAAAAGCTGTAAGCATATCTTCTTTACTTTTTCCAATAAGAATGATGTCACCTGTACCAGAATAAGAACTTGCAAGACCTCCTAATTCTTTCGCAAAACCTTTCACAACTGTATTCACTCGCCAAGTGCCATCACGAGCAATCATCATAAGGAAACATTCATCATGCTCAATAGAAAGTTCCTCACCGTTTAAGTCGATTTCAGTTACATATGGTTTTGAAATAACATCATTTAATAATTTTATACCTGTTGTTTCAGAAAAAATCATATCTTCTTTCTTTAAAGACCAGTCTAGTTGTAGAGGGGTTACTTGAAATTTATCCCATTCTATACGTAATGCTTCATTTTTGTTTACTCCGTTACGCTTCACCCATCGTCCCTTTGCAATTACACTAATCGGCACCGGGTTTTCTTTACTTTCCAAAATATTAATATTTGCAATTCTTCCTGTCGCAATCGAGCCGTGTAAATGTTCCATATTATAATAACGAGCAATATTATAGCTTGCCATATTATAAGCATCAATTACTGGTATTCCTTGCTTAATCGCTATTTCTATCAATCTATTTGTCATTCCGTTTTCATAAAATGACGGATGTGAACCATCTGTTGTGAACATGAATCTATCAAATTGTTTAACACCTAGTTCTAGCAATTCTTTTACTAAAATTTCTAAATCTGGACGGATAGAAGAATTTCTAAGAGAAACGGTGTAACCTTGCATAAGGCGTGTTAATGCTTCCTGCCCTGTCATCGCTTCATGATCACAATCCGTACCTAACAATTTTAACTTTGCTAAAGTTGTTTCAGACGCTCCGGGAAAATGACCTTCTACTTTCTTCTGTAATCGTTTTGTTTCCTGTACCCAATTTAACATGTCCTCATCGCCGTGTAATAGTTTTGGCCATGCTGTTAGCTCGCCGCCTTGAAGAACATCTTCATGGTTAAGCCATTCCATTATTTCTTCACTATTAAATAAAGATTGGCCATTTTGCAGCTCAGTCTGTCCATCGAAACGACACCACCAATACATACTTGCTGGAATCTTTTTAAATTCATCTAATAATTGAAACGCTACTTCACGCTGTAATGTGAAAAATAAAGTTAGATTATCATTAATGAAAGTTGTTGTCCCAAATTGCATCGCATGATTTGCTAAAGTCTCTGGATTATACAACTGATATGGATGCGCATGCGGTTCTATGTAACTTGGAACTATATACTTCCCCTCGCAATCAATAACTTCACAATCAGTTAATCGCTCTGGCAGTTTTTCTCCTACGTATACAATTCGATCATCATATACCCAAATATTCGCTATCGTCCATTCACGTAAGTATGAATTTAAATACGTTGCATTCTTTAATAAAATGTGCGGACTTCTCGTGCCATCTAGTACTTCAACATGTTCTCGTAATTGCTTATTACTCCATTTATAATGATTTTGTCCCAATGTACTCAACTCCAAATCTATTAATTGTTATATTGGTTAAAACGAGAAATAGTTAATCAACTAAAGTATTCTCCATTCATAACTCCCCTGTATAAATCCCTATAACCTTTATTATATGGAATGGTTGCAAAAATAACAATTTTCAGAATTAAAGGTATACCTCTTTGCTCCAAAATAAAAAGGATGTCATGCAACTGACATCCTTTTTATTTTTATACTAAGCAATAAGATTGATTTTCACTTTGAAATACACTTGATGCCATATCATAGATGCTAATACTGTCCATAGTTACAAAATTTAAAAAGCACCTCTTTTATATACAACAATAGCAGAATCCAATTCATTTTCTTTTTTCTATTTATTAAATTCAATTTTCATCATTTTATTAAACTGCGTAATAATATCAATCGCACCTAAAGAGTTAATACTGACAGCCAATGTATGTTTGCCCCCAATTACTCCCCCAACAAAAGTTGTAAACCCAGGAATTGCCCCTCCGTGACCCCAAATTGAAACACCGTTTGGAAGTTTAGTCTCATAGATTCCAAGACCATATCCGTCACCAACGCCTTCTCCTTCTGTAGGAACTGTAGTAAGCATTTCTTTTAATTGATTCTCCTTCAGTAACTTACCACCGAGTAGAGATGAAAAGAACGTATTTAAATCGTCCGCATTAGAAATCATATCTCCAGCTGAATTAGCTAAACTCGGATTATAATACGTTATGTCTTTCAACTCGCTTGTTCCGTCAATTTTCATATACCCTCGAGCATGATTCTTTCCTGGGATAACGGTTGAATTCCCTGGTAAAAACGTATTTGACAGATCCAAAGGTTCAATAATTCGCTTTTCAATTTCTTCTGCATAACTATTTCCAGTTATTTTTTCAATAAGCATTCCCAATATTACGTATCCTGTGTTTGAATACGACCACCCCTTACCTGGCGAAAAATCAGGTGGTAGAGAAAGCCCCATTTTCACTATTTCTTCTGCTGTATACGTTTTTTTCGAATTCATTATGTCAGCGTCTTTTGACTTTAAATATTCAGCTATACCACTCGTATGATTCAAAAGTTGACGTATCGTAATTTGATTGCCATCATACCCATTTCCTTGAATGAGACCCGGTAGCCACTTTTCAATTGGATCGTCAAGTTGTATACGATTTTCTCCTACTAATTGAAGAACAGTCGTGGCAGTAAACGTCTTCGTCACGCTACCAATCCGAAAACGATAATCCGATTTCATTGGTTTCTTTGTACTTAAATCCGCCACGCCAGCAGCATAGCTACTAGTTTTTCCGTTGTTAAACGTCTTAGCTAATACCCCTGGTGTTCCAAACTGTACTGATTCCTGCATTACTTGTTTCCAGCCATTCCGATTCTTTTGATCATGTGATTGTGACGGACTTGATATATTTTGTACTGACTCTGCTTTCACAGTAAAACCTGGTGTGAATAGAGTAGTACCTGCTAATAGAACTGACAAACTTGCTAGCTTTATTGAATTACATTTTTTCATAAGGCTCTCTCTCCTCTATTAATATCGTATTGATTCAAGTTATACTCTAATCCTATATGATAAATCTCTCTTTTTTCTTATCCATTCCTTACGAAATACTTACGTTCAAATCTTGATACGATAAGCTGAGAAAGAGTTGCGTATGAAACTAAAAAGGTAAAATGAAAATAAGGACAGTCACTTAACTGCCCTTATTTTCATTCCACCTCGTCTTTATTATTTTTAAGATGATTCATTAATTGTGTTCGCTTCAAAGGTACATATATGTTTGTTTCAATAACATATATTTTATCCTGATTGGATTATCTTATGAATATAATGAGTTCATATTAAGATTAACAATAAAAAAGAACGTGTTTTCATTTTTTATGTAAACACGCTCTCTTAAATATTTAAAACCCTATATCAATTTTTTATTCCATTCTATCCTTTAAATCACTATTCTCTATTCACTTTTACCATCCTGCACTAGCATTCATACCATTTCCAAGAATAGTAAGAAATAGTGGCCACAATACTGGTCCTAACGTAAGAAATATATTTAGAAGTATAAGTATTCTATATCCCACGGTAAAATTATGATTCTTACGATTTACCAATACTAAAATAACTAATAATATTATGGTCGTTAAAAATAAAAGTAGAATTAGCAACCAATACCAAACCATTAAACTGAGACTCCATGGTGTTAATAGCTCGTGTATTATACCAAATGTGATTCCTAATACTCCAAAACTAAAGGTAGTAACTGTTGATTTTATAAGCAATTTATTTAATGTTTTTTCGTATGTATTTTTACAATATAAATCTATTAAAGTGTATAAAGATAAATATGCCATTAATACACCTATCCAAGACAATAGCCAGTCTCCGCCCCCTCTAAATAACATGAACAGCAGCCAACACATCCCTACTGCAGAAAAAGCAAAGGAAATAAGTATGCTTTTCAATCCCGGTTTCATTATATTTTCACACCCTTAAAAATAAATTATACGTTTTTACTAAACTCATGTAATTTTTTATTAACATGCTACCCATTAATCGTTTAGCTTTAATACATCCTTTTTTCATTCTATATTAATAAAACAAAGATACACTCATGAACAATTAAAGAAGCAATACTCTACAAAGAGTTACATATAGCTTGTATATTCTTTTTCCATTGGTAGAGATATTAAAAAATTAACTATACATTAACATGCAATTAAATATAAGTAAATTAATTTTATTTACTTATATAATTTTTACATTCAGATTAACCCCGCCACCTTTTTTATCTTGATATAGTACATTCTACTATTCATACCGACCTTTTCCATCCCGTTCTATCCACCGCACAGTCTTCTCTACATCTAATTCCGTATACGTCTTTTCACCATAGCGAACAGACTCATATATCGGAATAATATCTCTCGTTCGACATATTCGTTTTAACCATTGTTGTATCGTTTCATAAGACCTTCTCTGTTCATGAAATGGTAAAGTTCATTCACATCAAAATATTCGAGGCCAATGACATCTCCAGGCAAAGTATCAGCTGTGAATTGAATTCTTTGAAACTTAGCGTCCACACTTTTCGCTAAAGTTGTTTTTCCTGTCCCGGGTACATCTTCTAATAAAATATGTCCTCTTGCTATAAGAGCTATAGCTGCTAGTTCAATCGATTCATTTTTTCCTATAATAACCTTCGAAATATTGCTAGTGATTTTCTTTAATGTGCTCATATATTTATCTCCCGCCTCTTATATTTCTGAAAATTAAGATTTTTTCCAAATTATAACACATTGTTTTAAAAGGAAATATAGGAATAACTTATATAAAAACAAAAAAGATGACCCCAGCAATACGCCAAAGTCACCTTCTGTAAACCATATTATTTTACTAACTCTCCATTATAAACTTTTATATTAAGCGGAGCAGTTAAAAATTGTTGTGCTTTACTAACGAAAGATGTGAAGTGTTCACTCGTATTATGACTCGCAACTGCTGCTTCATCTTTCCATACTTCTACCATCGTATAAACATTTTCTTTTTCTGTATCTTTATATAAGTCATAAGATACATTTCCACTTTCTTCTCTTGAACCATGGATGAGTGGCTGAATTTCTTCTAAAAATGATTGTTGTTTTGCTGGATTCACTTGAAATATTGCGTGAATAATAATCATGGTGTTTCCCCTCTCATATCTCACTTATTTCTATTTGTGTAAAATTACTTCCACTCAGCAACTTTTTCAATTGGAAGACGTACTGATGGATAACCACTGTCAGCAGCTTTTCCGATTGAAATTAACATAACTGGTACGTGGCGTTCTTTATCTAATCCGAATGCTTCTGCGATTTGGTCTTTTTCAAATCCACCAATTGGGCAAGTGTCATAACCGTGAGCACGAGCTGCTAGCATAAATTGCATTGCTACAAGACCACCATCAATTAAAACTGTATCTTTCATTACTTCTGGTGTAACCATTGAGAAGTAACCTGAAAGTTTTTGTATTTGATCTTCTTTTACTTCAGCTGGCATTAAACCACGCTCTACTGCTGTACCGTAAATTTCTTCTGCGTTATCAAAGTTGTTTAAGTCACCAAATACAGCGATCATTGCTGAAGATGTTTCTACTTGAGATTGATTGAATTTCGCAAGTGGCGCAAGTGTTGCTTTTGCTTCGTCACTTTCAATAACTAAGAATCTCCATGGTTGCATGTTTACAGAAGATGGTGCAAGTGTTGCTTCTGTAAGAATTTCAGTCATCTCTTCTTTACTAATTTTCACTGAAGGATCGTACTTACGAATTGAACGACGTCCTGTTAAAATTTCGTTAAAATCATTTGTTTTTACTGAGTTAGTCATAGTTGTATTCTCCCTTTTTTATAATTCTTTTATGTTTTCTTGAATGCGGTCTAACATCGTTAAAAGATTGTCGCGCTCTTCTTCACTTAATCCTTTAAATGCTGAAGTAGCGAAACGCTCTTTTTCCTCTTGATACACTTGAATTTTATTTCGCCCCTCTTCTGTAAGAGAAACTAACGTAATTCTGTTATCATCTGGATTTTTACGTCTTGTAATCATTCCATTTGCTTCCAGCTGTTTTAAATGCCTCGTAATCGCGGCATTATCAATATTCACTTCTTGCTGAAGTGCTTTTTGACTAATTTCATCTACTTCATATAACTGAAGTATAAGCTCTAGTCTAGATTGACTCATACCCGTACAACCTTCAAACTTCGAACTTACTTCTTTATTGAGGAAGTGTAATTTATATAAAATTATTGCTTCTTTTGAGCATGAACTTGTCAAATTACCCCTCCTTTACATCCAAACCAAAAATGTTTGATGCATCAATAGTTGATATGTCAATTAATATAATCTATATCGATTTATAATGCAAGCATTTTGTTTTTCCTGTTTATTTTTTAATGTTCGCCTATTAATATTTTTCCAAAACAAGGGACTTTATCACATTACAAAAAATGTTAATTGCATTATAATAGTACTAATTTAAATGACTGGAGAGTGATTGTAATGCGGCAATACACAAATAGAAATGCGGAAATAAAAATGGAAAATGAAATGAGGATATTTATATATGACAACAATAAATATAGGGATTGTCGCGCACGTAGACGCTGGCAAGACGAGTTTGACTGAGCGTATTCTTTATGAAACGAATGTGATTAAAGAAGTTGGCCGAGTAGATAGTGGCAATACGCAAACTGACTCAATGGAATTAGAAAGACAACGCGGAATTACGATTAAAGCATCTGTCGTTTCTTTCTTTATTGATGATTTAAAAGTAAATGTCATTGATACACCCGGACACGCTGATTTTATCGCTGAAGTGGAACGATCATTCCGCGTTTTAGACGGTGCCATTTTAGTTATCTCTGCCGTTGAAGGTGTGCAAGCACAAACGAAGATTTTAATGCGAACACTACAGAAACTAAACATACCGACTGTTTTATTTGTAAATAAAATAGACCGTAGTGGCGCAAATACTGAAAAAGTTGTGAAACAAATAAAAGCAATTCTTTCAAAGGATGCATTCCCCTTCTACTCTGTAGAGAACGAAGGGACAAAGGAAGCTCGTATTATTGAATATAAGTCATATGACGATTGTATTGAACGATTAGCACCATATAAGGAATCATTGCTTGCATCATATGTAAATAACGAAATAGTACCGGATGCACTATTAAGAAAAGAACTCGAAAAGCAAATACAGCAAGCAAATGTGTTTCCTATCTTTTTTGGTTCAGCAATGACAGGTATAGGTGTAACTGAACTACTTGAAAATATTTCAGCCTTAATTCCAACTACTAAATCGGCACAAGATGAAACATTATCCGGTGTTGTTTTTAAAATTGAACGCGAATCTTCTGGGGAAAAGATTGCTTATGTAAGAGTTTTTTCTGGTTGTTTACACGTTAGAAAATATGTTGATATTCAGCGCAGTGAGTCTCTGTCACATAAAGAAAAGATTAAAAAAATGTGCATATTTCATAATGGAAATGCAATTCAAGCTTCTACTGTTCAAAATGGAGAGTTTTGCAAAGTGTGGGGACTTACGAATGTTAAAATTGGTGATATTATCGGTGAACGGACAGATTATATTAAAGACATTTACTTTGCCGAACCGCAAATGGAAGCAGCAATCGAGGCAGTTCCTAAAGAGCAAATTCATGATTTATACGCTGCACTTATGGAGCTATGCGAAGAAGATCCACTCATTAAAGTGTGGAAAGACGATGTTCATAATGAACTATACATTCGCCTTTTCGGTGAAGTACAAAAAGAAGTTATCGAAACAACACTTTATGAAAAATACAATTTACAAGTTACTTTTTCAAATACGCGCGTTGTATGTATTGAAAAACCAATTGACATAGGGAATAGCGTTGAAGTAATGAGTGAAAAAGAGAATCCTTTTTACGCAACAATCGGCTTCAAAGTGGAACGTGGTGTGCTTAACTCTGGTATTACGTATAACTTAGGCGTTGAACTTGGATCACTACCTTTAGCATTTCATAAAGCGATTGAAGATACAGTATTTCAAACGTTAAAACAAGGTTTATTTGGATGGGAAGTTACTGATATTATCGTCACGTTAACACATACTGGTTATGCAAGCCCTGTTACAACAGCGAGTGACTTTAGAAACTTAACACCGCTCGTATTAATGGCTGCTTTAAAGCAAGCTGAAACATGTGTATATGAACCATTAAACGAATTTGAATTAACTGTTCCAGAGCACGCAATTAGTACCGCAATGTATAAACTAGCTGCCATTCCAGCAACTTTCGCAGAGCCTATATTCTATAATGACTCTTACCATTTAACAGGATTATTACCTGTTGCGAAAACAGAGAATTTTAAACGACTGCTCCATTCATTTACCGAAGGAGAAGGTATCTTTATAACAAAGCCAACTGGTTTCACAAAGCTGAAGGCTCCCTTCCCTACTCGAAAACGTGTTGACTTTAATCCGCTAAATCGGAAGGATTATTTGCTTCATGTTTTGAAGGCTTATTAAATTAAAAAAGAGGTGCAATTCGCACCTCTTTTTGCATGTATTGAAAACTTAAATTAGTTTGTCCTCACAACTTCTTTAAGTCTCTCTATTACTTTCGCTATAGCTTCAATCGAATTTTCTGTTTCAAATTCCCCAACATTTAAAGAATGGTTTGCATTTTTGACAATTTCAATCTTTAACTTGGATTGTTCTAATTGATCCATTTGATTTGCATTGTATTGATGATCTTTGTCTCCAATAACTAATAGCCCTTCATGATGACTATGTAAGATGGAATCAAAAATCGCATCAAACGTCAGTAAAGGTGTAAGTAATATCATCTTTGACTGTACGTATTCTTCTCTCTTCATTAAATCATTCGCAATTGGGATTGTTCCGAGTGATTTTCCTAAAAACATCGAATTGCTATATTGCCCACTTTTTAGCACTTCAATAATGACAGGATTAATATCATCCATCATTACTTTCGTTATTTCTTCCATTGGTTTTTCCATTAATTGTCCATCGTAGGAATAATGAATATGTACTACATCTATTTTATTTTCAAGCATAAGCATCGTTGCATAATAGAATAACGGTTTATCATAATTGTAGCCTGAACCTGAGAGCATAAAACAAATTGTATTAGCACCTTTTTCGATATGTGTGTAACGAATGACTTTATCATCTATATGTATCTCTTTTTTAGTCCCCTTCACCGTTTTCCCCCTCCGGACATGTTTACTTTTGTAAAACGATATGTTCTGTATGAACTGATACGTCCTTTACTTTCTCTTTTATAAACGCTGGCTGTAAGTTATATGCATCTAACTCTTCTACCGGCACCCACTTAAACATATATGTTCTACCCTCTTCATTCAGAATATAGTGGTCGGCTCCATTCGCGGGTAATTCATGCAGCTCTACTTCATAGTAAAAGCTAATTTCATGAAACTTTCGCTCAGAAAGTGTAAAGAAATTTTCTACTGACCATATTAACCTCTTTACTTCAATTGGAACAGCTAGTTCTTCTGCAAGCTCTCGTTTTAACGCATCTTCACTATTTTCTAACATTTTCACTCTTCCGCCTGGTACATACCAAAAATCTTCACCGTCACCTTGCAGAATGAGTATTTTATTATCCTGTTTACAAATTGCTCCGACTCGGTAATTAAAACATGTTTCCTCTACTTTAAACGTAAGATCCATCCCGATTTTCCCCTATCTATTAAATATCGAATTATTTCAAAACTATTATGTATGTACTGTATAAATAAGATTACTAAATTTTTCTATTCCGTTCAATGATTTTTGATTTTTTCAAAAACTCGATACACTTGATTTGTCATTACAAGTAAATATACATATGTTACAATCACATTGCACACTAGAAAACATTATGGGGGTACGAATGGAAACGTTATTAATCCAGCAAACTGAGAAATCAAATAAGTTTTGGAAAATCGTTGTGAAAGATAGAGACTACGTTGTGTTTTACGGGAAAATTGGCACAGCTGGTAGTGTGAAAGCGAAAGAGTTTGAAACAGAAGAAGAATGTATAAAAGAAGCTAACAAACTAATCACTTCCAAACGAAAAAAAGGATATACAGACCCTATTCTAGGGGAAGATTACATAAAAGAAAAAACGATAACGGAAGAAGAATTTTGGGAGCTACTCGCTCGTGCCAAAACGAAAGGTGAAGATCAAGAAGAACAACTAGAATGGCTTACTTCTCACCTTGCTAAACGTACAGTACATGAAATTGTAGCTTTTGACACACATATGCATCGCATATTAAAAGATTCCTATACGTCTCGTTTATGGGCAGCGGCCTATATTATTATGGGTGGTTGTTCGGATGATTCTTTTGATTACTTCCGTGGATGGTTATTGTTCCAAGGAAAAGAAGTTTATGAAGCGTGTATTGAAGATCCAGAACTGTTAATTCCTGCGTTAGAAAATCTGAGCGAGTATGACGTTCCAAACATTGAAGAACTTTCTTTATATTTCGGTTTCACTGTATATGCAGAAAAAACCGGGGATGAAGATGATACTTACTTTACACTTTATCATGTCTTATCTAATCAAGAATTCGACGAGATAGATATTGAGTTTGACTGGGATGAAGATGACGAAGAAGGATTGAAAAAGATGTTTCCTAGACTGTGGGAGATGTACGGGGAAGAACCGATTGAGTGGTAGATTTACATACGAAAAACGCCTTGTTTCTTTAGTAACAAGGCGTTTTTTATTAATACTATGGTTAAATTGTTATTCTCCCAGTCCCCCACCACTTCATAAACATTTCTCCTCCTTATGTGCAATCAAGTATATTCAAATGGCTCATCTAAATTTATTGATACCACTTTTCTAACAAACCCTTCTCCCTCTCGCCTGAAATACCTGCTTTTAATTCCCATTCATCCATACTCTTCATCCAGTCATACACGTCTTTAACTGTCTCTTCTAACCTTCTAAAAGTAAGCCCTTCTTTAACGGCACTCTCGATACTAATAGAGAATCCACCTTTCCACGGATCTGTTTCACCTTCTAATGCAAAAGTTTCAGGAAGCCATAATGGCATTTTCGTCCATGGCTGCACTTTATTCTCATGCATAAATGATTCCTCAACCCAAACGAATTCAGCATCACTATTCGTAACTTTTTTACACGTATTTAATAGCTCTTCCATCGTCAATTCATCATTTGGACCTGTTATATTGAATGTACCTGCTTTATTATTTTCTGCCATGTTTAGTCCAAAGCTCGCAACATCTTTTATATCAACTAACTGTACTGGACGGTCTTTTCTTCCTGGCACTAACACTTTTCCGCCCTTTGCTACGCGCTGAATCCAGTATGGAAGCCGATCTGTATAATCAAACACTCCCGAAAGAAGTCCCGCTCTTACGTGTAAAACATGCCCCGGCCAATACTTCTCTGCCTCTTTTTCACATAATACTTTAAGCGCACCATAATGCTCGTAAGGCGATATTTCACCATTCTCTACAGCCTTTATCTGATCACTCGTCGGTTCGGGTTGTAATATATAGTCTTCTTTTATGTGATGAGGGATCCAATCTTTATATACGGAAATGCTTGAGATAAATATATAGTGTTCAATATTATCTTTAAGTACTTCTCCAACATTCCTAATATGATGTGGAGAAAATCCACACGTGTCTATGACAACATCCCATTTTCGATTTTTTAAACTTGATACATCGTTATTTCTGTCACCGATTAACTGCTCTACTTTAGGAAAAATTTCTTTGTTTGTTCCACGGTTGAATAATGTAACTTCATGCCCTCTCTGTAAAGCCTCATCTACAAATGCTCTTCCTAAAAATCGTGTACCGCCTAGTATTAGAATTTTCATGGTTTTCCCCCATTCGTGATTAAAAATCTATTCTTTTGTTTAACGATTTTCTATTGTGGAAAGTTACGGATGAATAATTTATTTTTTCACTACACTTTCAAATTCATATACTAAAAAGAAACCATTTTAAAAAGTTAATCGTCATGGTTTCTAAAATAAAAAGTAAGTGTATTTTATATGTATCTTAGCTGAATTGCTAACTCTCATTCTGTTCATTAATTCTTTAACTCCGCACAACTTCCCCATCAACTAACTCAATAATTCTATTACACTGATTAGCTACTTCAATATCATGCGTTACAATAATAATCGTTCTTCCTTCTTCATTTAGTTGTAATAATAGATTCATAATTTCTTCTCCCGTTTTCCTATCTAAATTTCCAGTCGGTTCATCGGCCAAAATTAATTCTGGTTCGCCTACTAACGCTCTTGCGATAGCTACCCGCTGTTGCTGACCACCTGATAGTTCATCGGGTGTTTTATGCATTTGTTCTTTTAAACCTACTTTTTCCAAATAGAACTTCGCCTTATTTTCTCTTTCCCGTTGCTTTAACTTTCTATATGTTAGCGGTAGTGCTACATTATCCAGTACAGTATGTTCTTTTAACAACGCAAAGTATTGAAAAATAAACCCGATTATTTCATTTCTTGTTTTATGAACTTTATTCCTTCTTATTTCACTTAATGTTTTACCATTTAAGGAGTATTCCCCCTCATTTGGCATATCAATTAACCCTATAACATTTAATAGTGTACTTTTGCCTGAACCTGATCGACCCATAACCGCTATAATTTCGCCCTTGTTTATCGTTAAGTTTATACCGTTTAACGCGAACGTTTTGTGATTCTTGTTGCTATACACCCTTTTAATATCTTTTAGCTCAATTAAACTCATTATTCCATCCCTCCTATTAATGTTTTAGGTTCAAGCTTCCTAATAAACCAGAAGACAATGAAATTTGAAACAATGATGATAAGAAGTAAGAATAGGAATACTAAAAATAATATTGGTAGATTTAAATTTAAGTCTAGTACAGATGCCACATTTAAGTCCTTTGAAAATTGTAGATGAGCCTCATATCTCCAAAGAAAATACACCATGGACATAACCATGCCAGCTATCGCAATACATATGTTTTCTAAAACAATTTGAAATAACATCCCATACTTACTCTCTCCAAGGACCATCTTAATACCAAATTCACGCTTCCTCATGATTATGGAAACGATTGTTGTTACGACAATTCCCGCCATTATAAATAAAATAATTAGACTTCCTACTATAAGTCCAATAATTTCAGAATGTCTACTACTAGTAACATCTTCATTTATTTCTTCACCTAAATTTTTCAGGTATAACGTAACGTCGTTTCCTTTAAGTTGAATCGTTTCTTGTAGTTTTTTTACATCTGCATCTTTTCGTAAAGTTAGAATCGTACCTTGATGTAATCTTAAAAAAATCGATTCATAATTTTCATATCTATCAATCGGCATGGGCATTATCATTGCCTTTTCTAACTTTAGGTATGTGTTCGCTCCGTTATTATTTACAATGAATTTATTTTCCGGCAAAAAACCAATAATTGTATATTGATTATTGATTGTATCCCCTATGCGAAAGTACTTTTCAAAATAAGAACCAACTAAAACATTCATTTTTTCTCCACTGTTTTTTTGAAAATCTTGATGTGAGAATCCTTTTTCAGTTTTTATAGGTAAGTTCAGTAATTTATAGTAATTTTCATCTACTATGATTGTCCTAATAGTTGGACGTTCCTCATGATATGTTTTATTTGTCAAATCAGTAAGCATGCTGTCTTTCAATGGTCTATTGCTTGATTCTAGTTCGATTATTCTCTCTTCGTATGTACCATACGAAATTACATCTTTATTTTGTTGAATTTTATTGTAAATCTCTTCTATATGCTCTTTATTAAATTGTTCTTCTTTCAACCTATCCGTAGTCATATCAAAAGTAATTAAATATGTAATGTCCTTATTTAACACTGAACTGGAGTTATTGGTGAGATAGTATAAATTGTAAAAAATATTGACTGAAACAGTTATTGTTGATAATCCAAACGTAAATTGTAAAAGGAGAAACATCGAGATTAGCAATCTGTTTTTCAAGGCTATTAGAGCACTTTTTATTCTCATCATATTTTTTACTCCTTTAAGGCTTTAGCAGGTTCAATGTTAATGATTTGGATGAATGAAATTACCGAGGTGATGAAAGAAATAGAAAGAGCGATACATACACTCATCACAATATGAAAGAAGTCTATACTAATGTGAAAACCTATAGAATGTATAATACTTTTACTCAGTGCACTTAACATCCATTGAATACATGTTGCACAGATCGCTGCAGAGAGTGCACATATAAATAATTGGCTAAATATAAAAACAAAAAGATTCAAATTACTTGCTCCCAAAGCTTTCCTTAAAGATATACTCTTTCTCTTCTTATAAATCCAAAAATAACTCACAATAATACAGTTAATTAAAGCTATGAAGAGCAATCTATACGGAATACTTAACTGCTCTGTCATAGCTTGACTTGAGTTTTTTTCGTTCTTGTAATTCTCGTTTTCATTTACCACTTTAATCTCTTTGTTGTTCTGTTTAATTTGCTGAACGAATGTATCTATCTCTTTTTCAGGGTTTTCGTTAGATCTAATTATCATTTGAAATGTTTGTTCATTTTGTATACGTCGTTTTATCTCATCTGGCATGTCATTTAGTGGTACGAAAATTTTATTATTATATTCATATTCAGTATTCGTTCCACTCACTCCTTTAACTGTATACTCTCTACTAAATAGTTGTATTGTTTCAGAATCTTTATAAAGACTCTTTCCCACAATTACACTATTTGCTTCATCCTGTTTAATACGAGAGCCTTTTACTAACGGCGGAGACCAGCTCTTATTATTAATAAGACCAATCATAGTCACATGACCTAGATCTGGAATTTTACTATTAATATCATTTGTAATAACACTAGCGTTTGTAAAGTTAGCTTGTGCTAGCTCTTGAATTTCATTAAAACTTAATTCCCCTTTACTCGTAAGATGAATAGAATAGTAATATTTAAAGTAACCATTTTTACGCTCATAAAATTTCTCATCATAATACTCACGAGTAGATATAGCTATTAGTATCGGCAATATCGTTAATACAAATCCAATAAGTAACATAATGAATATTTTTCTGTTCACTGCTATTTCTTTTAAAAGTAGCTTCATATTCCCTCCGCATTTAAAAAATAGTGAATTAGATATTTCTCCATTTGCCACCGTTTTAATGGTTTTTATTAGACATGAATGGACTTTTCTTTTTACTATGCAATTACTGAGTGAACCTAATTCATCGAGATACATTAAGGAAATTAACTAATGATGTTTGAATTAGAGTTTACATATGTACGGAAATATTTAGTATTTTCATTATACTTAGAAAAACACGCCATAAAATTAGGTATGGAAAATTTTACATTCCCAAAACATAATTTACATTCAATTAATAACAAACCTCTATTCCTTATGTCTATTCATTACTCTATAGCGTAAAGTCATCCAATCTATGAAAATGCTTATTTATACGGAAAATGCTCCTGCCAAGTTGACAGGAGCATTGCTTTTTCAAAATTTATTTACTTTTATATACTTGAATTAAAATTAATATGAAGTCCAGCCGCCGTCTACAGAAATCACTTGTCCGTTTACGAAACTAGCTTCGTCTGAACCTAAGAAGATAGCCAGTTGTGCAACTTCTTCTGGTTGTCCAGCACGTGGATTAATTGCCATACCTAATGCTTGGCGGCTCGCACCAAATTCGCTCACATTTGTCATTGTAGAAGCAATGTTTGTTATGACTGCTCCAGGAGCGATACCGTTACAACGGATGTTGTTGTTCGCATACATAAAGGCAGTGTTTTTTGTTAGGCCAACGACCGCATGTTTAGATGCTGTGTAAGCGGCGCCAGCACGTGCACCATATAATCCACCTGCAGAAATATTATTGACGATCGTACCGTGTCCTTGTTCCAAGAATAGATTCACTGCAATACGCATTGTTTTCATTACAGATACTGTATTCACAGAGAAAACCTTCTCCCAGCGTTCGTCTGAAACTTCACCAACAGGCTCCATTCCATCCATGATACCTGCATTATTAACAAGAATATCTAATTTCCCATAAGCTTGTTTTGTTTCATCGAAAAGACGTTGGACATCTTCATCGGAGGTAACGTTTGTTTGAACAGCAATGGCCTCTGCACCTGTAGCTTTAATTCCTTGTACTACATGTTGAGCCCCTTCTAAGTTTAAGTCTGATACAACGACTTTTGCTCCTTCTTTTGCATAACCTTCTGCAATTGCTTTCCCCATGCCTGACGCAGCACCAGTGACAATTGCTACTTTACCTTTTAATCTCATCTGAAACGGCCCCCTTTGTCTTTTATTGCACAGTTGTTCAATAAAAATTATAATAATATAAAAGAACGCTTACAATGAGCAAAAAAACGATAAATGTTCAATAATTAACAAATCGTATGAAATGTGTTCAATAAGAGGTGAAAAAAATGATGCGTACAGATATGCGTATTGTGAAAACAAAAGAGGCGTTACATAACGCATTGTTAGAATTATTAAATGAAAAAACTTTAGAAGTCATCTCCATCTCGGAAATTTGCAGAAAGGCAAAAATAAATCGTGGTACATTTTACTTGCATTATAAACAAGTAGAAGATTTATTTGAGGAGTATTTTAAAGAAATTACAGCAGATTTGACACGTTCTTATCAAGAACCTTATCGCTACGTATCAGTATTGAAAACTAGTAAATTAGATCCTTCTACAATTCGAATTTTTCATCATATCGAAAAATATAAATCATTCTATAGAATTGTTTTTTCCAAAAAGGTTCCTTTAATGTACTATTATTTATTTTTTGAGGAAATAAAGCATTTGTTACTTCAAGATAATGAGGCTTTGCTTAAAGAAGGAGTGAACCATTCACTTTATTGTTCCTACCAAGCAAATGCGATTATTGGCATCATTATTGAGTGGTATCAAAATGATTTTTCTTATAATACAAGTTATTTAAATGATCAACTTGTTCAATTTTTAAATATGGGAGTAGACGGTTAATTTAAAACAAAATTGTTTTATGAAATTTTTCATTCCGTCTATTTTCATTTCATATATAATTAAAATATCGGATATTCGATTAACAACTTATATATACTTAGGTAGGTGAAAAATATTAATAGAAACATAGTTTATCATTCAACATTATGTATTTATTTTCTCACATCGATTGTATATATCATCTTGCTGAACATAGAAAATGGTCGTAATTATTTGGGATTTACGATGGTTGTTCCGCTTTTAGCAGTTATTTTGTATCAAAAATTATATAAGAAACAAAAAATAGTTCATACATTGGGAATTTCACGTCCAAAAATAAAAACACTAATCTTCTCCATTTTATTTCCACTACTTCTAGGACTATGTCTCCATTTTTATTTTTATATTTATGATATTAAGTTCTTATATAATCATTGGAATGAATTAGGATTTCTCTTACTCGTTGGTCTTACAGTCGGATCTTTATCTGCATTATTAGAAGAGATTATATGGCGCGGAAATTTTCATTACTATTTACGAAAAAAATATTCATTCATACACACAGCTATTATTACAGCTTTTCTCTGGTCTTTATGGCATATACCAGTAGCAATCTTTTATAAAAATTATGAGTTTTGGTTTGTAGGAATATTAAGTTATTTCTCGTTATTATTCATGTTATCTATAATTTTGACGTACACGAGAGAGTATGGTCATTCTGTAGTACCACCCGCAATTTTACATGGTATGTTTAATGTATTTTATTTAACAGATGGATTGCAAAACAAGTGGGATGCCAGCCTAATAGAATTTATTAAATTTATCTTGCTAGCAATTGTGCTCGGCATGATGTACCTTATACCTCGAAAAGTTAAAGAATAGTTAACAATTACAGAAAAAAGGTATCACGGGGATGTTTTATTTTTCACTACAATTTCTAAGTTCCCTCTTTCGCATCTTTTAATTTTTCATTTTTAATTCCTAATGTAGCGAGAGCTAAAAAAGAAACCCTTTTGAAAAATTAATCAAAAGGGTTTCTTTTTATATTAACTTTTCATTTTATTAAAAGAGATATAAATAAATTATACTACTCTATTGTAATGCTCCAATCACCATCTGCTTTTACCGCAAAGCTATACATCCCTGAATTCTTGAAAACTTGAGAAGATGACCCTTCATACGTACCAATTTTATTTACTAACAAATTCTGATCGTTCACTTTAATAATAAAATTCCTTGAACCTGTATGTTTTAATTTAACAATGTGGTTTCCACTTGGAACATCGATGAAAACTACGTCATCACCATGACCATTAATCGTACCTGGAACCTTTTCAGATACAGGTGGTGTTTCTTGTGTTACAGTAGCATTCCAGTTGCTACTTGATTTTACTTCTAAATAATATTCTCCACTTACCGGAATAGCAGTAGATACTTTTCCTGAATAATTTCCGATAGTGTTTACTAGCAATTCTATCGTATTACCACTACTATCTTTTAGATGTACAATAAAGTTTCTTGAACCCGTATTATTAAAATCAAAGAATACTAATCCTGAATTTAGTTGCATTTTATTTGTGACTGAGTCTCCAGAACCTTCCATTTTATTCTTTTTACTTTCATATAATTCCTTTAATTGCTTATTCGCTTCTTCATTTGCAATTCTTTTTTCTTCGTTCATCCTATTTTCTTCATCTTTAATGAAATTCCCTAATAATTCTTGATTATTTAATGTTTCAACTTTAATTACTTCCTTTGCATTTAATACTACTGCTACAATTTGTCCCTCTTTAGTATCAAATGTGTATAATCCAGCTGGATTATAGTTATTATAATTTCGTACTTTTATTTTACTCTCTTCTTTTTTATCATCAAATTCCTTAGTACTCATACCAGTAATAAACAAAGATTTTATTTCTTCTGTACTATACTCTTTATATATAGGCTCTTTATCTTTCTTTACTTCATCCGACGAAGTTACTTCTTCTTTTTTTGAATCCTCTTCATTTGTCGTTTCCTCACTTACTTTCGATTCATTTACCGTAAAAGTGTCCTTTTTCGGAACAAATACAATACAAATGAATGCAACTGAAAAACATCCGAGACATGCTACAATTGCTTTCATTCTTTTTTGCCAGTCCATTCTCTTATGAAATCTAACAATGAATAACCCACTGATTATCATTCCTAATACTAATAAAAACATAAAAATACCATACATACCTAAATACCTTCCTTTTCCCTTCTTACAACAAAACACCCTATTTATTCATGCGGAAAATGCACATACCTTTCTCCATTCCAGCTATGATATTAACATATTATACTTATACATGAAATGTTTTTATTATACAAATATAATTATATTTGCATTAACAGCTAAACTAGTAGGCTAGAATTAGTAGCAAATATACAAAATAAACAAAAAAGGATTTTTTAAATTTTAATTTTCAAATAAACTTTAGTAAAAGAAAAAATCCTCCTGCAGTGTAGGAGGATTTTTAAAGTTAACTATAGGCATCGCTTAATTAATTCCCATATATCCTTCGCTTCATGTACAATTTCAGATGCAATCGCCACCACCAATTCCTTCTCCGGTATACAACAAATCACATTTCCACCATCGCCCATGGCACAATATGAAAAGATACCATCTTCTTCTCGTAACCACCATAAGTACCCATATAGATTTTCGTTCATTATTGTCGATTCTTTTACCCATGATTTTGAAAGAATTTGCTTTCGACCATAAATACCTTCATTCAAATACAATTGTCCAAACTTAGCCATATCTCTAACCGTTAACGTAAGTCCCCAACCGCCCGTCGAAATACCATTTGGATCGTGTACCCATCCTTTCACATCTTTTCCGAATAAGTCATCAAATCCAAATGCTTTCATATTGTAGTTTGGAATTTCTCTCATATCGATTGATTGAAATAAGTATTCATTCGCAAACTCACGAGCACTTTTCCCTGTTACACTCGTAATAATTGCTGATAGTAAATGAGCTCCTGCAGATGAATATTTAAAAGAGCCAATTTGCCCGCCGTTCCCAATTCTACTGAGTGTATACTGTACCCAATCCTTTTGTGTACACAGTTCTTCTAGCGGTTCCTGCCAATCTGCATAAGGATATGGAGCTGTCATTGTAAGAAGATGCCGCACTGTTATTTCAGATGACTTAAGATTATATTCAGGAAAAAACTCTATTACTTTTTGATCAACATTTTTTATATAACCTTTATCTACACATATCCCAATTAATGCAGAGATTATCGTTTTTGTTACTGATGCTACATGACATGCATCATCTGGACCGTAACCATTATAATAGTTTTCAAAAACGACATTACCTTTTTGTACAACTAACACACCATTTATATTTTTGTATTCTTCTTTTACAACACAATCTAACTGTTCAGCAGTTTTCATCGTTCTTCCCCCTTAATCTATGATTAAAAAGGTTCGATAGGTACATATATATCGACTATATGTTTATTTTCCGGATGCTGCCTTGGATCATTTCTATATACTTCAAAAGGATACGAATCTCTCGGTTTATATCCGCTATTCGGGAGCCATTCACCATATAAAAAGTTCCATGCTCCTTTGTATTCATCTTGGAATATTTCAAAGTGGCCTACTGCATATTTCCCTGATGGTATTGTCATTAGTCCCACTTCACTATTTCCTTCTTCTACTCCATTTGGAATTGTTATGCATAGACTTGTTCTTAAATGATAGTCCTCAGTAAACTCATGATGATCATGATAAATTGTTAATATCTTCGTATCCTCAAATACATGATAGTTTTGCTCCGCTGCGTAATGAAATAGCTTTCCTATCATTTTTGGAAAATCTATAGCTAAATCCTTATATGTACCTACGTGTCTTATGTATGCGACGTTTACTTTGTCCGCTGTTACAATTTCGACCTCTCCTCGAACCTTCTTACACTCATTGTATTGAGAACCTTCGCTAACGTCTTTGCAATTCTTGCTATTGTGATTTCTATAGTGAGACGGACTTACTCCGTACTGACTTTTAAATGTCCGGGAGAAAATTGCTGAATCCGTAAAACCATAATGATAAGCAATATCTGTAACCGTCATATCCATACGATATGTAAGTAAATGTGTTGCCCTCTCTAATTTCAAACGATTCACATACCGAGATAACGGCTCTTCCATCATCCCTTTAAAAATTCTATGAAAATGAAATTTTGAAAAGCCTGCAACATTAGCTAAATCTTCAATGGAAAGCGAATCATTTATATTTGATTCTATATAGTCTTGCACTTTATAAATACGTCGTAAATACTCGTTTCTACTTTGAGAACTCTCCATATTCATACCTCCTCACAACAAAAAGGCTAACTTTAAGTTAGCCTACTTTACACATATTTTAAAAATAATACTCTACTCCCGCCGTTCCCGTCATAATTTGTATGTATGGATACACCTTCTATTTCATCATCCCCAGCTTCAATTTGAAAGCCAATTCCTTGATGAAATTGTATTGATTTTTTATTAACTGGTGACGTGATTGCTTTTACAACTTTACGATTGTTTGCGCGAGCAACATCAAAGAAATAAGAATACAATGTCGATGCGATTCCTTTTCTTCTATATTTCGGATTTACACCGATAAAATGAACGTACGCTTCCTCTTTATGAGTTTGTGAAAAGAATCCGCATAAGAAACCTAACGTTTCTCCTTCTTCTTCAATGATAAAACTCGTTTCTTGAAAGTGAACGAAAAACAATTTTGGCAACATATTAGCCATATCTCTTCCGCCCCACCAATCATTTAAGACGGAATGAATCTTTACATAATCTTCCCCTTGAATGTTTCTTACTCGCATGTATTTCTCCCTCTCACTCACTTCATTTTCTCATAAATTTTAATAACCGTTTCTACTAAAAGAATGAATACCCAAATACCACAAAATACAAGAGCAGATTGGAATATTGACCCTAGCATAATAATGCCAACTGCACCTGATCCTGAAAATGATAGTTTAACAAAGCCTGGATCATGTATAAGTGTTCCAGCGTATACGGCCATTAAAACGGATGATATTAAATAAATAACACTCATTATTTTGAATATTTTTATAGAAAGATACGAAGTTTGTTCTTTCTCCACTTGTGATAATTCGATTTCCCCGCTCGCAATTCCTTTTTGCAGACAATCTTCACACAAAAATTCTTCATTTATTTTTTTACCACCATGTATTGTACCCGTTATTTCTTTACACCTTGAACATTTTCGATTTATCATTTTGTTATCACTCCAATCAACTATGATTATCTTAATATAATTCGACATTTACCTTATTATCCCTTTTATGTATTTTATAGAGAAAGGTCGTTTTTTATGATTTCGAAACTCACATTTGGTTCTAAAATAACTACTGTTCAGTATGTATTATGGCCGAGCTGTTATGCGGTTATTTTTGATCCAACTACTTCAAACATAGCTATCATTCAAAATGGAGAACGTTACTTTTTACCAGGTGGCGATATGGAAGGTAATGAAACAAAAGAAGAATGTTTGCATCGTGAATTACTCGAGGAATTAGGATGGACAATTGAAATCGAACAGTATATCGGTAATGCAGCGCGATATTTTTATGCGGAAAAGGAAGATACATATTATTTAAACGATGGGTTCTTTTACATTGCGAACATGGTACATAAGCAAACCGAAAATTGTGAGGAGGATCATATTTTAAGGTGGATGTCTCCATCGCTTGCTATAGAACATTTACTTCACGATCATCAAAAATGGGCTGTTGAACAAGCGCTTTTATCGCATAAACAAAAAGGATCTCCTTCTATTTGAAAGAGATCCTTTTCACTATTAACTTGCTTTTTTTAAATTGAAAGCTGGCTTCTTCACTCCGCCTTTTTTTACAACATATAATCCGATGAAGATAATAAACCCGCCAACTAATTGCATCATGTTTATTTGCTCTCCAATTGTTACAGCCGCAAAGATAACTGCGAACAATGGTACGAGATACATATAAACCATTACTTTCGTTGAACCGATTTTACTAATACCGACATACCACATTGCAAGGCCGAAAATTGTCGCAAAGACGATTGAATATGCTAGAGAACCCCAGCTTGGCATATCTACTGGCCACGTTAATGTATTTACGTTGAATAAACAATATACAACGAGTGGTACAATTCCAATTAAAGTAGACCATGATGTGACTCTCATTGCGGAGTATTTTGTAATAAGAGGTTGCGCTAAAATTGGATACCATCCCCACGCGACTGCTGCGACTAATCCAATTACATTTCCGAGCCACGCATACTCATAATTTGCTCCTCCTGAATGCCCTGTCAATAAAACGAGTGCTGCACCAATAAAGGCTACTGTTGAACCAATTTGTACTTTCATCGAAAAGCGTTCTTGTTTGTGCAATACTGCTAATATCCCTGTAAATATAGGTGACATCGCAATTAATAATGAGGCGTTCGTTGCTGAAGTATATTTCACAGATAGCATAAACATCGTTTGATACATTGTCGTACCAACGATACCGACTGCTAATAATCGTAACCAATCTTTTCTTTCAATACGAAGTGAGCGTTCCATAATAAATGTAATAAGTAATAATACCGGTGATGCTACTAAAAATCGTAAACTATTAAATTGAATGGATGACATAAATGCCACGCCATACTTTCCAATTGTATAATTTGCTCCCCATACTAACGCAACTGATACTAGGAGCCATTCCATTTGCCATCGTTTCATCCGAATCTCCCCTTCCCTATTTAGCATAGTAAAATTGGCTGGATATAACACCGTCCAATTGGCTGTTTTTTTACCCAGCCAATTTGTTATACTTGATGTAGTTAAGAGATGCGGAGGCGTTTGTATGGAATGGAAGCTAGATAACGACAGCAAAATCCCAATTTATCAGCAAGTTGTTGACTTTATTGAAAGACGCATTACATATGGAGAGCTTCCCCCAGGTAGCTTCCTCCCTTCAGAACGGAAATTAGCTACGCAGTTAAATGTAAACCGCAGTACGGTAACGACTGCTTATAATGAACTTCGCGCAATGGGAATTGTAGAAAGCACGACCGGTAAAGGTACACGTGTGAGTACACATATGTGGGGCGTTTCTCCAACATTTACGCCGAACTGGAGAGGTTTCGTAGAAGGCGGGACTTTCTTACCAAATTTACCGTTACTTCGCCATATTCGGGCAGAAGTACAGCAAAATGAAAACATGATTGATTTCGCAAACGGAGAGCTCGGTTGTAACCTTTATCCTCACGATCAACTACAAATGATTTTACGAGAACAACCGTTAACACAGTCATTAAGTTACGATCATCCGCAGGGCTATCTCCCGCTAAGACAAGCGGTAGTAAAATATATGAAGGATTATTTAAAAATTGAAGCGACCGAACAGTCGATTATGATTACATCTGGCGCGCAGCAAGCACTTCACCTTATCGTACAATGTTTATTAAATCCAGGTGATGCAGTCGCTTTCGAAAGTCCTTCTCACTGCTATTCATTACCGCTATTCCAATCAGCAGGTATTCGTATTTTTCCTTTGCCTGTCGATGAACACGGTATTAATCCAGACGATGTGCAAGAGTTATATAGAAAGCATCGTATTAAAATGATCTTTTTAAATCCAAATTTCCAAAATCCTACTGGAACGATGCTGCATCCAAATCGGAGAAAAAAACTGCTATCACTTTGTGCGGACTTACGAATTGCAATCGTTGAAGATGATCCGTCTAGTTTACTTACGCTAGAAAATAAACAACCTTGCCCTACTTTGAAATCAATTGATGAAAATGGAACTGTCATTTATGTACATTCTTTATCAAAAATGATTGCGCCAGGGTTACGAGTTGGCTGGCTTGTCGCTCCGCAGTCAGTAGTAGAACGATTATCCGATGCACGGCACCAAATGGAATTAGGAATGAGTATATTCCCCCAGTGGCTTATGCAACAATTTTTCGAAACCGTTCCATTCCAGTCACATATCGTACCGTTACGAAAACAACTGGCAGAAAAAAGAGATATTATCGTCCGCGCTCTAAACGAGCAACTTCATGATAAAATCTCTTTTTCAAAGCCTACTGGTGGTATTTATATATGGGGAAAATTAAACGAACCGATAAACGAAAAACAGCTCATTATGCAAAGCTTAAAACAAGAAATCGCCTTTATGCCGGGTAGTATTTTCGGCGCGAAAGATGGTTATATTCGTTTATCTTACGGGAAGGTGAATATTGATCAAATTGAGGAAGGTATTTCTCGTTTGCGTGAGGCAATTTTGATTTGTGAAAAATAACTTTAATCAGCGGGGGTTCTGTCCATCCCCACTGATTATTAGCCTTCACCAATCGGACTTTTATGGAGAGTTGATCCACCACCTAACTTCCTCGTAATCACTTATTTTTGAGGTTGGAATCATACTGCCCGTTAATGCAGGATAGAGCATTCTCGTTTGACAAAACCTAAATCTACCATTATTATCAACTCGAACCTATTTATAGGAGTGATAAATATGAAAATTTATGTTGATGCAGATGCTTGTCCTGTAAAAGATGTGATTATTTTTGAAGCTACGAATGCAGAAATTCCTGTTACTCTCGTTACTAGCTTTTCTCATTATTCTAATGCTAAGCAGCCAGCAGGTGTGGAAACAATTTATGTTGATTCCGGAGCAGATGCTGCGGATTACCGAATTATGCAGTTAGCAAAAAAAGAAGATTTAATCGTAACGCAAGATTACGGTCTTGCTTCGCTCGCTTTAGCAAAAGGCTGTATCGTTCTACACCATAAAGGCTATAAGTATACGAATGAAAACATTGACCAACTATTGCAAACACGGTATTTAAGTGCAATGGTTCGAAAAAGCGGCAAGCGTACAAAGGGGCCAAAACCATTTACAGCAGAAGATAAAGAGAAATTTAGAGAGCTCTTTAAAAGTGTAATTTCACTTTAGAAATGAACATTCTATTTGTAGGGAAAGCTTAGCAAAAAAAGAAGAGAATATCCAAATGAACATTCTCTTCTTGAGGTTTACCCGTTCAAAAAGACGGTAAGTTATCTAAGTTATTCTCTTTCATACCATCCGGTTCACTACGTATAATATCCCTACCATACTTATGAAATACGTCTACATGAGCTAACTTCCCTGATTTTGCTTCATCAAGAGCAGTAATATAATCTAACTCTCTTCCGCCACTTGTTTTAAAAGCAATCAAATCCCCATCATCATTTTTACGAACAGCAACAATGTGTTCTGCTCCTGAATCGACTTCCCTGGCTACTTCCAATTGAGCTTGCTCTTCTCCTTGATGTAAGTAATCATTATAAACTTTTTGAAAGTCTTTTTTATCCAATAAACTCACCTCCAAAACATTTTATTAGTATGTTTGGAAGGTATTGGTTTTATGTACTTCTTCCATCAAGTTCACAAAAATACACTCCCTCAAAGAGATAACCCGAATCATAATTTTTTCAATCTAATACAAATTCATTTTAGAATCCTATAGAGTATCTCTCAATTTAAGCTTAATTAAAGTGTTAATATTTTCCTGATAATATTATAATTTATTTATATCGAAAAAAAATATGAAATGGAGAATGATTATGTTGAATATAGATATTAATCGTTTAACTGATATTTGTTTAGACTATCAGCAGTCTAGATTTTATGTTACTAGAATACCTAAAGATTTCTTATCAATTGCAAATACACGTTTTTCTATACCAACAGATGACCAAATTATCGCTTTTTTAAGTTGTAATTTGTTTGGATCAGGAAAATATGGCGTTTACTTTACAAGTTCAGGTTTATACTGGAAAAATTGGTTATTAGGTACAGGGAATATGACATGGGATCAATTAAATGAAGTGCAACAAATTGAAATTGATAAAGATGGCTTTTTATCTTTTGATGCACAAAAAAGCTTTAATATTAGCGGAAGCGATTATCCGCCACTGTTATTTAAAGAATTACTTATGACTCTTATAAGTTCTTTCCATAATTCAAAGAAAAATGATATACATCCAGTTATAAAAATTAATGAGATAAAATCAATCTGTTCTTTGTTTGAGACGCATGATGAATTATTAGAACCTGATAATGGTTTATTTGTAGATACTCATATTTCACACAAAAAGTTAAAGGAAATTGGAGCAAAATATATTATTCCAAAAGAAGAAAAAATCATTGCTTTTTTAGATACATCAGTCCTTGGTAATTTGGGTAAAGGATCCGATGGAGTATTAATTTGTGAACCTGGTATATATTTTAGAGAAACTTTTGTACACTTGTATTTCCCATGGCATGCCTTTAGAAATGTTCCTATTACTTTGACTTCAAACGAATTAGAAATCGGAAAAGGAAACATATTTCATCTTCAACATGCTAGAATGCCTAGTCAGGATATTCTATTATTCATCAAGAATTTAAAACAATATGTGAATACTTTATATGAGGAAAATCCGCAACTACATATTTAATAAATTCGTTACATATAAGCTCGTGTATAATTAATTCTAAAATTTCAATTCAACTAAAAAACCGATTATTTTTGTAGGGAACCCACAGAAATAATCGGTTTTTAAATCTTATTCTTTGTTTAAATGCTCTTTTATGATGGAATCTGGTGATGAACCACATGCTCTAATTCGGTAGTCTTTTTAATATCTATGTCGTTTCTTCAAAATCTTCAATATAGCATCTGTGTAAAAAACGTACTCCACTCTTCTTCAGTTAAAAGCTTTTGGTTCTGTAACGACATGATAGATGTTACTAATACAACTTACACTAGAAATTTAAATATTCTTTTGAGTGTTTTCAAATGAAAACATAGTCCCCTCACTATTTGATTGTAAAGTGTATTTTATATCGAACATCTTTGATATATCTTCAATATTTTTTAAGCCGAGCCCCGTTCCTTTACTATTCATATCAAACCCAATCCCGTTATCTCTAAAGAAAACAATATCATCACCTATGAGAATCTCAAGTTTGTTAGCTTTTGAATGTTTAAGCACATTTTGAAAAATATTATCGAATAGCCTTTGAATCCATAACTCATTACTATTCCATATCAACTCTTTTTCTTGTGGATTATATACTAATTCAATTTTATGAATGCTATACAAATAGCTCCATTTTTTAACCATGTTTTCTATTAAATTTTGTATATTCACTTCATCCTTCACAATATAAGTATTCTCTAATGTCTCTGTAGATTGAATATTAAATTCGTTAGTTAAATCACTTATATATTGTATCTGCCCATACATTGATTCAAGTACTGGTGCTTGTCCTTCGTATTCGCCTTCTAAATAATATAATTGTAATCTAACCGCTGTTAAGGGTGTATTAATATCATGCCGTAATTTATTTAATAGTTCCTTTTTTATTTGATCCTGTTGTTGTAGTTCTAATTCTCGATAAGTCGTTCTTTCTATAAGCAAGTTTACTGATTTAATCAGTTCCCCCATCTCATCATCGCTTTTGACATCTATTATATTTGGAATTTTTTTATCACTTGCTAAATCTCGAATCGTTTGATTTAATACATTAATTTTATTTAATAATGTATTAATTGATTTTGAAAATACAAAAGCTAATACTAATAGTGATAATAAAAATATGATTAACATAGTAGGATATGCAAAGGATTCATGAAAAGGAATGTTCTTGTTTTTAGTTTTAAAGGCAACATTATAAATAACTGATACAAAGATACTAATCGACAGTAATAACAATGGTACGCTAATAATAGCAGTGAATAGTAATAACTGATATTTCTTCTTTAATTTCATTTCTTCATAAAGGTATTTAATCTATACCCTTCTCCATATATGTTCTGAATAATGTTACCTGTTTTATCATCGATTTTGGTCCTAATTTTCTTTATATGTACGTTCATGATATTTTGATTTCTATCTTCGAGTTGCCATAAGTAATCAAAGAAGTGTTCTTTTGTTAGAATTCTATCCCTATTTTCATACAAATAGAAAAATATTTTACGCTCAATCGCTGTAAACACAACTTCATCACGCAAACCATTAATGAAAACCCTTTTATATTCTGCATCTATAAATAAATGTTTAATTTGCGTGAAAGTACCATATTGATTATCTAACATTTTCTGAATTCTTAACAATAATTCTCGAGGATCAAAAGGTTTTATCATGTATTCTTCTCCAATGGTAAGACCTTTTAGTTTACTATCAATATCATTCCGAGCTGATAGAAATATGATTGGAATATTTAATCCTAGATTTTTTATTTTTTTTGTAATTTGATAACCATCTTCACCTGGTAACATAACATCCATTATGACTAAATCTATTTCATGAATTACATCAAGAACATTCTTTCCTTCTTTCTCCCAATACACTTTATACTTCTCACGCTGCAAAATTTTTTGTAATAAATTCCCTATCATCAAATCATCTTCAACAATTAATATGTTATATTCTTTCATTATGTAGACCTTCCATCACTAAAATAACAATAGCTTAGTTCTTCACTACTTTATTATTAATAAAATCCATTGCAAGTTTGTATATTTCATCAGGAGCGTGTAAATAAATACTATGTGTACCTTCAATTTTTTTCACATCAGCTATCAATAACTTGCTAGCAAACTCCTCATAATCTCTGTTTTTTTGCTTTGTATATTTCGAGTTTTTATTTTCCCTAGCAATCGCATCTATAAATAAAATTGGTGTTTCTTTTGGGAATGATAAGGAATTAGATTTGTTACTGTTATTGTAACTTTGTAAAAGTTCTTGCTTCATATTATCATTAAAAGCTTGTTTATATGAGAGCGCTTTATAAATAGTTTTTTCCTGTTCGGTTAAAAAGGATTGCTGAATTACTTCGGGATTATAAGTAATAGAAGGAGCTAATCGCTGAAAACCAATTTTCGTTAAAATATTCATCCCTTTTATTATTAATGAATCAACCTCGTCTATTTTATGAGTTACGTACTGATTAGGTAAACCAATATCTAACCCAATAATCCCTTTTACTTCACTTGGGTATTTTTGTGCCCAATAAATAGCCTCTATACCCGATAGAGAATGTGGCACTAAAATATAGGGAGGTTTATTCCCACTTCTAATAAGCGCTTCTCTCGTTTGTTCTAATATCGTATCAATATCTCTATCATCATGAAAAACATCACTGTATCCATAACCAGCCCTCTCAATTACAGAAATCTTGTTTTCTTTCGAAAATTCACTATATAATCCTTTCAATTCATAAACAGGAGCGGCAATTCCAGATCCGGCCATAAATACAAACGTATCCTTCCCGCTCCCCTCGTCATAAACATTCACTTTTTTATTATTGAAATTAACAAGTTCCCCTTCATTGTTCATTAATTTCGATTCCATTCTTAATTGATAGTTATGATATATAAATACAGCGCCTGTTCCAAGGAAAATAATGCTGCTACACACCAAAAATATAATCTTTACTATCTTCAATAATTTTTTCATTTGACACCCCTTTCAGCCTATACTGAAAGGGTACAATGTAAAAATAAATTTCTAATAAATTTTTCAAAATTAATATTTTCTCTTTGTTTCTAAGTATGGATTTCTTTTAAAATTTCCAATTCAAAGACCTTTTTTAATACCTACGCAAATCCTTCAAAGTCTCCAATATATCATCTGTAAAGGCAGTAACACCCTCATTCTCTAAAGCTGTAAAATATAAACTTCTTAAGAAAGCTCTAATATTTTGTACTAAAATAGCATGCTGAGGATGTCGGATGTCTTCAACAATTGCTATACTATGTAGCCAGTTGCTCCACTCTTCTTCAGTTAAAAGATTTTGATTACGTAACGACATAATTGGCGTTACTAATCTCTCATCCTCAAAGTGTATGTATACGTAGTCACTCATACGAACTTTTTGACGAACAGCAGCTAGTATTGCATATGAAAACTCACGATTTTGTATTGTACGTGCTAAAGCATCTAGTGCATCTGCCGCATGTGCAGTAGAATGTGCCCAGCCTTTTCCTTCTACGTAACCCCTTACATCTTCTTCTAAATATACATATTCCAGAACTTGTTCTGCCACACTATACAGTTGTTCTTCAGATAACAGTGGTTCTCTTTCATGAACAGATAAAATAAGTGGTGGAATCAATACGGAGAACGCACGTTTAAAAACAGAGTCTGTTCCCTTTTCACCAATTTTATAAAATAAATAATCAGGACTAATTGCTTGTAGCATTAATCCTCGTAATTCTTTTTGTCGAAATACATCATTTGTAATCCACGTGTGAAGCGTACTATAAATCAAATCATCACGTAATTCAGCATCAGGTGATCCGATATAATCTAGCATCCATTGTGCATATGGATATGCATCTACATCTTCTGGTACAGCATAATTATTATTTTTAATTTGTTGTAATTCTGCTTTTAATTCTTGTACTTCTGTCATTATATTTCCTGTCCCCTTTTTACGTTTTTTAATTGCCTTATCCCCTGTTATTCACTTCATAAAATTACTCTCATTATACAAGAATTATAACAACAAATATAATGCTATACATATATTTCTGATTTTGTATTACTTTCTTTCCTGAAATATAACTTCTGGATTTTCTAAATCACTATTCTGAAATATAACATTCGCACACTCTTTCGGGTTATGCTCTTCAATATACATCTTACAAGCCGCATGATACCTGTTCAAAAACATCTTCTCTGCTTCTTCATAACTTCCAAAAACTTCTGTTTCTCGCTTTGCACCACGATTTCTCGCAATCTCAAAATCGGTATCTACAAAAATTTTATAATCAAATAGATGCTCAATGTCTTTTTTCAATAGAAATGTTCCATCTACTATTAGCACCATATTTGACAAGGCCACTAGCGGCTCATTATGTACAGAGACATCCGTTATTAAGTTATGAGAAATCGTTTCATACTGTAAATTCCCGCTAGGTCCTAAAGGCTTTAATAATCTTTCTTTGAAAGCTGTATAATCGTGTGCATCTTCGTAATACCCTCTTGCTGATTCTTTACCTTGTGTATAGCGAATTGCTCTCGGGTTATGAAAATCATCAATGCTTGCACGTGTTACTGGTACTCCGCACTGTTTCAATTCCTCCGCTAGTTCATTTGCAAATGTTGTCTTTCCTGAGGCTGTAATACCACTCACTCCAACTCTTATTGGATGAGTTAAATTTAACGTTAAAATATGATCAGCAATTTCTTTCATTCGTTTTTGGCGATGCACGATATGACCTCCTCATTTTTGTTTACATAACAAAATTATGATAAATAAAAATATCACTACTTGTCGGTATATTTTTATTTATATACATATTCCTTATTTCCCTTTAAACCCTCGATATAAAGCAGTCCGTAACTCTTGCTTGTATTCCTCAATTTCTGGCATATCCAGCTCTTCTGCTAATCGAATTGCTAATTCAATATCATACGGTACACGTACGAGTTGAATGGAAAAGCTCGCTGCTTCTTTTTCATTGTAAGTTCCTTCAAAGATTAAATAGGATGCTTGTGTAATCTCAAGAGGGTTTCCTACGCTACCAGCATTACATAACGTTTTCCCTCTAAAATTTTGCACATACGCTTGGTGAACGTCACCGTAGCAAACGACATCTGGTTTTCTTTCCCCTTCTATATTTTCCGTCAAATCGCTATTTTCGAACATACTAACACGCTCTTCTCTTGAAGCGTGTGGTTGAACTCTTTCATATAAACTTCTCGGTGAAGCGTGGAACATACGAATGAGTTTCCCGCTCATATAAAACTCGATGGAAAATGGTAAACTCCTTAAATATTCATTTTGTTCTTCTGACAGTTGTTTTTGATGCCATTTTAACGCTTCAAATTCAGTTGGCTTTGTAATGAAATCATCCCAGTTCCCCATTACAACTCCTTCACATTCTTTACGAATGATTTCAATCACTTCGCTAGAATGAGGACCTTTTCCTACTAAATCTCCAAGACAAATAATGCGTTCGATTCCTCTTAATTTAATATCTTGCAGTACTGATTCTAAAGCCGGAATATTACCATGAATATCTGAAATTATCGCTATTTTATCCAAATGAACCCCTCCGTTATTTATTGTTTATTATATCCATATGATATGATTGATACCATTTCGGAATATAGGATAAAAAATGATTATGGTCTTCTAAAATTCGGTTTAATCTCTCCTTCATATCCTTTACTAAATGCGGTGTCGTTCGATTTGTCCATACTATATCGGATGGGAAAATCATTGCTGCGTATAGCGAATACAATTTCCAAAAATGCAGCGATGGTTCACCTCCGCAATAACCGTGAACTTGTCCTACAGCGAATGGTACGCTTATATTAGTCGTAAATAACGCTACTTTATAAAAATCATGAATTGGATCACCAAAATCGAATCTAGCAAAATCAATGACAGCCCTAAATTCATTATGTTCAATCATTATATTGGCTGGATGAAAATCGTCATGTAAAAATACAATTGGACGATTTTTTAATAAGTCTTTATGATTTCCTACAAAGTCTAACACTGTATTTAAATTTAGAAAGTCTACCTCATATTCTTTCAACGCTTCTAAGTATCTTTTATATTTACTCCATATAGACATTTCCCATGAATTACTTGTACCCTCTTTTTCGACTAAATGAATCTTTTTTAGCACTTCTCCGGCCTTTTTTCCAGCCCTATACTGCTCTTCGATAGACAAATTTCTTAATATGTCTTCACCATCTAGTCCATCAATCCACTCAAAAACTTGTACACATTTCTTTAATTCGGTAAGGCTTATAAAATAAATTAGTTTCGGCATGGGAATATGTAACGGCTCTAGCAGCTGCATATATTCATATTCTTCCTGCTTCCGTTCAAAATATGAAAAATCGCATACCTTTATAAAATATCTTTCACCATTCTCTAGTTCAATTTTATATTTCTCATCGAACGAAAAACCTTTTGAAATAACAGTCGCTCTTAAAATACGAGGCCAGTCTAATTTTCTTTCTATCGCTTTTAAAATTGTCTCCATAAAACTCACCTCTATTAATATATGTACATACTACCTAGTACTTCGTGTACTTGTTTACCTTCCTCTTTAAACTCCACCGCAAACGGATATTCCCCATACTGCATTAAACGTTCTTTTACTATCCCTTCCCCAATCGGTTCACAAAACTGCACACTAATACCACCAAACAATACACTTTGACACTCCGCATTCCATTCTTCATTTTTCATGACTGAGCTTGCAGTTAGCTCCATTACTTCTTCCCATTTCCGCACTGTTTCTCGAACATTTTTCACTGCGTAATGAATCGTTTCAATTTGTTGTACTTTGTTTTTATGTTCAGTGATTGTTCCTATGTTACGTAAATCGTTTCTTCTTTCTTCGTCCGTTTCATTCCATTGTATAAAGAAAGGTAATTTCGGTCCGTTCTCTTCTTGCTTTACAAATAACATTTTCCATTCTAAAAGACGGCCATCTTTCCTCATACGTTTTCCTTCAAATGGTCCTATCGTATGTAAGCCGTGCTTGTTAAGCTTAACTGCTAGTTCTTCAATTTCATCTGTTCGAATTGCGATTTGTAGCATCCCTTCTCCATTTTGCAATTTAACAACCGTTTCCTGTACTAATGGATTTTCTGCTTCTTTCGCTTTTTCTTCATGCTTAACTGCTAAAAATTCTATATATGATAAATCAAAGTAACATAAACTATTCCAAGTCCCCCAGTTTGTATGCTCACCGCCTAACGCAGTATGAAAACCTAGTGCCTGCATTTGTTTTGTCGCCTCCTCAGGCGTACAATGAACTGCGTGAACGAGATGATCAAATGTTAACATTTTCTTTCTCCCCTTTCTCTCCATCCTTTTATTGTATATTTTCTTTTTATTTCATTCAATTCAAAAAAATTTAAAACCTAGTTGATTTATACGATTAATATGTATTATAATAAAACAAATTTAAATATTGCTGATTGGAAAAACCAAAGGCACTTTTCTCATACGGGAAAAGTGCCTTTTTATTTATTATTACAGGGGGATTATTTATGCAGAAATTAATTATCTTTGCTATTATCGGATTTTTCGCTCAATTGATTGATGGAGCACTTGGAATGGCGTACGGGGTAACGTCTTCCTCTTTATTATTAATGTTTGGTATCGCACCGGCTGTTGCATCTGCATCGGTTCATTTAGCTGAAGTCGTTACAACTGCGGCTTCTGGTGCATCTCACATCCGATTTGGAAACGTTGATAAATATACAGTTTCCAGGCTTACATTACCTGGAGCAATTGGTGCATTTGTTGGGGCATGTTTTTTAAGTAATTTACCTGGCGATGTAATTAAACCGTATATTTCCTTATTTTTATTTACTTTAGGAGTTTATATTTTATTACGATTCATCATTCAAAAACAAATTGTTTCTTCAAATAAGCGTATGTCTGCTAAACAACTTGTACCGCTCGGTCTGTTCGCAGGATTCGTTGATTCAACTGGCGGTGGTGGCTGGGGGCCTATTACGACACCTGTTCTTCTTGCAAAAGGAAATGATGCTAGAAAAGTTATTGGATCTGTAGATACGAGCGAATTTCCTGTTTCACTCGCTGCAACAATCGGCTTTTTCATCTCACTTGGTTGGGAACAAATAAGCTGGGTTTGGGTATTTGCCCTAATGCTCGGTGGTATTGTTGCCGCACCAATCGCAGCATGGTTAGTACGCATCGTTCCTTCGCATTTACTTGGCGTACTCGTTGGTGGACTTATTATCTTTACGAATATACGTACATTACTTACATCATTTAAAGTTGATCCAACTATTATTACACTTTCTTATGTTGCAGTTAGCCTTATCGTTATTATCTCTATTTTCATTTCTGTCCGTAACCATTCGAAACATTCAACAATTGGATACCCGGCAAATCAAAAACAAATGCTACCATAATTACGTAAAATACCGCCCGATTTACTTCGAGCGGTATTCTTTATTTTTCAATCTTCCAATTTATCATTGTTTCAGTACTATTTACTCTTTTCATATGTAATTTCTCTAATACACGAATAGAGCTATAGTTATCAAGGAGTGTCTCCGCTATAATCGTTTCCACTTCTCCTGTTTGAAAAGCCCATTTCATTAATTCACTAACTGCTTCTGTTGCATACCCTTTATTCCAATATTTCTCAATAAATCCGTAACCAATTTCTACTGTATGTTGCTCGTTCGGTTTCCCTTTAAATCCTATATCACCTAGAACAACATCATCCTCTTTCCGAATAACATACCACGCGCCCCACGGTAATAAAGCCGCATCTTGTTTCACATTTTCTATATGCCCTAAAATATGCGGGCCACTATTGTATCCTTGATTATTCGCAATTTGAACCCATTCTTCCGTACATGGGATAATATGTAATCTTTCAGTTTCTAATTTCATAACGATGTCCCCTTTTCAATTAAACAATACTTCAATTTTACTATAAATATATAGAATATTCATTCTTTTTCGTAATATTCATTCTTTTTCGTATACACATATATTTATTCTTTGAAACAAAATAAAAAACTAATCCCCTTTAATAGTTATGTCGAATTATATTTTCTGAATTTTCTTTTAATTTTAAAGGGTTTTTCATTATTTTTTGCGAAACTTTTGTATAACAACTTTTTATTTGTTAATTGTTACATAACAGTAGGTTCGGGTGGAGTTTTGCAAGCGTTTCCTGTACAATAACCGATATTTTTTGACTTTTCCCAACAAAATCCCTTGCAATATATTCAGAAAGTCATTACAATTGCCATATATTAAAAATCTTAGCAATATATAAATCCTCATCAATCCGATGAGGTAGAGGTTGCAACTTTTAAGAGTAGAACGGCCGAGACACAGAGAATGTCACCGACTCCGTTTGAAAGGAAAAGTTGCCGAAGTTTATATTTCTTCTCTGGAAATATTGGCTGGGGCTGTCTCCGAAAGGAACAGAACTGTCACGTTTACAAAATTACCGTGTAGACGTGGGGTGCTATCTTAACGGAAGGGTATGATGGGGTGGTTATTTGTGAAACGTTCCGCCTAATTCTTTTGGCGGTTTTTTGTATTTTTCTCCCCCGCTCCTTCCTATCTTACAAGAAAAGGAGTGTTGAACATGAATAGCGCAACGAATCAAGCTACCTCTAAAACGCAAACTACACAAGGACAAGGTGAATTAAAACGTGGATTAAAATCTCGTCACCTTACGATGATTTCTCTCGGTGGTACAATCGGTACCGGACTATTTCTTGCCAGTGGTGGTGTTATCCATTCGGCTGGACCTGGCGGTGCACTAGTCGCATACGCTGCAATTGGAATTATGGTTTATTTCTTAATGACAAGCTTAGCAGAACTCGCAGCTTACATGCCTGTTACTGGATCATTTAGTACTTATGCAACAAAATTTGTTGATCCATCACTTGGCTTTGCACTTGGATGGAACTACTGGTATAACTGGGCGATTACGATCGCTGCTGAACTAGCGGCCGTAACATTAATTATGAAATTTTGGTTCCCAGATACCCCTTCTCTTATTTGGAGTGGACTTTGTTTAGCTATTATTTTTCTCTTAAACTATTTATCTGTTAAAGGTTTTGGTGAATCTGAATATTGGTTCGCACTTATTAAAGTAGTTACTATTATTATCTTTTTAATTGTCGGTTTTATGATGATTTTTGGAATTATGGGCGGCGAATCTGTCGGCTTTAAAAACTTCACTGTTGCAGATGCACCATTTAACGGTGGTATCATGGCAATTATCGGTGTATTTATGGCTGCTGGTTTCTCATTCCAAGGAACTGAATTATTAGGAGTAGCTGCTGGTGAAACTGCTGATCCAGAACGCAATATTCCAAAAGCAATTCGTTCTATCTTTTGGCGTATTTTATTATTCTACATTTTAGCAATTCTCGTTATCGGTTTATTAATTCCTTATACGACTGAAAGCCTTGCAGCGAGTGATGTTACAGTAAGTCCATTTACACTTGTATTTGAAAAAGCGGGCGTTGCCTTCGCTGCTTCTGTTATGAACGCTGTTATTTTAACTGCAGTTCTATCTGCTGGTAACTCTGGAATGTATGCATCAACTCGTATGCTTTGGGATTTAGCTCGCCAAGGAAAAGCACCAAAGTTCTTAGGCAAATTAGATAGCCGCGGTGTACCTGTTAACGCATTAATCGCAACATCAGTAGTTGGTAGCGTCGCTTTCATCGCTTCTTTATTCGGTGACGGTGTTGTATACATTTGGTTATTAAATGCTTCTGGGATGTCAGGATTTATTGCTTGGGTAGGGATTGCTATTAGTCATTACCGTTTCCGTAAAGCTTATATTGCACAAGGGAAAGATTTAAAAGATTTACCATATCAAGCGAAATGGTTCCCGTTCGGTCCAATCTTTGCATTTACACTTTGTGTTATCGTTATTTTAGGACAAAACTACGGGGCATTTACGGGAGCATCTATCGATTGGAACGGTGTACTTATTTCTTACATCGGTTTACCACTCTTCTTAGTACTATGGTTAGGTTATAAATTTATTAAGAAAACGAAAGTAATTCCACTTGATAAATGTGAACTGAAATAGAATAAAGTATAGCAAAACGAGCAAACAAATTTGTTTGCTCGTTTTTTCATTACAATTCATCTCCCTTCCCTATTGCCACTGTTTTTGCAATAATAGAGGAAATATAAATAAAGGTTGGGATTACATGAACATTCGTATTACTGATGAAGCAATAGCAGCTATACATAGACTAGAACGTGAAGACAAAAAGATTATTCGCATTAGAGGAACAATGACAAACTCTTGCAGCATTTTCGTTGATGTTGATTTAATTTGGGATACATATAATACGGATGATGTTGTATATGAAGATGAACAGCTTATTGTACAAATGGACTCATTCACAAAAGACTACACTGGTGATACGGTGAAACTTGATTATAAGACGACAGGTTTTAGTATAACGACTCCTAGTGAGACGTTGGTGTATGGGTTGTCGATTAAAAAATAAAAATTGTTTTTATCTGACCAATGAGGTGAAAAAATGGGTAAATACGTTCCATTAAAATTTTTATTCAATAAAGAATTAGCAGAAAAAATGGCTGATTCTATTTGTAAACACGAGCCTAATTTCTCTAAAAAAAACTTTGTAGATTCTGTAACATGTAAAGTTGAAAATTTAGAGTTAAAGCAACGTGTCGAAGTAATAGCAGATGAATTACACAATGCATTACAAAAAGATTTTAATGAAGCAATACATATATTACTGAAAACATTGGGACCAGAAAACACAACAGAAGTAGGCACATTTACAAACGGATACATGTACATGCCTATCGCAAAATACGTTGAAAAATATGGACTTAACGATTTTGACTCCTCATTCCATGCAATGTATGAAATAACAAAAAGGAATACTGCTGAATATGCCATTCGTCCTTATCTTGAAAAATACCATGAAGAAACCTTAGACATATTACAGCAGTGGTTACGTGACGAAAACAGCCACATTAGGAGATTAGTTTCAGAAGGTACTAGACCAAGACTTCCTTGGGCAAAAAAAATAGGAGCTCTGAAAGGTGACTTCAGAAATAATTTAAAGCTTCTTGAGCCATTAATGAATGACCCTTCTAAGTATGTTCAAAAATCTGTAGCCAATCACATTAATGATATTACGAAAGAAAATAACGAACTCGTTCTTCAATGGTTGCAACAATTACTCGATAAACAGCATCCTGTTAACCCTTGGATTATGAAACATGGATTAAGAACGATGATAAAAAATGGCACTTTACCAAAAGATTTTTGTTTTTAAGTATTTTAAACAAAAACGCTTATGCTTCAAAAATGAAGTATAAGCGTTTTTTCTCTTTAAAGCATTATCCCTGCCTTAATATATTTTGAAACATTTCTGGCTTACTTTGTTCAAAGCTCTCTATTAGTTCTTTTCCAAATATCGTTATACTCTTTTCCCAAGGATGACCTAAATAGCCCCACTTAAAATCCTTCTGAATAAAGAAATAATAATCTCCATTTGGAAAAATCGGGATAGTCCACTCATCAAATTCATTTCTTTCAAACTCTAAGTGTGGATTCACCCAATAACATTCATGTTGCCAATCAAGTGCCATTATATATTCATTCAATGCTGTATTTTCTTTAAAAACTTGTACCGCTTTATCTTCCAGATCGTCATATGCATTTAAATCTACCGATTCTCCGAAGTAATGAGATATATCATATGTAACAAAAGGACTTGGCACCTTAAAAGATGGAAATACAGAATCACTTGGCGAAAACTTAAGCTCACTATATATCCTGTCCCCAATTTGGTCGTACTCTTTGTCTGTAAACTCCATCCAATTTTTCATTAAACAACTGCCTTCTCTTATAAGTTCAAAGGATTTCCACTCAATTATCCCGAATATATAAATAATCATTCTCGCAAGGAGCCAATTTATATGAATCTATTCGAACACGAAACGTAAAACCGCTTCATTTTAATAAGAGGTCCTCCCTTTCTCTTTTCTTACTATATCATTCATTAACGAAATAGGAGGATACAATTATGAAACGTGATCCATTATTTTCAACTTTATTAGAACGTGCAAAGACAAACTTTAGCGGCTGGGATTTTTCTTTCATTTCAGAAACTGGCCGAATGAAGAGCGAGCCTTTATCATGGTCATATGGCAGTACTGCTTTCCAACTTATGCTGCGTGCAAAATCTATGCTAGATATGGGTACTGGCGGCGGAGAGTTTTTATCTATGTTACAACCATTCCCGCCAACTATTTATGCTACTGAGGGCTATGCTCCGAATGTCCCAATTGCACGAAAGAAATTAGAACCTTTAGGGGTTACAGTCGTAGAAGTGACCGATGATACTGTTTTACCATTTCAAGATGGTCAGTTTGATTTAATTGTGAATCAACATGAATCCTATTCTGCTTCTGCAGTGAAAAGAATTCTTTCCACCAATGGAACATTTCTTACACAACAAGTCGGTGGTCTTGATTGTGCGGAACTTAATGAGCAGTTTGGCACACCGCTGAATAGCGAATTTTCAAGTTGGTCACTCAAAACGGCATGTAATGAACTAAAGGAGAATGGATTTACTATTTTAGAGGCCAAGGAAGAGTTCCCTCTTCAGCGTTTTTATGATGTCGGTGCTGTTGTCTATTACTTACAAGCAATTCCGTGGCAAATTCCTGATTTTACAGTAGAAAGCTATAACGAGGAATTGTATCGCATACATGAAATCATCTTGCAAAAAGGGTATTTTGATGTGAAGCAACATCGTTTTATTATAAAAGCGAATTATGTAGAGTAAAACTTGAATTAGCATTCCTTGCAAAAAAGCCAAATTCTTTATTGGAATTTGGCTTTTTCTTAGTATTTTAACGCATCTTATCCTATTGAGAAATGAGATGTTTTTCATATCGTTTTTTCGTATCATCTTCTGTCAGAATAGACGTTTTGTAATCAACAATATTCCGGGATACAATCTCATTTATTTTTCTTGGTGTTCCGCATCCCATTCACTTAAATAGGATGCATATTCTAATTCATCTGGATTATCATGTAACATAGAAATAAACTCTAATTTATTTCCATCACAATCCAGAAAGTATACACTTGCAGCTGGCATCCATCTTTGGACAATTGGCTCTTGATTTCCTTTCTCCTGGCTTCCTACCACTTCTATTCCACGATTCTCTAACCACAATTTAGAAGTCTTTAGAAATTCTAAATCTACACCAAAAGCAAAGTGTTTCATCTCAAAATCTTCAATATTTTTTACTTCCCATAGTCCAAGCATTTGCTTTTTACTTTCCCCTACCCAAAAGAAAGCCACTTTTCTTTTGGAGAGTTTTCTTGCTAATGCTAACCCCAACTTATTTTGATAGAAATCTATAGCCTTTTCTAAATCTCTTACATGTAAATGAGTTTCGTATATGTTCCGTATCATTCTGCTTATTCCTTTCTTTATTGGTAACTACGGGTTGAGTAGTTACTATTATTATATCGAAATTGAAATATGATAAATCTAACTGAGGTAGCAAATTCAAATAAAAATTCTACTACCTTTGTAGGAAAAATCTCCATTAAATTCAGATGAAATCATATTTAAATAATGAAAAAACGCTATTCTTTTAGTATGAATATAAAGAAGGGATAGCATTTTTTACTCTTGGGGTAGTTAATATTTTCAAGTTGATGGGTATGGAGTAGCATCAACGCCATTCCACATTCCCATTGTTGGCTTTTTGTTTCTATTTAAAAGGAGTATGATATTGTGTACTTATACATATCATCATACCCCTTTCTATTTCCTAACCGTTAACTTACTATAAAAGTGTTAATTATCATCCTCTTTATAGGAGCACCTGCGGATTAAAAGTTACTTCTAATTCATTGAATGTTTTTTGAGGAAAATAAATAAAAATACTAAACTAGTCTAGTATTTTCATTTTTGAAAAAGGATAATATATAAATTCCACCTTGCCAATAACGTTATCTTCTTCAATATAACCTAAACCATTCCGACTATCCTTACTATGTTCACGGTTGTCTCCCATTACAAATAACTTATTTGGCGGAATCTTTGTCTTTTGAAAGTTGTAAAACACTTGTGTATTGTTATATAAATCTTTATTTATATAAGGTTCCTCTTGCTTTTTGTCATTTACGTATACAGTTCCATTCGTTATGTTAATTACGTCACCAGGAAGTCCTATTACGCGTTTCACATAATATTTCGACTCATCTTCTTCCTTAATAATGACGATTTCTCCGTGCTGTAAGCTAGAAAAATGTACAGCGGCTTTATTTACAAATACGTAGTCTTCTTCCTGTAAAGTTGGCTGCATTGATTTTCCTTCCACTTTACATAAAGTGAACGACTGGTACGTTACTACTAGGACAAATATAAATAGTATGTACTTTCCCCAACCTCTCTTAATCTTCTCTTTCATATCCATTCCCACCTTATCAAAACACTTTTTAACTCAAAAATATATCACTGCACCTGTTCATTTGCGCAGTGATATACTACAATTTGAATTTTTTTACTGTGCCTTATTCGGCTATTGTGTTACTGGGACTGGACTTACACCCGATCTCTGCGTTTTCAAATCAAAATATGCATCCAAAATTTCTTTACCAATTGCAGAATTAATACCTGATTTATCATTATTCACCCATGGCACAACAACAGAAAAAGCGACTTCCGGATCAGCATCATATGGCGCATACCCGGCGAGAGTTAAATTATAACATTTTTTTCGATAGTTGTTTTCATCTCTGCCAATATCACTTTCTCCACCGTACACTGTTTCTGCTGTTCCTGTTTTTCCAGCCGGTTTATAAGGTAATCCTTTAAAAGTTCCAGCACCTGTCCCATCAGTCTCCTGGAAAACTCTTCTAAATCCTTCTTTCACATGATTTATATATGACAGATCCATATCCACTCGGTTTAACACGACTGGTTCCATCGAGTGAATAACTTTTCCGACTTCCTCTGGTCTATTTGGTTGCTCTCTAATTTCTTGTACAATTTGTGGTTTCATTCGGTAACCACCATTTGCAATCGTTGACATATATTGCGCAAGTTGCAGCGGCGTATATGTATCATATTGCCCAATCGCATAATCAAGTAAAAAACCAGGTATATTATCGGTTCTACCCATTTGACCAATCGATTCATTTGGAAGGTCAATACCAGTTGGCACTCCTAGACCAAATTGTCTAAAATAATAGCGCATTTTATTAAACGCTTCTTGTTTAATATCTAGCGGATTGTTTGGTACATAATCAATCCCCGCAATCTTTAACGCCGTATTAAACATGTAGACATTGGATGAAACTTGCAATGCTCTTAAATCATCAATATCTCCAAAGTCTTTCCACGATTTCTTCGGCTTCGAACTTCCTTTAAAGAACATTGGTGCATCAAAAAAATGCGTATATGGCTTAATCGCTCCTGTTTGATATCCAGTTAACAACGTAGCTCCTTTTACCGTCGATCCTAACTCATAAGAGCTTATCATCGTTCCTAAAGCGTAGTCTTCTATTTGCATCCCGCCGTCTTTATTTACAATTTTCTTTCCTGCTAATGATAGAATTTGACCATTTTTCGGATTCATCATAACGACGAATGCACGATCCATCATCGGTTCAGAAGAATGAAATGCCCTTAAATTCCTTTCAAGACTTTCCTCCACTTTCTTCTGCAAATCCATATCAACTGTTAACATTAAATTATCTCCACTTTTTCCTTTTGTCACTTTTTCAGTCCGAATAATATTTCCAGCTTTATCAGTAATATTTTTAGACTGTTCTTTCGTTCCATGTAACATATCTTCGTATTGTTTTTCGATGTAACTCTTACCAATACGATCATTTCTGTTATAATCTCGTACTAAATAATAGTCTAATTGCTCCCTTGGTAATCCCTCATTCTCAGTAGAAACACTACCAAGTACAGAACGTAGTATTTTATCATTTGGATATTCTCGCTCCCAATCCACAGTCGTATCTACGCCTGGCAAGATCGATAATCTTTCACTCACTACTGCATATTCATTTTGACTTACATCTTTTTTGACGATTTGTGGCGTCATTTTATATCCCGCATTCATTTTGCTTTTAATTGCTAGTACTTCTATATCCTCTTTCGAAAGCTCGTTTAATTCTTCTTGTGTAATTCTTTCTCGTCTCAACTCTTCTACTTTCTTATCTAAGTCTTTCCCTTCTATTTCCTGCTTCCTAAATTTACTCTCATCTTCTTTCGTTACTTTTGTTGCTGCGCGTTTTTCATTTAACTGCATCCAAAAGTCTTTTTTATCTGTCTCTGTTAACTTGTCCATATCTTCTTGCGGCATTTCAATGAGCTTTGCTAAATTTCTTGCCACTATTAAAACCTCTTTTGAGTCCACTCCTTTCATCTTCGTATATGTAACAGTTCGTAACGGTTTATTATTTACAATAACTTTCCCTTCCCGATCAAACATCTTCCCTCTCGGAACTGGAGTACTCACCGTTACATCTTCCTTTTTATTCACTTCATTTCGATACGTTTCTCCGTCAATGATTTGTACTTTACCTAATTGAATAATAATAGCTGAAAATAAAAGAAACACGATAAAAAATAGTACATTTAACCGAAACGGAATATGAGTCTTTTTCTTTTCCGACTGCTTCTGCTTCTCCTTTTTCTGTCTCATTTTGCTCCCTCGCTTCATTCTATTAACATTTCTCTACATAAAACATACGTTCACTACAGTGCAATCAAATACATCATTATGTATCAAATTTAATTTTATGATATATATAGAATTTTATATTAATTACAAAAGAAATAAAAGATTTAATTTTCAGTTTTTGTATTTTATATCCTATTTATTACCATTCCCCTTAATACGCAATAACATGAATATAATTCATACAAAAAAATTGAGGTGGACATCATCCACCTCAGTTTCTTTACGAAAACAAAAACTTATTTAATCGAAGATAACCCTTTGGCAAATTCACCAATCTTATTTTGAAAAATAAAATCAAAATTGTATTCTTGTCCCGTTAATTCTTCATTTACTAAAATTGTTGTTGCGCCTACTTCCCTCTTTGCGATTTCTGGGAATGACGCGACAGGCTGTACTTTGAGTGACGTCCCCATTACAAGAAGTACATCTGTTTCATATAAACGTTTGATCGCATTTTGATACTGAGGTAACGTATCTCCGTATAAAACAACATCTGGATTTAGTATGAAATTACACTTCTCACAACGCGGCACTTCATGATCAATCATATATTGTAAATCATATCCCGTTTTACACTTTGGACAATGCGCTGTTTGCAGTGTTCCGTGTAAATCAATTACATGTTTACTACCACCTACTTGATGTAAACCATCAATATTTTGCGTTAAAATCGTTATGTCTTTCCCTTGTTCTTCTAGTTCCGCTAAAAAGCGATGCCCACGATTTGGTTTATATTGATGAAACGTATTAATTTGAAAGATTTCTTTATAATGCTTCCAAAACTCTTTCGGACTTCGGTTATAATATCCTCTTGATAAGTACATCTCTACCTTCGCATCAGCATACAATCCATTTGATGAACGAAAATCTGGTATACCGCTTTCCGTACTTGCGCCAGCGCCTGTTAACACTGTAATTTTCTTCGCTTTTTCTAAAATTGAACGTACTTCTTCAAATTGCTGCACAAAAATCACCTCTATGTATATTCCTATACTTATTATACCAGTTGTTTACAGTAGGTGTTGTACAATTCGGTTTACTTACTACGTTGCATTATCTAAACCCAAACCAATTTAATGGTGTAAGAAAGTTATCTTGGGATCAACCATCCTACACTATCACTTCTCATATTGCAAAGGATGGTAGAGAGTTTTATTCATCCGCAAAAAAATAGAAGGTTAACCGTTCTAGAATGCTTAAGATTAATGAGTGTTCCAGATACATACGTTATTCCGCCTCATATACCATTAAGTCAACAATATACACTTGTTGGTAATAGCGTAGCATTCTTAGTAGCTAAAGCACTCTCACAATCAATTTTGGATTGTTTAGAGGTAGATTCAGTGAAAGGTGTGTCTAATGAGCAAATGACGATTTTTCAATTCATTTAGAAAGTAGCCAGAAGGCTGCTTTTCTTCATCGATGGGCTTAGATAGTTATGGACTACTGGGAGCCTCTTAAGTTATACTTGTATAATATAAAAAATTAATAAGGGGTAATATTAACATTATGAAAGAAAAAAACGAACTTGTTCAAAGTATTCCTCAAACAGGATTTTTTGGGCATCCAAAAGGATTATTCTCTTTATTCTTCACTGAGTTTTGGGAAAGGTTTTCTCATTACGGAATGAGAGCTATTTTACTGTATTATATGTACTATTCGGTCGCAAAAGGTGGATTAGGAATTGATCAATCTACCGCAACCTCGATAATGGCAATTTACGGTTCCTTACTGTTCATGTCTAGTATTATCGGTGGATGGATATCGGATCGTTTATTTGGTCCAAGTAAAACCGTATTCTTTGGTGGCGTTTTAATTATGATTGGCCATCTTATTTTAGCTTTACCGGGTAGTAAAAGTGCGTTATTTATCTCTATGGTCTTCTTAGTTCTAGGAACAGGGTTGTTAAAGCCTAACATATCGAACATCGTAGGAAGTTTATACAGTGAAACAGATGCGCGTCGTGACTCAGGGTTCAGTATATTCTACATGGGTATTAACTTAGGTGCCTTACTTGCACCTTTAGTTGTCGGAACATTAGGTCAGCAATATAATTTCCACCTTGGTTTTGGAGTTGCGGCAATTGGTATGGCAATTGGGTTAGGGGTATTTGTTGGAACAAAACAGAAAAACCTTGGTCTAGTCGGTACACAAGTACCTAATCCATTATCAGATTCGGAAAGAAAAAAGACTATCAAGTATTTCAGTGTTGGTCTGGTTGTATTAGCATTGCTAGGTGTGGTTACAATTCCAACTGGGTTGTTAACTATAAATCGTTTTACATTCTTGATTAGTATCTTAGGGATTGTTATTCCAGCCTATTATTTCATTTATATGTATCGTAGTCCTAAAACAACAAAAGTAGAGCAATCTCGTCTTCTTGCGTATATACCACTCTTTATTGCAGCTACAATATTTTGGTCTATACAAGAACAAGGTGCTATTATCTTAGCGACATACGCGGATCAACGAACTCAATTACAGTTCAATGGAATTACATTGCATTCCGCTTGGTTCCAATCATTAAGTCCAATCTTTATCGTAACGCTTGCCCCGATTTTTGCATGGGTTTGGATAAAGTTAGGCAAGAAGCAGCCTTCAACGGCAAAAAAATTCGCTATTGGATTGCTATTTGCAGGTTTCTCATTCTTAGTTATGATTATTCCGGCTTTAATCAACGGTACTCACTCTTTAGTGAATCCTATGTGGTTAGTCCTTAGCTTCTTTTTAATTGTAATTGGAGAAGTTTGTTTATCTCCTTCAGGGTTATCAATAACGACGAAGCTGGCTCCAGCTGCTTTCTCTTCGCAAACCATGAGCTTATGGTTCTTATCAACTGCGTCTGCGCAAGCAATAAATGCCCAAGTTGTTAAACTGTATAATCCTGCAACAGAAGCAATTTACTTTGGTGTTATTGGTGCTATCTCCATTTTAGTTAGCATCCTGCTGTTTGCATTATCATCAAAAATCCAAAATTTCATGAAGGGACTTCAATAACGGTCTCTTATTGAAATGAACAAATACAAGTTTCTATGTGAAGAGTAGCCAAACGGGTTACTCTTTTTTTGTATAACCATAGCAACCTCCACACAAACGCAATATAATGTGATATTTCTAGGAAAACAAAACATAATGCAACTTGGTAAGAGAGCTGACAAATAGGTAAATTGCTCTCCAATTCTTACATAAGTAATATCCATTACGTATTTTTGATTTTGTTTTTCTGCTTGAAACTCTCGGTTCAAATGGTTTTTAAATACCACAGATGTTTTTCTTCCATAAAACGGACGTTTTTTTCTGATGATAGATTGAACGCCCAGCTCTCTCATCAGACGGCAAACACGTTTATGATTCATTATCATTCCTTCCCGCGTAGATTTGGATTGCGCTTTTTTAAATACTCAACCTGCGCCTTCAAATAAGTATTTTCTTCTTCAAGACTATTAAAATTCTTTCAATTCCAAACACCACGTTGATCCTCAAATGACTCCCCTTGTTGAGCTCGTTTTACCCACTCTACAATTTGAGCATCACTCTTCACACCAAGTTGTTCACGAATTTCTCGTAATGATTTTCCTTCTTCTAATCGAAGACGAACTACTTCTCGCTTTAGTTCTTCTGTATATTTTTGAAATGATTGTCCTTTTTTTGCCATAAAAAAATCCCCTCCAGATAAACCAGTATTGAGTCCATCATGCCAGATGGACTCTTTTTTTACTGTCTACCTATAGGGGATAATACCAATGCCTCTCTTTTATATTTGGAATTCTGCTTGTTGTTCTTCCGTAATAGTCTCATATCCGTCAGGGTTAACTGTATTACTAAAGATTAACTTAGCTGATGTAATCTCCTCAGGCTTCCCTTTAATAATAAGACCTACACTTCCCTCTTTTTTTACTTTACCATAAAATTTACTATCATTATCTTCTCTTTCCCAAATGAAATCATTTCCAATTGCATCCAGCTGTTCACCATTGTTCAGAACAACTTTTTGAAGACCATAGAAATCTACATTTTGATCACTAGTGTTTTCTACACTGTACTGAATTTGTATGTAATTTAGATCCTCAGGCAACTTGTTCCCGCCTGTATATTGAAGTAAAAATTCTGTCATAGACTTATTAACTTTATTAAGCTTAATAATCTTCATATCTTTTACAGTATATTTAATAGGTGCAATATCTACAGTTTGGTTAACTTCTTTAATTTTCATTAATTCGGCTTCATTACCATCTGATTTGGCTTTCTGTCCTACTTTAGATAAGTTTACAGTACCTTTCTCCTCTTTTTCGGACTTGTTAGAAACATCTTTTTGCTCAGCAGAAGTTGCTTTTTCCTTATCCTCTGTGGATGCTTTTTCATTTCCACAACCTGTAAGAATGCTTCCAGTCAGCATGATGCTGCCTAATAAAATTGAAATTTGTTTTTTCATAATGTACCCTCCATGGTGTTTCTCATACTTAATTTTCCCTTGAAAACTTTACCATGGAATATTATATTATGTAAATAGTTACATCAAATTAAAAAGAAATCCAATTTTCGGATTTCTTTTCCTTTATTACCAGTTATTCTATTATTTTTGCAAACATTTTTTAAACTTGCTATTTAGCTACTTTATCATCTTGAAGTTGCTTTTTTATTTCATTTTATATTTCTAATAAATCCTTATCGAATAACAAAATATTAAAATTAGATTTAACCTTCTATACGCGTGACACATAATATTACTCCGAAGAATAGAATTTTACCCATTGCCCTCACCTTAACTATCTCTCCAAAACTTTGTGAAATCATCTATGGAATATGATTGTATCCCAATTTATTCTTCTATTTAATGCGTCGCACCGCCGCACGCTACAATATCTACTTCCACTTCCGTCGTTACCTCGATTGCTAATTCTATCCCTTTACTAATAGTAGAAAGTGACATACTCGGTTGACCTGGATAGTTAGTAGCTTGTTCTGGTAAGAACGGAATATGAACAAATCCACCTTTTATTTTCTTATCATGTTTCTCTAGTTCGTGCATAAGACCATAAAATAAATGATTACAAACGAATGTACCTGCCGTTTGTGAAACAGATGACGGTATACCTTCTTCGCGAAGTTTTTTCACGATTGCTTTCATCGGAAGTGTGGACCAATATGCAGCAGGTCCTTCTTCTACAACCGGTACATCTACTGGCTTGTTCCCTTCATTATCAGCAATTCTTGCATCATCAACATTAATTGCTATTCGCTCTATCGTAACATCTGGTCTGCCCCCAGCTTGTCCAATACATATAATAATGTCAGGCGACAACTCTTCTATATACGCTTTTAATACTTGTATCGATTTATGAAATACCGTTGGAACTTGTTTACTTATAATCTTGTATTCTCCAATTGTTTTTTCATGTAAACTTTTTGCGACTTCCCAAGCTGGGTTGATGCTTTCTCCTCCAAACGGATCAAATCCTGTTAATAATACTGTTTTCATAGTTTCACTCTCCTAATTAGAAACGATATACAAGGCCGTACATGATAAACATATTGATAATGAAAATGGAAAGAGCAATTGGTACTTGCGCCTTAATAACAGCATTCTTATCTTTCAATTCTAAAAGCATCGCTGGAACAATATTAAAGTTTGCCGCCATTGGCGTAATAAGCGTTCCGCAATATCCAGCAAACATACCGAGTGCTGCCATAATTGCTGGGTTCCCGCCGTGCATTTGAACAATTAAAGGCAAGCCAATTCCGCCAGTAATAACCGCAAACGCAGCGAAAGCATTTCCCATTACAACTGTGAATAGCATCATTCCTAAACAGTACGCCATAACAGCAACGAATGGATACTCTGTTGGTAACACTTGTCCGACTAAATCAGAAACGACCTGGCCAACGCCAGATTTTGCGAAAATACCGCCAAGCGCTGCTAACATTTGTGGTAAAATAACAGCCCAGCCGACAGCCTGTAGTAATCTGCTTCCTTCTTGAACAGGCGTTGTTATTCTCGCTTTTGTAATACGCATCGCTGCAACGAATGCGAGTAATGCACCTAACGCTAATGCAACTAACGTTACTTTATCAGGATCAACAAGAGAGACATTTCCCCATTTGATTTTCCCTAATGTCAGTGTACCGATAATTGTAAAAATAGGTATTAACAGTGCAGGCATAAAAATTTTATTCTTTAATTTCTCAGCATGTTTCACACGTTCTTGCACTGGTACTTCTTTCTCCTCGGATTTTGTTACTTTATTTAATGAAGCTAACACGACCATAGCGAGTACGATACAGCCAACGTAAAACGAAGGTATTACATTTCCAAATAAAAATGTAACTGCAAACAATGCCCAAAATAAGCTAGAACCGAATCGGTTTGGATGTTCACGATCAAATGCAATACGAACAGCGATAAATGCAACGATTATTCCTAATACATAATAAATTGTATCCATTGTTATGATGTTCATCTTATATAGCCTCCTTCTCTTGTTTTTCTTCTGCCTTCATTGTTTTCTCTATATACTTATCAAACCTTCTAAACCTAATCCAGCTCACAATTAGTGCGGATATCGCAGTTGGAATACCCCAAAGCGCCATATCCCATACACCGACATGCATACCTACTGAATCGAAGAATCCCTTCATTAATAAAATGGCACCAGTTGCGATAAAAATATCTTCTCCGAAAAACCAAGCTGTATTTTCCGCAGCTGCTGCGTTTGCTTTAATCTTTTCTCTCAATTTTTCAGGTAGTTTACCATATTTACCTTGTGCAGCTCCTTCTGCCATTGGCGCAACTAGCGGTCTCACTGTTTGCGCATGACCACCGATATTAAGTCCAAGTGCTGCTGATGATTCTCTTATCGTAAAATATGACATTAATACTCTTCCAGTTGTTGCTCCTTTTGATTTCGTTATAAGTGCTTCTGCTCTTTCTTTTAAACCGTAACGCTCTAAAATTCCGATTACCGGTAAAGTTAATATGATTGGCATAGACATATATCTGTTTTCTATGAAAAATTTACCGAACATGCTGATCACATCATAAAAGCTTAAACCAGAAACCATACCAGTAACAATACCCGCAACCATTACTACTAACAGTGTATTTAGTCTAAATAAAAACCCAACTGCAACAAGTAGTATCCCAATTAATTTAATCATTTCCAGCACTTCCCCTCATTTATTATTTCGGTGCACTTATAGAAACACCATTAAGTTCGAATGTTCTGTATATTTTTTCCGCAAATTGTACTGCTTTCTCTCCGTCCCCGTGTAAACATATCGTTTGCGCCTGAACTGCTACTTTCTCCCCATTAACCGATTCTACATACCCTTCCTTCACCATTTGAAGTACTTGTTTTATTGCTTCATCTTCATTTTTTATAAGAGCATTTTCTTCTGTACGGCTCGTTAAAGTTCCATCCTGCTTATACGTACGATCAGCAAAAGCTTCTTGTACGAGAGTTATATTATATTTTTCTGTTGCCCTTATAAACGCCTCACTATTCGCTAATCCGTAAAGTAATAATCCAGGGTTAATATGATAAATTGCTTTTGCGATTGCATCCGCAATTTCCGAATCAGTTGCCGCCATATTATATAACGCACCGTGCGGTTTTACATGTTGCATTTTCCCTCCGGCAGCTCTAACAAATCCTTCTAATGCGCCAATTTGATATAAAACATAATCGTACACTTCACTTGCTGAAACATGCATATTCCTTCTTCCAAATCCAATTAAATCAGGAAATCCAGGATGCGCTCCTATTGCTACGTTATGCTGCAGAGCTTTTTCAACCGTTTGCCTCATAACGGCCGGATCACCCGCATGAAAACCACAAGCAACATTTATAGAGGAAACGAACGGAAGAATTTCATCATCATTCCCCATTTTATAAGCTCCAAAACTTTCTCCTAAATCACAGTTTAAATCAATTGTAGTCACGATTTTTTCCTCCTAATCTCAGCTTCGTAAAGCGATGAATTTCTTTAATAGACTCATACTTATTTCCTGTTCTATATATAAGTGTGCAGCTTCTTCCATAGTTATTTTTTCAAAAGTTACATAGTCTCCTGGTTTCAGCTGCGCTAGAAGAGGTAAATCTACTGAAACTACATTTCCAATTCTCGGATAACCACCTGTCGTTTGTCTATCCGCCATTAATATAATAGGCTGTCCACCATTCGGTACTTGAATTGTTCCGAATGTAACTGGGCTCGATAAAATTTCTATCTCTTCAACTCTATTTAAAACATCTCCGTCAAGCCTATATCCCATGCGATCAGCATAATTGGATACTTTATACTCTTTCGAAAAAAACGACTTTATACTTTCTTCTGTAAATTGATCATATTCAAAGTCTGTTATGACGCGAAGAATAGGCTGCTTCTTATATTTTGGTAAAGTATTGTTACAAATTGCCCACTTCGTTTTTATACGCTCTTCTTCTTGTAAATTTCGAATGAAACGACTCCCAACTTCTGCCCCTGTACCAATTTGAAAATAATCTCCTTTTTTCAGCATTCTCCCTTCAATACCGCCAAGAGCAGCACGTATGTAAGTACTTTTACTTCCCATCGTACGATCAATATTTATACCACCCGCAAAAGTCACATACGCCCTGCAACCGCTTTTCGCTTTTCCGAGACAAAGCATGCTTCCTTCTTCAGCTAATACGGGACGCCATAATGGAATGCGTTCTCCATTTAACAACGGTTCCATATCTGCTCCACCAATCGCGAGCAAAGTCGTTTTCTTGATTAACAATTTAGGTCCCATTATTGTAATTTCGAGTCCAGCCTCATTCTCCTCATTACCTACTAACATATTAATCATCCTGAGCGCATTTTTATCCATAGCCCCGCCAACAGGTACACCGTATTGTTGATAATGAGATCGTCCTAAATCTTGGACTGTTGTAAACATTCCTGCATGCAAAACCTCTACATCCATTCTTTAGCCCCCTCAAGCGATACGTACTCTTCCTTTGTTATTGGTATAAATCGTAAATACATACCACTTTGAATATATGTTGGTGTTTCTTCTTTTGGATTAAATAGAGAAATAGGTGTTCGGCCGATAATATTCCAGCCTCCTGGTGTTTCAAGCGGATAAATACCTGTTTGATTTCCGCCAATACCTACTGAACCAGGAGCAATTTGTAACCGCGGCGTTTCTTTTCTAGGTGTTTCTAGTTCTTTCGGTAATCCGCCTAAATATGGGAACCCAGGTGTAAAACCTAACATATACACGAAATATGTTGTTTCACTATGTATTCGAATAACATCCTCTACTTGTAATCCTTGATAATATGCAACCTCTTCTAAATCAGGTCCATATTCTCCCCCGTAACACACCGGTATAGAAATATGTTTCACATCTCGGTTCACTTCTTCTTTATAAGAATCACACAGCTCCTGTATATACTGGCAAACGTGATCATATGGCCTTTCACTTCTCTCGTTTTGCTTCCATACTTCGTACAAATTGTAGTACACCGCTAATGAAGTAAACGACGGAACGCATTCAACCATTCCTGCAAACGGATGCCGCCTCAGCGCTTGAAATAATCGTTGTACTTTTTCGTATATATCCATCCCAATTTCTTCACCAAATGTAACAATAATTGCTTGATCCCCTAACGCAGAAAATTTCATCCCACTCCCTCTTTCTATGCCCAAAAGCCGAGTTCTTTCGAAATGCGGTATGCTGTTTCTTTCACTTTCGCAGTAAAATATGAAATGTTACTTTCGCTATACTCAATTGCTAATCCCGAAATACTAATGCCAGCTACAACCGTTCCATCACTTGCAAAAATTGGTGCTGCTATAGCCGCTGTATGATTTTCTAATTCAGAGTAGCTAATTGTGTACCCTTCTTTTTTCGCCATATGTAATACTTCTAACAAATGCTCCTTATTCACGATCGTTCCATCCGCAAACTGCTTTAAATCTGTTTCCTCTACGTACTTTCTTTTCTCTTCCTCTGAAAAATACGATAGTAAAATTCTAGGACATGCACCAGCATATAGCGGAGCCCTTCTTCCAACCGCCGTATAAACACGTACCGGCTGAACTCCTTCCATCTTCTCAACATAAATTGCATCATTACCATCTTGAATAATTAAATTTACTGCTTGCCCTAAACTATCTCTAAGCTCTTTCATATAAGGTATCGCAATATTTCTTACGGATAACCTTTGTGAAACAAGTTGACCAAATCGTAAAAAAACGACTCCGAGACGATACTTTCCCTTTTCTGTTTTTTGTAAAAAGTCCATTTCTTCTAACGAGCCAATTAAACGATAAACAGATGTTTTCGGCATATTCGTAAGCTGAACCATCTCTGTTAAACTTAGCTCCTCATGCTCATAAAACAACTCTAAAATATCCATTGTCTTAACTGCCGTTTTATTTATACTCATCCTATCTCCTTTTCGTTCCGAATTTCGGAACTTAAATTCCGTTTTTCGAAACAAACCTATAATTTAAAATTATAAAATATTCTTTCAATTCTATCAATATATTTTTCACAAACAAAAAAGTATGGAAGAATATTTCTCCCATACTTTTGCTTTACTTTATAACGCTCTCACTTGTTTCAATGGCCAGAAAACAGCTTGTCCTTTTCCGACAATTTCATCTTCTGAAATAAACCCAAACATACGACCGTCTTTAGATACTTCACGATTATCTCCTAAAACAAACACTTGGCCTTCTGGCACTTTCGTTTTCCCTGTGATTTGTTCTAACGTAAAATCAGGAGTTAATACACGACCTGCTGCCTTTTCTTTAAATTCTTTTAAATACGGTTCTTCCATCGCTTTTCCGTTTACATATAAAACATCATCTTTATACTCAACTGTATCACCTGGTAAACCAATTACTCGTTTTACTAAATCGTACCCTTCTTTTCCGTGGAAGACGATAACGTCAAAACGGTCTAACCCGCTTATACTATAACCAATCTTATTAACGAGAACTCGCTCATTATTTTCTAAAGTTGGCATCATCGACTCACCTTGTACTAATGACGGCGTAAATAGCACCCCACGAACGATAAAGGCAATCGCAAGGGTAATACCTATCGTTTTAATCCATGAGATCAATTCTTTCTTCGTATTTGTCTTCATCGTCTCTCCTCTTTCTTAAATACTTACTTTATTATTTCAACTAACTCTTGTACTAACTTTAGGTCAATTTCAGAAAAACATGACTTACCTTCTCTAACCGCTGTACCTACATGCGCCTGCGTAATTCCAGTTTCATCTAGCAATTTTTTTACATTCTCTTTCGTTACTCCGCTTCCGACAACAAGCTGTATATTCCCTTCACTTTCCTTTTGCATCCCTGTAAGCACCGGAATATTATCTACTACATTTCCTTGTCCGCCTGAAGTTAACACGTGAGTAACTTTATTGAATTTCTTCAAAGCTTTCATCGCTTCTACTGGATTTTCAGTATCATCTATCGCACGGTGATACGTGACATTTATTCCATCTACAACAGATAATAAATCTGCTAATTTCTCTTCATCAACTTCATTTTGTTCGCTTAATACACCTAATACAACACCAGCAGCCCCAAGATTTTGAGCAACTACAATATCTTCTTTCATCATTTCAATTTCTTCTTCCGTATATGTGAAAGACTTTGCATGCGGACGAATCATAACATGAACTGGTATTTCCACTGTTTCTACTGCTTTTTTTATAAAAGCATAACTCGGTGTTAAACCACCTTCTGTATACGATGAAATGAGTTCAATTCGATTTCCACCAGCCTTTTCAATTCGCTTCACATCTTCTAAACAAGTTGCAATAACCTCTAGCATGAGATAACCTCTTTTCGTACTTTTTTCTTATTATACAGTAGGTGAAATAAGAAAAATAGCATTCCACTATAAAACTACAAAAAGAAGAATGAAAAGAAAGATTTATCAATTTTATAATAAATGGAATATATGTTATGTTTTTCTAGTTATTATACATTCTTATATTCTTATAAAGGGAGAAAAATATATGATTCTTACAAAAAAGCGGTTCGTTATCTCTAGTTCATTTATTCTCATCGCATCACTTTGCACGATTACTTTATTAACAAAGCAAAATACAAAACTAGATTCCTCATCTTCAAGTATAGAAAAAGAAACTATTACAGAATTTATGATGCGGGAAAGCCCACGCAAGACTTTAGTCCGTCTTTAGACGTGGGATGAAAGCATCGTTTTTGCATAGCAAAACATGGTATACTTTATTTATAGTCATGCAAAAGACTCTAAAACGACTGTTCTCTGAAAACAGAATACATATGAGGTTGGGGTAGCAAATTCTTCTACTCCGTAAAATGTATTAAGTCGTCATGCAAAAGACGTAAAAACATTTGAGAACCAACAATCTGTACGGTATGGTCACAGTACCGTAGCCCACGAACCTATATGGTCTGTTGTGGGAGTGGTGATGGCACACCGCAATCTTGCACGTCAGCGATACCAGAAATGGACTTCGCCTTTGGTAGCAAGAATCCCACTGACGTTAGTCAGCTTGCCCCTTTAGGGGTGGGAGTGTCAATTATTCAATTAAATTCAAAGAAGATCGTTTAGTCAAACACACGTTACAGCCAAATGAAAGTAAATCCTTTACTTTACGTTCACTCATCGCCAATCCTTTACCAGGTGATTATTCGTTATTTGCACATAATCAAGACGGTTCTGAAGGTAGTATGAATCTTGAAGTACAACCACAATAGAACAAATTAAAAAGGCTATCCTCTTATCAAAAGGATAGCCTTTTTAATTTGTAAAACGAGAATTCCCTATTCTTTGAACAATGACATAATACATGGAATTATATCAACGATTTTTCAAATATATCTATCACAACTCTAAATATATCAACGATTCAACATAGAATACTGATTCACCGACAACGAAAAGTCTGTTCCAGAACGGAACAAACTTTATATTTCTTCATTACGACCGAAACGCCGCATCCGCCAGCATAGATAGCGTTGCATCATCCATCGGCGGATTGTGTAGTCCTGCTCTGACGTTTAAATAATAGCGATGAAGCGGATTTTTTTCTGATAAACTTTTCGCCCCTACGATGCGCATTGCTTTATCTACAATAGATATTGCCGCGTTCGTTACAACATATTTCGCAGCTGCTAGTTCGGCTTGCAATGATAATTTATCTTCTGCCTCATCGTATTTTTTCGCAATTTGATATAAAAAGACGCGAGCTTGCATAAGCTCAAGTTCTAATTCTCCAACTAATCTTCTAACATTCGGTAATAAACTAATAGAATGATTTAAACTATTTGGCTTGTATGATTCCGCAAACTGAACCGCATAATTTCTTGCCGATTGTGCGATTCCTAAATAACATGCTGGTATATGAAGTAACCAGCCAATCCCCTTAGCTTTAACCTTTGAACCCTTTATATCAGTGAAAAAGCGATCTGGTATCTCTACATTTTGTAAAACGAGATCATGGCTCGCAGTTCCTCGCATTGCGATACTATCCCACGTTTCTTCAATTGATACGCCTATCGTATTCTTTGGAATGACAAACTCTCCGATTTCTTCCTGGCCTTCAACACTTGCTGAAATGATAAAATAATCAAGTACTGGCGCCATTGTCGTAAACGTTTTTCTTCCATTTATAATCCACTTCTCACCTTTTTTGACAGCTAACGTCTCTGGTTTCCCGCCGCGCGTAGGACTACCTGTATTCGGCTCTGTCGCTGCTCGATTAAAAAGCGCACCATTACGCACTTCTTCACAAAACCAAGTGAACATTTCCTCATTCCAAGAGCGATTTTCAGCTAATTCCTTTACAATGCCCAGGTGCCATCCAATTGATAATGCGGTAGCACCGCAGCCTTCTGCTATTTTCTCTTGAAATAAAACGAAGTCATATAAAGAAATCGCATTGCCTCCCAATTCTTTTGGCAACGTTAATTTCGTATATCCGATATCTTTCAAATTATTAATATTTTCATACGGAAATGATCCTAATTCACTTAGTTGATGCTCCCTTTCCATGAACTTCGGAATCAATTTATTTATTTTCTCAATAACTAAAGATTGTTCTTCTGTTTCAACAAATGAGAGTGCCATACATAATCTCCTTTATGTTCGATTCATAAACCGTTCATTTTGTCATTATGATTATATGAAGTTACCTCTCTATTGTTTCACTATTCCGATAAAAATACAATGCTTTTGAACAATAAGAAAAGTTCCTATATGAAAGGATAGGTTCTTTTCTTATATTAATCCCCTTTCAATGCCTTTAATGGCAAAGAGGTTACATATCCAATATACGAGCATAATTCTTTAAAAAAGAAAGGGATTTCTGTATCTAACGTTTTATACGCTGACGTTGGAGTTGGTGATGCATACGCTTCAATTTTAAGATGTTTTGCAATTTTCATCGCACGTTTCATATGAAGTGGATCACTCACGATCGTATATGTGCGTATTCCATTCTCTATCCCAACTTGCTTTGCATTCTTTAAATTCTCCTCTGTGAAAAGAGATTTTGTTTCAATTAAAATATCCTCATCTTTTACACCATGTTTCAGTGCATACACTCTAGCAGTACGCGCTTCCTCAAGCTCTGCCTCAAACTTTGTACCACCTGTAAAAATAATCTTTTTAATATTACCGTTCTTATATAAAGAAATTGCATGATTAATTCTTTCTTTAAATACAGGAGATGGTTTTCCGTTCCATGAAGCTGCTCCCAGCACGATACCAGCATCTGTCTTCACATCATCATCTGTTTTAAAGCGATAACTCCAAATATCGTAAGCTGCATAACTTACATATAAAATAATAGAACAAATCATAAGCAAGAATACTTGCAAGATTCTTCTTTTCTTACTTTTCTTATTTTCTTTCATTTATAACTGCCTCCGTACATCATCCATACTTCTATATAAAAACGTATATATCAAATCATTTTGTTTGAATTTGTTTAAAAGAAGGAATTTTTCTTGTCATATATATTCATTAAAGGGTTTTCATTTAAAATTGAGGATTATCAATTCATTTTTCGTTTGCGGTTTCATTACATTTGTATAATTTATAAGTTTATTACCATACAACTACATTGTAACGAATTTTTTATCATAATGGAATGATGAAACAAAAGAAGTAACTGTTTTGTAAGAAAAAAGGTATATTTTTCATCTTGACGATCAATACACCTTTCTTAATATGAATTATCGTTTTTCTTTATACGACTCTAATTTTTCTAATAACCGTTCTTTTACAGCTGGCCATTCACTTGCAATAACACTGTATACAACTGCATCTCTAACATGTCCACTCGGTAATTTTCTTTCGTTTCTAAGTACACCCTCTTTTACTGCACCCAGTCTTTCAATTGCTCTTTGTGCTTTTTCATTTCGGGCATCCGTCTTAATTTGTACTCTCCGCATATGCAACTTTTCAAAAGCATATTGTAATAACATATACTTACATTCTGTATTCATACTCGTACGTTGTACACTCGGGTCATACCACGTTTTTCCTAACTCAACAGTCTTATCTTCAACTGAAATGTTATATAAGCGTGTACTTCCTACTATTTCATTCGTCTTTTGATCAACAACAACAAATGGCAAATCTTTACCTGCCCCATAAGCTTTTATCGCCTTTTGAACATATTGCTGCATATCTTGAACAGTATCCATTTTAAAGATTAAATACGCCCAAATTTCTTGATTTCCTTCCACGATTGAAAACATTTTTTCGACATCATTGCTATCCATTAACCGTAACTTTGCTCTTTTGTGAACAATTTCCATTTATTACCCCTCCTCTCTTGTAACTATATCATACTGCCTTAAATCGTTTTATGTTTATATAAAAATATAATATATCTTTAAAATAAAGGTTTATCCCAAATACCTCGTAAACTGTATTTTATGATAAATAAAAATGCGATGCCTTTTATTCAAGCATCGCACTCATAAATTGAATTGAAATTTACTTCTTTTCCATTACCGCAAAATAGTTATTTTCGCTATCTGCAAAATTAAATATTCTACCTGTAGGCATATTTACAATTTCTCCAACTGTAACATTTTTGTTTACTAAATCACTATATAAACGATCGAATTCTTTTGAGAAGAACATTAAAGAAGGTGTACCAAGATTTAACTCAGGCTGCATTTTAGCAATTAACTCTTTATTGTGGAGAATAATACTTGTTTCAGCTTCTTTAGTTGGAGCAATTTCAATCCATCGCATTCCTTGACCGTTATCTTCCTCTGAAATTACAATAAACCCTACTTTTTCTGTCCAAAATTTCTTCACTTCATCTTGGTTATTCACATACAACATAATTTGACCAACATTATTAATCATTTATTTTAACGCTCCTTTATAAACAATTTTTATTAAACTCCATACACTTAAACTTAATTATCACCGAAAATAAAGTTGCGGTACAAAAATCTATTTCAACGACTCCAATCGTTCGTTCAAACGATCCCAAGTTTCGGTGATACCTTGTAGCATGCCCATGTCCATAACGGTCTTGAGGGCCTCTTTGTTAACATATTCAGCACGGTTTATTAGCTTTGTCTTTCCACCTAAATCGATGAATTCCAATGTCATCTCGGTTGACGGCATAGAATCATTTACATTACCTTCAGCATCTGAAAAGTAATCGGTATAGACGATTTTCTCTGGCTCAATAATCTCTTTATAGACTCCTTTGCCCCATGATTCCATACCAAAGAATTGCCCCAGGTTCTGATCGACACACTTCATACAGTAGTGCCAAACGCCTCCCGGACGGAAGTCGACAGTACATGCCGGAATTTCCCAGCCTCTTGGCCCCCACCAATGTTTCAAATGCTCTGGTTCTTTAAACATACTGAATACTAAATCGCGCGGCGCATCGAAAACGCGCTCCAGTACTAATACCCGATCGTTCTCCACTCTTGATACCATTGTATTGTTTGACATGTTAATTCCTCCTTAAATATGAACTGATTTTATGACTTTTCCTTGTTTTGCAATTCCTTCAAATACTCATCTAAATTATCGAATCTCTCTTCCATCACACGCTTAAATGACTGTACCCAACAATCAAGCGCTTGGAAAGGTTCAGGTCGTAACTTATAAATCCGGCGATTAGCTTCAGCTTGCACTTCCACAATTCCAGTATCACTTAGCACCTTTAAGTGTTTCGAAGTTTGTGGCTGCCTTAATCCCAGATGATCGGCAATTTCCCCAACAGTTAGAGGACCGTCACGCAACAGTTCAACGATATTCATACGATTCGGTTCAGATAAGGCATTCAGCGTCGCCACGTTCACGCCCGAAATTTTCTCCGACATATCACTCACCTCGTTAAGTGATGGTCTCCGGTTATAACACATTAATATCATCACTAATATTATCGTCTTGTTGAATTGATTATATCCAAACGGGAATATTCCTGTCAAGGAATATTAAAAAACTAAATTCACACTAAATGTGACTTTCATTTTGAAATAAAGTAAAACTTTAATTCGTGTTTTTTATTTCTCTCCACTGATTATTATCTCGCACGAATTGCGATTTTACGATAAATAAAAAAGAAGTCATTTGAATCAAAATGACTTCTTTTCTGTTTGAATAAATATTAACTTTTATTAAACAGATCATAATTTTTCCATGCTCTATTACTTTATCCCTTTTAACCTCACTTAACCTAATTCAATTTCCCTCAACATCTCTTCCTTAGGACCAAACATACGAATTCCTTGTCGAATATACTCTTCCCATATAGGGTGTGAAAGCTCATCAATAATAGTTAATATCGTACCGATTAAATAAGAGAAATAAGAAGAAAATACAACATTTGGTTCTAATAACATTAGTTCTCCTTTTTTCTGACCATCGATTATTACTGAAGAAATACTCTCCTTTGATTCCTCCCAAAAAACGAGTATTTTACTCATTATTTGTGGAAATTGATCGTGATGAGCAATTACATATTGTACTAATCTTAAAGAACTACTTTATTGAATAAAAAATTTCATTTGTTCATATACCATCTTTGAAATTCTCTCTAATGGTGAACCATCGAATTCATGAACTAATAAGAATAGTTTTCTAAAATCTTCAAAAGGTGCTAATACTGCTGCTTCAAACAATTTCTCTTTACTTTCATAGTAATATGCTACACTACCAAAGCTTACTTCTGCCGCCTCTGCTATTTTAGACATAGTAGTCGGAAAATGGGGCAATCTGCTCTGTTAGGTTGATAGGCATATGGAGGTACCTATTCAAGGGAAAATCTGGATAAACCCCAATAAATACTATATACTAATAAACGGGAGGGGATAAAAATGCTAGATCAAATCACTTGGGGAACGCCAGCCAGCTTATTATGCTTAGGATTCTTTTTTGCAGGGTTAGGAATCTTCTTAAGAAGTATTACGTCATATACGAAAAATAAATAAAAGTTCAAAAAAACACAAAATTTTCGTTTAGAGGATACTTTAAAATCTTAGGTTGATGGGCTTGCAGATTGCCCCCAAAACAAAAAATTGTACATTTTCACCTGGAGATATAAATTTTCTCGTTTTGGGGTATTTGCTTTTCTTAGCTTGATAGCCATGTGGGAACACCCTGCTTTTAATAAAAAATAACAAACAAAAGAATCCTTCTTTTTACAGAAGGGTTCTTTTTTATAGCTTTATCTTTTTAAAATAATAATTTTCAATTCTACTTTATTTATATTTTTCCAGCTTTACCCTTTCATTACCTATACCTTTATAAAGTTAACATGATTTTGATGATACTTTTCCTTTTTTAAAGCAACAAATAAGCAATCGGCGTAATAATAAGCAACGTTAATATCGTTCTCTGTACATATAAAATAATAAGTTCAGATACTTTTAACGGAATATCTGTTGATAATATACAAGGGATTGATGCGGAGAAAAACAAAATAGATGATTGGGTAGGGACCAAAATGACTGCTCCGGAACTAGACCAACCTTGGCAAACACCTCAAGGAAAAACCGTAAATGGATACAGAAATACACATACGATTATCATAACTGGTGTAGATGATCACTTTATATACTATAATAATCCATTAGACGGTAAAAAGGATGTACCCACATCAAAATCTCGCTTTGAGTACAGTTATAACCAAATGGGTAAAAAGCTTTAAGTATCGATTAATAAAAAAGCCTATTTTGATCATATGATTCAAAATAAGCCTTTTTCTATTACCTCTCATAATCATCCACAATCACTTGAATCACACGATACGATTCTTCGGCTACTTTCTCATTACTATCCCTATTCGCATCATATGTAATTAAAGCCTTCCAAAGCGCCCATCCTCTCGCTCTATTCCACGTTTCTTCATCCATACTTAATACTTCTTTAAATACATTTCTACTATTTTCATCAAAAAACGTCCATGCCATCGCTGCATCACAGGCAGGATCTCCTACTCCTAAAATACCAAAATCAATTACGGCACAAAGCTTTCCATCTTTAACAAGTAAGTTACCCGGTGCAACATCTCCATGAACCCACACTGGTTTATGGTCCCATGTTGACCTAAGTGTTAAATCCCAAAGATGCTTTAATGATGTCTCATCAAAAACTTCCCTATTATTTGCAATGGCCACTCTCGCTTCTTCATCGTATACAGATATAAGCCCGCCTCGGTAAAAATTGTGTGCTCCAGCTATTGGCCCGTTACTCGCATCAATTGATTGTAACTCTATTAAAAATGAGCCTAAGTCCGCCGCAAATTCATCTAAGTCACGAACATTTTCTTTCGTAACAGTCTCCCCATCTATCCACTTATTAATAGACCAAGGCCATAGATACTCTTCAGATGGATTCCCTTTCGCAATTGGTGCAGAAATTGGTAAAGAAAGTTCCTTACTTAATATAGGAAGCCACTTGTTTTCTTTCTCTACTTGCGGTGCATATGCTGCAGCGCTTGGTAATCTGACACTCATCTGATCTCCTAAATGAAACGTTCTATTATCATGCCCGCTAAGCTTTACAGGCTTCACTTCTAAATGTGCCCATTCAGGCAACTGTTCCTGTATTAACTTCTCAACTAAACTTACGTTAATTGGATTCATTCACTTTCTCCTTTTCTTTTGAAATTTACTAAGCCCATCCGTACTATCGATATACTCAAAATCACATCGCTTATAAAAATCATTCAACAGTTGGTTATGCCCAACACAATCTAACTTCAAATACTCTTTATCACTTTGTACATTCTCTTCTACCCATTGTAAAATCCATTCTCCTATTCCATTCCCCTTATACTCCCGCTTCACCGCAAATCTATGAATATATAAAGAATCAGAAACTTCCTCTTTACCAAAAATACGTTCATCCCATTCATTTTGTTTAGGAGATACTGTAACCGTACCGACAATTTCATCTTCCTTCGTAACAACATACGTATATTTCTCGCTTATGCCTTCTAATATTTCAGCTGTAGCTTCTCCTCCTAAAAGATACTGCCATTGATTCACTTCTTTATGTTGTAGCCACTGTGCTACTTCTTTTAATAGAGTGATAATGCTATTACTTTCTTCTTCTGTAGCAATTCGAATTGTATATTCTTTAACTGTATTTCTCTCCATATTGCGTTCTCCTTTCATATTACTACCATACTGACAAACGCGTTCTACCGTCATTTTCATCTGTAACGTATTCAACGTAAAAACCTTGATTCAGTGCATTTTCATACATCAACTCAATCGCCTTTTGATTTTTCGCATAAATTTGTATGTAATCACCATCCGCCACTAGCACGACTACTTCGCACTTACTCTCTTTAAATTCTTCATATGTTTCGACCTCTTCTAATACTTCCCCTTTTGGATATGCTTTTAAATCTGCAAAAATGAGATAATATATGTTGTCTTTTATTAATTTTTTAAATTCTAATCCATTCATTATTTTTTTATCTTCCGAAAATAATTCTGAACCTAGGCCATCACGCACTATTAAATAAGATTCCTCATTTTCCACTCGCCAATCAAATACAGTAATATCCACTGGTTTTAACACTTTCCAAAGTAAATTGCTGTATTCATTTGGAATATCTACAAAAATGCCTCTTTTCATTTGTTTGCTCCTAGCTTATTTATTTTCATTTTCGTTCCATACATTATATACCAAATTCAACTACTATATTTTGTCGATACTCTTTGTAACTTGTATTTCATCGCAAAAAAACCGCCCCACTCACTACTAATGAAACGGTTTCCTTCTACTTGTATTTAAGTATTTCACTCAATTACTGCACTACGTTTTAAACTAATTTCTAATATATTCACCACATCAACCATTCATTTTTCATATTCACTTCGACTTCACAAAATAATATAAAAACCATACCGCATGATTTTGTTCATCTGCAGCGATTCTCCGTAACAAATCTTTCATAGATGCATCCGATGTTGCATCTGAAATTTCCAAATAAAAATCTACGGTCTTTTGCTCATCTTGTATAGCGAATTCTAATCCTTGTAAGTACGTATTCGGGCAGTCTTCAGTAATCTGTGGTTTCGGCTGCCTGCCAGTTAAGTTCGTATAGATTTGTACAAAATTTTGAAAATGCCTTATTTCATCATTACGAATTTCAAGAATTTGATTTCGTTCTGCCTCGTTTGGAGCCATGTTAGCTAATTTAGCATAGCAGCTTATAGCGCTATACTCTCCGTTTATAGCTTTTGCAATATCACTTATCAACTTATCATTCTGCCTATAACAATCATGATAATTCGAATTATACATCGTATCCCCTCCATAATTTCGCATAACATTCTATGCACTTTGAAATAGTAGGAGCATGTATACAAAAAAGAACCGCAAATACTAATTCTTCAATCACCTTTAAAATATTGAAAAAGCCTATCTATCGCTGCTTAATTTCCTTATCAATTCATAATGAATTCATCAAAAAAACGCTTCACTACAAGTGAAACGTTCTTTACCTTTTAAGCGCTTAATTCAGTTTTATGTTCCTTTATTGCACTACGCTTGAAAGCCGTTACTAAAATGATAACCATACTTATCACACCAATCCAAACGAGCACAGTAACAGGTGTACTCCAGCTTAACCCTTTTCCAAAGAAGAATATTTCTCTAAGTCCTTCGATCATAAATTTCATCGGTAACCAAGAGTAAATCCAGTCTTGATAAAATGGCGACATCATTTCAGGCGCTAGCGCCAATAGCGGTGCACCAAAGAAAAGTAACAGTGCAAATATACCTATTCCCTTTAATCCCATTAATGAAAGAACAGCCGAAATCATTAAGAAGAAACTACATGATGTAATGGATAAAAATAAAGCCGTATCCATGAAATTCGGGATATTTAATCCTACCATGCCATCCGCGATCCATGTTAGACCAAATCCAATTACAAGCGCCGCGATAGCTCCAGCTAATATTTGTTTTAGTTTTAATACAAAGTTTTCTTTTCTTGTACCTACCGGCATTTTGCTAATCGCAATAAAGATAATCGCTGCGCTAGCTAAACTTGCAATCCATAACGGTTGGAATAAAGAAATTGGCGAGTTACCGTTTGCACTATTTTTGCCAATTTCATTCACATTTGTTACTTTCTTTGTAATCGGTGTTACTAATTTCGAAACTTGATCCGTTGTTAAAGTAGTCCCTTTTGCTTTAAATCCTTCTAGTAACTGCGTACGAACGTTATTGTTCATATTATCAACTACGCCATTTAACATTTGCCCTGCCATAGTTGAAGCCGCCGTATTCATTCCTTGATTTATTAATATTTCTATCTCTGGCGAAGATGGCTGTGGTGTTCGTAGCGATGCTTGTTTTACGCTAAAGTCTTTCGGAATGACTAGTGCTGCGTAATACTCTTGATTATTTAAACCTGTTTGAACAGATTCCTTATTTTTTACTTCTACCCACTTTACCGCAGGTTCTTCATCTGATTTCGATGTTTTTTTAATAGTATCAACGATTGTTTGCCCCATATTCATTTTAGCTTGATTCGGAATTTCCACTCCTTGATCCTCATTTACAATTGCGATTGGCAAGTTTTTCGGCTTAGGTTGAACCGTTGGAAATAATGTTAATGAAAAAATAAAAACAACAAGTAGTGCAACAACTGGTGATAACAATAAAAGTTTATTTTTAAACATATTCTTTTATCCTCCTATAATTTGATTTATAATAACCAACAACGTGTTGTTTATTTATATTTTGAATTATATGTTTGAGTTAAATCTTATACAATAATCAAAAATCTTGAATGTGTCGGTTAAAAGACACTTTCTTTAAATGTGTTGGAAAAAATTAAGGAGGGACATGCTTTGCGTGATAGTAATTTAGATTTACGTGTTATTCGTACGAAAACTGCCATACGAAATGCATTGGTGGCGTTAATTGAGGAAAAAGGTTTTGACGCCATTACAGTGAAAGATATTACTACGAAAGCAAACATAAACCGTGGTACTTTTTATGAACACTATCAAGATAAATTTGATTTAATGACAAAATGCCAAGAAGAAATTATGTATGAGTTTTCTAGCATCGCCAAACAGAAATTTCCGGAAGTTATTGCTGACCTTGGATCAAATCCTTCTCCAACAACGCCGTTTGTACTTATCACTTCTATCCTTGAATTTCTAAATGAAAATAGTGATTTTATGAAAGCTGTACTAAGCACAAAAGGAGATTTATCTTTCCAAACAAAATTGAAAGACTTTATGTGGAAAACGCTATTTGAAGATACGAATGGTGCTCTCATTAATAAGGAGAATTTACTTGTCCCAAGCCAATACTTAGCTTCTTATATGGCATCTGCTCATATAGGTGTTATTCAACAATGGTTAAATAATGGACAAAAAGAAACACCGGAGGAAATTGCTCGTATTTTATCAACAATCGCAGTTCATGGACCCTTTTATGCAGCTGGCTTAAAAAAATAAGCTTGCCTGCATAGAAACATGATTTAATCAATCTGAACATCAACAAACTTCTAAATGAAATATATGGCTGAGTAGTTACTATTATTATTAATAACTTGAAATTTATGTTCCTATGAAAAAAGCTGTTGAAAGGAATCCTCTTCAACAGCTTCTCCATTATTAACGATATAAACGAACTGCACCTGCAGTATTATCATCTGCTTGTCCAACTACTTCAAATTTCAATCCAAACTTCGGTACTTTACGTCCTGCATCTGGGATTAAATCGTTCATATACAATTTAGAATCATCAAACTTCGTTACACCTGGTAACCCTTTGTAATCATATGTTCCGCGTGTTGGAGATACAACTTTCCATGCTGGCGTTTGGTTAAAGGAGAACGCAGCATCTGCGATTTGGTATCGTGTACTATTTTTAACAGTTGGTTTGCCGTTTAGCGTTCCAACAATTGCCTCTGGGTGAGAGTCAACAACCCCTAAGAAACCTTCGCCTGGATGCATACCAACCCAATTATCTGTAAAGCTAGAGTCTGCATACCATACAACAAGACCTGTATTATACGGTACACCACCGCTATATTTTAACGCTTGATCAGCACCAGCGTAGTTTCTCCACTCTAAATAATAGTTATGTTTCTTCTTATCAAAACCGTTTGCTGTAACGAAACCATTTAATTTTAATTTCGCTTCGCCTTCTGCATCATCAGAGAACACAACATTTCCATCTACAGTTAATGTAGCGTTATCAAGAGTAAAACCGTTCGGTGCTAAACCACCATCTGTAATGTATTCGAATACCAGTTTTATTTTTTGTCCTTTAAATTGGCTTAAGTCATATGACTTATCTACCCATTTACCATCCGTTGTGTCTAGACCATTTTTCACATTCTTTTCGCCAATTCGATCCACTAACGTTTTCTTATCATCCTCTGTCACTGCATGTACTTCAAGGAAGTCATAATCTGTTTCAATTTCATACAATGATTTGTAATCAAACTTCGCCATTGTTGCATTTGTTAAATCAAACACTGGCGTTTCTATTGTTGTATGAAGATTATCACCTTTTGTACTATAGTAATATTTCTTACCGAATGCAGGCTGAATACCTTTTACATCTTTATCTGGTAAGTTAACGCGAATCAGACCAGGACGAGCTGATTTCGTTACACTTTGATCTAAGTACGTCGCAAGACCTATACCGCGATTTAATTTATCATAGTCAATCTCTACAATATTTGCCCAGTTTCCACCCATGTTCTTTTGAAAGAACTCTTTGTTTTGCGGAGAGAAACTCGGTGGCGTTGAACCTGCAATTTTACCAGCCCAGCTGCCGCCGCTCATAACAGACCAAGAATTAATTGGCTCACCTGATCCTGAGTACTTCGTATCATACTCATCTGGAAGACCTAAATCATGACCAAATTCATGTGCGAATACACCAACTGCTCCGTCTTCTGGCTCAATTGTGTAATCGTATGCTGCCATTTTTCCGCCCCAGTTATCAACTTTTGCTTTTGTTCCTTCAATTGGATATGGTGTTCCAAGGTTCCAGCGATGTGACCAAATTGCATCATCACCTAGTCTACCGCCGCCTCCATCTTGCCCAACTCCAGCGTGAATAACCATTAAGTGATCGATAAGACCATCTGATTCGTTTTTATTGCCATCACCATTATTGTCATATTGATCGTATTGGTCAAATTCTGATAAATCAATACCACTTTCTACAGCTGCATTTAATGCCTCTTTTACAAAATCACGAGGTCCTTTTGGTCCTTTATTATCATGACCGCCATCTCCTGCATCTGCACCATAATCCGCTGCTGTACCTGGAACTGTCAACCACTTTGTTACTGTCCCATCGACTGTATAACTACCACCAGATTGCTCTTCATAATATTGTTTAAATGTTGGGACTTTTGAACCATCAAAGAGTGTAAACGGCTCATTACCAAATAACATTTTTTGATAATGTTCTGGATTAAAATCATTTGAATACATATAACCTGGTACTTGATCAATATTGTTATGCTTAAAGTCAGCAAACTCTACTAGCAATACAAGAACTTTATCTTTACGAACATCACCGTTATATTGTTTTTGCTTCGCTGAAGTAGTTGGTACTTTGCCGTTTAATCCCCCTTTAACCGGCTCTTGTCCAGCTACCGGGCCACTAATAGGTTGATTTGCTTTTTCTTTCTCATCTGCTTTTGCATCTTTAACCTTTTTCAAAAAATCAGAAGCTTCTCTCGTAACACTATCCCCCGCTGCTGGTTCTTTTCCAGCATTTTCGCCTTTTTTCTTCTCTACGTATTTTTCAACAGCTTTTAATGTGTCTTCTTTCGACGTAGATTCACTAATTACACCGCGTTTCTTGAGCGCATCTGCTAAACGCTCCTCTGGAATTAAATTTTCATCAATTGGACTTAAAGCTCCTACACTAGACGGCGTTGCCGCATAAACAGATTGACTACCAAATCCAAATGTGCAACTAAGCACAGCTGTCGCCGCAAGCGTAGACAGCACTTTAAAAGGCTTTTTCTTCATCCCCATTCCTCCCCAATATTAAATACGTTACAACGTTTATATAATAAAGAATATTCTAATAATTTGCAATATACTGTCTTAATTTGTAATATTTTTGAAAATATTCTTTGTTTTAGATTGGTGTACATTCTGATTCATCGATATTTATGGTTGCTTCTTGCATGTGAATTAGAATCGTGGCATGTATGTTTTCTTCTACGACAAGGACATCCAAAGAAATCCAATCCATATGCTCATTTTTATTTTGATCTTCAGTTTCAGGTGATAGCAGTTGACTTAAAATCATAAAGAAATCGTCCACTATATTTAGTGGACGATTTCTTTATTTATCTAAAATACAACTACAGTATCTCAATATACCCTTCTGTTCCATGTACCCGAATTCGTTGCCCGTCTTTTATTAGTTTTGTAGCATTCTCTACCCCGACGACTGCTGGTAATCCATATTCACGTGCAATAACTGCTCCATGTGTCATCAGTCCGCCAACTTCGGTGACTAACCCTTTTATAGACACAAATAACGGTGTCCATCCAGGGTCAGTAAATGCGGTAACTAATATATCTCCATCTTCTAAATTCGCATCTTCCATGTTTAAAATAACGCGAGCTCTCCCCTCTATAACTCCTGAAGAAACAGGTAGACCTACAATTGCCTCGGCAGGGAGATTTTCTCGTTTGTACTTACCTGTAATGATTTCTCCATCAGACGTAATAACACGTGGAGGTGTTAGTTTTTCATATAATTTGAACTCATTTTTTCGATTATTGATGACTTTGTAATCTAGTTTATTTGTACAAACAACTTCGTGAAGCTCTTCAAAAGTTAGATAGTATATATCTTCTATTTCATGAATAACACTATTTTGCACGAGTTGCTCGGCTTCTTTTAATATTGCCTGCTTATATATGAAATAGCGATTAATCATGCCGTACTTTGGATATTCACGATAACCGATAAAATTCCGGATGTTACTAATCATTCGCTTCGTCTCTTCTATTTTTTGTTTACCATCCGGCAAGTGCTGCAATCGCTCTAATAACTCTTCTTCTTTTTTCAAAGCTTCCTGCAGCCCTGCTTCAAATTTCCGTTTACTAGCACCAGTTTCAAAATCTCTTATGTTATTTAAAATCATAGGGATAATTGTAGTTGGCTTTTCACTCCAGCGCGTTTTTGTGATATCGATTTCTCCGCTACATCTCATTCCGTATTTATTCAGAAAAGCATAGATTGCATCTTTTGCTTTATCCCCGCCTTCAAACTTAACTAGCTCATCTAAAAAACTGTCATCTTCTATATGCTGTAAATACGCAATGACTTCTGGATATGGCCGAATCACATCTGCAACATCGAGTAATGCTAGACCCATTTCCGACGTAATATTGTTTTGTACAGATTGTGAAAGTGTGTCTGCTACGTTTTTTTCACCTAGCCATTGCTCCATCTTTTCATTGATCCATGATGAAGCATTCATACCTGCCATAAGGACAGCCATACTTTGCGGGTGAAATAATATTTTCTTTAATTGCTGGATATCTTCTAAAATAAAATCAATTACATCCAGCCCTGATTTCGTTTGAATGTTTTGTTTTAACTCTTCGATCGATGCTTGACTATTCTTTATTAAATCCATAACGATTGCCGGATCGCTTTCGATTTGTGGTTGTGAACTTGCAGGTGGCATACTTTTACCAAGACTCTTTTCTTTTTCATCATCCGGTAACAATTTGATAAAATTATCTCGCTCTATTACAGTCGTTAATGCATCTTTAATAAGCGGCTCCGAGTTCCCTATTGTATTTAATAAAAGTTCTCTACTAGCAGGCGACGCCAATCTTTGTGCAACATCAACAAACAGCCTTCCTCCAGCTTGAAACCTCGGTCCAAAGGATGTTAACTGGAATAAAGACATTCCTAACGGCTTCAAAGGATCGGTCATCATTTGTTGGTGACCAACCGATACATACACATGATTTTCCTGATCATTTGCTTCTGGAATTGGATATAAAGTCGTGATTGGCCTGCTTTGAACAATATAAAATGTGTCATTAACTAAACACCATTCAATATCTTGTGGGCAGCCAAAATAAGCTTCGATCTGTCTTCCAATCTGTGCTAGTTGTAATATTTGTTGTTCCGTAAGCGTTTGAATCTTTTGCTGAGCGAGATTGATTTGTTTCGTCTCTGTTCCGCCCTCTTTTAAGGCATAGATAGCCAATTTTTTAGTTGCGATCATCTTCTCGGCGATTTCGCCTTCTTTTACTTTATAATTATCGGCAGAAACCAGTCCTGATACTAATGCCTCGCCAAGTCCAAAACTGGCATCGATCGATAACACCTTTCGGTTACAAGTAATCGGGTCAGCAGTAAATAAAATTCCCGAAGCCTGCGGGAAAACCATTCTTTGAACGACAACACATATAGAAACTTGGCTATGTTCAAAACCATTTTGCATGCGGTAAATGACTGCTCGATCTGTAAATAAAGAAGCCCAGCACTTTCTTACATGCTGCAAGATCGCTTCTTTTCCGATGATATTTAAATACGTATCTTGTTGACCAGCAAATGAGGCATATGGTAAATCTTCAGCAGTAGCGCTAGAACGCACTGCATAAGCATGTTCATTTCCAAAACGAGAGAGATAATGAGCCACCGCTTCCACTACATCAGAAGGGATTTCTACTTCCATAATGGTTTCTCTAATCTTCTTACTGATTTCAGCAATTTGAGCCCGGTCTTCAATTTTTAACATTGCTAATTGACTCAACAAAGCTTGAAACGCTTCATTTTGTTCGATGGCTTTTTCATACCCTATCGTTGTAACACAAAACCCTTCTGGCACTTGTATCCCTTGAATATTTGATAATTCCCCTAAATTCAATCCTTTTCCGCCAACGAGCGAAAGCTGTGTTTTTTCTATTTCCTGAAAATCGAGAACGAAAGAACTCATTCGGCACCTCTCCTTACTGTTCATGTGCTATTGATTGTAGCAGTAGTAAATGAGAATAAACAGTCTATTTTGAACGTGATTTACATGATATAATTAAGTTAGGAAGAGATAATTATTTTTATTCCCCCTCTAATTCACTTCAATTACATCACCAAACTTAAACATTCTCTTATTACGAAAAACATCAGTACATATAATCGTCTTATTTAATGGATGAATATCAACTACTGTTATGTAATTTTTATATAAGTAGCCACTTCTGTAATATGTAATGTTCAATTTCACGACCATTACGACAAAAAAATCACCAACTTCTTTACGTACAGGAAATCGGTGATTTTTGTTTAAATAGTCCCTTAAGGAACTATCAGTTTTTTGTTATGTTCAGATTTTCCAAAACTAGTTTCTTATACTCATCACATATGGATACATTGGATCTCTTAATTCAAAGTCATACGTTTCTCCATTCACAATTCCTACCACCTTCTCACTATCATATAAATTGAGTAAGAAACCGGCCATTTGTTCAGCTGTATGGAACTTAGGAACAACATTATCATATTCAAAATTATCAACATCATAAGACCGTTTTGCAAATTCGGTCTCTGTAGCAGCAGGAGCCAACACTTTTGCTTGCATTGCCGCTCCTTTTTCTTTTAATTCTTGTGCTAGACCTTCTGTAAAGGCACTTACATAGAACTTTGTCGCGCAGTAAGTCACAGCATCGGCAACAATCCTATATCCTCCTCCTGAAGATATATTGATAATTTGAGTTCCTTCAACATCTGCATAATCACGTACATAAAGAGAGGACAGAACGGTTAAAGCCTCAATATTCAAGTGAAGCATCGTCTCAATTTTATTTAACTTTTGCTCCCCAATGGAAGCAAAGTTTCCAAATCCAGCATTATTAATCCAGGTGTCGATTTGATAAACCTGAAGACTTTCATAGAATTCATAAACATTTGCAGTAACAGATAAGTCAACGGTTCGAATGACAACATCCAGGTCTGGATTAATTTCAGCCACTTTTGACTTTAACTTTCCTAATTCCTCCGTTCTGCGTGCTGCTATAATTAAGTTTTTTCCACGAGTCGCAAAAGCAAGAGCGGTTTCATATCCAATTCCTGAGCTAGCCCCTGTAATAACTGTATATTTCATATAAATCCCTCCTGAATTTTATCCAATTGATTTAATTGTAAACGAACTATGAGTTGATTATAATGATTAGAGTAAACTCTAAGTCAAGAAAAATTTATATGGAGGTTTCTTATGTACACTATTGGTGAAGTGGCTAAAATGTTAGAGATAAGTACATATACATTACGGTATTACGAAAAAGAAAAAATTATAATTCCTGTTCGTAACATTAACGGAGACAGACGATATAACGATTCACATATTAAATGGCTGCAATTTGTTATCAAGTTAAAAGAAACACAAATGCCAATTGCGAAAATAAAGAAGTATGCTGCATTAGCTTTGGAAGGAGAACATACCACGACAGAGCGTTTAAATCTTTTAGAAGAACATAAACACTCTATTAAGGAACAAATTAGAACGTTAAAAGCTGCGGATGAGATGCTTGAATATAAAATTACCACTTACAAAGATTTCATCAATAAACGAGATTAAATACAGGTTTTATAAGGAAAATCGCCACAGATCTATGGAATAGAAAGAACCATAACCTTGCCGTTTCCCTCTTATTCCCCACTATTTTTTGGGATTGAACAGTTAAAGATATAAGCTGGTGGTACATTTCTAAGTTCCCTTTTCACATCTATTCTATTAAAAAACTGATTAAGAAAATTCTTTTTAAATTTAGTATATTGAAAGGTAATAAAATTCCCACCTTCCTTTAAAATTTTGGTGGTAGTTAATAATATTTTTTTTGAAACATTTGGGGGTAAACTAGAAAAAGGAAGACCAGAAACAATATAGTCTGCATAAGGAATGCAATAGCCCTGTAGATACTCGTCAATATTTTCCGCAGACCCTAATACAATGAATACATTTTTCTCTTTTTTATATTTTTCTTTCAATAATAAATAAAACTCTTTATTATTTTCCACTAATAAAAGAGTAGTATTCGAACTTCGTTTTTCAAGCAATTTATTCGTGAATACACCCGTACCTGGCCCATATTCAACAATATATTTAGCTTCCTTAAAATTGATGCTTTCCACCATTTTATCTGCAAGAAACTTTGAACTTGGAAGTACTGCACCAACGTTTCTTGGATTCGTTATATATTGAGATAAAAAAGACAGAGGCTTCATATTTAATCACTCCAATAGTTTGAATTTACTACTATAGTTTAAAATTCAAACCTGAAGAAACTATAGTGACATCCTTAAGATTTGAATAAGCTCTCTAAAAATAGTTTTTCTTAAAGGACATACCTTATAAAAACTCCCTCTCTCCCCTTTACCATAGTTTTTTCAAACGTCAGATACAGAAAACCATATATTTCTCATTCGTTTTTCAAAGAAAACCTATAAGATTACCAGTAATTATACACATACTTGCGGTCATATCCATGAAAAATTCGTCGGTGCAACGTTTTGTAAGGCTAAACTTGTTACATAATTGGATTTACAATCATTATGTCCGTACATTTTCATATTTCGTACAACCTAATCATCTTTTCATCCATAGCACTTTTGAAGGTACTTCTCCTACTACAGCCCACTTTATATACCGCGAATCGAGTCTTTTTTTAATATATGAAACAATTACATAAAAGTTACGAAGATCTACACAATGTCATCACTCCAAGTGATAAACATAAATGAATCCCACGCTCGCGTAAATAATACGTAAACCGTACTTGCTCTTTCAATTGTTCATTTAAAATACCTGTCTTTTAATTTTAAACAGGTGTTTTTCTATATTTAAGCAATACTATTTGACGGAGGAATCTTTACCGAAATAATTAAAGCACAAACAAAAAAGCCGCATTTGCGGCTCATAAACTTATAGGACTAACACATGCGTTCATTGAATTACTTACCGTTTAATCGCATCAACAATTAACGATGGAAAGCCAAGTTTGTCTCCTTGATTTCTAGAATCATATCTTTTTGAACGGAAAATAACACCATCGTTCGCGTCCCATTCTTTGTAATAAAATTGCCCGTTTTCATCGCAATATTCCAGTAGAACTACTTCAAATCCAGCAGTTTCAAACATTTTCGTTAATGTTTTATAATTATGAACGATTTTATGGCTTGCAGCTGGATGGTCTTTTGGGCCAGGTCCGCCTACTTGAACTATGTTTTGGTACGTTTCATCTGGGAAAAATGCATCAGGGACGCCGCACCTAATATGGCCTGACGGTTTTAAAAATTTATAACAAATCCCAGCTGCTTTTACCCCTTCTTCAAAAGTAAGATGCTCCCATACATGCTCTGCTAAAATAGCTGAAATGGAGTTATGTTCAAATCTTTCTTCCCATGTCCGTTCAACTAATAAGTTCAGCTCATCTTCTTGCGTTTGAATCCAACCTGGATTGTTATTAAATGCCCCAGCTCCCACTACTACTTTCATTTCTTCTTGTTTTATTACCATCATTTTCACCTCGTAAAAATTTCAAGTCATTCATCTTTTTCTATGCTTACTATAAATTCCCCTTCTTTAGCTAAACTGCCGGTTCGTTCAAACAGAAGAGCTATACCTGTATTATGTAAGCCTTTTGATCTTGTAAAATAGTTGGAGATAAAGACTTTGAAACTCTTGAACAAATAGTCAAGATCCATCAAATACAAAAACGCCATTCTACAGAAAGAATAGCGTTTTTTTCATTTTAGTTTTATTAGTTATTAGCTTGATAGTGGTATCCCGTACAATGCTTGATACTAATATAGAAGATTATTTTTTTCTAACTCAACCAAGCCTCTGCCAAAACCGTCTCACACCCATTGAATAACGCAAACTTTTGGAAACAACTGTTCAAGGCTGTTCGCAATTGTATTGTTTGCTTCACACCATTCTCGTACCAGATGTTTTTAACAACGAGCGTTCCAGTTTTTCGTTCCGCGATTATCTCGGCTCGTCCAATGAAGCTCTCTCCATATAATAGTGGCAGTACATAATAGCCGAATTTCCGTTTGATTGCAGGCGTGTAAATCTCCCAGGTGTAATCGAAGTTAAACAATTCGCTGATAAGTTTTCTATCCCATATGAAATTATCTAACGGTGCAATAAGTTCACAACGTAATTTCGGTTTCTGATGTTGCAGAACTGATTCAATAAGCGGTAAATCCTCCGTGAGACAATACAACCTATCCTTCGTTTGTTCAACAGCAACAGCAATGATGCGAGCTTCGTGCAATAGCTGGCGGAAAACCTCGTTGCGCTGTGTTGCTTTCAACCCCCATATGTTCAGCCATGCGTCTGACGCACGATTCCATAAAAGACCTACAGAGCCGATTCGACGCAGTATGCGCCACTTATGATGCTCAAGCTCATCTTCCAGCGGCTCTGGTGCATTCAGCAAATGCGGCTGTATGTACTTCTTGGCGATATCGTAATATTTACGCGTTCCTTTTTTATGATGGATAATTAACTCACCCGTCGAATACATCTGTTCCAGCACCGAACGAGATGTATTGTTTCCGCCGCTCCAATGGATGGCCGATTGCCAAGAGAAATCTCCATTCAATTTTAAATCACTCGAACTTAGCGCACCGTGATTTTGGATATGATCCCGTACATGCGCTGTCAATACTTCCATTTCGGGATAGCGTTCTGCATGCTGGCGGGCGACTTTCCTATATCGCCCAAAATACGGCCAATCCTCGACAGGGATAATGGCCAGGTTCTTGTCGGGATAATCGACAAGACTTCTATCCTCATATAACAACTCGGCAAGCATTCCCTTAGTAAATCCCTTGATTCGCGACTGTAGCACTAATTCAGCGTTCTTTCCACAAGCATCGATGGGATCGTATTGAATACAGCTAGCTTGCCGAACAAAGTCCAATACACCTTGCTTCCCGCTAAATTTATATTCACCTAAAAGTCCATGTTTCAACAAAAGAAATTGCCGTGCCTGACGGTTTGTTAATTGAATCATGTGCGTACCTACCTCTAGTTTATTTTTTTTATTATATTACAGTGGGAGATGAATGAAAAAAAAGCGCAGGAGCGAAGAGAAATTTGCTTACTGCCTCGATGGGGACTTGGATTTTTTGTTACTTGGTTTGAGTCCAGTACAATACCGAACTCAAACCAAGCAAGTGTACTATGTCCTAATTTATCATCTGTTACGGCTTGTAATATTTTCAATGTCCCTTTCACAGCCACTGTCCATTTCTTATAAAAACATCCACTTGTCGATATATCCAAACGCCTTCTCTAAAAATCACTTCTTTTTAAGAATACAAAATATTCTACCAAAAACAAGAACGAACGTTCCCTCACAGAAGAATGGAGGTTCTGGTGCAAAGCTCACAATATAGTAAAAAAGAGCCAATCCCCTATGCAATAGAAGATTGACTCTTTCCTTTATTCACCTAGTCAAAAAAATTGTTTCATACGTTGCAATTCAGACCACTCTTTTTCCTATCTGATCATCAAATCCCCAATGAACATGTGAGGGTATAATTGGAGACATATAATCCGTATGACTACAAAGAGTAACGACTAAATCAAAACTATTTAAAACTCAACCAAGCATCTGCCCAGTCCGCATGATCATTTCCATTACCGTTACCTGCGTCCTCAACTACTAGTTTTAATTCTTTCTTACCCGTCAGATCAACATCAACAAATTTGGCCGGAGTATTATAGTACATTGTGCCGCTATTAAATACTTCCACTCCATCAAGTAGTACTTTAAACACAACCGAACCGCCTTTACCACCAGGTTCCTGATCAATTCCTACATAGGAATTAAATTGTTTGTACGTTGCATTTGATATATCATAGGTAACTTCTGATTTTGCATGAGTTCCTATCCCTTTTTTATACGTAATCGGCCCTGTAGTTCCAAGTAATGACAGTGGGTTTCCGTCGGTGCTTTTATCTTTTTGAACCGTTGCCCATCCGGCAGTTGCTTTTATCCATGGAATATCACTAAGATAGATGCCGCCAGAAGCAACTTGCACTTTTGTTGAAGTTACCACCGCATTCCCCAGTTTTACAGAGACTCCAACCTCTTTCATTCCTTTAAACTGAGCTGGCGGGGAAATAACAAACGAATATGTCTCCTCTCCTCCTGCAGGTAATTGAAAGTCCGTTGTTGATGGCTGTGCATTCCATCCGTCTGGTAATTGCAATTCAATTTTGCCAGGTGTCACTTTTTCCTTTATTTCATTTTGAACCTTTACCTTTAATGTAGTAGAACCACCTTCAGCGCTAATTGGATTTGGTTCTACCTTTGCCGAAATTAGCTTTACTGCTGGAGTTACTTCTATTTGATTAGATTTACTAACCGTCCCATTATCTGTGTTTACTTCAGCTTCAATGACGTAATTATTAGCAACTGCATCAATAGGGACAGGTAAATCTGCCTCAATTGTTTTCGATTGCCCTGGTTCAACGCCTTCAAAAGCTACTGTAATCGGTTTAACATTCCAGCTCTCTGGAGCCTTTACAACCACTTGCCCTGAAGAAGATTTCGATGTACCAAAGTTTGATAAATGAGCCTTCACCTTAACTGTATTTCCTGCAGTTACACTGTTCGTAGATTCCAAATCAAAATTGAGCATAGACTCAATTTTATAACTTTTACCTTGTTCAGTTTTAAATGAAATTGTATCGCCAGCCTTCGTAAATTTCAACGGTGTATTCGTTCCGACTCTTGTCACAGTAAATGGTGTATTGAACATTGGACTTTTTAACTTTACATCGTTTCCGTGATCGGAAGTCACACGAATGACTGTAGGCATACTATTTTTCCAGTTCGCATCAATCGTAAATGCACCGCGTGCTCTTAGTCCTTTATAAGAACCATCCTTCCAAGCTTTCGGAAGGGCAGGCAACAATTGAATGGAGTCGGTATGGCTTTGAATTAACATTTCAGCAATTCCCGATGTTGCACCAAAGTTTCCATCAATTTGAAACGGCGGATGAGTATCAAATAGGTTACTGAGCGTACTTCCAGTAATTTGCCCTTGCAGAATTTTATAGGCATGGTCACCATCTAACAAACGTGCCCATAAGTTAATTTTATTCGCTTTACTCCAGCCTGTTCCCTCGTCACCACGATGGTTTAAAGTAACTTTAGCTGCCTGAAGCCATTCCGGTGTATTGTGGTTAATCATACTTCCTGGATATAACGCCACTAGCTGCGATATATGCCGGTGCGTTTCAGCAGGATCGTCTATATCATCCTTCCATTCTTGCACTTGACCATATCTGCCAATTTGAATTGGCGAGAATAATCGATCCCTTTTAGCCGTTAACTCATCTCGAAACGCCTTATCAGTATTCAAAACCGCACTAGCTTCGATTACATTTGAGAACAACTCATACACTAACTGTTGGTCAAAGGCACATCCATTAGAAATACCACCAATCTCTGGAGACCAGCACGGAGAAACAACCAACTTCTTATTTTTATCTTCAACTAAAAACTTACTATGAAACTCAGCCGCTTCTTTAATTATCGGATAAATCTTTTCTTGTAAGTATTGTTTATCATCCGTAAACTTATAATGTTCCCAAAGATTTTGGCCAATGAAGGCATTCGCACTAGGTGCCCATCCCCAGCCTAATCCCCATCCAGGAGCAGTAAATCCAAATGGATTATTCATCGTGTTAACGGTCCATCCACCGCCTTTAACACCGAAATGTTTTTCTGCTGAAACCCTTCCTGGTTCTCTTAATGAGTCCACATAATCCATTAATGGCAAAGCGGTTTCAGACAGATTCGTCACTTCTGCAGGCCAATAATTCATTTGCAAATTAATATTGAAATGATAGTCACTCTCCCACGGTGGTGTGTTCGAATTATTCCATACCCCTTGTAGATTTGCAGGAAGTGTTCCTGGTCTTGAAGAAGAAATGAGCAAATACCTTCCATATTGGAAGAATAGTTCTTCCAAATACTTACTGTTTTCTTTACTGTAAGATGCTAGTAGTTCATTTGTTGGAACAGATGGTTTTTCCCCTCCTAAATTTAAAGAAACACGATTAAATAAAGAGTGATAGTCTTTAATATGTGTATATTTTAAAACCTCATAACTCTTTTTAGAAATAGCGGCCATGATTTTTTCAACCTTTTGATGTGGATCTTCCCCTTTATAAGTAGGATATTTATTTTCATAATCAGTAGCCGCAGTCATAATAATTGTTAATGTATCAGCATTTGCTACTTTAATTTTCCCATTCTCTGCTGTTAATGTACCGCCCTCATTCAGTACTTTGAATTCTGATTCATATTTCATTCCATTATTCGCTATTTGTCCTTTGATGGTGATTTTGTTATCTACGGACGATACTTGCCCTCCCTGTGCGCTAGTAGGTCTAACATCTAATGAAAGCTGTTTAGATTCACTAGCAGTTAAACGCATGACCATCACACGATCAGGATAACTTGTGAAATATTCCCTATTATATTGAACACCTTTATAGTTATAGGAAACAGTAGCAATTCCCTCATTTAAATTTAATTCCCTGCGATAATTGGAAAATGCAGACGCATCTGGCATATTAAAATCTAAGTATATGTCTCCAAAATTTTGATAGGAACCAAACCCTTTTTGAAGACCTGTGAGAAATTGTGAAGACTCCTTTTCTGCCCCTGATTTATCCCCTTTTGCTACCTTTTCCCTAATGCTATCTAAGTGACTCGCTGCCCATCACGATTCCCGTAAGTATAATCACTTGCACTGTTTGGTCCGCCAGTCCAAAGTGTTTTTTCATTAAACTGAATACGTTCTTGCTGGACTCCACCAAAGACCATTCCGCCCATATAACCATTACCAATTGGCAATGCTTGTTTTTCCCAATCTTTTGCTGGCTGATTGTACCAGAGTGATAGTTTCTTTCCCTCTGGTTTTGGAGTTTCAATCGTAATAGGTGATGTTGCCTTTACCTTACTAACTTCTCCAGCTCCTCCTAAAGAAAATAATAAAGTACCAAAAAGCAATCCCCCTGTTAATAGGTTTCTAAGCTTCAAATTTCCATCCCCTTTTGAAAAGCGAATGTAAAGTGTCTCCTTTTACATATTGACTTATTCTCTCCTTGAAATTCGCTATTCTTTTATATTGAAGCATAATAGGCAAAAATATATTCGCCTATTACACCCCGTTTTATATACCTTTTCACAAGCGAAATGATTATCGAATAAATGCTGCTGGTACACCACCGTCAACTGTGATCATGCATCCCGTTGTTTTATCCGCCTTTGAAGAGGCAAAGAAAGCAATCGATTCAGCAATGTCTTTCGAATAAATATTGACCAATAAGGTTGTGCGTTTACGGTAATGCTCCTCTAACTGATCAGGCTCAATACCATATGCCGCAGCACGTTCTTCACGCCATCTTGAACCCCAAATGGCTGATCCTTGAAGAACCGCATCTGGAAGAACTGAATTTACACGAATGCCATACTCACCGCCTTCAGCTGCAATACATCTCGCTAGGTGCGTTTCGAGTGCTTTTACAGAGCTGTATGCCGTAGCATTTTTCCCTGCATACACAGAATTTTTCGAACCGACAAATACCATATTCCCTCCAATACCTTGCTGTTTCATTTGCTTGAACGCTTCACGTGCCACTAAAAAATATCCCGTTCCAAGCACATTCATATTTAAATTCCATTCCTGAAGCGTCGTTTCATCGAATGGACTAGACGTTGCCAGCCCTGCATTGTTCACGATACTATCAACGCCTCCGTAAGCAAGGGCTGCCTGCTCAAATGCTGCCTGTACTTCTTCTTCTTTTGTTACATCCATTTTCACCGCGAGCGCACGACCTTCGCCATACTTCTCGTTAATTTCAGCCGCAACTTTTTCTGCCCCTTCAAAGTTCAAATCAGCAAGCACTACATGCGCACCTTCTGAAACGAGGCAGCGTCCCGTCTCGCTTCCGATTCCACCAGCACCACCTGTAATAAGGGCAACCTTGCGAGAAAATTCAGCTTCAGCTGGTGCTAACGATAATTTATATAGCTCCAATGGCCAGTACTCAACATTGTAAGAGTCATTTTCATTCAAAGAAACAAAACTTCCAAGTGTTGTGGAACCTTTCATTACCGAAATTGCTCGGTGATACAGCGCACCACTTACTTTTGACATCACTAGATTTTTACCGGTATTCACCATACCGATACCAGGAATTAAAATAACGCGAGGTGCAGATTCAAACATTTGATCTCCTTCGTATTTGTTACGTTCAAAGTAAGCTTTATACTCGTTTTTAAAGCTTTCCACATCAGCTTTCATTTTCTCTATTAATCCGTTCACGTCTTTTGTTTGCGGATCCCAATCAATATACAAAGGAGTGCGCTTTGTGTGAACTAAATGGTCAGGACAAGCCGCTCCAACTTGAAACAACTCTGGTGCATTGTGACTGTTTACAAATCGGAGTACTTCATCCGTATCGTCATAGGATAAAAGCATTTTCTTTTCATCACTAACTGCCCCGCGAATAATCGGCATTACTTTTGCAAGAATGCTTCTACGCTCTTCTACTGAAAGTGCTTCGTATTTTTGACCTCCGAATACAGTACTTTCATTCACTCGCTCATTGATATACTGCTCTGCCTCATTAATAACCGCAATCGTTTTTTCATAACTTTCCTTCGCCGTTTCTCCCCAAACAACTAAGCCGTGTTTTTCCATTAATACTAGTTCAGCATTCGGATTATTTTTCACGCCTTCTGCAATCATTTTAGATAAGGTAAATCCAGGACGTACATATGGAACCCAAACAAAACGGTTACCGTAAATTTCCTCGGCAATTTGTCTTCCATTATGTGCGCAGCAAAGACTAATAATGGCATCTGGATGTGTATGATCCACATGTTTAAAAGGCAAGAAAGCATGCAATAATGTTTCGATGGACGCACGCGGATGTTTGCTGTCAATCATACAATGCGATAAGTACTCTACCATTTCTTCGTCTGGCATTTCTTCACGCTCAATTAATAAACGAATGTCTTCCATTCTTAAACCAGTAAAGTTTTGTGCTTTCATAGTCGCTAAATCGGATCCACTTCCTTTAACCCACATGACCTCTACATCATGACCACGAAAATCCTTTTCCACTGTCTTTACCGATGTGTTTCCGCCGCCCCAATTACATACTGCACGGTCTGTTCCAATTAAATTCGAACGATAGACTAATTCTTCTACTCCTTGCGGTAATTGAGATACCTTTGTTTCGTTCCATAAGCTTTTAACCATACTTTTACCCCCGTTGTTTTTTTGTTTTTGGAGTTCTATTATTTCGGATACCATCTTACTTCTAATAAAGTGAAACTCTATGTTCAAGAGTTTGATATTACTTGCGATTATTTTGAGCACTAGAATCCTTTTACATATAAAACACCTTAATCAATTCCAATAACTTATTTTTATCGGACATGTTTTGTATAGTAACCCCCCGATATACAATCAGGGGGAATCCTTGCATTAATGGTATAATGGCCCAAAGTTTTGGCAGGCACGGTAATCTGCTGCTTCCGGATCTTTTGTTCCGAACATTCCCCATGCACTCGGTCTAAAGATTTGTTCTTCTTTGACGTTATGCATATTTACAGGAATTCTGAGCATCGAAGCAAGAGTAATTAAATCGCTGCCAATGTGTCCGTAGCTTATTACACAGTGATTGGCACCCCAATTATTCATCACGGTGTAAACATCCTTAAAGGCGCCTTCTCCCGTTAGATTTGGAACAAACCAGGTTGTTGGCCAAGTTGGATCAGTTCTCTTATCCAATATATCGTGAACCTCTTCCGGTATTTCAACCGTATAGCCTTCTGCAATTTGTAAAACAGGGCCTAATCCTTTAACAAGATTGAGACGAGCTGCTGTTACAGGCATATTTCCCTTTGTTAAGAAATCACTCGAGAATCCGCCTCCGCGGAAATACCCTGTTGAAGCTGGTCTCCAGGAAGTAGCTGCCAAACAGTTTTGAACTTCTTCCTCTGTAATTTCCCAAAACGGTTTTATAACAGGCTTTCCATCTTTCGTTTGTTGTCCTGTACCATCAAGTGCAGCTGAACCGGAGTTAATCATATGAATAAATCCATTTGCCGCCAATCCTTCAGGTTTATGCCCTGTCACACGTTCTATTGCCTCTTTACTCCAATACGTTCTTACATCAGCAAAAACTTGAGCCGTATTTGTTAATAAATGGCCAAATAGCATCGTAACTCCATTTAAGCTATCATTTTCAGTAGCCATAATGTATGGCGGACGAATTCCATTCCAATCAAAGGAGGAATTTAAAATCGTTTCCATAAAGTCACCATTTGGGAAATGATCCGTCCATTGACGCTGACCTTGGAAGCCTGCAGAAATGGCGTTGTATCCTTGCGCTTCCTCACCATATCCAAGTTCCTCCAATTTTGGATTTCCAACCATGAGATCCCTTGCAATTAATGTCATTTTAACGCTAGTTTCCCAATCTTTATTCTTTTGCTCTCTTGATCTTTGCATTTCTTCCGTATTATTATCTGGGCCTTCTGGACAATACTCCTTCACCCAGTTTAAAGCTACTTCATATTCTTCCTTATCATAAATCTCTTCATCTATCCTTCTTACAAATTCAGACATGTCAATGTATTCATTTCTCATTCCCAAATAATCCTGGAAAAATTCAGGTTGAACTGTACTGCCAGCAATCCCCATGGATACAGATCCCATCGAAAGATACGATTTTCCTTTTAGAGCGGCAACAACAAGACCAGACTTTGCAAATTGAAGTAGCTTTTCCTGCACATCCTCAGGAATAGATGTATCACTTAAATCCTGTACATCTTTCCCGTATATTCCGAAAGCCGGAATACCCTTTTGATTGTGGGCGGCTAGCACCGCCGCCAAATAGACTGCTCCAGGACGTTCTGTTCCATTAAATCCCCATACTGCTTTTGGAATATCGGGATTCATATCCATTGTTTCAGAACCATAGCACCAGCATGGTGTAACCGTAATGGAAACACCGACTCCCTCTCCTGCAAATTTTTCAGCCGCTTGAGCAGCTTCAGCCACACCGCCAATACATGTATCAGCAATGACACATTCTACTGCTTCACCATTATAGTGACGCAAATTTTCAGTTAATAAGTTTGCTACCGATTTTGCGAGATTCATCGTCATATCTTCAAGCGATTCACGTACACCATTTCTTCTGCCATCAACAGTTGGTCTTATGCCGATTTTTGGTAATTTATTATAAAATCTATTATGAACAGTTTTCATTTTAAAACCCCTTTTTCATTACATTTTGGTCAATTATTTCGGTAAAACGGCCGTATGCTTCCTGCCATTCTGATTGATTTTGAGGTTGATAGTGCTTAACAGTAAACGAATTTTCAACAATTTCTCTACCTTCCTTTAAATCTTTTATTTTTCCTAGTGTGATCCATTGAGATAATGAATTTCCAATCGCACTCGCTTCAACCGGTCCCGCTATAACAGGGCGGTTTATCGCATTTGCGGTAAATTGACAAAATAAATCATTTTGAATGCCGCCGCCGCCCATATGGATAACCTCTATTGATTTTCCAGTTAAAACTTCCAGTTTCTCTAAGACCCACCTGTATTTCAATGAAAGACTCTCCAAAATACAACGGAGGAAACTTCCTTCCGTTTCAGGCGGCTGTTGACCACTCTTTATACAGAAATCCCGGATTTGTTTTGGCATATTTTCCGGATTGAAGAAAGAAGGGTCATCTGGGTCTATGAAATGTGCAAATGGTTTTGTATGTCGAATCAATTCTGCCTCTTCTTCGTAAGTAAAAAGCTTGCCTTCTTTTGCCCAAACCGCTCTACATTCTTGCATGAGCCATAATCCCATAATATTTTTGAGCAGCCGAAACTCGCCATCTGCCGTTCCTTCATTTGTAAAGCCCCATTCCAAAGCCTGTTTACTCATTACTGGATCCTTTACTTGAACTCCCATTAAGATCCACGTACCGCAGCTCATGAATACTGAATTTTCTGACTTTATAGGCAGTGCTGCAAGAGCACAGGCAGTATCATGTCCCGCTCCAGCAATAACCTTAACAGGTCGTATGCCAAATTCGTTGTGAATCGAAGAAAGGGTCGGACCAAGAGTCGTTCCTGGCATCACAATATTTGCCATGATCTCTATAGGCAGGTTTAACTTTTTCATAAGAGCAGTATCCCAATTACGCTCATGAATATTAAATAACGATGTCGTTGTACTGATCGTATATTCATTCGCCTTTACACCGGAAAATAAATAACTAAGCAAGTTTGGTGTTAATAAAAGAGTTTTTGCCTTTTCCATTAAATCCGGGTTATTCTTTTTTATCGTATAAAGTTGGCAAATCGTATTAATTGCTGCTGGTTCAACTCCCGTTCGAGAGAACAAAACATCCCTTGGAATGACTTCCATTATTTCTTTTAGGCTATCATTTGTATGTGGATCTCTATAAGAATAAGGATTGATAAGTAGTTCACCAGTTTCAGATAGAAGCCCGAAATCAACGCCCCATGTATCGATGGACAAACTTTCAATCGACTTATGCCCTTTTCCAATACTTTTACCAATTCCATTCTTCATTTCCTGGAATATCCTTAAAATATCCCAATAATAATGACCTGTTACGTAAACAGGGCGATTGGAGAACCTGTGAACCTCTTCAAGATAAAGGCGTTTCCCATCAAATCCACTTACCATTAAACGCCCATTGGATGCACCTAAATCAAAAGCCCAAACTTTTTTCATTCATTCACACCCTTCGAAAACATTTCAACTACTCCGCATCTTTTAGTAGTTTTAATCTATATTTCTCAGAAGATAGATTTCTTAAATCCTGACATTCTTCCTCTGTAAGGACCCTTGGGACTCCTACTGTCGATGCAATCGTATATACTTTTGCCGCTTCCTCTAGAATTTGCAAAAGAAAATATGCTTCTTTCATTGTTTTACCAACCGTCAGTACGCCGTGATTCCTCATTACTACTACATCATTTTCTTCAATCACGCCGGATACCGCATTAGCCAATACTTCTGTAGTCGGAATCATATAGTCAAGGTAAGCCACGCTTTTAATCATTGCCGGAAAATCCGGGAATAGACTCGGAATGGTATGACCGGAACATGATACACCTACCGAATAACTTGGGTGGGCATGTAAAACAGCTGTTATATCAGGACGTTTACGAAAACATTCCAAATGCATTAAAATTTCAGAGGATGGTTTTAAATCATCCAATATCTCACCGGTTTCAATATCAACACGTACCCATTGATGGTCTTTTATCTCTTGCAAATCAAAACCGCTAGGAGATATATACATGATATTTCCATCTCTCATACTCAAATTTCCACCTGCTCCTACAACAAGACCAGTTTGCACAATTTTATTTGCATATAATTTCAAATCATTTATTACATTGGACAATGTTATACACCTCAGCTTCTATGTTATTGTTATTGCTTGTTTAGATTTTATTGATAAAGAACTGCTTTAATTTTTGGATCATCAATGTTCGTTTTATCATACCAATAGAAACCAGTGTCGATTGTTTTTGATACTTGTTTACCATCTAAGTTCTCAACAGCAGCTTTAACAGTTTCATAACCAATTCCAATTGGGTTTTGTGTAATCGCACCTGCCATTACTCCGCTCTTAATCGCATCGATTTGTAGTTTACCTGAATCAAAGCCAACCACTACTACACTCTTTTTGTTCAATTCTTTAACAGCATTTACTACCCCAATCGCAGAACCTTCATTTGTACCGAAAATACCTTTTACAGTTGGATGCGCTTGCATAATTGCCTTAGCAGCATCAGTCGATTTTAATTGATCACCACTACCATATTGGATATCGACAATCTTGATGTTCGGATACTTTGATTTGATTGTATTTACAAAACCATCTCGGCGTTCAACACCTGTTTTACTCGTTTGGTCATGAGCAACGACCGCTACTTCCCCTTTTTCACCAATTAATCCAGCCATTTTCTCAGCAGCAAGAGCTGCTGCCGCTTTGTTATCTGTTGCAGCTGTTGCTACAGGTATATCTCCCTCAACACCTGAGTCAAATGCAACAATCGGAATTTTTTTGTTTTTTGCTTGTTCTAATAAAGGAAGAGCAGCCTTAGAATCTAGTGCCGCAAAGCCAATCGCATCTGGTTTTTTATCAAGTGTGCTACGAAGCATCTCAACTTGTTTATCAACCTGTGCTTCCGTTTCAGGACCTACAAATGTAATATTCACCTTATATTCATCTGCTGCTTGCTCAGCCCCTTTTTTAACTGCCTGCCAGAACTGATGCTGGAACCCTTTTGAAATGATCGCAACATAACGCTTGCCGTCATCTTTTGCAGGAGCATTACTATCCTTACTTCCCGTGCTTGCATTGTTTGAAGAACACGCCCCCATAAACATTGAGATTGCGAGAATTGACGATAAAACTATGCCTTTTTTTGCTTTTTTCATCTGAAATTCCCCCTATATATTTTTTTATAAAAAACAGTATCACAGTTAATTCTTTGCTTTTTTGTTTCGCAACACATCTGCGTAAACTGCTAATAAGATAACCGCCCCAACAACTACTGTTTGCCATTCTTGAGGAACTGAAAGGATTTGAAGACCATTTGTTAACACACTCATAATCAATGCACCGATAACAGTACCAAGAATTGTTCCTTTACCACCACTTAAAGAAGTTCCTCCGATAACTACTGCTGCGATTGCTTCCAATTCATATCCTGCTCCTAAAGCTGGCTGAGCAGAATTTAGACGAGATGCCATTATAATACCTGCAACACCAGTAAAAACACCTGCAAGCATGTAGATAATTATTTTCCACTTATCCACATTCACTCCAGAAAGACGAGTTGCTTCTTCATTGCTTCCTAGTGCAAATGTATACCTTCCGATTATCGTTTTATTTAAAATTAAGCTTGCGAAAATGGCCATTCCAAAAAAGATAAAAACAGCATTCGGAATAGCAAAACCAGGGATAATAGAACCCATCGCAATTTTGTTAAAGCTCGGTATAGAAGTGAAATAGATTGGAGTAGCTTTAGAAATAACAAGTGCCAATCCTTTAGCAATCATCATCATAGCTAACGTTGCAATAAATGGTGGAATCTTCAATTTTGCAATTGCAGCTCCAGAAATCAAACCTACTACGGCACCTATTAAAATCCCTAAGGTAACAGCTACCCAAACCGGTAAACCTAAGTTGACAGCAAAAACACCTGTCATAACCGAAGATAAAGTCAGTACGGTTCCACATGATAAATCAATTCCACTTGTAACGATAATCATCGTTGCACCTAAAGCAAGGATGCCTGTAACAGCTGTCGATAGAAAGATTCCTATAATGTTATCAAATTGTAGAAAATTAGCTGAAGCAATTGAAAAAATCACAACAAGTACAATTAAACTTGCAAATGCTAGAAGCTGCTGAAGAGCATTTGAATTAATCCCTCTCCTCATCTTCCCTTCAACCGGAAATTCTACTGCTTTTGGCATTTCCATTCCTGTTCACTCCTTTATAATCCGTTAATATCCATTACATAATTCGTTTTGTCGCAAGAGTCATAATTGCTTCTTGCGATGCTTTTTCATCATTTTTCAATTCCCCAGTTATCTTTCCTTCACACATGACAATCACACGATGACTTATCCGTAAAATTTCAGGAAGTTCTGAGGAGATCATAATGATAGATTTTCCTTGCTCAGCTAATTCATTTAGTAACTTATAAATTTCGTCTTTTGCCCCGATATCAATTCCGCGTGTAGGCTCATCAAAGATTAAGATATCTGAATCTCTAGTCAACCACTTGCCAATAACCACCTTTTGCTGATTCCCTCCTGAAAGATTTTTCACTAATTGATTACCTGACGGCGTTTTTATTTTTAACCTTTTAATGAGTTCCTCAGATTGTTGATCAATTTTAGATACATGCATTAAGCCAAGAGGTTTTACATAATCTTTCATGGATGCCATTGCAATATTTGTTTTTACATCCATCCCAACTAGAAGCCCAAACTGTTTTCGATCTTCGGACAAATAGCCAATTCCATGTTGTACTGCATCAGTCGGGCTTTTTATACTCAACCTTTTTCCATTTATGAAAATCTCCCCTGAATCTAATGAATCTGCCCCAAATATGGCACGGGCTACTTCAGTTCTTCCAGCCCCCATCAATCCAGCAAAGCCAACGATTTCCCCTTTATACAGTTCAAAACTTACATCCTTTATCGTGTTCCCTCTCTTTAAATTTTTTACTTCAAACACTTTTTCTCTCGTTTTCTCTTTCATTTCTGGTTTTTGATTGTTATCAATTTTTCTTCCAACCATCATAGAAATAATTTGTTCAATGGTTGCATCCTTCGTGTTCATCGTTCCTACGTATGTACCGTCTCGCATAATCGATACACGGTCAGTAATTTTCTTTAGCTCTTCCATACGGTGGGAGATATAAACAATTCCCACACCGTCCTGACGTAGTTTCCGAATCATAACAAACAATGCATCGATTTCGGTATCAGTTAAGGCTGCGGTTGGCTCATCCATAATCAATACTTTTGAATCAAAGGAAAGAGCCTTAGAGATTTCCACCATTTGTTGTTTTGCAACTGTTAAATCGCCTACCAATTCTCTTGGATCTAGATTAATGTTTAACCTTTCAAATAGTTTTTTCGCCCTGTTATTTAGTTTTTTTTCATCCAAAAAAAGATTAAATAACCCTTTAGGTTCTCTTCCAATAAAAATATTTTGGGCAACTGTTAAATGCGGAGCTAAGTTAAGTTCCTGATGAATAATGCTGATTCCGAGTCTTTGTGCTGCTTTTGTATCTGGAACCTCTATTTCTTTTCCTTCGTACGCAATCGTTCCGGCATCTCTTTGATAGATCCCTGTTAAAATTTTCATTAATGTGGATTTCCCGGCTCCATTCTCCCCCAAAAGTGCGTGAACTTCGCCTTTTTTTAATTCAAACCTCACATTAGAAAGCGCTTGCACACCAGGGAACGATTTACTAATTCCCTCCATTTTTAGTAGCAATTCACTCATCCCATCACCTACTGCCCTATCAATTTTTTTATCAAATAATATATTCGTTTAATACTGCGCTAATCAGTAACCACGCCCTTTTTTAAAATCATATTGGCATAGAGAGCACTCTCACTAGTTGCAACAATTGCATAAGCCTTCTTTGCCCTCTCATAAAATGTAAAGCGGTCAATCATCTCAAAACCATCAAAATGAGTATCATATTTTTTAATCACTGCATCATACGTTTCCCAAATGGAAGGCGCGATAGGATCCCCCTTTACAACCTTCATTAATGAAACAGAATGATTACTATACGTATCGAGTGGAAAGAATTGCAAAATTGCCTGTAATACTTCAAGAACCCCATGTCCTTCACATCGAATTAGCTTCGTTGCGCAAGAGGCAGCAGGAAAATTTCCATCCGCTAAAACAATCTCATCCCCATGCCCCATTTCTAAAAGAATTTTCATTAAATCCGGACTAATTATTTTCGGTATTCCTTTTAACATTTCTATCTCCCTTCCGATTTTTATCTTAACGAAAATCATCATTTCAAATCGTTTTAACTACGTACACTTTGTGCATCTATTAGTAATTTCGGTGTAAATATTTCATTAAAAGGACCTTCTTCATTATTTAAACGTTTCAGTAATATATCACCCACCCTTTCCCCCATTTCATATGGTTTGTGAGCTACTGATATAATCCCAGGTGCTTGTAATAATTGGGCTGCTTCAACGTCACCAAAGGAAGCTATCACTATGTCCTTCGGGATAGAATAGCCTCTCCTCGTTAACTCAAGAAGAACACCGAATGACATTTCATTATTCAAGGATAGAATCGCTGAAGGTTTCTCAGTAAAGTTAAGAAAATAATCAACTGCTTTCATTCCACCCTCTCTTGTGAAAGTGCTATTAAACGTATAGTTTTCATCTTCCTGAATCCCAAACTCTTCCAAAGCTTTCTGAAATCCTTCATAGCGCTCTTTACCTGTACTAACGTTTAACAATCCATTCACAAGACCAATAGATCTATGCCCCTGTTTTAAAAGATAGCTCGTTAATTTATAAGCACTTTCAAAATTACTTTCTATAACCGAATCTAATTTTGAGTCTCCAATCTCAACAGTCCGATCAACTAAAACAATTGGCACATCAGCTTGATGAATACTTCTTACCCTTTCTTCACAACCCCCAGCAGTCGCCAATACAATAGCATCTACTCTTTGCTCTACCAATAGCTGCAGCAATTTATCCTCTTTTTTAGGATTTTCATGACTGCTACAGAAAATAAGATTATAGCCCTTTTGCTGAACAATATCTTCAATAGCCTTTGAAATTGTCATGTAATACTGGTTTGTGATATCTGGAATCACAACACCAATCGTGTATGTTTTATCTTGCTTTAAACTTCTAGCAATCGCATTTGGTTGATAATTAAGTTTTTTCACAGCTAAATAAACACGATCTTTAATGTCGTCACTAACAAATCCGCTGTCGTTTAGCACCCGAGATACTGTAGCTGTAGACACATTCGCTTCCATTGCAACATCTTTAATTGTAGACTTTGCCATTTCATCACTCTTTCTAAGTTTTCAAGAAATCGTTTACTTCAGTTTTGCTTAAACCCTTAATTCATCCATGTAAACGATTACTTAGTAGTTTATACGGATAATAATAATTTAATTTTCAGAATAATTCAACACTTTTTAAAAACATTTTTTCTCCAAAAAAATATGCCTATACATCAGATAACCTGTAAAGTGTGAATGAGATCATTTTTTTATGATTACATGGCTTTTTTAGACTTTCTGTTGCCCTATATTCTATAGAAGGAATGCTGCAACATCGTTCTATTACGAAGATTCGTAGTACATAAAAAGAAAGAGCCTACTCGTATGAGTTGGCTCTTTCTCTACTTACCAATACAGATAGATTTTCTCCTCTTATTTTATAAGCTCTCAAATGTTCCTCTACTTCTCTCTCGTCACCTAATAGACTCATCGTCTTTTTAACAAAGTTCCAATTTAAACTACCGGATAACCATAGTAACGAAGAAAATCTTTTATAATCATTTGAAGTTAAAATGTTACTAGCTTTATACCCTTCTAAAAATGCTCTAGCAACTTTCGAGCATACTTCATGTGACTCTATTCCTTCTGTCCGGGAATACCACTTTATTAAAAAGGCTAGTCCTTCAATACGATCAACATATCCAATAGATTCAAAATCTACAATACCTTTCACACATTGATTTGAGTTCCATACAACATTTAAAGGATTTAAATCTGTTTGTACAATAAACTCCAAATTACTAGTATGTGCGCATTTTATATGATACTTAGCGAGATCTATATACTCCTGCAATTCCTTGCAGGTACTGCTCTTATTTTCTAATAGCTTTATAAACTCACCATATCCATCTAAATGAGATTTCTTTTGAAAAGTCGAGCTTTGAAATGTACTAGAAAGATCATGTATCTTTCTTGCTTCCTTTCCAAAGGCTTCTGCCATAGTTTCTGTACAACGAGTAATCTGTTCTCCTTCAATCCAAGTAGACAATACAAATCGGTACTGTTCATCATTCCAATTGACAAACGTAAGTAACTCTTCCGCCCTATTCTTGTTAATTCGCATAAAAGGAATCCCATGCTCTCGTAAATAATAAGTAAACCGTACTTGTTCTTTCAATTGTTCATTTGATAACGTCCCAAAAGCTGGGTTGATTATTCGATTGCTATTTATAAACCGTGCGGAATATCGCTTTCCATTTACCATGATTTTATAGTGTAGATCTGTATTCCAACTATCCTTATGTAACTCTTCTTCCACTACTAATGAATGGATTTCTTTAAAATAATTTATTAATACGTCTTTTATTATGTGTTTCACCCTATTCTCCTTTCATGTAAAAATCTTTTAAGATGAGAGATTTGTAAAATACACCTAATTTACTCAAAAGGAAAATAATATCCTACATAATTAAACACATTTGCAAACCCTACATTTTCTACAACGGCAACAGAAGGCTTGTTTAATTCCATACAGTCCCAATATGGAATAATGTTATACTCCAAACACTCTTTTACAAAACTATGAGCTACCTTTTGTGCTAATTTTCTCCCCTGATGACCTTCTATCGTTTCAATATCTATACAATGTATATTTTCAAAAACGAACCCTGAAAAACAAACACTTACGATCCTATTGTCATAAACAATACAATAGCCTATTCCCTCATGAAAAAACTCATCCGTTGAGGACCAAAACTCTAAAATTTTTGATTGTAAAAATTCAATATTCTTCAATACGTGCCCTTGATTTTCATAGAGAGTTTTACTCATTTTCAACACTGTATATCCTTCTTCAATTTTAGGTCCATAATGATCTTCATAGTCTTCTTTTTTTAGCGTATACCCTCTTTGGTCCCAATTCTTTAATTTACGATACTGGAATATTCTTTCGATTGTTTTATTCCACTTTGAATGATTACCGATTGCTTCAAAGCAATTTAGTCCAACCTTTCTTGCCTCAGGCTCTATTACATTATCAATAAAACTACTAATTTCATTATTAAACTTTTCATTCTCTGCACTTCCTATAAAAAAGAAGCCATCGTTATTACCTAACCAAATAAGTCCTGAATTAGGAGAATAAATATTATCTACAAATATACGACCAGGATTAACTCCTGCAATTACAGCTTTTACTTCTAATTGTCCTTTTTCATTTACTAAACTGTTACATTTATAAAAATCATTCTTGTTTAATTCAGAAATCATACGTTACACCGCCTTCCTGAAACTATTCTATTCTAACTTTACCACTATGACAGAATATTCTCTATTCGTTTTAATAGTTGTTTTAAACAATGAAATAATAAAAAAAGAGCCAATCCCCTATACGATAGAAGATTGGCTCTTTACTTTACTCCCCTGTTTCAGAAAATCGTTTAATACGTTCACCGATTTCATTACGAACACGTTGAAATTCAGACCACTCTTTTCCTGCTGGATCATCAAATCCCCAGTGAACACGATTCACGTGCGGAGGAGTAGATGGACAAACAGAATCCGCATGACTACAAAGCGTAACGACTAAGTCAGCACTATTTAAAATATTTGCATCAATTATATCCGATGTTTGATTTGTTATGTCGATATTTACTTCTTTCATCGCTTTAATAGCATTTGGATTTACTCCGTGTGCTTCAATGCCTGCAGAATATACATTCCACTTATCTCCTAAGTATTGCTTGCCCCAAGCTTCTGCCATTTGGCTTCGGCATGAATTTCCTGTACATAAAAAGTAGATTGTTTTTTTGTTTTCCATGTTGTTGTCCACCTTTGTTTTTAATTTTATACTAGTTCGTCATTAAAGTATTTACGCTTAAACCAAAAAGCAACATTTACAAGTGCAATCATTACAGGTACTTCAACTAACGGTCCGATAACAGCTGCAAATGCTGCGCCTGAGTGAATACCAAAAACACCAACTGCTACAGCAATTGCTAACTCAAAGTTGTTGCTACCTGCTGTAAATGCTAACGTTGTTGTCACCTGATAATTTGCACCAATTTTTCTTCCCATAAAGAAAGAAACAAAGAACATCACAATAAAATAGATTAATAGCGGAATCGCTATTCTTACTACATCAAATGGTACGCTAACAATCATTTCTCCCTGTAAAGAGAACATAATGATAATCGTAAATAGCAATGCAATTAATGTAATTGGACTAATCTTAGGTATAAACACCTTTTCATACCATAGTCTTCCTTTTAGTTTCACTAATACGAATCGTGTCAATATACCGGCTATAAAAGGAATTCCCAAATAAATAAATACTGATTTCGCTACTTCTGCCATTGTAATATCTACAATAGCCCCTTCAATTCCTAACCACTCTGGAATTACTGTTACAAATACGTACGCATAAACTGAGAAAAATAACATTTGAAATACCGAATTAAAAGCAACTAAACCTGCTGCATATTCTTTATCCCCATCAGCAAGATCATTCCACACAATTACCATTGCAATACAACGTGCTAAACCAATCATAATGAGCCCGACCATGTATTCTGGCTTATCAGGAAGAAAAATAATTGCTAAAGCAAACATAAGTACAGGTCCAATAATCCAGTTTTGTACTAAAGATAGAACCAACACTTTTACATCTTTAAATACCCGGCCCATTTCCTCGTAACGAACCTTCGCCAACGGTGGATACATCATTAAAATCAAACCAACAGCAAGCGGGATAGATGTCGTTCCAACTTGTAATGTATTAAGTCCGTCTACTACACTAGGAAACACAAATCCTAAACCAATTCCAACAGCCATAGCTAGAAAAATCCATAATGTTAAATATCGATCTAGAAAAGATAAACGTTTCATTTTATTTTCCATCTCCTATTAACAACAAGAATTTTTATCTACTACGTTAGAAGTCGTGCAACAAGATGGATCTTCAATTTTATGAACATCACTATCTGCTTTTGTATAAAAGAACTCCCACTCGTTACCATCAGGATCCGTTACCCAAAACTTATCTTGAACCGCATAACAACAAGTAGTATCCATCTCATCACGTGCAAAGAAACCTTCTTTTTCTAATTTTTCTTTATGAAATGTAATTTCTTCAGCTGTCTCTACTTGGAAACCAAAATGATTTACCTGATTTCCCTTCACTTCATCTCGTACATTCAGTGTAAAATTAAGCCCTGGGTTTTCTAATAAAAATTTTGCATAATCCATTTTCACCTTAACTGGTGACACACCAAATACCTTTTCATAAAATTCAATAGACTTCTCTAAATCAGTAACATTTATACCAACATGAACATATCTCATAACTTATTCCTCCTCTTAAAATAATATTAATCAATTTTTTTTGATTAATAGGGCAAAATTTTAACAACAGCTCCCTTTTCCTGTTTTTCTAAAGATACAGCATAATTCTTCTGATAATAAATTATTTACTTCCTCATCATTTAAATCATAATAACTCCACGTACCTTTTGTTTCTTTTACAATTAAACCGGCATCTAACAGGATTTTTAAATGATATGACAACTTAGATTGTGTCATTTCGAAAACCTCTGTTAAATCACACACACAAGTTTGTCCTCGCTGACAAAGTTCATACATAATCTCTAAACGCTTCTGATCAGCTAACGCTTTAAACTTTTTCTCATATAGCTGAAAATCTTGTGCCACTATCATTCACTCTCCCTTCATCAATTTTTTTTGATGTTTATAGTATATACGCTGATTAGTTCTTTATGCAACTTATTAATCAATTTTTTTTGATTAATATTACACTTTCCTCAAAAAAGAAAAAGGGAGTGGATCATCCACTCCCTTTAACCTCCTATCCCTGATTCCTCTGCTCCTCTCTAAACTCCTCCTTCACCTTCTCTAACAACCCTTCTTCTGTAATTAATCGATACGCTGTATTCGCTAGTGCTTTTGCCGATGTAATTAATGCTTTGTCTCCTAATTGTGAACGTGCTGCTTCTCTAAATTCATTCGTATGAGCAATTAAGTCATCTGGTCCGATTTTAATGTACGGATGAATTGTCGGTACGACTTGGCTTACGTTTCCTGCATCTGTTGAGCCAATTCCTACTCTTTCTTTACGGTTTACGTCTTCACCTAGTAATTCTAACTCTTCGGCTACGACGTCATTAAATGTTTTTGTTACGAGTAGTTCATCGATTTCATTTTGAAATTGATGAATTTTCACTTTCGTACCGGTTGCTAACGCTGCCCCCTGTGCAATATTTCTTACTTTTTCTGTTACTTCCGCACATCTTTTTCTCGTTGCAGCACGGATGAAGAACCTTGCCGAAGCGTAATCAGGAATAATATTAGGTGCTTTTCCGCCTTCTGTAATGACTCCATGAATTTTCACATCTGACGGCAGTTGTTGGCGAAGCGCATTAATACTGTTATACAGCTGAATAATCGCATCTAATGCGTTAATTCCTTCTTCTGGTGAAGCTGCTGCGTGAGCTGTTTTCCCGTAAAAATGAAAATCAAGTGGATCGACCGCTAGTGATGGACTCGTTGTCGCTGTTTTTCCGCTCGGATGAATCATAAGCGCCGCATCAATATTTTTAAATAAACCAGCTTTTACATAACTCGATTTCGCGCTACCGTTTGGCCCGCCCTCTTCTGCTGGTGTTCCGAACACGACAACTTCTCCGCCGATTTCTTCCAGTATTTCTGATAATGCGATCGCTGCCGCAACGCTAATTGTGCCAATTAAATTATGACCACACGCATGACCGAGTCCTGGCAAAGCATCATACTCCGCTAAAAATGCGATAACTGGTCCGTGTTTTCCTGAGCTTTTTCGCGCGATAAATCCTGTTTCATGACCAGCTATATTATGTTGCAATTGAAATCCTGCACTACCTAGCAATAAACTTAACGTTCTTGATGCATAAAATTCTTGGTTACCAATCTCCGGATTCGCATGAATATCATGACTTGTTTTTATGTACTTTTCCTTATTTCTTTCTATACTCTCTTCAATTGTTTTTCTTTGTGACGTTACTCCTGTCGCTCCCATTTTTCTTCCCCCTTTATTTTTACGTAAAAAAGCCTCTTTCTAAAAGATAGAAAGAGGCTTTGGCATATACAGTCAAAATGAGCTTCTTTCTTATCTTTCAAGTTACCTTGCTGGAATTGGCACAGTATTCATAAAGAATCCGCTGCCGAGGTGTCATAGGGCCAGTCCCTCAACCTCTCGTGATAAGAATTTTCATAAAATTATATTAAATTATTTTTATTCTAAGTTTATTCCAAGTAAAAGTCAAGGAATTCCTATCCGAATTTACCGAATATCTAAAAACCCTTTTAATACACCAATTGTTTCAGGTGCTTGCATTCTTGCACATATGTACGGAAATTCCATACTACCTTCAAACATCATTTGAGATGTAAGAGGTGCTCCTGCCCAAAAGATTTCATCATCGATTAATATAAACGGGAATGCTTTATTTTGCCTTTGTAACTTTATATTTTTCAATGGAACTGGTCCATCACTATAAACTGTTATTTGCGCATTCGTACGCATTAACGCTTGCCATACTCGTTTATCCACTTGCCTTGTACTTGGAAGGGAAATGATAATTTTTCGTTTTGCCGCTAAAATATCTTTTAATAGCCCTTTCGGCTCTTCAAGATTCATTTCCATAAACCAGCGTAATCGTTTCGAGATTTTTCGCTCCCACACTTGTCTTGATGTCGTGCGATCATACACATCTCCGTGACGTTCTATATGAGCGGTTAATTGCGATAACGCTTGTTTTCTCGACAAATTTTTACGCATGTAGTGGCAATCTGATAATTGAATGAACTTTCCTCGCGCTCTCGTTACTGCTACATTGACGAGACGATGGTTTTTATGATCAAAGAATAACACGCCAGGACGTTCTTGCGGATAACTATCAACCGTATCAAATATCATCATATCTCTTTCAGAACCTTGAAACTTATGAACTGTCGCCGCTAACACTGGTATGTTTTGATATTTCGTTTTCTGCAACATTTCTCTAATACACGTTGATAAAAAGCGCGACTGCGCCCTGTAAGGTGTAACGACACCGATCGATTGAACACCGTCTAACAGTCCAATTAACATCATTTGCATCGCCACTAAACCAGACATAATATTAAAACGCGAACCAGACGCAGCATCTTTTAAAGAAAATGCTCCCATTAAGCTCGTATCAAATAAAACACTGGCTTCATTTGCGAACGGTTGTAGTTTTGCAAGTTCCTTACGCTCTGAAACAGATGCATGATCATACACTCTATTTTTATAAATAAATGAATTGGTAAACTTCGATATATCCGCATGCATACGTCTCTGTTCCTGCAACATAAAAAGATTGGGATGTGCTTCTGATTTATTTACAGAATCAACAATCCCTGCATGATAAAACATATCTTCGCCGAGCCACTTTCGAACAAGTTCATGATTCGCCATCGCAATCGGAGGCAATTGTAAAAAGTCGCCACAAACGACAATACGTTTTCCAAGAGAAGCAGCTAATGCAATTTGCGGAACATACGCCATACTTACTTCATCTACGACAACTAAATCAAATGTACGCTCATAAATAAGTGAATCAATGGCACATTTTGATAGCGTTGCACCGATTACTTGCGCATTTTCAATATATTCTTTTTCTACTTCTTTAATTTTCGCTTTTTGCTTTCGAAGATCACTTTCAATCTCTTGTATACGCTTCTTATCAGCAGAAGTCGCTTTATATGATAAAATCTTTTCACGAAGATCTTGTCGTGTCTCTTCTAAATAAAGTCTTTCTTCTCCCCAAGATCCGTTCGTCGTTTCAACTAACTTCGATGCAAGTAACGTTTCATGATTTCGTATATGTTCATGTTGGCTAAAACCGTAACGGACGATTTCACCAGGTGTCCATTTCTTTTTCTTCTCAATTTGCTTCGTTACTTCACTCATTAATACGTCAACTGCCGCATTACTATGAGCTAACACAAGTACCGATTTTCCTTTTTGATAATGAGCCGAAATAATACGTGATAAATTGTACGACTTCCCTGTTCCAGGTGGTCCCCACACATACGTTGTCGGATTGTAAAAAGAACGGTAAGCCAATTCATTTTTCGTATTTTTCATCTTTTCAAGGTGTTTCGGACTGCTCGTCCCATCAACAAGACGCTTTATACGATTACGTTTCAGCTTATCTTTATGTGCTTCTTTCAATCTCTCTTGCAACTGTTCTAACAATTGCCACGGTTCACTATATAACACAGCTTCTCGTATTTCACCTTGTATATAATCATTTAACTTCAGTTCTATTTCTAATCCATGTACAGATAATACTTCTCCTGTCGCTTCCTCACCATCGAACTCAATTCGAATCGGTGAACCTTCAGGTAAGCTTACTTCAGAAATAAGCTGAAATACGTATACTGTACTTTCATAATCTGTATATAAAAAACGACCGTTAATGATAGAAATTTTACTACCACCTATCGTTTTCCAATGTTTAATTTCATAAGCTAATGCATAATGCCACTCTTTCATCGTTTCCGATAATGAAGGAGTTTGAGTAGTTGTATTCATAAAATAAGCTCCTTCCGTCTCCCCAAACATACTTTCTCACTATAACATATAACGCTCTAAAATTTTTAACAATTATATCTTGCTTATTTTCTTAATTTTCAATATTATGTTATGTATAAAATTTTCAGAAAGAAGGAATCTACATGCCAGTCAGAAGAATCGAACACGTCGGACTTATGGTCGCAAACTTAGAAACATCTATTTCATTTTATGAAGACGTAGTCGGCTTACAGCTCATTAAACGTATGGGACATCCAGACCCAAACTTAAAACTCGCATTTTTAGGTGTAGAAGAATCAAAAGAAACGATACTCGAACTAATTGAAGGTTATAACTCTTCCCTTCCGGCAGAAGGAAAAGTACATCACATTTGCTTTAAAGTAGATTCATTAGAAGATGAAATCAAAAGACTAGAAAACCACAAAGTAACGTTTTTACTAGGAGAAGAAATCGAAACATTACCAGATGGAACACGTTACATATTCTTCGCTGGTCCTGATGGAGAGTGGATTGAGTTTTTTGAGACGGAGAGATAAAGTGAAACTTTAATCAGAGGGGGTTTTGTCCATCCCCCACTGATTATTAACCTTCGCCAATCGGGCGTTTACGGGCAGCCCGACTCCCACCTAACTCCTTTGCTTCAACCTGAAAATTCACCCAGATTAAGAAACAATCATTTTGTTAGGAGTATAAAATGATGAATACAGCCTATATTATTGTTTTTTGGGTGCTTATACTATTTCCAATCCTTTATGTAATCAAGATAAAGAATTGGAATATAAAAGTAGCTATCGTATTAGTCGGAAGGATCTTATTAAGTATTGTCTTTTTCTTAAATGGAATGTATTTAGGACTGCAACGAAATTGGGTACAGCCCCCCTATGAAAAAGAATGGGATTTCTTTATTAAATCTTTACAAAATGGAAAAACAGAAGTACTTTTAGAATTATTACTTCTAATTATTATCGTCATTTTCGACTTACTAATTATATTTTGTTATAGAAATAAAAAGAAATAGAATACCCTATTTCTTTCCTTTAAGTTATATATCTGAACAGAATTGTTACAACCTGAGCGTGCAGCAAAATATCTAATTTTTTCAAGAATATAAAAATAGAGGTCTTTTTTATGGGTGCTATTCACATAATTCTCTAAAGCTAGATTGAAAAATACCCCTTTCTACATACTTTCTAACAACATAAACACACAACTTCCCCCTTTATTTTAACCTCTAAAATGAAACTTTTGTTTCATAATAACAGCAAAAAACCTTACCTTTGATAGTAAGGTAAGGTTTTTTGTAATCGGATAAGACAATATTCATCTTAAAATATAATAACGTATACAAATCAACCCCACGGCTCTCCATGCGTATATTGTATACTACTTGTTGTATTAACCTTTGTTTGGTCCGTTGAAACATTTACTCCATTTAATAGCACGACTGTTATTATTAATCCAATTGTACTGTTTATGATTCTTTTCATTTTAAAGCCCCTTTCTGAAAACCTTTTTCTTTTTCTTTATAGCCTAAATAGAAGTATTCACTAGATTTTATTGAATTTCCTTCTTTATGATATTTAACCGCTAATTTTTCAGCATATTCCTGGACATATTGCCATAAACCTACTTCATTAAAGAAAGAAATGCCATTAGAAATAGCTACCTCTAATTCTTCAGCAGAAACATTCTCATTCATTTCTTTTAAAATTGTAAAATGATGTTTATATTCTTTTTGTTCTAGTTCATTACAGATTACTAATCCTTTTTCAATTAGGGACGCTGCAAGCTTTGTTTCTCCTAACTTAAAATTCTCTCTAGCTTCCAAAAAAATCGCTCTAAAGTGATTCGGGATTTTTTGTGATACTTCTGATAAATAACGAAGTGCTAACTCAGATAGATCTTGTTCTGCATACATAACCCCTAAACTATGCCGAACTCGTAACATTAACTCTTCTTCATTCTGCTTTTTCAAAATATCCAGAGACGACATAAAATAAACTTCTGCCTGTTCAAATTCATTTAACTTTATACATGCTAAACCCAGAACATTGTCACATGCTGCAACCTTCCTGTTACACCCGTACAGCCCTTCAAATGTATTTCTTGCTCTAGTTGCATATTGAATTACTAAAATAGGCTGGCAAACATGGTAATAATAGTTGGATAGCTTAAAGTTAAATTCTGCTTTTTCGATTGGATCCTGAATATTTTCCAACAGTGATTCAGCTATCCCATAATGCTTTTCAGCCACTTTAAAATCACCGTTTATCGTAGCATGAGAAGCCTTAAAGAAATGGTAATAATATAATAAAGATTCATCTGATGGAACTTCATCTAACTTCATTTTTCTTAGATCATTCTTAGATATATCAGATTGATTGGGATAAAACTCTGCACTTAACATTTTAAACCTAAAATCTAAAAGTGAATAATACTCTGTATTCTTTTGATCTTCTTCCATGCTATTAACTTTTGTATCAATACTTTGTTTTAATTCCTTTGCCTATAGATTACTAACATAATAACAAAAAATAGTTCAAAAAAACTTTCTCAATAAAACCTCATCATTTCTACTCTTTAAACTTATAGCTTGTTCCTTATTCTTTTCTATTAGGGCTACCGCCACACATCTATCAACTTAAGCGAGTAATTGTCCCAAAAATGAAAAAGATGAGTGTATTTCTTAACTTGATAGCGATGTAGCGGCTCCCCTTTTAGAATAGTAGAGTATAAACGTGAAAAAACTCCTAACAAATTTTGTTAGGAGTTTTTTAAAATACGTGATATTTTATTTGTCAATATTTCTTCAATCTTCATTATTGATTTCTATTGTGCCTGTTCTAGCACTAACCTTTAAAATATTTAATAGATTATCAGGTGTCTTGATTTCCAATTCATATTCAAATTTAGATTGTGCTAAGTTGTCATCTTCTAATTCGAATTCTTTTTTCACATTAATAATTTCTCCATTTGTATGAGCTAAAGAAATTTCACGAACTTGTTTCTCTGTGTAGTTTTCATTCTTTTTTGCATAATTGTAACCCATACCATAATATCCACCAACAATAGCAATACCACTTACTAAAATAGCAATTACACTTATAATTATTTTCTTTTTATGTTTTAACATTTTCATCCACTCCTTAATGATTAATCATCTATTCCAAATCTTGCTTCAAGTGTATTTTCTGCTTGCTCTAATTGATCTTCAAGTATATCTTGTTCTCTTTCTTGTATTTGATATTGTTCAACAGTTATCGTTCCAGCGTGATAATCTGCTTCTAACTGATCTTCAGATAGATCTATCTTGTCATCTAATTGGTCAATTTCTTTTTTTGCTGCTAAGTACGTATTTAAGTTATCTTCTTTTGCTCCAACTGGTTTCGTGTTATTTGCCTTTTCTACAATAGATGTAACTTCGTTTTTGAAATCTTGTGTTTGCTTAGTATCATTCATAGCAGATTGTGTTTCGTGTGGTTCTTGTTGTAGTTGAGCACCTTCCTTTTGTGATTTATCATTTTCTACTTTCAGTTGTTGCACTTCTGTATCGTTATCAGCTTGAGTAGAACAAGCTGTTAAAAATAAACAAGACATTGCTCCAATCATCATCCATTTTCCCATTATGTTCTCCTCCCTTTACATATGCACCTTATCCTTGTCTTTATATTACTGAACAAACATTAAAGGAAGATTAATGTGCAAAAAATAAAATGATATAATTAAATAGTTTCTAATCTTTCTTTAATGTTTTGGAATTATAGTGATACATATAAATAAGAAGAAAAGGAGAATGTTAATGCGAGTTCTTATTGTCGAAGATGAACAAGACTTACAAAATATATTGGTAAAACGATTAAATGCAGAATATTATAGTGTCGATGGATGTGGGAATGGAGAAGATGCTTTGGATTATATAAGCATGGCTACCTACGATTTGATTGTGCTTGACATTATGATTCCCGGAATAGATGGTTTACAAGTATTACAAAGATTACGCGCGGACAATAATACAACTCCTGTCTTGCTTCTTACAGCTAAAGATACAATCGATGATCGCGTAACAGGACTCGACTTAGGTGCGGACGATTATTTAGTAAAGCCGTTTGCTTTTGACGAACTGTTAGCAAGAATTCGAGTGTTGATGCGAAGAAAAACAGGAAATACATCTAATGTGTTTGAAATCGCTGACCTAGTGGTGGATTGCAATATGCATAAAGTAACAAGGGGAGATCGAGTTATCAATCTTTCCAGTAAAGAATTTGCTATTTTAGAATATATGATTCGTAATAAAGAAGTTGTGTTGACACGAGATAAAATTGAGCAACATGTGTGGAATTACGACTATGAAGGTGGCTCGAATATTATTGATGTTTACGTCCGATACCTTCGTAAAAAAATTGATAGCCAGTTTGAAACGAAGTTAATTCATACAGTACGAGGCACTGGTTACGTATTGCGAGTAGAATCATGAAAAGACTATCAATAAAAATGAGAGTGACCCTGTGGTATACGGGGCTAATTGTAATTATTATGGCACTCGTGTTAGCTTTTATTTTAACTTCTTCAGATAAAGTTTTGCTGTTTAATATGAAAGGTCAATTGAAGAGCACAGTAAAAGAAAGTATTGAAGATATCGAATATAAGCATGGACAGTTAAAGATTGACGATGATTTTGAAACCTTAGAAGATGGAGTAAATATCCTCATTTATAGTAAACAAGGTGAGCTGCTGGCAGGAAATAGTCCAACAAGCTTTAATAAAAAGGTACCGCTTAAATCCGATGAAATACAAACCATTAAAGACGGTAATAAAGAATGGATAGTATATGATTTTCTCCATAATGTAGGCGGCGATGAGCAAGTCTGGGTTCGTGGAATAATGACCATGAATCAATTATCATCAACCATGAATACGCTTATTGTGGTAACACTCATCTCATTTCCATTACTTATTCTCATTGCGGCAGTGGGAGGATATTTTATTACGCAAAGAGCGTTTCGACCTGTGCAACAAATGAGTGATTCAGCTAGTAAAATTGGTGATGGTAAAGACCTTTCGAAGAGAATTAATTTACAAGGTTCATCGAAAGACGAAATGTATCATTTAGCACAAACCTTTGACAAAATGTTTGAGCGATTGGAGACATCATTCGAAAGTGAAAAACAATTTACATCTGACGCATCTCATGAATTAAGAACACCAACATCTGTTATTATTTCGCAATGCGAATACGCTTTATCACAGAGGAATAATCCGAAAGAAATGGAAGAATCGTTAGAAATAATTTTAAGGCAATCACGTAAAATGTCCGCGTTAATCTCGCAACTCTTATTATTAGCAAGAGTTGACCAAGAAAAGCATAATACTTTTCAATTTGAATGTATCAATATGAGTGAATTAACGGAAATCGTTGTAGAAGAGCTTTCATTAATGGTTCAAGAAGCTTCGATTGATATAACAACTAATATAGAGGAAGACCTGTTTATTAAAGCAGATCAAACATTGATGATGCGTTTATTAATGAATTTACTAACGAATGCGATTGCTTATAGCAAAGCGAACGGCACTGTGAATATGCAACTGTTCCGGGATGAAACCAACATAATAGGTAAAGTCTCCGATAATGGCATAGGCATCAGCGAGCAACATATTGCGAAAATATGGGACCGCTTCTATCGAGTTGACACAGCACGAACATCTTCAAACAATGGAAACACAGGTTTAGGATTGTCGATGGTAAAATGGATTATAGAACTACACGGAGGAGAAATTACCGTTGAAAGTGAATTAGGAGAAGGCAGTACTTTTACATTTAAACTACCAATTGAAAAACGAGCATAATGTATGCTCGTCTGTAGCTTCAGAATAAAGATTGATTAAAAAGCTCTCTTCACTCCTTATTTAAAAGTAATTACAAAAACTCCATTTTGAAAAAGAGTGATCAAAATGGAGTTACTCTTTTTAGCTATATATGAGATTTTATAAAACCGTCCACTTAAATCTATTTTCCAAATATACCATTCAACACTCTGAAATATTCTAATCAACATAATCACTCAATTAACTAAAGAAATTAGTTAATTGCATAACGCTCTTCTGACTTTTCTTGCGAAAATTAGTGGATCATCAACGTCTTCAATATTAACGTAAATCAAATTTGGATTATCACATAACCACTCATTGTGTATAGACGAAACTATTATTCCTTGTTTAATAATTGTAGCAACAAATTCAGTAACTTCCTTTTGCAAGAGTGCTACCCGCCCTAGACATAATGCCCGTCCAGTTTTATTATCTCGTGATTCGAATGAGAAGGAAGTTGTTACTCTAAAACGTTTTCCCAAGATTGTTGCTTGTATTTCATCCCGATTTATTGTTGCTACACATTTTCCACCGGCGAATCCTTCTTGACCGCCGATGATTCTTGCAAACTGTTGACAAATTGATTCCTCATTAATCGCCATACCTTCAATCATCCCCCCTTTTACTGTTAGGTTATGAATGAATACATAGGTCTGAAACGGTAATGAATCTATTCTATTATAAAAAAGATGATGGCAATCTAACGAAATCTGTTAGCTCAAGTATTCTTGATCACATGAATTGTTACCCGAGTTTAAATGGTGCAGAATTTTTTGTTTTATAAACTATAAATTTTTATAAGTAAAACCCCAGAAATCCAAAGGTCTCTGGGGCTTCATTATATATTTAGCTCTTTTTGTTTTTTATTTTGCTTATGTCTATACAGCAATTTTCGACTTATGAGAGAAATCAGTAATAAGATCAGTATTAGTACGAAAAGTTGCATAAATGATAAATCAAAATATTTAGCACCTGTAACTATTAAAAGTGTAGAAATCGTACCTTTTACAATGAAAAAAATAATAATCCATAATCCGCCTTTTTTCCAGTTCATTTTTATTTTACCCTTTCCTACGTATAAATTCTTAAATGTGACACCTTAATAGAAATCTATTATATTAATAAAAAAGTAAACTTTTTCACAAAAATCATATCCAATTACATGTGACGATTCCATAATAAATGAAAATGATATTCAGTGTCAATTTTATTGACTATTTGAATACCTATTTTTCACCTCAATCTCTTTCCACTTCTTTTTTTACAGGCAATGAACTCTTGTCTTCAAACAAAAAACACCTCCATTGAATTTGCACACTAAATATGCGAATTCAAGAGGCGTTTTTTCATGTATCATCAGGTAAAATTTCCTGCTTTGTTTATTCGTTTAAGTTTTTGATAGTAGCTATTTTCTAGTACACGATAACTGGATCATAAGTGTTCAAACTATCATACACAGTTTTTGCAACATTAGGAAGAAGGTTAACACATCCGCCTGATCCCCCTGTTAAATAAGCATTATTTGCCCAGTTTGTTCGCCAGCCTGCATCATGGAATCCTTGACCGCTATTTGTGAATGGAACCCAGTAATCTACTTTAACTGCATAATCAGCTTTACCTACTGCGCTGCCTTTCAGCGTGTATGGTGTTCGTTTATATAGGACGTACCACACACCTGGTGATGTATCTTCACTCGTGCTATGTTTACCAGTTACTACATTTGTTGTAACTACTAATTTTCCATCTTTGTAAATCCAAATTTGTTGCTCTGCAATTGAAACTTCCGCATACGTGTCTCCGATGCCATTATTCGATGTTGTTTTATAACCGATACCTTCCTTCTCCCAACCATTTCCGTGAATATTAGAAGCAGAAAGTGATTTTTCGCCTTTCTCAAAGGCTTGTTGAACTTGTTTTGTTTCTTTTTCAACATCTAGTGCCCAGCCATAGCCTTGCCCTTTTACTGATATGACCGAACCAGAATGAGTTTTAAATGCGAAATCTTTATTTAATGTTGATTTAGCATTATTAATTTCAGCAATCTTATTCTTAATATCGCTCGCATCGATTGTAACTTTCATATCCTTTGACATAGAAGCATTTTGAATTAAATCTTTCGCTTTTAAAGGATAAACTTCATTCTGTACTTTATACTCAACGGACTGTTGAAGAAGATTTTGTAGTGCTTCCTCCTCTTTTTTGACAATCGGATCGTCTTCTTTAATAGGCTTTATGTATGTAGACTTCAGATGAATTTCACTTTTATACTTCTGCTTGTCATAATCTTTCAGTAGACTAGTAACGTCATACTGTTTTCCATCAACGCTCTTCGAAATAACAACTTTTCCTTGTTCAAGCTTCGCCATAGCATCTTGAGGCGCTTTTAATTTTTCATTCATAGAGATGAGCTTTTCTTCTACAAGTTTTTTCATCGTTTCACTACGATACTGATCCGCCTCGTCCGGTAGCAATGAATAATTTTTTTCCTTTGAAGAAGGGAAAAATGTCCACTGGCTTTTTAATAGTTTCTTAATTTGAGGCAAATCTTTTTCCGTAAGTTCCGTTTTTGTATCTTTTTCATCTAAAATTTGTTGTTGATCGACATAGACTTTGTTTGCTAGTCCAGATGTTTTTAATTTCTGTATTGCCTGATCAGCACTCAAACCACCGACTTTTGTGTCATTAATCGTAACATTCGAATTGAAGTGAGTTGCCTGATAATAACTCATTCCCCCAATGAGAAGTGCAATTATACCAACACCCGCTGCGATAAGCTTCCAATTTGTAAAACGTTTGCTTGATCTTACTCGTTTTCTATCAACTTCTTCAACTGATTCATTTACTGTATTGTTGTTCATCAATCTTTCCCCCGTATACATTAACGTCAATCGATTTTAAACCAAAACCATTGACTAGTGTACCTTATTTTTCCTGAAATTTCATTATTTTTAACTAGATTTTATCGCAATTAATTGATTTAATTTAGATTTCTTAATAGAACGACACATTGAATAGTCCCTTACACGTAGTAAATCATTACAATAAACACCAAAAAGTTAAGTACCATATACTTTTATTCAGCTAACTTCTCTCCCGTAACAATCCAAAACAAAGTGGCTGCATTTTTTCCTTCTAATTGAGCATACCGATTATCCCCCGCCATTACTTCTACTTTATCTTTATTAGGACTTATCCAAATTTGATACAACACAGCTTTCGCCTCTATTTTCGGATTTTTAAATTGAAAAACAAAGTGATAATCAGCTGAACGAGACATTTCCACTTTTTTATTTTCAAAATGAATTTCATTTAATATTTTCTTTACTTGCAACACCTGATTATTGTCTGTCACTATCTTAAGATCTTCATATTTATCATCACCAACACGTTTTTGCACTTCGATTCTTTGATCTTCATTTCCTAGTATATTTGAACAGCCTGTTACTATGAATATACAAATAGCAATAAACACTAAAGTCAATTTTCTAATTCGCATATTAGTCCCTCTCTTTTTAATAAAAAGCATCCCTAATTGTAAAATAAAGGTAAATAACTTGCGATTAGACATATAAACACTAATAAGGAAGGAGTGCCCTTCGATGCAACTAAAAACATACACTTGGAAAAGTTATACGTTTCTTATTGTAAGTATATTCGTTACTATTAATCTATTTCTCTTCTCACCTATTTTAGACAGAGTTGGTGTAGAATATGTGGTTCCTTTCGCATACTTCATATTAGCTTCCGCTGTTATAGCAATTATATTAGCAGTTATCTCTTTTTGTAGTCGTACCGAAAAGAAAATTTTATCTATTATCGGTTTAACCTTTACGTTATTTAATACAGCAATTATTTTATTTTTCCTTTGGTTCGGTTACCATTTCACGTAAAATATAAATATAATCCGTAACCTAAAAGAAGTATTAGTATTATAGAAATGCTGAGTATCGTGTATATGACCCATCTTAACGTTGTACTCATATAATCACCCTTCTCATGTTTCGATAATTCCATTATATAACAAATGTTTCATTGAAAGTTTAGAACATGTTTTAAACCTAAATTAAGCGAAGTAAGGGAAGCCATTTGACTTCCCTTACTTCGCCTTTAAAGAATAATGAGTAAGCGTGAATAGCTTACTCATCCGGCTTATTAAGTAACAGTTCACTATTTTTTACACAATTGTAATTATAGTGTTTTTTGACATTTGATCATTATAAATTTAAATGGAGGTTTACTCTCCATATTCTTATGTGGCTCCACAATTTCTGTAGTTTCCATCAGTCCATATTTTCCAAAGTCTTGTTTTACCGAGTCAACATCATAAAAGTACATTTTGACCCCTTCCATTATCTCGAAGTAATCTTTACCTAGTTGTTTACCCTTCCCAAACATTGGGGCATCTTTTGAAATAGTAGTAAAAATCATATACCCGTTTGGTTTTAACTGACTATAACAATCTTTAATAAACTTCTCTCTCTCATCCTTATTCAATAAATGAATAAGTGCATAACAAAATATACCATCATACAGTTTGTTATCAAAAGGCATATCAGTTACTGAACCATGGAAGAAATCAGCATTAAGTTCATTTGCCCTCGCCAATTCAATCGCTGTTTTTGAAATTTCAATACCTGTTACGTTTATTCCGTTATCAATAAAAACCTTTGCATTTCTTCCATATCCAATACCAGGAATCAATATATCCTTCACTTTCTTTTCAAGGAAAAAGTCCTTCGCTAAAATTGCGGAGTCTGAAGGTTCAAATCCCCACATCATTTGATTTTCTATAAAACTTGCTTCCCAAAATTCTGTCATATGTCAATCTCCTATATATATATATCGTTGTTTACCATTGAATGTTGAAAAATCATCGCATATTCACGAAATTGTATCAAATTTCAATATTAATTCAAAACAAAAAGCATTGGATACCCAATGCTTTTTCACACTTACGCAAACAGAGACGTATTCGCATATAAAGCTGGTGAGCCACCTGAATGTACGAATAAAATGTTGTCTTCTTTATTAAATTTACCTTTTCTAATTAAGTCAATTAGTCCCGCTACTGCTTTACCTGTATAAACTGGATCAAGTAAAATACCTTCAGTTTTCGCAAGTAACTGTACTGCTTCAACCATTTCTGGTGTTGGTAAAGCGTATCCTGGTCCTACATATTCATCAAAGCATGTAACAGCTTCGCGTGAAATAAAGTTTGGAATACCAACGTGAGCTGAAGTTTCATCTACAAGTTTTGCAACTTTCTCTTCTTGCTCCGCTTTTCCTCTACTTACATTTATTCCGATTACAGGAATTTTGCTTTGTGTTCCGGAAAAACCAGTAATTAAACCAGCATGCATACCAGCACTACCACTTACACAAACAACTGAACTGAAATCAATTCCTTGCTCAAATGATTGAGCCATAATTTCTTGCGCACAAGCAATATATCCCATTGCGCCAGTAGGGTTCGATCCACCAACTGGAATGACGTATGGTGTATTTCCTTTTTCACTTACTGCTTTCGCTACTTTATGCATCTCTTCCATAAGGTCTGTTCCATTTGGCACAACAATTACGTTTTCAGCACCTAATAAATGATATAAGAAGTAGTTTCCGTTAAAGTCTGGCTTTTCTTCTGGCTCAAGCCCTTCTTCTAACACAAGAATACATTTCATTTTTTCTTTTACCGCAGCTGCAAGTGTGAGACGACAATGGTTTGATTGAATACCACCAGCTGTAATTAACGTATCTGCACCTTTTGCCTGTGCATCCGCAACTAGAAACTCTAACTTTCTCGTCTTATTACCGCCAGCTGTTAAACCAAGTAAATCATCTCGTTTAAAATAAATAGTCGGCCCACCAAGTGCTTCAGAAAAATTGTTTAATTTTTCAATTGGTGTATATGATTCTGTATATTTTTTTCTCGGAAATTTAGCTAAATTCATCAATAACGCTCCTTTTATACTCTTTTACAGTAAATGTAACCATACTATTATTACATGGAAAAATGATGAAGTCACCTTTCCTGATTAAAAATGTAGGGAATTTCGAATACGGTGAATGAAATTATACGAACGATTTTTTCAATATATCGTTCATTACTTGCAACATATCAACGATTTTTCAAATATATCGATCGTAACTTGAAATATATCAACGATTTTCTTAATATATCGATTTGCCGACAAAAAATCACAAACAGAAATACTTTCTCATCAATCAAAAAAGAGCCCACTCTTCTTGAGATGGGCTCTCTCCAATCACTTATTTGCCAAAAAACGAAGAAGCTGTGTTAATCCCGGCTCTAAATTCATTTCTCCTTTATGACGAACATATACGATTTTGTCGCCATCAAATTTTGGCGGGTTTCCTGGATTATACGTATTCCACTCGTTCGTTCCTTCTACAGAGTACTCCATATATTCTGTTGCACCAACGATTACATTATTTCTATCATCAGCCGTCACATCTGGTGCCATTTGTGCGATTTTCGCATCACTAATTGATAATTTCTTTATATCCTTATCACGTTTGTAATCGTAAGCTGTTACGATTACATCGTTACCATATGCTTTCACTTGTAATCCTTGTTTAAATGAATATCCATCTGGAGCATTCTTCTCGCCACCATTTGATCCAGCTGACATCCAGCCTGTTTCAATTCCGCCCGTATTTACAACCGTAAATCCTTTTTCATCTCCGCCTTCAATTTTCTTTTTACCAGCCCAATCTGGTAAGTTTAAATCCCAATGCGTATGACTTGTGAAGAAAACAACTTGCGGATAGTCCTTTAATATATCGTACAATTTATCAATGTTTAAATAATCTTGTAAATACGGATTTTGTCTTGATCCAGATACCGTATCCGGTAAAACGTGATGAGAGAAAATGAAAATTGGTTTATTTTTATCTTTTTGACTATACTCTTCTAAATTTTGTTTTAACCATCCTAATTGCTCATCACTCATATATACTTCATCCCACATTTTCGAATCGTGGTATTTCATATATTTTTCAGTTCCTAAAAATAAAAGCGGATAACCGTCTAACTCTTTTTTATGATATACCTTATCTTGTCCGCTAAATTTTAAATATCGATTAAACAATGTTTCTTCCGTTACACCATTTGGCCATGTATTTTGAGAGAGTTTCCCATCAGCTGTCCATTTACCAGCGTAAAATTCATGATTCCCAACAGTTGACCATACATTTTCCGGATGCTTATTCTTGTTTAACACACGCTTTACATCATCATATTGTGACTGCTGTCCAGTTGGCGTTATATCCCCATTCATAATAAGCGCTCTAGAAAGTGGCGTTACTTTATTCATATCTTTTAATACGTGATCAAAATCCCCTAAATCCCCTTGAATGTCACTAATAACATTAAACATCGTAGCTGTTTTTCTTACTCGCTCTTTCTCTTCCGCGTGCATTGTAAATGTCGGTAATAATACCGCCATAACAGCTAATGAAGCAACTGCCTTTTTCATACAATTTCTCCCCCTAATAATAGAATGTATAAACTGACATGTTCTGCGTTCTCTTAGTTGCTTGTCCAATTCATATTATAAGGAGGGATTGTAAAGATAGATGGAGTAAAAATTTAAGTGTTTTTTAAGAGATTTTGTCTTTTTTACACTACCCATTCAACAATTGGCACCAATTGTTCTATTTACCTATTAATATTAAATGAGTGTAAAATCACACGATAAATCGCTTAGTTTGATACGTTGTGTTTTAATCTATTTTACATAATCTCAATAAAATACTTTATCTTTTCAAATTCTCTTCATTTAATCCGAACAACTCTGACAAAATAAAACGTCCATCTTTTCTTATCAGTACGTCATCAAACCAAATTTCACCACCGCCATACTCCGGTCTTTGAATGTTTACTAAATCCCAATGTATCGCTGATTTATTCCCGTTGTCTGCACCTTTTAATGAATCTCCAATCGCTAGGTGAAAACTACCATTTATTTTTTCATCAAATAACGTATTATTCATCGGATGTAGTATGTATGGGTTAAAAGCCAGCGCAAACTCTCCAATATATCTCGCTCCCTCATCCGTATCAAGAATTCGATTCATTCGCTCTGTATCATTTGCATATGCCTCTATTATTTTCCCATGTTTAATATGTAACTTTATATTTTGAAACGCATAACCTTGTTGAACTGATACTGTATTAAATGTTATTATTCCATTTACTGAATCTTTGACAGGTGCTGTATATATTTCACCATCAGGGATATTATCCGTACCATCCCCCTTTAAAACGCCTATTCCTTCAATTGAAAACTCCAAATCCGTTCCTTCTCCAATAATCCTCACTCGTTTTGTCTTTTCCATTAATTCTTTTAATGGCTCCATTGCTTTCGACATTTTCTTGTAATCTAACGTACATACATCATAATAAAATTTTTCATAAGCCTCCGTGCTCATATTTGCTTCTTGCGCAGAAGCCGCATTCGGAATGCGAGTTGTCACCCATCTCGTTTTATACACTGCTTCACTATGTGCTTTTCCAAATATCTTTTGATATAACTTCATTTTTTCTGCCGGTACATCTGCTAATTCATATGCATTTCTAGGACTACGGAGATTAATATAAACTTGCATTTTACTTAATCGATAACTCTCCCAATCTGCAAATAACTTAAATTGTTCTTCAGATCCTGATAGAATTAATTGCCTTGTAACAGAAACATCGCGCATTGATACATGCGCATATCCCCCTGCTTTTTCCACAGACTTAATAATTTCACGAACTACTGCGGGATCTATTTCAGTAACACTTTGAATTAACACATGATCACCAGGCTGCACTTTAGTCGAATGATTGACTAGTACATCCGCTAATTTCGATAGTTCTCGCTTCATTACGCTCTCGTCCCTTCACTATCGTTTCAATAGCTTAATAAAAAATAAAAGGCTCTTTTCGTAAAGATTGTTGCTTATAATTAAAATAAAGGTTAATTTTCTTAATACGGTATAGTATTTACAGCAGATTATTCAGCAAACGGGCAGGATTGTGAAAGTATTGAGTTCGAGATATCTTCCTAAAAACCATTACTATAATAAAAGGATGACAAAATTTTTATGGTTAGTATGATAATTTGGAAACAGAAGTCAGCTTAATCTATGAAAACCTTATCTGAGGAGTGATGTAGGTGAAACAAAATATTTACGATAATCCGAATTTCTTCAAAAACTACACAGCATTGCGTGAAAGTGGAATAAACGCTAATGACTTCATAGAACAGCCAGCAATCAAATCATTAATTCTGTGTTTGAAAGGAAAATCGGTATTAGACTTGGGTTGCGGTGATGGTCATTTTTCAAAGTATTGTATAGAAAATGGTGCAAAAAACGTAATAGGTGTAGACATATCCAAAAATATGATTGAACGTGCTAAAAAGTTAAATCAGGATGATAACATAGAATTTATGTGTCTTCCTATGGAGGATATGGGACTAACCAATCAAAAGTTCGACCTGATTATAAGTTCCCTCTCTATACATTACATTGAAGATTACTCGGCAATGATTCAAAAGATTAATGAACTATTAAAAAGCAGTGGTGAATTTATCTTTTCAACCGAACATCCAATAGCAACAGCTCGCAAAGGAAGCAACCATTGGATAAAAACTGAGGATGGTAATACATCACACTGGGCATTAGATAATTATCAAGAAGAAGGAATCAGAGTACACAACTGGTTTGTTGACGATAGTGTGGTTATTTATCATAGAACTGTTGCCACATTAATAAATACTTTGATTGAACACGGGCTTTCGCTGGATAAAATAATCGAACCACAATCAACTTTGGCAGGGATAGAGAAAATGCCAGATTTAATAAACGAATCGCGAAGTCCATCTTTTATTATAATCAAGTCAAAAAAAACAAAATAATATTTAAAAATATCTACCGCAATCTGGGAGCTTTTATTGAATTACAAAAACAGCCGTTTCACTAAGGAATGGCTGTTTTTTATACTTCACGCAGAAAATTCACAGTGATTTGATTAGAATTTTGACAGGCACTAAGTAGCATTTGATTTATCTGTTCTTTTTCCGCCAATTTTTTGCTTTGTTGAAGAAAGTTGAACCAATAAAGGTAATTGTCCAAGTATTTGGTTGCTACTCCTTGAAACCTATTCATCCACCCTTTTAATCGCTTGTGATAGTTGTTGACGTTTTGGAGATGGTAGATGCCCTTTTTTACATATCCTTCTTTGCTTAGATTAATAGGTTCGTGTTTCAGAGCTTTAATTAGAGCAAATTTCTTGTAGTTCGTTGCTGTGTCTGTGCATAGCAACGAAGAAGGGTCAATGTAGCATCCGATAACCGCATCAATTTCTTCAGCTCTCACACGACCAGTTCCAGCTTTTTGGGCGATAACTTGTTCATTACGGTCCTGAGCCACCACAACGGCAATTTTAAGATTGCTAATCCCTCTCTTTTTGTCTCTTCCTCCGCGTTTCTTGGGCTTTCTATCTAAACCCCTACGCCCTTTTAAAGACTCTTTAAAAAAGGTCTCATCGCTCTCGATAATCCCGTTCAACATTTGAAACCCCATCGAACGGAGGGAATAACCTTCGACCATCATTTGAAAATATTTCGACCATTTTCCAAGATAACGTGTCCCTGAAATAGGGGTATTAGATAAGTCATTGAAAGACTTTCCACAGTCACGACAGAGATAACGCTGTCTATCTCTATACTTGCCGTTCCGCTTTACCTTGACACTACCGCAATGGACACAACCTAACCCTTCTTTAAAACGCATTTCCCTAATGGTGGTAAAAGCATCCTTCATATTCTCTTCATCGTTAGAAAAAAAAATCTTCTGTTAATAGATTAAACAGCTTGATTTGCTCATGTTTTGGCAAATCTGAAAAATTGGCATAAACGTCTTTCCACATACTAAAATCCCTCCTGAAAGAGAATTTTATTATCTCTCAGAAGGATGGTCAAAATAGCAACAATCTATACAAAAAGAGCCAAATAAAAAGAGAACTACTCTCTTCAAGCATTTCTCTTTTTCATCCAAACGATAGATATAAAATAAATCATTAAAAATATAATATATAAATTCCATAACGCCGGCATTGAAACTACACTAAAGTAAAGTGTCCCAGGTAATAACCAACCTCCACAAAGGATCATCAAAATCTTTTTCCTAACAAGCACTGCAATAACTGCTAAAAAAGACGGAAGCAAAAACATGAAAAATACAGTAATATATACTTCCTTATCAAGCATTTGATTACTGTAAGGATTAAAATAAAGGAAAACTATAGAAAGGATAAAAATGTTTATAGCCGCTGCTATCCCTATATAAACATTTACATTATTCTCCACAATCCTCCTACTCTACTCCCAATAGTAATATACTGACCACTTTCCAATACTATATTTCATTACAATACACGTTACTCATCTTTTAATTAGCCTTAAAATTGTAAATCGGCTTAATAATATGTTTGATATCGATTGTTTCTTTTGTATTTTCAACGATTTCATTCATTGGCTTATATACCATTGGAGCTTCATCTAAGGTACTTTCTGCAACAGATGTAGTCCAAACCGCTGTCATTGTATTTTGAAAATCCTCTAAGTTAAGTACTTCTTTAGCCTTTTTACGGCTCATAATACGTCCTGCTCCATGCGGTCCAGAAAAGTTCCAATCTGGATTACCTTTACCAAATGCAATAATTGAACCGTCTCTCATATTAATCGGAATGATTACTCGTTCATCTTTCTGAGCTGAAATAGCACCTTTTCGTAAAATCATATTTTCCATATCGATGTAGTTATGAATTGTAGTGAATTGATCTATTACTTTCCAATCCATTCTAGTGACGATTTCATCCATCATTGCTTTACGATTTAACTCCGCATACTGTTGAGCAATTTTCATATCATTCATATAGTCTTTAAATCCTTGACCTTCTAAATAAGCTAACTCTTTACGAATTGCCGGCTTCTTAATCCCTCGTATAGCTTCATGTATTTCTTGTTGTCTACCTTCTCTTGTGAGACGCTCAATGATTTCTTCTTTAATAGATTTAACGTTGATAAGTTGCTCATAAGCAAGGTTTTGATAATACTCTGCTATTTGTTTACCTAAATTACGAGAACCACTATGAATGACAATGAATACATTCCCTTTATCATCCTCATTCAGTTCGTGAGGTGGGCTACTGACGCCTTTCTGTGTTTCCACAGTAGGTTTTCAATAGCCTCCTCCCAAACCGTACGTACACATCTCTGTGTATACGGCTTTCCATTTACAAATATCTATCCCTGAGGGTGTGCAATGTTGTTATGACAATCATGGCACAGCACTAAGGTCTTTCTATTTCGAGCAATCATCATTTTCTCCCATAGTTCTTTTCCTTTTAGGTCTTTTAATCTATGAACATGATGAATCTCAAATGGTACATCTTCTTTTCCACACCATTCACATTTTCTAGCACTAATTCTTCTCTCTAATTCAGTAGTAGATAAACTAAACATCTGCGTATTTGGAATAACATTAGGGTCATCCTTCCTAATCGTCTTATCTCTGACGAAACCTTTGTTATAAAAATAACAGAAAGATTCACCTTTTTTGGTGTTGTATTTAATCCCCCAATGTTTCCCATTTCTAAGTTTATTAATCATTTTGTGAACACTCGATTGGTGTTTTCCAGCCAAGGTTTTCAAACAACTATATTCCATTACATATCTTAACTGCCACATTTTGTGGGTGACATTTTCTGCTAGTCGAAAGTAATTATACATACCTCGAATTTCAGCATTGTAGATATTTACAATTTCAAGGTCGCTAAGTCTTAAATACTGATTTCTATGAATCGGTTTCCAAACTTTTGCGTTAATGTCCTCAACTAGTTTATTTTCAGATATAAAATTTCTTAATGTTTCCTTTGACATCATTAGACGAATGTTTCTTCTTGCATTTCTGATTGCTATACCTTTCGAGTTCTTATAGGTTTTATCATTGTTACCTACGCAGATATTGTAACTTAGAAACTTCGCATACTTACTACTGTGAGTGATTAGCGTCTTTTCATCTGAAAGTTCTAACTTTAGTTGGGTCTCAAGAAAATCTTTTATTTTCTGCTTAATCTTCTGACAGTCTTCCTTACTTCCATTAATACCAATGATAAAGTCATCGGCATATCTAACGTATTTGATACGCTTAAATTCAGTTGAATCAATAATATATCTAGTATTAGACATTTCTTGTTTAATCAACTTATATTCCTGGAGTAATTTCTGTCTTTCTGTTTCGATTTCGCAGTGGTTGATTTTCTTTTTTAGGTTTCCTGCTTTAAATTCAAGATTTCGGTATACTGGATTTCGCTTTTGGTCTTTCTTTCTGTCACCTTTGTCATAGTCCTTCTTTAATTCATCAACAACATATTTATCAAGTTCATTCAGATAAATATTCGCAAGAATTGGACTTATAATGCCCCCTTGAGGTGTTCCACTATAAGTCTTTTTGAATTTGAAGTCTTCAACATAACCTGCTCGAAGAAATTTCCACATTAATCTGATGAATTTTTCATCTTTAATGGTTTTACGCAAAAGGTTAATGAGTACGTTGTGATCGATATTATCAAAGAAACCTTTAATATCTCCCTCAACAAACCAATTTACTCCTGTATAAAGTCTTGAAATCTCCATCAGAGCAGTATGGCAACTTTTATTTGGTCGAAATCCATGAGAGTGATCAGAGAAATTCGGTTCATAAATAGCCTCTAACACCATTCTACAAATTTCTTGAACAACCCTGTCCATGAAAGATGGTATCCCTAAAGGTCGTTTCTTACCATTTTTCTTCGGAATGTATACCCTTTTTGCAGGTTTGGGTTGGTAACTCTCATCTTTTAGAGAATCAATGATCTTATTGATTCGTAATTCATTGAATCCATCAGCAGTTTCACCATCAATCCCACTTGTAGAACTTCCATCATTTTTGTAAATGTTGGAGTAAGCCTTGATATACATTTGTGGGTTATACAATATCCTGTATAACCTATCGAAATAGTAATCTCCTTTTTTCGCCTGCTTTGATAGATTGATTAAGACTATTTCAGAATTTTGCAAGAGCCTTTCGCTCCTTTCCATATAGTATTAATCTTTGTAAACTGCTCCCCTTCGCCATGTAATAGGCTTTCCCTATCTCGGACTACTACGAGAACTCCGTTACCTTGCGGAATATTCAGAGTCAATACTCATAGCCAATTGGCGTTTCCGTTTAGGTAATCCCCAGTTAGTACAGTAAATATAGGAAGATTGTTGTCGGATAGTTCTTTCACGCTTTCATTACATCTGTAACTGCGTTAATCCTCAAACGAAAACCATTGCAATCTGATTCGCGGATTCAGTTACAACACCTTTGGAATATTTTCCGATTATCCCAAAGTAGGATTAATGTTAGGTTTCAGTTGGCTTTCCTAACAGTGAACCATAGCACCGCTTACGCTCGAACTTCAAACATTACAGTCTTTATCCTCATACAATCCTTTATGCCTCGATATTCAGTCGCAATCTTACCAACTGATTGACTTATACCTTTACAACCATGCTACACTCCCTGTTCACTTTCGATTCCAGATAAGGTTGTTGGCATTACCCCAGTTTTCTTAGGGTATCGCTACCTATTTACGCAATATTTACTGCCCATCTTGGGCGCACGACAAAATGATTCCCTCCACCAAGTGTACCAATACTCTTTTGAGCACGTTGTAATGTGAACGGGGCTCTTACACTATCAAAATCAATTATTTTTGAAAATCTATGTTCCTTACCTCGAATACGAAAACCACTTGGGACAAATTTACGAATTGTTTCGTCTAAGTGATCGAAGTTGATTTCCTCTTTCTTCTTATTAATCATAACAACTTCCATGCCACAACCAATATCGTACTTACCTCCCAGTTTCCTGAAAGAGTGGACTATACCTTCTCTACGGTCATCGAGATATGCAGTCTCTACCGTAGGCTCACCGTATTAATTATCCCTCTTCAACTCAAAATGGATGAGGAATAATTCTGTATCTCAGTCTGCTAACCTGATACAAGTCTCTGAACCATTCGATTATGTCACCATAACCACTGGCTGCTGATTGCCCTCGCCTTTTATCGTTAGGGGTCCCAGTCAATTGAGTGAGTAGTTTAAAGTCTGAGCCGATTAATTAACCCCGACTAAATTAGGCACGATTTTATCTTGAATCGTCATTGTTGTCCCAATCGTACAACCTGCGCCTGCATGTGTATCTGGCATAATACGAATCTTGCTATCCTTTACGAACTCTTGATTACAAAGATCAATAATTTGACCTGCTGCAGTTTCTTCTACGTTAGTAGTAAACACTTTCGCTCCATTGTATTTTCCTTGTAATTTCAACATTTTCTATTTCCCCTTTCCTTTAGTTTCCACAAAACAGTACTCATATATATGTAGCAATATATTTATAATTATATTTTCCATCACTACATTTAATTTCCTTGTTTTTCCTAAAAAAAAGACACAGAGATTTCTCCCCATGCCTACTTATAGCTTTAAAAATTAACTACTGAATATTTTTATTGCGCTCTAATTGGTTTTGAATTCCTGACCTATCAATTTGAATCCAATACTCTGCAATTTTTCCATCTTCTACTCTATACACTGCACTTGCTATTTGAATTATTGGAAGTCCTGTAGGTTGATATCCATCAATTTCTCCTACATGCATACCTACTTGTTTCCAACGTACATATACTTTACTTCCTTGTACTAAAAATTCTTGAATTTCTAAAGAAAAATTACCATATACTTCAACCATCTCTCTTACATGTTCGGCATAATCTTCAGGTGTTCTACAAACTGTTTGTTCTTCAGATACAATTTGATGTGCCAATACTTTTTCTGCCATTAATTGATTTGCATAGTCAGGATGATTCCCTGAACGTACTTCATCAAAAAATTTTCTAACAATTTGTTCTGGCGTCATTTTAAAACCCCCTTATTAAGAAATCCAATACTAATCATATCATAGTTTATTGTAATCTAACTATTAAAGTAAACTGATTCGTGTATACAATAAATAGATAAAATCTCTTCTTTCTTAAGAAATTCCACTTGTTCCCCCTGAAAATTCACAATAATAATTATCTACTTCTTCACCGCATGAATATAATGCACCGTTTCAAAAGCTTTCAAATAATCATTTCGACCTTCAAAATATAATGTATGGATATCCCCTGGTGATAAGTGCTCATAAATGAGTAAGCCCGCCTTCTCTAACAGTACTTCCATTTCGGTATAAGAATAACACGCTGTCATCGGTTCTCCACCTACCGAAGCCATTTTCACCATTTTTTCAACTCGATTGGACAGCCCTTTTTCTGTAAATAAGTTTTCATCCGGATAATCGAAAACGATAGAACTTCCTACTGGAACCATTTTGAATAAACATTCTATTAAACTGGAAAGTTCCTCTTTCATTAAATAATACGTAACCCCTAACAAGCTGAAGAAAGTCTTTTTATTTTCAAATCCTTCATTTATTAATTCTTGTTTAGAGAAATCCTTAGTGAAATCCATTGAAACAAAATGAAGATTATTTGGAACTTCAAGTTCTGCTTCTTTTATTCTTTCCTTCTTAAACTGCTGTGTAGAAGGATGATCTACTTCAAATATTTCTATATTATTCTCTAATTCTCGGTGTCTAAAACTGAACGTGTCTAAGCCTGCACCGAGTATGACGTATTGCTTTGCTCCTAATACCATCTCATGTAGCAATACTCTTTCACAATATGCCGCGCGTGCCAAAGGCGTTGGTGATAACTGAATTTGCGTAATCCATTTTAATACTTCTTTCGGATCATCTTGAAACTGCTCTGCAATGTCTTTATTGAACAGATGTATCCCTTGAACCATGTTCATTTCAATATCATGACGTTCTTTTGGCGAAATGAACTCTTCAGCAAGATAGTCATCAAAAATTTTAGGACTATCAAACTCACTATGATACGCCCTTCCGAAAGCTGATACTAACGACGTTATACTTGCTTCACCTTTTTTCATGCGCATACACTCCTTCATTTTCACAACAAAAATAGGGTTCCCCTGTCCAGGAGAACCCTATTATACGCCGTATTTTTATATCGGTAAATTATAGCATAAATAAGTTTTTTTGTCAAGTTTCCAGCTCTCTTTAACACTTCAATAAATTGTATGTTTTCAAGAGGAAAATTGAAAATACATACAGAATATTCCTGTTTTAATGAACAGGCCCTTTTGAAAATAAAGAAAAAACACTCTAAGATTCCTTTCTCCTACTTCATTTTTCATATCAGTAGAGGATTTTTATCGGTATAAATATTGAATATTCTAAATTATTCATTCATTCTTTTTTGAGCATTATTAGTATCTTGAGATACTGGTATGTGTTCGGTAGCTCTAGATAAACCTGTTTTTGGCATATTAACATAGATTGCTTCAGAAGCACCTTTTTCTATTTGATAGGTTTCGTGAAAAACACCGACACTCCCATTATCTTTAATCTTATTATTGTATGATTTCCAAGCATATGAATGGTTTTCTCCGTGAGCATAGTTTACTAATTCGTCGAATCCCTTCCAGTATTGAATTAAAATTACTTTTCTCCAACTAAATAAGAATTCTGTATGTAAGAAACCCCATTGTGGATTTTGATACAATTCTTTAATCATAGGTCCCATAGCATTAAAAACTGGTATCCACTTCCAAAATTTAAATAAGTTATTAATACGCATACCAATAATAAAAACAACAAATTCTTTATCCTTGCAATTGGCTATATGCCTGCCGTTAAAAATTTTAGCTCCCACTTTAATCCCCCCCTTTTTTACTGAACATAAATAATGTGCAGCTCCCAAATAAACCATAACACTTTCCTAATAATTTTCCAATTACTTTAACATAGATTATGAAAGGCTGTACTTAACAATAAAAGGTATATGTTTCCCACCTTTTTTATTATTAACAGCTATCATTAACATTTGCCCTAGATCTCCTTTTCGCCAGGAACATTTCCATACTTCAGGGCTTTTTTAAAGCTTCAAATGATTGTTCCTTATGCTTCGCCTCGAAAGGAATAAACGAAATTAAATTTCCTTCTAGATATATCTATTTCAATAATCATAGTATTGCTGCCTCCTTTCTAAACAGAATATTTTTAGTTCATTTGAGTTAAGACAACATCACATCACAACACACTCCTTCACATCTTTTACAAGATTAGCGTTCAAACAAAGCTGATCAACTCCCCTACTCTATAAAGTAAATAATAGAATTTAAAAATTACATACTCATAGATTATTATGCAAATACTTCCTCTGAGCGCCGCACATGGTATATAATAATAAAATAATCTACTTCTATATGCTCAAGTCTACACAAAACAGCTCATGCATATGAAAGAAAAGAGGTACAAAAATATGAAAACAAAACAAACAATTGCTGCATCTACACTAGCTTTAGCAATGATTGCGGGATCTACCCCTACTCATGCAGAAGTAAATGATGCTACTGCTGGGCAAAGTACTGGAGATCGCTTAGCTGAGATTAAGCAACATAGACAAGAGTTAGATGCGAAATTGCAGCAGCACAAAGAAAACGTGGATCAAACATTGAATGAACTTAACCAAGTTAAGGAAAATGTTGATACAAAGGTGAATGAACTACATGAACGTAAACAAGTTGCTGATGAAAAAATTAGTGAGATTAAACAGCAGAAACAAGAGTTAGATGCAAAACTTCAGCAAGACAAACAAATCGCCGAGGATAAAATCGCTGAAATTAAAGAGCATAAAAAACAAGTAGATGAAAAAGTTGCTGAAATTAAAGAGCATAAGCAAACTGTTGATGAAAAGGTTAACGAGATTAAAGAGCATAAACAAACTGTCGATGAAAAAGTGAATGAAATTAAGCAACATAAAGAGAACATCGATCAAAAGGTTAATGAACTTAAGGAAGTTAAAAAACAGGTAGATGAAAAATTAGCTGAGTTAAAGAAAGCGAAACAAACTGCTGAGGACAAACTTGCTGAGCTAAAAGAAAATAAGCCGAATACTGGGAACACGTTAGAGGAACTTAAGAAAATTAAAGGCAATTTAGATAGTCTTTCCGCTAACTTAGAACTAGCTAAACAAGATATAAAAAACAAACTAGCTGAATTACAAGAAGCTAGACAAGATTTACTAAATAAAATAAACGAAATGAAACAATCGAAACAAACTGTTTCAGATGATTTAACAAAGAAAAAACAAGACTTAGATATTAAAATCAACGACTTTAAACATACTGAGAAAAAAATTGATGACAAATTAGCTGAGATACATACAACGCAGCAAAATGTAGATAACAAGATTAATGAAGTATCACAACCTAAACAAACGAAAGTGGATAATAACACTACTGCTACTGTTCCTGCAAAAGATAATGCTAGAGAACTTCCTAACGCTGGTAGTGAGCAATCAAATAACGTGCCACTCGGAATGTTATCAATTATAGGCGGACTTTTATTAGTTACGCGCAACAAAATTAAAATACTTTTCTCAAAATAATGCTATTATAACTATCTTAATATATTCTATAAAAAGGACAACCGCACATATGTGTACGGTTGTCTTTTTTCTTTATATTAACTTCCCATCTCTAAGCGTCAATATACGATCACATACATCAAGCATTCTTTCATCATGTGTAATCATAATTGCTGCTTTTTGACTTTCTTTCACTTCACGTTTCATCATCTCAACTACTTCACGTGCGCGTTTTGAGTCTAAGCTTGCAGTTGGTTCATCAGCTAATATTAAATCTGGATTGTTCATGAAAGCACGAGCGATTGCGACCCTTTGTTTTTCCCCACCAGATAGTTGATTTGGATAATGAGTTTTTCTTTCGCCTAATCCAAATGCCGCTAATAAGTGATCCGCACGTTTTTCAGATTCTTGTTTGTTGTCTTTTTTTAGCTTTGCAATGTAAAGCAATTGTTCTTTTACATTTAAATATGGAACAAGATTTGCAAACTGGAAAATGAAGCCGATTTTTTTCAAACGAATGTCTGTCATTTCCTTTTGTGATAACTTCGTAATATTTTTCTCACGAATGTAAATATCCCCTTTTGACGGTGATAGTAATGCACCCGCGATTGATAATAACGTACTTTTCCCTGATCCAGAAGGACCGACGATTCCGATAAACTCTCCAGCTTTCACATCAAGCGACATCGGGTGAAGGGCTGTTACTTCAGTATTCCCTTCTCCGTACACTTTACTTACTTTGTCTAATTTTAATAATGAAGTCATTACATCCCGCCTCCAATTGCTTCTAATGCATCAACTTTTAATACTTGGTATAACGAAATAAGTGTTCCTAAAATACTAATTACGATAAAGATTGCTGCATATTGTGCAATCATCGGTGTTGTTAATAAGAACGGCATACCTGCTGGTAAAATTTGTTCTAATCCTTGTACAAGAACAATACTGATTATCATCGCCACAACTGATAAGAATAACGCCTGTACGACTAAGCTATTTGCTAAATAAGAATTTTTCGTACCGATTGCTTTTAATACACCTAATTGCTGTGTTTTCTGCAACGTAATTACGTAGAAGAATACACCGATTAGTAACGCAGCGATAACAAGTAAGAACGCAATGATCATTGTTAATGTTCCTTGCTCTTCTTTAAATCCTGGAATACTTTGTAATACTTCTTTTTTGTCGATAACATGTGCATTTTTAATTTCTTTATCTGTATTAAGTGCAATTGCACTATAATCTTTTTGGTTTGGTTGTGAAATAGCGCCCCATACGTCTTCATTTACATAAACGACTGGTGTATGGCTAAACATTTGATTTTTCGTAAATCCAACGATTTTAAATTCTTTCTTTGAAACAGGATCAATAATTGTATCCCCAATATCGATTCCTTTTTCTTTAATTGATTCATCAGCAACCATTTCATTGTTTGCTGTACCTAACTTCTCACCTTCTACAATTTTCGGTTCTAAAAATGAATCGCGTTCACTTGAGAAAATAGCGACATCAACTTTTTTCGAACTACCTTTCTTTTCATAAGTTGAATTTTTCACACGAAACGGAACGGCCTCTTTCTCGCCTACTTGATTTACTACGTTATCTACATCATCTTGCTTAATTTGTGAACGAAGTAATTTATTTTCCGCATCATCCGCTAATACAAATTTATTTGCCTCCATATTTTGAATCGATGAAGCATTATCATATGATAATCCATTTGCTAATCCTGAAATTACAAGGACTAAAAATGATAATAACACCATAATAAGTCCGATTAATCCATATCTTAATTTTGATTGTTTTAATTCACGCAGAGCTAAAAACATTTCGCTCGCTCCTTCCTATTACTTTCTATGCACTTATAATAAAAAAGAAATATGAACGGAATATGAACAGAAGATTACAGAACGAAAATTAAATTACAGCGGATACTTTTTGGGGTTCGGTTTAAGGAAGAGTGCGGGAAAGGTGCGGCTTTATAGTAGAAAGACAGTAAGTGAAATTTTTATCGGCGATTTTTCAAATATATCAGCGCAACTCGAATTATATCAGCGATTTTTCGATTATATCGACTTACCGACAAAAAATGACAAAAAAAAGAAGAGGCCGTTCGCAAACAGCCTCTTCCATCTATTTAGGAAGTTCAACCTGAACAGTCGTCCCTTCCCCTTTCGTGCTATATACCGAAACGGTTCCTTGATGCAGTTCAACAATTTTCTGCACAATCGATAACCCTAAACCGCTACCTTCTACGTTTCTTGCCCTTGCTGTATCCACTTTGTAAAAGCGATCAAATATACGATCCATTTCTTCTTTTTCCATGCCGATTCCGCTGTCTGATATAGAGATCATAACGCTAGACTCTAATTCTTCTACAACAAATTCAATTGTCCCACCATCGTTTGAAAACTTAATGCTATTCGTAAAAATATTACTCCATACTTGATGAAGTAAGTTTTCATCACCTTTTATGACGATGTCTGGCACATCAAATTCAACAGCTATATCTTTCTCGCGCCATTTCCATTCGAGCATAAAAATGACGTCCTTAATTTGCTTTTGTAGATGGAATTCTTTTATTCGCAAAACCTTCTCTTCTTTATCTAATGAAGCGAGCGTAAGTAACTGTTTACATAAACTAGACATTCGCTTACTTTCGCCCTCAATAATTTTCAAGTAATGTTTTCTTTCCTCTTCACTCATACTCTCTGACTGTAATGTTTTCGAAAAGCCTTGTATAGAAGAAAGTGGCGATTGAAATTCATGAGAAACGTTAGAAACGAACTCTTGTCTCATTTGATCTAATTCTTTTATACTCTTTGTCATCTTTTGAAAATTAGTTGCTAGCGTACCGATTTCATCTTTTCGATTTTCATCTAATTCGATATCATATTCACCACTTGCAATCTTTTGAGTCGCTTTCGTAAATGTTCGAATAGGACGAACGATATAACCTGCTGCAATCGCTATAAAAATAATACTTAATAAAACGATAAACCCAAGTAATACCGCTAAGAAAATTCTCATCTCGCCAAACTGTTGCTGAATGTCAGGACGAATAAATAAAGCGTACTGTTTATCACCATGTTTTAACGGGACACCGACACTATTAATTAATTCATTATCGAAAAATCCTGTAATAAACAAGCGGGTTGGATAGGTGGAAACACCATTATACGTTTCACCTTGCAGTACTTTATGAACTGTAGCATCACTAATTGTTATCTTACGAAACGCATTCCCGATACGCTTTCCATTCTTTTGGTCATCTACAATATAAATTTCATATCCTAATTTCGCAATAGACTGTAAGTATGCCTCTTTATTTTCTTCACTTTGCTTTTCATATAATGATTTTACTTCCTCAGCATACATTAAAATCTTTTCACTATTGTAAGGTTTTAACTTCACTTGATAGTACACATTTGTTAATAAAAAGCCAATTATACTACTAAGTAGCATAATCCCGACCGTCATAAAAACAAATCTAGAATACAATGATTTCATCTTATTTCAACTCCAACTTATAACCGAGTCCGCGCACTGTCGTAATTTGAAAATCGTCTGTTCGTTTTGAGAAACGATCTCGTAGTCTCTTCACATGAACGTCAACCGTTCGTTCGTCCCCTTCAAAATCCATTCCCCATACTAGCTCAATTAATTCTTCTCTTGAAAATGTTCTTCCGGGATAACTAGCAAGCTGTGATAATAATTCAAATTCCTTTAAAGGAAGCAAAATCGTTTGACCGTTACACTTTACTTCGACACCTTTTCGATCAATTGTCGTTCCGTGTAGTGTTATAATGTCAGCACTCAGCATTTGATAACGACGCAATAATGCTTTCATACGAAAAATCACTTCAGCTGGCTCAAATGGTTTTACAATATAATCGTCCGTTCCAGAAATGAACCCTTTTTCTTTATCAACTAACTGATCTTTCGCCGTTAATAAAATAACAGGAATATCATGATACTTCCGGATTTCTTCACATAACGTATAACCATCAACAAACGGCATCATAATGTCTACGATTGCAAGATGAATATTTTCTTCCTCTAATACACCTTGCGCTACCTTTCCATCTTCAGCCTCAAAAACTTTAAACCCCTCTTTTTGTAAATGGTAATGTAATAACTCTCTAATATGCTTGTCATCATCAGCTAATAAAATATGTATCATCTTCATTAAACCCTCTCTTGTTCATCCTTCTACATCCTTACATTAAGAAACAATTGGATTTTTTGCAAGAAAAAGAAAAACAATTACAGCATTAATTTTTTCATGGCAATGAGCTAAATTTTAAAATCCATTAAGTGAAATTATTGAGGTTATCAAAGATACTACGCATTAGAACCGCAATACAGTACAACAGATCGTATGATAATGTAGCTTTGGAATAAAGGTTCATAAATAATACCTACAAGCCAATATTTTACGATAAATAAAAAGAATCCATTTTGAAATAGATTTTAAATAGACTAAACTAAGAAGAGGATATTACGTTCAATATATGAGTATATATCCTCTTTTCTTATAAACATTAGATTACTTATACAGATAATAAAAATAAAACTCTATATGTATACTAAATTCAGAAAAGTTTGTATAATCTAGGTGGCTAACGTATCTCATAACGGAAAGCGTTGTGAGGTCTTTAGACTGAGCGTTAATTTTTTTAGGGGTGAAGTGCTATGAGAGTACAAGAGGTTCTCATAGAGAATAACAACAAAGGATACATATTACTGGATCAAAAAAGATTCCCTGTAATAAATCATTTAGGAGGTGACAATTATTAATGAAACAACAAGAACGTATTATCTTTCGTGAGGTTCAGCGACCACAACAAATTTGGGTATGGATACTCATATTTGGGATCGCAGCACTGATGTGGTATGGATTCATTCAACAAATTATCCTTGATACCCCGTTTGGAGATAAACCAGCTCCCAATGGTGTGTTAATTGCTTTGTGGTTGTTTTTTGGGATTGCCTTTCCTGTATTAATGCTTGGGGTATTGAAACTGATTATAGAAGTCCGTGAAAAAGGTCTTTATGTTCGTTTTGTTCCTTTTCATTTTCAATATAAACAGTACCTTTTCAAAAATATATGTCACTATGAAAGCATTACTTACAGTCCACTAAAAAGATTCGGAGGATGGGGAATTCGTTTTAACCTTAAGGGTGAAACGGCCTATAACATGAATGGAAAGAAAGGTATAGAGTTAAAGTTGAAATATAACACAGTGGTAATCGGCACTCAAAAACCGGACGAATTAAAAAAAGCATTGGACTCGGCACAAAAAGCATAATGAAAATTAATCGTCAACAAACGGGTATCATTGTGGAATAAGAAAGGACATTACATATTAGTCATATAAAATATATAATGTCCTTGAATTTATTTGTTTTTTTAAAATTTAGGTCTTGATAATTAAGTGATCAAAATAGATTCTCATATTTTCGCATTAAGATTATTTCAATAAAAAATATTGCTCATTTTCTGCCTTTTTAAAAACTAATTCTAACTCTTATTAAGCCTTAGAAATATCAACAAATCCTTCTCCAAACACATCACGAACATCGTGTATAGCGATGAACGCAGCCGGATCCGTAGTTTGAACAATCCGCTTTAGCTTCACTACTTCTTGCTTATTAATAACAATATAAAGAATTTCCTTCGGAGTTTTTGTGTAATAGCCATGACCTGAATACACAGTAACCCCTCTGCCCATTAAAGTAGTCACCTTTTGAGCAATTTCATTCGGGTTATCAGAAATAATCGTAATAGCCTTTTTCGGATTTAAACCTTCAATTACAAATTCCATCACTTTCGTTCCTACGTATAGCATAATAATTGTCAGCATCAGTTTTTCTGCACCAATGATGAAATAAGATGAAAACGCAACGATTAAATCGAAGAACAGTAGACCATAGCTAATGCTCCAACCTAAATACTTATGTGTCATCCTCGCTAAAATGGTAGTACCTGCTGTTGTTCCGCCAACACGAATAATTAGACCAATCCCGCATCCTATAAATATTCCTCCGAAAATGGCATTTACCAGCATTTCATCCGAAGTAATATACCAGCCCTCTGTCAAATGAAGAAATAGCGAGTTAGTAACTACAGCAATGATCGTATAAATTGTTGTTATCTTATTCAAAAATTTATAGCCAGCTATTAACAAAAACGCGTTTAGAATTAAGTTGACTAAGCCTGGTGACCATTCAAATAAATAGTAGGTAATAATCGTGATACCCGTTACTCCACCCTCACCAAACTCGTTCGGGATAACAAACAAATTCACACCTAACGCAAAAAGAAATGCACCAATAATAATAAAAATAATGTCTGTCGTTCTTTTTTTCATACAGTACCTCACTTCTTATGTAAATATTTATTCTGCCATAAACTCTCACCATTATATCGTGGAATATTCAAATCGAACAGTGGTTTGTTTTTATTTTAATATAGGATGACAAACAAATTTTCCCTAAATCCGTATGTAATTAAAAAAGTAAAATAACTGTATTTATTATGTACTACAAATAAAGTTTTGATTTCACATACAATTCACGCTAAAAAATGTATATGAACACTCTCACTCGCACAAACTTCGAATACAAAACAAATAGGCGAAGCTATAGAATAGACTTCGCATCAAGCATTTGATCACAGAGATTTATATGAGATTTTATATTCATACACTCCAGAAATAAATTTACTTATCTTTCTCCATATATTCTTTAATCTTTCGTTCTTCCCACTCTTTTCCGAATATCCCAATTGGAAAAGTTGTCAAACCGTGTATAACGATACCGATTCCCCAACCTCCAAGTGGATATAAAAACCATAATTTACTTGAATCAGAGCTTATATTTATAAAAAAAAGCATCAAATTAACTAGTATATAGACCGTTAAATGAATGTAAAACGCTTTTAAATTCTCCATCCTTTTTTTAGCTCGTAAATAAACCTCATCTCGCTCCACCCTTAAACACCTCTTTCATTATTGTATTTTTTAAACTCGCTCCGATTTAAACATCATATTCTAATCGAAAATCCCTTATTCTCAAAAATTTACAAAATAAAAAAGATCGTCTTCGTTGCAGAAAAATTGCAGGTACCAGTAGACACCCTCCTTTTTGTTCGTAGTACGATACTTTACGAAAAAAATGAAAAATCAAATTTTATAATAGAAATAAAATCTTTAAATCTGTATAATAAAATAGAAAGTGACATTTTAATACAGAAAGGTTTTGATAACATGCTAGGTATCGATGTCAAAAAAACAGATAAAGAATTAATTATTTCATGGCAACTAGCTAAGGTTCAAATTCCATTAAGTGAAATTATTGAAGTTACAGAAGATGAAACCTATGCTGGTGTAGAAGAAGAAAACGTAATCCGAATTGGAACAGCATACGCTACAACAGATCGGATTTTAATCAAAACAGTAAAACAAAATTATCTATTATTTACGACGAATAGAGTCGCAATTTTGAATAAAATTAATGCATAAGCAGTACGCTAAAACACTTGTCTGTATATTTTTATCCAACTCAACTGTATACCCGCATTTTTAAAATTATTATAGATCCAATGATGTACCTTAATCCCGAATATAAAATAAACAAAAGGTACCCATCAAATTATCATACACATGATCATTTGATGGGTACTGCATGATACATTTGTTATTTACAGAAGTCTAATTAAGACCAAATCCAAACATCATCATTATTTTCAACGTTGCTCTTTACCTCATAAACCTTTTCGATATGATCCGTTGTGTTCCAGTTAATAGAACTTCCGCCCCAGCCCACATACTTCATATCAATTTTTACTTTCTCACCCGTATTGAATACTTGTCCCTTTGTTAAGAAAACATCAATAATAACTTTCTTCCCGTTTAGCGATGGATACTCAACTACGACATATTTAGTAGAAACGTCCCCCTCATCTTCCATCGTTCCTACTTTTGATACTTCTCCAATTACATAATCAGGTGAGCCATCTTCTTTCATGTGCATGCCTAACTTGTTTGTTGTATTTTCAACTGCAGTTGCAACCATATATTCTGTAAAATTACGCATCATAGATCCAGTAGCTTTTACTTCATCCCCTACTTTCACATTTGAACGTGAATCAATATAAACACTAACAGGTTCTTCGTATTGCTTAGATTTAACGATAATCACACCATTATCCACTTCTACTACTCGCCCTTCTAACGTCGAGAAATTCGACTCAATAGAAGCCGCACTCGCTTTTGACAGTTCTAATCCTGGTAAATTCGTTCCTGATAATGCTGCGATCCCTAAAGCACCTGCTAAAATTAATTTTTTCATACCCATTATGAAACATCTCCATTCATGATGATTTTATTTTTTCGATTGGATACGACCAACCTGTAACTATTATAGTTACAGACAATAAGGAATAGCAACCATCTTTCTCATGCAATGTTGCATACTGTAATTTTTAAATTTAAATCGATTATTCCTATATTCAACACGAATGCCAAATACTTGAATAACAGCAGGTAAACTGATTGATGATGAAGAAACTAATGTCATGCATCATATTTTTTCAATGCTACATTTTGTATAATCGTAGTCCATTAAATTATGTAGGAGCGGAATTAAAATGTTAATGAAACCAAAAAGATTACAGTCGGGAGATATTGTGGCAACAGTAAGCCCTTCGTGGGGAGGATCAGGTGATTCTGAGCTAAGATGGCGTTATGAGCAAGGAGTAAAAAGATTAGAAAAAGTTTTCGGTCTTAAGGTTGTCCCAATGCCAAATAGTTTAAAAGGTAGCGAATTCATTTATAACAACCCAGAGGCTCGTGCGAAAGATTTAATGACAGCATTTAAAGATACGCGCGTGAAAGCAATCATTGCGAATATTGGCGGAGAAGATAGCATCCGTTTACTTCCTTATATAGATTTTAATGTGATACGTGAAAACCCGAAAATTTTTATGGGGTACTCTGACGTTACCGTTTCACATTTATTTTGTCATAAAGCAGGAATTTCTTCTTTTTACGGTCCAGCAATTTTAACCGATTTTGCCGAAAATGTAGAGATGGATCCATATACAATTGAAATGGTGAATCGAACTCTCTTTTCAAATGAGAATATTGGCGAGATTCAACCAGCTCATGAATGGACGAGTGAGCGTTTAGAATGGATAGAGGCGAATAAGGATCAACGGCGTACGATGCAGCAAAACAATGGATATGAGCTACTTCAAGGCTCTACCACTGTACAAGGGCGTTTAATTGGTGGTTGTATTGAAGTACTGGAGTTTGCAAAAGGAACGGAGCTTTGGCCTGAGAAAAAGTATTGGGAAAATAGTATCCTTTTCTTTGAAACCTCTGAAGATCATCCAGAACCAAGTTATATAAAGTATTGGTTACGAAACTATGCTGCGCAAGGCATTCTGCAAAAAGCAAAAGGAATCATTTTTGGTAAACCGAAAGACGAAATGTATTATGAAGAATATAAACATGAAATACTGAAAGTTATGAGGGAATATAACTTAGAAGATTTGCCAGTTCTTTATAATTTAAATTTCGGGCATACTGAACCGAAGTTTATTTTACCTTACGGTGCGATGGCAGAAATTGATTGTGAAAATAGATCTTTCTCTATTTTAGAAAGTGGCGTGGAATAAAATAAGTGTGGGGTTTCCCCCCACACTTATTTCATTTCCTTTGCCTACTGATTAAAGAATAATCCCCGAAAAACTCCCCTTCATTACTTCCTTTTCAAGTTGATTCCTACATATAAACATCGCAATAATCTTTGTGCGATTTTTTTCATCTGGTTCAAATTGTTCAATGGTTACGTCACAACGAATCGTATCACCGCTAAAAACAGGACGTAAAAATTCAAAATCCATTTTGCGAGCTAGTACGTTATAATCACCACCCATTTTTGTAGGCAGCGTTGCTGTTAAAAGTCCTTGTACAACAAATCTCCCCTGCTCATCTGGTGTAACATGATGAACGCCCTCATCTTTAGATACTTCCGTAAATAACGCAACATCCTCTTTCGTAAAAGTTCGCTCAAAAGTGATTTTCTCCCCTACTTGCAATTCCATCCATACCCCTCCTCAAAAACACTTTTAAAATAAGAAAAACCGAAACTAAAAATCATTTCGGTTTTTCAAACTAAAGAAGTTTATTTTAACGAATGTACAAACAACCCACTACGAAGTTTCGGTTCAAACCATGTTGATTTCGGCGGCATTACTTCTCCAGCGTCTGCGATTGTTAATAAATCTTCCATTGATGTCGGATATAACGCGAACGCTGCTTTGTATTCACCGCTATTCACAAGACGTTCTAGTTCTTCTAATCCGCGGATTCCGCCGACGAAATCAATGCGTGAATCAGAGCGCGGATCATGTATTTCAAGCACCTGACTTACTAAATGATCTTGTAAAATAGATACATCTAAACGTCTAACAAGATCATTCGCATCAAATGTTTCCTCTTTCACTGTGAGCTTATACCACTTCTCGTTTACATACATTCCAAATGATTTTGGCTCATTTGGTTTATACGGTGAAACCCCTGCTTCTTCCACATAAAAATATTGCGCCACTTGCTTTAAAAATTGCTCTACCGATAAGCCATTTAAATCTTTCACAACCCGGTTATAATCCCAAATTGATAATTCATCATGAGGGAATAAAACAGATAGGAAGAAATTGAATTCCTCTTCTCCTGTGTAATTCGGATATTGCTCTCTTCGCATAACTCCTACTTTTGCAGCTGATGCAGAGCGGTGATGTCCATCTGCAATGTACAAGTTAGGGATATCTTCAAATGCATTTACTAAAGTCGTAATCACTTCTTCATCTGCAATCTTCCACGCAACATGCTCGACTCCGTCTTCTGCCGTAAATTTATAAATTGGCGCATGTTCTTCTTTCCAGCTTGCAATTAAACGTTTCACTTCTTCTTTTGTACGATAAGTTAAAAAGATAGGACCCGTATTTGCATCGCACACATCTACGTGACGAATGCGATCTAGTTCTTTTTCATGACGCGTTCTTTCATGTTTTTTAATTGTATCATCTTCATACTCGTCAATCGATGTACAAACGACAAGGCCTGACTGCGTTCTTCCTTGCATCGTCAGTTCATAAATATAAAGCGCTGGCTCTTCATCTTGAACGAACACTTCTTCTTGTATAAATTGCTTTAAATTTTCACCCGCTTTTTCATATACGCGATCATCATACGGTGAAAGTGCTGGATCTAAATCAATTTCTGCTTTATCAACATGTAAGAAAGAATATGGATTCCCTTTTACAACTTCTCTTGCCTCTTCACTATTTAATACATCGTAAGGTAAAGCTGCCACTTGCACAGCTTTTTCTTCTACTGGACGGATGGCCCGAAACGGTCGGATATTTGCCAAGTTCCTCTCTCCTTTACACAATCATTCGAACGGCTACAACACCTGTAATTTTGCTTATATTTTCCACAATATTCTCTTTAATTATATCATCAATACCATTATCAATATCAATCATTGTGTACGCCCAAGAATGTTTACTACGATTAATCATATCCGCAATATTAATATGATGTTCTGCTAAACATCCTGTAATTTGCCCTACCATGTTCGGAACGTTTTGATGCATAATCGTAATTCGTTTTTTTCCAATGTACGGAAGTTCTACGTTCGGATAGTTTACTGAATTACGAATATTTCCTGTCTCTAAATATTCACGTAATTGACGAGCTGCCATTACCGCACAATTTTCTTCAGACTCAGACGTAGATGCACCAAGGTGAGGCGTCGCTGTTACATTTTTCATCTTTATAACATTTTCATTCGGGAAATCTGTTACGTAATGTGTAATAATATCTTCTTCTAACGCTTTTTGAAGAGCTGTTTCATCTACAAGTTCTCCTCTTGAGAAATTGAATAGACGCATTCCTTTTTTCATCGTCTCTATAGCGTGTTCACCAACAATCCCCTTCGTTTGGTTCGTAAGAGGAATGTGTAATGTAATATAATCACAAGTTGCAAAAATTTCATCTAAACTAAATGCTCTTTGCACTTGCGTAGAAAGACGCCATGCTGTTTCAACAGATATATATGGGTCGTATCCGACAACGTCCATTCCTAAAGCTAACGCATCGTTCGCAACTAAAGCACCGATTGCACCAAGACCGATAACACCTAGACGTTTCCCTGCTATCTCTGATCCAACGAATTGCTTCTTCCCAGCTTCAACAAGCTGTGGTACTTCTTCTCCATCCAACTCTTTCGTCCAGCTCACTCCATTTATAATATTACGGGAAGACATAATAAGACTTGCGATAATAAGTTCCTTCACTGCATTCGCATTAGCCCCTGGCGTATTAAATACTACAATCCCTTTTTCCGTACAACGCTCAACAGGAATATTATTTACACCGGCACCAGCTCTTGCAATCGCCTTTAAATCTTCTGAAAATTCTTCTTGATGTAAAGAATAGCTGCGAAGTAAAATACCATCTGGATGACCTACTTTGTCTCCAATTTCATAGCGATTCCCATCAAAAATTTGCAAACCCTTTTCCGCAATTTGATTTAACGTCTGAACACGAAACATATCCCCATCTCCCTATCTATTCTCAAGCTCGAATTCCTTCATATAGTCTACTAATTCTTGTACACCTTGGGTTGGCATCGCATTGTAAATGCTAGCGCGCATACCACCTACTGAGCGATGTCCCTTTAGCGTAACGAAACCGCGTTCTTTCGCCTTTTGTAAAAACTGATTGTTAAGCTCTTCTGACGGTGTTGTAAACGGAATATTCATAAGTGATCGATACGTAGGGTCAACTGGTGAAGTAAACAATTTAGATTCATCTAAAAAATTGTAAAGAAGTGAAGATTTCATTCTATTTTGTTCTTCAATCGCAGATACCCCGCCTTGTTCTTTCAACCACTCTAGTACAAGTTTCGTCACATAAATACTAAAGGATGGCGGTGTATTATATAGGGAGTTATTTTTACTGTAAGTTTCATAGTTTAGCATGGTAGGACAAGCACTACTTGCACTGCCAATTAAATCTCTTTTTATAATTACAATCGTTAAACCCGCTGGCCCTAAATTCTTTTGCGCACCCGCATATATGAGACCAAACCTCGTAACATCATATTGTTCTGATAAAATATTTGAGGACATATCCGCAACAAGCGGCACTCTTTCTACATGTGGAATATCCACATATTTTGTCCCCTCAATTGTATTATTTGTTGTAATATGTATATAATCTAGTTCTTCATCATTTGGTAAATCATCCATTTTAGGAATCGTAGTAAATTTCTCTTTTTCAGAAGAAGCAATCACTTGCACTTCCCCTACTTTTCCGGCTTCTTGCTGCGCCTTTTTAGACCATGAACCTGTCAGTACGTACCCAGCTTTTTTATACGTACTCATTAAATTTAACGGTATCATAGAAAATTGTAATGACGCACCGCCTTGTAAAAATAAAACTTCATAATCATCAGGAATGTTCATTAATTCACGAAGTAAGCTGCTGGCTTCATCAATAATACTTTGGAAATAAGAAGATCTATGGCTCATTTCCATAACAGACATGCCTGTCCCGTTATAATTTACAAGCTCCTTTTGCACTTTCTCTAAAACCGGCAAAGGGAGTATAGATGGTCCTGCTGAAAAATTATACACTCTCTCCATCACCCAGATAACCTCCCTATTTCTCATTTTTATTATTTTTTAAACTTTCTGAATTATAACCTATATACAATACACGGTCAATTTGTTTTCCGTTATTACGGCGTAAGACGCAATGGAATCGCTTGCATGTGCAAATATTTTTTTATATAAAGTGAGCAGAAAACATATCAACAAAACAACAGCCTAGATGCATAGTGCTCTCCTTTCAAATTTGATAGGTTCTTCTCTTATCTATTTTACTTTTTATACATTAGAAAAAGAGCGAATCTACATTCGCTCTTTTCCACATATTTATGGCCCAAAGCTTATCATCCAACCTAACATAAATCCAAATATAGAAAACAGCAGCATAAAAATAAATAAACTACATGCCCACAATGCATATTTTCGACTTTTGCTTTTTGTGATCATACCTATGACTGAGCACACCACTCCAATACCAACTATTTGCAGAAAACTTTTACCTATAAATGTTTCTTGAATAAGCAATATAATGTTCAAATACAATAACGCTAGAAAGGCAATAATTAATGAAATAGTCCCCATCCACGTTTCCTGTTTATACATATGATTCTTTCCTTTTTTTAAGAATGCCAATTCCATAACCTCGCTTCACCTACTTTCAATTTTCTAACTTTTTCGTGGCTCATCAATTTTTCAACTTCTACTTTAGGCCCAGTTACAACTGCCCCGTATGTTTTTATCCCATTTTTTTCAAGGAAAGAAATACGCTTTGACAACTCTAATACTTTCGCTCTAGATAGCTTCACTGCTAAATTTTCATGCTTCTGTAATGACTTTAACACATCAATAAATTGTTCCTCATGAGGTAAATCACTTACAAAAGCACCACTTGGACTTGAAATCATTTCTGCTGGAAAGCCAATCGGGGCTACATACATACCCTCTTCATTCGTTTGCTTCTCCTCTAATCCTGTATTAACGGCATACCACACAATATCAATAGTAGGAAACATATTCGTTACCTCTTGTACACTTAATAATTCTCTAAAAGATACAAATGCTTCTACAACAGATTCTTGCGGAAGACCCTTTAATACCTGCGCTTCTTCGCTACTATTATAGGACGCATTATAATTATTAGGATGAGACAACACCTCGTTATCTATATATGGGACTTCTGGAATTTTTTCATCTGTTGTATATTCACGGCTTACTTTCGTTGCTCTACTTAATACATAATCTGTTTTCTCTTCTCCTATTCGAATATCTTTCTTTCCTACCCTTTTATACAAATCAAAATGCAATTGCAAACTAAGCGGTAGCAATGTTTGCTCCATGTCCCTATCTTTCAAAAATACATTTGGTTCTGTTACACTTAACGTTTGATTTACTACATTCCGTATCTCCATTGCGTTTGTAGGTGCCACTGTATAATATAAGAGTGTAGATATATATAAAATAGGTTGAATAAGTAGTAAAAAAGTAAATACAATCAAAACATTCGTAATACGCGCTCTTTTTTTACCTATTTTCAACACTTGCTCCTGTTTTCCATCAGGAAGTGAAGCCGGTCTTTGATCAAGAGCTTCTTGTAACAATTCTTTATAATCATCTTGTTCAGAATGAGGTTTATCATTTGTCATTTTGACTCTTTTCCTCCTTTAACAATTCTTTTAATCTCTTTCTCCCGCGAAATATGTGACTTTTATACGTGTTTACCTTTAAATCTAATACAGTAGCACCCTCTTCGTACGTTAATTGATGTACGTCACATAATAAAATAGATTGTGCCTCTACCACTGGTAAAGTATGAATAATCTGAATTAATTTTTCATAACTATTTTTTGCGACTACATACTCTTCTGTAGATTCCCCTGCTTGTATTGTCTCTAATTCTTCCGTTCCTACAAAAGTTACTTTTTTCTCTTTCCTAACAAAATCAATAAACGTATGATATGCCACTTTAAATAGCCATGATTTTACCTTTTGGTTTTCATAGTCTTCTAGATAAAGATACGCCCGATAAAAAGTCTCCTGCATCAAGTCCTCCGCTACGTGATGGCTACGAGAAAGGGAAAATAAATACCGGTACACATCGTTTATATAAACTTTATATATTTCTTCAATTTCCATCCCCCTCCTCCTTTCATATATAACACGAATAAGCGCGTTAAAAAGTTGCATTATTTTTCCTTTTTATATTTTTTATTTATTAAAAAAGAAATAACATTTATAGATTTCAATAACTATTTACAATTATAAACAAAATATGAGATGTTATAACTGTAAATTCCTAAAAAAACTCCACATGTAGTATGTACGGAGATTATCTCATGGGTTATTTACAAATTATAGGTGGGGAATATTTGACGCTTATTTCATAAACATACAAAAAAGTGTTAAGTACATAATCATACTTAACACTCTAGTAATAAAGTATAATAGCTACTTACTCGTAAAGAACCGATCAAAAATTTGATAAATAGCTGAAAGACCAAAGAGCCAATAAATAGTATCCACAAGCGCCGGCATAGAACCAAACCATTTCTCAACTACATTATAATCTAACGCTACAAACAACCAATTCAAACCGCCAAGAATCACCAAAATTACTGTAAGGTATGACAAAAATTTCATTATGATTGCCCCCTAGGTGATAAGATGGTGAAAGGCCTTTCACTAAAATATATGTAATGGATTCTAAAACTTACCTATTTTATAAAATTTATTTTCGATACCATCCATTAATAACTGCCTCTGCTTCTTTACTATGTATTTGATATGAATGATTACTATCATTAGAGCCAATAAACCAAATTGAAAAACCTTTAAAATACGGCTTCGGTTCTAATACATCTCGGTAAGCGCGCCATCCATTTAATTGTACATCTTTTGAAAATACATTTGAAACATCTGGATTCCATGGATTTTGTAGTCCTAGTTCACGCGCTGGTACGTTAAATCCACCAAAATAAACTGGCTTTCCTGTTGCATTATGTAATTGTTCCAGTTGTTGAACAACATTTTGTCCACGATTATATACTGTTGTCGCAAATAAACTTTGCTTCACTTCTTCGTATGATGGATTCCTTTTTCCTGAAACTTCAAACCAACTATCGATACTAACAATATCCACCTTTTTTAAATACGGACGATTTATTTTCTCTTTAAACTTCGCTTCATACGATGGATCCCAACTTGCTGTTAACCACCAGTTCATTTGATACAAAATATTTCCTTTATACTGCTGACGGACAAAATTAATCGTATCGTTCCAATATCCTTCTGCATATTCCATATTCACGAAATTAGAAGCGATTTTCAGCCCATAAATATTGTACTTACTTGTAATGGAATTAAAAATATCTTGTAAAACAACCGTTTTCCAATTCCAGAAGAAATCGTTAATATTACTCGGGTTCCATTCCGTCTCTCCAATATTTCCTTGCTGAATAAATGGGAATGGCTCCAGTATAACTTGAATATTACGCTTTAATAATTCTTGAATTAAAATAATAGCTTGTTTCTTTTGTGCCTGATTAATTACCATGTTAGCAGAATTCACATTCGGAATATCAACTTGAATCGGTACATTCACCGTATTTAAATTCAAGCGCTCTACATCAGCTAACACTTTCGCTACATTTCCTACTTCCCATACCGTTACGTTTCCTGATTTTATTTTTCCAGATTGAACAGTATTTACATCTGCCTGTATATTTCCTTGGAAACAAAAAGAAAACAACATGATACACACTCCTAAAATACTTACTAAACTCTTACTTTTCTTCACAAGTTTCCCCCTATAATTTTTGACATACTTGCTTATTCTATACAACGTTTCACATATATTCCATAAAAAAAAGAGTGGAATTTTCATCCATAAAAATGCTATTCATCCTTTATTCATACCTTATTCATACTAACCTCCTAAAAATAGTAAGGTAAATAAAAAAGGAGCGTATTTCCGCTCCTTTTTTATCTTTTCACGATTGAAGTTATTGAATTTTTTCTGATAATCTAACCACATCTATCTTTTCGCATAAATAAATTTTTATACTCATAAATGTATCAAAAAATTTTTATCTATATTCGCTTTTTGTTTGTATTACTTTTACATTTACTTCATTCGTATTACTTTCATATCTTTGAATATTCATGATTACACCTCCATTATATTTGTATATAACATCCGCCTAATTATGATATTTGGTAAAATTCACTATTCGAGACGTAATTATTGCAGTAATCAAGATAATAAGAGCAGTTATCAAGCCAGATTCTCCAATCCAAATCTCAGTTTGATATCCTGTACTTGCACGTGCGAAAGGTCCTTGAATAATGGCATTCCAAGTAGTATGGATGATAACCGAAGGCCAAACGCTACCTGTGATAAGTCGTAAATAAGCTGTAATATAACTGAATGGCACAATACAAAAATAGATGCCAAGTACTGAAAGAAGGACAGATGTTCCCTCTACATATAGACCAGCAATAACAATTGGAACATGCCACGTTGCCCAAATCAATCCACTAATAAGGATGGGCCGTGAAAACTCTGCATCGACTAGCCTTGTGAGCATATAACCTCGCCAACCCATTTCTTCTCCCAAAACTGGGATTAAGTTAAGCAAACTTCCTAAAATGCCGCTCAATACTACTAGATAAATGAAACTGAATGGTGCCGTTAGATACTGAAGCCCAAGTATATTGTAGATTGGTTCTAACATACCACCTTCGGGATGCTGAAACCCCGCAATTCCGCTCAACCAGGCGATAGAATAAGTAATTCCACAAATAATCATAGGTATTAGCAGAGCAAAACCAATCCCCTTCCATATCTTTAAGTTACCGAGACTAAAAGATACATCTTTAAACCCTTCTTTCAGTATTATGCGAGTCAAAATAGAAGAAAATGCTGGGGTAAACATATATACCACAATAAGCGGCATACTTTTAGTAATTATTACTACTACATTTAGGATAATAGAAGTAATGATTAAGATACTCAGAAAGAGTTGAAGTCCTATTTTAGCACGTTGGATTTTATCTTTATTGTGGAACGATTTTGCGTGTAATATCATTGTAATCCGCCCTTCCCCTTTAATTCACTTGTTTATCGAATTTACTTCTTGTCATTTCCACAGACACAACTTAGAATAAAAATATTTTGGCATACAGATTAATTCATCTTTAAAATCCCTCCCAAATTTATAATCTAGTCTTACTTGCGACTCATCAATGTAATTATTATTTATAAGTTGTCATAGCCGATAGTACAAAAGTGTAATGATTAGTCTATGACCTGTGTCAATTAACCTTATGACAATATGTAACTAGAAAATATGATATGGGATAGATAACAATTGAATTAAGGCAATTGATTCGTGCAAGTGCATGAATCAATCTCGCTTTTAAAAATAATTCAATTGAGGTGGAAAAAAATGAATAAGAAAAGAATAATTGCAATGGTTAGTACAGCTTTATTAGTCACAGGATGTGGAGAAGTAGGAAAGGCTCAAACAGTAGCAGTCGAAAATTCAGGCCAATCTATCCAAAAAAATATAGTTAAATCAATACAATCACAGGCTAACCCATTAAAAACGATAGAGCCGTCAAAACCATTTGAGGATTTAAAACCACTTAAGAAAATGATTGGGAGTGCACAATATGTAGGATTAGGAGAAAATACTCATGGAAGCTCTGAAATTTTCACTATGAAGTTTCGACTTGTGAAATATTTGGTTACTGAGATGGGTTTTACAAATTTCACAATGGAAGAAGATTGGGGAAACGGCTTAAAGCTAAATGAATATATCCAAACAGGAAAAGGAAACCCTAGGGAATTTTTAAACTTGTTATATCCTACTGATGAAATTATAGCCATGATTGAGTGGATGAAAGATTATAATGCTGATCCATCCAATAAAAAAAAGATCCAATTTATTGGGCTCGACTTAAAGGAATTGGACCAAGGTTGCTTTAATAAAGTAATTGATTATGTAAGGCTGCATCGACCAGATTTGCTGGTAGAAGTAGAAGAAAATTATAAAGAATTGTCGGCTTTTAATGGAAGTACACAGGAATATATGGACCTTGCTCCTGAAATAAAAGAAAAGTTCAAAGCAAACGCTGAGAGAGTAGCTCGATTACTAAAAGATGAGAATAAGCAAGCCAACACAGAAATAGTTTCACCCGAGTACATCTGGGCGAAAGCAACGGCAAGTGCAATAGAGAAATTTACCACAATGCTAATTCCTAACGACTATCCAAGTATGTTAAAGCTACATGAGCAATACTTGGCCGATCATGCAATGTGGGCACAAGAGGCATTGGGTGGTAAAACTATGGTATGGGGACACAATATTCATATAGCTAAAGAAATTATCGATGAGGAATTATACCCTTATGCTGCGGGGCAGTTTTTGAAGGAACGTTTAGACAATAATTATGTCACAATTGGTAGTACAACTACGGAGGGGAATTTTACCTTATACAGCGAATATGATCCTTCCACCGGAGGTAAGATTACAACGGGTACGATTCCACAAGATGTAAATAGTTTCAATTATACCCTCGGAAAAGTACCATATAAAATGTTTTTATTGGATAACCGTCACCTTAAAGGACAAGCAGAGAAATGGGTTAAAGCAAAAAGGCCATTACTAAGTATAGGGGGACAACTCCTCCCGGACGGTTCTTTATACTTTGATACTTCATTGCTTGAGCAATTTGATATTATTTTTCACATTCGAAAAACAAGTCCATCTCATATTAAATAAAAGTACAAAACAATCCCGTTCTTGCATCTGCAAGAACGGGATTGTTTTATGGAGATTAATATAAGCATCTTTTTTAACCAGAAGTAAGTTACTCTCCCCTTTTTAGCATCATTTAGAGATGTCATATGACACTTTTACACTAGTGAGAATGACAAAAAAAGCAATATAATTCGTTTATTACATAGATAGGAGCGATGAGCTTTATGAAATCAAGATTCATCCAGAATGGTTATTTTTTATTACTAACTTTCATTACAGGTTTGTTTTATTTTTGTTTTTATCTAATAGCTCTGCTATTCAGTTTCACCCTTTCATTTACGGTAGTTGGGATTCCATTAGTTATACGCGTACTACAAACTACCACACCCTTTATCCAATTCGAGCGCATACAAACGAAAATTTATACTGATATTTCGACAGAATCTTACGATAGAAGTGTAACAACGGATACATCGGACTGGGCGCAAGTAAAATTAGGACTTACGGATCGCCACACCTGGTCTGCTGTCTTTTGGTTAATGCAGAAATTTGTGATTGGCATTTTCAGTCTCATTAGTGCAATCATTTTTTATGTAATGCCACTTATGTTCCTGTTAGCACCACTATTGTATCGATACATCGATATGAATATTATTTTCATACAGATAGATACTTTTCCCAAGTCACTCCTTGTAATGTCTATCGGTATAGTGTTTACCGCCATAAGTATTAAAATAGTAGATGGTTTAACGAAAAAATTTGGAGGTTATACACGCAGTATGATTCAGCAACTAAATCGATAGAAGTTTGTAGTCTACGAATAGTAGGCAGTTTAAACTTAAAAATATAACAATGTAAGAAGGATTATTCTATAATATAGGAAATGAGAAAGAAGGCTACTTAGGGGGTAAATAAATTGTTTGATATGGTTAAATATTGGTTTTGGTATGATTGGATTATGTTAGGAATCCGTCTACTTGTTAGTGTGTCTACCCTCCTAGCAACATTAAATTTCCAGGATGGTTTAACATTACCACTTTGGATTATTATTATTTGGGAAATTATTGCCTTCTCTATTCCATGGGTAGCCTTACTATTCAATTATAAATATTACTTATTCACAGAAATATTGCTATATGGTGGACTATGTATATTCTTAACCTCTTTATTTCCAGAAGCTTACAATATCTTTCTTATATCGGTATTTCTTATCGCAGCAAATAGTAAGCATTTGTCCTATTATTGGACAGCTCCAACAACAGTTTTTATAACAACTGGAATTTTCTATGCGGTTGCGCAAAGTAATAGCTATTGGGTTATGGTCACCTATTATGGATTCGCTTATGTAATGGGATTCGCCTTTCATTTATTAATCGTCAATCATAAGCAAAATGAAGCAATTCGTAAACAAAACGCAGTACTTGAGCAATATATGTCTCAGATTGAACGCATAACACTGGCAGAGGAACGAAACAGACTGTCGGGTGAGCTTCATGATACAGTTGGTCACGCTTATACTTCTATTATTATGGGGATGGAAACGTTGCGCACCGAACTTGCTACTGAAATGGGTATACAGAGGCTAGATTCTCTGCTTGAAATGGGACGTAAAAGCATCGAGGACGTGAGAGGTTACCTACATCAAATGGAGTCTCCGTGTCAATCGCCCTCCTTAATTCAATCTCTACAAAATCTTGGAGCCGAATTTCAGGAGCACGCTCAGGTTACTGTAAGTTTTCGGGCATACGGAGAGGAATATCAATTGTCTCGGCAAGCGAAGATAGCGTTCATTCGTTGCTTACAAGAATCTCTTACAAATGCAGTACGTCATGGTCAGGGGACTGAAATTATAGTTTCATTACAGTTTGAACAACAATATACGAGGTTAGAAGTTCAAGATAACGGAAAAGGAAATGTAGAATGGCAGGAAGGCTTCGGTATGAATGCGATGAAAGAACGGGCAATGAATTTGCAAGGTCAATTGTCTGTATATACAAAGCCAGAGGAAGGAATGCTTGTTACATGTACCATACCGCGACAAACTGAAATAAAAGATGGACTTATTCGTTTGTTAATTGTAGACGACCAGCCATTTGTTCGGGAAAGTTTGAGGACACTACTCGATAGATATGAAGATTTAAATGTAGTCGGTTTGGCTGAGGATGGCAATCAAGCCATCGATTTGTGTGGGCGCCTTCAACCCCACGTTATACTTATGGATTTAGATATGCAGCACATGGATGGAGTCGAAGCAACCAAAAAGATTAAGCAACAATGGCCACATATCCGCGTATTGATTTTTACAACTTTTCAGGATACCGAACAGGCGTTGGAATCACTTCGCAACGGTGCGGATGGTTTTTTACTCAAATCTATTGAAACATTGGAGCTAGCTAATACGATCCGACTTATTCACAAAGGTGGGACACTGATTGATCAGGGAATGTCTCACAAAATATTTGAGAAGTTTGATGAGCAAATCGAGACACCACAATCAAAAGCAACTGCTTATGAGCTAACAGCTAGAGAGATAGAAATATTGCAGCTAGTAGCAAAAGGACTTCGATACACTACCATAGCATCAAGGTTATATTTATCGAATGGTACGGTCAGAAACTATGCTTCCACAGCTTATACAAAGTTAGGAGTCCGTAACAAAGAAGAAGCTGTTCAAAAGGCTCTAGAAATTGGAATTATTGAATAACAAAATGTTATGCGGTGTATAAAAATGAGCAACAAAGAAAAAGAACGCTTTGTGTGGTTTCTTTTGTAACAGAGTAAATAAGGCCCGTTATCGTATAAGTAAATGTTAAAACACTTACTGTTTTGTCATAATAAAATCATTGAATCTTATTCTCTAAAATACAAAAGCCTACTATCAATTTAACTGATAGTAGGCTTTTAAAATGATTTAAGAACTGGGTTATGTTCTAATTTAACAGTTTTCATCAGTGGAAATATTATCACTTCGGCTGTAAAGTTAACACTTTCCCTTCTATTCCCTCCATATTAAGTGTAGTCGTATGATACTCACCATTCACCCAATCATCTATTTGATCATGATACCAATCGCTTCTAAAATGTCCTGACTGTCCCGGCCCCACTATATGATAACCGTTTGACATATCTTTCGTATCAATGACAAATCTCCATGAAGCACCGTGATTTACAATACCGTTATCTCCGTAATTCGCTGCTTGAACCGTAACTTGACTTCCTCCAATTGGAACTGGTTTCTCACGATTAAATGCGAGTAGTGCTAATATACTAGATGATCTCGAAATTGGATGTGTAAAAGCAAGTTGATGGTAATCGCCCCACTTCCATTCTCCAACATCGGATCCATACTCCTTCTGCAATTTCTTCATTACATTTGCATACGACGTATGTACAACTTCCGTGAAGCCACCATACTTTGAAAACCAAGTGCTATTTTCACCATTTACTTGTTTACGAATTAATTCATCGACAACTTGTTGCTTACCTTCAAATAACTCCATCACATCTTTCGGAATTTCTTTTGAAAATACTGTATTAGAAATCTCTTTCATTACTAAATGAAAAATTAATGGTGCTGCTTCATCCTTACTATCGTAAAAATTCCACTTCGATAATTCTTTTACTCCTTCTTTCTCTACTTCTGATAAATTTGTTTTATTTAACTCATTCAAAAATATAGGAACAAACTCTTTCCCATATAAATTTTTTTGATCCATCTGTAACTCTTCTAAATCTTTTACCGTATACTTATCCTTCTCTTGCAAAAACTCTTGAATACGCATTTGTCTGTACGGCTGCGCCCACGTATTACTAATATGGTATGGATAAGCGTCATCAACAATTTTATTATTCGCAGTTGAAATGAACCCTTGTTTTGGATTTATTACTTTCGGAAGCTGATCAAACGGAATATACCCTTCCCATTCATATTCATCTGTCCATCCAGGTACAGGCAAACTACCATCGCCTTTTTTACGCACTGGTATATTTCCGTTCGCTTTATAAGCAATGGTTCCGTCGTTTGATGCAAACAAAAAGTTTTGAGTCGGTGTGTGAAAATCTTGAAGAGCTGTTTCAAACTCATTCCAGTTTTTTGCTTTATTCATATTTAATACTGCCCTTAATTCAGCTGAAGGCTCTAAAGCAGTCCACTTTAAAGCGAATACTGTTTTCGTTTTCTCCTTACCCTTATCCGCAAATTCTGAAATTACTGGACCGTGCCTCGTAATTGTAACTTTATAAGGGATTGTTTTTCCGCCCTTTACCTTAATAGATTCGTCAACAACAGCAGCCTTTTCCCACTTATCGTTATACAAAAATTCATTTTCATTATTAGGATTGCGCTTTTCAATGTATAAATCTTGTACATCTGGTCCTGTATTCGTAACGCCCCATGCAATTTCCTTATTGTGCCCTAGCATAACACCAGGTACGCCTGCGAAAATAACTCCACTCACATTTATATCTTTCATTTCTAATTCAGTTTGATACCATATAGACGGCGTTGCGAGAGATAAATGAGGATCATCCGCTAAAATCGGCTTACCAGATGCACTCTTCTCACCGCTCACAACCCAGTTATTACTCCCATTAAACTCTGGTGGAATGATCGTCTTTGAAAAACTTTGTGCTACATTTACATTTGTATTTTTCAGTTCAGCTAGTAATCTAGGTGCATCTTTCGGATAAGCCGGAAATAGTTCAGCTGCTTGCTTTTCCGGAAGATTTTTCAACGCCCAATATCGAAATGCTTGTCCATGCCAATGTCCTCCTAAATCAAACGCCATATACTTTCCGATCGTTAAAGAATCAACCATTGACCATTCAGTAGGTTCATAACCTAATAAAGTAAACTCAACCGGCAATTTCTTTTCCTCTTTTGCCTCACATATAAAAGCGTTCACTCCATCAGCAAATGACTGTAAAGCATATTTCGCTTCCCCATCATATTGACTAACAGATGCTTCTGCCGCTCGCCGTAAACCGAGCGTTCGAAACAACTTATCTCTATCAACAGCTGCTTCCCCTACAACTTCACTTAACATACCAGAAGCTTGCCTTCTACTTAAATCCATTTGAAACAAACGATCTTGCGCTTGTACATACCCTTGCGAAAAATATAAATCATGTGCATTTCCCGCTTTAATATGCGGTACTCCTTTACTATCTCGCTTCACCGTAACAGCGTGTTGTAAATCCTCTAGCTTTATCGTTCCATCTATCTTTGGCATAGAACTAAGCGTATATATGTTCAAAAAAATCATAACGCAAATAAACAAAAAAAGAACGATACTACTAGACCAAATGAAAATTCTTTTTCCCCTATTTCGTTTCTTTTTTATAACGACTTCCATACAATCCCTCCTCTCTCAATCTATTCGCTTCTATTGTAAAAGAACCTTTTAGAAAAGAAGAAATCATTACTTGCTCATGCTATGGATCATACAAACTGAACACTTCTCTCTTACGCACTATTTCCTTTCCTTTACTGAATCTTACTCGTCCTTTCTTACACCAATTCCTCAAAATCCCATTTACATAAGCAAGTGTTCCCTTATTATTTTCAAACGCGATTTTAAGCGCCTCTAATACTGTCTCTCCTGAAACTTTTTGTATCCACTCCTTCAATTCCTTCACGATATATGGAGATAGACTACTTATATTTTGTTCGTAAAACTTATAAACTTTACTATGCGAAGTAGCCTCTTCTACCGTTTCTACCTCTTTCATATCTTCTTTCTCTTCAATAACTGCTTGTGAACCCTCTTCTTTCGGCATACCAAAATACTGTAGTAATAATGGAATCTTGTATTCTTCTTCAAGACATTTACGTAAAAACATATGTATGAACTCGTTACTTTTCACAGTCTTTAACTCACGTAACACACACTTCTCTACATTCGTATTTAAAATAGGGTTATAATGTAGCCAATTTATTATGAATAACTCTTTCGTTTCCGCATCATATAAAATCTTCCCGTATTCCACAAACCGGTTCAATAACTTCTCAACAGTCTCCATACTGTAACCAGTTTCAAGCTCTGCCAAACGCTTTGGCATTATGTAAATACCACATTGCTTCGTTTTCGTACCAGTTAACAAATATATATAAAAATAACGCTCTTCTGGCGTTAAATCTAATATGAATTCATCTTGCCAAAAGTTCACCTGCACATTACGGTACACCGCCATCAGTTTCCCTCCACTCTTTGCTAGCAAATAGGAAAATTCCAATCCTTCAATATAAATATAGGAATGAGGTAACGGTTTTGGCATTCGAATTTCAATTTTTTTTACTACTACTACACCGGTTTTATTTTTTCGCGCTTTTTTGTTCTTGTAGTTGTTTTTGTTTTTGTTTTTTCTTAGTGATTTATTACTTGGTAGGTGCTTATAAGGGGCTTTGAAGGGGGTTATATAGTGTTTGCATTCCCCTCTTATCTGATGTCTAATTACAAAGGTCTCCAACAAACTTCATACATTGCAGACAGCCATTATGATTCACCTGCTCATATTTACCCGAAAACAAAAAGCACTTGTTGCCTTCGTAGACAATTCAGTGCTTTAAGGTTGAAAGTTTATAAATAAAAGTGTCTATAATCGACATAGTTGATTGAAATACAATTCTGTTACATTTATTTTAGTAACGATAATATGATACATACCGAATTATCTATAACTGAACGTTCTGGACGAGATTTCATTAACACTGTTAATCCAATTAATGAAGTGACTAGCGTTTGTGCTAATGCTTTAGCATTCACATCACTTTGCAGTTCTCCAGACTGAATACCTTTGGCGATTAATTCTTGAAATATAACTGAAAGATACATTTGATGTTCTCTAGTCAACACTTCAAATTTTTCATTATGAGGGGCAATCTCAACCATTGTGTTAATACAAAAACAGCCTTTATTTGATTCTCTTTTATATTCCTCTTCCACCATATTTTCAAAAAACATACGAATTGATTCTTTGACAGATTGTTCTTTTTGAAGTTTTGTTCGAATGCTAGCTGCGTGTAAATTCGTGTATCTCCGTAATGCAGCTTCAAACAGCCCTTCTTTATCACCAAATGCCGCATATAAACTCGGTCTTTGTATTTCCATTTTAGCAGTTAGATCACTTAATGAAGTAGCAGCGTATCCTTTCTCCCAAAAAAGTTGCATAGCAGCATCCAAAGCTTTTTCTTCATCAAATTCGCGTAGTCGAGCCATTTAACCCCTCCTCTTTCTTCATCTGTTTTCTAAATTACAAATCACGATTTTATGTACTAATCAGTATATTATATATCGTATAAAATTATAAATGATATGTCAAAAGAAACTGAAATCACTTTACAATTCACTTGACATAGTAACTTCTCCCTGTTTATATTTTACTTACGAAATAATATACCGTTCGGTACGTTATTTTTCAAAAAACAAAAGGAGATGCTATTATGGATGCTAAAGAAAAAATGACAACTACTCTTACTCAGAATCATGATCAGTTCCAATTACCTACCAATACAATCATGCCTCGCTATATAACTCTATTATTTTCAATAGCTTGCGGGATGGCTGTGGCGAATATATACTTCGCTCATCCTCTACTTGATTCTTTATCAAATGAGTTTAAGATCAACCATTCAACTATTGGTGTCGTTATTACGATTACTCAAGTTTGTTATGCACTCGGATTACTTTTATTAGTTCCACTTGGTGATTTATTAAACCAAAAAAGACTTATTATTGTTCAAATGCTTTTATCCGTTTTCGCTTTAATTGTGGTCGGAGTCGCTCCTTCAAGTACCGTACTTTTTATAGGTATGGCCTTCGTCGGAATTCTTGCGACTGTTACGCAGACACTCGTCGCATACGCATCCATTTTAGCTAACCCAAAAGACCGTGGGCGAATAGTAGGTTTCGTCACGAGTGGTGTCGTAATAGGAATTCTACTTGCACGTACATTTGCCGGAACATTAACAGATCTAGCGGGATGGCGTTCCGTTTATCTTACCTCTGCTGTACTTATGCTCTTCGTAATTGGTTTGTTATATCGTAATTTACCTAATCTTGAACATAAAAAAACGGCTATGACCTATCGTAAACTATTACGTTCTGTTCTCTTATTATTTGTAGAAGAAAGGATCTTACGTATTCGCGGAATATTAGCATTGCTTATTTTTACTTCCTTCAGTATTTTATGGACTTCATTAGTTTTACCTCTAAGTGCTGCACCATATAATCTATCACATACAGCTATCGGAGCATTTGGTCTTGCTGGAGTTGCTGGTGCATTAGCTGCCACTAAGGCCGGACAACTCGCTGATCGCGGATTCGGAGAAAGAACTACTGGCATAGCCTTATCCTTATTATTACCTTCATGGCTCCTAATTAAATTAATGAACCATTCTCTATTCCTACTAGTTATCGGCGTTATCCTTTTAGATTTAGCTGTGCAAGCTGTACATGTCACGAACCAAAGTATACTTTTCACAGTGCGTCCTGAAGCGCGAAGTCGGCTCACTGCTAGTTATATGATTTTTTATTCTATCGGCAGTGCTACAGGTGCAATTCTTTCCACAAACATTTATGCAAGCTACGGATGGAACGGAGTTTGTATATTAGGTGCATCTGTTAGTGCTTGTGCTCTTTTATTCTGGGCAATGACCTTACGACGATCATCACAACTAAAAGAAGAATAATTCATTTGTGTATTTTTTAATACGTGTTTTTCTACAAGGCTATAAAGTGAAACTTTGATCAGTGGGGGTTTTGCTCATCCCCCACTGATTATTAACCTACACCAATCGGGCGTTTACGGGCAGCCCGACTCCCACAAATAGCGGGATAAAATATCATTTACTTTTTAACATAAATCAACGGCATTTTTAATATAAAAATGCCGTTGATTCCAAATTTTATGTATGCGATTCGCCATTTCATGATAATAGATTATATACTAGCGAAATATATCTATTACAAATTACCTTTAACTTGTCCAACAATCTCATTTATCGTATTTCGATCAAACTTATCACTAATTTCGTATGGCTTACGATCTCCTACTAATTGTACCCCTACGATGTCTTTGCGGTCCTTACCATATTGCACTTCAATAATAGATCCGCGCTCTATTTGTTTCCAAATGTAACCAGCTTCATCTTTATTATCTAAAATAATACAGTCCTCAATATTTTCATCAATCCCAATTAACTTGTTATCATCCATATACCCAACCTCGTATTGTAGACGTTCTTTCGCTTTTCCGCTTACTAATATACCTTTGCTACCATATGAGTAATCCGTATAATCCTTTTTCTCCGCTTGTACCGCTTTCGGCTCTTTTGCTTCAGTTTTTTCAGCAGTTCCACACCCCGCAATAAGACCGATTGGCATCACCGCCGTTACTACTACTCTAGTAAATTTCTTTATCATTTGTAACCAACCTCACATACTTATTTGTATTAAATGATAACTCATTAAATAAATGTAAGTTATTTCCATCCTAATCTTGAACTTTATATGCTAACTGATTGTTTGGGATTATATTTTCCACTCCATTTTCTAAACGTTTATTAAGGTGTAAATAGATTAAGAAAGCTTCCTTACCTTACTTGTGACCTTCTCACAACTATAGATAGCTTGTAGCAGTTACAAAATCAAAGCCTTCAAAATAACTAACTGAATTGCCATACTGAAAATTATAAATTAAAACAATAGAATTATAGGATTTATTTAATTTAACTCCTTCCTTAATTCGAGAAAATATTTTATCATCATATGAACATCCTGCTAATAACACAGAAATATCATCACTCGCTTCTTCTAACACTTTCTTTTCAATAAAATCCTCATCTACATCAATCATATCAATATTAAAATCAACAAAAAACCTTGCTGGTATAGAGTCTCCTTCTTCATCATACGTAGCATCCGTATATACATCTAACTGATCTTGCGTTTGCATATTACCCAACCATATTGAAACCATTCCATGTACTTCCATCAATAGTGTCCTCCATTATGAAAATATATTATACTTTCTCGTTCAACTTATACTTTAAATATTCAGCAATTTTCATCTCCCCTCTTTCAATAGCAAATGTATAAGCATCCATATCTTTCATATTATTACCGGAATATTTTATCGTGATATCTATACCATTCATAACTAGCAATTTAACAATTTCAAAATGACCACTATATATTGCAGCAAACAGAGGACTTCTATCCGATTCACTTGTATCCATTTCAACATGATGTTTAATGAGATACTCTGCAATATGTAAATATCCTTTTGTAGCCGCTCTTTCAAGGACATTTGTAGAAAAAGTACCACCCTTTGCATGAATATCTATCCCTGAATTGACTAAGTACTCTATTATTTCTAAATGTCCATGAGCTGTCGCTACATGTAACCACGTACCAAATGGCTTCACATATTCCAACATCTTCGGCTCTCTCTCAAGTAAATCTCTTAACGTGTTTAATTGACCACTCTTTATAGACTCTCTAATTCTTTTCGCAATTTGAATCTTATCCATTGTATTTCTCCTTTAATTCTTATCTTGCAGAACTAATTTTATAACTTATCGACTACTTTAAAACTCATGATTCCTATCACTCACTTTTTCTATATTATACCATTCTCTCAATTAGCTCTGTCTTCATTTACAATAAAATGCAATTCATTTTATTCAAAAATCAGACCGAATGTCGAGAAACTATAGAAAGTAAACATGCCTCTTGAATACAATTATTATTAAATTTGAGAAGTATGGAAGACTTGATACAAAATACAAACTAGATAATTACAATTAAAAGGGTCTTTATATTAAGAAAGGAAGTGCACAGCTATGGATTTTAAAACAGTGATGCATGAGCTTGAATCCCTCGGTAAGGAAAGAACGAAAAAAATATACATATCTAACGGTGCACATGAGCCAGTTTTTGGAGTAACTACGGGCGCTATGAAACCAATCGCTAAGAAAATAAAATTAAATCAAGAGTTAGCTGAGGAACTTTATTCCACAGGTAACTACGATGCAATGTACTTTGCAGGCATTATTGCAGATCCAAAAGCTATGAATGAATCTGATTTTAATCGTTGGATGGATGGGGCGTATTTTTATATGCTATCCGACTATGTTGTAGCAGTAACTTTATCAGAATCAAATATCGCACAAGACGTTGCCGATAAATGGATTGCAAGTGGGGACGAGCTTAGAATGTCTGCAGGCTGGAGTTGCTACTGCTGGCTTTTAGGGAATCACAAAGACAATGAATTTTCCGAAAGCAAAATTCCCGATATGCTTGAACTGTTGAAAAATACAATTCATGATTCGCCATAACGAGCAAAATCCTCTATGAATAATTTTCTAAACACTGTGGCAATTTCATATGTGCCACTACACGAAAAGGCAGTCGAGACTGCAAAAGAAGTTGGTATAGTTGAAGTAAAACGTGACAACAAAAAAGTAGTTTGCTAAATGCTCACGAAAGTATTCAGAAAGAACTTGATAGAGGAAGACTTGGTTTCAAACGTAAATATGTAAGATGTTAAAAGTATAAAGGTGTCAATCTAAGCAAGATTGACACCCTTTTTGTAGATATTAAAAGTTACGGGGCGGGGAACCAATCATTCATTTCCCACTGTACATCTTATCCGTTAGAAACTTCTTCTTTCAATTTATATACCCTATCTCTTTTCTCATCATTTTTGATAAAAGTAAGCTTCCCTTCCGTAACAAAACCCTCTAATATTAAGCATACTTGTCCATATGCTTTCGGCTTATTCGTAGTGAATCTTTCATCGGGTATTTTACCAGATTGTATTAATCGTTCGCATAGCTCAAGTGCACTTATTTCTTCAGAATCAATTAATTCCAAAATATCTTTTTGTAATGGCGATAAAGGAGCTGGTATCTTAGATACCTCAGCTACCTCCACCTTTTCTTTTTCTTCTTCAAATAAATCTTCAAATGAAATTTGATTCATTACATCTTTTCCTTTCTGACAATGGATTTGTATAACATGAACTGAATCCTATATGTACTAGAACTTTTAAATTTAGTTATTGTCATGTAGTCCTTACCCTATTACATGAATTTCATACATTATGTACAGCGTTTCAAGTAGTATGTTTCGATTATACCAAATATACGTTCTGTTATCTATTGTAAAATTCGTTATAGCAGGACTGAAAGCAATAGTGAACATCATCTGATTTGTTAGTTGCACAAAACATGTAACAAATCTATACTCATCTTTTAGTTTGTCAGCCACTTCTATAAAAGTAAGACTAGAGCCACCTAACCCATGTAAACAAAAGATAACCGGATTTTTCTTATTATCCCATTCTGTGATGTGTACTTTCTTATTTCGATTATTAACACAATTTGTAAGATGCTAACAAATAAACAACACTACCAATCGCAGTGTTTGGGCTGCCTCCACATGTCTATCAAGCTAAGAAAAGCGAACATCCAAAACAAAAAAGATGGCGAGGTTAATGTTGTAGCATCTGGAAAGCAGGCAGTCTCTAAAGCCTAGTTAAGCAGATACAGTAATCAAGTATTCTATGTTACGAATGAAAAAGGATCTGATATGAATATCAGATCCTTTTTCACTGCTTCTTTTATAAATTTAAGTTCTTCATACATACATCGTTTCACACGAGGTTGCTATTTACTAGTACACGATAACCGGTTCATACGTGCTTAAATTATTATACACAGTATTTACAATACTAGAAGGCAGGTTCACACATCCTCTAGATCCGCCTTTTCCCGTAGCAATGCATAATTTATTTCCTTTAAGGAAAGGAAATATGTCCACTGGCTTTTTAATAGAATCAAAGTGTATTTTTATTTGTCGGACTTAATCTTTTCGCAATACTCTTCTAAAGTTAACCCATTTTCTTTTAGATAAATAGCAACTTCTTTTCCTACATAACGATAATGCCATGGCTCATACTTAATACCAGTAATATTCTCTTTATCTTTTGGATAGCGGAGAATAAACCCATACTCTGCAGCATTCTTATCTAACCATTTGAATGCATCAGTCGTTTCAAATTTTGCATTTAAATCTTCTACCGTATTCTGCCATTCAACTGAAATAATGTCTAACGCTAATCCAGTATGGTGTTCACTTGCACCAGGATACTGAAGATATTCCAATGCCTTAGCACTAGCCTCTTTATCCGACAAACCTTGAGATTTATAGCTTTTAACTGAAGCATCATAATAAGTTTGTTGTAATTTTATAGCTCGATAACCTGATCTTAAATAAAGGTTGATTCCCTCTTTTTTTGCAGCTGTTACCATATCCTGATAGGAAGTTGCAATTCTGCTATCGATTTTCATATTTGGCTTAGCATTTTGAGTGATACTTGTTAATTCAATTCCTAGTTCCTTTGATAACATATGCTCTCTATTTACAAGGATAATTCTCCAATCATTAAGATCAGAGATAGGTAAAACATCTTTTTTATTCGCATTTATCTCATTTTTATTTTTATCGTTATTATTAGTAGTTTCCTGAGATGTTTGCTTTCCACTACAAGCAGCAAGGCTCCATCCCATTGCCAATACCAATGCTAAAATTATAAATTTTTTAATTGTATCTCATTCCCTTTTTGTTTATTAGTCTTTATACCAATTTCCCAACACATCTCTAGGAATCTCCTTGAAATCCTTCAAAGAAACGGGGCCGACAAATTTTTTAATCCCATGATTTTTAGAATCTTCATCCGAATAATCTTTTAAAAATTGAATTTTAAATTGTTTCTTACCATCAGCATAGTCGGTTACTGTCGGTACGAGTGCCGCTTGTCGTATACCAAAAGTTTTATCTTCATACTTGACGAATTGTATATAAGATAGTCCTCCAACCAATGTTTCTAATTTTTCTTGAGCAGAAATAAGATTTCCAAGAGAATAATAGATTAGCGTTTCATGTCCATCTTTATTTTGTTTCCACTCAATTGGTTGAATTACATGTGGATGATTTCCAATTACTACATCTACACCTAAATCTGTTAAATATTGAGCAACTTCTTTTTGTTGCTTTGAAGGTGTAGTGGTATATTCTACTCCCCAATGCACCATAACAATCACCATATCAGAGCTATTCTTTGCCTTTTCCACATCATTTTGGATCGCCTTTTTATCAATTAAATTTAATGCCCAAGACTTATCAGCTGCAACTTTAATTCCATTCGTACCGTATGTATAATTAAGTAGCGCAAAACGAATACCATTTTTTGTAATCGTTTTTATTTCATTGCGTTCATTTTGACTCTCATTAATGCCTAACGGGATAACATCCGGATATTTCTTCCAGTATTCTCTTGTATTCATAACACCGTTAATACCCATATCCATAGCATGATTTGTCGCTTGAGTCACTATATTGAATCCAGTGTCCACTAAAGATTGACCTACTTCTTCAGGTGTATTGAAAGTAGGATATCCCTGTACTTTTAGATTATTTCCTGCAATTGGAGTCTCCTGATTCACTATAGCAAGATCACTTGATTGAACAGCTTTTTTTATATTTTCATAAATATAGTGATAATCATATGAACCGTCTTTTTGTTTGCCATCTTTAATTACTGCATCATGATATAAATTATCACCCGTTGCTATTAAATTCACAGCCGATTTTACTTTTTTATCTTCAATAAAATTAGGAGATTGTTGAATAGGACTTTTATCTACCCAATTTGGTGCTTTTAATGATTTATCTATATTTGATTGAGCCGGTGGTAATGAAGCTTTAGATGTCTTAACATCCGTATTACCACAAGCGGTTAAAAGCACTAAAAAAATAAGACATAATAAAAAAATTCTTTTACTTCTCTGTAAATTATGTAACATGTGATCCTCTTTTCTGTTTTATTACTTATAACCAGTTCTAACAAATAACTTTTTAAAACAGCGTATTTTGGTTTTACACTTAATCATGGAAGGGTTACATCTACTTCGGAATATTCGGATAATCGTTTTCCACTTTCTAACAATCTATCGATTCCATCAGAATTGATAGATTGCTAGAAAAACATTATCCACCAGGGTGTCGACCAGATTTTAATCAGCATCCTCCAGATATTGAATTTGATATACTTGTTCCAATTGTAGTAGCTGGTTAATCTAAACAAGAAAGGAGAATAGTTCATATAGCCTCCTCTCTTGCTTTACGTTTGTGAGTGGCTCCAAAAAGAGGGAATCGTTGCCGGACCCCCTTTAGATATTGCGAAATCTTTGTAACTAATTTCTTTAAGTTGAGCGACAATCATTCTACTGATAACAACAAGTAAGACCCAAGAACTTATTTTACCAATATACGAAAAAAGTATCAATATTTTCTGCGATCCGTATAAAGAAGCCAATTAGGAGAAATGAAAAAGGAAGTGGCATTTTATATGTGTTGTTTCGCACTGTGAATTGTACATAAGTTTTAGCAAAAATAATAAATAAAGGCTCTATTGCAAAGTTTTCTACATGAAGCTACACTTTAGAAAACAGGATCTAGGAGAATTGGGCATGTCTTTTCGTTCTTCCCAGAAAATATATTTTCCTTCACTGATCAATTGTAAAAAAACAAGCCATCCAATTCATAGAGGATGAATTGGATGGCTTGTTCTGTATCAAAAAGAAAATCTGTTATTTGATTACTTCAATTTCCCCTCAAAAACAATTTTTCTACCACACGGTTCAACTTCTGTTTTCCCGTCTTTCTTCACCTCATGAAAGATTGGCTCTTCCATGCGACGAGACGGTGCATATCCTTCTTGTTCCATACGTGCTAAACAGTCTGTAATTGTTTCGTTTTCTAGTACTTCAAATTTCTTTTTATTAGGTTGTTTTGTCATGCCCTAACCTACTTTCTATTTTTCTTGATGCGAATTGATTCTTCATGTAAATAATATATAACATTGCGAGAATACCCATTATAATCATAACTGCAATAAAAAAGCTTGTATACTGTATTTTTTCTATAAATACGCCTCCTAATACAGGGCCCATAATACTTCCTATACTAAAGGCGATTCCGGATAATATATTACCTGCTGGTAGTAAGTGCCTCGGTAATAAATCTGTCATAAATCCAAGACCTAATGAGAAGCACGAGCCAATGACCATACCAGCTAAAAGCATACAGGCAAAGACGATCCAGTAATATTGATCAAATACTGCTGCAAGTAGGAAAATGCCAGTACTTACGCTGAACATCCACGTTAAAATACGATCTCTTCCGTATTTATCACTTAACATACCGAGCGGGATTTGTGTAATAATACCTCCAACTGCGAATGCTGGTAATAAGAAGGAAACTTCCGCTACAGACCATCCTTTGCGAAGTGCGTATACTGGCAAATTACTATTTAACATCGCTTCAAGTACACCGTATGCAAGCGGACCAATTAACGCAATCCACGCTAATCCAACGACTTGTTTATAACGAGAAAAGGATGATTCACTTTCAGCTTTCGCCTCATCTTGTGCTGGAAATGCATTTTTCGTTGGTAGTAGTAAAAGCCAACCTATTAAGCAAAGTATAGTAGATACGATAAATGGTGTTGCAAGACCGTACTGAACAGTGCTTGCTAAATACGGACCAACTGCGAAACCAATTCCGAAGAATACACCGTATATCGATACTTGTCTACCTATTTTACTAGGATCTGACGTTGTCGTAATCCATGTTTGCGTTCCGACATGGAGCATATGATCTCCAACACCAACTAGGAACCTAAGAATAAACCATACCCAAAATGAAAAAGTTTGTGTAAAAAAGAATAATGAAATAATAACGAGAAACCCACCAATTACGATAATTGGTTTCATTCCAAACTTTTGCATCGGTTTTTCAAGAAACGGTGAAATAAATAATATCCCGATGTATAATGCCGTTGCATGAATACCGTTAATACTTGAACTAACCCCTTCTTGTTCAAAAATCATTGCAATGGCAGGTAAGAGCATACCTTGTGATAAACCTGAGATTGCCACAATCCCAACCATAATCCAAAAAGTAAAACGCATCGACATCCTTTTCCCTCTCTTTCTCACGCTTTCCAACTTTCATTATAAACTGTTTCTTTACATGCGTGTACGAATATTAGCAATAAAAAAGAAGCTAAAAGAATCAACCTTTTAGCTTCTTATCCTTCCCAAACTTGTGCTTTCACATGGTAATGAAAATGTTTAAAATATGGATTTTCATAAAATGAAGGCCCAAATAAAATCGGATGTGTATGGACCATTGATTGCTGCACTTGTAAAGGAACTACAGCTGGTGAAACTTGCATATACATCGGATCAATAATAATTTTTACATATTGGTGATCATTATATGGAGAATGATATATTAAAAATGGATTATGCATTGACTCTCTCCCCTTATACATACAAATGCTATAGTATATGCAAGTTTTGTATTTCGGGAATTATTTATTGTCTAACCAATCCTCTACATGCTGTATAAACACATCTAAACAATCAATAAACGGTGAATGCCCACAGTCTTCTAACACCTTCAACTCCGCATTTGGCAAATGTTTCGCTAATTCCTCACCAACTACTTGTGGTACGACATAATCGCGGTCACCTTGTATGACGAGTGTTGGGGCTTGAATACGGTGAATATGTCCATTTCCTCGTACAACACCATTATGTTCATCTGAAATATTAAATGTAACTAATGAATAGTTCACATCAACGAAATTGCGCTGCGTTAACATATCATCTAAATACTTTTCATAACGATCCGGTTCAGGTTGATTATGTGTATATATTAATAGATTCCATACTGTACGGTAATATACTTTATTCATATTTTTTATTGCATCTAGTACGGGGGCAATTTGCACTGGATCTTGCGCAATTTCTTCTTTCGTTTTTAATAAACTCGATACGATTGGTTGCCCGTTAATATCTTTTTTAAATATCGGGTATCCTTTCATCCCTACCGATTCTACTAATATTAGTTTTTCTACAAAAGTTGGGTGGCTCGCTGTAAACTCCATCGCAACACCGCCGCCCATTGACCATCCCATTAATGAAAATTTCTTTACATTTAATTTATCTATAAAAAGTTTCACATCTTCCGTAAAGTCTTGCAAAGAATCTATCGGCTTATTATACGTTGATTGTCCAAATCCTCTTAAATCAATTGCGTAAATATGATATTGATTTTGTAGTTTCTCAATAACTAAATCAAAGTGTTGTGACGATGTCATATTTCCATGAATGAGCACGAGTATTTCTTCATTTTGCCTTCCAACTTCTTGATATGCAATCGTTTCTCCGTTCGATAGTGAAACATACTCCATTGTTGCAGGCTTAATCATCACAAGTTCCCCCATTCTTTTAATAGAAAGAAAATTCTTTACTTAATTAAAGAATACCACACAGAATGTATGTTCTCAATATAAAATCTATACGAAATTTCCACATAAAACTGCATGTCTATTACTAGACAGTTATTATAAAAAAGTATATAGTTAGCTAGGTAACTAATTTGAAAGGATCCAAATACATGGACGAAAAACAACATTTTTTCCACATTGTCAGTCAAACTTCTCGTAAGTTTACGAAGAAATTTAATGAACGTGTATCTCCAACAGGATTATTTAGTGCGCAATGGGCTGTTATTTTCCGCATTAATCAAACTGGATCTTGTACTCAAACAGAATTATGTCAGTATTTAAATGTTGAATCACCAACGATGACCCGCACGTTAACACGTATGGAAACGATGGGCTGGATTATTCGTACGGAAGGAAAAGATCGCCGTGAGAAGCTCATTTCCTTATCGGAAACAGCAATAGAAATGATTCCAGTATGGCAAGAAGAAGTTGATTCCTTTGAAGAAAAGACGCTAGAAGGTATTAAAGAAGAAGACTTACATGAAGCTTTTCAATTGTTACAACAAATTATCAAAAATTTAGATCATTAATATGGAGGGATGACGATGCAAAGTGAAAAACTTTGGACGAAGGATTTCCTCGGAACTTGTTTTAGTAGTCTGTTTCTCTTTTTAACATTTTACATGCTTATGACTACTCTGCCTGTCTATGTTATAGACAGCCTAAAAGGAAAACCTGAGGAAATTGGTTTAGTTGCAACTGTTTTTCTTATTTCATCTGTTTTATGTAGACCATTCACAGGAAAATGGCTCGATGATTTAGGAAGAAAGAAAATATTATTCATTTCACTTTCACTATTTTTAGCCGCTACTGTTATGTATTTCGGTACGCAAAGTTTATTTTTATTACTTGCCCTTCGCTTCTTACATGGTATTGGATTCGGAATGGCAACAACAGCAACTGGAACAATTGTAACTGATGTAGCACCAGCTCATAGACGCGGTGAAGCACTTGCTTATTACGGCGTATTTATGAGTCTACCGATGGTAATTGGTCCTTTTTTAGGTTTAACAATTATTTCTCATTTTTCATTTACTGTACTATTTATCGTTTGTTCAGTATTTTCATTACTCGCATTTTTATTAGGATTACTAGTCGATATTCCGCATGAAGCACCAGTAAACAAACAAAAACGAGAAAAAATGAAATGGAAAGACTTAATTGAACCATCTTCTATTCCGATCGCTCTGACAGGATTTGTTTTAGCCTTTTCTTATAGTGGCATTTTATCCTTTATTCCTATTTATGCGAAAGAACTCGGTTTAAGCGAAATTGCAAGTTACTTCTTTATTCTATACGCACTTGTTGTGGTCATTTCTCGTCCATTTACAGGGAAAATATTTGATCGTTTCGGTGAAAATGTACTTATTTATCCAGCTATCATTATTTTCACAATTGGGATGTTCATTTTAAGCCAAGCGCAAACTTCATTTTGGTTCCTTGGCTCAGGTATGTTAATCGGTTTAGGATACGGAACATTAATTCCAAGTTTCCAAACGATTGCAATTTCTGCCGCTCCAAACCATCGACGTGGTTCTGCGACAGCTACTTACTTCTCGTTCTTTGATAGCGGCATTGGCTTTGGTTCTTTCATTTTAGGTATAGTCGCTGCCAAATCAAGTTATCATAATATGTATTTTATCGCAGCTATTATCGTTGCGTTCACTTTACTTCTTTATTATGGATTACACGGACGAAAACAAAAATTCAAGAAACAAAGTACAGATGGACAAATCTCTGCATAACGCTCATAAGGAAAGTAAACTTACCCGTTTACTTTCCTTATTTTGTATTTCTTTTAAGACGAGCGTATACTTATAATAGAAACTAAAGGAGGTACATACATGAATGTAAAGAAATCTCCCCTGCTATTACTGTTACTAGTATTACTATTCGTAGTTACAGGGCTTGGGTTTACTTTTTTTAAACATAATAAAACGACCCCCACTAAAGATACTGTCACAAAAGAAAACTGGTTAGACGATCCTTACTTACGCTGGTCGTATACACATATGAAAGAATTTACTTTAATTAATGAAGTAAAAAACAATCCTGACCAAGTTGCTCCCTTCCCTACCGCGTTACAAAACTTAGACGATTTTGCTGTGGAGCGTAGATTTGGAAATACAACTCCTCTAAAAAAACTTTTAGACGAAAACAAAACAGACGCTTTTGTCGTTGTACATAATGGCCAACTTGTTTATGAGCGATATTTCAATGGATATAACGGGAGTGATCCTCATGGAATGGCATCATTAGCAAAGGTGTTTACTGGTGCAATCATACAATCTCTCGCTGAAGAAAATCTTATTGATGTAGAGAAAACAGCTGACACTTACATAAAAGAATTAAAAAATACACCGTTTGGTAAAGCAACACTTCAGCAATTACTGGACATGCAAGTTTCCGCTGAATACCCTACTCACGGATATATGCAGCTAGGACTAGAAAATCAAGATGCACAACTATATTTAGCTAGTAATATTTTACCCCGAGGTAAAAATTACGAGGGGCCTATGAAAATTTATGATATGTTACTAGAGGCAGAAGAAACTGCACCGCCTGGCTCCGCTTTTTCTTACAATAACGGCTCAAGTGAAACACTCGCTTGGATTATCCGAACAATCACTGACAAATCATTAGCGGAAAATGTAAGCGAGCAAATTTGGTCTCAAATTGGTATGGAAGAAGACGCTTATTACGTTACAGATGAAACAAAAGTAGAACAAGCAAGCGCTGGTTTAAATGCAACTGCTAGAGATATGGCGAAGTTCGGGCAATTACTTTTAAATAATGGTCAATATAACGGAAAACAAATCGTCCCTTCTTCTATTACAGAAGGTGTAAAAAATGTACAAGAAGGCGAACTCGCAATTGGCAGCGGCGCTTCAATTTCTTATCATAATCAATGGTGGATTCCGCATAATGAACAAGATGCTTTCGAAGTGTTAGGCAGTTACGGACAAACTCTTTACATCGATCCGACAGCAAATATGGTAATCGTCCACTTCTCTTCTAACGCTGCGCCTAGTAATGAAATCCATTCGGTTTATTCCGATATGTATGTTGATATTGCACATCATTTGGAGAAGCTTCCGCGGTAGTGGAGGCTTTTTTATTTACACAAATCCTATTCCAGTTATCACTTGGTTATTAGAAGTTGCTGAAAGGATTACTATTTGAACCACGCCTAAACCCTATTTATAGTGATAATATTTTATAAATTTGAAAAGACTAGTGCTTAGGAAAGGAGGGATTGTGAATGTCTGTGAAAAAGCTATTAACTGGATTAATCATTTCACTTGCGATGATTGTAGTTATTACTACTTTAGGATCACTCCGCGTATTGGCCGAACCCGACGTTGTGAGACAGCCTATCGAGGTTGAATTGAATGATGATTACTTTAATCCGAATGTCATCACTGTTCCGGCTGGGAAAACGACAACGTTGCTATTAAAAAACAAAGGAAATAGAGATCACACCTTTACGGTGAAAAAGCTCGGAATCGACGCTGAGGTCCCGCCAGGAAAAGAAAAAACAATTACCGTAAAACCTGAAACTCCCGGTACATATGAACTAATATGTCGGTTCCACTACTTGAAAGGAATGGATGGAAAAGTAATAGTCAAATGACAAAAAGTACCGACCAATCCTTACTTTTTTAAAACGTGAAACTCAGATCCTTGTGGGCCATCCCCCCACTGATTATTAGCCCTCACTAATCATTTTTTTACGGGCAGCATAAAATCTTTACGCTGTCGTAGCGTACGAAATTTGTGTTTTGTTGCTGCTATCCCATGCCCATCAACTTAAGAAAATAGATTCACCCCAAAACGAAAAAATGAGCTTTTCTGTTAAAAGTTAGCACAAAATTTCGTTCTGGGGGTATTTGTTTTTCTTAGCTTGATAGCAATGTGGCGGTACCCCATTACGAAAGAATAGAATAAAGAAGAAATATTCCTTAACGTACAATTTTCTTTTTTCGATCGTGTGACCCCTAGTAACTGAGTAGTTATAAAATAGCTTCCTTCTCAGCTTCATTCCTTTCAGAAACTTCAAGTTTCATATATATAGAAGAAACATAGTTCCTTACAGTCCCTTCAGATAAAAATAATTTTTTTGCAATTTCTTTATATCGAAGTCCCTCTTTAAGAGCACCTAAGACCTCAATTTCACGTCGTGTCAATTCATAAGGATACTTTTTGGGTATTGAGCTATATGCTTTAAACAAACGATTCGCAACACCTTGAGACAACATAGTCTCTCCTGAATTTACCAATCTAATTGCCGCTACTAATTCTTTAGGTGGGGCAGATTTAAGTACATATCCTTCAGCCCCTGCTTTAAGTGCTTCAGAAACACTAGAAGATTCTTCAAAAGTCGTCACTATAATAACTTTCGTATTTGTTTTGATATTTAACTGCTTTTGTTAGATGTAAAGTATTCCAGATACTGATGGCATTGATAATTATGTTTAAGGCACTGGCCCTTTGCAATTGATGCTGTATGGTTTGTTCCCTAAGCTCACCTTATTTTCCGAAGAAAATAGCTCTTGCAAGTCCATTCATGGCTTCTCCTTTAATTCGAATGGTGGCAGCACCTTTTATTAGAATTGTCCCCTTAGTTTAACAAATGCTTTTTTGTAAATAATATGTTTGTTAAACAATTAATTAAGGGGGACTTGTATGCCACAGGATCGGAAAGCAGAAGTTCAAAACGATGCATACGAAGGAAAAGAGATCATGCCAGATAATCCACAATATCTACCGCGTCACGTGCAAATGGAGCTGCCTCACGAATTTTCTGTAAATCCTCTGTTTGCCCGCGAAGGAGAATCAGTCGTTCCGCGCTTTCACATGCCTGATGAAGGCATGTTACCAGAAACAGCGTATCAAATCGTCCATGATGAAATTGCTCTTGATGGCAATGCCCGCTTGAATCTTGCAACATTCGTTAGCACATGGATGGAGCCTGCCGCAGAGCACTTATATGCCAAATCATTCGACAAGAACATGATTGACAAGGATGAATATCCACAGACAGCCGAAATTGAGGAGCGGTGTGTCCGCATTTTAGCCAACCTCTGGCATTCGCCCACCCCCCTTACGACTATGGGCGTTTCAACAACTGGATCGTCGGAAGCATGTATGCTCGGGGGGCTTGCGTTAAAGAGACGCTGGCAAAATGCACGCAAAAGCGAAGGGAAGCCGGTGGATCGGCCCAATATTGTGTTTAGTTCTGCTGTTCAAGTCGTTTGGGAAAAGTTCGCGAACTATTGGGAGGTTGAACCACGCTATGTGAAGGTTAGCCCAGAGCATCCCCGATTGGATCCTCAGGGGGTCCTCGCTGCCGTGGATGAAAATACGATTGGTGTGGTACCGATTCTCGGTGAGACTTATACCGGGCTTTACGAACCGGTTGCCGCCATTGCGAAAGCGTTGGACGATTTACAGGAGAGGACGGGCCTCGACATTCCCATGCATGTGGATGCGGCTTCGGGGGGATTTATAGCACCGTTTCTTCAACCAGATTTAGTCTGGGATTTTCAATTACCGAGGGTGAAGTCCATCAATGTATCCGGACATAAATATGGATTAGTCTACCCTGGGTTGGGTTGGATAATTTGGCGGGAAGCTGAAGATCTCCCTGAGGATCTAATCTTCCGCGTCTCCTATTTGGGCGGGAACATGCCGACTTTTGCCCTGAATTTCTCTCGACCTGGCGCACAAGTGCTCCTGCAATATTACAATTACCTGCGTTTGGGGAAAAGTGGGTACTATGATGTCCAAAGGGCTTCTCAGAAAGTCGCTCTTTTTCTTAGCAAGGCGATTCAGAAGATGGAACCGTTCGAACTTTTGTCCGATGGTTCGGATATTCCGGTTTTCGCTTGGCGACTGAAAGATGGTTACACATTAAACTGGAATCTTTATGATTTATCTCGACAATTGCGTGTGTTCGGCTGGCAAGTACCCGCCTATCCATTGCCTCCAGATATGGAAGCGGTGACGATTATGCGCGTTGTGGTTCGAAATGGATTTTCCATGGATCTCGCGCATTTATTTTTGAGGAACCTCAAACAGACCGTTGCCTTTCTGGATTCCCTGGACGGGCCTATGCCACATGATACGAAATGTGATAATGGGTTTCATCACTAAATGAAAAAAGCCTAATTTCTTCACATTAAATTGAGAAATTAGGCTTTTTAATATTGAAATTTCCTTAACGTTGTAAATCCGCATTTTTCTGACGCTACCCCATAAAGAAAAGACACCCTAAGGTGCCTTCCTCCGACTTGAACCATCTAAATTTTAATAATATGTATTGGACTCCCATCCAAATATTATTTTACTATGTTAAGTTATATTGTTCATTGAGGGTATCGCCAGCATTTCGAAAAACCCCAGGTTAAGCAAAAAATATAATAAGCCGCCCATATGGACAGCTTATTTACATAATTATCGTTATCGGAAGATATGTTCATAAATAATGAAAACTCTTCTTTATAATAAACATAATAAATAAAGTATTTGCATTTAAACTTTATAAAACTCAAATGTATTTTTTTCTAAACATATTGTTTCATTAGAATTTTTGATAATAATATTAAAACTTTGACTATACGGATGCATAAACACTTCATACTGAATCCGACGTTCTTCATGAGACTTCCTTAAATAATTAATATCGGCTCCTCTTTCAATAATATCACGGCTAGACCTTCTCATTAATTCTGTTTCTCCATCTGTATAGAAGTAAATTTTCAAATCAAATAAATTTGGATTAATAAATGCGACACTCATTCCTTCTACAATCGTCACCTTATTTTTCGAAGAAATTAACTCACTTTTTATATAATGTGTATCCATTGTATAAAAATCTAAACCAGCTCTTACCATTTGAACATCTCTTTCTAACGCAGACAAATGATGGGCTGATGGATGACAAGCTGTCATTTTATCATAATGATTTTCATTCTGATATGTATAGTGGATATTTGTATACTTTCGTACATTTGAACTAACAATGTATGGATCTGTATTAATATAATTCACTTTATTTTGATTTAATTGGTTTATGAGCTTATTGGCGAACGTTGTTTTTCCGGCAGCACCGTGTCCTGAAATGCCAATAACAATCTGTTCATCGGTCATACTAATCCAATTTATAATTTCTTGTAATAACTTTTTCATTATTCTCCCCCTGTTACTAATATATCCCTTTATTTATATCATCTTAATATAGAGGTATCCTTCTATAAAATCATACACGAAGTGAAAAAATGGTATGATTATCCATCATATCATCTCTATTTTAAAAAAACTATATTAATTTTCGAAGAATTTTATTGTTATTTAAACAACAACTTTATTATTTAATAAAAAATTCTTTCTCTAGGGGTAGTACCACATGCCCATCAACTTAAGAAAATAGATTCACCCCAAAACGAAAAAATGAGCTTTTCTGTTAAAAGTTAGCACAAAATTTCGTTCTGGGGGTATTTGTTTTTCTTAGCTTGATAGCAATGTGGCGGTACCCCACATCCATCAACTTAACGTAGTTTTTTATTATCTTTTATAGATGTTATAAAAGTAGGCACATCAAATAAACCCTGACGGGTTTCAAATTTTTCGCTATGCTACCTGATGGGCAGAAGTGGTATACTCATACACAACACCTAAAATATCAAAGACTGTTTTTTTCTCATATCTGTGAGATTTTCGTCCGTTTCGCTGTAGGAGGTTAAACAGACGAAGGAGAATCTTTGATAATTCTTGGGTGTTTTTATGTAGTGCTTGATGAAAAAGTAAGAAATAATCTTTAATTATGTACATCGCTTTATATTCACTTAGTTCTTTCTGTTTCTTACGTAACAGGAGTTCTCTCATTTTAAACATAGTAGAAGAACATAATAGGATACTAATGAGTTGTCCATAAAGGTGGCATTCTAATCGCTCTTGTTTAATAGATTTACAACGATGAATTCGAAACCAAGATTTCCATATTTTAAATAACAGCTCAATTTGCCAACGCAGTGAATATAAATCATAGATTTTCTCTTTCGGTACCCATTCCGTAGGAATGTTTGTCATATATACCGTAATTCCTTGTAAAAGTTTCGTACGCTCTGTATATGTAATCCCTTTTTTCTTTTCACGAATAGCTCGATCATGTAGACGTTTCTGTTTTTGCTCCTCTGTACATCTATAAACCACAATGCGAGTGGGTAGTTTGTCTTTGCTCCCTACATATACATCATGTAATTCATACACTTGGCCAGGTTGTAATTGGTTCATGATGTCTTCCAAATGAATTTGTATATATACCGGTCTCAATTGAGCAGGTTTTGTTTTAAATACCACTGTTTCGAATTCTTTTCTATATATTTTAGTTGGTAATTTAAGACGCGATAAATAATACCCTTCCTTATCTTGGATCGATTTAAAGTCTTGTAAACGAAAATACCCTAAGTCACGAATATATAGTTCATTCTTTTGTGTCATGTCCATTCGAGTCGCCCCATATGCCTGATCACTTCGTTTTCCTGGTTCAATTTTCACATCAGAAAACTCTCCACTCAACAAGTCATACTCTAATTGAATTTTCACACCAGCTGTATGACTACAGCCTCCGGCACCAGGATAAGTAGCTGCGAATCGATCTGGAACTTGAAAGGTTGTAGAATCAAGGATGCGAATCCGCTCAAAGTAAGCAGAAAGAGAATGAGAAATTGTAGATGATCCTCCAATTTTAGCTTGTAGAAGTGTAGTAAATACATTTCGAAAGAAGGCTACAGAAGCCGAGTTAAATCGTCGATTCAGTCCCTCAGGACTTAATAAAATTCCTGTTGAAGTTTCTAATTGACTACAAAGTTGAGTAAGAGAGGTTGTAGCGATTTGTTGATTTAACCATACACACAAAGATAAAAAATGGTGCCCATGGCACTTACGTTTTCGTTTCATTCCACCTGCTTCTATAGCTAATTGATTAAGTGTAGCGGGAGACATATATCGATATAACTCTTCGGCAAATAAAGACAGCTCTTGTTTTTGATGCATATTCATAAAAAGCACGTCACCCTTTCTCATTAACATAAGAGAATAGTAACGTGCTTTTAAGTTTAAGAATAGTCTAAATCCTTAAGTTGATGGATGTGGGGTAGTACCACATGCCCATCAACTTAAGAAAATAGATTCACCCCAAAACGAAAAAATGAGCTTTTCTGTTAAAAGTTAGCACAAAATTTCGTTCTGGGGGTATTTGTTTTTCTTAGCTTGATAGCAATGTGGCGGTACCCCACATCCATCAACTTAACGTAGTTTTTTATTATCTTTTATAGATGTTATAAAAGTAGGCACATCAAATAAACCCTGACGGGTTTCAAATTTTTCGCTATGCTACCTGATGGGCAGAAGTGGTATACTCATACACAACACCTAAAATATCAAAGACTGTTTTTTTCTCATATCTGTGAGATTTTCGTCCGTTTCGCTGTAGGAGGTTAAACAGACGAAGGAGAATCTTTGATAATTCTTGGGTGTTTTTATGTAGTGCTTGATGAAAAAGTAAGAAATAATCTTTAATTATGTACATCGCTTTATATTCACTTAGTTCTTTCTGTTTCTTACGTAACAGGAGTTCTCTCATTTTAAACATAGTAGAAGAACATAATAGGATACTAATGAGTTGTCCATAAAGGTGGCATTCTAATCGCTCTTGTTTAATAGATTTACAACGATGAATTCGAAACCAAGATTTCCATATTTTAAATAACAGCTCAATTTGCCAACGCAGTGAATATAAATCATAGATTTTCTCTTTCGGTACCCATTCCGTAGGAATGTTTGTCATATATACCGTAATTCCTTGTAAAAGTTTCGTACGCTCTGTATATGTAATCCCTTTTTTCTTTTCACGAATAGCTCGATCATGTAGACGTTTCTGTTTTTGCTCCTCTGTACATCTATAAACCACAATGCGAGTGGGTAGTTTGTCTTTGCTCCCTACATATACATCATGTAATTCATACACTTGGCCAGGTTGTAATTGGTTCATGATGTCTTCCAAATGAATTTGTATATATACCGGTCTCAATTGAGCAGGTTTTGTTTTAAATACCACTGTTTCGAATTCTTTTCTATATATTTTAGTTGGTAATTTAAGACGCGATAAATAATACCCTTCCTTATCTTGGATCGATTTAAAGTCTTGTAAACGAAAATACCCTAAGTCACGAATATATAGTTCATTCTTTTGTGTCATGTCCATTCGAGTCGCCCCATATGCCTGATCACTTCGTTTTCCTGGTTCAATTTTCACATCAGAAAACTCTCCACTCAACAAGTCATACTCTAATTGAATTTTCACACCAGCTGTATGACTACAGCCTCCGGCACCAGGATAAGTAGCTGCGAATCGATCTGGAACTTGAAAGGTTGTAGAATCAAGGATGCGAATCCGCTCAAAGTAAGCAGAAAGAGAATGAGAAATTGTAGATGATCCTCCAATTTTAGCTTGTAGAAGTGTAGTAAATACATTTCGAAAGAAGGCTACAGAAGCCGAGTTAAATCGTCGATTCAGTCCCTCAGGACTTAATAAAATTCCTGTTGAAGTTTCTAATTGACTACAAAGTTGAGTAAGAGAGGTTGTAGCGATTTGTTGATTTAACCATACACACAAAGATAAAAAATGGTGCCCATGGCACTTACGTTTTCGTTTCATTCCACCTGCTTCTATAGCTAATTGATTAAGTGTAGCGGGAGACATATATCGATATAACTCTTCGGCAAATAAAGACAGCTCTTGTTTTTGATGCATATTCATAAAAAGCACGTCACCCTTTCTCATTAACATAAGAGAATAGTAACGTGCTTTTAAGTTTAAGAATAGTCTAAATCCTTAAGTTGATGGATGTGGGGTAGTACCACATCGCTATCAAGTTAAGCTTTTGAAGACCCCCCAAAACGAAATTTTATCTCGCTACAGTTAGTTACTTATAAGAATTTAGATTCGTTTGAGATAACAATAAATTTCTTAACCTGATGGTGATGAAGCGAGACCTCGTTTAGAAAAAGCATCCTATTTGGATGCTTTTTCTAAATGAATATATTACTATCTAACTGCTGCTATTGATCGTCTCAAAAAATCCAGTAACTTCATCATAAAAAATACTCCTAGATTTATCTAGGAGCATTTTTTATGAAACAGTATTTTTTATTTGCTTATGAACCACTTTATTATAGCAACCATGTTTTACTACTTGCCTAACATCATCTACTTCTATTCCCATTATCTCTGAAATATCTACAACAATTGTATTCTGTAGAACACTCACTACATATCCCATTAATTGCAAATTAGAATTTTTACGATATGAAAATTGAACGTAATTCCCAATGGTTACCTTTATTTTATACTCCATTTGGTACCCTCTGAATCATCTTTTTCACTTAACTTAGTGTACCATCTCCAATTGCTGCGTAATTTTTCTGTCTAACTTTTCGGATTCAGTTCATTATATTTTCTACTTTGTCTTTATATACAACATATTCTTTCCCATCCACTACTGCTATCACCGCAAATTCATCTTTTGGATTGAATGAAAGCCAGTCAGCCCACATATTTGTATTTGGTCCTCCACTCCACATATTATGAACAGTGTTTTTAGTTAAATTCATAACTTTATAAGACGCATTTGGTGCATTTGTTCCAGTCTTTATTTCAAATGTATATGCGTTATGAATTTTTTTATAAAAGTAGAAAACGTTTGATGGACGAAGCTGATTCATAAAATCCTGTTCTTTTTTCTCTGCAATTTTTATCCCTTCTTGTAATGTGACAACATCTGTTCTTAATGTTTTCCAACTGTCTTTAGCTGCATTCAAGTTAGGGTTTAAGAATTTATATCTATTTTGATCAGCTTTTTGATCAGCTTTATCAATATGTCCCAGTACGCCCGTATATTGAGAGTCTAAATCATCCCATTGCGTGGACATATAAGTAAGAGCAGTAATAGCATTATCAATCGCACTATGCATATCACTAATATTATGAAACGCAACTCCAACTACACGATTTAATGTTATTTTATAATCTACATTCTGACGTAATTTTGCTAATTCCGGCTCTAGCCAGCCTAACTTACCTCTTGCATCACCTATCATTATACCACCAGCAATCAATGTGGGAAGAAAGGGGATTTTCACCATGTCCAATCCCTTAGATTCTATGTCTTTCTGATAGTTTACTTGCCCTAAAAGGTCCTCTAGTCGCTTTTGATCATCCTCAACCGCAGCTCCTTGGCTTTTTAAAATAGACTGCAAGAGATCTTTATTACTTCCAAATGCTCTAATATCTTGTCCAATATTTTCATTTAAATTAGTTAATTCTTCTATTAATGCTTTTGCAGACTTTTGATTTTGTTGAATTTCCCCCCGTAAATCTGTAATCCCTTTTTTTAAAGTATCTCCATTCCCAGTATTGATCGCCTCTACTAATGTTTCATAATGATTTTCAAATTTTTTATCGTATTCAATAATGCCTGTCAATGTATCTAAAAGCTGTTTTTTTACTTGCGTATTCCATGTAACTGCATGTGCTCTTGCATTCTTTTGATCTTGTACAATTTTACTAGGTAAATCTTCATAGCCATTAATAGTAATTCCTTCAAAACTCACATCAGGATTATTGATTAACAAATAAGAATATTCATTCATAGATTTCAAAAATAAAACAGCATCTTGCAAAGATTTTTTCATCTGTTCTTCATTTGCTGAAAAAGACATATCTCCATTGTTAGTTTGTTCAATTTCACTTGCAAAAGCTGCTACTGATGTGACTGCATAAGTAGTTGTCATAGTTAAAAACGTTGATACAGCGAGTATTTTGTAAGGGATTTTTTTCAGCATTTCATATTCCTCCTATATAGGGTTTGATTTCAAGTTCTATTCTTCTTTAAAAGCAATTTCTTTCGAAATGAGTTCTACATCTTTAATGAGTATCATTCTAACTTTCTTTAGCAGCCTTTAAATCATCAAGCATTAAAGAGAATCTATATTGTTTCATAGAGTCGATATTACCAAGCAAATCTATATAATCTGTCCCCAATTAATCGCTTCTGTTGCAAAGTTTTAAAAAACAAGTAAAATTGCAAGGTTATCTTTTTATTTTGGATGAAACTTATATAAGTGAAAGGCGAAGTCATTAATGAGACTCCGCCTTTCTGGTGTATAAGGATTTATTAATTGTCGTATTACTATTTAACAACGTAATCATAGATTCTATATGTTTTAGGTGACTTTGCAACAGAATTAATATTTCCCTATTTTTGTGGAGTAACAGGTTCCACTTTTAATTCTTTTATCCCTTCTTTTAATGTGACTGCATCTGTTCGTAATGTTTTCCAACTGTCTTTCGCTGCATTCAAGTTAGGTTTTAAGAATTTAAATTTATTTTGATCCGCTTTTTGGGCTGCATTCTCAATATGTCCCAGCACCCCCGAATATTGAGAATCTAAATCATGCCACTGAGTGGACATATAAGTAAGAGCGTTAATAGCATCATCAAGTGCCTTATGCATCTCACTAATATTAATATACGCAACTCCAACTACACGATTTAATGTTACTTTATAATCTACGGTCTGACGTAATTCTGCTAATGTAGGCTCTAACTTAGATAAATTACCTTGTGCTCCGAGTACTATTAGACCACCAATTAACGGTAGGCCAAAAAGGGCACCCTTCATTACATTAAATCCATCAGATTCTAATTGTTTATAATAATTTACTGATCCTAAAATTTCATCTAGACGTTTTTGATCGGCCTCAACATCAGCTCCTTGGTTTTTTAAAATCGATTGCAAGAGATCTTTATTACTTCCAAATGCTCTAACATCTTGTCCAATAGCGTCTCTTAATTTTGTTAATTCTTGTATTAATTGTTGTGCTTGCTTTTGGTTTTGTTGAATCTCACCTCGTAAATCTGTAATGCCTTCTTTTAAAGTTTCTCCATCACCTGTATTAATCGCATCTACCATTGTTTCATAATAATTGTCAAATGTTGTGTCGTATTCAACAATGCCTGTCAATGTATCTAAAAGCTGTTTTTTTACTTGTGTATCCCATGTAAGAGCATGTACTCTTGCATTCTTTTGATCTTGTACAATTCTACCAGGTAAATCTACATATCCATTAATAGTAATCCCTTCAAAGTTCACATCTGGATTTTTAATTAACATATAAGAATAAGCATTCATAGATTTTGCAAATAACCCAGCCTTTTGCAAAGTTTCTTTCATCTTCGCTTCATTTGCTGAAAGAGACGTATCTCCATTGTTAGTTTGTTCAATTCCACTTGCAAAAGTCGCTACTGGTGAAACAACAGAAGTTGTTGTCAAAGTTAAAAACGTCGATACAGCGAGTAGTTTATAAGGGATTTTCTTCATCATTTCATATTCCTCCTATATAGGTCTTAATTTTCAGTTCTATTCTTGTTTAAAAGCGATGTCTTTCGAAATGAATTCTGCATCTTTATGAATATCATTCCAGCTTTGTTTAGCAGCTTTTAAATCATCAGGTATTAAAGAGAATTTATGTTCTTGCATAGAGTCGATATTATCAAGTAAATCTGTATAGTTAGCCCCCATTGTATTCCATTGCTTTTGAATATTTGTTAGAGACAGTATCGCTTGATCCACTGTCTGATACAGATATGCCAATGTGTCTTTCGCGTTAGTAAGCGAAATAACTGCTTGGCTAGCAAGATCAGCTTTCGTACCTAATTCTCCGATTTTTTTAGAGATTTCGTTATAGGAGTTCATATGATTAGACGCCGTGACACCAGCTGCTGTTCCTAAACCGATACCAGCTGCACCAAGAGCCGACAGGCCACCAATAACAGCCGGTGTTGCTGTACCGCCAGTTACGACAATTACTACCGCTCCTCCAATAGCTGCAATAACTAAAATAGCTGCTCCCAATCCACCACCAATTGACCATGCTAATACATCATCAAAATGTTTTTTCTGAGTAGAACGGAGTTGCTCAATTTCAGCTTGAAGTTGTGGAATTGTTGCCTGCTGACCTGCTAATATTGCCGTTAATCCACCTTTACCATCTGGGCCACCAACATTATTTTTAAAATCTGTAGAATTTTGATATAGTTTCCCTTTGAAGTCTTGTAACATCTTAATTACATCTGTAACTTCTTTTGAATTTGTATTAATTGTAGTGATTAAATCATTTATGCCCTCTTTTAGGCCTGCCTTATCTTTCTTTTGTACAGTATCTACTAATGTGTCGTAATAATTTTGAAATTGTTCATCGTAATTTACAATATTACGTGCTGTTTTTTGAATCTGCGGTTTTGCTGTATCTAGCCAATAATTCGCATTGATTCGAGACAGTTCCTGATTAAGGTGAATATTTTTGATTAATTCTCCCCCTTCTGAACCTAAATCAATATTGGATAAATTTACATTCGGTTGCTTAATCATTGTTTTTGCGTACAAATCCATTACAAGAATATGAGATCCTGTTTCAGCCAATGCTTTCTTCAGTCCTTCAGGCCCTAATGCATAATTCCCTATTTTCTGTTCTTGAGCGGTCTGTTCTTGTGCAAATGCATGAATAGTGTTACCGGCAGTAGAAGTTATAACCGTTGCCAGTGTGGCTAAAGTTAACACTTTAAATGGAAATTTCTTCATATCTATTTTCCTCCCTATTTTTCGATAGATTCTTATAACCTTCATGTTTTTATTAATTCCTAATATTAAAATTTATAAACCTGCTCTTCAAGATAACTTGTCATGTTTTTTAATCTTCTTAATGTATCTTTTTGAGACTCCTGGTTAGTAGTATCAACATTAGTAGATAAAGTTGTAATACTATTTTTTATTAGATTCAAATCTTCTTTATAGCGTTTCATTAGATCAAGTTCTACATCTACTTGATTTGCAAACGTATGCAAATCATTTTGCATAAGAAGAAGCATTGATTTTTGTAAATCTGCTATTGATAGTTTCGTTGTTAAATCATATAACTTTTGGTTTTGTTTCTCTAAATCATCTAAATGTGCTCGCTGTTCTGCTGTTAGTTTATTCATTTCAGCGAAGGCACCAAATGTTTTCTTAATTTTTTCAGTATCAATAGCTTTCATCAAGTCATACTCTTGCGTTTTTGCGGCTGCAGCTGCAGCTATTTCACCTTGTTTGCTTTTCTCAATTGCTTCACGAGCTGCTTTTTTTACCGATTCAATCTCTAAAGCAGTCTTACCCTTTTCCTTCGCTTCTTGCGCTGCTTTTGTCTCTGCTTCTAAAATAGAGTTATTAATTTCTTTTCCTTTGTTATACGCTGCCAACCCTGCTTGTGCAGCCGGTTCAATGATTTCTTTTGAAAGACTATAGACTTCTTTGAAAATAACAAATCCTTGTTCATTTAAAGCTCCTGGTACTAATGCTATTTGTTGTAAATTATTTTGAATTGCTTTTTTTGTATTTAGTAATTCATTTTTTAGCTGGTCTATTTTCCCTGTTCCATCTGAACTTAGTACATCCTGTGCTTTTGTCACATCAGTATCGAAATCTTTAAGTTTTTTATCAATCTGTAATTTAAGATCTGTTAATTCATTAATCTGACGTTGTACATTGTCTTGGTTCGTCATAGCCATTTCTTGAAGAACTTCAAGTCTATCTACAAAACCTTCTTTATCTTCTTTATTGTCTACAAATGCTTTTAATGTTGGATAATAGCTATTAAACTTAGTTACAAACCCTTTATTTTTTGAATTTAATAGAATTAAATGCGGATAAAGTTCTGATGACCATTCCTTCATATCTTGCTTGATTAGGAATTGATTTGTATTTAAAGCTGGGACTTCCTCAAGCTGTACATTAGGACTCATTAAAGCTTGATCAATATATGTTTGGATTAATTTAGATTGTGCACCTAATTTTCGTAAGGATGAGGAAATATCCGTATTCTCTTGTTGCGTTTCTGCCTGAACGATTGGCATTGCGAGAGTATTGATAGGAATAGTCGCCCCAGTTACTATTGATGTTATTAAAAAACCTTTAATTATTTTATTTTTCATTCCGTACACCTCTTCACTATTGTCTGTTTATAATCTTATACATACATCTTGAACGACCTAACGCTAGGCTCTTTTCTTGCACATACTTGAGGAAGGAGAATTCTTTCGGATAGAGAGTGTTAAACCCTCGTTATTATTTACTTTTTATAGAATGTAAGGACCTTACTTCCCCCTCATTTAAATACTATGTTTTTCACAAGTAAACAATAAAAGTTCATCACCTATATTTGAATTAGCTGTCAAATGAATAGTATAATATTGATTTTTCTCTGGAGTTGCTGCTTGACTTACAGGAGCCCAGATAGATAAACTCATTGTTCCTAAAGCTAACCCTGCCATGACCTTTTTGATAATAATTTCATAATATCTCTCCTAGTTTTGTCGGCAAGGCCCTACAAGATTACAAAAGATGAAATTATACTGTACATTGCTTATACTTTTATTACGGAATAAAATCATTTTTGCTATGTAGAAACTTAAAACACTTTTTCAAATGTGATACTTTTGAGATTCTAGACCCTTTTAGAAATGAACGAATATTGCGATAATTAATTTCGACATAATGTTACTTGCAACTTTAGTGCACATTTATTATTGCAATCTTCTCCCCCTCGAGTGGTCATACCAATTGCACCTTTATTAAAACATCAATTTTTTAATACGTAAATAGTAGAATTTTGTCGATTATATTCAATAATTCGACTATCGAGTATTAATGTGAATGAAAATATTATACTTATAAAATGATTTTTTAATATAATTTAAGTAATTACAGCAGTTACAACTTGATATAATTAGTTAAAAAGGAGTTATTTTAACTATATAAAAAATAGCTAATATAATTTGAATTTTGTTTAATATAATTTAATCACACTCTGCATATCGATCCCCTTTATTTAGATATGCATAATTACATATTTACCCATGACAAAAACCAACAAATAAACAACAAATAAACAACGAATAAACAACGAATAAACAACGAATAAACAACAAATAAAAGATAAATAAGCAACAAATAACAATATTTCTAAAAAACATGTCGTTATTTGTTATTTTTCGTTATAAGATGTATAACTTAATATGAAGATTTAATAAAATTCGGTTTAATGTCAGCTCTAAAAAACAGTAAAATTGGTACAAAGTTGAATACATTAATGATTACAGCTAGTATCGTATGGGTTCTATTACAAAGTTTTCTAACTAGGGTACACTCTAGAAAAAGGAACGAGGAGAATCATACATGCAATATTTTAATGGGAAACAGTTCAAGAAAGATTTTATTTTGGTAGCCGCTGGCTACTACTGTCGTTTTTCTTTAAACTATCGGGATGTATCTGAGATTTTGAAAGAACGTGGGATTTCCGTACACCCTACAACTATCATGCGATGGGTTCATGAATATGGTAATCTTATTTATCAGATTTGGAAAAAGAAAAACAAATCTGCGCAACTCTCTTGGCATCTGGATGAAACCTAAATTGGGTAAAAACAAATCAAGACTAAAATGAAGAAAATATAGAATAAATAAGGCCTCCTACTTTGGTTATATGAACACAAAGTAGAAAGCCAGTTTAGTTTATGTTGTTCAACAATCGCACTCTTCACCTTAAGTTCTACTCGAGTTAAAACAACAATTGTTGTAATATGAAGTTATTAAAACATTTGTTGTTTTAAAGAAATTACGGGAAAACAATTTGTTTTTATGGCACGATATCGAAAAAAAGCAAAAGAACTTGGGAGGAACTTTTAAAAATATCCTCCGTATGAATAAAGCCTTTGATAAAATTAGTGCGATTGCCTTTGTTCGGCAAACGCGCCCGATTACGGAATAGTAGCGCCCCCCAGTATAATCAACTTTTTACGAAATAAATGCTCCCATCATAAACTTTTGGCCTATTAAAAATAATCCCCAAGCAGCTATTCCTAGTGAAATCGCTAGAACTAAATGAACAGATTGCTTTAATGCGATATAGATCACAAACAGCATTATCGCTGTTGCAGGAAATCCTACTAAAACGCCAAGTGTAAATTTGTTGATGTTTTGAGTAGATTCTCCTTGAATTGTTAGCCAAATAATACTTAGGATGCTGATTAAAAGAAGAGCAGCTACAATGCCTCCATATACAGGGAATCGCCTAGCCAATTCTGTTACGATGCCAATAATGGCAGCTGAACTTATAATTTTTATTAGCAAATACATTTATTTTGATACCTCACTTAAAATACGAAATGCTTCAACTACCATTTCCCTTTCATTAGCCGATAACCTGGTAAGTGCAGCTTGCAGTTTATTTTCATCTAACTCTGTATTCTTCTTTAATATTGCGGAACCTATTTCTGTTAAATGTAGATACACCTTACGTTGGTCTTCTTCCGACCTTTCTTTATACAACCATCCATTACCCACTAATTTTTTTACATGTTCCGAAGCTGTATTGTGTGAAATTGATAATTGCTCAGCAATGTCACGAATCATAACATATTGCTTTTTCTGAACCGTTTGTAAAATACGAACACTTTGATGCGAAATGGCTTCCTCTTGCTTAGGATGTAAATTGAAGTAAATATCGGAAAAGTAATTATTTATATTTTGAATCATTAAACCACGCTCCTACATTAATCGTATAATACGATTACATCGCAAATGACGATATATTATCAATAAAAAATTCTCCCTGTCTTTTCTATTTTAGTAACGGGGATCAGAGTATAAAATAAGCGCTTATCCTTTTTCAAGGATTGCGCCCGTTTGTTAAACATTATTTAAAAATATCTTCTAGTTCATCTTTTAATATTTCCTTGGTCTTGCCTAGATTGAATTGGGAATTATCAAGCCAAATTTTCTTCATATCAAGATTGTCGTAGATTTCTTTTTCGAGCAACTTCATAGCCTCTAACACCTTAATAGTTCCATCTACTCCATATAATTTGTGGCTTTCCCCGTAACCTTGTTCAGTATAATATTCGATAAACCCCTCCGACCATGCTTTTGGCCGTTCATCTAAAGCTTTTTTAAAGGATGTTTCAAGGTTGTTTTGATCCACATATATTAATAACGGATTTAAACTTTTTATATTCTCGGCTAACCCTAAAACGTAGCCTGAAACCTCTTCCATCGATCTATTATATTTGACCAATCCGATAGTCAATGGGTTTTGCATAAAACAACATTCAAATACATAAGGTGAATCTTCATGAAGTGCCTTTTCACCAAAGTCCTTCCAACTTTCCGTTATGAGTTCTGTATTTTTTTTAAATGAAAGTTCATAAATATCACGAGTGCAAATTTCATTGAATAGCTGATGAGGTATTTGTTCCCCATATTTTTCCTTGATTTTAACATACGGAATAAAATATCCGTTTCCTTTCATCACCACGTTATTTTTTAGCATTTTTTGGTACTCAGGGTATTCTTCTAGAAGTCTTCTATATTCGTTTTTATCAAAAAAAGCGACACTATCATAATCAGCAGGGTGATCTAAATTGCCTTCTAAAAAGAGTTGGGCATCCAACCCTTGTTTTTTCAAAAGCTCGTGTACAAGTTTTGCAATAGTTGTTTTTCCTGATCCGGGTAAACCTTCGATCAAAATTAATTTTGTATTCATCCTGTCTCCTTTGTTTAATTCTTTTTCAGTTAAATGGCCCGATTCTTGAAGATCAAAGAAAAACAAGCCAGCTTTTCCGTTGCATTTATTTAACGGGCAACGTATTAAACCTTTTCATATATTTTACCATATAGTCGTTTATTTTCTCCTTTCAATCGCTTATTTTCACCCTCCAGTTCCTTAATGCGCTCACGTAATAATTGAATCATTGCATCCTTACTCTCATCGCTCATTTGGCGTTTTACAGCTCCAGGTGACTGTTGCCATTGTTTACGAAGCATTTCAATTCGACTTCGAAAATTGGGATGGTTATATAAGTAAGACTTAGAAACCCCTGATTCCACCGAAACGGAGTTGAAGTTAATACGCTCATTTTTTTTAATCAACTGTTTGATTGCCTGCTCAACCTGTTGAGCCGTTTCTTCGCTCTTCATCTTAGCTAGGGCCACAATGGCGTCTGTAGATCGTTTATGTTTCATTGTAATACACCTTTTTCTTTAGTGATTTGAGCATCAAATAGGATTTTCTTTGCGCCATCTCCTCGATGAGACTTCCCTTCGGCAAGTTGATCTCTAATCTTGATGAGATTATCTAGTTGTTCCTTGGTCTTCTCATTGTAGATTGGGTAGTTTTGTGTCATCTTGATATGCTCTTCGACACGCTGAATTTCTTTTTCAAAGTTAAGCAGATTATCAGGATTTGTGCAGAAGTTTGGACAAGTCAAGCAGGGCGTCACCACATATGGACAACCTTCTTTTTTAGAAGCCAAGCAAAACCCAAGAGGTACTCGTACCGCCTCTACATTACTGAGTATGTACTCCCAATGGATCAGGTCTTCATCCATAGTCATCTCATTGACTTGACCCTTATCCAAATTAATACGAAGGAGAGGACCTTTTTTTTCTTGTGCTTTTTCCCATTCTCTTCTTAGTGTATCATCTTGAATCTCGGCATAGATGAGTGTCATTTCAGGAGAAGAATGAGCAAACCATTTCATAATATGAGTCAGATTCATACCTAGGTTAATCAACTCCACACCTTTGGTGTGGCGGAAAGCATGGTTTTCAAAGTGGTAAATATTTCCGTGTTGATCTACAATGTTATATCGCTTATCCGCCAACCAGTAGCCATGAGCAAAATCACGATAGGGATATATTCTTTATCATTCTCCTTCATGGGAGGGTTAAGCCTATCAAAATTCTGACTTAATATCATTTCTAACTGACTCATAATAGTGTCAGGAATATATTTGATCCCATTTTCATTTTGTCTTCGTTGCTTAGGAAAATCTTCTTTAAAAAACAAAGCAGAAACAGGTATAGTAGGAGATTCGGGGTGTTCCGAACGTTGAAGATACTCTATGAAAGCTTTTATTGAGTATAGGTATTTGCCTTTTCTGCCAACTGAAAAATCCCCAAAACTCTGATTGAAATAAATCAAATACTCTTCAATATGTGATCTCTTTAAAGTAGTCAAGTTATTCCAATCAGGGTGATTCCTCTGTAAGAATTCTGTGAAATATCTTATCCCAGTTAATTTAATGTTTAGCTCTGATTGGCTCAAATAAGTTATTGCATATTTAAAATATTTTTTCACCGTCTCTCTGTAAACAGGATGAACTCTATCAAATCGAAGAAGATATGCGGAATGGTGTTTGGAATAACAAGCATTCGGTATTTTCCTCACATCCCAGACATCTTTCTCAAATTCTATTCTTGTATCGTATAAATCAAAAAAGAACTTATAGACCCGAGTGAAGGCTCTGATATAAAGAGAGTTGTGCCCTTCAGAAGTTGTAATTTTGGTTCTGGTGCAAAAATCATTTGATAGAGACATAGAAACCTACATAGACTGTTCAATGGCAGATTATGATGCAATTCCAAACAATTTATGTATGAACCTAACTTCATTTTGGGCAGACTTCACCTGTGAGTGAAGTTGTCCTTTTTTCATCATATGCATGGCTTCAACACCACTCAATATAGAGGTTGCTGTTTTAAATGACTTGAATCCCAACATAGAACGCACGCGTTTCTTAATAAAACGATGATCCTGTTCCACTATATTATTGAGATATCTAACTTGCCTTAGTTGTATACCTTCAGGCATATGTTTCTCTTCTTTCAACTCTTGAATCGCTACAGGATAGGCAGGATTCTTATCTACTGTTATCACGCGAGGTTTAGAAACGTACGAAAAAGCCAAGGCTTTCTTGAAAAAGCGCTTGGCTGCTTGTTTATCTCTTGATTGACTTAGATAAAAATCAATTGTATCCCCTTCTGAATCGACTGCACGATATAAATACATCCATTGCCCTTTTACTTTGATATATGTTTCATCGACTCTCCAAGAGTCATTTGTTGACTTAAGATGATGTCGTACTTTCTCTTCTAATTGAGGTCCATATTGATGAACCCAGCGCATAATCGTTGTGTGAGCAATTGATAATCCTCTTTCCTCCATCATTTCCACCAGGTTACGAAAGCTCAAATTGTACCGTAGGTACCACCTTACTGTTAATAAGATTAGTTCAGGCTGATAATGCTTCCATTTGAAAAAATTCTCCTTTTCCATACTGATCACACACCTTTTGTAGAGTAGTAATATCAGTATGTCCAAGTTTAAGAGATTTTTTGCACCAGAACCAAAAACGCCATCCTTTCCTATGATTCTACAGAAAGAATAGCGCATTTTTTCATTTTAGGGGCATTTCTTTTTATTAGCTTGATAGCGATGGGGTATCGCCACATTTCTATCAAGCTCCTTATAGAAGCAACGGGGGAACTTTAATATAATAAGAATTAAAGATAGTATAAAGGACCAAAAATTAAATATATTAAAGGTGGAAAATGACATGGAAAGAAAGTACCGATTATATCAAATTGATTCATTTACGAAGAAAAAATTATCAGGTAATCCGGCTGGTGTAATAACAAATGCAGATGGTTTATCCTCGGGTGAGATGCAGAGGATTGCTAGAGAGCTTAACAATTCGGAAACGGCATTTATCTTTAAATCAGACAATAGCGAATCTGATGTACATATTCGTTTTTTTACGCCTACTCATGAGGTCCCTATCTGTGGACATGCGACGATTGCTGCCCACTATGCTCGTGCAGTTGAAAATAGTTTAAATACAGTTAAAGTTTATCATAAAACTGGTGCCGGCATTTTACCAGTCGATGTGATTAATGAAGATAATGATTACAAAATTATTATGACGCAGGGTAGTATAAGTTTTGAAACTGTGATTGAAGGTGTAGCTTTAGAGAATATATTTACAGCTTTCAATATTAGTGAAAATGATTTATTAGAAGATTGTCCAGTACAAATCGTTTCAACCGGGCATTCTAAGGTGATGATTGGAATTAAAAATTCGGAACTTCTTAACCAATTAAACCCTAATATGGATTTACTCACAAAAGTCAGTGGATTAATTAATTGCAATGGTTTCTATGTGTTTACGATGAATGCTCCCGACTCTGATATTTTAATTCATGGAAGAATGTTTGCTCCTGCAATTGGTATTAACGAAGACCCTGTTACAGGTAATGCGAACGGTCCTTTAGGCGCATACTTGATACATCATAGACTTGTCAAACATGATAATACTTTATTTAGTTTTAAAGCAGTGCAGGGCGAAGCTATAAAACGGGCGGGTATCATTGATGTTCAAGTGAAAATTTGTAATCAGGAACCAGAGGAAGTAAGAATTGCAGGAAATGCTGTAATCGTATTTAAGTCCGATTTATTACTTGATTAGCAATTCATATGCAAAGTTCGAATCGTAAATGGAGGTCTTTATTAATATGAATTTCAGTCATTGTAAACTGTAAATCATAATAAAGTTATTTCTATGACGGGGAATTTGTGAAATAATACATTCAAACAAAAAGGTGCTTTTGTTAAATAGAATAAATAAGAAAAGTAAACACCCCCAGAACGAAAATTTTGTGCATGTTGCTCGTATTTATTGTTTGGGGATAAATCGTTCTTTAAGATTGATGGCGAGTTGGTGCTATCCCTAAAACATCTGGACTTTAATAGCCAACTAAAAAATGCAAACAAAACGACCTTTAATCAGTCGTTTTGTTTGCATTTCCTTTTTCTAAAACCACAGAAAAGATAAGTACTATAGTTAACACCATAATAAACCTTACTTCACTTCCATCACTTACAAAAAATGAATACAAAGTATAAATTAAAATTAATATTCCATAAATAACTTTGTGCAATGAACTCCCCCCTTTTTGCCGTATATATTTTAGTGTAAAAATTTAATTCAAGCCCTATATCAAAATGAAAAGCACCTGTGATATACACAAAGTGCTTTTCTCTTGTCAATTTATCTATTTTCTTTTTATAACTCAAATTTCTTTGAATCGTACTTTTCTAGAGTTTGCTGCAATTCATTTTGTTCATATGGAATATGTTTATCTGTCTGCACATCTTCAACATTTTCTCCACCTGTTAATAATCTCCTGTACCTAAAAGAGTGCCCTGTTAATACTGTTTTAATCATTTTGTATTGCCCTCCTTTTGTTTGATTACTTGTATCATAAAACAAGTATCTGAAGTTGATATGTAGTCTATCTAGAGTGTGTGTAAATTTAAAAAATCTCTAATAAAATGTTTATGTTGTAACGTTACCACCAAAACTAGTGCTTCAAACACCATAATTTGAAGAGACAGTAACCCATATTCTAGCTTGAATTCCCTCTACAGTTCTATATTGAGTAAAACCAGTTGATCCCTATAATATAAAAAGAGCACCACTTTTTGGATGCTCTTCGTTATAACTATATAGTATTTAATTTCCTTCTTTTGTTGGTACCATTTTTCCTTCTTGAGAACCTGTACCTTCTGTTCTTTCAACAGTTTTTGCATCTCCTTTAGGAGTTGCTGGCACTGCATCTTTAGGTACATCAAAGTTTTGTGAGAAAGACGTTGTTCCATCTGCACTCCGTGTAATTACTTGATTTGAACTATCTTCATTTGATTTTAAATTGTCCATTTTCGCATCATCTGCACCTACTGCACCCCCCGCTACCAATCCTGTACTTAAAAGTGCTCCTGCTAATAATGTTTTAAACATCTTTCATTACCTCCTGTTTATTTGTAATATTCATCAAAAAAGTATCTAGAGTTAATGTTTTAGTCATTATCTTTATCTACTTACTTTTTGATTACATTTAGCATAAGACAAGAATCTATAGTTGATATGGACTGTATCTGGAGATTATGTAAAGAAAAATAGATGGTCGCTTGGTGTGTAGGCAAGAACATATTATTAAAATCAATTTTGAATTAAGACCATAATGGGGCCCCACCACATCGCTATCAACTTAAGAAATTAAATGTTCCCCAAAACGAAAATTTGATATCTCTACGGTTATTTATGAGAACTTAGCCCATTTTTTTCGTTTTGTGGAAAGTTATTCTGATTAGGTTGATGGGCATAGGGTATCACCAGCATTTCGGAAAAAAAACACGCTAAGAAAAATAAAATCCTTGCTGCATATGAAATGTAGCAAGGATTTTTTAAGTTGTTTCATTCTTATACTACTAATGTCTTTGTTAGCTAACAATTTAATTGTTTTAATAGCCTTTTGTTTAATTCCCACAATGCTGTTTTGTTGCTATCCCATTTCAAAAGCGTTACTGCTTCCTCAAAGCATAACCATTTAAAATTGAAGTGCTCTTTGGATAATGAAATATTTTTTGTAGGCACTTTAACTCCAAAAGAAAATTCTTTTATTACATAAACATCTTCTCCCCAAAGGAATCCTCCAACTACATCCTCTACTGGTAGTGAAGACACAGAATCTAATTTTATATATGGACATTCTCTTATAATACCAGCCTCTTCAAACGCTTCCCGTTTTGCTGATTCAATCGGAGTCTCACCATCTTCTCCACCACCAGCTATTCCTTGCCAATAACCATAATCACTTCGGTTAAAAATAGCATATTGAATAGAATCGTCAGTTTTTATATAAGGAAATACCAATACTTGATATGGTGCTCTCATTGCTTAACCTCCTCCCTGTGTAATGATAATAAAGTTGTTTAATTTCAGCTCAAAAAACACAGTAGCCTTCTGTATATTTGAATGACAGAAAGCTTTCAAAGTTATTTGGAAATCTAGTTGTGTCATAGAAAATGGATTTTTAAATTAATAATAAAGTTGTTTCATTCGAGAGCCGAAAAACACGAATTAGCCCCATGCCATCAAGCTAAAATTTTATAGTACCCCCAGAACGAAATTTTGTACTAACTTGTAACAAAAAAGCTCATTTTTTCGTTTTGGGGTATTTGCTTTTCTTAACTTGATGGCGATGTGACGCTACCCCATTATACAAAAGACAAAAATTAGAAGCCGATAAATGAAAAATAATAATTCCTTATTCAACTAACGAATGCATTATTTGAACAACCTAAGGCTGCTTCGGTAGCCATTTTTTGTACCAACTGGCAGTTTAGTTTTCAATATGTGAAAAGGGATTTCTAAGCGATTAATTGAATATATATTTATTGTTTACTAATTTTTAGGAGGTCCCTTTATGGGAGATAAGCTTTACTGTATTGCTGCATATCAAGTTCTTAATGAAGAAAGACTAGGAGCTTCGCACGGTTCTATAATAACTTATAGTGATGCTGTGACAGGATCTCCTGTTAGTGAGCTAGGGTATTTTTTAATTTATTTATTATAGTAACGTAACCGAAGAGGTTGATATGGTGACATATCAACAAACTGAGGTGGTACACTCTCGTCCTCAAGAATTATTTCCTTGGGGTGAAAGTTTTTTTGTTATGTCATAATTTAAAGTTTTTGAGAGGAGAAATTATATGAATCCTATTTTATTAGATGTTCCGTTACAAATAGAAACAGACAGACTAATTCTTCGAGCGCCACTTCAAGCTGATGACGGGAATGTAGTATACCAAGCTATTAAGGATTCAATTAATGAGTTAAAACAATGGTTGCTTTTATTCCAGTCAATTCCTACTGTTGAAGAAACGGAAATTATCCTGAGAAATGCCCATATAGATTTTTTGAAAAGAGAAAGCTTTCGCTATCTTATCTATCATAAAGGTACTAATGATTTTATTGGAACTGCTAGCCTTCACGGAATTAATTGGAAGATTTCTAAATGTGAAATTGGATACTGGATTAACACGCAATTTAGTGGCAAGGGATATATGACAGAAGCAGTAAGTGAGTTAACAAACCTTGGATTTCAGTTACTCAAATTTAGAAGGATTGAAATACGATGTGAATCTAATAACACTAAAAGTCGTATGATCCCTGAAAAACTAGGTTTTGAGCTTGAAGGGATATTACGTAATGAAGATCTTTCAGCTGACGGTAAAAAACTAACTGATACCTGCATCTATGCAAAGGTAAATTAGATTAAAATTTTAATACTCAATTGAGTCTGTGTACATAGTTTATTCCCCTTCTAATTCATTATTGTGATTTGTTTAGAACTATAGTACATCAATATGTTTAAAATGAAATGTACTGAAATGGGTATATTCTATTAAAACAAGAAGATTTACTTCTCATAATAATATCAGTATTATATACAAATGTTACAATCATTTTATAAATAAATTACTTCATGAAGTTATAAAATTAGGACCGTACATATTAGACATATCTAAAATGTACGGTCCTTTTGTTTACTAGTGGTTCACTTATCTAACCTAAAGATAAGTATGTGGTCCTTTTACAATTTGAATTTCTGTTTAAGCTTCTTATATTTTCTATATGAACGTCTAACAATGTTTAACATGAAATACGGTATTTTAACAGGGAAAGGCAATTTATAAATGAAAGGCAAGTAAAATGTAAAATATGCCTTTTCTAAGTCTCTCCACTTACTATCTTCTTTTGTTTTTAAGAAATCAGATACATCGACTACATATCCCCTTCCGTTTTCCATCATCACATTTTTCCCGTGAACATCACAAGGAGTTAATCCTTGTTCCCTTGCATACTCTATAGCTTCATTGATATCAAGGATTACCTGCTTAGGAATTTTAATCCCCTTATGAATAGCATCGTATAAGGTAATTTCTTTTAAACGTTTCAATACTATGAAATTTCCCCCTTTATATATAAGATTCGAATAAGAAGGATGATTTCCGATTCTTCGGTATACTTCTGACTCTTTTTCAATTCCTTCTCCTTCTCGCGCGTAAACTTTCACTACCCAATCTTTGTATTCTTTGTGCATAAATACTGCGGCATAATTACCTGTCCCTAAACACTTCCAAAGTCTAGGAATATCTTTAACTACTACAGGCTCGAATTCATCCTCACTTCTTATGCTTACCTCTTTTAATAATTCGTCCTTTATCAATCCCACAAAACTATTTATACTCATCATTCCCACTCCGGTTTTGCTAAAAGGGGTACTACCCCATACCCATCAAGTTAAAAAGTACCTTCTTCCCTAATACGAAAAAATGAGCAGACTTCACTAAGTAACTAACTTTAGAGAAATAAATTTTTCATTTAGGGGGGTACTTCAAAACCTTAAAATGGATATTCTACGCAAATATATACTATTGATACAATAAGTTATGTTAACTTCACATGATTATATTATACAAAAACTCAGCAAATACCGTTACAAAAAGTGTACAAGCCATATCTACTCTCTCTAAATAGTTTATTGCGAATCTATTTTAAGGAGATAAGTAAATGGCATATTATGTAGGCTTAAATATATTTGTTGCCCAAAATGCCAATAGTAGTAATGATAGACTTGCTCAAATGTTTATAGGAGCTCAAGACTATTGATTTGCCTATACCAATGAAGAGTATTCCGCAGATAAAATTGACTGTTTTAATCCAGATACTTTAAATAATTTACTCCCATATACTCAAGGAATTAACCAATGGATTGGATTATTTTTTGTCGGAGGAAATAGATTAGCAGATGGAGAAAGCTCTGGGTGCACTTCGTATGTACCGATTGTTCAGAATGGTGAAATAACTGATTTTCAAGCTAATATTGTTGTCACTGATGAAGCAGATCATTTGTTACTTGCTCATGAAATCGGACATGCATTATTTGCTAGAATGGTAGGAAACAATATAGAAAGCACAGCACCTTGTTCTCCAAATGATCCTACAGGTCATAGTAACGAAGAAAATGATCTAACGCTTCCGATAGTACCAGGAATTCCCAATCCTATTCTCACACAAGAAGAGGTAGAAAAAGCTCTGCAAAGTCCTAAAGCTTTTTATGTTCAATAATTAATATAAAAAAGAGGAAAAGAAAATTCTTACATCACAATTCCCCCCCATTTCTCTACTTATCAAGTAACATTAATAAATGAGGTACCGTCACATTTTCATAAATCTAAGGTTACACACTATTCATTAAACAAAAAAGACCGTATCACTACGGTCCTTTCCTCTCTCTTATGCAAACACTATGACTGTGTAACTTTATTAGAAACAAGTAATTTTTCAATACATATAGGTAACATATCTAATAGCGTTTCAAATGCGTAATTTATGTCCAGACGCTCCGTCCATTGATGTGCATCTTTTCCTACTGGCCCCATATTTAATACTGGAACGTCAAACTCTTCTAATTCCTGAAGTGGAATCGAATAACCTTTATCCCATAATGGCATATTGTCTACAAGGGAACTCATTGAATCCAATGGGTACTGCAAGCCCACATAGCTCAAATCTGAAATTCCTCCAAAATAATTTTGATTTTCAAATGTAATACTATGATTATAGTGGGCATACTTTTCCATTTCTACAACTACCTCTTTAATTAAAGGATTGTTGCGTGAACTCACAGCTGGATAGTACGGCGGAGCAAAGAAAAGTACAATCATCGGAGCCTTTTCTTTACATAAGATAGATAATTTGTCTACTAAATCAATGGTTACCGCACGATCATCTTTATCTTCTCTATTTTTTATAATATTAGATTGAATTTCATCTATTTTTTCTCTTCCATGTTGTTCAATTGCATAAGTGATAAGCTCTTCATACGTTAATACATTTACTTTGAGATTAGGCGGTATGAACGGATTATGCTTAGAAAAATGATACGCTCGCTCCTCATACGATTCTTCGATTTTCTCTGCTACTTTCGTTACTTTTTGACGTAATAATGAAACTACATCTGTCATCGTTTTTTCTAGTAAAAACAAGTTAAATAATGTGACAGCACGATGAGGAATTTGTACAGAATAATCCTCCTTTAAGTCTCTTTGAAGCAAGTTAGTTGGTGGTGGACTCGCTTCACCATCTACAATATCACAAAGGTCCGTATTCAACTCTAATTCTGCTGTTAATAATGCAGCCATATAACTCCCATTTAATCCTGCAAAAGGTTCGCCTACATGTGTCTCTTTTCCATAGCAAAGGAAACCAGGTAACACCTTACCAATAGAACCAGTATAAATATACTTATTTTGGTCACCAGGATGCCTTGAAAACATAGGCTCTGAATTTAGAACCGTTTTATACTCTAAGTCATGTTCTCTTGCTAAGTCTAATAATCTCGGAACAGCAGCCCTCATCCCTACAGAGTTCACTTCTTCATCTGGAACAGCTAATAAAAGAACATTCCCATCAAATCTTCCTTCACAAGCTTGCTCAACCATTGCCATTTGTAAAGCTAGACCACATTTCATATCCATTGTTCCTCTACCAAATAGCCAATCTCCTTGTTCTATATCTTCACGTACGTGATCTGGTAGCTCATCTTTATGAGAATAAAACATAGATGTTAACTTTTTAGGGTTAAATGCATCTTCTTTCCACACTCCGTAATCTTGTACATCTACAACATCAAAGTGACTAACAAGAATTACGGTATTTTTCGTACTATCACTTTTCTTTACTAGCGCTGTAACAAAATATCTTCCATCCCCGGTCGGATTTTTTTGCAAATGATGCGGATTTTGTTTAAAATACTGTAAGTCAGATAATTGTTCTACAACAAAGTCTGGCAATATAACTTCAGCCTCTGAACCTGTAATACTAGGAATTTCAACAAGATTGCTTAATAATTGAACCAATTGTTCTTTAGATTGCCACTTTGACATATAAATCCTCCTATTTTTCCGCATTATGAAAATCAATTCCAGTATATGAATAAAAAATGACGACAGCTATCAAAATTATAATTCTGATGTACTGCCGATTTTTATTGATATTTCATGAGCTGCTTGTTTTACCTTACTAATAAGAAAAGATAGTCGATCATCATTAATGCGATGACTAATTAACCCAACACTTAATGCTCCTACTACTTTATGATTAAATCCGATAATAGGTGCAGCTACTGATGCTGTCCCTTCTGTTTTTTCACCATAACTGACAGCATATCCTTCATTTCTTATTTGCTTTATTTGATCGAAAAGAATTTGCTTTTGTTCTGGTAAAGAAGAAAGTAAATGTTCTACAATGTGTTCCATTTCATTCGTGTTCATATTGGCAAGCATCGTTTTATTTGCGGCGCCAATTGAAAGTGGAATCTGTTCCCCTAAGTTATCGATAACTCGAATTTTTAAAGGGCTATCAATTCTTTCAATGATAATAGAATGTGTTCCATTTGGAATGTTCAAATAAACACTTTCTTCAACTTCAGAGGCCAAACGCTTCATTACTTCTCTTGCAACAGATCTGTAGTCTACCTTCTCCAATTGACGTAATCCTATTTCCATCCACATTGGCCCAATCTTGTACTGTTTTGTTTCTGAAATTTGCGTAACTAACCCATGCTCCATCAAAGAGTTCAGTAACCTATGTACTGTACTAACCGGGAGATGTGTTCTATCAGCTATATCAGAAATAGCCCAATACTCTTTTTCATTTGTAGAATTCAGTAACTTAATAATACCTATCGCTCGATCAATGGACTGTACCATAACTCGCCTCAACTTTACTTGTAGTATGTTTAGCCTAATTAACTATCAATTTAACAAAAATTCAAACTGAAATCAATTAATTTATTTAATTTTCTAAAAATAGAGATATAACACTATCAAAAAAATGAAAACGTAAACAAAAAAATATTGACTTTTCTTTTTAATTATCTGAAAATTAGAACAAGATTTCACATCACGGAATACATTCCATAATACGGAAAAACATCAATCTTCATACTACCAATTATGAAAGTGAGGAAAACAATGACGCAAGTAAACAATACAAACAATGAATTAAAGCGCACGATGAAAGGTAGACATTTATTCATGATTGCACTCGGTGGTGTGATTGGAACGGGGTTATTTAACGGATCTGGTTTTATTATAAGTCAAGCTGGACCTGGTGGATCCGTACTTGCCTTTATGGCCGGTGGATTATTAATGTATCTCGTTATGCTATGTCTTGGTGAGCTTGCTGTAGCAATGCCAGTTTCAGGTTCCTTCCAGGAATATGCCACTAAGTTCATCAATCCCGCAACTGGATTTACCATCGGATGGTTGTATTGGCTAAGCTGGGCGAATACGACTGGTCTTGAATTTACAACTGCTGGTATTACAATGCAGCGATGGTTTCCTGATATTCCTGTCTGGGTTTGGTGTTTAATATTTGGTGTTACAATATTCACTATTAACGCATTATCCGCTCGTAGTTATGCAGAAACAGAATTTTGGTTTTCAAGTATAAAAGTATCTGCCATTATCGCTTTCATTATTCTTGGCGGCGCCGCTATGTTCGGTTTTATTGATTTAAAAGGAAACGAACCCGCTCCGCTTCTTTCAAATTTCGTAAATCATGGTGGTTTATTCCCAAATGGACTTGCCGCTATCTTATTAACAATGGTTACAGTCAATTATTCCTTCCAAGGTACAGAACTTGTTGGAATCGCAGCAGGTGAAAGTGAAGATCCAGCAAAGACTTTACCTCGTTCTATTAGAAATATAATATGGCGCACGATGTTTTTCTTCGTCTTAGCAATCTTTGTTCTCGTGGCTTTAATTCCTTGGGAAGAGGCAGGATTAACAAAAAGTCCGTTTGTTGCTGTATTTGATAATATAGGTATTCCATATGCAGCTGATATTATGAACTTTGTTATTCTTACTGCTGTTCTTTCTGTCGCAAACTCAGGACTGTACGCCGCAACTCGAATGCTTTGGTCATTATCAAAAAATGATATGGCTCCAGCCTTTTTAAAGAAATTATCATCACGAGGGATACCTCTAAACGCTTTACTCTTGACGATAGCTATTTCTGCTTTTTCTCTTTTGACAAGCGTTGTAGCTGCTGAAACGGTTTACTTATGGCTGATTTCAATTTCTGGAGTCATTACAATTATTGTTTGGATGTCAATTTGTGTTTCTCAATTCTTTTTCCGTAAACATTATTTAGCCGAAGGTGGAAAATTAGAAGACTTAAAATTTAAAACTCCACTTTATCCACTTGTACCAATTCTTGGTTTTGGATTGTATGGCATTATATTAATAAGTCTTATCTTTATCCCAAGTCAAAGACTAGGAATCTATTGCACTGTACCATTTATCATCTTTTGCTACACCTACTATCACTTTAAGATAAAGAAAAGAATTGCTACTAACACTCATACAGAAACTAAAATTAGCGAAACTTCGTAATACTATGCTTAAAAGCCCGCACATTACTCTTACTTAATGTACGGGCTTTTATCATTCCTTCATTCATTTTCCCAGAAACAGTTCCCCTATTTTTTCTATACTATTGAAAGGAGTATTTATAAGCGTTTTGGATTGTTCAGGCGAACTTTGAGTTGAAGAATTATCCTCAAACGAGTCAGTATTGTTATACTCCTTTGCTCGGACTTCAATTGTATCTTGCTTTTGTTTCTCAAATTCTGCAAAGGATGATGTCGGTATCGTTAATATAGTAAATGCTACACCAGCAATTATGATTTTTTACTGTTCATAAGTTGCTGATTTTCCTTACTATTCCTGTTTTGTTTTGATATATTAAATACATACTACGTCACATTAAAAATTAAAAGACAGACAGGAGTTAAATACAATGATAAAAGGTTTCGGAGGAATATTTTGGAGAACTAAAAATCTTGATGTTATAAAAAAATGGTACAGTGAAGTGTTGAAGATTGAAATAGAAAATTGGAATGGGACTGTGATTAAACCCGAATTAGGAACTGCGACTATCTTTTCTTTCTTTACCGAGAATGACAGTTATTTTCCAACAGAACAACAAGTGATGTTAAATTTCCAAGTACATAATCTAAACGAGACTATTCAGCATCTTGAACATATTGGTGTACCTCTTGAAAAGAAAGAAGAGATTAGTGAATTCGGAAAGTTTATTTGGATTAAAGATCCTGAAGGGCGATTAATTGAACTTTGGGAGAAATAGCGGATTATAATCATTTGCTATTAAGCTAATGGGTGCTTTAGTTCAATAAATAGCGGGATAAAAAAAGTTGATTCCTTTAAAGTGCACCTCCGATTGTTAGCAACAGTCTAACAATCGGAGGTGCACTTTTTTATAGATTAAAACTTCTTAGTGTTATCCGTATTTTCCTGATTCTCCCCCTTGTCGGGATTGATTATCAAAATGATTATATTCATTGAATAATGCTTATTTACTCTAAAAGTTAGAATTAGAACCGATAATGACAGTAGCATCCAGTTCCTTGTTTCTAGCCACTTTCGTGGTAAGCCCAGCGCCAGCAAAGATTTTAAAGGCCTCGGGTGCCTGAACTTCGCTCGTCTCTATCAAAAGATGTCCATCCAAAGCTAACCAGAGTAATGCTTCTTCTGCCACTCTTCGCAGAATATTAAGGCCATCTTTACCTCCGTCAAGCGTCACATTGGGTTCATGTAGGCGTGCCTCCCGGGGGAGAAACTTTATTATTTCGGTAGGAACGTAAGGTACGTTCGCAACTAGGATGTTTACATTTCCCTTAAGTGAGCGGGGTAGAGCTTTATATAAGTCACCTTCAAAAGCATGACCGCCAAAATTCATTACATTGCGACTAGCGCATTGTACTGCGATAGGGTCAATATCAACAGAATACAATTCAACTCGTCCCAAAGTTGCTGCCAGTGCTGCACCCACAGCACCTGACCCACAACATAGGTCAACAATGATATCGCTAGAACGTGACAACGCCTCTGTTTGATGAACAAGGAACTCGGTACGTTTACGCGGTACAAAAACGCCTCGATCCACTTCTACTCGTAAACCACAGAACTCCGTATATCCAACAACGTATTCCAGAGGTAAACCGTTGACTCGCATTTCTACCATTTTCATAAGGTCCTCGGGAGTTAGTGCCTCTGAAATAAGTAACCGGGTCTCATCTTCTGCGAAAACACAACCGGCGCTCCGAAGCTTGCTAACTATATATTTTTCCATTTTCATATCCAAAAAGAAATTTGTTTTATTCCCTATATTATCTCACCACTTTTAATAAAGTTTGTTTGTAATTCAGAATTCGTTAAAAATAGCTGATATCCTTCTTGAAGGGTATTAAAAATATTGACTCGTAGCAGCGTCCATTCTTACAAATTTTTGCTGTTCTAACATGTACATTAAATACAGTATTTTACTTCAGTTTCCGTTCTACGCAGGAATTATGGGGATGATGATTGGAGTAAATAGTGAAGGTCTGTCGCTTGGAGGAGCTATTTCTACTTTCTTTATTAGCATTTCAAATGAAACTACATTCCCGCTCTTTACATTTTTAAGTGCTGGCATTGTAAATATTTTCGTTCCATCTGGAGGCGGTCAATGGGCAGTGTAAGCACCCATTATGATTCCAGCTGGCGCTGAACTTGGTGTACCTGCCGCGAAAACAGCGATGGCAATTGCATGGGGCGATGCTTGGACAAATTTAATTCAACCTTTCTGGGCATTACCGGCATTAGCGATAGCTGGTTTAGGCGCTCGTGATATTATGGGATTTTGTGTTGTTAACTTACTATATGCAGGATTTATCATTAGTCTATGTTTCTTATTTATTATCTATACAGCTTATTACCTTCCTCCACTCTACCTCTGCATGATTTAATGCTTCATATGTAAACAAATCTTCACACACTTTTTCAATCATATGAGGATTGTTCTTAAGGAAATTCCACTGCAATACTTTAGGAAGAAAATATGTTTCATATTCTTTACTTCCCTTTATTACCTCATCAACTTCTCTTTCACAAATCCCTCTTATTAAATAATCATTTCTTAATTGTATTTGAATTTGTTGAAACGTTTCGCTGTATTTCTTCAATTGGACTAAACAATTAATATACGTACGCAAAAGTTCGTCATCACAATTGCAACACTTTATAATACGATCTATTTCATTCATAATGTACGAGCCTTTTCTTCTATTTGTAATAGCCATTTTTCACGCTTCTCTAGTTTACTCGTTTTCACAGATTGAAAAACTGACCGTTTTATATCGCGAATACCACAAAAACGTAAAACCCCTCGTTTCATCATAATCCAATCCGCTGATCGATATAATAGGGCCACATACCATAACGGTGAGTCTAACGTATTAATAACCCACGCCTTCTTTCCTTTCAATAACCCTTTCGGTAATGACCCCTCATATTTATAAGCAAATCCAGCTACAAAAATACGATCGATAAATCCTTTTAAAATAGCAGGCATGCCCCACCACCATATCGGATATATGAAAAGAAGCATATCCGCCTTCTGCACTAATTCTCTATATCGCTCCGTCTCTTCTTCATGTAATAAATCACGTCTTTTTTTCTCTTCATTAAATACAAGCACTGGATCAAATTGTTCTCTATACAAATCAAGTATTGTAACAGAATGATTTGTTTCCCCAAGTCCTTTTTGCACATGCTCTAAAATTGCCCCGTTTAAGCTTGAAGGATTAGGATGAGCATATATAATTAGTACGTTCACTACAAAACAACTCCCTCTTTAGTTAATCTTTCCCCTTCTTTAACATCTTCTCTACAATTCGCACATTTTTCGAACTTTGTAACAAACGATTTAATACTGTTAGTAACTCTTCTTTTTCTAAACCGTTCACTTTCTCTTTAACCGTACTCTCACCAGCACCTTGAATATCATACACAACTGCCGCCATATGCTTACAATAATTTTCATACGGACACTCACAGCTACTTTCTGCAAAATCTTCAAGATCAATAATCACTTCATAATTCCCTGCATTTCCAGTAACGAACGCAAATACTTTCTTGTCGTGTATTTCAACATCTTCTACATGTCCCTCTTCATAATATTCATATCCTCTATCTATAATGTACTTTGGAATCCATTTCATTATATCTTTTAATAAGTACGCATACATCACAATACCTCTTCCTCTAATTCCCTTTTGACTTCCAAAATCCTGCATGTTATTCTAATAACTGTCAAGTAGCGAGTCTACGTGACAAAACGACTGACACCTATTCGGCGGAGGTGTCTCTTTTCATTTGCAGCCGATATGAAGTGCCTCTTTCAGGCACATTCAATCTTTGACACTACACACTCAACACCATTCCCTTGTATCAGGCTGCTTCAGCAGTCTTTTACTTTACATACTTCAAAAAAAAGAGAGCCTAGCTCCCTTTTCCCGCTTTATAAAATACCCCTTTTTCAGCATAGCGATATTCATCATCAGCTAAAGTAATTTTCCCATCCAGTTTGAGTTCATCTAATAGTCTTGATAAATAAAATTGATGTAACATTTTTTTAGTGAATTTTCCTTCATGATGCGAAACGATATGTTCTTGAATATCTAACAATGATATTGGCTTATCTTGCTCTATCATATATTCATAAACTGTACTACGCAGTTTTACGTATTTTTCGAGTGTCACAGTACTTCGCAACCCCTTTCTTCTTATTATATGTTTTCGTAATCGGTTTTTTTGCAACAAAAAAACCTCTCCGATAAGAAGAAGTTACGTATATCTTCGTCTTATCTCCCAGAACAAAAATGTTCTGCTGGAATTAGCACCTGCATCGCGGTTGCTGGGTTTCATCGGGCCAGTCCCTCCACCTCTCTGGATAAGAAAATATTCACTTTAAATTTAACTATACGTAATTTTATTATAATTGTCAAATAAATATAAAAATTATATTTTCTTCTTTATTGTTCATACTACAAAAAGATGTACAAAAGGAGGCTACTACGTTGCAAAAGAATGCTCGTGGATACGTACAAGATTCTTTTCAATCATTACAAGAAGCAAAACATTGTTTAGAAGATGCATTACAAACTGTTGAAGAAGATTTTAATCGTGCACGTATTGAACAATCCCTTTACGCTGTAGAACAAGCATTACAAAGATGCGATTATACCGTTCATATTTTAGAACAAGAATGAAAACTTCCCATCAAAAGATGGGAAGTTTTTTTTCAAATGGCATACTTCATCATTATTACCGTTATGATTAAAAAATATACAGAATTAACAATTTCTAAAATCCCTACTTTTAATATAGAAATCTTTTTGCCATACAACATAATGGCCCGAATTACACTTGGTACAAATATGAGTGAACACCACGGATTTATAGTAAATACGATTACCGTTAATATAATATGATATCCCCAAGATATAAAACGATACTTCGGATTATTTTTTTCACGAATCATCGTTTTCACATAAAACGTACTTCCTAAAAAATATAGAAATGAAATAAGCGCAATGAATAATGCGGTTCTATCAATAAATTTCATTGAGAAATAATAACTTATTAAGCCACCTATACAAAACACAATAATCGCGCAAATATCATTTAGTAATGCTCGTTCATTTTTTTGACGAGCGTAATACATATTTACAATAAACAATGGAATCATTAATACTGCGAATAAAAGAATTCGCCATTCATATAATAAAGAAATCATCCCAAATACAAATGCAATGATAAAATAAACAATTGCAGCGTGTAGAAATTCTTTTTTTCGTCTTTGCCTTATGTACATGAGAAATGGATAAGTAGCTAGATAGATAAAGAACCAGGCTAAAAACAATGGGATATGATAAAAAGTAGGTTGACCAAGTAATACACTTAATAGAAATGGTATGACAAGCATCGCCCATGCTCCATGTTGCTTCGGAATAACTAACTTCATTAACTATACACCTCCCTCTTGAAAATAGTTCTCACCTACTATTATACAAATAATTTCATATAATAACGGATATATATTGAATCTATTTTTTGACAATAAAAAATGCTTCTTACAATATGTAAGAAGCATGAAAGAGGCAAACGAATATGTAAGTCGCGACCCTACCTTATATGAGTATGCTTTTCTATGTCACGTTATGCTCATCTAATATACCGTATTTCTTTTTAAATCTTGTGAGGATCGTAATCCATGACGTGCTAAATAACAGAAGGAAAATAACATTCGATATCGCATGACTCAGATCAAAGTAAAAACTTGCGACATAGTAGGCAATAACTGTTTCCCACGTTGCTTCTTGTATAAAACCAAGAAGACCCCACAAATTCATAATCCAGCCAAATAGAAATCCAACGGCAAATCCATATATGAGTCGTCCCCATAGTTTTTTCATCAAAAATGTATTTCGGAGTAATCCTGCTATAAAACCGATCATGCCCCAAGAGAACATTTGCCACGGAGTCCACGGACCTTGTCCTAAAAAAATGTTAGATACAATAGCCGCCGTTGCCCCAATCATAAAGCCAGTTTCACTCCCAAAAACAATTGCAGCAACGATAATGACAAAAGAAGTCGGTTGTACACTTGGTAAAATAGAAAATGGTACCCGGCTAACCGCTGCAATCGCCGCTAACACAGCAACGATAACAATTTCACGTGAAACAAACGCCTTCCTTTCAAAACGGACGTAGAAAGGTAGCATAATGACAGCTAATAAAAACAAACTACTTACCATGTAATACCCGTCCATAATAAGAGTCGTAAAGAGTAGTGTACATATTGCAACGGCAAAAATAAATATTATAAATGCGACATATCGTTTGGACACGCTTCGTACACATCCTCCCACGTTAATGCAAATGGCAACTCTCTACGGATGAATCGGTTAATAGATGTTGTATAAAAGAAGTTACCACTAAAGAACTCTTTCTGTGCATCATTCATAATGACTTTCCCGTCAAATAACATCATACATTGATCAACGTATTTCGCTGCAAACTCAATATCGTGCGTTGCCATTACAATTGTTGTACCTTCTTTTTGCAACTGTTTAAATAGCTCTCCGACTCTTTCCTTTTTCCATGGATCTAGTCCCTTTGTCGGCTCATCCAGTAATAATAACGTTGGCTTTGACAATAACGTTGTACATAATGCGAGTAGTTGCTGCTCTCCGCCGCTACAATCATGTGGATGGCGCTCTTTAAGTGAATCTAACCAGAATTTTTTCAACATTTCTTCTGCTATTACTTTTCCCTCTTCGCCATATAATTCATTAGCACGCTCATAAACCTCTTCCCATACTGTATCAAATGTAAAATGATAGTACGGATGTTGCGATACGTACCCTATACTTTTAAATCGTTCTTTCGAATCAATTTTATGTATCACTTTTCCATTCCACTTTACCTTACCTCTTCTAGCTTTTTGCAATCCTGCTAAAATCGTTAACAGTGTAGACTTCCCAGTTCCGTTTTTCCCAACTAGAGCTGTCCATTTTCCCTTTTCGATGTTCACTGTTAAATCTCGTAAAATAAGTGGACTATTTTTTTCATATTGAAAAGATATATGTTCTGCACTTAAAATTACTTCTTGCTTTTCACATTGTTCTACTTGCCCATTCCTATATGATATCGCTGAAAAATCATTCATTTTCATTTGCGCTTCTCGCACTGTAAATGGAATCTCTTTCACATTCCACTCTAAAAACAATCTTGGAATTTGCGGAATGAATGGACGGAACTTTTCTACTTCCCACATGTTCGCTATAACCGTTTTAGGGCTACCATCATAAACGATTCGGCCCTTATCCATACAAACGACACGAGTCGCTAGCGACATCACTTCATCTAAACGATGTTCACTTAAAATAATCGTAATTCCAAGTTCTTCATTAATACGCTTTAACAATCCTAAAAACTCTTTCGCTGCAATCGGATCTAGTTGTGCTGTCGGTTCATCCAGTAATAGTAACTTCGGCTGCATGACTAATACCGCCGCTAAATTTACTAGTTGTTTTTGACCACCAGATAAAGTATGAACAGATTGATGTAACAAATCTTGAAATCCTAAAAAACTAATGAGTTCCGCTATTCTTTGTTGAATAATATGTGATGGTAGCCCGATATTTTCTAAGGAGAATGCTAATTCTTGAATAACTGTATCCATTACGAGCTGATTTTCTGGATTTTGAAATACCATACCAATTTCTTGTGCAGATAATAAATCAGGTACTTCTTCTAATAAAGCACCATCATAATATGTATGTCCAGAACGCGTGCCAATTGGAAGTAGCTCCTTTTTGAAATGCTTTAATAAAGTTGTCTTCCCAGAACCTGAACCACCAGCAAGTACTATAAATTCTCCTTTTTGAACAGAAAGAGAAATATGCTGTAACGCTTCTTCATTTTCATCAGCATATATAAATGATAAATTCTTTATTTCTGCATGCGCCACCATATCCATTCCCTTCCTTCCATCATAATTGGTAAACTAATAAACATCATAAATAGGAAAAACATCATTCCATCGTATTGCTGGAATAGTATTGATTCCACTTTCGGGTAAATGATCAATTTCCCTCCACCATAATAACTAAATATGAATGAGGTTATAAGTAGAATACTTAAATAACTTAGCGTGTACCAATCGCGTCTTTCCATTCTATATCGAATATAAGTCGTACGCTTCGTTACACCAAATCCGCGAGCTTGCATAGAATCTGCTGTTTGTAGTGCATCTTCTAACGAACAAACTAATAACACTTGCAGTAACTTCATCCCATTTCTTATACGCTCAATGAGTGAACCTGAATCTAATTGTACACCTTTCGTTTTTTGGACGAGTGTAATTTTCTTTAACCGCCTAATAAACAAAGGAACAAATCGCACTGTAATCATCGTTAACAATGCAACTTTCGGTGAAATTCTTGAAAACAAATATAAAAATTTATGACTCGAAATAATATCGTTATAAGAAGCAAACGTAAACATAATCGTAACTAATAATAGCCCCATAACAAGCCCAAACATAACTGCCTCAAGCTTAATCCGGCTATCTCCTAACCAAAATAACGTAGTCGCCCCTCTATGTGTTAATAAAGAATTAAATAAAATTACCATTAGAAAGAATACGATAGTACTAGGCAGCATGTTTCTTATTTTCTCGCCATTTCCTTGCACTATATTTAAGATTACTATTAGTACAATCGCTCCAATTAAAAAAAGAGGATGAAGACACATCATACATAGTATCATCACCCCAATATAATAGAAAAAATTCACAAAAGGATGTAAAGAAGAAAAGCTTATTTTCATAGTCCTTTACCGAAGGTCCTTTCTTATTTTAATACATACACCCATTCAATTGTATCTCCTGGTTTTACTGTAACTACACCAGCACTACGATTCGGAAATGCACCGTTCACACGGTATTTCCAACCACTTGTATCACTTATATCTTTTTCGTATAAATCATTAATCCCTTTTACGTAAACATCACCTTTAGATCCACTTGCATCAACATCTAATCCTGTACTATTTAGTACACTATATACAGTAGCACCTTCTTGTACATCAACCTTTTTCGCACCTAATAAGTATCCTTCATGTCCTTTTACCGAGATAGTGACTTGTTTCGCTTGCGGTTTCGGTACTGGTACTGGATCTGGTTTTGGTGGTTCAGGAGTTGGTACTGCCGGAGTCGGTATCGTTTTCTCCTCTTTATTCGGATCTTCCTTTTGCTCCTGCTTCGGTGTTTCTTTCGGCTGATTCACAACCTTTGCTTCTTCTTTTACTTCTGGTGCTTTCGGTTGCTGAGGTTTCTCTTCTTGTACTTTTTGTTGCTCTGGTTGTTTATTTGCAGCAGGCTGTTCCTTTGGTTTCTCTTCTTTCTTTACTTCAGGTTGTTCCTGCGCTTTTTCTTCTTTTTGTTTCTCTTCTACTTTTTGTTCTTGTTTATCTTTCTGCTCTTCTTGTGGTTTCTGTTCCGGTTTAGCTTGTGTCTCTTCCGGTTTCGGTACATCTTTTTGTTCTTCCTGTTTCGCTACTTCTTTTTGCTCTTCTTGCTTCGGTTCTGCCTTCTTCTCAGGTTTTACAGCCGTTTCTTCACATCCAACTAATAATCCCAATGAAAGAATTAAAGAAATGAACCATTTCATCTTACTCATGCTGCCCCTCACCTTTCATAATAAAGTGAAACTTTAATGAGTGGAGATTTTGTTCATCTCCACTCATTATTAGCCCTCACCTTTTATAATAAAATTAGGAGCAAATGATTGCTCCTAATTTTTGTTAAGCTGCTTTACGTCTCCATAATACATATGCAGAAGCGATACATAATACACCCATACCTACTTGTGTAGCTGCACTATGAGAAGATGCTCCTGTTTGTGGTAATTGATTCTTATTCTTATTTGTTTCTTTATTAACTCGTTCGTTATTTACAACAACTTTCAGATTTTCATCTTTTGGTTGTTTTTGTAATTCTTCTTGTTGTTTCGGCTGTTCTACAACTTCTTTTTCTTCTACAGTTGTCTCTGGCTCTACAATTGGTTTCGTATCGATTTCATTCTCTACTACATTTGACCAATCATAAATCGATTTCCCAAGATCTTTAAACTGAAGTAAAGCTAAAAATGCTTGCTCTGTAGCCATTCCACTACCGTTTTGATCACTTGGTAACCATTTGAACTCACCATTTGGAAGCTGATATGACATTAAATTTTGTACTGCTTTATTAAGACGATTGTGATCTACATCTTTAACTAGCGATAGTCCAATAATTGCTTGTGCAGTACTATTAGAATTCTCTTGTCCATCAGCAGCAAAACCACCATTACCTAACTGCTGCTTGTATAAGTAATCCACAGCTTTTTGAATAGCTGGCTTAACGTCTTGTTGTTCTTGATAAGGAGCTAATGCTGCTAATACCATACTTGTTACATCAACGTTACTAGCACTTTCTTTACTACTTGAACTATTATACGTCCAGCCACCGTCTGTATGCTGCGCCTGTAAAAGTGCTTGTACTAAAGCAGCTCGATTCCATTTCGCTTCAACTGGAACCTCATATTTCTTTGTATCTAATGCCAGTAATGTAAATGCGTATCCTGTAACGGAATTCACTTTATCTGATTCAAATAAATTTTGTACTAAATTTTGTCCCTCTACCTTTGTAGGATCTACGTTCATTGCATTCATCATAATAATCGTTCTAGCTAAATCTGTTGCTGAAAAACGATTTAAACGCTTCTTAACCTTTTCAGCTACTGGCTTAACATAGTTTATTTTCGTTTCAAGCGGAACATTTACACCTGAACGAGCAAGTCCAATCGCAACCCAATCACTACCAATTCCATCTTGTAACATCTTTTCTGACGTTTTAGAAATCGCTTCGTTTAATTGTGCTGCTGGAATTTCGACTTTCTCTTGCTTTGGTTGTTCTGTTACTTTATCTTCTGGTTTACCATCTGGTTTTTCTGTTTTCGGTTCTTCTGGTTTACCATCTGGCTTTTCTGTTTTCGGTTCTTCTGGCTTACCATCTGGCTTTTCTGTTTTCGGTTCTTCTGGTTTACCATCTGGCTTTTCTGTTTTCGGTTCCTCTGGTTTACCATCTGGTTTTTCTGTTTTCGGTTCCTCTGGTTTTGGCTCTTCTACAGTTTTACAAGTGCCAAATTTATCTAACGTTTGTTGCAATGTTTCTTGACTCATATTGCTCCAGTCTGCGACGTAACGAAATGCAACAACATCCCCAGACTCTAATTTATAACTATCCGCCCCAACTTCTGCAGATTTGTCATTTACATCATACAACCAACCGCTCGTTGCTCCGGCCATTAATCCATCGATGCCCTTTATATAAGTTCCAAATGACATACTTTCAGATGTTACTTTGTCACCCATGACTTTTTGTAGCAAACTAAAAGCTGTTTCTCCATCTTCAATGGAAACTTCTTTCGGACATAACATAATTCCTTTTTGTGATTCACCAATAATTGCAAGTTTCGCTGTCTTTCCTTCAGCAAACGTAATATGTACTGTATTCGAAAAAGAAACAAATACAAGTGCCACTGTCATTAATGATGTAAGCAGCCATTTCTTTAACATTGCCATCCCAAAATTCCCTCCCTTTACTAACATTCACACAAAAAAAGACCCTTTAAGGGTATGCGGTTGACACTCTCTTTTTGTAAGTGTCGAACAAAAATGTACAACACCTCCTACCCGCATTAACGAGCAGTAAGACCCCCACCTCAAATTCAGCGAAAGCAAAGAAGTTAGGTGGGGATCAACTGCCCGTAAATGCCCGATTGGTGAAGGCTAATAATCAGTGGGGATGAACAAAATCCCCACTGATTAAAGTTTCACTTTATCGTAAATACGATAAACCTATACATTCTGCAAATTTTGATTTTCTGTATTATTTTACTATTGACAAAGAATTTTGTCCATGCTTTATCGGATTTATTTTCTAAGAATAATAGCTTAATAGCCTTCCATTAATAGAAGTCATCCCTCACTATGTAAGCTTTTATCACTAACAATAATTCCATCTTCATCTACATAAACATATTCATTCGGTTTCCATTCAACTTCACCAAATTGCAATGAAATATTTCGCTCTCCTTTTCCTTCTTTTACACTTCTATTTGGCATCGTCCCCAATGCTAAAATACCGATATTAATATTTTTTAGCTCCATAGAATCACGAACATATCCATTTACAATAATTCCTGCTAAGTTTCTTTCTTCCGCAATAGCTGCTAAATTATCACCAAGTAACGCACAATTTTTAGAAGCTCCACCATCAACCACTAATACCGTTCCTTCTGGCAGTGTTTGTAACCCCTCTTTTACTAGTACATTATCATCCTTCACTTTTACTGTTGCGATTTTCCCGTAAAATTGTTCTTTCTTTCCATAAGATTGAAAAGACTGGCGACATATTTGTAGTTCTTGTTCAAATTCATCACATAGATCGGTAGTTTTCCACATCTCTTTCCCTCTTTTCCTTTTATATTACATATTCTTGGATTTTTTTCGTTTCCCTGTCTAATGTTGCAATAATTTGTATGTGCGGTGAAAGTCATATATAAATGAAGTAAAATAAAGCTTACCACTTGAAACTATTGCTTTAAGTAAAAAGCTTTATTATAATCTATTGCACTCCTATGAAAAACATTTATTCTAGCATAAACATAAGAAGGGATGGATCATAATGATCCATCCCTTCTGTCAAAGTATAATGTCACTAAAAATTCTTTGAAAATCTTAGTTCCAAATTTTATTTACCCATTCAGGATGATCAATAAAAGGATTACGATTATGTTGATATTTTGTAAAAATCACTTCATTACGCTTTCGCTCTAAATCATCGACAGGGTCTTGTTCATTCCATTTTAGTAAAACAGATAGTTTCCCCATGTATGGATCTTTGTTGTTATTCACCTTTTCATTTAGTTCTAAGTCTATTTCGCCGTTGTCTCCTTCGTAACGAACAGCCATGTAAAACAGCATTCTAGCGATATCTCCTTTTACACTATCACGAGGTTCCCAAGAATCACTATCATATTTACATTCTGTTGCTTCCGAATGATTCATACCACCATTATCAAAATCCAGATTTCCACGTGAACTATTTACAGATACATCTGTCGCTCTTAAATGATGCAGATCTGTTCCTGGTCCTGCAGCCGTTCCAAAATCACCGTGTGATTTTGCCCAAACATGCTCTCGGTTCCAGTTATCAACTCCTGAACCATTCGTAAATTTCTCTTGCGAACGCCCAGTATATAAGAGCAACACATTATTTTTATTATTTGGATCTTCATCAGTATCTCTTAGCGCTTCCCAAACCGCACTGTATGATATCTTTGTATGATTATCAATAACATTATGAAGTTCCTTCTTTAATTCTAAACCCGTTTTTCCTATAGCGTTATTATAATATGTATCGTCATAGTTTTTTACAGTAATCTCTTGTGCTGAAAACGTATCTACTTGTGGAGATGCAGAAACTACTTCACCATGTATGATATCTGTGAATGATAGAGATGCAGAACCTAAAATAAAAAATGATGATAGTGTAACCATAGCAAGTTTTGTGTTTCGGAACTTCATATACCCATTTCCCCTTTAAAATATAATTTGAATTGATTAATCAAAAAAGCCTATGTACATAGTTTCTTTTTCATACTGTTCTCCTAAATTTTAGTTTCTTCAATTACATAAACAATTTTTATTTTCACAAAGAATATTCTTCTCTAGTAAAGACTATTAAAATATTCTCTTACAGTAAAAAGTAGTTTAATGATAACTTATAAACTTCAATTTCTTTATGCAATTATACATATTTATTGAATAGTTCATAAAAAAAATTTACATAAAAAAGCTCATTTCTTATCTTTTCAAATAAGAAACAAGCTTTTCTTTTCCAACTACTAATCCTAATATAGGTCTATCTGTCTCGAAAACTTTTGGAGTTACTTGATGTTTATGTTGAGAATAGAACTACCTTTATTTACTTATTCATTTGGCATCGAATCTATATACTTTTTAACTACTTCATATACATATTCTTGATTTGCCGCTGCTGTATTCGGGTTGTATTTTCCGCCGTTTGTTTTATTGTTAGATAATACTCGAATTCCTAAGAATGGTACGTCATAAGCTTTTGCGATTTGCGCTGCTGCAGCGCCTTCCATTTCTTCTACAGATGTACCGTATTTTGTATGGAACCACTTAATTCGATCAACTTCATTATTCCAAACGTCTGCTGAACCTATAGTACCTTCTACCACTTTACCTTTTGTATACTTGTCTTTTACTGCATTAGCTGCTACAAGTAAATCCTTATCTCCCTCGTAATATCGGATTTTCTCAGCATTTGGATCTTCTCCCGCACTTCCTTCAGAAGCCATTAAATCCATAGATATCCATTTTGCCGGCTCAATTCCTTGGTTCTCATCCATATTTGTTGTTTTTAATGAACCTATATTCGCGACTTTTTTTCCTAAAACAATATCAAATACGTTTAAATTAGGATCATGCCCGCCTGATGTTCCTTGGTTAATAATCGCTATAGGCTTATATTTTTCAATAGCCACTGCTGTAGCGGCTGCTGTATTTTCCATTCCTTTACCTGTTTTCGCAACGATTACAGGATAATTGTCTACAGTACCTTTATAAAATACAAAAGTTCCAGATTTTTCTTCTTTCACATTTTTTAACCTTTTTGCAAATTTTTCAGCTTCTATTGGCATTGGGCCTTGAATTAAGATAGGATTTTGAGTACTTTTCGCCTCTGCTGCTTGTTTTGGACTAGCATTACATCCTGCAAGTATTGAGAATGATAATGCGATAGTAGTTGCTAGAGCACCATATTTTTCCAACAGGTTTTTCTTCATAAATAATCTCTCCTCTTTCTCTTGTTGTTTTCTATACTCGATGTTTTGGTCCAAAGAAAAAAGCTCTAGAAATTGTAGAAGAATCTCTACTTTCTAGAACTACGGTAGTCAAAGTTAATTAAGCAAAAGATGAGACCATTGCTAAATTATAGATCGGTAGCGCTCAATACAGAAAGCGACCGAATACTTTAACCCGTAGTCCAGTTCTTTCATTGGGAACTAGGTAGAAACGCTCGGACCATATTACCGAGTATATACGAGTGATGTTATTTAAAATTATTATATTGCTAATATAACAAACTATTTGTGAATATACAACAAAAATATGAACATTTTTGTTTAATTAAATAAAAATGTTCGTCTTTAAAAGTATAACAGGTGAAAAATATTATTTTCCGATGAATTAATCCATTAAAAACCATAAATACCTTTAGAGTTATATAACGGTATACCTAGTAAAAGTTTTATCTTTTTCTTTCCATACACGATATTTTAAAAATAATGCAGTTGTTTAATTTTACATTTCAAGCAGAAAAATCCCACAACATATTTAATATGCTGTGGGATTTTATTTCAAATTCGCTGGTTTACTAGCACTTCTTTTTTCAAATATGTAAGGATTCTACCTTTAAATTTCACTATTTACTTCGTTACCTCACCAAACTGCGCTCTCGTCACTTTCGCTAAGTCATCAACTTTAAGCTCAATTTGTGTACCAATTTTCCCGCCGCTTACAATGATTGTTTCAAGTGATTGAGCACTCTCATCAATACATGTAGAAAATAACTTCTTCATCCCTACTGGTGAACAACCACCGCGAATATACCCTGAAACTTTCGTAATATCTTTAACAGGAATCATTTCAATCTTCTTTTCACTTACTGCCTTTGCTGCCGCTTTTAAATTTAGTTCCTCATCTACCGGGATAATGAACACATGATAATCTTTACTATTCCCTTGAGCGACAAGTGTTTTATATACTGCTCTCACTTCTCGTCCAATCTTCTCCGCTACTGATACACCATCAATTTTCCCATCGTCTGGATTATATGACATCATGGAATATTCAATTTTTTCTTTATCTAATATTCGCATCGCATTTGTTTTATCTTTTTTCATGAGCTTCTCCTTAAAAGTTATTTCATATTATTAAGTTTTCTTTTATTATACACTCTTTTCAATTTCTCCTACATAACTTCACGTATTCTTCAAAACTGAAAATATTGATATTTCCAAATTCATCTGATATAATTTGGAAAAACTTATGTTAAGGAGAGATTTGTAATGCGAAATTTTAATACTTCTTTCCAAATTCATCATCATACGTAACGCCGTGTATCCGAAGAAAAATTTTTCTTCGTGGGTACAGGGCTTTTCCTGTTAACCCACGAAGCGTTCATAAAGCTATGTGGGTATTTTTATACCTGCATAGCTTTTTTAAATTTAAAAGAGGAGTGATTATGGTGGAAATGAAAAATGTAAAAGGAACAAAAGACTATTTACCAGAGGAACAAGTACTGCGAAATAAAATTAAAAGAGCTTGTGAAGATACGTTTGAACGTTATGGATGTAAACCGTTAGAAACACCAACGTTAAATATGTATGATCTTATGTCATATAAATACGGTGGTGGTGATGAAATTTTAAAAGAAATATATACACTTCAAGATCAAGGAAAACGCGCTCTTGCCTTACGTTACGATTTAACAATTCCCTTCGCAAAAGTTGTCGCGATGAATCCGAACATCCGCCTCCCTTTTAAACGTTATGAAATTGGTAAAGTATTTCGAGATGGTCCGATTAAACAAGGAAGATTCCGTGAGTTCATTCAATGTGATGTTGATATAGTCGGTGTAGAGTCTGTCCTGGCAGAAGCTGAACTCATGAGTATGGCATTTGAACTATTCCGAACGTTAAACTTAGAAGTAACGATTCAATATAATAATCGAAAATTATTAAACGGTATTCTCCAGTCTATTAACATTCCTACCGAATTAACGAGTGACGTAATTTTATCATTGGATAGAATCGAAAAGATCGGGATTGACGGTGTACGAAAAGATGTATTGGAGCGTGGAATTTCTGTAGAAATGGCCGATACAATATGTAATACCGTTGTATCTTGCCTAAAACTTACTATTGCCGACTTTAAAGAAACTTTCAATACTACACTTGTTACCGAGGGAGTAAACGAATTACAACAATTGCAGCAATACTTACTCGCTCTCGGAATAAATGAAAATACGATATTCAATCCATTTTTAGCAAGAGGACTCACAATGTATACAGGCACTGTGTATGAAATCTTTCTAAAAGATGGCACGATTACATCTAGTATCGGTAGCGGTGGTCGTTACGATAATATTATCGGAGCCTTCCGTGGTGATAATATGAGCTATCCAACTGTAGGGATTTCATTCGGTTTAGATGTCATTTATGCAGCTCTATCACAGAAATCAACAACATCATCTACAGCGGATCTTTTTATCATTCCACTCGGGACAGAATTACAATGTTTACAAATCGCCCAGCAATTGCGCTCTACTACTTCCTTAAAAGTCGAACTTGAACTAGCAGGACGCAAATTAAAACGTGCCCTGAACTATGCAAATAAAGAAAATATCCCATACGTACTTATAATTGGTGAAGAGGAACTATCTACAGAAACAGTTGTGCTGCGAAATATGAAAGAAGGTAGTGAAGTAAAGGTTCCCCTTTCTTCTTTACGTAATTATTTATAATACGAACCACCCTCATTTGGGTGGTTTTTCTAGTGCATAAATAAAGAGTCATTCAGTTTACATAATATAATTATCGATTGCTATAAATATGATTTTCAACCATATACAAAAAAAAGGGCAGATATGCATCTCCCTCTTTTGTCTAACTATTATTATTCTTGTTCTTGCTCGTCCATAATCTTCTCAAACGCAGCAGATACTTTTTCAAATTCCTCGTCATTCTCTATGTATGAGAATTCATTATCTTCTTCTACTTTTAAAAAGAAGATATCAATGTCTTCCTCGGTTTCTGTTTGAATGTCTTCTACAAAGGCAACCGCAATGTATTCTGCTCCTTCGACATCCATCGCTCCAAGCACTTCAACTTCCTGTTCTTCATTATTCTCATCGGTAAGACTAAAAATTTCGCCTACTTCAATTGCTTCCATATTCATTCTCCTCCTATCATACTCTAAAAAATAAAACGTTCAAATTGCACACTTACTAACATATCTTTCCATAAAAAAGTTGAATTCATACAGAAAGAACAACAAATTCTTGCTGGTTCAGCAAAAGTATTCAACTATAAGGATATCATTTATGAATAGGAATGAACATATTTTTAATTGGATAATTGGATTAACTAATTTTAAATCCTCTATGTTCCATAACGATTCTTTCATATAGGTAGCAGATATGTCACCTTTCAATCTGTAAGTAACTACTAAAATGGTACCTCATACCCTGATTCGTTTCCGTACGTTTTTAGGATGAGAGATAAATCCTTCTATATAATAAACTAAAGAGACTTATGCAGCAATTCCAGTACATCTTTCATCGCAAAAGGACCGTCTTTTTTTACATGCTCAGCGAATTCAGAAACGAGACGTAATGTTTTCACACTTTCAATTGGATGATCCCCTGACGCGCTTTCAGCAGAAAGCATAACAGCATTCGTTCCGTCCAATACAGCCTGAAATACATCAGTTACCTCAGCTCTTGTAGGAATAGAGTGATCTACCATAGATTGAAGCATTTGTGTCGCTGTAATTACATATGTATTCGTTCGATTGCACTCACGAATCATCATTTTTTGTAAAAGCGGAATAAATTGATACGGCAGTTCCACACCTAAATCTCCCCTTGCAATCATAATGCCATCTACTTCTTTGCATATGTCTTGAAAATTCTCGATTGCTTCCATCGTTTCTATTTTTGCAATTAAATTCGGGGAAGTTTCTTTATGTTCTTGTATAAACTCTCGTATTTCCTTTATATGACTAGGTTTTCGCACAAAGGAACACGCAATAAAATCAACATTCTCTTCTAATAGAAACTGAATGTCTTTTTTATCTTTCTCTGTAATAGCTGGTAAACTAACAATTGCACCTGGTAAATTCACCCCTTTATGAGAGGCAATATTTCCACCTGTTTTTATCCTCGTTTCTATTTTGTCCGCACTTACCTTTTCAGCGATTAACTCAACTTCTCCATCATTTATAAGAATCCTACTACCAACTTTCACGTCATTCGCAATCTCTACATAATCAACACTTGCCTCTTCTTTATTCCCTTGTACTGGATGAGTATGTAAAATAAATAACTCCCCTGCTTCAAGTGTAATTTGTTCCTCTTTCATTTCACCCAATCTTATTTTAGGACCTTGTACATCCCCTAGAATTTTAATAGAATCGTCTAACGATTTTACTAAACGAATGATATCTTTATGACTTTCATGCGTGCCATGTGATAAATTCAACCGAACAATTTTCATACCATTGTTTATTAACTGCGCTAATGTTTCTTTATTATTACTTGCTGGACCAATTGTACAAACTCGATCAATTGTCATTTTCCCACCATCCTTTTTTAAATGTTTCCCATAAAATAAAGAGAAGATTCTTTTTATAGGAAAGACCGTGCAACTAAGGGTACACAGAGGTTTATATGAGGAGAAGCGATTGCTGAGTAAGTAGCTTAAATTTAACTTTTTGACTCCATAGTTATTGTTAGTTTCGTTGCAATAGGGTACTACTAATAATAAATCTTGTTAACATACGAACGTTAGATTCGGATATTGAAAACAACCTATGGAGGAACCACAATGACTACTCTTCGTAAAAAAATAATAGGACTAACTTTAGCGGGAACGGTAGCACTATGGTCATTAGCAGCAGGAGTCATGATGAACGATAACGAGGTAAAAGCTGAGGTGAAAAAAGCAGGAAAGCAACCTAAAAATGTAATTTTTATGGTTATAGATGGGACAAGCTCTTCTGCTACAACATTAGCCCGGTGGTACAAAGGTTCATCTCTTGCACTAGATCAAATTGTATCCGGAGGTGTTCGTACGTATTCAGCAGAATCAGCTATTACGGACTCTGCACCGGCAGCCACAGCTTTAGCGACCGGAAATAAATCTAATTCAGGCTACGTGGGCGTATTACCTTCTGTTGTGAATTCACCTGGCTTAGAACCAGTGAAAGAAGACTGCAAGTTTCGTCCAGTTGCCAACGTCTTAGAAGGCGCAAAACGTTCCGGCCGCGCGACAGGAATCATTGCTACATCAGAAATTCAGCATGCTACTCCGGCTAGTTTCTCTGCCCACCATGCTAACCGCAAGAATTTTGAAGTGCTTGGTGAACAGCAAGTTTATCAAAATATAGAAGTTGTATTAGGTGGTGGAAAGGCAGCACTTCAGCCTACGACAAGCAATGGAATTCGTAAAGACAACGAAGATTTAGTAAAAGTGATTCAAGGAAAAGGGTACGACTTTGTCGAAACAAAAGATGCGTTATTAAACTCCAACTCAAATAAAATCTGGGGTTCTTTCTCTAATACTGCCCTTGCGTTCGATATGGATCGTGAAGAAAATAATCCTGAGCAGCCCACTCTTTCCCTGATGACGAGAAAAGCAATTCAAACATTATCAAAAGATAAAGATGGTTTCTTCTTATTCGTAGAAGGTAGTAAGGCAGATTGGGCAGCACATGCAAATGACCCAATCGGGATGATTAGCGATGTATTGGCGTTTGATGATGCGGTTACAGAAGCATTAGAATTTGCGAAGAAAGATGGTAACACTATGGTCATTGCTCTAGCGGATCATGGTAATAGCGGTATTTCCATCGGTAACAGCAATACAACAAAAGGATATGATACTACACCAGTATCAGCTTACATTGACCCACTGAAAAAGGCGAAAATGACACTTGAAGGTGCTACAAGTAAACTAAAAGATGATTTATCTAATATAAAAGAAGTAATTGCTCTTTACGGTTTAGACAACCTAACTGATGATGAAAGAGAAAAGTTAAAAGCTGCACATAAGAAAGCTGATGTAGGTCCAATCCTTACTAAATTATTGGCCAACCGTGCGAACATCGGTTTTACAACTGGTGGTCATACAGGTGAAGATGTATTTTTATACTCTTACGGTCCTCAAAAGCCATACGGTTTAGTCCAAAATACAGACATTGCGAAAATAATGGCCAAAGCAATGGGCTTTCAATTAGGAGAAATAACTAAGAAATTATTCTTAGATGCTGAAACAGCCTTTAAACAAATTGGTGCAACTGTAACGATTGACAAAAAAGATGTACGAAACCCAGTGCTTGTAGTAAAACGCAATAATACGAAGGCCAAATTATTTGTTAATAAAAACATTATCTGTATCGGTGGAAAAGATTATGAATTAGGAAGTGTTGTTGTAGAAAGCAATGGAAAATTCTATGTACCTGAAAAAGCAATTCAACTATTCGCAATGCATTCTCGCTAAAAAAAATTGCCTCTTAGTATACAGGCAATTTTTTTTTAAGTAAAAGGATTATTTTGTTTAAATCTTCCTTAAATCGCACTCCTATTCGTTAATCTCAAAGCAACTTCCTGTATAATACAATTAAGTAATTAATAGGAGTGTTATTCATGCCAGATATATTAAGACTCGTTATCTTTATTGTTGTTGTAATTGGTGCAATCATTAACTTATATCTAGAGTTTAAAAAGCCTAAAAAAAGTATATTCTCAATAATTTTTCTATCGATACTCCTTATTGGGGCCTCAGGTTTAATTAAAGATATTTTATCTCGACTTTTATAGACGAATGAATAAAACCCGATATTCCGTCAATAATGTAGACAACATTATATTTTCTCCATTCCCCCTTGGAGATGAGCAGTTAGCTTTTGCTAGCTGCTCTTTTTACGGATTCACTACATAAACTTCTGCTGCATATGATTTTCCTGTTAAATAATTATCGATGAAAAAGTAATCATTTCGAGGTACATTCAAAATCAATTCATTTATACGATTAATTATGCAAGAATCATGATGTGTGATTTCTCCTAACTCCTTGTACTGCCTTGCTCCTTGTTTCCATTTCACAATTACAACATCACTCTTTTACAACTGATCCAATTGTTCTTGCGTTTCAAGTTTCACAAAATTCATATCCATTCCCCTTTGTATTAAAATGAAATTTCCGTTAAAAACAATGAACTTTAAAAACTACTAAATTGTAAATATAAATACAAGGGAGCGTTTTATATGACTTCCTATCAAAGAATATCTTTAATAGTTATCACTCTTTTTTATCATTGTGATGTTCCTTTCAAATGAAGTCTTTATTTCTTAACACCCAACGAGAATGTACAACAAACTAAAAAGGCCTACTCACACGAGTAGGCTTTTGAAACTATGAAAGCTTCGTCAATAACTGATTTAAATCTTTTTTCGTTTTCGTCGTTAATGACTTCATTTTATTAACATCTATCTTTTCTTTTTCCGCTCTTATAATTAATGGATACAAACTTTGTTCAATTGTTTTGTATTCAGTTGGATGTGATGCCTCTATATCTTTTTCAATTACATCCCACTTCTCATTAATTTGTTTTCCAAGTTTATTTACTGTTTCTAATTTAGGATTTGCAGCTAATTGCTTGTCTAAGCTTTCAATTAAGGTAACAACTTCTTTTACATTTGCTTTCACAGCGACACTTTTCTTCGGATCTTTCGTTGTCTTTCCGTTATTGTTTGTACTTGTACTTTGATCCGTTGTTTTTCCGCTAGTAGTTTGATCATTCGTTTTTCCTGTCGTTTCTTTTTCTTTTGTTGTTTTGCCGTTACTTTCTGTTCCTGATGATTCCTTTGTATTTTTTGCATCCTTATCTGTTTTTTCATTCGAAGAAGTATTTGTGTCTTTTTCAGTATCTTTCGTTGTTTTTGACGCTTCATCTGCACTTGTCGTTTTTGATTGCTCTTCATTTTGCGCTGTTGCTGGATCCTTCTTCGCTTCATCTTTATCTGTGAAGGTACTACAAGCTGCCATTGAAAGCATTGTACCAATTGCTACTGATGCGATAGCGACCTTTTTCATTTTCATAAAAATCCCCCTATGTTTATATAATTTATCCTCCTCTTTACGATTCTATTTTCTCTTAAAAATCCCTTTTCACACGAATCACCATCTTTCCGACAGTAATCTTCATAATAATACGTACAAAAAACGATAAATTTATTTTAATATTCGAGTTTCTTCTACCTCATTTTTCTTCTCTGTAGCAAAAGAAAAAGAGTATATTGTCACATGAAGATTTACAATCTACAAATGACAACATACTCTCCTATCAATTTTTTATCTTTCTTGACATTTTATTTACACAAAAAAATAAAATAATTCCTAATTTTTTTATTTCTCAACACTTGTTAACATAATATTTTTATGAAAAACCACCGTTCGAATGAATGACTTGCCCAGTAACCCACTTCGCCTCTTCACTTACTAAAAAAGCAATTAAACGGGCAGCATCCACCGGTTCTCCCACTCTACCTTGCGGGAATTTCCATACTAAATGATGCTGTAATTCCTCTGTAATCCATCCTGTATTCGTTGGTCCTGGATCAACAGCATTGACTGTAATCCCCTTCTCCATAGCTACTGGTGCAACTGACTTTGTAAATGCTTCTATTGCTCCCTTTGTTGCTACGTATGCCAGTTCACCTGGCATTGGCGCTAGTGACTGCCCAGAAGTAAGATTGATAATACTTCCACTCGTTTTAAGTGAAAAATGTTTCATAAATAATGAACTTAATAGCATAGGAGCACGAACATTGACCGTATAATGTTTATCTAACTGCTCTACATCTAACTCTTCAATTTTCGTATGAGTAGAATACGCCGCATTATTAATAAGAATAGATGGCTCACCTAAACGTTCTGATACCATATACAATACACGATTAGGCGAATAAGACTGCGATAAGTTGATTTCTGCCATTTCACATCGAACGCCGTAACTTTCAATTTCCTTTTTCAACAAAAAGGGTTCTTGATCATTCATTCCCCACGGCATTGCTTTATCATACCGAGGCCAGTACGTGAAAAAGACGTCTATCCCCTTTTGAGCAAGCACCTTGCATACAGCTGCACCAATTCCATTCAGACGAGTTGCCCCTGTTACAATTGCTATTTTCTTCACCTTTTCTCCTCCATCTATAGATAGATCCTCTGCACGAATACAGAGGATCTACCTTCTTATTGAATATTTGACAATATACGCTCTGCACCTAATTTTAAAATTCTAATTAAAATTAAATTGGCAATGGTAAACAGTATAAATAAAATAATAAACATAACCCACAGTCCTACCTGAAGGACAAAGTATAATACACTTACTCCCGCTACAATAATTAAAGCTATTAAAATATTAGCTAAAAAATTCCATAAAGTTGTGTATCGACTCTTAAATAATTTCTGTTCTGTATCCCAATGTATATCTGCAGTTTGTGCATCCCAGCGCGTACCGATTAAATTAATTAACAATAACCCGTTCGCACTTAGCAAGAACCAAAGTATCATAAAGACTGGGGAAACTTTTGCTACCACTGCCATCGTAATACCGAATACTGCTAAAATGACCACATTAATTAACCAAGCAGTTATTGCTTTCGCAAAAAAGATATCCGAAGCCTTTACTGGTAAATAACGATTCACAAACCAAGAGCTTCCATCTCGTGAGAATGACGTTGTTGCAATAACGTTACTCCCCATTAAAAATAAGGATGCACAAAGGCCAACACCAATTGCGAAACCTGCAGATTCTGGATTATCAATATATTCCGTAATCCATTTTAAATTTCCATCTTGTACAAATAAAACAAAGAACAGCATAATTGGCATAACGAAAGTTTGCACAATACAATTTAAGAAAAATTGTGGCGTGCGGAATAACGTTTTAAATTCTTTTTTCACATATGCTTTTAAATGTGAACTTTGTACCGTTGATTTCTGTAAACCTTCTGCTGAAATTACCTCTTTCTTTGCTGTACTCGTTGAAAGACCAATAACCCCTTTTAAATATGTACGCTCTGCAATGTAATAAAATATCCCGAAACATACGATTGAAATAAGGATAAAAATAATTACATATAAAAGACCTTTCCACGATGCGTTTTCTACTAATCCCATCGCTCCAAAATATGTAGTCGGAAAATAATTTGTCATTTGAACGAAAAGAGAGGATTGATTATTTACAAGGTAGTCCGCAGCTGTGTCTCCAGAAAACGCACTTTTATTTCTCCACTGCATAAATACATTAATCCCTACGATAAACAGTATACTTACGATTCCGATAAATATATTTCCCCGGTCTTTATTTTTCGCTATATTCGTATACCTCATAATAATTGTCATAATCAATGAAGCTAAAACTAACGGAAGGATCGGGAAGAATAAGTAAATGACAATCATATATAGGTAGTATGTAATAAACGCACCACTCTTTAAACCGTAAGTAATAAAGATAGGCCATAAAATAAACGAACTCATTACGTATTGTGTAATTAATACTGTAAAAAACTTCGCTGAAATAATTTGGGATGGTTTTAATGGTAATGGTAACAACATTTCAATGTCATTACTATAATAAAATACCGTCAAAATGTTCGTTATACTCATTAAAAATACCCATATACTCGCAATCGCTAGTCCCATTGCAATAATAATTCCTGGCTCCTGACCTATTTGTTTCATACCTTCATATATTCCATGCGTCATCGAACCAAATATTAAAAACCCAACAAATAAAATCGCTGCAAAGGAGAATAAATATGCCCATCGTTTCTTTTTATCAGTTATAAAATCTGCATAATTTAATTTCAATAATACCTTCGTTAACGTCCAAATTTTACTCATTACCCGTCATCTCCAAGAACATTTTTTCAAGTGATTCATTGGATTTAAAATGATCTCTCATTTCATTTAAATTTCCTTTAAACTGCAAATTCCCCTTATTAATAATAGCGACGCGGTCACATATTTTTTCCGCCACTTCTAATACGTGTGTAGAGAAAAATACAATCTTCCCTTTATCTGCATGTTCTCTCATCATTTCTTTCAAAATATATGCAGATTTCGGATCAAGCCCTGTTAACGGTTCATCTAAAATCCATACATCCGGCTCATGTATAAGCACACCAATAATAACAATCTTTTGCCTCATACCGTGTGAATAACTTTGAATTTGATCAGATAAAGCATTATAAAGATCAAACTTCTTCGCTAAAGACTCTATTCGTTCTTGCCTTACTTCCTTCGGCACTTCGTACATATCAGCCATAAAGTTTAAATATTCAATTCCTTTTAATCGTAAAAACATATCCGGGCTATCTGGAACATAGCCAAATGTTTTCTTCGCTTCCATCGGGTTTTTCATAATATCTTTACCATTGATTGTAATGGTCCCTTTGTCCACCCCATGAATACCAGTAATCATCTTAATTGTCGTTGATTTACCTGCACCATTCGGTCCTAAAAATCCGAATATTTCTCCGCTAGGTACAGATAAACTTAAATCTTTTACTGCGTAGTTAGATCCATTATAACTTTTTGACACATTCACAATTTCAATCATTACATCCAATCCTTTCCTTAATTACCAATTAACTATATTGATATTATAGCATACTTATATTTTCAGATTTTTACATTTTTCAGTTTTTTAACCTTTAAAATAAATATAAACTCCTAATCCAACGATTAAAACAACGGCTAGTATAATATAAATCATCGTAAGTCGTTTAATATTTCCTTTTGTCGCTTTACTATAATTCGCATCACCATTTCGCCCAATTAACACCGTTCCAATTACAGTAATCACTACAAGTAATATAACGATCATTATCCCAGTTAACATTTCTTCCTCCCCCTCCTTACAACCATTTTACGATATTTCCCTTTTTATTTTACAGAATATTTAACCTTTTTTACTATTATTATGAAATAAACCGCAAAACTATTATTATTATGAATTTCCATATGTGATATATTTATAACATATAGTGATTTATTTCTAACATCGAAAGGAGAATCTATCGTGAAAACAACTTGGATTAAATATTTAGGATTTCTCGGTTTCTTTGGGTTTCTCGGATTTTTTTACGAAAAAGGATTGTTTACTATGTTCTGTTTCTTCTCCTTTTTCACGACATATAGAAAAGTTCATCACGATGAGCTTTTTGAACAAATCGTCAATAAATCATGCCGCAATGCCTTTATCATTACATTACTAACAACAACTATCATTATGTTTATTGAAATGTTATTTCCGAATCCATTTTTACAAGAGATTGATATCGCTCTTATTTTCAGCACACTCATTCTTACATTCGGATTCTCTATCTTCTTTTACGATAAACCTGTGGATGAAATGGAAGATGCACCATGGCGTTCGTAACGAAGATAAAAGAATACCGCGCCAAAGTGCATATGACGCAGGAAGATTTAGCGAAAAAGGTTGGTGTACGTCGTGAAACGATTAGCCATCTTGAAAAAGGAAAATATAATCCTTCCTTACAGCTTGCTCATGATATAGCGAGGGCACTTCATAGTACGATTGATAAGATTTTTATTTTTGAGGATTAATAAAGGGGTACTCAAAAAACTCTAACCAACAACTGTTAAATATTTTATTATTGATGTTTTTGGACTTTTATTACTATATGGTTGCATATACATTATTCTTAATATACTCTAGTGAACAGCATGATTAATAAATCTTTTAGAGAATACCTTATGCTTTCTCTTTGTATGAATGCCGACAAGCAGATAAAAAAGGAGGCTAATCAAAATCAGCCTCCCTCCTCATTATTTATCCCACTAGTTACGGGCAGTAAGACTCCCACTGATTAAAGTTTCACTTTATCACCCATACAAAACCGCATGAAATACACCTAACAGTAAGTATTGATCCTCTATATAATCCTCATCATATACATTCATCTCGATGTAATACATATCTTCCTCAAGACGAATATTCCAATCTGCTATTACATAGCCCTTTCGTAATACCTTTCCAATCCCAAGTGAATTTTTGTGAACAACATATTCTTCTGTCTTATATGTAAAGGTAAATAAGAAATTTGCATCCAATAACTTTCCGTCACATACAATTATTTCATGCTCTGCACCATTATTATCGATGTACGTTACTAAAATCTTTCTTTGGCGCCGCCTACTTGCATCCTTTGCAATGATGCGAATATTGTCCTTACTATCCTTTATTTCATAATTGATATTACTACCAACTTTTGGAATGAAGTCTAGCACTTTCATCAAAGTATTTTTATAATAGCCCCGTACTACACTTACTTGTTTGCTTCCATTGTAAACCTCTATCGGCATCGTGTCTGCCTTACTATCACACAGTCGTTTGTAAGAAAGCTGCATAATCCGCTCTCCTCTTAAGTACTGATCAAACGTCACAGGATATTCTATCGCGCGCAGTGCCTTATTTAGCTCATATAAATAGCGTTGAACGCTCTCTACTAATGTTGCAGTAGATATACGCTCCTGAAGTTCAAATTCTTGCCAACCGGAAGAAATTCTCCACTGATTGTCCTCTTCATAGAAAAAACAAAGAATTAACTCATCATCTTCAATCGTTTCATAATTCATATGTATGTTCTGCCCGTGTTGAACTTGTTCCATCCACTGTCCTAAATAAATGCCCAGCTCTGCGACCTTCATGCATGACTTTTGAAAAAGTACTCTATCACCCACACAAATCGTTAAATCCCCTTCGATAAAGCCATTTGTATAAGCAACATACCGTGGCTCATCCTTCTGTGGAATAGCCTTGTCTAACTCAAATGAAAACGTTAACATCCTTCACTCACCTCTAGTTGTTACACAGCTCATACTTGACATCGCATTACTCTGAGAAACTATGTATTATATACACATATTTAACTAATACCTTATAACACGTGAATGACATTAGTATAGTAGCGCTATTTTTTCTTTGCGAATTCCCTCAAAACAACATACTCCCAATATATCGACCACAACTCAAATTATATCAGCGATTTTTTCAATATATCGATTTACCGACACCCATCGACAATAGGAAAATCTTATGAGAAGGAAACTACTTTTCCTTCTACAATTTCCATAATACGAAGCAGACTCTCCACTTCATAGGTCGGCTTAACACTTGTCTTGTTTTCTTTCAGACTCGGGTTATACCAACACGTATCAATACCGTAATCTTCTCCGCCTTTCATATCAGAAGTTAAGGAATCTCCAACCATTAGTACACTTGATTTATCAGTAATTCCAAGCTTTTCAAATGCATAATCAAAAATCTCACGTGCTGGTTTTTGATGGCCTACCTCTTCAGAAATAATGATATGATCAAAGAAGTTACATAAAGGCGAATTTCCAATTCTAGATTGTTGCACCTTAGTGTATCCATTCGTAATAATACCTAACTTACAATCTTGAAGATTCTCACATAGTTTCACTGCACCTTCTATAAGATGTACTTCTTTCCCTAAGTTTTCAAGGTATACGTCACTAAATTGCTGCGCGTCTACTTCTATATTATGAAGAACAAATAATTGTCTAAATCGATCTACCGCTAATTCACTTAGCGTAATCATTTTATTTTCTAAATCTCTCCATAATCCATTACTAATCTCTTTATAACTTGCAAGATAATCATTATACCCTGTAGGCATGCCAAATTGTACAAACGTGCTATTTAATGCGTTTCTTTCCGTTTCAGGGAAATCTAATAATGTATCGTCTACGTCGAATAGTATAACTTTGTATTTCATGATGTTCTCCTCAATTCCTATATTCTCATAGCTTAATTATAGCAACAATAAGAAAAGGAGGCTAATCCAAACCAGCCTCCCTTCTCATTATTTACCTTCTAGCAATAATTCTTTCATTTCCTCTAACGATTCTTTCGTAAATCCAAGAGCTTTTTCAGCGTATGCTTCAACTGATCCATACTGCTTTTTAATTTCATCAATCGCAGCTTGTAAATACTCAGCACGAGCTTCAAACATCGCACCTAATATCGCTCTACTTTCATCGTTTTGTAATTTCGCACCTAAAAATGCCATCATTTTTTCGTTTAACTTCTCACGGAAACCGTTACTTAATAAATAGTCTTGCATTACCGTTTCTTCTGATACACCTAATAGAAGTAATAATAATGCGGAACCAAATCCAGTACGGTCTTTTCCAGCTGTACAGTGGTTTACTAAAGGTAAGTTTTCCGGATTTTGCGCGAGTTTTAAGAAGCTCACGAACGCCTCGTTGCCACCTACGAAATCTTGATTCATTTTCACAAGATATTCGCCTGGTTTTCCTAACATAGAAAGGTCACCAACTTGGAAAAACTCATTTATATTTAAATCTTTCGCTAAGTCTTGCATAACTGGTAAGCATACTTGACGAGCACCTGTAATGCCTGGGTTCGGCTTATGCTTTACTTCAAAATCTGTACGGTAATCACAAATTAATTTTAAGCCTGACTTCTGTAAATACTCAATATCCCATTCTGTTAATCCTGCTAATTCTTCAGAACGATACAATTTACCCCATTTTACTTTACGGCCTTCAGTCGTTTCATATCCGCCCATATCACGGAAGTTAAACGCACCTTGTAATGGTAATCTACGCTCCGCGACTGTAACTGCTTGTCCATTACTTCCTACTAACCTAAAATAGGGACGCTCATTTTCACTCGGATTGGCAATTGTAGTAAATGACTCTCCATTTACCGTCACAAGTAATTCACCATTTTCTTCAATATGATCTGGTGAAGTACCCCAATAAATTTTAACTTCTTCTATATTATTTTCCCACTCTATATGTAACGTGTTATCTTCATTTCGTTCTACAGTTGCTTGTAACCAATTTATTTGTTGCTTCATACTTCCACCAACACTTTCTTCGTATAGTATAATCCTTCTCTATTGTATTATAGGAAAGCTTACTTTGTCGTTTCGATTTTTCTTTTTATCTTACAAACATGCAAAAAGTTCTTTTACTCGTTCAAAATTTGTACATGGATTCCCACTAAATGAGTTCGCGAGACTACATCATTCATCCTTCTAAACCCTTTTCACATATCGCTCACTACAACTCAGCTGCTGACATCCACTCTTTTCAAAAACATCCTTCATCCACTCATTTTGCACATTTGCCTCACCGATATAATAAGTGGCTCCTATTTCCTTTAATACAAACATCGTTTTTGTAAATAAGTCAGATTCATATCCTTTATTTCGCATACTCGGAGCGACTGCGAAATACATAAGTTTCCCTTCTTCTAACGTACCCCGTTCAATATGAGGAACTACTATTCCTATTGGCTTTTCATTCAAGATTACTGTTAAACAATGTTCTTTCCATTGCCCACCAATTTCTTGTTCCATCATATTTACAAATTGATCATACGCTATTTCTTCTTCCATCAGCTCATTCCAAAGAGAATAAAAAGCGTCTTCTCCAATCTCTTCAATAAGCTTAAAATCAATATCACTTTCTATATCTTCCACTTCATATATATCTTTAAATACTATTATATTTTCAGCAATATGTTCAAATGAATACTTTCCAAAGCATTTCTTATATACATCATAATTGGGACTTTTTGAAGAAACCTCAAATTGTAGATTTTCTAATCCACCTTTTTTCGCCTCAGTAACAAAATATTGCACCATTTCTTCAATTTGCTCTTCTGTAAAAACCTCTGCATTATTTTCTTTTATTATTATAGAAGAAGCACTTCTTCTTATTTTAAAATGTTTTTCTAATTGTTTTATAATCGTCATACTCTTCCCTCATCTATGTAATACTTGAATTTAAGTTTGGTCTCCTTGCATGAGCAGGATTGTCCTTGAATATATAGAATACTAGAAAAGATCGCATCTTTAAAGTGCGGAGGAGGTTCTCCATTGGATATTACAGCGCTGCAACAACAGTTAGAGCTTATACAACAAAATGATTATTCGCACATGCAACATATAGATATAAATGAGTTAACAACGAACATGCTTCAGCACATTGGAACTACTGACAGTTACATTCGCTATCAGCTGATTTATAATTGTTTTTCTCACTTTATTCAATATGAGCTTCTACTCGATGATCAACTTAAATTACTTTTACATACTTGTTTAAGCGATGAATACTTATATTTTGATATTAATTCCCCATATACAGATGGGGTTTTCACACGCTCTTATACTGTTTCATTAATTGCTTTAATCCTCCAATTTTCCAACTCCCACTACTTTCTAACTGAGGAGGATGTTACAGAAATAAAACAAAATCTCATAACATATACAAATTTAGAGACTGATTTCCGTGGATATATTGAAGATAAAGGCTGGGCTCATTGTATTGCACACGTTTCTGATGCATTTAATGAAATTATCCAAAATTCCTATATTACCTTTGAATGCTATGAAGAAATGATACATTGTTTATTAAATAAAATCTTCACTTCGGCAGATATTTATCATAATAATGAAGATGAAAGAGTTGTCACTCCGTTAGTATCAATGGTATATCATGACTTTGCACAAGAAGATTTAATTTCAATTATTCATAAAAAAGTACAGAGACTTCCTCAAATTAGAAAACGCCTTTCTCTCAATGAATATTGCATTTTATGCGCCAACATTAAAACATTTTTACGTACATTATTCTTTAGAACAAAAAATGATCACAACTTAGCTTTTACCGCACATAAGACGGAAAAAATGTTAAAGGAACTGCCCAACTATTATTAAGTACAAGGAGAAAAAATATGGGTTATATTGAAGATATGAGACAACGAGTAGGAAATCATCCACTCATTTTAATAGGATCACATGCCATTATATTAAATGAAAATAATGAAATATTACTGCAGCTCCGTACAGATTTTAACCGCTGGGGGATTATTGGGGGTGCATTAGAATATAATGAAACACTGGAAGACGCTGTGAAACGCGAAGTATTTGAAGAAACTGGACTTACCGTAAAAAATGTAGAACTGTTCCGTACATACTCTGGACCAGATTTCTTTCAAATCTATCCAAACGGCGATCAAGTTCATGGTGTACTTGTTATTTATATTTGCCGTGAATCTCAAGGTGAGCTTGTATGCGATCAAACTGAATCAAAAGAATTACGCTTCTTTCCGCTTGATGAGTTGCCTAGCAATCTTCCTCCTGTTATTGAGAGAATTATTAAGGAATTTCAGCACTCCAATTAATACATTAAAAATAGTCAAGATAGAACCTATCTTGACTATACTTTTCTAGAAAGAATGGTTCTTCCTTTCATTTTAAATAGTAATATAAAAAACCTCATTTCCCGTCATTATAACGCGAAATGAGGTTTTTATCGTTCACCGTAAATCCGTATTGTCCCCATAATAGATACTTTATTAAATATTTTTTCTGTAACAATATTATTCCTTAAATAAACGATATTCGTGTTCTCTTTCTACAACTTTATATCCCTTTACAAATAACATAGTTATATAAGAAACAATAAATGAAAAAATAGTATACATGCCCACCCAAAAGAAAAATGCTGGATCATACACTGTAACATTTAATATAAGAAAAACAACAAATATTACAATTGGCATCACATAAAATGTGCTCATTCTATACGTCCCAGCAATTGAAAGCATACAAATAAGTAATGGATACATACATAAAACAAAAATGAATTCACTCACGTTTTTGTCCCCCTTTCTGAAGAGATAATAGGTTTCTCGTAAACATTTTGGGGAACAACAAAGTTTTATATCTTTTAGCCCGTTATTAATAAATTCTTGCAAATATAATGTTAGATTGTTATCTCTATTTGATTTCCTTCAGGATCACTTACTACACTTTCATAATAACCATCCCCTGTAGTACGTGGACCATTTAACACAGGGTATCCTGCTTCTCTTAACATTTCAGTTAATTGGTTCACTTTTTCTTTACTACCTACAGAAAAAGCAATATGCGCATATCCTATTGTTTGTACTTGTATTTTATCGTCTATCCCTACCTGCTTCATAAGTTCTAGACGAGCACCACCTTCAAAAGTTATAAAATAAGATTCAAACTGCTTTTTCGGATTGTGATATAATCTATTCTCTTCACCTTTGAAATACTGTTTATAGAAATCACGCATGACTTCTAAATCATTAACCCAAATAGCTACATGTTCAATTTTCATAACCGACACCTTTTCTTTTATGTTATACAACCAACAATTTGATGTTTAATTGCAAGTACACTTAATTTTCTTTGTTTGTTCTAGTAATCATGAGATCAAGTCCAAGGCTTTTTAATCCATATAAATAATCTTCTTTCCAATCGCTCACTGTTATTTTTGGAATATGTTCCGCTGGAATGTACTTCGGACAACTTTTTACAATTTGATCTATTACAAATTGATTCACTTCATCGTTACAGAAAATAAACGCATGAGGATTAATAATAGCTATAAATGCAGAGATTAAACGGGTAATAGCATCTATATTATATTTCTCTGGATTATTAGAATCTCTCACTTCATCTCCACTTCTCAAAGCTTGTAAGAAATTTTTATTATCATACTGCGGAACGAAAGATATCTCTCCTGAGAAAAATGTACTTCCTCGTACCACATCTCCATTTATCATAATACCTGCACCTGGACCATTTTGACCTGAATACAAATATACAAGAGATGAATTATCATTATTTCCAGTGTTTTTATGATAGCCAAGGACTGCGGCATTCATATCGTTTTCTATTACTACAGGTATAGAGAATAGGTCCTCCAAGTGACTTTTCAAATTAAAATTCTGAAACTTTTCATAACCAGGTATATAAAAAATACGACCATTATCAACCGAACCGGGCACACCAATTGATATAGAGCTTATTTTCGGAAATGTAGCTATAAGACTTTCTATATGTTTAGATAATAGGTTTACGCCAGTATCAATTAATACACTTGAAGTACTTCCTTGTTCTTTTACTTCCCCTAAACAGTTAAAAATTGTATAGTTCGTCTCATTTTTTTCTAAAAATATCGCTAAACCTAACATATATTCCGGATTATACGCATATCGTTTTGCTCTTCTTCCACCACTTGAATCATCTAGACCGACTAAAGTGACTTCACCGTCTTGTTTCATTTTTTCTATAAATTTACTTACAGTTGGAAAACTGATTTCTAATGTATTACTAAGTTCAACTTTCGTTGCACTGCCTTGCTCTAAAAGAGCTGTACGAATACCGCGAAGGATCGTCTCTTTAATCGATTTTGGAGTAACAAATTGTTCACTCACATCGCTCACCGCCTTAATCAACATACTTATTAAACATTTTTAATAAGTTGCGTTGACAATATATCATACATCATTTTCTAAAGCAATAAAGATGATATATTTCCGCTGCATGCACTCCTTGTTTAGCTCGATTTATTTTCTCTCGTAACAGACGATACAATTCCAGATAAGAAAACAAATAATAAAACAGCTAGCAAGGCATTGCGTATTCCGAATGATTCCCCTAATATACCTAAAAATGGTGGTCCGACTAAAAACGCTGTATAACCGATGATAGAAACTGCAGCAACATTAGAAATCGCATTTTCACGATCATCTCCAGCAGCAGAAAGACCAATTGGGAAACCTAGCGCCGCACCAATCCCCCACAGCACTACACCAACTGCTAGAAAATACGAGTTACTCCCAAATATTACGATTGAAATTCCTATAATCGCCATAATAATAGTAGCACGTATGACAGCGACACGACCGAATTGATCAAGAAAATAACTACTACACATACGAGCTAACGTCATTGCCAATACAAAAATTGTGTACATAATAGAACCTGTCACTACACTTTGCTGATGTCCATCTACCATCACGATAGGTAGCCAATCATTTGCACTTCCTTCTGCAAATGCCATTCCAAGCACAAAAAGACCAATTAAAAGCACCTTTTTTTCCATACGTAAGGAAGTACGCTTCGCTCTCTTTTTGTTCCACGATTTCTCCTTCTTTCCTGTTCCATTCGGAAGAAAACGATACACCATACATACAAATAATAAAAACACGACCGAAATCGCAAGAAACTGATACAGAATTGGGATGTGAAGCGAGGCGGCGACGGAGCCACTAAGCGCGCCTACTAAAGTTCCTACGCTAAAAAAACCGTGGAATTTCGGTAAAAGTGTCGTTCCTAATTTCTGCTCAATTGAAGAACCTTCTACATTCAATGCTACTTCTGCCAATCCATATCCTACTCCAAATACTAGTAAGCTACCAAAAGTCCCTATGCTAGAAACAAGATAAATATTAATGCCTAAACAAATTAATCCAACGATCATAAAGAACATACTACCTATAATGACGTCTCTAGCTCCCTTACAGTCAATGAAATGACTTGCACTCAGTAAACCAATTATTGAACCGACAGATAAACCGAACAAAATCCAGCCCATTTCTGCATTTGAAACTCCTAAAATATCTCGCGCCGCTGCTGTTCTAGAAATCCATGTAGCAAACGCGACACCCGGCAAAGCAAATAAGAGAAAAAGAGCGTTTCGAGAGGCACGTAATGTCTTTGTATGATTGTCCGCACTATATTTCTTCATATGAAACACCTTTCACATTGTCTATACGATACGACACCAGTTTATTCATGCACCCGTGAAAAACGATTTCTATTCGTCTATCGTTTTCATAACTTTAGCTGGGTTACCACCAACAACTACATTATTAGGTACATCTTTTGTCACAACTGCTCCTGAAGCAATTACAACATTGTCTCCAATTGAAATACCAGGGTTAATAATTGCTCCCCCACCAACCCAAACATTGTTGCCAATCTTTACAGGTTTCCCATATTCTTTACCAGAATTCCGCTCTACCGGGTGTAAAGGATGAGTGGCAGTATAAATATGGACACCAGGTGCAAACATACAATTATCACCGATTCGAACTTCACAAACATCCAAAATAACACAATTAAAATTTGCGAAAAAGCTCTTTCCAATGTGGATATTGTAGCCGTAATCACAACGAAAATCAGGATTAATGTGGGTTTTTCCGTCAGCTGAAGAACCTAAAAGCTGCTCTAACAAGGTAAAGCGTCGTTCATCACCAGTCTCCATAGCCTCGTTATAAAGACGTGTTAAACGTTTTGCCTCAATCCTATCAGCTACTAATTCTTCATCATCCGCAATATACATTTCTCCCGCTAACATCTTTTCTTTCTCAGTTTTCATATAATCATCTCCTTTTTTATCTAGTTAGCCACACTTATTAAACTAATTTAATAAGTGACTCTAATTATACTTATTAAACAAGTTTAATAAGTATCCCTATATTAGCATATTTTTTTAAATATGCAACTAATAAGTTTAGAAAAAACAAGGGAGCGCTCAGCGTCCCCTCTCAAATCCAATCCGTTTTTTAATTTCCGCTAAATTTACCTTCGCAATAGCCCGTGCCTTTTCCGCACCTTTTTCTAACGCCTCATATAGTAAATGCGGCTCATTCATATACTTAACGTATTTTTCGCGATAATCTGCTAACTCACGGTCTACAATGCGAAATAACTCTTTTTTCACATCCCCCCAACCAATCCCGGTCTCATACTTTTCACGCATCGACTGAATTTCATCTTCTGTCGCAAATTCTTTATAAATCATAAATAACGTTTCCAGTTCTTTCGGTTCATTCGGAAGTGAGGAATCTGTTTTTATTTTAAAAATAAGCTTTCGTAGTTTTTCTGGCTCTGCAAATAATGGGATAACATTCCCGTAACTTTTACTCATTTTTCTTCCATCAAGACCAGGTAAAATCGCTCCTTCTTCTTGTATCACATACTCCGGAAGTGTAAATGTCATGCCAAATGTATGATTAAAGTACGTCGCAATATCACGCGCAATTTCAATATGCTGAATTTGGTCTTTTCCGACAGGTACATGTGTAGCTTGAAATAATAAAATATCCGCCGCCATTAAAATCGGATACGTATATAATCCCATATTAACTCCAGCATCTATCTCTAATCCCGCTTCTTTATTTTGCTCTACCTTCGCCTTATATGCATGAGCACGGTTCATAAGACCTTTCGGGGTTAGGCAAGATAGTATCCACGTTAATTCTAAAATCTCCGGTATTTCTGTTTGTCGATAAAAAATAACATCTTCGCTAAGTCCAAGTGATAACCAAGTAGCTGCTACCTCTTTCGTATAACTACTGAACTTCGCCGGATCATGCACAGCATTTAACGCATGATAGTCTGCTATGAAATATAACGCTTTTCCTTCTTTGTTTTTTGACATTTGTAACGCAGGTTTAATCGCACCAATATAATTGCCTAAATGCGGGTAACCTGTTGGTTTAATTCCTGTTAACATAATTTTCTTGCTCATCCCAACTCCTCCTTTCTCAAAATAAAAAGAGCCCCTCATCCTTAAAAAAGGACGAGAAACTCCCGCGGTACCACCTTAATTAGCTATATTATAGCTCACTTCAAGCTTCTATAACGTGAAGTAACCGTCTTCGCCTACTCATTTCAGCTAGAAGCTCCAGAGCCCATTCCATATTCATCCCTTACTGATTCCCACCAAATATCAGCTCTCTGAAAAGTTTTGAATATGTACTCTTCTCTTTCATTGCTTTTTAGTTATTTTTTTACAGTTTATCACATTTGACCTTAATATAAACCTGAATTTTCTGATTTTATAACAAAGATTTTCATTCTTGGACCCTTTAACCATAATTAACTCCTTGTTTTTAACATTCCGTGGAGGCTTAGGAATTTTAGCAATAGTTATTACCAATTTATCCCTTATAATATATAATCAATATATAGAGAATTTCTTTACAATACAAAAACGGGGTGAAGTTATGGGTTGGTTTACTAAAAAAATTGGTAAGTTTAAGAGCAGTATTCAGACTGACGATGATACTTTAGGGGTTATTATACATTTCACACCTATCGCTATATATTTATACACCTGCGATGAGTATATAGAAACATTTGACGGTGCGCTCACTTTTGAGACTGAAAACGGAAATCAAGTAGAAATCGGGGGTACTTTCATTTCTCTTGAAGTTGATGCGAATTTTCGCATGGACGATATAATATTTGATTACAAACTAAAGGAAAGCAATCTACCTATTGTTGAATTAAAAGCCTACGTATGATGTTTATTGATGGATCAGTCATGGCACAGCTGGGTACTCCTAATATGCAAATCAATTATCAATAAAAAAGAGCTAAAACAGATAAAACTGTTTTAGCTCTTTTTTACGTATTCAACTTAACAAATCTATAACTATGCGTAACTAACACTTTTAATATCGCATATCCTGGAATTGCTAAAATAACCCCCATAATTCCAAATAAATTTCCGGCAGTTAAAATAATAAAAATGATAGTAATTGGATGAATGTCTAACTTTTTCCCCATTACTTGTGGTGAAATAAATTTCCCCTCTGCTAATTGTACAACCATCATGACAATAATTACTTTTAAAATCATTGCTGGTGAGTCAATAAAAGCAATAATTAACGCTGGCGTTATCGCAATAACAGGACCTACATATGGAACGACGTTTACAATCATCGCCAAAATAGCAAGTAATACCGCGTATTTAATGCCGATTATAAGATAACCAATGAATAGCATAATACCGATAAATAAACTAACGATAATTTGTCCTCTAATGTACGAACTAATCGCATAATGCATATCATCTAATATTCTCTTCGCAGCTGGTTGTCTTTGCTCAGATATAAACTTTAAAAAATGATTTGGTAATTGCTCACCATCTTTTAAAAGATAGAACAATATAAACGGAACCATTACAAATGTTAAAACAACTTCAGTAAGTGTACTTAAAAATCCAGTTACATTTCCTGTTACTGATGATAATGATTTTGTAAAATTCATTGTAGAATCTTTTACGATATTAGCAACATCAATATTTAAACTTTCCTGCATTCTACCAATTACATTACTTTCTCCAAATTTACGTGCTGCCCTTTCGATTTCATGCCCGAAATATGGCAAGTTGTCTATTAAAGCATTTACTTGATCTTTAATAATCGGAATAACCGTCACCGCAAGAAAAACAAATAATCCAAGAACAAGTATATATATCGAGGCAATTGACACAATTCTCGACACACCTTTTCTTTCTAAAAGAGAAACGAATGGATGCAATATATAAAATAGTACTCCCGCTAATAATACTGGGAAAAAGATTGTTTTTAAAAATACGACGAACGGTGTAAAGACGAATGATATTTTTGTAAGTAATAATATATTTACAAACAGCAACGCAAATCCAAGTAGTACAGCTAAATAATTTTGTTCTTTAAAAAACTTTTTCAACTTATCTCTTTTTCTTATATTTACTTTCTCCAAGGGTACCACCTCTCTAATTAGGAAAAGCCCTAAAAAGGGCTTTATAAAATAATTAATAATAGCCTTTATTTCCTTGCAGCTTTTACTACAAATGATACAATAAGAATTAACACAATTGCCCCTAATAGTGCTGGCACGACATGAATCCCACCAAATGATGGCCCAAAAGATCCAAATAATCTACTACCTAACAAAGCTCCTAGTAAACCAGCAATTATATTTCCAAACATACCAGCCGGAAAATTTTTACCCGTTATAGAACTAGCAATTGCACCTATAATAGCACCAACTATTAATGTGATAATCCATCCCATTTTTAGTCCTCCATTTCTATTATAGAATAAATCTATTTATCAACTAACTTATTACGTAACCCTTGTAATTATTATATCCAGAAATGAAAAATCTTGTCAAACGCATGAAAATACAGAAAAAAGGAGCGTTATTATTTATGATTCAAAAATTAATAGCAAACTCTTATAATACTGCTTTGTCTATTTTAAACATTCAAATTCTTGCTTACGAAATTGAAGCAAAATACATAAATAGTACGGCCATCCCCCGTTTATACGATACCGTAACTGATATTCAAAACTGCGATGAGACATTCCATGGATATTTCCTGGAAAATTCACTCATTGGATTTATTTCTTTTAAAGTTGATGAAGATATAGTTGATATCCATCGTTTAGTGGTCTCACCCAATCATTTCCATAAAGGGATAGCAACTAAGTTACTACTTTTTATATTTGACATGTTCTCTTCTTCAAAAGCGTATATTGTACAAACAGGGAAGAACAATACGCCTGCCCTTTCTTTATATAAAAAACATGGTTTTATTGAAATTCAAGATATCGTACTTCCTGATGGAATGGTTTTGACCTCACTAAAAAGACAGAATACACAAAATAGTTTGACTTAACTATTTATTTATGTTATTTTTTACCTTATAAAACCTTTTGCTGAATCCAAATTTTGGAGCGGGGGAACCATTTATGTAGCTTTTTGCTACTTGGGGCGAATCTTTTTTAAGTAGGGACACTCTCACTTCCCGAGTCCGACAGCTAACCTCGTAAGCGTAATGGGAGAGGAAGGTGCTTTTTTGCCTATGTTACACAGTATGCCTCCTTAGTTATAAATATGGGAACGATACCAATTAAAAACCTATATTTATAGAAAAGGAGAAATGTATAATGTTACGTTTATCAGATCACGCAATAAAAATGATGGAGCAAAGACTTCGACTAGAACAACACCGCACATATCAAGCAAATAAAGTTGTAGATAACTTACATCACAAATACTTCTTTCAGCATATTTTCCAGCCCAAAAGATAAGTACTGACCTTTAACAAAATACAGCGTACACTTTTTCGGTGTACGCTGTATTTTTCATTTTCTCGCCTTAATAATAAAAGTAGTCGGTACCATTCTAGCCTTATATAAAGAATAGTACTTCGTAGACGGCTCTGCTACTTCTCCATCAAATAGACAAGATGGTTCAGGCTCTTCTATTCTCTCAATTGTAAATCCAGCTCTATTTAACTCATTTATATATGTACTCATTTTTCTCTTATATAATGTCGCTTGTACTTCTTCCCCTTTAAATGTTTCAAACGTATTAGGAGTTTCCTCATGATATGAAGAGCATAAAACAATTTCTTCTGTTCCATACTGCAAATTTGAATATACCGGATGCTCCCAGCTAAAAATAAAGCTTCCTCCTGGTTTTACATATGAATATATAAGTTCCAATGTTTTTCTTAAATTAGAAGTCCATCCTAATGCATAGATGGAATATACAATATCAAAATGTTCTTCTGGAATATTTAGCTCCTCTTCCATCGCACCACATATTAACTTTGGATTCCAATCTTTTAGCGTTTCATTTGCTGTTTCAATTTGTGTCTCTGAAAGATCGAGCCCCCACAACTCTTTCGCGCCACGCTCCGCCATATATTCCAAAGAATGTCCACTACCACATCCGATATCTAGAACCGTCTTATTCTCAATTAAATCAAATAAATGAATTTCATCTTCTGATGCCGTATACGGTCCATATTTAGGTAGACAATCTACTTGAAAAAAATGAGGTGCTACTACGTCCCAACACTTTTTATTCACTTGTAACATTTCTGTTTGTTCCATACTTTGCATTCCCCCTTCGTTCTCTTCCACCAGTACTTTTTATACGTGATGGCCTCATTTTCCTTTCAGATTGATGATATTCGCTAACAAAAAAAGAGTAGCTTCTCAGCTACTCCCTTTTCTTACGATGCATGCTCATCTTTCTTCTTCTTCATTAACGCTCTCTTCTTCATCGCCTTCGTCAAGTATCCACCTTTAAACGAACGGATTTCATAAGAAGACATAAACGCTTTCGGTGCAATTTCATTAATAATTTCTAAAAGTTCTTTTTCTCTTGAACGCTTCGCAACGATATCTAAGCGATAACGTATAGAATTTATTCCTTCACCTTCAAATACTGTAACGCCAAATCCAGAATGGCGTAATTCATTTACTAATTCATTACAACGGTCTAGTAAACTAACTTGATACGTAATATATCCAATTGCTAATTTATTCTCTATATAACCGCCTAATAATAGTCCCGCACTAAAGCCGATGACATAGGCAACAATGTTCATCCAATTTGATAAATCTTGAAATACAATACCTAAACTGACAATGTAAATTGCTCCTTCTAACAATCCTACACCTGCAGCGGATCTTGTTTGATTCTTTACAAGCAAAATCGTACGGATTGTTAAAGTTGGAACGTAAATAATTTGAAGCACAAAAATAAGTAACGCTTGTAACATTGGTATCCACCTCTTTCGCAAATTCTTTTGTCATGATAACATACATAAGCTTTAGAAATCGATGGGTTTTTTAATTTTTTTTAATTTTTTTTCATACTATTGAAATGCCTCAAAAATAAGCGTATTATATTTGGCGTAAATCCGATAAATACCAGTAAATCACTCGTATTATATCATTTATTTTTAAACGCAAAAAAGGAACCAGATTAGGTCCCTTTCCTCATAACTCTATGTTTTTCGAAGCATGTTCTCTTTGTTTCTCTTCTTCTTTTACTAGCTGCATATTTGCATAAGCTAAATTCGCAATCATTAAAAAGTGTCCACCTAATATTCCAGTACCAAATGCCCACATTTCCATTTCATGCTCAATTTCATACATAATGATAGCCCCTAATATTGCGGCTGCAAATCGGTTTAGAACTCCTAATCCAGGAGCCTTTTCTTTCATCACAATACTTCTTCCTAATTTTTCAACTCTGCGAGCTAATAACCAAAGACAGTATGCACTTACAGCTAATCCAATACCGAATCCTGTCACTTGTTTTCCAAACGGAGTAACCGCCCACATTAGTAGTAAACCACTAAAGATCGTATACAATTGTAATCGATATACACGTAAGGCTACTTGAATCAAAATATCCGCTCCTAATTTCACATTTTATTATGTGTCAGAAGAAAAGCAGCAACTTACACAGTTGCTGCTTTCTCTTGTTCTTGTTCATGATCCATTTTTTGAATTTCAACACGTTTAATTTGATAAGCATCTTTTTCTAACACTTTAAATTCATAGCCTTCTGCTTCAACGCATTGTCCTTCTTCGATTTCATGATTTTGCATCATAATCCATCCACCGATTGTATCCACATCGTCTTCTTCAATGTGTAATCCAAACAAATCTTTTACTTCTGTGATAAGCACTTTTCCATCAACAATTTTATGATACTCGTTCACATGTTGAATTGGTGGTGCTTCATCTTCATCATATTCATCACGAATTTCGCCGACGATTTCCTCCAATATATCTTCAAGCGTTACAATTCCAGCTGTTCCTCCGTACTCATCATATAAAACAGCCATTGGAATTCGCTTCTTCTGCATTTGCAGTAATAAATCATGAATTGGAGTCGTTTCCATAACTTCAATAATCGGACGCATATACGTGCGAATCGATGATAAATCTTCTTGATCGTTGTTCATATATCGAATAAAGAAATCTTTTACATTGACCATACCGATAATATCATCTTTATCTTCTCCAAAAATCGGATAACGTGTGTATCGTTCATTTTGGATTACTTTCATGTGTTCTTCTACTGAATCTTCAAGATAGAAACCAACGATTTCTGTACGCGGTACCATGATTTCTTTCGCAATGCGATTATCAAATTCAAAGATATTATTTACATACTTGTATTCAGCTTGATTAATTTCTCCACTTTCGTAGCTCTCTGAAAGAATAAGACGTAACTCTTCTTCTGTATGAGCTACTTCATGTTCAGAAGCTGGCTTCAAACCGAATAAACCAGTTACAACACGAGCAGAACCATTCAATACCCAAATAAATGGATACATAACTTTATAGAATATCATTAACGGACCTGCTAATAACAATGTCACTTTTTCAGCTTTTTGAATTGCCATCGTTTTCGGAGCTAATTCCCCAACTACAACGTGCAAGTACGTCATCGTCATAAATGCAAGACCAAATGTTACTACTGATGAGATAGAAGGATTTAAGTTCCATTTCTCAAATAACGGGTGTAATAATTTTTCTATCGTCGGTTCACCTAACCAACCAAGTCCCATCGCTGTAACTGTAATACCTAATTGACAAGCAGATAAATATTCATCTAAATTTGTTGTTACCTTTTTCGCTGCTAACGCACCGCGTTTCCCTTCCGCAACAAGCTGATCAATGCGACTTGAACGTATCTTAACAATCGCAAACTCTGCTGCTACGAAAAATCCAGTAAATGCGATTAAAATCGCAACCATGACTAAATTAAATATTTCCAATGAATCCCCTTAGTTAAAAAACTAAGGTGTCCACCTCCTGTATACTATAATGTTTTCTTATTTGTTCGTTAGAAAACATAGCCCGATACAAAAATTAAAGAGGTCGGATTTCACTTATTCTATAATAATAGAATAAGTGTCTGTATTAAAGCTGTCGTTTGACCTGATAAAGATTTCGATATTTTTTCACGTTGTGAATCAGTCAATTCATCTAAAAGAGGCTTTAACTCCGTTAGCTCTGCTTCTAATCTATGAATATGGTCTGTCACTTCATTCACTTGTTTCGAAACGTGTTCATTGATACCGAGCAGCTTTTTCTTCTCCTCGATTCTCTCTTTAATCTCACAAAGCGGCATATGCATTTCTTTGCACTTCTCAATAAATTGTAATGTCTCAAATGCTGTTTCGTCGTAATAGCGATAATTAGATTGAGATCGCTCCGCTTTTAAGATTCCTAGATTCGTATAATAATCAATCGTTCGTTTCGACACGTGAGCCATGAGAGCCAACTGTCCGATTCGATACACCTTCCCAACGATCTTCCCCCCTTGTTTATATTACTATTATCATACAATACATAAACTGTACAGTCAAACGTGACGGTTTGTTATACACATTGTATACACAATTTCATAACGTTCTACAATAATCAGAAAATTAAGTTATAATATCATTATAAAAGAAGAAGGGAGGCTACGCTCATGTACTACAACACTTCATTCGAAAACGATCAACCTGTAGGCCGTCTATAATCTAAGACGGGCATTCATATAACAAGTGCGCTATGCCTCGTCTTAGGGAATAAATCATAACCCTAAAAATAGACGGAGGTCATTCAAATGAAACAAACAATTTTAGGAGCTATATGTTTATCACTAGCAGCAAGTATTTGGGGCGGTATGTACGTCGTTAGTAAATACGTACTCGACTTTATCCCGCCACTTACACTCGTTTGGCTACGCTTTATTATCGCTTTTGTTGTTTTATATGTGATTTTGAAAACAACTGAAAAAAAGCAAAAGAAAAAAGTAACCATACACAAAAAAGATTGGCTATTATTCGCTTGGATTGGCTTCATCGGATACTTCATTTCGATTACATGTCAATTCATCGGGACAAAATTATCCGACGCTCATACAGGCTCTTTAGTAACATCAGCTACACCTGCATTTATGGTTATATTTGCAGCGCTTATTTTAAAAGAAAAACTAACCACTCGTAGACTTTTATCTACTATCATAGCGACAATCGGTGTCATTATCGTTATCGGATGGGATATTGAAATCGGCTCCTATTTTATCGGTACAATCATTTTAGTTGGAGCCGCTATTACATGGGCTTTACTGTCCATTTATGTAAAAATCGCTTCAACTCGATTTTCATCTTTAATTATTACAACGTATGCAATATTCTTTTCACTCTTTTTTATTACACCTTTTATGGTGTGGGAATTCCAATCAACTCCTATTGAACATATGAACATGTACGTATTATTAGGAGTACTCTATTTAGGAATCGTCTCAACCGCAGGTGCATTTTTCCTTTGGAATAAAGGATTAGAATTAATGGATGCTAGCATCGGTTCATTATTTTTCTTCTTCCAACCTATCGTTGGTTCGCTACTGGGCTGGCTTTTATTAAATGAAACATTAAGCAGTAACTTTTTCATTGGTGGTATCCTTATTATATGCAGTGTTCTAATTACTACTTTTGAAAAGTAAAAATAGTATAAAAAAAACAGGCAGAGACTTAGTCTCTGCCTGTTCGCATAATTGGGTCTTGATCATGGAATCCTATACAAATTGGTATACTACTTTGTACTCCACTACATGCACTTATAAAACTACACACTGTTCTTGCGATTAAATATAGAGTAATACCTACAGCCCTTTTATCTGAATCAAAGCCATTTTCACCATAAATATCAGCTAACTCTCCTAAAGACGGTCCTTCTATTTCATCCGTCCAATCACTGGCCCAATCATCATCATCATCTTCTTCTTCAAGAAACATGTAATCGTCACAAATATAGAACTGACTATCCCACTCATTATCAAGATCATACTCAAAATAAATTGCCTTCGCTTCTTCACTTTCAGCGACTTTTAATGCTTCTTTCAAACCTATCCTCATACTTTCCTTGTATGAATCTACTGCAATCAATTTAATGCGCTCCGCATCCTCACTTGACGCTAGTGTGCTACAAATATCATAATACTTCGATTCTATTTGAGATACTGATAACGAAAATACGTCTCCCTGCATTCCCTCTAAATACTGAAAAATATCCAAACTATTTCACTCCATACTCTTTACGCAGTCCAATGACCTGGACGAGACAACCATTTCGGTAATTTCGTATATTTGTCCCCTTTCGCCGCATTAATTTGAACTTGCGTAAGAAAAATACTATTTGTAAAATCTGTCCCGCGAATGTCTGCATCTCGCAAATCTGCTCCGATGAGATCCGCTCCCCTTAAATTTGCATCTCGTAAATTAGCCGCAATAAGATAAGCCCCTCTTAAATTTGCTCCTTGTAAATCTTTCTTTTTCAGATTCGCTCCCATAAGGTCTGCTCCGCGATGACTGATTCGTTTTTTACGTGCAACATTCATTTCCTTCCATACTAATTCACTCGTCTCTAAAAGGAGAATGTTCACGTCTGCACGGTGTAATGGCACATTTACTTTCATTAACTCATCCGGACTTAAATTCGATAGGCGTTCTGTCTCTTCAATTGCTTCCTTCAGCTCTTTATGAATTGTCTGCGTCGCCTTTAATAGAATAGCCTCATTCAAATACCACAGCATTTCATGAAGCTGATGCATAATCGGAAAAGCATCATACATTTCTCTCGCATGCTCGGCATCCTTCCGCCAATCAATTCCTTTAAACGTAACTTGAGAAATCTTTTGTCCAGCACCGAAACATTCAAATACTGTACAACCTTTATACCCTTTTCCTCTAAGATCTCTATGTATACTACATTTATAATCTGATTGTAAATTTGCACAAGGTTTACCACCATCTTTATTCACCGCAAAATCTATTGATGCCGCGAACGGTAATGCTACACAACATAAACCAAAACATTTTTCACAATCCGCTTTTAAACTATTGTGATTTACATCCTCTTCTATATGAAAATAATCGTTATGATTAGTCAAAATATATACCCCCTGTTGTCTTTTGACTATTTCATAATATTCCAACTGCACTAAATAATCAATTTAAAAACAAATGGACCTATTTCATTTCAAACAACAACATAATCCTTTTATTTCTTTTCATTTAAAAAGGACTTCCACTACAATATTAATTATAATTAAATTATGAACTTTCGAATAATAAGGAGGATTACAATGGCATTAGAAATGAAAACAAACTGTCAAATTTGCGACCATTCCCTTCAGCCCGATTCTGAAGCATACATATGCGTGTATGAATGTACATTTTGTGCACCATGTACAGAGGAAAGACAAAACGTTTGCCCGAATTGTGGCGGCGAGTTAGTACGTAGACCGAAAAAGAAATAATAAAAAGGCAAAAACGAACAGGAATATGTTCATTTTTGCCTTTTTATTTAACCTTTAAAATTACTTCTATTATTGATTTAAATGATTTTTAACTGCTCTTATAACCAATTCATGATCTACTTCTGGTGGTAATCCTGAGACTGTTATCATCCCAATAACCCCTACGTTTTTTATTTGGATAGGAAAGCATCCACCAAACGCAGCATATTCCGAGCCATCTAAACGGTATTTTTCATGATATGGAATTCCGCTTATTTCACTTTCTATCTGCATATAATACGAGCTATGATTATGCAGAGAAACGACCCGTTTTTTACGCTCAATCCATTTCGTATTTTCCTCAGTTGTCCCTGTCATCTTGAAATGAAATAATTGCACACCATTTTTCGCTATATCAACAGCAATCAATTTCCCCTCTCGCTTTGCTGTTTCAACGATAAATAAACCTAATTGCAAGGCATCTTCATTTGTAAAAGAGGAAAATTGAAGTGTTTCCTCCTCTATTAAAATTTGTTTACTTATTTCACTCACATTTGAAGTGCTCATATCTTTAACCTCCCTAATCGTTTTATACCACATTGGCATTTTTTGAAATTCTCTATAGTACCGTAAAGCTTGTTTTCTTCTTAATGGTGCTATTATGAATTATATTTAACTCATTAAAAATGTATGTACTTTAAAGTGCTATAGGTACTAAACATTTAGTATAGGAATCGTCTACTTCTGTGATTCAGCTAATTCATTATAAGAAGTACAAAAAAAGCAAAGCGCCCACGCTTTGCTTCTTACAGAATCCCTTTTAACTTTTCACAAATTAACTTCGCTAAATACTCATAACCTTGTGGTCCGAAGTGTAATCCATCTTTTTCTTCATCTTCTACGAATATTTTATAATTTTCTTCTTGAATCATCTCAGCATATAAATTGAGAAAATGGCTCCCTGTTTTTCTTGCTACTTCCTCTACCGCCGCTGCATACTGACCGAGTATTTCATTTGTTCTATTACGTTGTCTTTCTTCATCAACTGGTGCAGGACTAATAAGTAATACTTTTTCTGGTGAGATCGCACTTACAATTTTCTCTAAATTTTCTTTATATGCTTGTAATGGAACTTGAGCAAAAGAAACTGCATCATTCGTACCAAGAAAAACTGTTATAAAGTCTGGTTTATATGATAATACATCATCTTCAATCCTATTTAACGCATCGAACGTATTATCACCCGGAACACCTGCATTAACCACTTTCCAATTTGGAAACATCTCTTGCAAACGTGGTGTTAACCTCGGCGTTCCATCAAAAAATGTTTCGTCAGCTGTAATACTATCCCCAAAGCATACTAACGTTTTCATAAAGCTAACTCTCCTTTTACGTATGAAACAGCTTTCCTTCTATCGCTTTCATATATCTTTCCGCAGAACGTTCCACTGCCTCATTTGCATTTTCTTTTACTACTCGGTGAAAAGCATTATATAAACGATCAAATTGTAACGGTTTCACTCGATTCGCCATTTCCTCAACTTTTCTCGCCGGTAATGGAATTAAATTTGGATAGCTGTACATGAAGCTCACCCACTGTTGATCCGCTACAACTTGTATGATATCACCTGTTAATAAAATACCTTTCCCATCATTTCCTTCTTCCCAGTGTAATACAGAACCGCCACTAAAATGTCCTCCGAGACGATGAACAGTAATTCCATCCGCTAATCGTAAAGACTCGCCAGTCCAATAAATGATACGACTACTTGGGCGCATTACCCACTCTTTGTCGTCTTCGTGTATATAAATCGGTACATCAAATGTTTCTGCCCATTCTACTTGTGTTGAATAATAATGCGGATGAGATAGTGCAATCGCATCTAATCCGCCCCACTCTTTTATCTTCTCAATTGTCGTTTCATCTAAATAAGTAATACAATCCCATAGTAAACGATATGACTCTGTTTTTACTACAAATGCCGTTTGACCAATCGCAAATTCTGGTTTTGTCGTAATACTATAAAGCCCATTTTCTTCTTCTATCATTTCATTTTTATATGTATCACTCGTTTGCAAGTTTTCTAAAGTCGTCCAAGACTGCCCTTTCGGATTAATATATTGTCTCTCCTCATCACAAATAAGACAACTTACCGGTTCTTCTACACTCACTGCATACTGAACGCCACACGTTGTACAAACGAAATTGTTCATAGTCATTCTCCTATCCTTATATTTTTAACTACGCCGATATTTGTTGATAGTTTTCTGCTTTTTTATTTTCAATCAATAAGCTTATAAGAGTAACAAAGTAGACAACTGTAACCGCCAGTGGAATTACGGTAAATCCTTTTTCCGCAAAAAGAATCCCACATACTGACGTTACTAATACAGTTCCCACTGATAATAATCCATAACTTTTACTCTCATAAATCCATACATACGGTAAAAAATGAACTCCCACTAACACCGCCACTACAAAAGGTAACCACTCTGGAAATTGAAAATATGCAAGTAACACAAGCGGAATATTCAATACATTAATCGCACCAATTACTCCACCTAAAGTCCCTAACGGATTCCCTTTCGCAAACATATCAATTTTTAATATGGCAGCTAACATTAAGCCAAAAGGAAACACACAACCCATACCAATTAAATATACCCACACAACTTGTTTTTCAGAAAGAACAACACCAGTTATACTTGCTATAATCCAAAATAGAAAACCCGCTAGTACAACAGGAAATCCCCTTTTCGTTTTTTGCGCTAAATCTTTTTTCGCTTCTGAAACGTTCATTTCTATATCTCCCCCAAAATATAAGTGCTATAATGTCGTCTTATTTTCGCTATCGAACATAATCTCATTCATCCAATAACGCCAAGCTACTAAGTAATCTTCTAAATCTTTTGGGTGGTGTCTTATACACGTATCTATACGTAAATATAAGCCTATGACTATTTCCTCATATAAATCTCGTTCTTTTTTATGAAATATACATGGTTTTATCGCATAACCAATAACTTCTTTTGTTAAATCTTCCGGAATTGAACAGAATGCGTAAATTAAATCGTATATAGGATCTATCACACCATATAACTTATTATCCTGAAATATTAAGTTATGGAATCCAAGATCACCATGTATTAAAAACGGCCTATCCATTCCAGTACTTCTTTTTGGACTATTTACAAGTGTAAGAACAAGCTGATGTTCTTCATCACTTATGTACTGCCTCAATTTTTCACGAACTTTCATTACATTTGTTAATAAAAATTCTGCCCAAGGTTGAACCGGACTATCTTTCCATCCCCATCTATCTACCTCTGGAACTATTTCATACGTATTAATTACTTCTTTTACAAGTGTACAAAGTGTGCTCCTCTTATACCCAAGTTCGCACGAAGTAGTCCCTACAAGAAAGGAATACACAATATATCTGTTTAAAGGATCCTTAAACAAAAGTGTTGAAAATAAAGTATTCCCATCATAAAAAGAAAGAAAATCAGCTTCTTCACGTACCACTTCCGATTTATTCAACTTTACAACATATCTTCCATCCAACAAATATACCGTACTTCTCGTTCCTCCGCTCAACACTTTCATGCTATTTGGATAATGTGAAATAACCTTCTCATTAACTAGTTGTTTAGCGATTACTGAAATGTCCATTCACTCACCCTTACATCTGAAGATTCCCTCAATTCAAAAGACAACTTTACTATTATTTGACAATCACAAGAGAATCCCTTCCAACATCTTAATATTACAGAAATTAATTTTCATTTTATTAAAACGGCTTCCTTCAAGATTTCATCATATAATTCATTCCATTTATAATGATACGCTGCACTCTCTTCTACTCTAACAAACATCCTTTTATCGGATTCATACTCACCGTCAAACTTATACACTTCATTAATCTCCATCCGGTAGAACGGCTGATACCCTACTTTTGGATACGGACTATTTTCATTCCAATTTGGATTATCACTATGGTCAACGATAATATATCCAAATAAAGTACATTCTCCTTTTACATAACCTTCTTCCCACGCTTCTCTTTTAAAACATTCTTCTGGTAGTTCCCCTTCTTCTATATGCCCACCAGGAAAGTCCCAACCACGCTGCTCATGGTCTATTAGTAAAACCTTTTTATTATGAAAACAAAAACCGTGAACACTCGTAATTCTTTCGTATTCTGGCAATATACAATCTTTTTTCCACGTTAACTTCACCTTTGATTCCCCATAATTTGCATATATCGTTACCATTTCCCTCACTCCAAATGATCTTCATTTAATCTAGTAATTTCTATTGAATTATCTCTTTCTTTTAACTTACGAGCTAAACTTTCCACACCAAATACTTCTGTAAATGTGTGACTACCTACAATTAAGTTAATGTCTTTAAATTTCGCATGTTGTACTGTATATAATGTTTTTTCTCCTGTTATGTACGTATCACAACCTTTTTCTAGTGCACGCTCAATAAGGTTTGTATTATTTCCTGCACCTGTTAAAATCGCAATCCGTTTTACTGGCTTATCATGATTTTTCCAACTCTTCACTTTCTCTTCCATTCTCTCTTCAAGTTTTCCAACTAAGTTTGAAAAGGGAATCGCTTCTTTATATTCTCCTATTCCCGGTAGCTCTTCTTCCTCATACGTGGAATATTCCAGTATTGTATCTATCCCAATTTCGTTAAATAACGACGTACACGTGCCAAACTTTACAAAATCTAACGGCAAATGAATCCAAAAATGATTCATTTCATATTCTTTTAATTTCTCAATACAAGCCTCTTCCATACCAAATAAAAAGCTCCACGGCGCATGATGTGTAAGTATCATATCAACCCCATTTTGATATGCTTCTTCAATCGTCTCTAGCGTCAAATTTGTCGTGTAACCTATTTTGTGAAATTCCTCTTTACTAATGTGAGTGAAGTCATACTCGTCATCACCGTATTTATTAAGATGCTCTTCAAAAAGTGATGCAATATGTTCTTTAAACTGCGTTATATGCATTTTCATTTCTCCTTTCTTCTACTTTTATATTTCAAAAATAAGGAAATACTATGTAACGACGTTACATACATATAGGAGGACAATATGAAACCTGAATTTTTAAAAGCTATACATGAAGCGATTGGAAATGTTGAACATATTCATATAGAAGAAAGTGGTTCAGATAGTTTACTCATTCATCATGATGATGCACAGCAATTAAAACAAGTTGCTGAAACTTTAGAACACAATAATTTCCGCTCTACTATTAGAACAGCTGGAGATGCTTCGTATATTGAAGTGTTGAACAGGTAAGAAGAAGTCCCGGTTATATACTGGGCTTCATTCTTTTATATTGAAATTTCAAACTCTTTTACATACACTGCTGTTCCAGAAATATCTATTTGTAACTTCTCATTTTCTACATCTTTCGTTACATAAACCGTTACACGACCATCTTTATTCATTTCCTGTCCTTGCTCAATGATTAACTCCAATTCATGGTCAAAATCTTTCTCCAAATACATCGCATAATACGCTCCCATTACACCTGAAGCTGTTCCTGTAACAGGATCTTCAATCGTTCCAGAATAAGGTGATGAAAAATGACGACCGTGCATTTGCACCTGTTCATCATAAGTTTCTAGACAAACTGGATGAATAGAAGCCTTTTGTATTTCTTTTAATATCGATGGAAATTTATCATTATTAGGTTTCATTCTTTCACATGCATCAAGTTTTTTTATAGGTACAATTACAGTCCAATTACCCGTACTTCCATATACAATTGGTAAACTTGCATCTAAATCATTTACTTCCAAACCGATACTATGAGCTAATTCTTCTTTTGAACCTGCAAAATCTTTAAACTGAGGTGCTGCCTGCCTCATTTTAATAAAGATTTCTTCATTTTCATTTACACCTATTTGTACCGGTAAAATCCCTGCCTTCGTTTCAATCGTAAGGTTTGTTTTCTCTTCTAATAAACCTCTTTCACGCAAAGCATATATAGTCCCAACTGTCCCATGACCACATAAATCCATTTCATAACCAGGTGTAAAATAACGCATTCTTATATCTGCTACTTCCGAAGAAAGAACGAAAGACGTTTCGTTAAATCCAACTTTTTCAGCAATACGCTGCATTTCCTCTTCCGTTAATCCATCCGCCTCTAATACAACACCTGCTGGATTTCCCATATTTGGTTTATTCGTAAATGCATCGTAATGAAATACGTTTATGTTTTTCATTTTCTTATCCCCTTATTTGTTCGTTTCATTATTTTTATAATAAATAAGAAAATCCGCCCACTTACCATTCCCCATAGAAAACGCCTCTCTCATACATTCAAATGAAAAACCAGCTCTTTCTGCAAGTCGAACGGATGGCTCATTATCAATATGTATATGTAATTCAATTCTATGAAATTGAAGGCTATTAAAAAATAACGGCAGCGCCGCTATTACACTTTCTACTCCGTATCCATTTTTCCAATATTGATTATGAATAGAGTAGCCCATCATTGCCCATTGATAATCCATTCGTAAAATTTTTATAAGTTCTAGCTTTCCAATATTGGCGCCATCCTCTTTCTGAAAAATACCTAGAACGTACATTTCATCCCGTCGTGCCGCCTCATCAAATCCTCTTATCCATTCCGTGAACCATTCTTTTGTTGAAGACGACATGGCATGATAGCCATCATCGTATTTATATTGGGATGGTAACCTCTTATTGAATCCATCTAACCAACTTTCATAATCCTCTTTTTGAAATGGACGGATAATAAGTCTCTCTGTCTCTACTTGTAATAGTGGCAGCTTCATTTATATCTCTTCCTTTAATTATTAATTGAATATTCTTTATTATTTTACACAAAATACAAAATCTAGTAAATTATTATGTTTTTTATAAACAAAAATCCAGTTATGCTTTGTACATAACTGGATTTTACTTTTCCTTATATATTAGAATACTTCTTATTCATAACATATTGCACATACTCTGGTGCACTTATGTCAATCTCTTCATCACTGATTTCATATTCTGCTCCGTATAAATAAAATGATGGTATAAATTCCATACCTGTATATAAACATGTAGCGTGAAATGGTTTCGTTAACTCATCCATTGTAATTCCACTATCTTTATAGTCTTTTTCTAATCCCCCTATAGAAATAGCTAAACCAAATTCTTTTCCCTTCACTTTATCTCCCTTTGATCCGTACGCAAATCCATATGTTAATACATCATCAAACCATTTTTTTAATAATGGTGGTGCGCTGTACCAGTAAAGCGGAAATTGGAAAATATATCGATCGTGTTCTACTAACAGCTTTTGTTCCTCTTCAATATTAAACTCCCAATTCGGTGCCACTTTATATAATTCATGTACCGTAATATCATCCGAATATTTCTCAAGTTCTTCTACCCATCTTTTATTAATTCGAGACTTTTCAATATCAGGATGTGCTACAATTACAAGTGTTTTCATATATTTTCTTCCCCCTTATAAATAATTCAAACGCTTTAGTATTAGTATGAATGAGTCACATATAATTGAAAAGTACGTACTTTCAGGTACTATAGGAACCTTAAAGTACCTTTGGAGGTGTTATATGAATCAAAATGATGACTGCCCAATCGCAACGACACTCGACGTGATCGGCGGAAAATGGAAAGTTCATATTTTATGTGTTTTGACGGATGGAAAAATGCGAACAAATGAAATCAAACGGGAAATTCCAAACATTACGCAAAAAGTTCTCACACAACAACTTCGGCAACTTGAGGCTGATGGGATTATCCATCGTACTGTATATCAAGAAGTACCACCAAAGGTTGAGTACACAATAAGCGAACACGGAAAATCTTTAATGCAAATTATGAATGAACTATTTGAATGGGGAAAAGATCATCAGATCAAAAGGTTAAATGACTAAAAGAACCCTACCAACTTTTTTACATACTCTACGTTTATATTTAGCAATCTCAAAATTTCTTATGAACTTACATACTAGTGGGAACTTCACATCACTATCAAGCTAACAAAAAGATCCCTAATAAGAAATTTTTTATTTTTGTGGTACATTAAAACTTTAGCTTGATAGCGATGCGGCAGGACCCAAACAAAGAAATACATTAGACAAATTAAAAACAACACTGCATACGACTAATTTTAATAAGAATTATAGGCACAGAATTACATTCGTATCCTCTTCTTAATTTTAAAATCTGAACAGTCAGCATTTAAAACAAACTTAATAATATCGCTTTTGTACGATTGTCCGTTACTTCATAATAAATTTCTAACCCTTTCCGAGTACCTGTAATGATTTTAACAGCTCGTAGTTTAGATAAATGTTGACTAATTGTACTTTGAGGCATTTGTAATGTTTCATACATCGTTGTTACATTAGTAGGGCCTTTTGTAAGCATTATTTCTACTAAGGATAAACGGACAGGATGTGCCAATACCTTCAATACTTCAGTAATCTCTTCATACATTTCTTTTTTTTCTTTCATATTTCTTTCTCCCCTTTTATATAAATATTAATGATATCCATATATATAATTCGAAATGATATATGATTTTGTGTCCGTCATTTAAAAAAAATATTTAAAAACCCCTTCAGTCCGAAACTAAAGGGGTTTCTTCATATAACGCCTCACTATTAGTAGTCAATAATGAATAGAAATTTCGTTATAGGAGATTTTGATTTTTCAGGTTAACGGAAGGTTTTTCGTCTTCTCTAGACTCAACTAACTAAAGTCAATAACAAAAAGAGAGCAGATTATCTGCTCTCTTATGATGCCTCCTTATGTTCAGGGGAATGCTCAACACTTCCCATTCTCTTTAGTTTATTCCATCCTACCGCTACCCCTCGAATGGATGAAAATATAGATTTAATTACAACATAAGTCATAAATTGACGATAAATAAAGCGTTGTAAAATTAACCATACTAGTGGTTTAGGATTCTCCTTCTCTAATTTAAATGCAAACAGAGAAGCGAGAAGATCCATTAAAAAGAATACAAAATAAAATCCTAAAACTTTTAGCGGATCGCTGCCAAATAGCCCCATAATCATTAATATATCTGCTAAAGGAGCAATGAATTGCAGAACATATTGGAATAACCACATGTTAGGCAATGCAATAAATCCTAATGTTTTATGCTTTGCATTAAACAATGCTTTTCGATGTTTCCAAAGACATTGGAGTGTACCATATGACCAACGATATCGCTGTTTAATAAGACTTTTCACATCTTCAGGTGACTCCGTATAAGCATACGCTTTTTCTTCATATACGATTCTATGCCCTTCACGTAAAAATGTAATAGTAAGATCCGTATCTTCTGCCAATGTATCTTCGCTTAAATATCCAGATTCGACTACATTCTTTTTACGCCATGCTCCAATAGCTCCTGGAACTACCGTAATACAATTTAACTCATCAAAAGCTCTGCGTTCTAAATTAAATCCTGTAATATATTCAACATGTTGCCAAGTAGTTAACAAGTTCCGTCTATTTCCCACTTTGACATTACCTGAAACTGCTGCTACATTATGATCTTCAAAGTGTCTGATCATTAGAGAAATAGCGTCTTGCGCAATAATTGTATCCGCATCTAAAGTGACAATGATTTCTCCTGTTGATTTTTGAAATCCTAAGTTCATTGCGGATGATTTCCCACCATTTTCTTTCTGAATTAAACGAACTTTAGGATGTTTATAGAATGTTTCTTGAATTACTTTTGACGTATCATCTTTCGATCCGTCATCAACGACAATAACTTCAAACTCTCTATAATTACTATCCAAAATTGAGCGAATCGTCTTAGCTATAACCTTCTCTTCATTATATGCTGCTATCACAACACTAACAAAAGGTCGATAAGACGAATTAGCAAATAAACGAGAGTTTGTTTTCTTTTTTTGCTTGAATGAAAAATAAATTAAAAATAGGAATCGGAAAATACCTAATCCAATAGCAATATAAAAAATAGTTGTTAATATATGCTTAGAATATCCTGCTCCTGAAAAAACAGCTTTATTGTAAAGTAAATATTGCTTATCCTCTGAAGAAACGGGAGGCATAACTTCATCTCGTTCTTTATTCATTAAATCTGAAATTGTTACAAAACTATATCCATTCTTTTTAAGATCTTTAATAATCATCGGCAGCGCCTCTACCGTATGGGTACGATTCCCTCCTGCATCATGGAGAAGAATAACATTTCCCTCCCCCTTATAAATGGGATTAAGAGTACGCTTTACTAATTCATTTGTTGATGGAGTCGCCCAATCCTCAGGATCAACTTCTTCTGCCACCATTGTATAGTTCATATTTTGTGCACGCAAAATAGGCAGTATTTCATTTGATGAATCCGGGTTAGCATCTGCTTCATACGGTGGCCTAAATAAAACCGTAGAATGCCCAGTTATTTCCTGGATTAGGCGCTGAGTTGTATTAAGTTCTACTTTTGTACGTAGCAAAGACGTATTAGCGACGTTAGGATGCTTGAAAGTATGATTGCCAATTTCATGCCCTTCATCGTATATTCTTTTAACAATACTAGGATTTAATTGCGCATTTTCACCAAGTACAAAAAAGGCAGCTTTTATTTTATACTCTTTTAATATATCTAGAATTTCCGGTGTATATTTCGGATCTGGTCCATCATCAAATGTTAATGCTATTTGTTTGCCTTTTGGCTTTCCATATCGTTGCACTTCATATGCAGATGGCAGTGATTGATACACTTCATCTGTAAAATAACCATTTTTGTCTACTTTAAAATCTCTCAGTCCATTGTGTCTCTCATTCTCAACCTGCAAAATTTCGCCTTGTCCAGAATAATTCACTTCATCTAAACTAGCGATTTTATGTAATGCATCAGGATTTTTTTGTACCTCAATAGGATTCTTTAATACTTTCCATATAGTAGGATCTTCTGCTCCTAGTCTCCATAACGCAAATCCCTTTGCATTGTTGTTCATTGCGATTTTTACTTGATTATAAAGAGTAACACCATCTAAGAACCAAGCAGTATGTTCTGTCTCGCCTGTTTTATATCGAAAATAAGGGTTTCCACTAATGTTATCCCATTGAATTTTTATATTTGAATCCTGAGCCATTGTCATAACTTCTGAGAAAGTTACAGACTTCGCAGGTTCTTTACTATTTACTTCCCAATCATATCCATAGTTACCGAAAGCAACTATAAGTTTCTCAGACGGAATGTCTAGTTCATTGAGCGTATGTTCAAACCATTTATTTGAAGCAATTGGTCCTGGTACCCCTGCTCCATAGTGCTCGTCATACATCATTACAATCATACGATCTATTACTTTGGCTAACGCACCATAATCAAAAGCCTTATCATTAGCGGGGACATCTTGCGTAACAAGCAAATGATGTTTATGAAAGACCGTTGTAAGTTCTATCATGAAATTTGTTAAGTTTTCTCTATCGCTTTCAGGTATTGCCTCAAAGTCAATATTAATACCTGAAAATTGATTCTTTTCAACCTGCTTTACTAAATCGTTAATAAACGTTGTCTTTACATGATCTGGAGAACTCAATAACTTATGAATAAGTTCACTATCAGGACCAGAAGCTTCCTCTGTATAGTTAGTAAGTAAAGGCATAATTTTCACATGATTTTTTTCTGCTAACTTTACAATCTCAGATTTTATCTCACTACTAACTGTTAAGTCTGCTTTTAAGTGATACCATTCTGGTACTAACGTGGTTAAAGAATCGATATTTTCTTTTAAAGAAGCAGTACTATTTTCATCCCAGTTTACATAAAAACCATACACTTCTTTAGATTGTTTGCTATCGTTCGTTGAATTCACCGAATTTTCAACGTTTTCCATTTCGGTATTAGCTTTAAATTCTTCTTTCTTTAACTGCTCGTCGCTGAGTTCTTGATTAATAGGTACAAGTTTAGTATCTTGTTTTACAGCAGGATTCATATTTGGAATTTCTGGTGTCGAAAAAATACTTTGGAAGAAAAAATAAAATACAATACTTATACTAACTATTAAGATACATAGAAACCAACTAAAAGCTTTTTTTCTTCTTCCTTTAGGATCATAAAAAACAGGTTTTGATTTATCTTTCTCTTGTTGAATTTTTTTCTCCATTATATTTTTTACATACTCCTTTTCTTCTTATTCTAAGTACAAATGCAAACTCTAACCTTCTAGGGTTTTGATACAAAATAGCTTAATAGGAATATAGAATAATAAGTTCCTTTTAGCTTTGAAATCAAATAACTAACCCAAATAACTTACAAATGAATTTCACCATTTGGTGAGGTTGCTGTACAAAATGATATCCGTCCTAATATGAAACGAATCTCCATCTTCAATATTCTATGGATTCTTCTTTTCATTCCCTTGATGTTGTGTGACAGGAATGTTTTTGTCCTCATTTTTAGGTCCGTTATTTTCGTTTATATTTCCTTGCTGAGATCCTCTACCGTTGTTCTCTTGCTGGTGTCCATTATTTCCTTGAGACTCTCTACCATTGTTCTCTTGCTGGTGTCCGTTATTTCCTTGAGACTCTCTACCATTGTTCTCTTGCTGGTGTCCATTATTTCCTTGAGACTCTCTACCATTGTTCTCTTGCTGGTGTCCATTATTTCCTTGAGGCTCTCTACCATTGTTCTCTTGCTGGTGTCCGTTATTTCCTTGAGACTCTCTACCATTGTTCTCTTGCTGATGTCCATTATTTCCTTGAGACTCTCTACCATTATTCTCTTGCTGATGTCCATTATTTCCTTGCTGAGATCCTCTACCATTATTCTCTTGCTGATGTCCATTATTTTCTTTTATTTGCTTCGGTTGCTGTTCCTTGTATTGCTTTTGTTCTATATACTCCTGCTTATCATGTATTTTTTCTTTTACAGGAGACGAATCCGATGATATATCAGGAGATGACTTTTGTTGCGAATGTATCTCCTCATCGCGCTCCTCTTGATTAGACGGCGGTGCAGGAGGAGTAAGTGATTTCTGCTTCTCATTCTCTCGCTTTATATAAACACCTGTGCCAACTCCTGCTTTCATGGCATTCTCCCGCATTTGCATCGTACTGCTTTGATATACGACTGTAACGTGTTTTGTCTCATACTCTTTCTTTAATTTTTGCATAGCCTTTTCCAACTGTGGTTCTAGCGTCTTGTCCTTTGTAACAGCTGTTAGCATAACTTGCTTATCATTCGTTAAGTACTTATCCTCTTGACTCTGCTTTATAATAGTACGTATTACGTCTTGCAGGTCTTTATTTTCCCATCGTTTCATTTCTTTTAAAATACGCCTTCCATCATCATTACAAGCTCGCAAATCTATAACACGAAGATCCTTTGTTACGCTCACCTCTAAACTTGGATTTATATCCACTGAGACATAAGCAAATACTTTTTCTTCCGGTTGGTTGTAGAAAAACAGCAACACACATAGAAAACAAGTAACAAGTAATGATGCAGGCTTTAAGAAAGAAGGGATTGAATAACGCGGTGCTCTTTGCTCTTGTTTGTTAAACGAGATTTCCTCTCCAATCATGTAAGAGTGTACTTTTCTTTTAAACGTAATAAACTCTCCATTTGGAGTTAAAACAACTACGCTATGTTTTTTTATATCCATCACAATTCCTTTATTCATCATGCTTCTCCCCTCTTATATAATCAAGAATATATGTATAGTTGTTTGCAAAAATAATACACATCGCAATAATGTATTTTCTATGTCGCTCCAACGTTTTACGACTTACCCTAACACGCGGTTCAATATGTTTCAGCGGTAACTTTTTCTTTCTGAACAGCTCTTCCATCATTTTCTCGTCTTTTATAATAATCTTTACAATTTCTATTAAGTGCTCACGCGTATCACGATGCTTAGGAGATTCCTTAGCAAGCTCTGAAAATGTGATTTTAAACTCAGCTAGCACACTTTGAAAATGAAGAATTTCCTCCTTACGGTTACTATTTTCCATCTCTTTCATATACTCCGTAAGCGATACTTGCATTTCTAATATTTCCTCTTGCTTATCTTCTTTTAAAAAGACAAGATTATGCTTAGACTCCTTGCGTATATAGTCAATTACATCTCTTTTTATAAGAAGATTAGCAAACGCTAGAAAAGATTTCCCTTTTTTATATGAATACTGTTCAATTGCTTCGTTAAACGCAAACAACCCAATGCTATATTCATCATCCTGTTCTGTAATATATCGGCGGCAGACAGACGAAATTGATTTTCTAATAAACGGCTGATACTGTACGATAAAAGCTTCCTTATCTCCTCCGTTGTTTTGTATGTTAAATACGATATCTTCTATTTTCGTTTTTTTTAAGATCTTCATTACTAAACTCAACACTAGTAATCTCCCTGCCTCCTTCTGCTTCAAATAGCAAAATGGTCACTAAACAAGTGACCATTTAACCACATTTTCTTAGTACTTTTCTTTGGGCTTGTCTCCTTGCTATTACTCATATTTTTCGAGGCCAACTTTTTTTAGATGACTATTTTTTCCACTTGCACTAAAGTGAAGTCTATATTTTGTACTGCTTTTTTGTTTTCTTTTGCAATACCACTTGTTCTTCTTGTTCTTCTTGCTCTTTTTCTATTTTATCTGCAATCTTTGAATAACTCTTCTCTATATTTTTGGTAATTTTAGCTTTTTCTTTCATTTGCTTTCTTCTACTGCTTTCTTCTACTTATATATATTCGAAGGAATAAATAATTTTATGGGGGTCAAAAAAATATTTTTTATAAAATAGTTATTTTTTCAAAAATAAAAACCATCAATTTGAAAAAAGATTGTTCAAATTGATGGTTTTCTTGTAATATTTATTAATTTTTTATAACTAAGTTGAATCATGTCAGCCTTTAATTATTGTTATCCTTTTTTCTGTTGCTTCTACTACAAGATTTTATCGGCCACCAATCCACTAAAAACGTACAGTAGACCGGCTTTACTTTTGACATAATTCCCGTTCTCGGAAGTAAGGATTTAAAAGTAACCTATCCATAGTGATATTAAAGTTACTACTAACAGGGCAAGAAGAAATATGATATTTCGAATCCACTTTTGTATATCATCAAAATACCGCTCTATACATGCAACGTTGATATAAAACATGAGAAATACAACAAAGAAGGTAAAGTTACCAAATTTATCGTTCAATTTTTCATTGGTAAATGTGCTTACATGAAGGAATAGTAAAGCAAAAGTTACTAAGAATAACTCAAATAGCCTTTTTTTGCTCACCCCACCACCCCCTTATAGTAATTTCCTTTTGTTTCATTTTATAAGAACGTCGCGTGTAGCAGACTATGAATATTATACTTATGTGAAAAAAGACTAACAATTCAAGATTGTTAGCCTTAATCGCATCTTTTAAAAAAATAACCCAATACAACAAATGACTGGTTCTTCAACTTGCACTATATTCTCCTTTTATTACAAAAAACGAACCCCGAATTGTTCCAGCAAGTTTAGACTTCTGCCTAGCAAACTTAAACTTCTCTGCTAACTCCTTTGGTATCTCCATTCCCTCAGAAAGCTTAAATCCAACAGCCCGCTTCTTCGGGTTATCCAACGTATACATGACGTTGACTGCAAGACCATCCTCATAGAAGACATAGGCAAATTTAATATTTTCCACTTGAAAACACGATATTTCTAAAGGTTTTGCCGCAAACTCAATATCACGTTCTTCTTTCAAAACGCGGTTCACGTAATCTAGAGTCTCCTCGCTTTCACTAGCTGGTACAACCGTAAATTCATGCTTGTATTTGTTCATAAAGTAACGTGCTTCATGAGCACGTAAACCAGCAAGCGCTTCCGCTATAGGTGAAGACTCTAAGCCAGCTGTAGTTACGTTTTTAAAATCAACGATATCGGACAATTCCATCTCTCCTTTAATCTCTTTACTTCCTAACAACAGGAATCCACATTTCACCAAAAACTAAGCCGTTTCGCTGCCCCATCTCAACCGTCGCATTTGGCCCACCAACATAGGCAAAATCCTTAACTTCAGGTAAGACTTGACCAAAGGCAATGCCAGTAAGCTTATTACTTAGCTCCTCAGCCGTCTTGCCTTCCCCTTTAACTACTAAATATTCCCCCATAGGAAACTGGATAACTCTAGATTCTTCTTGTATTTGTGCCTCTGTCATAACACCAGCATAATACATCATCTTGTTATTCACCGCTTCGCTCACAGAAAAAATGTAATCATTTGTAGCTAAATCCTTTAAAGTGTCAAGCCTTCCATCTTGTTTAACGGCCTCCCAAAAGTCTTCTTTTTCTTTATTTATTCCAGCAAAGTCTGTGTATTCGCTCTTAAGTTCAGTTCCAATACCTAACACGATAAAGCTATCTTTTTCTTCTAAAGTATAATTTTTCATCTTCAAAACCTTCCTCTTTTTTAAATTAATCAAATGATTTATCTTTTCATCTGATAAGTTTATAATATCCTTAAATCATGTCAAAAAATGATACTGTTTAGGAGACCAACATGAAAAAAGTTGAACGGATTAATACCATCATGCGGTACATCAACAACCGCTCCCACTTTACAATTTCTGAAATCATACGAGAATTTAACATCTCACGATCGACAGCTATTAGAGACATTAGAGAGGTTGAAGCCATGGGGATGCCGCTCGTCGCTGAAGTTGGAAGGGCTGGGGGCTATTTTGTCATGCATAACTCTATCCTGCCCGTCGTTCGCTTTACTGATAATGAGGTCAAAGCTCTTTTTATTGCCTTTATGGCCACAAGAAATCAACAACTTCCCTATTTGAAAAGTCGTCAGTCTCTAGCTGAAAAACTACTAGGACTCATCTCAGAAATCCAGCAAGATGACCTTGTTCTTTTAAATCAAATCTTGCTTTTTGAAGGGACTAACCCTCATAATCCTGACCTACTTGAGCTTTCTGACCTCCCCCATCCTATGTTAGAAAAACTCATCCAAATCCTTCTTTTGGATAGCCATTTATTGATTACCATAAAAGAAGAAGCGGAAATCAAGTCTTATCCAATTTATCTACTACACCTTTATCAAGAAAAAAGCCATTGGATAATTGAAGGCTTTGACATAAAAGAAGAAAAAAAGAAGATGTTTCTTGTCGATCATCTCATTAATGTCGAACCCTATACGATGAAAAATAGATTAAGCAAGAAAAAAATTTTAGAAAAACTCAGTAAGAAGGACGAAGCAATCAACCTTGTACTTGAACTTGGTCCAAAAGCGATTGCCCAGTTCAAAAAATACCATCCTATAAAAATTTCTATTTCCTATACAAATCCTTACCAATCCACAGCCATTTTAAAGACTTTTATCAATGTTAACAATCTCGATGAATTAACAGAAATAACAAATTGGCTACTTTTCCTAGGTAAGGGTATCAAAATTAGGGAAGTACCTGAAGAATTGTTAGAAGGTTTAAAAGAGAGATTATGTTTATACTGCCCATAAGCAGTGACCAGTTACACTCAAAATAATATTGAGTTTGACTAGATGCCAGTTACCCCTATTTAAATACCTAGTAAAAACATTTTATTCGTTACCGCTACTTTAAACGCTCTTCTAAGAATAACGCCAACACAAAAAAAGACATGAACTAATCTTTGTTCATGTCTTTTTATATTAGATTTTAACCCTCACTAAATTACTTGTTTAATATTCTAATGTGGATTTATCTTATCCATAATCTCTTTCATTCTTTTTTCAAATCCCACTATTTTAGCACTTGAACTAACAATAGCGAATTAGAATAATGACTTAATACTTGCTAGGACAGTAAGTATACCTACAATAATGACAAATACATTGCTCATTTTCCCTCTGTATTTAGCCAGTACTGGTACTTTACGAATCGCATACATTGGTAATAGACATAAGATCGCAGCAACTAACGGACCGCTAAGGGCATCAATGATTCCAAGAATACTTGGATTTGCATAAGCAACATACCAACATGTTAATACGACAAAAGCAAGAATCATTGTCTTAACTGTTTTTTCTTCGATAGCTTTTCCGCGTGTTTTACCAAACTTGATAATTACGTCACGCATTACCTCATATGCCCCTATATAATGGCCAAGGAAAGACTTAGTTATAGCCACAAAAGCAATGATAGGAGCTGCAATAGTGATTACTGGTGAATTAAGCTCATTAGCAAGATACGATAGAATTGATAAGTTTTGTTCTTTAGCCATCATAAGATCTTTTGGAGTTAAACTCAGTGCACTACTCCAAACAAAGAACATAACTACTACGAATGTCATAATATAACAAACTTTTTGTATTTGAGCACATTTGGCATCAGTAGCTTCTATTCCATAGGTAGCTCTCTGTTTTATAACAAATGACGAAATCAGAGGAGAATGATTAAATGAGAATACTATGATTGGTAGTATCATCAATATCACTCCAAAATACCCTGTTCCTGTTGAAGCAGTAGAAACACTTGAAAAACTGAGCATTGACGTATTCCACTGTGGAATTAAAGATATTGAGATAAAAAGTAAAGACACGATAAAAGGATATACTAGCATGCTCATTATCTTTACAATGATATCTTGACCAAAATTTAGTATAGCTATAAGGCCGAGCACTAATACAAGAGATAAAATGGCCCTTGGAGGCTCCGGCATGTGCAATTGATGCACGATAAAACTACTTGCAGTATTTGTAAGTGCAACCGAATACATCAGCACGATCGTATAAATTGAAACGAAATATACTATGTTAAAAATGATACTTGCCTTATTTCCAAAATACTCTCTTATTGTACCTGTGATCCCCTCATCAGCAGAATTAGAAGCGTATATCATTTTAGCAAGTGCCCTATGTGAGTAATACATAACAGGAAATGCAAGTATCGTAATTAACAGTAATGATAATAAACCACCTGAACCTGCATTAATAGGTAAAAAGAGTACTCCTGCTCCAATTGCTGTTCCAAAAAGGCTCAATGCCCAGGTAGTATCTTGTTTATGCCACTTTTTAGGATCTAGATATTCCTCATTTTTCACTGCAGTATTTTCAGCTTGAAATTCTATTTTTTTTGCAGTATTCCCATTCATATAATAAATCCCCCTTGTATCCTATTCTTACGTCTCTTTTTAGGCTTAAGAATATAGACCATTCTTAAAAATGAATCGCTTACTTGATGCACCATATTGTAAACGATTCCACCTAAAGCTGTCTCTCTTAATGTGCGAGGCATTTATCCTCCAACCCTATACTTCGTCAGCATTGATGATATTGTTTACACCAGCTAATACGATATCCGCTGCTACTAAACTATTTTGAAGAAATTCTCCTTCTGGTCACACACCTTTCTGCAATTAATCGTTTCAGTCTGTCCAATTTTAAAATGTTTGATATTTTCTCCGTAGGTAATCGGTTACCTCTCGACGCCCTCATTATAACGTTTATATTTGCGAGTCTAATTTTTTTTTATTTTTAGAAAGACAGAATAAACAGAATTATGAATAGATAATAAATTACAATTGGCATGTAGCAATTGTGTCTATTTTTTGAAGCTGTATTAGTTAGCAAAAAGGAGAAAATAATACAGATATCCTTTTTGTTAAAACGTTGACTATATTGGGAACTCATTATAAAGATAGTTATATTCCCTTTTGCTGAAACATCTTATTTTAGACGCGAAAACTGTTATAATAAATAATCATTGTAGATGTAAAGGAATAAATTAAGAAAACATAAAATCATCCAACTGAATATTTATCACAAATATCGAATTAATATGCATTTTTCAGAAAAAAAGAACTTCTCTAACTTAGTACCAGCGCACCTTCTATAACGTTTGACATGTTACACCTTTTAAAAGAATAACACCATAAGTTTCCATTTACTATATGTAATATTTATTAAGTGTAGTTTTTTCTAAATATGCATAATTTCATATTTAGAAAAAGAGAGTATACTTTCGTATTGTGTAATAAAGATATGGCCCACCTACGGAAATAGGTGGGCTTTTCATGTATAAAAATTGCATTTATTATATGACGATTAGAATTGCGGTCAAAATATTATCTCTTCCCCTTTAACTCTCTCAGTCTGCTTTTTTCAGCGTCTGAATCTACTTACGTACCAACTACATAACCAGTAAAAATACTAACAATTATAGCAATAACTAAGATTAATGTGATTTTAATCCACTTTTCCAAGCATATATTTCATTTCAGAAGATTTAGTTACCATAGGGCACCGAACCGATGGTGCACTTACCCTAACTGACGTTTAAATGCTTTACCGGCGAAGAAGTAAGCGATAACCATGATGCCAACGCACCAAGCAAGTGCAATCCAAATATCGTTACCAACAGTCCCTTCATATAAGAGGGCACGAATCGCATTCACGATTGAAGTTACAGGCTGGTTCTCAGCGAACGCACGAACAATTTTTGGCATCGTTTCGGTAGGAACAAAGGCCGAACTAATAAAGGGCAGAAAAATTAGCGGGTATGAGTAGGCTGTCGCCCCTTCCATAGACTTCGCTGTCAACCCGGGAATGATAGCCAACCATGTTAGCGCCAGCGTAAACATCCCAAGTATTCCAGCTACCGCAAGCCAATCCAGAATATTAGCGCTGGAACGGAAGCCCATTAAGAGCGCAACAAGGATAACCACCACGATAGTAAGTACATTAGCAACAAGTGAGGTTAATACGTGAGCCCATAATACCGACGAGCGCTTGATAGGCATAGTAATGAAACGTGCCATCAGCCCACTCTTTACATCCGTAAACAACCGCACGGATGTGTAAGCGACACCGGATGCGATAGCCATCAGCAAGATTCCCGGCAATAAATAATTGACGTAGTTATCCGTTCCTGTCTTTATGGCGCCGCCAAATACGTAGACAAACAACAGCATCATCATAATCGGTGTAATCGCTACCGTAATAATCGTATCTGGACTCCGCATAATGTTGCGCATTAAGCGCCCTAGTAATACCCCTGTTTTGCTTTTCATTTACATCTCCTCCTTTTTGCCGATGATCGCAAGGAAAATTTCTTCCAATGTCGGCTGCTTCTCGATATACTCCACTTTTGCTGGCGGGAACATCTCTTTAAGTTCAGTAAGAGTACCAGTCGTAATAATTTTTCCGCCATGCAAGATAGCGATACGGTCCGCCAGTTGTTCGGCTTCCTCCAGGTACTGGGTTGTCAGCAAGATGGTTGTGCCACCGCCGGCAAGTTCCTTGACGGTATCCCACACTTCAATCCGCGCTTCGGGGTCAAGCCCTGTCGTCGGTTCATCGAGAAAAATGACTGCTGGCGTTCCGATCAAACTCATCGCGATGTCAAGCCGGCGCTTCATCCCACCTGAATACTGGTCTGCCCTCTGGTTGGCTGCATCGGTCAGGCTAAATCTTGCAAGCAAATTATCAGCGACTTGAGCAGGACTAGAAACTCCACGCAAATTGGCAATCATTATCAAGTTTTCTCTCCCCGTGAGCATACCGTCTAAAGCTGCAAACTGCCCTGTCAGACTGATACTTTGACGAACATGATCCGATTGACGCTGGACGTCAAAACCGCAAACACCTACTTCGCCGCCATCTTGCTTCATCAGCGTAGAGAGGATATTGACCATCGTCGTCTTGCCCGCTCCATTTGAGCCCAGCAGCGCGAAAATTTCGCCACGCTGCACTTCAAAATCTACCCCTTTTAACACTTCCTTATCTTTAAAGGATTTTTTTAACCCTTTTACAGAAATCACTGTGTTGCTCATGCTTTTTTCCTCCTTAAAAAATGTTTTGTAAAGCTAGACTGCCTACACTCCTCTATTTAGTATTACTGATATTCTGTATTACTTAGTACTGATTTAAAAATATAACTGAATAGCGATGGTGGCAATTCACATTTGTAACCAGCTAATCAGTCGGTATTACCTTTTGCATTTATTTTTTTCTCAATTGCTTCATGATACTTTCATTCAAATCTTCACGATACTTGGAGACATAAGTTTTAGCGTTTGCCACTAGTTCGTCAGCAAAGGATGCCACGTCCTCCCCAGTGATTTCCAGCACTTGTCTGCCTTCCGCCGCACCGGCTTCAAACAAATCGATTAATTCATACTGTATGTGTAGCATATCCATCCCGTTGCCCGCTGAGAAATTCCACATGTAGTTTTGGATTTTCTTAAACACAAATTGGTAGTCCTCTGGCAGAACTCCAACCCGTGCCATCATCATTTTGTACTCTTTTTTATCACCAATTAATTTTTTGAACATTTCCAACATATTATTTTTCCTCCTTTTTTATAAAGCAGAACAAGAAACTCCCAAAATATCGGCCGAATATTTTATCTTATGAGGCTAGTTTGACTTCAAGACGTTAATTTTTGATGATACAAAATCCCATTTTCTCCAAAATAATTCAAGCTCCTGACGGCCATCCTCATTTAGTGAATAAAACTTACGAGGCGGCCCCATATCTGATGGTTTCTTTTCAATATTCACAAGTTTTTTCTTCTCTAATCGCACAAGGATGGTATAGACCGTTCCTTCCACGACTTCGGTAAACCCAAGATCATTCAGGTGACGGGTAATCTCATAGCCATAGGTTTCACGGCGGCTGATGATTTCCAGTACACATCCTTCCAGCGAACCTTTCAGCATTTCAGTTAAATTTTCCATATTCTGATCCTCCTCTACCCCCTATTCTGTCTGACTTATATTCAGTATCACAGAGTACTAAGGCGAATTTTTTACTGAATAGATTTTGAGAAACCACACTATTCAGTATTACTTATTACAACTACATTTTATGACTAAGTAGATAGAATGTCAACTCGATTTTTAAATTTTTTCTTAAATCCGCTTTTTCCTATTGTTTACTAAATATATTTCAAGAAATCACGCTATTCAGTATTACTTATTACAAGTACATTGTATGACTAAGTAGAGGTGAATGTCAACTGGACTTTTAAATTTTTTAAAAAATCCGCTATTACCTATTGGATACTGCCTATTTTCTTTTTAAAAAATCTCACCACATACCTATCCAGCTAAGAAAAGGAAATACCCCAAAACAAAAATTCCGCATTTTTGTTTTGGGCGTTATAATATTCCGAAGTTAATGAATGTGGCTAGCTCTCCTTATTAAGAAGACGGATCATTTTTTTTGTTCTTCTACTAATGCACCTGTGCATCTAATACATGAGCTTGCGAATACATACAAATTCTTTATAAAGCCAACTCTACATATAGGACATCCTTTTTGTTACGATAACATCATATTCATGTCTTCTGCTGCGGTTGTAATTAGTTTTAAACCAAATGTTTCTTGTAATACATCAAGCACACCAGGTGAAATAAATTCAGGGGCCTTTGGACCAATGCGAATATCTTGAATACCAAGACTAAATAGCCCAAGTAAAATGGCAACTGCTTTTTGTTCAAACCATGATAGGACAATACTCACTGGCAATTCATTTACTTCACATTGAAAAGCATCTGCTAAAGCGGCCGCTATTTTCACTGTAGAAATTGAGTTATTACATTGCCCTAAGTCAATGTAACGCGGAATCTCCGTACCAGGTACAACACCATAACTTACATCATTAAAGCGGAATTTCCCACAAGAAGTTGTTAAAATAACCGTTTCTGGAGGAAGTGACGTTGCTAATTCACGATAGTATTCCCCGCCTTTTCCTGGTGCATCACAACCTGCGATGACAAAGAAACGCTTTATTTTCCCTTCCTTTACTGCCTCAATAATTTCTGGAGCTAATGATAATACTGTATTATGATGAAATCCTGTTACTAACTGTTCATCCGACTCCATATGTACTTCGGGAAGCTCTAGCGCTTTTTGAATCAATGGTGCAAAATCATCATTTTCAATTTTTTGTACGCCCTCTAAGCCTGCAATATCATATGAAAAGAATCGATCAGAGTATGATCCTTTAATTGGCATAACACAGTTCGTTGTAGCTAATATGGCACCAGTGAATTTTTCAAAAAGGCGTCGTTGATCGTACCATGCCTTACCAATGTTTCCTTTTAAATGTTTATATTTTTTCAGCTTTGGATATCCGTGTGCTGGTAACATTTCAGAATGCGTATAAATATTAATTTCTTTTCCTTCTGTTTGCTTTAATAATTCCTCTAATGCAAATAAATTATGACCAGTAACTACAATTGCCTTACCTTCTACATGATTTTGTGTAATTTGAACAGGCTCTGGAACACCAAAGTGGTTCGTATGTGCCTCATCTAATAACTCCATCACCCGTAAAGCTGCCTTTCCGACTTTCATAGCCATATCAATATGTTCTTGTTCATTAAAATTAGAATTTGTTAATGTCATATATAACGCTTCTTGCGTTGTAGCATCTACAAATGCATCTGTATACCCTAGCTGAGCAGCATGAGTACGATAAGCAGCAATTCCTTTTAATCCAAACACAATCGTATCTTGTAAACTTGCAATGGTTTCATTCTTACCGCAAACACCCATCACTTTGCATCCGCCTGTTGGCGTTTGTTCACATTGATAACAAAACATTATCATCCCACCCTCTCCCAATCATTCCTTACAAACTAAGCATAATACCCATTGAGAAAAAGGGATGTGATATCAATCACAATAATATATGAAAATTTGTGACAGTTCACATTGTTTACATAATATTTTTATTGACACTCTAAAATTTATACATAAGCATGCACACTTCTGTTGATGCTTCCAAATCACTAAATAATTGCTTTAAAGAAAGTCTAACAATATATAAATAAAAATGAATCTTTTACTAGCTCATTGTACAAAACTAAGATTTCTTACTATATTTGGCGATAAAGCATTTTGAATCTCTTGCGTAAATAATTTTGATTTATAAAATACAAAATTTCACATATAAATACGCTATTCTTTCTTATAATCCAAAAGAAAGAATAGCGTATTTTATTAGTTGAGAATGTTTTAAGGTTATTATGAGAACTCCCTTTATTTACAGTACTTTTACACTACCTTAACATTGTTTACATTAATTTATGATATATTAATATAGAAACTACTTAAGAAATTTCATGTACATTTTATCTTTATGACCTCTTATTTAATTGATAGAGAGATCATGTTATATCTTTATAACAGGGGTGAATTAGGATGACTGAAACTTTAAAGACACTTATAATGCTTGATGTTACTTACGTTGTTATAGCAATTATGACGGTACTGGTATTTGTATACTTAGAATTAAAATCTCAGTGACATATGCAGGCGTAATCGATAGCTTCAGCATTTCAATATAGTTAGAAAAAAGAGAGGAGAAAATTGTTTTCTCCTCTCTTTTTTCTTCCAAAAATTTCTTACATCTACAATAAGCTTCATCATTATTTTATTCTTTGTTTCTTATTTCAACAAATCCAGTGTATGTAAAAGCAATCCTTTGTCCCCTACATCACCATGACCAGGTACTACTGAATTCATATTTCCATATCGGTTCAACACATTTTCAATTGATGTGGACCATTCATTTACATATGCATCAGCAACATTCCCTAAATCTTTCGCTTCAGCAGATTTCACTAAACAGCCTCCAGCTAAAATTTTATATTGTGGTAACCATACAACAATATTATCTTCTGTATGACCTTTCCCCGGATAGAACGTTTCTACTTTCATATTTCCAAACTTCAAATTTGTAATTGTTTGTAAGTCTCCAAGCGGCTCTTCATATCCATTTTTCTTTGCTAATTCCGCAGTTAGTGCTGTACTATGCGCTTTAATACCTCTTTCTTTCAACGTTTTTATCCCGCCAATTCGATCAGCGTGCGCATGTGTAATAATGACATCCGTTACGCGCTTCTTAAATTTCTTTTCTACCATCTCTATTAATTCCTTCGTTAACTTATCATCCCAAGAAGAATCGACAAGTACTAACCCTTTAGAAGTAGTAAGAACTAGACCACTCGAAGGAACTGCTTCTCCGTTAAAATAACCTAACTCCGTATGAACCCATACATTTTTGTTTAACTGAGAAAGTGAAATAGTTCCGGTCTCATTCTTTATTACTTTTTGCTCTAGCTTTTGTTCTGCTTTCACAGAAGAAATTGTGCTAACAAATTGAGTTGTTCCTAGTAAACTAACACATACCCCTAATTTTAATAATGTATTCTTTTTCATTTTCTCCACCCTTTCTTTCAAACTAAATAGTTATTACCTATATTAGACAATTCATCTCAAAAGTTTGTTCCATCTTTTTTTACATATTTTTCATGCAACTAATAAAAAAGCGTGCAAAATTCTGTACGCTTTAAAACTTAAAATCACAAATTGGTAGTGTCTTCACTACTCCTAATGTCAAAATCATTATTCCTATCATTGTAATTGGACACTTTATAATAGCAATTTATGTAAATACACGTATGATTCATTAAAAAAAGATCATCCAATTGGATGATCTTCTTCATAATTTATCGACATATTGCTTTGCTTCTAGTATTGAAAAACCAAATGCTTCTCTTACTCTCTTAACTACTGTAATCGTTTTTCCATCTTCCACAAGCTGACGTAATTCTTTATTAATCTCAGGTTCTCTTTCTACAATTCCCATCTCTTTCGTAATTAATTGTAATCTATCTTCCATCCTCTTTAAACGCGCATCATTTTTCTTTTGGATTTTATTTAATTTTTCAGCAATATACATAAATCCAAAATTCCATGACTGCTCCTCCTTCACTAGCTTTCATATGTTTTATTTAAGTAACTTATGTAAATTTTACCATAGGACACGTTTAATGTATAATAGTGATATACAACACTATTGATAAACCTTTTATATTAGGGGGACACTTTATGAAACGATTTTTGAATACGTTACTATAATTTGTAGTTCTTTCAATTGCACTACATTTATTATTTGATATAGTTGGTTGGCTTGTTTTCAATGCACCAATTGAAAACAAAGGAGCACTTATTTCCTACATATCAACTCTATGGCTAATGTATATGTATAGAGATAAATTACTTCAGTTTATAATGCGAATTTCTGCAAAATAAAAGAGGACACTTCATCAAAAATGATGAGGTTTTTTCTTTTATTCTCTTTCTCTATATTAAAAATTAACTTTTAATTCCATTCACATCACCTCTCATAGATTAACAATGTATAATAAAGTTAATATTCTATTTTTAAAAAGAAAGGAGCAACTATGAACTTAAAAAGTAACAATATATACGAGAAAATGAACCAATATTCCGTTGCTGGTTTAAGCCTTGCCGTCATACGTGATGGCAAACTAAACGAAGCGACTGCCTTTGGAACACTTGAATCTGGAACAAATAGAACTGTCACTACGGATTCCATCCTCAATTCTTGTTCTATTAGCAAATTCATCACCACAATGCTCGTACTAACATTATCAGATCAAGAAATCGTACATTTAGATGAAGACGTAACTGATAGACTCACATCCTGGAACATCCCTACCAATCTATTTACTTCACAGAAAAAAGTCACGTTGCGAAACTTATTAAGTCACCAATCTGGAATCATTGATCCTCCTAATAGTTTTGAACATTATAAGCTAGAGAAAGGAATACCTAAAATTCCTGAAGTCCTTTCTGGTAGAACATTATATTGCCCAGTACCTATAGAAATGAATTATGAACCAGAAAGTGAATTTCACTACTCAGACGCAAACTTTTGTATAATCGAACAACTACTAGAAGATATTACTGGGAAATCATTTAGTCAGTTACTAGAAGAACTTATCTTCCAGCCACTACAAATGAAAAATAGTACACTCTTCTCTCCCGAAGTCATAGATAAAACCGATGCTTTTGCTTGCGGGCATAATAAAGATGAAACTGTAACAAATGAGAACTATCCATTTTATCCATTCGCAGCTGCTTCAGGCATTTGGACAACACCAACCGACTTATCAGCTTTAGTAATCGAACTCATTCATTCCTTACAAGGAAATAGCAAACTAGAACTTTCTCAAAAAACAGTACTAGATATGATTTCTCCTCAAGGCTGCTCAAAATGGACTGGATTAGGTATTTTTCTAGATGATTCTAATGAAGACTTACAAATTTACTCACTTGGATGGGGTGTTGGATTTCAATGTATGATTGTATGTAATCCATACCGAGGTAATGGCGCTGTTATTATGACGAACTCGGATTTAGGTGTTCATCAAAAGGATGGGATTATTGGTGAGGTTTTAAAAATGTTATCCCTATAATGAACGAAACAGATATAAAGAAAGAAGCTGATTCTCCCAGCTTCTTTCTTTATATAACATTTTTCACCACAATTTTAATATGTTCTGGTGCTATAATTTCCGATATACTTTCTTGGAAATCTTCATGCAGCAGTTCTTCAATATGTTCTAACTGCACTTCGACATGTGTACATTCTAAATTATGTATGTTTAATAGTGCATAATGATCTTTCTTCTTAATTACTAAATATTGATTTTCTTCTGTTATGAGTACAGAACCTAATCGTATTCCTAGTAGACGTTGATCATCAAACTTCACAATCTTTTCCCCTTTCCAACTGTGAATGTAATTACTATACAAAAAACCTAATTTAAGGAAATAAATCTTATATCGACTATATCATACTTACTAAAATATAAATATCATATTTTCTTTCAATAGAAATCCCTGGTTTTTTATATATTTCGATACAAAAAACTTTCTCAACAAAAAATGAGAATTTTCAGTTTTTTATTTCATGAAAATCTATTATAATAAAGCTAATAAACGTTTGAAATGTTTGACCTCTCCTAATTCATGTACATATGGATGATCAGTAGCTGTTGCTACTGATCTATTTTTTTGATTTCAGAACGCAAATACGCCGCATCCTTTCCTACACCACAAATAAGTGCCGAACCCCTTTGAGATTGCCATGGCAAACCAATATAATATAATCCTCTTACTGGACTTATTCCCTTTATATGATTAGGAAATCCTTTCTCGTTCACTGCCTTTTCTATTTCAATCCATTTATAATCTTGCATAAAACCAGTTGACCATATAACGCTTTCTGCACTATATGTATCACCATTTTGAAACATAATGTTATTTCCTGATGCACTTACCACTTTTTTCTGTAGTTTTATTGCTCCATTACGAATGAGTTCTTTACCTTCAAAACCAAAAATGGGGTCCTTTTTCCCCTGAAACCACCTTCCTCTCTTTGTATTTATTTCGGCATATAATAAACCTGTTTTTTCTAACCAATAAAAAATACTTTTTCCTAATAGATGTAACGGTAAAAACGTTAAAGGATGACTGATAGACATCGTAACTTCATAAGTTTTTGCAAGTTCTACTGCTATTTGCATTCCTGAATTCCCACCACCTACTACTAGTATTTTCCCTTTAGGAATTTGTGATGGTGTTTTATATTGTGATGAATGTATTTGAAAAATATGTGATGAAAGATGTTGTGAAAATGAGGGGATGAATGGTTGCTGAAAACCGCCTGATGCGATAATAATTTTTTTTGATTGTAATATTTCTTTAGAAGTATGTAATTCGAATATATCTTTTTCTTTCTTTATTTTTAAAACTTCAGTTTGCAATTGTACAGGTAATTTAAAATACGTTGCATATCCTTCTAAATAATTTGCAATCTCATCTTTATATGGAAATCCATTTTTCTCTCCTATTAATGCCATACCTGGCAAGCTACTATATGCCCTCGGTGTAAAAAGCTGCAAAGAATCATATCGGTTTCTCCATGAATCACCAATTCGGTTTCCCGCCTCAAGTAATAAGAAACTATATCCTTCCTGCTTCAAGTAGTATCCCATTGCTAATCCAGCTTGACCAGCTCCAACGATAATTATATCTTTCACTCCAATCCCTCCTTCCCACAAACACATGAATACATGTTCATATGTTCATACGTTTCCATAATCATAACATTTTATTTTTATATAATTCAATATCTACCCAAAATAAAAAGAGCAGTTCACTATAAAGTAAACGCCCCTTAATATGTATCATCTCGTTACTCATTAATATTTCAATTGTCCCTAAAGGATCTAACGGCCCATACACACTATCACCTAAATTTATTATCATTTCGACCTTACGACGTGAAATATCTTTTAATACCGCCTTTAAAGCGTGACTATTTCCATAAATATCTGAAATTATCACTATTTTTCTTTTCATTGTAACCCCTATTTTGATAAATTATTTATGACACCTCAATTTCTAAACCATTTCCTCATAAAATGTAATTCTATTTGAAAATGGATCAATCACTGTTAATTCAAGTGTATCCCAAGGTGTTTTTTCTATATTAGGTTTAGAATATAAATATTCTTTACTCGATAATACAGTTTGGTAGTTTTTTAAATCTTTCATTTTCACACGAATCGCACCGCCTGGTGATGCATCACCATGATGCTCAGATAAATGTATCACAGCATCCTTTAACGAAATTTGCATATATAATGGCATATTTTCCTCATACCGATGTTCCCAATCCAGTTTAAATCCTAAAAAATTAAAGTAAAATAACTGAGCCTTTTCAATATCAAAAATTCTAAATATAGGTGTAATCATTTATAATACCCTCCTATTTATATACATCCGCCGCCAATTCCCGCAAAACATCTACATTCATCACTTCAAAACATCCATTATTTTTCTTTATAATCTCTTTATCACAAAAAACATTTAATGTTCGTAATAAATGCCGATAACTCGTTCCTAACAATTCGGCTGTTTCCGTTAAATTCCCACTAAACACAATTCTATTTCCGTGCTGAACCGCTCGTTCCCCTGCTGCTAACATATAACTCGCAAGTCGATTTTCAAGCGGATATAGTAAATTAATTGTACTATTTTTTGAAAGTCGATTTAATTTATTGGCTAAAGAACCGCAAATGCATCTTAAAAATTTCGCATCATGAAACAACTGATTTCTAACTTTCCCTAAAGGCAAACCAACACAATAAGAATCTGCCATTACTTGTACGTTTGAAGTGATCCTTTGAGAGTGAATTAACTCTACATCCCCTAACAATTGCAAGCTATCATAAAAACATAATAATACGGACTTTCCATTACTTAATGTGTTAAACGCTTTCGCTTTTCCTTCAACAAAGAAATATAAATAATCTATCTCTTCATTTTCTCTACAAATGAACTCATTCTTTTTAAAAAATATAAGTTCCATATATGGCTTCATATCACTACTAAAAAATGAGTCAATATTATTTTGTTTCATATAATCTGCTAATTTATTTGAATTACATACTTTCTTCATAGTTCCCCACCTTTACAACTCATCCCCATTTTAATCAAAATTTTCTTCTTCTACTATGACATATGTCATAGTAATACACAATTTCAACATGATACAGTCATTACAAACATGAAATACAAAGGGGATATTACATTGTATAACTTTCTTTCTGTCTTTATTGGTGTGCTTATTGCCATTATGCTTCCATTGAACGGAATTTTATCTGAGTTGATTGGCAATTATACAGCGAGTGTTGTCATTCATCTTGTAGGTTTAATAGCAGTTGTTTTCGTGCTAGTCCTTAACAAAAATAAAATTCACTTTGAAAAAGGTATTCCACTTTATTTATATAGCGCTGGAGCGATTGGTGTATTCACTGTTCTTTTTAGCAATATAAGCTTCTCTGCTCTTGGTGCCTCTATTACTATCGCATTAGGCTTACTTGGTCAATCTATTGCTTCTATCGTAATTGATCATTTCGGTTTATTAGGTATGAAAGTTGCGAAGTTTGAAAAGAAAAAACTAGTTGGGTTATTATTCATCTCTTCTGGAATTATTATCATGACAATTTATTAATGGGGGCAAGAATATGTTATATATTTGTATCGCTATTTTAGTTGGAGTATCCATCGTTGTTGCTAGAATTATTAACGCGAATTTAGCAAAGAAAATTGGAAATTGGGAAGGTACGTTTTTTAATTATATTACTGGATTATTTTTCTCTATGTTATTTTTAATTTTCAGTTCAGATTCGTTGTATATTTCTAGTCATACACTGCAATCCATACCTATCGCTGTATACTTAGGCGGATTAGTAGGTGTTATCGTCATCTCATTATCAAACTATATTACTCCTAAAATTCCAGCATTTTATTTAACGTTACTCATCTTTATCGGACAATTGTTTACGGGGACTATCATTGATTTCTTCTTGTCACACGAACTCTCAATGGGCAAAATTGTCGGTGGAATTTTCGTATTAATAGGGCTTACTTACAATTTACTCGTTGATCGCCCTATAAAAACTGTGAAGCATAGCCACGTACAACTATAATACTTTACGCTTACCTATCATATATTAATAGAAAAGCTCTTCAAACGAAGTAATAGAGAGGAGAATATTCTATTAAGAAAATTATTTTACTGCTAGGTAGTGTATTGATTATTTTTGGAATCGTATGGTTTTTCAACTCTGGAAAATCTATTCAAGATTTCTATACAGCAAGCAAACCAAAGAAGAAAGCTACTATTATTTCAACTCAAAGAGACCCAAATGCACCTCCTGTCTTTTTAGGAAAACAGGAAATAAAAGATATACATGTAGAGTCAATTAAAACAAAAAAATCTATCTTCCTTACAAAAACAGATGAATTAAAAACATTCATTAACAGTATGGACACAGCAAAAAAAGGCGATTTAACGCTAGATGAAGAAGGTTCTGATTCAGTAGATTGTAACATGTGGATTACTTTCCAAGATGGGACTTATAAACAATATTTAATTTGGATAGTAGATAACAACAGTAGTGAAGTTATGATTGCCCATCAAAACACTCCTGATGACGTAGACCTTACTTATTATCAATTAAATGAAGGTAATTCGAAAAAAGTATATAACTTATTTAAAAAGGTTATTTAATAGAAAAAGTCATGAGCTAATAGGCCCATGACTTTTTCTATTTATATATATTCAGGGAACACTTTACAGCTCTTTTCCTGCTCCATATCATGACCAAAGAAAACAATCGGGTTCTCTTTTATCACAACCTCTTTCAAACGTTTAATTGAAGCTAAAGCTAATCCCGGATCAAATCCCGCGAACGGCACTTCATCTTCAAAATTTTCTTTCGTATAAGATGCATCAATCGTTAATAACACAGGACCGGATTTTTCTGTCTCAATTAATAGCGATTGATGCCCTGGAGAATGCCCCGGTGTATACAACAGTTGAACACCTGGTACAACTTCATAATCCCCTTCAATAATTTTATAGTTTAAATTCGGCAAAATACACTCTTTTAAATATTCTTCTCTATACTGCGCTGCCTCATATTCAGCACGCTGTACAATGATCGGTGTATTCGAAAAAGCACCATTTCCCCCTGCATGATCAAAATGCAAATGCGAACTAATAATATATAAAAGATCTTCTGGCTCATACCCTGCACGCTTTAAAATATTTACGATTCTATCTTCTTCAGTCATTTTTGGTAAAATCTGTCCCTCAACAAATGTACCGTTAAAAAGCCCTTCATTATTAACTGCACTTTCTGGCATACCTGTATCTACTAAAATAGGCCCCTCTTCTGTCTCCAACAAATAGCACCATACAGGTAAGTTCAATAAATTCCCCGGTGTGAGCGTACTATTAACAGAAGAATGGTCTAACATACAACGACCTGCTGGGACGAAATAAAGCTTTTTCACTGTCATTATGTATCCACCTTTACATTTAATTTCGTATAAAGTAATACAGTAAAAAATTCTTCTTTTTAGAAATAAAATCCTTCTACTTTTTCATTCCATCTTCACTTACTATTTTTAAATTTACGAATAGCAAAAAACAATACAGTAGCTGTGATGTAACATATAGCAATTCCTACGAAACTAACGCTAAAATCATCTGTATGAATAGCCATAACTTTTAAAACATCTAAATTTAATACGTGACCAATTAACGAATACATAATGATAATTGCCATTACGATTAAATAATCGCTTTTGCTTAGTTTTGCTGTCATTAGTCATTCACCTCGCATTGTTTTCTATACCGATTGTACATTATTTATCAGAATTTTAAAACTAAATCAACGACAGCATAAAAAGGAGGGTACTTTTTTACATAACAACACTTCCCATCTATAATGAAAGAGAAAAAGACTCTTACTTTAATGGAGGGAATAAAAATGAAAGCAATTGGTTTACATGAATACTTACCTATTGAAGAAGAAAACAGTTTAATTGATATTGAAGTTGAAAGACCTGTTGCCACAGGAAGAGATATACTCGTTAAGATCAATGCGATTTCCGTTAACCCAGTTGATACAAAAGTTCGATCTCCGAAAGATAAAAAAGAAGATGTAGCAAAAATACTTGGCTGGGATGCTTGTGGCGTTGTCGTACAAACTGGCGAAGGTTGTACATTATTTAAAGAAGGCGATGAAGTATTTTACGCTGGAAGCATAACGAGACAAGGTACATATAGTGAATACCATCTAGTTGATGAAAGAATTGTTGGTAAAAAACCAAAAACGTTGAGTGATGCTGAATCTGCAGCAATTCCTTTAACAGCCATTACCGCGTGGGAAGGTTTATTTGAGCGTTTAGGGATTGATTACTCTAAAAAAAGCGAAAACACATTTAAAAACATTTTAATTATCGGCGGAGCTGGTGGTGTTGGCTCGATTGCTATTCAGTTAGCTAAATGGGCTGGACTAAACGTAATCGCAACCGCATCCCGCAACGAAACCATACACTGGGTTGAAAAATTCGGTGCCGATTATATAATTAATCATCACCAACCTTTAAAAGATCAAATATTAGAATTTGGGCTAAAAGATGTAGATTATATCTTCTGCTTAAACAATACTGATCAACATTGGCACGCAATCGGTGACCTCATTAAACCACAAGGGAAAATTTGCTCTATCGTAGAAAATGAGCACCCTCTTGAGATGGGGATTTTAAAAAGTAAAAGTGCTACATTCGTTTGGGAGTTTATGTTTACAAAAGCGATGTATGAAACTGGTGATATGAGTACGCAGCACGAACTATTAAATAAAGTAAGCGAGCTATTAGATGAAGGTATTCTTCAAACTACTTTAAATGATACGTTAACACCAATTAATGCAGAAAACCTTAAAAAAGCACATGTATTACTTGAAAGTGGACGTACAATTGGGAAGATTGTATTAGAGAAATTTTAATAACAAAAGTCCGATTTCTAAATAAGAAATCGGACTTTTTTATTACCTTTATTTACTTGAAACCTCTTGATTATTTTGAACGTCTAACGGAGCTCTCTTCCCTATTCCGAAAGCATAGAAACTAATTGTTACGATAGCTAAGAAAACAATACCTACAACTAGTGAAATACGAGTATCATCGTTAAACCACATACCGATTAATACCATAATTAAAAAGGCAATTGTTAAATAGTTTGTAACAGGAGCAAATGGCATTTTGAATGGATGATCTTTCATCTCTGCTCCCTTTTCTTTTCTAAAACGAATTTGACTAATTAAAATAACAAACCATGGCACCATACCAGGAAGTACACTCGCACTATATACATATACGAATAAGTTTTTTGGCGCGATATAACTTAAAACAACACCAACCGCTAAACCGATAATTACACCAACTGTACCGAATAAAGGTACACCGTTACTAGAAATCTTCGCAAAGTATTTCGGTGCTTGCCCATTTACACCTAACGTATAAAGCATACGTCCAGCACTATAAATACCACTGTTACAACCAGACATTGCCGCTGTAATAACAACGAAGTTAATAAGTCCCGCAGCTGCCGTAATACCAACCTTCGCAAAAGTTGCTACGAACGGACTACCAATTGAACTTAATTGATCCCAAGGATAAACAGTTACAATAACGAAAATAGCACCAATATAGAAAATTAGAATACGCCAAATTGTGCTTTGAATTGCTCTAGTAAGTGTCTTCTTCGGATCTTTCGCTTCACCAGCAGTAATCCCGATTAATTCCACACCTTGATATGCCCCAACTACAAGTGATAGCGCAAAGAAGAATCCTGAAAAACCACCTGTGAAGAAACCACCATTTTTCCACAGATTAGATATACCAATTGCTTCTCCTCCGTTCCCAATTCCGAAGAAAATGAGACCGAATCCGGCAATAATCATTAATAAAATCGTAACAATTTTAATCATTGCAAACCAAAATTCAAATTCACCAAATGACTTAACCGAAATTAAGTTAGCAGCACCAAGAATAACCATTGCAATAACACCAGGTATCCAAGCCGGTAAATCTGGGAACCAATATTTCATATACGCCCCAACTGCGATAATCTCTGACATCCCAACGATAACCCACTGGAACCAGTTACTCCACGCTGTCATATAACCAGCTAGCGGATGAATATACTTGTGGCCAAATGTCGCAAATGAACCTGTGCTTGGCTCCATATACAACATTTCTCCCATGGCACGCATAATGAAGAAGATGAAAACACCTGCGATTGCATATGCAAGCATTACTGACGGACCTGTCCATTTAATCGTGCTGGCTGACCCCATAAACAAACCAACACCAATTGTTCCGCCTAAAGCAATCATTTGAATATGACGTGCTTCTAAACCTCGTTTCAATTCTTTGTTTGCCACTTCATTTCCCCCTCTTAGATGATTCATAGCCGCATTTTAAAGTAAGATGTTTTACCCCTAATTCCTCTTTGGCTTGAAAATGATGAAACAAACGTCATTTTAGACTAACTTTAAAGCTATCCTAAAATCTTATTTTGTCTCTTATAAAATTTCCAAAACCCCTCATCTTCCTATTTTCTATAAAACTTAAAATTGCTTACTTCATATTAATTCATTTATCTGAAAAGTTCAATTATTTTTTCAATAAATCATTATACATAAATCTGATTAATTTTTAACTAAATTAACAATAAAATACATCTATTCAATATGATTCTAGTATGGATATTATTACAATATAAATAACCGAGGAGAAAGTATTCACCTCGGTTATTTATCACATACACATTAATATGTATTGTTTATACTACACTTTTCCACCATTTAAATGAATTTCATTTCCATTGCTACTGTCAATTTTAAATTCTATTTCCACATTCCCCATACGCTCTGTTCACATATCTGCCTGAAGGTTTAATATATTAGTAAAATTACTTCTCTTTGCATACCCAATACATCCGTCCAGTCTTAATCACTCAATTCTCATTTCTGAAAAGTGATCCTTAGTAGTACAAAAACAAAAAAGCCCAGCAATTCATCACTGGACTTCTTCTTTATCTTCCAACAAAACTTCCTTATCAAAACGAACAAATTTACTCTGTACTTCCATTCCAGCTGCTTCATATACGCGAGGTGCTCCTGTAATATTCTCAGAATCTACATTCAGATGCACTTTTGAAATCCCCTCTTCGTACAATTGACCAAATGCATACTGTAACAGAGCTAATCCTAACCCTTGTTTCCGCTTAGAACGCCTTACACCTAAATGAGTAATTTCAGCTTTATTATCAGTACCCTTTTTACTAAAAATAAAGCCCACTACTTCATCCTCAACCATTGCTAGTGACCATAACGTAGGATGAAACCCAGCTCTTTCAGTACGCTGCAAAAACTCTTCTAGCTTTGAAGGTCGCGAATTCCAGTGGTCTGCAAAGGCTTCATTAAAAGCTTGATGTAACCTTTCATCATCTAAACCTGGTATGTAATGTCGCACTGTAACATCCTTTGGCCATAGTGGCGATGGAACATTTCTCTTTAATTCAATCCCCATCCCCCACCATATACGAGTTGGGATAAATCCATCTTCTTCTAATACTTTTTCCTCATAGAAATTATTTGCTTGTGTTACAATCGTGCCATTCAAGCAAGACGAATTACTTACAAGCTCCGTAGCACGCTCTTCAAGCTTTGACCATATTACATGTTCAATTCCTTGATTTATATAATCAGGGTTTACAAATACGACAGATGGAAACTCCCTTTCATTTCCTGTCAAAATTCCATAAGCGATTATTTCTTCTTCATTCATAACAACATAAGAGCTTTTACTAACATCAATACCTTCCCATGAGTTAGTAATGTCCTCTACCGTTGTATCAATTTCACCGTACATAGCTTGATCATAAATTGTACATAGTTTTAAAATTTGTTGTAAATCTTCTTGTGTAGTTGCTTTAACATTTAGATTGTTTACTAAGTTCCGCATACCTTTCACCTCATTTAAACGAAATAATAAGATTATAATAATTAAAAATTCGAATCCTCTTGCAAAAAAACATTTCACACTGCTACTATTTTACGAAAAATATTATTGCTCCTAAAACAATCAACAATACACCCGAAAGCGGAAAACTCTTTTCTTCCTCTTTTATCTTTCTTTCAATAATGCCTTTAATTTTCGTCTTCATATCCTCTGGACATTTTCTAAATAGAATATCAGTAGTATGAAACGGCCTATTTAAAATTCGAATCTTAGCAGGAGATTCCGATAAATATATATTATTTTTATCCAACGTAAATTCTATATTTGCTTCAGTAAGTCCTTCTTTCACTAATATATTCACTCGGCTAGAAGGTAAATTAAACACTGTATAATCGTTAAAAGCTAGCCCTCTAATATCGAAATGTGAGTATATGAGAACTAAAGTTATAAACAACAAAACTAGTACAACTATTGTTTTCACTAATGAAAGTTGATTTAACATATAAGAAGATGTTGTCATATAAGCACAAAAAAATGCCATTAAATTACAAAGATAGTGGTTTAAAATGAAAGTTTTTCTTACAACTATAGTAAGTCCGGAAATGATTAGTAGAGTACATACTAGATTCATTAACATATTTAACCCTCCAAAAAAACTATAACTATACAACTTTGTTATATTTTAACATTAATTACATGTTCATACCTATAATTATTTTCATAAAATATAAAAGAGGTTGTCCCAAAAGTAGCTATTCAGCTACTTTTGGGACAACCTCTTTTTATGCATTCATCTTAAATTATAATAATACTTATATTATTTGAGGTATTACCGTCCTAGTTTTCGCTACATATCCATCTGGCTAATAAATTCAAATAACCCGAACCGAGAAGACTGACATCTCCAACAGAAAGATTTGATATCTTTATAACCTTATATGTCCCCCCATCCATATAGACAGGGGGACATATACCGCATCATTCTTTACTTAATACTTTCTAATTCCCATTGGTGATAATTACCTGGTGAAGTTGTATGCTCAGATTTTAAAACAAGCTCACCAGCACCTACAAGCGGGGCAATACCATTATCTGCAACAGAACTAGTCCACTGGTTTTCTCTTGATGTTATATAATTAGAATCAGATTTTATATAGAAGTTCTTCTGATTAGTAAGCTTGTCTAGTTTAATAGTAGATTTATTGTATTCAGTATCTAACCAACTATAGTCATAACCATTTCCAATATTTAAATACTGATAATTACTATGACTACTATTCGTAAACTTCATAAACACTTCTTCATCTTTTTTGAATGGTTCTTCCGGTTTAGATTTACCTTTTCTTTCAAGTATTACTGGTGTTGCTTGAACGTCTGGTCCATGTATTGCTTGTTGGATAGGACCGAGTCTCAATCCATCCCAATTATTCCCCTTAAGTGAAAAGTGTACATATCTCCCATTAATTGATTGGCTTAAAGTACCAGCGCTCCAAGATTCGTTTACACCGTTAGCGAAGTTAGTAGCTGACTTCAAATAATACTGTTTTCCTTCTACTATAGGTTCTCCGGAATTATCTACTACTATTTTATCGATAGCGTCTAGATAGTTTTTATTTGAAACAAGAGGCGTGAAAACTTCAGTTTTATTGTCTTTTACATCAATTAATTCAAACTTAGCGTGAGATTCCCCAAGAGATGCACGGTTAACTGCTATGTCTACAGGTTCATTTTCTTTAGATTCATATACATTTGAATTCTGATTTCGAACTAATGTTACCTTTTGGCTCTCACCTTTTTTATTACGAACCGTAACAAAGATTTCTTTATTTAAATTAAATATACCTGGTATAACCGAAGCATAAATCTTTTTCTTGCTATAATCATAACTGCTATATGATAGAGTTGGTTGTAGTGCGCGTTGATCAAAGAAGCCAAGGTTCACACCTCGTTCTAAAAGAGAACGATTTGGACCATAACGAACTAGATTTTCTTTTGGCTGACCATTTACAATATGCTTCGCTACCCAAGCCCCCTTGCCTATCCCGCTATTTTCAAAAAATTCGTCCAGTGAAAGATTATAATCAACGCTAGCAGGTTTTGTTTTGTTCGTTCTTGGTGTATACACTCTAAATTTTGGTATAGAACCCAAATTTGTTTCTACTAATGTAGTAGAAGCATTTACATTTGATGCAAAATGCGACCAATCACCTAAATTTTCAAACTTTCCATCTTTCATTGTATATACATTCATTGTACTGGTAGGCAAGACCTCAATAGAAAGGGGTGCCCCTTGTTCTACCGCTTTTAATTCATCTAGTGTTAGAGAAATTTTTACATCCGCTTGACCTTCTATACTATCCATTAGAATTTCAGTTTTATTGTTTCCGCCTTTTGCTGTAGTTAACAAGTTGGCTTTATAACGATCTTGTGTCGCCTTAACAGTATTAATAATTTTATTACCTAATCGAATGTTAAAGTGAGGTGAAACATCCCCAGCAGACGCTGTACCCGTGTTTTTATATTCTAGATGGAAGCGCACATTTGCTGCTTTAGCTGAATCAACAGTTGTTGCTGTTGACCAATCAAAACTATTAGAGATGCTTTCTGTTTCCGTTTTTGTATTAGAGTAACCATATCCTACATTTAACGATCCTTTTCCTGAAGGTACAGGACCCACTGCCGATCCCTCAGCGCCGCCTTCAACCGCTAAACCAACATTAAAAGAATGTTGTACAGATAGACTTTTTTCCCAGCTCTTAGTACGTGATTCACCATTTGAATCTGTAATACTAGCAACCGGAGTAATATCGATACGTTTTACAGCAATTTGTAGATTTGGCACATTCGCGATCATGGGGTTAAAATCTGTATCAGAATCACTATCATAATGCTCCACTTCATAGCTATCTGTAAAAGGGTCTCCATCTGAGTTTGCACTCTTCGGGTTTGTTATAAATCTCTTTTTTCCAAAGTCTTTCACTAGATCATATAACTGAGCTTCATTTTTTCCTGTCTTTTCATTAAATACAATTTTAAATCCTTTTTCTTCCACGTCATTAGGAATACCATCATCGTCCCAATCATTATTTTCCTGAGATTCTTCCATAATCATGATTCCCTTTTTTCCAGAATCACCATAGATAATATTTTGTCCTTCCTTTAGATTGGTATCTTCTTGAAAGGTTTCCACTTTTCCGCCTTGTTCAGGCTTTGTTTCAGCTAAAGCAGGGGATGTTATCGTCAATGCCATAGTTAAACTACTTACTGCACCAAGTATTGGCTTTAATTTTTTCATCTTAGTTTTCCTCCATATTTCCTATACATGTTTGAACATCTACTAGTAAGATTGATTTCATAATATCTCACAAGTCTTTCATTTCCCTTTCGCAAATGTTACAAAAGTCTTTCACAAATTTTTTTTTACTTTATTGATATAACGGGTTCCGTTGCAGAATTTCTTAACACATAGAAAGATGAGAAAATTGCAGAAACAAATTTTATAAATTATTTCCTAACCAAACAAAAAGGCAGTTTTACTTTGCTATTTAATAAATTGTAAATCTGATAGGTGACAAAAATAAAAGGAACACAACTTTTTTAAAGTTGTGTTCCTTTTATTTATAAACTATTTAATTATAAAAGATAAAATCCCTATAATTACACATGCAATTCCGCTTAAGAATTGTCCCAGCCCCGCTGTTTCTCCTAAAATAAAGAAATTAAAAATATTTTTTCTTGTTTGTGTTTTCCCTATAAATGCTTCATCCGTTTTCATTCTATATATACCCCATAATACTAAGACTACGCCAAAAAGTATAAATAATAACTTTAAAATCATCGTGTAATTACCTCTGTTCAATATATTTTTTATGTATGTGATTCCTTTATTTTTATTCCATAAAGGCAGTTTAGAAAATAATGTTCCTTTTTCCATACCTCTTTATTTTTCTAGTACATCTGAACGAACTAGTTTTTAATCATCTGTTTTAATTACACCTGTTGAAATTGAACCTTTCTTCTGGCACCTGTCCATTTTTAATATTTAATGACAGGTTTTCTTTTTCAACAGAAGTGATTGAACTAGAGGAGTAAGATACTGTACTTACTTCTACTTTTAAAGAAAAAGCTGGACTTACTAGAACAAGCACACGCTAAAGCTGCGGGAGTTATTTTTTCATTTGACCCATTTTATTTCTTCCTCTCTTTCATCATATCTACAAGATTACAAAAGATGAAATTATACTTATACTATTCACTTCAGATTAAAATATAATCACCCTCGATACAGTAATCTTATTATATATATCTTTCAATTTCCTTTCGTAAATGTTACAAAAGTCTTTCAACCGACTCATTTTTTTCTGATGTAACAGGAAGAGTAAACCAAAATTCACATCCCTGTTTCCCATCTTGGCGGTCCCGAACACCAATTTGTCCTTTATGCAGTTCAACTAGCGATTTTGCAATAGCTAAACCAAGCCCAGAACCTCCAGATTGTGAACTTCTTGATGGATCCGTTCTAAAAAAACGGTCAAATATACGCAATTGATCATCTGGAGAAATCCCTTCTCCTTCATCACACAAAGTGAATTGAACTTGCTGCTTCTGTTTATTTTCCTCTACAATTAATTCGATTGTTCCACATGTAGGAGAATGCCGAATCGCGTTATGCAACAAATTATTGATAACTCGTGCTATTTTACATGGCATAATCCAAATTCGTGGTAATGTCTCAGAAACATGCAATTGCAAATCAATCTCTTTATCTTGCAATAAGATATCATGTGAATCTATTACTTTTAATAGAATGCTATCTACATGTATTAAACTTGGATGAAAAACTTCTTGTCCAAGTTCTAACTTAGAAAGGTCAAATAAATCATTAATTAATCCACTTAATCGTTGTATATCATTTAGGATTGTCTTTAAATATTGTTGTTTCATATCAGGGTCTTCAATTAATCCATCTTGTAACGCTTCTACCATCAATTGTATGCTAGCCATAGGAGTTCGTAAGTCGTGGGAAATATTCGCAATCAGCTCTGTACGTGCTTTTTCTCCTTTTTCTAACTTAGCAAAGCTTTCGTCTAGTTTTTTGGCCATTTCTTGAAAAGCTTCTGCTAATTCTTTAAATTCTTCCGGTTCTTTTCCTATTATGTACATCGTTCCAAATTGTCTATCACTAAATTGTTTGGTTAAGGCAATTAAATTTTGAATAGATCTCATAATAGGGCGTGTCATTAACCAGTAAATAATCGTAGAAATAATCATTGCTACAATTACTATTACTATTAATAATCGTGTCTGTTCTGGTCTAAGTAGCATTTGCCTTTCACTGTACCATATAGAAATCACCATGATACCCGTGCTTAATAGATTCATCAATAACAGTTGATATCGTAACTTCATTTATCGTTTCCTCCATCTGGTTCAAAACAATAACCGATGCCCCAAACCGTATGAACCCAACGATTCTTTGTTGTATGTTTCTCCAATTTCTCACGTAAACGACTCATTAATACAGTTACTGCATTTGTGCAACCTTCATACTCAAATCCCCAAATTTGTTCAAGAAGTTGAGACCGTGAAAACACCTGTTTAGGATGTTTTGCCATGAGATAAAGCACCTCAAACTCTTTCACCGTTAGCTCTATTTCATATTGACAAACAAATACACGTCTTTTCGTTGGATCAATTTTCAAATCTAGAAACTCTATCATTCCTGATTCAGGCTCTATTCCTTGAGGTGTTACTTGATTTCCTCTTCTTAGTATAATTTGTACCCTTAATACTAATTCACGAGGCGAAAAGGGTTTTGTTACATAATCATCTGCCCCCATTGTTAATCCTAAAATCCGCTCCCTTTCTTCTCCTCTCGCGGTTAACATAATAATAGGTACATTGGAATGTTGGCGAATTTCCTCACATAGTTCCCAACCATCTTTTTCTGGCATCATCAAATCTAAAATAATTAGATCTGGTTGAAATTGTTGAAATACATTCCATCCTTTTGCTCCATTCACAGCAGTGTATACCTCATACCCTTCCCTTTCTAAGTACCGTTTACATATCTCCCGTATATTATCTTCATCTTCTATAATTGCAATTCTTGTTTTCATACATTAAATCTCCTCTGTTCCTTCATCAATGGCAAATGATATAAAATTAATATTCTTAAGTTCATATTAGTTTATATACATTACATTTTTCTTTCAAAAATATAACAAAACTCTTTCACAGCCATCATAAAAAATTATCACTCAAGTAAAAAAGTTTCTTTTTCTATAGCTGAGAAAAAGAAACTTTTCACTTTAAAGATATACATGTGACTTAACCTAAATGGTATTTAGAGCAACCTTCTTTTCTCTAAATTAATTTTTCATCTCCCGTTACATTATGAATCTAACTTTTTAAGTGACTTTTGAAAGGAGCCTCTTACTTCTATGCATAAAATATAACGTCTACTGAAAATAGGAGTTGTACTTCAAATTCAAATTCAAGTTACATTATCTCTATTAAATCCATTTTTCTTTGCCTGATCAAATCACTTCAGACCACCTATATTTCTACAAGATAATCGTCTGATTTTTCATTTTCAGAGATTTATTTGCTAGTTATGATTACATGCTATTTGGACTAACATCACCAACTGAGTCACCGTTATAAATTGGGAAAAACAGAGTAACAGTAGTTCCTTTCCCAACTTGGCTTTTTATACTTATTTTCCCACCATGACTTTCAATAATTCGATAACTCATCATGAGCCCAACACCCGTCCCTTTTTCTTTTGTACTATAAAAAGGTTCACCTAGTCTTTTAATTCTTTCTGAAGGAATACCTACTCCTTTATCTAAAATACAAATCTTAACCTCGGTACTATTATGTTTTTTCACATTAATGATGATTTCTTGACCATTTTGTATAGCCTCAATAGAATTTTGTAAAATACTATAGAAAACTTGTTTTAATTGAATTTCGCAACACTCAATCAATAAGTTTTCAACATCCATGTTCAATGCAATACGAATATTCTTCATAATTGCTTGTGTACTTATTAAGTCGACTACATTATCTAATATAGTACAAAGGTTTTTCGGTTCAAATACTGTAGCATTCGGTTTTGCAATAGATAAAAATTCTTGAATAACTTTTTCAATACTACTGATTTCAGAAAGCATTAGACTTAAATATTCTTTATCCTTCCCTACTTCCTGCTGCAATAATTGCATGAATCCTTTAATTACTGTTAATGGGTTACGAACTTTATGAGCGACCCCAGCTGCCAATTGCCCTACTGCATTAAGGGTATCTGATTTCTTTAATAATTCCGTCGTTATTGTACGCTCTGTAATATCACGTACAATAATCATAATTTTATCCTCAAAAAGCGGTAAAAGTCTTGCTTCAAAATAATAAATTTCATCATCTAATTGTAGAGAATAATCTATTAATACAGGAGCGGCTGAAGTTTTTATTTGATTAATAGCATTCTCAAATTGCTTTATAATAGAAACTGGTAATATTTCTTGGAATTTCTTTCCTATAAATTCTTCAATTGGAACATAAAATTTAGATATGGAATTAACTTTACAGTCCCTAATGGTCCCATCAAGGTCCGACAAAAAATACAAATCAGGAATTGCTTTAAAAATCAATTCTAGTTCAGTCGAGGTTTGTTTAAGTTTCTCTTCCATCCTCTTACGCTTAGTAATATCAATTCCAATTGCTCCGAAACTCCATCCTAAAGTTGGAATACTATGTAATATATTGGACCACATAATAGTTTTTATCTCACCATTTTTACATGTGATATCCATCTCCCAATCTCTAAAATCGTGACCACTTTGCAACAAATCGTTACGATTAGGTCTATGAGGATGTAGCAATTTCATCGCTTTTGGATTGTTAATTATTTCATCTGCATTATATCCAGTTACTAATTCACATTCCCGATTCCACATAATAATATTTCCTTTTTCATCAATAGCATTAATCATAATCGGCATATTTTGTAATATACTGCCTAAACAATTTTCCTCATGATTTGTTATCACATTCATTTGTGAATCTTTTTCATGAATTTTTTTAAGGTGTAATTGTTGTGTTGCCATCTCTTCAATTAGATTTGCAATGCATTTAAAATGTGTTATATGAGAATCCCCAATAACCTCTTTATTACTACTTGTTCCTATAACAAAGGTTGCTATATGTTCCTGCTCAATAATGATAGGAATATGCATTTCTTGGGACGATTGGATTTTTGGATTATGAAAAAAAGGGTCACCTTTGGAAAATATAACATTTTGATTATTATCAAGGAGACAGAATGGAACTTTAGTTAAATTATAAAATTGCTCTGTTATATTCTTAAACTTGTTTATATTTATAAGATCTTTAAGTGTGTATTTCATTATTTAACCCATCTCCTTTATATTTACTATATCTTTAAGACTCCCAATATAAATTTTCAAACTAGAAACAATAAACAATTCCCTATTACAATGATAATCTTGTCCTGAATTACCATAGGATTAACCGCGTACTTGTATAGAGTAATAAAACAAGGGTTTAAACTATAACAAGGGCCACAAAACTTTCTTAAAAAAAGGCTCTGCGGCCTTATGCTTTCTTGTTTCACCTAAATAAAAATCAATTGTATTTCTTTCTGAATCAACGGCACGCTATAAGTAAATCTATTATCTTCTTACTTTTATATAAACTATTTAATTCTAAATCATACTTATAAACTTAGTTTATAATCATTGTACAAACAAAAAATAATCTATATTTCCCTATTATCTTTACTAATTTTAATATTTACAAACTAAGCAATTACTGATAACGTTGTAATTGAAATAATTACAACATTTCATCATCCCTATCAAATCTCGAAATCTTATGTTGTATCATATCTGCCATCTTAAAATGAGCATAAATTTTTGAGTAATAATGTTTTCATTTAAATGCTATTGGTTTATTCATACTATTTCCCTTTATGTTTAGATTCATAACATGAGTATGTCCAAGTTTGATAATACATTTTTATTCACCAAAATTTTTTGTCCCCTCCTAAAGACATTTTTTCATGCTCTCCTCCGTAATATAAGTCTATTTTGATAACAAAAATAGATTTTGTAACTTTTGTAACTAATTTTGTAATTAATGAAACCAAACATAAACCAAACGAAAACGAAACATAAACCAAATATAAACCAAGCATAAACCAAATATAAACCAAGCATAAACCAAATATAAACCAAACGTAGAACAAACACAGGCCAATACCAGGTTTTAGATAAAATCTTATATCCCCCCACATGGCAACTATATTCACAATTTATTGTAGATGATAAAAAACAGTTGCTAAAAAATCTCTTGTTTAATAAATAAAATTTGTAAAACTGTAGTACTAAAAATTATCAGCACGAATGATAATTTTTATAAAAAAGAGAGTCTCATTTTTCAATGAGACTCTCTTTTTTATATATTTAAACAGAATTTTCAGCTCTATCATTCAAAATAAATACTCGAGTGAAAACCACCATAATTACTACAATAACTAAAAAATATAGGGGCATGACTACTAAGGAACCTGTATGCAGCTGGCTCATTCCCCAAATTGTCAGCGTGACTATTATATAGTACCCTAAGCTAAATAATGCGCCTGCTGTACCAATGACATTTTGAAAATCTACTAATGCTAGACTGAGACAGTTAGGTAACGCTATCCCAATTCCTAATAGCAATATAAACATCGCTACTAAAAATCCAATCATATATATTATGTTGGGATTTGATCCAACATAAGTAATAACAGATAAAATGACTGCTCCCCCTGTCATTACAATACAACCTATATATATGATTTTCTCCGGTTTATAAATAGGCAGTAACCGTTTTGAAACTTTCGCTCCAATAATAGAAGCAGACGCAACTACAATTCCTAGAAATCCGTACATACTAGGTGATAACTGAAAGTATTCAATAAAGATAAACGGCGCTTCTGCGTAGTAGCTAAATAAAACACCATTCGCTCCTCCAATTAATAGACCGTATGTTACTACTTTCGGATTTGTGATTAATCTTTTTAACACTGAAAAGACATTTATTTTATTCGTTACTGAGTCCATTTTTGTTTCCGGAAGAGAAACAAAAGTATACAGAAAAATCCCCACACTCATAACAACTAAACTTAAAAATACTATTTTAAATCCAAACATTTGATCCAGAAAGCCCCCAATTAGCGGACCTATCGCTGGTGTAAAAGCAATGACTGCCGAAATTTGAGCGAACATAACATGACGTTTATGCCCTTCTACACTTTCACGAAGAATCGTTTGTGTCACAACTGAGCCAGCACTTGCTCCAAACGCTTGAATAAAACGACTTAACAATAAAAATTCAATGGAACTTGCAATATAGCATAAGAAACTTCCAGCGCCATATACTACAATTCCAAGTAGCATCGCCCGGCGACGACCAATTATATCTGATAACCATCCAATAAAAAATACACCTAAAGCAAATCCAGCAAAATAAACACTAAGCGTTAACTGCACCTCATTATTACTTACATGTAGCGCCTTTGAAATGTCTGGTAAAGACGGTGTGTAAATTGTTTCACTAATTTGCGGAAATGCCACAAGAATAATCATTAACCACAGTGATGGTACTGAGACTTTTTTCATTTTTCATACCCTCCTATAACTTTGAAAATCTCAGAAATGAATAGACTTTCCTTAGCTACGGAACAGGAGGGGCCATTATAGAAATTCGATCATAAAACAACAAAGAAAACACCTCAATTACGCATGTTAATACTTATAGGAGGGTAATATTAACATTGATTTTACAATATAGTCTTTCAATTATATGATAGGTTGTATTTGTTTTCTAGTGTTCATGATCTGAATATTTGTTAGTACACGAATGTCCTTTTTATTCTCTCGGAAAATCGATTCGTTTCAAAAAAAGTTAATAACTTAATACAATTACCTTATTATGAAATAATTCTCGCATTCGTACCTTCACGATTATGAATTGACCAATCAAAAACATAATGCAGTGACCCTTGTCAATTAGAAAAGATTTAAAAAGCTTAACTAAACAGCTGAACTCTCCCTCCAATTGTTATACATAGTCTAACAATTGGAGGGGGAGTTTTTTATGGCTAAATTTTCACTGATTGTTCTTTTTGATAGATAATTTCACCATCAATAATTGTTGTTTCTACTTTTAAATCTTTAATTTGGTTTGGATTGACACTTAAGATGCTGTCATTTAATATAACTAAATCCGCCAACTTTCCGGTCTCTATGCTTCCTTTTATCTCTTCTTCAAAACTCGCATAAGCACCATTCCATGTGTATAGTTTAATAGCTTCCATTACGCTTATAGATTGATTAGCACCAACCTCTATTCCAGACTTGGTTTTTCTATTGACAGCAACATGAATTCCTAATAAAGGATTATAGTCAGTAACTGGTGCATCCGAACTACCTGCTGCAATGATACCACGATCAATAAAATCACGAGCAGCGTACATGTGATTCACACGATCACCATAGTGCTCTACATATATCTCTCCGAATTCATATGGAAATGGAGGATTTGGAATAGGAATCATCTCAAGTTTTTTCATTCTCTCTTGTAAATCTGGTGAAGAAATTCCCGCGTGCTCGATTCGATGACGGTGATTTTTTCTTGGTGATTCCTCTAGCGCCCTTTCTACACAGTTTAAATACATTTCAATAGCTTTATCGCCTTGTGCATGTACAGTGATTTGATAACCTTTTTTATGCGCTTCACCTAAAACCCGGTAAATTTCTTCCTCACTATAATAAAGAATGCCATAATTGGTAGGGTCACTCGAGTACGACTTACGGGTTGCAATTGTAGGCCCAGTGCTACTTCCATCTGTAAACAATTTAGCTGGTCCGACTTTGAATCTCTCATCTCCGGTACCAGTTACCACACCAGCTTCGACCATTTTATTAACAAATTCATGGGAGTTATTTATTTGACATATCATTGCATATATTCGGACACGAATATCCCTACTCTTCACAGCTTGTTGTAGTAAACGATAACTCTCAGGTCCATCTCCACCTGCGTCATGTATACTTGTTATGCCCGCTGCAACGAAATGATCTGATGCAATTTTCACAGCCTTCATCATTTCACTTTCTGTATAACTTGCAACCTCGCTCATCCTCATATTTGCTGCTTCAATTAACTTTCCTGTAAGCCTACCTGCCTGATTCTTTTCAATAACCCCCCCACTCGTGTTCGGTGTGTTCTCGTTAATTTGCGCAATTTCTAATGCTTTGCTGTTCACCACACTTATGTGGTGGCAAGTACGGGTTACAATAATAGGGTGTTCAACTGAAATTTCATCCAGCTCAGTAATTGTTGGATAACGCTTTTCCTTCACAGCGGTTTCATTAAAGCCCCAAGCACGTATCCATTCACCTTTTGGCGTTTCTAATGCCTTCTTTTTCAGATTATCTAACAAAGCCTCGATAGAATCAATATGTTCAGCTTTACAACTGACAGCCAACTGATTTAGTCCATGAGAAATGATGTGAAGATGGGAATCAATGAATCCAGGAAGAAGCGTTTTTCCTTGCAGGTCAATTACATCCGTTTTTTCTCCTATAAAACTCTTAACCTCCTGATTTGAGCCAACAACTACGATGCGATTATCTTTTATTGCTACAGCTTCGACTACTGTATTCTTTTTGTCTACTGTAATAACTTCTCCATTTATCAATACAACATCAGCTTTCATAAACTCAACCCTTTCGGAATTACTCTTTTCGAGTAATTCATTCAATATTTAAAGTTATATCTCTCAATAGGCTCTTCCGCTTTTTAACAAGATTTATCAATAATTAATTAAAGTTGAGATAAACATTCTTTCATTGTTTTAACGATAAAAGTAAAGTCTTCCTCTGTGATGCTTAATGGAGGAGCAAGCTGCAAAATATTATTGTAACCTGCAACAGTGTCACCATTTTTACCAATAATTAGACCTTTTTCTTTACAAGCATTGATGACTTTGTTCATCTTTTCAATAGAAGCTGGTTCTTTTGTTTGCTTATCTTCCACTAGTTCAATGCCTAAAAGAAGGCCTTTTCCGCGAACATCTCCTACATTTGGATGCTCTTTTACATCCTCAAGTTCATATAACAGTCGTTCACCCAATTCTTTGGAACGTTCAATGAGTTTCTCATTCTCCATAATTTCTAAATTCTTCAAAGCTAAAGCACAAGCAGCAGGATTTCCTCCGAACGTATTCACATGGCGGAAGCGATCATAATCATCACTACCTACGAATGCCTCATAAACCTCTCGTCTAACTGCTGTTGCTGACAAAGGAAGATACGCACTTGTAATACCTTTTGCCATTGTAATGATATCTGGTTTGACGCCATAATTCATAAATCCAAACGGCTTCCCTGTCCGTCCAAATCCACATATAACTTCATCACAAACGAGCAACGCACCGTGCTTCTCGCAAATTTCTTTTACTTTTTCCATATATCCATCAGGAGGCATTAAAATTCCGCCCCCGGTAATAATTGGCTCCATAATCACACCGGCTACTGTTTGGCTTAACTCCCATGTCATGACACGATCGATTTCATTAGCACTTGCCAGTGTATGAACATCATCTGGATTTCGATACGTATCAGGCGGTGCTACATGCAAGAATCCTTGCCCGAGTGGTTCATATTTATACTTTCGCTGCGCTTGACCTGTTGCTGCAAGAGCCCCCATTGTGTTACCGTGGTAAGCACGATAGCGTGAAATAAACTTATAGCGTCCATGATCACCTTTTTGTTGATGATATTGACGAGCAATTTTAAACGCTGTTTCATTCGCTTCCGATCCACTGTTAGAAAAGAAAATGACGTATTCGTCACCAAGCCATTCATTCAATTTTTCTGCTAATTTAATAGCAGGAACATGACTTTGTGTCAGAGGGAAATACGGCATTTCTTCAAGCTGTTCAAAAGCCGCTCTTGCAAGCTCTTTTCGGCCATACCCAACATTCACGCACCAAAGACCGGACATACCGTCTAAATAACGGTTTCCATCAATATCCGTCACCCATGCCCCTTCTGCTTTTGTGATAATTAAATTCGTTGGACTAGGGGCTGCTCCTCTCATTGCGTGCCAAAGGTACTTTTCATCTGTTTTTTTCAAACTTTGTGTTTGCTCTGTCGCTTGCACAATCACCAACTCCATTCTATCTTTTTATGATTTCATATCATTCTTTCAATAACGAGCCGTAAGCATTTTCTTGCGAGTATAGAATTCTACGCCGTCTTTTCCATTTGCATGGAGATCACCATAGAAGGATTTCTTATAACCTGAGAATGGGAAGAATGCCATTGGAGCTGGAACTCCAAGATTAACCCCAAGCATACCTGCATCAATTTCTTCACGGAATTCACGAATAGCTTTAGCGCTATCGGTGTACAGGCATGCACCATTTGCGAATGGTGATGCATTAGCAACACGAATCGCTTCCATTAAGTCTTTTACGCGTACAATAGAAAGAACCGGTGCGAAGATTTCATCTTGCCAAATTTTCATTTCCTGTGTCACATTGTCAAAAATCGTTGGGCCAACAAAATAACCTTGGCTGTTTGCTGCATCGTCTTCACGTCCGTCACGAATAAGTGTCGCTCCCTGCTCTACACCGGATTGAATGTATCCGAGTGTCCGCTCTTTATGTCCTTCACGAATAACAGGACCAAGGAAAACACCTTCTTCCAGGCCATTACCAATCGTAATTGCATTAGCCTCTTGAAGCAGTCTATTAACGAGCTCATCTGCAACGTCTTCTTCCACGACAACAACAGCCGCAGCCATGCATCGTTCACCAGCTGAACCGAAAGCAGCATTTATAATTTCTTTCACTGTAGAACTAAGGTCCGCATCTTTTAATACGATCGAATGATTTTTTGCCCCTGCAAGAGCTTGTACACGTTTGCCGTTAGCTGCTGCTGTTTTATATATATACTCAGCCACAGGTTGGGAACCAACGAAAGATATAGCCTTCACATCCTCATTGTCAAGAATGCCGTTAACGACGTCATGTGCACCATGCACAATATTTAGTACTCCATCTGGAAGACCTGCTTCTTTAAACAGTTCAGCTATGCGATTAGCCAATAGCGGTGTTCTTTCAGATGGTTTTAATACAAACGTATTTCCGCATGCAATCGCGAGTGGAAACATCCAGCATGGCACCATCATCGGAAAGTTAAATGGCGTTATTCCTGCGATTACTCCGATCGGGTAACGATACATCCCTGATTCAACACCGGTAGCAATATCGGGAAGTTGTTCTCCCATCATTAAAGTGGGTGCGCCTGCGGCAAATTCGACACATTCAATCCCCCGCTGTACTTCACCGTATGCTTCTTGATAACTTTTTCCGTTTTCCAAGGTTACGAGTTTAGCTAACTCTTCCCAGTTTTCAATCAATAGCTGTTGATAGCGAAATAGAATCCGAGCACGCCGAGGAACAGCGATCTTTCTCCATGTTTTGAATGCTTCTTTAGCAGTTGCTACAGCTCTATCTACATCTTCTTTAGTCGAAAGAGGCACACGAGCAATAATCTCTCCTGTTGCTGGATTTGGTACATCTTCAACATGTTTACTTGTAGATTCTATCCATTGTCCGCCAATATAATTTTTCAACGTTTGTATATTTTTCATTACTACCATGGTGAAGCCTCCTATTTTAAAATAACCGTCCTATGTATTTATTACACTCACAAAAGAAAGCGCATTCATTTGACGGTATGTAAACTTATTTGCATACATTTCTTCAACATTACTAATCTTAATCTTATCCATTGAATACACAGGAGCAGTCATCTGCTTAGCATTTGTCCACTCCCCAGTTCACATTATTTTAGATTAATCTCATGGTTCATCTTATAATTCTTTTTCAGAAATACTGGGCAATCCCATTCACAAACAAGATCCTTAGCTAAGGAAACGACCCAGTCCTTTGTAATATGATACTTTTTTCCATCAACAGTAATAAACACTTCACCGTCTGTCACATAGAAAACTTCCTGTTCTTCTACATGCCACGTTCCTTTATTCGGTTCGCCTACCCACGGTTCCCATGTGTTGGCACCTAGTTGCTCTGCTTCTTCTGCTGTAATTTTTTTCGCAAAAAACATGATGATATCCCTCTTTCTTATTGGTAATTTTGACGGAATACGTTCCTATAAATCTACTGTTTTAACATTGGTAGCTGTATTAACATTGGTAGCTTTTAAACGTTTGAACTCTTTTCTCATAAAGTATATGGCAATGAGAACACCTGGAATTTCTGCAGCAGGAGCAGCGTACCATACACCTTCTACACCCCAGTATTTCGGGAAAATAAATAGAAACGGTAACATGAACAACAATATTTTGCTTACACTAATAAACGTTGCGGACCAGTTTCTTTCTTGTGATTCAAAATAACCAGAGATAAGCAAACTAACTGCACTAAGCGTAAACAAACAATTGAATATAACTGTCGTCCAAATACCCAGTTTCTGTAATTCAGGATTACCACCGGAAAAAAATGCCACAATTGGATCTGCAAAAATGATTAGTATGGCTGTCACGATTACAAAGAAGGAAACTGTAAAAATGAGTCCCATCTTAATTGCTTGTTTCACACGATCAAGGTTGCCCGCACCGTAATTATAACTAATAATCGGTTGAAGTCCTGTCATCCCACCGAGCGCTGCTAAGGCGAGGAGATTTGTAATGTAACCGTTTTGAATTGTGAAAGCTGCAACGTGCAAACCACCACCGTAGCTTTGCAGTAAGTTGTTGGTGAAAATAATTGCAATAAACATCATGAACTGACTCGAGAAAGATGCAAAGCCCGTCCAAACCACTTCACCAATCTTCTTGAGATTAATCATCATATCTTTCATTTTCGGCTTAAGTTTTGTTTTACCAAACCAGAAATAAAAGATTAGGAGAGCAGGAATCGATTGCGAAATCGTATTAGCCCATGAAGAACCCATCATCCCCATGTCATACTTCACTACCATAATCCATTCCATAGTCCCAGCAACCACCGCTGCGACTAACCAACTGTTCATTGATAATATAGGTTTTTCATCGATATTAGCTAAAATACTTAATACAACGGCCAATATCGTTAATGGCAACGAAATCCATAGCAGTCGGCTATATTGCACCGCATATGGAAGCGCTTCATCACTTGCTCCAAATAAAATCATAATATCATTTTCAAAGATCAATCCAAGTATGGCTAACAAAGTGGAAAGGAAAAGAGTAAACCATAAAGTTTGTCCCATAATACCTCTAGCTTCCTCTATCTTGCCTTTTCCAAGCCGAAGTGAAATGACCGCTCCGGCTCCCACACCTAAAAGAACACCAATCATACGGGTAATAACCATGACCGTAAATCCAATTCCGATCCCTTCGACTTCCAGCTCCTGAAAGCCACTGACGAAATAGCCATCAACAACCGATACAACTCCTAAAATTACGTTAGCCATAATTCCCGCCAAAGCAAACCGTAAATATAGTAACGGAATACTTTTGGTTCCTAGCACTGAATCATCCACCGGCTTATTCATTACTTCTGGTTGCTCTATTTTTGATGACGGACCGTTGTCCACTATTTTCATGAGCATATCCCCTTATAAATAATTTATATAGCACGTTTTGCTCAATTAATTCGCATACCAACCTACAGGATTGGCATGCTGGTGGATATTGATTTGCTTCGTTTCCATAAAATGCTCTAGCCCAACAGCACCTAACGCTCTGCCGATTCCACTTTGCTTATATCCGCCCCAAGGGCCTTCAACATAAGCGAGATGATAACTATTAATCCAAGTAATTCCCGCACGCAGTTTACTAATAACACGTTTTGCTCGGTCCATATCTTCAGTAAATACAGCACCGGCTAATCCATAAATGGAATCATTCGCTTTTCGGATGGCATCTTCCTCATCTTTAAATTTCTGTACAACAAGGACTGGACCAAAAATCTCTTCCTTAACAATACACATATTCGCATTTACATCAGCAAAGATTGTTGGTGCAATGAAAAATCCTCGATCAAGCCCATTTTCTGTTAAGCGCTTACCACCACAAACTAACTTTGCCCCTTCTTCGATTCCACTCTTTATATAATGTAAAACTTCATTCATATGAGACTCGTTTGTGAGGGCTCCCATTTCGATGTTCTCGCTTTCTCCGTTGCCAACTACAATTTTGCTCGCACGCTCGGCCAATCTTTCAACAAACTTATCGTAAATGGTCTCTTGTACAAGCAAACGGGATGCAGCTGAACAAACTTGCCCAGCATTGTGGAAAATACCAAACATCGCATTATCGACTGCGGTTTCAAAATCCACATCGTCGAACACAATAAGTGGAGATTTACCACCTAGTTCAAGTGTGATTTTTTTCATATTGCCCGCAGCTGCGCGCATAATACTTTGACCTGTTTTTGTTCCACCGGTAAAGGCAACTTTGTCAACATCATGGCTCTCTGCAAGCTCATTCCCAACCTTTGAACCAGGTCCCAATACCAAGTTTGCCACTCCGTCCGGAAGTCCAACCTCTTCGATAATTTCAAATAATTTGAATACGCTTACAGGAGTGACGTCAGCAGGCTTAATTACAATTGTATTCCCCGCGGCAAGTGCAGGAGCAATTTGCCAAACAGCTAACATAAGCGGAAAGTTCCAAGGTACAATAAGTCCACAAACACCAATCGGTTCATGAATAATAATTGTTTCCGAAGCATCCTCGCGAGTGTAAGATTCCTTTTTCATACCTTTGATCAAGTCAGCATAATAGCGGAAGCATTGAATCGACACCGGAATATCCACATGGGTTGTTGCACGGATTACCTTACCGTTATTTGCAGTTTCCAAACGGGCAATTTCAGCTGTCTTCTCTTCAAGACGGTCTGCAATCTTATATAGATAGTCAGCTCTTTCATCAGCCGATAAATCCGACCAGATTCCGCTGTCAAACGCGTTACGAGCCGCCTTAATTGCTATCTTCGCATCATCTGCTGATCCATGAGCAGACGTTGCGATAACCTCTCCGGTTGCTGGATTGATAATATTTCGTCTAGCACCGGATAATGCTTCTACCCATTTCCCGTCAATGAACATGTTAATTTTCATAAACACTTCTCCTTTACGCAATAATATCTACCAGTTTGAAACCAATATGTGCTATATTGACCAGCATCGTTTTCTGATTATAGAATGGGAATGATTTGAGGCGTTCCTTTTCAAATCGGTATCCACCTGCACTCCCCGTAACGATCCATTGTGCCAATAACTTACCAAACAATGTCGAGAGAGACGCGCCGTGGCCCGTATAACCCGTTGCGAAATATGCGCCTTCTTTGGATCTACCGATAACCGGGAACGTATCAATTGTAACCCCGATAAATCCACCCCACCTGTAATCAATCTTGCTTCCTTCTAGTTTTGGCATTATTTTAACCATAGCATCGTAAACATTTTGATAAACAGCATCACCTAAGTTTGGACGAATATCGCCACCGCCAAATATGATCCGATTATCTGGTGTGCGCCTGAAATAGTAAAGGAAACTGCTTGTATCAAAAACCATGCGATCTTTAGGAATGACGGCATTCACCAGTGATTCTGGAAGCTGTTCAGTAGCAATAATACGTGCCGAAATTGGCAGTACGCCTTTATTCAGTTCAGTCATGATTTTTCCAGAGTAACCATCTGTAGCCACAATAATGTCTTTCGCAGTAACAGCACCTTTTTCTGTTACAACTTTCACACTATTTCGGCCGTACTCAATAGATAGTGCTTTCGAATGCTCAAAGATTTTTGCACCGATCGATTTAGCCGCTTCTCCCAAACCAATTGCATAGTTCAGTGGTTGGAATGAGTAACTCGAGTTGTCGACTAAACAGCCATAATAATGCGGGGAATCAATTTCTTGATGCAACTGACTTCGATTAAGCACGCTACATTCATATCCAAAATTTTTGTTTAAGTATTCCCTTTCATGTTTCAATCCTTCAAAATGCTTGGCTTTGTAAGCCGCCACAATGTGACCTGTTTTTCTGAAGTTACAGTTGATTTGATGCTCGTCGATAATATTTTTCACTAATTCAACACTAAGCAGAGAAAGATCGTTAAGCTGCCTCGCCTCTTCGGCACCATACTTCTTGGCAAGCTCCTGCATCGTTGACTTATAGCCCGGCAATACCATCCCGCCGTTGCGACCGCTTGCGCCATATCCGATTGTTTCCTGCTCAAGGACAATGACACTCTTCCCTAACTTTTGCAAATGATATGCAGAAGAAAGACCTGTGAAACCTGCGCCAATAATGACAACATCCGCCTCTTCATTTCCTTCAAGAGGTTTTCCTTTGTCATAGCTGTTTGCAGTCGCTGTCCATAGTGAGAGAGTATCCATATGATCCATCTTATCCATAGCTAATCCTTCTCCTTTCGTGACATGTATGTTACAATACAGTCAAAAATATTCAAAATATTCACATTTATTGAATTAATAATATGACTTGGAGTTTCCTCCAAGTCAATAGCCATTTGAGAGTTTTTTGAAGTCATTTTGCGAAAAAAATGGAGTAACTCCACTTTTTTCATTGGGGGGACATCTATGAAAATTGGTACATTTGCGAAGCTTTTTCATGTTACGACTGATACCGTTCGTTATTACATTGAACTAGGATTATTAATACCAGACAAAAAAAACACCCAGTATCAAATGAACCAATTGTGTTTCGACGACATGGCTTTTATTACTGAGCTGAAAAAATTTCATTTTTCATTGATAGAAATCCAACGAATTTTATCATATCGGCGTGTCACAAACTTCTCAGACCATGAGGATATCGACTACTACAACAACTTGCTCATTGATAAAAAGGACGAGCTAACCAAGAAAAAAGAAGACATATCAAAAGCTATCCAATTGATTGAAAAAGCAGCTCAAACTAGCTCACCTTCATCCAAAGAAGAGAATATTACAGGAATTCCGCTTGACTTTGTAAATTTGCTCTATTGTCCGAAGTGCCGCATTCCACTTGAAATGGAAGATGTAACGATTAAAAAAGTTTACATTCACACGGGGCGTTTAACTTGTACCTGTGGATACGAGGCAGCTATCGAAGAGGGTATTATCATTACCGCGAATTTGTACGAGACGTCTCCTTATCCATCTTATTTTTACGATAAAGAAACGATTAAAGAGATCAATCCCAAAATGATTAACTTATTTGAAAAAATTAATTTTCAGTTTCAAAAAGTTCTACAAAATATAGATTTGAAAAACAAATTAATTGTGGAAACAAACGTTGACGCTTTTGTGTCACTACCCAAATATATCGATGTTCTTGAAACAAGCGCGTCCTATGTATTCAGTGGCTATTCACTTGCGATGCTCAAGAAGGTTAGAAACAGAATTGAGCGTATGAATCCGAAGCCACGCGTCCTTTATATTTTGAATTCCGATTTAAATCTACCATTGAAACCGCTTAGCATCGATGTTTTTGTGGATAGTTTTTCAGTAACTGATTTTTCACTGCTCAATCCGCAGTTCCCAATTCACGTTCTAAAAAACTATTTACATAACAGTTCAACAATTGTCGGCGGATACTCATATTATGATAGTTCGGCCAAATCCTTGAAAAACATTTCAGCCTTATATCCAAATTCTCACGAGCATATTTTACATCCAAAATACTTAGAAGAAAATTTATCAGGCCACGAATTTCAAATCACGCAAAGTGAAAATATCGGTTACTGTACAGATCCAGGACCTTATTTCGATTATCATGTAAGAGACGAAAAATTCCACATGCTCATGTATTTGGCTAGTACGAAACAATAGCACAAAAAAGCGCCATCACAAGTGACGGCGCTTTTTATATGTAAGAGATACTAGAAGATATCCTTCTAGCCTACTCCCATTTATAAGTCCAAAATTGTTCAAGTTGCAGCCATTTTAATGTTGCTGCATCTTTGTTTTTTATTTTTGCATGTGTTTCTTCAAGCATTGCTTCTGTTTGTGAACGATGCGCGCCTAGTGCAGCTAATTTATGTTCAAATACTTCACTAATATTATTCACAACATCCGGCTCACCGAGTACCGCTTCGCGATTTCTCGTAATCGCAACTGCATGAATGACTGGACGCTCTTCTTTTGGCATACGTGATACAGCGCGAACGACAGCACGGCCAAATGCATCATGATCTGGATGTACGCCGTGTTCTGGATAAAATGTAATAATTCGAGATGGATTTACTTCTTGAATGATCGCTTCAATTTTGTCTGCAACGAAATCAACATCTTCAAATTCTAACGTTTTATCATGGAAACCAAGCATTCTTAAATCTTGAATTCCCATCGCTTCACATGCATCTTTTAATTCTTTTTCACGGATATTTGGAATCGTTTCACGGTTAGCAAATACATTTTTACCCATGTTACGTCCCATTTGTCCTAGAGTACCACATGCATACGTTACAGGTACTCCTTGATCTGTTAATAAGCGAATTGTTCCTCCCGCAGCAAATGCTTCATCATCTGGATGCGGAAATACAACAAGTACATGTCTCTCCATAAGTTTCCCTCCTTCTTACTTAAATGGCGTTAAGCTTAACTCAAGCGCTACCGCTAATCGTCCTTGATTATCATGCCCTGCAAGTAATAAACGCTCTTTATCGTCTACTTCCCAGTGCGTAATACCTTCTGCATATACCCAGCCATGATCCATCTTTAGACCAACTCGGTACGGATTTGTTCCAGTTATTTTCCCGCGTTCAAAGCGAATAATTGCATTTCGAATGAATGCTCCAACTGTCATCATCTTTTCATTGAAGTGTGACGCATACGCTCCGTTCGTCGTTTCTAAATGAATATATACATCTTTATTTACAAAACGTTCAATTTCATTTTGAATAAGAGAACTATCTTTTACTATTTCCATCGGAATTCACCTCTTTAAACCATTTTACGCAAAAATAATGTAAATTGCTATCTCTATATTAGAGGACAAAGCTCACTTTTCCTAATAATTTGCACTGTGTTTTTTATATTTTTTATATCATATGTAAAAATCACATTTTTTCCTTCACTTTGTTAAATAGTTTTCTTTCTTTTTTGAATTTGCTACAATATATTTTATCCCGTGTTAATGTAGCGAGATACATTTCGACAATTGAATACATACTTTAAAGAAGGTGACACGATTGGAACAATCAGCACATGAAGTAGCAAATTGGCAATATTATTTTGCAATTTCCGTATTTTTAGTCACGTACGGATTTATTATTTCTGAGAAATTGAATCGTGCTGTAATCGCACTATTCGGCGCTGCTATTATGATTATTTTTGGAGTTGTAGATTTACATACTGCTTTCACATCACATATTCAATGGGAAACGATCACTCTTTTAATTGGGATGATGATTCTCGTACATATTACGAGTCAATCAGGCGTCTTTGAATTTGTGGCCATTAAAGCGGCAAAAGCAGCTGGCGGAAAACCAATCCGTATTTTATTATTACTATCCTTATTAACTGCTATCGGATCAGCATTTTTGGACAACGTAACAACCGTCTTATTAATCGTACCTGTTACACTATCCATTACACGTATTTTAAAAGTAAACCCTGTTCCTTATTTGATTTCAGAAGTGCTTTTTTCAAATATAGGCGGAACAGCAACATTAATCGGTGACCCACCGAACATTATGATTGGATCAGCAAATAAGCACTTAGACTTCAATGCCTTTTTACTTAACTTAGCTCCTATCGTAATTATTATTTCTATCGTTACACTTGGCATTATTTACTTCATGTATCGCAACAAACTAAAAACAACGCCTGAGCAAATTAAAATATTAATGGCATTAAATGAAAAAGATTATATTAAAGATCGAAGCCTACTTTTAAAATCCATTTCGATTTTAGGACTAACTATTTTAGGATTTGTACTTCATTCTCTTATTCATGTAGACGCTGCGGTTATCGCGATGACAGGTGCTACACTTCTTATGCTAATCGGTGTGAAAGAACATGATATTGAAGATGTATTCGCCCACGTTGAATGGGTAACCATTTTCTTCTTCGCCGGACTATTCGTTCTCGTTGGCGGATTAATTGATATCGGACTCATTTCTTCTCTTGCACAACAAGTACTTGACGTAACAAATGGCGACATCGGTTTCGCTGCTATACTTATCTTATGGGTATCCGGTATCGCATCTGCGACAATCGACAACATCCCATTTGTCGCAACAATGATCCCACTTATTCAAGATTTGGCTACAGGACTCGGACTATCTGTCGATTCCCCGCAAATCGAAGTACTATGGTGGGCATTATCTCTTGGAGCATGCTTAGGAGGAAATGGAACATTAATCGGTGCATCAGCAAACGTAGTCGTTGCTGGTATTGCAAAACGTGAAGGACATGGATTCTCTTATATGGACTTCTTAAAAATCGGTTTCCCATTAACGATTATCGCATTATTATTATCACACGCTTATATATATTTACGTTACTTAATGTAAAAATTGTAGTGCATGAAATTATATCGTCAAAAACAAAAGGTTTGCAGCATCGTGCTGCAAACCTTTTCAGGCTGTGGAGAAAGTCTTCTCCACAGCCTGTTTTTGTGTCTGGTATTATCCCCTCATAGTAGACAATTGAAAGCAAGTTACTGTACTGTTTATTATGGAGGGGATTTTTTTATGGGGAAAATTAGAAGAATTTTTTCAATTGATTTTAAAATGAAAGCTATTGAAATGTATTTACATAGAGGAATGGGTAGTAAATTAATTGGAAGGGAATTAGGAGTTACATATTCAGTTATAGACAGATGGATTAAAAACTATAATAGTGAGGGTATTCTTGGCCTACAAGAAAAACGAGGAAGATCTAGACAAGCAAATGCAAGTTCAGTCAAGATGATAGAATCGAATGATTAGAAGCAGAAAATGCATACTTAAAAAAGCTCTTAGCTGCGAAAAAGGGGCTAAGGTCAAAAGAAACAAATCAATAGAATATGAGATCATCTATACCTTAAAGCAGAATTTTTCTATTTTATTGCTTTGTGAAACTGCGGGTGCCTCAAGAAGTGGATATTACAAATGGGAAAAAAGAAAAAACAATCCCCTACTCTTTTATGAACACCAACAAATGATTTCTTACAATTTTTACGGATTCACTCCCACTCCTTGTGGGGTATTTCCTACTGCTACGGTTGTTAGTACTGTATTTCCATCTATCACGGATACATTATTTGAACCAGCATTTGCTACATAGATACGATTCGTGGATGAATTCACTCCCACTGCGAATGGGTTCGTTCCTACTGCCACGGTTGCTAGTACTGTATTCGTATTTCCATCTATCACGGATACATTATTTGAACTAAAATTTGCTACATAAATCAAATTCGTTGATAAATTTACTCCCACTCCTACTGAGCTCGTTCCTACCGCTACGGTTGCTAGTACTGTATTCGTATTTCCATCTATCACGGATACATTATTTGAACCAGCATTTGCTACATAGATACGATTCGTGGATGAACTAACTCCCACTCCGAATGGGCTCGTTCCTACTGCTACGGTTGCTAGTACTGTATTTGCATTTCCGTCTATTACGGATACATTATTTGAATCAAAATTTGCTACATAGATACGATTCGTGGATGAATTTACTCCCACTCTTATTGGGGTCGTTCCTACTGCTACGGTTGCTAGTACTGTATTCGTATTTCCATTTATCACGGATACATTATTTGAACTTTGATTTGCTACATAAATCAAATTCGTTGATAAATTTACTCCCACTCCTGATGGATTCGATCCTACTGGTACGGTTGCTAATACTGTATTCGTATTTCCATTTATCACGGATACATTATTTGAAAGTGGATTTGCTACATAGATACGATTCGTGGGTGAATTCACTCCCACTCCTATCGGGGCAGATCCTACTGGTACGGTTGCTAGTACTGTATTCGTATTTCCATTTATCACGGATACATTATTTGAACTAGTATTTGTTATATAAATTGTACCTAGATCCATACCTGCTGCTGGTCCGGTGCTTCCTGTTGATCCCGTGCTTCCTGTTGGACCGGTGTTTCCTGTTGATCCCGTGCTTCCTGTTGGACCGGTATCTCCTGTTGGACCGGTGTTTCCTGTTGATCCCGTGCTTCCTGTTGGACCGGTGGCTCCTGTTGGACCGGTGCTTCCTGTTGATCCCGTGCTTCCTGTTGGACCGGTGGCTCCTGTTGGACCGGTGTTTCCTGTTGATCCCGTGCTTCCTGTTGGACCGGTGCTTCCTGTTGGACCAGTGTCTCCTGTTGGACCGGTGCTTCCTGTTGGACCGGTACTTCCTGTTGGACCGGTGCTTCCTGTTGGACCGGTGCTTCCTGTTGGACCGGTGCTTCCTGTTGGACCCATGCTTCCTGTTGGTCCGGTGCTTCCTGTTGGACCGGTGGCTCCTGTTGGACCGGTGCTTCCCGTTGGACCGGTGGCTCCTGTTGGTCCGGTGCTTCCTGTTGGTCCGGTGCTTCCTGTTGGACCGGTGTTTCCTGTTGGTCCGGTGCTTCCTGTTGGACCCGTTGGCAATGTTACTGGTGGAATGGGCGGTAAAGTAGGACCAATTAAATTGGGATCTAATGCATGAGCTTGAAGTATCTCACTTATTTTTTTCATTTGATGTTTATCATTCAATTCATTACCCCCTTCGCTTATTTTATTGTATGGGAATGTATACTGTTACTTTCCATACACATAGACTGACTCATGGGGGCTTGCTCTACATTACAAAGAAATATTAGGGGCAGCATCACACATTATTTACATGCACTGTATACCAGCGAACCAATTTAAACGATTAGTTTACGGAGAAAACCAAAAACATGATAGAAATATCTTAGAAAATGCGGAGTGTTCATTGTTGGACGGGCTGTATAAACAGCTTGAGATGACGAAAGAAGAGGAAACAGCATTTTTGTATCAGAAGGAGAACGTGCTGGACAAGATGGCAACGGAGTTAGAGAAGTAGAATTATAAGGATTAGATTTTATTCAAAGTATTTCTAATAGGGTATAAGTTATCATAGATACCCGTAAAGTGATTTCAAATCTTTACGAACATAAAAACTATTACACCTATAGGATGTTTACACCATCCGAAAAAAATTTATTTTATAGATGATTAAACATCCTATGATTGTTAATCAGTCATCATTAACCCCTCGATTACTTTCATATTATTAAGAGTCTCCTCATCAGTTGGTAAAAAACTAAGAACCCTTTTATTATGATGGTAAGACTGTTTATAGTCCTGTAGCTGAAAGTAGCAAAAAGCTAATTGTTTATGTGGTAACCAAGTTTTAAAGGGTTGTTGTTCAATGAAAAGAGTAGAATTAGCTGAAGGTGCTTCTATAGCTTGTTTATACCAATAAGCAGCTTGAGAAAACTGGTTATTCTTAAGAAAGAATTCCCCTAGGCGACAGCTGAATTCCGGTTGAGGAATATCATATTCTAAAGACTGAAATGTGATTTCTTTTTCTTTCTTTAAATTTCCAATTAGATGATAACAACTAGCTAATTTATGCATAACAAAAAGCCTGTGTTCTAATTGGATATCTTTGCGGTCTAAGAATTTGTTATAATATTCAATGGCTTGTCTATATTTTTTATGTTTATGTAATTCTCTAGCATAATGAAATATATCGTGAACTGTCATTTTACCTTTATTCTTTTTCAAAAATTGTTCATATAGTTTGAGATTTCGATCTGATTCATTATTGCTATAAATTTTTTTATGGGTGACTATGATGTCACTTTCGAGAGAATTATACTGATCATGAATACTTAGATCTTCATGAACAACGCCGTGCCATTGAAAGTTTTTACTTCTTTTAATTAATCTATTGCGGCGAATGCTGGTTAAAACATTATTAAATTTATCAATTTCCGCATGATAAATCATGGAAACTGCATCAATATTTTGAGTGAGTGATTGTTTTAAAGCAAGTAGCTTTTGACGTTCTTCTGGTAAAAGTATATCATCCGCATCTAACCATAAAATGTAGTCCATTGAAGCTTGATGAAAGGAATAATTTCGGGCTGCCGAGAAATCATATATCCATTTAAAATCTAAAATTTGCTCCGTCCATTTACTAGCTATTTGTTTCGTTTGATCTGTTGAGCCAGTATCTACAATAATAATTTCATCAGGGATACCTTTAACTGATTCTAAACATCTATTAAGTGTTTTTTCTTCATTTTTTACAATCATACATAAACTAATTGTAATCATCTGAACACCTCTGTTATAAATATCTTTGTTTTATTTGAATTTAGGTTTTTACTTATACCGTAGTACCTAAACGAATCTCAATAGGTGGGGCTGTAAGTAGTTCACGTTGTGGTTCTCGAACTGGTTTTATAGCTCGTAGTTCAACTATCATTTCAAGAACAATATTCCGGTATTTATTCACATCATCTAATATTTCTGCCCCAGTTTTCCCTTGATATTTGTTTGCATCTACAATGATTATAATTTTTTCGGTTAACCAATCGCCTCTATATCCATAATCTGCACGCCAATAACACGGTTGGCAAAAATAATCAAAGGAATGTAAAAAGTATTGTCTCACATGCGTCGGATCTTCAAAAGCACTATCACTTGATCCATAAGGCACTTTAACAACTGCTTTTGCATTTGACTTAGCAATACGATGTAACTCTGCCATTAAAAATAAAGGATATTGTATATGTTCTAATAAATGTTCAGCTAAAAATTCATCAATACTATCATTTTCAAAAGGTAAACGCCTATTTTTACAATCATCTAAATTAGCGACAACATCTACTCCATCTTGTTTGACCATATCAAGGTTTATCCAGTTTTCGAGAATGGTCCGTCCACAACCTAAATGGAGCTTTTTCTCTGCCATAAAATCACCTCATTTTAGTTTATTTTTATTAATATTGTTCTTAAAAAATGCTAAATGTAATTTTTAAATGAGATATTTGTTTAATCTTGAGTACAATCCATGACTATCAAGCTAATATTTTGAGATATCCCCGAAAAGAAAAAATGAGACTATTAAAGGTAAATATAGAATCAGAATGCCATCAATTATTATTTCCGTTATTGCAAGCACACTATCTAGTTGTGTAGCTAATGTTGCGATTCATTACCAGATTAAACAATTTTTATAAAAAGCAAAAAAGACTCTCCCAAGGGATAGAGTCTTTTCTCATAATATTTACATAGTTTTCGAGTGCGAAAGTAACCTTAAGTGTTAATCTTATTGTTTTATATTTTATTTAAGAAATGATTCCTATACCTGATGGACCAACCCCAACTGGTATAGTAGCAATTACAGTATTTGTTAGTCCATCTATCACGGATACGGTTCCGACTTGTGTATTTGCTATATAAATTCGATTGGTTAATGGATTAACTCCTACTCCCTCTGGACCAGCCCCCACTGGAATAGTAGTAATCACGGCATTAGTCGCTCCGTTTATCACGGAGACATTATTGCTGCTGAGACTAGCATTTGCTACATAAATAAGGTTAGTAGATGAATTAATTCCCACTCCATCTGGAGAAGTCCCGACGGCAATAGTAGCAATTACAGTATTGGTCATTCCGTTTATCACGGATACGTTGTTGCCGTTAAAATTTGATACGTAAATTCGATTTATAGATGGATTGACCCCTACTCCCTGTGGATTAATCCCCACCGGAATAGTAGTAATCACGCTATTTGTTAGCCCATCTATCACGGATACGTTGTTACTTCCAATATTCACTATATAAATCAGATTAGTTAATGGATTAACTCCTACTCTATATGGACTAGTGCCCAGAGAAGTAGTAGCGATCACGGTATTAATCGCTCCGCTTATTACAGAAACATTGTTGCCGTTACTATTTGTTACGTAGGTAAGGTTAGTAGATGGATTAATCCCTACTCCAAGTGGACCATTCCCTAGAGTAATAGTAACAATTACAGTATTAGTCATCCCATTAATTACGGAAGCATTGTTACTGCTAAAATTCGCTGTATAAATTCGGTTAGTTAATGAATTAACTCCCAAGTCTTGTGGGAAACTTCCGACAGGAATAGTAGCAATCACACTATTTGTTAGCCCATCTATCACAGAAACATTATTGCTTCCCCTATTTGATACATAAATTCGATTTGTAGATGCTGACCCTGTCGGACCCGTTAATCCTGTTGCTCCTGTTGAACCCGTCGGACCCGTTAATCCTGTTGATCCTGTTGGACCCGTCGGACCCGTTAATCCTGTTAATCCTGTTGATCCCGTCGGACCCGTTAATCCTGTTAATCCTGTTGCTCCTGTTGGACCCGTTAATCCTGTTAATCCTGTTGCTCCTGTTGGACCCGTTAATCCTGTTGCTCCTGTTGATCCTGTTGGACCCGTTAATCCTGTTAATCCTGTTGATCCTGTTGGACCCGTTAATCCTGTTGATCCCGTCGGACCCGTTAATCCTGTTGCTCCTGTTGGACCCGTTAATCCTGTTGCTCCTGTTGGACCCGTTAATCCTGTTGACCCTGTTGACCCTGTTGCTCCTGTTGGACCCGTTGATCCGGTGGCTCCCGGTGGCAAAGTAAATGGTGGGATAGCTGGAAATGTTGGACCTATTAAATTCGGATCGAGTGCCGCTCCGTACAGATCCTTATGTGGACCAAACTCATTTTTCTCTGACATATGTCACCCCAAAAAGTATTTATCATACCTAATAAATGTAGTGAGATGACAAAATGACACTGAAGAGTAAGTAAAAAACTTCTTCTTTTTACTCACTCTTCAAAAGTTACCTATATAAATTTCAATATTAATCTACAATTCTTGTTACAACTAAAGATAAATTTCCATAAGAAGAAATCTCACCTTGTACAACCTCAATTATAATATTTCGTGAATCATTTGTGGAAGCTTGTTTATTTGTAGGAAGTAACCTGATTCTTACCGTTACAGTTTGGTACATTTTTCTTAACCTAAATCCTAAGAAATCTAGCTCTATTACGACTTTTTTATTTGTCTAAAGTTATTTCTATTACAATTGACCACAAACCAAGTCACGTTATTTCTTTGATATAAACATTCGAGATTTTATCTCGTAAGTATCACAAGCATTTCACATATACATAACAAATAAGGTTTTATTGTAGTTATCTTTATATTCTCTGTTAAATTTGCACCTTTCTCAGCCCCTTTTCTTTTATTGTTCCACATATCGTTTAATAGTCACACTCCTTCAAGCAGTGCTTTTCCACAGCCTAAAAAGGTTTGCAGCATCGTGCTGCAAACCTTTTTTCATCACCAAAATATCCCGATAATTGCTAATCCACCTAAAATCATACCACCAATTTGTCCGATGATTGTTGGTGATAATTGAACACCTTTTCTCACTTCAACAACTGGTCTTTCGTGCCTTAGTTGCTGCACTTCACTTTGAAGTTGATGTACACTTCCGTGTAGTTCTTTAATTAGTTCTTTTAATTCAGCGACCTCTTCGTTTACTGGTTTTGTTTTCTCCAAATTCATCTCACATAACCCCTTATTTTTCAATCAGTACACTGTAAATTTTCGCCAATTATCATTATATCTCCTGCATACTACATATATAATATGGAATGTACTTTTAATCTTGCAGCTCTATCCATTCATCCCGCAATATCCCCATAATCATTCGATCAAAACACTTTCCATCTCGCTGAACTACTTCTCTCATACACCCTTCCATCTGAAAACCCATGTTTTTATACAACGCAATGGCAGCTTTATTATAAGAAATAACATCGAGGCCAACGCGGTGTAAATTCATTTCATAGAACGCATACTTTAAAATAAGATGCAACGCTTCTCTCCCATATCCTTTTCCTCTATCATTTGCATCGCCTATACCAATTGCTAATAAACCTGTTCTGTTATTCCACTCTATGCCGTGAATTGCAACAAAACCAATTAAGCGATCATCTTGAACTGTTCTTAACATGAAAGAAACACTATTGGATCTCCGTCCCTTTAATAGCCCATCACTCGCTATTTCATGTAACGATTGCGGGAATGCTAAGTCTGTATCTACATTTCTTAAATATTCACTATCCTCTTGCCACTTAGCCATCACTTCAGCATCTGCTTCTCTAATAGCTGATAATTTAATAGTTTTATTTTGAAAAAGATTCATCGTCATTTCAAACTCCCCCTTTATTTAAATAGCGGGGACAATTATTCTAGCCTATTTATCCCGCATTAACGGGCAGTAAGACTCCCACCTCAAAATTCAGCTGGAGCGAAGATGTTAGGTGGGAGATCAACTGCCCGTAAACGCCCGATTGGTTCAACTAATAATCAGTGGGGGATGAATAAAACCCCCACTGATTAAAGTTTCACTTTATCCCCTTGTTCCATAAACTGTTGTATAAACGGGATACTTACAATAAGCGCTGACATTGGCACATCTCCCTTGCATTAAATTAACTTCATTTTACATTTTTTTGTTTTTTTAAACAAATCAATTCTAGTTTTCTATTATTTAGAACTATAGTATACTTAATTATTCTTCAGATTATTCAATTAAAATAATAACTTACAGAAGGTGAAACGATGTTTTATATAAAACAACTACTCTATTTCACTTACGAACAAGCATTATCTTGTTTGTTCCCAGTCATTATTTTTTTAACACTAGCCCTTTCAAAAATCATTTCTATCCCAGGGTTATATCGCTATGATTTCATACTCATCGTATGTCTTCTTATGCAATATATAATGTATAAAACGGGACTTGAAACGAAAGACGAATTAAAAGTAATTACTGTTTTTCACCTTATCGGACTTCTACTAGAAATATATAAAGTGCATTTTGGATCATGGAGTTATCCTGAGGAGGCGTATTCAAAAGTTTTAGGTGTTCCGCTATACAGTGGTTTTATGTATGCGAGTGTCGCAAGTTACATATGCCAGGCGTGGAGAAGATTGCATTTGCAAATGTATTATTGGCCAAAGGCTATTTTTGCCGTGCCGTTAGGAGCTATGATTTACTTCAATTTTTTCACACATCATTTTCTATATGACTTTAGATGGGTATTAACTTTACTATTATTCATTATTTTCTTTCGGACATTTGTGGAATTTTCATTACAAGGCGTTACATATAAAATGCCGCTCGTTCTCTCCTTTTTCCTTATCGGATTCTTTATTTGGATTGCAGAAAACATCGCTACCTTCTTCGGAGCATGGCAATATCCAAATCAACGGGAAGCATGGAACCTCGTTCACTTAAGCAAAATTAGCTCATGGTTTTTACTCGTTGTTATTAGCATTATGATTGTTACGCAGCTCAAACATTTGAAGCAGTCGAAAGGATAATGCTGATTACGTTAGAAATATTAGAATTAATTAATTTTCTCTACTTGCTCAATAAAAAAACGAAATCCATCTGGGATTTCGTTTTTTTAAGCAATTAAATTCAAAACTATAAAGATTTCACCAGACGTTCCATCGCCTTCATTTGACCAATATGATCTGCTTCATGATAAAGCATCATACCATAAAGCTCCCCTACCGTTTCCAATCCTAAGAACGGCTCTGGAAGTTTATTTTCAAATGCTTCTGCTGGAATTTCATTAATACGCTTTGCTTGTTCTTGTAACTGAGACTTTAACACTTCTAATGATGGTCCTTCTGTTTCCCATTTAGATGGTCTTGATCCATATCCAAACATACCTGGATATTCACTTGGCAATTGCTTAAATTCTCTTCCAAACATGAAAGTCTCTGCTGCCGTTAATACGTGACCGATATGCCAGCGAATTGTATTGTTAAAGCCCTCCGGCTGCGTATCTGCAGTTTTATCATCTAATGTTTCCATAAATTTAAGTAATGCCCCACGCGTTATTTCAAATTGTTTTAAACCAACTAGTCTATTCATTTTATCGTTCTCCTTTTTTATGTACAGTTTATTATGAACTAAAAATGTTCAACTTATTAAAGTTTCACCTTGTTTAATCTATCAGAAACAATTAAAAAATACATCTAATATGCTTAACGCACTTTGGCAATATGTTTTTTAAAAAAGGTACAACCTTCGGAAATATAGAATTACTTAGTGCGCAAATATTTCAGTAAACAAAAGAGGAGTGTAATTACATGTTAGATGTTTTAAAACAACAATATAATCTTATTAGTTCTACAAGGGAAAATCTATTTACATTTTTGGAAGAAATTCCACAAGAAAAATTGCACAGTACGGTTCCTAACTTCGGAAGTGGCAGCATTATAAAAACCCATATTCATGTAGCCGATTGCTATCGATACTGGCTTGGAACATTCGCATTTAACCAAAAACGAGCAGATTTTTCATTTGCTAGCGATTATGAAATTGAACATGCAGATGTCAAAAAAGTCCGTGCTAGATTTAAGTTAGTAGATGAGACTGTACAACGCTTTTTAGATGAATACAATGACCGCTGGCTCGAAAATATAGCAAATGAAGTGAAATGGCAAAAAGAGCCTTGGAGCACAACTCCACTATGGCTTTTAACTCATACGGAAACACATGAGTTTCATCATAAAGGACAAATTGTATCTATGGCTCGCCACCTTGGATATACTCCTCCTGATACAGACCTTAGTTGATTCGTTTTTTCAATTATTATGGCCATACTTAAAGTGATTATAAAAATATACTATAAAGAACCGATACTTGTTTCATCCAAGTATCGGTTCCCTATATACAAAAGTGCTATTCTTCTTACATATAAAACAAATATTTCTCCACTTAATCCCTTGCAAAAGACTCCCTCGTTACATCAATGAATTGTTGTAGTGGCGATGTCATCCATTTATCTTTATGCCAAGCAATTTGTGTATAGATCGGAGTGATTGTATTCTTTAAAACTAACTCCTTTATCGTCCCCTCTCGTATATCCTTTTCTACTACTATTGCTGGCAAAACTGCTACACCTAAATCTGCAATAACACATTGTTTAATTGCCTCTACGCTAACAAACTCAATCTTATTTGCCGGATATACTTCTTCCGCACGAAATAACTCTTCAAATAAAGTCCGATACGAGCAACCGAGTTCTGTTAATAAAAGTGTTTCATTCTCTAAATCTTTTATAGAAACGGAAGATTGTTCAAGTAAACGATGCCCCGGAGCCGCTACTACTTTTAATTCTTCTTTCATAAGCGGCTCCACATGTAAAACGTCTTCTGTTTTACATTCGTCTAAAATAAATACAAGGTCTACTTTCCCCTCCATCAATTGTTCCTTCGCATCTTTATTGGAATGCGCTGGTTTAAATATAAGTTTTATTTTGGGAAATTGCGCTTTAAACCTTTTTAATATGGAAGGGAGCCTGTATGTACATTGACTTTCTTGCGCACCAATTATTAACGTACCTGCTATTTCCTCATCATCTTTCACAGCCATTTTCGCTTCGTTACTAAGCGCAATCATCTTATCGGCATATAGTTGAAACTTCTTCCCTGCTTCAGTTAAGAAAAGACGTTTCCCTAATCTTTCAAATAACGGCGTACCGAGCTCAGCCTCTAACGTTTTAATTTGCGCTGTCACGCTCGATTGGGCAAAGTTTAATTTCTTCGCAGTTTGGGTAAAGTTCAAAGTCTCTGCCGCTACTTTAAATGTAATTAATTGTTTTATCTCCATTTGCTATTCCCCCTTTTCAATCGACATTTTCGATTGATTCCATCGAAATAATCTTCTTTTTCTATTGATATTTGTATTGTATGATAAAGAACATCTACAAACAATATAAATGGAGGTATTCCATATGAAAGCACTTTATTTCGAAACATTCGGAGACGCTGATGTACTACAATATAAAGAAATAGCTGATCCAATCATAAATCCAAATGAAATTCTTGTTCGCATGCAAGCAATTGGTTTAAATTTCGCTGATATTTATAGACGCCGCGGCGATTATCATCTCGCTGGTAATCCGCCTTATATATTAGGTTATGAAGGGGCTGGTATTGTTGAAAAAGTAGGAGCTGACGTTACTACTATCAATCCTGGAGATCGCATTGCATTTGCTGACGTTCCATTTGCAAATGCAGAATTAGTTGCTGTTCCATCAGAAAAAGCAATTCCACTTCCAGATTCTATTTCTTTTGAAACAGCCGCTTCTATCTTATTACAAGGATTAACAGCACATTATTTAACGAAAGATAGCTATCAAATAAAACAAGGTGATATAGCTTTAGTACATGCCGCAGCTGGTGGTGTTGGTCAGCTTCTCATCCAAATGATTAAACTACAGGGCGGAACAGTAATCGGTCTTACGTCATCAAAAGAAAAAGCACAGATAGCAGCGTTAGCCGGTGCCGATCACGTATTTTTATATAGCGAAGCATGGCATACGAATGTACTTGAAATGACTAATGATGCTGGCGTAAATGTTGTGTATGAATCAGTAGGTTCTACATTAGAAGAAAGCTTTAAAGCGACTAAAATTGGTGGTACTGTCGTATTTTACGGAATGGCCGGTGGTAATCCTGCGCCAGTTGATCCACGTATGCTTATGGATACTTCGAAAACTTTAACTGGCGGAGACCTTTGGAATGTACTTATATCTTACGAAGAGCGAAAAGAACGTTCCTCTCAACTATTCGAATGGATTGCGAATGGAAAATTAAACATCGCGAATCCTACTACATTCTCTTTACAAGATGGTGCTCTTGCACATGAATTATTAGAGAGCCGTAAAAGTACTGGGAAGATTTTATTAATCCCATGATTCATCTAACTAAAACAGGAAGCTAGATTTTGCTAGCTTCCTGTTCTTATTTCTATTTGAGATATTATTATATTTCCACACTTTCTTTTCCTTTTTCAACATAACTCATATCCCCAACCGATTCGACTGTATACTTCCCATCTTCATATAAAACTTTCGTTACACTTGCATTTTCCACTCCAAGTTTTGTTTTACTACGATCCAGCATTTCTATTAATGCAGTAATCAGAAGTCCATGAGCTACAACTAAAACGTTGCCTCCACCATTTTCAGCAGCTTCTTCACTAATCCTATTAATTTCTTTTTTTATACGAGTAGAAAATACTGCCCAATCTTCTGCCTGTTTTGTAGGGTCTGCTGCTCTAATCAGATTAATAACTTCTTCAATAGAATACTTCATGAGTTCGTCTGGTGATGTAACACCTGCAGCTTTTCCGATAGCATCCCACATAATTTCAACTTTTTCGCCTTCAAAAGTGCCAAAGTTCAATTCACGTAAATCTTTTCTTGTCTCAAGTTTTAACTTTGATTGCTCATTATATTTTAATACTAAATTAGCAGTTTCAATCGCTCGACCACTATCACTACTATATACACTAGTAAAATGAGTATCTTTTAATCCCATTCCTAGATTCGCGGCAACTTCAACACCTTTTTCTACTAACGGAGAATCCGCCCAACCTTGCACGCGATGATTCGCATTTAATATTGTTTTACCGTGTCTTGTAACATATAACGTAACTAATTTCCTATTACTATCTGTTTCCCGCGTCTTCATCATATTCTCTCCCTTTACATTTCTATATCAATCTTATCATCTCAATTATCCATCGCGCAAAATATACGTAAGTAGATCTGCTTACTAAAAAACGCTATCTTTCTGTACATCCCTACAAAAAGATAGCATTTTTTATGATTACATTTCTTAATCGGTACTTTTATTCAGAAAAAGCACTCGAATACTGAACAACCCCTTCAACACCTTGAAGAGCATTCTCTCTAAGTTCCATCACCATAAACACTTCATCTGGTACTTCAAATGGTGCTTTTATATTCCAATCACTTGCTTTCTTAAAACCAAATTTCGGATAGTACTCTGGATGCCCTAATACTACAACTGATCCATATCCAAGTTCTTTCGCTTTTTCTAGCGCCGCTACGATAAGTTTGCCACCAATTCCTTTTTTCTGATGGCCTGGAGCAACTGATACTGGTGCCAGTGCTAATGATTCTACAGAAGTTCCGTCTTGTTCTATCTTAATTTTTGATAACATAATATGACCAACTATTTCTTCATCTACTGCAACTACTGATAGTTCCGGAATAAATGCATCACATTTTCTAATGCGACTCACAAGTTCATGTTCTTTTTTATCACTAAATTCTTCATTTAAAAACGCTTCTTTTACAACTTCTTCAGTCTTACTATAATCATTTTGTTGTTCTTGTCTAATCTTTATCACTTTATATTACCCTCTATTCTTTCTAATTTCTTTTTCAATTTTACGAAGCGCTTTTTTCGATCCGCGCTCAATATCGTGTTGCATTTTTCTTTCTTTATAATCGACAAATAGTGTATTTAAATCATATCCTTCTGGGTATAATTCTTTCGCCGCTACCTCTAAAGTAATACGTTTTACATTCACTTCAACGAATTCACCGTTATAATATACAACGACATTATAGAAATTATCTTTTTCCTTATAGATGATACCAAAATCATCATAATCCAATAAATTCACACGGTCACCGATTTTATATTCATAGTCATTTTCTCTTTTTTCTTGCACGAATTTCGGTTTTCTAATTTTGCTTTCATTCACTTTTTCTATAGCGTATTCTTTATTTCCCATATACTCTTTCGCTCTTTGCAGTACATGTTCTTTTACATTCATTTTATTTGCAATCCAAAGTGCATTACTTTCACCAGATTTACCGATCACTAATTTATAAAGAGGCTCCAATGTCTCACTATTAAATTGCATTGCTGCGTTCATAAAATCACCATGCATTTCTGAAAATCGTTTAATTTCACCGTAATGCGTACTCGCAATTGTAATACATCCCGTTAGATAAAATTCTTCTAAAATAGATATCGCAAGCGCCGCACCTTCATTCGGTTCTGTACCGCTTCCTATTTCGTCAAATAGTAGTAACGTATTATTATTTGACATCCTCATAATTTCAGACAGATTTTTCATATGAGATGAAAATGTACTCAGTGCATTTTCGATACTTTGATTATCACCAATGTCTACAAATACATTTTCGAAAATAGCAATTTCTGTTTCTTTATCTCCAGCAATGTGCAAGCCAGACATTGTCGCTAATGTTAAAAGTCCAATTGTTTTTAACACAATCGTTTTCCCGCCCGCATTCGGTCCTGTAATAATTAAACTACGGTACTCTTGACCGATTTCAAAATTTAACGGTACAACTTGCCCTGTTAAAAGCGGATGCTTACAATTCACTAAATGAATGTGACCATGATCGTTTAACTTCGGTTCTATTCCATCGATACTTTTACTAAACTTCGCTTTCGCAAATACCATGTCATATTGACTAATCAGTTCCATATTAATTTTTATATGATAAATATTTTCTAATATCATTCCTGATAAAGTCGCTAAAATTTGATACTCTTCCATCGCTTCTTCTGCTTTCCAACTTGCTAGTTCCGCATTTAATTTTGTAACCGTATGTGGTTCTATAAATACAGTAGAACCTTTTGCAGATGCTTCCACAATACTTCCTGCAACTTGATTTTTATAGGTAGATTTGATTGGAATCGTATAGCGATCATCTTTTTTACTAATAAAGAATTCCTGAATATACTTCTTATTTGCACTACTATTTAAAAACTTCGTTAAACGTTCTTTTATTTTTCCATCTACAGAATCAATGTTATTTCGAATTCGTTTTAACTCTTTACTAGCCGCTGCATCAATGCTATTTCCTTTAATTGAAAAGTTAATTTCCTCTTCAATACTTTTAAATTCAGTCATTGAATTTGCATAAGAAGCTAATACTGGCGCAAAAAATTCTTTATCTAGCATAAACTTTTTAATCTTTCGACACCCACGTAAAAAGTCTGAAACGCTCACTAACTCTGCTGGATCTAAAATCATCCCTTTTTCTAATTTTTGAATTGTACTAGCGATATTGGATATTCCAAAAAAAGGCACATGCCCTTCTGCATCTACTATAGCTCGTGCTTCTGTCGTTTCATTTAAGCGATTTCTCACTACTTTTATACTCGTACTCGGCTCTAATTTATTTAATAATTCCTTACCTAAACCACTTACACAATAAGATTTCACTATTTCCATTAATTCGTTATATTGTAACTTTTCAAAAGTCATCGTATTCATTTTGTTTCTCCTCACTATGATTGATTTCTATCATCAATGAAGATACCTACTCATTAGATTCCAATGAATTCTATATTATTTAATTACCATTTTTATACATTAAAAATATATACAAAAAAGCTGCGGGGATACCGCAGCTTTTACATTTACAAGGCAAGTGTAATAACGTATAAGGAAATAAGCCATCTAAAAAGTATATGGCAATCCCTATTATTACAAGCTTTATAAAGTATTGTAGGTATCTTCATAGGTTTCGAAATAAATCCATGACAAAATTAGGGGTATGATGTACATAAAAATCCCCTGGTCTTATCCGATTTATTTCATTAAATTTTTCCTATTTAGTACCTACCGCACTCACAAAAAGCACCTCTCATTAATTTATATTTTAGTCATTGAAATCTAATTTATTGAAATCATCATACTATATGTTTTACAAGAAGTAAAGGTGTCATACTTTAATAACTATGCAGAATGTAAAAAAGAAGAGGAAAACTTATATTTCAGTCTGCCCCTTCTTTTTCATCACAAATTTACTGCTGAATATATATTGAAACAGAGCCTCCATTTACATGGAACTGCCCCCATCCATCTTTATTAATTGTTACAGTATTTGTTTGATTACCCGTAATATCGTACCATACTTCCCCAGCGTTATTCTTTCCAACATCCATCCACTTTGATCCTCCTGGTCCGTCTGAGAGTAATGTCGCTAAACCAGAATTAGCATGTACACCATCACCTTCTCTTGTCCAGCCAATCACATCTGGATGGTCTAAATAATCACGCTGCGTACCATATGCAAAGTTTTTTCGTGCCGTCAAAATCGGATCAATTTTATCTTTTAACGCTGGAATTTCATAACTACTCTTTCCGCTTGTCCCATAGTAATCACCATAAAAAACTGAAGGATAGCCCTCTGCACGTGTTAAAATAAATGCATATGCCAACGGTTTAAACCACGGACTTACTACAGATTCCAATGACTGCCCAGGCTGTGAATCATGATTCTCAACGAGAGTAACTGCGAGTGCAAGGTGATTTTTCATTACTGTGCCATTTAAAATATTTCTCATATCATAATTCCCATTTCCTGTTGAAGCATAATGAAAATTGTAATGAAGCGGTGCATCAAATACAGATTGATTATAATTGACTTTCGCCAAATAATTGTTTAAAGTCTGGATGTCATTTTGCCAATATTCAGCTACTGTAAACATTTCTTTCCCTGTTTGCTGTCTGACATGATTTACCCAATCGCGTAAATATTCATGATCAATATGTTTAACAGCATCTAAACGAAAGCCATCTAAATTTAATTCATTCGCATACCACGTTCCCCAATTTTTCATCTCCTTCACAACATCAGGATGATCAAAATCAAGATCTGCATACATCAAATAATCATAATTCCCATTCTCGCTAGACACTTCCCAGTCCCACACTTTACCTATACCCCTAAATTTATAAATTCGATTTAATTTCCTTCCTTCATCCCAATCCGTTCCGTCAAAATGATACCATTTCCATTTGAAATTAGAATAAGAATCTCCGCGTCCTGGAAAGTTAAACCCCGTCCATGCATTAATTTCATAATCACCTGACACTTCAATATTTCGATTGTTTCGGTCTACCTCTACAGCTGTTACGGTTTCAGTATAATCAGCCCCACCTTTATGGTTCATAACTACATCACCATACACATCTATGCTTTGCTTATGTAAAGCTTCAATTGCAGATTTCAACTGTGCTTTTGTCCCATATTTCGTCCGCACCGTTCCTTTTTGATTGAATTCTCCCAAATCATATAAATCATACGCTCCATATCCTACATCATTTTGTGAAGTCCCTTTATATGCAGGTGGTATCCATACAGATGTAATTCCTTTATGGGCTAAATTTTCAGCATCAGAACGCAAACGATTCCAATGATTCCCATCATTCGGAGCGTACCACTCAAAATACTGCATTAATGTTCCATTGTTTATCGTTGCTGCTTCCGCCTTATTCCCCTCATATATATTAGGAAAAAGTAAAATAAACAATAAACAGACTACCATAATCCTTTTCAACATATTTACACCATCCCCTTCAAGAAAACGTTTGCATAATTTATTAAAATTATTATAATATTCGTTCTACAGTTAGTAAAGTAGTAATCTTTTAATCTCTCACATTATTTTTCATGTAACTTCACATATTCCACAAGTATCTCAACATAGTTTAAAATTCACATCTTACTCAATTTTGTTTACAATTTACCTATAAAAGCATAACGGAGGGATTTCAATGACAGACTTTCAAAGACAATTTTTCGCACGATTAAATATAAAGAATAAAGAAATAGTTTCTTTTAAAGATTTACCTAACATTATGTATGCAATGTCACAATCTGTCCCTTTTGAAAACTTAAATATTCTCGAAAACAACTTTACAGAAATATCAAAAGAAAATCTAAAAGAAAAAATTTTAATAAACAACCGTGGCGGCCTTTGTTATGAATTGAATCCGACTATGTATTACTTCCTTAAAGACTCTAAATTCGATGTCCATCTCGTTTCTGGAACAGTTTATAACGCTGCAAATTCTATATGGGCTGTTGATTCAGGACATATCGCAACTGTTTTACAACATCATAATGAACTTTACTTAATTGAAGTAGGTTTCGGATCATATTTACCCCTTTCCCCTGTTCCTTTCTCAGGTGAGATCGTTCATTCTGTAACAGGCGACTATCGTATTCGTAAAGAAACGACTGAAAAAGGTAATTATATTTTAGAAATGCGTAAAAATAATGAGTTTCTAGATCAATCTTCTACTAATGATTGGACAGTAGGTTATGCATTTCACTTGGAAGAAGTAAATGTGGAAAAAGCAAATGCAGCACAAAAAATTATCGTTGAACATGAGGGTTCCCCTTTTAATAAAGTACCTCTTATTGTAAAACTGACTGAAAATGGGCATGCCTCTTTAACGAAAGATAGCCTTACAATAGCGAAAAACGGTAAAAAAACGAAAGAAACAGTTACAGAAGAGCAATATAAAAATCTTTTACATTCAACGTTTGGCATTACATTAAACTTTTAAAGCCTCGCCATTTCCGGCAAGGCTTTTTATTTTCCAGCAGGGATTTTTTGCAATTTGTTGTATTTCATAGTTATATAGGAACATAACTACATATTTAGAAAGGAAATGATTATGACAGAACTTAAAGATCGACTACAAGTAGCTGATAAAGAAAAATGGAATTTAACGGACATTTACCATACAATTGAAGATTGGGAAAGCGACTTTCATAAAATTGAAGTATTAACGAATGAACTACACAAGTTTAACGGAAATATTCACGATGGCAATAGTTTATTAGCTTATTTAACAAAGAGTGAAGAAATATCTAGCATAATATCTTTAATGTTCGCTTATGCAAGACTACAATCTGATCTTGATACACGCGATACTGATGCTCAATCCCTTGTCGATAAAGTATCACAATTACACGTGAAAGTAAGTGCGGCTAAATCTTTCTTTTCCCCATTCTTGCTTAGTGTAGATGAAAACACATTACATTCTTACATAGAAGAAACAGAAGGCTTACACTATTATAAAGAAGACTTATTTGAGCTATACCGTTATAAAAAACACGTTTTGAATAAAGACCAAGAAGAGATTTTATCACAAATGGGTGAAGCACTCTCCTCCCCGCAGCATACATTTGGCATGTTAAATAATGCAGATATAATTTTTGGTGAAGTGACTACTGATGATGGAGAAAAAGTAAACTTAACACGTGGAATGTATTCAAAGTTAATAGAAGATGAGAATCGTGAGAAACGTAAAGAAGCTTATAAAGCTTATTACAAGCCATATGTTCAGTTAAAAAACTCTATCGCTTCTACTTTGTCCGCAGCTATTAAAAATAATGTTACTGTTTCAAAGCTACGAAAATATCCATCAGCTTTAGAAAAATCATTATTTGGCGACATGGTTCCGAAAGAAGTATATGAAAATTTAATCGATACGACGAAAAAAAACATTCAATCATTACATACGTATAATGAACTTAGAAAAGAAAAATTAAATGTAGATGAACTAAGACAATACGACTTGAGTGTTGATTTAGTAAAAGGTGTAAAACAAGACATTCCATACGACGAAGCGTTTGATATAATGATCGCGTCACTAGCTCCTTTAGGTGAAGAATATATCGAAACATTAAAAAGCTTTAAAGATAAACGATATATAGACGTGAGAGAAACACCAGGAAAACGTTCTGGCGCTTATAATTTTGGTGTATACGGTGTTCATCCTTTCATTCTTTTAAATCATCACGATGATTTAAATAGCCTTTTCACCCTTACTCATGAATGTGGTCACGGAATGCATACGCATTACTCACACGGATACCAGCCAAGAATTTCTGCACATTATTCCATTTTTGTCGCAGAAGTCGCTTCTACAGTAAATGAAGTATTATTAATTCACTATTTATTAAAAGAAGCGAAAGAAACGAACGTACGTAATCATTTAATTAACTACTTTATCGATAGCTTTAAAGGTACCTTCTTTACACAAATCATGTTCGCTGAGTTTGAAAAAATCACACATTCAATGGCTGAGCAAGGTAAACCATTAAATGCCCAAGTCTTTAGTGAAATTTATGAAAAGTTATTTAGAGAATATAATGGAGACTCCATCGTATTTGACGAAGAAGTAAAATATGGCTGGTCTAGAATTCCTCATTTCTACCGTCCATTTTACGTGTACAAATACGCAACGGGCTTCGCCTCTGCAATCCAAATCGCCGATAAATTATTAAGCGGCGACCCAAATGCCCAGAAAAATTATATTGAATTCCTTAAAGGTGGAAGTTCTGACTATCCATTAAACCTACTGAAAAAAGCTGGCGTTGATTTAACTACACCAGAGCCAATTGAAAGTGCATTGAATCGATTCACCCAACTTGTTGAAGAGTTTTCAGCATTATAAGAAAAAAGCATGCAGAGTTATGCTCTGCATGCTTCTTTCATTTAAATCACTTTATTCTAAATGCTGCTGCGTCACACAATGAATCATACCACCATACGCATACAATTCATTTACATAAACACCAACAACTCTTCTACCTGGAAATTGCCCTTCAATAATTTGAAGCCCTAACTTATCATGTTCATCACCGTATATAGGAACCAATACAACTTCATTGCCAATATAAAAATTCAAATACGAACCTTGACAGTCTGCCTCTTTTACCACTTTTCTTGTTACAGGTACTGGGATGAGTTGAAATGGATTTCCATCTATATTTCTCGCTTGTCGCAATTCTTGATAATGCTTTTCGTGCGCCTCCAAAAGGTACGACTCTCCTTCCCCAAAAGGATCATATTCATAAAGAATCGTATTTTCATTTACAAAACGCGCTGCCCCATCAATATGGTAATCCGTATCTTCATCATAATTATCCTCACCGCGAATACCAGTTATCCATATGAAATTCGTTACTCCCAAGTACTTCGTTAACTCCATTTCAATCTCTTCCTGACTTAGTGTGGGATTTCGATTTTCATTTATAATAGAAGTTTTTGCCGCCATTAAGGTTCCATTTCCGTTTATCTCTATTCCTCCACCTTCTAGACAGACACTTGATTCAACTTTTGAAATGCTATACATTTCACTTATTTTCTCTGGAATAACAGCGTCTTTTTCATGCGGGTATTTATTCCCCCAACCATTAAAGATCCAGTGTGTTAAGCAGAGATTTCCTTCCTTATCTTTTACAACTATCGGTCCATTATCTCTGATCCAAATATCATCAGTTTCTTGAATTAAGAAATCAATTTTAACCATATTCACTTTCGCTTCAATTAACTTCGATTGGACATGTGCTTTTTCTTCTTCATCGTATACAACAATATGCACATTTTCTCCATAATGAAGCTCCTTTGCCATCGTTACCCAAATATCATCTAACTTAGCTCTGTAACCTTCACCTCTATGGGTTCTGTCATGAGGCCATTGAAGCCATGTCCCCTCATGTTTTTCCCATTCTGCAGGCATATAAAACAAACTATTTTCCATATTTCTCATACATGTTCACCCCTTCTTCGAATGTAAGTTCAGTCTAAACTTTGACATCGTGTTAAGGTCAACAGGAATATATTCATTTACTTGTAGCAATTTTATAAAGCGATTCTTTATTTCTCCTTGTGATACACTATTTCTCCTTGTAAAACCGTCACTAAAACTTTCGCATTCGGAATCTTATCGGCACTCATTTTAGTAATATCTTCATTTAGTAATACCATATCGGCTGATTTCCCTACTTCAATCGAGCCAGTAATGTTATCAAGACCTAATGCTTTGGCTGGCTTAATTGTATAAGCATCAATAGCTGCGTATACATCAGACAAACCCTTTTCATCAATGCTTAATGCATTCGAAATCGTAACAAGTGGATTCAGTTCATTTACATCCCAATCACTACTAAGTGATACATTTGCTCCTGTTTTCCAAATTCGTCCTAACGGCATAATTCGTTTCATCTGTTGATCTGAAAAATACGTACTTGCCCAGCTTTGTTTTGGATCTTCCGCAAAATCATGACCTACTTGAAAATCAGCGCTAATACCTAATTTAGCAAAACGATTTATATCACTATCTTCTACCATTTCCACGTGCGTGAGCGTATAAGGCTGATTTGCCCCTTCTTTTTTCGCTGCTTCAATTGCGTTTAAACTTTCTCTTACCCCGCCGTCTCCAATCGCGTGGATTAATGCACCGTAACCAATTTTATTAAGTTCAGTCAACCACCACTTCATCTTTTCTTCTGGAATATAGTTCAAACCATATGGAGTCCCTTGAAACCACTCAAATTTATATTTTTCTAGTATTTTAGCTGTGCTGTTAATACCAATTCCATCACTATACATTTTCACTTGATTAATAAGCATTCGAGATGATACATCATCACGCTTAATTTTTTTGAAATACTCCATTTGTTCTGCTTCATTTAAATTCGGATACACCCACGGACGAAGTACTACTCGTGACGTTAGCTTTTTTTCATCATTTACTTTATTCCAAACATCTAACCAGCCTCGCTTCCAATAGAGACGTCCATCACCGACTGTAGTAATACCATTCTTCGCAACCTCACCTAATCCGTCCAACAAACCTTCATAATTTTTTTCAAACAGATTCGGTTGGGAGTTCCATGCTTTTTCCATCACAATGTCTCCAGCTGTATCATAAAGAATACCAAACGGTTCTCCTGTTTCTGGATTTCGAATAATTCTTCCGCCTTGCGGATCTTTCGTATCTTTATTTATCCCAGAAAGCTCCAATGCTTTCGAGTTTACCCATACAGAATGAGAGGTTCTTTCCATAATTAATGCTGGATTATTAGGAAACAGCTCATCAAGAACTTGTAATGGAGTTTGTTGTTCTGATTTTTCGTCCATATCTTTTAACAGCTCTTCCAAACTAAATCCTGTTCCGCTTATCCATTCCCCTTCCTTTACATCTTTTTTACAAGCCTCTAAATACGAGCGTTGTTCTTGCAAAGAAGCATCTGGTGAGACACTACAATTCCCTGCTGCTGGTGATTTCGCTTCAAATATATGATTATGATTGTCCACAAAACCAGGGAGGATAAAACGCCCTTGTAAATCCACCACTTTCGTATCTTCATTTATAAATCCCTCTACATCCTTGTTTGAACCAACAAATGTAATTTTCCCTTCTTTAACGGCTACAGCCTCTACGATGTCTTGCTTTCCATTTGAAGTATAGATTGTACCATTTTTAAATACTACATTCTTCGGCAACTGATTAGGTAGAACAGAGCTACCATTCTCACCTTCTCCTACTTCAGGAGTACACGCTGAGATCCATACCATACTAAGAATTAGGCAAATAAGTAAAATTTTTCTTTTCATATTCTTTCCCCTTTTTATTATGATAAATTGCTTACATATATAGAATAAGGATTGACATAATGTTAATGTCAATCCTTATTCTCATTCTATTTTCGTAACTAAAAAACAAATTTGTGTAACATACTCCTCTACTAAACAATCACATTCAGGTCCCTTTATATAGACTTCATATGGGTGACTATCTATTATATAGCCATTGCTTTCCACCCACTCTTCTAATGCCATATAAGCATAGCCTATATAGTCATAGCTGCCATAATGCATAGTAGTAACGAGTTGATGCTGATTTAGCTTTTTTATTTCGCACTCTTGTAATACGCCTTTATTGTCCTCATACATAACCGGAATTCTTAATTCAATATCACTGCGATTTGGAATATACTCTTTATCATAAAAAACTACGGATGGAGAACCGGCTATTTGAAAACTATTTTTTTGTACTTTTTCATATAAGTCATAAAAATAATCATCCATATCATCTATATCTATTTGTAATCTTTGAGCAATTACCGTTATTTCATTTCTCATTCCAATTAATATATCGTAACTTCTATGACGAGCAATATTTAAACCATTATTCATACTTACCATTTCATTCATTTCAGAAATAACCTGTAAATTTTGTTTCACCTCATGAGATAACTCTATAATTTGCGCTTGCATATGTTTAATAAATGAATTTTGATCTGCTGACTGGAGAATTACTTTAATTTTCGGTAAAGGAAACTTGTACTCCCTCAGCTTTTTAATTTTCAATGCTATTTCTAGCTGTCCTTGCTCATAATATCTATATCCATTTACCGGGTTCACATATGCTGGTTTTAATATCTCCTCTTTGTCATAATGCCTTAGCATCCGTGTACTCATTTTACAAATTCGCGAAAATTCAGTAATTGTATACATATAAATACCCCTTGAATACATTTTCTTATAAGCTTATTTATTAAAACCAATCAAAAAGTTTTCTAATTGAAGAACCTTCATTCTGATTGCTCAATCTTTTCATTTTCGAAGGCAACAAATGACTCGGACAATACCACGTTAAACAATTCATTGCGCCTCCCATTGTCGATATTTCTCCTACATGAATTTGAATAACTTGTTTCTCCGTATGCTGTTGAATATATCGTAAAACTTCCCCATCTTTAGCTAATCCAAACTTAGGAACATAAAGGGCGTCACATGTTTCTAACATATTTATATATAATCCTTTTGCCGATGCTATTTCTTGATCATATTGACCCTTCTCTGTATATGACGAAGGAACAACTATAAATTCAGCTTCTGGCATTTGTTCTTGAATAATCTCTTGAACATTATATCTAAATTCACGATCTCCTAAAAAATCGCTAATAAACATTGTATGTTCATCAATAAATTTAACCATTCCGTCTGCGTGTGCAAGTACATCCCCTTCTTCAGCAGGAATAATAATAACCCGGCTCACATCTAAATCCCACTCTAACTGCTCAATAATTTCCTCTTCCGTCCAATCATCATTATCATCAAATATACGTTCTGTTAAAATAACGGTATCTTTTTTATTCCAAATAAGGTTACCACCATCCAATATTAATGGTGATTTCACATATTCAAAGTCATTTTTCTTCAACCATTTATTAAATTGTTGGTCTAAATATCGCCCTTGATCCTCTGGTAAATAATTTGGGTGATATTTAAATTTAACAAGATGATTCGTTATAACTGGTGCAACATCTCTTAACCAAATATCATCATACTCAAAAAAGTTTGTATGAAAATCTTGCTCTTCAACAGATAAAGATATAAGTTGATCGGTAAATGCTTTATTTTCATTTAAGTATTCATTAAAATAAATAATGTCTTCATAAAATGGTCGATAATATTCATTCGATTCGTCTGGTATTGCAGTAAAAATAATTCCATTATGTTTTTGTTCCATATTATTTACCTCGCTTTTTAATAATGATTGAATAACTGTTTTCAATACGCCAACTATTCCCCAATTCATTTCTCTTTTCATTACAATTTTTGAAACGTGCACATTTCATGAATGGATTATAGCACGGAGAAATATTATATATTTATATAAAAAATATAAAGCCGTCGTTAGGCCGTAAACTGACTCTTGACAAGATTTTTAAATTTAAATCGTCGCACACAATGAAGGATTAGATGATTTTTTTATCAAGATTCAAATCCATTACTTCTGATAGAGCGTTTTGATTATATAAATTCACTAAATGCGTTTCTACCCCTATACAAATTGCTTCAAGCGGAAGATCGTTTGGATCCTGACCAAATGGATCCTCAATTTCAACCCCTATTGCTTCAATCCCTATAAATGCAAAACTTATAAACGTAGTTGCAAGTACTGTAAACCATCCAAGACTATCAACAAGACCAATCGATAAAGTCCCGCAAAATATGAGCAGTAAAATTTTAATATGAGCAAAATATGCAAAAGGAATAGGCGTTGTTTTGATACGATCACATCCACCCACAGCCGTAAGCAGAGTATTCAAATCAGCTTCCATATTAATTATTGCATTTGGATGAATTTGACCCGTTTTCAAACCTTTTGATAGTATAGTTTTTAACATAAAAACTATACTAATCGGTAAATGAATAGACTCAGTCAACATTTCTTTTTCCTTCTCAGAACAAATATCAAACAATGCTTTTATTTCGGATAAATCTTTTTCGTCTCTCAAATGTCCTTTCGCTATCTTTGGAAAAGCAATTAATAGATGTAAAAATTTTAGTTTTTCCTGATCCTTCTTTTTCCCTTCGGACTCCCAATAACATAAAAAACTAACTGCTAAATTTCTAGTACAAGCACCAATCGTGCCAAATAACTTTCTACCTTCCCAATATCTATCATACGCAGTGTTAGTACGAAAAACTAACAGTAGACCTAAAGCCCCTCCAACAATTACCCAAGGAGTTTGATTAATTTTTATTTCTACATAATAATAATTAATCACAGTTACTATCGTTGAAACGCATATATATAATAAAATTTGCGGGAAAATATCTCTTATAACTGTCCCCTTTAATGTAAATATTTGATGTAAACTATTTTGATTATTGTAATGTACCATATTTACAAAAGCCTCTTCCCTTTTTAACTTTTTATCCTTTAAAATTACGAAAGTATACAATTAAATAGTAGAATCATAAACCCTATTATTATGAAACTGGTTAAAATTATTTCTTTCAATATCTTTACTCCTTTTTTACCAAAAGATAAAACATCTTTTTTTGATTTAAACAACTAATGTTCACTCTTCTAAATCACGACGCATTATTTTAGAATTTGCAATAAATAAAGCACTAATTAATACAAGAATCGCGCAAGCATATAACAATGAATCCATTGGACTATCATGGTCTATAATAATTAGACGAACAATAGCCGTAATACCTATATATATAAAATAACGTAATGGAAAATGAAAGTTCATTTGAAAATACTTTATAATCATTACGATGAATTCAAAATATAAAAAGAATACGACAATGCTATCAATTAAATGATAACTAGATTCCTCACCACTCAATTTCAGTTCTTGTATAAATTGAATGACTTCTTTCATAAGAAACACACTTAAAACAATTCCCAAACAGATCAAAGCTACATTTATAATGCACTGTAGAACGATAGTGAAAAACGAAAATACTATTTTAAAATTCTTCAACACAAATATTTTTCTCCTTTTCCATATAAAACAATCATGACAATATACTTATATTTGATTATCATTACATTAAAATTATACATTTTATTCTTATTACAGATGTTAAAACAAGACAAAATAAGTAAAGATAGCATTTCACCTATTTTGTCTATAAAGCAACATAACGAAACTATAATCGATTACTTCAATTGAATCGGTTGTTGCTGTGTCACACAATGAATCATGCCGCCATTTTTATAAAGTTCTCTCACGTCAATTCCCACTACTTTGCGATCTGGGTATAACTTCTGAATCGTATCGTTTGCGATTTTATCATTTGGATCATTATAGTTAGGCACCAATACAACTTTATTTCCAATATAATAATTGATATACGATCCTTTATAATCGAGAGTTTTTCCACCTTCTAAAGTAACTTTATCTTTACTAAGCGGTAAGTATTCATACTTATATTTCTGTCCTGACGCATTTTTTGCATCTAACAATTTATCCATATCTTTGTTTGACAAGCCCCATTCAGCCAAGTCATCTTCTTTCATCGTTACAATGGTAGATTTATCATGGAATTTAGCAAATCCATCAATATGAAAATCCGTAATATCTAAATTAGGCACTCCATCTAACCAAATAAAGTTTGTCACCCCAAGGTCACTTATATATTTTTCAATTTCCTTTTCTGATAAATCAGGATTTCTATTTTTATTCGTTACTGCACTTCGAGTTAATAAAGCAGTCCCCTTGCTGTCTAATTCAATTGCGCCACCTTCAAGGACGAATTTCCCCCAATCAATTCTTTCAATCCCTAATTGTTTACTAACATTCTCACGTACACGGGCATCATTTTTATAAGGAGTTTTCTTCCCCCAACCATTAAATGCTGGATCTAATATTTTTAGATTTTTATTATTGTCATAAACAAAAATCGGACCACTATCCCTTGCCCACACATCATCAGTAAGAGCGATAAAGAAATCAACTTTATCCATATTCAGCCCTTTATCTATTAAAAGCTTATTGATTCGCTCTTTCTCCTCCTCATCATATGCAACAATGTGGACTTTTTCACCCTCAGTTAAAGCACTTGCCATCTTAATCCAAATAGGTTCAACTTCCTGCTTATACTCTTGACCATATGTGTATTCATGTGGCCATTGTAGCCATGTACCTTCATGTTTATCTTTTTCATCCGGCATCGTATATTTTCCAGCGTTTTTCTGTACCTCTACCTTTTCACTCTCTTTCCCTTTTGCATTTTCATTACCCCCTTCAAAAGAACACCCACTAATAATCGTTGTAGATAATGTAGCTATTAAACAAAACTTTACTACTTTTTTCATTTTGCAACCTCCTGTTCATGTCTCCAATAATGTAAGGCTTAACATAGTGTGAAGCTCAAGCTTTTTCATCAATGTAAAAATTACCAATTATTCTTCCACATGATAATCACATAAGTTCAATACAAATAGATGACATTCACAAAACGCATTCCCTATATTTAACATTAATATCATTTAACTTCCTTCATAAATTTATTCTAATATTAATCCCCTCTCATACCTGCTTGTTCACTAAATAAAACATTACTAAATAAAAAAATCGGTATTGATAATTTCATATCAATACCGATTTTTAAATAATTATTTTCCTTCTATTAAATCTTTCGCCATCTTTCTAAACTCTTGATTAAATGTATCGTTCATTCCATTTTGTACGTTAGAGAAAAGAATTACAAAAATTCGTTTATCTCCATTAAAATTATTAAATGTGTTCCATCCAGCTAATACTCCATGATTATGATTATAATCTGCATTAATGTAGAAACTAAATCCATACTTTCTAGCGGGCGATACAGTAAACATATCTGATAAACTTTGTTTAGAAAGCAATTTACCATCTATAATTGCCTCATCTAACCTTTTCATATCTTCAACAGTTGTATACATTTCACCACAACCATATAGCCAACTCATTCTTAAACGAGGCGTAGCTATTAACTCATTATCTTTTTTCGTATATCCTTCTGCTAAAAACATATCTCCTGGGAAAGTGGCACCCATCCCAGATTCATGCATTCCAACAGGAGTAAAAATGTTTTCTTTCACATAGTCAGCAAGTGGTTCATTTGTTATCTTTTCTACAATATATGCAAGCACCATATAATTATAATCTGTATATCTCCATCCCGTTCCTGCAGGAAATTCAAGCTTTTGAGATCCAATCCATGTTACTAACTTTAAACGTGATGCCGCATCAACTCTACCTTGTCCCTGCTCTGGCAATCCGGAAGTATGTGTTAACAAATTTCTTAACGTAATATTTTTATCTGCCGGAAACGACGGAATATATTTATTTACATTATCTTCTATACTTAATTTCCCTTTTTCTTTTAGCTGTAATATAGATATTGCAACTACTGTTTTTGTTATGGAACCGATGCGATATTTTGTTCTTGGCGTTGTTAAAATTTTATCTTTCACATTCGCATACCCGTATCCTTTTCGTAAAACCACATTATCTTTATCCGCCACGAGAACCGTTCCGTTAAACCCTTTATCTTTTAAATACTGATCTAGTTTCGCTGCTGCAACCTCATAACGTTTTTGTTGATTTACATCAACTTTTGGTTTATCATTTTCAACCTTATTCTTAGAATCTGAAAATGCCCTCAAATTATATTTCTTATCTTTATTTGCATATATTAGTGCAGCGACACTCCCACAAAAAATAGCAAAAATAAAAAAAACAATTAACCATTTCTTAAACATATAGGAACCCTCTTTTATCTAATCTCACTTTATACTTTTCCATTCTATTCTATATCTTTTAATTTTCAAACATTTTATAATCTATCTATCATTCATCATATTACACTAGATTCCTTTTTCTCACACTCAAATTTTGACTACTCTCTATTGTATTTCTTTTTTGTAAAATTTCCACCTTACAATCGGATGCATCCAACTTAAATTTCAATTTCTTATGTAACATTCGTTACACATTAGCCAGAATGGAGGTGTTAATTTGAAAAAGACCGATAAACGCAATCGTTTAGACGATATGATGTTTCATTATCGGGTAACAAAAAATAATATAATTATAATTGAATATTGTAGAAAACAGATTATGATTTTAAAAGGAAATGACGTTGAAAAATTTTTAAACAAAATAACTCGGGCAAATAATGAAAAAAAAAAACAACTTATTATGGCTAAAATTACAGGTAACTTCAAAAGAGGAAATGAACGTTAATGAAAACGAATCTCATTTATAACTTAATTATACAACATATAAAAAAAGAAATGTCACTCCCACGACATTTCTTTAGATTTTCTTCATAAAAGATTTACATTTTTAATATTCGTTTACTTTCACATAAACTCACCGCTGAAATACAAACGGTGCTTCTTATTTAATTACACAATAAATGCTTCATTACGTCTTCAAGTAATACGTTCGGCTTTAAGGCCTCGTTTTCCGTACGCCACCCTATAAATCCATCTGGCCTTATTACTACCGCTCCTCCATTTTCTATCCCATATAAATTCCTAAAATTATTACTTTGATCGATGAAATCACCAGTTAAACCCACCTGATACACTTTTATCTTTACGCCTAATCGGGATGAAACAACATTTGCAGCTTCAGTCCAAACACTATGCCCTGCCTCAGTAAGTAATACAAAATTGCTACCAAATAGATCAAGTATAGAAACTTCTTTTCCTTCATAAGTTCCAAAAAAATGTGGCGCACGCGTTCCCGGGCGTCCGTTCAAATCAACTATATCCATTCTATGCGGAGTGTTACATTCGTCTATAATTGCTTCTGAGCAATACTGATAACCAGCAGTGACAGCTAAACTATCCATATTACTCAAATTACCTTCCTCTCTATTCGCTGCACGAAATAATATACTACTCGCATGGTTCGTCGTTAATTTTGCAACAGGATATCTCTCGTCATGATACGTTTCTAACAATTTGGGATTTGCTTTCCCTTTTATAACAGCCGCTAATTTCCAAGCTAAATTATGTGTATCTTGTATCCCTGTATTTGAACCGAATCCTCCTGTTGGCGGCATAATATGTGCTGAGTCACCAACTAAGAAGATGCGATTTTCCTGAAATTTCACCGCTGTACTTTCACTCGCTTCCCACGGCAAAATACTTAATATTTCTGGCTTAATATCCGTACTTCCAATTGCAGTTTGAATAATTTGTTTACAGCGTTCTATAGAGAAATCCTCTGGTCGCTCCCCTTTTACTGGATCATAAGCTACATGATAAATCCATTTACTTTCGTTATCGACTGGAATAAGCGCACCAATTACTTCTGGATGTACTATCATAGTAAAACCGAATGCGTCTCCTTTAATAAATCCACTCAAATCCGCTTCAAAATATATGTTCATATAATAACCACCGATTGTACCACGGCCCTCGGTTAGAATACCTAGCTGTTCCCGTATTTTACTTTTCGCTCCATCTGCTGCGATTACATAATCACAATATATGACACTCTCTTTTTCTGTTTTTCGATCTCGAATAGTTGCTATTACTCCGTGCTCATTTTGCTCATAAGAAACCAATTCATGATAAAAAGATAGTTCTCCGCCTAATGCTTTCGCTTCTTGTAACATCATCTCTTCTAAAGTAATTTGATAACAAGCAGTTTGTTTGGATGGGCTAATCTCTTCCACTTTACGAACTAACTTTTCGTTATTTTCATACTGAGTCGCCCTTATTTGTTCCAACTCTTCATTCTTTACCTCTGCTATCGTTTGAACCGCAATTCTCCCGCGACAATTCTCTAATGCTTTACCAACTAATCTAATTCCTTTTTCTAGGCCTAATTCTCGAAATAATTCCATTGTGCGAAATGTGATTCCACCTGCTTTCGGATGAATCGCAGTAGACGGATGCCTTTCTATAAGCACATAATCAATGTTATGTTTTGCAAGAAATAATGCAGACGATAATCCTGATAATCCCCCTCCAACAATTAAAACTGGTACATGTTTCGATTTCATACATTTTCCCTCCACATATATTCTTCTGAGCTCAGTGACATAAATATAATCAAAAAATCAACAAAAATATAGACTTATATTTCATTTTGAATTATCATATAGATAGATTACACCCCAAATTTCTTTTTTCCTTTTATACATCTACAACTATGAGGACTGTGTATGAATAAAAGGAAAAAAAAACAAAAAGGGCCTTCGTTATATAACGAAGGCTCTTTTTGTTTTTATGACAGTTAAATGGACACAATGTAATGAAGTCCTTACAATAGATTTCAAGGGGATCATTTACAATAAACGTATAATATTTTTAATTAACCTCACACAGAATACATATAAGTACAAGAAAATAATTAAAAACCAATTACAATTCAAATTTCAAAAACACACAAAAAGGAGGAGATACGATGACTAATAAAAACGAAACTGCTTGGAATTTAGAGAGTAGTTATACTGACCTGCCCAAATCATTTTTCACCGAAATCCCCCCAACTCCTGTACGCTCACCGGAGTTAATTAAACTAAATAATTCTTTAGCAATATCTCTTGGCTTTAATCCTGAGGAACTAAAAAAGGACGCTGAAATTGCCATTTTAGCTGGTAATACTATTCCAAAAGGAGCTCATCCACTAGCTCAGGCATATGCTGGACACCAATTTGGTCATTTCAACATGTTAGGAGATGGTCGTGCCCTTTTAATTGGAGAACAAATTACTCCTTCAGGCGAACGCTTTGATATTCAATTGAAAGGTTCTGGCCCTACTCCATATTCACGCCGCGGTGATGGCCGTGCTGCACTCGGTCCAATGCTACGCGAGTATATTATTAGCGAAGCAATGTACGCACTTGATATTCCAACTACTCGCAGTTTAGCAGTAGTCTCAACTGGCGAACCAATCTATCGCGAAACAAAGCTACCTGGAGCTATTTTAACAAGGATTGCAAGTAGTCATATACGTGTTGGAACATTCCAATACGCGGCAGCTCGCGGCTCAATCGAGGATCTCAAAGCGTTAGCTGACTATACGATAAAAAGACATTATCCAGAAATTGAATCTACTGAAAATCCATACGTTTCATTACTACAAGAAGTTATTAAGAGACAAGCAAGCCTCATCGCCAAATGGCAACTCGTCGGCTTCATTCACGGCGTAATGAACACTGACAATATAACGATTAGCGGTGAAACGATTGATTACGGTCCTTGTGCCTTTATGGATAGTTATGACCAAGGAACAGTATTTAGCTCTATTGATGTAAAAGGTCGCTACGCATATGGAAATCAGCCGTATATGGCTGCATGGGACCTTGCACGATTAGCTGAATCTTTAATGCCGATTCTACACGAAGATGAAGAAGAAGCGCTAAAGATTGCACAAGATGAAATTTCAAAGTTCAGTGTGCAGTACGAAAACAATTGGTTCCTCGGAATGAAGAAGAAATTAGGACTATTTAGCAATGAAGAGCAAGATCAATCACTTATTGAGAAACTTTTAAAAGCAATGGAAAAATATAAAGCAGATTATACAAATACATTCCGTGCATTAACTGACACTACATTAGAAAATGCACCTTTATTTGAAAGTCCCGAATTTAAAGAATGGTACGAGCTATGGCAATCTCGGTTAGAAAGACAAAAAGAATCGAAAGATGATGCATACAAATTAATGAAAAATAACAACCCAGTAATCATCCCTCGCAACCACAGAGTAGAAGAAGCACTAGAAGCAGCTGTTAAAGATGGAGACTATAGCGTAATGGAGAAACTTCTTCAAGCTTTAGCAAATCCTTATGAATATTCTCAAGAACAAGCGGATTACTGCACGCCTCCAGCGCCGACTAATCGCCCTTATCGTACTTTTTGTGGGACGTGATTGTTTAATATGTAAAAAGGTGTGTTCATACAAATTGTGTGAACACACCTTTTTTATACACTTCCCTTTCAAAAAGATGCACTGAAGCAGATTGTAGTTATCCTTACTATATTTCACTCCCCCTATCTTAAACTAAAAAACAAAACTAGTTTTATTCCAATTTTTTAATAGTAAATCTACTAAACAAATATTGAGAAATATAAAACCCCATTTCTAAATATTGTTATTTTTGATAATATATTTTATAAGAATATTCAAAAAGCGAGGGGATTTTATGAACGTTCAATTACAAGGTAATGAACAAGTTACAAAACTATTTAATGAATGGTATTTAGCTATATTACAACATCAAACTGTCCATGCAACAAAACTAAAAAAAGAGATTGAGGATAGAATATCTGGTTCAGAAGAAGATACAAACCTGCAATTATATTATTCACTTTTTAATTTTAGATATACCGTTTTAACAGATGGATTAAATATTACTAAAGATGCCTTTAATAAAATTGACTCTTTCCCACTTCCAGAGAATGGCCTACTTTCTTATCATTATCATTTTTTCAAAGCCATTCACAACACAATTATTGGGGACTACAATACGGCAAAACACCTCTTCGAGAAAGCTAAGAAGCTGTTAATACACGCATCTGACGAATTAGAGAAGGCTGAATTTAACTACCGCTTAGCTTCCTATTATTATCAAACATATCAACCACTAGTAGCAATTCAAACTGTAAATGAAGCTAAAGAGATTTTTTCAAAACATATAAACCATGAAATTAATGTAGCTTTATGTGATAACATTTTTGGTTTATCTTGTATAGATTTAAAACAATTTGAACAAGCAGAAATAAGACTCAATTCAGCATTAAATATTCTACAGAAATATTCAGAAGAGACTTTATCATTAAGAGTGCGACACAATTTAGCTTGGTTATATGCAAGTCAAAACCTTCCAGATTTAGCAATGCGTCATATTTCAGAGGTTACAACAAAAAAACCAAATCATTTTAAAGCACTTTTTATTGAAGCACGTGAATACTACAAACTAGGCGAATATGCCCAATCTAAAGGATTTATAGAAAAAGGATTAAGTATCTCTAATAAATTAGAAAACAAAGAATTTCAACATCGCTTCATGATTTTAAAAGCATTAAATAATAAAACTCCTATTAATGATTTAGAAATGATAATTTTGGAAGGAATTTCTTACTTTAAAATAGAAAACCTTTGGGAGTGTATACAAGAATACACCGATATTCTAGCAAATATATTTTATGAAAATGAAGACCATATAAAAGCTAGTAAGTATTTCCATATGGCCAATCAAGCAAGAAAAAAACATGAAGAAAAAGGAGCTTTGGTATAATGAAAAAAATCAAATTGAGCATCATAGGCTTAGCTGTTATGGGCATCACAACTCTTGGGTTAGGTCATACTTCCGAAACACCAAAAACACAGCAAGGGTATGTTGCATTGAACATCGGGGACACTCCCGCACCACAAAGACCTGATTTTTTCAAATCCGTTGGCGTAAGTAAAGACTACAACCCAACAACTGCTGAGAAAACACTTTAAAAAGACCTTCTTAATCGAAGGTCTTTTTAAATATGCTTATGTAGTTAATATAATCTTATATTTTTTGATACAGTGCTTTCCATATGCCTCCGACGGGATTCGAACCCGCACTCCTTTCGTAAGCATAGGCTAAGGGGAACACGCTTCCCTACGGAATTTCACCGACAGGAGTTTCACCTGTCTCAGCTTATTTGCTTTTCGGTGCTTCTGAAACCTTTGCCTTGCGACCCGGCTCTACACTGTTTTCCAGCGCTCTTCCCTTCTAGAGCTACGGAGGCAGTTTTTCTTTCAAGCAAAGGGATATTTCTACAAAAATAGAAATATCCCTTTGTTTCATATGAAATCACTCTATTTCTTTCATCAAATCAGCAATCCCCCTGCTCCCTTCACTCCCAACTTTCTCAAGTTCTTCTATAACTAATTCTCGTCTCTCCACAGAATGATTTTGACTTAACTTCGCTTTTCCTTCTATTTTATTTATCTTTATTTTAAACCCAACTATTCCCTTACTTAATCCTTCCATATAATTCAGATCTACATAGTTCAGTGAGTAGGTGCTCTTTGGATTTTCATATTTATGTACTAAGTCTTGAAGTGAATCTATTAATTCCTGTTCATCTTCAACGATTTCTAACTCTCCATATACATGCAACGCAACATAGTTCCATGTTGGTACTGCTTTATTTGTTTCATACCATGATGGAGAGATATAACTATGTGGCCCTTGAAAAACAGCTAACACCTGTTGATTTCCACTATCTTTCCATTGCTCATTTGGACGTGCAAAATGACCATATAAAGTAAGTATTTCCCTATTTAAAAATAACGGTAAATGCGTTGCGTACGGTGCTCCGTTATGTTGAGAAAATAAAGTTGCAAAGCTACTTTGTTCAATAATTTCGTACTTCTTCTCTTCATCTTGTATAGTGAAATGTTTTGGTATGTACATAAGCTCCCTCTTTTCTTATCTTCTTATTCCCCATTATATTTACAAGATTTATTATTTGGCAGGGACAGATTGTAATTGTTTTATAAGGTCAGTAGTTATTTTCAAAATAATAGGTGGCAATGTATTTCTTTGCCACCTTAGTCTATTACAAAATCCTCTATTCAACTATCCTTCATAGCTTTTTCTAATACAGCTTCAATGAATTCTGTTTTACCCAAGCTATAACTTGAGCGATTTTCCGCCGTTTCTGCTAACTCTTTCTTTAACTTCCCATATTCAATAACAACGTTTGGATTTCCACGAAGATAATCACGAAACGCCACATGTCTTCTTAACTCTTTACTATTTTTATCACATACATATAAATGATGTTTCATCCAAATTGTATTCTTCCCGTCCCTCGGAACATATTGATCCTTTCTTCCAAAAGCCTCTCTCCCCTTAAAACTCCACTCTTCTTGATGAAAATATCCTATCTTTTCAAACCTCTTTATTACTTTAGGAAAAACATCATAATCTTCTATTACAACATCGACATCTAATATCGGTTTAGAAGCAAGACCTTTAACAGATGTACTCCCAACGTGCTCTATAGAAAAAATGAGTTCTTCCATTACGTTATTAATCAACGTCTGTAATTTACAAAATTCACTTTCCCATTGTGTATTATATTTCTCAACAGTAATAAATTGTTTCAATTGACCACCCTTCTCAAATCACTTTTATAACCTCTGAATATGCGTATCCTTAAAATCCGTCTCATACTTCAATCCATACCCAAGCATTCGATCCATTCCAATATGTGCTGTCCATATTAAACCAATCATTAAAATCGTATCCATCTTTAAATAGACCCCTATTAAAACAAGTAATATTGATATGATATATGTGTGAAATAGATTATAAATTTGTGCACCGACACGTTTGTTAATAGCGTACGCCACCATCGCTAAATCAGGCGCAAAAAGTAATACGATAAATAATAACCAACTAAATCCACATAATGCATATATATAAACCGCAGCTAATAAGACGACCAATCCTTCAAAGTGTATAATTCGTTTCTCCAAACTCCATCATTCCTTATCTTTTAACTTAAAAATTTTATTCGGATTTAAAATATTTTGCGGATCAAGAGCTTTCTTTATTTTTTCCATTACTAAAAGCGCAGCCCCATGTTCTTCTTCTTGATACTTCTGCTTCCCTATTCCAACGCCATGCTCTCCTGTACACGTTCCGCCACGCTTAAGAGCATACAGTACTATACTTTCGTTTATTTCATCCGCTTTTTTCACTTCATCTTTATCGTTTGGATCAATCATTAAGAGCACGTGAAAATTCCCGTCTCCTACATGGCCAAGAATACCACCAACAAGACCAACTTTATCTAATGTCTCTTTCGCATGTTGTATTGCGCCAGCTAATTCTGAAATTGGAACACAAACATCCGTACTCATTAGCTTTTTACCAGGATAACTATGAACGTAAGAGTATGCTAAGTTATGTCTTGCATCCCACAATTTATTTCTCGCCGCTGTTTCAGTTTCAAAAGCGACTTCTTTACATTTATGATCAAAAACAATTTCCTTCGTAAACTCGATATCTTGCGTTAGCCCTGCTTCATTTCCGTGAAACTCTAAAAACAGTGTTGGTTCTTCTCTGTAATTTGTTTCATTATAATGATTTACTTGTTTCATAGATAGTTCATCAACGAGCTCTATTCTCGCAATTGGAATACCAGCTTGCAGTATATTAATAACAGCTTCTACTGCATCATTTATAGTTGGAAACGATGCTCTCGCAGCCATAACATGTTCTGGTATGCCGTATACTTTTAATGTTAGCTCTGTAAAGCATCCAAGCGTACCCTCTGATCCTACGAAAATACCATTTAAATGATAACCTGATGATGACTTCGCCGCTAAATTTCCAGTATGTATCACTTGTCCATCAGCAAGTACCACTTCTAAATCACGAACTTGATCACGCATTACGCCATACTTAACCGCTGTCGTTCCGCTCGCTTTTGTAGCAGCCATCCCTCCTAACGTTGCATCTGCGCCTGGATCTACACTAAAAAATAGACCATACTTTTTCAATTCTTTATTGAGCTGAGAACGAGTCACTCCTGGTTGTACTTTCACAAGAAAATCTTTCTCTCTTATTTCAAGTATTTTGTTCATTAATGAAAAATCAACCGTAATCCCCTTTTCATACGGAATTATATGGCCCTCTAAACTGGAGCCTACTCCAAATGGAACGACAGCCTTTCCATGCAGACTCGCTACTTTCATAATCTCGCTAACTTCTTCAGCCGTTTTTGGATACACAACTACATCCGGCAAACTACTAGTATGGTAAGATTCATCTTTACTATGTAACTCTCTTACTGTCTTATTAACCACTACTTGATCTTCAGGAAGTACATCCTTTAATTCATTTACTAAACGTTCAATTGTTATTTCCATTACGTACTCTCCTTTTATATTATTTACGCCGCATTAATTATACCATTTTTATACAAAGTAATCAGAATAGTAAGATTCATGTAATTTTATATATAAAAAAGAACTTGCAGTATTCCCTACAAGTTCTTTTTTATAAAACTACATTTTAGACGATTTCTTCAACAAAATCATAAACCAAACTAAAGTAAATGCCATCATAGAATGAGAGAACCCTACAATATAAGTTAACCCTTTAAAGTCCGCTCCATTTAGTTGAAGAAGTCCTCTCGCTGCCAACGAACCTAACATTAAAGTTAATGCGATATTATGTAAAATAAACCAGTTATTAAATCCTTTCACTTCATGAAAAGCGAATACTTTTGCTAATCCTAAAGCAATTAAAAAGAAGAAAAAGCCAAGTACTAACGTATGCGTATGCAAAAGATTTAATAGTGTAGATCCTATTATCCCTTTAAATTCCCCGTACTCCCTAGCGAATATTCCTGATAGTAAACCAATAATTAAATAAGTAAACGATGCGTTATATAATTTCTTCATTATGTACCTCCTTAAGTAGAATGTGTAGTGTGTCATATTTAGTAATAATGATAGTTATATAGTAAAAACTCCTAGTTTCCTAGGAGTCATTGTATATGCATCTCACTCTTTCCAGTTAATCCTAATTATAAAATATCCTTCTATGCAAAACAATCGAACTTTATGTGAACAAGTAACTCTCAATAAAAATAACTTGCACTTTTATTTTGCACAATCCATACTAATTGTTATAACTTTTAAAGGGGGTGCAATAGATTGATAGTTCTTGAAACTGAACGACTCACTCTTCGCTGGTTTGATATAAAGGACGCTCCATTTATTCTCGAATTAGTAAACGATCCTGCATGGATTCAGTTTATCGGTGATAAAAGGGTTAAAAACTTAGAAGATGCAAAAAATTACATCTTAAATGGACCCGTCGATATGTATAATAAAACGGGCTTTGGTCTTTACTTAGTGGAACGAAAAGAAGATCTTACTCCACTTGGTATGTGTGGTCTTATTAAAAGAGATTCATTAGAAGACGTTGATATCGGCTTCGCCTTTTTAGAAAAATTCCGTTCCAAAGGATATGGCTATGAATCAGCTGCTGCGGTAATGGAATACGGTGTACAAAAACTAGGAATGAAACGAATTGTAGCAATTACTTCTATAGATAACACTGTTTCAGGAAAGCTTTTAGAAAAAGTAGGATTACGATTCGAGAAAATAATTTCAGACTCAGAAGAAGATCTGAAATTATTTGGGTATAACGCATAATAAAAAAAGGTCGCCATTCACGGCGACCCTTTTACTATTTCACTTCTACCGTATAAGTCCCTGTTCCCCCGCCGTACTGATATACATGTAAATAATACTTCCCTGGATGCGTATAGTAACTACCTACTAATTTATTTCCTTTCATTATAGATAGATAAAACAAAAATTATCACATGCATCTATCCATCAAAATAAAAGCATTTTATTAAAATACATTTAATATCCCAATGGATTTATGTTAATATTTTAAATATTAACATAAATAACACTACCTGCTTTTCATACGAAACTCCTTAAACTTTAACGTGCAACTTATTTTCAGTTGAATATGGCATATGAAATGGGGTTGAGAAATTTATAAATCACTTTCTTTTTATACTGAAATTTTGTTGAAATAAAATATAAATAAAGGGAGCCTACAAACGATGAATGTATCTTTAATTACACCTACTACCGATTTACAAGAAGAATACTTAGATTTTTATAACGAATGGAAAAATAGCGGCGAAACAATGATTCCGTGGGTTATCTCAAAAGACCCTTCTAATTTCACGGCAATGATTCAAGAATTACACGACGCACATAACGGAATAAATATACCTAAAACATGGGTACCAGATTCTACTTATTGGCTCATTACAAATGAAAATAAAGTTTTGGGAGCAGTTAATATTCGTCATAGTTTGACGGAGCATTTATTTAATGCTGGCGGCCATATCGGTTATGGCATTCGCCCTTCTGAAAGAAAAAAAGGATATGCTACGAAGCTACTCGAGTTGTCATTAGAGAAAACGAAGGAATTAAGCATTACGAAAGCACTTGTCGTTTGCGATGAAGTGAATACAGCTTCAGAGAAAACGATTTTACATAACGGCGGTCTCCGTGATGAAGATTTCACTGAAGAAGATGGTAATGTTGTGAGAAGGTATTGGATTGAGCTCTAAATAATCAAAAACAAGCCAGAAAGTGATTACACACTTTCTGGCTTGTTTTATACTACTTCTATTTCAAACTGCACTGTAATACCACTTGGGTCTACTACTGTAAATCCATTTGTAGTTTCATTTATTTCATGTTGTTTTTCTATTAATCTTTCTTTCACTTCATCTAACGCTTCTTTGTGTGGTAGTACAATGGTATATACTTTTAATCCAGTTGTATGTGCTGGTGGGTGCGGGTTATTTACCCCGTTCCAAGTATTTGCACCGATATGGTGATGATACCCACCTGCCGAAATAAATAAGCAATCATCTTCACGCTGTTGCACTTCAAAGCCTACTGTTTCTACATAAAACTCGTGTGACTTCTCTACATCAGCTATTCGTAAATGTACGTGCCCAACGATAGTGTCAGCAGGTAATCCATCAAACTCATAATTAACGAGCGTTGCTAATTCTTTTAAATCAAGTGGCGTACTTCCTCCTGGCCCTTCTCCCCACTGATCACGCGGACGGTCCGCATAAATCTCGATACCGTTCCCCTCTAAATCTTGTAAATAAAACGCTTCGCTATACGTATGATCACTTGCGCTATTAAATCTTGAAATTGGTAAAATCTCATTTGAATATGTATAACGCCCTTCTTGCTCAGCTGGACTATCAATTACGTTCTTATTACGAATCACACCAAATAATGCCGAAGCAAAAGCCTCACGAGTCGGAACTAAAAAGGCGATATGATATATACCCGTCGTACGTGGTTCTTGAAGCGCTGCATCTTCTAACTGCTCAAGTACAAGTAGCGTATTCTTACCACCTTTTCCTGCTAAATATGCTTTATTCCCCTCTTGCTTAATTACTTCTAAGCCTACTACATTCTCATAAAAAGCGATTTGACGCTCTAAATCTTTCACTTTAAATTCAACATGACCAATACGTGTTTTTGGATGAATTTGTACCATGAATAACTTCCTCTCCAGTATCCTTTAGTTTTTTATATAAGTTGATAGGCAATAGCCCTATTCAACGAATACACCTTAATTTTGTTTTTTTGTAGCATCAACTTTTAGCCATTTTTTCGATATTTCGCTTAATGTTCCATCTTGTTCTAATTCTTTTAGCGCCTTATTTATATCTTCTAACTTTTCACTCTTTTTTGCAAATGGAAATGCGATCTCTCCCCATTCAAGTGGACCAAATCCCACTTTCACATTATCTAGTTTCGCCTTCGTGATTGTTGTTTCCACTTGAACTTTATCATTATAATAAGCATCGACACGCCCCAGCCCTACTTCATTCAATTCCGCTGTTGGATCTTCTGAGAACGTTTTAATTGTAAAGGCATTATCTTTGTTTAATGCTTTTAACTCTTGTTCTCCTGCTGTGCCAAGCCCAACTCCTACCGTCTTTCCTTTTAAATCTTCTAGCGACTTAATTGTTTTATTATCTTTCTTCACCGCGAAAACAGAGCCTGAATACACATATGGAATTGAAAAGTCATATTTCTTTTTTCTTTCCGGAGAAACTGATAGTTCATTTGCAATCGTATCAATACGGCCTGAATCTAATAAACCGAATAATCCTTCAAAATCAGAAACATTCCATTCCACTTTATATCCAGCCTTTTTAGCAGCTGCTTCAATAATTTCAGCGTCAAACCCTTTTACTTTCTCACCTTCTTTAAATATAAATGGGCTACGACCTGCAGAGGTCCCAACTTTCACTACTTTTTCATCTGTCTTTTTACTTGCTGTATCCAAACCACAAGCAGACAAAACTCCAACTGATACTGTTAATGCTAATGTTAGTAATAATGATGATTTCCTCATAACCCTTCCTCCTAAATAACGAAATGATTGCCTTCTTCAGAAGCATTTAATTGTCTTAAAAACTTTTTCGTACGTTCATTTTGTGGGTTTCGGAAAATCTCTTCTGGTGTTCCCTGCTCTACGATAATTCCATCAGCCATAAATATAATACGATCCGCCACCTCTTTTGCAAAATTCATTTCATGTGTAACAATAACCATCGTTATATGTTGTCTTGCCAAATCTTTAATAACTAGCAATACCTCATTCACTAATTCTGGATCAAGCGCTGAAGTCGGTTCATCAAACAATAATACAGCTGGATTTAAAGCCATTGCCCTAGCAATCCCTATCCTTTGCTGTTGCCCACCTGATAACATTGTCGGATAAAAATTTTCTTTATCAGCTAAGCCTACTTGTTTTAATATTTCTCTCGCTATTCTCTTTGCCTCTTCGTCACTCTTTTTCTGCACAACCGTTAATGGTGTTGTAATATTTTGCAATGCTGTTTTATTTTTAAATAAATTATAGTTTTGAAAAACCATTGCTGTTTTTTTGCGTAATTTTATTATTTCTTTTTGATAAAGTTTTTTCGTATGAATCTCTAAATCTTCAATTCTAATACTGCCATCATCCGGTTGTTCTAATAAATTTAAACATCGTAGTAATGTCGATTTCCCTGAACCAGAAGGTCCAATGACTACTACCACTTCCCCTTTTTTGACAGTAAGTGAGATTCCTTTCAGCACTTCATTATGTTTGTAAGACTTATACAAATCTTTTAGCTCAATCACATATATCACCTCATTTCTCTTATAAATACGGTGCATCAAGTTTCTTCTCCAACTTTTTCTGCCCCCAGCTGATTACGATTGTAATAATCCAATACACAATCGCTACCGCTAAATAACTTTCCATATAACGATACGATTGCGCAGCTAGCATTTTCGCTTGTGCTAATATTTCAGCCACTCCAAGTGCAAAAGATAACGAAGATTCTTTTAACAATCCGACAAAATTATTTCCAAGTGCCGGCACTGCTACACGAATAGCCTGCGGAAAGATAATTTGTCGCATCGCTTGTGCCTTTGTCATTCCAACTGATAAACAAGCATCCATTTGTCCTGATTCTACAGCATTTAATGAACCTCGAATGATTTCTGACAAATAAGCAGCATTATTTAAACTGAGACCAATTAAAGTTGCTTGCATAGCTGTAAGCACTGTAAAAGTCGGGAAAATTTGTGGCAATCCGAAATACAGCACAAACAATTGAACTAATAACGGTGTTCCTCTAAAGAAAGAAATATACACCCTGACAATTGGATATAAAAATTTCGTTTTATTTTTTGTAATGATTGCCAAGCCCACTCCTATAACGAAAGAAATAATCATTGAAACAACAGTAATCCCTAAAGTTATGTATACATATTTAAATAATTGCGGAAAACTTTCTAAAAAATACGTTACATCAAATTTCACCCTATCCCCCCTCTCTAAACAAAAAACTCTTCTTACACATATAAGAAGAGTTGAATGTTAATCCATTTCCCTTCATCTCCCAAACGCCTTTTACGTTTGCTGGAATTAGCACAGTGCTTTTTTAGCCTGTTGCTGAGATTTCACCGGGCCAGTCCCTCCACCTCTCTTGATAAGAAAACTAATAAATTTTTCCATTTATTTAGTTGTTATTATGAAGAATACAGCTAAATTAAAACAATGTCAATAGGAAAACTAAGAATTAAATCCCACTCTTCTTCGGAATTACTATTCTTAATAAACTATACACAAAAAGCCATTATTTCTATCAAACTTAGAAATAATGGCTTCATTTTTATTTTTATAGCTTATAATATTTATTTCATCTTATGTACTTCTGCAACTAACTTTCCGCCCTGAATGCCCATATAAAGCTTAACAGGAGCATCATTCGTATTTTCAAACACTAAATCTAAATATGGGTATGCAATTGTAGCATCTCTTCCCTGCGGGACATAACCTACTGTTTTAGAATGTGTAGTTCTCTCTACCATTTTTAAACCAGCTTGATCTGCTGCATTGTATAGAGTTGATGATGTTTGACAAACGCCACCACCATAACCATCTACTAATTTACCATCTACAATTTCTTTACCTAATTGATATCCTTTATCTGGCGTTGTATCACCGATTAATGCATTAAAAGAGAAACTGTCTCCTTTTGCTAATACAACTCCATTTATGCTCGCTGCTGACAAACGAATATTCTCAATACGGCCACCTGCTGAGCCACCTAAATTCGTTTCATATCTACCAATTACCGTGCCACTTCCTTGCGCATCACTTAATGTTGCGGTAGGCTTTTTCTCAACGATAGGTAACTGATATGAAGAATCCCACATACCTACATTTAATAATTTGTCTACTAATTCTTTTTCCATTAATTCATAAGAAGGCTTTCCTTCTTGCCATGATCCATCAGGCGCTATACGTGAAGGGACCATCTTTTTGTCAACGCTTTTCCCAACTTCACCTGCAACCTTCGTTACCGATTTTTTGAATTTCGCCTCATCTTCAAAATACCCTAAGCTCGATAAGTCTATTTTCTTCACTTCAGTACCAGTACGCCCATCCACTAAGCTAATTGAATCCTGTACATCAGCCTTGGCCTCTACAACGTTCCCACCAAAATCACTTACTAATGCCACATCACTTACTTTTGTTCCACAACCACTTACTACAGCTACACATAGCACCCCTACTAATATACCCTTTATTTTTCGGAACAATATACTCTCTCCTTTTCCCCAACATTATTTCTTATGTATTATTTCATTTTTATGTATGTTTTGTTACAATCATTTTACAATATATTTAGAAAATGTTACAAGTTATTTTTTACTCTATTTAAATTACTCTTTTCTTTTGTAAATGTCTATACATATTTATATAAATTTTTGAGTTTGATAAGATTGTAACTTTTATGTAACCTATCTCTATCCAGTATATACCATTCAACAGATGAAATACAAATGTAAAACCCTTTCATTTCACCTCTCTAGTCACCTACATACTTCAAAAACCGTAATACCACTTTCTCATATGTGATCATTATTAAACAACTTAAACCGAGCTTTTATAGGTAAAAACAATCATTCACTTCAGCGTATATAGGTATTTGCCGTGCCACTACTCCGCTTTCGCACATACATTATGATGAATTCAACCCACCTTTAAGAAATGGAGGAGTTTTTATGTATCCCTACAATCCTTATGATCCATATAACCAATATGGTTACCAACCTCAGTATGATTTACAAGCACAATACCAACAATATATAGATCAAGCAGAGCAAGTTAATCCATATGATCCAAATAGACAATTTCAACTTCCAATCTCTTTTCCTGGCACCGGAAACCGTCAACTAGAACGACGAGTAAATGAGCTTGAGCAAAGAGTACGTCAACTAGAAAACACAGTTGAGCGTCATACTCGTAGACTAAACCGCTTAAATCAGCGTTTACGTACAGTAGAAAATAGACTAAACATTCCATTTTCAGCATTAGAAGACGGATTTTAATTTCGAAAATAACAAATATATAAGGAAGGGACTCCCCCTTCCTTATATAAATTGACGAAAGTTTTTTCCATCTCTATACTGATAAGAGTTAATGAAATGAAACAAGGTGATAAATATGGATTTTGAAATAAATTTTCTTTCCTTTTATGTAGTACAAGTAGAAGGAAAAGGTGAAGCAGTTGATAAACGCTATAAACATTTTCAAACATTAGACGCTGAAGAGTATGAAGATAGCTCTTTAAAAGAATTTTTGAATGGTGAATTATTAAAAATTTCAAAGCGAAAAGTAGAACGTCACGCAAAAACAGAACAAGCCCCAACAAAGATTGGTCGCTTTATTGTAGAAGAAGGGCATGAACTCGATTCAAACCCTCATTACAACTTATTTAATCGTATTCGCTTTGCAGAAACAAAAGAAAACTTCAAAGATATGAGCGAACCTCTCGTTTATACATATCTTGACACAAGCGCTGTACGTGGTGGTGTATTTTTAATCGCTCAAGCAAAACTACGCAAATACTTTGATGATCCATTCGTATTCGTAATGAAATGTGACTTCGAACCAAAGGTTGCTTCCATTTCTGATGAATCAACGCTTATTCGTAACGTTGAAATGGCCATCACAACAAAGAATATGAAATCTATCCAATACCCATACATGCCTGAAGAAGGCATGGTCGAAGTAGGCGAATTAAAAATACACCAAGCATCACACGCACGCTACTTTGAAGACTTCTTAAAATTCGTCGAGTATGAACGCTCTATGCCTGAAATTATGAAAACACAAGTAATGGACATGGTATATGACCAAATTGAAGACGTCTTTGAAGAAGGTACAGAAGAACGCGAACAATTCGACCAAGCGATGGAAGTATGGGCTGCTAGTCCAAAGCGTGAAATTATGGAACAATTTTCAACCGAAGAAGTAATGGAAGCCACTGCTCAAATCGTCGAGCACGCCCCTGAAGTAGAATTAAAGCTAAAAGCGGATCATATCTCTGTGAAGGCTCTACTTGCTGATTTCGGAGACCTAATACATATTGCAAAGGTAAACGACCGATATGTATTAATGATTGAAGCAGACACACTTACGTTCGAAAAAGGATTCTCTCCAATTGAGTTTTTGAAGCCGGATGAATTGCAAGATGTGATTGAGCGGATTGAGAATAAGCAGCAGTATAGTTATGGCTCAGGAGAAATCGAATAGAATAATGTAAAAAGGCAACTAAAATAACAATTATGTGTCTACACGCGTGACCATACAGTACTTAAATTTTCGGTTCTATCACTGAATAAATGCTTCCATATAACTATTTTTAACTGAGCGCTGTGAACAAGCGCTCTTTTATTTTGGTCACATTTACGTGTCTATTTGGTGGTCACTAAAAGTATATGGGTACTAACACTTTCTACTATTTGAGTTTTTGAAGCCGGATGAATTGCAAGACGTGATTGAGCGGATTGAAAAGAAATAGGGATACTAATATGTTTGTGTGATTTAAAGAAACAAGATATCATTTTATCGATTTAATTTTACAATTTGCTACTTCCCCCCCCCTCTAAACCCATATACATAAGATAATATATCTATTTGGGAGGTGCAGGGTTTTGTTCTTAAATCAAAATCCACAGCTTGCTTCGTATGAAATAGGAGATTGGTCATATGGTGACCTTAATGTTCGCACTTGGGGAGAAGGAGCTTCGCTTAAATTAGGTAAGTTTTGTTCCATAGCCGACCATGTAACAGTCTTTTTAGGTGGCGAACACAGAACAGATTGGATTAGTACCTATCCATTTAATGCAAAAGTTCCCGTGGGTGCGGGGTTTAGCGGTCATCCCAAAACTAAGGGCGATGTAATCATTGGTCATGACGTTTGGATAGGCAGTGGCGCTATGATTATGTCTGGAGTCAAAGTTGGTTCGGTATCGCTTCTCACCAGAAGTAATTGAAGAACTTCAACAAATTTCCTGGTGGGACTGGGATATATCTACTATCACGGCGTCTTTACATTTTCTTCTTTCAGATAATGTAAGTGAGTTTATTCGAGAATATAAAGAATGATCAACTCACTTAAAAAGTAAATACTAAAAAACTCCTATATCTATAAATGGAATAGGAGTTTTTACATTGCTCACTAATAAATTCTCCTCATAACAAGGACTAGCCTTAGCTACCTTAATACATTTACGTTACCTTTCCCTCTTCCTCCACCTTCTTCATCTCAGCCAAATACCTAAGCTGCCTTTCCGCCTTTCTAACCGCCGTAGGAAAGTGTTTCTTCAGAAGTTCTACTGCAGATTCACTTATATAATATCTTTCCGTTATACTTTCCCACGTGTCACTACTTTCAAATACACTCCATACAAAAGGACGCTCTGTATTTTTTCTCAGTTCTTTAAACACCCATTTTCGCATCCTTTTTTTCGCTTTTTCTGTTAGTTTTCCGTTCTTTACAAGTTCAAGCTCACCATGTCTCTTGTATCGCTTATTAATATCTCTCTCACTATATGCTTTAAGAAATATATTCGCTGTATTCTCAGCATCTGCGAAAGCACGATGTTGCCTACCTTCCCATGTTAAACCGAGCTGCTCCACTGCAAATTGTAAACTTGGTGTATGCTCAAATAATTCTTCATATGCCTGGAAAACAAATTTTTGCACATCAAATCTGCTCTCTTTTTCCATACATGGGCATTCTATACCGTATAATGTACAATCTTGAGATAGAAAACGATAATCTTCTTTTCCCCATGAAATAAATATAGAATCTTCTCCGATGAACTGAATAAATTTCTCTATAATTTGAGGGAATTTCTCTGCACCAATTAAATCTTTCTTTGTAATTCCAGTTAATTTTGTTGTATGACGAGTTAATGGGGCACTTGGTTTTACTAACTCTGAAAATTCTCCAATAACCTTCATTGTACTCACATCTATTTTTACAGCTCCAATATCAACTATTTCTGACGGATCTTCTGATTTATACGGCCTAAAATTCCTTTCAATATCAAACACAATGAAGTGTGTAGCGTTTTTCAATTTGTATACCTCTTTCTAATTCCTATTAATATGAAAAGCCTAATTAACAGCTTCACTTTATTTTCAGTATCTATTTATACATGCAGTTTATACATTTAATACATTTAAATATAAATCGAAAATTCAGTCTTATTATCACATATAAATAGGAGGACCTTCAATAAAAACGCAAAAAAAAGAAGGGCAAGCCCTTCTTTTTTCATAATTACTTCTTGTTTACGTTTGTAGCTTGAGGTCCACGGTTACCTTGTTCTACTTCGAAAGTAACTTCTTGACCTTCTTCTAAAGATTTGAAGCCGTCGCCTTGGATAGCTGAGAAATGAACGAATACGTCTTCTCCGCCTTCAACCTCGATGAAACCGAAACCTTTTTCTGCGTTAAACCATTTTACTTTACCGTTTTGCATTTAAAAAATCCTCCTACAATGTACCTATATGTACATATTCATTTTCAACCACTTTACAATAATACATCATATATTAAAAAACTGCAACCCCCGAGGAGATTTAACATTGCTATCCTCCTCGGAAGTTACAGCTCATTTAAATCTCTATATTATTAAAAGTAAAATGGTTTAAAGTAACTATATCATATCAATATAATAAAAGTAAAGTTTTTTTAAGCTATACAGCTTTTTTCTTCCATTGCATCTCTTTTAATTCACCTGATCCAGCTACAACATAGCCTTCTTTTTCATTAACAATGCGCCAACCATGCCCTTTAACCGAATCACATACTGTAACAATTCCTTCTTCAAGAAGCACACGGCAAACGGTACTAATTCCCGCCTTATTTTGCGTTGACGTTGTATATAACACATGTTGATCCACACTTAAATCTAAATAACTACTCGCTTTTTGTTCACTTTGACATGTATGCCAACCTATTTTATCACTTTCGATACTCTCATCTATTCTGCAAAAAGAAATATTCCCGCTAATTCCCTTGCACGATCCACTTGCCGATACTAAATAGGAATTATGTATAGTCAACGCAGAAATCATCTGATTCATCGCTATTTTAATCCTTTTTAATTTACGTGTCTCTAAATCAAAAAGCCAAACACCACCATATTTAGTATGTATTTTCGTACCGATAAATAAGTAATGTTTATATAAAAATAATGATCGAATAGATGGTGCCTCGCTACCGTAATTAAGAAATGGCTGAATAGTCTCCCATGTGGAACCAAAATTATTAGAATGATACAGTGTTTTATCTCCATGAGCAATTACTGTTCCATTCTCATTACTACATACATTCCAACTCGTTGCTTTCGTTGGAAAGCGCTGGATCGTCCACGTTTCTCCACCATTCATACTACGAATAAAAACTCCTTCGTCTCCTACTCCGTAAACTACGTTACCTTCACTATGTAAATCTCGAATTCGTTTTTGGAAACCAGTTAAAACCTGTTTCCATTCTCCATCTTTTTCAATGAATAAACCATTATATGTAGTAGCTAACAAAAGCTTCCCATCTCTTAACTTTGTAATAGCAGTTGCACTTAACATTGTTTCCACGTTGACACTCCCATTCCTAGAACTTCTCGGCAAAAGCAATTGCAAAATCACTGCATTTTTCAACATCATCTTTATCTTCTGGAGCTAATTCAATTTTCAATCCTTCTTGTACAAGTTCTGCCCCGCATTTTACAAGACGTTCTTCAAATATCGTTACCGCTTCACAAAACAGTTCATACGCTGTATCACCTGATCCAAAAACAGCCACTTTTTTACCCGTTAAATCTATATTTTCTAACTCATCATGGAAATCTTCCGCTTCAAATGGTAATTCACCATCACCCCACGTATAAGATCCTAAAATGATTCCATCATAAGCTAATAATTCTTCAGCATCCATACCTTCCATCTCTTGCAATACTACTTCATGATCAAAGGCATCTAAACTTACTTTAATTAAATCAGCAATACTCTCTGTATTCCCTGACATACTTGCATACGCTATTAAAATTTTCGCCACTTTGACATCCCCCTTTTACAATAAATGATTCTCATTCTCATTATATTAATAATGAGAATCAATTTCAATTATATTTTATTCCATAAAAAAAGAACAGATGACTATACAATCATCTGTTCCTTTTTATTACTTTTTAAAAATACCAAATGGTTTTCCAACTGGTAATACAACTTTTTCGAAGTGTGTATTTAACACAGCTGCTGCTGAACCATAGAAAGATAATAATGAAATACATAGTTCAGAATACGCTGCTAAATTATGCATTGCGTGCGGCATAACACCTAAAGTACTTAATGAAAGACCGATAAATAAGAAATCAATAAGGACGAAAATCATAAATAATACTTTATGTGTTTCCATTGCACCAATTGTCATAAAGATCGTGAAAATCAAGTATCCGATAAAGGCTACACCAAGCTGTTTTGAATCTGCAGTTTGGGCTAATTTTTCGCCAAATACTCCAAGTTGAATTAACCAAGTCATTCCAACACCTAACCAAAATAGGCCGTACGCACCAAATGCTGTTGTACCGAACGTATTGTTATGCTTTGCATCGTGAATGCATGCAAAGATTTGTGCAAATCCTCCTAAAAAGATTGCCCATGGTAATACAAGTGAAACGCCATCTGTTAAGCCTAACTTTTGAGATGATGCTACAAGTGTTACCATCGCTAATCCAAATAGACCAATTCCAGATGGATCTGCTGTTGTCATTTTCACATGATGTGTAGTAGTTTGATTGCTCATATAAACCTCCTGATTATAAACATACTCGAATACAATACTTAAATCAGAAGGCTATGTCAATGGTTTTTTTTGTATGTTGTCAGACCTTATTTCCTATAATAATCGAATACACTTTGGGCCACATCATACGGTTTTATATTTACATTTGGCAACTCATTTATCGGCATCCATAAAGGAATATAACTCCCTCTATCTTTCAACTCGAACTCCTCGCCTTTACCACTTCCGAAAACTCCACCTATAATATGGGCATTATAATAATACTCCGTACCTTTATACTTCACCTTTGCAATCAGATGCTCCCCTTGTATATGTACCCCTAATTCTTCATAAATCTCTCGCTTCGTTGCTTCTTCAGGTGTTTCTCCTTCTTCAATTCCCCCGCCTGGAAAAACAAAATACATCTCACCTTCTCGAACACGTTTTATAAGAGCGATTTTACCGTCCTGTACAATAATAGCTGCACCGCGATTTCTTCTCACTTTATTACCTCAACACCAATCGCAACTGTTCCCCATTCTTTTTCTTGTTCTTTCGTATAGATTTTGTATGTACTTTCTAACATTTCCTCTAAGCTAACATTTTCACGGTCAAATAATTTTTTATCAATTTGTTCGTACATTTCCTTAAAACTCTCGTATCGCTTTACCTCTGTTACCTTTACAATAATTGTTTCTGCCGTCATAAGGTTGGTAAATACAATTTCATCACCATGTTTTATTTGTTGACGCTTTTTATCATACAATCTAACTTCAAATACTTTTTTACCCGAATAAATAGATTGAAAAGGCTCATTATATAGTCCCATTTTATGTCTCATATTTCCCACTCCTTTTCATTAGTCTAACATATAGGGAATATTCATTTTCCCTCTCCTCAGAAATACTAAACGTAACAATCTTACCGGTTGTTAGAAGTGAAGAATTAATAATAATGATGCTATACTGTGTACGTTGTCCAACAAAATTCCACATATATGGAGAGGAGTTTACTACACTATGCGCTACGTTATCGTAACAGGAACTTCACAAGGTTTAGGTGAGGCAATCGCCGTGCAATTGTTAGAAGAAAATACAACCGTTATCTCTATTTCTAGGAGAGAAAATAAAAAGCTTACAAAAATCGCCGAGCAAAACAACAGCAATTGTATTTTCCATTCCATAGATCTTCAAGATGTACATAATTTAGAAACGCATTTTAACGAAGTCTTTTCATCTATTCAAAAAGACAATGTCTCATCGATTCATTTAATTAATAATGCAGGCACAGTTGCACCAATAAAACCCATCGAAAAATCAGAAAGTGAACAATTCATTACGAACGTTCAAATTAATTTAATTGCACCGATGATCCTTACTTCCACTTTCATGAAACAGACGAAAGACTGGAAAGTAGATAAACGCATTATAAATATTTCATCTGGTGCAGGAAAAAATCCTTATTTCGGATGGGGAGCTTATTGTACAACGAAAGCCGGTATAAATATGTTTACACAGTGCGTAGCTACTGAAGAAGTGGAGAAAGACTATCCTGTAAAAACTGTCGCTTTTGCACCGGGTGTTGTTGATACAAATATGCAAGCACAAATTCGTGAAACAAATAAGGAAGACTTTATTAACTTAGACCGCTTCACCGCATTAAAAGAAAAAGGAAAGCTACTGTCACCTGAATATGTTGCGAAAGCTATTCGTAACTTACTAGAGACTGAAGACTTTCCGCAAGGCGAGGTTATTCGAATTGATGAATAACGAAAAGGCACGCTAAATTAGCGCGCCTTTTTGTTCTATTTCTCTAAAAATATAAGTACCGACTCCATAATCTTCTCATAACCAATTTCTTGATAAATTTTATTAGACGTTGGATTTGCTAGATCGGTATATAATGTCGTTGTTTTGTAGCCTTCATCTAGCATACGTTGACTAAGTTCGGCTACACAAATAGATGCATATCCTTTTTTTCGTTCCTCTTTCGGCGTATAAACGAAATTGACTGTTATATTATTTGTAGTCGGTCTCGTTTTTGCAGCTACAGAGACTAGTTTTCCGCCCACCTCCAGACCAAATAGACGGTTAGTAGTTATTAGTGTATATGCAGTTTGTTTTGCTTCTTCTTTCGTAGTAGGAAGCTTCACATCTTCACAAAATTGATGTATCCACTGTTCTATTAATGGCAGCTCATCACTATTTACTGCACGAAAAATTCCATCTCCGCTCCACTTCTTCTTTACTCGTTTTAATTCATATACACCTTGTTCCATTCCAAGTGTAGTTTTTTTCCGTTCTAATATCGCAATCTCTTCAGCTAACTTCTGTATGACTTTCTTATTACCAATGAAACCAGGAATATCCGGATATACTTTCGTTAACTCCTTTGCAAGTTCGGCTATATCCTCTTCCGAAATTTCAGAAGTTGCAACAATCATTTGTATCTTCTCTTCTGTTTGAAGAAATACAACTGTAATTTCTTCTCCTCGTTTCGCTACACCCATAAATATCGGTTCTTGAACAACTTGTAATACACCTAATAGCAAATTATTTTCCTGCTCGTTCTTTTCTAAAAATGATATAACATCCTTTTTAAAATGAAAAACATCTTCATATACATGCAATTGAATCATCGACAATCTCTTCCCTCGATTTATATTTTAATTAAGTATTGGCGATTGATTCATTAAATCCTTCTTTTACGATTCAATAATATTTGAAACTACTGTGTTCAAATCATTTTCAGCATGCAACACTCTCTTCTTTTCCTTCTCAAATAGCTCCTCTTCTTTTCGAAACGATTCTTTACGTTTATTAATCATACGCTCCATCTCTTTTTTACTCGGTCCACCATATACATTTCTTTTTTGAATAAAAGCTTCTGGTGATATGATTTCTTTCCACTCTTCTTCTAATAAATTTACTTTCAAATTTTCTTGTAAGTATACATTTATGTCTTTGAAATTTAATTCATGTAACTCCTTTTTCTGCTCCAATGACATATTCGCAATCGCACTTGCTGCATGATGTGCATGCCGAAATGGTATTTCATAGTTTTTTGTTAAAACATCTGCGAAATCTGTAATCGTAATCGCGTGTTTATATGAACGACTTTTTAGCGTTTCCTCTTCTACTTTCATCGTTCGAATAACTGCGTTCATAATACAAAAAACACGAATCGCCTTTTCGATTCCTTTATATAAATACGGCTGCAAGTCATCCTCCGTATCGACAATATCGCCAAATGGTGTATTATGAATCATTTGAAATACAGTAAAGGCTTCCCCTAAAGCACTACTCGTAATAGCACGGGCATGTTCAATTGAAACAGGATTTCGTTTTTGCGGCATAATACTACTTATTTGCACATATGGCTTTGCTACAGTAATCCCATCATATTCTTTCGTCGCTAATAGTAAAAAATCATGAATCCACCTACTCGTGTTCGTCATAATAACCATTAGTAACGAGCTAACTTCTAATAAATAATCCGCCCCAGCAACAGCATCATATGAGTTCTCAATTACATTTGTAAATCCAAGCAACTGTGCCACTCGTTCTCGCTTAATCGGGAAGCTTGTTGTAGAAAGGGCAGCTGCCCCCATTGGAGAATGATTTAAAAGATGATACGCTTTTTTCATTCTTTCTAAATCTCGTTGCATCGTATCATAAATTGCCAAAACATAATGACCAAATGTTGTTGGCTGCGCCGGTTGTGTATGTGTATACGCGGGCATAATTGTTTCCATATGTTCATCGGCAAGCTCCAGCATACTTTCTTGCAGCAATAAATGATGTTCCATTAACCGCAATACAAATTGCCGTAAACTCATGCGATACATCGTTACGCCCATATCATTTCTACTTCTACCGATATGCATATTACTTACAAATTCACACTTTGCTTCTTGAGAAAGCAAATATTCAACTAAGAAAAAAAGATCTTCATGTTGCTCTGTATATAGCAACTTCTCCTTTGGAATCCCCTCTACTTTTTTAAGTGCGGTTAATATAACTTTCGCTTCTTCTCTTTTCATCAACTTTTCTTCAGTTAACATAGTAATATGTGCCCTATGCACTTGAAACATATCTTTTAATAAATAATTACGCTGAAAATTAAATACGTGCTGTAATACACAATCTACATATGTTTTCCCAGGGAAATCAGCGCCTTCCTTCTTAATAAACTCTTCTTTACTCTGTTTCATCACCTTTTCCCCTTTCGCCTAAGTGTTACTACCCATCATACCCAGGGATGGTGAAAAAGTGCTTGTACATAAAAATAAACTCGGCGCTCATAGCACCGAGTTTATTTAATAAAAGTCGCATCATACTTATCACTTTGCAACACTTGGAAGTGTAGATTTGCTAAATGTTTACGTATTTCAGCACTGTCATCTTCATTTAAATTATTTGCCAAGAAAACAATTTCTGTACAGTTTCCCCGTTTATCCATTGCATAAACAGCTTTTGTTACCGTCCATGGTGTATAACCATTCTTTTGCCCGGCATGCCTGAATGTTTTACGATATTTCTTTGCACTCATATCTGTTTCGACGATATTCGCCCACACTTTTTCTTCCGCTTCTGTAAGACCACCTTGATGATTTGCCTTTTGAAGCAGTACCATATAATCGTTAGCGGAAGCAGCCGGCAATCTATCCGACCAAATTTTGTCGTAACGTTCCTCTAAATACAGAGGAATTTCCTTCTGTAATAATGGTCCCTTCTTTTTTAAGCGTTCATGAATAATCATAGCATATTCACGATATTGCTCTTGAGACATTTCTTTTAACTTTTTCTCTATTTTATATTTTGGAACATGTAATTCTTTATGCAAATATCCCGGAATGTATAAAGATGAAACGATCGGAAATAGCGGTTGATGTGCAGGAAGCGCTAAACTTTGTAAATTCCGATTAATATTGTCTAATCCTAATACCTCCATTAAATATTCAGTATTTGCATTAGAACTAAACTTAACCATTCCTTTTGCAACTTCTTCTAAAGAAACCGCTCCTTCAGTTATCTTTTCTTTTTTTTGTAAATAATTTTGCCATCTATCTTGTGCACCACCATCTGTACTCGGCACATAATAACGATTCACATCATTAATTGAAACGAAACTAGACGGATCGATTTTCCCCTCTGTAACTTGTTTCGTATATTCAAGCGCCACAATTAACTTCATCGTACTAGCAACTGGCAATACAACATCTGGATTTACAGAATACACAACTTTATCATTTCTCTTTACTAGAAGAGCGCTATTTTTTTCATTTTTATGCTCTTCAATAAAGGATGCGATGTACTGCGCATCATCATTATTTGAACTCCACACTTTTTTCACTAAAAAGTTACCCGATATCAGCAAAACAAAAATACCCACAATCACTGCGCATACTATAGTTTTTTTCAAGTGAAATTCCTCTCCTATTGTGTAACTCTTCTCTATTTATCTCTTAAAAACAAAATAATGGAGATGATTATTTAAATAATCATCTCCATTATTTTAACTTGCATGTTCCTATTATGTCTACGTCATAATTTTCACAAAATCCTCAAGAAACTTTTTATAATGTAATGACCAACCAATTCTCACCCAATTTTTCAATGCTTTCGCTTCAGGCTGCGGGCGAAAATCAGCGATACTCTCTCCTTTTGCAGCTCCAATCGTATCGACATCAACACGGCGATACACGTAATCTAAAAGAGATGGATTTACCGCTACCATCATCGTAACTACATCGTGCACTGGGCTTCCTGTTATTTTAGGATTCAGGTTTTTATAAGCTTTATAATAATAATTGAAAATCGGTTCTATTAATTTCTTGAAATTCGTTTTAGAATGTTTCGTAATATATTTCACCATTTCCGGTGTAATAATCGCTTCTGAAGTAACGTTAAGCGGTATTAATGTCACATTTTTTGCATTTTGCATAACTAATTGTGATGCAATTGGGTCTCCATGAAAATTTGCCTCCGCGACTGGTGTAACATTTCCGGGCATTAAAAAAGCACCGCCCATTATATAATATTCTTTCACGTACTTCATCATCGGTTTTTCTAAAATAAATGCCGTCGCCAATGTTGTTGACCTGCCAGCATCAACAATGATTAATTCTCCTTTATACTTTTCAAGAATATCGAAAAATGCACAAAATGATTTTATATTTGGAGAAAAGGCTTTCGGAGGCTTAATTGGTCCTAAGCCATCTGCACCGTGAATCTCCGGATAATACGTCACAAAATCTCCGGATAAAGGAATTTTCGCACCATTAATAACAGGTATATCTTCTCGCCCTGCCATTTGCAATAAATACGCCGCATTACTTGTCGCCTTTTCTTGTGTTACATTTCCATATCCCGTTACGACACCAACAATATCAATATCAGGATGTAACAATCCATACATAATTGCTAAAGAGTCATCAATTCCTGGGTCTCCTAAAAATAATATTTTTTTCATAGACCTCAACTCCATCCCATCAATTGTTATTACTTTATGAATGTATGGCGGAATACAGACTGAAAAAGAAAATTTTGTATAAACAAAAAACGTAGGAACTTCGCATTAGAAGTCCCTACGTTTTTCTATATTTTTATGCTACTTTTTTCATCGTAACCATACTACCAATTATATACGCAATAAATGCAAAGCAAATCGGGAAAACAACTGTATGTATACCGAATGGATTAGGGTAGCAAAGGTGAATAAACATATAGGAACCTACTCCAACTAAAATAGATGCGAGAGCTCCAGTTGCATTTCCCTTTTTCCAATATAACCCTAGTACAATCGGCCAAATGAACGCTGCTTCTAAACCACCGAAAGAAAATAAATTTAACCAAATTAAAAAATCTGGTGGTTTAATAGCCGCTGCATAAACAAGCAGTCCTACGATACCAGTAATCCACAGACTTCCTTTTTTTATCGTACTAGCCGCTGCATCTTTATTTATGTAGTTCACATATATATCTTTAATAATTGACGAACTTACAAGTAATAATAATGAGTTCACAGTAGACATTATCGCTGCCATTGGTGCAGCTAAGAAAACTCCAGCTAACCAAGGTGGCAACACCTCCATCGCGAGTAGCGGCATTACTTTATCTGGTACCGTTATGCCTGGAAGGACTACTCTTGCAAACACACCTGTTAAATGCATACCAATCATAATTGTACCGACGACAACCGTTCCAATGATTAATGCTTGGTGCATAGCTTTTGAATTTTTATAAGACATAGCACGCACACTAATTTGCGGTAATCCAACGACACCAATTCCAATTAAAATCCAAAATGATGTGACATATGATTTCGTTAAACTTCCATCCGCTCCGAACGGTGTTATTAAATTCGGATTAATTTGAATAAGTTCCTGCATAATCTTTTCAACTCCGCCACCAGCAATGACAGTAGCAATTAAAATGATTGTTGTTCCGACTAACATAATGATTCCTAATAACGTATCTGATAAAGCGACTGCACGAAATCCACCAATTAACACATACACAAGTACAGAAAATGTAAATAAAAATAGTGCCGTTGTGTAGGAAAGTCCTGTTAGCGACTCAATTAATCGTCCGCCGCCAACCCACTGGGCTACTGTTGCTGAGAACAAAAAGATTATAATACATAACGCAGAAAGAACAACTACCGCTTTATTATTGTATCTGCCCTTTAAATAATCAATAAGCGTAATTGCTTCCATCTTCCTAGCGATAATAGCAAACTTTTTACCGATAACCGTTAAAACGATATATCCTGTTACAACTTGAATCGCTGATAACAGCACCCATCCAAGACCTATATTGTAAGCAATACCAGGCCCGCCGATAAAGCTACTTGCACTACCGTACGTAGCAATCATCGTCATAGCTAATAATAAGCCACCAAGTTCACGCCCACCAAGAAAATATTCTTGTAAAAATTTATTATTAGCAGTTGCTTGTACACGTCTTGATGCATATACACCAATTAAAAACACAACGATAAAAGAAATTATCATTGGGATTATTACATACCAATTCATCTATCATTCCTCACTTTTTTCTTCCTCATCGAGTGGAATATCTTGAAATAAAAAACGAACAACTAAAATAAGCAAAATAACCATTACGATAAATCCAACGATACAGCTATAAAAAAACCATGCTGGAAAACCTAATACATATGTATATTCACTCGGATCCTTACTTCCAAGCCCATAAGCAAATCCATACCATATTATAAAATTAATAATAGCTAATCCAATACCAATTAACGCTTCTCTATGGGCAACTCGAAAGCGCGGATCATCATGATAATTCTTCATTTTCTCCCTCCTCTCACGATGTATAATTGTACCACTGTTTTTCTAGTTTTTCCTAATAGAAAACAAAAACGCGCAGGATTTTTTGTAATTATATAGAATACAATGTTTCATTACATATTTTTTACAATTGTAATGAAAATGAAATTTGAATTTTCAGCATTTATTATTTATGATTTTAAGTAGAGGCTTTTCATCTAGTTCCCACATCCTTGATTTCGGAATAAACGCCGTCTCGTACTGCGTTTAAATTATATTTTCAAGGGGGTTATACAATGAGTCAACTAGCTGTAAATCTTCATGAAAAGGTAGAGAAATTTCTTCAAGGCACAAAGAAATTATATGTAAACGGATCATTTGTCGAAAGCGCTTCCGGAAAAACGTTTAAAACTCCTAACCCAGCAACTGGTGAAACACTGGCTATCGTTGCTGAAGCTGGTCGCGAAGACATTCATAAAGCTGTTGTAGCTGCTCGAATGGCTTTCGATGAAGGTCCTTGGTCACGCATGAGCACTGCTGAACGAAGCCGTCTTATGTACAAACTTGCTGATTTAATGGAAGAGCATAAAGAAGAGCTGGCACAGCTCGAAACTTTAGATAACGGAAAGCCAATCCGCGAAACTTTAGCAGCAGACGTTCCTCTTGCAATTGAACATATGCGCTATTATGCTGGCTGGGCTACAAAAATCGTTGGACAAACAATCCCTGTTTCTGGTGAATATTTTAACTATACACGCCATGAAGCTGTTGGTGTTGTCGGTCAAATTATCCCATGGAACTTCCCACTTCTTATGGCAATGTGGAAAATGGGAGCAGCCCTTGCAACAGGATGTACAATCGTTTTAAAACCTGCAGAACAAACTCCATTATCCGCTCTATACTTAGCTGAATTAATTGAAGAAGCTGGATTCCCGAAAGGCGTTGTTAACATCGTTCCTGGATTCGGTGAGACAGCTGGACAAGCTCTCGTTAATCATCCACTCGTAGATAAAATTGCATTTACAGGCTCTACTCCAGTCGGCAAACAAATTATGAGACAAGCATCTGAATCGTTAAAACGCGTTACATTAGAGCTTGGTGGTAAGTCGCCAAACATTATTTTACCAGACGCTGACTTATCTCGAGCGATTCCAGCTGCGCTTTCTGGTGTTATGTTTAACCAAGGACAAGTGTGCTGCGCTGGGTCACGCTTATTTATTCCGAAGAAAATGTACGACAATGTCATGGCTGATCTCGTTCTATATTCAAAAAAATTAAATCAAGGCGCTGGTCTAAATCCAGAGACTACAATCGGACCTCTCGTTTCTGAAGAACAGCAAAAACGTGTAATGGGCTATATTGAAAAAGGAATTGCAGAAGGTGCTGAAGTACTTTGCGGAGGAAACAAACCATTCGATCAAGGTTACTTCGTTTCTCCTACAGTATTCGCTGATGTAAATGATGAGATGACAATCGCTAAAGAAGAAATTTTCGGTCCAGTTATTTCTGCATTACCGTTTAACGATATTGATGAAGTAATTGATCGTGCGAATAAATCACAATTCGGCTTAGCGGCTGGTGTATGGACAGAAAACGTAAAAACTGCACATTATATTGCAAGCAAAGTACGTGCAGGTACAGTATGGGTAAACTGTTATAACGTCTTTGATGCAGCATCTCCATTTGGAGGATTTAAACAATCTGGCCTTGGCCGCGAAATGGGATCTTACGCGCTGAACAACTATACAGAAGTGAAGAGCGTTTGGATTAACTTAAATTAACGAGAAAGAACCTGACCTACTCGGTCAGGTTCTTTTCATTATGTATTCATTTACACTTGCAATCCACCGCTCACATTTAATACCTCTCCTGTAATGTAAGACGCATACTCTGATGCTAAAAAGGCAGCTGCGTTTGCAATATCTTCCGGTGTTCCGATTCTTCCAACTGGAATCGCTCCAACCATTTTCTCTTTTACTTTATCCGGTATTGTTTTTGTCATATCAGTATCCATAAATCCTGGACAAATCGCATTACACGTAATACCAAAACTTCCAACCTCTTTCGCTGCTGTTTTTGTTAAGCCTACAACCCCTGCTTTTGTAGCCGCATAATTTGCTTGTCCAATATTTCCTTCCCTACTAATAGAAGAAATATTAATAATCCGTCCATACTGTTGTTGTCTCATATAAAGAAGTGCTGGCTGCATACAATAAAAAACGCCAGTTAAGTTCACTTGTAATACTTGTTCCCAAGCAGACTTCTCCATCTTATGTAACATTGCATCTTTTGTAATCCCAGCGTTATTCACTAAAATATGTAATGTACCAAATTTTTGCACCGCATATTCAATTAACGACTTCGCTTCATTTTGATTACTCACATCACATCGATATAAGCTCACATCATACCCTTCATCTGATAATTCACGTGTCGTTTCTTGTAGCTTCTCTTCATTTACATCACTAATTAATACTTTAGCCCCTAGTTTTGCAAAAACTCGTGCGATTTCTTTTCCAATCCCCTGCGCAGCACCCGTTACAACAGCTGTTTTCCCATTCAACAAGTCCATCCCTATCCCCCATTTCTATTAGTTATATTGTATATTTCGGCTCTCTGCTTTCCAAATCCTCTTTGTATAAAAAAGTCTATTTGTGTCAAACTAACTTTGCAACGTCGCATAAAGTGAAACTTTAATCAGTGGGGGGTTTGTTCATCCCCCACTGATTATTAGCCCTCACCAATCGGGCATTTACGGGCAGTTAATCTCCCACCTAGCTTCTTTGTTCCATCTGAATTTTGAGGTGGGAGTTTTACTACCCGTTTATGCGGGATAAAACACAAGGAGATTGTGTCGAATGAAAAAAAAGAATGTAAATCGAAACAAAGCTGCCGATGGCATTGATGTTGAGTTCGCTCGCGAACTCGCTGACCACAATGACTTAGAAGCAAACGCACGTGCAAATGCCGCTGATGCACGTCAAAAACGCCAATCAACAGAAAAATAAGGCACTACAACGTTCCTTATTCTTTTCAACAGGGACCTACTACCCATCAAAATAAACCGAGAGTATCTCTCGGTTTATTTTCTATATTTCTTTATGTAGTGCGCTAAAGCAAGTAACGGATATATATGCCCATAACTATGGTAGCGAATATAAAAGCCACCCGGTAACCCTGTACCAGTAGGATATTTTTCATTCATAGTAGACTGCGCGAGCAAATATGAAATTCCTTTTCGAATAATCGGTGTTTCTTGATCGTAGTAAGAAATAAGTGCATCAAGTGCCCACGCTGTTTGTGACGGCGTGCTAAAGGGTAAAGAAATAATTTTTTTCTCTACACTACTTTGACAGGATTCTCCCCACCCTCCGTCTTCATGCTGCAAATGCTCGAGCCATGAAGCTGCTTTTTTCAACGATGGATGAGTAGAAGGCACTTCTACTGCACGTAAGCCTGTCATCGTTGCCCATGTCCCGTATATATAACATATCCCCCATTTTCCATACCATGATCCATTCTGTTCCTGTACATCCATTAACCATTTGATAGCTTTCTTTTTTTGCTCTTCAGGCAATTCATTCGGTGCATACGTTCCGAATAATTCTAACACCCTACCTGTAATATCTGGTGTGGACGGATCGGTTATCATATCACTCGCATTTTCAATCGGCAAATTCGATAGTAACTTGCTCGTTACCCCTCGTTCAAAAGCTCCCCAGCCTCCATCATTGTTTTGCAATCCTTTTACCCATTCCACGCCTCTTCCCCAAGCCTTATCTACTCTATCATTCCCTCTACTTCGCGCTAACGCTCTAAGGACAGCTGTAGTATCGTCTATATCAGGGATCGTCGTATTAACATCTGAAAATCCCCAACCGCCAGCTACAAGTGATGATGCATGTACGCTCCAATCTACCTTTTTTGTTTGTTGTTTTTGCAATAAATACTCTGTCGCCCTTTGAATCATCTTATTTTCATTTGTAACTTTAGCTTCTTGCAATGAATAGCTAAGTAAAGCGGTATCCCATACGGTAGAAGGAGAATTTTGCAAATGACTTCCTCTGTCCATCTTCCATATATAAGATTTTAATCCTGTCACAGCTTTCTCAATAATTGGAGACTGAATAGAGTGCCCTAATGCAAGCAAAGCATAAATCATATAAAACGTAGCACTCGCGTAACTATACAAAGTTCCATTTTCATCTATACGCTCCTTCATAAAGCGCTCTACTTCTTCGTATCCTTTATGATGTAACGATAATGGATACGATATTACCTTTTTCACATCACCTACAAACGATTGAAACAGCGGAGACCGCTCCTCTCGAAACCATTGCCCACCCCCGCCTGCAATATGATTTAAATTTGGCAATAACTTTTTCTCTACACGGAATCTCTTATTCATACAAATCATCATCGGAATTAAATGTATACGCGCTGAGCTGCTTAGCCCAAATATACTGAGGGGGGAGTCATCTTGTAAAAATAAGATTGGCGTTGGAAAGTGAAAAAGCGCAGGAAATTCATATTCTCCATGAATCGCTAATAAAAATTTCGTCATAAAATGAGCACGAGAAACTCCCCCGTGTTCCTTAATAAACATTTCAGCTCGCCTCATATTCATATCTTCTTTCGAATATTTTTCCGAAGCAAGTAAAGCAGCATATGCTTGAATCGTGGCGGATAAATTCCCTCCCCTTTCATCTTCATATAATTTCCAAGTCCCTTCATTTGTTTGAAGAGATGCTAACCTTTTCACAAACGGTTCTATTTCGTCATTTCGCCCTAATAATTTGAGTAAAAAAATCATATGACAATCCGTTAGTAAAGCTCCTTCAAAACAAAATGACCACGTTCCGTCTTGCCTTTGCATCGTTTGAAGTGCAGTCGTTCTCCTCTCTATCTCCTCACGCACTTTGTCATATAGTAGCACACCGCTCACCCACCCTTTCTAAGTCCGTATACGATATTCGAAAACTTAGCTAAATATGTATGAAAACAAAGAAAAGCAGAACGTGTATTACACACATTCTGCTTACAAACAATACCCAACCCCGACAACAATTCCTAATAGTGCACCAACAACAACTTGATAGGGTGTATGTCCAACGAGCTCATTTAACTTTTTATATTCTGTTTGTCTACCATGAAAAAAATCATTCAATATTTTCGCTTGCTTACTAACCGCAAGCCTTACTCCTGAAGCATCGTACATAACAATAATGGCAAAAATAGCGGCAACCGCAAATATTGGACTCTCCACACCTTCCACCACTCCGACACCTGTAGCAAGTGCAGTAACAGTCGACGCATGCGAACTTGGCATTCCACCTGAAGCAAAGAACTTAGCAAAATCAAACTCGCCTGTTTTTATTAATTTAAAAACGACTTTCGTTAACTGTGCTAAAAACCAAGAAATTACAGCTGCTATAAGTGGGTCATTATGTAAAATTGTTTCCATGTTTTTCAGCTCCTCACTGACTATAATGGAATTTCTATATAATATAAGTATAAAGAAAAATGCGTAGAAAATACTACGCATTATGATACTTTTGCTGATTTATTTTTAATAAATTTTGGTTGTTTCTGTAGTAGAAACTTTGTTTTCGCCATTGAAAAGACAAATAAAGCAATCCATATACAGAAAAACGCAATCATATGAGTAGATGTGAAATGTTCACCAAAAACGAACACACCTAAAATTAAACTAATAGTCGGCGCGATGTATTGTAAAAATCCTATCATATAGAGCGGAATAAGTTGTGCTCCTTTAGCAAAATAAAAGAGTGGTAACGCTGTAACAATACCCGCCCCTATTAAAAGAAACGTTGATATTGCCGAAATAGAACCGAACGAACCAAAGCCATGAACTCCTGTCATAAACAAATATATAAGTGCAAATGGCGTCACTAACATCGTTTCCATCGTAAGCCCAATTGTTGCGTCGTAATTTAATAATTTTTTCGTTAATCCATATAATCCAAATGAAAAAGCAAGTGAAAGAGAAACCCATGGAATTGATCCGAAACGTATCGTTAAAATAACAACGCCTAATCCAGCTAAACCAACCGCAACATATTGCCAAAAATTAAGCTTCTCTTTTAAAACAACTGTACCAAGTAAAATACTTATAAGTGGATTAATATAATACCCAAGACTGGCTTCGATTACATGGTTATGATTTACGGCCCATATGTATACAAACCAGTTTCCACTAATAAGTATCGAAGCAATTGTTAATGACATTAATAATTTAGGTCGTTTAAAAAGGGCCACTAACTCCCCACCAAACTGACGAAACCTCTTCGTTACTCCTAAAACTAACAACATAAAAACAAATGCCCAAACGATGCGGTGTGCTAATATTTCATCCGCCGGTACTTCCTCCACCCATTTCCAATAAATCGGAAGAACTCCCCACATCGTATACGCACCCGCCGCATATATAATCCCCTGCTTTTGCTCTGCTGTTTGACTCCCCATCTTCCCTGTTCTCCTCTTCTCTTTTTTTCTTCATTATAAGGTCTCACATACTTACTTTACCAATATTCAATCTGCATTTCTTTCGACATTCCTCTTGCAAATCCGTTATATGTATAAAAACACTCCTACTGTTATAATAACGAGCACTGGAATACCGAAGATAAATTTACTTTTATGTGTCTTATGATGAAACATATACATACCAATCCAAGCTCCAACCGCCCCTCCAGCTGCAGCTGATAAAAACAACGTACTTTCTGGCGTTCTCCACTGCTTTTTCTTTGCTTTTCGCTTATCAAGCCCCATCATACTAAATGCTATAACGTTGATAACAATAAAATAAATCCATTTCATTTCTTTCTCTCCCTTAAAAAATTCGCTTTATGTTAACACGAAAATAAGGTGTGCACAAATAAAAATGGCTATAGGTAAAAAAAACTTTAGCCTACAACCATCATTGTAATACCTTATACTTTATTTCTAATCTTACTATGTTTTTTCGCGTATATAAAATAAATAAAAATACCTACAATAACCCAAATTGCAAAACTGATTAAAGTGGTTTTAGAAAGATTTAATGCTAAATATAAACAACTTACTATCGCAAGTATAGGTAAGAATGGAACTAACGGAGCACGGAACGGTCTTTTCAAATTAGGATGTGTCTTCCTTAATACAATTACAGCTATAGATACAAATATGAAAGCTGTTATCGTTCCCACATTCACTAAATTTGCCAACAAATTCAAGTCCAATAAACCCGCTAATACAGCCGCAAGAATACCCGTAATCCATGTATTAAAAAATGGTGTTTGATAACGTTTATGAACACTCGAAAATCTTTTTGGTAACAATCCATCTCGGCTCATCGAGTATGATACTCGAACAAATGCGAACATAGCAACTAACAGAACTGTTGTTAAACCAGCTATCGCTCCAACTGATAATAGACCAGCAATTCTATCCTCTCCTACAATACGCAGTGCATATGCTACTGGATCAGCTACATTCAGATCCGTAAATGGAACCATTCCAGTTAACACGAATGAAACACCAACATAAAGAATTGTACAAATGCATAAAGAGACAAGTAATCCAATTGGAACGTTACGTTGTGGGCGTTTCACTTCCTCTGCTGCTGTTGCAACTGCATCGAAACCTAAAAAGGCAAAAAATACAGTAGCAGCTCCTCCAATAACACCATGGTATCCAAAAGGAAGAAACGGCTGCCAATTCTCTGGCTTTACATAGTTTGCTCCTACAATAATAAATACTAAAATAACAGTCAGTTTGATAATAACCATTATATTATTTATACGTGCACTTTCTTTCACACCACGACTTAGTAAAAATGTAACAACTAAAATAATAATAACCGCTGGCAAGTCGATAATCCCGCCATTCCCCATCCCTGGTGCAGAAGCAACGATTGCCGGAATATGAATATTAAACCCTAATAGCAATGACTGAAAATAGGCTGACCATCCCGCCGCCACCGCAGAAGTAGCTAATAAGTACTCTAACATAACACACCAGCCAACTATAAAAGCAAAAATCTCACCTAATGTCATATACGTATACGAATACACACTTCCTGAGACCGGGACTGTAGATGCAAATTCAGCATAACAAAAAGCTACACAAGCACATACAATTGCAGCTAACATGAAAGATAATACAATTGCTGGACCAGCATGTTTCGCTGCTACAATACCTGTTAATACGAAAATTCCTGTACCAATAATTGCTCCAATTCCTAAAAGCGTTAAATCAATTGCTCCTAAAGTTTGCTGTAACACGTTTTTCTTTTCTTCATTCATTGCTTTCTTTATAAATAAACTCATTCGTAGAAACCTCTTTTTCAAAATTATCCCTTACTCATTACAATCTTTATTACTGTTGCTATTACACATTAATAATATTCATACTTTACTTTCACTCCCTATATAAACTCCACAAATTACATGCCTAAAAATCAGAAAAATCAATCTTCTAAAAATACGCTTGTTAACAAGCATGTTTTTAGAAGATTGATTGAATTTATCACACGATTAATTATATTGTCAACAATATAATTAATTCACCCACATCGAATAATTATAAATAAAATAGTATTCCAAAATATACGATACCACTTGAAAACACTGTTAATTCCCATTTCAATACATTTTATATTATTTCGGAATTCATTTTTATACATCAGACTCAATGAAATCCCCATATACAAACAAGATAAAACCAGTCGATTCGTTATATAGAAATAATTATTCATCTTATCTTGTTAGACCGATTAACTTCCCTACAAATTGCAAACAGTATTTTCACCTAAGACAATAAAAAAAGCGCAGATGTTCATCTGCGCTTTATTCTTCCGCTTCAATTTCTGTACTATTATTATCGATATGTTCCTTTTGAGCTTCTTCTTGCAGCTCTGCTGAAATCATCGCATGATAAATTTCTGGATATAATCCAAATATTTGATATATACTTCCTAAAAACGGCATCGGAATCCCTCATTTCTAAAGTTGTATTGCCATTCTTAAGGATTCCCTTTTCACTCATTATACATTCGTTTTTGGCACTTCTTCTTCATCGGGAACATGTAATACATTTTGCCATTTTTTATAAGGCGCACTATTTGGATCCACATACCCTTTCGCATACGAACGATCCCACAATTGTTTCATAAACATCTCTTTCTCTTTCTTTGCAACCATATCTGCACCTGTTCCGTAATAGTTTTGGAAATACAACTCAATTTCATCAAGGAATAGCCTTAACAAATCGTCAGATGTTTCTTCTAACGTCGGGTCATATTTTGCCTCACGATCATACATTAAAATCATATCTAAAATATTATGGACATGCTCTTTACGAAGCCATCTAATATCTTGAGCACCTAATACAAATGCATGTGTATATAAATGTCCACCTTGTATCATTGCCTTTTCTTGCTCTTCTTCAAACCTGGACAAGATATTTTCATAAATAAACGGATTATGAAGCAATGCTCTGTGCAACTTATAACTTTCGCTTGAAATATTTTTCCCCATCGACTGGATTAAAAAGCTACGGCCGACACCGTTATATTGATACACGAATTGCCCATCAACAGCAACTAAGCTAATCCAGCGATACATATACGCGTATAGAAGAGCACGATTACATTTATCGTAATCTAACTTCGTTTGCGTTGCATTCAAGTCTGGCATAAAGGCTGGTAAGTGCCAATATTTATCTAAATGCGGCGTCAAACTAGATTTTTTACTATTTAATTTGTTCACGCGGCGATAATACGATTGAAAATAATCACCTTTATCGTTCATAAAACCATTCGCAATATGTCCAGATGAAAGCTTAGGAAAATCTTGTAGCGATAATCCGTAATGAGCACGATAACAAATCACTTCAAATGGTGAAAACGCCTCGTTTACCGTATCTTTTTCTTTAAACATTTCTTGCAATAACTCTTCTTGCAATTCTTGTTTTAAAGAAGGATGTACGCCCCAATATTGTAACTCTCTGTGATGAGAAACTTTCGGAACGAACGGACTTGCTAAATGGAAAAGATCTTCAATTTTTTCACGAACGTATTCATCACGATCACGTTTCTTGAAATCTGCTTCTTTTCGCAATGCTTCAACGATATTAAGCTCTAGTTTGTCACGATAGCGCACTTGAAGTTCGTCATAACAATAACTCAATATATGTTCACGATAGAAGTCTTCCACCTTTTTCGACTGAATTTCTTCGGCTTTCGCATCACGACAATATTCCCCGTACAAGCTCATATAAATTTCAGCCGATATATCTTTCGGTAATACACCTAAATTTAAATGTTGCTGCATATCTTGCCAAATCTTTTCTTGCAATTTCTCTTCAGCTAATACGTATACATTCGTCGGGTTCGTTTTCCCCTCAAATTCCTTGCTTCGCTTTTGGATTTCAAACAATAAATTTTCACGTGTTTCGTGTAAATTATCAAAGAATCTTTCCCAATATTGGATCATTTTATCAACTGCTTGGTATAGCGATTGATACACGAGTTCTAATAACATTTCTTTACGATACTCACTTAATTTGTGGACATATTGCGTTACGATATCTTCAAATTCTTTTTTGAACAAACGTTGCTGATTATAAAACATTTTGCCGACCCAGCCTTGTTGCTGGGCAATTTCAACGCGGCGAACAGCCGTTACCGTTCCATCAATATTACTCACATTAAATTTCTTATCGTAGTTTTGAATTAAATTACGCTTTTGTTCATTATTTTCATGCAGTCGATTCATCTTCTCTACTAACTGCTTACGAATTTCATACAGCATAAAACGTGCTGCGACAGGATGAACCGGATCCGTTTTCTTTAAAAACCATGTATTTAATTGATAAGACTGTCCTTCTGAGCCACTCGGTATAAAGCGGTCTGATTCGACCATGTCATATAAAAGTGTAGTCACATGCTCATGTACACGGCTCGGAATCGCATAAGCATATAAACGAACCGCATGATCAACTCTCGCTACTTCACCTTTCATTTGTTCCATCATTTTCAGTTTCGCAGCCGATATTTTACACTCATGCTGTAGGCGGTTTAATTCTTCATCTTTTTGCACTGTACGGTGTACGTAGCTTTCGACAGCATCTAAAAACAATTTTGATTTTGCAACACCGACCTTACCGCCCTCTGCCCCTTCGCGCGTCTCATTGAACATTTGTCTATAAAAAATATGGGCCTGTTCTGGACGAGTAGCAAGATGCTCTAAATCTTCTAAATAACTTTTCCCGCGCTCTGGCTTTTCACGCTGCATACCGCGCTTTACATCTTGATCATATCTTTGCTTCTTCTCTTGAAACAGTTGATCTAAATGAAGCCAAGATTCATCTAAACCTTGCACCGCCCATTTTAAAGCACAGTATTTCAAAACGTGCTCATACGGATAAATGAGCTTCGCCGTTCCTGCTCCGCAATATCTCCCTTTCCCACTCGATTCTGCCAATTGCTGAATTTGATTATCTTCCTGCGCAAAATGATTTGCAGACATTGGACTGAATAACTGTAAATAAATCGTATTTGCCATTTGCTCCATATAATCCGATAAATTGTGCAAATGGTGCCCATGTAAATTTTCATAATCATATAAGAAACAATAATTGTACGGTAAATGATGCTGCTTTATCGTATGATTTGTTCTTCCATCTTCATCCACTTGATCAGGACGATATTCTAATTCAATCGTTACGCCGCCTCGTTTTGATAATTCACCAGTCGACCCGAGCGTAATAGCGTGCAACTCTTTTAACGATGCGTAACCATTCGCTTGCACAGTTTCAAACTCTTTCGCACTAACCGTTCTCGTCTTAACTAAAACATCTGGCATTAAAAACGCACCGCGAATTAAAATGTTGTGATGCTGCAATTTTTTCCGGAGCATTTCACGCAAATATAATGCGATTTGTAAAAACATCCCTGAGCCTGTTCCGCCAGCTAGTGATGTTACAATAATGACACGTACACCATATTCCGTCTGATCACTTGTAACTGGAAAAATCTTCTCGATTTCTTGCCAAAACGATGTGAGTTTATCTTCTTTCATCGCTGCACGCAACGCTAAACGAGAAATGACACGTAACTGTCCCGCTCCTTCCGTTAACGGTTTATCAAGTATAGTCGGGTCCATTGGGAACCACTCTGGAATCGTTGGATCTCCCGCAATATACTCTCTCGGTGTTTTACTCGAGCTCGTTTGCGTCTTAAACTTCCGAATATGATCAAATTTACTCAATGTATTCACATCTGTATCAAATACATGCATCGCTACCTTTTTACGACGCTCCTCAGGTAATCTTTCATATATTTGATGTGTGACAGTACTACCGATTCCACCTAAGCCAATTAAAATTGTTGGAACTTGTAATGTCATGTGAACCACCTTCCTATTCTTGCTTGTTTGAAAAGAAGAATAAAGAGAGCCGGGCCTCCTCCGCCCCTCTTACACCCTATCTACTATTCACATTCGTACCGGTAAATCTCCTTACCATATCCTCTATCAATTACTAAAAGTTCATTTGGATACAACGTCTTATGCTCCATTCCTACCTCTTCCTCTGTTATAAACATCCCATCAATAATCATCCCAACCACTTGCGATTCTTTTGCTACAAATATAGATTTCGATCCTTTTTTCGCTATTAATGTTACAGATTGCACAGTCTTTCTTTCTGCTCGGAATGGAATGCCAAAATAGTGCTTCCACCATTTATTTTTAAGTAACTCTGGTTCAGATTGATAAAGCCAATCTTTCGCTACTTCTTGATCCCATTCGTAATATAGTAATGCTTTCCTATGAAATCTCGGACGAACAATCCATCCTAAAATAATAATTCCTACTATTAAAAGTAATAAAGTGATAGGAATTACAAATTTAAAAACGAGCGCATACTTCTCAAAAAAAGGCGCATTTTCAATGTGCAGTACGATTTTTTCCTTTACTTCTTGTAATGTTGAATCATTGATCGTGATGGTAGCCTCTACGGTGCCGGTATCTGTAAAATTGAATGTGTCGGAGTAATAAGGTCGAGGATAAACATAAACTTGACTACCATGCTGTTTTAATTCATAGTTGATCGATTGATTCGATGTGACACCAGTAGATTTTAATAGTTTCTTTACAGCCTCTTCTGTCATCGGTTTACCATTTAACTGTGGCTGTAAAATAAATGGTTTACTATTTTCTAAATTTGTTACCTTTTCTTCATAATCTTTCGTAACAGCTTGAAGTGTTAATTTTGGTTTTTCAGCTGGTTCAATCTTTAATTCTTTCGTCTGTCTATAAAATCCCTTTATATTCATATGGACTTTCCCGCGTACTAACTCTTTACCAACTTTTGTCTCGTAATAAAACACATGTCTTTTATCATCCCACTTCATCGGATACTGCTTTCCGTCTATTTCTACTTCTGCTTCGAAATAAGAAATTTGAATTGGTAATTCAGTAGGTTTCGCTTCAATAACAGCTGTCACACCTTCATACATTTTCTCAACATTTTTTCTATCTTTATCATCTTTGTCATACGTAGAAACAGTATAGTTAAGCGCTGGTTCAACAAGTACTTGTAATCCCTCTTTCTCAATGTCCTGATCCACTTCTATCGTATATGTCCCTGGCTTAATCACTTCCTGATTCGCTGTACTTACATGCACTATATTTCCGAATAATTTAGCTTCTCCTGGTGCATGTATGAAAAAAGAAGACTGCAATTGTAACGGTTTGGAAAGTTGCATAACTTTATAATTAGACAAAGAAGGTGATTGTCGTACAAGCGTCATACGCTTTAATGGAAACGGTGTTGTAATCTCTACTTTTTTCCCTACTATTTTCGTTTTAACAATCGATTCAACAGAAGAAAATGGATCACGATTAGCAACTAATGCTGCCACTTGATTCACACTTTGTACAATACCATCCTCACCGCTAGACGGCATGACAACTCCATTCATTTCTGTTTTCCAAATCTCTTTAAACGTATTTAACTGCTCTTTTTCTTGCTGCCCTAAATCCTCTTCCATCGTGATTAAGACTGGGTGCAAAGAGATCTTTTTAGAATCCATCTCTTTCTTAAACTGTGCTAACTTCTGTGTAATTTGTTCTTTTCCGCCAACCTTATCTTTCTCCAAATCATTAAATGCCCCGTCAGTTAATACAATAAGCCAAAATTCACGTTTCCCATCTATATCTGCTTCCTTCTTTATAGATTGCATCGCCGTTTCTACTGCGCTAAATGGAGTATTTAAATATGTTTTCCACGCGCCGATTCCATTAATTTCTGTTTGCCTTTGATCCTTTGTTAACGAAATGTTTAACGGATCATTTGGCTTACTCATTGGAACGTAAGAAAATTTATCTTTCTCATCTAATAGCGCAACTAAACTTTGCAAGGCGTAATTGGCATACTTCCAGCGATCGTTATTTCTCATGCTGCCCGAATCATCATATACAAGTGAAACGACCCTTTCCTTCGCCTCCTCTCCTTTTGCAAAAGCTGAAAAAGGTAAACATATAAATAGAAACAACATGAACGTGGCACAAATTCGAATTTTCATGATGAGGCTTCGCCACCTTTGTAGACAAATTCCTATGTTTAAATTTATGAGGGGAAACAAGATATATGACTTGTATTTTAGGACAACAGTTCACAACAATTACATTATGTAAACAAAAATGAACTACTCGCATATTTTATTTCGAGTTTTTTCCTTATTATATATCTGAAATAACGCATAGCTTTCATACTTTTCCCGCTATAAATTCCACCATTAAAGTTTGATTTTCTTTTTAATACAAAAAATAAAGAGCACGCTATAATTAGCGCACTCTTTACTTCTTCACATACACTTCAACAATCGGATTTTCCTTTTGATCTGCATGTAAACGTATATTCTCTTCACTTGTATTGTAAATACTAGCTAACAGCATAACCGTTAGTAAGTTAGGTATCTTCGCATCGCTTCCGTATTTTCTTTCAAGCGCCTCCTTATATTCAAAATCCAAATCTCCTTGCATATATGTATACACTTCAAAACCATCTTTCAAATTACATACGACCGTATCAATAATATCCGCCCCTACTTGTTTCTTTATTTCCCCCCGCAATGCTTCAATAAATTCTTCCCAAGGAACTTCGTACGTCTGAAATTGGTCTGTAGATTTCATTTCTCTTCCTCCTCGTTATGTATCCTGTTCGTATATTTCCCCTTTCGCGTAAGATATACAACAGTAAAAGAAACTTTAATTAGTGTTTTTTTTCCCTATGAACCTTAATACAGATTCTCTTGAACGTTCAATTTCCTTAATGTTTTCATCATAATATTTTGATGCATATGCATAGAAGATTATGTCAATAGTCAGAAATTGGGCAAATAATGAACTTGTTGCTGCACTACGAAATTGAGCCTCTGGTGCACGAACATGATGTAAGGACATATCAACTTTATTGGTTAATCTGTTATTCCCAAATCGAGACAATCCAATTGTTTGAATACCAGATGCTTTAGCAATATCAACAAGTCGCAGTACTTCTCCAGTTTCTCCACTATTGGATATACTAAAAAACACACAATTTTTTGTTGATGCAGCAAGTGCAGTAGCCATGATATGTGCATCCTGATATGCACTTACAATCTTTCCTAAACGTAACCATTTATGAGTAATATCTTCCGCAACAAGCCATGAAGCTCCTAATCCATAAACATAAATAACATCTGCATTTCTCATAGCTTCAATTATTTGATTGAGAACAACTTCATCTAAATAAAGTGCTGTTTCTTGTATCGCTTGTACAGAGTTGGAAACTATTTTTTCTTTAATAGCCGTTATTGTTTCATTTGGTTCAATGTCATAAAAACCTTTCTTCTCTGGGTATGAGAGATGCGATGATAAAGATACCTTTAACTCTGAAAAACTAGAAATTTCAATAGAACGACAAAGCCTAGTGACCGCAGAGCTACTCGCATTAGCATGAGTAGCTAATTCATGTATAGTCATTCTAATAACTTCTTGTGGATTGTTTAAAATATATTGCGCTATTTTTCTTTCAGATTTTGGTAATTGATATAATAAACTTTCAATTTTTAATAATACATTCACTACATGCATATTGAATTGCCCCTTTAACTTTTAATTAGCTCATATATTTCAGAGCTAAGTAATAACAGCCTAATGTAGATGATACATCTTCTAAAATAAATTGCACTTCCGGTTTTTCTTGTTTAATTTTTTCAATAAAGGAAGTTTGTACAATCTGTATATTAGTTAACACACTTCCTTTAATAGCAATTGTAACATTGTTGTCAAAATTTAATTTTCCACAAACATCAAGCGTAATCTTGGCAAGGTGACAGCCTGCTTGTTTGAGAATATTCTTTGCAAAATCATCACCTGCTTGTGCTTGTTGAACGATTATCGGAACAAAAGAAGCAATCTCTGCCTTAGTTGAGGAATAAATAAATTTTTTTAACTCAAGCACACTCTGATAACCAAGTTTTGTTAGTATCAACTTAGTTAGGTCACTATAATTTAATCCCTCATCTTCTTCTTGCGTCATTTTCATGAAAACCTGCATAGCAATCCAATAGCCACTTCCTTCATCACCAAGAATATGTCCCCAGCCACCTGCCAATTTTTCAGTATCATTTTGAACTCCAATACTAACAGATCCTGTCCCTGAAATTGTTAAGATACCATTTTTCCCCTTTAGTAAAGCAGCATGTGCAATAATTCCATCATTTACAATCATAAATGGAATATTAAACGCATCAGAAAGAGCATCTTTTATACCTTTTGTATTTTTAACCCCTCCATACCCCGCTAACCCTAAGCATATATACTGGCATTCTTCATTTTTCAAAGGAACTAAGCATTTTGCAATAGCATCAATAATGTTAATAAGAGCTTGCTCTTCATTTAAAAGTAAGTTTCCGTATCCTGCTTTACCTTCACTTATTTTTTCACCAGTTAAATCATAAGCCACTGCTTCAGTTTTAGTGCCACCACCGTCTACTCCGATAATATAATTCATATAGATTCCTCCTCATACATAAAGTAAAACTTCAATCAGTGGGTGTTTTCTTCATCCCCTATTGATTATTCCACCTAACCAAACGAGCTTTTATAGGTAGTTTACCTCCTACCTAACATCTTCGCTTCCACCAAATTTTGAGGTAAAAGTATTCCTATCCTCGAATAGTGGGATAAACAAAAAAAGGAAGGAGCGTTCTGTTCCTTCCTTTCCCCTTGGTTTGAGATTTTTTTCGATAAAATCACTTAATTAAAAATTGGAATTTCTCCCAAGGATTTAGGTAATCAAGGAGAAAAATTTCTTCCTCAACTATCCTGCCAACTAAATTTGTTTTACCTGAATTCTGCATTTCTTTCAATGCAATTTGCAGTTCACCTTTATATTGTCCGTATAGCTTATTTTCAATTAAAATATCTCCCCTTCTAATATCAGGGGTATATGTTGGTTCAAATTCTTCTCGTTTATATTTTACACGTGATTGAGTCGAGCGAATAAGATATTCTGAAACGTCTCCACGATAGAAGTGAGGTTCTTCTAGCACAATCTTTTTTTCTAATTCTGTAATCGTATCATATAGTTCTATATTAAACGTACATAGCTCACGGTTTAATTTACCGAGCGCTTCTAATTCAACCTCTGATGCATATGCGTTAGCAATAATCACATCATCAATTACTTCTGTTGCAAATAAGTGTTTCGCTTGCGTTACTATTGGTAATTCACGATGCATTTCAAGTGTACATAAACCTTCCGTTACTGGCCAAGGCCCATAAGTTGCTGCGTGCGAACTAATGAATGCGGACGTTCGAATATTATGAAGTTTAAATTTTTCACAACACTTTAGAAAATGATCATAACTTAATCCTGCATAACGATGAGGATAGAAGTTATGTGAACCTACTAAGTTCTCTTTATTAGGCTTATAAGCAATAATATTATCTAAATAATTCGTTGCATTACTCATATTAATTTCGATTTTTAAATTATAGGGATTATATGTCATGATAGACTCTTCATTCCCTGTAAACCCCATATCCAAACGAATTCCATACGCTCCTAAATCAGAAAAGAATGATAAATCAGCATAGGATATATCTAAATCCCCAAATACTCGAGGAGAAATATCGACCATTACTTCCATGCCTAATTGATTTGCAAATTCAATTATTTCTTTAAATTCCTTAATAATTTTTTCTTTATCACCTTCTACCGAAAGTAGGCAAGTAAAGATTTTTTTGAACCCATATTTTTGCGCCAGTACAATATACTCTTTATCCTTTTCTATACTTGAATGTTCCGGGTAAATAGAAATACCTAATTTTCTCATCTTTAAACCACCTTTACCTTTCTACATCCTCCATTATTGCTGTGGTGCTAGTTTTTTTATAATGCGAATCATATGTTCAATCAGCTTTTGTTCACTTATCGCTGTCATTAAGTGATCTTGAGCATGGATCATTAACAATGTTTTTTCACTTTGAACTCCATTCAATTCCGCTTGAATTAACTTTGTTTGTGTTCTATGAGCCAAGCTAAGTTCTTCCCCAGCTCGGTTGATAAGTTCTTCCGCTCTTTCGAAGTTAAATTCTTCTGCGGCTGTTAATGCTTCATAAGCTAGTCCTCTTGCATTTCCACCGTGAGAAATAATTTCAAAAATTTCCATTTCATTATTATTGATTTCTGTTGACATATCATAACACTCCTAATCGTAATAAATTATAGACACGGCATTCTCTAAAAGAATCGATATTTCAGAGAATATCAGATTTCAATTAGTCCTTAATATTAAATTTATTAGTATTCTAATCATCTAAAAAATAGTGGTAAATACTCTTTATGCGCTTTTAATAGTTTCTGTAATACAGCTTCTGCTAAATCATCGCTTGGAATAAGCGGGTTAATTGATAAGGCTAATAAAGCCTTATCATAAGAACCTGTTACAGCTGCCTCAGCGCCTACTCTTTCAAATGATTTGATTTGTTGAATTAACCCTTGAACTTGAACTGGTAATTTCCCCATTGTTATAGGAACTGGTCCATTTTTTGTTACAATACAACTGACTTCGACAGCTGAATCATAATCGATTTCGGTAATGGATCCTTTGTTCTGGACATTTAATACTTGAATGTCTTTTTTATCATTATAAATAGAAGAAATAACATTACACGCTGCGTCACTATAATACGCACCACCTCGTTTTTCTAATTGAGGAGGTTTAATGTCAAGTTTTTCATCTTTGTATAAATCAAATAGATCTTCCTCTAGTTTTTTGACAATTTCAGCACGGGTTTGCCCTGATTTAAATGCTTCTAATTCTTCTTCTAAAATATTTTTTGTTTTGTAATAATAACGATGATATGGGCAAGGAACTACACCTAATGACTTCAAAAATCTTGGATTCCAAGGAAGAGGTGCAATATTCTTCATTGTCATTTGGATTTCTGGATTTCCTAGCATATCAAGCACTTTCTCTGTCACTTCCTGATCATCAACGTACACGTGTGTCCCAAACACCATGTGGTTTAATCCAGCAAAATCAATATGTACTCTCCCCATCTCCACACCTAACATTTTTGAAATAGACATATGCATATTAAATGGCACATTACATACACCAATAACCTTTTTATGCTTGCTGTAACGAAGAAGAGCCTCCGTTACCATTCCAGCAGGATTTGTAAAATTAATTAACCATGCATTTGGGCAAAGTTCTTGCATTTCTTCTGCGATTTCTAGAAGCACTGGGATTGTTCGTAATGCTTTAAATAGCCCACCTGCACCATTTGTTTCTTGTCCAATTAATCCCAGTTGTAAAGGAATACGTTCGTCTTTAACTCGAGCATCTAGTAAACCTACTCTCATTTGCGTTGTCACAAAATCAGCACTCTGTAAAGCTTGACGACGGTCTAATGTTAAATGAATTTCCATTGGAACTCCTGCTTTTTCAACCATTCTTCGTGCTAAGGCCCCTACAATTTCAAGTTTTTCTCTTCCTTCCTCAATATCCACTAACCAAATTTCTCTAACTGGTAGCTCATCGTAACGTTTAATGAAACCTTCAATTAATTCTGGCGTGTAACTGGATCCGCCACCAATTGTAGCAATTTTTATTCCTTTTTGCTTTTCCATTTCACTAACACCTCATTTTAGATAACGAACTTTTTCTTTTCATTTACGCATAGACAATAGGGTAACAAATTAGTGCACTCACTACTATTAAAGACAAGAACAAAATTAACGCTTGTTTCTTGTTTTTAAACTTACCTTCAACCAAAGTAATAACAACAGTTAATCCTGCACTGAAGGCAAAGGTATTACCTAGGTACAATGATAATTGTTTATCTATCCCACCTACATTCATTAAAGGATTAAAGATAAGATTAAAAACAAGAATAAAACTAAAAAGTAAAAATGCACTTTTGTAACTAAAAAAGTGAATTTTGGATGTTGAATTCATTTTTATCCCCCTTCTCTTTTCATATTAAAAGGAGCTTGAAGCAATTAGTCCCAAACTCCTTTCAGATATTTTTATAAGGCCACGTTCGTGTCTTCTGTTGTTTCTGTTGTATTTTCTTGTTCTAAAAGCTTTTTATCATACATTTTAAAGAATGGTAGATAAATAGTAACTGAGATTGCAAGATTGACTAATACAAGAATAATTGCTCTCCAATCACCGCCTGTTGAAAGATAGGCACCTATTGGGGCTGGCAATGTCCATGGAACCATTACATACGTTGGATTAACTAATCCTATTGACGTCGCGATGTACGCAAGTGTCGCACCAATTAATGGTGTTATAACAAACGGAATAATTAAGATTGGATTTAGTACAATTGGCATCCCAAAAATAACAGGTTCATTGATGTTAAATATGCTTGGAACAATTGTCGCTCTCGCCATCGTCTTACTATAACTAGATTTTGCTGTTAATAACATAGCAATTACTAACCCTAATGTTGCGCCAGAACCACCAATCCAAATAAACCATTGGAAGAATGTTTCAGGAGCTATGTGAGGGATTGCCTTTCCAGCTGCAACTGCTGCTGAATTATTAGCTAAGTAAACTTCCCAAACTGGACGAGCAACAGCACCTACAACTGATACCCCATGAATACCGAATGCCCAGAAGAATGTTATTAAAAAGACAGGAATTAATACGCCCGGTAATGTATCTCCTGCTTTAATAAGTGGTGCAACAGCTTTATCAACAAGAGAATGTAAATCAATACCTAAGACTACTGTAATTAATGTCATGATAACCAATACGATTGTAACTGGTATTAACGCTTCAAACGAACGGGCTACAGAAGCTGGAACAGACTCTGGCATTTTTATTGTAATATTTTTGTTCTTACATAGACGTAAAGTTTCAACCGCAAATATGGAAACAATCATCCCTACAAAGAGTCCATGTCCGCCAAGATTTGACATTGGCAACACAAAACCTACACCCTCTATCATTTTTACACCTATTGTAAACAAGAAGGCAGCTACCGATAGTAATCCTCCTGATAGAGGATCTAACTTATAACTTTGAGACAAACTATAACCTATTCCAAAAGTAATATATAGGGTCATAATAAACATCGTTAATCGATAGGGTATTAAAATATCTGCGACATGTTTTGCTGCCCATTCACCTATTGCGGAATCTGCTGCTACAGGTGGGAACGCAATAATAAGAAATAAGCTCCCGAAGATGATGAATGGTAGAGCGGAAACTACCCCGTCACGTATTGCACGTAAATGTTTTTGCTCAGACAATTTAGCCATGGGTGTTGAAAGATTATTTTCTAAAAAATCAATAAACTTATTCATTTGCATTTTCCCCTTTAGCCATTTAATGGTTAAACCTATTTGTTAGATTATTACTTTACTAGTTCATTTACTAACTTTAATAGAGTGGGTCCACCCAGAGGACTATACGCTTGAGCTGGGATTACTTGACATGGTACTCCTGCTTCATCTGCAGAGTTTTTAAAACTATCAAAGCGATGTTTGACTTGTGGGGCTACCATTGCAACATCCCAACCGTTACGTACTTCTAAATCAAATTCTTGAGTACCAACTGCCAATACCTCTAAATCTATCCCTTGTTTTCCACCTTCCTTTTTTAAAGCGTTTACAATAATTGCACTTGACATTCCACCAGAACATACGAATAATACCTTCATCTTTATTCCCCCTACTACTTCTTTTTTATTTAATAAACTTTAAATCGCTTTTCTTATAAATCCTTCTGCTGCTTTTAAGCGTTCTACCGCTTCTTCATAAGAAACATTTGTCAAAATCATGACAATAGCAATTTTAGGCTGATTATTTGCCTTTACTAAGTATTCTTCTGCCACTTTGTAACTGCATTCAGTGGCATCCATAATAATACGTTTTGCACGTTCAACTAGCTTTTCATTTGTTAACTGTAAATCTACCATTAAGTTCCCATAAACTTTTCCAATTCCAACCATAGAAGCTGTCGAGAGCATGTTACATACTAATTTTTGAGCCGTTCCGGCTTTTAAGCGAGTAGACCCCGTCAGTACCTCTGGTCCGTTTACAACTTCAATAGCAACTGTGGCAATTTTTCCAATCTCTGACTCTTTATTACAACTTATTGAAACTGTACCTGCCCCAAGTTGATTTGCATAATTTAAACCTGCAATAACATAAGGAGTACGCCCACTTGCAGCAATACCTACTACAACATCCTTACTAGTTAATTGAATTTCCTTTAGATCTTTAAGGCTTAATGTAAAACTATCTTCTGCCCCTTCAACCGCCTTAATAAATGCACCTTCTCCACCTGCGATTAGGCCTATTACTTTACTAGAATCAGTGTTAAACGTTGGTGGACATTCTACAGCATCCAACAATCCAATCCGTCCACTTGTTCCAGCACCTATATAGATTAATCTACCTCCTTGTTTCATTGCTGCAACAATCATCTCTACAGCCTTTGCAATTTGAGGAAGTTCCTTTTGAACACAGTAAGCAACTTTTATGTCTTCTTCATTCATCACCTCCAGTAAATTAAGCGTTTTCATTTCATCTAAAAACATAGTCTTTTCATTGCGACATTCCGTTGTTAAATGTTCTATCATATACACCATCCCTCTACCATTCGTAATCTAATCGCTTTCTTTGATACGACTATAACACCCCTAAAAATAAATTTCAATTATTTTCCGTAAAATTAAAATGAAATTTCAAAACTGTATATACAACTAGAATATTAGCGAGTATAATACATAATTGTTAACGCTTACAAAAGTATAAACTATACGGATCAGAAAGAAATTCATGCTATTGAGTAAAAGTAAATTAACAAGGAACTTAAAAATCTATGTAAAGTAGGTGTAATGATAATGTACATTGTTGGGTTAATGTCTGGAACATCATTAGATGGTATTGATGCTGCGCTTGTACGTGTGAATAATAGCGGCGTAAGGACGGAAATAGACATGATTGAGTTTCTAACATATCCTTTCCCAAAAGATGTTGAAGGAGAAATTATACAGTCTTTGTCTGTAGATACATCTAACGTGCAACTAATTTGTAGTTTAAATTTTAAGCTCGGAAAATTATTTGCAGATGCTACAAAGGAAGTTTGCAAGAAAGCTAAACTACCTTTAGAACAGTTGGACCTTATAGGATCCCATGGACAAACTATTTACCATCAGCCTTTACAAGAACAAAACTGGGTACCCTCAACGCTCCAGATTGGTGAACCTTCGATAATTGCTTATGAAACCAATACAACCGTAATATCTAACTTTCGTACTATGGACATGGCAGCAGGTGGACAAGGCGCTCCTCTGGTACCTTATACCGAATATATTCTTTATCGAAGTGAAACAAAGGGCAGATTGTTACAAAACATAGGAGGTATTGGGAATGTAACTGTTTTGCCTAAGCAAGCTTCACTAAATGATCTGTATGCCTTTGATACAGGTCCTGGGAATATGATTATCGATGAGGTATGTCGCCAATTGTTTAGCGTAGAATACGATGCAGGTGGTAATTTAGCGAAACAAGGAAAAATAAATGAACAGCTCTTATCATACTGTATAAACCATCCTTATATTATGAGCCCTCCACCCAAAACAACAGGTAGAGAATTGTTTGGTAAGCAGTATGTTGACATACTATTAAATAAGTTTAATTCGCTTTCCAGCCACGATATAGTAGCGACTATAACAATGTTCACAGCAAAATCCATTGTAGAGAACTATTGTAAATTCATCTTTCCACAAGTTAAAATCGACGAAGTCATTGTTGGAGGTGGTGGCAGCTATAATAAAACTTTACTCAACATGATTCAATCACTACTTGGGGAATCAATTCAAGTTTATACCCAAGAAGAGTTAGGATACTCTTCGGAGGCTAAAGAAGCTGTAGCATTCGCTCTTCTGGCAAATGAAACCTACCATGGTAACGCAAGTAACGTTCCAAATGCTACAGGTGCAAAAGATGCTGTCATCCTAGGAAATGTATCCTTCCCTCCCTCGAATCAGTGGATTAAGAAAAGAAATTCTATAGAATAAAGTGAATTTTCCATCGCCAAAGAATTTTCTTCATCTCCAGCTGATTATTAGATCTAACCAATCGGGATTTTTCATATTATTTTTTGTACATGATCACTTTAAACGAATTTATTATCTTCACACACTAAATAATACAGTTACTATAATTAACACAAATAGTTTTTAAGTGTCATTACCCTTTTTCATAAGAAATATTGCACTTCCTTGTGTCCATCCATATTTCCCCTTTCGTATAACAATTATGAGAGATAGGTCATTCGTACAAGCCGCACTTGTCCTGCTTACATATCGTATTACGGTAATACGGAAGGAGGAAAGAACATGCATAGAAAAAGATGTTATGATACATGCCAACGTTATTTCGGTAAAGTTGTTCGAATTGAAGATCGGGATGGTCGCATTCACTTAGGCAAAATAATCGATGTAACAAATGATTCCGTTTGGATTGAACCAATGCAGCAGCGCTCATCCTTTGATACAGGGTTCGGATACTATAACGCATATTCAAACGGCGGATGTGATATTTGCGGTGGTATTAGCAGATGTGATAACTGTGGATTTGGATGCGGTGGTGGATTCAGTGGTGGATTTAGTGGCTGTGGGTGCGGTGGTCGTGGGTGCAATAGTTGCGGCGGTGGCTGGGGCCTTGAACTCGGATTTGGCTTTATTTTTGGAATTACTTTGGCTGCATTATTTTTCATCTAACATAGTAAAGAGTTGACTATCTTTAGCCAACTCTTTTTCTCTATTTTTCACATATAAAAATGCGATGTCCTAAAATATGTTGATACATAAGCAGTACTTGTTCGTGTTGCACCCACGCTTCATACAATTCTTCTGGAATAAACGGTGATACATTCCACTCTGGCTCTTCCATATGTCCTGCAACTGTTTCTGCAATAGTTCCGCCACCCGCAATTGTAATTCTTTTAAAATTTGCTGCTTTAAATAAATGAATCCACTCATTCTCAGTTAATACTTCTTTCATACCGTATAACTGTCCAATCTTTTCCTCCTCTTTCTTCTCAATATGTTTTTCGGTAATCATTTCAATGACAACAAGCTTTCCATCCTTCTGTAATACACGATAACATTCCGAAATAACCTTTTCTTTATTTGTAAAAGCGAGTATAGATTCTCCAAGTACAAGCTCAAATGAATCATTTAAACACGGTAATCCTTCTACATCTCCTTGAATCAATTGTATATTCAAACCATCAAACAACCATCTATCTTTCGCTTTTTGAATCATAATTTCATTCTTTTCAACCGCTGTCACTTTATAACCCAATTCTTTTGTCATATACGCCGCTGTTTTCCCCGTGCCACAACCTATCTCAAGGACATTTGTTCCATGTCTAAGTGGCAATTGCGCTAATAATTGTTTTGTTAGCGTAAAGCCACCAGGATGAGCACTCCCTATTCCGTAGTAAGCTAAGAAATCGATGTAAGTATTTCGTTCCATACGATTCTCCCTTTTTTATTTTATATATTCCAGGAAGGAAGAAAAGTGCATAAAAAAAAGGGCGCATCGCGCGCCCTCTCTCTTACTTATCTTCACCAATATATGCCCATTTGTAGCTGTAATCTCCACCAACTGGGTGGTGAATAATACCTTTTACTTTCGCTCTTTGAACTAGAGCATCACCACGTTGGTATAACGGTGCAATTGCAGCATCTTCAAGTAACATTTTTTCAGCTTTCAGTAAGCTATCCCAGCGATCTTTCGTTTTCGTTAATAGCTCGCCTTTACCTTTTTCTACAATTTCATCATATTTCGGATTTGAATATCCAGTTTGGTTATGAGGTCCATTTGTAACGAACATATCAATGAATGTCATTGGATCTAAGTAGTCAGGTCCCCAACCAGCGTAAGATAAATCATAATCTAGATCTGATTCTAATTTTAATTTTTGTTTAAACGGTTGGTTTTTCAAATTCACTGTTAAGCCCGGTAAGTTCTTCTCAAGCTCTCCTTTTAAGAACTCCCCTACTTTTTTCGCGTTATCGCTATCGTAGTTTAATAGCTCAATCGTTACTTGCTCTTTTCCAAGTTCTTTTTTCGCTTTTTCCCAATGCTCTTTTGCTTTCTTCACATCTGTTTTTAAAATATCTCCGTTATCTTTACGGAAGTCTTTTCCATCTGGACTCTTCGCAAATTCTTTTGGTACTAAGTAATCTGCAGGTGTAGATCCGTCATTTAAAATTACATTCGTTAAGCCTTTTTTATCATAGGCCATTGCAATCGCTAAACGTAAATCTTTGCTCTTTAATACTGTATCTTGATTACCACGTTTTTGGTTTAATCGTAAGAAGTACGTTGACGGTGTTTTTTGTGTAAAGAAGTCTGGATTTGATTTATATTTATCAACCATTTCAGATGTAAGTCCCGTACGATCGATTTGTCCACTTTCATATAAGTTTACACGTGTACCGCTATCTTTTACTACGTTAAAGTTGATTTCTTCTAACTTAACTGTTTTATTATCCCAGTATTGTGCATTTTTCTTTAATTTCCAACCTTCTTCATGTTTCCAGTCTGTTAATGTAAACGGTCCGTTATACAACGTTGTATCCGACTCTAAACCGTATTTTTCACCTTTTTCTTTTACGAATTTTTCATTTAACGGATAGAATGTTCCGAATGAAGTTAATTCTACAAAGTAAGGAACTGGATTTTCTAACTCTACTTCTAATGTGTAATCATCTACAGCTTTTACTCCTAACGTATCAAGCTCTGCTTTTCCGTCATTAATTGCTTTTGCGTTCTTGATATCAAACATAATGTATGCATATTCCGCTGCTGTATTTTTATCCACCGCACGTTTCCAAGCAAACACGAAATCTTTCGCTGTTACAGGTTCTCCATTTGACCACTTCGCATTTTTATTTAATGTGAATGTATATTTTTTACCATCATCACTCTTTTTATATGATTCAGCAACCCCTGGTGCTGCTTTATTATCTTTATCAAGTCGATATAAACCTTCCATTACGTTGTTTAAAGCAAGAAACGATACTTGGTCTGTCGCTTTAGAAGAATCCATAGATGGAATCTCTTGACTCTCTGTTAAATTAAGTACTTGCTTTGCTGCTAATTTCCCGCCTTCTTTTTCACTACTTTTCGGCGTTGTGTTCGTCTTTTCTTTTTCCCCTGATCCCGAGCAAGCTGTTAATGCCATACTCATTACTAGAACTGGTGCTACAACCGCTGTTAATTTTGTCATCTTTTTTCTCTTCATTTTTTTGTACCCTCCCCAATTATATGTACGATATTAACATTTAGAGATTCTCTATTAACTTTCGTTATCAGAAAATTCTTATTAATTAATATTCTACTATCTTTTTGAGTTTTGTAAAGTATTTTTGTAAATTTTCTAAATATTTATTCTTTTATTATAGTAACTTGTGGTTTTAACTACTATATGAATTATCCCCCGTCTACTATATGTAAACATATCTCCTCTTATTCTTCTCTATTGCTAAGTTCTATATTTTTCTTATAAAAATGAAATCTCTAACTATCATTCATCTATCCAATTATTGAATTCCTTCTACCATCCTACAGTAGAATATTAAAAGCAACCTCAACATTTCTCAAAAATTCCATGATCCTTATTCTCCTATCCATACAAAAAAAGCATTTCAAAAGCATATTAGCCACTTTTGAAATGCTTTCATGTTATTTCTTTCCGCCATCCTCAGTTACATACGCCCACTTAAAGCTATATTCTGGACTGATGTTGTGTTTCACAATTCCTTTTACATTCGGTTTCATTACATATGATCTTCCTGTTTGATATAAAGGAACTAATCCTGCATCTTCTTCAAGGAATAATTTTTCTGCTTTTCCTAACGTTTCCCAGCGCTTCTTCGGATCAGATAATAATTCATTACCTGCTTTTTGCACCATTTCATCGTATTTTGGATTCGAATAACTCATTTGGTTATACGGGCTCTTCGAGTCAAACATATCAATAAATGTCATTGGATCCGCATAATCTGGGCTCCAGCCTGCATAAGAGATTTCATAATCTTGCGCTGACTCTAATTTTAATTTTTGTTTGAACGGCTGAATTTTCGTATTAATCGTTACACCTTTTAAATTTTTCTCAATTTGATCTTTAACATAATCAGCAATCTTTTTCGCAGTTCCATCATCATAGCTTAGTAATTCAATTGTAACTTGATCTTTTCCAAGTTCCTTTTTCGCTTCTTCCCATGCAGCTGCTGCTTTTTTCGTATCTTGTTTCAGACCATTTTTAAACGTATCTTGGTAATCTTTACCGTCAGGTCCTGTCGCAAGCCCTTTTGGAACCAATTGATCTGTTGCTTTTGATCCATTATTTAAAATAACGTTTGCTAAGCCCTTTTTATCAACTGATAACGCAATTGCTTCACGCAGTTTTTTGCTCTTTAATGGTGTATCTTGTCCGTTACGCTTTTGATTTAAACGTAAGAAGAATGTACTTGATTCTGCATACTCACCGTACTCATCTTTATTCGATTTATATTTATCTACAAACTCTCCTGATAGTAGTGTGAAATCAATTGATCCTGTATCATATAAATTTACTTTCGTAGCAACTTCTTTTACTACACTATAATTAATTTCTTCTAATTTCACAGTCTTATTATCCCAATACTTATCATTTTTCTTCAGCTGCCAACCTTGTTCATGTTTCCACGATGCCATTACAAATGGCCCGTTATACACCGTTGTATCTGCTTCTAAACCGAATTTCTCTCCTTTTTCTTTTACGAACTTTTCATTTAAAGGATAGTATGACGGGAATGCTAATAAATTTAAGAAGTACGGTACCGGTTTTTCTAATTCTACTTCAAGTGTATAATCATCTACCGCTTTTGCACCTAATTCCGTTGCAGGTTTTTCACCTTTATTAATTGCCTCGGCATTTTTTATATAATAAGCAATAAACGCATATTCTGCCGCTGTATTTTTATCAAGTAAGCGCTGCCATCCGTATACGAAATCTTTCGCTGTTACAGGATCTCCATTTGACCATTTCGCATCTTTACGCAGTTTGAACGTATATTTTTTACCATCTTCGCTTTTCGTACTTGATTCTGCAGCAGCCGGAATAGGCTTATTATCTTTATCAAGACGATATAAACCTTCCATTGTGTTCCCTAAAATTTGTGCCCCTAACGTATCAGTAGATTTAGAAGTATCCATCGTCGGAATTTCTTGGTTTTCCGTACGATTTAATACTTGCTTCGCTGCATATTTAATATCAGATTTTTTTTCTTCCCCACTATTAGATGTAGTAGTCGTTTTCTTCTCCCCACCTGACCCAGAGCACGCTGTCAATGCAACGCTCATCGCTAAAACTGGTACTACAACTGCTGTTAACTTTTTCATCTTTTTTCTCTTCATTTTTGTATCCTCCCCAATTATATGTACAATACCAACCCTTGAGAGACCCCTTGCTAACGATTAGTTTTCTGAAAATTATAACTAATATTATTCTACTCTTTTTTTCGCATTTGTAAATAGTTTTATTTTAAATATTCTGATTTTAATCTTCGTAATTTAGTATGATTTATCCCCCATCTACTATATGTCCGTACTATACGCCTTATTCTTCTCTATTTAATTACACTAAAAAAAGCATTCCAAAAGTAGATTAGCCACTTTTGGAATGCTTTTTTAAATTCTATTATTTCCCGTCTTTCTCGGTTACATAAGCCCATTTAAAGCTATACTCTGGACTAATATTATGGTGAACAATGCCTTTTATATTTGGTTGTAAAACGTAAGCATCTCCACGTTGGTATATAGGTACAAGCGCTACATCCTCTTCAAGTAATAATTTCTCTGCTTTTCCTAGTTCTTCCCAACGTTTTTTCGCATCATTCGTTAATTCACCGCCCGCTTTTTTGATCATTTCATCATATTTCGGATCAGAGAAGCTCATTTGGTTATGAGAATGCTTAGAATCAAACATATCTAAGAATGTCATTGGATCTGCATAGTCAGGTCCCCAGCCAGCAAACGAAATATCATAATCTTGCTCAGTTTCTAATTTTAGTTTTTGCTTGAATGGCTGAAGTTTAATATTTACTGTTACACCTTTTAAATTTTTCTCAATTTGATCTTTTATATATTCTCCAACTTTTTTCGCATTACCAGTATCATAGTTTAAAAATTCAATCGTAACTTGATCTTTGCCAAGCTCTTTTTTCGCTTCTTCCCATGCTGCAGCTGCCTTTTTGGAGTCTTGTTTCAGACCATTTTTAAATGTATCTTGGAAATCTTTACCGTCCGGTCCAGTTGCTAAACCTTTTGGTACTAAGAAATCAGCAGGTTGTGAGCCATCATTTAAAATAACAGTTGCTAAATTCTTTTTATCAATTGATAACGCAATTGCTTCACGTAATTTTTTGCTCTTTAACGGTGTATCTTGTCCACCACGTTTTTGATTCAGACGGATGAAATACGTACTCACTTGTGAATATGTTCCAAACTCATCTTTCTTATTTCTATATTTATCGACAAACTCACCATTTAATAAAGCAAAGTCAACTTGACCGCTATCATATAAATTCACACGAGTTGCTTGCTCTTTTACAACGCTATAGTTAATTTCATCTAATTTTACAGTCTTTTTATCCCAATATTGATCATTTTTCTTCAACTTCCAACCTTGCTCATGTTTCCAGTCAGTAAGAACGAACGGTCCATTATAAACTACTGTATCAGATTCTAAACCGTATTTATCCCCTTTTTCTTTTACGAATTTTTCATTTAGTGGATAATACGATGGAAATGCTACTAAGTTTAAGAAATACGGTACCGCTTGCTCTAATTCAACTTCAAGCGTATAATCATCTACCGCTTTCGCTCCTAATTCAGTTACAGGTTTTTCTCCTTTATTAACCGCTTCTGCATTTTTTAGTGGGAATGCGATAAACGCATACTCAGCAGTTGTTTTCGGATCTAATAGACGTTGCCATGCATATACGAAATCTTTCGCAGTTACTGGATCACCATTTGACCATTTTGCATCTTTACGTAGTTTAAATGTATATTTTTTACCATCTTCACTTTTCGTACTAGATTCCGCGGCAGCTGGAGTTGGCTTATTATCTTTATCTAGGCGATATAAACCTTCCATTGTATTTCCTAAAATTTGCGAACCAAGTGTATCCGTATTTTTCGAAGTATCCATCGTTGGAATTTCATTTGTTTCTGTTCGATTTAACACTTGTTTTGCCGCTAATTTTCCCTCTGACTTGCTATCTCCACTTGAGTTTGTACTTGTCTTCTTATCTCCGCCTGATGTAGAACATGCTGTTAATGCCATGCTCATTGCTAAAACCGGTACTACAACTGCTGTTAGTTTTTTCATTTTTTTCTTTTTCATTTTCTGTACCCTCCCTAATTCTAAACGATATCTATTTAAGAATTTTCTGATAATTCTGTTTTTCTTTATATATTTATCAGACGATTCTTACTACCTCTTATTCTACTAATTTTTAAAAATTTGTAAAGTGTTATTATTGAAAATTTTTAAAAAATTATTTTTTTACAGTAATATTCATAAAAATTCTGTATAGTTTTTTAACATCATTTTTTTACCGTTACATATACACTAATTTAATAGTGTTAATTATGTTTTCTAATAAATGGACTGTGGATTGTCGTTAATAAATAATGTATATTTTAAAAATTTCTTTCCTACAAAAACGAAAAAAGCCCACTTTCTCAGTGGACTTTCTAATTTACAACGGTAAATCCCTCTTCCTAAATACTACAATTGCTACTATGAAAATACAAAGCGCTCCAGCAGTTAAGCCTATACTTACCGGCCATATATTATATGTTCCTTCAGCAATTTCTTTCGGACGAAACAATGTAAACAAGGATATATTTCTCATCCATTCTAACTTATCACTTAATTTCCCTACCATATCTAATACGAAAAATAGGATTGTTAAACTTGCTGAATAGCTAAGTGCCTTCCTTTCATCATTACATATACAGGAAAAGAAAAATGAATAGGCACTAACTACTAAAAATATAAGCCCTCCGACTATGTTTATTTTCAAAAATAATTCTTTATTTAAATTATTATCTTTTAAAAACCATTCTGCGCCTAATAAGCCCGCTACGTAAGTAACAATTACAATAATTAGTAATCCCAATATGAGAACAGTAGCTTGTGTAATTGCAATTTGCACCCTGGATACAGGTGTTGCTAATAAATATGCCATCGCCCCTTTATCTACATGACGAGCAATTAAATGCGTTGCAACCGTGACGCAAAAAATTGTTAAAATGATAATAAACAATAGGCTATAATATTCACCAGCTAAAAAATCCATTACATTTTGAATTGGGCTTTCCATTCCAACGATTTTTTTTACACTATCAGGCATGGCACTTATTAATTCATTTAAACCTTTCGCTGAAACCATCGATGGGAATATCCAAATTAATAACCATAAATAAAGAGCTGCACCAGTAGCATAGCTCAATATACTTTTTTGAGTTTCTTTCAAACTAGCTAAAAATAGTTGTTTATTCATGCTTTATCCCTTCTTTCTTCTCGTAATAATGCATAAATAAATGTTCTAAATCCGTCGCTCTCGTTTGAAGTGCCGTTACATTATAGTTTGAAAGTATTTGTAAAACTGTTTGGTAGTTTCCTTGCACAATAATTGACGCCTCTCTACCTTTCACCCCTTCAAATTGCAAATCACATTGTTTAAGAGACTCGATTTCTTCTTGAGATGATACTGTTACATCTATTACTTGTCTTCGCATTCCTTGTAAATCATGAATATCTTCTACGGTTACAAGACGTCCATCTTTAATAATAGCTACTCTGTCACAAGTTCTCTCAATTTCAGTGAAAATATGTGATGACATAAGGATTGTTTTCCCTCTTTGCTTTTCCTCTAATATTAAATCTATAAATACTTGTTGCATCAGTGGATCGAGTCCTGATGTCGGTTCATCTAAAATTAGCACTTCTGGATCATGCATAAATGCCGCAACTATCCCTACTTTTTGTTTCATTCCTTTAGACATTTTTCGAATTGGTGTTTTCACATCGAATTGCAAACGTTCTATCAATTCATCTCGTCTTTTTATATCTTTTAACCCACGCATTCCTTGCATTAAATTTAAAAACTCTAATCCATTCATTCCTTCAATAAAAGAAATTTCTCCTGGTAAATAGCCAACTTCTCTTTGAATTTTCGCAGCATCTTCCCAACAATCTAATCCAAAAATCGTTGCTTTACCAGCTGCTGGTTTTATAAATCCCATTAAATTACGAATCGTTGTTGATTTTCCAGCTCCATTTGGTCCTAAGTAGCCAAAAACTTCCCCTTCTTTCACTTCAAATGTAATATCAAACAAGCCTTTCCCATTTGAAAACTGTTTTGTGACATTTTGAACTGAAATCATAAGTCCACCTCATTTTTTGAAATATTTAATGTGTGATATTTCAAAATTATTGTACTCCTCATCTTTCATATTCGCAACAACTTTTTGAAATATTTATATGTCCATATTTCAAAAATATTGTTTTCAATTATTTTTTCTTGTATATTTTACATGAGGTGATTATATTGAACGGCTTTGAAAAAGTGAAAGAAAAGAAAAAGCGTGCCATTAAAGAGGCAGCCTTCGTATTATTTTCAGAACGTGGATTTAATGAAGTAAAAATAGAACATATTGCAAAAAAAGCAAACGTTTCTCAAGTTACAATTTATAATCATTTTGGAAGTAAAGATGCGTTATTTAGGGAGCTTATACAAGAATTTATAATATCTGAATTTCAATATTATAAAGAGCTTGCGGAAGAAAAATTACCGTTTCATGATATGATGCAAAAAATGATTGTAAGAAAAATGAATACGGGCGGGTTATTTCAACCTGATATGCTACTACAAATGATGCAAAAAGACGAAGAGCTCCGAGAATTTATTTATAGTTATCAACACGAAAAAATCCTGCCTTGGTATTTAGAAATATTAGAACAAGCACAGCGCAAAAATGAAATTAATCCTCATCTTTCAAAAGAAATGATGTTACTGTACATTCAAATGTTCACTAAATTAGGTGATGATTTCGGGGCACAGCTTCTTGAAGGAGATCGAGAAAAACATATACAAGATATAGTTACGATGTTCTTTTACGGACTTTCTGTTCCGCAAAAATAAAAAAGACACTGAATCGTGTCTTTTTTATTTTACCGAAATGACTCTACCAGTTTCACTACTTTCAATTGCCAATTGAATAAGTCTAATAACTTCCAAGCCTTCTTCTGCTGTTACAGGTGGTTTCTCACCATTTACAATACTATCTCTTACACCTTTATAATACATGTCATAACAGCCGACTTCTGTTGGAATACGTACTAACTCTTCTTCTGTTTCTAAAATAGCAAAATTCTCTTCAGGGTCTGCTCCATAACCATTATCCCCTGGCTTCATTCCAGTCTTTAATTGTTCTTCCTGTGAATCCATACCATACTTCACGATAGAACCTTTATCTCCATGCAGTGTAAAATGTGGTCCAGCTTGTTTCACAAAACTACTACTATGTAAAATGACACGCTTTACTCCGTAGTGAAGTACAACATGAAAATAATCATCAATTTCTGCACCTGGTCGTTGTTTTATTACATCTGCATTTATCGCATCTGGTTTCCCGAATAATGATAATGCTTGATCCATTAAATGCGATCCTAAATCATATAAAATTCCTGAACCTGGTAAATTCTTTTCTCTCCAGCGATCACGTACATGTGGGCGGAAACGATCGAAATGCGCTTCATATGCGTATACATTCCCTATTCTATTTTCTTGTAATAATTTCTTTATCGTTAAGAAATCATTATCAAGACGACGGTTGTGATACACACTTAAAACGACATTATGTTGCTTCGCTAATGAAATAAGTTCTTCTCCCTCTTCAATTGAAACAACGAATGGTTTTTCCACAACAACATGCTTACCGTGTACAATCGCTTCTTTTACATATGGAAAATGAGTTGTATTCGGTGAAGTAATGACGACTAAGTCAATATCAGCTCGGTTTACTAATTCATCAATTGTACCAACAACTTCAGCATTTGGTAATGTTTGTTTCACTACTTCTTCTTTTGATGATAAAATAGCACGAATATCATACTCTTCTATCGTTTGTAATAACGGGATGTGAAATGTTGTACTAGAAAATCCAAATCCTACAATCCCTACACCTATTTTTTTCATGCTGCCCCTCCATTTGTGATAACGATTTCATTTCATTATTATAACAAGATTATTTTTATATACATAATGATTTGCTTAGAAAAAAGCATCTTGCTATCATTCATAGCAAGATGCTCCCTTTATTCCGTTCTTTTCTTCGTCCACGTTTCAATTACTTCACCAGTATCATTAACATCTAGTACTAAACTACCGTTACTATACCGGTCTTTATTTCGAAACGCTTTCGGATCAATTTCTTCTACAATGTGTTTCTCTGTCTTCATGTAAACTAATTCGTCATCTCGAACAATTTCAATACCGACAATGCGGTACGGATTACGTTTTAACTCTTTAAAAATTACAAGGCCTCGCTTCGCCCTCGTTGATTTCTCAATTTCCGATGCCTTTATACGTTTCACAGCACCGCGCTGCGTAACGAGAATAAGTTGATCTTTTTCACCATTTAACGGTTTACCAGAAGCAACGTAGTCATCCTCTTTTAAGTTAATTGCTTTCACACCAGCTGCTCTTACACCAACTGGACTTACTTCTTCTTCATTGAATACAAGTGCATATGCACCATGTGTTGCAAGAACAATATCACTTGTCCCATCTGTCGCAAATATATCAACAACTTCATCATCTTTTTTCAAGTTTACAGCAACGAACGCCCGTGAATAACGCTGCACTTTATATTGGTTTAATTCTGTTTTCTTAATCATACCGTTTCGTGTAACAAATACGATAAATCGTTTTTCTTCTTCAAAATTCGGTACGACTGTTGCCCAAATTAACGATTCATCTCGCTCGAGTGAAACAAGATTCGCAACGTGTTGACCCAAATCTTTCCAACGAATTTCTGGCATTTCATACACAGGAAGATAAATATAATTTCCTTTGTTCGTAAATAAAAGAACGGTTTCTGTCGTGTTTGTATCGAAACGCTCAAGTAAGATGTCACCCTCTTTCATACCGAAGTATTTCCCGTTCGATGCATTATGCGAACGCCAACCTGTTCGTTTCACATAGCCTTCTTTCGTTACAGTAACGATGACATCTTCTTGCGGAATCATAACTTCCACATCAATTTTAATTTCTTCAATTTCCTCTTCAATTATCGCACGGCGATTATCACTATATGTTTTCTTTACTCTCTTCAAATCTGTTTTAATAACTTGAAAAAGTCTTTTTTCACTTTGTAGAATCGTCTGTAACTCTATAATTTTCTTACTAAGTTCCGCTGCTTCTTGCTCTAGTGCTGTAATATCTGTATTCGTTAAACGATATAATTGCAGTGAAACAATTGCTTCTGACTGCGCCTCTGTAAATCCAAATTTCGCACTTAAATTATCTTTCGCATTACGCTTATCTTTAGACCCACGGATCGTTTCAATCACTTCATCTAAAATTGATAATGCTTTCTTTAAACCTTCTACAATATGTTGACGATTTTCTGCTTTTCGTAATTCATATTGTGAACGTCTCGTAACAACTTCTTTCTGATGCCCAATATATGCATCCAAAATCTTAGGTAATGTCATAAGTGTCGGACGACGATTATTTATCGCTACCATATTAAAGTTGTATGGAATTTGCAAATCTGTATTTTTATATAAATAATTTAAAATACCTTCAGCATTCGCTTCTTTTTTTAATTCTACAACGATACGAAGACCTGTACGATCTGTCTCATCACGTACTTCAGCAATTCCATCTAGCTTTTTATCTATACGTAATTCATCCATTTTCTTAACAAGATTCGCTTTATTTACTTCATACGGAATTTCTGTAATAACGATTTGTTGCTTCCCGCCACGAATCGTTTCAACCTCTGCTTTTCCGCGAATAATAATTTTACCTTTACCTGTTTCATACGCTTTTTTAATGCCATCTATCCCTTGTATAATACCACCTGTAGGGAAATCTGGTCCTTTAATAACTGTTAACAAGTCCTCCACAGAACTATTCGGTTGATCGATACGCATCATTGTAGCATCAATTACTTCTCCAAGATGATGCGGTGGAATTTCTGTTGCATAACCAGCGGAAATCCCTGTAGATCCGTTCACTAATAAGTTCGGGAACATTGCCGGTAATACAACAGGTTCTTCACTCGTATCATCAAAGTTTGACACGAATTCTACTGTTTCTTTATCAAGATCACGTAATAACTCAGATGCGATTGGTGATAAACGTGCTTCCGTATAACGCATTGCCGCTGCTGGATCCCCATCAACACTACCGTTATTTCCGTGCATTTCAACTAAAACATTACGTACTTTCCAAGTTTGACTTAAACGGACCATCGCCTCATATACAGAGGAATCACCATGTGGATGATAATTACCGATAACATTACCTACTGTTTTAGCTGATTTACGAAACGCTTTATCATGTACGTTTCCTTCTACATACATAGAATATAAAATACGTCTTTGTACCGGTTTTAAACCGTCACGCGCATCTGGAAGCGCGCGGTCTTGAATAATATATTTACTATAACGTGCAAAGCGGTCACCTAACACGTCTTCAAGCGGGAGGTCATGAAACTTCTCTGCCTGCATGTTATTCCACCTCCGTCTCCATAATCATTTCATTTTCTAAAATATTTCCTTCTTCTTGCATACCAAATTGTACATTACGCTCAATCCATTTACGGCGAGGTTCTACTTTATCCCCCATCAATGTCGTAACTCGGCGCTCAGCTCTTGATGCATCGTCAATTTTCACACGAATTAACGTACGTGTTTCAGGGTTCATCGTTGTTTCCCATAATTGATCGGCATTCATTTCGCCAAGTCCTTTATAGCGCTGCAACATATAGCCTTTACCGACCTTTTTCGTTACACCACCTAATTCTTCATCAGACCATGCATATTCAATTACTTCACTTTTCCCTTTTCCTTTACTTACTTTATATAAAGGTGGAAGCGCGATAAATACTTTACCAGCTTCAATAAGTGGTTTCATGTAACGGTAGAAGAACGTCAGTAGTAACACTTGAATATGTGCTCCATCCGTATCTGCATCGGTCATAATAACAACTTTATCGTAGTTAATATCTTCAACAGCGAACTCATTCCCTACGCCGCCGCCAATTGCGTAAATAATCGTATTGATCTCTTCATTCTTAAAAATATCAGCAAGCTTTGCTTTTTCCGTGTTAATTACTTTACCACGTAATGGTAGCACCGCTTGGAAACGGCGATCTCGCCCTTGCTTTGCTGAACCACCAGCCGAGTCACCCTCTACTAAATACAATTCGTTTTTCTGAGGATTACGTGATTGCGCAGGTGTTAACTTCCCGCTTAAAGTACCTTCTGATTTTTTCTTCTTCTTACCAGTACGTGCTTCTTCTCTCGCTTTACGAGCAGCCTCACGTGCTTGCGCTGCTTTAATCGCCTTTCTCACAAGAAGTGTAGCTACATCTGGGTTTTCTTCTAAAAAGTAAGCTAAATGCTCAGATACAATTGCATCAATTGAAGAACGAGCTTCACTTGTACCTAGTTTCCCTTTCGTTTGCCCTTCAAACTGGAGTACGTCTTCTGGTACACGTACAGAAACAATCGAAGCTAATCCTTCACGAATATCTGTACCCTCTAAATTTTTGTCTTTTTCTTTTAATAAAGAAACTTTACGAGCATACTCATTGAACACACGTGTCATTGCTGTTTTAAATCCAGCTTCGTGTGTACCACCGTCTTTTGTACGTACATTATTTACAAACGAAAGAATGTTTTCTGAGTAACCATCATTAAACTGAAACGCTAACTCTGCTTCAATTCCATTTTGCTCACCCGAGAAATATACAACTGGATGAATCGAATCTTTCTCTTCGTTTAAGTATGAAACGAAAGCCTCAATTCCTGTTTCATAATGAAACACATCTTCTAAATCATTACGTTCATCTTTTATCGAGATTTTCATTCCTTTTAATAAGAATGCAGATTCACGTAATCTCTCACATAATGTTTCATAATTATAATTTGTTGTGCTGAAAATAGTTGTATCTGGTTTGAAGTGCATCGTTGTACCAGACTCTTTCGTTTTCCCGATTTTCTCTAACGTCGTTGCAGGAGTACCACCATTTTCAAAGCGTTGTTCATAAATGCTACCATCACGCTTAATCGTTACTACTAGCCATTCTGACAAGGCGTTTACAACTGATGCCCCAACACCGTGTAAACCACCACTCGTTTTATAGCCTCCTTGGCCAAACTTACCACCAGCATGAAGTACAGTTAAAATAACTTCAGGTGTCGGTTTTCCAAGCTTATGCATTCCCGTAGGCATTCCTCGCCCTTTATCAATTACGCTAATACTATTATCTTTATGTATTACGACAGAAATTTCGTCGCCAAATCCCGCTAATGCTTCATCAACGGAGTTATCTACTATTTCATATACTAAATGATGCAATCCACGGCTATCCGTACTCCCGATATACATACCCGGGCGTTTTCGAACGGCTTCAAGTCCTTCTAACACTTGAATTGCATCTTCATTATATTGGAACTGATGCTTAACCAAACTCCTTGCCCCTTTCCTAATCAAATAAGAACATATGTTTCTATTATAGAATAACGCCTCGACTATAGTTTTGGCAAGTTATCTTATCTCTTTTATATACTATTTTCAATAGAAAAATCCTTGTTTTTTTCACAAGGATTCCTCTAGGCTACTATTTCAGAAAAATAATCGTTTGTCAACGAGAAATGGATATGTATTCCAACATTATACATTCCAGACCTTTATCATGATCCAAATGATCAATATCCAAAACGGGATAACAAGTAACAATCCCCAAAAACAGCCTTTAAAAAATCTCATGATGAACACCTCGTTCATCCGCCCTACTTATGTAAAAAGCGAGGGCTGAATCAATCTTTCTATCTTTAAAGTCTATACTATTTTGTCATTACATGCTCTACTTTAATACAACGATCCATTATTACTGTATAGCCTTTTTCTTGTAAAAGTTTATATGTATCTTCATCTTGTACTCCTAGTTGTGCCCAGAAAACATCTGCATCAATCTCTACAAACTCTTTCGCAACATCCTTTAAAAATTCTGAGCGACGAAATACATTTACGATATCCACATGTTCTTTAATATCCGTCAGTGAAGAAACCGCCTTTTCTCCGAGTACTTCATCTACTGTTGGATTTACTGGAATAATGCGATACCCAGCATCTTGCATTGCTTTTGAAACCATATATGATGTGCGTTCTGGCTTATCTGATAATCCAACAACTGCAATCGTTTTACTTTTCTTCAATACTTCACCAATTTCCGTACGAGTTGGGTTTTCAATTGTCATAATTAATCCCTCCTATACCTTTATTATATCCGATAAAGAAAGTCTCTTTCAACATGAAAGAGACTTTCTTTTATTCCGATTGATGTACGCTAATAAGCAGAAGGAAGAGAACTCTCCACTGATTAAAGTTTATATTTATTGATTCTTTGTAGCTGAATTATCTGCTAATGTAGCTGTTTTCGTCATTTTTTGACCGTTGCGATAGAATGTAACTTCCACTTTCTCGCCTACTTTTTTCTTTTCATATAAGTATTTACGGAACTGAAGTGAATTTTCTACTTTTTGATCATCTAATGCTACTACAAGATCATATTGCTCTAAGCCAGCTTTTTCTGCCGGTGACACAGGATAAATTTTAGCTAACACAACACCATTTGTTACTTCTTTTGGTACTTTTAATTGATTTACTGCATAAGCTTGCACATCTTCTAATGAAACAACACCTACACCAAGAGCTGGTCGTTTCACTACTCCGTCTTTTTCAAGCGATTCAATAACTGGTTTTGCAACATTAACTGGAATTGCAAAACCAATCCCCTCAACTTCTTGCTGTGCAATTTTACTTGAGTTAATTCCAATTAATTCACCGTTTTGGTTAAATAATGCACCGCCACTATTACCAGGGTTAATCGCTGCATCTGTTTGAATAACTTGTGCTTGCCAGTCTGGACGTTTGTCTCCATCAATATCTACTGGAATTTCACGTTCTTTACTACTGATAATACCTTCCGTTACACTGCCGTCAAATCCAAGTGGGTTACCAATTGCAATTGCTTTTTCACCAGCACGAAGTTTACTGGAATCACCTAACGTTGCAACTTTATTAACAGTAGATCCATCAATCTCTACAACTGCTAAGTCTAACCAAGGGTCCTTACCAACTAATTTTGCATCAACTTGCTTTCCGTCGCTCAGTTTAACAGCAAGTTTATTTGCACCGTCTACTACGTGGTTATTTGTTACAATATATGCTTTATTTCCTGATTTTTTATAAATAACACCTGATCCTGTACCAGCTGTTTGCTCTTGTTCTGCCGGTTGCATCGCAAACGGATCAATAGTCTTCTGCATATTAATTACACCAACTACAACATCCTTTGCGCCTTCAATCATGCCTGGCAAATCAGTTTCGCCCTTCACTTTATTAACAACAGGAGCTACAGTACCTTCTACTTGTTGATTAGAATTGAATGACGAAATTGCTGCATTATTTTGCATCCACGGCATGTAAGGTGCTGCAAAACTAATCGAAACCGCCCCGACTACAGCTCCAACTAAACCTGTGAAAAAATATCCTTTTTTACTACCTGATTTTTTCATTTCTCTCGTTTCACTATGCTCTTCATTTAAATTCGGTCCGTCGTAATATCCCATGTTTTATTTCCCCTCTCTGGTGAATTCGTACTTTCAGTATAGTCACAGTTTGTGTCCTTCTTGTGAACTCATCGTGAAATCCAATTAAAAAAATACTCCTATCTATCATTGTAGACAAGAAAAGTATTTTTTGTACATTTCACCTACAAAGGAGAGTGTAAATTTGCTATATCCCAAAGCCGGGATGCATAGTAACTTAAAGGTTATTCTTCAAATTTGTAACCTACTCGAATAACAGTGCCGATATGCTTCGCCTTATCTCCTAGCTTATTTCGCAGTTTTTTAATATGTGTATCAACCGTTCGGTCATCACCGTAGTAATCATATCCCCATAACTGATCTAATAAATGTTGGCGTGACAACACAATTCCTTTGTTCTCCATTAAATAAACGAGAAGCTCAAACTCCTTATGTGTCAATATAATTTCTTCTCCATCTACTAAAACTGTTCTAGATAGTCGATTCACTTCTATTCCAGCTAATGACATAGTATTTTCTTCTGATACTCCTATCGCTCCATCCGCACGTTTCAATAACGTCTTTGCACGAGCTACTAACACTTTTGGACTAAAAGGTTTTGTTACATACTCATCTGCACCTAGTTCAAAGCCTAGTAATGTATCATCCTCATCAGAACGTGCTGTCAGCATAATAATTGGTACCGCTGACTCTTTTCTAATTCGTCTACAAACAGACCAACCATCTATTTCTGGTAACATAATATCTAACATAATTAAATCAATTGTATGTTCAGCAAATAATTCTAGCGCTTTTTTTCCATCTTCCGCTTCGATTACTTCAAAGCCTTCATTACGAAAATAATCACTAACAATTTCACGTAATCTTCTTTCATCTTCAACAAGTAATACTGTTTTATTCATATAACCTATCCCGCCTTTTTACTCATTCAATCGAATAATACGTTGATTGGAGCTTCCGCGAAATGGAAGTGTTAAATCTTTTTTATCAAGTTCAAATCTTCCATCGACCAAAACATCCCCATAATGTAACAATTCTATCATATCATTATTTTGAGCACTCTGTATCTCTTCTAACGTGTAACCTGTATAAATCCATAGATTTTTTTTCAGATCCTTCACTACTTTTGCTACTTTTTTCACTTCAGCAGCTTGAAAAAATGGATCTCCACCTGAAAATGTTACATCGGTTAATGAATTTTTTTCAATCTCTTTCACAATTTCTTCTACCGTCATTTCAGTTCCATTGCAAACATTCCATGATTTCGGATTATGGCAACCGATACAACGATGCGGACAGCCCGCAAAAAACACGACTGTCCGCAACCCTTCTCCATCTACTACACTATCATGAATGATATTCATAACTTTCATTTATGCTTCACCCGATCCATCTCTTCACTACGTTTCGCGCTATTCCACTTTGACATATCTCCTACAAGATATCCTGTTATCCGGCGAATTCTTTCTATTTCATTCTCATCTTCATTTCCGCAGCTCGGACATTCATTCCCGATAATGCCATGATAACTACAACACTTACAACGATCGACAGGATGGTTAATTGAGCCGTATCCTACTCCGTACTGCGCCATCGCTTGTACAATTTGCTTTAACGCCTTTTGATTATGCACAGCTGCACCATCTAGTTCAATGTACGTAATATGTCCGCCATTACAAAGAGCGTGAAACGGTCCTTCTAATCGAATTTTATCTATAGCTTGAATATTGTAATACACCGGTACATGGAACGAATTTGTATAATAATTATGATTTGTCACACCGCTAATTACACCAAATTCTTCTCTATCTTTCTTCACAAACTTTCCTGATAACCCTTCTGCTGGCGTTGCAATTACAGAGAAATTGAGTTGATGTTCTTCCGTCACTTTATCCATTCTCTTCCTCATAAAGGAAATAATTTCATATCCAAGCTTCCATGATTCTTCATTTTCTCCATGGTGCTTTCCAGTTAACGCTACTAAACATTCTGCAAGACCGATAAAACCAAGACTTAACGTCCCTTGTTTTAAAATCGGTGCCACAGCATCTTCAGGTTGCAACGTTTCTCCACCACGCCATACACCTTGTGAATATAAGAACTGAAAATCTCTCGCTCTCTTTGTACATTGATAAGCAAATCTCTCTAACAATTGCTTAACACCTAAATCTAAGTAATAACTTAGCGCTTCAAAAAACGCTTCTTTTGAACCACTAATTAGCGCTAATTTCACTAAATTAATAGAAGTAAACGATAAATTCCCTCTCCCAATTGCTGTTTCTTCCCCATGTATATTAGACATAACACGAGTACGACACCCCATATAACATACTTCACTTTCAGGTCGACCATCATAATGCACAGCATTAAACGGAGCATCTAAAAACGAAAAGTTAGGGAATAATCGCTCAACTGTCGTTTCTAACGCTAATTCAAATAAATCATAGTTCGGATCACACTCTTCAAAGTTCACGCCTTTTTTCATTTTGAAAATTTGAATAGGAAAAATCGGTGTTTCCCCTTTACCAAGTCCAGCTTGCGTCGCTTTTAAAAGTTGCTTAATTAAAAGCCGTCCCTCTTTCGATGTGTCTGTTCCGTAGTTAATAGAAATAAACGGTACTTGTCCCCCACCCCTACTATGCATACTATTTGAATTATGAACGAAAGCCTCACACGCCTGATACGTATCATTTTCTGTTTCTTTCCATGCAAATTCCTCTATTTGTTCTTTCGTAAGCGGATATGACTGTAGTCGTTTTTTATGTCTCTCTACTGTTTTTCTCACATATGGAGCTAAATCAATATCAAAGAGTGCAAACGATTGACCACCGTGCTGCATATTTTGATTCGCCTGAAAAATAATTGAAGAAAGCGCCAATGCACTTTTAATGTCTTGCGGTTGTCTCATATGTCCATGTCCAGTATGAAAACCGTTAGCAAGCATTTGCGCTAACGGAATTTGCGAACAAGTCGTCGTTCCTGTTGCATAAAAATCTAAATCATGTGGATATAATATATTTTGATCTATCGCTTTTTTCACTTGATCTGATAATAATTTTTCTACTGCATAATACTTTGCGCTCTCAGATGCGAACGTTCCCATTACTCCCATTGGAGATCGGCCATCTACATTTGCATTTTCCTGCATTAAATCTTGTTCATTACCGTGAATAATTGTCTCAAATACTTTCATTAATTCTTCTCCACGTACATTTTGTTTCAACATTCATAACCCTCCACCAACATGTTGTTGTCTTTTGATTAAAATCATACAACATATAGTTCTTCTGTTCCTGTGAAAAATGTAACATTCCTGTGAAAGTTTTTTTAAAAATTAATGACTTTTTCATTTGTAAAAAAGAAATGTGCTCTTTACAAATGTATGGTACAATATATGGGAAAAACTCTTTTTACCCTTTATCAACACATTTGTATAAAGGAGACTGAACTCATGATTATTACATATCTTTTATTTATCGTTGCCTACTTGCTCGGTTCGATTCCATTTGCATTAGTCGTTGGAAAAATCGGTTATGGAATCGACATTCGTGAGCATGGAAGCGGTAATCTAGGCGGAACTAATACATTCCGTACATTAGGGAAAAAAGCAGGTTTTATCGTAACAATTGCTGACATTTTAAAAGGTACATTAGCAACAAGTCTACCGATTATTTTCGGGTCAGATATTCACCCACTATGGTTTGGATTAGCCGCTGTTCTTGGACATGTCTATCCGATCTTCGCAAAATTCCGCGGGGGGAAAGCAGTTGCAACTTCTGCTGGGGTATTATTATGCTATTCACCAGTTGTTTTTGCAATATTAGCTGTTGTCTTTTTCAGCCTTTTATTTACAACAAGATACGTATCACTTTCTTCTATGGTAACAGCTGTCATTGCTGTTATTGCATCCATTGTTAGCGGGGATAAAATCTTCATTATTGCGATGTGTTTATTAGCAGGTATGGTTATTTATAAACACCGTGCAAATATCGGACGAATTATAAATAAAACTGAACCAAAAGCAAACTTTTCAAAAAAGCAAAAATAAGATCGTAACGCAAAAAGAAAACGTGAAGCATATTAATAGCGTCTTTTTGCGTTATTTTTTATACTAAAGAAAAAGCAACATAATTTGGAGGAACTATACATGAATCTTTCCGTAACAAAAGAAGCAGCACAATGGTATAAAAACGAATTACACTTACAATCAGGTGAAACAATACGCTTTTTCGTACAATACGGTGGTTGCAGTACTGTGCAAAAAGGACTTTCTTTAGGTATTCGTAAAGATGATCCTGCGCATCCTGCTGTTCAAATGCAAGAAGAAGGTATTAACTTCTTTATTGAAGGCGATGATGAGTGGTTCTTCGATGGACATAATTTATTAGTGACACTTAACGACGGTGATGATTTCCCTCAATTTAATTATGAAAAATAAAAAAAAACGTGGCTTCTGCCACGCTTTTTTTTATTTTTTTTTAATTTCCTCATATTTCGCATACCACTCAGGATATAATTTTTTAAATGATACAGGGCGGAACCCTTCTTTTTTCGCACAAATATTCGTTGTACTTGCAGTAATACAAAGCTCGCCATCACCGTTATAAATTTCATAACCATATACAACACGCAGCGGGCTCAAAGTATCAATCCACGTTTTCACAATTGCTTTTTCACCGTAACGCATCGCTTTACGATATGAAATTTGCAAGTCTAATACAGGAGAGATAATTCCCTCTTTCTCCATTTCAACATACGAAAATCCTAATTCTTGTATAAGTTTCGTGCGCCCAAGTTCCAGCCACACTAAATAGTTTGAATGGTAAACAACACCCATCTGGTCTGTTTCCGCATAGCGGATTTCAACTTCATGTTCTGCTACAAACATTTCTATTCGCCTTCTTTCACTTCTGCTACCTTGCATACATTTAATCATAATACAGTGGAATCAAAAATAAAATAAAAACAGTGAATCTTTTACCGAAAGGGGCAAACACATGATTCAAATTGTAACTGTTCGTAGCGGTGATAGTGTTTATAGTTTAGCATCAAAATATGGATCTACACCTGAAGAAATTGTAAAAGACAATGGACTAAACCCAGCCGAAACACTCGTTGTTGGTCAGGCACTTATCGTTAATACAAAAGGCAATAACTATTATGTACAGCCTGGTGACAGCCTTTATCGAATTTCTCAAACATATAGCGTTCCTCTCGCCAGTTTAGCTAAAGTTAATAACCTTTCATTAAAATCTATTCTTCATGTCGGACAACAATTATATATACCGAAAGGAACAAAACGAGCAGTAGAATCCATCGCTTATTTACAACCTTCAACAATACCGATAAAAGAAAGTTTAGTAAATGCTACACGTGCTATTAATCCATTTTTAACATATTTAGCCTACTTCAGCTTCGAAGCAAAACGAGACGGCACTTTAAAAGAACCAACCGAAACAGCTAAAATCGCTAATATTGCAACGCAAGGTAAAACCATCCCTATGCTCGTTATTACAAATATTGAAAATGGAAATTTCAGTACCGAACTGGCATCTGTTTTTTTACGCGACGCAACGATTCAAAACAAATTTATTACGAACATTTTGCAAACAGCTGAAAAATACGGCATGCGAGATATTCATTTTGATTTCGAGAATGTAGCACCTGAAGATCGCGAAGCATATAATCGTTTTTTACGAAATGTAAAAACGCGCTTACCTAGCGGGTACACATTAAGTACAACGCTTGTACCGAAAACAAGTTCCAATCAAAAAGGGAAATTTTTTGAAGCTCATGATTATAAAGCACAAGGACAAATTGTTGATTTCGTCGTCATTATGACATACGACTGGGGTTGGCAAGGCGGACCACCGATGGCGATTTCTCCTATTGGTCCTGTGAAAGAGGTACTTCAATATGCAAAATCTCAAATGCCACCACAAAAAATTATGATGGGTCAAAATTTATACGGTTTCGATTGGAAACTGCCGTTCAAACAAGGAAATCCACCTGCAAAAGCAATTAGCTCTGTTGCAGCTGTTGCACTAGCTCGTAAATACAATGTTCCTATCCGCTATGATTTCACGGCTCAAGCTCCTCATTTCAATTACTTTGACGAAAACGGCGTACAACATGAAGTTTGGTTTGAAGATTCACGGTCCGTTCAAAGTAAATTTAATTTAATGAAAGAACAAGGAATAGGCGGCATCAGCTATTGGAAGATTGGTCTACCATTCCCACAAAATTGGCGTTTACTCGTCGAAAACTTTACAATCACGAAAAAAGGCTGACGAAAGTCAGCCCTTTTTTCATATTCCTGTTAAAAATATATCTTTAATTCCCTCACAAAAAAGAAGAATGATAACATTCTCCTTTTTTAACCGTTATCAACAATCGGTTGCTTACCAGTTTGGTCTTGCATTTGCTTTCCTTTATTCCCACCAGCTTTTTTCGATTGTGTTCCAATTTGATTTGGTGCAAAGTCTTTTGAATTCTTTTTCGGATTACCCATTACTATCGCCTCCTTAACACTAGTATCGTACTAGTGTTAAGAATTATTCAGCCTGCTTAAAAAGTTTCATTGCATAACGTTTTTCAATACGTTCTTCAATTCGATCGATTGCATCACGATCGCTTAATAATTGTTGTTTATTTTCATTTACAAGTTCTTCAAACGATCTACGGCGACTTCTTCTCATGCTGCTCACCCTTTCTTCTACGTTTTCTTATTACATAGTATGAGCAAATGAAAAACTCTTTAATCAGATTTGTAAGAAAATTTTATGTTTTAACAAAAAAACCATACGCAAATATTACGCATGGGATTTTTTCACATCATTATATTTAAATATTTTTTAATTTCTTCATCAGCATCTTCTTCATTCACTCTATATTCATGCAGTGCTCGCAATACAGAATCGTATTCTTCTAAAATGTAGCTCTCTAGCTTGAAAATGTCCTCTACACTGTCAATCATAATTCTCGTGTTGCCAATCTCACTTTTCAATGCTGCCTCACACGTTAAGCTCGTACAAATACCAATTACATCGTCTTCCATTTTTTCTGTTAACACATATTTCTTTCGCCCGTTTACCTTCATCCTAATAATTGGGTAAAAAGCTTTTATATCTAAATAGCTCCCGACATTCATACAGCGAATCCATTCGATATCACGTTTATTTCGCATAAGAATTTCTTTTACTGCTTCGTATGCTACCGTTTCATCAAGCACTTCTTTCTGCACTTTTCTTTTTCCTTCTTCCTCAATAGATGCACATCTTTGATAAACTGCCGCACACGTAATACAATCATCAAATGCATTATGAGAACTTAAGCGAATTCCAAGCATTCGCTTTAACGTTTCAAGTTTATGATTAGGCGCGTGCTTCATATATTTCTTTGCTAAAAACACAGTGTCAATCACTTTATTTTTAGCCTCCGGTAGCCCAAGCATATTTACATTACTTTTCAAAAAACGCATATCAAAAGATGCATTATGAGCGACAATTACATTTGTATGTAAAAATGCTAAAAATAAGGGTAATACTTCTTCAATCGTCGGTGCATCTGAAACACGATAATTTGTAATACCTGTTAAACTCGTTATTCGGTCCGGAATTGAACGCTCCGGATTCACATAGGAAACAAACTGATCTACTAGTTCATGATTACGATATTTCACTGCTGCGACTTGAATAATTTTATCATTATAAGGGTTAAATCCTGTTGTTTCAAAATCAATTACAACATAATCTAACGGTAAGGATACATTCCCCACTCCAAACACCCCTTTATCTCTAAACGTTTATATTTCTTTTATCATAACATGCTGCTATCACTACGTGAAAAAGAAAAGGCAGAAATGATAACTTTCCACCTCTACCTTTTCAACATTATTTTAATTTAGCAATCCTTTTTTCCATCTCTTTTTGTGTCATTGGTCCAATAAACTTATCTTGAATGACCCCTTTTGTGTCTATAAAATAAGAGGTTGGAATCGTAATTACTTTATACGCTGTTGTCACATCAATGTTCTTGTCCAATAAAATAGGAAAAGTAATTCCTTTTTCCTTCGCAAAGTTGCTTACCTTTTCTTCTCCCCCACCTTTTTCTGAAGGAGTATAATTTATAGCTAAAATTTCTACATTTTCCTTATGCTCTTTATAAAAGGCCTCCATATCGGGCATTTCTTGCTGACAAGGTCCACACCACGTTGCCCAAAAGTTTAAAATCACTTTCTTTCCTTTTAAATCTGATAACTTTACATTCGTTCCATCTAACTTCGTTAATTCAAAATCAGGTGCATTCTTTCCTATTTCAATACCATTCCTTGCAATCATCTCTTTCATAGCAGCTTCACTTTTTTCTTGCTTCCCTTGTACTACTTGATCTTTTTTACCAAACTGATCATAAGCTGCATATCCCGCTAAACAAAGTAACACTACAATAACCGTAAGCTTCCGCCACATTTTATATCACCCTAACGTGTTTATCTTCTTATAACATAATCATCAAAATACTATATACCTTATTTTAGCTTATACGGACAAGCTTGGAAATATTCACATTCAAAATAGTCGGAATATTTTTAACTAAGATGAAATATTTTCCTTTTTATCATATAATTAGAAATACATATAAAAATTCGAGGTGATATGTATTTTACAATTACTTATCAACCCTTTTTCTTTTGTTTTCTTCACTTTACCATTACTATGTATTTGTTTTAGCGGCTTGCTATACAAATTCAAATGGGCTGCTATTATTATTTCTTTTACTGTTCCACTTATATTTTTCATTATCGTCTCTAAATTTGATATACACCTAGCTTCACAAAACTTAGACGCTTGGATTATTTATAGTGCTGTTTATTCTGTACTTTCCTACATAACAGCAGCGCTAATACGAAGAAAACTGAACATGTAGAACTTTCAAAAAGGGGGATTTTTATGAATTTATTTGAAAAAATACTATTATATATTCTTAGTTTTATATTTTCCCCAATCGGGATTATCACTTGGATCATCTCGCTCTTCAGTAAAGATCCTGAAAAAAAGCAAGTTGGACGTATTTGTCTCTATATCGCTTTAATCTCATTTATCCTTTTAGCAAGTCTCGGTATTGTTAGTTTCTTCACGATGACTACCACCACTACTATACAATAGTTACAGAAAGGATGATTATTTTGGGAGAAAACCCTATTAGTAAAGAACTTCGCTATATACGAATTTGTTTAGTTATTTTAGTAATCGTTCTCTTATTTTTCAACGGTGAAAGAGTCGTTGAAATTTCTACAAATCATGATTCCATAGAAAATGTTTCCACCAGTAATATGACACAGATTGCTGAAAATACATTTGCTATTCAAGAATATAATCCATCACTAAGTAGCGAACATACGGTCAAAATTTTCAAATATAATCCGGATACAAATGAACTTACTCTAGTCAAAGAGTTTAGTACTAGCGATACTGAATCATATACGTACCAACTTAATAAGAGTGAATAAAGATAAGAGCGCTATATAGCTCTTATCTTTTTATTAGCATCTCTTTAAACAATGACTTACAATTTAATAATTCTCTAGGATCCCCACATTCCACAATAATTCCATTCCTCATGACAACAACCCGATCTGCTATCATCGCCCTCTCGAGATCATGTGTCGTCACAATTCTCGTTACATTCCCTCCTAGCCCTTTCAGCATATTCCAAACCACTTCTTGATTACTCGGATCTAATCCCGCAGTCGGTTCATCTAAAATAATGAGATTCGGATTTGATACAATCGCTCGCAATAACGCAAGACGCTTTCTCTCTCCTCCCGAAAACTCTTCACCGCTTTTATGTAGTACAGTCTGAATACCTTCAGATAAACTCCTAATAATCGACTTCGCATTTACAAGTTCCATATTTTTTTCTAACTGTTTTTCTAAGCCCCCTTCCCCAAAATACATATTCTCTTTTACTGTCGTTCGAAAAAAACGTGGTTCCTGCCATATAGTAGTCATACGAGCTTTATTACCGTAATAAGTAATACTACCATTAGACGGTTTATATAAACCCGTGATTAATTTTAAAAGCGTCGTTTTTCCTGCACCACTTTCCCCCAAAATGATAACGAGTTCGCCAGGATTAATTTGCAAATGAATATTTTTAATTCTACATCTCTCTTCACCGTTCTCTTGAAATGAAACATTTGTTAATCTCATTCCCATCGCTCTTTCTACATTCCTGTATTCAGCCTGTATATCTAAAAAACAAAAAACTCGACTGGCCGAAGCAATAGCAACTTGTGTCATCATCAATAAATCACTCGCATAACGAACGGGGAAAAATAACATCTCAATTGTAGCTAATACCGCCACAAGCGAACCGACTTCCATTTCCCCCTTCATTATTTTTTGTGCACCTATAATAAGAACGACTACATATGCGCCTGTTTCTATTACCGTTCCAACTATCCCAATACACTGTTGCAACATCGTCTTCTTTACTTCTGTTTTATAAGATTTTACTGTCACTCCTTTAAATAAGCCAATTGCCCAGCTCTCTTTTTGTAAACTACGCAAATCTTGTATACCTTTTACAAATTGTGACATCATCTCTACAACAATTGATTGATTCTTTTGAGCAATACTCGCAATATTTCTTACTTTTTTCCCCATAAGCATTGGAACCATTGCACTTAAAAATAAAAACGGAGTTATCCACCATATGAACTGTACATCGATATGTTGTAGCGCTATGAACGCACCAATAAATTGCGCAAGTGCATGAATATATTCAATTAATATAGATCCATATAACCGTATCCAGTTCGGAATATCAGACACGACCAAAGTTTCTAACTCTCCTTGTTTTACCTTCTCACTTTCTTCAAACGGTAATAAGAAAAAATGACGCAATACATCTATACGCTTCCCTCGTAATATTCGCTGACTTACTTTTGAGCTTACATAATCAAATAACAGATTGTTCACCCACATCAAAAAGCGGCTCCCTGCAAACAAAGCAATATATACATACGCACCTTTTAACTCCCGCTGAATAAGGTTATCTACAATTAGCCCCATAAATAGCGGACGGGATAAATTTAAAATGGCAGCTACTATCCCGCTACAAATCGCACTAATTAGCAATAGCTTTTCTTGTAGTAGCGGCAACATTATTCTTCTATACTCATTCATTGTCATTCCTCCAATTTTGCATAATAAAAGGAAAGGGATGAAACCAATTTGGTTTCATCCCTTTCCTCTTTGTTTACTCATATTATTTTAAAAACCTAATTTCCAAAACATAAAATAAAAATCACTACTTTATCTAGGGATATTCTTCTGCCAACGACCTATTAAATGCCGATATGTATTACTATATAAGTTTCATTAAAATAGCAAGTGTATTTATTGTCATATGAACAATAATAGGCACGATCAATCTATTAGTTTTTACATATAAAAAAGCATACACCAATCCTGCTAAAGTATAAGGAATAACACTTGCCAACTCCATATGAAGTAATGCAAATACAAGAGACGTAATTAAACACGCAATGTAGACATTTGTTCGTTTGCGTAACGTATCAAGAATAATTTTTTTTGTTAAAACCTCTTCCATTACAGGACCGAAAATTGCAATATTCACTATTATAAATGGAAAAGATATAAATTTGGTTTTTATCATTTCTGAGTGTTCTGAGTTAGGATCCATATTAAATACAACAATAGCTATTAATCCATAAATAGCTTGAACTAAAAAATAAATAAGAACACCATAGATACACCATAATATAGTTTTTTTTGGCGGATAAGCATTAGAAGAACCTCTTTCAATATCAGGTTTCATCAATATTAAAATTACTATAAAAGCTAAAAAATAACCTAAGATTCTACCATAGGCATTGGCCGCTTCCGTTGTTAAATTAAATAAAGTTATAAAAATCGGTTCGAATAAATAAATGGACAAGTAAAACAGTATGTAAGTAATTATGACTCCCGAATATCTTTTTGGCATATTCCACCTCTTTTGCAGCAACTATTAGTCGGATTTTTTATTCATTTCGAAAAATATCTTATCGCATGAATATTCCTTTCATTTCATTTAATTTTACCATTAACAGGGGATATGCAACTTTAATTCCCCCTTAATTTTACAAAACGCTTTAATCCATCCCACATTAACTGACAATAAGGTTTCCACTTAGAGGCCTTTAAATATACCGATGTTTTTTCATACTAAAGAGGGATGAGAAAATCTCATCCCTCTTTAAAATATACATTCAACAAATATTGTTGAATCCGTTTAGTTCGACACTTTAGACTCTTCGATTTTCGAACGAAGAACCATTTGCAAGATACCACCGTGACGGTAGTAGTCAATTTCAACTTCACTATCGAAACGAGCTACTACTTCAAATTGCTTCTCTTTTCCTTCTGAATCGATTGCAACTACTTTTACAAGATCGCGTGGTCTAACTGTTTTGTCAATTTGAATTTCAAATGACTCGTCACCAACAAGACCTAACGTTTCAGCGCTTTCGCCATCTTTAAATTGTAATGGTAATACGCCCATTAACACTAAGTTACTGCGGTGAATACGCTCGAAGCTTTCTGCGATTACTGCTTTAATACCTAATAAGTTTGTACCTTTCGCAGCCCAGTCACGAGAACTTCCCATACCGTAGTCTTTACCAGCAACAACTAGAAGGCCTGTGCCATCTTCTTTATACTTCATAGCAGCATCATAGATAGATGTTACTTCACCAGTTGGCCAATATGTTGTATATCCGCCTTCTGTTCCTGGTGCGATCTGGTTTTTAATACGGATATTTGCGAATGTACCACGCATCATAACTTCATGGTTACCACGACGAGAACCGTAAGAGTTAAAGTCAACTGGCTGTACGCCGTTTTCTAGTAAATAACGTCCAGCTGGTGTATGTTTACCAATTGAACCTGCTGGTGAAATATGGTCTGTCGTTACAGAATCACCAAATTTACCAACGATGCGTAAACCTGATAATGTTTCAACTTCACCTGGCTCTTTAGATAATCCTTCGAAGAACGGTGGGTTTTGAATGTATGTTGAATCATTATCCCAAGTATATAAAGCTTCATTTGAAGTTTGGATTTCATTCCAGCGCTCATTGCTGTTAAATACTTGTGCATATTCTTTTTTGAACAATTCAGATGTAACAACACTTTGAACTACATCTTCAATTTCTTTAGCTGATGGCCAAATATCATTAAAGTAAACAGCATTACCATTTACATCTTTACCGATTTCATCATTTTTCAGGTCAATATCAACAGTACCTGCAAGTGCATATGCCACAACAAGTGGTGGTGATGCTAAGTAGTTTGCTTTTACAAGTGGATGAATACGACCTTCAAAGTTACGGTTACCAGATAAAACAGATGTTACTAATAAATCGTTTGCTGCGATTGCTTCTTCTAATTCCTCTGCTAATGGACCAGAGTTACCGATACAAGTCGTACAGCCGTAACCAACTGTTTGGAAACCTAATTGATCTAAATACGTTGTTAAACCAGACTTATCTAAGTACTCTGTAACAACTTTAGATCCTGGTGCTAATGATGTTTTTACGTAACCAGGTACTTTAAGTCCTTTTTCAATTGCTTTCTTCGCAACTAAACCTGCTCCAATTAATACGTATGGATTTGACGTATTTGTACAGCTTGTAATCGCAGCGATTGCAATTCCGCCTGTTTTCATCGTTACTTCTTGATCTTTTAATGTAACTTTCACTTCTTTATCAAACTCTTGCTCATTGAATCCAAGTCCTTGTGTTCCAACTGGTGCTACAACAGCCTTATGGAACTCCTCTTTCATATTTGAAAGCGGGATTAAATCTTGCGGACGTTTCGGTCCAGAAAGGTTAGATTCAATTGTATTTAAATCAATTTCAACAAGATCAGTGTAGATTGGATCTTTACTGTCTGCTGTATAGAACAAGCCATTTGCTTTACAATATTCTTCAACAACGCGAATTTGCTCTTCATCTCTACCTGTTAAACGTAAGTATTCTAATGAAATGTCGTCGATTGGGAAGAATCCACAAGTTGCACCGTATTCTGGTGCCATATTTGAAATTGTTGCACGGTCAGCTAAAGGCATGCTCTTTAGTCCACTACCGAAGAACTCAACAAATTTACCAACTACACCTTTTTGACGTAACACTTGTGTTACTTTTAATGCAATATCAGTTGCTGTTGTACCACTTGGAAGTGTACCAGTTAATTTCACACCGATTACTTCAGGCACTGGGAAATATGAAGGCTGTCCAAGCATTCCTGCTTCTGCTTCAATACCACCAACGCCCCATCCAAGAACACCGATACCATTAATCATTGTTGTATGTGAGTCTGTTCCAACTAATGAATCTGGGTATGCAACTAAGTCACCTTCAGCATTTTTCACCGCATGAACAACCGGTGCTAAATATTCAAGGTTTACTTGGTGTACAATACCTGTTGCTGGTGGAACTGCACGGTAGTTATCAAATGATTTCTGTGCCCAGCTTAAAAATTTATAACGTTCTTCATTACGTTTAAACTCTAAGTCCATGTTGAATGCAAGCGAGTCTGCTGTACCCGCTCTATCAACCTGTACAGAGTGGTCAATTACAAGGTCTACAGTAATTTCTGGATTAATTTTATCAGGATCCCCGCCCATATCTGCCATTGCTTTACGAAGCGAAGCCAAATCTACAACAGCTGGAACACCTGTGAAGTCTTGTAAGATTACACGAGATGGTTTAAACGGAACATCGATATCTTGAACATCTTTCGTTCCCCATTTCGCTAAATTTGTAACATGTTCTTCTGTAATTACGCGTCCGTCTACTTGACGAAGCACAGATTCAAGTAAAACTTTAACGGAATATGGTAATTGAGATACGTTGCCAACCCCTGCGTTTTCAAGCGCTTTCAATTGATAATAATGATACGTCTTTCCATCTAGTTCAAAAGTTGCACGTGATTGAAATGGATTATGTTTGACCATTATGTTTCCCCCCTGTTAAACGTGACTAAGTTGTCTGAATATAAAATGTAGACAAACTTTTCAATACCTTACGATAATATCTTATTACAACTTTCTAAATAAGTAAATAATAAGAAACTTATGGATTATCATAAGTTTTCTTTATCTTTCTAAATTTGAATAGTGTCCATGCTCTTTATTAATACTATTACTATAAAGTAAATCACTCTTTCAGCGTTTTACTTTACGTTCATATATGCTATGAACAACTCATAGTTCGTCTATAAAAAACATTATAGAGGTGAGAAAAATGGGTAAACGAAAAGCCAATCATATTATTTCAGGAATGAATGCTGCATCCGCACAAGGACAAGGAACTGGTTATAACGAAGAGTTCGCAAACGAACCTTTAACACCAGCAGAGCGACAAAATAATAAGAAACGAAAAAAGAATCAGTAACGAAAAATCCCAAAAGGTATACCTTTTGGGATTTTCTCTAATGTTTATAACGTAACAACTCCGAAACTGTTACAAATCGATAACCCTGCTTTTTCAGCTCAGGTAAAATTTTTGCTAATGCCGCCACTGTTTGACTACGATCACTTCCTCCATCGTGCAACAGTACAATATCTCCACTTTTAGCATTTTTCACAACATGATTTACTATGGATCCAGTACCTGGATTCGCCCAATCACGAGGATCTTGATGCCATGACCATAGAACAATTTGATACCCAGCTCTTTTTGCCGTAGTAAATACAGCATCATTAATATATCCACCTGGTGGACGGAACAATAAAGGTTCTTTCGCCCATTTTTCAAAATATTTCTTTCCATTTAAAATATCATGTTCTAATTTTTCATCTGATGAATTACTCGCATACAAATGATTCATCGTATGATTTCCAATTTCATGTCCTTCTTTCAACACTTGCTTTACTAAATATGGATTACGCTGAACTCGAAATCCAATCATAAAAAAAGTCGCTTCTGCCTTATATTGATGTAATAAATCTAGAATTTGCGGCGTATATGTTGGATCTGGTCCATCATCAAACGTAATTGCAATAACCTTTTCATTATTTGGCACTTCCCACGTTACATAGCCAGTTGGCTCTAGTTCTTTTCTGAGCAACATTTTCGCTTCCACTTTTTCCACTTGAAATATATGTACTGCGCATAGTAAAGAAAAAACTAATAGAAAAACCTTCTGTTTCAACATAGCGTTCGTTAAAGTAATAAGGTTGTCGAATACACAACAACCTCATTTACTTTTCTAATTGATCTACATTTCGCATAATATTTTGGAGATTATTTTCGTATTGCTCAAGTTGTGGACGTTGTGTTTCCGAAGCTACTTCTAGCGCATTTTGAATCTGTTCATACGCTTCCTGGACCTCTTGGCGTAACTCTTTTAAATCATGACCGTAGTTTGGATCATTTTTTACAATGTTGTTAAATGTATTTTCTGCTTGTGTAACTCCTTGCTGTGCAGCTTGAAAAGCTTGTTGTTTATCTTTATGATATGGCATTATACAATCCCCTTTCTATAATAGTTAGTCCCATTTATCTTTACCTTTTTTTCTAAAAACATTCTCGTATAAATTCGCAAACTTCTCTCATTCTAATAGGAAGAGGAGGTGTTATATACAATGGGTAAAAACAATCGTGAATCTAAAGAAAAAAAAGGCCAACCTGAACCATTAAGCGGATCTCATAAAGTAAAAAACCGTAACCATTCTCGTCAAAAAAATCATGCGCATCATGATATGTAAAACAAAATATTCACACTAGCTACCTTTGCCACATACAATGTTTATATTTTTTCATTTATTCTTCACCTCTAGTTCATTCATGCATAACATAGTATGAATTGAGATTTTACGGAGGGTGTCTTACATGGGCAAGAAAAAGAAGGATTGTCTTTTTCATGTTGATGGTTTCGAAGAATGGATGGATCAATTTTGTTCTGATTCTTGTAGTAACTTTAGTTTTCCAAATCAAATTCATATTGACCTTTGTGAAACAGAACAAGAATACATTTTGGAAACAGATGTACCAAATGCAACTGCACAAAATGTACTCATTAAAAAGATGGAGACAGGCCTAAACATTTGCATACTTCATAAAAACACTTCTTTACAGCGGATCATTCCTTTACCTGCTAATATCATTTACAAGAAGATGCTAGCCTGCTTAGAGAATGGATATTTAGCCATTCATATTTCCAAAAACGAAGTTGCCAATAAGCATGAAGAAAAAGTCTTTTTTCGAATTAACGATTGATATAAATACAAATATAAGCCCGAGCAACCTTTTAGTTTGCTCGGGCTTATGTTATTTCGCATGTATTTCTATTTTAGAATTTCTAAAGTATCTTTTTTTCAATAAACCTTTTGTCACTAAAAGAACTGGGAACGCTATGCTTGAAAATATAGCTAATATTAAAAATACTAAAAAGCCATTTTGATACCCATAATAATCGAGAAGTATCCCACCAAACCATGGCCCGATTACTCCACCAATTCCTGAAAAACCCATAGCTCCAAAATATGTCCCTTTCAAATGTGAAACAGCTATCTCATCAATAAATACATCTGTCATTGAAAACATTAATACTTCTCCGAATGTAAAAATAATTGTACATATAGCAGCCCCTAACATAGATTCTACTAGTCCAAATCCAAACAATCCCCCGCTCACAAATAACGTTCCAACCATAATAGACGCTAACGGCGTATACTTTTTACACATTTGAATAACAGGGTATTGAATAACTACTACTGTAATTGCATTTAAAGTTAGCATATATGAGAACAGTTTTACTCCATCTTGAAATATATGTGCGTTTGCAAAATATTGAGATAGTGTCGTCGTTAAATGTGAAAAACCACTATTACTCAAAATAATCCCGACTAAAGCCACTAAAAATACTATGTCTTTTCGCAAAATCCGAACCGCACTTAACATTGTGACCGGATTTTTTGTAGTTACTTTCTTTTTATCAAGTGGATATTTCTTAAATTGAAGCGCTAATATAACTGTATATAAAATGTACACTCCAGCGGCTACTAAAAAAGGAATTGTTGATTTTGCACTTCCGAGCTGCAATCCCACAATTGGACCAACAGCTACCCCGACATTTACTGCACCATACCGCAAGTTATAAGCAAGTAAACGATACTCTGGTTTTGTTAAATCTGATAATAAAGCTCTTGATGTCGGTTCAAAAAAAGACCGACATAACCCATTCAAAGCGTTTAATAGAAAGAAACTAAAAACATGATCTGCAACTGAAAACCCTATAAATACAAAAACCCAAACAATCATGGACCACATCATAATCGTTTTCCGGCCAAATCGATCCGATAAATTCCCCCCAATAAAACTAGCAAAAACTCCAACAAGCGCACTCGTTCCAATGATAGCACCGGTCATTCCAGCCGATACGTCTTTAACAGTCGTTAAATAAATCGCTAAAAAAGGAATGCTCATTGAAGTTGCAAACCTAGCAAATAATGTCCCTATAATGATACTCATTCCAAGTGGATGAATATGCTGTAACTTCCCCTTCATCTTTAAACCTACTCTCTCTTTTCCTACATAAAAAAAGAAAGCAAAGGACCTGCTTTCTTCTTCCTTTTTCTATACTTGAAATGTTTATACCCGAGCTGTTCTCGTTATCTCCATATCAATTCCATATGTAAACTGTAGTTCTTTACAAACATCTTTAATCAAAATAGCTACATTATACTTTTCATTAAATTCTAAAACAATGCTTTCTACTTCTTCATATGTATACTTATATTCGCCAGTGATTACACTTTTTAAATCAAAGCATTCATTAACACAAAGCTGGACGAGTAATTGATCATACTTCTCCATTACATCTTCTTTTTTCCAAAGTAACTCCTTTACATATAACCGATCAAATTTCACACTTTCTCGATTACATTCCGTTAAAATCCGGGTCATCTCATTTAATTCTCGATATAATTCGGAAATATTTCTGCTTAAACTAAGCAGCTTATCTACGCCGTTTTCATATAGCATTTTCATTCCACCCCCGCATTTTCTTTTTCTTATTATAGCAAGAAAATTCTAAAAATAGTTTCTTTCTTCTGAAATATTAGGAAACTTATTTCAATTGCTTTACAATGAAACTAGTGAATGAGAAAGGAGAAAGAAAATTGGAGAAAAAATTATATTACAACGATGCTTATCAGCAAACCTTTACAACTAAAGTTATAAAACAAGAGCATGATACAGAAGGAAACTTATATGTTGTTTTAAATGAAACTGCATTTTACCCAACAGGCGGCGGACAACCACACGACACTGGAACTTTAAATGGTATTCCGGTAAGTAACGTTGAAGAAGTAAATGGAGAAATTCGTCATTTCATAATAGAACAATTACATACAGAAGAAGTAGAGGGTAAAATAGATTGGGAGCGCCGTTTTGATCATATGCAGCAACATACAGCTCAGCACATTTTATCTGCTGCTTTTTGGGACCATTTTGACATACCAACAATTGGGTTCCATCTCGGAAAAGAAACGGTAACAATTGATTTAGAAACGGAAAATCTTCCTACAGAAACGGTTGAAAAAGCAGCGCAAATTGCCAACAAAATTGTTTTTGAAAACCATCCAATCCATACCCAGTGGATGAACTTAGAAGAAGCGAAAACATTACCTCTTCGTAAAGAACCTACTATGACAGAAAATATACGCGTTGTTATTATCGAAAATTTCGACTACAACGGCTGTGGTGGAACGCATCCGAAACGTACAGGTGAAGTAGGTCCTATTCAAGTACTTAATTGGGAGCGCAATAAAGGTGGCATCCGCTTAACATTTATCGCTGGTTGGCGCACACTTAAACTAATGGGACAACAGCAACAAATTATGAAAGATGTTTCTAAACAATTAAACAGTAGCGAAACTGATATTCCAGCAAAAGTAGCACAGATTCTTACTTCTCAAAAAGAAAACGAAAAAGCAGTACAAGCAATGAATGAAAAATTATTATTTGCAGAAGCGAATGAATTATTGCAACAGCCAGAAGAAATACACGCTGGAACACTTATTTCTAAAGTATTTATAAATCGTTCCATGCAAGAAATCGCAAAACTTTCTGCTATTATTACAGAACAACAAGAGCATGCAATTACGTATTTTGTCATTGAAAATGATGACAAACTACAATGTATTCTTGCTTGTGGTAAAGCAGTGACACTCGATATGAATGCTCTTTTAAAAGATGCCCTTCCTACAATTGAAGGAAAAGGTGGCGGAAATAAAAAGAGTGCTCGCGGCGGTGGGAAAGCAATTATGAGTGGAGATGAGTTTTTAAGTCGGCTTGTTTCTTCTTTACAGTCAGCAGTGTAGATTATTTTATGAGGAAGATGTCATCTAGTGAAGCTTTTTGACTAGGTGGCATCTCTTTTTGTTTTACTAGCAATACCTTTTCGTCTTCAATTAAAATTCCAGTAACCCGAACTTACATTACATTCGTCATAATCTCTCCCCTTTTTCTATTAAATTTACAAATAAATCCTTCCATAAAAAGAACGTACGTTTTATAATTAAAGAAAATTATGGAAGAAAGAAGTTGTTACATTCATGCGTCCACCTTTAACAAAAACTATATCTCTTGAAGATTTCCAAAACTATTATTGGTTAAAAACAGAACTGCAAACATTTTGTCGTGAGCACGATTTACCAGCTAGTGGCTCTAAAATTGAAATAACAGAGCGTATCTCACATTATTTAAATACAGGTAAAATATTCAAAAATAGTTTTCATCAAAAAGTAAGTAAAGCTCCCCTCTCTCATAAAGACCTTTCTCTTCAAACGATTATCACTGAAAATCACCGCTGTAGTGAAGATGTACGTGCTTTTTTCAAAGAAAAAATTAGAGGGAATTTCCGCTTTACAGTAGCCCTTCAAAAGTTTTTTAAAAAGAATATCGGAAAAACGTATGAAGACGCGATAACGTTTTGGCATGAAGAAAACAAACGTAAAAAAGACCCCTCTTATAAAACAACCATCAGCGCACAGTTTGAATACAATCGTTTTACTCGTTCTTTTTTCGAAGACCCAAGCAACAAAGGAAAATCAAAAACAGATGCTATCGCTGCTTGGAACGAAATAAAAGCAAAACCTGGTAGCAACGCCTATATTCCTGAAAAAGTAGAAAACTAGTTAACTTGCTAGTCTTCTACTTTTTCAAATAAAAGAGCAAGCCCAATTCCCCCACCAATTCCTAACGTCGCAATTCCGTATTTCATATGCTCCCTTTGTGCCTGATAAAACAAACGTGTTACAAGCATAGCTCCAGACGCACCGTACGGATGACCAAGCGCTATTGCACCACCATTTACATTTAACTTTTCATACGGAATTTGTAACGTTTGCGCACATGCAACAACTTTAGCGGCAAACGCTTCATTCATCTCAATACAATCAATATCTTCTATCACTAAATTCATTTCTCTAAGTAGTTTTTGTACAGCAAATATCGGACCAGTTCCCGGAAGGTTTGGATCCACTCCAACTACAGCACTGCGAACGAAACGAAGAACAGGCTTATATCCTAATTTCCGGGCTTGCCCCTCTTCCATTACAAGAACAGCACATGCCCCGTCATTTACACCACACGAATTACCTGCTGTTACTGTTCCATTTTGTAAAAATACAGGTTTCGTTCTCTTTATCATTCTTTCATAATTCATTTCTCGCTTTATAGATTCATCTAATAATCCATTAAAATAATGAGGTAGTATCTCTTCTTGTATATATCCTTTTTCTAATGCTTGCAGCGTTCTTTTATAACTAAGACAAGCATATTCATCTTGCATCTCTTTTGTTATGTTATACTGCTCTGCAACATACTCAGCCGCTAATCCCATATCTGGATCCCCAATTGTTTCAGGCGAAAACCGCGCCCTATTTTGAAAAGGTGACGTACTTGTACTCTCTACTCCCCCAGCGATATAACAATTACCTGCTCCCCCTTGAATGAGATGACACGCCGTACGTACTGCCTCCAATCCAGCACCACATTGCCGGTCAATCGTTACACCAGGAATATGATAACCGAGTCCCGCTTCTAAAGCAGATAATCTTGCAACGTTACCTCCTGGTCCAACGACGTTACCTAGTATGACATCATCTATTTCTCTCTCAATTCCTTTACTTAGAAACGTAAGAAGCGGCGCTAGTAATTGCTGAACTTCATAATCTTTCAACATCCCATTTTTCTTACCAATGGGTGTCCTTTTCGCTTCTACAATAACTGCTCTATTCATATATCTTCTCCTGATTTCCAATGATACTTTTTGCTGCATTACGAGCTATTTTCCCGCTACTTGTATAAGGGATGTCATCTACAAAATGCCATTCTTTCGGTATTTTAAAAGAGGATAATCGTTGTAGGCAAAAGCTCTTTAATTGTTGCTTCGTAGCACTTCCTTTTACGATAGCGACAGGTTTTTCACCCCAATAACTATCTTTTATACCAACAACAACTATTTCATCAACAGCTGGATGTGTCTGTAATACACTTTCTATTTCTTCTGGGAAAATATTGATTCCTCCAAAAATAATCATATTCTTCTCTCTACCGACAATGTATATAAATCCCTCTTCATCTTGATAACCTACATCTCTCACTGTCATCCAACCATCTACAGTCAACTCTGGAATTAAAACCCCATCCAATATGTATCCCATAAAAAACTGATCACTTTTCACATAAACAGTTCCTACCTCGCCTTTCTGCACTTCTTCTCCTGCTTCATTACATATTCGAACTTGTACATTATGACAAGGTTTCCCTACTGAATTCGGTTTTCTTTCACTCTCTTCTTCAACCAATGCCGTTACAAAGCTTAGCTCAGATGCACCGTAAAACTCATATCTTTTTGCATAAGGAAACACATTTTTCATCTTTTCTTTTGCTTCAGCTTCCCATTTCGCTCCTGACGAAATAATTTTCATTTCACTTTCAATTACTTTATTTTCTTTATACAAAGACTCAAGCATTGTAGGGACTGTATACATTACAGAAATATTCTCTATCTTTATACTAGATAGCACTTGAACTGGTACAAACTTTCTCATTATATGTACCGTTTGTCCTAAATATAAGGCACTTATTGCTCCATATAAGAATAAAGAATGAACAAGCGTCCCAGCTATTAAAATAGAATCTGTATTTTTCATATAAAAATCATGTACATTGCAATCAAAACTATGTACCCATGACTGTTGAGCACGTAAAAATGCTTTTGCTTTCCCAGTCGATCCTGATGTAAATCCCATATAAAAAGGAACGTTTTGTACATTTTCTACAGGATGATATGTAGGAAGATAGTTCTCAATCATTTCTTTCCATTCTTCAATCTCAATAACCCTTCCTTCTTCGCACGATATATCACTAAGCCTATACTGCTCCGCCACAATAATATCCGGTTTACTAATCGATATTCTTTCTTTAAGTTCATCTCGTTTCCATTTTATATCTAACGGCACACAAACCCATCCAGCCATTGCGGAACCCGCAAATATTTGTAAAAACTCAGTACAATTTTCTAATACAATTGCTACTGTTTTATTCTTCGATTCTTTTTCATTCAACCAGTTTGCTACTTTACAAACTGACTCGAACCAATCTTTATATGTTAACACTCTATCATTTTCTTTAATCGCTATTTTATTCGGTTGTAAAGAGGCATACTTTTTGTATTCTTTTGTAATCCCCATATGTGACGTCCTTTCTTTACAAAATAATAAAGAGAAACACGCAAGTAACGTATTTCTCCTTTTTCTTATCCTGCATTTGTAATTTTTTTATTCTTTAAAGCAGGCGTAATAATATGTTTCAATGAGCGATGTAATCTTGTCACAAGAATCGCTGCTATAGTCGCCTTTATGCAATCACCTGGTAAAAATACGACACTTACTTTCATCGTTTCCCATACGGAAATATCCATTACGAAAGCTTGGACAATGATACCAAATACATAAACTACGAAAATACCACCAATTATATTAATGCATAATACTTTTATAATAGAAACTTCACGTAAACGCTCAATTAAATATCCAATGACAAACGCTCCAACGATATAACCAAGTAAATATCCTGCACTTGGCCCAACAAATACACTTGGACCCCCGCGTCCACCAGCAAGTAATGGTGCTCCAACTCCAACTATAAGTAAGAAAATAAGCTGACTTAATGCACCGAGACGTGATCCTAACAGTCCACCAGCAAGCATAACACCAAGTGATTGTAATGTAATCGGAACTGGTGTAATAGCAAGAGCAATTGGAGGTATTAACCCTAACACTCCCATAATAGAACTAAATAAAGCGACGAAAACTAAGTTTTTTGTATTCATATTTGCTTCTCCTATTTGTAAACTTAAATTATATTTTAGATAACATATTATAGGAGTTATATTATCTTTCTATCCACCCTTTGTCAACCTTATTTCTACATAAGTTTACAAATGTAAATTCAATCACTTCTCTTTATGCAAATGCTCAAGTTCTTTCCTAAGCGCCTGTTTTAAAAACTTCCCAACAGATGTTTTCGGAATTTCCTCCATAAATACAATATCGTCTGGTAACCACCACTTCGCAAACTGTGGTTTTAAAAATTCATATAGTTCCTCTTTTGTAACAGTGCTATTTTTCTTTTGTACAACGCAGGCAACTGGACGCTCTTGCCACTGCGGGTGTGGAATTGCAACGACAGCCGCTTCAAATATAGCGTCATGTGCCATTAGAGCATTTTCAAGGTCAACGGAGGAAATCCATTCTCCACCGCTTTTAATAACATCCTTCGTACGATCAACAATTTTGACGCAACCTTCCTCATCGACTGTAACGACATCGCCAGTATATAACCATCCATCACGGAACCCTTCCACCGTACGCTCATCGTTATAATAGCTTGCAGCGATCCATGGCGCTCGTAAACATAGTTCTCCCATCTCCGTACCATCCCACTTCACTTCACCATTTGTACCGACTACTTTCATCTCTACACCAGGGACAAGATATCCTTGCTTCGATCTTATCTCAAGTTGTTCTTCATACGCCAAATCTGTTTCATAGCTTTTTAGACGTGCAAGCGTTACGAGTGGACTCGTTTCAGTCATGCCATATGCATGTACGAAAGGAACATTATATTTTTGCTCAAACGCTTTAATAACGCTTTTCGGTGCAGCTGCGCCTCCGCATAGTAATCTCGTTATACTAGATAAATCATAACTATTATTTTCTAACTCTTGTAAAACACCGAGCCAAATTGTCGGCACACCCGCAGCTATCGTTACTTTTTCAGTTTGAATCATTTCTAATAAAATTTTCGGAGTAAACATCGGTCCCGGAAGAACTTGTTTTGACCCAAACCAAGTAGCTGCAAAAGGAAGTCCCCAAGCGTTCACATGAAACATTGGCACAATAGCCATTGCTGCATCACTTTCCGATAAAGCTGTCGTATCCGCTAATCCAAGTGCCATACAGTGCAACACTGTACTACGATGTGTATAAACAACACCTTTTGGATTCCCTGTAGTCGCTGACGTATAACACATACCAGCAGGTGTATTTTCATCAATATCTTTAACAAATTGGAAATTTGGGTCGCCGTCTTCTAAAAGTTTCTCATAATGATATACAGGCTGAAGGGTAGTTTTTGGGAGCTCCTCTTTATCAGTCATAATAATATATGCTTGTACAGTCGATAATTCAGACTGGATATTCTCAATGAGTGGTACAAGATCTTCATCAATAAGTAAAATACGATCTTCTGCATGTTGAATAATGTATGAAATATGTTGAGGAGATAAACGAATATTAATTGTGTGTAATACGGAAGCAATACCTGGAATAGCAAAATATGCTTCTACATGTCGATGATGATTCCACGCTAACGTTCCTATGCGCTCGCCTTCTTTAATTCCAAGCTTTTTTAACGCACTGGAAAGTCTTCTTGTCCTTTCCCCTAGCTGCTTATACGTTAATGTCGTAACTGTATCATGTGTCCGTGAAATGATTTCTTTCTTTGGGAATAGTTTTTCTGCCCTTTCCATCATAGAACTAATTGTTAGAGGTACATTCATCATCATATTGTTTACATCCTCCCTTTAAAGCGTTTTCATTTCGTTCATTATAACAGACTTCTACAAATAATTACGACATTTTTCTGTATTTTCTGAATTATTTCTTTGGAAATAATTCTACTAAATAAGAACCATGTTTTAAATACACACGATACAAAACATGGTTCTCTCCAATTTAAAAACTATCTACCTTTTTTCTTACTTTCTTTTTTAACTTAAAAATGAAACGATTACTGTACTCTTCATTTTCAACTAAAAGTTTATACGTTTCTAACACTCCTAAAACACGAACGAAAAGATAGAAACCTATAGCAATAAGAACAACACAGTAAGGATAATACTGCACGAGCTCTCCTGAAGTGATATGCTTTTTCTCAAACAAAAATGGTATTGCTCCTGCCGCGATAAAACAAAATCCAACGATCACTACTGCCGCATACTTCTTCTTAATAGTCGCATATCTTTTTGTCAATTCTTTTAGAAAGTTTTGATCAAATAGTAGTTCTTCCTTTTTTAATACATTGTATCGACTCTCTTCTATCGTTACAGGTACCATCATCGCTCCAATTCCAAGGACAGCAATGATAATGACAAGGAATGTAGACATTGTTGCATTTTCTTTAAATAATAAATACGGTATTGTAGATAAAATAAGCAAGCTAAATCCTAATGCGATATATTTAGAAATTTTTTGCCCATACACTACATACCCTTCCGCCATTTCCTTACTTACATAATAACCATTTTCCTTTTCATTACTTTGCTCAGCAGTTTCTTTTAATAAGTAATCAAGAGAGACTTCAAATATATTTCCAATCATTATTAGTTTTTCAGTTTCTGGAAAACCTTGACCATTCTCCCATTTACTAACTGCTTGCCTTGTTGTGTTTAAATTTTCAGCTAATGCTTCTTGAGAGAGGCCCTTTTCCTTTCTTAATTTAAATAACTTCTCACCAAATCCCATATGTGTATCCCCCTTTGCTTTCTTAACTAAATTGTATGTAAACATTGCCCTCATCTCTATCTTCCTGCGGTTGCACTTTGTCAACTTACGGTTGCGATTATGTTATATAGCGGTTTTGTATACGATTTAGCTGTTTTTTCTATGATTATTACGTTAATAAAATAACACCTCTCAATAACCAATTATAACAATTAAAGGTGATTATTGTTAAAAAAACAAAAAACTCCTTTATTCATTTAAAGGAGTTTTCGTTATGAACCATTCTAAGATGACTACTTTTTCTTCTATATATTTTTCCGTTTATGTAATGAATGATGAGCATCTCATACAGTATATGTTTTTATCTCTTTTTTTAAGGCGTACTCATATATATGTAAAATGTCACTTGTATTAACTTAATGTAAGATGTTTCGTATACGACGTTTTATATTACCACTTCTCAATAATCATAACGGCTTCTGCTTAAACTTTTCATAATTCCGTACCTTTAATAAAAGGATATTCCCGCAATCCGTACAAACATAAGCATCTACTGGAGATGATGTAAACATCGTTTCCTTTTTCCGTATTTGTGCATATCCGACAAACTCACCTTCTCCTATGTTTTGAGAACCACAATTAGAGCATGTCTGCACGTCTTTCTGTTTCATGAGAGCACCACCTTTAATCTGTTTTCACTCCCTTCGACAGTTCACTTCCATTTCCCTTCCAAAAAACTTCTTATTCTCTTACATTTCAACAGGAATCTCAGAACAAAAATCGTATATGTACTATGAAATATATTTATTGACGGAGAAATTTTATCCTTTTCGGCAAGAAGACTACATCTGATTTGTGCTACGGGTGAAGCCCAACAATTCAGGTGGAGATGAATTGCCGTCAGTCAATAGGCTGAACTCTCTGAGAAAGGTGGTGAAAACAATGGCTAGAAAGAAAGCAGTTAAAGTATTACGTAAACAAAAGAAAAGAGAAAACATGCAACGATTCACTCAGAAACAGAATATCGGACGAGCTTGCCTCACGGCAAAAGAATTTCGTTTACTTCAACGCATGTCGCATAGTTCAAAAGCGTTGCGAAATGTTGGATTGTACACCATTAAACAAAGTTACTTGAACAATAATAAAATGGCTACTGTAAAAGAAGTGGACACTGCCATGCAAGCCGATATGAACTACTCGGGCATGCAATCAAACTCTGTGCAAGCGATTCGTAGAACCTTATATACAGAAGCGAAGAGCTTTTTTAAAGCATTGGAACAGTGGAAGAAAAATCCTGAGAAATTCACAGGTCGTCCTAAGTTTCCGAATTATTCTGGTTCAACTGACAAACGAATCATTGAAATCTATCAAGTTCCAAAAGTTGATGATAACGGGTATTGGATGATTCCGATGAATGTTGAATTCAGAAAAAAATTCGGTTCCATTAAAATACGTATGCCTAAAAATTTAATAAATAAAAAAGTCTCCTACATTGAGATTGTACCCAAGCAAAAAGGTCGGTTCTTTGAGGTGCATTATACATATGAGATGCACGTTTCTCAAATGAAGAAACAATCCACGACTACTAGTAACGCTTTGAGTTGCGATTTAGGTGTAGACAGATTATTAAGTTGTGCAACAAATGCAGGTGATACATTCTTAATTGATGGAAAAAAATTAAAATCCATTAACCAATACTTCAACAAAATGATACGTAATCTGCAACAGAAAAATAGGGGAAATGGACTTTCAAAACGAGTTGTAACGAATCAAATGGCTGCACTTTGGCATAAACGAGAACGACAAATAAATGGTTACATTTCACAAACTGTAGGCCTGTTGTTCAAAAAAGTGAAAGCATTCAACATAGATACGGTTATCGTAGGGTATAACACTGGTTGGAAACAAGAATCTGATATGGGAAACAAGAATAATCAAAAATTTGTTCAAATCCCATTTCATAAATTGATTTCAGCAATTGAGAATAAATGTGTAAAAGAAGGCATCCGATTTTTGAAACAAGAAGAAAGCTATACCTCAAAAGCTAGTTTTCTAGACAAAGATAGGATTCCTGTTTGGTCTAAGAATGATAGGACTCATTATCGTTTTAGTGGCAAACGAATGACTCGTGGTCTGTATCGAAGTAAATCAGGAAAATGTATCCACGCTGATATTAATGGTGCGTTGAATACATTGCAAAAATCAAGAGTTGTAGAATTGGATGAAAATCTCAAAGTGAAAACGCCGATTCTATTAGAAGTGCAAACACGTAAGGCTGTTGCTTCGTGCATAGCTTAGTGGGTGCGTCAACCATCCATGTGTACTCGACTTGTCGGGGCTTGTAGCACACGCCGGAGTCATCTGAGTGGTGGCTTCTTCCACAAGGAAGAATTGCTCTTTTTCGAAAGGGTGGTGCAAGTGGGAAAACAATAGTTCGTTGCCAGTACCAACCAAAAACTTACTTGGGGTGTTACCGAAAGATGGCATGAATTCTAGAGCGTCAAACTGTCTAGCGATAGACGAAAAGACCTAGAGTTCTAACTCAAGCCCCCACTGAAACGTTTCACCTCAGTGGGGGTAGTTGACGAGTACTATTATGACACTCAATACAGCACAAGAAATTGAAAACGCAGAAATAGATATGCTATCTTCTAGATTAAAAGCATTACAAGCGATAGCTGGAAATCCAATGCAAGTACAAATGAAAAAGTTCGGGAGTGCCACTGCCTTTTCATCAAAAGTAATTGCTGGTCCTGCTTTTAACACAGTAAAGGGTATTGCATTCACAAGTACAGATGAGATAGATGAAATCATCTCTTATTATCAATCACTACACATCCCTTGTCGTTTTGAAATTACACCGGCTCAAGGCACAACTGAACTATTTCAATACTTATCTCAAAAAGGCTTTTACCAATCTAGCTTCCATACCGCTTTATATAGCATACCGGAACAAGATTTTCCACTTCCCCCTTCTAACATTTCAGTACGCAAACTAAAAGAAAATGAGTTTCATACTTTTGCAGATATTTATGTTCAGGGATTTAGTATGCCTTTATTCACAAAAGATAGTGTTCGTCAAAATAATGAAATTCTTTACAATCAGCCAGGATGGCATTTTTTCATAGCCGAAGTTCAAAACACTCCAGCTAGTATAGGGGTACTCTATATAAAGTGAAACTTTAATCAGTGGGGGTTTTGTTCATCCCCCACTGATTATTAGCCCTCACCAATCGGGCGTTTACGGGCAGTTGATCTCCCACCTAACTTCTTTGCTCCACCTGAATTTTGAGGTGGGAGTTTTACTGCCCGTTAATGCGGGATAAATAACGGTGTCGCCTCACTAGCTGCTTCTGCTACTTTGCCAGAATTTCAACGTAAAGGTTGTCATACCGCATTAATTCAAAAACGAATTGAGACCGCTGTTGAATCCAATTGCAATTTAATAGTTGGACAAGCTCGATTTGGTAGCGGCAGTCAAAATAATATGGAACGTGCCCATATGAAAATTGCTTATACAAAATCAATATGGACTGCTAAAAACACAATCGGTAATGTAAAAGAAAAAACACATGAATATACAGAGCATAAAGAAAACAAATAAAAAAGAGCTATCTGGCTCTTTTTTATTTACCCTCATTCTTCTCTAACACATATAAATCTTCTTCAATATTAGATAATTTTTCAGTTACAAGCTTTCTTGCATCTCCAATTGCTTGATTGTATGCAAATGGCCCTACTAACTTTATCATTTCTTCTATTAAACGTTCTGCTTGGAAACGTCCAATCTCATCTAAATCTTCTTCAACGAAAAATTGCTGAATTTGTGCTACAAGCTCTTCTTTTTTATCAGTCGGTATTTTTATGTTCATCATCATTAGTTACCCCTCTATATTTAAGATAATACTTTTCTTAACTCTACCATAGAAAAACGATTTCCTGGACAAGTTTTTGTAACCCCTTCTAACTCCCTATGGCCGAGTATATTTCCTTTCTCTATGGCAAACTGCTTCATAAACATTTTACATACAGAATATAATGAATTCATTTGTGCAGTAGTTGGATCATATTTATCAAAATTTCCCGTCATACATATTCCAATTGTATCACTATTATTATCTTTCGCATGTGCCCCAATATGTAAACCTCGCCCTTCGACTACAGTTCCATCTTCCTCAATAAAATAATTGTAACCAATCCCGCTCCATCCTCTTACCTTTTGATGAAATTCGTGAGTTTTATACACATCCCATCCATCTTCTGACGTATGATGGATAATCAGCTTTTTTACCTTTTCTAAAGGAACTAACTCATCTTGAAACGTTAAATTTGCACATTTAATTTCCATATGAACATTCTCCTCTTACAAATCGATCATAATAACTGTTTTATCATCTGGTCTTATTCTATTTTCTTCTTCTAGCCTTTCAATGATTGCTACATATTCTTTTATACTATTCTTTCTTATATATATCACAATTTGTTCTAACGACCACTCTGGATGGAACAATCCGTCCGAACAAATAAAGATTCCACTTACGTCAGCTACATGTAATTCCCCATGTTGTAAATAAGTCATTGCTTCTTTCATCCCATTTGCAACTGAGTAGCCATTTGGCATATTTGCAAGATATCGATTGTATTTTAACTGCTCCCGAACATCTTGAAAAACGTGTTCTTCCGGGACTGGTAAACCTTTTTTACGATCCTCGTCTCTCTTCTTTTTTGCACGTTTACTAATTCCTTGAACCGTATCTTTCGTTAATACTCTCATCGCTCCATCCTGAAGTATTGCAACGATCATACAATCACCTAACTGTGCATATTCAAGTTTCTCGCCTTCTATTTGAACTGCTGCAATACATGTACACCATAGATGGTCTTTTTTTCTCGTATCAACCTTGTACTCTAGCATCTTGTTTTGCAATAATTCATTCGCCTTTGCAACTTCACCTTGTAAACTATTAATCTCCCGTAACGAAGTAAAATGACTTGCAAATAAATGCGAAGCGATGTATGCTCCATTATGTCCTTCTTCATCACAAAATGGGACAAGTGGCGTTGCACCATCACATACACCGTACATCATGTTATGTTCATTACAAAAAAATGAATCCTCACATTCTTGTTTTAAAGGACTTTTCTGTTGATATGTTGTTATCTTCATATCTGTATCCCCTTTCAAATCATAAAATACTCAAATACTCAAATTGTTTAGATTAATCTAATTTTCCGAAATAAACTGTTTTTACCTAAAACTTTCAATTTCATATATAATCTTGAAATAATATGATTTTTCAGTGAAGGACGGGAAAAAGATGGTCAGATTTCTTGGTGTTATTTTTGGTTCTATTATTATTGCAATTGCCTTTAATCTTTTCCTTATCCCCCATAAAATTTTAAGTAGTGGAATTGGCGGAATTGCTATTATTTTAGGAATTGCAACCCCTGTGAACACAGGCATTATTAACTTTGTATTGAACTTACCTATCCTTATTTTAGGATACATAGGTCTTGGAAAAAAAGTAATTTTTAACACAGTTGTCTCTGTAATTGTATTATCTGTTGCACTATATTATATTCCTGTAAAAGTCGTAGCAACAGATCCACTTTTATCATCTGTATTTGGCGGTGTCATCGCCGGAGCTGGTATTGGTCTTGTCTTTAACTGCCATGGTTCAACTGGTGGATTTGATATTATCGGTATGTTGTTATCTCGCAAGCGAGATATTAAACTTGGTGGATTCCTTATTGCATTAAATACTGTTGTTGTTGTCATTGCGGGATTTTTCTTCACTTGGGATGTTGCCCTTACAAGCTTACTTTCAATTTATGTAACTGGTAAAGTAATTGATGCCGTTCATACAAAACATCGTAAAGTTACACTTATGATTGTAACAAATCAAGCGGAAGAAATGAAAAAAAAGCTTCTTTCAACTGTAGTACGCGGAATTACGTTACTTGATGGTGAAGGTGCTTATTCAAACGAAAAAAAACGTGTACTTATGACAGTCGTTTCGCGTGAAGAGTTAGCAAGTATGAAACTAACGATTTCCGAAATTGATCCTCATGCATTCGTTAATATTACAGAAACTGTTGAAGTGTTAGGATTGTTTAGAAAAGCATAAAAAACTAGGTGGACCTTAACCTAGTTTTTATTTTGCATAAATTCAATTCGATTTCCAAACGGATCTGATACGTAAAATCTAATCACGTCTGGTCGTGCATTATCATCTATTACTTCAACACCTTGCTTTATTAACTCTTGTTTAAATTCATCAATTTTCAAAACATAAAAAGCTGGATGCGCTTTTTTAGCTGGATTAAAGTTTTGCTCAACTCCGATATGAATCTCTTGATTTCCACACTTAAACCAACACCCACCACGCTTCTTTAATTCCTCCGGCTTTGGAATTTCCTCCATTCCAATTTTATTACCATAAAATTCTCGCGCTTCTTCTTCACATCCTACGGGCGCAGCTACTTGTACATGATCAATTCCTTGAATATAATTTTTCATATTACTTCCCCCTCTTCTATTCTAATCGTATAACGAAAACACATTCATGTAACTTACAGAAAATTAATTAAGCAATATAAGATTCTCTTATTACTACCTTTTATACCTTCCACTAATAATAAAAAAAGAAAATTTATTCTGTAATTTCCATTTTTTATAGAAATAAACGTCACACCTATATTATAGTTATTAATAGATCCATCTTTTTTAGATGCTAATTGTACGGAGGAAATATTATGAGTCGTAAAAAATATTCATCTACTCAAAAAAAGCGTCATCCGAACGTATCTGGACGCCTGCGAAACCATATACAAAATCGTTCTTTAGCAGAAATGTACGCATCTCTTTTCGAACATAACCCTGATAGTATTATTTCATTGAATTTAGAAGGAGTTATTTTACATATTAATCCCTCTGCTGAAAGAATATTAGGTTATACTTCTAACGAATTAGAGCGAAAAACAATCACTTCTATTTTAGAAGCACATATTTCTGATCAAGTGCTACAATACATAAAAAATACTGCAGCTGACAATCAAAAAGAGTATATCGTCTCTATTTATCATAAAGACGGATATTTACTAGATGTCGTAACAAAACTAGTTCCTATTTTTGTTAAAAATCGTTTAACAGGTGTATACGCCATTATGAAACCCCTTGAAAAATCAGAAAGAATTGAGAAAGTATTACAAGAGAGTGAGAAACGATTACGCACATTAATGAATTCAATGCCTGCATTTGTTATTTTTAAGGATCATGAAGGACGCTGGCTTGAAGCAAATGACTATGCGCTTTCTTGTTTCAATTTCCATAACGTACCTTATCATGGAAAAAGAGATAATGAACTCATTCAATATAACGAAGCGTACCGCGAATCTTTTTTGCATTGTGAAGAAGTCGATGAACTAACATGGCAAAAGGGACAAATTCTTCACGGAGAGGAATTTATTATACATAGAGATGATTTCGACCTAGTTTTAAGTATTTCAAAGGTCCCACTCTTCCATCCTGATGGCTCACGCAAAGGTCTTATAGTGATGGGAAGGGACGTTACCGAACTAAAAGAAACTGAAAAGTTATTACGAAAATCCGAAAAGCTTGCAGTAGTAGGACAACTGACAGCTGGAATTGCCCATGAAATTAGAAACCCGCTCACTTCATTAAAAGGATTTTTAACATTATTACATCCAGAAATAAATGAGGAAAATAAATGGTATGTGGACGTTATGTTGAGTGAGATTTCACAAATGGAATCTATAACAAGCCAATTTATGGCGATGTCTAAACCACAAGTGTTATCTATTCATACATGCAACGTACAAACATTAATTGAAGAAGTTGTAACTTTTATTTTACCAACAGCAATTATGCATAGCGTTCATATCATCATGGACCATTTCGATTATATTTCTGACATTCAATGTGACAGTAATCAATTAAAACAAGTTTTTATTAACATAGTAAAAAATGCGATTGAGGCTATGCCTGATGGTGGTAACATATTCATTCAAACAACTTCGTTAGAAAATGATTTTGTTTCAATACGCATTATCGATGAAGGTTGTGGGATTCCTGAAGAGCGTATGGCTCGTCTTGGCGAACCTTTTTATAGCTTGAAAGAAAAAGGAACTGGCCTTGGCTTAATGATGTGCTATAAAATCATTCAAGAGCATCACGGGAAATTATTCATTTCAAGTGAATTAAACATAGGAACAACTGTCGATATCCAATTACCAATTGCTACAAAAAAATCGAGTATAAAATCTTTATGATTTTACACTCGATTTAGTCTACTATTTATGCATGTGAAAACATTTTTTCATACCATTCTGTTGCCTTCTCTACTTCATTCATCGTTAATTGATGTCCTCTATTTTCCCAATGTATTGTTACATTAGCATTTGCATTTTCTAATAGCATCTTCAATTCCTCTGACTCAGAAGGTGAACAAATTGGATCATTTGTTCCAGCAGCAATAAACACTGCTTTCTCTACTAAATTAGGAAGTTCTATCCCTCTTCTTGGGACCATTGGATGATGAAGAATGGCACCTTTTAATGCATTTTCATAATGGAATAATAAACTCGCTGCAATATTTGCTCCATTTGAATACCCAACAGCTACGATATTATCTCTATCAAATTCATATGTTTTTGCTGCTTCATTTAAAAATTCATTTAATTCCTTCGTACGGAAAACAAGATCCTCTTCATCAAAAATACCTTCTGCTAATCGGCGGAAGAAACGAGGCATCCCATTTTCTAATACATTTCCACGAACACTTAAGACAGAAGCTTCCCGATCAATTCTTTCTGCAAGCGGTAATAAATCTAATTCATTTCCTCCCGTACCATGAAGCAATAATAGTGTTGGTTTTGACTCATCTTTTCCTTTTTGAAAAACATGTTTCATCATTTTTCTCCCCTTTCAATTCCTTATATAATTAGTATAGTTCTCTTACTTAAATTGGTAATAACCCTTGTTCAATCTGTTTTCTATGCTGATTATATCGCTCTGGTAATTTTAATTCCTCACCCATCGTCTTCTCCACGCCCTTTTTTATTTCATTACAAAAAACGTTTATTTGCTAAAATTCATTATTCATTTTGTCCATATGATAAAGTTCAATCCGCAATGCTATTTTATCTCAATTTTGAGATGCCTCTCAAAAAAACTAACACATTTCATCTCGCTCAGAAATTATCTCGAATTCGAGATAATCCACAAAAAAAACTACAGTTCTTATGATTATATTTAAAATATTGATTTTATGTTTTTGACTATCCTTCAAAAATACCTTGAATTCGAGATTTATTATAGTCTAATTAGTTTTTATTGTCAATGCGTATATCGTTTCATTTTTTCATCAAAAACAATATTCTGATAACTCAGCTCCATCAAATAATTTGTTTGAAAAAGAGCAACAGACAAGCGGGAACATTCATGTAATAAACTTCTACTTTTCCCATAACCAAAAAAGCCATACAAATGTATGACTTTGTACTCATATTTTTTGTTCAGCTACATATTTACTTCCCAATTACGGAAGGAAACAATTCCGAAAGTGGAACTACTCTCCCCATCTCATCTTTAAACACAATATGCTCTCTCGTTAAATGGCGCGGGCTCTTTACCCCCGCCGCTGCCGCTAATGAAAACAAACTATATCTCATGCTAATAATGTAGTTCATTACTCGCCATTTCTTCTCATATGGATCTAACGCTTTTTGGTAGTGCGGATTCGTAGTTGCAACACCCGATGGGCATTGCCCTGAATTACATTGAAGCGCCATAATACAGCCACTTGCCATCATGAAGCCGCGTGCTGAATTTACGGCATCTGCACCGATAGCTAAAGCAATCGCTACTTTATCTGGTGTGATTAATTTCCCTGAGGCAAACACCTTTAATTTATCCCGAACACCGTAATGATTCGCCGTATCAATAAATGTAAGTAATGCCGGTATAAGCGGCAGCCCCATACTATCTGCCATCGATTTATATGTTGCACCTGATCCACCTTCTGAACCGTCGATTGTAATAAAATCTGGATAGATGTTTAATTCTTTCATTGCTTTTAATAAATCTTCCAAAGGCTTCTGTTGACCAATTACAATTTTCATGCCCACTGGTTTACCACCGTTTTCTTGCAAATCTTGAATAAAATATAAAGCCTCTGCCGCACTATTAATAAATGAAAATCGATTTGGTGAATTAATCGTTTCACCTTCTCGTACTTTCCGAACGGAAGCGATTTTCTCATTTACCTTCTGCCCTTCTAAATGACCACCACGTATTTTTGCTCCTTGCCCAAATTTCAATTCAAACGCTTTAATATTACTTTCTTTCGCCTTCTCCAAAAATTCCTTCATCGAAAAATTCCCGTCCTCGTCACGGTATCCGAATAATCCAGGACCAATTTGCGCAACGATATTCGCACCCGTATGTAAATGTTCTGGAATTACGCCCCCTTCCCCAGTATTAATCCACGAACCACCTGCCATTTTTGCACCAAACCCAGCTGATAAAATATAATTTTCTCCAATCGCACCGTAAGATGTAGCTGACGCTCCAAACATCCCATACAGTTTCCATGGATATTTACGATTTTCGCCGACTATAATTGCATCATCTTCTTCATACAACCAAAGGTTTGTTGTATCCGCTGTCAATTTTTCTCTTCTTGAAAATAACCCTTCTTTATGAATCATATACTTTTTCCCCTCACGTTCTTGCGTGAGATTCACACTTAATTCATCTGTTAATGTGGGGAATAATGTATTAGCAATATAATAGCCAGATTCCTCAAAATCCCGTTTTGATCCAAAACCAAGTATTTCAGAACGGTATTTTGCTAGAAACATAACACTTTGAAAATCGTAGCGCGAAAAAGGCTTTCCGTCAGTATCATGATCAAACCAATATTGCCTAAATTCTGGGCCTATTTTTTCGAGTAAATAGCGCATTCTACCTAAGTATGGATGCAGTTTTAATATAGAATGATGCGTCCGTTTTTTAATAAAAAATGTAATGATAAAAAAGACAATTAAAAGTAGCATCAAAAAGAGCAATATACTAATAATAACGAGTAGCGCTTCACTCATTCCGCTTCCCCCTATATATGAAATTCCATAATAAAAAGAGAACACTCGATGTGTTCTCTTTTTATCCTTATTCACACTAACCTAGCAAGATGCTCTTTCGCGTCATATTCAACTAAACTTTCAGCATTTTTAATTCGATGAACAAAATCTGGGTTAGCGATTAATGGTCTTCCGAACGCCGCTACATCAATTGTTCCTTCTTGCAATGCTTCTTCTGCCTCTTTCGGATTCAAATTGCCCACCCCAACAATAGTACCATCCCAGTATTTTCTTACTAATTGATGAAAATTCTTTCCGTCAGCAATAACTTGCGTATAATTCATCGTTGAAGGGTGAATCATCGTTAATCCAACTTCTTTGAACATATTTACAAAAGTTTCAATCGCAAGTTCTGGGTTTTCCCACATATAGGCAGGGTTATCACCTTTAAAGGCAGAGAAACGAAGCAGCGTTTTATTAGCTCCAACTGCTTCAATTACAGCCTCCGTTACTTCTTTCATAAATGTTAACCTTTGCTTTAAGTCCCCGCCATATTTATCTGTGCGCTTATTTGCAAATTCATAAGTAAATTGATCAATTAAATATCCATGTGCACCGTGAATTTCTACTCCATCAAATCCAGCTTCGATTGCGTTCTTTGCAGCTTGTGCATATTGACCTATAACTTCTTTTATTTCTTCTATTGTCATTGCTTCTGGTGTATCAAACGGTTTACGAAAACGCGGAACATTACCCTCCGCAGCAATAGCAGACGGCGCTTGCGGCATTTGACCACCAATTATTTCGTGATGACTCATACGTCCAACATGCCATATTTGAGCAATAATCGTTCCGCCTTCTTTATGTACTGCCTCTGTAACAGGTTTCCAAGAATCAATTTGCGCTTGTGTATAAATACCTGGTACTCCCGGATTCCCTTTTGCTCTCGGGCTAATGACAATTCCTTCTGTAATAATTAATCCAATCCCATCCGCAGCACGTTTTTGGTAATACTCTACTACATCAGTACCAACTACCCCAGTCTCATTATTTGCAAAACATCTCGTCATCGGTGCCATCGCTATGCGATTACGAAGAGACCAAGATCCAATTTGAATCGGATCAAACACCTTTGTTTCATCAATGTTTTCAAAAGATCCCCAATTATTTATATTTGTTCCTGCATAAATATTTGCTGCTTTATTGTTTGAACTTGTCATTTTTCTTCCCCCTTATAAAAAAATTACTATAATCGCATCATACTTACTTTTAAATAGTAACGTCAATTTATACGTCTTTAACATTAAAAATTCGAATATTAAACAAATAGAATAATAAAAACAAAAATTAAAGAGGTTTCCTAATTAGGAAACCTCTTTTAGTTGACCATATAAGGCTAACAATTCGTTTATCTCTTTTACATAAAGAAAATAAACAATTATTATCTCCTCACATATGAAAAATCCCGTAACAATAGGAATGAGAGTGGCTCAGTATTCTTCTAAAAATAAAAACTTATATACCTAAAACAATGAAAGCCCTACCTCTCTTTCATCCTTACGGCTCCTTGTCCGTGCCAGTGTGAATCAGGATTGCAAAAATCAAGTAACTATTTTATCGAAGTATTGAATTAAACTTCGAACATTCGTAAAAGAAATTAAAAAATAAAAATGGATTAAATTGTAGTCATAACAAACGAGGTTAATGCTTTAAAAGTGGTTTGAAAGAGTTGAATGTTTTTGAAATGATTGATTTTCTATAATTATATTCCCAAAAAATTCAAGATCTTTTTTGGGATGTAATACATTATCTACAATGAATCTTAACAAAAGCTTTTTATTTGATTTTCTGTGATACCTTCAATTAATCCCAGTTCACTAATCAAAAATTCATGTGCATTATCTAACATTTTCTTTTCGCTTGCATTAAGTGCTTTTTCTTTCTGCATACGTAATAAATCACGTACAACTTCAGCACCTTCTTGTATTTTACCCGTTTTTATTTTATCTGTATTCAATTTATACCTTTGTTTCCACGTCAGTAATCTGTCTGATTCTCCATGTTGAAAAATATCTATTATGTTTGTTAATGCCTTTATATCTGTGACTGGTCGTATATTTGAAGTCAATACTTTCCCAATAGGAATCATCACTTCCATATTACTAGCCGACATTTTTATAACATAATACTGTTGTTTTTCTCCTGAGATTTCCTTTTCTTCTATGGCTTTAATTATACCTGCTCCGTGCATTGGATAAACGATGTTATCGCCAATTTGAAACAAATAATCCACCTCCATATATGGTAACCTTCTCAATCTTAACACACATTTATTTTTTTAGCAAAATTTTTATAATATCACAAAAATATTTTCTATGTCAATTTATTTACGCATAAAAATTCAATCTGTACAGAAACACTAAAAAACCCGCATTTTGTTACATTTTCCACACACATATCTATTCTAATTTCACATTCTCATTTAACATAAAAACACATTACTACATATGAGTAGTAATGTGTTTTTTATAAGGTATAGGAAAACATTCACTTTTAATTTTACGTCTATATACTAACCTGCTTACGAACTGTTTCTCGCGCTAAAAGAAAACTCATAATCACTTGCGCAGCTACTCTACTCGTCATATCTCTAAAATCAAGAGTTGGATCAATTTCTACTATATCCATCCCTTGAACGAGTGGCTCTTTACCAAGGAATTCAATTGCATCAAGTAAAGTTGTACTATCCATTCCACCAGGACCGATTGCTGGACAGCCTGGCGCAAACGCTTGGTCTAATACGTCCATATCAAGAGAAATATAAATAGAAGTCACACCTTGTTTTCTTAATACTTCAATACTTTCTGAAATAAGATCTTTTATTTCTCGCTCTCTTACATCTTTCATTGTATACACTGTCACGCCATGCTCTTTTGCATATTCATGGTACGCTCGTGCATTTGAAAAATTACGAATCCCAATTTGAACGAGTTGTTTTCCTGTAATCACATCATTTTCTAGTAAACTACGGAACGGTGTACCATTTGATGGACCACCATCATCTAAATTACGTAAATCATGATGGGCATCAAATTGAATAATACCGACCTTTCCTTTACTATTTGCAAACCCCGTTATACTCGGAAAACTAATCGAGTGGTCACCACCAAGAACGATTGGTATCATTTTCGGATTTACTTTCGTCAAGTGACCAACTGTTTTCGCAATTCGGTTATGACTCTCTTTTATATCTGTCACATGCATCGTAATATCACCGCAATCATGAAGAACACTTTCTTTCATATCATGTTCTTCTGTAATTGCGTACGTGCTATATGCATCTAACATTGAACGAATTGTTTTTGGTGCAAAACATGCTCCTGAATGACTAATAGATGGTTTAGAAAGGGGTGCTCCAATTAAGGCAGCACCGAATATTCCCTCTCCTTCCTCCCAATCTTTAATCATTTCGCTCCATTTCGTTACTTCACGATCGATAAACTTTGCATTTTTCTTTAAATAGTGGCCGTACTCCACGATTGTTCACCTCTTGTATATGCGATATTACCATTCTTCCATACTGTATTCACATGACTTACACCGTAATGGTACGGTACGTAAGCATAATTATAAGCATCCCATAAAACTAAATCCGCCTTACGACCAACTCTAATTTTCCCAGCTACATCGCCTCGATTAATGGCATAAGATGAGTTAACTGTTACCGCATTCCAAACTTCTTCTGGTGTCATTTTTAGTTTCAGCATTGCAATACTCATAATAAGCTGAATGTTTTCAGTTGGACAGCTTCCTGGGTTAAAGTCTGTAGCTAAAGCAACAGCAACACCTTCATCGATCATTTTGCGGCCGCGTGCGAAACTTTCTTTATTTAAATAGAAAGTTGTTCCTGGTAATAAAGTCGCTACTGTATTAGAATTCGCAAGCATTTCAATTCCTTTATCAGAAGCGCCAACTAAATGGTCCGCTGACGCTGCACCGATTTCAGCCGCTGCTTCCGCACCACCAAGAGGGTCGATTTCATCTGCATGAATTTTCACATCAAAGCCCAGCTCTTTCGCTTTTAATAAAAATTCTTTTGATTCTTCTACAGAGAACACACCTGTTTCACAGAAAATATCAACGAACTCAGCTAATTGCTTCTCTTTCATCTCTGGTAATAGATCTAGCATCCATTGTAAAAATTCTTTCGATCTTCCTTTATACTCTTTCGGAACTGCATGAGCACCTAAAAATGTTGAAACTACATCAATTGAATGCTCTTTTTGTAATTGTGCAGTTACCTCTAATTGTTTCCATTCCGTCTCATCATCTAATCCGTAACCACTCTTCGCTTCTACGGTTGTTACACCGAAAGATAGCATACGGTCTAAATGAAATTTTGCTTTTTGAACAAGTTCTTCTTTCGATGCTTGTTTCGTTGCATTTACAGTTGAAAGAATACCTCCGCCTTGTTCTAAAATTTCTAGGTACGGAACTCCTTGTAATTTCAGCGCGATTTCATTTTCACGAGATCCACCAAATACAAGATGAGTATGCGGATCTACAAGACCAGGAGAAACCATTTTCCCGCCGCAATCAATAACCTCTTTCGCTTGTAATCCTTTTGCTTCTTCCGCTGTTCCAACGAAAGTAATTACGCCGTTTTCGATTCCAACAGCACCGTTTTCAATAACAGGAAGCGTGTTCATCGCTTCCTGTCTTAACAAGCCATCTTCTTGATCCATTGTTAGTAATTGACCGATATTTATTAGTAAAGTGTCCAGCATGTTTCTTCCTCCTTATTTCATCATTGGAATGTTAACGCCTTTTTCTTTCGCAGTTTGAACCGCTAAGTCATAGCCAGCATCAACGTGACGAACAACACCCATACCAGGGTCAGAAGTTAATACGCGTTCAATACGTTTTGCCGCTGCTTCTGTTCCATCTGCAACGATAACCATTCCAGCATGAAGTGAATAACCCATACCAACGCCACCACCGTGGTGAACAGATACCCAGCTTGCACCGTTTACACTGTTAATTAATGCATTTAAAATTGGCCAGTCTGCTACTGCATCACTACCGTCTTTCATAGATTCTGTTTCACGGTTTGGAGATGCTACTGATCCGCAATCTAAATGGTCACGGCCGATAACGATCGGTGCTGATAATTCACCATTAGCCACCATTTCATTAATAATGCGGCCAAATTTTGCACGCTCACCATAACCAAGCCAACAAATACGTGATGGAAGACCTTGGAACTCAACTTGCTGACGTGCCATACGAATCCAATTACATAAATGCTCATTATCCGCGAACTCGCGTAAAATAACTTCGTCTGTTTTATAAATATCTTCTGGATCACCAGAAAGTGCTACCCAGCGGAATGGTCCTTTTCCTTCACAGAATAATGGACGGATAAATGCTGGAACGAATCCTGGGAAATCGAAAGCATTTTTTAATCCTTCATCGAAAGCAACTTGGCGAATGTTATTTCCGTAATCAAATGTAATCGCACCTTTTTCTTGCATTGCAAGCATTGCTTCTACATGTTTTTTCATACTTTCTTTTGATAATTGTACGTAACGTTCTGGATCTTCTTCACGAAGTTTCTCTGCTTCTTCTACTGTGTAACCTACTGGAATATAACCATTTAATGGATCATGAGCAGATGTTTGATCCGTAACTAAATCTGGCGTAATATTACGCTTCACTAGCTCTGGTAAAATCTCTGCCGCATTTCCTAACAGTCCAATTGAAATTGGCTCTTTCTTCTCTTTATACTCGTTCGCAATAGTTAACGCTTCTTCTAAAGACTCTGTATACAGATCACAATATCTCTTTTCAATACGACGGTCGATACTACGCTTATCTACATCAATAGCAATTACAACACCGCCGTTCATCGTTACAGCAAGAGGTTGTGCGCCACCCATGCCACCTAAACCAGCAGTAATCGTTACAGTACCTTTTAGTGAACCATCGAAATGTTGACGTGCCGCTTCACCAAATGTTTCATACGTTCCTTGTAAAATCCCTTGTGTTCCAATGTAAATCCAGCTACCTGCTGTCATTTGTCCGTACATCATAAGACCTTTTTTCTCTAGTTCACGGAAGTGATCCCAGTTCGCCCATTTTGGTACTAAGTTTGAGTTCGCTAAAAGAACGCGAGGCGCATCTTCATGTGATTTAAAAATTGCAACTGGTTTTCCTGATTGAACAAGTAACGTTTCGTCGCTTTCTAACGTTTTTAATGAATCAACAATTGCATGGTAGCTTTCCCAGTTACGAGCTGCACGGCCAATTCCGCCATATACAACTAATTCTTCTGGTTTTTCAGCTACTTCAGGATCTAAATTGTTCATTAACATTCGAAGTGCAGCTTCTTGAACCCATCCTTTCGTTTGTAACTCAGTACCTCTTGCCGCACGAATTGTTTGTTGTACTTTTTCCATTTCAATCTCTCCCTTTTCTCATTTTATAGTGCTGCATTTACATCCAATCTTTCCTTTATTGAATAGTTCGTTTTTAACCAATGCGCGATATTTTCGATATCCGTTGAGAATATACGGTCATTTGTAATAGAAGGCACTTGCTGACGACCTTGATGATAGAACGTTTTTGTAACTGTACTCATGTTTTCAATCCCGCGATATTCTGCTGCTTGCATCGCACAGATCATCTCAATTGCAAGAACGCGTCTTGCATTTTGAATAATTTGATGCGCATGACGTGAAGCGATTGTTCCCATACTTACGTGATCTTCTTGGTTAGCTGACGACGGAATTGAATCTACACTCGCTGGATGAGCTAATGTTTTATTTTCTGAAACGAGTGAAGCCGCTGCATATTGCATAATCATGGCACCTGATTGAAGTCCTGGTTCTGGACTTAAAAATGGTGGTAAGTCATTTAATTGCGGATTTACTAGGCGTTCAATACGGCGCTCTGAAATATTTGCAAGCTCCGCCATCCCTACTTTTAAGAAGTCCATTGCAAATGCAATTGGTTGTCCGTGGAAATTACCACCAGAAATTACTTTTTCCCCGCCATCAAAAATAAGTGGATTATCTGTTGCTGCATTCATTTCAATTTCTAATTTTTCTTTCACATAATTTAAAACTTGCCAAGAAGCACCGTGAACTTGCGGGATACAACGAAGTGAATATGCATCTTGCACACGAAGTTCTCCTTGTTTTGTCACAAGTTTACTATCATGAAGAATATCACGAATTCTGCTTGCCACTTCCACTTGCTCTTTATAACCACGCGCTTTATGAACATTTTCATCGAATGCATCAATAATGCCGCGTAATCCTTCCATTGTCATCGATGCAATTAATTCTGATTGATAAGCACTTGCTTCAGCTTCTATATAAGAAAGAACCCCTTGCGCTGTCATCGCCTGCGTACCATTGATTAACGCAAGACCTTCTTTTGCTTCAAGTTCAATAGGTTCAAGTCCTTCTTCTGTAAGAGCAACCATCGCATGAACTCGTTTTCCTTTGTAGAACACTTCACCTTCACCTAATAAAACGAGAGCAAGATGAGATAAAGGTGCTAAATCACCGCTCGCTCCTAGTGACCCTTGTTGCGGAACGACTGGATGGATTTTACGATTTACAAACTCAAGAAGCATATTTACAACAAGTGGTCTAACACCCGATACTCCTTTTAACATCGTATTAGCTCGTAAAATTAACATACCGCGTGATACTTCTTCCGGGAATGGATCGCCTATTCCGCACGCATGTGACTGAATTAAATTATGCTGAAGTGCCTTTACATCATCTTTTTGAATAAGTACATCACTAAACTTTCCAAATCCAGTTGTAATACCATAAACGACTTTTCCGTCCTCTACGATTTTCTCAACTACTTCGCGGCACTCCGCTACCTTTTGCATACTATTTGGACAAGCTGTTACACCTTCACCTTCAAGTAACAACCTCTTCATTTCTTCAACTGTCAATGTATGTCCTGTTAACGTAATCATTCTTTTTCCTCCTTATAAAGGCAAAAGGGGACCTTATCTTTTTAAGACAGACTTCTGTCCTAAAAAATAAGGCCCCCTTCTAACTAATAGACTATGGGCAAATCATATGTGATTAATTCCTAAACCAATCGCCTCATGCTCAGATCCTTTTACAGGTGCACCAATCGTTCCATAAAGTGCAACAGCAACCCATTCGCCTTCTTTTTTTCCGTCGTATGGTGTACCGCGCACAATCGCAAAGCGAAGTCCTACTGTACGAAGAACGTCTGCTAACTGAATTTGACCTCTCGTCACTCCGTACAAAGCTTCCATAATTGCATGATAAAGTGCATGTGTTTCTCTGTAAACATCTGTTTCAATAACTCGGTTGCTCTTAGCCGCTGTTTCCATTGCTGCTACTACTTTTTGCGAATTCATAGAACCAACTTTCCCAGTACAATATTTCCAACCTTTTGGAATAGATAATACGGGACTTTCATTCTCATCCGCAAGTGCCAACAGCATAGCCATACGACCAATTCGATGTGTTCCTTGAAGAAGCATGTGACTCTCTCATTTCTTTTGAATTATTTGAATATTACTTAATTTAAGAATATATGAAAACGGTTAAATCGTCAATAGTTTAAAATATTATTCAAGCAATTTTTTATCCCTCTCATACTTGTACTTGTGTACACAATTTATTTACAGATTTTTTTCAGACGTGCTATAGTCTCACTAACAGATGCAAAGGGGCGAGATTTCAGTGGCGAAGCGAAAGGATATTCATTTTCGAATTGAAGAAAAATTACTTGCAAGGTTTGAATCGGCACTCCATTACGAAAGTTTAAATAAAACAGACGTATTAACACATGCGATTCAGCAATTTTGCATAAAGGTGGAATGTGAAAAAATGAATGATGTAAAACGCCAATACAACGTTAGTAACCATTTACAAACACGTATCGATACGCATACATATTTCGAAGAGAAACGAGTGAATGTAGATGAAATCGTCATTGAACATTTACAACTTCAAGGGAAAGAAAAAATATTAGAGGTCGGATGCGCTAACGGAAAATTCCTTTCCCTTTTGCAAACGAATGGTCATAAAGGACATCTAACTGGTTTTGATCAATCGGAAACTATGCTTTCTGAAGCTACAATAAAGAATAATATAATCGAATGGAAACTGGGTGATGCTAGTAAACTTCCTTTCGAAGCTAATTGTTATGATTGGGTAATCGCAAGGCATATGTTATACCACATGAAAGATGTCGAAAAAACAATTCAAGGATTCCATAAAGTAATTCGTCCCGGCGGCGCACTTTTAGCTACAACAAATTCTAAAGTTTCATTACCTCGTATAGATGAAATGTGTAACAAAATGTTAGTCGCATTTGATTTACCAAAAACATCACCGTCAGCAGCTCCATTTTGTTTAGAAAATGGTAAAGATCTATTACACTCTGTTTTTTCAACTGTTGAAGAAACAATTATTCATAATGCACTTGTTTTTCATCATGCCACTCCAATCATTAACTATATTTCTAGCATGTTTCCGTCGCTGAATATACCTGATAATATGTCCCTTCACACCGAAATGAAGGACTGGCTAAAAAAAGAAATAGATAATGAATTAACAATTCATGACGGTATATGGAGCGATCCGAAAACGTTAGTAATTTATCGATGTAAAAAGAAATAAGCTAGCATTCGCTAGCTTTTACACGTTTTCCGGTAAAAGATTCTCCATCATCATATTGCCCTTGCCACTATAAAAATTTATATTATGTTCATTCGCTACCCCAAAATAAGAGGCAATCGCTATTCCGAATGGTACAAATGCATGTCCTTGTGCTGTAATAATATTTGCGTGCTGTACAACTTCTTCATACACAAAATTTTCTACTGGAAAACAATCTAATTTTTGATAATCTATGGTCGCTGTATAAGAAATTTCTTTAAATAAACCTGCTCTTGCTAATGCATACGGTCCAGCACAAATAGCTGCCACTAACTTTTCTTCCTCAGAAAATTGACGAATGGCTGAAAAAAGCAGTTCTGCCTCTTTCATATGTATTGCATCTCCGCCTGGAATAAGAATCCCCTCATACTCTTCCACACGCAATTCATTTAATTCTATGTGCGGCTGTACTTGCAAGCCCGTTTCACTTATCACCATTTCTTTCGTTACACCCGCTGTAATAATCTCATATTTATTTTTCAGCAATGCCGTCGCTACTGTAATTTCAAACTCCGCAAATGTCGGATATACGAATAATAATATTTTTTTCATAGCCTTTTCTCCCTTAGCCACCCTATAAAATATGCCTCTAATTCGTCCACTGATAATATATTAGTGTCCACATAAGTTACGGGAAATTGTTTATACCATTCTTTTTCAACTTCTACTAATCTAAATTGTTCCTCAAATGTACTTCGATTTCTTGCCCTATCATTATTTTTTCTATCATACAAATTCTCTTTCGAAACATCTAAATAAAAAATTGCATCCGAACGGCACTCTCTTAATTTATATAGTTCTTCTTTCAATTCTGTTTCTATATCCCACTCTTCTCCTATAATCGTCGGATAAAAGAGTGTATAAAACTCAATATCTTCTGGTCCACGATCAAAAATAACAATCGATTCCTTTACATTTTGAAACTCTTTTATTTTTGCTTCAATAAACATTTTTTGATTTGTAATAAACCCGTCTTTTGTGTAAATATCCAAATTTAATTCTTTCCGCTTTTCTACAATTGGATAAGGGTTTTCATATATAACCGAATGTCCTCTCTTCTCTAATCTTTTTGCTAATGTCGTTTTCCCACTTGCCATCGGTCCTTGAAGTGAAACTATGTAAGTCATACCAATCATTCCTTTTCACTATCGTAAGTTACCTTTATAATATACAGAATTTTGAAAACTATCAACAAAATACTTACCATCTTGTTTCCTATTCTCATCTGACTTATAATGAAAAATAGAGATGATTATGAACGCATTTTTTATGTAAGCTTGGGTTTCCAAGCTTACATTATTTTTTGCTTCCACTTTTCTTATAAAAAGAGTATACTAACATGGAACGTATGTTCTTAATGATTACATACAGTAAGGGGATAGAACAATGGTATACGACACAAAAGCAATTTCTTGGAATGAATCTTTAAAACAACTTCAACGCCGCTATACAAATAAACAAGTTGACCGAAAAGAATTTGAAGATATCGAACTGATGGAATTCTTCCGCGATAACAACTACATTTCTTTACCTACACATATAAGCGGCCTATCAACAACACGTTTTACTTCTTACTCTATTTTCACAACCGAAGATAAAGATCGTAAAGTTGGCACACTTATCATTGAATACGTAGAAGATGACAATGATATTTTACGCGTTGAACAACTATACTTCGTTTAAATCACAACGCTTGGTCAAAATGACCAAGCGTTCTTGCTTTCTATGAATCTCATTGCTTATAATATAAATAAAATACAAAATATTGCTTTCGTTAAAGGAGGGCATACAATTGCTTGAAGGATGGTTTAGTTGGTTTATAGTCACTTGGACTGTTGTATTATTAGGGCTTATGTCCATTGGTGGATATTTCATGTTCAGAAAATTCCTAAAACGATTGCCGAAAGAAGATGGTATGTCCATTTTAGATTGGGAAGAGCACTATATTAATAAAACGAGACATTTATGGGATGACGAACAAAAACAATTATTAGAAGAACTAGTAAGTCCCGTTCCTGAACTATTTCGTGATGTTGCCAAGTCAAAGATTGCCGGTAAAATTGGTGAACTTGCAATAAAGGAAAACGCTTCAAAAATTACACAAGATTTAATTATACAAGGATATATCGTTGCCACACCGAAGCGCGACCATAAATTTTTAATTAAGAAACTTCAAGAAAAAAAGATTGATTATTCAAATTACAAATCTTTACTTGCAAAATAATCTTCATTTTTTATTTCCCTATTTTCGACAAGTTACGTTTTATACGTCGTGGTTGGGACAGAAGGTGCTAACAATACCAATAAAAAATACAGCGTCAAAGACGCTGTATTTTTTATTTTATACATATACAGTTTTAAGTTAGTTTCATATCTTTTTCGTTATAAAAACCATCTTCTTTTTCCATTTCCTTCTGTAATTTCGTAAAGGAACGGTACATCGCAATTCTCCATGACACAATCATTGCAAACGCAAGTAAGAAGAACATACCGCTAAGTTGTCCTAAATCAAGAGATTGGCTTAAGTATGTTTTAAACACGATACGCACTACAAGTAATCCAATTAAAATAAATACAAATGCTTTTGAACGCTTCAAATAAATCTCTTGTCCGCGTATTTCAAATTTAGATGTTTTAATAAGAAAAATGGAGAAAAATAGACCAACGACAATCGCTTCTAACATTTCTGCTGGAGTTAATCGAAATTCAGGAAAAACATACATCAATGCTCCTGTGCTCATGAAAAATGGCGGAAGTATAATTTTTTTCAATGTTGCAGGTTTCTTAGCTGCTTTTAAACGAATAAACATCGCACCGACAGCCATACAAACAGCAACGATACTTGATAACAGAACTATGTTCATATTTTCTCATCCTTTTTTGTGGCTATATGCAAAATATACTTTCATTATATGCTTTTCCGTTAGTATTTCCAACATTTTCACAGAATAATACTAAAAACCGGTAAAACCACCAAATAAACTTGAGAAATATACGATAATTTTCGTCATCCAATTAAAGTATAGGAAGATCCCCATAACGATCATTATGTATCCTCCGACTTTCATGAACGCCATACTATTTCTTTTAATCCAAGACATTTTCGTAATAAAGAATGAAAGTACGAAAAAGGGAATCGCAAATCCAAGTATGTAAGCAATCATATAAATCATTGCCGATTCTGGATTCGTTGCTGCTAATCCAATTACGGACACTAAAATAGGCCCCGTACAAGGCGTCCATCCTGCGGCAAACGCCAATCCAATTAGTACTGATCCAAAATAACCACTCGGACGATTTTTAAATGTAAATTTACGGTCTTGCATTAAAAACTTCGGCTTAAACACACCAACAATAATTAAACCGAACACGATGATAAATATACCACCTAACTGTCTAATTAAATCTTTATAATCCGTAAAGATGCCTCCGATAAAACTTGTACCAAATCCAATTGCAATAAATATAATTGAAAATCCAAGTAAGAAAAACGCTGTATGTATCATACTTCTTTTACGAAGCATTGCATTTTCTTCTTTCAATTCAGAAACCGACATACCTGTTATGTATGATAGAAATGCCGGATAAAGCGGTAAGCAACATGGGGATATAAATGATAAGAACCCAGCTCCAAACGCTAAAAAAATACTAATATCTTGCATTATTCCACTCCTCTCCTTACATATTGTAGCAAAAACACATAAAAATACTATGAACAATTCGTGAACTCGCTTTTCCAACGTGATAATAAGAAAAACTACTCTTTCACACAGTTTCTAATAAAACGTTTTCATTTCCTTCTATTATATAGAAAAACCTCAATTGGATTATGAAACTCCTCTAATTGTTATTAACATAACAAAGGTAACATAGTTTCTCAAATGATTAGCACGTTACAAGTGTGTCTACATACATATTGATTTAAAAATATTTTTTTCAAATGCTGACTTTATACAATACAAAGCTGCTTTTATAATACTTATACTATTAATAATTTCAAGATTATGCATAAATATCATACTTTTATTATTATTCTATAAAATGTCGCACTTTTCTTTTATTTGACCCTTCATTTTTAATTTTGTATACTTCCCTCTAGTTATATATGTCCGTTACGGAACAATTTCATATAGATGGGAGGAATTTTTCATGCTTCGTTATTCTCTTTTAGTTTTATTAGGAGCGTGTAGTTATGGGGTTTTAGCTATTTTTGTTAAACTTGCATATGCAGAAGGATTTTCACTTGGAGAGGTAATTGGTAGCCAGTATTTGTTCGGTTGGATTATTTTACTTGCTATTACACTTCTATTTTCTAGACATCGTGTTCCACTAAAACAAATGTTAATTTTATTCGTCGCAGGTACGTCTGCAAGTTTTACTGGAATTTTTTATTACGCTTCTTTAAAAACTGTACCAGCTTCTATTGCAATTATACTTTTATTCCAATTCGTTTGGGTTGGAATTATCATTGAAGCAATTACAACGAAAACATTACCTTCAAGAGAAAAAGTTATTTCAGTAATCTTCTTACTTGCAGGTACATTTTTATCAAGTGGGTTATTAGAAACATCAGCTGGTGATTTCGATACGACTGGAATCATTTTAGGCTTATTATCTGCTATTACATTTGCAACATACATTTTCGTAAGTGGTAAAGTTGCCGTTGAAGTACCTTCGTTACCACGCGGTGTCCTTTTAATGGCTGGCGCTTTAACTTTAGTCATGATCGTATTCCCGCCAACATTTATTTTTAACGGAGCAATTTCTCAAGGCCTTTGGAAATACGGCTTAGGATTAGGAATATTTAGTATCGTTATTCCGTCCATTGCCTTTACAATCGGTATTCCAAAAATCGGATCTGGCTTAGCAACTATTCTTGGTGCAGCAGAACTGCCAGTTACAACAATTATGTCTGTATTCGTTTTAAAAGAAGCTGTACTATCTTCACAATGGGTCGGTGTATCACTTATTTTAATCGGTATTGCAATCCCGCAAATTGCATATGCAATGCGTGGACGTTATAAAAAACAGCATACTCATAAAAAAGTTGCAGCATAAACGAGAGAGGATTTTCATTTGAAAATCCTCTCTTTTATTATTGTGTTATATAATGAATACAAATATTTCACTTAAGAAAGAGGGGATAATAAGTGGCATCCATTCCAAATCAATTAACAGAAAAACTTATTTCTATTCGTCGCCATTTACACGAATACCCAGAACTATCGTACGAAGAATTTGAAACAACAAAAGCAATAAAAAATTGGTTAAAAGAAGCTAATATTACTATTATTGATTCCAGTTTAGAAACAGGAATTATCGCTGAAATTTCTGGTAATAAAAACGGACCGGTGGTAGCGCTTCGTGCTGATATCGATGCCCTTCCTATCCAAGAAGAAACAGACCTTCCATACACTTCAAAAATACAAGGTAAAATGCATGCTTGTGGGCATGATTTTCATACAGCTGCTATATTGGGTGCGGCTTACTTATTAAAAGAAAAAGAAGCTTCTCTTAACGGAACTGTGCGTTTTATATTCCAAGCTGCTGAAGAAAGTGGAAACGGAGCATGTAAAGTTGTTGAAGCTGGACATTTAAAGAATGTGCAAGCCGTTTTTGGTATGCATAATAAGCCCGATTTACCAGTAGGTACAATCGGTATTAAAGACGGTCCACTAATGGCTGGAGTAGATCGATTTGAAATTGAAATTCATGGTGTTGGAACACATGCAGCTGTGCCTGATGCCGGCGTCGATCCTATCGTTGCATCATCTCAAATCGTTATGGCACTTCAAACAATTGTAAGCCGAAATATTAGTTCTTCTCATAACGCTGTCGTAAGTGTAACAAACATTCATTCAGGGAATACGTGGAACGTTATTCCCGAAAAAGCAATATTAGAAGGAACTGTCCGTACATTCCAAGCTAAAACACGTGAAAAGATTCCGGCATTAATGGAACGTATCATTAAAGGCATTTCTGATGCACTAGGTGTAAAAACAGAATTTCGATTTTACCCAGGTCCTCCTGCTGTTCAAAACGATAAAGTACTCACTGATTTTTCTATTCAGATTGCAGAGAAAATGAATCTAAACGTTATCTCTCCTACACCATCAATGGCAGGAGAAGACTTTTCTTTTTACCAACAAGAAATACCAGGTTCATTCGTCTTTATGGGAACAAGCGGTACACATGAATGGCATCATCCAGCTTTTACAGTAGATGAAGAAGCATTACCTATTAGCGCGGAGTATTTCGCCTTATTAGCCGAAGAAGCTATTCATCAATTATCACAAACAAAAAGCCGTTAAGTTACCCTTAACGGCTTTTGCTTATGCTGTTAAATCTCGTTTTATAAATACAGTATAGGACACCCCTAAAAATACAGCTAAGTATAGAAGAAGCATACAAGAAGCGAATGGGAATGTTACTCCATCAATAAAGCTCCCGCCCTTTGAAAGCCCATATAAATCTGTATTCGCTGGTAATAAATATTTCGCCCATTCATATCTTGCTGCCGGAATTAGCGCTATTCCCCCTGATAATGCAAGAAATAGAGAAATCCCGATTGCACCTCCGCTCGATCTCGTTAAAACAGAAATCATAAATGCAAATGCAGCATACACCAGAGTTGGTAGCCACGATAAAATATAATATTTACTTGCTTCTACGAAAATATTTTGTTTTATTATATTTCCGTTTTGAACGACAAATTCAGTCCAAGCTGGTTGTTGGAATTTATAAATAATTAGCCCACATAATACGGAAAAAATCATATTAAATATAAATAATAATGCCGAAAATATAACGATTGCCAAAAACTTAGATGTTAAAATTTTAAATCGACTCGCCGGACGAATCGTTAAAAATTTATATGTTCCCCAGCTATATTCATTCGCAAAAATTGTACTCGCATATACGAGAATAAACGGAAGTAAAATAGGAAAAACAATAAAACCAGTATCTCTCATGAAAGAAAGTGGAGAACTACTTGCTGGCGCTGTATTCGTATCTAAATGCTTCATTTTAAGCTGGTATTCCTTTACAAGCTCGTCTCCTGACTTTTCTGTTAAAATATCCTCTTTTTTCATGCCGAGCTTTTTCTCAATTTCTACAGTGCGTTCTGTATAATCCGCTTTCCACCCTTTTGTTTCTGGCTCTAAATACTTTACCGTAACCCATCCTAACCCAATAATTAATACCGCAATAGCTGCAAAAGGAATAATCGTTCGCTTTCGCTTAAATATTTTATACAGCTCGTTATAAACTAAATTAAACAATATCTTTTCCCCCTGTTAATTCTAAAAACTGCTCTTCTAGCGTTTTTCTTTCTTCATATACACGATAAACTTGAATATTTTTCTCCATCAATGTACGAAGAATATTTGGAATTTCTTCATCTTTCACGTTTATAATTAATTCGTTTTCTTTTACTAAAACATCGTATTCTAAAACCTCTGCCGCTTTATTCGCATCATCTACACGGATATGTATTTCTTCTGTTTCTTCCTTTTGATCATTTTGAATATTTTGTGTTGCGACATATTCTCCGTGCTGAATAATAATAACCCTGTCACACATTAATTCAACTTCTGAGAGTAAGTGACTAGAGACAAGAACAGCTTTCCCTTGTTCATGTGCAATTTTCTTTATGTACATCCGCATTTCATGTATACCACTAGGATCTAATCCGTTCGTTGGTTCGTCTAGTATTAATACATCTGGATTATGTATAAGTGCCTGAGCAATTCCTAAACGTTGTCTCATACCGAGTGAATACGCTTTTACTTTACGGTCAATCACTTGTCCCATTCCTAATAGTCGCACAACTTCATCGATACGCTCTTCAGTTACATTTCCATTCATTCGTCCGAAATATGTTAAATTTTCATAGCCGCTTAAGAAAGGATAGAATTCTGGTGTCTCAATTACAGCGCCAATTTTCGCAGCAGTTTTTTCAAATTGCTGTTTTACAGATTGACCATCAATCCATACTTCTCCTTCTGTCATACGAATCATTCCGACCATCATTCGCATTAATGTCGTTTTTCCAGCACCATTTGGTCCTAATAAGCCAACTACTTCACCTTTTTTCACTTCAAAACTAATATTTTCTACTAATGTCTTTGAACCAATTCGCTTTGTTAATCGATCAACTTTTACGATCGCTTGCTCATTTATCATTCCATACAACCTTTCTTCTTAACTCTTTTTTTCAGTTCTTCCCACTGTATCATGATTAATAACATGTGTAAAATGAAGAAAAAGCCATGATTTCTCATGCCTTTTTCCTTGTTTCATATGACTTTTCACCCTTTAACCTTTGTGTAAACCTACAACATTGCCACATTGATATTATAATGACGGTTATCATAACAACTGCTGTTACCATTATCGCATACGTCGTAATCGGTGCATTTGTTACTCCTTGGATTCCTACTGCTTTCATAAAAATAATAATAAATAATTTCAAAAATAACATACCATGAATTAATCCGAAAACGAAAGCTCCTCCGTAAATTAATAATTGCTCATGACACAATAAACATAACATTTCCTTTCTCGTCATATTCACTACTTCGTACGATTTAAACTCCTCTCTTCTTACCTGTAAAAAAGAGGCTGTCATTTTATAAGTAATGAAAATACATACAAAAACTACAAATAGAAACATAGCATAAAACCACTTTACAAATATAAGTGTATATCCCAATTTACTTATTACAGCTTCATTGAATCGGAATGATATCATAAAAAAACAAATCATTGTATTCATAGCAATCCACATAAATTGTTTTAACCTTTTGGTAGCAAATGTTTGTATATTTTTTCTCGCTAACCGACATAAAGACATAGATCCCTTCCCCTACCTTACTTCATAACATACGTATTCTATACTACTAGTGTATAAAAATATGACATTTTAAACATCGCACTTCAATCGGAATCTTTTCTAAGCCTTTAGTCCTAGAAATAAAAATGGAAATAAAACTATTTACATACTATAATTACAAAAAAAGGGAGGGGTTACATGCGTGTAAAATTACTGTTTATTCTTTCTTTGTTACTTTTCACTAGTTGTAGCCCACTAAAAAACAACGAAGATGCCACTGTTAAACCATACAAGTTAACAAAAGAACAATCTGATATTTTACAAATGACTCCTATACAAGAAGGAAATAGAATGTTTTATGATGTTACAGTCAAGAATAATAAAGATGAACTACATGCTACGATTGAATATTATCAAAATGGTAAAAAAGTGAAAGAGATTGCTAACATAGCTTCATCACATTTTTTAGAAAAGAAAATAAGGCTTTCTTTCATACCACCATATTTCCAATTTGATAAAGATGTACAAGAAAAAGGTCAATGGTACATTAATATCGAAGGTGGTTCAACACTTGTTCCTGCAGTAGCTCCTCCAAGCATAAATAGTTCTGCAACCACTACAATTCAATCTACTAAAAACGTAAAATACAATCAAAAAACGATTTTAGCCGCTGTAATAAAAACAAGTAAAGATACTTTAAGTGTTCCTACAATTGATGAAGAACCAGGCATTGAGTTACTCTTAAAAGAAAACGAACACGTTTATCTATTTAGTATCGAGCTAAAAAAAGAACAATAAAGAGGAAAGGCAATTCAAATGCCTTTCCTCTTTATTTTTTAACAAGGTGTACTTTTATATATGTAAATTAAATCGCTTTTTCGTCACGATTACTACTCGTCCTTCTCATCTCCTATTTCTATTCGTTTCTTCTCTCTTGCAATTTTCAAAAACTCTAACAACTCTGGATTGTTATTCATTTTTTTATAAGCCACTGACATTTCTGCAACAAAATTAGAATCACATAACTCTTTATATACAACTTCTGTTTTATACAATTTATTTGCGGATACAGGTATTACTGTAATTCCAATACCTGCTGCTACAAGCCCCATGACAGTTTGATACTCCGTTGCTTCTTGTACAATATGCGGACTAAAACCTACATCGCGGCAAAGCGATAAAATTGTATCGTATAACGCTGGCCATACTGGTCTCGTAATAAATACGAAAGGTTCATCCCTTAAATCTTCGATATGTATTTCGTCCTTTTCAGCAAGTGGATGTGCCTTCGGTAAACATAACGTACACGAAAGTTTTTGAATTGGTTCTAACTCAAGTAATTGCGTTGGAATTGGCGGACGTAAAAATCCAATATCAATTCGATTATCATGAAGTGCATGCACCTGATCCGGTGTTGACAATTCATGTAATGCAACAGACACTCTTGGAAATTTCTTTCTATACTCCCTGACGATTGACGGTAAAATATCATATATCGCCGCACCTACAAAACCAATTGAAAGTGATCCCACTTCTCCCCTTTGAGCACTTTGTGCGACTTCTACTGCTTTTTCAATTTGTTCAAACGCTTTTTTTACTTCTTTTAAAAACATTTCTCCAGCTTCTGTTAATTCAACCTTTCTCTTCGTTCTTGAAAATAACATAACTTCCATTTCTTTTTCTAATTGCTGAATTTGTTGACTAAGCGGTGGTTGTGTCATTTGTAGACGAGCAGCCGCTCGTCCAAAGTGCAATTCCTCTGCCACTACAACAAAATATTGCAAATGCCGTAATTCCATTTTGGACACCCTTTTCATTTTCGATTAATACATCTAATATATTAATAACATATAATTTATATATTAGACAAATATTTCGAATGAACGTATAGTAGAAATTGCGAATTATTTTTTACAATTTTTATGTAAAAAAACAAAAAGGTGGTTACTGTATGAAATGGTGGAAGTTAAGCGGACAAATTTTATTATTATTTTGTTTCGCTTGGACAGGTGAATGGATTTCAAAACAGGCACACCTCCCAGTTCCAGGAAGTATAATCGGTATTTTTTTATTATTAATCTCATTAAAATTTAACATAGTGAAAAAAGAATGGATACAAGACGGTGCAGACTTTTTATTAAAAGAACTTATTTTATTTTTCATCCCTTCTGCAGTCGCTGTCATTCGTTACAAAGATACATTATCACAATATGGAATCGATCTCATTTTAATTATCGTGATTAGTACACTTTGTGTCACTCTCGTAACAGGACTTTTAACAGAATTGCTATTAAAGCGGAAAGGATCCACACAATGATCGGCTTTCTTTGTTTACTATTAACACTATTCACATATTGGGTATCTAAAAAAATGTATCAACGCTGGAATTGGAGCTTACTTTCTCCCCTTCTTGTATGCCCAATCATTTTAATTGCTTTACTACTCGGATTAGATACACCATACGAAACCTACGAATCTGGTAGTCATTGGCTAACAGAATTATTGAAACCTGCAACGGTTGCTTTCGCATGGCCAATCTATAAACACTTTAATTTATTAAAAAAACATGGAACGGCCATTTTAATTAATGTCATTGTTGGTTCATTTCTATCGGTTATTACTTCCGCACTATTAGCTGATTTTTTTCAAATTGACTCTACAATAGAACAAAGTTTAGCACCGCACATTGTAACAACACCTATTGCAATGGCTATTTCAGAAATGATTGGCGGTATGTCACAATTAACAGCCGTTTTCGTCGTATTAACTGCCTTAACTGGAGCGTTACTCGGTCCTACGCTCATACGCATATGCCGTATTAAAACAGCGCTCGCAAAAGGGATAATGCTAGGTACTAGCGCGAATGGAACCGGAACATCAAAAGCATTTGAAATCGGTCCTGTAGAAGGTACAATTGCAAGTTTATCAATGCTTTTAACAGCTGGAGCTAGTTTAGTTATCGTTCCGCTTTTCTTATCTTGGATACAATAAAAAAGAAAGTATTTAAACACTTTCTTTTTTATTTGTATATTTATATAATAGCTCATATTCTTCTGGAAACGATAAAGATAATTTTTTCACTTCATCTATTCCTTTCCAATCTATTTCATGTATTAACTCATCAGGGTCTTGTATTTTCATGTTACCACCTATTAACTTCACAACATAGTAATACACATGAACTGGTACCCCATATGTTATCCCCTTTTTTTCACATAGCTTGTCTATAACTTCTACTTCATAACCCGTTTCTTCCCATACTTCACGAACACAACACTCTTCAAGCTCTTCTCCCTCTTCTTGTCCTCCGCTCGGCACAGACCATCGCTTCTCTTCATTTACTTTTCCTTGTAATACCATTAGAAACTCATTCTTTTCATTCATACATATAGCTGCCGTACCAATCCATCTTTTCATCCTATCTCCCCCCATACTAACTTTCTATCTTTCTTTATATTTATCCTTGAAAAAAGAGGAAAAAAGTAAAACGATGACGAAAGATTACATCAACTTCATGAGCAGTCCCTTCTTAGAAATTCAAACCGAAAGGATGAAATTATGATTTCTAAATATGTTGTGGAATGTATTTTTTGTGAAGAAAATCGGAAACCTCGACAAGCAATTGTCACAGTGCCTGCTACTTCTCAGCTACTAGCCATTCAAAAAGTACGGGCTGAATGTAAACGCCGCTTTGGAAAAACTTTATTATTGCAAACAGAAATTAAAGAAGAATTACTCTTTGAACAAAAAGAAAGCTGACCATAAATTGGCCAGCTTTCTTATCCGATCATATTTTCACATGAAGATTAGGGGCATCCTCTTTAAGGATCGGGATTTACCCATTATGTGCGTTCCATAATGGTCATCGAACAATATATTTCTATACAATAAACTATTGAATAGAATAGGGCAAAACTTGTTCGCATTTTTAGAAAAGGGATAGGGATATAATTCAAGTAATACTTCGAATACTCGAACTTTACACTCATTATATTAAAGCAAATCTTTTTATATGGGAAATATGAATTACTTACATAATTCATTCGTAAAATATATTAATAGTTTTCTTTACTCTACTAACAACATACATCCAGCTAATATTGGTGTCATAATCATCGAAAACCTTAGAAGCATGCGAGGTGCATAATTTGTAAACTTAGCTCCTATATATGCGCCTAACATTGTCCCGATTAAAACTTGTACTAATAATACATAATCTAAATACCCTTCCGAACTATATCCAAGCCCACCTCCAATTGCGATTGGTAATATAACGAGCATTGTCGTCCCTACAGATTGACGGATCGTTAAACCTAATAGAACCATTAACCCGAGTTGGATAAAGGGTGCTGAACCAATCCCAAACGAACCAGCTAAAATTCCAGTAACCAGTCCGAGACATATACATTTAATCAAGTTATCCTTCGTAAGTTCTTTTCCCTCTTTTAAAGACGACTGCTCCCTGTTTTGAAACATAATCAATCGAATAAACATAAAAATTGCAGATAAAAATAACATACCCGCTGTAAACCAATGCAACAGATGTGCTGGTATTAGCGAACCAAACTTTGAACCAATAAAGGAACCAATTGCTCCAAATCCCCCAACAATCCCACCTATTACAAACACAACATTCCCTTCTCGGTAATGACTTACTACTCCAGATAATGTTGTAAATGCCATAGCAGTTAAAGATGTTGCAAGCGCAACATGAATAGGGATATGGAATATTAGAGTGAGTATCGCGATGATAAATCCTGCTCCTCCTGCTCCGACAAATCCTAATAAAACTCCCATTAATAACATTGTTATAATAATTGCCACATACTCCCCCTCCAATACCCCAATTATCTATCATATGCGCACTTCTATACAAACAAAAAGCACCCTAAATGGATGCTCTTTCTACTTTTCTATATTGATAATATGTACTTACTCTTGATTAATCAAAATAACAGCAGGACCAGAAACAACTACTCCGGCCACTTCTATCTTTTCAAATTCCATCACTGTAATAGATATAACTCCTTCTCTTTCCATCAATTCCTTACTCAGGACTTCAGTCGGTATTGATTTCACCGTCCTACCTCCTTTTCATTTTATACAAAATTACAAAAACTACCCAATGCCTCTAAATATATGCATCACCTCCACTTTCATTCCTTATTCCATTCAACAATTCATGCCCCTTCTAAAACAAATTAAACAATAAAAAAGAAGCTATAAAAGATATAGCTTCTTCCCTCAATATTTTAATCTCGTTGCACCTTATATTCTATTACTCTTCCATCTCTATCAAATTGCAATACAAGGCATTCACTATCTATAGAAATAAAACCACGTTCATTCCCAAGATAATACAAAGTAGTAATTCCCTTTTCCCAACTTCTTGTTTCCGTGGGGGCCCCTAACAATTTTGTAATTTCCTCGTTTGATTTCCCTATCATTTTATGTTCTTCCAATAAGTTATCTACCATATATACCCGTTTTTCTTTATAATTTAACCATCGATCCTGATTAAAATTTGAAGTGTATGCATTTATACTTAATTGTACGATGCACACTATTAATGGAATGAGCCCCACCATCATTACAGTAAACAGTTGTTTCTTACCCTTATTACGTTTTGCAGAAACATGCAAGCTAAACTTTTGAATAATAACTAATAGGACAAAAGGCATTACTACCAAAAAAATACTCATTACACTCAATGACACATGAACCATATCAATAACAAAAATAAACGTAATATACATTAATATATACAAACAAAAATAAATGTATAATATCCCCCTCAATATAGCGCTTTTACCTTTTACCTTTCTCCATTCATTCAACACCCCTACTTTATTTTTCACTTCGCAACATAATTCATCTGGCCAATCATATCTCTAAGCTTTTGTAGTTCTCGTGCTGTATATATTACTTTACTTGTTAAAACTTCATTTCTGAAAAACGTTACAATTTGCTCTCTATCTTTAAATCTCGGCAATTCTTCATTAGAAAGATCAATAACTTCTTTTCCGCTTTCATTTTCAAAATATACAATCGGTTTTACTTTTTCCTTTACAATATCTACTTGCATTTCTTCCAAACAATTATATAAAGTTTGAGATAGTATTTTCGCTTTATACGCTGGATTCCCTTCATTTCTTACTTGCATAGTTAATGAAGTTCCCTCCGTAATAAATTCAAACGTCTCTTCTTTTTCAATTTCATGTTGATACTTACCAATTTCCTCCATCATAAATGAACATACACCAGCATTTTCTCTCGTTAAACCATGAATTAATGTCCCCGTCCATTCTTTCGTCTCAAGTAGATAAATGCCAGTTTTACATAAGATGAGGTGATGGATTCGATTATCATTTATGTCACGTTTATCTCTATATTTATTGCGTATCATAAAAACGTTCGGTATAATATGAAACTCTTCTTCTAGTATTATTCCTTGCTCAACGAAACCTCGCTTCATATAATGTAATGTTTCATGCGCATTCACTTCAGCACCATTTTTGGTATATTCTCGTAAATCCGCAATTAAATTTTGAAACATATGTATTTCACTACTATGCTTATCTTGCATTTCACTACGTTCTTTACTATGTTGAACAGCCAATTGATTTTTCATCATACGCATATTTTCAAGTTCTCTAGCTGTATTCACTTGTAAATCATTATATTTTTTCTGTTCCATATTCTTTAAAGTATCCTGTTGTTCTTTATGCCCTGTAATCGTAGCTGCAATCTCATTTTCATACGTTTCAATCGCTTGTTTTTTTTCAAACTCTACTTGCTGACTCTCTGATTCTAACTGTTTATTTTTATAAAACAGTACAAACACTACAGCTAATAATATTAAAATCCCACCTATTAGCACATACTCCATATTATTACTCCTTTATTTCATTTCCGATTATTTTTAAACATATATCAAATACATTATACTATGTTATCAATATATACTTTGTAAAAATTATATATTTTTCATAAAAAAGCACCTTAAGCAAAATACCACTTTATTGTCCACAAGAAATTTCATTGCATACTTTTACTACTTCAATGAATTAAAAACAGACCTTATAATTACAAGGCCTGTTGCAAACTCCCTTTATTTTGTAGTAAGTACATATTGTAGTAAAGTCCTTGTTCACTAAGCAATTCTTGATGTGTTCCTCTTTCTATGATTTCCCCTTCATGCATAACAAATATTTGATCCGCATCTTGGATTGTAGACAATCTGTGTGCAATCGCTATCGTTGTTCTACCTTTTCGCATTTGTTGCAATGCCGTTTGGATCGCCTCCTCTGTTTCTGTATCAATATTTGCCGTCGCTTCATCTAACACTAATACTTTCGGATTAGTTGCTATCGTTCTAGCAAAAGCAATTAATTGCCTTTGACCACTAGAAAACGCAGCTCCTCTTTCGACTACTTCTGTATCATATTTCTCTGGTAATTTTTCAATAAACGTATTCGCTTGCACAAATCGCGCGGCTTCTTCTATCTCTTCATCCGTTATCTCTTCATTATACATACGAATGTTTTGCTTTACATTTCCAGCAAATAAAAATGCATCTTGCAGCACAAGACCAATTTTCTTTCGAATTTCTTGTTCTTCAAACTTCTCTAAACCCACTCCGTCTATTACAATATTACCTGATTTAATATTGTAAAATCTCATTAATAAATTCATAATTGTACTCTTACCACTACCAGTGTGTCCAACGAAAGCAACCGTTTGCCCTGGCTTTACGTGAAAAGATACATTTTTTAAAACGTCACGCTTTCCATCATATGAAAAAGTAACATCTTTAAACTGAATTTCTCCGTTAACTACTCGTGGATTTTCACTCCCCATTTGAACAGGAGCTAAATCTTTATCGTCCATTAAATGAAATACACGCGATGATGAAACGAGCGCTTGTTGGAAGAAAGATAGTTTCATCATCATCTCATTTACCGGCTGGAAGAAACGATGAATATAGTTAACGAAAGCATATAAAACCCCTACTTCAACAGGACTCTTTAAAGCGTCAATTCCAAATAAACCAAGAACTAACGCAATTGCTACAATATGAACAAGATCTGTTGCTGGACGTAAAAGTAATGCATCTAATTTCAATGTACGACGTCCAGCACTATAATGCTTGTTGTTCACTTCTTCAAACTCTTTTCTCATCCGCTTTTCTTGCCGGAACACTTGAACAATATTCATCCCTTGAATGGACTCATTTAACTTTGCATTTAATACACTCAGTTGATTACGTACCTCTAAATAAAAAGCTGCACTTTTCCGTCGATACAGCACCATAATCGCAAACATAATTGGAATTAATATGAGAGAGAATAGCGCTAATTTTACATCTAGTAAAAACATCGCTACTAAAATCCCCACTAAAAAGACTACATTTTTCACGAATGTTGATAGTACACTAACATAAAAATCCTTAATCGCTTCCGTATCATTCGTTATACGAGATACAAGTGTACCAATCGGCGTACGATCAAAGAAACTTAATGACAATTTTTGAACATGGTCATACACTTCAACTCGCATATCTTGAACAATCTTAAAAGCGATATTTTGAAAGTACAATAAGTCTAAATACGTAAATAATACTTTTAATAAGTGAGCAATAATATACACTACAAATAGAGTTACAAGTGCTGATTGTTCAAAGTTACGTGGTACTAAGTGTTCATCAAGAAATTGTTTAATTAAAAAAGGACCCATCATTTCAGTTACAGTTGCACCAACTAGAAATAAAAATGCTAATGCTAATAACCCTTTATATGGTCTCATATAAGAAAGCAATCTCCTTAAATCACTCCGCTTTTTCTCAGCCATCATACGCCTCCTTTCTCTACCAACGCCTCTAACTGCTGGCTTTCATACATTTCTTTATACCAACCATTTTCGTTCATTAGTTGTTCATGTGTTCCTCGCTGCATAACCTTACCTTCATCAATAACAAGAATAAGATTTGCATGCTGAATCGCACTTAAACGGTGCGCAGTAATAATCGTCGTTTTTTCTGCTCTTTCTCGTTTCAATGCAGTTAATATAGTTTCTTCTGTTTTTGCATCTACAGCTGATAAACAATCATCTAAAATTAAAATTTCAGCATCCGTTAATAACGCACGTGCAATTGAAATCCGCTGTTTTTGGCCTCCTGATAGCGAAACCCCTCTTTCACCTACTACCGTGTCATATCCTTCCGAAAATTGAATAATATCATTATGAATACAAGCAATCTCAGCAGCCCTGCTAATTTCTTTATATGTAGCATCGGCCTTTCCAAAAGCAATGTTCTCCCCAATACTCGCTGAAAATAAAAAATGATCTTGCGGTACGTATGAAATTGCAGAGCGTACACCGTGAAGTGTTAAATCTCGAATATCCCGCTCACCAACTTTTAATTCACCATTAAAGTGGTCATACTCGCGAATTAAACATTTTAATAACGTCGTCTTCCCTGCACCGGTACGCCCGACAATTCCTAACGTTTCACCTTTTCTTAAATTAAAGTAAATATCTTTTAAGTTTAATAGTTCATTCTTTTTATAAGAAAACGAATCAACAGCAAACGAGACATCACCACTTGCTATAGCATGTATAGCATTTTCCTTATTCACTACATCCGAAGTTTGTGAAAGTATTTTCTCCACACGATCATACGAAGCACGTCCACGCTCCATAATATTAAATAGCCATCCAAAAGCTAACATTGGCCATACAAGAGTCCCTAAGTATGTTGTAAATGTTACCAATTCCCCTACAGTTAATTCACCCCGTACGACTAATAATGATCCGTAACAAATTGCGATTAAAAATGAAAATCCGACAATTAAGGAAATCGTTGGATCGAATAACGAGTCAATACGTGCAACTAACATATTTTTATGTACGACATCTTCCGATTTTTTCCGAAACGCTTGTAAATCCTCTTTCTCTTGTCCAAGTGAGCGAATTACCTTCATCCCACTCATACTTTCTTGTACTTTATCATTGATTTCAGAAAACGATTGCTGCGCTTTATGAAATCTTCTATGCAATAAAGTTCCATAATAATTTGTAGAAATAGCTACAATTGGCATCGGAATTAAACTTAATAACGTTAACTTCCAGCTAATTGTAAACCCCATCGCTACGAGTACACATCCTCCAACAGCTAATGAATCAACGAGTGTTAACACACCTGACCCAGCAGTTTGCTGAATCGCCTGAATATCATTTGTCGCATGTGCCATCAAATCGCCCGTACGACGTGATTGATAAAAGGATGGGCTCATCTTTGTAAAATGTTCATATAAATTCTTTCGCAATTGACGAGCTAGTTTTAAAGAAGATCCAAAAATCATAATACGCCATAAGTAACGTAATATATACATCGTCATTCCTACAACTACTAATAGAATAACCCAGTTCAACAATTTTTCAGACGTTAATGTTCCATTATTAATTTCATCTACTACAATTCCTAGTACCCTTGGCGCTACAAGTTCAAGAAGCGCGACACCAAATAACATAATAATTCCAATTATGTACGCTCGTTTTTCTTGTTTAAAAAACCAAGCTAAATTAAAAAATACTTTCATATTTATCCTCCTCCCTTAAAATGAGCGATATTTTCAGTTTATCAAAAATACAGAATTTTTAAAAGTTTTAAATATCTTTTATATCCAAAAGAAAAGGGCACTCGGTAAGAGTGCCCTTTGGCGCTTATTTTGTTTGTTGCTTATTCATCGCGCTCATCATTTGATTGATTTTCTTTTGGGAAGGTTTTTGTCCCATTTGCATCATCATCATTTTTAACATTTGTTCGTTAATTGGTGGATTTTTTTGTAAGTAATTCATCATATATTTGCGGGCAATGAAAAATCCTAACGCCACGCCTGCTACTAGTGCTACTACGCCCACTAGAATACCTAACCACATTGGCATATCTTTTCCTCCTTCATGTTGTCTACCTTACAGTGTACTAAAACCTTTTCAATAAGACAAGATACTATTCGACATTTTTTACACATATGTTCGTACTTGTTTGAGAGGATTTAACCATCCGTACTTTTTATTTTCATAATCCATCGCTAAAAATGTTAACTCACACTTTCTAAGCACCTCAAAGAAAGTTGTTTCCATGGATACATTTCCAGAAGTATTCATTCGAATATATTGTGGTTTCACCATTATTTCGCCATATTCGGCTCCTGTATAGAGCGTATGAGTATGATGTGTTCTTTCATATTTGCCAAGAACATGCAAAGCTTGTTCTAATTTATGATGAAGTTTCATTACTTGTAATGGCATCGTAATATACGTCATTTGTTTATATAATACTTTCTTCTCCGAAAGGGACCCAGATTCTGAAAATCGAGCAAATAAATCAAAAAACAAATATTCACGACCAAAGTAAGCTTTCGCAATATCCTCTTGAATTAAATACAATTCATACGTTTTCATTTTTTCCCTCCCGATCTGGACAACCTTTTCCCTACATTATATAAGAAAAAATTTGCAATGATTGTCTGACTACGGAGAGAGAAAAAACTTTTCCTGTCGAAAAAACTCAATTACATAGAAAAATCTCCCCATGCTGGAGAGATTTTTCTAAAATCATTAAAGCATTTCTTTTACTTTGCGAACAACGTTCTCTACAGTAAATCCATACTCTTCCATAATCTTCTCACCAGGAGCAGAAGCACCGAATGTGTCGATACCTAGTACATCTCCATCAAGACCTACGTAACGGTGCCATCCGAATGTAGCACCCATTTCAATTGCGAAACGTTTCGTTACTGCTTTTGGTAGTACAAATTCTTTGTACTCAGCAGTTTGAGCTTCAAAGCGATCCATAGATGGCATGCTAACAACAGCTGCATCAACGCCGTCTGCTGCTAAAGCTTTTTGCGCTTCGATTGCTAAGCTTACTTCAGATCCAGTTGCAAGTAGGATTACATCAGCCGTTTCTTTCTTGCTTGCAGAAACTACATATGCACCTTTTGCTACTTTTTCATAAGTATCGTCTTTTGCACCTTCTAATGTCGGAAGATCTTGACGAGTTAACACTAATGCAGTTGGTGTTTTTGTAGATTCTAAAGCTAATCTCCAAGCTGCAACAGATTCGTTACCGTCAGCTGGACGAATAACAGAAACGTTTGGCATTGCACGAAGTGCTGCTAATTGTTCAACCGGCTCATGCGTTGGACCATCTTCACCAACAGCGATACTGTCGTGTGTGAATACATACGTTACAGGCAATTGCATTAATGCTGCAAGACGAATTGCTGGACGTAAGTAGTCAGAGAATACGAAGAACGTACCACCGTAAGTTTTTAAACCGCCATGTAGTGCAATACCGTTCATTGCTGCACCCATCGCAAACTCACGAACACCGTACCAAATGTTTTTACCGCTGTAATCAGCTCTTGTGAAGTCTTTTTCGTTATTCATGTATGTTTTGTTAGAACCAGCAAGGTCAGCTGATCCACCAAAGAATGATGGTACAGACTCTGCAATAGCATTAATTACAGCACCTGAAGAATTACGTGTTGCTGCTTTTGATCCTAATTCATAAGTTGGTAAGCTTTGTTCCCAACCTTCTGGAAGAAGACCATTCATTGCTGCTTGCAGCTCGTTTGCTAATTCTGGATATGCTTGTGCATATTCACCGAGCATCGTGTTCCATGCAGCTTGTGCAGTCTCACCAGCATCTTGTACCGTTTTACGGAAGTTGTCATATACTTCTTCTGCTACATGGAAATCTTGTTCAGCAGTCCAAGCATATGCTTCTTTCGTTAATTTTGTTTCGTCTACACCAAGTGGAGAACCGTGTGAAGCTGATTTTCCTGATTTGTTTGGAGAACCGAAACCAATTGTCGTTCTTACTTCAATTAGCGTTGGGCGTTTTTCGTCAGCTTTCGCTTCTTCAATTGCTTTTGCAATTGCTTCAATATCGTTTCCATCCTCAACACGGATTACTTGCCAGCCGTATGCTTTGTAACGATCTTCTACACTTTCAGAGAATGAGCGATTTAAATCGCCATCTAATGAAATATCGTTTGAATCGTAAAGCACAACAAGACGACCTAATTGTAAATGAGCAGCTAATGAAGATGCTTCAGCAGAAACGCCTTCCATTAAATCGCCATCACCACAAATAGCGTATGTATGATGATCTACTACATTGTACGCATCACGGTTATACTTTGCTGCTAAATGTCTTTCAGCCATCGCCATACCAACAGCTGTTGCAATACCTTGTCCAAGTGGACCAGTTGTTGCGTCTATACCTGCTGTGTGACCATACTCAGGATGTCCTGGAGTTTTGCTTCCCCATTGACGGAAGTTCTTTAAGTCATCCATTGTTAAGTCATAACCAGATAGATGAAGTAGGCTGTATAGTAACATTGAACCATGACCTGCAGATAATACGAAACGATCGCGGTTAAACCACGTTGGGTTATTTGGATTGTGTTTCATAAATTGAGTCCATAATGTATAAGCCATTGGTGCTGCACCCATTGGCATTCCTGGGTGACCAGAGTTTGCTTTTTCAATCGCATCAATGGATAATGTGCGAATCGTGTTGATAGAAAGTTGTTCGATTGAATGTGACATGCTATTCTTCCCTTCGCGTATGTTAGTAAACGTTTTATACATTTATATGATAGCTTCCCACGCAAGATTATACAACATGTATCGACAAATATGTTGATGTTTTTTTGATTTTTTATAAAAAAACCAATGTTTCCGGTAATGTATGGGTATTCAATATGACATACTTTTTTATTGTTTTTATTTTAAAAATAAAGGGAATTATCTGTATATTTATACAAATATATGAACTTCTTCTATACCAACTTTTTTGATAAACACTAAAAAAATACAAAAAAAGCATCTAACTTCGATGCTTTTAAAATTCGTTAAATAATCCGTTTTCGAATCGAACTTGAAATAAAATCAATTATAATTACCATTAAAATGATGCCTAATAAAATAATTCCCACGCGGGACCAATTCCGTGAACTCAGTGCAAAAATTAATGGAGTACCAATACCACCTGCTCCAATAACACCTAAAATCGCAGCGGATCGTACATTAATTTCGAATCTGTATAACGTATACGATAGAAAATCCGGTAACACTTGTGGTAATACTGCATACCAAAGTATTTGAAACCGATTTGCACCTGTTGCGATTAACGCTTCCGTCGGTCCCTTGTCTATATTCTCAATTCCTTCCGAATATAGTTTCCCTAACATTCCGATAGAGTGTAATCCTAAAGCTAGAACTCCGGCGAAAGAGCCTGGACCGACAGCTTTTATAAATAAAAGGGCCATAACTAATTCAGGAAATGTACGAACAAAACTAAGTACAAATTTCCCAGTTACTGAAGTTAATTTTCCACTACTCATATTCGTTGCCGCCCAAAAAGCAAATGGAACAGATAAAAAGGCAGAAATAAATGTACCTAATATCGCAATTGCCAATGTATCAATTAAACCATGTAACAAATCTTCACCATCTGGTAAAGATACATAGGACCAATCTGGGTTCAGTACGCCTGTCATAATTGCTTTTGTAATTTCTCCCGCTGTATCCTTTATTCCCTCTAGCGGGACTCCTGAAAAGGCCCATACATATATAACTGTAAGTGCTATAAAAATAATCCAGCGATATACACTCGGTTTCTTCGGTTTCGGTACGATTATCGTCGTTTTACTCATTATAATTTCTCCCGCAACAATGTACTTACATAATCAATTAGCAATACAACAACAAGAGTATAAATAATAATAGAAGCAGTTTGTTGATATTGTAAAAATCCAAGTGTACGATCGTAATATAATCCAATACCACCCGCTCCTACTAAGCCTAGAACAGCTGCTGCACGCACATTCACCTCAAATGTATAAAGGACATAGGAGACAAAGTGCGCTTTTACTTGCGGAATTACCCCATAAACAATCCATTGCACCTTATTTGCTCCTACCGCTGTCATTGCTTCTAATGGACCTGGGTCAATTGATTCAATTGACTCATACAACAATTTCGCCACGAGTCCAATCGAGAAAAAAGTAAGCGCCAAAATACCTGGAAGTGGTCCTATTCCAAAAATAGCTACGAAAATTGCCGCTAATAATAAATCTGGTATTGTCCGGATAAAATTTAAAATCAATCGAGCTGGACTGTACAAAAATGCGCTAGTAAACACATTACTTGCCGCAAATAGTGCAATTGGAATAGCTAAAATCGCTCCTAAAGTCGTCCCAATAATTGCCATGCGTATTGTATCTAACATTGCTGTTGTAATAACTTGAAAATAGCTCCAATCTGGCGGCACCATCTCTTTCAGCAAATCCATCATATTAGGAAAACCAACTACTAGTTTTGCAAATGATGCGTCGACCTGCACACTACTTCCCCACAAAAGTAAAATAACTAGAATAGCCGTTAACATATGTTTCAATTTACTCGGCGGCTTCGGTATCGATTTCGAATATATCGTCACGTCATTCATTTAGCTGCCACCTCTAATAATTCGCTTTTCTGAGCTACGTCCCCATAAATTTCAGCAAATTTTTCATCCGTTGCCTCTTCTACTGAACCATCAAAAACAATTTCACCTGCATGTAATCCAATAATGCGTGTAGCGTATTGCCTAGCTAAATCAATAGAATGTAAGTTTACAATTGTCGTAATTCCAAAATCTTCATTAATTTTTTTCAAATCATCTAGCACTTGCTTTGTTGTCAACGGATCTAACGATGCAACAGGTTCATCTGCCAATATGATTTTCGCTTCTTGCGCCAACGCTCTAGCAATCGATACACGTTGCTGTTGTCCTCCTGATAATTCATCAGCCCTCGCATATGCTTTTTCTAAAATATTCACTCTTTTTAACGATTGAAATGCAAGCTCCAAATCCTCTTTTGGAAATAGACCTAACGTTGTACGCAGTGTCGAATGATACCCAACACGTCCAGCTAATACATTCTTCAATACCGTTGACCGCTTTACAAGGTTAAAGCTTTGAAAAATCATACCAATATCTCGACGCATACGTCGTAACCCTTTTCCTTTTGCAGCAGTAATAGACTCACCTTCTATTATGATTTCACCTTCCGTAATCTCATGAAGGCGATTTACCGATCTGAGAAGTGTAGACTTTCCAGCCCCGGATAACCCTACCATTACAACAAACTCACCTTTTTGAATTTTCAAATTTATATTATTCAATCCTTTTGTACCATTCGGATACACTTTGGAGACATTTCGAAACTCTATCACACATCTTACCTACCTTCTATGTATTCAAAACGGCAAACTAACTGAAACTACACCCCTTCCAGTTAGCTGCCATTTTCATATGTATTATTGCGTTTTTACTTTCTTTCCGTATTCACGAACGATATCAAATTTACTATCATCAGATTTAACGTATCCTTCATGTGAGTATACTTCTTTAATGATTTTGTGCCCTTCCTCATTCTTTCCTATTTCAATGAAAGCATCCTGTAATTTCTTGCTCCACTCTGCATCTAAATCAGAACGTACAGAAATCGTATCGTTTGGAATTTCCTCCGTAAATTTCACTATTTTCGTTTGATCGAATATATTAGGATAATCTTTTTTTACAATATTACGAGCATCTTGGAATACAACAGCTGCATCTACATCACCATTTAAAAGCGCAATAAGTGACTGATCATGACCTTTTAATGTAACAGGTTTCACATCTTTCAACGGATCAATTCCCTCTTTTAACAATACAGCCGCAGGCCATACATACCCCGCTGACGATGTTACATCCTGATAACCAATTTTTTTACCTTTTAAATCTTTTACACTGTTAATATTAGAATCTTTCTTAACAACAAACTCAGATTTATAAAAGTCTACTAAATCTTTTGTAGGAGCTCCTGTCTCATCATCTACACCAAAACGTTGTGCCTGTAAAATTACATTTGCAGCCTTTTTCTCATGCGCTAACACATACGCTGTTGGAGGTAAAAAGCCTACATCTACTTGCTTAGATGCCATCGCTTCTACAATTGTATTGTAATTCGTTGAAATACTAACTTTTACCGGCATATTTAATTTATCACTTAATAGCTTTTCCAACGGTTTTGCCTTCGCCTCTAACGTATCTGCATTTTGAGAAGGAACAAATTGAACATTTAAAGTCTTCGGTACATAACCTTTTTTCGTATCTTCATTTTTACTTGCACTTGATTCCTTCGTTCCACAGCCACTTAATAATCCCGCTGCTAGTACAACTGTTGTACTCATTACAAAAACTTTTTTCAACATATTAATGCCCCCATTTTTGTTGTTATAAAATAACCTTCCGTAAACATGAAGAAATATATCACACATTTTCACGAATAATTCTCTATTTACAGAATCTTTACACATTCTATACATTCACATTAAAATTCCCTTCATATATTTGATATGCTTAATTAGTAGATAACAATAGAAAAGGTGAATGATATTGAATCAAAATCAAATTGTAACTTTAAACATCTTATTAACAAGCGATATACATGGTACTGTTTATCCAATTCACTACCAAGATAACTCCCAAGCAGACATTGGTTTAGCTAAGATTTCCACTCTTATAAAAAAAGAACGTTCTCAAAACACAAACGTTCTTTTAATTGATAACGGGGACTTCATTCAAGGAACACCATTTACTTATCATTACGCTACATACGAAAAAGATATGGAAAACCCAATGTCCTTATTAGCCAACTACTTAGAGTATGACATTGCAATTATCGGAAATCATGAATTTAATTATGGAATGGATATATTAAATAATGCTGTGGCTACTGCAAATTTCCCTTATCTATCAGCAAACATTTTAGATAAAAACAGAAAAGAACCTTATTTCGGGAAACCATATATAACAAAACATATTGAATCAAATATAAAAATTGCTATTTTAGGGGTGACAACGCATTACATCCCCCATTGGGAACAAGCACATCATATTAAAGATTTACAATTTGAAGATGCATTTGAAACAACAAAAAAATGGGTTTCTTACATCCGTAAACATGAAAAACCAGATTTACTAGTCGTAGCCTATCACGGGGGATTTGAACGCGATTTACAAACCGGGGTACCGACTGAAGTTTTAACAGGTGAAAACCAAGGATATGCAATGTGCCATGAAATTGAAGGCATAGATATTTTACTAACAGGCCACCAACACCGAGAAATCGCTCACACCGTGATTAATGGTGTAACAATTTTACAGACCGGATGCAATGGACACTCAGCTGGAAAAGTAACAGTAACATTCGAAAAAGCAGAACAAAAATGGGTGAAAAAAGAGAGTTATTCAGAGTTATTGCCCGTACAAGGAATTGCGGCAGACCAAGATGTTCTTTCCTTGGTTGCCAATTATGAAGAGAAAACACAAAATTGGCTTGATAAACCTATTGGACTAATCTATGGGGACATGCAAATTTCAGATGCTATGCAAACTCGTTTGCAAGACCATCCTTTTATTGAATTCATAAATAAAATACAGATGGATATAGCTAATGTTTCAATTTCTTGCACAAGTTTGTTCCATAATACATCTCCAGGTTTCCCGAAACATGTAACAATGCGTGACATCGTTTCTAATTATATTTATCCAAATACATTAAAAGTAATTAGAATAACCGGAGCGGATATAAAAGATGCTCTCGAACTCTCTGCTTCTTATTTCACATTAAAAGCAGATGGATCCATCATCGTAACCCCTACCTACATAGAACCAAAGCCGCAACACTATAATTACGATATGTGGGAAGGGATTTCGTACGTATTAAACATTTCAAAACCAATTGGTGAGAGAGTAGAATCTTTACAGTATAAAGGCGCTCCCCTTAATATAAATGAAGAATATGACGTTGTTATGAATAATTATCGCGCAAGTGGCGGAGGGAACTTCTTTATGTTTCAAAATAAGCTAGTAGTAAAAGACATACCAACAGATATGTCTGAACTTATCGCTAACTATATATTGAAGCACAAAAGGATAGAAGCAACAGTCAATCACAACTGGAAAGTTATTAAATAACGAATTTAACAAATAAAAAAAGATGGGCTATGCCCATCTTTTAATTTAATTTTGCATTCTCTTGCTTTTTTAAAGCTTTTAATTTCGCCGGTGTAACATCCGTTCCTTCTTCGTTAACGACTTTAATTCCTTTTAATTCGTTTAACATATTTTGACGAAATCCTTTTAAATATTGTTCACGTAGCGATTGGCGCTCACGTTGTTCTTCTTCAGTTAAGCCTTCAGCTTTTGCTTTTTTCGCTAAGAAGTTAATGCGTTCAATGAGTTCTTGACTTGGCATCTCGAATCCCCCTTCTACTCAAAACTGATTATTATCATACAATAGTTAGTCCTCTTTATCAAGCAATTGCTTTGTATATTCTACATACCTTCGATGTACAGTTGCTTTTGAAACATCATGACCAAAACCACGAAGTGTTGCTGCAATTTCTTCAAAAGTTAATTCATTCCGGCGCAAACGTACAATTTCCTCAATTGGCACTTCTTTTTTCTCACGTCCTACGCTTAAATGACGATTTTTCAAATTATTCTCTGGACGAAATCCTTTCTCCACTGCTCTTTGCATGCCACGTTTAATTTTTAAATTGTGGATCTTTCTTTGATACTCTTCAACGATCCCAATTATATTTAGCACCATCGAATCAGAATCTGAAAGCTGTAATTCACCACTATGCGTGTGCGTATAAACTTTTATCCCCTCTTTATGTAAACAATGCATTAATGCAATCTTTGCATTTCCTCTACCAAGACGCGTTTCATCTTGTATAAGTAGTACATCAACTTGTTCATCTCGAATTGTATCTAGCACTTCTAATATGCCATCACGTTCAATTGTATAACCGCTAGCCTGCTCCTCAATTACCTTTGTAACATCCATTTGATAGCGCTCAGCTAAATGCAATAATTCATCTTTTTGACGCAATAATGATGTTTCCTGTTCTTCTTTTGTTGTGCTCACACGTGCATAAATAATTGCATTCATTTTGAACCCTTCTTTCTCACTATATCTTCCTTATAGTGTATCATAAATTTGCCTTTCGTTCGAACTTATGTTTGTAGAATGTTTTTTCGCATGTTATACTTAATAATAAGAAAAATGAAAGAAAACGAGGTGTTAGAAAACATGGAAAAGTTAACGAAACGCCAGCAAGACATTCTCGACTTTATTAAGTTAAAAGTACAAGAAAAAGGATATCCACCTTCCGTACGTGAAATCGGTCAAGCAGTCGGCCTTGCTTCTAGTTCTACAGTGCACGGACATTTATCACGACTAGAAGAAAAAGGATATATTCGACGCGACCCAACAAAACCACGCGCAATTGAAATTTTAGGTGACAACCGAATAGAAACACAGTCAGTAATTCAAGTTCCAATCGTCGGAAAAGTTACTGCCGGTTTACCGATTACAGCAGTCGAAAGTGTAGAAGATCACTTCCCACTTCCAGCAAGTATCGTTGCTGGAGCAGATCAAGTGTTTATGTTACGCATTTCTGGAGATAGCATGATTGAAGCTGGTATCTTTGATGGTGATTTAGTTGTTGTTCGCCAACAACAGTCTGCAAACAACGGTGAAATTGTAGTTGCTTTAACAGAAGATAACGAAGCAACTGTTAAACGTTTCTATAAAGAAAAAGATTATTTCCGTCTACAACCGGAAAACTCTTCACTAGAACCTATTATTTTAAAACAAGTGTCAGTTATCGGAAAAGTAATTGGCGTATATCGTGATTTACATTAAAAATAATAAAAAGAAGATAATTCCCTTATTTATATAGGTAATTATCTTCTTTTTATATTTTGATAGATTTCCGTTCATTCAAAAGAATGCGTTTCATTAATTATTAACGTGTTTCAATAGTAACATCTCCAGCAGCGGTTTTACCGCTAATCTTTTTACTACCATTACCAATCGTTATATTTTTATTGTCTTCATTAAAAATTGTCACGTCTCCAGCAGCGGTTTGCCCAGTTATAACTGCATCTTGTGGTTTTTCCAATAAAGTAATATCTACATCTCCAGCAGTTGAACTTGCCTCTAAATCATATTTAGAATCATGATCAATAATATCTATATCCCCACTAGCCGTTTTTGCTGTTACTTTCCCTATTACTTTTTTAAAATTCACCTCACCAGCTTTTGTAGACCCCTCCACACTCTTTGCTGTTACATGTTTCAAATCCACTTCTCCGGCGAGTGTTTCAACACTTACGCGGTCACTTTTCACATTACTTATTTCTATTTGTCCAGCGGATGAATTTACTTTTATCTCTTGATAAGAACGTTCTGGTACTAATATAGTCAATATAGGCGTTTGAAATCCGAAATTGTAAAATGAAAAATGAAATGAAACACCTTTTTCTATTTCCCCTATGACTTTTAATGTGTCACCATCTTCAGCAATACGAATCTCCTGTTTACTTACGTCTCCTGTTTGCTTTACATAAAAAGAGGAATCAGGAGATTCTTGGACAACAATATCTCCAGCATCTAACTTAACTTCCACATTTTTTAGCGTTTCGTTTTTAATAACTTCTTCCTTATTTCCTTTCTCTACAGTTTCTACTGCTTTCTTATATGTTTGTGAAATCCCTATTACTCCAATAATGATACAAGCGATAGCTACTAATAATATTTTTTTCATCATCTACTCCCCTTTTATCATTTTGAAGTTCCATACTACATAGCGTACACATAATCTTTTAAACCACTTCGTACTATAATAAGCTACAATACATAACAACAAACCTACTCCAACAAACGTTATACTAACGAAAAGATCCAACCATATAAAAGTACCCATAAATACTTTTACAATAACGAAAAATGGTGTCACTACACTAGCAATACCACCGACCCAAAAGGAAAATATAAAAGCTATAATTGCAATTAATGGGCCTAACACAATAATAAAATTAAACAAACTAAGTCCAACCGCTGCCAGGACAGCTCTTGTTACATTCGAAGTCGATGGATCTTTTTTCATCTCATCAAAGCGATACAAAGCAAGCAAGTCTTTCGCAATTACTTTCGGAGAACCAAGCCCCTTTATTATTTCTGATTCAGTTTTCCCCTCTTCCATCCCAAACTGAAAGTGCTCTTCATAATCAAATAAAATATCTTGTCGCTCTTCTTCTGGTAACTTTCTAAGATGACTTGATAATTCTTTAAGAAACTGTTCTTTACTCATCCCATTCCACCCCTTCAATAATTTCTTGAACACCTCTAGCAAAATCACGCCACTCTGTTACTAATAACGTAAGTTGCGTCTCCCCTTGCTCTGTTAGTTGATAATATTTACGGGGCGGTCCTTCCGTGGATTCTTTTAAATATGTTTGAAAATATTCCTCTTTCGTTAAACGACGTAATAGCGGATATACAGAACCTTCCGATATTAAAAATTTATTTGAAATTTGCTGAACAAGTTCATAACCATAACAATCCTTACGTTTTACAAGCGCCAATACACACAGTTCTAACACACCTTTTTTAAACTGAACGTTCAAGGACAATCCCCCTTTCTTATTTCAGTACTGTTCAATACACGGTACCTATTATATCCATAATATACCATTAAGTACTGTTTATTGCAAGGTACTAAATTATATTTATTCCCTAAATTTACAAAACACAAATATAAAAGCCCGAATAAGATCTGCTGTAACTGACCATTATCCGGGCTATCATTCAACTCGAATTACAATAATACAAAATTTCATTCAATCTTTCTCCCCTAAGAACCAACTTCCATTTGTGAGCCCAATAAATTTCGAAACACACCTTTTCTCTCCTTAGCCAATTGATTAAATTCACCTTTTTGAACAATTTCACCTTTTCCTAAAACAATAACTTGATCTGCATTACGGATCGTAGATAAACGATGCGCAATAACAATAATAGTCATCGTTCCTTTCAATCTTTCTATTGCTGATTGAATCTTCACCTCATTTTCAGTATCTAATGCACTCGTAGCTTCATCTAATACTAAAATGGACGGTTGTCTTAAAATAGCTCGAGCTAGTACAAGTCGTTGACGTTCACCACCTGAAAGCCTCACTCCACGATCTCCAATAAGAGTATCAAGCCCTTTTGGAAGCATTCGTACAAATTCAGCTGCCGCCGCAAAATCTAATGCAGCCCAAATCTGTTCTTCACTCGCATTCGGATCAATCATCAATAAATTTTCTCTTATGCTTGCATTAAATAAGAAAGGATCTTGTGGCACATAACTAATAGCCCGTCTCAATGACAATAAATTTTCACTTGTAAGAGGAGTTCCATCTATTAATACTTGACCTTTCTCTGGTTGAATCAATCCCATTAAAACATCGATTAATGTACTCTTCCCAGCTCCCGAATGTCCCACAATAGCCGTCATACTATTGATTGGTATTTTTACATTTATATTTTGAAGTGCATACAAATGCTCCTTCTTATTATACCGAAAATAAATATCCTTACATTCAATACCCTGTTCTATACAAATCGGCTTTATATTTTTTTGCTGATATATATCCTGCATTTCAATCGCTTCAATACATTCCCCTTGTAATTCCCATAATGACTTAAAAGCAGGAATGCTTGCAGCAAGCTGTTCTAAATTTGACTGAATTGTCATAAATCGTGGCCATATCCTCGAAAAGATAAGTATGATTAATAGTAATTGGGCCGGTTGAGCTTTAAATATACTTACTGATAATAATATAAAAAATGCAATTAAAATAGCCATTGAAACTTTATAAAACAATTGAGAGTTCGATCTTATTCTCATATACTCCATTTGTTCGTTACTCATCTTTCCTGTTATAGATTGTAACCAATCTAAACGTGATGCTTCCAAAGTATTACTCTTTATATCTTTAATTCCATTAAAATGATCTGTTATACCAGAAAGATAGCCTTGTGCCAATTTTGAGGTCTTACCGCCTAGTATTCGTGCTTTTTTTATAAAAACACGAGAAGCTACCAAGAATAATAAGCCAAAGACCAAAACAAATATAGTTATTTGGGGTGATAATAAAAACGCAATCCCCACCTGTATGAATGTAAACAGAATAGCAGCTAACAATTGTAAAATTAAATTAACCCCATAACTTACGCGAGCTAATTCTGTAGTTAATATATTTATTAGATTTGTTTTCCTTTTCTCTAAAAAAAAACTCCACTTCGCTTTTAGAATCATACTATATGTTTCTATTCTTAATTCTCGTACAAAAGCTTGTTGCGTTCTCGCATCCCTTAGCGTTATGTTTCTTTGTAGTAGATTTTGACCTAACACTATTAGTATATATATACCTAAAATAGAAATTAGACTTGTTGTTTTAGGGAAATCCTGTAAAAATCTATAGACAGGTGCAATAAAAGCAGTCTCCTCACCTACATTGATTATTCCAGTCATACTTATCATAGGAATTAATAAAATAATACCTATCCCTTCAAGTAAACTTATTAAAACCATACCAAACAAATTCACATACAGAATTTTCCCTGCAGAAGAATATAATTTCTTCATAAAATATATAATATGATTCATCGATGTTCCCCCTATAACAAAGCAAGCTCCTTTGTTTTCCTCCAAAGACACAGAAACGGACGTAAAGGAAAATATAAAAAATGAAGAGATTTAGGTAACGGTAATGTTTTTGCATCAATTGGATAAGGATAAAGTTGGCTCAAAATAAATATAATTTTTTGCTGATTAGACATCAGTGAAAATAAATGTCTACTATGATAAGCAAGTACTTCTTCAGGAACAGGTTCAGAATGCAAGTTTATCATTTTCTTGAAATAAAACAGTGCTTCTTGTGCTAGCTGCTTCGAATGTTTTTTAGCTACTAATTCCGTCATTCTTTCATTTAGTCGTGTACCTAGCAATTGTGATGCCAAAATTAATGCTTGTCCTCCCAAATGAAGTATTTGGTATTTTCTCATTAATTTATGAATCTCATTCCAGTTAAGATCTTGATTGACAATTTTTTTTATGTCTACTAACCAACGTAACCTGGACCAACCATGTCTGGCACCATGAGATACAAGAAATAAAAATAAGTCTTCCTTTCCTAACATATATACCGAATTACTCGTAAGTGTACTTTTTCTCTTTCGCTTCCAAAGCTCTTCAAACCCAGGTTCCTTACCCGGTCCGGGATTTAACCTCCAATGAATTTCAATTTTGATCCGCCTTGTTGGATGGAAAAATGTTATATGGTGATGCCTCCATTTCCAATCACTTAATATCGTTTGAATATAATCATCTTTCACATATCCTTGCTCTAAAAGTAGTTTTTCTACTTTTTCTAAATTTTGAATAGGAATGAGAACGTCCAAATCGCAGGATGTTCGCAAAGAAATATCTCCATATAAGTCCTGAGATAGTACAGGCCCTTTTAGAAACATCGTACGAATCTCATTTTCATTAAAAAGTTTATTTATTCGTTCCATTTCAGCACTTAAATAAAGCATTTGAAATGTATTATTTTTATATTTTCTATTTAAAGTTTGTACAACATGTGAAGGAATTCGTTCCTCATCTACCTGTTTAAGTTTTTGATAAATCACCGGATAAACACGATGATGCATAGCTTGCTCAAGAAAAACCTCCCAATCAATATCTGCAAACCATTCACTACTGTAAGTTTGCAGTGTTTCGTCATCTTGTAACTTCAAAATTGCAAAAAGAAATTTCAATTCCTTAGACATGAACTCTACATCAAGATCAAAATCATTCCTCATTTTATTCTCCTTTAATAGTGTCCTCACTTAACCTCTTTGCAAATGATCCAACGACAGTAAACTTCTCCATCCCCTCTGATCCAGTAACATAAAAAGAACCGCTACGTAACCATGCATGCGCAATTAATTCTCCATTATTATCCTTAGCAGTTCCTAAATAAAGTGTACTCTCAATATGACGTTTTTCGAGCATTTTCATCCCAGCTATAGCTTTAACAAGGCACTGACTTTCCCAAAAAGTATAACGACTCATAACAGAAATAGCTTCGGACACCTTATTTAGTGTATCCCAGTTTGGCTGAATGTGAGTAAATGATGTTTCGTTCATGTAATCTCCTAAAGAAGGTGCAACTTTGGAAAAGGTAATACTTTTTAATACACGCGCCCACCCTAAAAAAATAAAAGCCTCTAAAAATAAAAGCTTTGTTTCCGTGTTCAGTGATAAAAATACCCTTAACCTTTTCACAATATTCATTAATCCCTCCCTAACAATTCTCTTAAAGTTATGAATCTACTTATTAGGGTGGTCTTTTATTTGAATTAAACCTTCTTGAAACAAACACTCTAAAAAGGAAAGAACTTGCTCTTCACAATCTTTTCGTTCAATATCATAGTTAGATACTAACATAGTAACAAGCTGATTAATTATTATCGGCTTCTCAATAAGCTCCCATATTTCTCCGCCTATTTCTCCTAAGTTATAGTAATTTCCTTTTTGGACATTTAACATAACTTTTTCTCCATCCATATCGCTTACTATATTACCCTTACTTTGGACAACGTTATGTTCTAATGATATTTCTCTCGAGTGGACAACCACCAACCATACTCCCTTTCTGTATAGTATTTAAAATAACTTGCACTAGCTCATAAGCTGTAAATCTTGAAGTCGGGCGACTTACTTGAAACATTTCCATTCCACTTGCAATATTAGTTGAAGTTTCAAAATGCCATTCCATCAATCCTAATTTAGAAATCAAAGAACTCCTAAAAGTATGACGGTATAATTTATACAAGCGTGCGAGCCCTTCTATACGGGTCATCTCAATATCTTCTCCCTGTGTTTTTACTAATTCAATAACACCAGCAAGAGGTAATGGATCAGGAAAGAATTGAGAATTCACAGGAACAGCATACTTCGTTTCTCTTTCAAATAAAGGGCTAAATTGCGCTACTTCCATTCCTAACTCATTTATGCTCTCTTGCCATAATTTTTGTTGTGCGTAAGAAGGATGAACTATTGCAGTATTTTTATTCAAAAGAGACACAGCAACTACATCATCACTTAAAAGCTGATATCCTTTATTCAAAAAAGCCGAGGCTAACGTTGATTTTCCAGCTCCTGAATCACCAATCAATGCATATGCTTTTCCATCGATGGCAATTACACTCCCATGCAATGGGAGTGTTTTACGTTGCATTAAAAGCGCCCCCATACAAGTTCCCAGAATATATAGGCGAATTTTATCTTCTTCTGCGTCTGCCATAGGTGAAAAGGTGATTTTCTCGCCGGCTTGTATAGAAAATATTGCAGTTTGAGGAACATGAAACATAACTACATCATCCTCCACTACAATTGTTTTTTTCTTTTCTGCGCTATATTTACGCCACTGTTCTGACAAATCCGTTATTTCAACTTGAACATCTGCCATCTCTTTTTTTTCATTCAGCTGAGACAATTCGGGTAATGGAATTTCACTTACTATTTTTAACCCGAAGGCTTGATATAACACATTCCCCATAGAATCAAACATCCTATCCCCCACATTGTCAATTTTTTGAAAGCTCTTATATAATAAAGCTATATAAGAGCTTTATTTTTCCAATGACTTAACTGTACTTCACTGGGTCATCTGGGTCAGGTTGAACAGCATCTGGATATTTATGCCCAGGCCCAGCCATAGTCATATTAATATTAAGTACTTCTAATACAGGTTGTTTCCATTCCTTTTTCATACGTATCACCTCCTTTCATATTGCTTTTTTTATAAATCGATAGAAGATTAAGCTGCGCATTAAAACTCTAAAATCTAAATCAAATGCATATTCTGGTCGAGGTTCTTTACAAATTTTTGAGATAGCTTTCTTAATTACCTCTACATTTAGAAATTCAGAGATTACTGGATCTACACTAAGTTCTTCAACTTCCTCAATAAATTCATTCCAAAAAGGAGCCATACGGTAAACACCATCTGCACCTTGAATACCTCGAACCCGTTGATTCAATCGTACTTTATCAGGAAGGAAGTTCTTTGTGGCTCTCCGAATCAGGGCTCGATCTAAACCATTTTGAACATACTGTTCTTCTGGGACTGACAAACAAAATTGAATCAATCGTAAGTCATTTGTGGGATCACGATCCCATAAGGCATAACGTAATGATAATTTCGTTTCATACGTGCCATTTATGCTCCAATAATATGGTTTTTCAAACTGTTCTCTTTTCATGTCATATGCATTAGAAATAGAGGTGCCTGTTATATCTATTTCTTGTTCTCTAAGTCTGTCAAAAACATTCATTTCCCTTGCAAATTCCGGATTAATTATTGCGGAATTTGCATCTTGTTTTCCTGAAAAAAGTAACTGGTGCAAAAATGGAAATGCCTTTCGTCTTACCACTTCAAAAACACGTGATTTTTTTACTCCTATATTTCTACTATATAAATATAGTTCACGATAAAAACGAATCCAATGTAGCTTTTTCAATAACATTGCCTGGTAATCTAACATAGGCCCCCACGATACTGTCCAATTACCTCTTTGACCACTAAGAAGTACTCCTATTCCATGCTGAGATGCTTTTTCATAAACTCCACTCAACCAAAAAGTATTCTCAAAAAATTTATATGGCATCTCCATTGTTTCCAGCCAATCATCAATTTCCGATAGTGGGCTTCTCTCTGGCAATTCTAAATAATAATCCTGTATATTCCCTACATGCTCTACAGTGGATTGAATAAATGGCCTTTCATCAGCCATTCTACCTTTGTGTGTCCAATCTTCAAATCCTGTTACAGGGACATAACTAAACGTATGTAACTTTTTATTTTCAGCACGTAAATCCTTTGCAGCGAAGCTAACGACAGACCCTGAGTCTAGCCCTCCGCTCAAATGAGCTCCTACTTGGTGATGTGTTCGTAAACGTGCCTTCACTGCACTTTGATACACCTCTCGAAACGCCTCTTCATACTCTTCATTTGATTTTAAATTAAGCATTTTCCCAACAGTTGGTGTATAGTATCGTGAAAACTTCACTTCGCCTTCCTTTACCAAAATAGTGTGTGATGGAGGCACTTGTTCTATATATTTGTAAACTGTTAACTGTGGATCTACCGATTCGAAATTTACAGGTATAGCTAAAAATTCAGCAATCCACTGCTCATTCAATTTTTTATCAACATATGGTAGAGTAAATAACGGATTTATAATAGTGCAAAAAGCAAACTTTTCCTCACCACGATAAAAATAAAGTGTCCGGCTTCCCGAAAAATCTCTAGCTCCAAAAAGAATTTGTTTTTTCTCATCCCAAATCATAAAGGCAAAATCGCCTACCAAATATTTTGGAGCCGCTTCCCCCCATTTCTGATAAGAGAGTAAAATCAACTCACTATCTGTCATGTTTTTTCTATCTGCATAATCCACTTGTAATTTTTCAAATAACTCATTACGATTATCAATAATAGCATCTGCTGTAATTGCCAGTTGCTTTTCGTAATTATAAAAGGGTAATTGTTCACCAACAGATTCTGGTGTGATCCACTGTGCGTGACATCCTAGAAAAACATTTTCTTTATGCCATATTTGAATATCATCAGCAGGGTACTTTTGTAAATAACTCATTAACTGTGTGCCATGCTGAATCGATATAGTTTCTTCATTAAAATGAATAATACCTGTTATAGCACTCATTTTCCCCACCCCTTATACAACAAGTTACCACAACGGTTCTTTTTTATTTAACACAACTTTTCTCTCACGATTTAATTCTTTTTAAAGAACAAAATATACATTTCAACTCACAATCAATCACACACTCCGATTCGCCTATAACCCTAGGTATATATACATTTAAATTATCATTATATTACTTTTCCGTCAATATACAAATGGGAATATACACCAAATATACAACATTAAGGTTCATTATAATGAACCTTAATGTACCTGTTTCTCTGTGAATTATTCCAGGTTATATAATATTTATAATCGCCTGAATAACTCTCCACTGATCCTCATCCATCATATTGGACCCAGAAGGAAGACAAATCCCCTGTTCAAATAATCTTTTAGATACATCATTATCTTTCTGATGATAATAATACTTACTTTCTTTAAAAAGTGGCTGCATATGTAGTGGCTTCCAAGTAGGACGTGCTTCAATATTCTCTTCTGCTAAGGTTGTCAATATTTTTCCAATAGAGATACCAGATTCCTTTTCATCAATCATCATAGTTGTAAGCCAACGATTCGAGCGAGTATTTTCTAATTCTGGCATAAAATAAAATCCAGGTATGTGAGATAATTCTTCATAATACCGATTAAATATACGCCTTCTCGTCCTCACTCTATCTTCTAACACTTTTAATTGCCCTCTCCCAACACCTGCTAAAATATTACTCATTCGATAATTATATCCTATCTCACTATGTTCATAATGTGGTGCTGGATCCTTTGCTTGCGTCGCTAAAAATTTTGCTTTCACTAATGCTTCCGCATCATCAGATACAAGCATTCCACCACCCGAAGTTGTAATGATTTTATTTCCGTTAAATGAATAAACGCCAAACCTCCCGAATGTACCGCTTGCTTTCCCTTTATATGTAGAACCTAGAGATTCTGCTGCATCCTCGATTATAGGAATATCATATTGATTACAAAGCGAAAGAATTTCATCTAACTTAGCACTTTGACCATATAAATGAACAAGAATAACAGCCTTCGGTAATTTCCCTGCTTTATTAGCATCATATAATGCATGCGCTAGCGCTTGTGGTGACATATTCCATGTTTCCGGTTCTGAGTCAATAAATATCGGTTCAGCTCCCAAATAAACAATCGGATTCGCACTCGCTACAAAGGTGAAACTTGAACAAAACACTGTATCTCCCTCTTGAACATCTAATAACCGTAAAGCTAAATGAATGGCAGCCGTACCTGAACTAACTGCAGTCCCACCTTTAACTCCTACAAAGGATGCAAGTTCTCTTTCAAATTCATCTACATTTGGGCCAAGAGGGGCAATCCAGTTTGTATCAAATGCATTTTGAATATATTTTTGTTCATTTCCGCCCATGTGCGGTGAAGAGAGATATATTCGTTTTTTATGCTGAACTGTTTGCATGTAAACACACCCTTTATACATATTTAAAATATTATGTATTTAAAAACATATGCTTTAATACAGGGATCTCTGGAAGTCTTCTTAAACTATTAATTGTATAATGCGCTTTATAATCTTGCTCAACTATAAGATTACGGTAAATCCCATCTTCTCTATTAATATGAATTGTTATCCACTTTAGTTTCTTGGCAGTTATAAAATCCTTACTTAAATTATCTCCTATATAAACACACTGCTGATGAGGAACCTGTAGTTCCTTACTTATTTTTTCATAAGGAATTTGGCTCGGTTTCCAATATTCTTTTCCAAGCTTATCAGTGAGAATTATCGAATGAAATCTCCCTTTTAACTTTAATGCATTAATCTTCTTTTCTTGGGTAACTAAATATCCGTCTGAAATAAGTCCTATTTTAACGGTATTAACTAAATTATTTAGTACCCACTCCGCTTCATCCAACAATTGAATATCTGGTTTATGAAACCTATACTGTTCTATCAAATTACTAATCAAATTTTCATCGTAAGGAATGTTTAACTTTTCAAGCGTTTTATTAAACACAAACCCTCTTTCCCCCAAATCAAATAATTGAATTGCAGCATTATAAAATCCAGTTTTCTTGTAGTTCTCTTCAATCCACTCATCCACTGCTTTAAAACCACTTACGATATAATCCTTTTCTTTATATAAAGTATCATCCATATCAAAAACAATTGCTTTAATCACCATGTTAAGTACTCTCCGTAAAAACCGCTTCATCATATCTAAGCATTGTTAAATTTTCTCTCCAATCAAAGTCCTTATCTATAAACACTTCCCCCTGACACATTTTAATTGTCCAAAGTGGAAAATTCGCTCCTGCTTCTATTGATAGTGGAATTCCCCCACCAAAACGTGGGTTTATTTCAATAAACGTAATTTGTCCATCCTCCTTTTTAAAACATTGTAAAGTAATACACCCAATAGGATTAGGAAGAGCTTTTATTACAGTTTCTGCCGCTTTGATGATTTCAATATCCTTCTTGGTCATACCTTTACTTACCTCACCTGCTCGTGTCTCTATACGTAATCTAGGAACGATCGTTTTTATATTTCCATAAAAATCTACCATGGCATCTATTGTGTATTCTTCTCCTGAAACGTACTCTTGTACCATAGCGTTAGGTATATACTCCTTAAAAAATTCCAATTCCTTTTCATTCATTATTTTTGTTACACCTTTACTAGAACTGCCATCATAAGGTTTAATTAATAGTGGAAATTGATATTCTTTTCTTTCAATCTCTTCATCACTATATACTCTAGGCGTTGGTATATTATTAGCAACAAAAAAGTTATATGTGTATTTTTTGTTATTAGCTATTTTATTTAATTCCATACTAGAAACTAATACACTTACACCGATACTTTCAAAAACCTTAGTATTATTAGCCAAAAGGATTAATTCTGTATCAATTAACGGTATTATTAAATTTATTTCTTCAGATCTACATATTTTTAATAATTTATTTATATACCCTTCTTCATTTACACGTGGAACTACAAAATGCTTATCGCTATAGTGAATGGTAGGAGCAGTTTCTTTTAAATCTGCAGTAAATATTTTCCCTTTGATTCCCTCTTGTTTAAGTGCTTCCTTAAATTTTTTAATTAAAACGACCCTCCTACCCGAGCTAGTAAACAGAATATTCATTTTATTATCTCCCACGCTCGATTCCCCCTTTAAAAACTGGCATAGTCACATGATTATCATTTGTTATCCCTTCCGACTTTAAAACCTTCCTAAAAGTTAGGTATAAAATTTTCAAGTCTAAAAGAAAACTTTGATTCTCAACATACCATACATCTAACTTAAATTTTTCATCCCACGAAATACTATTCCTTCCATTGATTTGAGCCCACCCGGTGATTCCAGGTCTTACATTATGCCTTTTAAATTGTTCTTTCGAATATAAAGGTAAATATTCCATTAATAATGGCCGAGGACCTACTAAACTTAATTGACCCTTTAGCACATTTACTAATTGAGGTAATTCATCTAAACTATATTTCCTAAGAAATTCCCCAAATTTAGTTAATCTAGCGTGATCAGATAGCAGTTCGTTATTACTATCTCTAGCATTAGTCATCGTACGAAATTTATAAAGATTGAATGGCTTTCCATATAAACCTGGACGCTCTTGTTTAAAGAATATTGGAGACCCTAATTTAAACTTAACAAAAATGGCTATTAAAGCTATAACAAAAGAAAAACACAATAATAAAAATAGAGAAATAAACATATCAAAACATCGTTTCATTTATTATCACTCTCCTAACCCTTTATTTGCTTTCAATCTTTTCCTCGAAAGTTTCACCTATTAATCAATTCATATTACCTACATAAAAAAAACATAAAAAAGGTTAGAATAAAATTATTCTAACCTTCTATCAAACCAAAACGTTTAAATACTGCTAACATATCAACATATTGCCACTCTAGCTTTCCATCTGTGCCTATACCACTATTATGCGAAGGAGCATTCGCACCACTAATACCTGCTGTTATAGCTTTATACACTTTTCCACTGGCATTTACTAAACTATTTACTGAATACTCTTTACCCGCCGTCCACTTGTTTCCATTCGCTGTACCAGGACTTATACAAACCCACCCAATATATCCACCAATAATTGGAGTAGCATTAAATACTACTTCTCCACGAATGTACTTTCCATAATTAGGTTCTACTGCTGCTGTAGATGAAAGCGGTATATTTCCTATTATATTCTTTTCTAATTGTGAATTAACATTATTCGTAAAGATTATATTTGAATTAACTGAATTATTACCTTGAGATATTATAGTTGTTTTTGGTGTCGGCAACACTGAATCTTTTTTTCTGTAAGCCCCTTCGATCACTATTGTTCCCATCGTATTAATTCCAATTTCATTATTCGTAACAATGTTATTATTCGAAACATTCAAATAATTTTCCGTGAACACCCTTAGCGTATATTGTGAACCAAGCGAAGTAACTTTACCATTTACCTCTATATTATTATTCATAACCTCTAATCTTGGTATATAAATAAATGATACGCCTGGTCCTCTTGCTTCATGAACCGCTAAACTATAAGGTTTTTCCCAAACAATCCGATTATTTCTAAAACTATGCGTTGGATACCCCGTATCTTTCGCTAAATTCTCATTACCATATATATCTCCACCATCAAATCTAAAAGATTGGTTTATAAAGATATTATTCTCAACTCTCATAAATTCGGCCGCCATCATACGACTATAATTAGGTGTTTCTCCTTTATGAATAAACTCACACTTTTCAAGAATTAATCTTTTAGCACCAACATAATGACCACCGCTTGATTCAGTAGTTAAAAATTTCACGTTAGAGAATATAGCATTTTCTGTTTGAGCATAACCAGTTGTTGCAATTCCTTTCGCTCTCCTAATATCAAATAAGGAATTATATATTTCTATATTTTTACTTCTAAAATCTAACACTCCATTTACATCCGGATCGTCAAAAGTAAATTTACAGTTGTTAATTTTTATAGTTTCTCCACTTAAAGAAATTGTACTTTTTGAAAAAACACAACCATCCAAAGTCGTATTTCCTCCTGCTATATTACACATTTGTCCAAATATAGAATCATTTGTGAACGAGCAAAAAGTTCCATCAGCTTCTAATCCACTTGTTATAGACCTTCCTGATATTGGTCCATAATAAACATTATTTAAAGAGGCGTAATCATCCCCACTCCCCCCGAAACTAACAATTCCTTTAAATTTATTATTCTCTAAAAACACACCCCGTGTACTTATACATATAAATGCACCTGCTCGATTATCATAAACGTGAGTATTTCTAACCGTAATTTTTTGATTTGTCATATATCCATCTTCGACATCTATACCGTAGCCTGGATTACACCCAACAGAACGGCTCATTGGATTGCTATTATTAAAAATTTCACAACTGTCAAACGTCACAAACCTTCCTCCATTAACTGAAGCCCCGAGCCTGCGATTTTGATAAAGCTTACTATTGCTTACATTAATATATTGTGGTATTTTAGCACACAATACATAATGTAAATTCCCATTCATCAATGCATAATTTTGTAAAAACGAAAATCTTACTTTTTTCGTATTAGCAGGCATTGAATTTAAATACACAAATTCATACGTTCTTGTATTTCTATACCCTAAATATGATCTATCTTCCGCATAAAAATGTACCTTAATAATAGTTTTGTTTAAATTGCTCCCTGTTCCATACCCACCGTATCCATCTCCAGAATAATAAAAATATCCAACAGATTTTACTAGGCTTCCTGTAACATCAAAAAATTTAGTTACTGTTGTATAATCAGATTTTGTACTGTCTAATTCACCTTTACTATTTAAATCTCCTTGTGCAAAATGCGCAGGGTGCTGCATGCCACCTAGTGCTGAAAAATCCATAGATGTTACAACTCCATCCCCTGTACACTCACTTATCTCACAATCCTTAATTAATATGTTATAACATAAATCTTTACATTGAATCCCATGCCCCCATTCATGTGTACCACCACTTGAATAGTCATGAGTTTCTCTATCACCTTTTATTATTGCTCCCTCTATATTCACATTTTTTATTCCATCACATAATAATATGTTATATTTCGGAAGATTATTAGATTCCTTGATAAATATACAATTATAAAGTCTATACGTTGTATTATCACAAAAGTTTATCACATTATTTTTATCTATTAAATATTTCCCCTCAGGTAACTGAACAGTTTGAAAGCCATTATCCCTAGCCCATACAAAAGCATTATTTATGCCCTGTGTAGTTTGCAAAGGAAAAGTTGCATCATTTTTTATTCCCCAGCGATCGAGTTCAACCATATATATAACCATTTAATTCATCTACCCCCATTAATATCCGCTTATATTGTATATGATTTTCTAATAACTATCATATTCATTTAGTGGATCTATTGTATGGATAGATGTTCTACTTCCTTGACTAAAAAGGTATACCTCTCTAACGTTGGACAAATAGGTATACTACAAACTATGTCTTGTATCTATTCGCAAAGTATCCTATTACCTCTTCATCTACACTTCGATCAAATTTCCTTGCAAAATATTGATTTGACATTTCAATTGAATTAACATCTTTCAGTGTAAATACTATAGGGTGATTTTTATTTTTATAATCCTCTCCCCATCTTAAATATACTAAGTTATTATTTATTACCTGACATTTAAAATCTGAGTTCATTATAATTGTCTGAAAAAACCATTCATCTGGACATAACGCATATTTAAACAAATAATAATACCAGCTATTTTGTTCCAAAAACTCTATAATATATTTTACAACATCCAACGGAATACAAAACCATTGTGAGCCGTGGTAAAATTCCATTTTATCAGGTAATTTATATTGATTTGAAAATATATTTATTCCAAATCCATATAGAATCATGATCAATCTTCTGAAAAACCTAAAAGGATGGAATATACTGTATTGTTTTCTTGTAACTTTTGGCCACCTGATATTTGGAAAAGCCGCATCTGGATTATTTCGATCTACATGTGTTGCAGTCATAAATATTTTATTGCTATTCTTTAATAAATACTCCCCAAATCCGTTTTTTACTACTAAATCTTGACCACTTCTAAAACAGACAAAATCGTATTTACATTGTGTTTCCAATACTGCTTTTAATAGCAGAATAGTTGCCTCTACTTGACTAATATCTCCCCATTGTACATCCACACTCTTATTTAATATTTTTAAATTTTCATTTTTAGAGATCAAAGGATATATTTCATCGAAATTCTTTTTATCTATATGAACAAATACATCCCCATATTTTTCTGAAATCAGTTGACTTATAAACTGGTTTACTTGTTCTGGGTTTTTATGCACTTGTAAAATATATGCTATTCGTGGTTTGCTTCTAAAACTCTTATCGTATTCCAATAGTATTTTCGAGTTCTCTCTCATATCTTTGTTCATAATTAGCCTCCACCAAATCAACATAATGAACCATTATATTCGATATTAAGAACGATTAAAGGGGATTAACCATTTTTATTTGTATTTAAAAATAAATCCCCCCTGATCTCCAATCCTGTACATTATCCCTAATGTACCCTATACATTCGCTTTCTACATTTAGATATTATATTTTTTGCTGGCTTCATAAATAAATCTTTTTCATATTCATTCGTCCCAAACAACCATAGTAAGTAAATATATACTACAGAAAATATACTAATCTTAATAATTAATAACCCCCAACTATATTCAAGAAAAAAATGATTCATTATCGCCCCAAATACCACACTTATTACAACAGTAGAACTCATCCTCATAATATTGCTCCAAAATCTAGGTATATCTATATTAACTTTTTTCCAATAATATATATTCATTATCACTATATTACCTAAAGTGAATGCCACTGCAGTTCCTACAGCACCACCTATAGCTCCCCACCATTTTACAAATACAATACTTATCAGTACATTAATTACAGCTGTAATAGCATAGACTATCGATTTGAATGTTTGAATATTTTTCGCTTGAAGTATAATCCCCCCTATACTTTGCATTAACGATACGATCATGGGTACCAAAATAATAATAGCTATAATAAAAGCATCATTATATTCTTTACCAACCCATAAATGAATAAACTCTCGCCCAAAAACAATAAATCCACTAAAAACAAATGCTAATATAATATATTGAATTCTACCTATTCTAATAAATAAATTTGAGATTTCTTTGTCTGTTACATCTTTTGTTACCATACTTGTCACCCTACTTAAAAACACATTGGATATTGCTGTTGAAAAACCCGAAAAGTATCCTGTAAAAGATGCTCCAATTGAATATACTGAAATTGCCGCTGCTCCGCTAAATATCCCTAATATAACTTGATCCGTAGACCAATATATTTTATCAATTATTAAATTCAGAAAAATAAATGATGAGAATACTATTATTTCTTTTAGTAACCCTCTTTCAACCTTTTTAAATAAAATTTTAATTTTAAGCACTCTGAAGCAATAGTATATGTTAATCAAAATTACCATCAAGTTTAACAGTGTTGTCACTATGACCATTGTAATAGAACCATAACCCTTAATAAGAAAGGGTAACATTATAAGGGGATTTATAATGGCATACACTATACCTATCACTTTCTGAAAAACAAACCGTTCGTAAGCTAACATGACAACACTGAAAAAACCAAATCCTATTCCTGTAGATATGTTCACTATCATTATCCACATTAAAATTGTTAACGTATGAACTTCATCCATGCTTAAAGAGTGTGAAAACATGCTATCAGCATTTATAGTTAATATTGTGCCAGCTATTAATGCTAATATTCCTAATACTCCATACATCACACAAAACATTCCATATAAATTCGAGATTCCTTCATCATCCTTTAAAGCTCTATATTTTGCTGTATATCTGATTACTGCATTTCCTAATCCAAAGTTCAATATCCCCACATAACCTGCCACCGAAGATGCTAAACTATATACACCATATTCTGATTGACCTAGAAAATTCAACATAACTGGAGTATATATTATTGATATAATACTATTAATAAATAACGCCACATATGATAGTAATGCACCGGCTTTAAGTTGATTTTTCATCTTAACAAATTACCTTTCATCTAACATAATTAATAGTTTAATTAATCAAAACTATCTAACATATTATTGATGTTTTCCCTCCAAATTGAGCCCTCATCTTCAGCAGTATTATTATTTTACTAATCCCTTACCTACTTTTTAAAATTTAATTTTATTGTCCCTTTATAAACAATTAGAAGTTTCTGATTTTAAAAGCCTTTTCTTTTTTTTGATGCCTTGATCATAATTTTCTATCGCTAAATTCCGAGAAAAATATTCACATAAATTTTGATTAATCACCAATTTCTTTATAGCTTCATAAATATCATCCTCATCTACATCTACAATTAGTCCTGTTTCCTCATGTCTTATTTGTTCTTTAGCACCAGTAAAATTCGTTGTCACAATAGCTTTATTTAAGTATCTTGCTTCAGCAAGTGTTATACAATATCCTTCATGCCTAGACGGCTGTACATATATATCGCATTCATCCATATAAACATATGGATTTCTTTTTTCTCCTAGTAAAATAAATGTATCTTTGAGCGAATAATGCTCTATAAGTTCTTCATACTGCTTTCTTGAACTCCCATCACCTACACAATACCATTTAACTTTGAAACCCTCACCAATTAATCTAGATAATACTCGTATAGCTAAATCTTGTCCTTTCTCGTTGGCTAATCTACCAACTGTCAATATCCTCAACCCAGTAAAATTATCACTAAATCCCTTACCATCTTTTGCTTGTTTTTGAATTAAATTTGAGGAAATCACATTTGGAAATACGTCTGTTTTCTTTTTTATAGAAGGTATAATGCTAATCAACTTGTTTTTCGCTTCATTTGATACTGTAAAAATTCGATCAAATTCCTTATATATATTCGCTGAAAACACTTTATTAAAAGAAACCTTTGTAACATCAAAGTGAATCCATTGAATTTTCTTTTTGGCCACTATCTTCTTTACTACAAAATAACTTATAAAGTCCATAGGTCCCGCATAGGCAACTACACTATCATATTCATTATCAATTACAGGATAATCCCTTAATACATACTTAAAAAAAAGACTTCTATCTTTCATTAACTTACATATTAAGTGAAAAAAAATAACATTAAAGGCTTTTATAATCTTTCCTTTTTTTAGTAAATCCATAAAAACTATATACGGTGAATTATTTAGTGTATCCTTTATATTTTGATATCCTTCCAAATATTTAACTTGAACTTCTCTAGGAATTGAACCTAAAAACCCTCCGTATTTTTCCAACATTAAAATCGTTACATCATACTGATCTTTCGGCATCTCTGCTATCATATTAAGTAATGCCTTTTCAGTTCCGCCCACATTCATATTTATAACCATAAAAATGATTTTTTTTTTCATATTTCCTCCAATGTAAATTTTTATGTTCCTAAAAATCTACTTAGTTTTTCAAAATGATTATCAGCTCTACCACTTATAATATTCCGTTCTAATTTATAAGATAATGACTTATTTATAATATTTTCATCATATTGCATATGCAAATTATCCATATTTATTAAAGTACCCTTAAACTTTATATCATTAAGCATATTACTAGTTTTTTGGCTATATATTACAGGCACAACCCCAACATCTAATAATAACCCTAGTATATTTGCATGAAATCTCGCTGCAATTAACAATTTAAAAGAAGCTATCAATTCGATAGCTTCTTTTAAATTCCCATTATAACTATAGATTATAATATTTTGTAACGCTCTAGACGAGAGGCGGGATTTTATTACATTTATTACTTCCAAATCTCCCTCTCGTTCACAAAATGACATTAAATAACATTTATATCCTTTACTTATTAATAACTCCAATGCTTCTACAGTATTTCGTACATACTGATTATAATAAGTTGATAATCCTTTTTTATGCCGCACATCAATAATTGAAAATCCGATTTTGTTTGATTTTTTTTCTTTACGATATCCATCTACATTCATACTAAAAATAATATCAGGCGCATACCTAACTTGTGATAAGTTTTCAAATAATTGAAATGAGTTCATATCTCTAAAACATACATCATCACATAACATGAAAAGTTTTTTATAATCTTCTAAAAATTCATCCGTTGTAAACGGTCCAAAATTTGCTCCTAGTATATAAACTTGCTTATCTCTTTTCTTAAACTCTTTTACCATCCTCATCCTATCTTCATATAACGACTTATGATACTCCTCTTCTCTAAAAATTGAACCTCCTATAAATAACAAGACATCATGCTCTTCCGCAACTTGATCATAGTTTGTTATAGAATCAGATAATTTAAGCCTTTGCCCAATTTTATCAAAAAATGTGTACTTTCTTCTCTTTACATTACTATATTTTGAAATAAGTTGATCATAACTTTTCCCCAGATAATTAACGGTAAACATGCTATTTGGGTATTTTTTCAGCAATATATCTAAAAATAAGTCATCTCCTAAGTTAAACATCAAATATATATCTACAAAAACTTTTTTCATTTCATTATCACCACACATTATTTTTCTATCAATGCATAAAATTCCCTTAATTGTTTTATCGAACTATACGGTTCTGTAGTATTCAATTTTTTTATTATTTGTTGTCTAAATTTAACATCATCCAAATATTTTTTAATCCCTTTGTATATTCCATTTATATTTTTCTCTACTAGTAAACCATCAACATTATGATTTATTATTTCCTTCGCTGTAGGAAAGTTTGTACATACAATAGGCTTCCTTAAAATTTTCGCTTCACTTACCGTGAGACCGAATCCTTCTTTTATAGATGTTTGTACATATATATCACAATTTTTTATATAGGGATATGGGTTCAATTTTTTTCCAAGTAGCATAAAACAATCGCTCAATTTATATTTATTTATTAATTCCTGAAGTTTTTTGCGTTCTGGACCTTCTCCAATTCCAAACCATTTAAATTTGTAGCCTGATTGTTGTAATAACCTCGCTGTTTCTATGGCAGTACTATACCCTTTCGCTGTTACTAATCTACCAACCGTCACAATATTAATAAACGATTGATCAAATTCATTAACTTCATGTTCATTAGCCATTTGATTAATCATATCGGGGTCTACTATATCAAAAAGAAGATCTACCTTATCCTTATATTCTTTCCTAATTTTAGATACTGAATCTTGAGTATTCCTCGAAACAGTAATTATTTTATTGATTTTTTTATACGATTCATAGTCAAGCTCTTTATCGTATAATGTATGGACATAGTCAGTATTTATCCACGCCATTTTTTTTGATGCATATACCTTGTTGGCAACAAAATATGTCGGCATTCCTTGGCTATATGCAATTGCTACATCATATTTCTTTTGAGCTGGAGCAATTATTTTTTCAAGGCTTCGGAATACTACTTGCTCGCTATGTAAAACATGATTTTTATATTCATTTATCCTTAGGTGAACAGTAGTTTTTATTCTATAATAGAAATACAGAATGCTTTTATTTACTGGAATTTTTTCATTACTTATATATTGAAAATACTCTGGTATCGGTAACATATTCACTTGATTCGGTACATATTTTCTAAGATCACCATCTTTTTTAAATAATAAAAAATCAATTTCATACTTCGAATAATCAATTAAATTTAACAACGAAACTATACTCTTTTCCGCCCCACCTATATTTAATGAATCAATAACAAAGAGCAATTTCTTTTTCATGAATCAATCTGGCCCCCTATTTTTATTCTTCTTTTAAAATCTCTTAGCATATTTAAAAATACACCATAAAAAATGCTCAATCTTATAAAATCTTTTTTCACCAGAAAAATATATACCTTATAGACTACATTGCTAGATGAAAATAAATGCACCGAATTACTAATTTCGTAAATAGATAAGATTTCTTTTATATTTGATGTCGCATTTCTTATTCCAATTGCTCTCATTCTCACACTTTCTTGCTCTATTAAACCTAATACAAAATCTTGAACTCTCTTTGTAAGTATTTCATTTATCTTATTTTTCTCTAAATAAACAGAATGTAAAATCTTCTCGATTCGTTTCCATACATTTATATAGTTTTCAATATAATGTATGGAAATATTAGAGCTTATACTGTTTTCATTTAATCTATTATAATAATATAAATAGTCCTTTATGGAACTAACCGTTTTACATCTCGAGGCATATTGCAAAACAAAAATTAAGTCCTCGCACATAAATATTTCTTTGTCCATCTTAAAATCATACTTAGTGATAATCTCTTTTTTGTATATTTTCCCCCACAAAACACCACCTGTTCCCTGACAGATTATTTCCATAAAGTTCTGTATAGATATATTCTTTTCAAAATCAAAATCTGTATACTTTAATACTCCATATTTCGAAATATCTCTATATCCACAGCAAACTAAATCAGAATTTGAATCAATCATTTTGTTCAACAAAAATTCAACATAATATTTATCTACTGTATCATCTGCATCAATAAACACTAAATATTTTCCTGTTGCATTTAAAATGCCCTTATTACGTGCCTCAGATGGCCCTTTGTTTTGCTGAGAATAATAAACTATTCTACTATCCCTCTTTTTATACAACCTTATTATACTTTCACTTTCATCATTGGACCCATCATTAATAATTATTATTTCAATATTAAGATAACTCTGCCTGATTATACTATCTAAACATCTTGAAATATATTTTTCACCATTATAAACAGGTACGATAACACTTACCTTTGGATTCACTTTCTCTTTCCTTTCTCAATTAAATTTTCATACTTGTAGAAAAGAATATAAACAAACTTAACTCTCTTCATCAATAATCTTATATAACTTTTCAATCTCATTGCTGTTTCCATAATCCACTTTCATCGTATTCATCATTAATCGCTTCCTTAGTTCCATATCCTCAATCATTTCCCTTATACCTTTCACTATTCCATCTATCCCATTCGGAGTTATCCACCCGTCAAAATTATGACACAGCTGACTTTTGGACGTAGGAAAATCGGTTATTATAACGGGTTTCTCTAAAATCTGCGCTTCCCTCACCGTTACCGCTTTTCCTTCATATCTCGATGGCTGACAATAAATATCACATTTATTAACATACGGATACGGATTCACCTTTTTTCCTAACAAAATGAACCTATCAGTTATATTATTTTCTTTTATTAATTGCTTAATTCGAGATTCCTCACTTCCATATCCTACAACATACCATTTTATGTCATACCCTAATTCCACTAATTTCTTACATGCGTATACTGCTTGATCAAATCCTTTCGCACTACTCAATCTTCCTACAGAACAGATTTTTATCGAATTGTCACTCTCCATCTCATTTTTTATGTCTTTTTTCGCTTGATCCTTTACAAACGTAGGTGACAAAATATTTTCTATAACGATTGACTTTTCCTTTAAACTAGGAAATACCCTTAAAAAAGATTCTTGACAGTCTTGAGATACATTAACTATATAATTTAATCTGTTCCACATCTTTTCATCTAATGATTCGTCCGGATTAACGACTGTGAAGTAATCTGTGTGATTCCAACCTAATTTTATATTCGCTGTTACCTTATCCAATATAAAATTATGAGGACCGAGGAAACTAATTGCCACATCATATTTTTTAACCAACTTAGGGAGCAGAGAGATAGAATAATGCCATGTATATTGCATTTGTCGATATGTCCGTTTTTCTTTCTCTTGTTCTCTATTCTTCATATTAGCTTTCAGCTTAGCTAATATTCTCATCACTCCTAAATAAATATGTCCCTCTTTCACAATGTTTTTGATTGATCTCTCAAAAGTTGTATACTGCTTAATTACTGGCAATAAATTAACTTCTTCAGGAACAAGATCCAAAAAATCTCCTTCTTGCCTATACAAAAATAGATCTACGTCATATTTTTTATAATTAAAGGATTCTAATAGCCCTATTAAACTTCGTTCAGCACCACCTATGTTTAAAGAGTACATACTTATTAATATTTTTTTCTTCATAAATATCTCCTCGGATTTAGCATCTAATTAAATATAAAGTTACATATGCGATTTGCTACACGAAATGGCAAGTTATTATATAGTAAAGACATCATCCGCTCTCCTTTTCCTCTCCTATCTTTCCATGGCTTAGTCTCTTTCCATGGTGTCATTGCTAAATACTCCTCATACAATGCAGTTAGTGGATGCCGGCATCCTTTAACCCAAGGTCTGTTTACAAATGCTGGAGTATAATGTATAAACACTGGAACCTCTATTGCTTCTCTTAATTCACTCTCACTATAATAATTTTGCAGACCATAGTATTGCATAATTTCATATCTACCCATAGTAAAAAAAGGGGTCATAGCATTATATTTAGGATGAAGATATAACACCTTTCCTTTTAATACCCCATTTATAACCCCTTGATCATGATGGAACACTTGACCATTATATTTATTAATAAACTCTATAAACTGTTTTTCAATCCCCTCTGTTCTCCATCTCTTAAGATTCACTAAGAGCATACCAGCGTTTATATATCTATCGTTTTTATCCATATTTATCCTAAATTTAGTTTGATTACTAACCGTATCACAAACACCTGCCACAAAATATTCTGTAATATCAGTATTCCATAAATCACTTAAACTACTATTGATTATTGAATCACAGTCTAAATAAATAATTTTATCCAAATCTTCTGGAATGACGCTTGCTAAAAATAATCTAGCATATGAATTTATTGCAATTGAGTCACCGATATTAAGTTCTAACCTATCTGACAAAACATTAAAATTTATATATTGAATAGTTCTGTTATATTTCTTACAAATGGAATTTAAATTTTTTTTACTATATGATGAAAGGTTATTTTCAATAAGATAAATATTAATGGTATTAAAATGATTATTATTCTGCAACAACGATATCAATGATACCCCTACATGTTGGGCATAGGTATCATCACTTGAATACACAACACTTAAATTCAAATTCAACCCCCCCATTATTTAGATAATATTTTTCTTAATTTTAAAACATTATCTCCACCTATTATTTTAGACAACATTACTTTTAGCTTTACCTTCAACCTAATACGAAATGGCAACCAACTTTTATAGAAATAATGCATCGCATACGTATCTTTAGTTATAAATTTTCTACAATTTATATAATCATATGGAGAAAAATATGTTTGTGGATAAAAAACACCTATATCCTCTATTTCTTGATACTCTCCATTTGGCTTTAAGCCTAAATTCTGTAGAATCTTTGTTACAATAGCAACATTGGTCAAATCATCATAAGCTCCATTGTTTTTTATAAATTTTTTCTCTTTATAAGAATCCAAAAACACTTTAATAAGTGGATTCCCTTTCCTTGCTCCGATTGTACTTGTAGCTATATAATCTGCCTGTTCAAAACCCCAAAAAGAATGGTGATGCAATAAATTATCAAAGGATTTAAATACCTCAACATCAGTATCTAAATAAATTCCACCAAAATCATACAAAACATGAACTCTTGCATAATCACTTACAAATGCATACTTCTCATTTTCATACGCTTCTTTTACATACAAATTACAATTTATATCAAAATTTTTTTCATTCCATTCTATGATTTCATATCCGGGTAGATTCTCCCTCCAGCTCGTAATACACTTTTCAACTATACTAGGCTTCTCTTTCCCACCAAACCAACAATAATGTATTTTGCGCGGAATTTTCTCGGCCTTTCCCACCTTAATTCCTCCACTCACTTTTTATATTTCCCTATCACTCATAAATAACTACTTCTATAAACTATCCCTAAAGTAATGAGGTGTTCATAAACAAAATAAATAAAATAGCATACTAGGATGCTATAATAAATTAATTTTCGATCCTTTTTTGTAAATAATTTTACAACCCATGCAATTAAAATTAGTTGGTATAATCCAAAATAAATAGAGAATCTTGCAAAAATCCAGTTTTGTGTCGAAATAAACATAAATACCGTACCAAGTAAAGCCATATTTACGATATAATCACACTCAGGAAAAATCTCTCTCAGTCTATCTCTACCAATGTACGCAAGAATAAGCGGTACCGAATCTACAGCAACCCTCAGTATATTAGCTCCACCTTCATGAAATTCTTTATATTGGCTATATTGAGTATCTTCTATAGCTTTAAATAACACCTCTGTAAATTGATTGAACCCTATAACTATAAGTACGGCTAAAAAAAGAAGTAGAAATGTTACCCCTGACCATGCTCTCCTTCTTATTAAAAAATATAAAGGAATAAGTACTAACGCACTTTGATGAAAAGTTGAAGCAATAAGAACTATTAAAATATACATTTTCCAGTTACCATCGAAAATATATTTAGTCGCAGCGAAGATAATCGCAGCGGCCAAATATTGCCTTATTCCATTCATAGAGACTAAATACATTCCAGATGTTATATATACATAGAGACTTATCTCAATTAACCTTGAATATTTATATAGAGTAAGTACAATTAACACATTTGTTATCAACGCTGTAATAAAAACCATAGCTTGAGGATCGTCCGTGTACCCCTTTAAAATCATTTGAAAAATATAGAACCCCTTATCTTTATTGTTCTGAATATGCTCCCAATTAAATTCAGTAATTTTATATGCATGCATATAAAAATAAGTATCCCCAATATTATTTCGAAGACCCGCTACTAGTACGAGGGATAGAGCGGCCATCAAAATTAGAACCTGATTTGGCTTTATCGATGTAAGACTATTAGTCACAGGAATAGCAAAATACCTTGCAAAAAATGCGAGTATGAATACTATAAAAAGATTCATCCAAAGTATAGTCATTATTATGTCCTCTCATTTACTTACTAAGTAAATCCCTATATATTTACTTCCATTCTTGTTTTCATTGTAATGTAACTATAAAGAATAATCCCCAATGGTAATGCGCAAATCGTCAGACCTTTGCATGGCGACTCTTGTATAAATCTTTTATTTCTCGCTATGAAGCTGCTGGATACATAATGTACAGCTTGCCTATACTTGAATACTCGATTAGTAAATGGTAATTTCATAAGTTCCTTACGATAAAAAGCAAAACCTCTTGGATTTTTACGATATTGATTTAGCATATTCATTGATGAACCGTCAGGCATGTATTCAACATAGCAAAGTGCTTCGTTCATTAGTAACATCTCATATTGTTGATCTAACATATAGTATTTATATGCTAATCCTACATATTTTTCATTTTTAAAAATTGGGTATGGATATTTCTTAGTCAATTCTGTGCGATAGACCAATTTTTTATCACCTGTAACACCATGTTTGTTGTAAAGATCAAAAAGCGTGGAGTATTTAAGGTCCTCTGGTAACTTTGAGCCAATTATTTGCCCATTTATATACAAGTCCAGTCCAATTATTCCACTAACTTCATCATTCCCATAACTATTCCAAAAAGAAAGAATTTTTTCTACAGCATCATCTGGCATGTAATCATCAGAATCAATACAAACGTTTAACTCCGTATCAATCATTTCATAGGCTGTATTATGAGCACCATGCATCCCTTGATTTTGTTGCCAATGATACATAATTTTGATATGTTTTTCAGCAATCCAGCTATCCACCAATTCTTTTGTGTTATCACTAGATCCATCATCTATTATTAACCATACAAAACCCTTACATGTTTGACGTTTTAAACTCTCATAACAATTTTGAAGACAATACGCTCTATTATAAGTAGGGGTGAAAATCGTTAAATTCTCCAAATTACTCACCTCGAAAGTACGGAATAAAAATCTTGGGTTAATTCTGCCGTATGCTTAATATCGTATCCTTTTTCTAATAATAATTGAGCTGATATATTCCTCGAGAAATTACTAGTTTCTAATTTTTTCATTTTTTCTATCCAAGCCACTTTATCCGTTAGAGGCAAATGTTCAACTAAATTCATTCCCAAATCCACTTCTTTCGTAATAGTATCCGATATGATACAAGGTAAACCAACCCCTTGCGCTTCTACAAGTGTGACTGGTAATCCCTCATGAATAGATGGAAAAACAAATGCATCAAATGCTTGAAGTATACGTTCTATATCACCTCGTACCCCAAGAAATCTTATATTCTTCTCTATATTCAAATCTTTAACTTTTTTTTCAATTTCCATGCGAAGCGGCCCTTCACCAGCTAATAACAGTATTGAATTTGGCCGAAATTGAGTTAACTGAGCAAATAAATCTATAAGATAGGTATGATTTTTTTGATAAGCGAATCTTCCGACATGACCTATAACAAAAGCTTCCTGTTCAATTTGTAATTCCTTTCTTACTTGTTTTCTTATTTCTGGACAGAACAAAAATCTATCACAATCAATTCCATTTTTTAAGATTTTAGCTACATCAGCTTTACCCGCAAATAGCCACCTGGCAGCAGCATTTGAACATGCTAACAAATGCGTTGCACATGTACCTATAGATTTTCCTGCATACCATTTATAGATTTTTGCAGCAGCACCACCTTCACTACTAGTATTGTGACTATGTGCAATCCTAACCGGTATTCCCGCCTTCTTAGCAGAACGAAGTACAAATCCGCTCATTTTATCCATGTGTGAATGTGCAATTCTATATTCTTGATGAGAGGTAAAGAAAGCATCCAGTGCCTTTATATATCCTCTATGTCCAACGTTTGTGATATATGGAATTCTATGAATTTCTCCGCCTAACTTTACTATTTCTTCATCAAACACTCCTTCTTTACATGTTAAAAAATCAAATTGAACTTTGGAACGATCTATATTGCGATATAAATTCATAATTAGCGTTTCGGCGCCGCCTCTATTCATATTTACGACTACGTGTAATACTCTTAATGGAGTACCCACCTTAACTCCTCCATTTCACCCATGAATGTTGTATAGATTTCTTGTTTCTCTTTTAACACTTCATTAACTGAATATTCATTTGTAATAATAGTACGTCCACACTGTCCAAACTGAGCTTGTAATTTAGTATTTTTAGAAATAGAATTTATACTTTCAGACATCGTCTTTATATCATCACGATCTATAATCCAACCATTTTTATTACTAATAATTAGCTCCCTATGTCCCCGATTGTCAGTAGCTATAACCGGAAGTCCACAAGCCATAGCTTCCATAATATTAACTGGTAAACCTTCCCGGTAACTCGATGCAACAGCTAAGTCACACATCTGCAACAAAGAGGCTATATCATTTCTATAACCAAGAAAGTGAACCATATTACTCACGCCTAGTTGAGTCGCTATTTTTTTGCACTCTTCCTTTAACGGTCCTTCGCCAGCAAGTAGAAGCTTTGCATGCGGAATTTCATTTTTCAACTGCGCTAATGATTGAATTAAAAAGTTTTGGTTTTTGTTCTTATTAAATTCGGCAGCATAAAACATTAAAAAATCCTTTGTCTTATAACCATTTTTAAGCCTTAATTGCTCTTTTTCACTTTCAGTAACAGGAACATATCGTTCTATATCTACTCCTACGCCATGAACAAGTTTAATATTTTTCACCTGAAACCGATGTCTTACGGCTAAATTGTAATCTTCTTGATTAATTGTTATGAGACAATCCGTAGTAGTAGCTAAACTTCTTTCAATCGGATAGTATAGAAGCCAATTTATGAATGGTGATCCTTTACAAAAATGAAATCCATGTGCTGTATATACGACTTTCGTTCCTTGCTGCCTGGCTTTTCGAGCAGCTAAACGAGCAATTACTCCTCCCATAGGCGTATGACAATGAATGATATTATATTTATTTTGATGAATAATTGATTTTAGTTTTTTATATGCGTGGAGGTTTTGTATGCTAAGAGGTGATCTTTGAATAGGAATATTATATTTTTGAGTTACGTACGGAAGATGTATATTCCCATTCGCTGCAACATGTACTTCCCATCCTTGGTCTGCAAACCATTTCAAATATGGTAAATGAAAAGCTTTAAAATGATAATCCACAGTTGCACAAAACAGAACTTTTTTAGACACCATCCCACGCACCCGTCTTATTATAAATTTTTGCTATTAACCTGATACTGGTATTAATAGTTTTAAAGTTTTACGCTGATTCACTAAATTTAACAATCGCTTTCTTAAAGCTACTTCGTTTAAATCTGTATAATTTGAAATAAACTCTTCTATTTCTTCTATTCGAACATTCATTTCTTGTCCTACATAAATTCTTGGGTGAACTTGCTTCTCATTCACTTCATCTTCTTTTAGTAATTCTTCAAAAAGTTTCTCTCCTGGGCGTATACCAGTAAATTCTATTCCGATTTCATCCACGGAATTTCCGGATAATCGAATGAGATTTTTAGCGAGATCGACTATTTTTACTGGTTCTCCCATGTCCAGCACAAAAATCTCCCCACCTTCAGCTAACGCACCTGCTTGCACTACAAGTCTAGATGCCTCTGGAATTGTCATAAAATACCGAACCATATCAGGATGAGTAACTGTAACTGGTCCACCATTTTGAATTTGCTTCTTAAATAAAGGTATTACACTCCCTCTACTTCCTAAGACATTCCCAAATCGTACAGTAACAAACTTTGTATGACTTATTTTATCTTTATGTTGAATTACCATCTCAGCTAGTTTCTTTGTTGCTCCCATAACACTCGTCGGGTTCACCGCTTTATCAGATGAAATCATAACAAACGTTCCTACTCCAGTTGCTCTCGCTGCCTCTGCTACATTCATAGTTCCAATCAAATTATTTTTAACAGCCTCTTCAGGGTTATTCTCCATTAGTGGTACATGTTTATGTGCAGCTGCATGATATACGACATTCGGAAGATGTTTGCTCATAATTAAATGCATCTTCTTATCATCTTGTATATCTGCGATTTCAGGAATAAATACGCCTTTCATCTCTCTATATTTTTCGTTTAATTCCATTTCTATAGAATAAATACTGTTTTCTCCATGCCCTAATAAAATTAATTTTTTCGGCTTAAATTTCGCAACTTGTCTACAAATTTCCGAACCAATTGAACCTCCTGCACCAGTAACCAAAATGACTTTGTCAGTTATATAATCTGAAATAATATCCATATTAAGTTCCACAGGATCACGCCCTAATAAATCTTCCACCTGAACATCCCTGAATTCATTCACCGAAACTTTACCTGTTACTAAGTCTTCTAACATCGGAAGAATTTGAGTTTTCACCTGTGTTTTCAAACATTCTTTTAAAATAATATTTCGATTCCCTTTGCTTAGTGAAGGAATTGCTAGGATAATAGTTTCAACATTCAGTTTTTTTATAGCAGTTTCAATTTGATTGACACCGCCAATTACTGGAATCCCCCAAATATCAAGATTATGTTTTTTTACATTATCATCAATAAATGCGACTGGCATTAATTCGGCAGCACTATTCTTTAACAACTGTCTTGCAACCATTGTCCCTGCTGAACCAGCACCAACAATTAAAGTTCTTTTTTTATCACCCTTTTTTACATAATAAGTATCTCTATATATTCTCCATATAAAACGCGAACCACCAATTAATAAAATATGAATCATCCAAGTTACAACTAGCAACCGAAAATACATTTTTGGCATTATTATTTGTTGCACAACTGCTGTAGTAATGATAGAAAATGTAACCACTTTGCATATAATGAGTAACTCTCCTATACTTGCATATTCCCAAGTTTTTTTATACAACTTATAAAGAAAAGCAAACATATGATGACTTACTAATAAAGTAATAGAGCTAATAACTGATGATAAAGTGATAACACTGAAGCTAGCATTTACAAAGAAATAACTAAAAAAAATAGCACCTAATACAATCAGTGAATCCATTAAAAGCAATAGCGATATCCTCCGTCGATACGTCATATTACTTCCCCCTTTAATCAATTCCTTACATAACTCTTCCTAATTTATTCCAAAAATAAAGTTTGTAGCTATATTCTCTTTACTAAAAACACATAGCTACAAACTTTAATAAAAATGGGCATCTAACCCTCCCTCACATTACGCTCTTGATGACTCGCATCTAAGGTTGTTTTCACAGCCCACAGCATAATCGAGTGCCTCCATTGATAGCGGTAAGGAGACATCACCACATCGTAGTCCTTTTTAAAAAAATTCTTTATAAAGAACATCTTTATATACAAATTTTGATTTTTTTCTAAAGTACATTTATATTATTCATACTTTTCCATTCAAAATCGCACCTAACATCCTACTTTTCGTAAAACTTAACGCCCTTTTCGTTTCAAGCGCATCTTCGTTCACGGTATGATTATAACGTATCACCAATAATACACCTTCACATTTATCAGCCAATACACTTGTATCCGTTACCTCTAATACAGGAGAAGAATCAAATAATATGATATCATACCGTTCCATTGCCTTTTGAACTAACATATCCATTGAACTCGAACTAAGCACTTCAGATGGATTAAATGGTACTGGTCCGCTAGTTAATACATCCAGCCTTCCCAGCTCTGTTTTTTTCACTGCCCCCTCTAAAGTTATTTTTCCGTTCAGTATATCAGTTAATCCAATTGTATTTTCCACTCCAAACATTTCATGAATAATCGGCGTTCGTAAATTTGCATCGACCACCAATACTTTCTCACCTTTTTGTGCCATCGAAGCTGCTAAATTAACTGTAATAGTTGATTTCCCTTCACCATACCTTGGAGAAGTAATAACTATAGTTCTATTTTTATGAATAGACGCGGATAATTGGAGATTTGTTCGAATCGAACGATACTGCTCTGAAATTTTCGATCTTGGAGCGGTATGTACAATTATACTTTCTCCTTTAACTTTATTTGTTTTTCGTCTATTTTTGTAACCCACTCCGTTTCCTCCTTCAATGATAACGTATTCTTTTCACTATATTTGTCTTTCTTATTTTTCTTACTCATTTTAGAAATTCCACCTAAAACCGGAATATCTAATAATTGCTCAATGCGTCTTTCCGTTTTGATTGTCTCATCGAGAGAGTCCAATAAAAAAATAAAACCGATACTTAGCACCATACCTATCAGGAATGTAATTGCAATCGTCTTAGTGTGATTTACATTGATAGGCATTGAATGTTTTTGAACCGGATCTTCTGGTAATATACTCACATTATTAAAATTCAATATATTAGCTACTTCTTTCTTATAAACAGTTGCAGTAGTATTTGCAATTTTATGCGCAAGCAGAGGATCAGTATCTACCACATTAATCCTTATTATTTGGGAACCTTGTACACTTTCTGTACTTATTTGTCCACTTAATGCACCTACGGATCTATTAATATGCAATTCAGCGGCTACTTTTTCTAATATTACAGGCTCATTTACCATTGCTTTCAGTGTATTCATAGTTTCAGCGTTAGCTTGGACAATAAGTCTTGCCGAGGAGGCATATAATGGCGTTTTTACATACATACTATAAATCGCTCCTCCTAATGTTGTAAAAGTTGTAAATAATAGAATTATCCAAATTTTCTTCCGTATAATGGTAAATAGATTTTTCAAATTTATTTCCTTATCCATAACTTTCCTCCTCATTTAAAACCAATGAGCTTCAACTTGAAATTGGCATCTAAAACTTAAGAAAAAATAATATCTTCATTCTTTTAAATATACAAACATTTCTAGTTAATGCCATTTTAGTTCTTTATACAGAACGCGTCAACACAAATTATTTTCACTAAATTACTTCCTGATGACACTAAAAATATTACGACAACATTCGTGTTTTTTCACTGTAGATAAATGACGAAAAAGCCCTAATACCGTAGTATTAGGGCTTTTTTCTCTCTTAGTATAGAGACATATATTGATCGCGTTCCCATTGGTGAACTTGCGTTCTAAAGATATCCCACTCAATCTCTTTCGCTTCGATAAAGTGCTCAAGTAAATGATCTCCTAGCGCACCGCATACTACTTCATTAGATTGTAATGTAACTAATGCTTGCGCTAATGTTGCTGGTAAGTCAACAATACCCGCTTCTTCGCGCTCTTCTTTTGTCATTACATAAATGTTACGGTCTACTGCAGCTGGTGGAGTTAATTTGTTTTTAATTCCGTCAAGACCTGCTGCTAATAATGTAGCCATTACTAAATATGGGTTTGCAGCTGGGTCAACACTACGTACTTCTACGCGTGTACTAATTCCACGAGATGCAGGGATACGTACTAATGGGCTACGGTTTTGTGCAGACCATGCTACGTAACAAGGAGCTTCGTATCCAGGTACTAAACGTTTGTAAGAGTTTACAGTTGGGTTTGCTACCGCTGTAAATGCTGGTGCATGTTTTAAAATACCCGCGATGAAGTGACGAGCATCATCACTTAATTGTAAGTCTCCGTTTTGATCGAAGAATACGTTCTCACCATTTTTAAATAATGATAAGTTACAGTGCATACCTGAACCGTTCACACCGTATAATGGTTTCGGCATAAATGTTGCATGTAAGCCATGTTTACGAGCAATTGTTTTTACAACAAGTTTGAATGTTTGAATGTCATCACATGAGCGAATTGCATTTGCATATTTAAAGTCAATTTCGTGTTGACCTGGTGCAACCTCATGGTGAGACGCTTCAATTTCAAAGCCCATTTCTTCAAGTTCAAGAACGATATCACGACGACAGTTTTCCCCTAGATCCATCGGCGCAAGGTCGAAGTATCCACCGTTATCGTTTAATTCTAATGTTGGATTTCCTTTTTCATCAACTTTAAATAGGAAGAATTCTGGCTCTGGTCCAAGATTGAAATCTGAGAATCCTAATGCTTCCATTTCTTTTAACACACGCTTTAAGTTGTTACGTGGGTCGCCATCAAATGGATCACCAGCTGCAGTGTAAATATCACAGATCAAACGAGCTACTTTACCTTTTTCAGCTGTCCAAGGGAAAATTACCCAGGTATCTAAATCTGGATATAAATACATATCAGATTCTTCAATACGTACGAAACCTTCGATAGAAGATCCATCAAACATCATTTTGTTATCAAGAGCTTTTGTTAATTGGCTCACTGGAATTTCTACGTTTTTAATTACTCCTAAAAGGTCCGTAAATTGTAAACGGATATACTTTACATTCTCTTCTTTCGCCAAACGGAAAATATCTTCTCTTGTGTACCTAGCCATTATAAATTCCTCCTTAGTCCCTCTAAACACCTTAAGAATCAGTTATCTTTAGTGAAAAAACCTTGAAATGTCACCTTGTCGCAATGAAGTCCGATTAAATCTACCTGTATGTTGTAGTTCATCTCGAAGAATTTTGCGAAGCTCGGATTTTGAAATTTCTTTCGTTTCTTCTTTTACTTTCACTGCTTCTGTTTGATTTTCTTTCATTTGCAATACTTGTTTAATTCCGGCCATATTTAAGCCTTGATCTAACAAATCTTTAATTTCCAACAATTTATCTACATCGTTAAATGAAAATAATCTACGATTCCCTTTTGTACGGGTTGGAAAAATAAGATTATGCTCTTCATAGTAGCGAATTTGACGTGCAGATAATTGTGTTAAATCCATTACAATACCAATAGGAAACAGCGGAGCAGAACGTCTATCTTCTTTCATCACTTCAGTTCCTCCTTCGCCTTAACTGCTTCTCATTTTATACCACGTTATGTTTAGTGTCAATAGATGTTAGCTTTTCTTACATGGTTTTTTATAAATTTTTTCATTCTTTTTTCTAATGGCACAAATCATTACTTTCACACGAAAAAAAGCTGTCGAAATCGACAGCTTCCCTTTAAGAAATTGTTAATAGATTTTTTTCAATTAACGCATCAATTGCAGAACAAATCGCAATTTTCACATGAGAATACGTCAATCCACCTTGTACATATGCAACATACGGAGGACGAATCGGACCATCCGCAGATAATTCGATACTTGCACCTTGAATAAATGTCCCAGCAGCCATAATTACATCATCTTCATATCCCGGCATATAGTTTGCATACGGAGTGAAATGAGAATTAATTGGAGATGCATATTGAATCGCTTGACAGAATGCAATCATACGATCTTTATCGTCAAATTGAACAGATTGAATTAAATCCGTTCTTGGTGCATTCCATGCCGGTGATGTATTCATCCCTAATTTCTCTAAAAATGCCGCCGTAAAAATAGCACCTTTCAGCGCTTGACCAGCAACATGCGGAGCCAAGAAGAACCCTTGATACATTTCTTGCAGACTGTATAAAGACGCTCCTGCTTCCGCACCGATTCCTGGAGATGTTAGACGATATGCACACGCTTCAACATACTGTTCTTTACCGACAATGTAACCACCCGTTTTAACAATTCCCCCGCCAGGATTCTTAATAAGAGAACCTGCCATTAAGTCCGCACCAACATGACATGGCTCGTTTTTTTCAATAAATTCGCCATAGCAGTTATCTACAAATACAATAACATCAGGTTTAATCTCTTTAACAAACGCAATCATCTCTTTAATTTGTGAAACTGTAAACGACGGACGAGTAGCATATCCTTTTGAACGTTGAATACCAATCATCTTCGTGTTACTACGGATCGCAGCTGCAACAGCTTCAAAGTCCACAAATCCCTCTTCAGTTAACGGAACTGCGTTATAACCAATATTATATTCTTTAAATGAGCCTACACCTTTTCCGCGCACACCAACGATTTCTTCTAACGTATCATACGGTTTCCCCGTTATGTATAGTAACTCATCTCCCGGACGTAAAATACCAAATAAAGCTGTTGAAATTGCATGAGTACCCGAAATAATTTGAGGACGAACAAGACCCGCTTCCGCTCCAAATACATCCGCATACACTTTCTCTAACGTGTCACGACCAATATCATCATACCCATAACCTGTCGTCGGAATAAAATGCGAATCACTAATTTTATGTTTACGAAAACTTTCTAGCACACGAAATTGATTACTCTCAATTACTTCATCCACACGTTTATGCACTTCTATAATTTGACTTTCTACTTCTTTTACGATTGGAGCAATTTTTTCTCCATTTTTCAAACGATCAAACATTATTATTTTCTCCTTCTTCCACTAAAAATCTCTTTAATTGCCCATTAAGCGATGAATGAGCAAATATATATCCTGTACAATCATATACAAATTTATCTTCTAGAAACTCCATTTTAGTTAATAACGTTTCCGTCTTTAAAAGCGTTAACAACCTACCTTCACTCGGAGGAATTTCCACTTGATAATCATCCATTTCTTCCTTCATCTTCATTTCTATCGCTTCTTTTATACGCAGTAAATCACTTTCTTCAAAAGCACTAGTCATTAAGAAATCACTTTTCGGAAATGGAATGAAGTTTTGATGCAATTTATCTTTTTTATTATATAACGTAATAATAGGAATACGATTAATTTCAAGGTCTGACAATAATTGTTTTACTGTCTGCTCATGCCCTACATAATTAGGATCTGCTGAATCAACAACATGTAAAATAACATCCGCTTCTCCAGCTTCTTCTAACGTAGATCGAAAAGCAGCGATTAGTGACGTAGGTAAATCTTGTATAAAACCAACCGTATCAGTCAAAAGCACTGTATAACCAGAAGGTAACGGCATTTTCCTTGTTGTCGGATCTAGCGTTGCAAACAATAAGTTTTCTTCAAACGTATCAGCTTCCGTTAATCTATTAAACAACGTAGATTTCCCTGCATTTGTATACCCAATTAACGAAATTTGAAATACTTTATTATCTTTCCTTCTCTCACGATATCTTTTCCGATGTTCTACAACAACCGCAAGTTGCTTCTTTATTTCATCAATACGTGATCGAATATGACGACGGTCCGTTTCGAGCTTCGTCTCTCCCGGCCCTCTCGTACCAATTCCACCACCAAGACGTGATAAAGACAAACCTTGCCCCATAAGGCGCGGCATTGTATATTGCAACTGAGCTAACTCTACTTGAAGCTTACCCTCTCTCGATTTCGCACGTTGCGCAAAAATATCTAGTATTAACTGCGTTCGATCAATCACTCTCGCATCTAATACTGAAGATAAATTCCGAATTTGACTTGGTGTTAACTCATTATTAAAAACAATAACAGCCGGCTCTAACTCTTCCGTCATCGCAGCAAGCTCTTCTAGTTTACCTTTTCCTATATAAGTTGCAGGATGAAACTTCGGACGCTTTTGCGTCGTTGATACTAACACTTCCGCTCGCGCAGTCTTCGCTAGCGATGCCAGTTCTTTCATGGAATGCATAAATTTTCCATCATCATCTTGCGACAATTGACAGCCAACTAATATGACTTTTTCTTTTTCTTCCATCAAATATGTTCACTCATCCTTTTCGAAATTTAAACCTTCTAATATAATAGCAGAGGAAGCATATTTCATCTAGTTAGCGGGGGAGAAAATTCATGGCATGGGAGATTTTTAGCATCATAGGCACAATCGCCTTCGCACTAAGCGGAGCCATTGTTGCAATGGAAGAAGATTATGATATTTTCGGGGTATATATTTTAGGAATGGCAACCGCATTTGGGGGAGGTGCCCTTCGTAATTTATTAATCGGTTATCCAATCGTCGCATTTTGGCAACAAGACATGTTATTCCAAATCGCACTATTATCAATGACGATTATTTTTCTTTTTCCAAATAAATTAATTAGACATTGGAAAAAGTGGGAAAACATCACGGACGCCATCGGTTTATCAGCATTCGCTGTACAAGGAGCACTATATGCTCAAAAACTAGATTTACCAATCAGCGCTACAATCGTAGCTGCTGTTTTAACAGGCATCGGCGGCGGTATTATTCGCGACCTTTTAGCTCGCAGAAAGCCTCTTGTCCTTCGAGCTGACGTATATGCGTTTTGGACGATTTTAGCAGGGTTCTTAATTGGCGCTAAAATTATCGTTAGCGATTGGGCTCTATACACCTTATTCATTTTAATTGTTTGCTTCCGCATGATTTCTATTCATTACAAATGGCATTTACCGCATAGACGTATTGATACAAAGGAACGTTCAATGCATAAATAGCGCTCTAACCTCTTTACATATCGTAAAGAGGTTTTTCTTTTCTAACGAGTTTTTCTTTACATAATGTTCATACTAACTTTTAAAGCGAGGTGAATACAAATGACAAACCATGTTAATAAAGGTGCTCAAAAAAGCTCAGTAGACCAAATTACACACGATCCTAATTCGGCACACGAAAAAAGCGCTAAAATGGAACGCTTCCATAAATCTTACCAAGAAAAAGCGAAAAAAGAGTAACGTACTTATACATCAAAAAACAGACGCACAGTTTACGTACTGTGCGTCTCCTCTTCAAGCATCAAATCCATACTTGATATCCCAATTAAATCATATTTATCATACGTATCCTCTTGTAACAATCGCATAGCTTGTGTGCGAATTGATTTTTCAACAATATTCCGTACGTATCGCCCATTACTAAATGATGTAATTTGTGACGAATACTTGACCGCATGTAAATGATCTCTAAATTTCCACTCTGCTTCTTTCGATAACTGATATTCACGCTCTTCATACATTCTCTTTCCAATTTCCAACAACTGATTTACCGAGTAATCCGCAAATTCAATAATAAACGGAAAACGAGATTGTAATCCTGGATTTAATGAAAGAAAATGATTCATCTCTCTTGAATATCCAGCTAAAATTAATACAAAACCGTGCTGCTTATCTTCCATATGCTTCACAAGTGTATCAATAGCTTCCTTCCCAAAATCCTTCTCTCCACCCCGCGCTAATGAATACGCCTCATCAATAAATAAAATCCCTCCCATAGCCTTCTTTATTAAATCTCTTGTCTTCTGCGCTGTATGACCGATATACTCACCTACAAGATCAGCACGTTCAGCTTCAACTAAATGCCCCTTCGATAAAATATTCATCTCAAACAACAATTTCCCTATCATTCTAGCAACGGTTGTCTTCCCAGTACCCGGATTCCCCCTAAATAACATGTGAAGCACTTGCTTCTCAGACTTCAACCCCACCTCTTGCCTTTTTTTGTTTACATAAATCCAAGCATAAATTTCTTTTATTATCTTTTTTATATCATCCATCCCAACAAGTTTTCCCATCTCTTCTTCAATTCTCTGCAACATCTCATGTTTAGTAGTGGTTTCACTTGAAATTACCGTTTTATTTTCTGATGCCGGTAACGAAATTTTCTTTCGATGGTTTAATACAATATTAATTTGATTGTTATTTTTCTTACGCATCGATTGTTCCATACAATCACCTCATTTTATCCACTCACCAAATATTATTATTCCAGTCCCTCTTGCAAATGCCTATTTTCAGAAAAGTTTGCTATAATATAAGAAATAATCAAGGTGGTGGGACTATGGAAACAACGGAATTCCATGATACAATACAAGCCTTTTCTATTTTTTTATTGAATAAAGGCCGAAAGTCTTCAACCATTAAACGTTATGTTTATGACATTGAAGATTTTGGACATTGGTTAGAAAAAAACAAAAAGCTCCCTTCCAGTAATATATGGGCAACACTTTGTACAAAAGACTATGAAGATTACTTTTCAGACTTAAAAAAGAATCGACACTACTCTGAGAAAACAATGCATCGTGTATTTATTGTATTAAATAGAATGCATCATTTTCTTAACATTCCAAATCCATTAAAGAATATGGAAATTACTATTCAACCAAACCGTGCATTGCGTAATGAAGATTTCATTTCATGCGAGGAAGAAAAAAGATTAAAGTATATAGTCACTTCATTAGAAGGACTTTCAGAAAAACAACGTCCTGTTCGTCCGTTATTAATGGATCGTAATATTGCCATTTTAAGTCTATTAATCGACTACGGACTATCCTTACAAGAGCTTACAGCATTAACTATGCATCACGTTCATTTTGAAACTAATACACTTTCTATTCCGGCAACCGCAGGAGTAGAAAGAACAATCCCCTTAGCAACCGAAGACAAAAAACAACTGTACACATATTATAAAAGTATTCCAGAACCAGTTCGTCCTAAATACCATAGTAATGACCCGTTGTTTGTCGCATTCGATTTTAACCGCGGAACATACAGATGGGTATATGAAAACGACGCACCAAAAGCACTAACAGAAATCGCTATCCAAAAGATGATTCGACTTGAAGTAGCAAGAGCGAATTTACGTAAAGGCATTTCTGGACAGCATTTCCGGAACACGTTTATTTTACGCCTAATAAAAAAACAAACCCCAGAGCCAGAGATCATAAAATTAGTTGGCTTCAAATCAAAAATTTCACTAAAGCGATATTATCAATACGCTGAAAATAAAAAAAACGCCCTATAATAAGGCGTTTTTTATTTTTTTCTCGAAATAATCAATTTTACTATGACCATTTAACTACTCCCTGCATCTACTATGATGAGTTTCGTTTACATCCTCATTAGAAAGGAGAGATTTAATGTCTCATTTTAACGACAATCAAAATAAATACACCAAGCCATGCTTTCCAACTAGTGCTGGACGAATCCCAACTACTCCAACGATACCAATTACTAAAGCACAAATTAGAATATTCCGCGCAATCATTAACGATTTAATAAAAATAATCCCTAAACTTTTCGCCAATCCATCCCCAAAAAACATAGAAGATCTAATAGATACATTGCACCTACTAAGCAAATTCATTTGTTTACTAGACGCTACTTCCGCTCTGAAAGCACAAGGATTCGCCATTATCAAAAACTTAATAACTATATTAAAAAATCCGACCTTCGTAGCAAGTGCTGTATTTATTGAACTTCAAAACCTAATTAATTATTTACTATACATTACCAAACTATTCCGAATTGACCCTTGCACGCTTCAAGAGCTTCTTAAATTAATAGCAGAATTACAAACCGCTCTAGTTAATTCAGCTTCGTTCGGTCAAGGACCTACTGGACCTACCGGACCTCGAGGCAACACTGGTGCCACTGGACCTCAAGGTAATACGGGCGCTATTGGCAACACCGGTCACTGGTGCCACTGGACCTCGAGGCAACACCGGTGCTACTGGTCTGGACCTCGAGGCAACACCGGTGCTACTGGTGCCACTGGACCTCGAGGCAACACCGGTGCTACTGGTGCCACTGGACCTCGAGGCAACACCGGTGCTATTGGCGCCACTGGACCTCGAGGCAACACCGGTGCTACTGGTGCCACTGGTGCCACTGGACCTCGAGGCAACACCGGTGCTACTGGCGCCACTGGACCTCGAGGCAACACCGGCGCTACTGGTGCCACTGGACCTCGAGGCAACACCGGTGCTACTGGCGCCACTGGACCTCGAGGCAACACCGGTGCTACTGGTGCCACTGGACCTCGAGGCAACACCGGTGCCGGTGCTGGACTGGTGCCACCTGGACCTCGAGGCAACACCAACACCAGGTGCTACTGGTGCCACTGGACCTCGAGGCAACACCGGTGCTACTGGTGCCACTGGACCTCGAGGCAACACCGGTGCTACTGGTGCCACTGGACCTCGAGGCAACACCGGTGCTACTGGTGCCACTGGACCTCGAGGCAACACCGGTGCTACTGGCGCCACTGGACCTCGAGGCAACACCGGTGCTACTGGTGCCACTGGACCTCGAGGCAACACCGGTGCTACTGGCGCCACTGGACCTCGAGGCAACACCGGTGCTACTGGTGCCACTGGACCTCACACCGGTAATACGGGCGCACTGGACCTCGAGGCAACACCGGTGCTACTGGTGGACCTCGAGGCAACACCGGTGCTACTGGCGCCACTGGACCTCGAGGCAACACCGGTGCTACTGGTGCTACTGGACCTCGAGGCAACACCGGTGCTACTGGGCCTCTACGGGCGCTACTGGCGCCACTGGACCTCGAGGCAACACGGTGCTACTGGGCCTCAAGGTAATACGGGCGCTACTGGCGCCACTGGACCTCGAGGCAACACCGGTGCTACTGGGCCTCTGGACCTCGAGGTGCTACTGGCGCCACTGGACCTCGAGGCAACACCGGTGCTACTGGTGCCACTGGACCTCGAGGCAACACCGGTGCTACTGGTGCCACTGGACCTCGAGGCAACACCGGTGCTACTGGTGCCACTGGACCTCGAGGCAACACCGGTGCTACTGGCGCCACTGACCTCGAGGCAACACCGGTGCTACTGGTGCCACTGGACCTCGAGGCAACACCGGCGCTACCGGTGCCACTGGACCTCGAGGCAACACCGGTGCTACTGGCGCCACTGGACCTCGAGGCAACACCGGTGCTACTGGTGCCACTGGACCTCAAGGTAATACGGGCGCCACTGGACCTCGAGGCAACACCGGTGCTACTGGGCCTCAAGGTAATACCGGCGCTACTGGCGCCACTGGACCTCGAGGCAACACTGGTGCTACTGGGCCTCAAGGTAATACGGGCGCTACTGGCGCCACTGGACCTCGAGGCAACACCGGCGCTACCGGTGCCACTGGACCTCGAGGCAACACCGGTGCTACTGGTGCCACTGGACCTCGAGGCAACACCGGTGCTACTGGACCTCAAGGTAATACGGGTGCTCAGGGCAACACCGGCGCTACCGGTGCCACTGGACCTCGAGGCAACACCGGTGCTACTGGACCTCAAGGTAATACGGGCGCTACTGGCGCCACTGGACCTCGAGGCAACACCGGCGCTACGGGTATCGGAGTTACTGGACCGACTGGACCTTCTGGTGGACCAACTGGACCTACGGGGCCGACTGGAATTGCCTTCCCAGTAGCAACAATTGTTGTAACAAACAACATTCAACAAACTGTACTCCAATTTAACAACTTCATTTTTCATACAGTATTTAACGCAAACAATATTATCTTCAACGGCACAGATACAGTTACTGTTATCAACGCTGGTATTTATGTAATTAGCGTATCCATCTCTACAACTGCACCAGGATGTGCTCCGCTCGGAGTAGGAATTTCAATAAATGGAGCAGTCGCAACTGACAACTTCTCTTCAAATCTAATAGGCGACTCACTTTCATTTACTACAATTGAAACGTTAGTAGCTGGCACAAATATTTCTGTCAAATCTACCCTTAGCGAAATTACAATTCCCGAAACAGGCAACACTAACATCCGACTTACTGTATTTAGAATCGCTTAAATTTCACTATTTATTGTTTATGACAAATAAAAAAAAGAGCGAGAAACTCGCTCTTTTTTTGTTATGTACAATAATTCATTACTACTCTAATTCAATCGAAACATTTTTTTGTGGTACAAATGTAGAAATTGCATGTTTATAAATAAGCTGTTGCTTACCTTCTGTTTCCAGCAGGACTGTAAAATTATCAAATCCTTTAATTAATCCACGAAGCTGGAAACCATTTAATAAGTACAGCGTAACGAACGTATTCTCTTTACGGAGTTGATTTAAAAACTGATCTTGAATATTGATTGATTGCTTCATGTCGAATCCTCCTCTTTTTCTCTACTTACTATTATTCGACTTTAGTTGTAGCTTTCCTTCTATGTATCGTAAAATTTCTGACGTTTTTTCACCATCAGTAACATCGAACCACGCGACATCCATCTTATTACGGAACCACGTTAATTGACGTTTTGCATAACGGCGTGAATTCGTCTTTAATTGTGATACCGCTTCTTCTAAAGATACACGATTCTCAAAATAATCATATATCTCTTTATAACCAATCGCTTGAATAGATTGACAATCTCGCACTCCTCTTTCATGTAGACCTTTTACTTCTTCTAATAAACCTTGTTCAATCATTAGGTTAACACGTAAGTTAATGCGATCGTATAGCATTTCTCGATCCATTGTCAAGCCAATTAATGAAACATCGTACAGTAACTCATTTTCTTGTTTTTCGAGCTGGTTACTCATTTTTTCACCCGTCGTGTGAAAAATTTCTAACGCCCGAATAACACGCCTTACATTATTGGCATGAATACGCTCCGCACTTTCTGGATCTACTTCTTGCAACTTTTTATGTATATATTCCACACCGCGTTCTAATGCTAATTTTTCCATCTGTTCTCGGTATGTAGCGTCCCCAGCCTCATCTGTAAACTGGTAATCGAATAGAACAGATTGTATATAGAGACCGGTTCCACCAACAATAATTGGTAATTTCCCGCGCTCAGTAATTTCTCGAATGCACTTACGGACACGTTCTTGAAATTCCGCCACAGAAAATGAATCTTCCGGATCTTTTATATCAATCATATAATGCGGAATTCCGTCCATCTCATCTGTCGTCACCTTTGCAGTCCCGATATCCATCGTACGATAAATTTGCATGGAATCACCACTAATAATCTCACCATTCAACGCTTTTGCAAGATCGATACTTAATTTCGTCTTCCCGACAGCAGTTGGCCCAATGATGACAGCAACTTTTTCACGTTGCACTTCTCCCATATCATTCAACTCTCTTTATGTAATATACTCCATCTATTGATTATACCCAATCTTACCAATTTTAACGGCATGATTGCAAGTTCTTTGAATCTAGTACATGAAATTATACATAAAAAAAGAGCATAGCTTGTCCAATTCTGCATATACATGATAAAAAATAGCTCGGGAGAGGGTGCAGTGACTATGAAACAAGCGACTATCGATTTTCCATTATTAATAAAAGACCTTATTTTAGCTACCGCTACAAAAGAACAAAATTGTTCACAAGAAGAATTATATTTCGCACTAAATTGTTTACTACGTTCCTTTCATTCTACTCTTCAAGAAACAGCGTTACATCCAGAAAATAAAAATACAGAGTATATGCAAACTCAATTTTGCACCGCGTATAAAATTATTACAGGTAAAACAATTTACCCTTTTCAATAATTCTTATAAAAAAAGCGGCCGCTTAGACATTTTCAAGCAGCCGTTTTTTATTTTAATACATTATTTTATAACTTTCACTTTAACGGATTTACGACCCCAACTATCAGCAGTGCTATCTGAACCAACTAAAACGTCAATACGGTTTCCTTTAATCGCGCCACCAGTATCTCCAGCAATTGCTTCTCCATATCCTTCCACCCACACTTTTGATCCTAGAGGAATTACTTTCGGATCAACAGCAATAACTTTCATATTTGGATTTGCTGTTAAATCATGCCCCATCGCAGTTAACACACGACCACCATATGTGCCATTTTCACTCGGATTAGCTGTGTAAGCTGTCGCTTCTACTGTTATTTCACGACCAGCAGGTGCACTTGTTTCAGTAGATTTCGCCACTGGCTTAGCTGCCGGCTTCGCTTGTGCTACTGGTTTACTTGATGCCCCACTTTTAACAGATTCTTTTCCGTTAACTGCCGTATCATTTTTAGCCGGAGTTTTCTCCTTAACTGATGCATCATTTTTAACCGCCGTTTTCACCTTAGTTGGTGCTTCATCTTGAGCTGGAACTTCTTTTCTTTCAATAACAGGTGCTGTACCTGTTAAAAATGGTACGTGAACATACGCCGCTTTCCCACCATATTCGAATTGTAACCATTCGTTTTGTACTTGATTTGTCGTTTCAATCAAGTCATCTTTTTTAAGCGTACCAAGAATTTCTGAATCAGTATTCGCTCCAGCACGAACGTTTAATACATTTGCTGTTACATAATAAGAACTTTTCGTAAACTCAGCACTTACAAACGCTTCTTTGCCATCTAATTTAATTTTGGACCATCCGTTTTCTGTATTTATAACATCTAATTTATTTCCACTTAACATTTTACCTACAAGCTTTGATTCTACAGTTGGGTTTTCTCTAACGTTTAATACATCTGTTGTTACAATCGTTTCCGCTTTAGCAGAACCTGCAAAAATCCCAAGACCAAAAACTGCTGCTGTTGCTATACCTAATAATTTTTTCATGAATAGCCTCCATTTGCTTTGTTTTCGTGTTCTCATTATAGCAACAGTTTTTTGTAGAATTTCGAAAATCACACAATTACAAAGCATTCGTAATAAACGATTAATGATTTGTAACATAAATTTCCATATTAAAGAATTGCATTTCTACCAAAATTAGCAATAGTTTTCATATATTTCTCACAAATTAGTATAAGAATTTTTTTCCAGAAAAAATTACAGTATTACTTTTTTGTTACAAAAAAGTCACTTTTCATTACATCTTTTACCAAATTCCATCATAATCCAATTATTAAATTACTTTTTGTAATGAAAAAGGAACAACTCCTATTAGCTGTCCCTTTTTATCTTTTATTTAACTTTCTTCTTCCAAACACCTATCATAATAGCTGAAACAATCGTCCCAATTAATATAGAGAAAATGTATAGCAACGGTTTATTCACTAATGCGATAACAAACAATCCACCATGCGGTGCCGGCAATGTAATTTGGAATAACATAGATAAGGCACCCGCGATACTTGAACCAACAACACAACTTACTATTACTCGAACTGGATCGGCAGCTGCAAATGGAATCGCACCTTCTGTAATAAACGAAGCTCCCATAATATAATTTGTTAAACCAGATTTACGTTCCGCTTCTGTAAATTTTGTTTTAAAGAATGTGGTTGCTAATGCAATCGCAAGTGGTGGTACCATACCACCAGCCATAACTGCTGAGTGCACTCCAAAATTCTGTGCTTCTATGGCAGCAATACCAAATGTAAATGCCGCTTTATTAATTGGACCACCCATATCAATTGCCATCATACCACCTAAAATAAGGCCTAATAATATAGCATTTGTACCACTCAAACCATTTAACCATCCTGTTAACATTTCATTTAATGCTACTACAGGCGGGTTTACTACTTTTTGCATAACAACTCCTGTAATCAACAATCCAAAGACTGGATATAACAAAACAGGTTTAATTCCTTCTAACTGTACTGGTAATCCTGAAAATAATCTTTTCAACCCTAAAACAACATATCCAGCTAAGAAACCAGCAATTAATCCACCTAAAAATCCAGCATTCGCTTGTGCTGCTAAAAATCCACCAACAACACCAGGCATAAAACCAGGACGATCAGCAATAGAGCTTGCGATAAATCCAGCTAAAATTGGTACAAGGAATAAAAACGCACCTGTTTCTCCACCGCCAATAGCCATTAATATTTCAGCAATAGGACCTTTTGCCTTAATTCCACCGAACATAAACGCTAGCGCGATTAAAATCCCGCCACCAACAACGAATGGAAGCATATTACTTACACCGCTCATTAAATGCTTATAAATTCCCAGCCCTTTTTCTCTCTCTACACTTTCTGCCTTCCCATCCTTTTTTACACCCTTAAAGATTGGTGCATCTTGTTTTACAGCTCGATTAAGAAGGATTTCAGTTTTTCTAATGCCATCAGCGACCGGCACTTGAATGACATGTTTTCCAGCAAAACGGTTCATTTCTACTTGTTTATCTGCCGCAACGATAATCGCTGTTGCACGTTCAATATCCTCTTTCGTTAAACCATTCTTTATACCTGTTGATCCGTTCGTTTCAACTTTAATGGCTATACCTAACTCTGCTGCTTTTGCTTTTAAACTATCCGCAGCCATATATGTGTGAGCGATACCAGTTGGACAAGCTGTAACAGCTAATACGTACGGTTCATTCCCTTCTGGCTTTGCTACTTCAACTTCTTCTTCTTTTTCATTCTCTTTTTCATCAAATAAACGAAGCAGTTCCTCTTCATCCTTTGCTTCTAATAATTGTTTACGAAAACCTTCATCCATTAATAATGTAGATAGACGCGACAACGTTTCTAAATGAGTATTATTCGCCCCTTCACTTGCAGCAATCATAAAGAATAAATGTGCAGGCTGTCCGTCAAGCGATTCATAGTTGATACCGCTTACACTTCTACCAAAACAAATTGCTGGTTGCTTAACAGCTTTCGTCTTCGCATGAGGTATAGCAATACCTTCACCAATTCCTGTTGTACTTTGTGACTCCCGCTTTAAAATAGCTTCTTTAAATTCAGCTTTATTATTTAAACGATTAGCACCATTTAATTTCTCAACTAATTCATCTATGACAGCTTCTTTATTTGAAGCTGTCATATTCATAATGACTGTATCCCTTTTTAATAGTTCTGTAATTTTCATATGTTGCTTCCCCCTATCGCTTAACTACAACTACTTGCGACAACAATTCTTCTACTTTTTCCTTTGTACATAAATCTGCTGAAAATGCTGTTGCACTCCCCGTTGCAACACCATATTGAAATGCTTTTTCAATATCTTTTGTCTGTTCATATTTACCTACAAATCCTGCAACAAGGGAATCTCCTGCCCCAACTGAATTAATTACAACACCTTTTGGAACAGTTGCTTCATATATACCTTCTGCCGTAAATAATAAAGCTCCATCTCCTGCCATTGATACGATAACGTGCTCTACACCTTGTTCGATTAATTTTCTTCCATACGGTAAAATGGCCTCTACTGTTGAAAGCTCCACTCCGAATAACTCACCAAGTTCATGATGATTTGGCTTTATTAAAAATGGCTTATTTTTAGTTACATACTGCAGTGCACTTCCACTTGCATCTACTACTACACGAATACCTTTTTCAGCTCCAAACGCTGCGATTGATTCATAAAAGGTAGTTGGAATAGAAGAAGGTACACTTCCAGCTAGTACAACACAATCTCCAGATTGCATACTTTCGATTTTTTTCATCAATTGTTCAAATTGCTCATTTGTCACAATAGGACCTTGTCCATTTAACTCTGTTTCTTCTTGCCCTTTTATTTTCACATTAATTCGAGAATCTCCATCTACTTGGACGAAGTTCGTTGTTACACCTTCACCATGCAATACATCTTTAATAAATTGACCAGTAAATCCACCCGTAAATCCAAGCGCTACATTTTCAACACCTAAACGATGAAGAACACGAGAAACATTAATCCCTTTTCCTCCAGGAAACTTCATATCTTTCTCTGCTCGGTTTACTGTTCCTAAATCGAAAGAATTAACTTGTACTACATAATCAATAGATGGGTTTAAAGTAACTGTATAGATCATTGTTTATCAGCCTCAATTACATTGGTTTGTCTTTTATATTTTTCTAAATCAATTTCTAAATGGTTTGTAATAATGCTTGCATCTTCAACATTTGCAATTTTCGCAAACGCAACTTCTGAAAATTTACTTTCATCAATTAAGAAATACCCTTCGTTCGCTAATGTTAATGCCATTTGTTTCAAGAGTGCTTCTTCTGGATCTGGCGTTGTATACCCTAACTGTTCATGTACACCATTAGCTCCTAAAAAACATTTATCAAAACGATACTTCTGCATACTTTCCTGTGCCATAGCACCAATTAAAGCTTTCGTCCTACCCTTCATCATCCCGCCTAATAAATACGCACAAATATTATTTTCAACTAAAGCTTCAATATGCATAAGTCCATTCGTTACGACAGTAACATCTTTGTTTATTAAAAATGGAATCATTTCAAATGTTGTACTTCCTGCATCTAAATAAACGCAATCCCCTTGTTCAACAATACTAGCCGCATACTTGGCAATTTGTTGTTTTATTTGAATGTTTTTGGATGATTTTTCAATCATCGTGGGCTCCTGTCCTTTTCCTGTTAAAACAGAGGCACCACCATGAACTCTTTTTAATAACCTTTGTTTTTCCAATTGTGCTAAATCACGACGAATTGTCGACTCAGAGCTTTCTGTTCTTTCCACCAATTGCTGTAATTTAACCACTTTTTGTTCTTTTACAAGTTGTAGTATCATTTGATGACGTTCAGGAGTTAACATCTTCTTCACCTCTTCTTTGATTACAGTATAATGAAAACGATCACAAAAATCAACCACAAACAACCAAAAATAATCATTAACAATCACAATCGGTTATAAACAACAAAAAAGAAACCTATTTGATACAACAATCAAATAGGTTTCTTCTCTCGCTTCACTTATAAAGAAGCTTTATAAATTGCAAGAACATCATCTTTATTTAATTTTTTAAAGTTACCGAATTCACCATAAGCCATCGCTTTATCCGCCATTAAGTCAATTTCACTTTCTCTAATAGCGTAATCAGCTAATGTTACTGGCGCTTCAATCGAAGTCCAAAATTGACGTAATGCCTCAATTCCCTCTAATGCAATCTCTTTATCGGTCTTCCCATCTGTTTCTACATCGATTACACGAATAGCGAACTGTTTAAAACGACTTATATTTTCATCTACAACATGCTTCATCCAGTTCGGGAATAAAATCGCAAGGCCACCCCCATGTGGTATATCATGAACAGCAGAAACTGCATGCTCAATATTATGAGTTGCCCAATCTCCTCTTACTCCCATCGCTAAAATGCCGTTTAACGCCATCGTTCCGCAATATAATATTGTTTCCCTATGCTCATAATTTTCTAAATCACTTAAAAGCTTAGGAGCTGTTTCAATGACTGTTCTTAAAACAGATTCACAATAACGATCTTGTAGTTCTGTATTTGTTCCATGATGGAAATATTGTTCTAATACGTGTGACATAATATCTACCATACCGTAAATTGTTTGATCTTTCGGTACAGACGCAGTATGAACTGGATCTAAGATTGAAAACTGAGGGAATGTAACTGGACTGCCCCAGCCGTACTTTTCATTCGTTTCCCAGTTTGTAATTACAGAGCCTGCATTCATTTCAGAACCTGTTGCCGCAAGAGTGAGTACAGTACCGAACGGTAACGCCTCGCTAGCAAATGATTTTTTCGTTACAATATCCCATACATCTCCATCATATTTACTACCAGCAGCAATCGCTTTCGTACAGTCGATTACACTTCCTCCGCCAACCGCTAAAATAAATTCGACTCCATTGTCTTTACAAATTTGAATCCCTTTCTTTACTGTTGATAAACGAGGATTCGGTTCAACACCCGTCAACTCAAACACTTCCGCATTTATATCCTTTAAAATAGAAATTACATTATCATAAATACCGTTTCTTTTAATACTTCCTCCTCCATATACGAGAAGAACTTTTTTACCGAACTGTGGAATTTCAGTTTGTAACTGCTCTAATTGTCCTTTACCAAAAATAAGTTTTGTTGGATTACGAAATACAAAATTTTGCATATACCTTTACCATCCCTTCCATATGAAAAGCAACTATACTTTTGTATACCACACTTTTTTAATTTCACAAACAAATTTGCTTAACAAAAAAATCCCAGCCTTAAAGGCTGAGATTTTTTATTGATAATAAGGCGAGATCATTAAGTAAACAATAACACCAGATAAACTTACATATAACCAAATCGGCATCGTCCAACGTACAATTTTACGGTGACGTGTTAATTGATTCGTAAAACCAAATACTAGTGCGAACAATGCAAGTGGTACAATAATCGCCGCAAGGATAATATGTGTAATTAAAATGATGAAATACACATATTTAATGACTCCTTCTCCACCGAAATGTGTTGCTGGTGCTAAGTAATGGTACGATAAATACGAAACACAAAATAGTAAAGTCGTTGTAAATGCTGCCAGGATAAAACCACGGTGCATTTTCACATTCTTTTTAATAATAGAGAATAAAGCTGCTAATAAAAATACAAACGTAAAACTATTAAAGATTGCATTTAACATTGGTAAAATTGTTACATCAAAATGTACTTCTCCTTCATAGCCAACAGGTCCAAAGAACAAAAATAATATAATCGCATTTACAATTACAGAAAGCGTTATCACAATAGGAGCATAGCTTTTCTGATTTGTTGATTGATCCACCAAAATGGTCACTCCCTCTTCCTTCAAATATGTATACGTAACCTCACTATTTTAACATATTATTCACAGTGTAAATGTGACAATAGTTTGACACAGCAAGACAAGGCAAAGAAAAAATCCTTCTTAATAAAACTTCTTAAGAAGGATTTTATCGCTTTATTATTTAAATAGCAATGCAATTAGTTTTTGTTAAAAAACGTACTGCTATACGCTTGATATATTTCAGACACTTGATATCCCATTAGTGAAATTGCTGTTAATGAAAAGAAACCAATCATAAGAAATCGAAACCACATATAAATCTCCTCCTTGTATTTAGCTTAAAAAACGTTAGCTATCTTACAAGTTAAGTGGCACTCTTCTTCATCACTTTCTTTCCTCTTCACAATCGCTGTTATAAAACGAATCATAAAGAATATAACAAAAGGAATTTGTTTATCATTTATATTGGCATAGTTTGGTAACGGCTCTCTTTGCAAATCGAACGGAGATGAGAAGGAATAGAACATACCTTGCTCTTCCATATATACGATTACAATCTTCATACAAAATACTATCCCGAGAAACGAAACAATATCTTGCCATTCTGTCGTATATAACAGGTTATACAGCTCTAATACGTACTCTTCCATCGTCATCCCCCCTTCCTTTTTTATCATTTTGCTCTCCTTCATATAAAAAGTCAAGAAAAAAGTTTATTTTCACTATGCTAATAGTAATTACTTGTTTCTTTACTTATATATGAATCTTTTCTAGCAATGATTGGATATACCATTCTTCGAAAACAAGATATCATAGGAAGTTCGATAGCCGAATTCATGCTATAGGTAAAATAATATGTGACGTCAAGAACAAGGCGCTAAAACATCGGAACACGAATCTGTACGGTATGCTGATAGTACCTAGCTCACGACCCTATATGGTCTGTCGTGAGAGTGGTGATGGCACACCGCAATCTTGCACGTCAGCGATACCAGAAATGGACTTCTCCTTTGGTAACAAGAATCCCACTAACATTAGTCAACTTGCCCCTTTAAGGGTGGGAGTGTCAAATAACCTATTGTTGTTTTTTATTTATGCAAATTACTTTGTCGTATTCACATCTAAAGTTTTAAGAGATTCTTTTCCATCTCTCAAATAACTATTTACGAGACTTAAAAGTAACTTCCCACCAACCAACATCGCACGTTCATCAAAATCAAATTGAGGATGATGATGTTGGTATGTTGCTCCTATTTCTTCATTACCCGCACCTGTAAAGAAAAATGCTCCTGGAACATGTTCTAAATAATATGCAAAATCTTCTCCACCCATAATCGGTGGTACTTCAATGACTCTGTCTCTTCCAAGATCACGTTTCGCAATCTCCATAAAATGACTCGTTTCATCTAAATGATTTATTAATATTGGATAACCCCGTTTATATTGAATATTAACTTCAGCATGAAGAGACTGACAAATCCCCTCAACAACTCGTTTAAATTCCTTCTCCATAAATTCTCTAACTTCAGGATTTAACGTCCGAATTGTCCCTGTAAATGTAGCAGTATCCGCAATAATATTATCTGCTTGACCAGCATGGAATGTACCAACTGTTAATACAGCAGATTGCAACGGATCTACTTTTCTACTAACTAAAAGTTGCAATTGATTAATAACTTGTGTTGCAACGATAATGGCATCTACAGTATGATGCGGCATACCGCCGTGACCGCCTCTCCCTTGAATCTTCACTTCAAAAGTATCAGCTGCGGCCATCATTGCTCCAGCTTTCGCCCCAACAATTCCTACAGGTATTTGAGAAGATAAATGTGTGCCAAAAACAACATCTACTCCTTCTAAACAACCATCCTCAATCATAGCAATTGCCCCACCAGGTTCTTTCTCTTCTGCATGTTGATGAATAAGGACTATTTTCCCTGAAAGTTGGTCTCTGTTTTCACTTAATATTTTTGCGACTCCTAAAAGTGTTGCTGTATGTCCATCATGGCCACAAGCGTGCATTACGCCAGGAATCTTTGATTTATATGAAACTTGCTTTTCATCTTGAATAGGTAGTCCATCAAAATCAGCACGCAACGCGATCGTCTTCCCAGGTATTCCACCTTCAATTACGCCGATTACCCCTCTTCCCCCGACATCTGTTTTCACATCAATATGAAAACTTTTTAAGATTTCAGCTATTTTTTTCGGTGTTTCTATTTCTTGAAACGATAGCTCTGGGTATTGATGAAAATCTCTTCGCCACGAAACCATTTGGTTATATAAACTTTCCAATTCTTTATGCCATGTTTCTATCATAAAAATTCCCCTTTCTTTTTAACACTTCAAACAAAAAATACACAATATTCTGTATTTAATCAATAAAAAAGAGAACTTTCTTTAAAAGTACTCTTAATTCTCCAAAATATGAAACGTTCTACTTTAGTTACTACTTTGCTTCAATACAAAAACTGAAAGTTCAGGTACACTCCAAAATCTAACAGGCATTCGCGTCGTTCCAATACCGCGATTTACATATAAATGTAATGGCTTACTCTTTCCTTCTAATTCATACATTCCTTCAACATACTTCTCTGCTAATTTTGTGGTAATTAAAGGACCTACAAAAGGAATCTGAACTTGTCCTCCGTGACTATGTCCTGAGATTTGAAAATCAACTGGATAACAAGCTACTTTGTCTACAACATCAGGCTCATGTACTAATAACATATTGAAATCTTGTTGTCTTAAGTTTTTTAAAGTCGAGTCTATTTGTGGTTTCCCTAATAAGAAATCATCCAAACCTGATATTGTAATATACTTGCCATTTTCCACTTTAATTTTCTGCACGTCATTTACTAAAACAGAAAAACCCGCTTCCTCCATGTACCTTTTGTAGAATAAACTACCGCCCCCGCCTCTATCATGATTCCCAAACACAGCATACTTTCCGAGAGGAGCGTGAATTTTCCTCAAAATTTCTTTCGCCTCTTCTCTTTCCTCATTATAAGATCCGAACTTATCTATTAAATCCCCTGTAAAAACTACTATATCTGGACGTAACTCATTCATTTTTTCAACCAAATTATCTAGTTGCTTCAGTGTAAACTCTGGCCCTAAATGCACATCTGAGAATTGCAATATCTTTTTATTGTTAAACTCTTTAGGAATCGTAGGAGCTTCTATTTCATTCCACGTGACCGATACTAATCTTCGTTCTATTTCTGTTGCATAGAAATACAAGCTTATTGGAATCATTAATATACTTATGAAACTAATAATAAATTTCTTTACGATTGATTTTTTTCGCTCTTTTTTCACATGATGCGTATTCATATTTTCACCTCTAGATGTACTTTAAAACCTTTTTGTTACATTGATGTGACAACATGAAAAAACGATACGAATTTCAATTTTTTTGTAAATATATCTGCGTACACTTGTTCTCTGAACTTTTATACGTTATAATAACAACTTAAATAGCATTATTTACATATGAGGTGAAAACATGAATAAAACAGAATTAATCAAAAACGTAGCGCAATCAGCTGAAATTTCTCAAAAAGAAGCTACTGTAGTTTTACAAACTGTAGTAGAATCAATCACTAACTCTTTAGCTGCTGGCGAAAAAGTACAACTTATCGGATTCGGTACATTTGAAGTTCGCGAAAGAGCTGCTCGTACAGGCCGTAACCCACAAACGGGTGAAGAAATGCAAATCGCAGCTTCTAAAGTACCTGCTTTTAAAGCTGGTAAAGAACTAAAAGAAGCTGTAAAATAATGAAAAATAGCCTTCTCATTTATGAGAAGGCTATTTTTTTCATTATATAATTAATAAAAATCTGACCATTATGCTGCTTATTTTGTTCCTTTATGCAAATATAACCTTTACTTTCAAAGAAAGGTTTTGCTGTAATACTTGCCTCTGTATATATATCCCTATGTTCTAGCTTCATTACTTCTTTTTCTAACTTTTGTAATATATAAGAAGCTATCCCTTTCCCTTGATAATCTTTATGTGTAAACAAACGATTTATGTAATGTTCATCATTATAATCCCCAAATCCAACTATCACACCGTTGTTATCCGCTACATAACTAATATTCTTTTCTAAAGACTTTAGCCAACTTTCTCTATTTAGTCGCTTTGGTGCCCATGCCTGTAGCTGTAACGTATTATAATCTTGTGCATTAACCGTATGAACCGTTTCATAGAACAATTGTAATACTTGCTCTAAATCCTCTTTCTGGAATGTTCTAATTTTAATATCTTTAAACATATGTAAAACTCCTTATCAAACTAACTCTTCTATTTCGGTTATCCGGATAATTATTTCGTCTTTATTTTTGAAACAGTTTCTTCCACTATATAAGATTCACTACTTCTCCTCTTTCTATATTAGATCGATCTTTCCTTCTAAACGAACAATAAACAATACTTATACAAAGTATTGTTTATTGTAAAAAAGCATATTAAATTCGTTTTATAGCTGAAAGTGTTTAAGATTTCAATTTAACTCTTTGCAATCTTAATGCATTTAATACGACTGATACAGAACTAAACGCCATCGCTGCACCTGCAACCCAAGGAGCTAAGAAACCGAGCGCCGCAATTGGAATTCCTAGGCCGTTATAAGCTAATGCCCAGAATAAATTTTGCTTAATATTTCTAATCGTCATTTTACTCATGAAAATTGCATCAGCAATACTATTTAAATCGCCACGGATTAACGTAATATCCGCTGCTTCCATCGCTACATCTGTTCCTGTTCCAATTGCCATTCCAATGTCCGCTGTAGCAAGAGCAGGAGCATCATTAATTCCATCTCCAACCATAGCCACTTTCTTACCACTAGCTTGAAGTTTCTTCACTTCTTCTGCTTTTCCTTCTGGTAATACTTCTGCAATTACGTGATCAATACCAACTTGCTTTGCAATTGCCTGAGCAGTTTGTGTATTATCTCCTGTAATCATAACGACATCTAGACCCATTTTCTTAAGTCTTGCAATTGCTGCTTTTGAAGTATCCTTTACAGTATCTGCAACAGCAACAATTCCAGCATATTCCTTATCTATCGCTATAAGCATTGCCGTTTTTCCTTCTCGCTCTAGTTCTTCCATCGCTTTAGAAACTTCTTCAATATCAATATTAAACTTCTTCATTAATCGGCGTGTACCAATTAATAACTGTTTCCCTTCTACAACCGACTCAATACCAAAGCCAGGAATTGCTTCAAACGTTTCTGAACTTGGGATATCAATTCCCTTTTCTTTAATTCCTTCTACAATTGCTTCTGCAAGTGGATGTTCAGAATTTCTTTCTGCTGCACCAACTAATTTTAATATTTCCTTCTCATCAAATCCATCTGCCACAATTATATCAGTTAATACCGGTTTTCCATTTGTCACTGTACCCGTTTTATCTAAAATAATCGTATCTAATCTGTGCGTCGCTTCTAAATGCTCTCCACCTTTAAATAAAATACCGTATTCAGCTGATCTTCCTGATCCCGCCATAATAGATGTAGGTGTTGCAAGACCTAATGCACATGGACAAGCGATAACAAGCACTGCTATCATTTTCTCAAGTGCTCCTCCAAAATCACCAGGTGTAACAAATATCATCCATACCGCAAATGTGATTATAGCAATCACAACTACAACAGGTACGAAAATACCTGAAATTTGATCAGCTACCCTTTGAATAGGAGCTTTCGAACCTTGAGCCTCTTCCACTACTTTAATAATTTGAGCTAATGCAGTGTCTCTTCCTACCTTAGTTGCCTTAACTTTTAAAAATCCATTTTTATTCATTGTAGAACCGATTACTACATCCCCAATTGTTTTATCAACTGGAATACTCTCGCCTGTTAACATCGATTCATCTATCGCTGATTTTCCTTCTACAATTTCTCCATCTACTGGGATTTTTTCACCAGGTTTAACATAGACAACATCACCAGCTACCACTTCTTCGATTAAAATTTTCATTTCTGTGCCATCTCGCACAACTGTGGCAGTTTTCGCTTGTAATCCCATCAACTTTTTAATAGCTTCTGATGAACGCCCTTTTGCTTTCGCCTCAAATAATTTACCTAAAATAATTAAAGTAATAAGTACCGCGCTCGTTTCAAAATATAAATCTGTCATATGTTCTGAAGAACCAATTGATTGAATACTTAAATAAACACTATAGAAATAAGCTGCGGACGTTCCAAGTGCCACAAGAACATCCATGTTTGCACTTTTATTGCGTAACGCTTTATAAGCACCAATATAAAACTGGCCTCCAATTATAAACTGTACTGGAGTTGCAAGGGCCAGCTGCACCCATGGGTTCATAAGCATATCAGGTAAATAAATAAAAGATGTAAATGAAAAATGACTCACCATTGCCCACAATAACGGAAATGATAAAATAAACGAAAAAATAAACTTCTTCTTTTGTCGCTCAATTTCTTTTAAGCGGTGATCTGTTGATGAATCTTGCTCATCCGATTTCACTTCTAATTTATATCCTAATTTTGTGATTGTACTCTTCATCTCATTTACACTGATTTCATTAGGGTTAAAGTCTACTGTAGCTGATTCTAAAGCGAAATTTACTGTCGCCTTGTTCACACCATCTAGTTTATTTAAACGCTTTTCCACTTTATTCGCACACGCTGCGCATGTCATTCCCGAAACGGTAAACTCCGCTTTATCACTTACAATGCCATATCCTAACGATTCAACTTTTTCTTTAAATTCTTTCGGATTTGTTTTAGTTGGATCGTACAAAATTTTCGTTTTTTCAAGTGCAAAATTCACATTTGCATCCTGCACACCTTCTACTTTTTTAAGACCTTTTTCAATTCTATTTGCACATGCTGCACATGTCATGCCTGATATTTGGAGATTGGCCTCTTTTTGTTCATTCATGTCTCTCACCTCTATATACCCTTATAAGGTATAATTTTTAGCAAAATAAATCGTACTCCATATAAAGTACGATTTATTTCCATATTAAAAATTATTATTGAACATCATAGCCTTGATCTTCAATTACAGCAACGATATCTTTTAATGTTACAACTGATGAGTCGATAGTAACTTCAACAGTTCCTTCTGCTAATTGAACTTTTACTTGTTCAACGCCGTTTAGTTCTTTCACATTACTTTCAATAGAATTTACACAATGCCCACAAGACATACCCTCAACTTTTAATGTTAACTGTTCCATTTAAAATCCTCCTCTTGTTTCTTCATTGTTTGTTAATCACAACTACATCTTACCATACCCCCCTAAGGTAATCAATGGTTTTATATAATGATTTAAAAATTTTTCTAAAACCTTTATTTTCTCTTTATTCCACGCATCAATTTTTATACCATCTGTCCATACCCCATATATGTATAAAGAAAAACCAAGCCAGTCAAATACTAGCTTGGTTTTTACGCTTTTGAAAAACGTTCAAAAACGGTCATTAATTCTTCAATTGCTTCGTCACCATTCCCGTTTTTAATAGCTCCTGAAACACAATGATTTGTATGATTCTTTAAGACGCCCATTCCTACTTTTTTCATCGCTGCATTGATCGCTGAAATTTGCACTAGAATATCAACACAATAACGATCATTTTCAATCATATTTTGAATTCCACGAACTTGTCCTTCAATTCTCTTCAATCTATTTATAATTTGCTCTTTTTCTTTTTCTGATCTATGCATAGCCGTTGTTTCCTGCTCTTTATGATCCATATTATCACCTTCTTAAAGTTTCTCTTCATCCAATAAAAACAAATACTTTTTACGAGTATACCAATTATAGCATTAAATATCTATGTAATGATACCCTATATGAGTATCTTATCTTTATATGATTATTCTTAACAAATACTTAGCTTCTCAATCCCAATTATCATTATACCCTTTCCCTTTTTCAAAAAAACAATGAAATCTCCCACTAAAACTCAATAAAAAAAGCCTCAATCATCACAAATTTGAATTGAGACTTTTTTTCTTTCTATTATATATACATCTATTGTTGATCACATAATTTTGTGTCATTAACTACAGAAGTTCCTTCAACGGTAACTGTATGAAAACAATCATTTACACGAACTGTAACAACATTATCTTGTCGATCAATAATATGATATTCATTAAATTCTTTATTTAGAGCACTACGAATTTGTTCTCCTTCATAAATTGGAATACCGTGTGATAAAACCCAAATAAGCCCAGCGATAGCAAGAATAGTTTTCATACGACCTACCTCCTTGAGAATAAAGTGAACTTTTAATCAGTGGTGTTTTCAGCCCTACTGATTATTAGTTGAATCAATTGGGCTATTATGCGGGATAAGTTCATTTCGTTTATAGTATGTTTATGCTAATTGTGACGGAAATGTGACAACTTTTTGTCTCTTTAGACGAAAAGTTGAAACAAAACTTTCAAAAAGGACAATTCTACTTACGTGAACAAAAAGGCTATGGAGAATTTCCTCCATAGCCTTTTTGTTGAATTTTATTAAACGACCATTTCACTATGCTTAATCTTAAGCGTTTCGATTTGAATTGTAGCATGTTCAATATGGAACTCCTGTTTTAACATAGTAATAATATTTTGAAGCACTTCTTGATCGTCCTGTTTTTTATCGATCATTACATGGACACTTAATGCATCTAATCCTGATGTAATTGTCCAAATGTGGAGATCGTGTATATCACGTACACCCTCTACTTCTTTAATAGCTTGCTTAACTTGTTCTATCTCAATTGAAACAGGTGTACCCTCCATAAGTATATGAATGGAATGTTTTGTTACTCCCCATGCACTCTTTAAAATTAATAGCGCTACAACCACTGAAATAATTGGATCTGCAATATACCATGAAAATAACGACATAAGTGCACCAGCTACTAACGCACCAACTGAACCTAAAGCATCTCCAAGAACATGTAAATATGCGCTACGTAAATTGACGTTATTTTTCACATCACCTTGTCTCATAAGAGCCCATGCACTAATTAAATTTGCTAGTAAACCAATTGATGCGATTAACATCATCGGACCACTTGCTACAGTTGGTGGTTCAAAAAACCTTCCAATCGCTTCCCACACGATAAGTCCAGCTACAACAAATAATGTAATACCATTAATTAATGCCGCCAATATTTCAAAACGATAATATCCATACGTTTTTGTAGAAGTAACAGTTCTAGCTGCTAATCCAATGGCAATTAAACTTAATAATAACGAACTCGTATCACTTAACATATGTCCTGAATCAGATAATAAGGCTAAACTATTTGTAACTAGTCCTCCAAAAAATTCAAGAAACATAATAATTGCCGTAATTACTAATGCCGTAATTAAACCTTTCTTATTCCCTTCTCTACTCTCTTCAAAATGATGATGTCCGTGGGAATGCCCGTGAGTATGCCCATGATGTTGGTGACCGTGATGATGTCCCATATAAATTCCTCCTTTTAATCTTGTTTTATCTTTAATAATTCTTCTATTGAATTTTCACTTTATTTATAAACGGCTCTTTTCTTACTTGAATTGAACTTGTTGGACAGCCGTCACTAGCTGCCAACATTGCTTTCAAGAAAATTTTTGGGATTCCCATTATTCCTTCATTGTTATCTAATACACCAAATGATTTTCCTTTTCCATCTAATTGATATATATCAGGAGCTACGGAAGCACATAATCCACATGACCCACAATTTTTTTTATTTACGACAGTATAATGTAACAATATAAATCACCTCCGATATCCACATACAATACATAGGTAGGGTATATTAAACCGTTTGTTTTATACCCATTTTCATTCTTAAATAATAATGACATATCGGTTTTAAATCGTTATCAAATTCATAAACTAATGGTGTTCCTGTTGGAATGTTTACATATTCTATATCTTCATCTGAAATTTGATCTAAATATTTTACTAAAGCTCTTATTGTATTTCCATGCGCTGCAATAATCACTTTTTTTCCATCTTTTAAATTAGGGGCTATTTCTTCATCCCAATATGAAACAACTCGTTTTTCTGTATCTTCTAGATTTTCTGTAAGGGGAAACTTATTATCTTTTAAATCTCTATACTTCGGATGTGCCGCTTCATATCTCTCATCATCTTTTGTAAGAGCTGGTGGGCGTACATTTGTTGAACGTCTCCATAAAGTTACTCTCTCATCACCATATTTTCTCGCTGTTTCTTCTTTATTTAATCCTTGAAGTGCACCGTAATGTCTCTCATTTAATTTCCATGTTTTATGAATAGGTATCCACATCAAATCCATTTCCTCAAGAGTAATCCACAAAGTACGCATCGCCCTTTTTAAAACAGATGTATATGCTATATCGAATGAGAATCCATTGGCTTTCAAAACCTCTCCAGCTTCTCTTGCTTCTCGAAGACCAGCATTTGATAAGTCTATATCTGTCCAGCCTGTAAACCGATTTTCAACATTCCATTCACTTTGTCCGTGTCTTATTAAAACGAGCTTAATCATACTTATTATCTCCTCTCCTTTTAAAATTGCATTTTCATAAAGAAATTTCTTTATGAAAATGCCTTACTACATATCGAATTCTTTATTTTTCATTTCACTACTATGACTAAACGCTAATTCAATTAATCCATTTACATGAGAATCATCTAATGAATAAAAAACAAGTTTTCCTTCTTTACGCTTTTTTGCTAATCCTATTGTTTGTAACAGTCTTAAATGATGCGAAGCCGTTGCAATACTACTATGAATAATACTGGCGACATCACGTACACAAAGTTCCTTTTCCGTATACAGTGCATACGCAATTTTTAATCGTGTTTCATCCGCGAGTGCCTTGAACATTTTCGCTACACTACTTATATTTTCTTTCTCCAACATATCACTTGCATGTTTTACTTTTTGCTCATCGTGATAACAAAGTTCACAATGTTCTTCTTTCATAAGTAACACCTCTTATTCAAATATATATTTGATTATGTATGTAGTATACCTTATTAACCAAAAACATTCAAATGTTTATTTGAATGTTTTTGGTTATCCTAAAAAAAATTATAAAAAAAGAATCCTAAATGACTTTGGATTCTTTTCTATTATTACTTCTCTTTAGAAAAACAAAACTTCGAAAAAACCTCCCATATAAGTTCATTTCTACTACATACCCCTACCTTTTCAAAAATGGATTTAAAATGATCTTGAACTGTATACGTAGAAATATGCAATTCTTCCGCCACGTCTTTTGTTGACATTCCTTTAACAATCCCTACTATCACTTGCTTCTCTCTTTGAGAAAGACTATAAGAATCTGCAATAAGGGGAAAAACTTCTTCCGGCCTCGCTCTTTCAAACAAAACTATATAGCCATCATTACAACTACCGTAACCTTCTAACCTACTCGCGCGAATAACTAAAAATTGTCCACAAGATAAACCAATACATACCATTTCCCCTTCATCTGCTGCTTCCCTATTAGATTCGTTGGCTTTCACTCTTGAACAAACCGCACGTATTGGCCTTGGAACGTCATCTTCATTCAATTGTTCATATGTTCTAAGAGTGGATAGCCACGCCTTTCCATTTTGATCCCAATATAGTAGGTCAAATTTTTCATTTAATATAATCGTACCCGTTCCTACTACTTCCACTTGTTCCTCTGAACATGTTATAAATGATTTTCTTAATGTATCTCCCACAATAGAGCTTATTTTTGATAAATACTCACATTCATTTTGTTGAAAAGATACTCTTGTATTATCTCGAAACAAACTTAAGTGTCCAAAACATTTTCCTTTACTCATACAAACCACTCTTACTTCATCTATAAAACCGGCTGGTTTTAAAATATTTCGATACCTAGCGCTTTTTATCGGATTATCATTTGTGACAATACGTATCGCGCCAACATGGGGGGCCTTTCGTGCTAAATCTTTAAATTTGTTGTAATCATCCTCTAAAAATTCATTCATAAATAACTGCGAATGCAGCTGTTCAATTATTCGATCTGTATATGCCCCGGTTGATAAAAATGTGCGTGGGTCTATAGCGGTGAAGCAGGAAGCATCAAATGGAATTACCTTTTTTAATATATTTAAAAACTCTTTTTGGAATTGTCTAGTTGAGCTCTCGCTTTTCATTAACACTGTTATTTCTTTCGTTGCCTGTTCATAAATCATCTTTATTCCCCCCAGATTTATGGGATTGTTTCCTCTAACCATTTCATTTCATAATAAAGTGAAACTTTATTGTAAAAGAGGAGGTTAAAAAATGAGCTGGAATGATTGTACTGTACATACGTATGAACGAACAATTCCGTTGAAAATCCCTGGATATTTTACCCTATATGAAATGATGAATCATTTCTTATTTACTACACTCCCTAAAGAAAATATGAATCCAAAGTTACTAGTTATAGGTGCTGGTGGTGGACAAGAAATCCTCTCAATAGGCAAACAAAATAGCAATTTTTATTTTACAGGTGTTGATCCATCTGAAAGCATGCTACAGTTAGCTAAAAAAAGAATTGAAAACGAAGGCATACAAAATCAAATTCACTTTGTACATGGAACTGTTCATTCATTATTAACCAATCCATTATTTGACGCTGCCACCTGTATGCTTGTCCTGCACTTCATCCCAACTATGAAGGGGAAAAAAGAGTTACTTAATGAAATTAGTAGTCGCTTAAAGCCCGGTGCTCCATTCTTTCTCTCTTCAATAAATGGTATACCCCATACAAGTATGTTTTCTGCACAATTAAATGCTTGGCGCAACCATATGATGCAAAATCAAATTCCATTAAAAGATTGGGAACGATTTGAAAATTCTTTTGGAAAAGAAATGTTTCCTATTTCTGAAACAGATTTACTAACTATCATGGAGGAATGTGGCTTTACTCAAATCACTCGTTTTTTCACTAGCTTTTTAATTGATGGATACGTGGCAATAAAACAATAATGAAAAAAGGTAAGCAATTGCTTACCTTTTTTCATATACGTCTTCTACACTTGACTAATAAATCGCAATCCTTTACTTAAAGACGTTGGGACAACAGATGCGTGATTCTCCCCTTCCGCTTCATAAAACTTAAATTTAAGTTTATCATGTGTTACTTGGAGAAGGCGCTCTGATAATTCATTTGCACCTACAACCATATGCTCTCGTTCTAGTGACCCAACTGTAAGGAATACCCCTGTTTCAAACTTAGCATTGTTTAATTCATTTATAAGGTTTTCTTCTTTTTCAAGTACGGATTGATTATTCCACCAAATAGACGGACTACTAATAAAATAATTTTGAAAAGCATTTACATTTGTAAATAGTATATGTAATGCAAATAATCCGCCTAGGGAATGTCCAAATAACGTTTGTTTCTCTTTATCAATTTCAAAATTATTTTCAATTTGTGGTTTCAATTCTTCTTCAATAAACGTAAAGAAGTTATGTGCCCCTCCTGTTTTAGGCCACGGTTTACCATCCGGTTTTAAAGGAGCATCTTTTGAAATTACGCTAGGCGTAAAATCATAGCATCTTTCTTCACCTGAAAATGCCCCTTCAATTGGATAACCAATACCTACTATAATGGCTGGTGAAACACCTGTTTTTTCTGCTCTAACTGATTGTATTTTAAGCGCTTCATGGAATGTTTGAAAAAAGGCATTGCCATCTAATACGTATATAACAGGATATCCTGACTCTGGTGCCGGCTGCCTCGGCTTTGAAATATGAATTTGATATTCCTTACCTTCTAATTTTGAATACATTTTCCACTGTTCTGTATTAGATGTAATAATCTGCTGTTTTTCAATAGTAGTATTCATCTTATATCCCCCCTTCTTAACTCGTTACATATATTTCTACTTTCTCTTCTTGAGATACAACGCTATCGTATCCAAAACAAACAGGAGACCCATTATACGGATCAATCATGACACGCGCATCAATATGAAATACTTCTTTTAATACTTCATTTGTAATAATCTCTTCTGGGCTTCCAGTTGTAACGATTTCCCCTTCCTTCATTGCAATAATTTCATCTGAAAACCTCGCTGCATGGTTAATATCATGTAATACCATAACGACCGTACAATTATGTTCTTTATTTAACTTCTCCACAATTTGTAATACATCTAATTGATGAGACATATCAAGATATGTCGTTGGTTCATCTAGTAGTAACACTTCTGTCTCTTGTGCTAATGCCATCGCTAGCCATACCTTTTGTCGTTGACCACCTGATAAATTTGCTATTTGTCTCGTTCGAAAAGCAGATGTTTTCGTTATATCTAATGCCCAATCAATCATTTCTTTATCTTTTTCCGTTAACTTATTCACGTTATTGCGATGTGGATAACGCCCATAAGAAATTAATTCTTCTACTTTAAGCTCTCCTGGCGCAATTGGAGTTTGCGGGAGTAACGCTAATTGCTTGGCAATTTCTTTCGTTGGAATTGTATGTAAATCCTGTCCTTGCAAATACACTTTACCGCTTTTTTGCTTTAAGATTCTTCCCATTGTTTTTAACAATGTCGATTTACCGCACCCGTTTGGCCCTATAATTGTCGTTACTTTTCCTTCTTGTATTTCCACATTTAAATCGCGAAACACTGTAAGCTTTTCATAACTCGTCTCTAAATTTTTTGCACTTAAAATACTCACTTTTATTCCTCCTCTTACGCTTTCGCCTTATAAAGTAAATATAAGAAATACGGTACACCGACAATAGAAATAACGATTCCAACTGGTAACTCTACAGGTGTGAAAACTGTTTTTGCAATAAAGTCTGAAGCAATTACAAGGAACATTCCGATTACTCCGCACGTAGGAATTATATGCTTATGCTGAATACCGACAAGTCTTTTCGCTATATGCGGTGCCATTAGTCCAATGAAACCAATACTTCCTGAAACAGCAACACATGCGCTCACCAGTCCGATACTACTTAATAGTAAAATTGATTTCTCTCGTTCTACTGCAACACCTAAACTCGTAATACTCGTTTCTTCCAATTGAAATAAATCTAATAAATAAGCTTTCTTTTGTATAAGCGGAATTAATATGATAAGCCACGGCAACATAGCAACAATATACTTCCAGTTTGCACTATATATGCTTCCAGACACCCAAACTGCAGCCATCTCGAAATCAGTTGACTTCATTTTGAGCGATAAATACATAGAAAACGCTCCAAATCCAGATCCAATTGCAATCCCTGTTAATAAAAGACGCTGCGAGTCTAACTTACCGTTTTTCCAAGAAAACAGATAAATTATTATAGCGGCTCCTAGCCCACCGACTAAACCAAACATCGGCATCATCATAATAGAAACCCAGTCTGTGCTCTTTAATTGCCCTTGAAAGAAGAACATGAAAATTACGATGGCTGTACCTGCTCCGGCATTCACTCCTAAAATACCTGGGTCCGCCAATCCATTTCTCGTAATCCCTTGAATTACAGCACCCGCAACACCTAGGCCTAATCCTACTAATCCAGCAATTACAATGCGCGGAAGGCGAAACTCAAAAATAACTAAATCATGGTCTGGTACTGGATCTATTCTAAAGAGTGTTTTAAATACATCTGTAATCGTAATATCAAACGTACCATTCGTTAAACTAATATAAATAGCACATAGTATTAAAAATATACTAATCCCCATTGTCATTCCAAAACGTTGACTTGAACTTTTAAGCATGTCTCTCTCCTCCTCTTGTACGGATTAAATAAAGGAAGAATGGAATTCCAATTAAGGAAGTAACGACTCCAATTGGTGTTTCAAATGGATAGTTTACAAATCTACTTAAAACGTCACATAATGCTAAGAAAACTCCACCAATAACGCCTGCGCAAGGCAAAATCCACTTATAATCTACCCCAATTATAAAGCGCGTAATGTGTGGAATAATTAAACCTACAAAACCAACTTTCCCCACTAAAGCAACTGCTGTTCCTGTTAAAAAAATAACTGATAAAATTGCCATCGCTTTAACTAGTTTTGTACGCTGCCCTAGATTAATAGAAACTTCTTCTCCTAAAGAAAGAATGGTAATAGATTTTGATATTAAAAGTGCTAAAATTATACCAATTATCCCAAATGGTATCGTGATTTTAATGATATTAGGGTCCACTTGATCTAACTTTGCATTAAACCAAAAACTAACATTTTGAGAAATTTGGAAATACGAAGCCATCGCGGCTGATAAACTACTTAAAAATGTTCCAATAACCGTTCCTATAATCGCTAACCTAACAGGTGATAAGCCATTTTGAAGGAGTGAACCAAAACCAAACACTATACCTGCCCCGAGCGCTGAGCCAATCATTGAACATAAAACCATACCGATTGATGACATTCCCGGAAGAAAAATCATACAAAGTGTAATAACAAAGGCTGCACCATCCGTCACACCCATAATAGAAGGGGATGCAAGATAGTTTCTTGTCATCCCCTGCATAAGTGCTCCTGATATGGCTAGAAATGCTCCGACTAAAAGAGCTGCAACTACCCTTGGTAAACGTGAAGTAATAATAATATTATGATTTACATCGCTTGAATCAAAATGAAATAAAGCATTCCACACTGTTTCAGCATCAATGTTTTTCGCCCCATATAAAACAGAAAGTATAACTGTAAATAAAATCAATATGGGCGCTATACATAAAATGGTTACTGGTACCGCATTCGTTTTCTGCATATCATTCAACGCACCTTACTTATTGTATTATTTAGATAAATTTTTCACTGCTTCTTTTAAGAATGCTGTTTTACTCCAAGCTGTGCCACCTTGTGCCATTGGATCTACAACGTTTACAAATACTTTCTTTTCTTTTGCAGCATTCATACTTTGCCAAATTGGATTGCTTTCAATTTCTTCTAGCACTTTCGGGTTTTTATTTTCACTTTCCTCATATTGTAAGAAAATATAATCTGGGTTAAGTTCAGCAAGTTTTTCAAATGAAATTTTCTCTTGTGCTTTTACAGTTTTAAGTTGTTCTGGAGCAGTTAGTCCAAGATCTTTATAAATTACAGGGTTGAAGTATACTCCTTCTGGATATAGGAATAATTCATTTGCTCTTAGTCTAATTACAAGTACTTTTTTGTCTTTTAACTTATCTCCTAATTTTGCTTTTGCTTTTTCAGCGTCCGCATTGTAATCTTTAATAATTTTTTCTGCTTTATCTTTTTTACCAGTTAATTCTCCCATTAACTTTAAGTTATCTTCCCAATCTGTTGAAACGTGTGATACCGGGAACGTCGGAGCTACTTTCGTAAACTTTTCAGCTGTTTCTGCTGGGAATTTCGTACTAGATGTAATAACATCCGGTTTTAATTGAAGTAATGTTTCAAAATTAGGTTGCATTTTTTCACCCACAGATTTTGCACCCTCTAATTCTTTTTCAAGATACTTTGGTAATTTACCACCTACAGTAATTGCACCGACTGGTTTAATTCCAAGTACTGCTGCATCTTCCATCGACTCTAAACTAGCTGTCGCAATTTTATCTACTTTTGCTGGTACTGTATATTCTTTACCTAAATATGTAATTTTTCGTTTTTCATCTTTTTTTGTTTCCGTAGCTTTTGTCTGTTGCTTTTGTTCCCCTGAAGTTTTATCCGTACTATTACATGCTGCTAAACCTACACTTAAAACTGTAACCATCCCTAATGTAAATAACTTCTTGTTCATCTTTATATATCTCCTCTCAAAACTTGTAAATAGATTATTTTCATATGAAAACTTAACTACATGAAACTTGTCCCAAACATATATTTCATTAGATTAATAATTTTATCCGGAACTCATTCTCATTCACTTCCCCTAAACTATAATTCTTTTACACCTCACCCATTGATAATCTTTCCTAGTGATAATGATTATCGTTACTAAGTATATATTTAATATGCAATTATTTCAAGAATGATTTGAAAAATTTCAACAAACTGAATTAAAAAAGAAGTATCCTCCTAATATTAGGGAGATACTTCTTTTTTTAGAAATTTATATGTAATTCAACTGGACAATGGTCTGATCCCATCACTTCACTATTAATTTTCGCATCGGTAATTTTATGTTTTAGCCTTTCAGAAGTTACAAAATAATCTAAGCGCCATCCGATATTTTTCGCTCTTGCTCCCATACGGTATGACCACCATGAATATGCTCCTTCTTGATCAGGGTATAAAAAGCGATATGTATCAACAAAGCCTTCTTCTAAAATATTTGTAAACTTCTCTCTTTCTTCATCCGAAAAACCAGGATTTTTTCGATTACTTTTCGGATTTTTTAAATCTATTTCTTTATGGGCAACATTTAAGTCTCCACAAAAAATAACTGGTTTCTTTTCATCTAATCGCTTAATATAGGCCCTGAAATCATCTTCCCATTCCATTCTGTAATCTAAACGCTCTAATCCTCGTTTTGAGTTTGGCGTATATAACGTTATGATGTAAAAATCTTCGAATTCTAAAGTAATAACTCTTCCTTCTTGATCATGCTCTTCAATACCTAAACCATATGTAACAGCAATCGGTTCTTTTCTCGTAAAAATAGCCGTTCCTGAATATCCTTTTTTCACAGCATAATTCCAATATGTATAATATCCATCTAGATTTAAATCAATTTGTCCACTTTGTAATTTAATCTCTTGTAAACAAAATATATCTGCACTGGATTCTTCGAGATATTCTAAAAATCCACCCTTTGCAATAACTGCTCGCAAACCATTTACATTCCATGAAATTAACTTCACTTATAGTCCTCCTCTTGATGTTCACTTCCAAATTTCATGCTATCACAAAATAGAAAAAGAATCATATTTTCATCTTTGTAATCTTGCTCTTACATTTGTGAATACGTACATACGCACATGATTCAGGTTATACTAATTTCAGAGGTGATGATCTTTGCATAATGAAGGGTTTTCGTTAACAAATGAGTATTGGCAAGCAATTATTCATAATGATTCTTCATATGATAACAAGTTCTTTTATGCTGTGAAATCAACCGGGATCTTTTGCCGACCATCGTGTAAATCGAGAATACCGAATAAAAACAACGTACGAATTTTTCTAAATGCAGAGCAAGCACTGCATGAACACTTTCGTCCGTGCAAACGTTGTAAACCAAATGGGATAATTTTACCTAATGAAGAGTGGGTAGAACAAATTAAAGACTATATCGAAAAACATTATGACGAAGCACTAACTCTCGGCCTACTTGCAGAAATGTGCCACGGTAGCCCTTTTCATTTACAACGCACTTTCAAAAGACTGATAGGAATAAGTCCCATAGAATATATACAGCAATTTAGGATTGTTAAAGCGGCAGAATATCTTTCACATACAAATCAATCCGTTAAGGAAATTAGTACTGCTGTCGGGATAGAAAACACGGAGTATTTCGCAACTTTATTTAAAAAGAAAACCGGATTTACTCCTACTGAATATCGAAAAAAGAACGAAATGAAAGAGGGATACAATAATGAATTCCTATAAAAATAAATCTATATATTGGACGCTAATTACACATAAAAATTGGCGCTTGCATATTGCTGCAACTGAAAATGGACTATGTTTCATTGGATCTCAAGACGAAAACTTTGAAGAACTAAATTTGTGGGCTAGAAAAAAACTGCCACAACATATATTGACTCGCAATCCAGATTACCTGCAAACATATACAAAAGAAGTTATCGAGTATTTAGAAAACAAGCGAGAAACTTTCACATTGCCTATTGATGCTTACGGAACTGAATTTCAATTATCTGTTTGGAATACGGTACGTGAAATTCCTTACGGAAAAACATATTCTTATTCAGAAATTGCAGAAAGAATTCAAAAACCTACAGCTGTACGTGCCGTTGCTTCTGCTATTGCTGCCAACCCACTTCTTATTACAATTCCTTGCCATCGCGTTATAGGAAAAGATGGCAAACTAACTGGTTTTAGAGGCGGATTAGAAATGAAGAAAGAATTGCTTACATTAGAAAAGTTACCGGTGAAATTCATATGACAGCAGAATATAGTAGCACATTGACTTTAGCAGTTCCGAAAGAATTTAGTTTCCAAGAAAATTTACGCTATCTATCACGTTCTAAAAATGAATGTATGTTTCACATTGAAGATAACAAAATTTATAAAGTCATCCCTGTTCAAGATGTAAATCCTTTTGTTGAAATTAGTATAAATACTGATGGCAATATTCAAATGCGTTTTTTAGGAGAATCATATATCTCTAAAAAATGGATATGCGATGCTATAGCTAACTATGTAAAAGAGTGGTTTGATTTAACTACGGATTTAGCTCCCTTTTATAAATTAGCAAAACATGACCCACTCCTTCAAGGTCCTATTCGAGAGTATTATGGGCTTCGCACATTAGGTATTCCAGATTTATTTGAAGCACTTTCCTGGGGAATTATTGGTCAACAAATTAACCTCACATATGCCTATACTCTAAAAAGAAGATTAGTCGAAAACTTTGGCACTTATGTAGAATGGAACGATAGAAAACATTGGATATTCCCCTCACCTGAAGTAATAGCAAATCTAAGTGTAGAAGATCTCGCATTATTAAAAATGACTACAAGAAAATGTGAATACTTAATTGACATCGCACAGCTCATTACAGAAGGTAAATTATCAAAAGAATCTCTATTAGAAATACAAGATGTGAGGCTAGCTGAAAAACAATTAACTAGCATTCGCGGTATAGGTCCATGGACTGCTCACTATGTTTTGATGCGTTGTTTACGATTCCCTTCAGCCTTTCCAATTGATGATGTCGGCCTGCATAATGCTATCAAATTTATTACAGGTTCCGAAAAGAAACCGACTAAAAATGAAATAAAAGAATTTGCAGCAAATTGGACAAGTTGGGAGTCTTACGCGACTTTTTATTTGTGGCGGGTGCTATATTAAAATTTCCTAATAAAAAATAGATAGGAAAACCTATCTATTTTTTCACATGTAAAAACTTCACACATACTGGTTCTGGAACATTTATGCCCGTCTGTACAAGCATTAACTTACCTGTAAATTCATTCCTAGTAAATAAAGTCAATGTATTAGATTTTTCATTCGCAGCAATTAAAAATCTTTCGGTCGGATCTAAAGAAAAGTCACGTGGCCAATCTCCTTCTGTCGATACTGTTTCAACAAAAGTTAGCTCCCCATTATGCTCGTTCACTCGAAAAACTACGATACTATTATGTCCTCTGTTTGCTGCGTAAACGAATTTGCCATCAGAAGAAATATAAATTGCACTTCCATAACTCTCTTCACTATACTCTTCAGGTAATGTCGAAATGTATTGTTTTTCTTTAAAACTGCCACTCTGTGCATCATATTGCAGTACAATAATTTCTGAACTTAGTTCCGTCATAACGTATGCAAGATGTTTATTGGGATGGAATACAAGATGTCTCGGACCGCTACCAGGTTTAACAGATAAACAAGCAGCTTCCATTAATCCTCCATCACTTTCTTTATATGTAATCACCTTGTCTATTCCTAAATCAACTGCTACTACATATTTTTCATCAGGAGTGAAATTCGCATAATGAGCATGTGCCTTTTCCTGTCTTTCCTTATTCAGTCCTGAACCTTTATGTTCTACAATTGTCGTAGCAGTATTTATACTTCCACTACCCTTTTTCACTATATAAGATTCAACTGTTCCTTTATGATAATTCGCTGCTACTACTGTACTATTCTCTCGATCCACACTTAAATGACACGGCGATGCCCCTTCTAAAAGTTGTGTATTAATCAAATCTAGATTACCCATTTTATTATGAATGGAAAAACTAGCAATTCCACCTAATCCATTATCTTTCGCAACAGAATAAAGGTACTCGTTGTTATGACTAATCGTTACATATGTTGGATTTCCTATATGAGCTGCTAATTCAATCCCTTTAATCTTTCCAATTTTCGTATCAAGTATAAATTTATAAATCCCCTTACTATCCGCCTTTGTATATGTCCCTATATAACCATGATACTGATTTTCACTCATAACATTTCCCCCTTTTACACATGTCTTGTAAACAAGTTTCACCTTGTATTTTTTACTATAGAAAAGAACCAAGTAGTACTTCATGACTACTTGGTTCTCTTTTTAAGCTTGCTCTTCAAATCGTCTTGCGATTTCTACAATAACTTGAACAGCTTTTTCCATAGTATCTACCGAAACATATTCAAATTTACCATGGTAGTTTTCACCGCCAGTAAAAATGTTTGGTGTTGGTAATCCCATATATGATAATTGAGATCCATCTGTCCCGCCGCGAATCGGATGAATATTCGGTTCAATATTTAAACTTTTCATTGCCTCATACGCAATATCAACAATTTCTCTCACCGGTTCAATTTTTTCAAGCATATTATAATACTGATCATTCATCTCTAAAACGATTGCATCTTCGCCGTACTTCTCTTGCATGTTTTTCACAATATCTTGGATGTTATTTTTACGCGCTTCAAAATGATTACGATCAAAATCTCGAATAATATAGTAAGCTTTACTTTGCTCAACATCACCATTTAAAGAAAGTAAATGATAAAACCCTTCATACCCTTCAGTATATTCTGGCGCTTCTTCTACTGGCAAGTATCTATCAAATTCCATAGCGAGTTTACTTGCGTTGCGCATTTTGTTTTTCGCTGTTCCAGGATGTGTATTTGTCCCTTTAAAAGTTAACTTAGCGCTTGCAGCGTTAAAACTTTCATATTCTAAACCACCTAATGGACCTCCGTCCATCGTATAAGCAAATGATGCACCAAACGCTTCTACATCAAAATGAGATGGTCCACGGCCAATCTCTTCATCTGGTGTGAATGCTACTCTTATTTTCCCATGCTTAATTTGCGGATTATGTATTAAATAATTCATTGCCACCATGATTTCTGTAAGACCAGCTTTATCATCTGCTCCAAGAAGTGTTGTACCATCAGTTGTAATAATTGTATGTCCTTTATATGATGGTAATTCCGGGAACTGTTCAGGTGTTAATACAACATTTAACTCCTTATTTAACGTAATCGCATTACCATCAAAATCTTCATGAATTTGTGGTTTTACGTTTTTCCCCGTAAAGTCTGTTGCTGTATCTAAATGTGCTAAAAAACCGATTACAGGAACATCTTTATCTGTATTTGCAGGAAGTGTTGCCATTACATAACCATTATCATCCATCGTCACTTCCGATAATCCAATCTCTTTTAACTCTTCTACTAATAACTTACCAAATTCAATCTGTCCTGGTGTTGTTGGCACTGTATGACTTTCTTCATTTGATTGTGTATCAATCTTCACATATCTCGTAAATCTTTCAATAAGTTCTTTTTTCAAATTCGTTCACTCCTTTTTATATTTCTTTCTCTATTATAATCCTTATAACGAAATATTTTAACTTTTTTGACTGTGAAGATGTATATTTCATGTACATTGTTAACACTTTTAAAAAAACATAAAAATACATAATATTTGCACATTAAAATTCTAACATGTAATATACATAATTATATAATGGGAGGTTTAAAAAATGAGACTAACTCTCTTTCGCTATTTTCTTTTTTTCTTAGGATTAATTTTCTTTGGGCTCGGAAACGCTCTTGCAGTCAAAGTTAAATTCCTCGGGTTACATCCTTGGGAAGTTTTAAATATGGCTCTCTATGAACGATTCGGATGGACACTTGGTACTTGGAGTGTTATATGCGGGTTATGCCTCGTACTTATTTCTTTACTAATAGATCCAAAATATATAAACGTAGGCACATTTTTAAATGCATTGCTTATCGGCCCTATTATGGACTTTTTCTTACAATCAAACATCCTTCCAAACGCTACTGATTATTTATGGATAAATTTATTCATTTTGTTTTCTGGTATTGTAATTACAGGTATTGGGGGCGGTATGTACGTTGCGGCTGGAATTGGTGCTGGACCTCGTGACGGATTCATGCTTACTATTTCTGACAAAACTGGACTGTCTATTAGCCGGGCTCGAATCATTGTAGAATGCGTTGTACTAGTTATTGGATATATGCTAGGAGGTCCTGTTTTCATCGTAACTTTTCTATACACTTTTATTCAAAGTCCAATCTTTCAGCAATCATTTAAGATATTTCAAACACTCTTACATACTTTACATAACAAAAACCCAGAGCAAATTAATGAAAATACATAAAACATAACTTAATACCAATTACTCTTTTCATTAACTTTCTTACAAATAATTCACCCTACTTACGATTCCCACCGCAAATAGGGTGTTTCTTTTTTCATCCGATAATATATATTTAATTAAACATCAAGAGCATATACTACTCATTCACAATAAAAGTATATACATCATTATAAATACAACCATTGACCCTAATAACATACTTCCCAGGCTCACTAAAACTAATTGTGTATTTGTTTAACTGAATTCCCTCCTTATTTCCAGAAAGAACGTCGATGTTACTCTATGAGCATCTAAAGTTCCCTTCTCAGTTAATCCACATGTTCTTTCATCTCCTTCTAATTTTGGTGATTCACCATGCCTAACCATATAGATATATGTATTCATAAGTCCTCCTTGAAAATATTTATAAGTTAATTACTTATTTTAATCTCTGCCGTCTCAAAACTTGAGTACAATCAAAATATTAATTAATTCTTCTTTTAAACTATTTTATGAACTTTGCTAAACTGTTCGTCTAATCCATTCCCAAACTAAACTCTCAAATAGATCAGGCTGTTCAATTTGCAAATTATGTCCCGCCATATCTAACACCGCTAATGTTGCTCTTGGGTAATCTTCAATAATTCGTACAATATCTTGATAACCTACTGATATATCTTGTCTCCCAGCTAACAATAGAACTGGTTTCTCATATTTCTTACGATGGAAGTCTAAAGTAAGAGAATAATTCTTTTGTAATCTTTCAATAAATTCATTATTAGCAACATCTAGACCCGGCTTAATCTCTTCTTTGAATCGCTTATATGTATATTCATTCGCTACCACTGCTAATTCGCAAAATTCTTCCCTTTCGGTTGAAGTGAGCGTTTTTAAAAATTCCTCATCTCTTACAATTACCTGTTTATCTGGTAGAAGTCTTTTTCCTGGTTGTGCTACAACAACAGGACATACTAATAATAATCCATTAACCCTCTCAAACATCTTTGAAAGTATCCCTCTAGCTAAATATCCCCCGTATGATTCTCCTACCAATAAAAATTCTTCAGCAGAAATGATTTCCTCAATAAATGTGATAAGCACTTCTACTATACGATCTGAACTATTTATCCAATCTGGAGCATTCGATTTCCCCATGCCAGGTAAATCAATATAAATTCTTTGATAACCTTCATATTTCTGAAATACTGATTCCATACATCTCTTCATTAACCTATGGTCAGGAGCACAACCATGTATGATAATGACTGGTTTACCTTCTCCCACAATTTCATAGTATATTTCTGCGTCTCTAATCCGGCATATCATAAAAAAACCTCCCTAGTTTTATATTTATCTTTAAAGACAACTGTCTCAAACCAATAGGAATATACGTTCTTACTTTATATCTTTTCATAACATTTTTTCAAATTTTAATTTTCAGACTTAAAATCCAAAAAGCTTCCTCCTAGTTTTATTTCTGAGAAGGAAGCCAATATATTTTTACCTTATCGAAATTCGAAACCTTATTCTTATTTGTTTCATTACCCTTTATTCTTCTATTTTCATTAACACAATTCTCCAACCATCCGGATCCTCTATCGTTATCCCCTTATCTTTCCAATATGGATTTTCTGGTTCTACTTCATCGTATCCCATTGCATGCAGCCTTTTACTCACTTTTTTCATTTCACTATCTTCACGCATGTAAAATACAAGTAAATTGTCTTTTGTTGGAGCCGGACAAGGGCTTCCATCTATATGTCTTGTAAATTCTAAATGATACTCTTCATCTGGTAGACCGAACATGATCCCATCATAGCCATCATGATCGTAGAATTCACCTATACGTTTTAAACCTAATCCTTTTTCATAGAATGCTATAACCTCTTCAAATTTATCAGTTGGACGTGCTATTCTAAACTTCACCCATTTCATCATGATTTTCCCTCCATATTAAAAATTAATTACTGTATTACATATTATTGTATATAATCAACACGTTTCTTTAATCCCTCATTAGTATGAGAATAGCTACATACAAAGGTCTTACTTAATACTCTATAATAACGAAAAACTCACCTCATCTAGAGAGAAGTTCCCATCATTTTATCCCGCTATTTGCAGGCAGTAAGACTCCCACCTCAAAATTCGGCGAACACGAGGAAGTTATGTGGGAGTCAGGCTGCCCGTAAAAGCCCGATTGGTGAGGGCTAAAAATCAGTGGGATGGACAAAACCCCAACTGATTAAAGTTTCACTTTATATGCAAATTTGCATCTCCACTTGCAAAGCACTAAAAAACCTTTAAAATATACAGGATGACTAAATATACAATTTTCATCTAAAATCTTGATACACTAAAAATCATTAAATGTAACATTTTTTCAATTTCAAGAAGTATTACACTCTTATTTTTTCCTTATAAGCATGCTTTTTATAAGGAAATCTGATACAATCCTTAAGTAATATTATTATGTATAGATATTACGAATATAGTGCATACTTAAAGAAGGTGATTTTATTGAAATTAAATAAAAATTTACAACTATGTATATTAATTACAACATTAATATGCTATTCAATCTATTTTATGTTTTTCTTTCTGTTCCCTACTCATTTTTCAAATTTCAATGTACGCTTCGCTTCACTCATCGTTGAAGCCATTACATTTATATCGCTAATTTACTCTATATATTCTAAAAAAGTTAGTTCAAATCCTTTTTGGATATGTATTACAATTGCAATTGGTAGTTTTTTATTAGGAAAAGTAGTATATACGTATCAAGATACCTTTTTCGAACTTCCAATACATCATTTTGCTGTTTCTGATGTATTTTACATGTTTTTTCTATTCTTCTGTCTTATCGCTTTCTGCTATAAAATCTTAAAAGAATGCAATAAATGGGAAAAAGCTTTCTTTATTTGTGATATATGTATAGTACTTACTTCCATATTCACATTAGAATGGTATTTATTTAATCAGCCAAATTTAAATATATTCTCACTTTCACTCGGAGATGTTTTCCTTTCATTTCTATATCCAATTGCAGATCTATTATTTCTTCTACTAGGTGTTAGTCTCTTTTTCCGCCCAACAATTTTTAAGTCCAAGCGGAAAATTTATATCTTTATTTTTGTATTAATTAGTTCTGCAACTTTTAACTATATTTACTTTTACTTAAATACCCATTTATCAACTGACACTATAACATTTTTACGTCTTTTATATAGAATACCTATATTGCTTATCGCAATAGCTGGGTCTATTTCAGAAGATGATAACAGCCATAAAAATTATTTCATTGTAAACCCTATACTAGGAAAGAAAGTTTTAGTCGTATTTCCCTATCTTGCTGTTGCAATACTAATCGGGTTTACATTAAAAGAACAAACATCATCTTCCACTCTCATTACAGGAAATTGTATCGCTTTTGTTTTTGTACTTATTCGACATTCTATTGTAGGTATGCAAAACGCTACTCTAACAAAACGTCTACAAGCATTTAATGCTCAACTAGAAGAAAAAGTTACTTTAAGGACTTCTGATTTAGTCCATAAATCAGAGGCTCTATCTCAAAAACAACAAAAGTTTAAATCATTATATGAATATCATCCTGATCCTATTTTTACGATTGATTTAAATGGAATATTCTTAAATGTAAATAAAGCCGGGAGTATGCTACTTGGAGCGCCAACAAACGAGTTACTTGGTGAAACATGTTTTTCGATTATTTTAAAAGAAGATAAACATAAACTAGCATCTGCATTAGAAAAGGTTAAACAACAAGAATCCGCATCTTTACAACTTAGTTCTCAATATAAAGATGGCTTTACTTATTTTTTATACGTTACCATCGTTCCTATTATGATAGATGGACAAATTTCAGGAAGCTATATTATGGTAAAGGATATTACCGCATTAAAAAAACAACAAGAAGAAATTAAATACTTAGCATTCCATGATACTGTAACGAAAATTGGGAACCGTGCCTTTTTTCATAAGAAATTAAGAAAAGTTATAAAAAATGCTAAAACAGCACAAAGTGAGTTCGCATTATTATATTTAGATTTAGACCGCTTTAAAGTAATTAACGATACACTGGGGCATTCGTCAGGTGATTACATATTAGAAGAGGTAGCAAAGCGATTCCAATCATGTCTTCCATCACATACTCTTGTGTCAAGAATCGGTGGCGATGAATTTACAATTTTAATCGAAAACTATACGGACCATGATTCCTTATTCAAGTTATGTAACCAATTATTTGAAGGCATGAAAAAACCGTTTGTCCTACATGAGCATAAATTAACTTTATCACTTAGTATCGGCATCGCTATATATCCATCTGGTGGAATTGATACCGCTACACTCTTAAAAAACGCTAATGTTGCAATGTATGATGCTAAGGAAAAAGAGCTTAACTCTGTCTCTATTTATGACGATGTAATCGCAAAAAAAATCGAAAGACGATTACGATTAGAGAAAGATTTACCAAACGCAATTCAAAATGAAGAATTGTTCCTTTTATATCAACCTCAAGTTGATAGCAAATCAAATAAAATTATCGGTGCCGAAGCTTTAATCAGATGGAACCATCCCGAATTAGGTGTTATTTCTCCGTATGAATTTATCCCTATCGCCGAAGAAACACTACAAATTATTCCAATAGGAAAATGGACATTACAGCAAGCCTGTCAGGAAATGAAACGTTGGCACACACTCGGATATTCTCATTTGAAAATAGGAGTAAATTTATCTGCTAAAGAATTTGAACAAGAAGACTTTGTAAAATCTATTTCTTCTACTTTAGCAACTACAGGCTTACCAGCAAGTTCCCTTGATCTAGAATTAACAGAACGAATTGCAATGATGGATGAGAGAGAAACATTGATAAAACTGCGTACACTAAAAAATTTAGGGATTCACATTTCAATCGACGACTTTGGTACAGGCTATTCTTCCCTAGCCTACTTACCTTTATATCCAATCGATACGTTAAAAATCCCAAGAGAATTTATTACAATGTCTGAAACGTGTGAAGATGGAATGGAAATCATTAAAACGATCATCACATTAGCACATACATTAGGAATGTCTGTCATTGCTGAAGGTGTAGAAACGAAAGAACACGTAAATTTCCTTCAAAAAAATAAATGTCAGTTTATTCAAGGTTATTATTACAGTAAACCTATTTATACAAATGAATTTACTAAGCTGTTAGAAAACGGTATTCGTCCATAGTATATAGCTCTATACAGAATATAATCGGCATAAGTAACAATGAATTTGAACAACTATAGTAAAAAGGAAAGAAGATACCTTCTTTCCTTTTGTTTTTCTATTTAAATTTCTATTACTTCACCACTTCATTTATTATATCTATTAATTGATGAATTCCCTCATCATTTGTTTTCTTAAATCCATTCATGTTTTGAATATATCTCTCCTTATTGGCATACAACTTATTTACCGCATCTGTAAATGTACTGGCGCTTATTCTATCCTGAAGTAATACTTCCGCATACCCTTGTCGTGCAAAATAGTCAGCATTTAAAACTTGATCCCCTCTACTGGAACCATTAGTTAACGGAATAAGCAACATCGGTTTCTTCAAAAATAACAATTCAGAAATAGCAGTAGAACCCGCTCTGGAAACTACAACACTTGCCATATTCAGTATATGCGGCAACTCTTCGCCTATATATTCAAATTGCATATAACCTTCCATTCCAATAGATGGATCCACCTTCCCTTTACCACACATATGAACAATATTAAAACTTAATAATAATGTATCTAAACTTTTCCTTACCATATCATTTATCCATTGTGCACCTTGACTCCCACCCATTATTAACAGTACCGGTTTATCTTGCCTAAATTTACAATAGCTTCTTCCTCGTAATACGTTACCGCTCTCAATTTCTTCCCTTACAATTGGTCCTACATAAACCTTTTTCTCATTACTTACATTCTCCCCTGTATGAGGGAATGTTGTGCATAGTTTTGTAGCAAAAGGTAATGCTATTTTATTTGCTAACCCTAACGTACTATCTGGCTCACGTATTACGATAGGTACATGATTTAACCATGCCCCTATAACTACAGGAACTGAAACAAATCCTCCTGCCGAAAAGATAACGTCAGGCTTCATTTTCTTAATTAATTTATAACTTTGTAAACAACCGTTTATAATTTTAAAAGGATCTTTAAAGTTCTCCCAATCCCAATATCTCCTAAGCTTCCCTGTTGAAATACTATTATACTTAACATTTTGAACTAATAATTTTTCAATTCCATTTTGAGATCCAATATACTCAACTCCCCATCCTTTTTCCATAAATTTAGGAATCAATACCATGTTAATCATTACGTGTCCGGCTGTACCGCCCCCAGTAAAGAGAATCTTTTTATTCATAACTTATATCCACCTTTATCATTAAAAATCTAGCTTTATATTAATCTTTAACTCAAGTCCTATATCTTGTAAGAGATCTTTGATGAGTTCATAAAAATCATTTCCATACTCACTACACTCATACTGAGCAAAAACTTGAATCACATGCCTAGTTCTAGTCTCTAGTGCTCGCTTTATTCGATTAACCTTTTTTTCTTCCACATACGCTCGATATTGATTTATTGCCTCATAGAGGTGCAACACATGCGCTTCTTCATCTTTCCAATCCAGCGTATCAACAATCGAAAGAAATAGCGTACTTTGATTATCTATTGCTTCATAACTATTCATATACTTCTTACACCCTTTTTTATTTTTCATTGAATGCAGATGTCACTGTGCTTCGCATACTCAAGTACATCTTTCAATGATTGATGAAATTGGATTTTCGGGACCCAACCTAACTTTTTTATATCCTCTAACACTAAACTTTTATTTGAGTCACTCTCAAAATTATCTGTTTCTTTTATAGTAAAGTTCAGCTGTGTTAATCCTTTATATTGTTCTAGTACATCTAATAAAGATCGTTTTACTCCTGATCCAATATTATATTCTTTTCCATTTATACCATCACGTAATAACACATGATACGCTTTAACTACATCACGTACATCTAGAAAGTCCCTACTATCTTTCAAACTGTTTACTTCAATAATTGGTTCACTTTTACCCGACTCTATATCTATCATTTTTTTTGCCAGAATAGAACAAATACCATTCGATACTCCTGGACCAATTAAGTTCGAGGGCTTTGCAATGATAATATTTGAATCCATTAACCCACCCCAAGCCTCTGCGACGATTACTTGCATAGTTTTACTTAAACTATATGGATTTGAAAATTTTATGTTGTTCATACTATCTGCTTGCAATGCAGATCCTATAACTAATGTTCTACAATGGGGTGCTTCTTGCTTAATTGCTTCTAATAAATATAACGTCCCTATCACATTAATCTCCATGTATTCAAGAGCAGCTGTCCAAGACTCTATGACCGAATTTCTTCCTGCTAAATGCAATACATAGTCTGGCTTTATTTGTTTAATTACCTTCATTACTTCGCCCTTATTAGTTAAATTACAAGTAATTCCATTCCTGCATTTTTCTCTATGTGAACGATTTTGAAACATAGGAATTACATGAAAGCCCTTGTCTAAAAAATATTGGCAAGCATGGCGCCCTGTGAAGCCATTTGCACCAGTTATTAAAAGGCTCACATTTTTTTTCATAGTAAAAATCCTCCTTTTTCTAACATTTGTTTCACCTCATGTTTTGCAAGTAAGTCTTGTTGAGAACTAAAACTCTTCACATCCACAAGCGGATAACTAGCATAATATTCTTGAAGTCCTTCTATAGGAATAGTCGGTAGTACCACAAAATAATTTTGATCAAAACTAATACTTGTTTTACTCTCTACCTCAGATAAAAGCATTTCACTTAATTTTTCACCAGGTCTTATCCCTACCTCTTTTATCTTCACGTTTTCTTTTTTCGAATCTTCAATCAATACTTTTGCTAAATCCGTTATTTTACATGCTGGCATTTTCATAACAAAGATTTCCCCTCCTCTTCCTTCAGATGCTGCTTTAAATAACAATCCAACAGCATCTTCAATTGTTAAGAAAAATCTAGTCATATTTTCATCAGTAATCCCTACCTGTGAAGACTTTTTAATTTGCTTTTTAAAGAGCGGTACCACACTTCCACTCGTCCCTAAAACATTTCCACCACGAACACAAATGAATTTTGTTTTCTTCGTTTGCACATTCGCATGAACCATTAACTTTTCACCAATTGCTTTTGTCATCCCATACGTATTTGATGGGTCGGCCGCTTTATCAGTTGAAACATATATAACTTTCTCAACTTGCTTCTGGATTGATGCTTCAATTACATTTTGCGTACCATGTATATTTGTTTTTATAGCTTCATAAGGATAATACTCACATACTGGAACATGTTTTAAAGCTGCAAGATGGAATACATAATGTACACCTTGGCAAGCATATACGAGTTGGTCTTTATCACGAATATCTCCAATAATAAATTTCAATCTATCTTCATTTATAAACTGTTGCTGCATTTCAAACTGAACTGTTTCATTTCTTGAAAAAACTCTAATTTCTTTCGGTGATTTTTCTAATAGTTGTTTTATAAGTTCATGCCCCCACGAACCTGTACCACCAGTAATTAAAATTATTTTATTAAGCATTCCTTTTCCTCCTACCGGACATTTCATTAAAAATTGTATTTATTAACGCGATTGAATTATTTTCAATTGATTCAAATCATAATCGTCGTTTGTTACATTTAATTGACAAAATAAAAAAACAGAAACTATTAAACATAGTTTCTGTTTTTTATTTCACTTCTTAACAGTAAGATTTTTTCATACTGTTTGCATGATAACTATATTACTTGTAGAAAAACACCGTTCATTTATTTCTTATACTCGTAATAAAATAAATAGAATGGTGCATAGCCAATGCCATGTTTACATTCATGAAAAAAGGGAGGTAATGGAATGTACCGAAGCAATTCAAACAACTCAAATAATATATATAACGATCCTTCCAAAGCACTTCCTCTCTCCCTATTCGATGTAAAAAATGAGTTAAAACAAAAAAGCAAACTCATTCATTCTGGCACCATGTATACATTAACGAAAGAAGAGCAACTCATCATCGACAAAATAAAAGTACAGACAAAACAACTAAATAAAAATAACGTCACAAGAACACGTGCATACTATCAATTTTACATTCAATATCCCGAAATACATTGGGCACTACTTGGACATATGGTATCACGTAACGGTGGTTGGAATATGACTGATTTAAAGGGAGACTTATATACGAAGATTTTATCAGAGAAGGATCAAATTACATTTTTTTCTTTTTTAGAAAGAGGAAATTGGCTCATTTTTCAAGATGTATATCCTCAATTTTTGCTATATGAACAAAGTGTTAAAAAATCACAAAAGCTATTTCATCTTCTTCCTCACCTAAATGTTTCTACATTTATGGAAACGATGTGGAACGATTTTTGGAAAACAGGTAACAAAAAAACATTGGCGATCGCAACTATTATTAATGAACAAAACTACTTAGAAAAAAGGGTTATTCAAAATGTACACTTTCAAAAGACTGTACTAAATAGTATTGGATTTAAACTCTTTGATTTCTTTCAGTTTAATCATATCCTTTTCCCATTCTACGAAAATGATAAGAAACAAAAAGTATTACTATTTGGTGATACAATGAAACATTTTACGTCCTTGCATGAACGAATCTTAATTGGAAAAAGGTTGTATTCACTATTATTTCGGGATACACATATTTTATCTCAAATAATAAGTTGGGCCGAGCATCATCCACACACAGGCTCAAGGAAAGATTACTGGCCTCATTTATTTTCAAGTGTAAATGAATCTTTTTCCCGTGAGTTTTATAAACGCCGAATAAAGAAATGCCAGTTGCGTAGTGGTGCATATCGTATATACAGCCCTGCACTCATCTATGCATGGCGCGATATGAAACATGAAGAAGATAAAAGTAAAGATTGGTTTACTGATTGGCAAGTTGTAAATTACTTAGTTGATAAGGAGGAAAGTATAAGTGGACAAATTTCAGAAGACTACTGCAAAACACTCGAAAAAATTGAACTTGCAATTCTCGCAAAGAAAAATGTCCTCCTCCGAGAGGAAGAATGACTTTCTAGCTTTAATAATTACAGTTTTTCTCTCTGCTATTATTGGAACTTGTTTAGATGCTTTCTTTGTTAATAAACAAATATATTCTTTTCCAGTTAGACCCTTCTCATCCACATTTTCAGTTAACATAGCTTTCATATTACTCGTACTACCGATTTTAACAGCCTCTTTTATACAAATTTCAAAAACATTATCTACAGTTTCTAGAACTCTATTTATTATTTCAATAGGCGTTTGTGCTAGCATTTTTGAGCAAGTTGCTGAGAGGCTAGGTTTATTTGTACATAATGAGCATTGGCATCATACTTATTCTTTGTTTGGGTATATGATTTTTCTTGCTTTTATTTGGAAAGTATATCGTTGGCTACCAAAATAAAGAGACCGTTTGTATAACGGCCTCTCCTCTTAAGCATAATCTTCAATTCTTACTACTGAACGACTTTGAAGACTTTTTGATCGCAAACGATATGCAACTACTTTCTTCTTATATTGCTTTATTACATCAACGTGTTCCTCGTAGCTATATAAAGAAAACTTAATCGTTTTCTTTCCTATCTTCGTCTCAATAACTAATGGTGTTCCATTCCCTTGCGGCGGAAAATAATGCTTATCCAAAAATAAAGCCTCATTAAATTCATGAATAACTTGAAGTTTCATTTCTCCTTCTATACTTTCCCCATCTACTGTTACAGTAGTATTTTCCTCATCCAATTTTTGATGTAACTCAAATCTACTAATAATTGATTCTACGACAGAAGTTGGCATACTAGAAACTAGTACTTTAACAGCACCAAAAATAAATAATGTAACTATAAACCATGTTGTCATTTTAATCATCTCCATTACACTCTAAAATGAGTAGTGTTATGCTCCTTATTACGATTCATTAATTTTCAAAATAAAAATTTCATTCCATAAGGTACTAATATACTAATAAGTATCCCTGTTACAATCATCGTTACCGAACCGATAGTTGCTTCTTTCTCTCCCTCTTTCACTAGACGACTCACACCAATGATATGTGATGCGCAGCCCATCCCAACTCCTTTTCCAATTGTACTTGTTATACGGAAAAGTTTAAGTACTGTCGGTCCCATGATAGCACCTGTTATTCCCGCAACAACTACAAAACTAGCAGTCATAGATGGAATACCCCCAATTTGTTCGGCTAATGAAATTGCAATAGGCATCGTCGCTAATTGCGGGATAGTTGTTAATATAAGTTCCTTATCTATATTCAACATTTCCCCAATCACTACATTCAAACTTATTAAAGCCACTATACCGATTACTACCCCAACAAGTATCGATAAGAAGTTTTTCATAAGTATTTTTCGTTCCTTAAATAGTGGTATTGCTAAAGCTACAATCGCAGGGCTCAAGAAACTGGAAAGAATATCTCCCCCATTTTCCTTATAATCTTGATGAGAGATCCCGAAAATAAGGAATATGCAAATCATAATTGCCGTAACTGTTAACACCGGTAAAGTAAATGGAAACGTAAATTTTTTATATAGCTTTGTCGCCAATAAATAAATCACTACAGTAATAAAAATTAAGACCATTTGAATAGCGCACCTTATCAATTTTATTTTTTAGATGTTATTAATAATTGACTTACATAACCTGAAATAATCAATGTTACTAAAGTACTTACAACAACTAGAAAGAACATAATACTACCCTTACTTAAAAGAAATGAACCGTATTCCATTAGCCCCGTCGTTGAAGGAATTAAAAATAAAGGTAAAAATACTATTAGCTTTTCTGCACCTATCTCAAACCATTTTAATGGCAAAATGCGAGTAGAAAGAAGCAGAAAAAGAATTAACATTCCTATTAAACTTCCTGGCATAGATAGATGAAATACTTCCTGAATCCATACACCAACCAAACTAAACATATATAGCACTCCTACTTGAAGTAAAAGCTTCAAAAACTTCAATTGCTACTCCCCATTTCAATACCAAATCCCCACAATTTATTATTGAATCTCGTTTAATGTCTCTGCAAATCTTGTAATTCCAAGCTGAATTTGTTCGACATTCGCTCTGCCAAAAGTAAATCGTATATATTCACTTTTCGAACCTAGGACGCTTCCTGGGACAAATGCTACACCATTGCGTATAGATTCACCTAGTAAATGGTATTCATCAAACGTTCCTTGCACTTTACACCATAAATGTATTCCGCCCTCTGGAACAAAAAATTCAACCTGGTCCCCTAATATTTCTTCAAGCTTTCTAATTAACTCATCTCTTCTTTGCTTCAGTTGTCCACGAAGCATAGTAATATGCGTATGAAAATCCTCAGATTCTAAAAATTGGTTCGCTACCCACTGTGTAAATACACTATGACCGAAATCAACTTGCTGCTTCGCATCTGCCAATCGCTCAATTACGCGCGTGGGGCCAATTACCCAACCAATACGTAATCCTGATGCAACAATTTTTGATAATGAGCTTACATAAAGAACATTCCCATTTTGATCCATCGATTTCAATGTTGGATTCACTTCTCCATTAAAAGAAGTCAAACTATACGGATCATCTTCTACAATCGGTATACCAAATTCAGAAGATAGTTCTAAAACCTTTTTACGTCTTGCCAACGAAAGTACCGTTCCAGTTGGATTTTGATAATCTGGATTTAAAAATACCATACGAATGCGATGCTTTTTGTGCAAATCGATTAAGTCATCGGGATTCATTCCATGCTCATCAACTGGTAAACGGAATATGTTTAAACTTGCTGATTTAAACATCGGAAGTGAATAACAATAGGAAGGATCCTCAATTGCAATCGCATCGCCAGGTTTTAACAAACATTGAACGATAAGATTAAGTGCCTGCTGAGCTCCAGATGTAATAAGAATAGAGCTTGAATCTGCTTCTATTTGTTTATATTGCTCGACATGTGCTGCAATTGTTTTTCGCAACATTTCATTTCCAAGTGGATGGTCATAACCGAGATTTTCCATAAATGTTTTCTCCGACAAAATTGTTCGAAATCTATCACTCGGAATTAATTCTGGTGACAATTCACCACTCGCTAAATTGATTAAATCATCTTTTTGTGTTTCCGTTCGAATTTGTTGAACAAGTGGTACATTAGGCAAGAACGATCCATCCTCAACGTACCTACCCCAGTTCGGTATTCGTTTATGTGACACACCCCATATGTCTGTATTCACCCGGGTGCCGCTTCCTTTTTGCCGTTCTACTACCCCAAGTGATTTTAATTCCTCATAAGCAGCTACTACCGTACTCCGGTTCACTTGTAACTCCTGTGCTAACATACGCTCAGAAGGTAATTTTCTATCAGAAGGGAATTCACCGGTAGAAATGCCTCTTTCAATGTAATCAGCAATTTGTTTATAAACTGGTATCTTATTTTCACGATTCGGTTGCCATTCCATTTAGTTCCCTCCTCTCCAAGCAGGTGTCCTGAATTCATTAATAATAGTATTCACTGTGAAAATGGTATTAATCAAGCGCATGATTTAAAAATGTCTCAACCGTCACATTAAAACTAGTAGGCTGTTCTAAATAAGGCAAGTGCCCACTATCTTTCAACTCAACGAAAGTCACGTTTCTCAGGTGTTTTTCAAATTCTCTCACATACTTTTCCGGAACAAAATAATCATTCTCTCCTCGTATTATTAATGCAGGACATGCAATGTTAGAGAGGTATGGTCTTTGATCGTAATCAACTAATTCAGCGAATAGCCTTTGAATATGCATTGGATTAATAGTTTGTAGGGATTGATGAAATCCTCGGACAATTGCATCATTATCTTCTACTCCCATTGCGCTCAATAACGTATCCGCCCAAGCTTTCCCGTTATCATTTACGCTAAGTAAGTCATATATTTTAAGTCGTTCTTGACGATCTTCTGGTTCCAAATAGGGAAATGCATTTACAACAATTAAGCTAGTAACAAAGCTTGGATAGTGAATAGCAAAATCAATCCCTACTCTAGCCCCTTTTGAAAGACCACAAATGACTACTTTTTGTAGCTTTAAATAATTGCATAACTCATACAAAACATTTGAGTATTCTTTAAAACTAATTTCCAGTCCTTCAGATTTCCCATGTCCAGGTAAATCAAGTGAAATCACTGTCCAATTTCCCTTGAAATATTGTCTTTGATATAACCAATTGTTTGAGTTTCCTCCAAGACCGTGTAAAAACAATATGACAGGACCCGATCCTTCTATATTGTAATAAACCTTTTGATTTTTATATATAAAATACATATAAATCCCCTTCAATTATAGCACTACATTTTCTTATTCTTTAATGGATATATCCAAAACGGCTCTCTTTCTAACCACTCAACTGTTTCTGGAACACCGTCTTCATACTCTCTTTCCAGCTCATCCACTTTAGTTGCAAATTGTGATGCATGTGCTCGTAATGCCTCTAATTTTTTCGGAACATATTCCGTCACTTCATTTTTAAAATCCGGAGGGCCTATTTCGTCTTCATGATTTTTCGAAAAAGCTACAGCATAAAAGACCGGTCGTTTACTTTCCGAAATATTAGCTAATGCCTCTACTACCGCTGCCCCTGTTGCATCGTGATCTGGATGAACTGCATACCCAGGATAGAAAGAAATAACTACAGAAGGATTCAATTCTTCAATACAGTTTTGAATCAGACTTCTTAATTTTTCAGGCTCTTCAAATTCAAGAGTTTTATCACGATATCCCATCATACGTAAATCTTCAATCCCTAAAATATTTGTAGCTCGCTTTAACTCTTTCTCTCTAATAGCATATAAAGACTCACGTGTTGCAAAAGGTGGATTCCCCATTGCTCTCCCCATTTCACCAAGTGTTAAGCAAACATAAGTAAGAGGGACTTTCTGCTCAGTATAGGCCAAAATTGTGCCAGCCACGCAATATGACTCATCATCTGGATGCGGGAAAACAACTAAAACGTGGCGCTCATTTTTCATCAATATATTAACTCCTTCATCATATATAAACTCTATAAAATAACGACCGCATACCAAGTAACTCCTACAAGAAGCACTAAAAGAAGAATGATATAGATAGCTGATAAGTTTTTCACATTCCTCTTTGTAGACTTACCGTAATTCTCCTCCACATTTCGTGCAACTAGTACGGTCCCAAACAGTGATACAACTACAATAATAACAACTAGTGAAATCGCAAAACTCATTGTCTTTTCACCTCTCTAAAACCAGTCTATTTAAACAAAGAAGATACATATAAAATGTCCTTCTTAAGGTACAATAAAATACTACCTTTCTTCTCTTATCATAATGGAAGTTTGCGAAAAACGGACCAACCACTTTTAGGTTTTTTTGCTCATCCACTTCAAAATAAAAAGCAACTGATCTCCTAGAATCAGTTGCTTTTTTACAAGGCTAATTATATTCATTTTCACTTAAAATTAATCCGATTTAAAAGTTTGGTCTTTTCATAATGAAACATCGATTGAGATAACTCAAAAATGGTTCCATTTACAAGATGAACTGTATTTTCAATAAGAAGTGCCGGATCACCTTCATTTATTTCTAAAAGCTGTGCATTTTCTTTATTTACTTTTTCACAACTAATAACTTTATCGGCAAAGCCAATATTTAATCGTAAATCTTCAATGAAATAACTGTATACAGAGCTTAATGCTATTTCTTCATTCAAATAAGGAATGATATCCTTTTTGAAATAACTTACTTCAATAGAGAATGGTTTCCCATCTACAATTCTTAAGCGCTTCAAAAAATATAACCTAGTTCCAACTTCACATTGCATCCGCTTTGCTATCTCTTCGTCCGCATCTATTACTTCAAGCTCTAACACTTTCGTTTCAATATTTTGTGAAACGAGGTTTTTCGTTAATCCACGCAAACTGCCTAGATTAATGTAATCTGTTACAGAAGTTTCACGTAAAAACATGCCACTACCTTGCACTTGAAAAATATAGCCTCTATTAACAAGCTGGCTAATCACTTTACGTATCGTATTACGACTTACTTCAAATCGGTTCATCAACGCTTCTTCTGTAGGTAGTTTTTTCGTTTCATTAAAAAGTCCTTCTCGAATGTCTTGCTCTAAAATATCTGCAATTTGTTTATACTTTGCACTCATACACTTTCTCCTAAAATACTCTTTTATCTTTTATAAATTTTCTCCTCTCGTTTCGATAATATGCTTATACCAATGAAACGAAAGTTTCTTCTTACGTTTTAAGTTATCATTATGATCGACAAAAATAAAGCCATATTGCTTTTTATATCCATTTAGCCAACTTAACAAGTCAATAACTGACCATGCATAATAGCCTTTTAAATTAATCCCTTCTTGAATCGCACGCTTCATTACTTTTAAATGCTCTTCAATGAATTTAATTCTCGGAACATCTACAATTTCTCCGTCAATGATTGGATCTTCATCACCTAATCCGTTTTCTGTCACATACATCTTTATGTCACCGTAACGTTCTTTCAACATATGCAATCCATCTAAGAAACCTTCCGGAGATATTTCCCATCCCCATTTTGTATATGTTTTATCTTCCATTTTAACTGTTCGATAAAACCCATCAAAAGAAGGGTTACCCGGAGCAAGTGTTGAGTTTTCTCGAGAATGCTCCTCGCTCTTTATATCCATATCGTATCTTTCTACTCGTATCGGTTGATAATAATTCAAGCCAATAAAATCATTTTTTTCGGCATTTTGTTTAATGATTTCTAATTCTTCAACCGTCCAATTAGGAGTCCATCCTTTTTCCTTTAATTCCTGCACAACATAAGACGGATACTCACCTTTTAAAACTGGATCATAGTACCAATACATTTCATATTCATTCGCATGATTTGCTGCTAGTATATTTTCTTTTTGATCATCCACACTATAAGCAGGTAAGAAAACATGCGTAATCCCAATCTCTCCATATTGTTTCAGCTGCTTGTACACTGCAACTGTTTTTGCATGCGCATAAAATACATAATGAGTCGCTTGAAAGTACTTTGGAATATCATTTTGTATTCCAGGTGGATGTGCACCTTTTAAGTACCCTAATCCACAAAACATCACTGTTTCATTAAAAGTAATCCAATGTTTAACTCTATCACCAAATGCCTTAAAGCAAATCTCTGCGTACTTTACGAAAGCTTCTGCTGTTCGTTTATTCGTCCATCCACCGTCTTTTTCTAAAGTTAATGGTAGATCCCAATGATATAAAGTTACAAACGGTACAATCCCGTATTTTAAACATTCATCAATTAAGTTGTTATAAAATGCTATTCCTTTTTCATTTACCTCTCCATCTCCAGTCGGCAAAATTCTCGCCCAAGAAATAGAAAAACGATACGATTCTAATCCCATCTCAGCCATTAAGCGAACATCTTCCTTATATCGATGATAATGATCAACAGCTACATCACCATTTGTCCCATTGTATGTTTTGCCAGGAATTTTTGAAAACTCATCCCAATTCGTAACACCTTTTCCATCTTCATTCCATGCACCTTCTACTTGATAAGAAGCTGAAGCAGCCCCGAATAAAAAATCATGTGGAAACTTCATAGTATATACCTCCGTTTCATTACAATAAATCAAATTTATTACTACATATAAAATTTATAGGTACAAATTTATATGTGTAATTATAGCGTAAGTTTCGATTTTTTTCTATCATGAACGTACGATATGTAAAACTATATTTAATGTTAATTTTTAGAAAACAAAAAAGAAGCGACGTAGTTCATCGCTTCTTACAATCACCATCTTTACTCTTTTATAAGTGACTTATTCGCTCTTATAACTTCTTGATAAAGTAATGGTGACCATTTTTCATTTATATAATCTTGAATTATCCAGCCCACTCTCGTAGGATTCTTTTGCTTCATATAGTTTGCAATTTCAGGATTTATGTAGGACGCATAATAATATGGACTATTCCATGCTGTACCACCAGAAGACAAGCTTGTAAAATTAATATATAGATGATTAAAATCTTCACTATTGTTAATCGTTTCATTTATCGTATCTTTAATAGATTTTACTTTCTCATCATAACTCACTTTATATTTATCTTGTACTGTTACATTTACATTTTGATTTACATTTGTAGTAAACGTCTCATTGTCTGGCCAATAAAAATTATTATATCCTCCAGACTCATTACTGCCACTATATCTTTTTAATAATACAATTTTCCCACGAGCATCTCCAAGTTTTATATTGCCTTCTGTTTTTAAAAAGATAGGATCAAGAAAATAATTTTTTTCAAACGTACTACTAAATGAGTTTTCCGCTCCTTTCATATCCTCATACTCTTTTTTTAAAGACATAATAATCGTTTCACTTGGGTTATCTTTTAAAAATTGTTTCGCTTCATTTATAAATCCGTGTAATGTTACATAAAGATATAATGGCCCATGATGAAGAACTATCTTATTATCATCTGTTAAACGCCCTCTTATATCAAAAATTCTAGCTCCGTGATCCGTTTGATAACGAAAATCATATTCTTGCGTCATTCCCCATACTTGCTTTATCGGATTTTGCAACTTGAACGTTCCACTATCATGTGTTCCTGGAATTGAAATTCGTGTTAACGGTATGTCATCAGGTATAGGTTTCATCCATTTTGACCAGTTTTCAAGCCCATTACCAGAGCTAGCAGCAATTGCTTGCTTATCATTCAAAGCAAATACAAATGTGCTAAGTATAGTACTACATATGAATAATTTCAAAATAAACTTCTTATTGCTCATTTTTATTCCTCTCTTTTTGTGTTTTTATATCAAACTTATTGAATATAATATAAGCTACTTAATAAAAAATAAATAATATTTCATAAATATGAAGTATTACATAGAAGTAAAATTAAAAAATCATTCACATATTCTCAATGCATTAGGAAAATTTAAAGTCCCTTTCTACTAGATAAATTATAGTAATCAACAACATAAACTTCAATGGGCTTTCATATGCAATATTTCATATTTGGGTCCTACATGATATAAATAAAAAACTTATGATGATTATTTATTCTGTACGTGCTAATATACTTATATTAAAATATAAATACATACCTTATATACTCTGAACTACATTATTCAACAGTTAAAACTTAATTTTTTATTGGGAGGATTTACAATGAAATTATTAAAAATAAAACATATAATTCCTTTATCTGCAGCAGCAATTACATTCGTATGTAATCAAGGTGCAACTGAGGCTTCCACCATTCATACAGTAAAAAAGAATGATACACTTTGGGGTATCAGTAAACAATATGGAGTTTCAATACAATCTATTAAACAAGCGAATAATAAAGGAAACGATCAAACTTTTATTGGTGAACAGTTAAATATTCCAGGATCCATGAAATCAAATGAGGTCACTGTTCATCAAAACGACAAACCTAAGAACATCTCTGGACAAATTATTTATCAAGTACAGCCGGGAGATTCATTAGAAACTATAGCAAAGCGTTACAATGTTACCGTTCAATCTATAAAACAAATTAACAATACAGTCGGAAACAAGCTTTATACAGGACAACATGTGAAAATTAATTCAAGTATTTCAGAAAAAGAAAAAGACTTAATGGCACGCTTAGTTACTGCTGAAGCGGGTGGCGAATCATATAAAGGAAAAGTGGCAGTGGCGAAAGTTATTTTAAATCGTGTAAATGCAAAAGGTTTTCCTAATACAATAACAGGCGTTATTTATGAACCTATTAAACACGGATATGCATTTACTCCTGTTACAGATGGAAGAATTAATCAGCCTGCAAGTGCAGAAGCAAAAATGGCAGTAGAAGAGGCTATCTCCACAAATGGAATACATTCTGATTGGCTTTATTTCTATAATCCGAAAACATCAACAAGCAAATGGATTACTACACGTCAAACAGTAGCAGTCATAGGTAACCATGTCTTTGCTAAATAAAACTGTAATTTTCTTCAGATTTATTCACTTAACAACTATTTCAAATGATTAACAGACCTCTTTACTTAAAAGGTCTGTTCTTTTTATATGTAAGCTTTTTATTAACCATATGATAAAATGATTGTTTAAAAGTATCTCTCTTTTCAAATAAAAAACTGTTGTATCTCATTCATCATTTAGAGTAATTGAGAAAGTATCAAATCCACAACTATGACTTTATTAATACAAGCTATTTCTTAACTTTGTAAAATTGTTATACACTAGGAAAATAGCAAACAAACTATTCGGTAGCAGGTGAAAAAAATGTATGATATTACAATTATCGGTGCTGGAGTGAGTAGCATTTTTATGGCTTATACATTAGCCAAAAGCAACAAAAAGGTTTTAATTCTTGATAAAGGTAAACCGTTAGAACATCGAAATTGCTCTTTAAAACAAGGGGAAATATGTAACTGTACTGCATGTGATAAATATTTCGGGTTTGGTGGTTTAGGAAAGTCTGAAGGGAAATTTAATTATACAAACGGATTTGGAGGCGAACTCGAGCAAAAAGTAGGTAAAGAAGGATTTATGCAACTCATGGCGGAAGTAGATGAAATTCTATGTCAGTTTGGCGGAAGTTCAGTTTCAAAATATTCTACAGAAAATCCAACTCTCACTAAGAAGGCTGAGACATGTGGTTTACAAATGCTAACAACAGAAGTAAGGCATCTGGGTACTACACTTTCAAGTAACATTTTTCAGCAGCTCTATGAATTTTTACTTACCAAAATAGATATCCAATTTCATATAGATGTACAAAATATCGTTAAGCAGAAAGACCATTTTAAAATATATACAAATCAAGAAACTGTCCATTCTAAGAAATTAGTATTTGCAACCGGTCGTTCCGGGGCGGATTGGTTAAAAGAAATGTGCACTTCTCTAAATATTTCTCAGGAGCAAACCCGTGTAGATTTAGGTATTAGGGTAGAGATGAAAGAACATCAATTACGTTCTATATTAAAAGATACATTTGAGACGAAACTTTCTTATCAGCATGAACATTTCACGGCTACTACTTACTGTATGAATCCAAAAGGACGTATTATTCGAAAGTACGAAGAAGGTTTAGTTATGCCTGACGGTCAAAATTTTCGAGAGCAAGGAACTGGCACTTCTAACTTAAATTTCACTTTATTTATCCCGCGCTATTTTCCAACTCTCAAAGAAGCAAATGTATACGCAAGTTCAATTATTAAAAGCATTAACCAAGGACGAGATCGGATTGTTATACAGCGTTTAGAGGACTTAATAAAGAAACAACCTACAACGGAGAACAACATGAAACATAATCGTATACAGCCTACACTACACGGAGATTATGGAGATTTGAATAAAGAAATTCCTCAATTATATATTGAAGGACTCAAAAAATTTTTATTACGTTTAGAACAATTTATCCAAGAACCTATCGATAAAGATACTTTATTATATGGAATTGATGGAAAGTTCTATGCCCCTACGATAAAAATCAATAACCATTTTGAAACAAGTATGAATGGGCTATTTTTAATTGGAGATTGTTCAGGCATCACTCATTCATTATCTCAAGCAGCTGCAAGTGGTCTGTATGTTGGAAAATATTTATCAGACATTTAATTACTCTAATCAAATGGAAAGGGAGCAACTAATTGCTATTGCTCCCTTTTCCCTATTACTTCTCTTATAACACATGATGCAATCTGCTATTAAAAAGAACGTACATATTATACAGATGTAAACAAAAAACAACTCCAAAATCAACTTTTATTGTATATTTTGGAGTTACTTTACGTTTATTCTATGATTGTTTCTAAAGGTAAATCTGTATAGGAATTATCCTCACCTATATTCAAGATTACTTCACATTGACGTAATCTCAATTCAAAGAGCGTTATAGGATCACGATAAACTTCAGGGTTTGATTTCATTTTATGCAGTTTATCTTGTTTTTCTTTTATTTCTAAATGAGTGTTTTTTACAGCTTGTTCCAACGCGCCAAATGGATTTCTAAAGAACATATTAATATCCCGCTCTTGTGTGTTTTCAAACAGCTCAAATTGCAAGAAAAACTTCTTCATAATAGAAGCCGTTACATCGGTATAATCTTCATTTTCTAAATACTGTTTGTATTTGTTATATAGCATAGCTTTATTTTTAGGAAGAACTCCAAATAATTTACCGGCACTTTTCAGTAAAAATTGTGCTGGTGTAAATCGGCGTAAAATATTTACTTCTTCCATTTGTATTCTAGTTGTCATTCTATCAGTATCTCTGCTCCAGTCATCAATTACTTTAAAGTCACATTCTAACTGTATTCGATTTTCTCCAAATAAAGAATTAAGTCCTTCACTGGTTTCTTCTAAGAACAATTGACTTTGAAGGAGCTCGTTATTAGAAGTCGCAATCCAATTTTGCATAGAGCGAGCAAGATTAGGTAATACAGTTTGTTCTAGATATTGTTTCACTCTTTCATTCATCGCTGTGTTTAGTTCAATATCAATGTGACCAAAATCGCTTTCTTCACTAATTAAATCGGAACAACTCTGCAATAGTTTCGGAATATGTTCTGCAAGATCATTAGTAATTTCGTTTTTCATTGTACGATATGATTCTGTAATTAAATGAATTTTGTCCTTCTCAAAAGCAGTAAGGTTATTAATACAACCATTTAGTTTAACTAACATATCTTCATTCCAATTAATAGAATCCACTAGATTGTTTTCCCTCTCGACGCGTTTATCCAAAAGATATGTAATTGTTTTTCGAATGAAAAACAATAGCTTTTCATTCCGTTCTGCATCGATATTTTTATGGTTAAAGTTAAAATGAATAAACTCAGTTAAATCGTTTAGTTGTTTACTATTTGTATATAACGAAGAATAAGGGAAAATTCTTGCATTAGGGAAATATGTATTTATTCTCACTTGCGTATCTTGTATAACTCTTTTTGCTTCTGCTTCATTGTAAATGTTATCGATTTTATTTAATAAGAAATGAACTTGTAGATTTGGTGTATGTTCTTGAATACTTAATAGAATGTCACGTTCTTTGTCAGTAAAAGGTGAATCCGCATTCAATACGAATAATAACTCATCTGTAGAATTTAAATATTCAAATACCTCATCTTTCGCGTCGTTGTTCCTATTAAAGCTAGGTGTAACAACGAATGTAAGTTTATTTTCACTTAAAAATCTGCATGGTAATTTAAATTCAACACATGCTCTATCTCTATATGTTTGACGGTGCACTGCCATCATGTTATGGAAATCAGAGAAATTCTCAGTTGTTGTAATTTCCGAATCTGTTATAGCGTTAATTTCTGTATAAGCGTCATTTTTAAAAACAACTACATTTGAGATTGAGTTTTCTAATATATTTTCTCCTAGAATAGAGTTAATAAATGAAGCTTTTCCGTTTCCTGAAGTTCCAGTTACTAATAAGCGATTTGTTCTTAAATCTGCAAGCTCGCCAACTAACCAGCTAAATCGGTGACCCATTTCTAAATCATGTTCTTGTGCCCACCCTGTAATAGATTCAAAAAGATGTAAACTATACTCTAAGCCATTCACATGATTAATAGAATATGACAGTAGGTTTTCCGCATATTTTATATCCGCTGAATCTATTTTGGAAGGAAAAATCTCATCCCATGCCAATACTGCTGCAGATGGAAATACAGCATGAGAGGGATTGACTACCTTTAACCAATTTGTTAACAGATTTGGAATAATATCGTGTAATTGTCTAAGCATATATTGACCTTGAATTAATTCAAAGTATGTTTCTTCGTAAAGAGAAGAAATTTCGTCCCATATATCGGACGAATGCATTTCGATATGTATGAAAAATTCATTTATTGTGTTAAGCCATAATAAGTAATTTTGTTCATCTTTATAGCTGTGCCAAAGTGATGAAACCATTTGCGTAAATTGCACTTGATCTACATTATTTAATGTAACTAATACTGTATAAAAATAATCTGGTGAAATATTTTTAGTAAATCCTTTATCGATATATTCTTTTAGAACCTCAAACCACGGATAAGATTCTGTTCGAATTAACTCGTTCACAGCAAGCTCTACTGCACTATCAAAATCTTGCTGTTCTTCATAAAAGGAACGTGCAATTGTTGTGACGCTTGGATAATCGGGATTTAAAGAAACCGCTTCTTTTATAACAGCGAAAGCTGAATCAAAATTATTTTGCTCGATGTAAAGAGACAGTAATTGCAGTACAATTTCGGTCATAAGTATTTTGTTATCAGTAGTAATGGAAGTATACACATTTTCAGCAACTGATAATTGGTTAAGTTCGAAGTAAGCATCCGCAATATTTTTTTGTGCCCATGGCGCTAATTCATTACTAACTTTCTCCCATTTAAAAATAGCTGCTTCAAAATCTTGATGGTGATAATAAAATTCACCTTGTGCAAAACGAATATAAGATCCATCAGAAATCTCATTTTTTTCTTCGTTTACATAAGCTTCTCCAAGTACTTGAAGAAGTGGGTGTGTTTCATTCTCCATTAAGAATGTTTCATAATACATCTTTTTTATTAATTGTTTTTCTAATCTCATCTTTTCCCCCACTATATCTCGAAAATACATTTTTCGAGATATGTCAATACTTTTTTGTATGTATGCTTTTTATCTTAACAAAGAATTCCTTTTGGAAAATTTCATTTTCCTTTCATTTTTCAAGTAAGATTGAATTTTTATGAGAAAAGTTTCAGTTCTTTTTCAATTCCCTTTCAGTTGTGAAACAATATTAAATGTTCCTAATAGCTTAATACGAGTATAATATCCACATTAAATTATTAGGAACATTTAATGTAGAGACCTTTATAAAAACAATATATAGTGAATATATATGCTACGTGTTATAACATTCAATAAGAATCCCGCTTTTCCTATAGCAATTGAACAGTGAAAAAAAAGCATACCTAACGGTATGCAACTTAGACAACAAAAATACTTGAATAACATAGTAGAACAAGAACATCGCTTTATAAAGAAACGAACCGAAATCTGAACCCAGGTTTCGGTTTTTCGGGGTATGATGAATTACAAATTTTATTAATAATCGAATAAAATCAAGAACTTTTAGCTGGATTACTCTATTCTTGAATAAACTTTACAACAGAATCCTTTTTCCATTTGTATAAAACTATTTTATGATAAACAGGATCAAATAATGGATTTGAATAAAAGACGGCTTCCTTTTCAACTTGTCCTTCTATATTAATCCCTTGTTTTTGAAACCCTTCAATGAGATGATTCGTAACATATATATTATCATTTTTATGATATTTTTTATCTTGTAAAAAATATGAATATGTGTAAAACCGTTTATGTTCATACGGCACTTGTAAATATTCCATAACCCTCGTCTCTTCCCAAGTGTATACAATAAACGGCTCTTGTTTCCCCTCCAAATATGACGCGAGTTGATATGTTGCCGGTACCTCCACTTGTTGTTCTTTCATGAGCGGTATACTCATCATAAGTTGACTGGTTGCAAACAAAAGCAATATAATACCACGATGTATTTTTAACCATGAAATAGCAAGTACACAAAGTAACATCGCTACAATCGGATAAGAGTGACGAGGTTTATCAATATTTTGTCCAAATAAATTCCAAAGAAAATAGAAAACTCCAAGAGCAATCAAAACCTTTGGATAGCAACGTATGTTTTTCCATTGTAAAACAAACAGAAACAAAAAGAACAAAAAGAAACCTACCAAATAATAAGAGTGGATACCTATTCCTGCAAAGATGATGTTTTCAGAAAGTAAACGATAGAGGCGTGAAATAAGTGGTTCACTCGTATCTGTAACTGCTCCACCCCATTCGGTAAAATGTCCTTCTACAAATCCGAAAGAAATTTCCCACAACCCCGTGATTCCACCAATGTTCCAAATAAGAGCACTGACCCAAACTAGTTGCGAAAGGACAGCTGTACAAAATAAGATTATAAACCGCCATTTTTCTTCATGCCATTGTTGCCATAATAACAATATAAGTACAATTCCAAACGGTGCATATGATAACCGTATACCCATTAATAGCGCAAAGAAGAGAATTGGCCAAAATTGAGTTTGAAAACGCTTTGTACGAAAGGCACGTTCTATACTCCATATATACCACCATACGATTGCTAACGCTGCGCCCTCTGACATGGGCTGCGTTACTAAAATAGAGAAATACCCGCTCGTTTGTAAGACAGCTACAACAATAAGAGCACTCGTTTTACTTACATAATGGCGTGCAATCCAATACATCGGAAAAGCTGCGCCGAGTGCCATGATGGCATTAAAAATCCCTAACGATTGTACAGGGTTTTCTATAAAAATATGCGTTATCATTCCCCCTAAAATAAAAAAAGGATATCCAGGGAAATGGGGCTGCATCGCTAATATGTCATATTGCTTTAATCCAAGTGTAAAATCAACTTCGTCCCACGTTGCCGCAAACGGACTCGCGTAAAAAAAACGAATACAAATCACACTAACAACCAGGATAACTGCCCATATACGTAATACTTGTTTCATCTCATTTCCTTTCTGCAAAAAAAGTACAAGGAAAACACCTTGTACTTTAACTTACTGACTTATTTTCTTCAATTATTGTTTGCTTTTTTTTAACAGGTTTTTTAAAGATGATTAACATGTACAATACAACAAAATATCCGATATACACAAGTACTTCTTCAAGAGATGGCATCGAGGAATACCCTAAAAATGCTTTTAAGAAAATACCGATATCACCAGAAAGAAGTGGTGCAGTCCCGTGATCACGAAGATAATGAGCATAATCAATTGGATGCTCTGGCAGTAGCCATGTAATATCATATACGTGCGGCATTACGCTGCCAAGTATCTTTAAATCTTGAAGCATAGAAACGCCTTGTACAAGAAGTCCTGCTGCAATTAATACGATAAATGCACCTGTTACTTTAAAGAATACTTTGAGTGAAATACGCATCGTTCCTTTAAAGAATAAGAAGCTAACAACAGCTGCAACGAGTAGACCAGATATAGCTCCCCAGCCTTTCATCGCTTCTCCGATGTTCCCTCCTGTAATCGCTGCAAAGAAAAAAACTGTTTCTACACCTTCTCGAAGTACAACAAGAAAAGAATGCACGACCATTCCAATTATATTTCCAGCCGTAATATACTGATTCATTTTATTTTCCATATTGGCTGTCATATTCTTACTATGTTCTGCCATCCAAAATACCATTTGTGTAAGTAAAATGGCTGAAACGAAAATAATGGATATTTTTAAATACATTTCGCTACCCATAGCAGCAAAACCAGTAAATACAACTTGAAAGACTAGGGCAACAATATAACTTGCTACAACCGCAAGCCCTGCTCCTAGCCAAACATATTTCACATACTGCTTACTATCTGTGCGCTTTAAGTACGTTGTAATAATCCCAACGATAAGCAACGCTTCTAATACTTCACGAAATGTAATAAGAAATGCCTGAAGTTGCATTGCTCTTCCCCCTCACCCTTACTTGCGTTTTCTTACAGCATATACAATGACCCCAACAAGTATAAGTACGATAACTACAATCGGCGCCCAGTTTTTCAAGCTGCTTAAATCTGTCCACTCTGTTTTTTCAGAAGCTGCTTTATCTTCTTGACTATTCGCACTAAAGTGCCCTACTTTAAAATCTTTAATTTTAAATTCTTTTTGTAAACCTGTTAAAATAGCATCTTTACTTTTCTTGAAAGCATCTTGATTTGCTTCTTTTTGACCTACTCCAAATAACCCTGGGTTTCCTAATGATTCTAAAGCTTTATTAAATTCATCCTTTAGCTTTGTATCCAGCTCTTTATTACGCTCACCAATAACAGGAGATAACGCTTCATATGTAGCAAATGCTTTAGCTAATAGACGTTTGCTTGTATCATAGTCTTTAAATTTTTCATCAACATTTGTTAAACGACGGTTAATATTGAGCGCAAGAATTTTTTGCATATCAGCAATAATATCTTCTTTATTTTGTTTATCAAAGTCCTTCATCATTGCTTTAGAGGGTTCTTTTCCCATATGCTGATCAATTTCTTCTTGTACATTTTCATATGCTTTTTTAGCTTCTTTAAAGTTTGCCGGATTTTCATCTAACTTGGTAACCATCTGTTTATATGCTTCAGCTACTTTTTCTTCGTTCGGATTTCCATACGAATAAGCAAATGCACTTGTTTGCACAGAGAATATTAAGAAAATACCAACAAATAATGATGTAATGATTCTTTTCATGAACGTTCCTCCCGAGGTTAATGATTATTATTGTCAAGATAAGAACCGCTCGCTACGAGCACCTCTTATCTTCTGTTAATACATGGGCAGTATAGTCAATCGTAACTTTCTCTACTGGACGCTTCATTTCTTTCCAAATTGCCGGAAGCACACGCGTCATATACTTACGAAAAGATATGAAAGAATCGCCTGTTTCTCTTACTTTATACGTAATCGGTACTTCTTGTACTCGAAAGCCTTTTCGTACTAAATTCAAAGTAATAACTTGGGCATAGTTATAATCATGAATAATTTCCCCATGCTCCATCGCTTGTCTAGAAAAAGCACGCATACCTGATTGCCCATCGCGAATCCACTTTCGCAATAACAAACATTGCAGCGTCGTAAAACAATAATTTCCAAGACGTCGATGCAATCTCATTCCTTGAATGGTTCCACGAAAACGAGAACCCATCGTATAATCTGCTTCTCCAGTAAAAATAGGTTCGAGTACATTCGGAATTTCATCAGCTGGATACTCATCATCAGCATCAATCATTACACTAATATCAGCCCCAAGACGATAGCTCTCCTGCAAACCTGCTCGAACTGCTGCACCAAGCCCTCTGTTTTTTGCCAATGACGAAATATGATCAGCACCTGCTTCTTTTGCAACAGCTACTGTTCTATCAGTTGATCCATCATCGATGACAAGTACTTCTACCGTTACATTTGGATGAAAATGACGCGGCACCTTTTGAATGACTTGTGCAATAGAATCCTCTTCATTTAAGGCCGGTATAAAAACAATTACTTTCATTCCTTTTCCTGCTCCTTTAACGCTTCTACTAATACAGGACCACGGCTATGAGATGGATACGGCGCTCCTAATAAGTAAGCAATTGTAGGTGCCATAGAAACAAGACTCTTTTTCTCTTCTACTTTTATACCTTGGGCAATATGAGGACCGTACATAAAGAATGGTACAAACCGTTCACCCTCGTCTAAATGACCGTGACCACCTATTCCATCCGCTTGTCCATGATCTGCACAAATGATAAATGTCGTATTTTCTGCTTTTCCTGTTTTCTCTAAATGCTCAATAAACTGCTTCACATGCTGATCTGCTTCATGAATTTTTTGTAAATATTCATCATATAATACGCCGCGGCTATGACCTGTTTGATCTGTAGAAATAAGCTGGACGATAAATAGATCTGGATCTTGTTCATCCATAATCTTTCTTGCTTTCTCCATAATTTTCGAGTCAACAACATCATTTTTCATCACAGCAGTAAATGTTTCCACATCATCGCCAAACGCGTCGACAAGATGAGCAACCGCCAACATCTTCCCTGTTTTATCCACTTTACGAAGAGAATCAAAAATACTCTCCACGTTCACTCCATGCTTCCAAACCATATTCGATTTAATTCCATGCTCAAAAGAATACGTTCCTGTAAACATAGATGAGAAACATACAACTGTACGAGCTGGATATACAGTTTCCATATTTAAAAACTCTGTCCCTTGTTTTCGAAGGGAATCTAAGTACGGTGTATGTGCTGCCTCAAAACGATCTTTTCGCATACCATCTATCACAATCACAACTACTTTTTCATTTAATGCCTTTTGATTTTCAGGCATGTTTTCTGTATAGCTAGAAATTGCCTTTGGCTGCCAATCAAATAAATTACGGTGTAAAATAAGCGTATATATAAGAAGAGCACCATAAAATATACACAGCACTTTCCAATCTACACCGTTAAATGTACCGCCTGCTTGAAAGAAATCGTAATAGTAATACCAAAGCGAAAGTAATAGTAAGAACTTTGGCATCTGTTCTTGTGCATTCCCACTTGTAGAATCACTATTTTTTAAAACCAGCTTCCAAAATCGTGTGAAGTTCAACCATGATGTACCAATTCGTAAATGATAATATAAAGTTCCCCAAAATAAAATTGTAAAGAAGAAATATAGTCCTAATGCAAAAAAGAATAATGGCAAATGGACCATCTTAAATACAATTAAATATGCAATAAACGGAAACCATAAATAATTTCTTAAAAACAATGGAAAATCAAACAAATAATATAAAACAAGTAAAGGTACAATGAGGACAAAACTACTAAAAAATGCTGAAATAAAACCATTTTGTCCAAACTGCGAGATAGAAAACAATAAAAATGTACCGAATACAAAAATAGGCGTAAACGGTTTTCCTTCATTCAGTAAGTTCCAGCAACGGGCTGCAACTTTTTCAAACTTTGATGCTTTTTTTACTTCTTCCACCGGATGTTTTCCCCCTTCTGACTGACTAGTGAACGCAACTCCATTGGGTATAAGACGAGCAGGATTGCACCCACACCGTAAGAAAATATAAATTTAAAACCGTGACTCATTAATGACCATTCATATGCTGCCACTTCCCCTACTCCAAGCGCCCTTAGCGCAAACGTCATTACCGTTTCATATGTCCCAAGACCGCCTGGTGTTAATTGAAATACTTGTCCTGCTATGGTCATACTATTTACCCAAACCGCCTGTATGAATGTAAGTGAACTCGCAATCTCATAAATTACAAAAGCCTCGCAAATCCAGCTCATTACAATTAGTAATATAATGATAAGGCCTTGTATTGTAAACAAAACGGCCTTTAATTGCTCCCATTGTCCCTCTACAAATTGCGGTACTTTTTTATACAAAAGAAACAACGCCCCACTTCCAATACATATACAAGCGAGGATAACGGGAACATTCAGTAAAACATTCCCCCACAGTATAAACATCCCTACTGTTCCAAATACACCAAGAATAAGTAAATCTAATATACGAAGAATAACAACTGATTGTGTCGCTTCTCCTAATGTCACTTTCTTTTCTTTTGTAATAATCGCAATGCGAACAGCATCCCCTACTTTCAATGGAGAAACATGATTAATAAACAAGCTATAAAACAATCCATATAAAGCCGCTTTCATTGTAATATGATGATGAAGATACAATTTCCAAGCGTATGCACGAAAGAAAAATGCAACGCCATACATCACAATAAGAAACATTAAAGTATAAGGATGTTTCCATAATTCATATAGTTTTCCCCACAAAGAAGACATTTCAAATGACTGCCACGATATAACAAAAAAAACACATAACAAGAAAATACCACAAAGATTAAACAGTATCCGGATATTCTTTCGCCCAAGCAATAGTCTGCTCCAACCCTTCTGCAAATGATACACGAGGTTCATATCCCAGCTGATTTTTCGCCTTCGAAATATCAGCCCACGTCGATGTTACATCTCCTTGACGATGCGCCTCTCTATTTACGCGCATAAGCGGGAAGTGCTTCTCTAACTGTGCAAGCAATTCAGTCATTAAAATTGGTGCATTCGAACCTAGATTGTAGACATCGCTCCTATTCGACTCTAACGCAAGAGCAATCCCTTCTGTAATATCATCAATGTATGTGTAATCTCTTCCTGTTCCCTTTCCATATACAACAATTTCTTCACCACGTAATAATTTTCGAATAAAGCTCGCTATCGCCATATCAGGGCGCCCCCACGGACCATATACAGTAAAGAATCGTAAAATATTCATTTGAAATCCATACATATATTGATAAGCATGGCAAAGTGACTCCGCCCCGTATTTCGATGCTGCATAAGGAGATAAGACACGGCCGTTTGCCATTTCCTCCTTCAAAGGCATTCCTGTTTGCTCTCCATACACAGAAGAAGAGGATGCTACAATGACTTTCTTTACATTTTCTTCTCCTGCACATGTTAATACGTTACTTGTCCCTTTTATATTAATATCAATATAAGCGCCTGGCATTTCAAGTGACGGTCTCACACCTGGAAATCCAGCTAAATGAATAACTGCATCAACCTTCTCTTGCTGCATAACAGCTTTCACATCTTCTTTGTGCAAAATATCGCACTCATAAAATGGAACGTTTCCATATCGCTGAACTTGTTCAAGCTGAAACTGTTTTCTTGATTTCGCATAGTAGGAGTGGAAATTATCCATTAGTACAACTTGCTTTCCTTGTGCTAACAATTTCAAAGCAAGATGACTTCCGATAAAACCTGCTCCCCCAGTAATTAATACTTTCATTCATTTCACCACCCTTTACCACACTATGTAAAAGAAGAAACCTTGTCAAGACAAGGTTTCTTCAAAAAGGCATACGTATGAGCAGATTATTTCGCTGCTTCAACAGCTTTATTTAACGCACCCTCAAGTTGTGGTAACAATTTATCAGCATCTTCTTTCTTCTTCGCTTTTACTGCTTCTAAATAAGACTGTGCTGTTTTTGTTAACTCTACTGTTTGCTGTTCGCCAAGTACTGCTTTTAAATCACTTTCAATGATATTAATGAACAATGCGCCTTCTAATGCTGTAATAGGACCTTTATCTTTTCCAAAGTTCTCTTGACTTTCTTTATACTCACCTAATGCAACTTTTGAGAATCCACGTACAAACGCTTGATTAACTGCTTTTGCATCAACTGTTTTTATATCAGTTTTTAAATCAAACTGCTTTAAGATAAAGTCCGCATCTTCAGGAGCTGCTTTTTTTATATACGGATAGATCGCTTGATAAAATGCCCATCCTTCTGCTTGTTCAATTTTCGCTGTCTTCTCATCAGTTTTTGCTGCTTCTACCATTTTTGTAGCATAGCCATGTGGAACTCCACCTGTCGCTAGGTAGAATGTTTTCATTATCGTTTTATCTACAACTTGCTTACCAAGTGCAAATGCAAGTTTGTCGTCTTTATCAATGGCTGCTTGCATTTCATCAAAGCCGCCTTTAATTTGAGAAGCCATTTGTGTACCATATGCTGTATCGCGTTTTCCAACTGTACCTTCTACGCCCTTATAAAACGCAAGTGCTTCATCCATTTCTTTTTTCACAACATCTTTTTTGCCCCAGTTTGTATCAATTTCTTTAAAATCATGGCGCATCGATTGGAAAAACTCTTTTTGCATTAATTTATCAAATAGTTGCTTTACAACCATTGGTTCCATTTCTTTCTTTTTTCCTGCTTCTAATGCAGCTGTAATTGTTTGGTCGATTTGTTCACTGAATTCACCGTCACGCTTTTGAACAAGTGATTGTAATTTTTCTTTATATAGCTTTGTTACTTTATCGAAGTCAACCTCTTTGCCATCTTTCGCTTTTTCAAGTTCAGCTATCCCATCTTTGTAAGCTTGTACAAAGTCAGCTTCTTGTTGTTTTGTTTCTTCTTTTTTCACTGTCTGTTCTGTCTTTTTATTTTGTGCTTCCGATGCTTTTGTTTCCTCTTTTGCACAACCCGTAAAAAGAAGAGATGTTACCGCAGCTGCAGATAATACTTTTAACTTGAATGTCATGAATTACTTCCCCCTGCTACCCCTAAGTGATAGTGATTTTCATTATTGTCAAATTGATTATAAAAGCGCTTACGTTAAGTGTCAACATAAATATTTCAGCAGTTGTCATATTTTCGTTTGGTAATTTCAACCAATACAAAAACCCTAATAAAAAGACATCTGATCCTTTTTTAAAAGCTACGAAAATATAGGTTTTTTGTTTGGATTTTGACTTGAAAATCTGGAACTACCATAACCGTTCAGGTTATGATAATTTTTAGTTATGGAACCAAATATACTGAAACGTATTTTCTTTAATAGACATAATCATTAGGGACAATTTATAATCAAATATGGTATAAAAATTCAGTAAATCTCTTTGGAATGAATTTTAAAATTCATTCGATTTGGATACCTTAAAGATGAATTTAAATTGTTTGGATGTGAAGGTTGTCATCAAGTTCGAAAAAAATCTTATCGTTGTAAAGGGCGATTTTGTATAACCTCTTCTGTAGGAAAATGTGATGAAACAGAGAATATTCCGTATTCTGTTGTGAGAGGATTTGATGTGATTAATATAGGCGATTGGACTATTCCACCTATCTTTTCCTGTGAACAATATAGTGGAGATATGTATCCAGAAGATTACACAGGAGTATTGCTAGGACTACGTACAAACTATCAAATATTCGCTAAATCAAAAAGCTTTTACCTTATCATCTCTTCTCATTTCTGGTACGAGTAGATTTTTTCATATGTCACCAATTGAACTTATCCACCAATATTAAACTAAAAACTAGCACTAATTTCAGAAGGGTGATCATTTTATGGATATATGTATTATAGGCTCTGGCTATGTTGGACTAACATCAGCAGTAGTATTAGCCGATTTAGGACATCATGTTATCTGTGTTGATAAAGATCAAAATAAAATTAACGCTCTCCAAAAAGGAGAGTATCCTATCTATGAACCAGGTTTAACAGAACTTATGCACAAACATCGAAAACGGTTACAATTCCGTAGTGATGTTGATCAAGTTATTCAACAAACACCAGTTATTCTTATTGCTGTAGGAACTCCTTCCATGTCTAATGGAAAAACAGATTTAACATATATTTACTCTGTTATCGATATGTTAGCTCAAACTATAAAATCATATAAAACCATTATCACGAAAAGTACGGTTCCACCAGGTACCAATCAACTCATGCGGGAAATGCTTATAAAAAAAGGTGTAGAATCCTCACTTTTTAATATCGTTTCTAATCCAGAGTTTCTTCGTGAAGGCTCCGCTGTTCATGACATGCTCTTTCCAGATAGAACAGTCGTGGGCATACAAAAAGATGACACAAAGTCACTAGAAATTATGCAAGCACTATATAAAGGTATTCAAGCACCGTTCTTTCCTACAAGTTTAAATGAGGCGGAAATGATTAAATATGCATCTAATGCGTTTTTGGCTACGAAAATATCTTTTATAAATGAAATTGCTAGAATTTGTGACGCTTATCACATTGATATTACTGAAGTAGCAAAAGGAGTTGGGTATGACTTTCGAATCAATCCCCATTTTCTTCAAGCAGGACTTGGTTATGGAGGATCCTGTTTTCCAAAAGATTTGAATTCATTAATTTACACAGCAAATAGTAAACAAGTACCAGTCCCTATTTTACAAGCTGTACAATCTATCAATTCGACACAAGTAGATCTCTATATTGAAAAAATCAAAAACAATTTAAAAAATCCTTCTTCAAACAGATTAACAATTTTAGGGATTTCCTTTAAACCAAATACAGATGATACACGCTACTCTCTCTCTGTAACACTTATTGAAAAATTAATTCCGCTCGGTTACGAAATTCACGCCTATGACCCAATAGCCCTTCTCCCTTCTCATATGAAAAAACAAGTTACACAACATACTGAATTGGAACCTTCTATTACAAATTCGGATTGTATAATTATTGCCACAGAATGGGACGAATTTAAAACACTTGATTGGCAACAAGTAAAAAGATTAATGCGCGGATGCAAAATCGTTGATGGCCGCAATTGTATTAAACAAAATGAAATAGTAAAACACGGTTTACAATATATTGGGATTGGTCACCGATAAATACTTCGTAGGAAATGGGAGTTCTGGATAACCAGAACTCCCATTTCCTACGAAGTTGAATATCCAGCGTCTATCCCCTTTTTATCAATTGCTCAATATAAATAGCACCATTTCCCTTTGACTTTTATATAGGTTTCACCCATTTCCCAATATAGTTCTGCTCTTTTGTTTTTCTTCTTCCAAATTTGATAGATAAGTTTTTCCCCTCCATGAACCCATCGCATAATGGTTGTTGGCTGAACCGAGATGCTACCTTCCTTCAGAATTTCAGATATATCACGATAACTTAAAAAAAACAACAATAGTTATGTAATTAAATTCCATTAATATTTATAAATAACTAGTCCAAAAAAATATATATGCATATCATATTATAGTAAAGAACTTAGGAAATCCTAAAAAGGAGGCATTCTCATGTTTGAAGATAAATCTAAAATAAATTACCCATATGAATTTACCGAAACTACAACAATCCCCATAAAAAACCCAGTTTATAAACAATACAAAAACGGCACAGGTACACATAATTTCCCAATAACAAAACATTACAAAGAAAAAGTTCTATATACTGAAAAAATTAATAATAACAAAAATAAATAATTCTATAGAGCATCATTGTGACCATGCACAGTTACGTTTTAAGTAGTGTCTAAATCTTGATTTTGCAGCTCACACACCCTTTAAAAAGGAGAGTTTACTGGAAAACTCTCCTTTTTAAAATTGCTGATATACCACGCTTTTTTCATTCTTAGTAGGATTTGATAACAGGATAAAGTAACCATAGCCAAGAAATTAATTCCTTCAAAAATGAATAAATACTAAAAAACAAAATACCTTTATAACCTCTTAAATACTCTTTCCAATTCTTATTTCAAAACTAAACTGATTCACACTCATTGAACAATAACAAATCTACATAAAAAAAGGAGAGCAACTAATTACTGTTGCTCCCTTTGCAATCTAACTTTATCTTTATTAAATCCAAAACATTTTAGAAGAAAACAACTTCCCCTACATAACCCTCTTAAACATCTTCTCCAATTCATAAGTAGAATGATGCACCAGAATCGGTCTTCCATGCGGACATGTATACGGGTTTGTCGTCGTACGAAGTTCTTCAAGTAAAGCAAATATTTGATCGTTCGTTAAATATTGATTTGCTTTTATGGAAGCTTTACAGCTCATCATGATGGCTGCTTCTTCTCGTAGTTTTTTAATATCTACTTTTTTTAGTTTGACAACTTGCTCCATCATTTCATCGATGATTTCTGTTTCTTGTCCTTTCGGGAACCACGTTGGGTGCGAACGGACGATAAAGGATTGATGGCCAAACTGCTCTAAAAATAGTCCAACTTTCTTTAATTCTTCTAACTGCTCTTCGACACGTAAAAATTCGGTAAGAGATAAATCAATACGGTACGGTACAAGTAACTCTTGCACTTCTTGCGTAACTCGTCCCACTTTATCACGGAAATATTCATAATTGATGCGCTCCTGCGCTGCGTGCTGGTCGATCATGTATAACCCTTTATCATTTTGAGCAAAAATATATGTTCCGTGCATTTGTCCAATTGGATAAAGCGGTGGTAAGTCATTCCCGTTCATTTCAATCTCTTTTATTCCCCCAACTTCTTCTTCCAATTCCTCTAACTCAAAGTCCTCTTCATTACTGTTCCATGATTTTTCTTCTCGAATCGGTTCTTCGATTATCGGTTTAGTAGTAGTTGGTTGCCAGCCTTCTTCTTCTCTTACGAGCGACTGTGGTGGCTGCCATTCTTGCTTCGGCGGTTGCCAAAGTTGCGCTGGCTGTTTTACAGTCGTTGTTTCTTCTTGTTTCTCATCCATTCCAGTCGGTAAAACGATGTTTGGCACCTGTGGTTCTTTCGGTTTTGTATGCTCAAACTGGAACTGCCCTTGCACACTTTCGTCTTTTTCTTTTTTCTTCGTTGTTACTCCTGCATCTGGAATGAGCTGTATTTTTTTGAATGCATCTTGCAATGTTTCTTCGATAAGTTTTAGCAATTCTTGTTCTTTACTAAAGCGAACTTCTAATTTTGCTGGATGTACGTTGACATCAACAAGCATTGGATCCATTTCAATTGATAAGAAGCCGATTGGGTATCGTCCGATTGGCAGTAACGTATGATATCCTTGCTGAATTGCTTTCATTAATACGAAATTTCGAACGTAACGGCCGTTTACAATCGTTGACATATAGTTACGAGACGCTCTCGTTACTTCTGGCAATGTTACATAACCTTTAATGGTAAAGTCTAGAGACTCAGCTTCAATCGGAATCAGCTTCTTCGCAACTTGAATGCTGTAAATCGATGCAAGTACTTGTCTTACATCACCGTTTCCTGATGTATGAAGCAATTTCTTTTCATTATGAAACAGTTTTAACGATACTTCTGGATGAGACATTGCAATACGATACACGATATCTGTAATGTTCCCAAGCTCTGTATGAATAGTTTTCATATATTTAAGGCGCGCTGGTGTATTAAAGAATAAGTTTTGTACTGTAATATCTGTTCCTTTTCGGCTCGCCGTTTTCTCTTGTCTTATAATGTCTCCACCTTTAATAATAAGGTGTGTACCAGGCGCATCACCTGTGCTTGTGATTAATTCTAATTCACTTACAGAAGCAATACTCGGCAGGGCCTCTCCGCGGAAACCGAGCGTTCTTATACGAAATAGATCATTTTCATCTTTAATTTTGCTCGTTGCGTGGCGTTCAAATGCAACGATACAATCTTCTTCTGCAATGCCATCTCCATTATCAATGATGCGAATTTTCGATAACCCAGCTTCTTCTAAGTGGATTTCAATAGATGTACTATTCGCATCGATGGAATTTTCCACGAGTTCTTTTACAACTGAGGCAGGGCGCTCTACTACTTCCCCTGCCGCAATTAAATTAGAGAGTTGATCATCGAGTTTGCGAATTTTCCCCATCTACTTACTCATCCTTTCTTTAACTTTTTCTGTAAACGATACAGTTCGTTCATCGCTTCTAAAGGCGTCATATCGAGTAAATCAATCTTTTTAATTTGTGCAAGTACTGCCGTTTCTTTTTGATCGAGCACAGGCTTGTCTTGTTTTTTCGAAGACTGTTCTCCTCCAAAGAAAGATAGTTGTGATTCTTCGTCTGTCTCCTCTTGTATTTTTGCCGGTTCTTCTTTTACAACAACTGGTTCTGGAGCAACTTCTTGCACTTTCACTTCTACTCGTTTCGGAATAATAATTTCTTCCTGTCCTTCTAGTTGCGCTAACACTTCTTTCGCGCGAGCGATTAAGCTCTCTGGAAGCTCCGCAAGTTGAGCAACGTGAATTCCGTAACTTTTATCAGCCGCTCCATCTTGAATTTTATGAAGGAACACTACTTTTCCATTCTCTTCAATTGCTGAAACATGTACATTCTTTAGTTGGTCTAAATTTTCTTCTAACACCGTTAATTCATGATAATGTGTAGAGAATAATGTTTTCGCACCAATTTGGTCATGAATATGTTCAATGATTGCTTGTGCAAGTGCCATACCATCGTACGTAGATGTACCGCGTCCAATTTCATCGAATAAAATCAAACTTCTTTCTGATGCATTTGCAATTGCATTTTTCGCTTCTAACATTTCAACCATAAATGTACTTTGACCTGAGATTAAATCATCTGCTGCACCAATTCTCGTAAAGATTTGATCGAAGACAGGTAATACTGCTTCTGTCGCTGGTACGAAGCAACCAATTTGTGACATAACAGTAACAAGTGCTAATTGTCTCATATACGTACTTTTACCAGACATGTTCGGTCCTGTAATTAAAAAGACATCCATCTTCTCCGGCATAATACAATCATTCGGTACATACAATTTCCCGTTCAATACTTTTTCAACGACAGGATGACGACCATCTTTAATAAAGATTTCGCGCTTAGTTGTTAAAACAGGTTTTACAAACTGCTCTTCTTCACTAACTGTCGCAAAGCTTTGCAGTACGTCTAGTTCACTAATTACTTTCGCTAAGTGTTGCAATTTCGGTATGAATACTTTTACTTCTTCGCGAAGTGCTGTAAATAAATCGTATTCTAATTGTACAATTTTCTCTTCTGCTTCTAAGATTAATGTTTCTTTTTCTTTTAGTTCATCTGTTATGAAACGTTCTGCATTTGCAAGTGTTTGTTTACGCTCATAGCGCCCTTCTGGAAGTGCTGCAAGATTCGCCTTCGTCACTTCAATGTAGTAGCCAAAAATACGGTTGTACCCAATTTTCAATGATTTAATCCCTGTAATATCACGCTCTCGTTTTTCAAGCTCAGCGATCCATGTTTTTCCATTTTTACTAACGTAACGATATTGATCAAGCTTGTCATTATAACCATCTTTAATAATATCTCCATCTTTAATAGAAAGCGGTGGGTTTTCTTGAATACTTCTTCCTAGTAATTCAGTTAAGCTCTCACATGGATCCGCACCTTGAATTAACCTTGCTGCATAAGCATTATCTAAAAGACTAATCGCTTCTAAAATAGCTGGTACTTGCAGTAAAGAACGTCTTAACTGTAATAAGTCCCGTGCATTTACATTACCAAATGCAACTTTCCCTGCTAAACGCTCTAAATCATATACTTCTTTTAACTTTTCTTTTAAATCTTCACGTAAAAAGTAATCATTTACAAACGTTTCAACCATTTCTAAACGCTCTTCAACTTTTTCTTTCTGGATAAGTGGACGTTCCATCCACTGTTTTAACATACGCCCACCCATAGCCGTTTTTGTTTTGTCTAATAGCCATAATAATGAGCCTGTCTTTTCCTTCGTGCGAAGAGTCTCTGTTAACTCTAAATTGCGTTTTGAATGCACATCAATTTTCATAAATTGATTCGTGTAATAAATTTCTACTGGTTGCAAGTGATCTAACGAACGTTTTTGTGTTCTTATCACATAGTTAAATAAGCGTCCAATTGCTTTAATTAATTTTGCTTGGGAAACATTTTTCACAAGATGTTCTAATCCTTCTGGAATAGTTGTTGCATCTTCATACGAAATCGTCATTTTTAATGTTTCAGTTAATTTATTTAATTCATCTTTTGAAAATGTAGAATCTACAACAATTTCTTTTGAACCAGTTGCATACACTTCTAATAAAATATCTTCTACTGAACCTGTTAACAACGTCACTGTATTTTGTCCAGTCGTTAAGTCATTGCAAGCTAGCGCATAAGATCCATCTTCGAAATGTGTTAATGCTGCTAAGAAGTTATTCTCTTTCTCGTCTATTGTACGCCCTTCCATCATCGTTCCTGGCGTAATTAGTTGTACTACTTCACGGCGCACTACACCTTTAGCTGTTTTTGGATCTTCCACTTGCTCACAAACAGCTACTTTATATCCTTTTTCAACAAGTTGTTCAATATAATTTTTAGCTGCATGATGCGGTACACCGCACATCGGTATACGATCACTACTACCACCATCTCGGCTCGTTAATGTAATTTCAAGTTCATGAGCTGCTTTAACCGCATCCTCAAAGAACATTTCATAAAAATCACCTAATCGGAAAAATAAAAAGGCATCTTGATAGTCTGCCTTAACCTTTAAGTATTGCTGTATCATAGGCGTATATTGCGTCATGTCTTTCCTCCATAATTCTTACATAATAATCTATATTCATATATGTCACACTTCACGGACACCCATATCTCCTATTCCAGGAGTCTTTCCTCATTATAGCACATTTCATAAGGAATCATGGTCATTCAGCACCACTTATGTACTGTAAAAAGCTAGGAAGAACTTCTCCCTAGCTTTCTCTTACTCTTCTTCTGCGTCAACGATAAAGTTCGGATCTAATTCTTCAAACTCATCATCATCGACTTGGAAATCCTCGTCTGATTCTACGCAACCTTCAGGATTTACACTTACACAAATTTTCGTTTCCCCAACTACTTCTGTTACAAATTCACGTTCTACCGTCACAACAATTTTATTACCATTTGGCGATACAAGAGCTTCTAAACAATTTGGCGGCTGAATTACACGAGCGATAATTTCTAAATCGTCACCAGAAAAGTTTTTGTCACGATAACCAATGCTTACTTCATCATTGTAGTTAACACGTTCTGTTACAACTTCAGTCTTTGTGTTTCCATCAAATGAATACCAAGTGTTTACATCATAGAAACCTTCAATTTCCACATGTTTCCCATTCTTTCTCGCTTCGTACGAATGGTTAATTACCCAGCACCCTAAAATACTTGTTGGCTCATTATTCGATTCACATGTATGCGTTGACTTTGTATACTTACGTCCTTTTCCAACCACTGCTTTTGTAATAATCTCTCTAAATTCGGACATTCGTAACCCTCCTCAATCACTATTCACTTAATCATATGCGTGACAATAGCGGAATGTGTCATTCTTTTTTTTGAGAAGAATTTACAATATAACTCACTAAAAAAAAGAGATGTCAATAAGACATCTCTTTAACAACCACAATTCCCTTTTTTACTTTCTACCGCTGCACCAGTTTCACCCTTCAATACATCGCCACCAGTTGAAACTAATATTTCATCTGTTACATTGTTAGAAATGGTACTAGCAACTAACTGTAGTAAGTCATTTACATATGTTTGTGAAGATTTAAACTCCTGTACAACTGGGATATTATCCAACTTATCTTGAAGCGCATCAATTTCAGCTTCTACTTTTTTCAAAGCTTCCCATTTCCCATAATGTTGCAAGTTTACTGCTTGTTTTTGCAAAGCTTTTATTTCATCAATTGCTCTCTTTACATTTTCATTTTTATGAATTTGTGCTTCTGCTCGCTTAAAAAAATCGACTTCTTCTGTTTCAGAGATCATTTTTGCTAATTCTTTCGCTTGCTCAACAATTTCATCTTTCGTATATACTTTCATCTATTATTTCACCTCAATCGGTTCCTTAACCAATTCCCCGTTAAGAGACCAAGTTTTTGCTTCCGTTACTTTTACTTTCACAAGCTGACCAATTAAAGATTTTGAAGCAACAAAGTTTACAAGTTTATTCGTACGTGTGTATCCTGCAAGTACTTCAGGGTTATTCTTACTTTCTCCATCAACTAATACTTCTACAATTTGTCCTATATAGCGCTTATTCTTATTAACTGCATATTCATTCACTAGTGTATTTAAGCGTTGTAATCGCTCTTTCTTCACTTCCATCGGCACATTATCCTGCATTTTTGCAGCTGGTGTACCTTCACGCGGAGAATAAATAAATGTAAATGCCGTATCAAATCCTACTTCACGATATAACGACATCGTCTCTTCAAACTGCTCATCCGTTTCATTTGGGAAACCAACGATAATATCAGTCGTTAGTACTGCATTCGGAATGGTTTCTTTAATTTTTCGTACAAGCTCTAAATAGTGTTCTCGCGAATATTTACGCGCCATAATTTTAAGCATATCTGTACTACCAGATTGAACTGGTAAGTGGATATGTTCTACTAGGTTACCACCTTTTCCAAGAACATCAATTAAATGATCATCAAAATCACGTGGATGGCTTGTTGTAAAACGAATACGTGCGATATCGATTTTACGAAGTTCATCCATTAAATCGCCAAGACCATATTGTATATCTTCAAAGTCTTTACCGTATGCGTTTACGTTTTGTCCAAGTAACGTAATTTCTTTATAACCGTTCGCAGCTAAATGGCGAATTTCTTTAATAATATCTTCCGGACGTCTGCTGCGCTCTTTTCCGCGTGTATACGGTACAATACAATATGTACAGAACTTATCACAGCCATACATAATATTTACCCAAGCTTTAATATCACCACGACGTACTTTCGGAAGGTTTTCAATTACATCCCCTTCTTTTGACCAAACTTCAACTACCGTCTCTTTTGAGAACATTGCGTCCTTTAAGATATACGGTAATCTATGAATATTATGTGTACCAAACACCATATCTACATGCTGATTTTTTTGCATAATTTTATTTACAACAGATTCTTCTTGAGACATACAACCACATACACCAATTAAAAGATCCGGATTTCTTCGCTTTAATGATTTTAAATGACCAAGTTCACCGAACACTTTATTTTCAGCATTTTCACGAATTGCACAAGTATTTAATAAAATCACATCTGCCTCTTCAGTTGAAAAAGTTGGCTCATATCCAAGTGTTGTAAAAATCCCAGCCATTACTTCTGTATCATGTTCATTCATTTGACAGCCGTATGTACGAATGTAAAACTTTCTTCCTGCGCCAAAATTGCGGAACTCTTCAGGTAAGCCAAAATCTCGTTCAATTTTAACTTCTTCTTTCCCACGCTTTTTCGCCAATTTCAAGGAAGGTGGTTGGTATACACTTTCAAAGTATTTACTATAATCTTTCTCTTCTTTTTTCGTAGAGGAATTTGCTTGTCGACTTGCTAATCGTTGTTGCTCGTTCATCGGTAATCTCCTTTCACCCTTAACTATACACACTCTGTAGTCCATTTTAATGCGCTTAGACCCATCTCAATGATGTTAGATAGCTTGAGAGATAACTTGCCCTTTGAAACTTGAGTAATCGATCTAATCATCCGTAAGAATGAAGTCTTCCCCACACAAATAGACATTCCCTTTTATTATTTCATCTTGTCCTATTGAAAAGCATATTGCTTTATCCCTATACACATTATCATAGTATAGAGCCTTTAGCCAACTTTAACGAAGAAGAAGCCTTATCCTATATTACATTTCACAGTTAATGAACATGCTATTTTTATACAACGATTTATATATTATTTTATCATTCTGAATTTTCTAAGTAAACAAATCTATTAATTATTTTTATTCACTCAAAAAGAAGGTTGCCAAGTGGCAACCTTCTCTCCGATCATTACATAAATTCAGCAACAAGCTCATCAAACATTTTCTGATCCATATTTAAATCAGCTTGCACTAAAGGCTTTTCACTATAGTCTTTTACAAGCTCTTGGTAAGAAGGCTGCTTTGTATTTTGATAAATTAAACCTGTTACTAACCCGTTCTTTTCCATTAATGTTTGCATAGCCATCATGCGGTTAGATGGATCATATCCTTCTACTGTACTTAGTTTCGTTAAATTCTCTTTAAACCAATCATAAGTATTTACTTTATTGTAAGTAACACATGGACTAAATACATTAATTAATGAAAAGCCTTTATGGTTAATACCAGCTTCAATAATTTGCGTCAATTCTTTTAAATCACTTGAAAAGCTTTGCGCCACAAATGTCGCACCAGCTGTTAAAGCCATTTCCATAACATTTAGTGATGGTTCAATTGAACCTTGTGGTGTACTTTTCGTTTTAAATCCAGCTTCACTACGTGGTGAAGTTTGACCTTTTGTTAATCCGTAAATTTGGTTATCCATTACGATGTACGTAATATCAATGTTACGACGAATAGAATGGATCGTATGTCCCATACCAATCGCAAAACCATCACCGTCACCACCGGATGCAATAACTGTTAAATCACGATTTGCCATTTTCACACCTTGTGCAATCGGAAGAGCACGTCCGTGAATACTATGCAAACCATATGAATTAATATACCCTGAAATACGACCTGAACAGCCGATACCAGAAATAACAGCTAGCTCATCTGGATTTAAACCAACGTTAGCTGCCGCACGCTGAATCGCAGCCTGCACCGAGAAGTCTCCGCAACCTGGGCACCAGTTTGGTTTTACACTGTTACGAAAGTCCTTAAATGTTGCCATTTAATACAACCCCTTTTTTACATTCGTTGTAAATCTCTTTCGGCAAGAATGGATTTCCATCGTATTTCAAAAGATTAGAAATTTTCTCACCATTGCCAAGATTCATTTTCATAATGTTAGCAAGCTGACCAGTTGCATTGTTTTCTACTACTACAACACGCTTCGCTTTTTTCACAAGTGGATCGATTTCAGCTGTTGGGAACGGATGAATTAAACGTACATGGGCATGGTTTACTTTCATTCCTTCTTGTTCCAAACGCTGCATTGCCTCTTCGATCGCACCACGAGTTGAGTTAAAGCCAACTAACAATACGTCTGCGTCATCATGCTTAGCATTTTTGTAAATAGGGGTATTAAACTGCAAGTTCGCCATTTTACGGAAACGTTTGTCCATTTGATCTTTACGATTTAACGCTGATTCAGATGGTTTACCCGTTTCATCATGTTCTACACCTGTAACATGGTGAATACCATTTTTCATACCAGGTAAAACACGTGGTGAAACTCCATCTTCTGTTACTTCATAACGCTTGAAGTATGCTTTATTTTCACGTTCTGGTAATTCTATTTCTAAATCAAGCTTACCGCGACGAATTTCAACTTTATCTAACTTAAGTGGTTCTACTGTTTGCTTTCCTAAAGAAAGCTGTAGATCTGTTAAGAAGATAACAGGCACTTGATATTCTTCTGCTAAGTTAAACGCTTCTACAATATCATAGAAAGCTTCTTCAACTGTACTTGGCGCCATTACGATTTTTGGAATTTCACCATGCGTTCCGTAAATCATAGCCATTAAGTCAGACTGCTCTTGTTTTGTTGGTAAGCCCGTACTTGGACCACCACGTTGTGTATCAATGATAACTAGTGGTGTTTCAGTAATACCTGCTAAACCAATTGCTTCCATCATTAATGAAAGACCAGGACCAGCAGATGCTGTTAATGTACGAACACCAGCGTAGTTTGCACCGATTGCCATTGTACAAGCTGCGATTTCATCCTCAGTTTGGATTACTGTTCCGCCGACTTTCGGTAACTTTTTAATTAAATATTCCATAATTTCAGATGCAGGTGTGATTGGGTATGCGGACATAAAGCGAGCACCACCAGCTACCGCACCAAATGCGATTGCGTCGTTTCCAATCATAAACATGCGTTTCTTACCATCAGCTTTTTCAAGCTGCATCATGTTTACTTTCTCACCAAGCAATTCTTTCATATATTGAGAGCCGCGTTTAATTGCTTCCATATTCTTTTGAACGACTTGCTCCCCTTTACGACCAAAGATTTCTTCAACAACCTCTAAATAAGCTGTTTCGTCTAACCCTAATACCGAACTAGATGCCCCAACAGCAACCATATTTTTCATTAATGATGTGCCTAACTCTGAAGCAATATCTGTAAACGGTATCACATATAGATTTACATCTGTATTATCAGGTATTGTTGGATTAAATTTCGCATCCGCAACTACAATTCCGCCCGGACGTAGTTCGTGGAAGTTAAAATCAATTGTTTCTTGATCAAAAGCAATTAAAATATCTAAATCATCTGAGATCGCGCGTACTTCTGTTGTACTTACACGAATTTTATTATTTGTATGGCCGCCTTTAATACGTGATGAGAAGTGGCGGTAACCGTATAGGTAATATCCTAATCGGTTTAATGCAATACAGAAGATTTCCCCTGTACTTTCAATTCCTTCACCTTGTTGGCCTCCAACTTTCCATGAAAGTTGACTAATCATCTCCTACACCCCTTTTGGCTGCATTCATTGTAGTGTATTTTTTTACAGTATTAGTTTAGCATTTTTTATGCAAATAAACTACAATGGACGCAAATTATGCCTCTTCTGATTTCCCTTAATCTTTAGTATAATGCTATTTCGTTCACCATTCTAGTATTAGGTCTTAAAAAAATCAATAAATTACCGCGAGTAAAATTTATTTTTTCTGATTTTTTAGAAATTAATAATCAGAAAGTAATACGGTCAATAAAATTTTTATACAAAAAATGCTCTACCATTGATTCACTATACTTTTTACAAAGTTGGTTAATTATATTTTCATAATCCCTATATGCTTCTACACCTACAACAGTTTCTAAAATCCCATCAAAATCAGAACCAAATCCTATATTTTTTTCTCCACCTAATGAACAAATATATTCCACATGCCTTAATATATCTGCTATATTCGCTTGTCTTTCATTCGTTAAAAACTGTGGTACGAAAGTAATACCAATAATGCTATTTTTCTTTATAAGAGCTCTTATTTGTTCATCGGTTAAATTGCGTGGATGCCCACAAAGTTGATAACAGTTTGAGTGAGATGAAATTGGGTTTTCAGCAATTTCTATAACATCCCAAAAGCTTCTTTCATTTAAGTGAGACACATCCGTCCATAAATGTAACGTATTAAGTTCTTGTACAACATGTCTACCAAATGTAGTTAAACCTGCCCCACGTGCCTCTAGCGCTCCATCCGCTAACAGATTGGCATAGTTCCATGTCAATCCAAAGGAACGTACACCTAAGCGATAAAACAAACGTAATTTCATCGCTTCTTTTCCAATTGCTTCGCATCCTTCTAATGTTAATAATGCTCCAATCTCGTCCTGTTTTAGCATGTTAATATCGTTTTTTGTCTGAATAAACTTCATTCCTGGTAGCGATAAAATTTCATTATGAAAAATATCTATCATTTGCAGCGCAACTTCAAAACGATTTTCATACGCTACTGTTTCTGGTACATATATAGCAAAGCATTGTATACTTCCTTTTCTTTTCTTTAATTGTTCAAATGTAATATGTAATTGTGAATCGTTTTGAAAGTCTTTTTTCCCCTTTGCACTCCATAACTGAAAGAGTACATCGCAATGCGCATCAAAAATTTTCATTTTCATTCCTCCATTACAAAAACAACCTGTTTGCATACATGCAAACAGGTTGTTTCAACTTAACGAGGTTCTACAATTAATTTTATTGCTGTACGCTCTTCACCATCAATCATAATATCTGTAAACGCTGGGATACAAATCAAGTCCAAACCGCTAGGCGCTACAAATCCTCTTGCAATTGCTACTGCCTTTACCGCTTGGTTCAATGCACCTGCACCAATAGCTTGAATTTCTGCTGTTCCGCGTTCGCGAATAACACCTGCAAGTGCACCAGCTACAGAATTAGGGACCGACGTTGCTTTAACTTTTAATATTTCCATTCCGCGTTTCCTCCTCGTTTCTATAAAAAGTAATAGCAATTATTTCACTTTAACTTATATTCACGAGGAATGACACGTATTCCTGCTAAATCCCTGTAATTTTTCTAAAAAATTAAAATATAAAAAATTCTCTAACTTTTCGTTAAAAATCAATCAAAAAACGGCTGGTCATCATTAATTAAAATACGCTCAATTTTCTTCGCTTTCCCTGTATTAGGATCCACATCAATTAACACTGCACTTAATTGCGTTCTACCATTCGTCACTTCAAAACGTACTGGTAAGTTCGTTAAAAACTTCTTCAATACCGCTTCGCGATCCATACCTAAAATCCCATCATATGGGCCTGTCATACCAACATCTGTAATATAAGCTGTTCCGCTTGGTAAAATACGATTATCAGCTGTAGGAACGTGTGTATGTGTACCTACTACCGCTGTAGCACGACCGTCTACGTACCAACCTAACGCCTGCTTCTCACTTGTTGTTTCAGCATGAAAATCAACAAAGATAATGTTTGTACGTTTTTTTGCAATGCTGATCAACTCATCCACTTTACGGAATGGACAATCGATTGGAGGAAGGAAAGTACGTCCTTGTAAGTTAATAACTGCAACTTCTGTTCCATTACAATTTACAAAGATAAGCCCTTTTCCCGGCGTCCCTTCTGGGAAGTTAGCTGGTCTTGCAAGATATTTTGCATCATCAATAAACTCAAATACTTCACGGTTATCCCAAGCATGGTTTCCAAGCGTAACCGCTTGTGCCCCGCACTCTAAAAAGTTTCGATATATTTTTTCCGTAATTCCACGTCCACCCGCAGCATTTTCTCCATTAATAATTGTTACTGTAGGTGTATATTTTTTCTTTAAAGCCGGTACGTACTGTTGAATCATGTCTCTACCAGGAGATCCTACTACATCCCCAACAAATAATATTCTCATATGTCTTACCCTTTCTATGTACTACATTTTTTATTACCATACTATAACGTGAAGCTATTTTCTTACAACAGTTACAATTTATCTATTATAAGTTTCTTTCACTTGCATACTGCTCATAAAGTGAAACTATAATCAGTGGGGCGTTAACGGGCAGTTTATCACCCACCTAATTTCTTTGCTCAAGCCGAATTTTGAGGTGGGAGTTTTACTACCCGTTAACGCGGGATAAATAGTTTTTTTATTTTACCCAATTCCAACACAAAAAAATAAAGTGGTGTTTCACCACTTTATTTTGCGTATTCCACTGCACGTGTTTCACGAATAACAGTTACTTTAATATGTCCTGGATAATCCAGTTCATTTTCAATACGTTTTCGAATATCACGAGCTAAACGATGAGCTTCTAAATCATCAATTGTATCTGGTTTTACCAGAATACGAACTTCACGTCCTGCTTGAATTGCGAAAGATTTTTCTACGCCTTCATAAGACTCTGAAATTTCTTCTAACTTTTCAAGACGACGAATGTAGTTCTCAAGCGTTTCACTACGAGCCCCCGGTCTTGCAGCTGATAATGCATCTGCTGCAGCAACTAGAACTGCAATGATAGAAGTTGGTTCTGTGTCACCATGGTGAGATGCGATACTGTTTATTACAACAGGATGCTCTTTATATTTCGTTGCGAGTTCAACACCAATTTCAACGTGACTACCTTCTACTTCATGATCGATTGCTTTTCCGATATCATGTAATAGACCAGCACGTCTTGCTAGTTTTTCATCCTCACCAAGCTCCGCTGCCATAAGTCCAGTTAAGTATGCAACTTCCATAGAGTGTTTTAAGACGTTTTGTCCATAACTTGTACGGTATTTTAAACGACCTAAAATTTTAATTAAATCTGGATGTAAGCCATGAACACCCACTTCAAACGTTGTTTGCTCTCCGACTTCACGAATATACTCGTCCACTTCACGTCTTGATTTTTCGACCATCTCTTCAATACGCGCTGGGTGAATACGTCCGTCCTGTACTAGTTTATCAAGAGCGATACGAGCTGTTTCACGACGAATCGGGTCAAATCCAGATAGAATTACCGCTTCTGGTGTATCATCGATAATAAGGTCAATACCTGTTAACGTTTCTAACGTACGAATATTACGACCTTCACGTCCGATAATACGTCCCTTCATTTCGTCATTTGGAAGATTTACAACCGAAACGGTTGTTTCAGCAACATGATCAGCTGCACATCTTTGCATTGCAAGAGATAAAATCTCTTTTGCCTTCTTATCCGCTTCTTCTTTCGCGCGAACTTCACTTTCTTTTACCATAACGGCAATTTCATGAGAAACTTCACTTTCCACTTTACCAAGAATAATTGCTTTCGCTTGTTCGCGGGTCAGATTGGAAATGCGCTCTAATTCTGTTTGTTGCTTTTGAACTAACTCTCCCACTTTGCTTTCCAACTCTTCAATCTGTTGTTGTTTCGCTACAAGAGATTCCTCTTTCTTTTCTAACTGTCGCTCGCGCTTATCGAGCGTTTCGTCTTTACGATCAAGGTTCTCTTCTTTTTGCATTAAACGATTTTCTTGTTTTTGTAATTCGCTTCTACGGTCACGAATTTCTAATTCAGCTTCTGTACGAAGTGTATGAATTTCATCCTTTGCTTCTAAAAGCGCTTCTTTCTTAAGTGCTTCAGCATCACGATTCGCTTCGTCTAGAATACGTTTTGCTTCATTAGCTGCACCATTAATCTTCGCTTCAGCAATAGACTTTCGAACAAAAAAGCCAACAACTGCACCGACTGTTGCAAGCAAAATGGAGATGAGTATCCAAACTGTACTACTCATGATTTCACCTCCCCTTGCTATGAATGAAAAAAGACTGTCGGCATGTACATTGAATTACAACGTACAGCAAAGACCGTCGTCCCGCTTTTTTAAGGGACTTTCTTCATTTCACAATTAAAATGTCATATTATTATTTCGGCAAGATTTAAGTCTTACTCCGAATATTACTTCTCTTCTTGAGAAGAGTGTATCGTATATAAGAAAAAATATACATTCTCATTGTATCTATCGCAATTTTCATTGTCAAGCGTTGTCTACTTTTACTTTCTTTACCTTCAGCCCTGAATCTTATATGGATGAAAAAAACAGACGGCATATTATCCTGGAAAACCTTAGAAAATCCCAATTCATTCACTTAAAATATATGAATATTCCCCTTTACACATAGCCTTTTGGACAGAATAAATATTTTATCTCCAGCTATATACAACGCTTTCATAGTGGATTAAAAAATAAAAGACACGGTCCCGTGTCTTTTATTTTTTAATCTTGACGAGTTGAATCTTCCGTGTCTTCAACACCAGAGTTTTCACCAATTCCGTGATGTTCACGAACAAAGAAGGCAATTTCCTCTCTTAAATCCGTATTCTCTTTTAAGAATTGCTTCGAATTTTCACGACCTTGCCCTAAGCGTTCTTCATTATAAGAGTACCAAGCACCGCTCTTTTGAACGATATCAAGTTCAGAAGCCATATCTAAGATTTCACCTTCTCTTGAAATACCTTCTCCGTACATAATATCAACTTCAGCAACGCGGAATGGCGGTGCTACTTTATTTTTAACTACTTTTACTTTCGTTTTATTACCAACGATGTCATTACCTTGCTTTAATTGCTCAGCACGACGTACTTCAAGACGGACAGTTGAATAGAATTTCAACGCACGACCACCTGGAGTTGTTTCTGGGTTTCCGAACATAACCCCAACTTTTTCACGAATTTGGTTGATAAAGATTGCGATTGTTTTTGATTTGTTGATTGCACCTGAAAGTTTACGAAGTGCTTGTGACATTAAACGTGCTTGTAAACCAACGTGAGAGTCACCCATGTCCCCTTCGATCTCAGCTTTCGGTACAAGAGCTGCTACAGAGTCAATTACGATAATATCAACCGCGCCACTTCGTACAAGTGCTTCTGCGATTTCTAGTCCTTGCTCCCCTGTATCAGGCTGTGATAATAGTAATTCATCTATGTTAACACCTAATTTTTGTGCATATACAGGATCCATTGCATGCTCCGCATCAATGAACGCTGCTTGTCCACCTTGACGCTGTACTTCCGCGATTGCGTGTAATGAAACTGTTGTTTTACCTGAACTTTCAGGTCCATAAATTTCAATAACACGGCCACGTGGGTATCCGCCTACCCCTAGTGCCACATCAAGTGCTAAAGAACCACTTGAAATTGTAGAAATTCTACGCTCCGCTTGTTCTCCTAATTTCATAATTGAACCTTTACCGAATTGCTTCTCTATTTGTTTTAACGCCATATCTAATGCCGCTTGACGATCGCTCATTCAAAATTCCTCCTTAACTAAATTGCTAATCTTATTATACCTATTTTCAATTCAATTTGCCAACAAAAATCGAACATTTATTCGTTTTTTTATTTTTGATCGAATAAAACTAGGTTTTCCAACAAAAAAAACTAGAAGAAATTTATATCTCTTCTAGCTTCTTAAATAAATGATAAAATCCATATTTTGTAGAGCGTTCTCTAATTTGTTGACGACTTCCACTTAAATTAAGCGAGAAGACTACAGCTGGTTCATCTTTAATCACCAATCCAACAAATACGGTTCCTGGTTCTTTATGCTCTGAAGCATCCGGTCCTGCCACCCCAGTGAAACTAATCCCGATATCTGCTTTTAACAGTTTCTTTACATTTTCAGCAAGATAACGAGCACACTGTTTACTAACCGCGCCGTCAGTGCGTAACACTTCTTCAGGTACATTTAAAATTTGTTGCTTCACATCATTTTGATAACAAATGACACCGCCTTTAAATACAGACGAGACGCCAACATTTTCTGTTACTTGATTTCCAAAAAGACCACCTGTTAAACTTTCTGCACATGCTAAAGTTAACCCTTTTTCCTTCAATAGCCTTATTGCCTTGTAATGAAGGAAATCTTGGTCATATCCGTAGAAAAATTCTCCTACTCTTTCTAAAATCAAATCTTCCACATGCTGAATCAGTTTCTCCGCTTCATCAGCATTTTGATGTTTGGCAGTTAAACGTAATGTCACTTCTCCATCATTTGCGAGTGGTGCAATGGTTGGGTTCGTTTGTCCATCAATTAAATCTTGAACTTTCACCTCTAATTGAGATTCCCCAATACCGAAAAAACGAAGAACACGAGAATAAATATTTTCCCCCGTTGTAAACTTACATAAAAAAGGCTCTACGTAACTTATATACATCGGCTTCATTTCTTTTGGTGGTCCTGGTAATAAAATATAAACTTTTCCGTTCTTATTTACCCCCATACCAGGCGCCATACCGTGATCATTCGCAAATACAGTCGATCCATTTAAAACGAGCGCCTGCTTTTTATTATTCTCCGTAAATTCACGGCCTGTACGCTTAAAATAATCGCTTATCGATGTTAATGCCTTTTCATCATACACAAGCTCTTCATCTAAACTAGATGCTATTGTTTCTTTCGTTAAATCATCTTTTGTCGGTCCTAATCCACCTGTAAAAATGAGCATATCAGCTCGTTCTTCAGCCAATTCAATTGCCTTCTGTAATCGCTTGTTATTATCCCCAACAACAGTATGGTAGTACACGTTAATTCCGATTGAAGCTAATTTTTCAGATAAAAACTGGGCGTTTGTATTTGCAATTTGTCCAAGTAATAATTCCGTTCCAACCGCAATAATTTCAGCATTCATCCCAATTCCCCCATAAACTTCTATTTTGATTTTACAAAAGCATCTTTATTTTTCCAGAAATAATCCCACCCTGAAATAACGGTAAAGAATAATGCAATCCATATGAAAATATCTGCAACTGGAATATGAAGTAAATTTAACGGTACATCATGTAATAAGTATGCTGCAATCGCAATAATTTGTGTCCATGTCTTAATTTTCCCTAGCTGATTTGCTGCAACTACTTCCCCTGTCCCAGCAAGTACAAGGCGTAAACCTGTTACTGCAAACTCACGGCTTATAATTACAATAACGATCCAAGCAGGTACATATTGCATCTCTACCAACGTGATAAGTGCTGCAGAAACAAGTAATTTATCTGCTAACGGGTCTAGAAATTTCCCTAAATTCGTTACAAGATTATATTTTCTTGCATAATATCCATCAATCCAATCTGTAGCTGAAGCAATTATAAAGATTAGTGCTCCTACTAAATGTTGAATTGGTAAATTGACATCACCAATTGTATATGAGCCCCAGTTAAAGGGCGCTAGCATAATTACCATAAAAATTGGAATTAAGCAGATTCTAGATATTGTAATTTTATTTGGTAAATTCACAGCTATTCCTCCATCATGTCAAAAACATTTGTTCATTGAAAAAAGTCATCGAAGCGATGACTGTTATTGCGCAGCTTGCCCTATCCCTAGATTTTTAATCAAGAATTTCTGATGAAAATTCTCTTCAGGATTCAACGGGAATGTAACGACTTGGCCATTCAATTTAAATTCAACATTCGGTGCACTTCCTATATTAAGGTTTACCTCTTTCGCTGTTGATAAATCATATTTTTGGGTCTGGCCTGCCTGTAAAGTACCGCTAAAGATATCATTTCCTGCCTCATTTTTAATACCTATATAACTTGCGTCTTTTGTTGTAATTTCCAATTCTAACGCTTTATTATTATGAATTTCCAAAGTAGATGTTATCTTATCGGTTCCAACTAACTTAATTTCATTCTCACCAGTTGGCTGTCCTTTTTGTTCCTCTTTCTTTGGCTCTTCTTTCTTTGGTTCTTCTTTTTTAGGTTCTTCCGCTTTCACTTCATCTTTCTTCGTATCTAGCGGAGAATCTTTTGCTTTTTGAACTTCAATTTTCTCACCTTGAGCATTCGGAACTTGCCTATCATCTTTTCCAGTTAACGCTTGAATAACAAACCAGACTACCACTCCAAATGCGATTACTAACAACGCAATCAAAATTTTTGGCATATGATCCGCAATTGGCCATGATGAAGATTTTTGCATTGTTTCTTGTGTTTTTTGTCCAGTTGATACTTGTGGAACTTCACGTTTTTCAGACTGTGGTATCGTGCTCTGATATTCTACAAGCAGTTCCTCTCCATTTAATCCAACAGCATCTGCATATTGTTTAATGAATGCACGCGCATAAAAAGCTCCTGGCAACACATCATAATTGCCTTCTTCAATCGCTACTAAATGGCGTTTTTGAATTTTTGTAATCTCATGCAGCTGATCAATAGATAAGCCTTTCGCTTCTCTTGCTTCTGTCAGCTTTTGTCCTAATTCCGTCACTACTAACACCTCAATATTTCTTTAAAAGTCGAACATAGAGAAATTGTTTTTCGTACCTTGCTCAATTTCATCTACTAAATTATATTGAATTTCTTCATCATAATCGTTACGCAATTCGATAATATAATCAAAATCATCCAATGTGTATTCTGACTGACTCACAAACACATCCGGATGTTCCACAACTTTCGTTGCAGGCAATCTCATGATTTCACGAACGAGCTGCCAGTGTCTTTCATTCGCACGCTTTGTCGACACAATTCCATCTAGTATGAAAATATTTTCGTCGCTATACTCATCTTCAATCAATTGGCTACGAACAGTTTGCTTAATGAGAGTAGATGATACGAATAACCATCTCTTATTTGCACAAACACTTGCGGCAACAATAGATTCTGTTTTTCCGACACGAGGCATTCCTCGTATCCCAATTAATTTATGACCTTCTTTTTTCATTATCTCCGCCATAAAGTCTACAAGCAATCCTAATTCATCACGCACAAATCGAAATGTTTTCTTATCATCTGCATCTCGTTGTATGTACCTACCATGTCTAACTGCTAGCTTATCTCTAAGCTTTGGCGGACGATATTTCGTTACCGTTATATTATCCATCGTATTTAAAATTGATTCAAGTCTAGAGATTTGTTCTTGATTATCACACATAAGCAAAAGTCCACGTCGTGCATTATCTACACCATTAATTGTGACAATATTGATGCCAAGCATACCGATTAACGAAGAAACGTCACCAAGTAAGCCAGGTCGGTTTTTATGTATTTCATATTCAAAATACCATTCAATCATCCAAGATCACTCCCCTACGCTTACTTTACACCTACGTACTATATTATATGATTTCACCTTAATAGGGAAGCTAAATGTATAATCTATTCCTCCTAATTACTATACAAAAAAAGTAGAGAGGAGCTTCTCCTCTCTACTTTTACTTATGTTGTACAAACTTCACCATTAAATTTGCGATTGTATGTTGCTCTTGTTCATCAGCAACTTTCCAAAGCTCAGACAATAATTTTTCTTGATCGTTGCGCGCTTCTACTTCATTTGCTAAATAATCACCAACACGAAATGCCATATCTGATACGGCACCACCATCAAGCCCTTTTCCCCCCGCTTGTTCTAAACGTTCTCCTAAAAAGCTCTTCCACTGATCAAAATTATCTAACACTGACATGTTTAAGCACCTCACTATTGAGTAATAGAATCATGCTTAATTTGTGCATTTTTTTATTTTTTATGTAAGAAATTTTTAGCAATGCCAACCGCCATTCACTCCGATAATTTGCCCCGTAATATAAGAAGCTCCTGGCGAAACGAGGAAGGAGACTGTTTTTGCTACCTCTTCGGGTAGTCCTATTCTACCTAATGGAATATCTTCAGCAATTTCATTTTTATCATCTTCTGAAAATGCATGTAACATTTCTGTTTCGATTGCACCTGGCGCTACCGCATTAACGCGCAATCCACTTAAAGAAACTTCTTTCGCTAAAGCCTTCACATAAGAATTTTGTGCACCTTTTACCATTGAGTACAGCACCTCACAAGATGCTCCTATTTGCCCCCATATGGATGAAATAATGACAACATTACCACTTCTCCGCCCGATCATCGGTGGAAGCGCCATCGATAAAAGTCTATATACACTCTTCACTTGAAGCTCCACCATATAATCTAATTCTTCATTCGTAACATCTGTTACTAATCCAAAGATACTCTTTCCAGCTGCGTATACAATAACATCAATAGGATGTTCAATTTGTCCCCACAATTCCTCCGCTCCATCGATAGAAGCTAAATTTGCTTGCACAGGAATCACTGCATCAAATTCCTTTTGTAACTCCCTTACCTTCTCTTCGCTTTTATTGTAATGAATATAGACTGTATAACCATCCTCGATTAACTGCTTCGAAATAGTAGAGCCAATCCCTCCGCTTCCTCCAGTTACTAATGCATACTTTTTCATAAATTCCCTCTCTTATCTTTTTATGTATAAATAAATAATACCCTCATCTTACCATTTGGCAATAACCAAACGTTAGATGAGGGATATAGATACTGCGTTTTTCATTCACATATTACTTCACTTTTTTGGTAACACTTGGCAGACACTCATTTTCTCTTCAATTAATAATGTTTTTGCTGCTTGTTGTAGGTCTTGAACAGTTAATCCTTCTAACACTGTAAGAGCATCAAATAAACTAGATTCATTAAACGCATATCGTGTAAACTGATTTGCAATATATTCAGGTGAATTCAACGATCGTAAAAATCCGCCAATTTTCTTTTTCTTCACCCGTTCCAGCGCAGTCTCATCTAACTGATCATAATTCGTTTGTAGTAAAATACCTTTTAATCGCTCTGCCAATTCATCAGGGTGCTTCGTATCTCCACCAACCATTGCAAAACCGAAGTTATTTTCTTCTGTATAGTCATACGAGAACGAATCATCAATAAGACCTTCATTATATAAAGATTCGTAATGAACTGACCCTTTTCCAAATAAATAATCTAAAAGTAATGTAAGCGCAATTTCTTGTTTTAAAAGGGCTTGCCCTTTTTCTTTTAAATTCGTTGCCTTAATACCAACTAAACATTTTGGAGTTTGGACAGGCATTGAAATAATCTTTTTCTTTTCATTTACTTCTTCTGGTTCCTCTTCAAAAGAACGAACGATTTCCGGTTGATTTTCGTAATCTTTTTTCGCTTGATTTTCACGAACTAAATCCATTGTTTTTTCAGGATCAATCGCTCCAACAACAAATAATAACATGTTGCTCGGATGGTAAAAAGTCTCATAACATTCATACAGTAGGTCTTTTGTAATTTTACTAATAGACTCAATCGTCCCTGCAATATCAATTTTAATTGGATGTTTCACAAACAAACTATCGATTAACCCAAAGTACAAACGCCAGTCTGGGTTATCTTGGTACATTTGAATTTCTTGACCGATAATACCTTTTTCTTTTTCAACCGTTTTTTCAGAGAAATACGGTTCTTGTACAAAGTCTAACAACGTATTTAAATTTCTCTCTACATTTGATGTACAGGAAAAGAGATAAGCGGTTCTTGTAAAAGATGTAAAAGCGTTCGCTGAAGCACCTTGTTTACTAAACAATTGAAACGCGTCATGGTCCTCTTTTTCAAACAATTTATGCTCAAGGAAATGAGCAATTCCATCTGGTACACGAGTCATGTCTTCTTTTCCAAGCGGAACAAATGTATTATCAACAGAGCCGTACTTCGTCGTAAATGTTGCAAATGTTTTGTTGAAGCCTTGTTTCGGTAAGATATATACGTCTAATCCATTCGGAAGTTTTTCATAATATAGCGTCTCTTTTAATTGCTCATACACAATTTTCTCCATTTATTCTCCCTCCGTTCCATGTAAAAAGTAAATTGTATCTAGTTCAATATTATTAGCAACTTTCACAATCTCTTCTTTCGTCACGCTTTCTATGCCCGTTAGCCATTCTTCAACTGGACGCGTACGCTCTGAGATTACCCCGTGATAAAGCATTTCAACAAAACCACGTGGTGTATCAATTGCCTCTAAGATTTGATTTTGAATTACACTTTTCGTTTGCTGAATCTCTTCCTCTGAAAAATCACCGCTTTGCATTGCTTTCATCTGTTCTTTAATTATTTCAACAGCTTTTTCAAAGTTCTTCGCTTCAATCCCAGACATAACGAAGAGCAAACCTTTATGACTTTCAAATCTCGATGCTGCATAGTACGCTAAACTATTTTTTTCACGGACATTTACGAATAACTTCGAATGAGAAAACCCTCCAAATAATCCGTTAAACAATTGTAATGCAAAATAATCTTCATCTTTATACGTAATGAATGTGCGATAGCCGATATTTAATTTACTTTGCTTTAGTTCTTGTTTTTCAACAATTTCTTTTTCTTCAGTATTTCGTTTATGAAGAAGTACATTTCTCTCTTTCACAACACGAGGTGAAATCGAAAAATACTTATTTACAAGCTCCACAGCATCTTCTGAAATGTCACCAATGATATATAAATCCATTTCATCTTCAGCTAACACTTTTTGATAATATTGATACAAACTTTCATTTGTAATAGAAGCTACACTTTCTTTTTTTCCATTTGCACTTAAGCGATATGGTTCTACTTTGCACATTTCTTCAATTAAACGCTCGTTTGCATAACGCATTTTATCATCATAAGTAGCTTCAATTCGTTGCAAGAGTGCTCGTTTCTCACTTTCTACAATAGAAGATAGAAAACCGTCCCCTTCTGTTGCTGGATGTAAAACAATATCAGATAACATAGAAAGCGCCTTTTCAAATAACGGTGGTGCATCGCGTAAATATGTTTCATTTGCAATGTCTACATAAATAGAGATGATATGGTCTTCCCCTTTTTTACTTACATCCACCGCTAAAGAAGATCCATATAATTCTTCTAAATATTGACGAAGACGAATTACAGAAGGCAGTTTTTCTGTCGCACTTTGCAATACGTACGGCAATAGAGCACGCTCTGTCACCGTCTCCTCATTTAAAGGTGCTTTAAAACGAAATACAAAGGTATTTGTTTTAAATTTATCAGTCGGAATAATATGTACTCGCAAGCCACCTAATTCATGCAGTTGCTGTTCCATTAGTTTCATTAATAGCCCTCCTTTACGTATGTAGGAATATTCCTCTTCAATATACAGTTTTTAGAAATAAAAAATCAACTTTTCTTCCTTATTATGCTTACATTTGAGTCTTTCTAAAAACTTTAATATGTAAGGAACATAGTAAAATTCCGTATTAAATATATTCTATGTAAAAAAGCCCACACTAATGTGCGAGCTTTTCTTATACTTTCTAAATACTCATCGTTTTCCTTTTTCATAAGGCGTTCCTAATGCTTTCGGAGCTTCAGATCGTCCTACAAAACCAACAAGTGCTAATATTGTAAATACATACGGTAATATCGTTAAGAATACACTTGGAATTTCTTTTAATACAGGAATTGTACCACCTGTTATCCCAAGTGATTGAGCAAATCCGAAGAACAGCGCTGCTCCAAGAGCACCAAGTGGATTCCATTTACCAAAGATCATAGCTGCTAGTGCTAAGAAACCTTGTCCAGTAATTGTAGCACCTGAGAAGTTACCAGAAATCGACATTGCGAAGACCGCACCACCCACTCCTGCAAACATTCCAGATATACAAACTGCAATATAACGCATTTTATATACATTAATCCCCATCGTATCTGCTGCCATTGGATGTTCACCAACAGCACGAAGACGAAGACCGAACGGCGTTTTATAAATAATGTACCAAACAACAAAAGCTAAAATAATAGCAATATACGATGTTAACGGTACATTTGAGAAAAAGATTTTCCCGATTACCGGAATATCCGAAAGTCCTGGAACATCGATTTTTTCAATTCGGTATTGAATAAAATCAGTCTGTCCTTTACCAAAGATTTTCTTAATCGCAAATACTGTTAAACCGAGGGCCAAAAAGTTAATCGCTACCCCGCTTACTACTTGATCCGCGCGGAATGTAATGGATGCTACTGCGTGAAGAAGTGCAAATAACCCACTACCAATAGCTGCAAATAATAGTGCAATCCAAGGAGTCATTGCTCCCCACGTATCACCCATTAATAACGTTGTAACGATACCAGTAAATGCACCAAATAACATTAAACCTTCTAATGCTATATTTACAACTCCAGAACGTTCACTGAACACTCCACCTAACGCCGTAAAAATAAGTGGCGCTGCCGTATATAACGTACCAGTCACAAGAATGGCTAAAACATCTAAAAAGCTCATTTATTTTCCCTCCTTGCTCATACGTGTAAGTGCCCAGCGTAAAACATAACTGCAAGCAACAAAGAAAATAATACATGCGATAATAACATTAATTAACTCAGAAGGTACATCTGCTTCAAAATTCATTTGTGGGGCTGCACTTTTCAAACCACCGAACAGTAAAGCCGATAATAATATACCAAATGGATTATTCCCTCCAAGAAGAGCTACCGCAATCCCATCAAATCCAATACCTGTAAACGAAGACATCGCTGTCATGTTTTGGAATGTACCAAGCCCTTCCATAGCACCACCAATCCCTGCAAACGCACCCGCAATCGTCATAGATAGCACAACATTTCGAGAAACTTTCATCCCCGCATACTGAGAAGCATGTTGATTAAATCCAACAGATTTCAATTCGTATCCCAATGTCGTTCTATCCAATAAGAACCACATAATAATTGCAATTAAAATCGCTACGATAATTCCCCAGTGCAAACGAGAACCATCCGTTAAAGAAGATAACCATTCAGAAGATAATGAAGCACTAGATTTTATGTCATACGATTTCTCATTCGCCTCATGTAAAAAGCGCTTAATTAAATCATACGTCACATAAAGTGCAATATAATTCATCATGATCGTTACGATTACTTCATTTACTTTAAATTTCCCTTTCAAATATCCCGGGATAAATCCCCATAAACCACCAGCTATCGCCGCTACTAAAATTGACAACGGAATATGTAAAATTGCCGGTAATGATACTGCATATCCAAACCAAACAGCAGCAAGCCAACCAACTAATAATTGCCCCTCTACTCCGATGTTAAAAAGACCTGTACGGAATGCAAATGCCACAGAAAGTCCTGCTAACACAAGCGGAATCATCGTACGTAATGTCTCACCAATTGCTTGCGGATTTCCAACCATTCCTTCCCAAAGCGCTGCATACCCGACAATTGGATCATATCCACTAACTAACATTACAATGGCACCAACAAGTAAACCAAAAATAACGGATAATACAGGAACTAAAATGTTAATTGTTCGCTCCGTTAAAAATTTTTTAGCCATTTGTATTCACCTTCTCTTTCTCCGTTCCGCCAGCCATCAACAAACCAAGCTGTTGTTCATTTGTTTCTTTCGCATCGACAATTGCTACAATTTTCCCTTCATATATAACAGCAACTCGATCACTTACATTCAAAATTTCATCCAGTTCTAGCGATAGAAGTAATACTGCTTTCCCATTATCTCTCTGCTCGATTAATTTTTTATGAATAAATTCAATCGCACCTACATCTAAACCACGTGTTGGCTGTGCCGCAATTAATAAATCCGGATTACGATCCACTTCACGTGCGATAATTGCCTTTTGCTGGTTTCCACCAGATAGTGCGCGAGTTAAGGTTTGTTCACTAGGTGTACGTACATCAAACTGTTCAATAAGCTCTTTTGCTTTTTGTGTGATTTTACTAAAGTTTAAAATCCCTTTCTTTGAGAATGGGTTTTTATAGTACGTTTGCAAAACTATATTATCTCTAACAGAAAAATCAAGCACAAGCCCGTGTTTATGACGGTCTTCTGGAATATGACCAATTCCTTCCTCTGTAATTCTTCGAACAGGCCAATTCGTTATTTCTTTTCCTTTAATTGCAATAGAACCTGACTCAACTTTTCGTAAACCAGTAATTGCCTCTATTAATTCACTTTGTCCATTTCCATCAATCCCTGCAATACCAACGATTTCTCCTGCACGAACAGTTAAGTCAAGGCCTTTTACAGCAGGTAATTGGCGGGCATCATGAACGACAAGATTCGCAACAGACAGAACCTCCTCTTTCGGTTTGGCCCCTATTTTTTCTGTTTTAAAATTCACTTGACGTCCGACCATTAATTCTGCAAGTTTATGTTCATCCATTTTCGCAACGTCAACTGTACCAATTCCTTTACCTTTACGAATAATTGTGCAACGATCGCAAACTTCCATAATTTCTTTTAATTTATGTGTAATAAGAATGATAGATTTTCCTTCTTGCACAAGCTTTTTCATAATTTGAATCAACTCATGAATTTCTTGAGGAGTTAACACTGCAGTCGGTTCATCGAATATTAAAATCTCCGCACCACGATAAAGCGTCTTTAATATTTCAACCCTTTGCTGCATCCCAACCGAAATATCTTCAATCTTTGCATTTGGATCAACAGCTAAACCGTACTGTTCAGATAATTGTTTAATTTCTTTTGCAGCCTCTTCAACAGCTATTTTCCCTTTTCTCTTCGGCTCATTTCCAAGAATGATATTCTCTGTAACTGTAAAATTATGAACAAGCATAAAGTGCTGATGGACCATCCCAATTCCAAGGTCATTTGCTATATTCGGATTTGTAATTTTTACAGGGTTTCCTTTAATTTTAATTTCGCCCTGTTCTGGTTGATACAAACCGAACAGTACATTCATCAACGTTGATTTCCCTGCACCATTTTCTCCAAGTAAAGCGTGTATCTCTCCCTGTTTTACTTGCAGCGTAATATCATCATTCGCTACAATGCCTGGGAATACTTTTGTAATATTGTTCATCTCAATTACGTATTCCATTTTGTTCCTCCTTCTAGCAGGGAACACTCCCTAATTACACTCTATTAAAAGTATTTTTATATATACAAAGGTTAGTTCTAAGAACTAACCTTTGCTATTGCTCTATCATTATTTCTTTAGAGCAGCTTCGTATGCTTTATATTCATCATCAGTCGCAGGTACTTTAATTTCACCAGCAGTGATTTTCTTCTCAAACTCTTCTACTTTTGTTAAAATTTCTGGGTTTACTTTTTTCACATTATCAGTTGATTTCGAGATACCAACACCATCATCTTTTAAACCAAACTCTTCTACTTTACCGCCTTTTAACTTACCATCTTTCGCTTCTTGTGCTACTTTTGCAACTGCAATATCAACACGTTTCACCATAGAAGTTAAAGTTACGTTTTCAGGCATACCTTCTTGATTTTGGTCACGGTCAACACCGATTACCCAAACATTTTCACCTTTTTTCTTACGGTTTTTCGCTTCTGTGAATACACCGTTACCAGTTGCACCTGAAGCATGGTAAATTACGTCAACGCCTCCACCGTACATTGCTGAAGCTAATATAGATCCTTTTTCTGGCTTATCAAATGCATCAGCATATTGTGATACGATTTCGATATTTGGGTTTACTGCTTTTGCACCAGCTTTGAAACCTGATTCAAATTTTGTAATTAATGGACTCTTCACGCCACCAACAAATCCAACTTTATTTGATTTTGTTGTCATTGCTGCTACAGCACCAACTAGGAATGAACCTTCATGGTCTTTAAATGTAATACTTGTTACATTCGGTTCTTTCACAACAGTATCTACAATTGCAAATTGCTCTTTCGGATATTGTTTTGCAACCTTTTCAATCGAGTCTTGCATTAAAAATCCAATACCAAACGTTGTATTATAATGATCTTTCGCAAATTTCGTTAAATTCGGAATGTAATCAGCATCTTTACTTGATTGAAGGTAACGATATCCTTCATTTTTCTTTAAATCGTTGTCTTTACCAAATTTCGTTAAACCTTCCCAAGCTGATTGGTTGAATGATTTATCATCAACGCCCCCAACATCTGTAACCATACCAACCTTAAACTCTTTATCCCCTTTTTTGTCACTATCCGCTTTATCCGAGTTACCACATGCACCTAACACTGTACTTGCTGCTAACGTTAACGATAATAAAAGACCTGTTTTTTTCTTCATACTAGAAACCCCTCCTGAAATGTTTTGTCTAATGATTCATACGCTGCTGTCCCTTACTTCTTGCTGTCACCTCCCTAAAAAGGAACTTCCCTACATACGTTTTCTTAATACGTGGAAGCTAAACTTATCAGCTCTAAAGTAATTAATAGAATATAAGATTGGCTCATCATTTTGATCATAGTGCATTTGTTTTAAAACTAGCAGTGCCGTTTCAGGTTCACATTCTAAAATCGGTGAAATTTTCGAGTGATAACCAATCGGTTCAATGTGAGCAACTGCGTATGTGATACGCTTGTGCGTATTATTATGTATTACTGTAAGCAGCGATTCCTCATTGTATCCCGATAAATCTGGTAATATCTCTTTTGCTAGTTTATCAATGCAATATACAACTGGTTCCCCATCCGCTGTACGAACACGTTCAATCATTACTGCGCTAAAACCATCTTCACAATTAAATTTCTCTTTTTCTTCTTCTGTTAAAGTTGTTGTAGATGATGATAAAAAGATTGTTCCTGGTGTTTTCCCCACACTAGAAATCATATCTGTAATACTAGAAAGTTGCTCTATTCCAGAAGAAAATAACGGCTTCGCATTTACAAATGTCCCTACACCATGTCTACGAATAACAACATTTTCTTCTTCTAAAATACGTAGTGCTTCCCTTAAAGTTGCCCTACTTACACCAAGTTCTTTCGCTAGATCAAACTCTGAAGGTAACTTTTGTTTTTCTTTGTAAGCCCCATCTTTAATTTTCCCTTTGATGTGATCAATCACCCGCAAATATAGGTGACGACTATCGGATTTTACTGACATAAGACTCCCCCGCATTTCAATTATTCGACCTCTGATGTAAGACTTCTTTTCTCTTTTTTCAACTTACAACATAGTATAAATTACTAAATACTAAAAATAAGCGTAATTATCGAATAAATATTAATAATTTTTCAAGATGAAATTTTCACACTTTATTCCATAAAAAAAACTTTGCACCATAAACATTCCTCATATCGAGAAAAAGTTCGGCACAAAGATTCCTTACATCCTTTGTTACACACTTTTCCCCTCATAGTCTAGCAATTCATGGTTGCCAGGTAGAAACTTATGGACCTTATCTCCAAGATTATATGAGGTAGTGGTTCTTTTCGAAGTAATCTTACCACTTGCTCCCATATGTGTCAACAGAATTCAACATTTTTCTACATTAAATATCGAACGTTTAGAAAATCAAAACGATAAGCATTCGTATTCTAAAGAGCCCTCCGTTATGTAAGCACTTTCTTTTCTATTGACTATAGTATATAACAAAAACAGCATATAAAAAAGCCTAATTGTAAAAACAATTAGGCTTTTTTTAAGAACTTTTTTCTTGCACATCTTTAATGAGTACTCCCCTTGGTTTACTACCTTCATAAGGACCTACTACACCATTCATTTCCATGGCATCAATTAAACGAGCTGCTCGCGTATATCCTACCCTAAATCTACGTTGTAACATAGAAACAGATGCTGTTTGCATTTCTACTACAAGCTGAACCGCTTCATCGTATAATTCATCTTCTACTTCCTGCTTTGTTTCAGGAACATCTTGTGGAATCATATCCTCTTGATATTGCGCTTTTTGCTGCGCAATAACAGATTCTACGACTCTCTCAACTTCATCATCTGATAAAAACGCCCCCTGTACACGAACAGGTTTCGATGCACCAATTGGTATGAACAACATATCTCCACGACCTAGCAACTTCTCTGCACCACCACCGTCAAGAATCGTTCGAGAGTCTATTTGGGAAGATACAGCAAATGCAATACGCGATGGAATATTCGCTTTAATAACACCCGTAATAACATCAACTGACGGACGCTGAGTCGCAATAATTAAATGAATACCAGCAGCACGTGCCATTTGTGCTAAACGCATAATCGCATCTTCTACATCCGAAGAAGCAACCATCATTAAATCAGCTAACTCGTCCACAATTACCACAATATATGGTAATTCAGGTTGTTTCGCTTCCGATTGGCTATTATGTTCTTTAATATAATCGTTATACCCTTCAATGTTACGCGTACCGCTATGCGCAAATAATTCATAACGACGCTCCATTTCACTCACAACTTTCTTCAAAGCCTGTGACGCTTTTTTCGGATCAGTTACAACTGGTGTTAATAAGTGCGGAACACCGTTATATACATTTAACTCTACCATTTTCGGATCAATCATCATTAATTTTACTTCATGCGGTTTCGCACGCATTAAAATACTTACAATAATTCCATTAATACATACACTCTTTCCACTACCAGTCGCACCAGCTACTAATAAATGGGGCATTTTATTTAAACGTGCCAATACAGCCTCTCCTGTAACATCACGTCCAAGACCGATTAATAACTTCTCTTCTGGGTGGTTATTCGCCTTTGAATCAAGAACTTCTCTCAGCGTTACCATAGAAACTTCTGAATTCGGAACCTCAATCCCTACAGCTGATTTCCCGGGAATAGGTGCTTCAATACGAATGTCTTTCGCTGCTAAAGCAAGCGCCAAATCATCACTTAAACTAACAATTTTACTTACTTTTACTCCCATATCAGGATACACTTCATACTTCGTAACTGCAGGACCTCTATGTACTTTTGTTACTTTCGCTTTCACACCAAAACTCTGGAATGTACGTTCCAATTTACGAGCATTTTCATAAATTTCCGCATTTTCATTTGTAACTTGCTTATTTTGGGGAAACTTTAATATATCAAGCGAAGGAAGCTTATAATCTTTATTTTCCACATTAGAAAATTGCATAGGAGGTGCTTTCGTTTCACCTTCTAGCGATTCAACGATTTTTTCTCCTCGTTTCTTTTGAGATTGTTCTTCTGGCGTAGGTGGAACTGCCTCTTCAATAAACGGAGGAGTGATTAAATCATTTTCTTCTATCTGCTTTTCCGTCTCTTCACTTACTGGATAATTCTCAGTAAAATTTGAAATAATTGGTGGACCAATTTCTATTTCTTCTACTGGCTCAATAGCTTCTTCTTGTTCAGCAACACGTTCACGTCTCTTGCTTCTTGTTGTTTTTTTCTTTTCAGTTTGCTCGGCGACCCTTTGAGATTTCCAATCTTTATAATCCCCTTGCATTACTTGAAATTGACTTCTAAGAATTCTCCCTACCGGAGCAAGTACTTCTCCAATGTGCTTATTTGTTATACAAAGTATTCCAAGAATAACTAAAATAATTCCAATGATATATGCCCCTACTTCGTCAAATAAGAAGTAGCACGTTGCGAACATCAGTGCACCGAACATACCACCACCTAAATGAACACTATCCGGGCCCTTTTTCATTTCAAGGAAGAAGTAATCTTTTGTACTAACAATTACAGAAGTATTTTGCACAGCTCCATCTTTCGTAAGAAGGTTAAATAATGTAATATGACTAAACATTAATATTGCTAGTACAATTAAATAAACACCTATTAACCGTTTATTTAAAAGGTTTGGCCATCCACGCTTTATTACAAATGCAACAGATAAAGCTATTACACCTAACACACCAATTATGTACCACTCACCAAAGAAGAAGCGAAAAAATAACACAAACGATTTACCTACAACACCTAGCTGTAAAATCGTAATAATTGAAAGTGCAAAAAGAGTCAACCCGACGATTTCATAATACAAAGTTGGCTTTATCGTACGTCTTGCCTTTGCCTTCGTCCCTCTTTGCTTTTGTTTTGCCATTTCTTCACCTCGTGTTCTAAAAATTAAGTACAACTTCCTTATAAAAAAGTTCTACTTATATGTCTTTCTCTCTATTTTTCAGGTCTTTATATCTTCTATTTTTACACTTCTTGTAAAATGTTAAATAAACAGAAGAAAGCAGCCTACTCATGGCTGCTCAACCGTCTTGTTTTGTATATTATACCATAGCTCCTAAACAAAATCCTTCTTTTTGCTAAAAGGTAATTTTCTGTCCAGGCTCAAAATCTAGGTAGTGAGACGGATTCGTACTTAATACACGTACAATAGAGTAACATTGATTATCCTCCTCAGAAACCACTAATTCCACGCCATTTATATTCACAACTTTTTGGCTTTCGCATTGTGAATAATCGGCCGGATACACAAGTTGCTCCGGCATAATTGTATATAAAATCATTGTAGCATTGTCCCTTCTGCACTATTATCCATGCGTTCATCAATTAATTCGTTTAATTTTCGAAGTGCGCTACCAATACCACCGACACCATCTATAAGACCATACTTCACTGCATCTCCACCTATTACATTCGTCCCAATATCTCGCGTCAAATTCCCTTTTGCAAACATAAGCTCTTTAAAACGATCTTCCGTTACTTTCGAATGCTTTGTCACAAATCGAATGACTCTTTCTTGCATTTTATCCAAATACTCAAATGTTTGCGGCACACCTATAACAAGACCTGTTAAACGAATCGGATGAATTGTCATCGTCGCTGTTTCGGCAATAAATGAATAATTAGTCGAGACCGCAATCGGTACACCGATTGAATGCCCTCCTCCTAAAACAAGAGATACAGTTGGTTTTGAAAGCGAAGCCACCATTTCAGAAATCGCTAACCCAGCTTCAACGTCACCTCCAACTGTATTTAATATTAACAGTAAACCTTCAATTTTTGGATTTTGTTCAATCGCGACAATTTGCGGAATGATGTGTTCATATTTTGTTGTTTTATTTTGTGGTGGCAACTGAATATGACCTTCCACCTGCCCAACAATTGTTAAGCAATGAATACGCGATTCATTCATTTGTGGTACATTCGTCTGTCCAAGTTGCTGAATTTTCTCCACTATAGAAGCCTCTTTTGGAACTTCTTTCGGCTCAGCTTCTTTTTCTTCATTTGTATAACGATCACGTTCTGTCATATCGCATCCCCTTTCACTCGTATATAACTATTATTTCTTAAGTTATAAATTTCATTCGATAGGGTTAAAAAAGAAAAAGATCACCTGTAAAGGTGACCTTCTTTATACTTCCATAATAATCGGTAAAATCATTGGCTTTCTCTTCGTTTCTTCGTACAAGAACTGCCCTAATAATTCACGAATATTTTGTTTCAACATAGACCATTCAATTGTATACTCTTTAATTGATTGTTCAACAATCATACGTACAATATCTGTGGATCGTTCGATTAATGCTTCTGATTCACGAACATATACAAAGCCGCGTGAAATAATTTCTGGACCAGAGATTATTTTCTTTTCATCCTTACCTAGTGTTACAACAACAACTAAAATTCCATCTTGAGATAACATCTTTCTATCTCGAAGAACGATGTTACCGACGTCACCTACACCTAATCCATCAATTAAAACATTGCCAGCTTGCACTTTACCAACTAATTTTGCTTCATCGTCACCAAAAGCAATTACATCACCTTTTTCTACGATAAAGATATTCTCTCTCGTAATACCTACATCTTCCGCTAAATATGCATGTGCTTTTTGCATACGAAACTCACCATGTACGGGTACAAAATACTTCGGCTTCATTAAATTTATCATCAGCTTTAATTCTTCTTGGCTACCGTGACCTGAAACGTGAACTTTTCTTTCACCGTAATAAATAACCTCAGCACCAGCTCTAAATAACAAGTCAATAATTTTTGATACAGATATTTCATTTCCTGGAATTGGAGAAGCTGCAATAATAACAGTATCACCTTTACGAATTGAAATTTGTTTGTGAGCTTGCTTCGCCATTCTAGAAAGGGCTGCCATCGGTTCCCCTTGACTACCAGTCGTTAAAATAGCTACCTTTTTTTCCGGGAAATTGTCTATTTCTTGTAATGAAATAACCATACCTTCTGGAACATCTAAATAACCAAGACGTCTTGCAATATCTACCACTTTTACCATGCTACGTCCTACTACTGCTACCTTCCTTCCAGTTTCAGCAGCTGCATCAAACACTTGTTGAATACGATGTACATTGGAGGCAAATGAAGCAACAATAATACGTCCTTCTGAACTATAGAATACTTTAGAAATCTCTATACCAACTTCTTTTTCCGAACCTGTATAACCAGGACGTTCAGCGTTTGTACTATCAGATAACAAGCAAAGCACGCCTTCATTTCCAATTTGCGCCATTTTCCCAATATCTGCTCCACTATTTCCGATTGGAGTTTGATCAAATTTAAAGTCTCCTGTATATACTACAGCACCTTTTGATGTATGGAAACAAACACCCACAGAATCCGGAATACTATGTGTCGTTCCGAAGAATGACACAGTTGTTGAATTAAACTCTACTGTTGAATTCGAGTCAATTGTTTTTAAGTCTACACGGCCTAACATTCCTGCTTCGCCAAGCTTTTCTTGTATAAGTCCTACCGTTAATTTCGTCGCATATACTGGAATAGATAATTTACGAAGCACATAAACAATTCCACCAATATGATCTTCATGACCATGGGTAATAAATAGTCCTTTTACTCGCTCTTGATTTTCTACTAAATATGTAATGTCAGGAATAACAATATCAATCCCAAACATTTCATCTCCCGGGAACATCAATCCTGCATCTACAATAAAGATTTCAGAATCAATTTCAACACAGTACATGTTTTTTCCGATTTCACCTACTCCGCCAAGCGCAAATACTTTAACAGACTCATTCTCTTTTCTCTTCATGTTGTTGCCTGGTTTAAAAATCTTGCAAACACTGATTTCACTAAAATTGCAGAGACACCAGGGGAAACTCTACAACCACCATATATTCACCGTCCAAGACGAATGTCCTTACCGTTATGCGATATCATGTCCTTGTTAATTTTTTAAACCAGGTTTCACCTCTCTTTCATTATATAAATCAAATATCTTATTCGATATGATATGAAAATTTCATTGAATCGTAATTTTTACCAATTTTGCTAAGCATACCCGTACTAAGCTACTTAGCCATATTATACCTGATACAAGAAATAGAACACAAGTTAAATTATGCGAAAGACAAGAGAAGACGCTAAAGTGAGGCTGTAATTTTCGGGGGGAATTTTCATATCATACTCACTATTTTTCCTACGTAATAGGAGTTTAATGGAAAAATATTCATGTAAGTTCTTTACATAAACATGAAACGATATTCACTAAAAAAATCTTATCTCTGTAATCCGTTTCTAACTAATCCTACACTCTGCCATCGCCTTCTTATTACAGCCTATTAACTATAGCTAATTTTCACCACTTACATATAGTTAGTCAAAATAAAAATGACCTAGTTTCACACTAGGTCATTTTTATTAACGAGGAATAGATTGCATTACAGATTGTAACGTTACTCTTTCTTCTTCCGTTAATGGAAGAAGTGGTAAACGTACAGAACCTACATCTAATCCAACCATTTGTAATGCTGTTTTTACTGGTGTTGGGCTTGGCGCCATAAATAGTGCATCCGTTACTTTTACTAGTAATTGATGTAATTTCTGCGCTTTTTTGAACTCTCCAGCTTGGAATGCAGCAATCATTTCTTGCATTTCATTCCCGATAACATGAGATGCTACAGAAACAATACCTTTTGCTCCAATTGCCATAGCTGGTAATGTTAAACCATCATCACCGCTGTATACTGCAAAGTCGTCCGCTGTTTTTTCAATGATTTCTGTCATTGTTAACACATCGCCGCCTGCATCTTTAATCGCAACAATGTTTTCTATTTCTGATAAACGAACAACTGTATCAACGGAGATTTGTACAATAGATCGCCCTGGAACATTATATAGCATTACCGGAAGCGGAGTACTTTCAGCGATTGTTTTAAAGTGCTGGTACATCCCTTTTTGACTCGGTTTGTTATAATACGGTGCCACTAGCATAACTGCATCAACACCAACTTCAGTTGCCTTTTTTGTTAAATCAACAGAAGCATGCGTATTATTGCTACCTGTTCCAGCGATTACGGGCACCCTTTTATCGACAACAGATACGACATGGCGATATAACGCTACTTTTTCTTCTGATGTTAATGTAGGAGATTCTCCAGTCGTTCCTCCTACCACGATTGCTGTTGTACCGTTATCAATTAAATAATTTACCAATTTCGTTGTCTTTGCAAAATCGATATTATCGTTTTTATCAAACGGTGTTACCATCGCGGTTGCAATTGTCCCAAAATCTATCATGATCTCACTCCTTATTGTTCCAGTTGCTTTTCTTTTGAAAGCTCAAATGCACTATGTAATGCATTCACAGCCTCCACTAAATCGGCTTCTTTTACAAGAACCCAAATTGTCGTATGACTATCTGCTGATTGCAGAATTTGAATACCTTTTTCCGCTAAAGCTGTGACAATTTTCGCTGTAACCCCTGGAATACCTGCCATTCCAGCACCAACGATAGAAACCTTCGCACAATGCTCTGTCACAACTGGATCATATCCAAGTTGCTTTAAAACCTCAACTGCACGCGCTGATACACTATCCTTTACTGTGTAAGCTACACCGGTAGGAGAAATGTTAATTAAGTCCACACTAATCCCTTCATTAGCCATTTCTTTAAACACGTGTTGTTGTAAATCATATGCAGTTTCTTTTGCAAGCACTTTAATTTGCGTTACATTTGACACATGGGCAATCCCTGTAACAGGACGCTCTTCTACATCCTGCCCTTTTGTAGCACCATCATATGCCGCAATAAGCGTACCTTCACTATCAGAATACGTAGAACGTACACGAAGTGGTACTTTTGCATGCATCGCAATTTCAACCGCACGCGGATGAACAACTTTCGCACCTTGATAAGCCATGTTACAAATCTCGTTATATGTTACTGTTTGAAGATGACGCGCATCTTTTACGATACGAGGATCCGCAGTCATAACACCTTCAACATCTGTGAATATATCGATATATTCAGCATGAAGCGCAACACCTAATGCTGAAGCTGAAGTATCACTACCTCCGCGGCCAAGTGTTGTCGTATCTCCATTTTTCGTTTGACCTTGGAATCCAGTAACGACGATAACATCTACATTTGCTAACTCTTCATGTATACGATCGCAATTCATTTCAATAATCTTAGCATTCGTAAAGTCATTATTCGTTACAAAACCAGCTTGTGCACCATTTAATGCTGCTGCTTTTATACCATTCTCATTCAACATGTTAGAGAAAACAATTGCTGAGATTAATTCTCCGCATGATAATAATAAATCTTGCTCACGTTTAGAAATATTAGATTCCTCTTGATTTACAAGACTTAATAACGTATCAGTTGCGTACGGTTCACCTTTACGGCCCATTGCTGATACGACAGTAACTACTTTATAACCAGCAGCTAACGATTTTTTTATATGGTGAAGCGCATGCTTACGCCCATTGTCATCACGTACTGATGTTCCACCAAATTTTTGAACAATAATTTTCATATTTTGCACCTTCTCTTAGCCGTTTACACTAATTGTAATTTTACTAAGCGCTCTGCAATTTGAACAGAATTCCATGCAGCGCCTTTTAATAAGTTATCAGATACGACCCAAAGATGGAATCCTTTATCATTATTTAAATCTTTACGGATTCTTCCAACGAATACTTCGTTTTTACCTACTGCAGTAGCTGGCATTGGATATAACTGCTCTGCTGGATTATCTTGCAGTACAATACCTTCTGCATTTGCAAGTAAGTTTTTCATTTCTTCTACTGTTACGCCTTCTTTATCTACTTCAATGTACACAGACTCGGAATGACCCGATACAACTGGTAAACGTACACATGTCGCAGCTACTTCTAATTCAGGCATATGCATAATTTTTTTCGTTTCATTAATCATTTTCATTTCTTCAAATGTAAATCCATTATCTTGGAATTTATCAATCTGTGGAATAGCATTAAAAGCGATTTGGAAATGCTTTTCGTCACCTGATACAGGTAAAACATTCGCCTTTACTTCTTCGCCATTTAAGATTGCTTGTGATTGTTCATGAAGTTCTTCAATAGCTGCCGCACCAGCACCTGATACAGCTTGATATGTGGAAACGATTACTCGTTTTAAACCATATTGCTGGCGAACTGGCTCAAGAGCTACTACCATTTGAATTGTAGAACAGTTTGGATTTGCAATAATACCATTATGTTCTTTTAAATCATTTTCATTTACTTCAGGTACAACAAGTGGCACGTTTTCTGTCATACGGAATGCACTTGTATTATCAACAACAATTGCACCGCGCTTTGCTGCTTCTGGCGCTAATTGTTTCGATACAGATCCACCTGCACTAAATAGTGCAATATCTACTCCTTCAAAACTTTCAGGAGTTGCCTCTTGAACTGTAAATTCTTCGCCTTTAAATACAAGTTTCTTACCTGCAGATCGTTTAGATGAAAGTAACGTTAACTTCCCAATTGGAAATTCTCGTTTCTCTAAAGTATTTAACATTTGTTCACCAACTGCGCCGGTTGCTCCAACTACAGCGACATGAAAAGTTTTTTGCTTTCCCATCACTATGCCCCTTTCTAGATACCAATCCTTCTATAACTTAGAATTAGAAGGAGCTTACAATGCCCCCTCTAATCTTAATAACGTTAATTTTATCATATTCTACAGTAAGAATGATGGTTTCAACAAAAATTGTACGTTTTTTTTCGTTTTTTAATTCATATATCTGAATTTTTCTACAACAACAGGTTGTAATTGTTTTCCTTGTAACGCTTCTAATACTGTATCTTCAAGTAACTCCATACGAGCTACCATTGAGTTCGGTTTTTTCTCTGGTGCATCTTGGCCGAATGGTACGAAGTAAATGTCTTTTGTAGCCATTAGGCGCATTAGATTTACCCCATTTAACCCTAAAGCATCATTCGTCGAAACAGCTAACACAACAGGCTTTCCATTTCTAAGCGTCGCTTTTGCTGCCATTAATACTGGAGAATCTGTCATCGCATTCGCAAATTTACTCATCGAATTTCCAGTTAAAGGAGCAATCACCATACAATCTAGCGGGATTTTTGGTCCGAGTGGTTCTGCTCCGACAATTGAATTAATTGCTTTAAACCCTGTTATTTCTTCGATCTTTTTAATCCATTCTTCCCCTTCGCCAAATCTAGTATTTGTTGATTGGACAGTATAAGAAACAACGGGACGTACTTCTGCACCTTCTGCAATTAACTTCTCTAAATGCGGCATAACTTCTTCATACGTACAATGTGAGCCTGTAAATCCGAAACCAATTCGTTTCCCCTTCAAACTCATTTCTCATCCTCCTCCTTTGCGATTGCATCTGCTATTAATAACTGAGAAAGAACATTCGCTAATATTTGTCCTGCTGTTTTCGGTGCAACAATCCCAGGAAGACCAGGTGCTAATAGTGCCTTCACTCCACGCTTCTCCGCATAGCGAAAGTCCGTGCCACCTGGCTTAGAAGCTAAATCAATAACTAGCGTATGAGCTGGCATTTTTGAAATAACATTCGCTGTCACAACGAGATGCGGAATTGTGTTAATAACAATATCGATATTACCTACTTCTTTCTTTATGTCTTGCATATGAAAAGGAGAAAACATCATTTCTGTAATACGAGCAATATGTTCCGAACGTCTTGCTCCAACTTTGACATGTGCTCCTAATGATTGAAAGGCTCTTGCAACACTCATACCAGTTCTACCAAATCCTAAAACCATTACATTCGATCCATGAATTGTGTAATCAGTATGTTGAATAACCATCATTAGTGTACCTTCTACGGTCGGAATAGAGTTATAGATTGCAACATCATCACGATCAAATAATTTTACAAGTTTGCGATTTGTAGTAGATACGAGATTTTCCAAGTAAGGTGTACCAATACCTGAATATATAGTAAAGTTTTCTGGCGTCTTTTCAATTTGTTCTTTCGTTATGGAAACTTTTTCATTTGAAAAAATAGTATCTACTTCTCCTTTGGCATTCGTCCCTGCAACCGGCAAAATAATCGCATCTAAAGAAGTGAAATTTAAATCTTGTATACTTTCTTTTGCTGCCCCTGTGAAGCCATGGTCTAACTGTTCAAACCCTATTAATGAAAGTTTTGCGTCCAGTTCGACTAGCTTGCGAATTACTTCTAGCTGTCGTGCGTCTCCTCCTATGACAGCAATATGCATCTCAGTCAACATTCTCTAATTCACCTTCTTTTTCTTTCATTTATAAGAAAAATGCCTACTTTTTCTTTTTCCTCCACATCATATGTAATGTACGGGTTTGAGGTGATTGAAAAACAAAAAGCACACGTGATTTAACTTCTTTATCCCGCTATTTGCGAGGAGTAAGACTGCCTCCTCAAAATTCGGCTGAAACAAAGAAGTTAGGAGGCAGTCACAGGTTGCTCGTAAAAGCCTTCACTTTATATAAAAATAAAAAAAGACAACCAAAATGGTCATCTTTCACTCCGATCTTGAATGGTTCGTAAGATCACAAAGTATCATATCATTTCCCACCTTCTTAATTTTGCTCCACTCTACTCTCACTTCTTGCTGTTCTCTTTTAAAACCTCCCCATTTCCCAGTAGGTATAATAAGCGCTTGTATTTGTCCATCTCTCTCATCAATTTCTAAATCTGCATGACCTAAAACTCCCATTTTTTCTGCTCTTTCTAAATCCACAATCTCTTTGCCACTTAATTCACTTAAACGCATTAAATCTCCCCCTATCCTACTTTTCATGAAGGTTATCCTATAATAAGTACCTATTCTGCATATATAAAAAAAATAACCGTATCTCATATAAAAGAGATACGGTTATTTCCGAAAGCGAATGAATTACAAAATTGATTAAAGTTTCATTCCTTTTGGCAGTTTTCCATCTGGACTAATAAGTGCCGCAGAGAATTCATCGGTAAACATATTGCGAATTAACTCGTCTACATTTTGCTTTGTTACAGTGTTTACACTTTCAATAATCTCATCAAGAGAACGATGTTTACGAAGAAGCAATTCGTTTTTACCATTACGGCTCATACGACTATTCGTACTTTCTAAACTTAACATCAAGTTTCCTTTTAATTGTTCTTTACTGTTAACAAGCTCTTTTTCTGTAATACCTGTATTTTTCAACGTATTTAACGTTTCTTGCATTGTTTCATACAGTGTATCTAACTGTTTGCTACCTGTTCCACCGTAAAGTGTTAACATTCCTGTATCTTCATAAGAAGAGTGATAAGAGAATACTGAGTACGCCAATCCACGTTGCTCACGTACTTCTTGGAATAAACGGCTACTCATACTACCGCCTAAAACATTATTTAATACAATTAAGTTATAAATATCTTCGTGTCCCATTTGCAAGCCTTTATATCCTAAACATAAATGAGCTTGTTCTGTTTCTTTCTTACGTGCTACTTTATTGAAATGGAAGATTGGGCTATGTACTTGTTCACGATTTGTTGTTCCTTCGTAATTACCGAAATATTGCTCTACAGTTTGTAAAAATGCTTCATCAATATTTCCTGCAATTGATACAACAACATTTTCAGGTGTGTAATGATCTTTCATATATTGACGTAACGTATCACCTGTAAATGTTTCAAGCGTTTCTTCTGTTCCTAAAATAGGATATCCAAGCGGATGCGTTTCATATGTTGCTTTCGTTAACATATCATGCACAATATCATCTGGCGCATCTTCGTACATTTTTATTTCTTCACATACAACATTCTTCTCTTTTTTCAGTTCTTCCTCATCAAATGTTGAATTAAAGAACATATCTGCTAAAACATCTAACGCGTATTTAGCATGCTCATCTAGCACTTTCGCGTAGTAACATGTATATTCTTTTGAAGTAAAAGCATTTACTTGTCCACCAATGCTATCAAATGATTCTGCAATCTCTCTTGCACTTCGCGTTTCTGTCCCTTTAAAGAACATATGTTCCAAAAAGTGTGAAACCCCATTATTTTTTTCATTTTCATTTCTTGAACCTGCGTGGATCCATATACCAATCGCAACCGAGCGTACAGTTGGTATATTCTCCATAACAATTCTTACACCATTTTTACACGTATATTTTTTAATCAAAAACTTTCCTCCTAATGCCAGTTTCTCTAAATAATTGCTATTATTTAATGATAACAAGTTTAGAGATGAATGTCATGCAAATGTATTTAATCCACACGTTTTTCATCTAGTAATTCTGTAATATTCCCCACTTTATATCCTTGTTCCTTTAAATTTTTAATCATAGTATCTAGCGCTTCTGTTGTAGATGAAGTAGGATGCATTAGCACAATAGCACCTGGATGTATTTTTCGCATTACTCTCTGCAATAACACACCCGGTTCTGGCCGCTTCCAATCAATTGTATCTACAGTCCACATAATCGTCCCCATTTGGAAATCATCCGCTATTTTTACTACCTCATCCCGAAAGCTTCCGCTTGGCGGAGCAAACCATCTCACTTTCTGATTTGTAGCTGCTTCTATCATTCGATTCGTTTTTTGTAATTGATCTCGTATTTCATCTGTAGACAGCGTTTTCATATCAGGGTGTGTGTAAGAATGATTTCCTACTTCTTGATTTGCATCGACAATCATTTTGGCAAATCGTAAATTTTCTTTCACCCAGCGTCCTTCTAAAAAGAAAGTCGCCTTCACATCATGTTTTTTCAATACCTCTAATATACGTGGCAAATACTCATTACCCCAGGCCACATTAATTGTTAATCCCACCATTTTTTTATTTGGATGTCCTCGATAAATGGGAGCTGGTGGTAAATCTTCTAAGTGAACACTCGGTGATACTTCCTTAAATTCAAGTTGTTTTTGATCAAACTTCTTGATTTTCTTCATATTATTATAGGACGCTTCTATATCCACTTGTTTTCCATTATACCCAGGCGTCGCCTTCCAAATCTTATCAATCATCGCATTTTGCGGCATAATCTCGTACTGTTTTACATGTTTTTGAATCTCTTCATGCAAGTTATCCTGCGCAAAAACGGAATAAGAGCCAAAACCCACATATAAAGAAAATATAAATATGTACGCTAATATACGAGCTTTCATATAAACCCTCCCATTAACTATAAAAAAGAAACCATTTTCTTCTTATCTTTGTTAATTTGAGCGTTATGATGAAAACTATACCTATACTCACATAAAAATCTAAATGAATCACATTTTTTACATAACAAAAAAAGCCAGCTAAACTGGCTTTCACTTATTGTTGCTCTTGTGCGTTTTCTTCTTTAGCTGCTTCTTCTTTAGCAGCTTCTTTTTCTTGCTCTTCTTTTAGCAATACTTTTCTAGATAAGTTTACACGACCTTGTTTGTCAATCTCGATAACTTTAACTGAAATCTCATCACCGATTTTCACAACGTCTTCTACCTTACCTACACGCTCAAGTGCAAGTTCAGAGATGTGAACAAGTCCATCTTTACCGCTAAATAATTCAACGAACGCACCGAATTTTTCAACACGTTTAACTTTTCCTAAGTAGATTTCGCCTACTTGTACTTCGCGAACGATATCTTCGATAATTTTCTTCGCTTTTTCATTCATCTCTTGATTAATTGATGAAATGAATACTGTACCATCTTGCTCGATGTCAATTTTAACGCCAGTTTCTTCAATGATTTTATTAATCTGTTTACCACTTGGTCCAATAACATCACGAATTTTATCTGGGTTAATTGCCATTGTAATAATCTTCGGAGCATACGCAGATAACTCAATGCGAGGTTCAGCGATAACAGATAACATGTGATCTAGAATGTGCATACGACCAACTTTCGCTTGTTGTAATGCTTCTTCTAAAATCTCACGAGATAAACCATCGATTTTAATGTCCATTTGTAGTGCAGTTACACCTTTTGCAGTACCTGCTACTTTAAAGTCCATATCACCTAAATGATCTTCCATTCCTTGAATATCTGTTAAAATTGTGTAATGCTCACCAGATTTCACTAGACCCATTGCAATACCAGCAACTGGCGCTTTAAGTGGTACACCCGCATCCATCATCGCTAATGTACTACCGCAAATACTCGCTTGTGAAGTTGAACCATTTGATTCTAATACTTCAGATACAAGACGAACTGTATATGGGAAATCCTTTTCAGATGGAAGTACAGGTTCAAGAGCACGTTCTCCTAGTGCACCGTGACCAATTTCACGACGACCTGGTCCACGCATTGGTCTTGTTTCACCAACACTAAATGAAGGGAAATTATAATGGTGCATAAAGCGTTTTGACTCTTCTACACCTAGACCATCTAAAATTTGCACATCGCCTAATGCACCTAATGTACAAATACTTAATGCTTGCGTTTGTCCACGTGTGAATAGACCAGAACCATGTGTACGAGATAAAATGCCAACCTCTGATGCTAAAGGACGAATTTCGTCACCTTTACGACCATCTGGGCGGATTTTTTCAACTGTAATAAGACGACGTACTTCTTCTTTTACAATTTTATATAAAATCTCACTTACTTGTCCTAATGTATCAGCATCAGCTTCCTCAGCTTCGTAATGCTCAATTACACGCTTTTTCACTACGCTAATTGCATCTTCACGTGCATGTTTTTCGTGCACTTGAATTGCAGAATGCATATCTGTCTCAGCCATTTCACGTACAGCTTGGTTCAAATCAGCATCCACTTCATAAAGTTTCACTGCTGTTTTCTCTTTACCGACAGCTTGTACAATCTCTTCTTGGAATGCAATTAGACGTTTAATTTCATCGTGTCCGAACATAATTGCTTCTAACATTGTTTCTTCAGGTACTTGATCCGCTCCTGCTTCAACCATGTTAATTGCATCTTTCGTACCAGCTACAACAAGGTGCATATCACTTTGTTCTTGCTGTTCTACTGTTGGATTAATAACGAACTCGCCATTAATACGGCCAACTGTCGCACCTGCGATTGGACCTTCAAATGGAATATCTGAAATAGATAATGCTAATGAAGAACCAAGCATAGCTGCCATCTCAGAAGAACAGTCTTGATCAACACTCATTACGATGCTGACAACTTGTACTTCATTACGGAAACCATCTGCGAAAAGTGGACGGATTGGACGGTCAATTAAACGACTTGCTAAAATTGCTTTTTCACTTGGACGGCCTTCGCGCTTAATAAAACCGCCTGGGATTTTTCCGACTGCATATAAACGCTCTTCATAGTTTACTGTAAGCGGGAAGAAATCTACATTTTTTGGCTCTTTTGATGCAGTTGCTGTAGATAGAACTGCTGTGTCGCCATATCTTACTAATACTGCTCCGTTTGCTTGTTTTGCAAGCTGACTTGTTTCAATTGTTAGCTGACGACCAGCTAAATCTATCGAGAAGACTTGCTTTTCCTGACTCATTTAAGTACCCCTCTCAATTTAAAATATTCAATTCTTCTATGTAAATGGATAGTATATCACAATATTCTTTCCTCTAGTATTGCCGAAAATTAAGTAAGCTATAAAGAGTAGAAGATATATTTTTACCTAACAAAAAAGCGGGAATATTCCCGCTTCTTTGACTATCGACGTAAGCCAAGCTTTGTGATTAATTCACGGTAACGTGTGATATCGCTATTACGAAGGTAAGTAAGTAAGTTACGACGTTTACCAACCATCTTTAATAGACCACGACGTGAATGATGATCCTTCTTGTGAGTACGTAAGTGCTCGTTTAGAGTGTTAATTTGCTCCGTTAGGACAGCAATTTGAACCTCTGGAGAACCAGTATCAGTCTCATGAGTTCTAAATTGTGCAATGATTTCATTTTTACGCTCTTGTGTTAAAGCCATCCTATTTCACCTCCTAATAATTAAACCCCCAGTTACCTAGCAAGCATCGGTGAGTCGCAATGCCAAGTAATGGTTGTCATAAAGTACATAACATAGAATACTACTTTTCATTTGAAAAAGCAAGTATATTCTTTACGCTCGTAAAATATTCTTGGGCAACCTTTTTATCTTGAGCGATTTGCGCAACTAACTCATCAATTCCATTAAACTTTTTTTCTTCTCTTATACGCATGTGCCACTCCACTGTAACACATTGATCGTATATGTCTTTATTAAATTCAAATAGATGCACTTCAATAGATAATTGACGCTCATTCTCTTTGAAAGTTGGTTTATATCCGATATTACATACACCATCATGCCATTCATCATGGACCTTCAACCTTACCGCATATACACCTACAGGTGGCAACAGATATTCATCACTTAAACCTATATTTGCAGTTGGAAAACCAATTTGACGTCCACGCTTATCACCGTGTACAACTGTTCCTTCTACCGTGTAAGCTCTCCCTAAAATAGATGGAATTTGTTCCATTTCACCGTTTCGAATTAACTTTCGTAATGAAGTAGAACTTACTTTTTCTTCTTGATATTCAACTTTTTCGATCACGGTTTGTGTAAACTCCCCTCTTGCATGAAATGGTAAAGTCTCCATCTTTCCTTTTCCTAAACGTCCATATGAATAATCAAAGCCTGCTACTACATGCTTTACATTTAAACCAATAATATACTCATCGACAAACTGTTGTGGCAATAATCCAGCAAATGGCTCATCGAATTTCACCACATATAAGATATCAATTCCTAAACTTGCGATGATTTCTTCTTTAAGACGCATCGGTGTAATATACTCCACATGCGCTTCTTTTTTCCCTAATACAACAGATGGGTGTGGATGGAACGTCATGACAGCACTTTTACATCCTCTTTCATCCGCTATTTTTTTCGCTGTTCGAATCACACGTTGATGTCCTAAATGAATGCCATCAAAATATCCTAATGCCATTACAGTAGGTGGTAATTCTATTTTATTTTGTTCATGTGGATGAGTTAAATGAATAAGTTTCACGCTTGAATTCACCTTTTTCTGTAATAATCCTTCCAATAATTCATTATAGCTTTAGTTCTTGATTATTCACAAGTACTTTCATTGGCTTTAGCATGCCAGGGTGTTTTGGGTGATGCTCATAAATTGCTAAGCAACTATCATTTTTATCAAATACTGTAATAAATGGTGCTGTTGTTTCTAATTCATTCTTTAAGAACATGCCATTCTTTATTTTTTCAGCTTGCTTTTCATCTACAACCATTTTTGGAAACTTACTTAGCGCCTCATCGATTGAGATGAAAATAGACTCTACTGTTCCATTTTGCACGCTTTCTTCAATTTCTTCAAATGATATGCAATCTTCTAGTAAAAATTCACCAGATGCTGTTCTTACAAGGTGAGACATATGTGATGGAAATCCAAGTTTTTCACCAATCATTACTGCTAGTGTTCTTACATATGTTCCTTTACTACACGTTACACGGAAACGAAATGAAATGTTTTCTCCTTCAAAAACTTCACGTTCATCAAGTAATACAAATTCATGAATTGTAATTGTACGAACTGGACGTTCAACTTCTTGTCCTGCCCTTGCATATTCGTATAGTTTTTTTCCGTTAACTTTTACAGCTGAGAACATCGGTGGCATTTGTTCAATTGTCCCTGTTAGTTCCGCTAGTACCTCTTCTACTTCTTTACGTGTAATGACACGATTTACATCTTGTTTCTCCACAACTTCACCAGAAGCATCTTCTGTTGTTGTTGAAAATCCTAATGTCACTTCACCTTCGTATGTTTTTGTTTCACTTGTCAAAAATTGCGCGATTTTTGTTGCACGCCCAACGCAAATAGGTAATACTCCTGTTACATCTGGATCCAGTGTCCCTGTATGACCAATTCGTTTCTCACGCAATATCTTTCTTAATTTGAACACACAATCATGTGATGTCATTCCCTTTGGCTTATGTAATAATACTACACCTTCCATATATTCACCTCATCGTTATTCTTTTGTAGTAATTGCAATTATGCAAAACTTATTTTACATGGAAAAAATGGATAGACAAATGTCTATCCATTATTCTTCACGTTTACCGTCTTTATTAATTTGATGTAAAAGTGTATCAATTCGATGACCATATCCGATAGACTCATCAAACTCGAAGGAAATTTCCGGTGTTTTACGAAGACGAATACGTTGGCCAATTTCTGAACGAATAAAGCCTTTTGCCTTCGCTAAACCTTTTAATGTATTTTCTTTCTGTTCTTCGTCACCTAAAACAGAAATATATACTTTAGCAATTTGTAAATCTCCACTTACTTGTACATCTGTTACTGTAACAAATCCAATACGTGGGTCTTTAATTTTACGACTGATAATGTCGCCTAATTCTTTTTTCATTTGCTCGCCCACACGGTTCGCACGTAATTTCATAACTCTTCACCTCATTCAATACCATTCCAAATGTGTTATCGTACGTTCAATTTCAGGAAATGAATCGATATACTCAAGTACACGATTCATTTCTTTTTCACAGACAACACGATTTGAGGATACGGAAACAATTGCAATTTCTGTACGTTGCCATACATCTTGATGCCCAACTTCAGAAACAGCTACATTATAGCGCTGTTTCACACGAGTTAGCACACGTTGCAAAATTGCTCGTTTCTCTTTTAAAGAATGCACATCGTAAATCATACACTCGAATGAGAGTGAAGCGATAATCATCGCTTCACTTCTTCCATAACGTATGCTTCAATGATGTCCCCTTCTTTAAGATCATTATATCTCTCAATTGTAATACCACACTCATAGTTTTGTGCAACTTCTTTTACGTCGTCTTTGAAACGTTTTAACGTATCAAGTTTTCCTTCGAAGACTACTACGCCATCACGGATAATACGAACGCCACTATCACGTGTGATTTTACCGTCTATTACGTAACAACCTGCGATTGTTCCAACTTTTGTTACTTTGAATGTTTGACGAACTTCCGCTTGACCGATTACTTTTTCTTCGAATTCTGGATCCAGCATACCTTGCATTGCTGATTCAATTTCTTCGATTACTTTATAGATAATACGGTGTAAACGAACATCAACTTTCTCTAATTCAGCTGTACGCTTCGCATTTACATCAGGGCGTACGTTAAATCCAATTACAATTGCATTAGATGCAGAAGCTAAAATAACATCAGATTCTGTAATCGCACCTACGCCTGTATGGATAATTTTCACTTTTACGCCTTCAACATCAATTTTACGAAGTGATGCTGCCATTGCTTCTACAGAACCTTGTACGTCTGCTTTCACAATTAAGTTAATTTCTTTTACATCGCCCTCTTGGATTTGTTGGAATAAATCTTCCAGGCTGAATTTAGATTTCTCACCACGTTGTGCAACTAACGCTTCTTGTGCACGTGATTCACCGATTTGACGAGCTTTCTTCTCATCAGCGAATGCCATGAAACGATCTCCCGCTTGTGGCACTTCATTTAAACCTGTAATTTCAACAGGAGTTGATGGACCAGCAACTTTTACACGACGACCAATATCACTTACCATTGCACGAACACGACCGAATGATGTTCCAACAACAATTGGATCTCCAACTCGAAGTGTACCGTTTTGAACAAGTAATGTCGCGATAGTTCCTTTACCTTTATCAAGCTGTGCTTCAATTACAGTACCAGCTGCATAGCGATTTGGATTTGCTTTATATTCTTCTACTTCACTCACAAGAAGGATCATTTCTAGTAAGTTGTCAATTCCCTCGCCTTGAATCGCAGAAATTGGTACGAAAATCGTGTCTCCGCCCCAAGCTTCTGGAACTAATTCATATTCTGTTAATTCTTGCATTACACGATCAGGATTTGCCGCTGGTTTATCCATTTTATTCACAGCAACAATAATTGGTACTCCAGCTGCTTTCGCATGGCTAATCGCTTCAACTGTTTGTGGCATAACACCGTCATCAGCTGCAACAACAAGAATTGTAATATCTGTTACTTGTGCACCACGAGCACGCATTGTTGTAAATGCCGCGTGACCTGGTGTATCTAAGAACGTAATTTTCTTATCATTTACATCAACTTGGTATGCACCGATATGCTGAGTAATTCCACCAGCTTCGCCAGCAGTTACTTTTGAATTACGGATAGAGTCAAGCAATGTTGTTTTACCATGGTCAACGTGTCCCATAATTGTAACAACAGCTGGACGTTCTTTTAAGTTTTCTTCATCATCTTGCTCATCGATGAATGTTTCAAATTCAGTTTCACTTACAACTACTTCTTCTTCTACTTCAATACCGTAATCAGTTGCAATTAACTCAATTGTATCTTTATCTAAGTCTTGGTTAATTGTTGCCATAATTCCTAGCATGAAGAGCTTTTTAATAATTTCAGATGGCTCTTTGCTTAACTTTTTAGCAAGGTCACCTACTGTAAGGCTTCCAGAGAAAGTGATTTTATCTGGCGTTTCTACTATTTGTGTTTGTTGTCTTCCAGCAAAGTTATCTTGACGTTTGTCTTCATTTGCTTTGCCTTTTTTCTTATTCTTATTGCTGTTCTTTTTACTGCGAACAACTTTCTCTTCTACTTCAAACTCATCTGCAACAGAAGGTTTTTCTGCTCCAGTGTTATATTGATTATCTAATTTGTTTACTACTTCATCTTCTAACATTGTCATATGATTCGAAACCTCGATATTCATCTCTTTTAGTTTTGTCATAAGATCTTTACTTGAGATATTATTTTTTTTTGCATATTCATGTACTCGAATTTTACTCATACCTTCACCCCCGGTAATTTGTATCGAGCATGCTACGTAGCTTTTTCGCAAAGCCTTCATCTAACACAGCTACGACGACTCGCTCGTCTCTCCCAATCGCATGCCCTAATTGTTGTCGATTTTCGACTTTTCTCATTGGTATGTTGTAGTACGTGGTTTTATCAATGATGCGTTTTGTAGTGTTCGCTGACGCATCTTCAGAAAGCAATACTAGCTTTGCTTTGCCACTTCGTACTTCTTTTAAAACGAGTTCTTCACCCGAAATGATTTTTCGAGCGCGGTTTGCTAGTCCTAAAAATGATTTCCAATCAGACACTTATTTCGACTCCTTCTCAACAAGCTCAAGAAGCTCTTCGTACAGAGAACTGTCGATTTTCGCTTTTAGATGATGTTCCAAAATGTTTTTCTTTTGAGCTTGAATAATGCTTTCTTTATCTTTTGATAAATATGCACCTCGTCCTGATTTTTTTCCTGATAAATCAATAGACACTTCGCCCTCTTTGGAACGAACAATGCGAACTAGCTCTCGTTTTGATTTCATCTCTTGCGTCGCAATACATTTTCGTAACGGAACTTTTCGATTGCTCATACTCATCACCTCTATTCGATTTCGTCTTCAGCTGAATCGAATCCGAATGCGATTACGTTATCTTCTTCTGTCACAATACCAAGTTGTTTCGCATCAGACTCACTTTTAATATCAATTTTCCAGCCTGTTAATTTAGCTGCAAGACGCGCATTTTGTCCACGCTTACCAATCGCTAATGAAAGCTGGTGGTCTGGAACAACAACAGTTGTTGCTTTCTCTGCTTCATCTACAAGTACTTTAACAACCTGTGATGGACTTAAAGCATTTGCAACATATTCAACTGGGTCATTCGACCAGCGAACGATGTCAATCTTTTCACCTTTTAGTTCATCTACAACGCGTTGTACACGTTGTCCTTTTGGTCCTACACAAGAACCTACTGGATCAACATCGATATTCTCTGCATATACAGAAATTTTAGAACGGTCGCCTGCTTCACGTGCTACAGAGCGAATTTCTACAGTTCCATCATAAATTTCTGGAACTTCCATTTCGAATAAACGTTTTAAAAGACCAGGATGTGTACGTGATACGTAAATTTGTGGTCCTTTTGTTGTCTTTTCTACTTTTGTAATAAATACGCGAATACGATCATGTGGTTTATATTGCTCATTTGGCATTTGCTCACTTACAGGTAATAAAGCTTCTACTTTACCTAAGCTTACATAGATGAAACGAGCATCTTGGCGCTGTACAATACCAACCATAATGTCTTCTTCACGATCACTAAATTCTGAATAAATAACACCACGTTCCGCCTCACGAACTCGCTGTGTTACAACTTGTTTTGCAGTTTGCGCTGCAATACGACCAAAATCTTTTGGCGTTACTTCAATTTCTAGTACATCGCCATCTTGGTAGTTTGGATTAATTTGTCTTGCCTCTTCTACAGAGATTTCAAGACGTGGATCAAATACATTATCCACAACGTCCTTACGTGCTAAAACTTGAATTGTTCCCACTTCTGGGTTAAAGCTCACACGAACGTTTTGTGCTTGGTTGAAATTGCGTTTATAAGCAGAGATTAATGCTGCTTCAATCGCATCAATAATAATATCTTTACTAATACCTTTTTCTGACTCTAATACGAGCAAAGCATCTAACAACTCAGTGCTCATGAAGATCCCCCTTCTTACTAAAACGTAACAGCAAGTCGCGCATTTGCAACTTTATCCATTGGAATTTGGATTTCTTTTTTACGTGTTTTAATTGTTAATAGTAGTGTAATTGTAGTACCGTCGTAGGAAAGTAGCTTTCCTTCAAACATCTTCTCACCATCAATCGGCTCATATGTTTTAATTGCCACTTGTTTTCCTACCGCTTGCTGGAAGTCTTTCTCTTTCTTTAATGGGCGTTCCGCTCCAGGAGATGATACATCCAAAAAGTAAAGATGAGGAATTGGATCCTCTTTATCTAAAGCTTCGCTTAAACGTTCACTTACCGCACCGCATTCTTCAATGTCGACTCCCTTTTCAGAATCGATGAATACGCGTAAGAACCAGTCTTGTCCTTCTTGCACATACTCTACATCTACAAGTTCAAGATTTAACTCTTCAACGATTGGCTGCGCAAATGCTTCTACAACTTCTGTGACTTTCTTATCCATAAACAGCCTCCTTCCTGCCGCCATGTACCATTTACAAGAAAAGATCCCGTTCATAAAGACGGTCTATCTTATTCTTTCTCGTTAGCTAACAAAAGCCCCTGCCGTTAAGCAGGGAATATCTGTCCTAGTATTACCAAATTTAAGAAGTAAAACTTGTAACAAAATATGTATATACGACAGAAATATCTTTACTATCTACATAGACAAAATGTAGATAGTAACACGAAAGAGTGGGTTTCCCCACTCTCTTTTTCACAAAATATACATGACATGGTTATCTCGGTTTATAGTATACCATAGCAAATATTGATTTGCAAAGACTTTTCCTACCTATTAGAACAGTGACAATTGGTTTTGATCCGGTAAATCTCCTAGACAACCTTGACCATCTAAATACTCAATAATCGTTTTAGAAACCTTACTGCGCTGCTGTAAGTCTTCTTTTGATAAGAAATCACCATTTTTACGAGCTTCAACAATACTGAAAGCTGCGTTTGTACCAAGACCAGGCACTGCATTAAATGGAGGAATTAAAGTATCCCCATCAATTATAAATTCGGTTGCATGCGAGCGGTATAAATCAACCTTTTGGAATGAATAACCACGCTCACACATTTCAAGTGTCATTTCTAGTACCGTTAATAAACTCTTCTCTTTCGGTGCTGCATCCAATCCCTTTTGTGCAATTTCATCAATTTTTACACGTATGGATGCTGAACCTTTCGCCATCGCCTCTACATCAAAGTCATCTGCACGAACTGTAAAATATGCCGCATAGAATAAAAGTGCGAAATGTACTTTAAAGTATGCGATACGTACAGCCATAAGTACGTAAGCAGCCGCATGGGCTTTAGGGAACATGTACTTAATCTTCTTACATGAATCAATATACCAACCTGGTACATTGTTATTTCTCATTTCCTCTTCCCATTCTTCTGGTACACCTTTACCTTTACGCACCGACTCCATGATTTTGAAGGCTAATGATGGATCCAAGCCTTGATAAATTAAATATACCATGATGTCATCACGACAACCGATAACTTCACTCAGTGTACACGTACCGTTATAAATTAATTCATTCGCATTACCTAACCATACATCTGTACCATGGGACAGTCCAGAAATTTGGACAAGCTCTGAAAACGTCGTTGGTTTCGTTTCTTCTAACATTTGTCTTACGAATTTCGTACCAAACTCTGGTATACCAAGTGTACCTGTTTTACAGTTAATTTGTTCTTCCGTTACCCCTAAAGATTCTGGACCAGAGAAAATCTTCATTACTTCTGGATCATCCGTTGGGATTGTTTTCGGGTCAATACCACTTAAATCTTGAAGCATACGAATAACAGTCGGATCATCGTGTCCTAATATATCAAGTTTCAATAAATTATCATGAATTGAGTGGAAGTCAAAGTGCGTTGTTCTCCACTCAGCACCTATTGAATCAGCCGGAAACTGAATTGGTGAAAAGTCAAAAATATCCATGTAATCTGGTACAACGATAATACCACCTGGATGCTGTCCGGTCGTACGCTTTACACCTGTACATCCCGCAACTAAGCGATCAATCTCTGCATTTCGAATTGTTAAGTTATGATCATTAGCATAACCTTTCACATACCCATAAGCGGTTTTTTCCGCAACCGTACCAATTGTTCCTGCGCGGTATACATAATCTTCACCGAACAGTAATTTCGTATAGTTATGGGCGCGTGGTTGGTATTCTCCGGAGAAATTCAAATCGATATCCGGCACCTTATCCCCTTTAAATCCAAGGAACGTTTCGAAAGGAATATCATGCCCATCTTTCACATATGGAACATTACATGTTGGGCATTCTTTATCTGGCAAATCAAAACCAGAACCTACAGAACCGTCATTAAAGAACTCTGATTGTTTACAATTTGGACATACATAGTGTGGTGGTAATGGATTTACTTCTGTAATTTCCATCATCGTTGCAACAAATGATGAACCTACCGATCCACGCGAACCTACTAAATAACCGTCTACTAACGATTTTTTCACAAGCTTATGTGAAATTAAATAAATAACGGCGAATCCATGTCCAATAATACTTTTCAATTCTTTTTCCAAACGAGCTTCTACAATTTCCGGTAGTTCATCTCCATAGATACTTCGTGCCATTACATAGCTCATATCACGTGTTTCATCATCGGCACCTTCAATTTTCGGTGTATATAAATCATCTTTTACTGGATGAACATCACCAATTAATGATGCAATCTTGTGTGTATTTGTCACAACAATTTCTTTTGCTTTGTCTTCACCTAAGAATGAAAAACAATCTAGCATTTCATTTGTTGTACGGAAATGTACAGGCGGTAATGAATGGCGATTTAACGGATTAGCTCCGCCCTGCGAACTGACTAAAATTTTCCGATATATCGCGTCCTCTGGATCTAAATAATGCACATTCCCAGTAGCAACAACTGGCTTATCTAACGTCTCACCTAGTTTTACTAGGTTAGAAATTATTGTTTTTAACTGTCCTTCATCTCGAACGAGTTCACGTTCTACTAAATGACGTAACACTTCTGGAGGCATGACCTCAATATAATCGTAGAACTGCGCAATTTCTTCTACTTCTTCAGGCGCTTTTTGCATCATAGCTTCAAACACTTCACCTTTGTCACAAGCTGTTCCTACTATAATGCCTTCACGATATTTTTTTAATAGTGATCGTGGTACACGTGGTACACGATAAAAGTAATTCAAGTGAGAATATGAAACAAGTTTATATAAATTTTTCAACCCAACATCTGATGTGGCAAGTAATGTCATATGACTTGGACGCCCACGTTTATATGCATCCCCTTGTCCCATACTATCGTTTAGTTGATCGTGATATTCAAATCCCTTTTCAATTACATCTTTTAACATCTTCACAAGTAAATATCCCGTTGCTTCTGTATCATAAATCGCACGGTGATGTTGCGTTAATTCAATATCAAGCTTTTTACACATCGTATTTAATCGATGATTTTTCATTTCCGGGAATAAGAAACGTGCAAGTTCTAACGTATCAAGAACTGGATTTTTCGTTTTTTCTATCCCAGCCTTTTTAAAACCTACGTTAATAAAGCCCATATCGAAGCTTGCGTTATGAGCAACAAGTGTATGGTCACCCATCCATTCCTCAAACTTTTTAAACACTTCGTCCACTTCTGGTGCATCAGTTAACATATCATCTGTAATACCTGTTAATTCAATAATCGTCGCCGATAATGGTTGATGAGGATTTGCGAAAGATTCAAAGCGATCAATAATTTCGCCACCTTTTACCTTTACAGCAGCTAACTCAATGACTGTATCATATACAGCAGATAACCCTGTTGTCTCAACGTCAAAGACAACATATGTTTCTTCTGCAAGTAGACGATGTGCTTCGTTATACGCTATCGGCACACCATCATTAACTAAATTTGCTTCTACACCATATAGAACTTTAACTCCAGCCTTTTTACCAGCAGAATATGCTTCTGGGAATGACTGTGCAACAGCATGGTCTGTAACTGCAATAGCCTCATGCCCCCATTTTCCTGCTTGGGCAACGAGCTTAGAAACAGAAGTAACAGCATCCATTTGACTCATTGGAGTATGAAGATGAAGTTCTACTCTTTTTTCCCCTTCTTTTGCTTTATCTTTACGAGAAGGTCCCGTTATTTCATTTATATCATTTGCGATCATAACTAAATCACGCACGAATGTATCATTTTGAACTGAACCACGCGCTTTTACCCACGTTCCTTTTTTCAAGGATTGTAACATCGGGATATCTTCTTTATCACGTGAGAACATCTTAATCATAATAGAGTCCGTATAGTCAGTTATCTTTAAAGTTAATAACGTACGTCCACTACGAAGTTCTTTCGTCTCTACATGGAAAACATACCCTTGAACGGTTTTTCTTCTTTCTTCATCTTGAATTTCACGCAGCGGCGTAATCTCTTCATCTGGCTTAATAAGGTAACCAAGCACAACTGGTCCTTCATGAACAACATCACTTTCTTCAGCTTGCTTTTTAGCCATCTCTTCCATAGCCTGTATAACTCGTTGACGATCTTCTTCCTGTGTTTGCTCACGAAACTTTTGCATTTCTTCTGTATTTTGCTTTATATGTGTGTCTAGCTGAAAACGTGGGAATCCAAAAGCTTCGTATTGATCCCCTACTGGTTTCGCAACGTTTTTCTTTAAAGCAGTAGATTCCAGCTCATTATTCACATTTACTAGCAACTTCACGCCATTGACCTGCGGAAGTTGCTTCTTTAAGTACGCGAACATAGGTGAAAATGTAATTCGTTCTGTACAAAGCGGCCAATATGCCTTCACTTCTTCTTCTGTAAATTGTTTATTCTCTGTTTCTAATGCAAATGTTGTTCTTGCAATATGAGAAAATGATTGCTTAAGCTTTGTTTCTAGCAACTCATATAATTCTGTCGGCAAAATACGTGGCACTTGTAAGTCAAAATGCCAACTTTTATTCGCTTTATCAATAACTAGCTTTTCAATTCCACCGCCATGTAAATATTGATTTATAAGGTCTTCTGGTATTTGCAACTGTTGGAGCAAAATTTGAAATCGCTCTTGTTGTTCATTTGTTAATGACATAAGCACTCTCCTTCCATTTGCTATTATAAATTGAAACGTACTACAAAGAAAGATTTCTCCCTTCTTCTTTTACAAAATACGTTTACAAAGAAAGAGAAGGTACCTCATTACGAGGTACCTCTTCTTATTTTAAAATATTAGCAATATATGTTTGAAGTTCTTCTACTTTCACTTCTTCAGACTCGCCTGTAGCACGTACTTTCACTTCTACAATACCTTCGTCTGCTTTTTTACCAACTGTAACACGAACTGGAAGACCGAATAAATCTGCATCTGCAAATTTAACACCTGCACGTTCTGCACGATCATCTAGTAATACTTCGTATCCTTGCTCTTGTAATGAGTTGTAGATATTTCCACCCATTTCACGTTGTGCATCAGATTTCATATTTACTGGAATTACATGCACATGGAACGGTGCAACAGCTTTTGGCCAAACTAAACCATTCTCATCATTAAACTGCTCTGCAATTGCTGCCACTGTACGAGATACACCGATACCGTAACAACCCATAATAAGTGGTTTTGTTTTTCCGTTTTCATCTAGGAACGTTGCGTTCATTGCTTCACTATAACGAGTTCCTAATTTGAATACATGACCAACTTCAATTCCACGTGCGAAAAGAATTGTTCCATTTCCATCTGGAGATTGGTCTCCTTCTTGGATGAAGCGTAAATCTGTATATTGACTTACTTTAAAGTCACGTTCTGGATTTACATTTACATAATGGAATCCTTCTTCGTTCGCTCCTGAACATCCGTTGACAATTGATGCTACAGCATGGTCAGCGATAATTTCGATATCCCCTGTAACACCAATCGGTCCTAAAGAACCCACTTCACAGTTTAATAACTCTTTTATTTCTTCATGTGAAGCAAGCTCAACGACTGAAGCTCCGTATACATTCTTCACTTTTACATCATTGACTTCATGATCGCCACGAACAAGTACTACTACTAATTTCTCATCTACTTTAAACACCATAGATTTAATGCATTTTTCCGCTGCAATATTTAAGAATGCAGATACTTCTTCAATAGCTTTTTGATCTGGAGTTGCTACTTTTTCAAGTGCTTTTTCGGCTTCATCACTCTTCGTATACGTAGCAACAACAGGAGCCATTTCAATATTTGCCGCATAATCAGATGTATCAGAATACGCAATTGTATCTTCACCTACATCAGATAACACCATAAATTCGTGTGTATCTTTTCCGCCCATTGCTCCAGAATCAGCGATAACTGCACGGAAATTCAAACCACAACGAGCAAAGATATTAGAATACGCTTTGTATAAACCGCTATATACTTCATCCAAACTTTCTTGTGTTGCATGGAAAGAATACGCATCTTTCATTAAAAATTCTCTTCCGCGTAATAAACCGAAACGTGGTCTTTGCTCATCACGGAATTTTGTTTGAATTTGATATAATGTTAATGGTAGTTTTTTGTATGATTTAATTTCATCACGTACAAGATCTGTAATTACTTCCTCATGAGTTGCCCCTAGCGCAAACTCGCGTGCATTACGATCTTTCATACGCATTAATTCTGATCCGTAAGAATACCAACGGCCTGATTCTTGCCATAATTCAGAAGCTTGCATAGCTGGCATTAATAGTTCTACTGCCCCTGCGCGCTCCATTTCTTCACGAACAATACGTTCTACTTTGTGTAACACTTTTAAACCAAATGGTAGAAAACTATAAATACCAGAAGCATTTTGACGCATAAACCCTGCGCGAAGTAATAATTGATGACTCTTAATTTCAGCATCTGCTGGAACTTCACGTAATGTAGGACTGAATACCATACTTTGTTTCATTTATTCGCACCTCTTCATTTTACTCTTACACGCAATAAAATCCCTCACCTCGAGTTAGGTGAGGGATTTTATTCTACGAGCTCTATTTCATTATAAACTTCTTCTTATTTTACAAGAAAAACTTACGGATGTCATTCCATGTTACAACTAACATAAGCAACATTAATAATGCAAACCCAATAAAGTGAACCATTCCTTCTTTTTGACGATCAATTGGTTTTCCTCGTAACGCTTCAATTAAGAAGAAGAACAAACGTCCACCGTCTAAAGCTGGGACTGGTAATAAATTAAATAAACCAAGGTTAATACTTAAAACTGCCGCTAAACTTAGTACACGCGTAAATCCATAATCTACAACTTGATCTGTTAGATTATAAATTCCTACTGGACCTGACAACTCATTAATAGAAAATTGACCCGTTACTAATTTCACAAGAGAATCAAAAATTAGTTTCGTCCATTCGTATGTTTGTTCAAATCCTGATTTAATAGAACCCATCACTGTTTTCTCTACAGGAGAATAAACACCAATTCTACCAACTTCGTCTTTTCCTTCTTTATCAAGCGTTGGTGTTACTTTCACATTAAATTGCTCACTATCACGCTTTACATGTAACGTAATTTCTTTATTTGGGTTTTCACGTACAATCGTTACAACATCTTTCCATGTACTAGTGTTCTTACCATTGATTGCTTGAATTGTATCGTTTTCTTTTAATCCAGCTTGTTCTGCAGCACTATTCCCCATTACTTTTCCAACCATCGGTTTGTCAACAGGAACTCCTTGTACAAATCCAAGAATCACAAAAATAACAAATGCTAGAATAAAGTTCATTGCAGGACCTGCAAAGATTGTTAGAGCGCGTTGACCCAATTTTTTAGAGCCAAATTGTCTATTGTACGGAGCGATTTGAATTTCTTCTCCCGCAGAAATGATACGAGCTTTTTCATTCACTCGGAACGTTTGCAGCTCTTCCTCGTACTCTTCATAACCCGAAATTGTAAGATTATGCTCTAAATCAGCTTGTTCGACTTCAATGACACGAACATTTGGATATTTTTCATGTCCGTCAAAAACTAATTTCACAACTTCGTCTTTTTCATTTAATACAAGCCCAACCTTTTTTCCAGGTTTTAACTCAACTGTGTCCGCATCCTCGCCAGCCATTCTTACATAGCCACCAAGGGGCAATAATCGAATCGTATACACCGTTTCATTCTTTTCAAATGAGAATATTTTTGGACCAAAACCAATCGCAAACTCGCGGCACAAAATACCTGCTCTTTTTGCGAAATATAGATGCCCTAGCTCATGGAAAAATACGAGTGCACCGAAAATTAATATAAAGGCAATCGCTGTATTCAATTCCATAACCACCTTTGCTAAATTTGTTCCATCACAAACCGTCTTGTGGCTGCGTCAATTTCCTGAATTTCCTCTAAGCTCGGACGTGCAATGACAGTGTGATGGTGCATTGCTTTTTCAATGAGGTCTTCCACTGTTAAGAAACCAATTCTCTTTTGTAAAAAAGCTTCAACAGCTACTTCATTTGCCGCATTCATTACAGCCGGCATACTTCCACCTGTCTTTCCAGCTTCATACGCAAAACGTAGACAACGGAAACGCTCTTGATTCATTTTCTCAAAATGCAATGTTCCCATTTCCCATAAATTTAACTGTTTCGTGTCTGAAAGAGGTAATCTATCAGGATATGTAAGCGCGTATTGAATCGGTACTCGCATATCAGGTGAGCCCAGCTGTGCCATTACACTACGATCTTCAAATTCAACCATAGAATGAATAATACTTTCTTTATGTAGAACAACATCGATTTGCTCATAAGGGATACCAAAAAGCCAGTGTGCTTCAATTACTTCTAGCCCCTTATTCATCATTGTAGCAGAATCAATTGTAATTTTCGAACCCATTGACCAGTTTGGATGACGAAGTGCATCTTCTACGGTCACTTGATGCAATTCATCTCTCGTTTTATCACGAAAACTTCCGCCTGAAGCAGTTATAATTAAGCGAGAGATTCTTTTTTCATTTTCACCATTCAAGCATTGAAAAATAGCTGAATGTTCACTGTCTACTGGAAGTAACGATACATTATGTTTTCGTGCTGCTTCCATTACAAGATGCCCTGCAGTTACTAACGTTTCTTTATTTGCAATTCCAATTGTTTTTTTCGCCTCAATTGCGCGGAGTGTAGGTAACAACCCTACGCTACCTACAACAGCATTCACTACAATTTCTGTATCTGGGTGTAGCGCTACTTCTAATAAGCCTTCGCTACCATATACTACTTTTGTATTACCAGAAACAGCTTGTAATTTTAAAACATCTTCCTCTCTTTGCACAGAGACAATTTGCGGAGAAAATTCTTGAATTACCTTTACTGCATAATCAACATTTTTCCCTACAGAAAAAGCAACGAGACGGAATTGGTCTGGGTGCGAGCGTAACACATCTAATGTTTGTGTACCGATTGATCCGCTTGCACCTAGTAAACTAATGTTTTTCATGACTCCAACCCCTCGTTCATTTATTAATTGTATTGTAATAAGAAGTATAGAATTGGTAACACAAATAACCAACTATCTGTTCGATCTAAAATACCACCATGTCCAGGTAAGATTGTACCGGAATCCTTTACACCATAATGGCGTTTAAAGGCAGATTGCACTAAATCACCAATTTGTCCAAAAATAGAAATGATAATCGTCAGAACGATTAAAATTCCTACATTCGCTTCAACTGGGAAGAACATGTTATAAACAAGTGCAACAACAATTCCACAAACAATTCCGCCTAATGAACCTTCAATCGTTTTATTCGGACTAATTTCTGGCCACAATTTTCTTTTTCCAAATGCTTTTCCTATGAAATAGGCACCTGAATCAGTTGCCCATATGACAAATAGTGCACAGAACACATATTTGATTCCTAATATTCTCGTTTCATTTAAATATAAGAATCCCATTCCAACATATGTCGTTGCCATAAGTAAAAATGAAGCATTGTCAAAAGTAAATGTATTCTTAGAAAGGACTGTATATGATAAAAGTAATAAAACAATCACAAATGTGATTTCTAATTTACCTAATCCAATCCACGTAAACAGTTCTGATGCACTACTCGGAATTAAAATAATCCACAATAATACTGCAGCTAAAACTGTTGGTACCGAAATAAGCGTAAGCTTGTTCATACGAATTAATTCATATAAACCTATAGAAGCAAGTGCATACACTAAAACTGTAAAAGGCACGCCACCGTAAATTACGATGGGAATGAATAGCGCGGCAGCAATCACTCCAGTAATAATTCTCTGTTTCACTACCAAACCCTCTCTTTCTACACGCCTCCGAATCTGCGCCCTCTATGTTGAAAGTCTGTAATCGCATTTAGCAAATGTTCCTCGGTAAAATCTGGCCAATACACATCTGTAAACCAAAATTCCGAATAAGCAATTTGCCATAACATGAAATTACTAATACGTAACTCTCCGCTTGTACGGATTAACAGCTCTGGATCAGGTAAAGAACTCGTCATTAAGTAAGAAGAAATCATTTCTTCACTTATTTCTTCCGAACGAATTTTTCCTTCCTCACTATCTTTCATCATATGTTGCACAGCAGAAACGATTTCATCTCGACTTCCATAGTTTAACGCGAAATTAAGAATTAATCCCGTATTCTCTTTCGTATCTTCCATGGCTTTTTCCATCGCTCTGCGCGTATGCGTAGGAAGACGATCTTTTTGCCCTATTACTCGGACTTGTACATTTTCTTCAATCAACTCTGGTAAAAATGCACCTAAAAATTCTTCTGGAAGCTTCATCAAATAATCAACTTCTTTTTTCGGTCTTTTCCAGTTCTCAGTCGAAAAAGCATAAAGAGTTAATACTTTCACATCAAGCTTACTTGCAAATTTTGTGATTTTCTTCACAACTTGCATACCTTCATGATGACCAGCAATGCGAGGCATGGCTCTTCTCTTTGCCCATCTTCCATTACCATCCATAATAATAGCAATATGTTCTGGGATATATCCTTTTTTCACTTTTTCAATGAGATGATCAAACGATGTGACCTTTTTACTTTTAAAAAAAGGAAACTTTTTAAACATCATTCATACCCTCCAACAAGCAGACGTATGCCTAAAAGTGTAAAAAGACCCCCTTAAGAAGAGGGTCATATTTGCGAAATTATCGCTATTACACTTCCATAATTTCTTTTTCTTTGTTTTTTGCGATTTCGTCAACTTTTGCAATATATTTATCTGTTTCTTTTTGGATATCTTCAGTATATCCTCTTAAATCATCTTCTGTAATGTCGCCAGCTTTTTCAAGCTTCTTAAGGTCATCATTACTGTCACGACGTACGTTACGAACAGCAACTTTTGCTTCCTCAGCATATTTTTTCACAACTTTTACAAGATCACGACGACGCTCTTCTGTTAATGCAGGGAATGCAATACGAATTACAGTTCCATCATTAGAAGGGTTTAAGCCTAAATCTGCTTTTAAAATTGCTTTTTCAATATCACCGATAGAAGTTTTATCATAAGGTTGAATTACAAGCAAACGTGCTTCTGGAACTGTAATGTTCGCTAATTGCACAACTGGTGTTGGTGCACCATAGTAATCAACTTGTACCTTATCTAATACAGACGAGCTTGCACGACCAGCGCGAACTGTTGCTAATTCACGAGAATAAGCAGCAACTGCTTTTTCCATTTTTTCATTTGAAGACTTCAATACTTGTTGTCCCATAATTTATTTCCCCCTTACAACTGTTCCAATATTTTCGCCTAAAACGGCACGTTTAATGTTACCTTTTTCCATAACCGAGAATACAATTAATGGAATATCATTATCCATACATAAAGAAGAAGCTGTAGAATCCATTACACCTAAACCTGCTTTTAGTACATCTAAGTAAGTAAGTGTTTCGTATTTCGTAGCTGTTGGGTCAATAGATGGATCTGCACTATATACGCCATCCACATTATTTTTCGCCATTAAAATAACGTCCGCTTCGATTTCAGCTGCACGTAATGCTGCTGTTGTATCTGTAGAGAAGTATGGGTTACCAGTACCTGCAGCAAAGATAACAACACGTTTTTTCTCTAAGTGACGAATTGCTTTACGACGAATGTAAGGCTCTGCCACTTGACGCATCTCAATTGAAGTTTGTACGCGAGTTTGAATTCCAATATTCTCTAAGCTATCTTGAAGAGCTAATGAATTCATAACTGTTGCCAACATGCCCATGTAATCTGCTCCTGCACGATCCATGCCCATTTCGCTTCCAATTTTCCCACGCCAAATGTTACCGCCACCAACAACAACAGCAACCTCTACATCAAGTTCTGCAATTTCTTTCACTTGTTCCGCAACTGACTTAATAACAGCTGGGTTAATTCCAAATCCTTGCTCGCCAGCTAAAGCTTCTCCGCTTAGCTTTAAAACAACACGATCATATTTCGGTTTACTCATAATGAACCTCCAATTGCTTACATCTTTATTTTAAAAAAGGGAACACAATGTGTTCCCTAATCTGTATTAGTTGTTACCTTTTACTTGGTTCATTACTTCTTCAGCAAAGTTGTCTTCGCGTTTTTCGATACCTTCACCAACAGCGTAGCGAACGAATCCTTTTAATGTTCCGCCTTTAGACTCAACGAATTGACGAACTTTCATATCAGGGTTCTTAACGAATGTTTGGTCAAGTAAGCAAATCTCTTCAAAGAATTTGCCAAGACGGCCTTCTACCATTTTCGCAACGATTTTTTCAGGCTTGCCTTCGTTTAAAGCTTGTTGTGTTAATACTTGACGCTCATGCTCAACTTCTTCAGCTGTTACAGCATCACGGTCGATGTATTTAGGGTTAACTGCTGCAATGTGCATTGCTACATCTTTAGCAGCTGCTTCATCAGTAGAACCTTCAAGAACTGTTAATACACCAATACGTCCACCCATGTGTAGGTAAGCGCCGAATGCATCTGCATCAGTTTTTGATACGATTTCGAAACGACGAAGTGTAAGTTTTTCACCAATTTTAGCGATTGCTTCATTGATGTGCTCTTCTACTGTTTTGCCGCCTTCAATTGTTTGAGCCATAGCTTCTTCAACGTTAGCAGGTTTGTTAGCTAATAAGTGAGCAGCTAATTCTTTAATTAATGCTTGGAAACCTTCGTTTTTCGCAACGAAATCAGTTTCAGAGTTTAATTCTAAGATTAAACCTTCGTTACCGTTTGTTTCGATGAAAGTTAAACCTTCAGCAGCGATGCGGTCTGCTTTTTTAGCAGCTTTCGCAATACCTTTTTCACGTAAGAAGTCAATTGCTTTCTCCATGTCGCCATTAGTTTCAGTTAAAGCTTTTTTGCAGTCCATCATACCTGCGCCAGTTTTTCCACGAAGTTCTTTTACCATTTGTGCAGTGATTGCCATATTTTTCATCCTCCTAAAATATGTATTTATACCTTTTATAAAGGTGTTTATACCTTAAAAAAGGTGATAAAAGGCCGAACCCCTTATCACCTTTCCAAATTTGTTACGCAGTAACAGTTTCTTCACCTTGTTTTGTTTCAAGGATCGCGTCTGCCATTTTAGATGTAAGAAGTTTTACAGCACGAATTGCATCATCGTTTGCTGGAATAACGTGATCGATTTCGTCCGGATCACAGTTTGTATCAACGATACCGATGATTGGAATGTGTAATTTGCGTGCTTCAGCAACTGCAATACGCTCTTTACGAGGGTCTACTACGAATAATGCACTTGGAAGACCTTTCATATCTTTAATACCGCCTAAGAATTTCTCAAGACGCTCTAACTCTTTTTTAAGTTGAACAACTTCTTTCTTAGGAAGTACTTCGAAAGTACCATCTTCTTGCATTCTTTCGATATCTTTAAGACGCTTGATACGCTTTTGGATTGTTTGGAAGTTTGTTAAAGTTCCACCTAACCAACGTTGGTTAACGAAGTACATACCAGCACGAGTTGCTTCTTCTTTAATAGCTTCTTGTGCTTGCTTTTTAGTACCTACGAATAAGATGTCTCCGCCTTCAGCAGCGATGTCACGCATCGTTCTGTAAGCTTCCTCAACTTTTTTCACAGTTTTTTGTAAGTCGATGATGTAGATACCGTTACGCTCTGTGAAGATGTAACGCTTCATTTTTGGGTTCCAACGACGAGTTTGATGTCCGAAATGAACACCAGCTTCAAGCAATTGTTTCATAGAAATTACTGACATAATTTAGTTCCTCCTAAATGGTTTTTGATATCCTCCGTTTACTTCATCTCTAAGCGAAACTACAGACGTAGCACCAACACTTAAATCAGTAAACGTGTGTACTTTGTACTGACACCACTGCTTACTATATCATACTGAAATATTACAATCAAGTCGAAAATGCGAACAATGTAAAACTTTCTTTTTTTCACGCTCAAATTCTAGTATTACCAACCTTCAATTCCTTTAAGCAAGGAATTGAAGGTTAATTAATAGTTTTCTAATGAACGTTGTTATGACGCCTTACGTAAGCAAAATCATTCTCTAAAAAAAACAAAAAACTCTCCTCAACCGAGGAGAGTTTTTTTATAAATTAGTTTGTTTTCAATTTAGCAAGTTCCTGTAGAAACTTGTCGTTTAGCACTTTAATGTATGTTCCTTTCATACCTAAAGAGCGAGACTCAATAACACCAGCACTTTCTAATTTACGTAGTGCATTTACGATTACAGAACGAGTAATTCCTACGCGATCAGCAATTTTACTTGCAACAAGTAAACCTTCTGTTCCGTTTAATTCTTCGAAGATATGCTCGATTGCTTCTAACTCACTGTAAGATAATGAGCTAATCGCCATTTGAACAACAGCTTTACTACGTGCTTCCTCTTCGATTTCTTCTGCTTTTTCACGTAAGATTTCCATACCTACTACAGTTGAGCTGTATTCAGCAAGAATTAAATCATCGTCTAAGAACTCTTGACCAAGACGAGCTAATACTAGTGTACCTAGACGCTCACCACCACCAACGATTGGTACGATTGTAGTTAAACCTTGACCGAATAATTCTCTATTTTCTACTGGGAATGCTGTGTAGTCACTATCCACACCTAAATTTGAAGATGTTTCTGTAACATGGAATAAGCTTTGCGTATACTCTTCTGGGAATTGACGCTCTGCAAGCATGTGCTTCATACGTTCGTTCTCGATTTGTTGGTGAATCGCATATCCTAATAATTTACCGCGACGACTTACAACGAACACGTTCGCTTCAATTACTTCACACATTGTGTCAGACATCTCTCTAAAGTTTACAGGCTTTCCTGCTGCGCTCTGTAATAACGCATTTAATTTTCTCGTTTTTGCTAATAATTCCATTTCAAAATTTCCTCCTACATGTTACTTACATATTTTTTCATCACTTGGAAACTAGGGCGAGTCACCTGATGACACTATTACAAAATAAACTGGCTCACATCTTTATTTTTAGCTATTGTCGCTAATTTTTCCTCAACATATTGAGGTGTTATCGTTATTTTCTCTAACGTAATTTCAGATGCCTCAAACGATAAATCTTCAAGGAGCTTCTCCATAACAGTATGAAGTCTTCTCGCTCCAATATTATCTGTATCCTGATTAACTTGATAAGCAATCTCAGCAATCTTACGAATAGCTTCGTCTGAAAATTCAATTTCTATACCTTCAGTCGCTAATAACGCCATGTACTGTTTAATTAGCGCATTGTCAGGCTCGATTAATATTTTAACAAAATCATCCGCCGATAATTTTGTTAATTCTACTCGAATCGGAAATCTCCCTTGCAATTCCGGAATTAAATCCGACGGTTTAGACATATGGAACGCTCCAGCTGCAACAAATAAAATATAATCCGTTTTTACTGACCCGTATTTTGTTGCTACATTCGATCCTTCTACAATCGGTAAAATGTCACGTTGCACACCTTCACGCGATACATCTACGCTATTCGACTGCTTACCAGCAATTTTGTCAATTTCATCGATAAAAATAATCCCGAGCTGTTCAGCACGATAAACAGCCTCTTGTGTAACTTCATCCATATCAATTAAGCGCTGTGCCTCTTCATTTGTCAAGAGTTTTCTTGCTTCTTTTACAGAAAGTTTACGTTTTTTCGTTTTTTTCGGCATGATACTTCCTAGTGCATCTTGGAAATTCATTCCCATTTGCTCCATGCCAGTTCCTTGCAACATATCAAACATAGAAGACTGTTGTTCCGTCACTTCGATCGATATCACTTCATCTTCAAGAAGGCCTGCCGCAAGCTTTCTTTCCACATCTTGACGTTTCTTTTCGATTTCATCATCTTCCTCTACATCAGATGTTTGGTTTGAATTTTGATTACCACCAAAAAGCATTTCTAATGGATTTTTAAATCCAGATTGTTTCTCCGGACTCGGCACTAAAATTTCAACAAGACGTTGATTCGCTTGCTCTTCTGCTTTATCTTGAACTTTAACTACCATTTCCTCTTTCACAATGCGAACGGACGTTTCAACAAGATCGCGGACCATCGACTCTACATCTCGACCCACATATCCAACTTCTGTGAATTTCGTCGCTTCAACCTTAATAAAAGGTGCTCCAACGAGTTTCGCCATTCGCCGTGCTACCTCTGTTTTACCAACACCTGTCGGTCCAATCATTAAAATATTTTTAGGTGCAATTTCATCACGTAAATTTTCAACTAATTTACTGCGACGGTATCGATTTCGTAGAGCTACAGCAACCGCTTTCTTTGCATCTTTTTGACCGATGATGTATTGATCTAATTTTTCCACAATTTGACGCGGAGTAAAATGTAAATGCATATAAAATGCCTCCCTTACGATTCTACAATTCTTCAACAATTATGTTATGGTTCGTATAAACACAAATATCGCCTGCAATTTCTAAACTGGCCTTCGCAATTTGTTTCGCTGTTAAATGTTCACTTGCATGTTGCTTTAAAGCACGACCAGCAGCAAGTGCATAATGTCCGCCTGAACCAATTGCTAAAATACCATCATCTGGTTCAATCACTTCTCCTGTACCTGAAACAAGGAGCATCGTTGTTTTATCCATGACAATGAGCATTGCTTCTAGCTGACGTAGCATTTTATCACCACGCCATTGTTTCGCCATCTCAACTGCAGCGCGCTGCAAGTTGCCATTATACTCTTCTAATTTCCCTTCAAACATTTCAAAAAGAGTAAATGCATCAGCAACTGATCCTGCAAAACCAGCTAAAACTTTCCCTTGGAAAAGTTTGCGAACTTTGCGAGCTGTATGTTTCATTACAACAGCATTCCCCATCGTTACCTGACCATCTCCAGCCATTGCACATTCTCCATTATGATGAACTGCAAATATCGTTGTAGCGTGGAAATTTCCCATAGAAAAAACTCCTTTATATGTTTTTATAGCCTTAAAAGCAATTTATGCCCGCGGGTGATGCTTCATGTACACAGAACGCAATCTTTCTTTAGAGACATGCGTATAAATTTGTGTCGTTGACAAATTCTCATGACCTAATAGCTCCTGCACAGTACGTAAATCCGCTCCTTCATCCAACATATGTGTAGCAAATGTATGCCTTAACATATGGGGACTTATCCGCATTGTAAGTGAAGCTTTCTTAATGAGTTCGTTCAAAACATAACGTACACCCTGATCTGTTAACGGCTTACCTTTCGCATTTAAAAATACCATATGAGATTGTTCTTCAGTCTTTTGAGCTAACTGTTTTCTCCCGTTCTCTATATAAGTAATTAAAGCATCTTGTGCATAGCTTCCGAACGGAATATACCTTTGTTTTTTCCCTTTTCCCATCACTAAAATTGTTCCCACTGCAAAGTCAATGTCGGTAAGTTGCAAATTAACGCATTCACTTACACGAATCCCAGTTGCATACATCAACTCTAATAAAGCTTGATTCCTTTGACCTAATGGTGCCCCTGTATCAGAAACTTCAAACAATTCCTCTAACTCTTCAGCATATAAAAACTTTGGGATTGACAATTCTTTCTTGGGAAGTGATGCAAGTGCAAACGGATTATCTTTTTGATAACCTTCACGCATCAAAAAACGATATAAACTTCGTAAGCTTGATACTTTCCTTGCGACAGATTTACGGGCTAACTTCTGATCGTGCAACGTCGTCAAGTATAAACGAACATCCGCGTATGTAACATCTAAAAAAGAGGATATGCCTTCTCGCTCCATAAATTGCACAAAATGTTCTAAATCATTTTGATAACTTGCAATTGTATATTTTGAATAATTTCTTTCAATTTGTAAATATCCAACGAATAATTGTAACAAATTCTTCACATTCACATCCATATAACTCACCTCAATAAAGGCTACTAAATCGTATCACAACTTAGTAGCCTTTGCAAGAAATTTAATTAAATATTTACAAAATTTTGAATTGTTTCCAAAGCGCGTGTAGCATATGCTTCATTTCGCTCTTGTTTCTTTTTAATTTTCTTCTCTAACGGTGTAAATAAACCGAAGTTTGCATTCATTGGCTGGAAGTTTTTCGCATTTGTCGCAGTAATATAATTTGCCATACTTCCCATTGCAGTTACAGGTGGTAATACAACTGGCTCTTCACCTTGTACAAGTCGAGCAGCGTTAATACCCGCTAATAATCCTGATGCTGCTGATTCAACATAACCCTCTACCCCAGTCATTTGACCAGCGAAGAATAAATCATCACGTTGTTTATATTGATATGTTGGACGAAGCAAATTAGGCGAATTAATAAACGTATTACGATGCATTACACCATAACGTACAATCTCTGCGTTTTCTAGTCCTGGAATTAGCTGTAACACTTCTTTTTGTGGCCCCCACTTTAAATGTGTTTGGAAGCCTACAATATTGTATAATGTTCCTGCTGCATCATCTTGACGTAACTGAACAACCGCATACGGTGTTTTCCCTGTTTTCGGATCTTCTAACCCAACAGGCTTCATCGGTCCAAATACTAACGTCTGTCTTCCTCTACTTGCCATAACTTCTACTGGCATACAACCTTCAAAGAAAATTTCTTTTTCAAATTCTTTTAAAGGCACTGTCTCAGCAGCAATTAAAGCCTCATAAAAACGATCAAACTCTTCTTCTGTCATTGGACAGTTTAAATATGCCGCTTCACCTTTATCATAACGAGATTTTAAATATACTTTATTCATGTCAATGCTGTCTTTCTCAACGATTGGCGCTGCAGCATCATAGAAATAAAAATAATCTTCACCTGTTAGTTTTTTTAGTTGTGCAGAAAGATCCGGAGACGTAAGTGGACCTGTCGCAATAACAGTTGGCCCCTCTGGAATTTCAGTGATTTCCTCATTCATTACAGTTACGTTCGGATGATTTTTCACATATTCAGTCACTTTCGCCGCGAATTCATGACGATCTACAGCTAAAGCACCTCCTGCTGGTACAGAGCACTCATCAGCTGCACGAATAATGACAGAATCCATTAGACGCATTTCTTCTTTAATAACACCGACAGCATTTGTTAATGTGTTTGCGCGAAGTGAGTTACTACATACTAATTCAGCAAATTTATCTGTATGATGAGCTGGTGTTTGCCTTACTGGTCTCATTTCATATAATTTTACTTGGACACCACGCTTTGCAATTTGGTAAGCTGCTTCGCTTCCTGCAAGACCTGCGCCAATGACGTTTACTACTTGTGTTGTCATATATATCACCTTTCCTTTTCTTCCCGAAAAAAATGTGAGCAGTTACGCTCACATTTGTTGTTCTTCTTCATAATCACACGAAACACATTGTACTTGCACGCCTTTTTTCAACTTTTTCTCTACGAGCATACTTTCACACTTCGGACATTTACGACCAATCGGCTTGTCCCAAGATACAAAGTCACATTCTGGATACGTACCGCATCCATAGAAAAGGCGTTTCTTTTTATTACTACGGCGTTCAATAATTTGCCCTTTATCACACTTCGGACAAGTAACACCGATTTCTTTTACAATCGGTTTTGTATTACGACATTCCGGGAAATTCGAACAAGCCATAAACTTCCCATATTTACCCATTTTAAAGACCATCGGGTGACTACATAATTCACAGTCTTCCCCAGCTGGTTCATCTTTAATTTCCACTTCACGCATTTCTTTTTCCGCTTTTTCTAAGCGCGGTTCAAATCCTACGTAGAAATCATCAACAATTTTCACCCAATTTGCATTTCCTTCTTCTACTTCATCAAGGCTTTGCTCCATATTGGCAGTAAATTCAATGTTAATAATTTCTGGGAAAAACTCTAAAATAAGTTCGATTACTATTCCACCAAGCTCAGTCGGAACGAAGCGTTTATTATCTAAAGCAACGTATCCTCGTTTTTGGATTGTTTCAAGTGTCGGTACATAAGTAGACGGTCTCCCAATTCCAAGCTCTTCAAGTGTTCTTACTAGACGAGCCTCTGTATAACGCGGCGGAGGCTGTGTGTAATGTTGCTTCGGTTCTATATCTTTTGAAAATACAGTTTCACCTACTTCTAAAGGTGGCAACATCTTATCCTTTTCTTCCGCACCATCATCTTTCGACTCTACGTACACTTTCATAAATCCTGGGAACTTTACAACTGACCCACTTGCACGGAACTGAACATTGTTATTAATGAGTTTCGCTGTAACAGTATCCATTATAGCAGATGCCATTTGACTTGCAACAAATCGCTCCCAAATCAGTTTATACAAACGGAGTTGATCACGACTTAAGAAACTTTTTAGTTCCTCTGGCTTTCTCATTACCGAAGTAGGACGAATCGCCTCATGCGCATCTTGTGCTTTCGACTTTTTCGTTTCTTTCTTCTTCTCTGTTCCTATGTATTCCGCACCAAACGCCTCAGTAATGTAATCACGAGCCTCTGTTTGAGCTGTTTCTGAGATACGTGTTGAATCAGTTCTCATATACGTAATAAGACCTACAGTCCCTTGTTTTCCAAGATCCATCCCTTCATACAGCTGCTGTGCAAGCATCATTGTTTTCTTTGCTCGCATATTTAACTTACGCGCTGCCTCTTGTTGCAAGGAAGATGTTGTAAACGGTAATGCAGGGTTACGCTTTCGCTCTTTTCGCGTTACATTTTCAACCGAAAACGCATTGTCTTTCATCTTTTCGATTATTTCGTTCACTTGTGCTTCGTTCGTTAATTGAACTTTTTCACCATCTACGCCGTAAAAGCTTGCTTCAAATGTGTCTTTCCCTTTCACAAATTCTGTTTTAATTGTCCAGAATTCTTCAGGTTCAAAACTTTGAATTTCTTTTTCACGTTCGATGATTAAACGAACTGCTACAGATTGTACGCGTCCTGCACTTAATCCTTTTTTTACTTTCTTCCATAATAAAGGACTAATATTGTAGCCAACAAGACGATCGAGTATACGCCTTGCCTGTTGTGCATCTACTAAATCCATATTAATTGCACGAGGATATTTAAATGATTCTTTTATTGCATCTTTTGTAATCTCATTAAATACAACTCGGCAATCTGATTCAACGTCCACATTTAACGTATTTGCTAAATGCCAAGCAATTGCTTCTCCTTCACGATCCGGATCGGCCGCGAGATAGACTTTCTTTGCTTTTTTTGCCGCTGATTTTAAATCTTTTAAAACGGGACCCTTACCACGAATGGTAATATACTTCGGGGTGAAGTTATTCTTTACTTCTATCCCCATTTGGCTTTTAGGTAAATCGCGGACATGTCCCATGGACGCGACGACTTTGTATTTTTTCCCTAAATATTTTTCAATGGTCTTCGCCTTAGAAGGCGACTCCACGATTACGAGGTAATCTGACATGCTAGTGCCTCCTTAAGAGGTGGATTCAAGTCTTCATCAATCTTATTGATTTCTCTTGTTTTTGTCAATCAAGAATGAATATACCATACAGCGACAATCTACCATTTGTCAATAATTGTTTAATAAAAACATGAAAATATATGGTTAATTTAAAATTTCTTCAAGGATATCCTCCGCATTTCTTACTAGCTTTGCGCCTTGTTGAATTAGATGATTCGTTCCCGCTACACTCTCTATAAATATAGGTCCAGGAAGCGCAAACACCTCTCTATTTTGTTCTAATGCAAGGTCTGCAGTAATAAGGGATCCACTTCTCGTTTTTGCTTCTACAACTAAAACACCTTTACTTATACCGCTAATAATTCGATTTCTTTTTGGGAAATACCATTTTTTCGGCACATAATGAGGCGGATACTCTGTCAATAACAATATATAATCTTTCCACGTGTCATATAAACCTCTATTCTCCTTTGGATACATATAAGATAATCCGTGTCCTAATATTGCAATAGTCGGGCAATGCTGCCTTACTGTAACTTCATGAGCAATTGTATCTATCCCTCTTGCAAACCCACTAACAATAAGCCATTCTTTTTCAAGTAAAGGTTGTAAAATAAACTTCACACTCTCCTTTCCATATAAAGACGGTTCTCTCGTTCCAACAATTGCTAATTTATTTATCTTGCCAAGAAAATCTCTCTCTCCTTTTCCGTATAAAACAAAAGGGGGATCTTGTATTTCCTGCAATAGTTGCGGATAATCCTCATCCCATATGGTTATATAAAATATTCGATTTTTTTCTAAATAGGATACATATTGCTTTAGATTTGAAGTCTGAAGGAAATTTACTAGTTCTGAAGATTTTTTCGGGGATATTCCAGCGTAATATTCAAATTGTTTCGGACTAAAAGTGTATACTCCCTTCAGTTCTGGATCAACATATAGTAGTCTCTCCATCGCCTTCCAATGATCCGCCAACATGTAATGAAGGTGCAATAAACGTTCTCTTTTCATCTCAATTCTCCTTACCCATAATTTTTATTATGTAAACAAAAAATGTGTAAAAAGACACCCTCTAATAAGAAGGTGTCTTTCAAAAAGATTAGTAGTTTTTGCAAGTCTCAAATAATCCCTTTTCTTTTAAAACAGAGATTAATGTTTCACCCATAACAGCTGGTGTTTCCGCTACTTTAATACCACAAGCTTCCATTGTTTTAATCTTTTCAGCAGCAGTTCCTTTGCCGCCAGAAATAATCGCCCCAGCATGACCCATACGTTTGCCTTCAGGCGCAGTTTGACCGCCAATGAAGCCTACAACTGGTTTTGTCATATTAGCTTGTACCCACTCAGCTGCCTCTTCTTCTGCCGTACCGCCGATTTCACCAATCATAATTACAGCATGCGTTTCTTCATCTTCATTAAATGCTTTTAACGCATCAATAAAGTCCGTACCATTAACAGGGTCTCCGCCGATACCTACAGCAGTAGATTGGCCAATACCTTCTTGTGTTAACTGATGTACAGCTTCATACGTTAATGTACCAGAGCGAGATACGATACCAACATGACCTTTTTTGTGAATATATCCTGGCATAATACCAATTTTACATTCGTCAGGTGTAATAACACCAGGGCAGTTTGGTCCAAGTAAACGTGTATGTTTACCCGCCATATATCTCTTAACGTTTACCATATCTAATACAGGGATTCCTTCAGTAATACATACTACTAAATCAATCTTTGCATCAACAGCTTCCATAATTGCATCAGCCGCAAAAGCGGGTGGAACGTATACAACTGAAGCGTTTGCGCCTGTTGCTTTCACAGCATCTTCTACTGTATCAAATACTGGTACGCCTTCAATATCAGTGCCACCTTTACCTGGTGTTACACCACCTACAATTTTCGTACCGTATTCAATCATTTGCTTTGTATGGAATAACCCTTGAGAACCTGTAATACCTTGAACAATAACTTTTGTATCTTTATTAACTAATACGCTCATTTTTCTCCCCCGCTTTCTATTAGCCCACTAGTGAAACAATTTTTTGTGCACCGTCTGCCATAGATTCTGCTGCAACAATATTTAAACCAGACTCATTTAAAATTTTCTTTCCTAACTCTACGTTTGTACCTTCAAGACGTACAACTAAAGGCAACTCAAGACCTACCTGCTTCGTTGCTTCAATAACACCTTCTGCGATAACATCACACTTCATAATGCCACCAAAAATGTTAACGAAGATACCTTTTACATTTTTGTCAGAAAGGATAATTTTGAATGCTTCTGTAACTTTTTCAGCTGTTGCGCCGCCACCAACATCTAAGAAGTTAGCTGGGTCACCATGGTAATGTTTAATGATATCCATTGTAGCCATTGCTAAACCTGCACCATTAACCATACAACCGATATTTCCATCTAAAGGAATGTAGTTTAAGTCATATTTAGAAGCTTCAATTTCTTTTGAATCTTCTTCTTCAAGGTCACGAAGTTCTAAAATATCTTTATTGCGATATAACGCATTAGAATCAAAGTTTAATTTTGCATCTAACGCCATAACTTTACCGTCACCTGTTGTAACAAGTGGATTAATCTCAGCGATAGAGCAATCTTTTTCGATAAACGCACTGTATAAGCCCATCATAAACTTCACAGCTTGTCCTACAAGTTCTTTTGGAATATTGATGTTAAACGCGATTCGACGCGCTTGGAAACCTTGTAAACCTACTGCTGGATCAATATATTCTTTAAAGATTTTTTCAGGCGTTTTTTCTGCTACTTCTTCAATTTCTGTTCCACCTTCTTCAGATGCCATTAAAACAACTTGAGAAGTTGCACGATCTAATACAAGACCTACATAATATTCTTTTTTAATATCGCAACCTTCTTCGATAAGTAAGCGTTTTACTTCCTTACCTTCAGGACCTGTTTGATGCGTCACAAGTGTAGTTCCTAAAATGCTTTCTGCATATGTACGAACTTCTTCTAAATTTTTCGCAACTTTTACACCGCCAGCTTTGCCGCGTCCACCAGCGTGAATTTGCGCTTTAACTACACATACTTCCGTTCCTAATTCTTTCGCTGCTTCTACAGCTTCTTCTACTGTAAATGCAACCTTCCCGTTCGGAACGCTAACCCCATAGCTTCTAAGGACTGCCTTACCTTGGTACTCATGGATATTCATGGTCCCATCCTCCCCTGTTTTCCTGTTTTACTCGAAAAGTTTTTTAATGTTTAAAAAACATTACATTGCCATTGTATAAGATGATTGGCACGCTGTCTACAATAAAGTGTCAGAAAACTGAAATCGCTTTATTCTTTTTCGAAAATAATAATGTTTATATACCAAAATAAAAAATAAGCTGTGAATATACAGCTTATTTTTGAATCATATCTTTAATTGGCGCAAATGATTTTCGATGTTCCTCTAATACTCCATGTACTTCAATCGCTTCTAAATGCTGTTTCGTCCCATATCCCATATGTTGTTCAAATCCATATGCAGGATACTTTCCTCCTAACTCTTTCATCATGCGATCTCTCGTCACTTTCGCAATAATAGATGCAGCTGAAATAGAGACACTTTTCGCATCACCTTTAATGATTGATGTTTGCGGAATTGATGTAGGAAGCTTCATCGCATCGATTAATAAATATTCTGGTGTACATGATAAATTAGCAACGGCATCTAACATCGCTTGCTTCGTCGCTTGATAAATATTTATTTCATCAATAACTTGTGGTGATACAATTCCCACTCCAATCGCAATTGCATGCTCTTTAATTTCATCATAAAAACGCTCACGTTTCGCTTCACTTAATTTTTTCGAGTCATTTAATCCTGGAATATAAAAATCTTCTGGAAGGACGACAGCCGCCGTCACAACAGGTCCTGCTAACGGCCCACGGCCCACTTCATCAATGCCAGCAATGTACGTGAGCCCTTTTTCACGTAACTCATTTTCGTACTTTGACATTTCTAGAAATTTTCCTCTTTCTTTTTGAGCTAACTCTTTTTGTTTATACCACTTCAAAATTAGTTTTTGAACACCTTTTCTCTCATCTTTCACTAACATTTGAAAACGCTCGTCTTCTTCACTCATAATTTCTTGCAGCAAACATCCCGCTTCTTGAATAGTCATTTTTTGCATTCATTTACACTCCTTTTAAACGTAACCAAAAAGAAAAGACGTACAAACGCACGTCTTATACTTCTTCTACTTTTTCTACATCTTCCACCTGCTCCGCAAACTCTTCTGGTGTTTCAAATGTCATTTTCCCAAATCTTCCACCACGAAGCTCACGAAGTATAAGCTCAGATGTTTTATCATAATCAATCATTCCGCCGCCCATTAAGCAACCTCTGTTTTTTCCAATTGCATCAAATAACTCCACAATTTCTTCTGGAATGTCATTTAACTTATATCGCTCTTTTAAACGTTCTGGATAATGTTTTTCCATAAAACGTAGTGCATAAATAGCTACATCCTGTAGATTTAATATAGAATCTTTAATTGCACCCGTCGTCGCTAAACGAAGACCAACTAATTCATCTTCAAATTTAGGCCACAAAATACCTGGTGTATCTAATAATTCCATTTCTTTCCCAACTTTAATCCACTGCTGAGCCGTTGTCACACCAGGACGATCTCCTGTTTTTGCTATATTTTTCTTCGCTAATTTATTAATCAGTGTAGATTTACCAACGTTTGGAATACCTACAATTAAAGCACGAATTGCTCTTGGTCTAATGCCTTTAGCAACCATTTTATCGAATTTTTCTTTGACAAGCACTTTACAAGCTGCTGCAATTTCTTTCATACCTTGTCCAGCTTGTGCATTAATTGAAATTGCTTTTTGACCTCTTTCATCAAAATATGCAATCCACTGCTTTGTAAGACGATCATCCGCCATATCCGCTTTATTTAAAACAACAAGCCTTGGTTTATGCGTAATAATTTCATCAATCATTGGATTACGAGAAGATAAAGGTAATCGAGCATCTACAAGCTCAATTACAACATCAATTAACTTTAATTTTTCTGTTACTTGGCGTCTAGCCTTTGCCATATGTCCCGGGAACCATTGGATTACCATGTTGCCACCTTCTTTTTCTTTTATTTCACAATACGTGCATCTTTTAACGGCCAATATAGCATATTTGCTTTACCAATCACTTGGTCCATTGAAATTGTACCAATCGAACGGCTATCTTTACTAAAACGACGATTATCGCCTAAAACAAATAATTGACCTTCTGGAACAGTTTTCTTTCCTGTCATTTCTTCAAGAGTAAAATCATATGTAAGCGGTCCGTCAGCAAGTTGTTTTTTCTGCTTATCTAAATACGGCTCCTCATAAGGTTTCCCGTTAACATATAGTTTATCATTACGGTATTCGATTTCGTCGCCCGGCAGGCCAATAATACGCTTAATGTAATCTTTTTCTTCAGTCGCTCGGAATACAATAATATCAAAGCGTTTCGGATCACCTATGTGATAGCCAATTTTATTAACAATCATTCGATCACGGTCATGTAAAGTCGGCGACATCGATACACCATCTACGAGAATTGGGGCAAAGAAAAACTGTCTAATTACGCCCGCTAATACAACAGCAATCAAAATTGCTTTGATCCATTCCCAAAGTGAGCTCTTCTCTTTCTTCATGCTTTCCCCTCCACAGTTATGTAAGCTGCTCGTATTATACCAAAATTTCATATAGATTGGAAAAAGGGAGCTTGTGTATTTACAAGCTCCCATACATGTCTTATCGAATTTCTTTAATACGTGCTTTTTTACCGCGAAGGTTACGTAAGTAGTATAACTTAGCACGACGTACTTTACCACGGCGAAGTACTTCGATGTTCGCGATTCTTGGCGTGTGAACTGGGAATGTACGCTCAACACCTACACCGTAAGAAATCTTACGAACTGTGAATGTTTCACTGATTCCGCCACCACGACGTTTAATTACAACACCTTCGAAAAGCTGAATTCTTTCACGAGTTCCCTCAACTACTTTTACGTGTACACGTAAAGTGTCTCCAGGACGGAATGAAGGAAGGTCAGTTTTCAATTGGCCTTTTGTGATTTCTGTGATTAATTGTTGCATATTAAATTCTCTCCTTTAAACAGATGCTCTTATAAAGTCTTATTAAATTACAGCGGAACATCGTTAATACGGCTACTGATTTCAGTAGCACAAATGTTATAATAGCATATTGCTAGGACTGTTGCAATAGAAAATATATCAAGCCCTTATCGGTCTTCTTTAATCTGTTCCAGCCATTTCTCTTCTTGCTTAGATAATTCTCGTTCTTCCAGTAAATCCGGTCTACGTGTGTACGTACGACGTAGTGACTCTTTATGGCGCCATTCATCAATGTTTTTATGATTTCCTGACATTAGTACATCCGGTACCTTCATACCACGAAAATCAGCAGGACGTGTATAATGTGGGTGCTCTAACAAACCTGTGCTAAAAGAGTCTTCCACTTGTGACGTTTGATTCCCAAGCACTCCTGGCAAAAGACGTACAACACTGTCAGTGACTACCATAGAAGCCAATTCTCCACCCGTTAATACGTAATCCCCAATAGAAATCTCATCTGTTACAAGATGCTCACGAATTCGTTCATCGTATCCTTCATAATGGCCACATACAAAAATAACATGCTCTTCTCCAGCAAGCTCTTCTGCCTTCTTCTGCGTGAAACGCTCTCCTTGTGGACACATTAAGACGATTCTCGGCTTACGGTCTGTTTCCTTCGTTAACTCTTCTACCGCATCAAAGATAGGCTGCGGGGTTAATACCATACCAGCGCCCCCACCATACGGATAATCATCTACACTATTATGCTTACTAGTTGTATACTCACGGAAATTGACAACACGAAGCTCTACCGCTTCTTTTTCTTGTGCTTTCTTTAAAATTGAAGACCCAAATACACCCGTAAACATATCTGGAAACAATGTTAAAATGTCAATTTTCATTATAGTAGCCCTTCCATTACATGAATGGTTACTAATTTATTTTCAATGTTAACTTGAAGTACAACGTCATCAATATAAGGAATTAACAGATCTTGACCCTTTGGACGTTTAATCACCCAAACGTCATTCGCACCAGGAGATAGAATCTCTTTGATTGTCCCTAATGCTTCTCCTTCTTCCGTTACAACGTTGCAACCAATAATTTCATGGTAGTAGTATTCACCTTCAGCTAGTTCGCCTAACTGCTCTTCTGGTACTTTTATTAAAGAACCTTTAAACTTCTCTGCTTCATCTACATTGTTGTATCCTTCAAATGTTAATAAATCAAATGTCTTATGTTGACGATGAGCAGTTACCTTCACTGTAAGATAGTCTGTACCTTTCTCATCCCATATGTATAACGTGTTCCCTACTTTATATCGCTCTTCTGGAAAATCAGTACGAGAAATAACACGAATTTCTCCTTTTACGCCATGAGTATTTACAATTTTCCCTACGTTAAACCATTTTGTCATAAATAGTATGTCACCCCTGGTTTCTATATAAATTAAGCATTTCCATTTCATATATGGAACATGCAATTTCTCTTTAAATGTTAAAAAAGGGAGAGGAAATAACTCCTCGCCCTTTTACGTTTATTGAATTTCCAGTGTGACGTTCTCATCATTATGATGTCCCACTGAATACAAGAGCATTCGAATCGCTTTCGCAACTTTCCCTTGCTTTCCAATGACTTTTCCAACATCCTCAGGATGTACAGTTAATCGATACTTTATTTCTCCGTTGCAAAGTTCCTGTGTAACTTTTACATCTCCAGGATGATCCACAAGAGGTTTAACAATTGTCTCGACTAACATTTTCATTGTCATTGCCTCAATTACTTACCTTGTTTAGATAAGTGGAATTTCTCCATGATACCTTGGTTAGAGAAAAGGTTACGAACTGTATCAGACGGTTTAGCACCATTTCCTAACCATTTTAATGCTGCTTCTTCGTTGATCTTAACTTCCGCTGGTTGAGCAACCGGATTGTAAGTACCGATTTCCTCAATGAAACGTCCGTCACGAGGAGAACGAGAATCTGCAACAACTACACGATAGAAAGGAGTTTTTTTAGCTCCCATACGTTTTAAACGAATTTTAACTGCCATTTATAAAGCACCTCCGAATTTATTTAACACAGATAATTATATTAGCAAAAAGACTATTGCTTTGTAAAGTATTTTTTCTTAACAGAGCCATCTTTTTTCCTTACATGAATGGAAACTTCAATCCACCTAGTCCTTTTTTCTTACCTTTTTGCATTCCCGTCATCGTCTTCATCATTTTTTTCATATCATCAAATTGCTTGATTAGACGATTGATTTCTTGTACCGTTGTACCGCTACCTTTGGCAATGCGCTTTTTACGACTAGCATTGATTATTTCCGGTTGTTCTCGTTCTACTTTAGTCATAGAACGAATAATTGCCTCAATATGCCCAATTTGTTTTTCATCAACTTGTGCATTTTTCAGCCCTTTAATTTTATTTGCACCAGGAAGCATTCCTAACAATTCGTCAAGCGGTCCAAGTTGACGCACTTGTCCAAGTTGTTCTAGGAAATCGTCAAGCGTAAACGAAAGCGTACGCATTTTTTGCTCAAGTTCTTTTGCTTTCTCTTCATCAACTGTAGCTTGCGCTTTTTCAATTAATGTTAAGACGTCACCCATCCCTAAAATACGGGATGCCATACGTTCTGGATGGAACGCTTCAATTGCATCTAGTTTTTCACCCATACCAGCAAATTTAATTGGTGTATTTGTTACAGCCTTAATAGATAATGCCGCACCACCGCGCGTATCACCATCTAATTTCGTTAATACAACACCTGTTAATCCTAACTGTTCATGGAAACTTTGTGCTACATTTACCGCGTCTTGTCCTGTCATCGCATCGACAACAAGGAAAATTTCATCCGGTTTCGCAACTTCTTTGACTTTCGCTAATTCATCCATTAGTTCTTCATCAATATGCAGACGACCCGCTGTATCGATTAAAACATAATCGTGATGATCTTCTTTTGCTTTCGCAATCGCTTGTTTCGCAATTTCAACCGGACTTACTTGATCTCCTAAGGAGAAAACAGGCATGTCCAATTGCTTCCCTAATGTTTCAAGCTGTTTAATTGCTGCTGGACGGTAAATATCCGCTGCAACAAGCATCGGTTTACGATTATGCTTTTTTCGAAGCAAATTCGCAAGCTTACCTGTCGTCGTTGTTTTACCCGCACCTTGCAGACCAACCATCATTATAACAGTAGGTGGCTTATTAGCAACAGCAATTTTGCTTTGCTCTCCGCCCATAAGTTCTGTAAGTTCTTCCTGTACGATTTTAATTACTTGTTGTCCAGGTGTCAAACTTTTCATTACATCTTGTCCGACAGCACGCTCAGACACACGCTTTATAAAATCTTTTACTACTTTAAAGTTAACATCCGCTTCTAAAAGAGCTAGACGAACTTCTCTCATCATTTCTTTCACATCGGCTTCAGAAACTTTTCCTTTGCCGCGGATTTTTTGCATTGTCTGTTGAAGTCGGTCGGCTAATCCTTCAAATGCCATATTGCCGCCCTCCTAATCTAATTTTTCGATAGCTTCAACAACTTGTTTCATTTCTTCATACACATGCTCTTCTTCGCTGATTAGCTGTTTTAGCTTTGCAACAAGTCGCTGTCGCTCTTGAAACTTTTGAAGTAATACTAATTTATCTTCATATTCTTCAAGCATCGCTTCAGTCCGTTTAATGTTATCATACACGGCTTGGCGACTTACATCAAATTCTTCCGCAATTTCACCAAGAGATAAATCATCTAGATAATAAAGCGACATATAACTTCTTTGTTTTTGCGTTAACAACGATTGATAAAAATCAAATAAATAATTCATTCTCGTTGTTTTCTCGAGCATGTTGGATCATCCTTTGTTAAGTGATTTCCCTTTACATGATTTAGTTTACATGGAGTACAAAAGAGTGTCAAGTTTTTTTCTTAACATCACATATTTTTATAGAAAAAGAAGCGGAAATACCGCTTCTTTCACTTACACTTCTTCTGTTTCTACTAAGTTCGCAAACAAACCATAAACATATTGTTCTGGATCAAACTGCTGCAGATCATCCATTTGCTCTCCTAGCCCAACAAATTTCACCGGAACATCCATTTCGTTACGAATCGCTAAGACGATACCACCTTTAGCAGTTCCATCTAACTTCGTTAAAACAATACCAGTAACATTTGTTGCTTCACGGAATGTTTTCGCTTGGCTTAAGCCATTTTGTCCTGTTGTTGCATCAATAACTAGTAATACTTCATGAGGAGCCCCTGGTACTTCACGCTCAATTACGCGCTTCACTTTCTCTAACTCTTTCATTAAGTTTACTTTATTTTGTAAACGTCCTGCTGTATCACATAGTAATACATCCACTTTACGGGCCTTTGCCGCTTGTACAGCATCATACATAACCGCCGCTGGGTCAGATCCTGATCCTTGTTTAATTACTTCTACACCAACACGATCGCCCCATACTTCTAATTGTTCAATCGCCCCAGCACGGAATGTATCTCCTGCCGCCAATAGGACAGACTTACCTTCTGATTTAAATTTATGTGCAAGCTTACCAATCGTCGTCGTTTTCCCCACACCATTAACACCAACAAATAAAACTACCGTTAATTGATCCTCTTGTATATTAACTTCATTACTAAAGTCGCTGTCACCTTTGTAAATTCCCACTAGCTTTTCAGAAATAACAGCCTGTACTTCTTTCGGATCTTGAATGTTACGACGTTGCACTTCTTCTTTCAACTGATCAATTAATTCCATCACTGTCGAAACTCCGACATCCGCACTAATTAAAATTTCTTCTAATTCCTCAAAGAAATCTTCGTCTATTTTACGGTAACGGTACACTAAGTCATTTACTTTATCAGCAAATGAATTTCTCGTTTTTTCTAATCCTTGTTTAAACTTCTCTGTTACCGTATCCGTTTGTTTTGAAATTTTTTCTTTTAATTTTTTTAAAAAACTCATACTTCCCATCCTTCCTATCTACTTGCAACAAGTTCTTCGCCATCATCTAAACGAACAGAAACAAGCTTCGATACCCCTGATTCTTGCATTGTGACACCGTACAATACATCAGACTCTTCCATTGTACCTTTTCGGTGTGTAATTACAATAAACTGTGTTTCATCACTAAATTTCTTTAAATACTGCGCAAAACGAGCAACGTTTGCCTCATCAAGAGCTGCTTCTACTTCATCTAGTACACAGAATGGAACTGGGCGTACTTTTAAAATACCAAATAAGAGCGCAATTGCCGTTAAAGCACGCTCTCCCCCTGAAAGTAAACCTAAGTTTTGTAGTTTCTTTCCTGGTGGTTGCGCTACAATGTCAATACCAGTATTTAGTAAATCTTCTGGATTTGTCATTACTAAATCCGCTCTTCCACCTCCGAATAGTTCAGAGAATACATATTGAAACTCTGTTCGAATCCCTTCGAACGTAGTAGAAAAGCGTTTTTTCATCTCTTCATCCATTTCCATAATAAGTTGATGCAATGTCGATTTCGCTTCTTCTAGGTCATCTCTTTGCTCTAATAAGAATGTATGGCGCTCTGCTACACGTTCATATTCATCAATTGCCCCTAAATTTACTGCGCCTAACTCTTCGATGGATAGTTTAATTAGTTTCACCTTTTTACGTGCATCTTCTGCCGGCATCATCATTGTATACTTAAGTTTTGCTGCTTCAAATGAAATAGTATATGTTTCACGTAAATGTTGCAATCTATTTTCCAGCTCTACATCAAGTCGGTTAATTTTCACTTCTTGATCTTTCAGCATCTCAAGAATATATTTATGTTTACCTATTGTTTCTTTCGCACCGCGCTCTAAATGCTCGACTCTTTCTTGCAATGATACGCGTTGTTCACGACGAGAACGAATTAACTCCGAAGTTTGATTACGATCATACGCTTTCTTCTCAATCATATTCGTAATTTGTTCTTCGCCACTTGAATTAGATGTCATCTCTTGCTTTAAGAACGCTAAATCTTCCTTCGTTTTTACAAGCGTCGCATCAGTCTCTTCTTTTTCCTTCGTCAATCGTTCGACTTTTTCTTTTTGATTAGACAAACGTTGTTGTTGTTCAGCAGCTTGTACTTTTAGCTCCGTCATTTCCTTCTGAACTTTTTCTTTTGAAGAATGTTGTTCACTTTTTTGTTTCGTTAAAACGACGATTTTGCTATCTAATTCCCCAATCTCTGCTTGAAGAGTCGCTAAAATCTTTTCTAACTCTTCTTTACGCCCTTGCATTTTTACTTGATCTTGTAAAAATCCTTCAATCTCTAAATCGTAAATCGATAAACGATCATTAATACGATGTTCATCTAATTCTAAACGATTAATTTCTTCTCTTAGCTTCTGTTCATCTACACGTTCGGTCTCTACACCTTGGCGTAGCTCTCGTATTTGCACTTCTTTTTCTTGAATCTCTTGCTTTACTGCTTTAACAAAGTTTTCTAGCTTCGTTGTTTTTTCTTCCATGTCAGTTAGTTTTTTAGTCCACTCTTCAAGTTCACGTTGACGTCCCAATAAAGAGGATTTCGCCTGTTTTACAGCTCCACCCGTCATAGAACCACCCGGATTCACTACGTCACCTTCGAGTGTTACAATACGATAGCGGTATTGCAGTTGTTTCGCTAACTCATTTGCTCCGCGTAAATCTTTCGCAACAACAACAGTACCTAATAAACTGGAAACTACATTCTCATATTTATTATTGTACTGCACAAGTTCTGCCGCTACACCGACAAACGATGGATGCTGATTCACAATGCGTAATTGATCAAATGATAGCGATCGGCTTTTAATAACAGCTTGAGGTAAAAACGTTGCACGGCCATGTTTATTTTGCTTTAAAAATGCAATTGCATTACGAGCATGTTCTTCTGTTTGTACTACGATATGTTGCATCGCTGCCCCAAGGGCGATTTCCATTGCGATTTCATATTCTTTCGGCACAGTCAGAAGTTCTGCAACAGCTCCCTCAATACCTTGTAGCCTATTTTCTCTAGCCTTTAATACTTCACGTACCCCTTGATAGAAGCCAGAATAGTCCTCTTGCATCTCTTCTAACATTTCTTTCCGAGAGCGCGCCTGTTGCACAAATTGATACGCTTGATACAGTTTCGTTTCATTTTCACTATACTGTGACTTACATTTCCCAAGTGCCGTTTCTGTCTTCTGTATGTTAGAAATAATGCCAGCTATTTTCTCTCTCGCTTGCTCATAACTTTCTACAAGTTTCGCCTTTTTCGCTGTAATTCCCACACGCATCTGTACATACTTTTCATTTTCTTCATCAAGTCGTTCGTTTTTAGAGTTTTGCTGTTTTGATTGTTCTTCAATCATAGATAATTCATTACGAAGACTTGCTTGTTGATTTAAAAGTTCAATATAGTCACCTTTTAAATTCTCAATTTGTTCCTCTAAATTCTCAGCAAAAGTCGCAAGTAATTGCTCGTTATCATGCAATTTCTTCTCCAATTCTTTTACTTGATTCACAAATTGCATTAACGCTTCTGTACTTGTTTCAATTTCGTCATCATAACTTGTAGCTTTCTCTGTTAACTCAACAATTAGCTTTTCAAGCTGCGCACAATGCGTCGTTGCATTTTGCTTCCTTTCCTTTAACAGCTCGCGTTGCCCTTCTAGTTTTTCTAGTTCTTTACTAGACAGAAGGAGAACTTCTTGTAAGGAATTTACAGATTCATCAACGGCTTGTAATTGCCCGCGTAATTCCTCAAGCTCTTCTTCACTTTTTTGTAAGTTCGCCGACATTTTAGCTTCTTCATCTTTATTATGCCCAAATTGATTTCGAAGCGCTTCCCACTTTTCATGTAATTCTTCAATTTCATGTACAATAAGCGCAGCTTCTACTTTCTCTAATTCTTCTTTTTTCTCAAGATAATCTTTCGCAATAGAAGCTTGTCTTTCTAGTGGTTCTACTTGACTACTTAATTCGTGAATAATATCTTGTACACGATTTAAGTTTTCTTGTGTTTCCGCCAATTTCCCTTCAGCTTTCTTTTTACGAAGTTTGTATTTCAGCACACCCGCAGCTTCTTCAAATACACCACGACGTTCTTCTGATTTACTACTCAAAATCTCTTCGACTTTCCCCTGGCTAATAATTGAAAAAGCTTCTCTTCCCATACCAGAGTCCATAAATAAATCAATAATATCTTTCAATCTACAAGATTGTTTATTAATATAAAAATCACTATCACCCGAACGAGATACACGACGCGTTACACACACCTCGTTATATTCAATCGGTAAGCGTTGGTCTTCATTATTTAAAGTTAATGTAACTTCAGCAACATTAACCGCTCTTCTCGTATCACTGCCGGCAAAAATAATATCCTCCATCTTTGCACCGCGTAATGACTTTGCAGATTGTTCACCAAGTACCCAGCGAATTGCATCAGTAATATTACTTTTCCCGCTCCCGTTAGGTCCTACTACAGAAGTTACACCTGGAACAAAATCGACAGATACACGCTCAGCAAAAGATTTAAATCCTGCTATTTCTAATCTTTTTAAAAACACGAAAGGCCTTCCTCCTATTCTCCGTTGTTGTAAACGTTGTCTGTACGAAAACAAGCTACTATACGGATTTCCCACTCCTTTTATTTATAAATAAAAGGAAAGTTTCATTCTATGCATAAGGAATCCCCCTCATTCAAAGGGGGATTCCTTATGATTGTTCTTTTAATTTTTTCAATGCTTCTGCAGCAGCTTGTTGCTCTGCCTCTTTTTTTGACTTACCACTTCCAAGACCTAATGTCTCATTATTTAAAGTTACACGGGACACAAATTCTCGGTTGTGGGCCGGTCCTTTTTCTTGCAAAATTTGATACTCAACATTGCCACTACCATCACGCTGAATCAATTCTTGCAATTGACTCTTATAATCCATCACATGAGAAAAAGCACCTTCATTAATTTTTGGATATACAACTTCTTTTAAGTATCCCCAAACTGTTTCTAGCCCTTGATCAAGATAAAGGGCACCAATAAACGCTTCAAAGACATCCGCTAATAAAGCTGGTCGTTCACGTCCACCCGTCATTTCCTCACCTTTTCCTAATAAAACAAGGCTACCAAATGACATTTCGTTTGCAAAACGAACAAGAGATGGCTCACATACAATAGCTGCACGTAGTTTTGTTAACTCTCCTTCGCTCATTGTCGGATATTTTTGAAACAGATACTGTGATACAGTGAGTTCCAATACAGCATCGCCAAGAAATTCAAGACGCTCATTGTCCTCATGCGGTTTTTTTCGATGCTCATTCACATACGATGAATGCGTAAATGCTTGAATCAATAATTTTTCATCTGTAAACGTAATACCTATCTTTTCTTGAAATACTTTAAAAGCTTCACGATATTTTGTTTCGTATTTTTTTTCTCTATGTTTTCGGTACGGCATAGGTCCCTCCAGATATAAGCCGAGAAGCCCCGTTAAAAAACGGGACTTCACTTAAGCATTATAGATGACTCTCTATGTAAGTCACAGCATCGCCAACAGTAGCAATCTTTTCAGCATCTTCATCAGAAATTTCCATTTCGAATTCATCTTCTAATTGCATTACAAGTTCTACTACATCTAGGGAGTCTGCGCCCAAATCTTCTTTGAAGCTTGCAGCTGGTACTACTTCAGTTTCTTCTACTCCTAAACGATCAACGACAATTTTTGTTACACGCTCTAAAACATCTGCCATTTTATTCACCTCCCCTCAAATATTATATAAAATATTGTCCAAAAAAACTAGGTGAAATCGATTCTTTTATTACATTACCATACCGCCGTCAACATTTAACGTTTGACCTGTAACATATTTACTTTGATCAGAAGCGAAAAACGTTACAGTATTTGCGATATCTTGTGCTTCTCCAAACTGAGCCGCAGGAATTAATTTTAACATTTCTGCTTTTATATTTTCATCTAATACATCCGTCATATCAGTCGCAATAAACCCTGGAGCAATTGCATTTACAGTAATATTTCGGCTCGCTAATTCTTTTGCTGATGTTTTTGTTAATCCAATTACACCAGCTTTAGCAGCTACATAATTTGCTTGTCCTGGGTTTCCTGTTACACCAACAACAGAAGCGATATTAATAATACGTCCATGACGTTGACGCATCATATAGCGCGATACTGCTTTCGTACATAAGAAAACACCTTTTAAGTTTGTATTAATAACTGTATCCCATTCTTCTTCTTTCATACGCATTAATAAATTATCTTTTGTTACACCAGCGTTATTTACAAGAATATCAACTTGTCCAAACGTATCTACAGTTTGTTTCACCATACTTGTAACATCATCAGCATTTGCAACATCTGCTCTTACTGCAATGGCATCTGAACCTAATTTCTTTATTTCATCAACTACTTCATTCGCCTTTTGCTCATTACCAGCATAATTTACTACAACATTTGCCCCTTGTTTTGCTAAATCAATGGCAATCGCACGACCAATCCCACGTGAAGCACCAGTTACTAATGCTACTTTCCCTTTTAACATCAGCTTTCTCCTCTCAAATTTGAAATGGTATCTTTTAATGTCTCTTCATCATATATCGCATATGCTTTCACTGAAGAATCAATCGACTTCATAAGACCAGCAAGTACTTTTCCAGGTCCGATTTCAATGAATGTATCTACCCCTTGATTCACCATATACTCAATAGATGGGTACCATAATACAGGCGAATAGAGCTGTTCAATTAGCTTTTCTTGAATATCTGTACCACGTGTAATAACATCCGCCGTAACATTTGCAATAATAGGAATATTCGTGTCTTGAATTGTAATTTCATTTAAAACACTTTGGAATTTCTCAGCAGCTGGTTTCATAAGCGAGGAATGAAACGGTCCACTTACTTTGAGCGGGATTGCTCTTTTAGCGCCATTTTCTTTCGCTCTTTGAGAAGCAAGTTCTACTCCTTGCTTTGTTCCAGAAATAACAATTTGCTTCGTACTATTCATATTAGCAATTTGCACTGCGTATCCTTCACTTGTTACTTCTTCTGTAACTCGTTTCAGCATATCCGGATCCGCACCTAAAATAGCTGCCATTGCACCTTCCCCGCCTGGAACAGCTTCTTCCATATATTCCCCGCGTTTCCTTACAGCATATACAGCGTCTTCAAATGTTAATGCACCAGCAGCTACAAGAGCGCTATATTCACCCAAACTATGTCCTGCGACAAAATCAGGTGTAATATCATACTCCTTCAAAGCTGTTAAAATTGCAAAGCTCGTTGTTAATAGTGCCGGTTGCGCATTTGTCGTTAATGTTAACTTTTCCTGCGGTCCTTCAAAAATCACTTCTGAAAGAGAATCATGCAAAACCTCATCCGCTTTTGCAAACACTTTCGCAACCTCTTTATTATTCTCCGCTAACTGTCTACCCATTCCAACTGCCTGTGAACCTTGGCCCGGAAAAAGAAATGCTATTTTTCCCATTTCAAATCCTCCTCTTATTGAAGCGGCTCCTTCTCCATTACACTTGAAATTGTAGGAATTACTTCTTTCGCTACCATTTCTCTCGTTTGACGAATCGCACTAAATATCGATTGGTCATTAGAAGAACCGTGAGCCTTAATGACAGGAGCTTTCAATCCAAACAACGCCGCTCCTCCATACTCCGAATAATCCATTTTATCTTTCAATACCATAAGTTTTGGTTTTAATACCGCTGCTGCTAATTTGCTCGTAAACGAACTCATTAATTGTTCTTTTAACATAGAGAATAACGCAAGTGCTGTTCCTTCTAATGATTTTAGCGCTACATTACCCGTAAAACCATCACATACAACAACGTCTGCTACACCTTGCAATAAATCTCTTGATTCAACGTTTCCAACGAAATTAATTGGTGCATCCTTGAGCATAGCAAAGACCTGTTTTGAAAGCTCGTTTCCTTTACCATCCTCTGTTCCAACGTTTAAAAGTCCAACGCGTGGATTTTTAATTCCTCTTACCTTCTCTGCGTAAACAGAGCCCATTACTGCATATTGATATAAATGAATTGGTTTTGCATCAACGTTGGCTCCAACATCTAACATAACAAAACCTTCTCCATCAACAGTTGGCATTGTAGGTGATAAAGCTGGTCGTTCAATTCCTTCCATACGACCAATAACAAACAATCCAGCTGCCATCAAAGCTCCTGTACTACCTGCTGATATACAAGCATCCGCTACGCCGTCTTTTACTTGCTGCGCCGCTAGTACCATTGAAGCTTGTTTTTTTCGACGAACCGCTCTTACTGGTTCGTCTGTCGATTCAATTTTTTCGTCTGTATGAAGTATAGTAATTCGTTCTTCACTCGTTAAATATTGACGAATTCCCTCTTCTTTCCCTACTAACGTAATATGTAAATCTGAGTATTCCTTAATAGCTTTCATTGCTCCTAATACTACAGCCTTTGGTGCATGATCGCCGCCCATTGCATCTATTGCGATTTTCATAAGTTGTTACCTTCCTCACTATAATTACTAGATCGATACATTTCAAAAGTGCCTGTAAAAACAAGTTCTTCTCCTACAAAGCTACGCACTTTGACAACCGTCCGTCCTTTATCATTCTCTACATCTTCAACACGTGCTTTTGCAACAACACGCTCTCCTAATTTTACAGGACGAATATATCGAATGGTGGACTTTGCAGTTAAAGCTAATTCTTCATCAATAACCGCAACAGCTAGTGAGTTTGCTTGCGCAAACAAATGATGCCCACGAGCAATTTGATTTCTTTTAAATACATGTTCTACCTTTACTTCAAAGATAGAAATCGCATGTCTATCTAATTCTATATCGATAATTTCTCCGACAACCTCTTCTAACGGTAAAGATTTCACATCTTCTTCATGTTGTTTTGTAGCCACATGCTTAATTCGTTCTCTTAATTCAGGAATAGATAATTCCATACGATCAAGACGAACAGTTTGTATGCTCACTTGAAATTTTTCCGCTAAATCTTCATCCGTTATAAAAGGATTCGTTTCTATTGTTTGTTGTAATAATTCTTGTCTTTCTTTTTTACTTCTTCTTTTTTTCATACCGCACCATCCATTTTTTATGACTAGGTACTAAAAGTAGTATATAATCATTAAAAGTAGAATGCAACAAAAACTTTTGCAGACTACTTTTAATCGAGCTTCTCTCCCTGGAACACACCTGTCCCATTAAGATAAGTACGCAGCGAAGCATACTGATCATTATGCCAAAACGCTTCTGAATCAACTAGTATCGCCGCATCTTGTCTTGCTGTTTCTAACGCCCGATAATCATGCACCATATCAGCAACCTTAAATTCTGGCAGACCACTTTGCTTACTTCCAAAGAAATCCCCAGGACCTCGTAACTCTAAATCTTTTTCTGATAATACAAATCCATCATTTGTTTCAGTCATAATGCGCATTCTTTCTTTTCCCGTTTCTGATTTTGGGTCCGCAATTAATAAACAATATGATTGTTCACTACCACGCCCAACACGCCCCCTCAACTGATGGAGCTGTGATAAACCGAAACGTTCCGCATCATAAATAACCATAACAGTCGCATTTGGTACATTCACACCTACTTCAACAACTGTTGTCGACACAAGAATTTGCACTTTATTTTCACTAAACTGTCCCATTATCTCTTCTTTTTCTTGGGATGATAGTCTCCCATGCATTAATCCAACTTGGCATTTCCCTTGATAATGATGAGTCAGCATACTATGTAAGTCGATAGCATTTTGTACATCAAGCTTCTCAGACTCTTCAATAAGAGGGCAAATAACATATGCCTGTCTTCCTTTTTTTATCTCTTTCTCCACAAAGCCGAGAACACGATCTAACATATCATGTTTTGCCCAGTACGTTTCGATTACCTTTCTACCAGCTGGCATTTCATCGATAATAGAAACGTCCATCTCTCCAAATGCAGTGATAGCTAACGTACGCGGGATTGGGGTCGCCGTCATAAACAACACATCTGGACTTTCACCTTTCTCACGTAAAACCCGGCGCTGCGCCACACCAAATCGATGCTGTTCATCGGTAATAACGACACCTAACCTATGAAATATAACTTCGTCTTGAATTAAAGCGTGCGTCCCAACAAGGATATCTACCTCTCCTTGTTCTAATCTCGACAAAATTTCTCGACGTCTCGCACCTTTAACAGAACTTGTTAGCAATTCAACCTTCATACCGAAATGTGAAAACGTCTCCGCGAGCGACTGATAATGTTGTTCGGCTAAAATTTCTGTAGGAACCATCAAAGCACCTTGATAATGAGCCAATTTCGCCGCATAAAGAGCAATCGCAGCAACAACTGTTTTCCCAGAACCTACATCCCCTTGCAATAATCGATTCATTCGGTACGGAGATGTCATATCTTTCATTATTTCATCTACAACCCGGCGTTGTGCACCAGTTAACGGAAACGGAAGTGCATCAGTAAACTCTTGTAATTCTACTAATGAAATTTCTTTTTTCGTCCCTTTCGAGTTTTCCCTTTCCATTTTCCGTAATGTTTGCATTTTCAACTGAAACAAGAAAAACTCCTCATATACAAAACGGCGACGCGCTTGCTTTAAGTCTTCCTGTCCCACTGGAAAATGTAACCCTCTGAGCGCTTCATAGCGTGATAATAATTTATATCGACTTAACAAACCATCTGGTAACACTTCGACTATAGAATCTCCATACTCCTTAAATGCTTGTGCAACAAAACGGCGCATCTGTTTTACTGTCAGTTTTCCTTTCACTGAATATACAGGTTCTACTTCTTGTTGTCGTACAACCGGTCCAAAATTCAGTTCTGATACAGCAATTGTTTGGCGATGCTGATCCCATTTACCAGTAATCGTTACCGTTTCATCTAGATTTAACTTTTGTTTATAGTATGGTCTATTAAAACATACAGCTGTAATTAAATAACGACCGACGAGAACACGAACTGTAAGACGTGACTTCTTCTTCCCATAATATTGCAGTAAAGGAGCACTATGAACTTTCCCCTCAACTGTTACACGCTCGTCATGCTTTACTTCAGCAAGATCTTTCATCGCATAGTCTTCATAGCGGTACGGAAAATGTTCTAATAGATGAGAAACTGTATAAATTCCCATCTCGTGTAACAACTCAGATGTTTCTCCTCCGATTCCCTTTACATCCGTAACAGGAACTTGTACAACTTCATTCAAGATTCTCACGCTCCGTCACATTATTTTATTTGATTCATTCTATTGATTATCCATTAATATCATTGACATCTGTAATTGCTCTCTTTCACCTTATATATTCTATCATAGGCATTCTAAGAGAAACTACTCTAATCCCTCTGTATAAAGTGAAACTATAATCAGTGGGGGTTTTGTTCATCCCCCACTGATTATTAGCCTTCACCAATCGGGCGTTTACGGGCAGTTTATCTCCCACCTAACTTCTTTGCTCCAGCCGAATTTAGGGGTGGAAGTTTTACTGCCCACAAATAGCGGGATAAAACAAAGTTGTACAATACGTAAGAAAAGAGCCTCACTATTAGCAGCAAGGCTCTTTTCTATCATCAATATGCTAGCCTTTTGAATAAAAACTAGTAATAAATTTCATATCACTATTTCTTATCCATTAGCAAGTAAGTAACCCATTTATTTCCAAATCAAATCTTATCTTATTCTACAGAGAAGATGAAAGAATACACCGGTTGGTTCCCTGCATGTACTTCTACTTCTGCATCTTCAAAGTTCTCTTCTACAAATGCAACTAATTCAGCCACTTCTTCATCTGTTGCATCTTCACCTTGTAGGATCGTTACGATTTCAGAATCCTCATCAATTAGCGCTTCTAGTAATTGCTTTGCAGCTCCTACTTTCTCAGCATTTGTAGATACAATTTTCCCATCTGCAAGACACATGAAATCATCTTTTTGAATCGCTACACCGTCAATTTCCGTATCACGAACAGCATACGTAATCTGACCTGTTTTCACATGAGCTAAAGCTTCTTTCATGTTTTCTTCATTCTCTTCTAGCGTTCCAACTGGATTAAATGCTAACATTGCAGCCATACCTTGAGGAACTGTTTTTGAACGAATAACAATAACTTCTTGTTCTACAACTGACGCTGCTTGTTCTGCTGCCATCACGATATTCCCGTTATTTGGTAAGATGATGATTTTTTCAGCATTCGCCTCTTCAATCGCCTTCACAATATCCTCCGTACTCGGATTCATCGTTTGGCCACCTTCGATAACTTTCGTTGCGCCAATGCTCTCAAATAAAGTTTTAATACCCGATCCCATAGCTACAGTTACAATACCATACGGTTGTTTCTCTATTGGCTGATTCGTTTGTTCAGGCACCATGGTAGGTTCATCTAATAAAGCAGTATGCTGTTCACGCATATTTTCTACTTTGATCTTAATTAGACTACCGTAACGTTGTCCATAGTTCATAGGTTCTCCAGGATGTTCCGCATGAATATGAACCTTTACAACCTCATCATCCGATACAACAAGTAGTGAATCTCCGTACACACTAATATCTTCACGGAATTTTTGTTCAGAGAAATTATGTTCCTTCATTTTTTCAGGCTCTAATTTCACCATGAATTCCGTACAATATCCATACTTAATATCTTCTGTACTCAATTGGCTTTGTACACTACGGTGATGTTCTGCGCGTACCATGTCATTCATAGATGGTTGGGCAGGCATATTAGAAGAAATCGTTTCTCCTTTTAAGTCAGCTAAAAATCCTTCATACACAACAACAAGACCTTTACCACCGCTATCTACAACGCCAACTTGTTTTAATACAGGTAATAAATCTGGCGTACGATTTAACGATGCGTTTGCTTCTTTTACAACGTCTTCCATAAACAAAACAAAGTCGCGCTGTTTTTTCGCAACTGTCACTGCATATTTACCCGTTTCTCTTGCAACCGTTAAAATCGTTCCTTCAATTGGTTTCATAACCGCTTTGTAAGCTGCCTCTACTCCAGCTTCTAAAGCTGCAGCAAAATCAACTGTCGTTAATTCTTCTTTTTGTTCAATGGATTTAGAGAAACCACGGAATAACTGAGATAAAATAACCCCAGAGTTACCACGAGCCCCCATTAATAATCCTTTGGCTAAACTTACGCCGACTTTACCAGCATGCTGTGAAAGATTTGCTTTCACTTCACGTGCGCCTGAAGTCATTGATAAGTTCATGTTTGTACCGGTATCGCCATCTGGAACTGGAAATACGTTTAATGCATCAACAAGCTGAACATTATTTGTTAAATTATTGGCTCCTTGAATGATCATTTGTGATAAACGTTTTCCATCAATTTTTTGAATTGACACAGATTTTCCTCCTTAATGCACATTACAAGTTTATTACTTTAACTCCTTGTACGTAGATGTTTACAGAATCTACTGCTAGTCCTACAGTTTGATCTAATGTATATTTCACTTTAGTCTGCACGTTATGTGCTACTTCTGAAATTTTCGTACCATAGCTCACAATAATATACATATCAATATGTACTTCATCTTCATCTTTACGAACAATAACGCCTCTAGTGAAGTTTTCTTTTCGTAAAATGTCTGTTAATCCATCTTTTAACTGATTTTTTGATGCCATACCTACGATACCGTAGCAATCTACTGCGGCACCTCCAGCAATTGTTGCAATTACATCTGTACTAATATCAATTTGACCGTACTTCGTTTTAATTTCAATTGACATCTCGTTTCCCCCTTCATAAATGGTGAAAGTGAGCTAGACTACTTTAGTTACTATCATATAATCTTTTCAAAGAAAATTCCATCGTTCTTTCTTTTTCACTCTCATATTTTATGTTTTAAATTACATTTTTTTATGATGAGCAAAATAGTCCATTGTTATTATACAACATGTACCACTATAATATGTCAAGCAATTTTTCTTGATTTCACCTTTTCTTCATTGACATATAGTGTCAAGTATTTTTTCTTGATTTCTTTTTCCTACGGTGTTGCATTCTCTTTTTAGTTGTGTTAAATTATAGTAGTGTTTTTAGCATCGCATAAAAGGCTAACATTGAAAAATTACGTATGTTACGGTAGTTAAGGGAGGGAAATATAAATGGCTCGTGTTTGTGCTATCACTGGAAGAAAAGCTCGTTCTGGTAACTCTCGTTCTCACGCAATGAACGCTACAAAACGTAAATGGGGCGCTAACCTTCAAAAAGTTCGCGTACGCATCGACGGAAAAGTTCAACGTGTTTACGTTTCTGCTAGAGCATTAAAATCTGGCAAAATCGAACGTGTTTAATAATAAAAAAAAGAGCCGCTAGGCTCTTTTTTTATTATACCAATGGAAAAAGCACCGGTAATAGGTGCTTTTTTTAGTCTTTTTTGAAGGTATTTAACATCGCACGAACAATTCCACCAAGAAATTTAGGTAACTTAATTGTATAAAATCTCATGGTTTCCCTCCTAATCCCCATTACTCCACTTGTTCACTATATGATGCAAGGAGCAAAATTGTTTCTTCAATCAGTGCTTCTTATCATCATTAATATGCCAGAAGTAAATGAAAAATTACCTTTTTCCTCAATGAGTTCATTACTAATACAAAGTGTCGATCCCCACTCTATTGTTTTATTAGTAAGAGGGTACTTAAAACCGTGAAGTGTAATACCTTCTACCCTTTCAGTAACTGGTACAAATGATACGTATGGAAAATGTTCGTTTCCTTCAATTATATACATACCAAACTTTTTCACCATTATTTCATTTTTATTGTCCACAATACACATTTCTATGTTTACTTCTAATCCCTTTAAAAGCATCTGAATATTTGCTAAACCATGATCAAGTCTTCCACCAGTAGCACCAAAAATACGAATTAACTTTGGTTTCTGTTCTAAAGCCCAGCTAATTGCAATTTCTAAATCTGTTTGATCTTTTTCTCGCGGGACAATATGTAATTCATTTGTCTGCTGTCCCATCCATGCTAATTCCTCATCAGTAACTGAATCATAATCCCCAAACGCAACAGCCGGAGTGATTCCCCTTTTCAACAAACGGTACACTCCTCTATCAACGGCCGCCCAAACTACTTCTTCATTTTCATACCGAGAAAAATCTGCGCAGTATTCTGCAGGTCCTCCCGCTAAAATATGAATAATCATTTTTCCTTCCCCTTCTATTGTAAAAAGGCAATCTGCCATTCGGTAGATTGCCTTTCTCCTTATTTGCCACTCTAACATGTATAAATAGTGAAGTCTTAATGAACTAGAAGCTTCACTAGGATAACCGTTCATTCTTTATCCGCGAATTACACGAATTGCTTCACCGCGGTCTTTTTGATTGTATACTGCTGATCCCGCTACAAGAACATTCGCTCCTGCTTCAATACAAAGTCTTGCTGTTTCAGCGTTGACACCACCATCAACTTCAATTTCCACTTGTAGATTTCGCTCTTTAACCATTTCTGCAACTTGTTTGATTTTCGGTAATACAGAATGAATAAATTTCTGTCCGCCAAATCCAGGATTTACTGTCATAAGTAATACCATGTCTATATCTTCTAATACATGCTCAATCGTTGAAACTGGAGTATGTGGATTTAATACAACTCCCGCTTTAATGTCATGAGATTTAATTAACTGAATTGTACGATGTAGATGTGGACAAGCTTCTACATGGACAGTAATAATATCAGCTCCTGCTTTTGCGAAAGTTGGGATATAGTTATCAGGATTTTCAATCATTAAATGTACATCTAACGGTAATGATGTAATCGGACGGATTGCTTCTACAATTAATGGTCCAATCGTAATATTTGGTACGAAATGTCCATCCATTACATCGACGTGAATGTAGTCAGCTCCACCTTTTTCTACATCTTTAATCTCTTCCCCTAATCTTGAAAAATCTGCTGATAAAATCGATGGTGCAATTTTAATCATGACTAATACCTCGGCTTTCTCTCTCTAATTTCTTCTACGAATTGTTTGTAATTCTTATAACGATATTCGGTAATCTTTCCTTCTTCAATCGCAGCTTTCACCGCGCATTTCGGTTCAGCAAGGTGTGTACACCCTCTAAATTTACAGTATTGGCTCGCTTCTTTCAACTCTGGAAAACAATATGTAAGATCTTCTACCTCTATATCTATGAAATCAAGCGAACTAAAACCAGGTGTATCCGCAACAAGTCCGCTTCCAACTGTAATTAATTCCACGTGTCTTGTCGTATGCTTTCCACGTCCTAAATGTGAAGAAATATCATTAGTTTTCAATTCTAAATCTGGACGTAATACGTTTAGCATTGAAGATTTCCCAACACCAGATTGGCCTGCAACGACGGAAATACAACCTTCTAAGAATGGTTTCAGAATATCAATACTTTCCGATGTATTTATAGAAGTAAACAACACATCATAACCCATTTCACGATAATCATTTGCATAAGATTCAACAGTTTCTCTCATTTTTTCATCTACTAAATCCATCTTACTAATACAAATAATCGGTTTAATGTTATGATATTCAATCAATACTAAAAATCGATCTAACAGTCCTGGATTAAAATCTGGTTCTACTGCAGAGAAAACAAGAATAGCTTGATCAACATTAGCAATAGGAGGTCTAACAAGTTCATTTTTTCGATCAAATACTTCTAACACATAACCTTCATTCGGATTATCCGCTTGAAAAACAACTTGGTCTCCTACAAGTGGTGTAATTTTATTCTTTCTAAATACACCACGCCCGCGACATTGTGTAATCCCTTCCTCATTCTGCACATAATAAAACCCACTTAGAGCTTTTACAATTTTTCCTTCTGGCATATAATTCTCCTTTATTTTGTATAAAATGAAACTGCAATTAAATATGAATAGACTAGAGTTCTTTAAACAATTATTTCAAAACCCACCAAATATATATCCAGGTTCATATATTTAATCTACCATCAAATTTGAAATATTATTTACAACAGTATCACTTTTACAGCTTTTTGAATCATATATTTTTGCCTGTTATACAGTCCACGATGTAGACAGCATAACAGGCAAGAGTAGTGAATTCCATCTTCTATATAAGGACGATGGAATTCACTATTATTGAGCTGGATATGGTACTTCTTTGTCCATAATCGTTACTCCATCTCGGACAATCTTATAGTGTCCCTTTGCACCTTCTTGAATTACAAATTCTAAAGAAATAATCGCTGACTCAGTAATTGTTCTCGTTTCAACTGGTTTATCCATTTTTTGCTGCATATCTTCTTTATAAATTTCTATTGTTTGCGGCTTTTTATCACCTGTTGCAGAAGCTTCATATGGGATAGAAATGTTATCCACTTTTACCGTTTTCGTCACTTTAGGCTTCGGACCATCGGAGATAACAATCGATACTTTATCTCCTTCTTTTAAAGGTGTCCCAGGCTTTGGTAACTGTGAAATAACAAGGCCTTTATCAACCGTATCTGAATACTCTCTTTTTATATCAGAAACGAGCTTTCTTTCATTTAAATAACCTTTTACACTATTTTCAGTCCACCCTGAAAAATCACCTGGTCTTATTTGATAAGGTCCTTTACTTACCCAAACTTTCAGTTCTTGTTCAGCTTCTATAACCATTTGATCAGGCGTTGGTATTTGCTCTACAATTTCACCTTTCGGCTTATCATTTTCAATATAATTTATTGTAACTTGTTTATATTTTTCTTCTAACTCAGCTCTTATACTATCGAAATCTTTTCCTGTCAAATCACGCATCTTACTTTTCTTTTTCCCACCTGATTGATAGATAGTAATTTTAGAGTTTTCTTTCACTACTCTTCCTGCTATAGGATCTGTTTTTATCACTTTTCCGGCTTCAACATCATCTGTATATACAAGATTAGGTTCAGTAACTTCAAACCCTTTTTCAACTAATGTATTTACAGCTGTCGTATATTTCATACCAGCCACATCAGGAACCTTCACATCTTTCGGAATAAAGAAGCCTGGAATAACAGTAAGTGCTAAGGTTATCCCTATTGCTAAAAGTAAAAATGTTGTAATTAAAACTTTCAGCCATTTAGTACTTCGTTTTTTCTTCTTACCTGATTCGGTCTCTTCTTTTCTTACTTGTTCATCCACTTTACTTCCTTTTAATACAATCGTTTCATCACTTACATTTTGAAATAGTTGTTCTTGTTGAATAATTGGAATCGCTTTCGTTGCTTCCATATCTTCTGGTATGTAAAATGGTTGTTCATTTATTCGTTCTGGGTATAGTGCTGTTTCAATATCTCGTTTCATCGCGTTAGCAGATTGATATCGATGAAATGGATCTTTCGCAGTCGCCTTTAATATAATATTTTCAACACTTTGTGGAATATTTTCATTCCATCTTTTTGGAGATGGCATTTCATTTTGTAAATGTTTTAACGCAATTGCAACAGCAGATTCACCAGAAAACGGTTGTCTTCCTGTTAACAATTCAAACATAACAATCCCAAGTGAATAAATATCTGATTGTTTATTCGCTATACCGCCGCGCGCTTGTTCTGGTGATAAATAATGCACCGAACCGAGCACCGAATTTGTATGTGTAATCGTTGCTGCACTTGTAGCTGTCGCAATTCCAAAGTCTGTTACTTTTATCACTCCGTCATCTCGAATCAAAATATTGTGCGGTTTAATATCGCGATGTACAATCTCAAAATGATGGGCGTGTGCCATAGCGGACGTTAACTGCTCCATTATATCAAGAGCTTCTCCTATCGGTAACATCCCTCGATCGATTATGTATTGCTTCAATGTTCGTCCAGGTACATATTCCATTACAAGATAATATATACCATCCTCTTCCCCAACATCATACATATTCACAATATTTGGATGCGACAACGTTGTAACAGATTGCGCTTCTCGATGGAAACGTTTAATAAACTCTTCATTATTTGAATAGTCGAGTCTTAATATTTTTACCGCTACATCTCGGCCAAGTATATCATCATGAGCTAAATATACATTGGCCATTCCTCCACCGCCAATCATTTTCAGCAGCTTATAACGGTCATTTAAGCGTTTTCCAATCAGCACGTTGCACTTCACCTACTTTCGTTTGTCGAATCCGCATAATCAATAATAACGAGGGTGATATTATCTTCTCCACCACGATCATTTGCTAATTGAATGAGATGCTCTCCCTTCGCCTCGAGCTGTTCATTCAATTGTAAAATTTGTTGCATATCAGCCATAGGGACTTTGTTAGACAATCCATCAGAGCAAAGAAGCAATTGATCGTCTTCTTCGAGCACCAATGTTTTAACATCTAGTCCGACTTTTTCTTCTGTTCCTAACGCTCTTAACAGAACATTCTTTTTCGGGTGATATTCTGCATCTTCTTTTGAAATTTCACCGTGCCTAACAAGTTCATTTACAAGTGAGTGATCTTCCGTTACAAGCGATATTTCTCCCTCTGATGCCATATAACAACGACTATCTCCTATATGACCTATTGTTACAAAACTAGGTGTACAAATCGCCACGATAACCGTTGTTCCCATGCCATTACATTCTACATGCTGCTGAGAGTAAGCATATATGCGCTCATTAATAATTCCAACGTTAGTATGTAACCACTTTTCTACCTTTTTAGGCTCATTCATATTATGCGTTTGCTTCCAATAATCATGGAATAATTGAATAGCCATCGAGCTAGCTACATCGCCAGCTCGATGACCTCCCATTCCATCTGCTACTACCGCTAAAATATTTCCATCTAAATTGCGAAAAACTCCTGCACTATCTTCATTATGTTGACGAACTTTCCCTTTATCCGATAGAAACACGGCTTTCATCTCGTCACCTCGTCTCTTCTTTGCGCTCCTTTGCACGCAACTGACCGCAGGCTGCATCAATATCATGACCTTGTTCACGGCGAATTGTTACATTCACTCCACGATCTTTTAGCGTCTTTTCAAATAAGAAAATTTGCTCTCGTGGCGTACGTACATAATCACGTTCTGGCACGTAGTTTACCGGAATTAAGTTTACATGACATTTTATACCTTTTAAGAGCGCAGCAAGTTCTTCAGCGTGCTCAACTTGGTCATTTTCTCCTCCAAATAAGCCATATTCAAATGTAATACGACGCCCTGTTCTATTTACATAGTATTTAACAGCTTCCATTAAATCAGGTAGCTTATAAGCACGGTTAATCGGCATTAATTTTGAACGTATCTCTGTATTTGCAGCATGCAATGAAATCGCAAAATTGATTTGCATATCTTCTTCAGCGAACTTATAAATTTTTGGAACAATTCCACTTGTTGAAACTGTCATATGTCTTGCACCAATATGAATTCCTTTTTCATGATTTACAATGCGTAAGAATGACATCAAATTATCATAATTATCAAATGGTTCTCCAATTCCCATAACAACAAGAGAACTTACACGTTCTTCTGTTTCATCAAGCGCACGCTGAACTTCTACTACTTGCGCTACAATTTCTCCAGCCTCTAAGTTTCGTTTTAACCCACCAAGTGTAGATGCACAGAACGTACAGCCAATGCGGCAACCCACCTGTGTTGTTACACAAATGGAATTTCCATACTCATGTCGCATTAGTACAGTTTCAATAGAGTACCCATCATATAACTGGAATAGGAATTTAATCGTTCCATCCGAAGACGTTTGTTTTACTAAAGTGTTTAAAGTAGTAATATCAAAGGAATTCGACAATTTATCGCGCAATCCTTTAGCAAGGTTTGACATATCCTCATAATTTTTTACACGTTTTTTATATAGCCAATCAAAAATTTGTCCTGCACGGAACTTAGGTTCTCCTTGTTCCTTTAACCAATCTTGCATTTCATGAAGTTGTAAAGAATAAATTGATGGTTTCTTTGTCTCTAGATTTTTCTTTTGTTTTTTTACAGTCGTTTCCATGATGCTACACCTTCTTTCTTAAACAAGCAATATAAAAGCCATCTGTTGCAAAATAATGCGGTAAAATTCGTACTTGACCTTCATCAATATACGGATTTAACTTTTCTGGCATACGATCTTTTATCGTAGTATCCCATTCAAATTCAGGATGCTCTTGTAAAAATTGCTTTATTACTTGTTCATTTTCTATTTTTTCAATTGTGCACGTACTATAAACAAGGCGACCACCTTGTTTTAACAATGGTGCTATTTTTTCTAGTATCGCAAGTTGAATCGTTGATAACCTTACACTATCGCCCTTATCTTTACCTAACTTAATATCAGGTTTACGTCTAATAACACCAAATCCAGAACATGGTGCATCTACTAATATTTTGTCAAAAGATTCATTTGCAAAATGATCTTGAACTTTTCTAGCATCTAAAGCCATCGTTTCTACATTTTCTAAACCAAGTCTCTTCGCCTGTTGTTCAATTAAACGTACTTTATGTGCGTGTAAATCAAGCGACATTACCTTACCAGTTCCGTCCAAACGCTCTGCAATATGAGTTGTTTTTCCGCCAGGAGCAGCACAACTATCTAGAACTGCATCTCCTTTATTCGGTTCTAAAGCACGTGCTACAAGCATTGAGCTTTCATCTTGAATAGAAAGGAAACCTTTTTTGAACGCTTCTGTATGTGCGACATTTCCTCTTTCAATTTGAATTGCATCCTCTGACAATTCGCCACGTTTTGCTTCTATACCCTCATCAGCTAATAACGCAACCGCTTCTTCTACCGTTACTTTATCAACATTTATACGTGCTGTTGGTACAGGTGGCAACATATTTACTTCACACATTTTCTCTGCTGTCTCTAAACCATATTCGGATGCCCATTCTTGTACAAGCCACATTGGGTGACTCGTTGCAATTGCAAGACGTTCTACTGGATTTTCGATTTCTTCTACCGAAGGTACACCTTCTCGCTGAATTGAACGCAATACTCCGTTCACCATACCTGAAATCCCTTTATGCCCACGACGCTTTGCAATCTCAACAGCTTCATGAATAGCCGCTCTTTCGGGAACTCGGTCTAAATATAACATTTGATATAAAGATAGGCGAAGCAACACTCTTACCCACGCTTCAACCTTTTTTCTTAAAAATGGTTGTAAATAATAATCTAGTGTGTCACGACGTTGAATTGTTCCATATACCATTTCAGTTAATAAACCAATATCTTTTCTGTCAATTGTATTTTTTTCGATCAGATTATTTAAAAGTAAGTTGCTATATGCACCACTTTTTTCTACTTGAATTAAGCCATCCAGAGCTAACTCACGAACATTTTGTCTCATGCATTTTCTCCTAACTTCGTACCAATTTCAGGTTTTGTTCCACGTAAAAATTGTGAACAACTCATACGCTTTTTACCAGACGGTTGCAATTCAGTGATTTTAACACCTGTCTCATTCCCTGTTGCAACAACAAATCCATCTTCTTCAAGAGCTACTATTGTACCTGGTTCAGCTTTCTCTGTAATAGAGATTTTCTCTCCCCACCATACTTTAATAACTTGTCCTGCCAAAGTCGTATAAGCAACTGGCCATGGATTCAATCCGCGAATGTGATTGTATACTTCTTCACCTGTTTTTGTCCAATCAATTATCTCTTGCTCACGTTTAATATTATATGCAAACGTCACTTCAGCTTCACTTTGTTTAATTGGTTCTAGTTTACCCTGAATTAGTAAAGGAACCGTTTTAGATAAAAGGTGTGCTCCTGCTTCGCTTAACTTATCAAATAATGAACCTGTTGTTTCACGCTCTTCAATTTCTACTTCTACTTGTGTTAATATATCGCCAGCATCTAATTTTTCTACCATATACATAATTGTAATACCTGTTTTCTCTTTACCTTCCATGATCGCATAATGAATTGGTGCACCACCGCGAAGTTCTGGAAGTAATGACGCGTGGACATTAATACATCTATACTTTGGCGCTTCTAAAATTTCATTCGGTACGATTTGTCCAAATGCCGCTGTTACAATTAAGTCTGGCTCTAGTGCTAATACTTTTTCATATTCGTCTTTTTCACGAATTTTTAACGGTTGTAATACTGGAATACCATGTTTCTCCGCTTCTACTTTAACAGGAGTAGGTGTTAAAACCTTTTTTCTACCAACTGGACGATCCGGTTGCGTTACAACACCCACTACGTCATATCCGTCCTCGATAAGACGACGAAGCACCGGCACAGAAAAGTCCGGTGTCCCCATAAATACTACTTTCATCATTCAAAAACCGCTCCTTTTAAACCTATTCTAATTCGCCTGCTTCATAATATCTTTTCACTTTAGATGTAAATAAAACACCGTGTAAATGATCGATTTCATGCTGAATTGCACGCGCTAAGAAGTCATCCGCTTCTAATAAAAATATTTTACCGCGACGATTTTGCGCACGTACTTTAATGTAATCTGCACGCTCCACTTCACCATAAAGTCCCGGAAAGCTTAAGCAGCCTTCGGGACCTACTTGTTCACCACGTTTTTCTAAAATAACAGGATTAATTAATTCAATTTTACCCGTATCATCACCTATATCAACAACAGCAACTTGTAAGCTTACACCTACTTGTGGCGCAGCTAGACCAACTCCGTCTGCAATTAACATTGTTTCATGCATATCTTTTAACAATTTCACTAACTTTTTATCAAAGTTAATTACTCTTTCGCATGGTGTTTCTAACACTTCATTTGGATGCTTTACAATTTCTAAAACTGCCATATTTCCCTCCGCTACATTAACATTGTTGGATTAAAATCAATTGAGATTTGTAGCTCTTTTTGCATTTCTGCTTGATAATGTTCATTTACCATTTTGAGCACGTTCTTTAAGTTTGGTTCCCGTTTGTATTTTATCATGCATTGGTAACGATATCTATCTTTTATCCTTGGAATTGCTGAAGCAACCGGCCCTAACACCATTGTTTGCCTTGAACAATGCGTTCGTAAATGACCGACAATTTTTTCCGTCACTTGGACTGCCTTTAATAATTCCGGATGAGATACAGTTACAAGTACAACGTAGTAATATGGCGGATATTGTCTCATTTGCCTCATTTGCATTTCGTACTCATAAAATACATCATATTGTTGATTCTTTGCTAATTCTACACTGTAATGTTCCGGCGTATACGTTTGAATTACAACTTCCCCTGGCAATTCATGTCTTCCTGCACGTCCACTCACTTGTGTCAATAGCTGATACGTCTTTTCACTCGCCCGAAAATCAGGTAGATGAAGCATCGTATCCGCCGTTAAAACGCCAACAAGCGTCACCTTCGGAAAATCAAGCCCTTTTGCAATCATTTGTGTTCCAAGTAATATATCTGCTTTCTCTTCACCAAACGCCTTTAATAATTTTTCATGCATTCCTTTACGGCTTGTTGTATCCACATCCATTCGAATGACCCGCGCCTCAGGGAATAGTTTTGTGATTTCTTCTTCAACCTTTTGCGTCCCTGTACCAAAGAAACGAATATACGTACTATTACAAGCAGGACACTCCGTTGGCATATTTTCCTCATGACTACAATAATGACATTTTAAACGATGGTTCATTTTGTGATATGTCAACGAAATATCACAATGCGGACATTGTACGACATACCCACAATCACGGCACATCACAAACGTAGAATGACCCCTTCTATTTAAAAAGAGAACCATTTGTTCTTTCTTTTCTAATCGATCTGCTATTTTTTCATGCAGTGCCTTTGAAAACATTGAGCGATTTCCATCACGAAGCTCTTCACGCATATCAACAATTTCTACAGTCGGCAAAGCTTGTTTGTTCATACGTTTTTCCATTGTAAGCAACCCATAGACACCTTTTTTCGCTCTAGCAAACGATTCAAGTGTCGGCGTTGCACTTCCGAGAACGATTGGACACTTATGGTATTGTCCTCTCCACACTGCTACATCTCTCGCATGATACTTCGGGTTATCTTCTTGCTTATAACTCGATTCATGTTCCTCATCAATAATAATGATTCCTAAATTTTCAAAGGGAGCAAAAATAGCTGAACGCGCACCAACTACCACTTTCACTTCTTTTCTTAAAATTTTGCGCCATTCATCATATTTTTCTCCAACAGAAAGCGCACTGTGAAGAACTGCAACTTGCGAACCGAACCTACCTTTAAAGCGATCTACCATCTGGGGCGTTAGCGCAATTTCAGGAACAAGCACAATTGCTTCTTTTCCTTTCTCGAGCACCGCTGCTATAGATTGTAAATACACTTCAGTCTTACCACTTCCTGTAACACCATATAGTAAAAATGGATTGTAAGTTTCATTTGTAATTGATGACAAAACCGGTGTAATTACTTGTTTTTGTTCCTCAGTAAGCGGAAATGGTTTCGTTTGTTCAAAATCATCATCGTCATACGGATTCCGGTATACTTCTACATACTTTTCTGAGATTAGACCCTTTTTAACAAGTGATTTTATTGGAGCATCTGTTATTTGTAATTCTTCTGTTAAATTTTTCAACGGTACACTTCTGTAGTTTTCTACAAAATAATAGAGTACATCTTGTTGTTTTTTACTTTTCAGTTCAAATGCTGCTAATTCCAATTTATCTGCCGGCAACTCCGGTTGAACTACTCTTTGTTTCTTCTTCTGCACTTTATCCTTTACTTGATAAACCACTTCAGTCGTACCATTTTTAATTTCTTGTTGAATAGTGCGATATAGGTGCGGCTGCGCTTCGATAGCTTCCCAATCTATCGTTTCCTTCCCTTGAAATAAAGAAAGAATTTCTGGCGCTACTTCTTCTTGGTTACGAAGTTGCAGACGCTTTTTATATGTTGCTTTTATCGCCGTCGGAAGCATCACCTGAAAGGCTGATATCATATAACATAACGTTTCATTTGTAAGCCAATACCCAAGCTTTAATAATTCATCATTTAAAACCGGAGTGACATCTAATATTTCATACAACGCTTTTAACTTTTTACTTTCTAGATCAACCGAATCCTTTATGCCAATAATAAAACCTTGCAATTTCCTCGGACCGAATGGGACTACTACACGCATTCCTGTTTGCACGATATCTTCCCATTTTTCAGGGATAATATAATCAAACGGTCGATCTGTTTGACGTGCAGGTACATCAACAATTACACTTGCAAACTTCATACATGATCATCTTCTAACATCATTTCTATTTGCTTTAATATTTCACGAGCCACTTCTTTCTTCGTTAAAAGTGGCAGCTCAATAATTTCTCCATCTTTTCTATACATTGTCACAATATTTGTATCTGTACCAAACCCAGCTCCTTGCGCCTTCACGTCATTCGCAACAATCATATTTGCATTTTTCTCACGTAATTTTCTCGTTGCGTATTCCTCTATGTTTGTCGTTTCAGCTGCAAAACCAATAAGTAACTGTTGGTCCTTTTTCTCACCTAACGTTTTTAAAATATCCACTGTTCTTTCTAATTCAATTACAGCATCGCCATTTTTCTTTTTCATTTTATTATCATGCACATATTTTGGGCGGTAATCTGCAACTGCTGCTGTTTTGATGACAACATCCACATTCTGATAACGTTGAAGGACTGCCTCTAACATATCTTGTGCAGATTCTACTTGTATTCTTGTTACATGTAACGGTGACTCTAATGCTGTCGGTCCTGACACAAGTATGACATCAGCACCTAAGCCTGCTGCAACTTCTGCGATCGCATACCCCATCTTTCCAGAAGAAAAATTCGTCATAAAACGAACCGGATCAATCTTTTCACGTGTCGGTCCAGCTGTTATTAATATTCGCTTTCCTTGCAATGGTTTTTGTTCTGAGAAAGCCTCTTCTAGCCGTCCAATAATCGCTTCAGGTTCTTCCAGTCTTCCTTTTGCTACATAACCACATGCTAAAAAACCTTCCCCAGGCTCAATAAATGTATATCCTAATGTTTTTAACGTCATCATGTTTTTTTGAACAATTTTATTTTCATACATATGCACATTCATAGCCGGTGCAATCCACACTGGAGCTGTAGTAGCTAACAAAGTAGTTGTAATCATATCATCAGCAATACCGCCAGCTAACTTTCCAATGCAATTAGCTGTAGCCGGTGCAACAAGTACAACATCTGCCCAATCCGCTAAATCAATATGAGCGATAACAGCCGAGTCTCTCTCATCAAACGTATCCGTATATACATCATGGCGAGAAAGTGCTTGAAATGTAAGAGGCGTAACAAACTTCATTGCCGACTCACTCATCATTACTTTTACAAGAGCGCCAGCTTGTGTTAATTTACTTGTTAACGCAGCCGCTTTAAAAACTGCAATGCCTCCTGTTACACATAGAAGTATCTTTTTCCCTTTTAGCATATGACTCGTCCTCTTTCTTTTTCAAACTTATTCTACTGAAATAGAATTTTCAGCTCGTCAGTACCAGTATTTCGTTCCGTCTTTTTCGATTCCTTTTCATCCCTATCGTAAAAAAATAACAACCTACTTGTAAATAGGTTGTTACCGTTACATAGAAAATTATAAAGTCTATGTTTTAATTTGTCGAAAAGAATGTCTTAATCGATTATTTTGTCATCGCATGGTACATATTTTAATACTTCTGCATCGATTTCTTCTAATGATTTACCTACACATTTATGAGAAACAGGCTTTTCAATAACACAATTGTCAGCAATTTGCATTTCACGTGCACGCTTTGCAGCTACTGTTACAAGTGTATATTTAGAATCGATTTTTGTTAATAATGAGTCAATTGATGGATTTAACATAATTATAGACCCTCCGTCATTTCTTTATAGTATTTTGCCACTCTTTCGCGGCGGCAATGTTCACCAACCACAATTGCTTTAATTCGGTCGCAAGCTAATTCAACTTGATCATTTTCTACAACATAGTCATAAGCGTCCATCATTTCGATTTCTTCTTTCGCTACAGTTAAACGATTTTCAATAACATCTTCAGTTTCTGTACCACGGCCGACAATTCGGTTCTTTAGTTCAGATAAACTTGGAGGTGCTAAGAAAATAAATACACTTTCAGGGAAGGCTTTCTTAACTTGAATTGCTCCTTGTACTTCAATTTCTAAGAACACATCTTTTCCTTCTTGTAACGTTTTTTCAACATAATCAATCGGTGTTCCGTAATAATTACCAACGAACTCAGCCCATTCAAGTAACTTTTCATTACGAATCATTTCTTCAAATTCTTCTCTCTCTTTAAAGAAATAATCCACACCATCTACTTCACCTTCACGCGGTTTACGTGTCGTTACTGAAATAGAGTACTGAAAACGTGTGTCTTCATGGCTAAACAGCTCTTTTCGAACCGTTCCTTTCCCGACACCAGAAGGTCCCGAAAGAACGATGAGCAATCCTCTTCTACTTCTCATAAATATGTAAAACCTACCCTTCCTCACTTAAATCTTCTTTATTATTCAAACGATGTGCAATCGTCTCTGGCTGAATTGGACTTAATACTACATGCCCATCATCCATAACAATAACCGCCCTTGTTTTTCTCCCATACGTAGCATCAAGCAAAGCATTATGTTCACGCGCTTCCTGTACTGTTCGTTTAATAGGAGCTGACTCCGGACTTACAATAGCAATAATTCGATGAGCAGATACAATATTTCCGTATCCAATATTTAAAAACCGCATGGCCATAGTTTGCGCCTCCTAGTAAGTCTATCCGATTTCTCCACCACGTATAACTTTATATATTTTTTGAAAGCTACTCAATATTTTGTACTTGTTCACGAATTTTTTCAAGGTTATTTTTCATTTCTACGACATATTTTGAAATTGTTAAGTCATTTGCCTTAGAACCTATCGTATTTACTTCCCTATGCATCTCTTGCACAATGAAGTCCATTTTCCTTCCAACAGGCTCTGTAATTTGCAGTGCTTCACGAAATTGATCTAAATGACTCTGTAATCGAACTAATTCTTCGTGAATATCTGAACGCTCTGCAAATATTGCTATTTCTGTCAACAATCGTTGTTCATCTAAATCTTGATTATGTAATTCTTTTAAGCGATTTTCTAATCGTTCACGATATTTTTGTGTGACAATTGGTGCATGTGGAATAATTGCATTTACACAATTATGAATCTCTTGCAAACGATATGCTATATCTTTATGTAATCGTTCTCCTTCGCCATCTCTCATCGTTTTCAACATATGAGCAGCTTGGCGAACAGCCTCATATAAACCGGTTTCAAATTGTTCATTTACATTTTCTATTTCTTCAACTGCCGTTACTTCTGGCATTCTCATTAGTTGCCCGAGTGTAATAGAATCTTGTAATTGAAATTTCCCTTTTATATTTTCCATAATGGATTGGTACTGTTCAAGAAGTTCCCAATTCACAGTTAATTTTCTTTCAACAAGCCCTTCACCTGTTATACTAATAGACACTTCAATACGTCCACGGCGAACTTGCTTTGCAATTATTTTACGAATCTTGTCTTCAAACACCATCATTTGCTTCGGAAGCCGAATACTCATTTCTAAAAAACGATGGTTCACCGACTTCATTTCTACTGTTATTTGAAAAGTATCGTTTTCTACCTTCGATCTTCCAAATCCTGTCATACTACAAATCATCTTTATCACATCCAAGCCATGAAATAACTCAATGAAAAAGGTAATAGAGATGCAACTCTACTACCTTCTGTAAATTATATCATATTTTCATATCATTGACTATTTCAAGTTTAATCCCTTCTTATATAACAGTGGCTTTTTCTTTTTTTCCTTTTTTCTTGTTAATAAGGATCCTACTAATAAGAAGGTAGGAATAGATGATAATCCCCCAATTAACAACCAATCTCGTGCTTGTATCGGCATTGTGCTAAAAATCGGCTGTAATGGTGGATAATATATAACTACAAGCATTAACAGTAAAGAAATAATAACCGCCCCTACTAAATATATATTTCCAAACGGGTTGCGGTGAAATATAGAATGTTCACTACGACAATCAAATACATGAATAAGCTGAGCCAGTACTAATGTTGCGAAGGCTACCGTTTGTGCATACTTCAATTCATTCGGATGCTGGTTAAATGCAATAATAAACGCTACTAATGTCACTGCTCCGATTAGAAAACCACGACTTATAATTTTCCACGCAAGCCCTCTAGCGAACACCCCTTCTTTCGGATGGCGTGGTGTTCTCTTCATCACATCTCCTTCAGCCTTATCCAAACCTAATGCCATCGCTGGTAAACCGTCAGTAACTAAGTTCACCCATAAAATTTGAATTGGAACCATCGGCAATGGCAGTGCCAGTAACATCGCAAATAACATAACTAAAATTTCACCAACGTTAGATGCTAACAAATACCGAATAAACTTCCGAATATTTTCATATATGTTTCTACCTTCTTTAATCGCCGATTTAATCGTAGCAAAGTTATCATCTAACAACACAAGTGAAGAAGCTTCTTTTGCAACATCTGTCCCTGTAATTCCCATCGCAATCCCTATATCAGCTGTTTTAATAGCTGGAGCATCGTTCACTCCATCACCTGTCATAGCTACTATATGCCCCTTATTTTGCAGCGCCTTAACGATTTTCAATTTATGCTCAGGAGACACACGAGCGAATACATACGTATCTTCTACAATATCTTCTAATGCCTCTACATCCATATTCGCAAGTTCTACACCTTCAACAACGCGTCCACCCGCTGGTAAAACCCCTAACTGTTCCGCAATTGCCATTGCTGTCACTTTATGATCTCCCGTAATCATTACCGTTCTAATACCAGCTTCCTTACACTCTTTCACCGCTTGCGCCACTTCTGGTCTTGGCGGATCTATCATTCCTTGTATTCCAACAAGCATAAAATCCTGTTCGACTTCTCTTTCGTGTTCAATTGAATCTGTAGCTTTTAACGGTTTAAATGCCACCGCAATCGTTCGTAAAGCCTGACTTCCTAAACTATGAATCGCTGCCTGCACTTCTTTTCGATACATTTCACTTAAAGGCTGCTGCTTATTTCCCCACAAAATTGTTTGACTCATTTGCAAAAGAACATCTGGCGCTCCTTTTGTAATAACAAATTTTTTACCTTCACGATCACGAACGATAACGCTCATCATTTTTCTAGTTGAATCAAAAGGAAATTCACGAATGACTTCAAACTTTCCTTTAAGAGCTTCACGTGATATTCCCGCCTTCATTGCAGCCGCAACGAGAGCTCCCTCTGTTGGATCTCCATCTAACACATACGTCTTTTTCTTTTGAATAACATTCGCATTATTACATAAACAGCCAAATGTAAGTAGTTGATACAATGATTTCGTCTTAGTAGGGTCAATTACTTCTTCACCTTTCATAAACGAACCCGTTGGCTCATAGCCTTGACCTGTTACTTTCCACAATTCTCCGCCTGACCACATATGTGTTACCATCATTTTATTTTGTGTCATTGTGCCTGTTTTATCTGAGCAAATAACAGAAGCACAGCCTAACGTTTCTACAGCTGGTAACTTTCGCACAATTGCCCTCTTTTTAATCATACGCTGTACACCAAGTGATAGCGCAACCGTAACGATAGCTGGTAATCCTTCTGGAATAGCTGCAACAGCAAGTGAAACCCCAGCCAAAAACATGTGATACACTTCATTCCCTTGATATACACCAGCTAATACAACAAGAGCTGTCAAAATAAGAGCAACAATAATCAAAATTTTCCCAAGCTGTTCTAATCTTCTTTGTAATGGCGTTTCCATTTGTACAGCATTTTGCAACATATTTGCAATTTGCCCCATAGCTGTATTCATTCCAGTCGCTACGACTACTCCTGTTCCAGCACCTCTCGTTATCATCGTCCCCATAAATGCCATGTTTTTTTGATCACCAATTGAAACATCTTGGCCTTGTAACGCCTCTACCTTCTTTTGTACAGGCAATGACTCTCCTGTAAGAGCCGATTCTTCAATATATAAACTTGAAGATTCCACAAGGCGAACATCCGCGCCAATACGGTCACCACTAGAAAACTTAATAATATCACCTAGTACAAGTGCTTTTGACGGCGCTTTTATCCACTTCCCATTTCTTAGTACAGTAACTTGAGGAGCTGCCAATTCTTTTAAAGCTTCCAACGATTTTTCAGCTTTCCTCTCTTGAAAAAAACCGAGGACACCATTGATAATAACAATTGCAACAATTGCAATCGAATCAATATACTCTCCTAAAAAAGCTGAAATAATTGTAGCACCAAATAAAACAAGTACCATAAAATCTTTAAATTGCGCTAAAAACACCATAAGCGCAGAAGGCCGCTTTGCTTCTTGCAATTCATTTGTACCAAATTTCTTTAATCGGCCCTCTGCTTCTTGCTCTGTAAGACCTACCTCCACATTCGTATTCGTTCTTTCCTCCACTTCATGTGCTCGCATTTCATACCAATTCATCCTGCCATCGACCTCCTGATTCCAGACATACTCTAATGAAAGCTTATTCAGCCTCGTCCAAAAAAATGCTATAATTAACTTTTAGTTAGAAAGGAGTGTTCATTCATGGCATTCGATGGATTATTTACAAGAGCAATTACACATGAAATTGCAAATTCTCTTCAAACAGGAAGAATTTCAAAAATATATCAACCCTCAAAATATGAAGTTTTATTACATATTCGAGCAAACGGAAAAAATCAAAAGCTGATTCTTTCATCTCACCCTACATATGCGCGTATGCACTTAACAAATCAAAACTACGATTCACCAGCGCTACCGCCGATGTTTTGTATGCTTCTTCGCAAGCATTTAGAAGGTGGATTTATTGAAAAAATTGAACAAATTGACTTAGAACGTATTATTCAAATTACAGTCCGCAGTCGTAATGAAATCGGTGACGAATCAGTAAAAACATTAGTAATCGAAATAATGGGACGACACAGTAATATTATCTTAGTAGATACGAAAACAAATGTTATTTTAGATAGCTTAAAACACGTTTCTTTAGCGGTAAACCGACATCGTACTGTATATGCTGGAGCTGAATATGTTGCCCCACCAGCACAACATAAAGTTAATCCGCTTCTTATCGAAACAGAAGATGATTTCATTAAACCGCTCGACTTTTTATCTGGCAACATGGACAAACAACTTGTCGGAGCATTCATGGGAATTTCCCCATTATTTGCAAAAGAAGTTGTAAAAAAAGCAGGTATGGCAAATGAAAAAGCATTATCTGAAGCTTTCTTCAGCTTGCAAAAACCATTGCTAACACATCAGTACGTGCCAGCAATGATAACAGCAAATGGAAAAGAGTTCTTTTACCTATTCCCTCTTTCTCACTTACAAGGAAATGAAAAAACATTTTCATCTGTTAGTGTATTATTAGATCGTTTCTTCTTTGGTAAAGCAGAGCGCGATCGTGTAAAACAACAAGCTCACGATTTAGAACGCTTTATGCAAAACGAAAAAAACAAAAATGAGAAAAAACTTATTAAACTTGAAAAAACATTACAAGATGCTGGAAAAGCAGATAAATATCAACTATTTGGAGAGCTGCTTACAGCCAATATGTACACTTTGAAAAAAGGTGATAAAGATATTGAGGTCATTAATTATTACGATGAAAATGGCGGAACTGTAAAAATCACATTAGATCCTTTAAAAACACCATCTGACAATGCACAACGCTATTTCCAAAAGTACCAAAAAGCAAAAAATTCAGTTGTTATTGTAGAAGAACAAATCGAAAAAACCAATGAAGAAATTCTTTATTTCGATAGCTTACTTCAACAAATGGAAGCTGCTTCTTCAAAAGATATTGAAGAAATTCGTGAGGAGCTAGCTGAAGAAGGATATGTGCGCAATCGTAAGAAGAAAAACGCAAAGAAAAAACCTACAAAACCAGTATTGGATAAATATTTAGCTAGTGACGGTACAGAGATTTTCGTTGGTAAAAACAATAAGCAAAATGATTATTTAACAACGAAATTTGCCCGTCGTGATGAAATTTGGTTACATACGAAAGACATACCTGGCTCTCATGTTGTCATTCGTTCTTTAGAACCTGCTGAAGAAACTTTACTGGAAGCTGCAAAAATCGCCGCTTATTACAGTAAAGCAAAAGAGTCTAGCTCTGTACCTGTTGATTTCACTAAAATACGTCACGTTAAAAAACCGAGTGGTGCAAAACTTGGATTCGTTACGTATGATAACCAACAAACAGTATATGTAACACCAGATGCTGACATCGTAATGAAATTAAAAGCGTAAATAAAAAATGCGTTGCTTGCTAGCAACGCATTTTTTATTTTTCCAGCTTAGTTCATATATCCATTAACTAATTCATAACATCTTTCTTTTGTCATCTTATATTTCTCTTCTGAAGCTTCTATACGTCTCATCGTTCCATTGTTTGGATCAGTACCAATTGCTGTAACTTTACTTTCTTTTTCTTTAACCCACGCAATTTGTTTCGTTTTTAACGACTGAAATGCATCAGGTGACATCGTATTTTTTAATGCGCTGTAAATTTCATTTAATTTACTATCCCACAATTGATAATTTCCTTCTATTTCATTAACTATATCGTTTGTTGTCATAACATTTGTATGTTTTTCTTGATTTTCTAGCGTGGCTAACTCATTTAGAACCTTAGTTTTACCTAATACTGAAGAAGATTCTTTTTTAGGCTGCTTCTCTTCTTTCGAACTAGTATACGTACTGGAATCATTTCCCTTAGCTGTTTCTTGCTCTTGAATAAAATCTTCTTTCGTTACCTTTTCTTGTTCTTTGTCATCTACATTGTGAGTAATAACAGATGTTTGGGCGTCCACAGCAACTACTCCGTTACTTTCTTTAAAAATATATTTCTTATTTCCACTATTCTCTTCTCTAACAAAAGAGACATTCTTGAAACCTTGAACTCTAAGAAGCTCGTTAGCTTCTTCTTTCGTTAACTTTAAATTTGCTAGCGTATTTGATGACCATCTATCCATTAACCATTTTCCATCTTTATAAACTAAAATAAATTCCCATGTCTCCGCTTCATTCCCCATGTCATTTGCAAGGGTAAGTGTCTCAATCTTTAAAACATCATTTTTCTGTGAATAAGTTATCCTCACGTCGGGCTCAATATGAATTGGAAATGGCAACATATCAGTTTCCCTTGACCTATTAAATGTATCAAGCAAACCTGGAAGCTGTTTCTCCAGAAACTTATCTGAAACTATACCCTTAACGCCTTTTTTAGCTGTACCCAAATCTCCAGGATTATTTCGACTCCATCCATTCTCTTTTTCCATTTCACTAAAAGAGTTTGCTATTCCATCTACGCTCTTTCTTACAATCTTTTTCGCTTCTTTTTCTGTCACTTCTGGTGCTTCATCAAGCTGTTCAATTGTTTTATTTACTTGAACTTTGTTTTCACTTTTTTCACAACCTGCTAGAACAACCATACTAGCTACCAAGCAAAATGACATTACTTTACTTAATTTTTTCATATACTCACAATCCTTATCCCTTCATATTTGTTACGTATCCCTATCTTCGAGAGAAATCCAACAATTCCCTATTATATCAATAATAATCGTTAATTTATATATTAAAATTTACATTAAAATAAAACGTAAGCATAATGTTTTTCCAAATATATACTCTAAACATCACTTATCCTTTCCTTTCCTCACTTCAATATTGTCAAAAAATTTGACAGTTCTATTTCGCATTTGTATAAATTTTTTTACAGTGTGTAAAGAAAGTGAATCTTGAGTTGATGTTTTTTTTCATTCTCCCACTGTTAATTAAAGTAATCTGTATTTCACGAGCAGCCCACCGCCCACAAATAATGGGCTAAATTTCTTATCTTCTCTAAAACATATGTAATTCCCACTATCTTTTTCTCTAAAGATATTTTTTGGCACGCTATTTGCTTTATTCAATACTGTGAAAAGGGGGAATTAACATGACTTTAAGAATTAATAAAATCCAAAATCAACTAAAAAACTATGAAATTGACGGATTACTTATTACAAAAAAAGAAAATCGCCAATATGCAACAGGTTTTACAGGTAGCGCTGGCGTCGTCTTAATCTCTGCGGATAACGCTGTTTTTATAACTGATTTCCGCTATGTAGATCAAGCGAAATCACAAATAAAAGACGCAGAAATCATTATGCATAAAGGAAATTTAGAAAAAGAAGTTGCAAATCAAGTATCCAAATTAAACATTCAAAAACTTGGAATTGAAGAAAATAACATGACATTGCAACAATATAAGAACTTACAAAAATATATGAAGGCAGAAATGGTTCAGGTGTGTGAAATCATCGAAGATATTCGTATTATTAAAGACACACCCGAAATAGAAACAATGAAAATTGCCGCTACTATTGCTGACGAAGCTTTCCAACACATTCTCAGCTTTCTAAAACCGGGAATAAGCGAAACTGAAGTCCGAGATGAATTAGAATTTTTCATGCGAAAAAAAGGAGCTACGTCCTCATCGTTTCAAATCATTGTAGCTTCTGGTGTTCGTTCTTCTCTTCCTCATGGTGTTGCATCAAATAAAATCATTGAACGAGGCGATATGATTACATTAGATTTCGGTGCACTTTACAACGGCTATTGTTCCGATATAACACGTACTGTAGCAATCGGCGAACCATCAGAAGAATTCAAAAAAATATATAATGTTGTATTAGAAGCATTGAAGCGTGGAACTGAAGCAATTAAACCTGGAGAAACTGCGAAAAGTATCGATGATATAACGAGAGATTACATTACAGAACATGGATACGGTCAATACTTTGGCCACTCTACCGGGCACGGTCTCGGGTTAGAAATACATGAACCGCTTCGCCTATCCCAAGAAAGTAAGGCAACTTTACAAGAAGGTATGGTTGTTACAGTTGAGCCGGGTATTTACATACCGAACTGGGGCGGTTGTAGAATTGAAGACGATATCGTCATTACAAAAGAAGGCTATGAGGTTATTACAAAGGCAAATCGGGAACTAATTGTCATTCCCTGTTAAAAATCATGAACTTTTAAACAGGAGTTTTTTCTTTACACATAGAATTCCTTCTCTGGAGTAATTGTTTAAAGAGGGGGAATTTTAATTGAACTTTGTAATCGATAAGATAGATGGTTTACAGCTTGAATTTTCAAAACTTGTTTCCATGATGAATTACGCTCGCTATACAACAATGCAGGCTGCCGAAGGCTTAACAATTGAAGAACTTGATTATTTGTATGATGATGAAGCAAACTCAATTGGTATGCTTTTGTACCATATGGCTGCTATTGAATTTTACTACCAAATTCATACCTTTGAAGATCGTGAACCAACAGATGCTGAATTAGAACACTGGTTACCTGCTGTTGAGTTAGGAAATCTTGGACGCGAGAAAATAAAAGGCAACTCAATAGAATTCTACATAAATACGTTACAAGAAGTGCGCTCTAAAACGATTGAAACTTTTCAATCGTTACCTGATGAATGGCTATTTAAAACGACAGATTTTTGGCATGACAAACCAGCAAATAACTACTTTAAGTGGTTTCACGTATTTGAAGATGAAATCAATCATCGCGGACAAATTCGTTTAATTAAAAAGATGCAAAAAGCACATTCAGTAAAATAAGAAAATGCCACTGAATAAGGTGGCATTTTCTTTTATTCATTAGCGAATAGCTTTTCGTTTACTTTTTTAGCGACCACCGCTAGCGCTATTAGAATGCATATTAAATATAACAATTTCGCGATAAATAACCACCCTTGAAAAATTACAATTCCATCTATTATCTCATTTCCTTTCAATAACAAAAACGGAATCGTGCTAATTACAAATACAAACTCGATACTAAGAACAATTTTCTTTTTTCGACTATATGCTTTCCATTCACTCCAGCGGTACAAAGGAGCAAAAAACAGTACGCCTATACATAATATAACGCCTATCCATTCACTTTTAAGAAATTGTCCTGAAATGATAGATAATATTAAACAAGCAAGTACACCATAATACCCTATTTTTTCTCTCATCCGTACTATCCCCCATTCTATCCCTCCTTGAATTCCATTTTTAGGATTAATTGTATTGTATCATCCATTTTTATTCCTTACCATTACAGTACATGAAATTTCACTTTTTTCTTTTTCCTATACTCACATACTTTCTCTGCTTTCATACAATAAACTACACGAACGCCTAAAGGATGTGAATGTTATGGGAGTTGAATTAACGCTTTTACATGCTCTCTATGTTCTTTGTTTACTGACCATCATTACCTTTTTTATTCTCCGGAAAGATACGACGATCATTTGTATCGTTTTTATCTTTTTGTTAGCATTAACCGCAACAAGTTCTATTCCTCTTGCCATTAGCGGTATTTTCCAAAGCTTCATTTACGCCATTACCGAACTATTACCAACTATATTAATCATCTCCATTATCGTATCGATGAGCAATCTACTCGTTCATACTGGCATAAATGATACGATGATTTCACCATTTACAAAGATGATTCGTACACCTACACTCGCCTACTGGATTATCGGTCTATTAATGATGACAATTTCCTTCTTCTTTTGGCCTTCTCCAGCTGTCGCGTTAATGGGGGCCATTTTATTACCAGTCGCTGTACGCGTCGGCCTTCCACCGATCGGGGTTGCCATTGCTATGAACTTATTCGGACACGGTATCGCTTTATCCGGCGACTTCGTTATTCAAGGTGCTCCGAAATTAACCGCAGACGCCGCCGGACTTCCTGTTTCTAGCGTTGTTTCTGCCAGTGTTCCCCTCGTTATCGTTATGGGCATTGTGACAACTTCCGTCGCATTTTTCTTCTTACGAAAAGAATTTCATACAGGCTTATCTATACAAGAATCTATCCCATCAACCGAGTCTTCTAAAACGCTCACTTCATTATCTCCTCGGGCAAAGAAATGGCTTGCCATATGTATCCCTATCGTATATATCATCGATATTCTTTGCATGATTCAGTTTAAACTACAAGGAAGCGACGCAACAGCACTTATCGGCGGGACGACAGTTATTATGATTATCATTATTTCTCTCATCGCCTACAAAGGAAATGGCCTGAATAAAACGACCGATTATTTTATAGAAGGACTACAATTTGGATTTAAAATTTTCGGTCCAGTTATTCCAATTGCTGCACTTTTTTATTTAGGAGATAGCGGCTTTGTGAAAATTATCGGAGACTATTTACCGAAAGGTTCACATGGAATTATTAATGACTTAGGAATCGCCTTATCTCAAACTGTACCTTTAAATCAATATGTATCCGCTGGAACTTTAACTATCGTTGGTGTCATAACGGGCTTAGATGGATCTGGCTTTTCAGGTATATCACTTACTGGTTCGATTGCAAACCTTTTCGGTACAGCACTTGGGCATGGAACAGCAACATTAACAGCTCTCGGACAAATTGCAGCTATATGGACCGGGGGCGGGACTTTAATTCCTTGGGCGCTTATTCCTGCCGCTGCCATTTGTAAAGTAGATCCATTTGAACTTGCACGCCGAAACTTTTTACCTGTTGTGATTGGCTTAATCGTCACCACGATCGTTGCGATGTTTATTCTGTAACGTAAGCAAGACAATACTTGCTTACGTTTTTTAGGTTAAGTATTGAAACATCCTGACCTTCAAAAGGGATTATGTATATGTTAGCGAAATTATATTAAGAGAGTATTTATTTCAAAACGTTTACGAAGAACAGATTACTGCAATTAGAAAAGGGGACATAACTATGAATGAATTGATTTTCGTCTTATTTCTTTGTCCATTACTTATCTTTATCGTTTCTGTTATTGGAACACGTAGAACGAAAACGTATTACGTAATGCCGATTGTAACGTTTGCTAGTTTTTTAATAATAGGTGTTATCGCCTTTACTCCAGAGTTTTTCTTTTGGGTCGGTATGTACAGCATCTTCTCATTTATCGTTTCTTATATGACTCTATTGTTTGTAAGAGGGTATGAATATTATCAAAGTAGTAACTAATGATGACCATTACTATTTTTTTATAAAAAAAGACGACTGCGTTTCCCCACACAGTCGTCTTTTTTCGTGTTACGCTGTGATCCAAGCCTCATTAGCTGGATTTTTACGCCACTCTTGTAATTTTTTCGTTTCAGCTTGTCCGATCATACCTTTTTCTGCTGCAACTTCAGTTAATGCACTGTAATCACTTAAAGAATATGAAGCTACGTTAGCTGCTTCTAATTTTTCTTTTCCTGACTCAAGCTCGTATGTGAAGATTGATACGATTCCTAATACTTCACAGCCAGCTTCGCGAAGTGCTTCTACACATGTAATTGCACTACCGCCAGTTGAAATTAAGTCTTCTACTACTACTACTTTTTGACCTTTTTCAGCTTTTCCTTCGATTTGGTTCCCTTTACCGTGACCTTTTGCCTTACTACGTACGTAGCACATTGGTAAATCCATACGATCGCTTACCCATGCAGCGTGCGCAATACCAGCAGTTGCTGTTCCTGCAATAACTTCTACAGTTGGGAAGTGCTCTTTAATTAATTCTTCTAATCCAGCTGCGATCGCTTGGCGTACTTTTGGATAAGATAAAGTTAAACGATTATCACAATAAATTGGTGATTTCATACCAGAAGACCAAGTGAATGGATCATTCGGTTGTAAAAATACTGCTCCAATTTCTAATAAATGCGATGCGATTTCTTTTTTCATACTGTTACACCTTCCCACTGTTGTTTTACTGTTTTATACGCTTCAAGCGGATTTTCTGCTTTTGTAATACTACGTCCAACTACGATGTAGCTTGAACCAAGTTCCCTCGCACGTTTCGGTGTTGCTACGCGCACTTGGTCATTCACATCATCACTTGCAAGACGAATCCCCGGTGTTACTGTTACAAATTCATTTCCGCATACTTCACGTAATTTTGGTACTTCAAGTGTTGAACAAACAACGCCATCAAGTCCACTTTCTTTCGTTAATTTTGCATAATGAGCAACCGCTTCTTCTAACGTTTTCTCAATACCAATCTCTTTTTTCATCATAGCTTCCGAAGTGCTTGTTAGTTGTGTAACTGCAATACAAATCGGTCTCTCTTTTCCTTCTTGCTTACCTTCCTCTAATCCCTCAATCGCAGCTTTCATCATACTACTTCCCCCAGCAGCATGAACATTTACCATATCTACATCTAGACTAGCTAGGCTACGCATAGCGCTTTTTACCGTATTCGGAATATCATGAAGTTTTAAATCTAGAAAAATCTTATGCCCTTTTTCTTTTAAGTACGTAATAATTGCAGGACCCTCTTTGTAAAATAACTCCATACCCACTTTGACAAATAACTCTTCCCCTTCAAAGTGATGTAAGAATTGTTCTACCTCTTGTTTCCCTGGAAAATCTAGTGCAACAATTAGCGACTGTGACATACTTACTTCCAGCTCCTTCCTCGACATTCCGAAATGTGATCAAATCCTAATTCATCTAGTAATGCTGGTAATTCTTCAATAATTGTCGGACATACGAACGGATCGATAAAGTTCGCCGTTCCAACTGCAACCGCGCTTGCGCCAGCATAGAAGAATTCAATTACATCTTCCGCTGTTTCAATACCACCCATTCCGATAATCGGAATGTTAACCGCTTGACTTACTTCATGTACCATACGAATTGCTACTGGCTTAATCGCAGGCCCTGATAGTCCGCCCGTACGGTTTGCTAAAATTGGTTTTGCAGTTTTTAAATCTAGACGCATACCAAGCAATGTATTAATCATCGTTAAACCGTCCGCACCCGCATTTTCAATTGCTTTTGCAATTTCCACAATGTTTGCCACGTTCGGTGACAATTTCACATATACCGGTACTTCAGAAACCTCTTTTACTCGCTTCGTTAAATCAGCAGCAATTTCAGGATTTGTACCAAAAGCGATACCACCCGTTTTTACGTTTGGACAAGAAATATTTAATTCTAGCGCATGAACATTAGGTGCCTTTGAAATTGCCTTCGCAACCGCTACGTAATCCTCAGCTTGTGAACCCGCAACGTTTGCAATAATCGGAAGATCAAATTGCTCGAGAAAAGGTAATTCAGAATTCATTACCTTTTCTAATCCAGGATTTTGAAGCCCGATTGCATTTAGCATTCCGCCTGGTGTTTCAGCAACACGAGGCGTTGGGTTTCCATAACGAGGTTGTTCTGTTGTCGCTTTAATCATAATTGATCCAAGTACACTTAAATCATAGAACTGTGCATACTCACGACCAAATCCGAAGCAACCAGATGCTGGGATGATTGGATTTTTTAATGATAACCCTGGTAATTCAACTTGCAATCTGTTCATAGTACAACCTCCCCGATTGGAAATACTGGTCCGTCGCTACACACCTTCTTGTAAGAATGTCCACTCGGATCTGCTTGTAAATGGCATACACATGCGAAACATGCTCCGATGCCACAGCCCATACGTTCTTCTAATGAAATGTAGGCTTTTCTCTCCTTATAGCGTCCTTCTAATGCACGAAGCATCGCTAAAGGTCCACATGAGTAGAGAATGTCAAAGTCAATTCCATAGCTATCAATTACATCTGTTACAAACCCTTTTGTACCATGTGTACCATCAACTGTTGCAACATACGTATCACCAAGCTCTGCGAATTTCTCTTCATAGAAGACAACATCTTTCGTTTGGAAACCTAAGATGTGAATAACGCGTACTCCTTTTGCTACAAGACGCTGTGACAATTCATATAGTGGTGGTACACCAATCCCCCCACCAACTAATAGAGCCGTTTGTCCAGATTGCGCTTCTTCTACAGGAAATCCATGACCAAGTGGTCCTAACACATCTACAAGTTCACCTTGTTTTCTTTTCGCTAATGTTTTTGTTCCTTGTCCTTCCGCACGATATAGCATTGTAAATTCGTTCTTGTCTTGATCAACATTACAAATACTAATTGGGCGGCGCAGAAGGGGCGTAATGCCCTCTGCTACCTTAATGTGTACAAACTGCCCTGGATCCTTCATTTGCTGCACTAGATCCCCTTGAAGCACTAATTCGTAAATGTTTTTTGCGATTTCTTTTTGGTTAACGACGATCATATTTTGCTTTTGCATCATGCATGTACCACCTCGTGACGCTTCGTTTGCGTAATTTCTTTCATTGAATGAGCTGAGAATGTCATAGATTCTAATACTCTCAAGATTGCTCTCGTTGTATCAAGTGATGTTAAGCAAGCCACACCATTTTCTACTGATTCACGGCGAATGCGGAAACCATCACGCGCTGGTTGTTTTCCTTTTGTTAATGTATTGATTACAAACTGCGCTTTCCCTTGACGGATAATATCAAGTAAGTTGTAGTCTTCAGAATCAATTTTGTTTACAACTTGCACCGGAATGTTTTGTTCTGTTAGGGATTGTGCTGTTCCTGCTGTTGCTAATAAGTTATAGCCGATTTCATGGAAGCGTTTTGCAATTTCCAGCGCTTCTTCTTTATCTTTATCCGCTACAGTGATAATTACTGATCCGTGCGTTGGAATGTTAATTCCTGAAGCAACAAGTCCTTTATATAATGCTTTTTCAAGCGTTAAATCTTTACCCATTACTTCCCCTGTTGATTTCATTTCAGGCCCTAATGTTGTATCAACTGAGCGTAGTTTCGCAAATGAGAATACCGGTGCTTTTACATACACTTCCTTCTCTTCTGGGTGATAGCCAGTTCCATATCCTTGTTCTACAAGGTTTTGACCTAAAATAACTTTCGTTGCGATATTTGCCATCGGTACGCCTGTAATTTTACTTAAGAATGGTACTGTACGGCTCGCACGTGGATTTACTTCAATTACATACACTTCATCTTTGAATACTACAAACTGAATGTTTAGTAATCCAACAATGTTTAAACCTTTTCCAAGCGCAATTGTATGTTCAATAATTTGTTCTTTTAGTTTTTCAGATAGGCTCTGTGGTGGATATACTCCAATTGAATCCCCAGAGTGAACTCCAGCGCGTTCGATATGTTCCATAATACCTGGAATGAATACATTCTCACCGTCTGAAATTGCATCTACTTCAATTTCTTTACCAACCATATAACGGTCGATTAATACTGGGTGATCTGCGTGAACTTTAACCGCATTTTTCATGTAATGCAGTAATTCTTCTTGACGATATACGATTTCCATCGCACGTCCACCTAGTACGTAAGATGGTCTTACTAATACTGGGTAACCAATTTTGTCAGCGATCGCTACTGCTTGCTCTACAGTCGTTGCTGTTTTACCAACTGGTTGCGGGATACCAAGCTTTGTTAAAGCTGCTTCAAACTTATCACGATCTTCTGCACGGTCTAAATCTTCAAGTGATGTTCCTAAGATTTTCACACCGTGTGCTTCTAATTTAGCTGCTAAGTTAATTGCCGTTTGTCCACCGAATTGGACGATAACACCTTCTGGCTTTTCTAAATCGATAATGTGCATTACATCTTCGATTGTTAATGGTTCAAAGTATAATTTGTCAGAAATACTGAAGTCTGTTGAAACTGTTTCAGGGTTGTTATTAACAATGATTGCCTCATATCCAGCTTCTTTTATTGCCCATACAGAGTGAACTGTTGCATAATCAAACTCAACACCTTGACCAATACGGATTGGACCAGATCCTAGTACAACTACACTCTTACGATCTGTTACAATCGATTCATTCTCGTCACCATATGTGCTGTAGTAGTATGGTGTTGCAGATTCAAACTCTGCCGCACAAGTATCTACCATCTTATAAACAGGAGTCATATTGCTTTCTTTACGCATATCGTAAATTTCACGCTCTGTTTTGTTCCAAGCATTGGCGATGTAATGGTCACTGAAGCCCATTTCTTTCGCAGATTGTAACACTTCCATATTTCCTACATTCGCTTTTACTTCGCGTTCCATGTTTACGATATTTTCAACTTTTTGTAAGAAGAAGAAGTCCATTTCACACCATTCGTTGATTTCTTCTTTCGTTACACCTTGACGGATCGCTTCTGCTACAACGAACAGACGCTCGTCATCAGCTTTTATAATACGCTTTTTCATCGTTTCTTTATCAAGCTCTTTTAAGTGGTCTAACTCTAGGTGATAAACGCCAAGCTCTAAAGAACGGATCGCTTTTAATAATGATTGTTCTAAGTTACGTCCGATTGACATAACTTCACCAGTTGCCTTCATTTGTGTACCAAGTGTTCTGTTTGCTGATTCAAACTTATCAAATGGCCAACGTGGAATTTTTGAAACAACATAGTCTAATGCTGGCTCGAAGCAAGCGTATGTTTTTTGTGTTACTGGGTTTACAATTTCATCTAATGTTAAACCGACTGCAATTTTCGCCGCTAGCTTCGCAATTGGATATCCAGTTGCTTTAGATGCTAGTGCAGACGAACGACTCACACGCGGGTTTACTTCGATTACATAGTATTGGAAGCTATGTGGATCAAGTGCAAGCTGAACGTTACATCCACCTTCAATTCCTAATGCGCGAATAATTCGTAATGAAGTGTTTCGTAACATTTGATACTCACGGTCACTTAATGTTTGGCTCGGTGCTACAACGATAGAATCACCTGTGTGAACCCCAACCGGATCGATATTTTCCATGTTACATACTACAATCGCGTTATCATTCGAATCACGCATTACTTCATATTCAATTTCCTTACAACCAGCAATACTCTTTTCTAATAAACATTGTGTTACTGGACTATGTTTTAATCCACCTGATACGATTTCAATTAGTTCCTCTTCATTATTACAGATTCCGCCACCTGTTCCCCCCATTGTAAATGCTGGGCGAACAATAACTGGATAACCAATTTCTTTTACAAATTCATGTGCTTCTTCCAGCGTATGAATAATAGTACTAGATGGAATTGGTTCATTTAATTCCTGCATTAATGTACGGAATAAGTCACGATCCTCGGCTTGCTCGATTGCTGATAATTTTGTTCCTAAAATTTCAACTCCGCACTCTTCAAGTATGCCTGATTTCGCAAGTTCAACAGCCATATTCAGGCCTGTTTGACCACCTAATGTTGGTAGGAGTGCATCTGGACGTTCTTTACGAATAATACGGCTTACGAATTCTAGTGTTAATGGTTCTATATATACTTTATCTGCTGTTGCAGTATCTGTCATAATTGTTGCTGGGTTAGAGTTAACAAGGATTACTTTGTAACCTTCTTCTCTAAGAGATTGACAAGCTTGTGTACCAGAGTAATCAAACTCTGCTGCTTGCCCAATTACAATTGGTCCTGATCCGATTACTAAAATTGTGTTAATGTCTAGGCGTTTTGGCATAACTCTTCCCCTTCTTTCTTGAAGTTTTCAATCATTGCTAAGAAATCTTCGAATAAATCATTTGCATCTTCTGGTCCTGCAGAAGCTTCTGGATGGTATTGCACTGTAAATGCTGGGAATTTCGTATGACGAAGACCTTCTACTGTTCCATCATTTAAAGCAACATGTGTAATTTCAAGTTCTGTATTTCCAACTGATTCCTCTTCTACTGCGTAACCATGGTTTTGAGATGTAATTGCTACTTTTCCAGTTGCAAGATTTTTTACTGGATGATTTAAACCACGGTGACCGAATTTTAACTTACTTGTATTCGCACCAGATGCTAGCGCGAACAATTGATGTCCTAGGCAAATCCCGAATAAAGGAACTTTACCAATAATGTCTTTTAACATTTCAATTGCTTCTGGTACATCTTTTGGGTCCCCAGGTCCATTACTTAACATAATTCCATCTGGGCTAAGACGTAAAATTTCTTCTGCTGTTGTATTGTAAGGTACAACAATTACATCACAGTCACGCTTATTTAATTCTCGTAAAATACCATGTTTCATTCCGAAGTCTACAAGTACAACGCGATGACCACGACCTGGACTTGGGTATGGGTCTTTTGTTGATACGCGTTTCACATGATCTGTAAAGACAGTTGCTTTCAATTGGCTAACGATGTCCTCTACATCCACATCCATATTGCAAAGACGTCCGCGTAAAGTTCCATATTCACGAATTTTTCTTGTTAATTTTCTCGTATCAATTCCTGCTAATCCTGGGATATTTCTTTCTTTCAAGTAATCATTTAACGAAATTTCATTACGGAAATTTGATGGGTGATCACAAATTTCGTTTACGATTAAACCATTTACAGATGGGTGAATTGATTCAAAATCATCACGGTTAATGCCGTAGTTTCCGATTAATGGATACGTAAATGTTACGATTTGACCGCAGTATGATGGATCAGATAAAGTTTCTTGATATCCAGTCATCCCAGTTGTAAATACAACCTCACCTGACTTTTCGATTTCTCCTCCGAAACCTTTTCCAATTAATACCGTTCCATCTTCTAAGATAAGTTGTCTTTTCATACTAATGCACTCTCCTTTTGCCATGCGATCTTACCACCAACGATTGTCATAACCGGCCAACCTTGGCATTTCCAACCTGCGAATGGTGTATTTTTTCCTTTTGATAAGAATGTTGTTGGATCAATTTCTTCTTCTTGTTCTAAATCGATAATTGTAATATCCGCTGTTCTACCTTCTGTTAGGCGCCCTGCTTCTAAACCGAATGTGTCAGCTGGTTTTTCTGTTAAGAATTGAATTAGTTGCTCTAATGTAATGATTTCTTTTTTCACAAGGTTCGTATATAAAAGCGGGAATGCTGTTTCAAAACCAGTAATTCCGAACGGCGCTCTTTCAATCCCTTGCGCTTTCTCTTCTGCAGTATGCGGTGCATGGTCAGTTGCGATCATATCAATTGTTCCATCTAATAGTCCTTCAATTAACGCTGCATGATCTTCTTTTCCTCGAAGCGGTGGATTCATTTTAAAGTTAGGATCAGCCGATGGGATATCATCTTCACATAATACTAAGTGATGCGGTGTTACTTCTGCTGTCACCTTAATTCCAGCACGTTTCGCGTCACGGATTACACGTACAGATCCTTTTGTACTTACGTGACATACGTGATAGTGACAATTTGCAGCTTCCGCAAGTAAGATGTCCCGGGCAATATGTACGGATTCACATACTGATGGGATACCGTTTAATCCGTGTTTCTCAGAAAACTTCCCTTCATGTACACATCCTTTATTAATAAGTGTGTTCTCTTCACAGTGTGCAACAACTGCCATATTTAATTTCGCTGCACGCTTCATTGCAGCTAACATCATGCTTGCATCTTGCACACCTACGCCATCATCAGTGAAAGCAAACGCTCCAAGTTCTTTTAACGTTTCAAAATCAGTCATTTCAGAACCTGCTTGACGTACTGTAATGGCTCCATATGGTAATACATTTACATGTGCTTTTTCTTCAATACGCTTTTGCAGGTCTTCCATATGTTCTTTACAATCTGGTACTGGGCGTGTGTTTGGCATTGCGCAAATTGTAGTAAATCCACCTTTTGCTGCTGCAAGTGTTCCTGTTTCAATTGTTTCTTTATGTTCACCACCTGGTTCACGAAGATGAACGTGTACATCTACTAATCCAGGTGCGATTAACTTTCCATTTACATCGATTACTTCAGCATTATCTGCCGTAATATTTTCTGCTACCTTCGCAATTTTACCGTCTTGTACGAGAAGATCTGTTGCTACAATTTTTCCTTCTTCATTCATATAACGACCGTTTTTAAACAAATAATTCATGTTTCATTCCTCCTAATACATTTGGTAATGCGCGTTTTAGTACAGCCATTCTTACGTAGACCCCGTTTTCCATTTGCTTAAATATGCGTGAGCGTTCACACTCGACAAGTTCACTCGCAATTTCAACATCACGGTTTACAGGGGCTGGATGCATAATAATGCTTCCTTCTTTCATACGTTTTTCTCTTTCAACTGTTAACCCATGTTGATCGTGATACTCTTTCATAATGTCTGTTTCATAATGATCATGACGCTCATGTTGTACACGAAGTAACATCATCACATCCACTTCTGGAACAAGTTCATCTAAACTCTTGTACGTTCCAAATGTGTTCTCTTCATCTTTCCACTCTTCTGGGCTTGCAAAGTAAATTGTCGCGCCCAGTTTCGTTAATGCTTCTGCATTAGAACGTGCTACTCGGCTATGACGAACATCCCCAACTATTGCAATCTTCAAACCTTCAAATCTTCCAAACTCTTGTTTAATTGTTAGAAGATCGAGTAGACATTGCGTTGGATGATTTCCACATCCATCTCCAGCGTTCAAGATTGGGATATTCACCTGATTTTTTAATTCATCGAAGTAACGATCTTGCTCATGGCGGATGACTACCGCTTTTGTTCCGATTGATTCTAGTGTTCTTATCGTATCGTATAAAGTTTCTCCTTTTTGTACGCTAGATGCATCTGCGGAAAAGTCTAATACTTCAAGTCCTAATCTCTTCTCAGCAACTTCAAAGCTAAATCTCGTCCTCGTACTATTCTCAAAGAACAAGTTCGCAACAAATGTTTGCTCTGTCGTTTTGCTCTCTTTTCCATTCGCGAAATCTTCTGCGTCTTTTAGGATTTCTGAAATTTCTTGTTCCGATAATTCACTCATCGTTAACAAATGGCTCATCGTCATCCCTCATCTTTCTGTTTTTTATGATAACACCATTGAATTTTTATAACAACAACTGTATAAAAATACCCTAGCCTTTTGAGACTAGGGTGCGTTAAAGTAGCCACCCTTTTCTATCTCACAGGACTGAATTAAAAGGTTATTTTTATGAAGCAATCTGCTTAGATTGTTTTGTTTTGTTTGTTTGTTTTGTCTCTGGTAGTAGTAGATTTAATAGTACACCTACAATTGCTGCTAGTGCCATTCCTTCTACTTGGAACGATTCACCTACGTGTAGTACCGCCCCGCCAATACCGATTACTAGTATAACTGATGCAATCATTAAGTTTCGTTTGTCGCCTAAGTCTGTTTTATCGTCTACCATCATACGTAAACCACTTGATGCGATTACACCGAAGAGTAGGATTGATACACCACCCATAACCGGTGTTGGAATCGAATGAATCAGTGCTGAAATCTTCCCGATAAATCCAAACATGATTGCGAACACTGCTGAACCGATGAATAAGTATACACTGTATGCTCTCGTAATTGCTAGCACACCGATGTTTTCACCGTACGTTGTATTCGGTGGTCCTCCTATTATTGATGCGATCAATGTTGCTACCCCATCACCGAAGATTGAACGATGTAAACCTGGTTTTTCAATTAAATCTCTTTTAATAACATTTCCAAGTACAATTTGATGTCCGATATGTTCTGAAATTGTTACAAGTGCAACTGGTACCATTAAGAGTACAATTTTCCAGGAAAACTCCGGAGTATATGTTACAAACGGTACTGTGAAGTCTGGTATGACAAACCATTTCGCCTCAGCTACTGGCTTTAAATCTACTAGCCCTTGGAAGTAAGCGAATATATACCCACCGATGATTCCAAGTAGCACTGGTATGATACTGAAAAACCCTCTCCCAAATATGGAGCAAATGATTGTAATTGCTAATGTTACTAATGCTACTGAAAAGTGTGTAATGCTATACTTACCATCAGCACCGTTCATCGCCATGTTCACTGCTGTATGCGCTAAAGATAAACCGATTACCATTACGACTGGTCCAACTACGATTGGAGGAAGTAATTTCATAATCCACTCTGACCCAGATTTCTTAATTCCGAGTGAGATTAAGATGTACACAAGTCCCGCAAGCATTCCTCCAAGCATTGCTGCTCCAGGTCCACCTGCTGTTTTTGCCGTAATAATTGGTGCAATAAAGGCAAATGATGATCCTAAATATGCTGGTACTTGACCTTTCGTTATTAGAAGAAACGCTAGCGTTCCTAATCCACTTGATATTAAAGCTACTGATGGATTCAGTCCTGTTAAAAACGGAACAAGCACTGTTGATCCAAACATCGCGAACAAATGTTGTATACTTAATAATAACCATTTTCCCGGTTTCGGTACTTCATGAATGTCTAACACTGGCTTTTGCTCCATTGTTACATCCTCCTTCAGTTTTAATTTTTGCAATAAAAAAACTCTTTGTGCCTGTGCACAAAGAGTCCTACACTTTCGTATGCCAAATTTGACACATGAAAGCCAAGACCCTTTGGCAGCCTCACAGGACTACATTTAAAAGGGCTTTACTTATCGTATATGCTTACTCGATCTTGTTGATCTGTCTCTTGCAAATCAACTTCGATACGCTCTTCACTAGATGTTGGAATGTTCTTTCCTACATAATCAGCGCGAATTGGTAATTCTCGATGACCTCTATCAACAAGAACAGCCAATTGGATTTGTGATGGTCTACCTAAATCCATAAGAGCATCCATTGCTGCTCGAACTGTTCTTCCTGTATATAACACATCATCCACAAGGATAACTTTTTTCTTCGTAATATCTACAGGAATATCAGAACCTTTTACAAGTGGTTCTTTATGTTTCGATTGTAGTGTTAAATCATCACGATATAACGTAATATCTAACTCTCCTACTTCCATCTCTTTTCCTTCAATTTGACCAATTCGTTCTGCCAAACGTTGTGCAATAAAAATTCCACGTGTTTTTATTCCGACAAGAACACAATTATCGACACCTTTATTTCGTTCCACGATTTCATGACTAATTCGTGTTAAAGCGCGGCGAATCATTTGGTCATCTAAAACGACAGCTTTCTCTTGCATGCTCTACACCTCCAAGTTTTTTTCTTGCGTGAGAGTAATGGTATAAAAAAAGTCCTCTCAGCGTGTGCGAGAGGACTTTTGAAAAAAGGGTACAGCATACCCTAAGTATTTCAAACCGTTACCTTCTCAACCTCACGGGGCTGTGTTAAAGGATCATTATTTAACTGTTGTCAGTATCTCAGTTTTCTTATGATTTGTCAATACTATTTCCGTAAAATATTTAGCGCTTCTTCAAACACTTCTGGAATCGGTGCCTCAAACTCAATATATTCATCCGTACGAGGGTGATCGAAACCTAAAATCCCTGCATGAAGTGCTTGTCCATTCATGTCTAATGTTTTCTTCGGACCATACTTTGGATCCCCTGCAAGTGGATAACCAATATATTTCATATGAACACGAATTTGGTGTGTACGTCCCGTTTCTAAACGACATTCTACAAGTGTGAAATCCTTAAATCGCTCTAACACTTGGAAATGTGTAACTGCATTCTTACCATTTTCATCAACGGTCATACTTTGACGTTCTTTTTTATCACGACCAATTGGAGCATCAATTGTTCCTTTATCATGTGGAATTACACCATGTACAATCGCTTTATAACGTCTCGTTACCGTTTTGGCTACAAGTTGATTTACAAGTGATTCGTGCGCCATATCATTTTTAGCAACCATTAATAATCCAGATGTATCCTTATCAATACGGTGTACTATACCAGGACGCATTACACCGTTAATACCTGATAGGTCTGTACAATGATGCATAAGTCCGTTTACAAGCGTACCCTTCGTATGCCCTGGTGCTGGATGTACTACCATGCCACGCGGCTTATTTACAACTAGTACATCTGCATCTTCATAATAAACTTCTAAATTCATATCTTCCGGTTGAATATCTAACTCTTCTGGCTCGGGAATTGTTACTGTAATTTCATCATTTCCCTTTACTTTATAATTCCCTTTAACTGATTTCCCATTTACTGTCACAACAGCATCTTTAATCCATTGCTGCACTTGTGAACGTGACCATTCACTGTTTATTTCTGCAACGAATTTATCAATTCGCTCGCCTTTTTGTTCTTCTGCAACTGTTACTTGTACTACTTCACTCATTCAATTACTCCTTCGTTTTCTTTCCTTCTAATACTGTTTGAATAATAATTAATACAACTCCAATACATAATGCTGAGTCAGCTATATTGAATACTGGATAGTTGTACGAGAAAATATACACGTGAATGAAATCCACTACTTCTTGTCTAAATACACGATCAATAAAATTGCCAATTGCTCCGCCTAAAATTAGACCTAATGAAATACCTAGAAGCTTGTCCGTTTTCGCATATTTTTTCATATAAAATACGATAAATGCTACGAAAATGACTGTAATAATGTAGAAAAACCACATTTTATTTTCTAAAATACCCCAGGCAGCTCCTCTATTTCGATGTGATGTTATGTATAATACATTATCGATAATCGGAATGCTCGTACCCAATTCCATGTTCTTTACAATTAGCCATTTCGATATTTGATCGATGGCAATGACAAATAACGCTATTACATAATATATCATTTTCATTTCCCCCATAAAGACAGTGTACCTCAAAATTTTAGCATAGCTGCTGCCTTTTCACAATGAACCTTTATAGAAGAATAAAATAAATTAAAAAAAGGTAACATAATATCGTTGTGCGTATTCATACATTTACCTTTTCATAGAAAAATTCATGAATAGTACGAGCAGTCGGCATTGTTTTCATTTGTTTTGTAGAAATCGCTCTTCCAGTTTCTTCACAAATACCGTACATATCTATTTCCATTTTAAACAATGCACGTTCTACATCTTTTAAATCCTCTTTTATATCATGTAATAGCAATTTTTTCTTTGTCTCTTCCTTTATTCCGTATCCAAGTTCTTGCCCAAATTCCATATAGTATGTGTGCATTACTTCTTTCGCCAGTCTATCTTGCAACTCTTTTCTCATCAATTGCAATTCTTCTTTTATTTCCATATAAATTTCATTCACGTGTACATTCCTCCCAGCTGCAATGTACAATTAGTGTGTCCGAAATTTCTATGCTTACCTCACACACATTTTTCCTTCATAGGAAAGAGAGTGAAAGTTATTTCGATATATCATCAACAAAAAACTGACTACTCTTATGAGCAGTCAGTTTTTTCATTATTTTACGTAGTTTTCTTTAACAACTGTTGCACAGCGCTCACACAATGTTTCATGTTCCGCATCTTTGCCAATTGTTTCTGAAACAACCCAACAACGTTCACACGTATCACCAGTTGCTTGAGCTACAACAACCGCTGTATGCTCATACTTAGGTGCATCTGCCGGAGCTTCTTCTATCATACCACCAAGTTTATACTCAGAAACAATAAATAGTTGCTTTAAGTCTTCACTAATAGACTCTAACATAGCTTTCATTTCTGCAGTCGGATATAGTGTAATACTTGCATTTAATGACTTACCAATTACTTTTTCATTACGAGCGACTTCTAAAGCTTTTAATACGTCATCACGTAACGTCATAAATGCATCCCATTTTGTTTTTAACGCTTCAGCACCATCTACTTCTACAACTTCTGGCATATTAGTTAACTGTACACTTTCTTCTTCTGCACCAGGAACATAAGGCCATACTTCATCAGCTGTATGAGGTAAGATTGGTGTTACAAGTTTTGTTAATGCAACAAGAACATCATATAATACTGTTTGAATCGCGCGGCGATCTTGGTGATTTGCACCTTCAATGTATAAAATGTCTTTCGCAAAGTCTAAATAGAATGAGCTTAAATCAATTGTACAGAAGTTATGAATTGCGTGATATACTGCTGCAAAGTCATATGCTTCATACGCTTCTTTCACTTTTGTAATTAATTCATTTAATTTTACTAACATATAACGGTCAACTTCACGAAGCTCAGCTGCCGCCACTGTATTTTCACTTGGATTAAAGTCATCTAAGTTTCCTAATAAGAAACGGAATGTATTACGGATTTTACGATATACTTCTGCTACTTGTTTTAAAATATCATCTGAAATACGTACATCAGATTGATAGTCAACAGAAGATACCCATAAGCGTAAAATATCTCCGCCTAATTGATCCATAATTTTCTTCGGTACGACGATGTTTCCAATCGACTTACTCATTTTACGTCCGTCACCATCTAGTACGAAACCGTGGCTTAGAACACCTTTATACGGTGCTTTACCTGTTACAGCAACTGCTGTTGATAATGAAGAGTTAAACCAACCACGATATTGGTCAGATCCTTCTAAATATAAATCTGCTGGACGTTGTAAATCATCACGCTCTTCTAATACCGCTTGGTGAGAAGAACCTGAATCAAACCATACATCCATAATGTCTGTTTCTTTACGGAATTCACCATTTGGGCTACCTGGATGTGTAAATCCTTCTGGTAATAGATCTTTCGCTTCACGCTCGAACCATACGTTAGAACCGTGTTCACGGAATAAATCTGCTACATTGCTAATTGTTTCATCTGTAATAATTGGGTCTCCATTTTCCGCATAAAATACTGGAATCGGTACACCCCATGCACGTTGACGAGAAATACACCAATCACCACGGTCACGAACCATATTATGAAGACGAGTTTCACCCCATGCTGGAACCCATTTCGTTTCTTCAACAGCTTGTAATAATTCTTTACGGAATGCTTCAATAGATGCAAACCACTGTGCTGTTGCACGGAAAATAATTGGTTTTTTCGTTCTCCAATCATGTGGGTATGAATGCGTAATAAATGTTAATTTTAGTAACGCACCTACTTCTTCTAATTTTTCCGTAATTGGTTTATTAGCTTTATCATAGAATAGACCTTCAAATCCAGGTGCTTCATTTGTTAATACACCTTTATCATCAACTGGACAAAGAACTTCTAAACCATATTTCTTACCAACAAGGAAATCGTCTTCCCCGTGTCCTGGTGCTGTATGAACACAACCTGTACCAGCATCTGTTGTAACGTGCTCCCCTAGCATAACTAATGAGTCACGATCGTAGAATGGGTGTTTTGCAACTGTATACTCAAGTTCGCTACCTTTTACCGTTTTCACAACTTCAGCATTTTCCCATTCTAACGTTTTTTCAACTGTCTCAAATAGTTCAGAAGCAATAATATATTTCTCATCATTTACGTTCACAATAGCATATTCAAGTTCTGGATGAACAGAAATACCTAAGTTAGCAGGTAACGTCCAAGGTGTTGTTGTCCAAATAATGAACTTCTCATCACCTTCTAATACGTTCTTTCCGTCTTTTACAGGGAATGCTACGTAAATAGATGCTGATTTTTTATCTTGGTATTCAATTTCAGCTTCTGCTAAAGCTGATTCACTCGTTGGAGACCAGTAAACTGGTTTCTGTCCTTTATAGATATAACCTTTTTTCGCCATGTCACCAAACACTTTAATTTGTTGTGCTTCATAAGCTGGCTCTAAAGTAATATATGGATTATCCCAATCTGCACGTACACCTAAACGCTTAAATTGTTCACGTTGACGTTCTACTTGCTCATATGCATACTCTGCGCATAATTTACGGAACTCAGCAACTGTCATTTCTTTACGCTTTACACCTTTATTCGTTAAAGCTTGTTCAATTGGTAAACCGTGCGTATCCCAACCTGGCACATATGGTGCACAGTATCCTGTCATTGATTTAAAACGAACAATAAAGTCTTTTAACACTTTATTTAGTGCGTGTCCCATATGGATGTCACCATTTGCATATGGAGGTCCATCATGTAGTACAAATAAAGGACGACCTTTTGTATGTTCTTGTACCTTTTCATAAATATTCATTTCAGCCCATGTTTCTTGCATTGCAGGCTCACGTTTCGGTAAATTCCCACGCATCGGGAATTCTGTTTTTGGCATTAGTAATGTATTTTTGTACTCCATGCTCAATTCCTCCTTAAATATATAAACGACAGACCTTAAAAAAGGGAATAAAAAAGAGACCTCTCATCCCAAAAAGGGACGAGAAAGTCTCCCGCGGTACCACCCTAGTAGACCATATACAAATGCATAAGGTCCTCTTTATATTCTTAACGCGAATATACGCCTACGCTTACTAAATTTGTTCAGCGCGGAACTCCAGGGTGATATTCCCATTATCTCCTTATCCTGAGCTTACACTATCCTCAGTTCGCTATATAAGGTATGAAAAAGGTACTTATCCCTATCTTCGTTTTTCTTAATAAATATGCTGTTTAAAATTATATGTAATAATGAGAAAAACGTCAAGCTTACACTGTTTCTTCTTTTTTCAACAGTTCGTCCACTTCGTCTTCTAACTCAATTAATTTGTCCCAATCATCGTTGCTTAACATTTCAAGCTGTGTTTCTAACAACATACGGAAACGAGTGCGGAATACTTTCGCTTGTTTCTTTAACTCTTCAATATCAAATGCAACTTTTCTTGATTTCACTAATGCTTCATTAATGATACGATCTGCATTTTTTTCTGCTTCACGTACAATTAATTTTGCTTCTTTTTGTGCATTACGTTTCACTTCTTCAGCAGCTTCTTGTGCGACAATGATAGATTTGTTAAGCGTATCTTCAATATTAGAAAAATGATCTAACTTTCCTTCTAATTGTGCAACCTTTTCTTCTAAAGCTTTTTTCTCACGAATGACTAATTCATAATCTTTGATGATTTGATCAAGAAATTCATTTACTTGATCTTCATCGTAGCCACGGAATCCGCGACCAAATTCTTTGTTATGAATATCTAATGGTGTTAACGGCACAACGCCACCTCCAAGTAGTTATCTAAATTTCCTCTTTCAATTATATCTTTTCTTCGACAAAATAAGAGAATTTCCTTCTAAAAAACCAATCATTTTAGTATACCATACAAAACTCTCCATTTGTCGCGCTTCGTTTTACCTTCTACAGAAAATAATTTACTTCGTCCATACCCTCTAACCGAGAAAACATCACCCGGAAAACATTCATACGAAGTTTGCTCTACTGTTTTCCAATTGACTTTTACTAGGCCACCTTTTATAAGAGGCTGTACTTTCTGCCTAGATATATGCAGCATTTCAGCTAATAAAACATCTAGACGAAGTGACGAAACTGTTCCAGATTTTTCTCCCCACTTTTCACCTACACGCAAAACTTTCTCTACTTGTATAGGAGAGAGTGTGACTTTCATTTTCCCTATTGATTGTAAGTTCATTTCAATATAGGATACAACTTCTTTCGCAACTGCAATTTGGGCACGATCTTCTTGAAGCAAAATATCACCACATTTTTCCCTTGTTAAACCAAGTGACATGAATGCACCTAATATTTGCCTATGTTCTAGCGTGAAAAACTTGGAAGGATAGTCAATTTCTAATACTTCTACTTGAAATTCCTCTTCATTTAATTCTAGATAATCTGGATAAATTAGTGCTCTTTTTCGTTCGGCTTCAGGCATCGCACCATCAAACCGTACAGCTACATCTCCTTGCCCTATTACCATAGAAACAATTTGTTGCTGTCTTGGATCAAGAAAATCTGTTAACTTGACTTGATGGTACTCAGCAGCCTGTTTCCACTCTATTACTTTATCCACAAAGACCTCTTCATCAGGTCTAAAATGCTCGTAGATGCTCATGTATGTAGCCTTTCGCTAAACAAAATAAAAAAACAAACTTGTCAATCCTCTACTAGCGAGATTCAATGTGAAAATCGCAACAAGTGGAGAAATATCAATCATACCAAGCGGTGGAATAAATTTCCTAAAAGGCTCTAAATAAGGTTCGCAAATGCGTGCAAGAAAATCACCAAATTTTGATTCTCTTGCACCTGGGAACCAAGACAAAAGAATATAAATGATAAGCGCATAGGAATAAATTTGAATAGCAGACTGCAATACTTGTACAACTGTTGTCATGGCGTATTACCACCTCTTTATATTTGTCTCTTCTTCTTCACCGAATAACTCTGAAATCGCACCAACGATATCAACATTTTCAGGTGTACACATAAATGTTTTCGGGCCTATTTTTTGAATGTCCCCGCCTATAGCGTATACAGTACCACTTAAAAAGTCAACGATACGTACAGCTTGATCTGTAGACATTCTTTGCAAATTAATTACAACAGCTCGTCTACCTTTTAAGTGATCCGAAATGCCTTGCGCTTCCGAATATGTGCGTGGTTCTAGTAAAACAACTTTTGAAGATTGCTTCGCTGTTTCAATACTCACTACATTTTGCTTCGGTTGCACTTTCGCAAACGGAACATCTTGTTGTTCTGGGGGATCTTGTTGTTTTTTCATGTCTGTTTGCTCCTTTTCATAACTATATTGAGCTGCTTCTTTTTCTTCCGGTGTGTCAAAAAAGAAGTATTTTACTTTTGACCAACTCATAATAACTTTCTCCTTCCTCTTACGCTTTTCCTACTAAAACCGTTCCCAAACGAATATATGTAGCGCCTTCCTCAATTGCAATCGTGTAATCATTTGACATTCCCATTGATAATTCTTTACATGGTGCATGTAATAATTCTAGCTCCTGCACCTCTGTTTGTAGCATGCGTAATTCCTTAAAGCAGCGACGAATCTCTTCCTCTTCTCCTGTAAACGGAGCCATTGTCATTAATCCTACCACTTCAATCTTATCCAATTCTTGCAAACTTTGAATAAAAGAAATTGTTTCTTCTATCGCCAATCCTTGCTTTGATTCTTCAGATGATGTTTTCACTTGAATAAAGCATTTAACTTTCTTATCAGCACGTTTTTGAATTTCTTGTGCAAGTGAGAGACGATCTAATGAATGTAAATAATCAATCTCATTAATGATTTCTTTTACTTTTCTCGTTTGTAATGAGCCAATAAAATGCCAATTCACTTTTGAACCGAAATGCTCGTATTTTTGTAAGAAACCTTCATTTCTATTTTCACCTAAGTCAATAATTCCTGCTTCAATTACTTCGCTTGTTTTTTCAATTCCTACAGTTTTTGTAACTGCAACGAGCTTAATATCTTTCGTCGAACGTCCAGCTCGTGCACAAGATTCTTTAATTGCTTCGTTTACATCTGCTAAATTCCCTTGCACTGTCACTTGCTTCACTCCTCCTTAAAACCTATGAAACTCAACATTCTCCCCGTCTTACCTTGATCACGACGATGAGAGAAAAATAATTGTTCTTCACAGCTTGTACAAAGAGATGACATTACAATATGTTCTTCTTTTATACCTGCTTGTACACATAATATACGATTAACTTCTTTTAAATTAATTGCATACTGACCATCAGAAATTACTTTATAGGGAACTGATCCGTTTACTACTTGCTGCGCTGCTGTTAATACACGATCATCAACAACATAACAACATGATCCGATTGCAGGACCAATTGCGACATGAATTTCATCACTTGAAACACCTTCTGCATTCCACTTTTGAATCATTTCTTTCGCAATCTCTGTTACAGTCCCTTTCCACCCAGCATGCGCAAGTCCTATCATATCATGTGATGGTGCATAAAAATAGAGCGGAACACAATCAGCGTAACAAGATGTTAAGAGAACATCTTTGTTAGTCGTATAAATGCCATCCGTTTTTGGAATACCGTCTTCATATGAATAAACGCCTTTCCCTTTTTCTTGCAGTCCTACTTTCTCAACATGATGGTCATGAACTTGTTCAGAGCAAATCCATTTTTCTAATGGTTTTTGTAACTTATTCGCTAAAATGCGTCTGTTTTCATGAACATTCTCCACGATATCATTCACATGTAATCCTAAATTCATCGCATGAAAGGAGCCTGTACTTACTCCACCATCTTTTGTCGTAAATCCAACAGTAATGTTTCCAAGTTCTTTCCACGCTTGTAAATACAGTATACCGTCCACATATTTAAATGGTTCTCTCATAAAGCGGCTCCTTTTAATTAAAATAACAGAAAAAAGCATGGTACTTCCTGTCTATTTTACCATACTTTTATTTTTTCATAATGACAACTGAAAAAAAAGGGGAATTTGTAATATTCTTTATAAAATTGTCGGTGTTTGTATTGATTCTGTTACAGAATTAATATTATCTACTCTGACAAGTATGACATCTTCCCCAATTTTCATAATTTGCTCCCAAGGAATCACAAATTCTACTTCCTTTCCAAAGAGTCCTAGCATACGTGTCTGCTTGGAAATAATAACTGTCCTAATCTTACCTGTGTCTATATCAAAATCAATATCTCCAATATTTCCAAGCCTTTTTCCATCTAAAATATTTACAACATCCTTCATTTGAAACTCCGAAATTCGTATCATATTCATCCTCTCCCTTATATCATGAATCATAAGTACGCTCTCAAATAAAGTGAAACCTTAATCAGTGGGATTTTTCCCATCCCTACTGATTATTAGCCCATGCTAATCGGACTTTTTCGGGTAGCTCCGCTTCCATCTAACTTCTTACTTCAGCCGAATTTTGAAGCGGGTAAACAGTATATAACCGCTACTAATAGAACATCCATTTCATTTTCATTATATGAACCTACCCACTCTACTATGAGAGCAAAATATTATATATAAAAAAGGCCTCACCATAACTGGTGAGGACCTTATCCTTGAATCGTCTTATTCATTTGCTTAATAGCAGACTTCTCCAAACGTGATACTTGTGCTTGAGAAATCCCAATTTCTTCGGCAACTTCCATCTGTGTCTTTCCTTGGAAGAACCGTTTTCGAATAATCATTTTCTCACGATCATTCAAACGCTTCATCCCTTCTTTCAACGCTAGTTCTTCAACCCACTGCTCGTCCTTTTGTTTTTCATCACTTAACTGATCCATAACAAAGATAGGATCTCCTCCATCATTATAAATCGGTTCAAATAATGAAACTGGATCTTGAATAGCATCTAACGCAAAGACAATTTCTTCATGTGTCACTTCAAGAACTTTAGCAATATCCATTGCTGTTGGTTCTTTGGAATTTTCAGCAATCAATTTTTCTCTTACTTGCAACGCTTTATACGCAATATCTCGTAATGAGCGAGATACGCGAATTGGATTGTTATCACGCAAATATCTGCGTATTTCCCCAATAATCATCGGCACAGCATACGTTGAAAATTTTACATTTTGGCCTAAATCAAAGTTATCAATGGATTTCATAAGTCCAATGCAACCAACTTGAAATAAATCATCAACATATTCTCCTCTGTTATTAAATCTTTGGATGACGCTCAGTACAAGACGTAAGTTTCCATTCACTAATTTCTCTCTGGCGCTTATCTCTCCACTTTGCATTTCACGAAATAATTTACGCATCTCTTCATTTTTTAGTACTGGAAGTTTAGCTGTATCAACACCGCAAATTTCTACTTTGTTTCTCGTCAAAGTGTTCCCTCCTATCGGGAGTTGCTGTACAGTGTAAAGTATTTCCTTTGAAGGGGATTTTATGCATACGGTTTTCCCATCGTTTTTCACAAACATCATATTTCCTAATGCACAAAAAGAAAATAAGACCAGTCTAGATACCGACTGGTCTTATTCTTCACACCATTTTATTAAATTCTTTTCGTAATCTTTTTATAATTCTTTTTTCCAAACGAGAAATATACGACTGTGAAATTCCAAGCATATCAGCCACATCTTTTTGTGTCTTCTCTTCGCCACCAGCGAGTCCAAACCGAAGCTCCATAATTTGTTTTTCACGATCATTTAATTGATGCAATGCTTTCATTAAAAGATGACGATCTACAGTAGCTTCTAAATCTTTTGTAATAATGTCATCATCTGTACCTAACACATCTGATAATAACAGTTCATTTCCGTCCCAATCAATGTTAAGCGGTTCATCAAAAGAAACTTCCGAACGATTTTTATTATTTCGACGCAAATGCATTAAAATTTCATTTTCTATACAACGAGATGCATATGTTGCTAATTTAATTTTCTTTTCTGGATTAAATGTATTCACTGCCTTAATAAGACCAATTGTTCCTATACTAATCAAATCCTCAATATTTATCCCTGTATTTTCAAATTTTCTTGCTATATATACAACAAGCCGTAGATTACGTTCAATAAGCATCGATCTGGCAGCTTGATCTCCATTTGGTAATTTATTCAAAAGAACTGCCTCTTCGTCTTTCGTTAACGGCGGTGGCAACGCTTCACTTCCGCCAATATAATAAATTTCATCGGTCTTAATTCCTAATTTCAGCAATACTTTATACCAAAGGTATACCAAATAAAATTTAAATTTCACCATATTATCCCGCCTCTCATAATTAAGCAATTACCATCTTTTGCGAAATCAACATTTTCGGATGTACAATACATTGATACTCTCCATTGGTAGATAATTGTTGTGTATTTAATCCAATCAGTACTTTGTTTACAACAACCAAACCTTCATGATAAACTTGCACACAATCTGGCTTAATTGCCCATAAAAATTGATTCTCTACTCCTACTGCTCGGAAAGGAATTAAACGTAGTTTCGTCGCCCACCCAGAATCATTTTCTGGTATTTGAGGAATTTCTGTTTTGGAATAAATTTGTTCTGTTAACCAAGCTGGCAAACAATGTTCTAATGATGAAATATGCATAATCATAACGGGTGTTTTTGTTAACGGGTCATAAAGTTGGTTCCCACTATCAATTAGACCTGCTAGTTCTAGTTCCTCTCCAGCTAATTGAATTTTCACTTTCACGATTTGATCATAGTGTATCTTTGTGACCTCTACGCTTTCTATACGCTTTTTAGAAAAATAATAAATTACTGGAAAACCAAAAATAACAAACAACCAACTAATTGGATCACCGTAAGAAACTGATTTAGATTGAACTAACCCATTTACCATTGCGTTCGTTTGTAAAAAGTAATGCGTTCCAATTAATCCTCCACCAACCATAAAGGTTACAAAATAGAAAGTAAAAACAGTTTGTGCATAATTTCTAAATGTTGAAAATCCAAATGCTGTATACACAATAAGTAACGAGTACAATAGTTTCATAATTGGATGTGTCATCATAGAAGCAAAAGGCGTAAAGGCGAAAATAACAATAGTTGAACCTATAAATGCCCCTAACACAAGCCTCCATCTTTTGATTCTCTTTTTTAACACGGTGGCTGTTAATAAAAGTAAAAGAAAATCAATGCAGGCGTTTAACAACCAAACAATGTCGGCGTAAACAACCAAACAATTCACCTCTTTTTTTAAGTTGAGACTAGTATAATGCATATCCAATAGGAAAGTGTGTCAATTGGTGGAGGGTTTTTTTTGTTATTTTGTGATTTCTAGACATAATCTGTCGGTAAAAAATAAAAGTGTATTTTTCATAGAATAATATAAATCTCTTACTTGTATACATAATAATTGAATTATATATATACAAAGCTAATCTTGCTATTTGCGGGCAGTAACACCCCTGCCTCAAAATTCAGCTACAAAAAAGTACAGAAATTAAGCGGGAGTCAGGCTAACAATCATTTTGGATGAACAATCCCTACTAATTAAAGTTTCACTTTACTTATCACAGCTTATAGCTCCAAAATAGGACTGGACTCTCCATATGCAAAATAATAAAAAAAGATCTGCTTAGCAGATCTTTTCCATTTAGACAACAAAAAAAAGGAGCATGAAAGCTCCTTTTCTTTTATCGTCTACGACGGTTACGTAAGAATGCTGGAATATCGATGTCATCTGAATCTGTATGACGATCATGCATAACCGGCTCTTCACGTTTCATTTCACGCTTAACTTCACGTTGTTTTGAAGGTTGAGCTACTGGTTGTTGTTGTTGCTGTTGTGAATGATTCGCAGTCGGACGGATAATTGGTTTTGGTGGTTGCGTCGAAGCACTATCATCAAAACCAGTTGCAATTACAGTGACAACGATATCATCTTTTAATCCTTCATTAATAACAGAACCGAAGATCATATTTACTTCTGGATCCGAAGCTGAAGCTACAATGTCTGCTGCTTCTTGTACTTCATATAAACTTAAGTTTGCGCCGCCCGTAATGTTCATAATAACACCTTGAGCTCCATCAATAGATGTTTCTAGTAATGGACTAGAAATCGCTTTTTTCGCAGCTTCAGCAGCACGATTTTCACCATTACCAGAACCGATACCCATTAAAGCAGAACCTCTATTAGACATAATTGTTTTTACGTCTGCAAAGTCTAAGTTAATTAGACCTGGTGTAGCAATTAAATCAGAAATACCTTGAACACCTTGACGTAATACGTTATCAGCTTCACGGAACGCTTCTAACATTGGCGTATTTTTATCAACAATCTCTAATAAGCGATCATTTGGAATTACAATAAGTGTATCTACATTTTCTTTAAATGAAGCAATACCAGATGCAGCTTGAGTTGCACGTTTACGTCCTTCAAATGTAAATGGGCGTGTTACAACACCAACTGTTAACGCACCTAGTTCTTTTGCAACTTGAGCAACAACTGGAGCTGCACCAGTTCCAGTTCCGCCGCCCATACCAGCAGTTACGAAGACCATATCCGCACCACGAAGTGCTTCCTGAATCTGTTCTTTACTTTCTTCTGCAGCTTTTTTCCCTACTTCAGGGTTTGCGCCTGCACCAAGTCCACGCGTTAATTTTCCACCAATTTGCATTTTCGTTTCAGCTTTTGATAGATTTAATGCTTGTGCATCAGTATTCACAGCGATAAAGTCTACACCTTGTACACCATGTTCAATCATACGGTTTACAGCATTGTTTCCGCCACCGCCGACACCGATAACTTTTATATTTGCTAATTGATCTTGAGTAGTATCAAACTCTAACATGTCGAAATCCCCCTAGAACCTCATTTTTCGTGTCCAATTTTAATCCCATAAATAACGGAATACACGTTTTACTTTTGACATCATGCGGTCATCATTTTGATTAGTATTATTTTGATTACGATTTTTCTGTTTCGCAGGTTGCTGTTGTACCGGCATTGGTGCTGGTACTGGTTCAAAATGTTCTTGCTTTTCCTGCACATTTTTCCCACGTAATTTAGCTTTTTGATAAGAATGTTTAATTAATCCAACTCCACTTGTATATTGGGGCTCACGAACACCAATATAATCAGGGGTTGCTATACGAACATTTTCATGTAAAATATCGTATGCAAGATCAAGAATACCTGGCATAGAAGCTATCCCACCAGTTAGTACATATCCAGAAGCTACTTGCTTTACTCCTAACTTACGCACTTCATCTTGAACAAACATTAAAATTTCCTCTACACGAGCCTCTATTATATCCGATAATTCCAACTGAGAATATTGTTCTGTTTGATCGCTTCCCATAATAGGAACCGTAAACATCTCTTCTTCAGATGCTGTATCATAAAAAGCATGTCCATATTTCAGCTTAATTTGATCTGCATTTTCTGTTGAAGTTTTCAGCCCAATTGCTATATCCTTCGTTATATGATCTCCACCTAATGGCAATACGCTCGTTGCTTGCAACTCTCCATCTTTAAAAATAGATAAGGTTGTAGATCCTCCACCCATATCAACAAGGGCTACCCCTCTATGTCTTTCATCCGAAGATAACGCAACTGTCGCTGCTGCTAAAGGTTGCAGACAAATATCAACAATTTCAAGACCTGCTTTTTCTACACAACGAAGTAGGTTATGTAGTAAAGTTCTCGAGCCTGTAATAAGTGTACCTTCCATTTCTAATCTTACACCGATCATCCCGCGTGGATCGTTAATCTCGTCAAGACCGTCTACAATGAACTGTCGAGGTACCACATCAATAAATTCACGTTCAGGAGCAATTGACACAACTTGCGCTGCATCTAGAACGCGTAAGACATCTTCATTCCCGATTTCACGATCTTCATTTGAAACAGCAACTACTCCGTGACACGGGAGCAACTGTACCTGGTTTGCATTGACACCTACTACAACTTGCTCAATGTGGATACCCACCATGCGCTCAGCCTGTTCAATTGCTTTTTTAATTGATCGAACAGTTTCATCTATATCAACTATCGATCCCTTCTTCAAACCATTTGATTTTACGTTTCCAACACCAATAATGTTTAAGCTATCATTAACCATTTCACCAATGATGACTTTAACATTGGATGTACCGATGTCAAGACTAACATATATTTCATTGCTGTTCATTCTTTGGCACCTCCTTCTTTATTTATACCATACAACTCAATATATGGAACAACAATCGCAACTTTACTATTTATAAGAAAAATATTCAACGTCTTTATACGTTTCCCTTTTTTAACCCTATATTTTTCTTATTTTTATTTAACATTCATTTAAGAATATCGCAGTAACCTGTGAATAACTGCTCTATCTTGAAATAATTATATTTCAAGTGTAAAGATTACCGCCAAGTATAAGTCTACACTAAGATGTACTTGTAGAAAAGTGAAACTTGTACCAATCCTAGTATGAATCTAAGAAAATTTACATTTTTTTCATCAAATTAAGCATTCTTGCAAATTAGCATCCATATAAAAGAACATTCGTTTCATTCCATACGTAATAACGCAATAAAAACTATCATTCTATTCTTTCTTTTCTTCAGCACCTAGTTCCTTCGTATATGCACCCACTTCTAAGTCAATTAAAACCTTCTTACCAGGTTCAATTGTTTTTAAAATAAGTGGATAAGCTTCCATTCGCTTTGCGAAATTTTGAATAGTGGTGCTCACTTCATATCCTTCATTCATATATAAAGTAAGATGATCTTCATTTGCGTTCGTTGGTGTATAACGAATTTCAGAAATAGACCTTAAAATAGTTGGCGTTAATTTTTCTAGTTCTGCAATTAATTCCTTCATTTTTTCCTCTTTAAACGGTTCAAAAATTGGTGCTGCAACTGGAAGCTTTCCGTTCGGAAGTACATCGAGTGTTTTCCCATTTTCTAATAACGGTTGTAATTTCCCATCTTTGTTTATATAGCCAATTGTTAAATATTCTTCGATATGAACATCAATTTTGTTTGGGAAACGTTTTTTTACATTTACCGCTTTAATTTCTTTTCGTTTCGTTAAGTTTTCTTCTGCTTTATGTGCTGTTACTCGGAAATAACTCGTATCATATGTCACACCTGATTCCTTCATAACTTGTTCATCTGTCATATAATGATTTCCAAACACACTTATCTTTTTTATATTACTAAGCGGAGACCGAAAATAAATTAAAAAGAGTACTAATAAAAATAAAATCGATATGTATAAAATTAACCGATGATTAACAGGTTTCTTATTTTTTTTCTTTTGATTCTTTAATTTTGGTACACGATCTTGTAGTTTAATCACTTTACTATTTTTCATGTACGATCCCCCTATGTAACATAAAGAACGGCATGTTCCTCATGCCGTTCTTATCTTCTTATTATAACATAAATGATAATGAGCGGAACGAACAACCGTTATCTTCCAATTATTTCTACTTCTGTATGCATATCAACACCAAATTTATCCTTAATTGTACGCTTTATCAATGCGATTAAGTCTAATACATCTTGCGCTGAAGCCACACCAGTATTAACAATAAAATTTCCATGCATTTCAGAAATTTGAGCTCCACCTATTTTATAGCCACGCAGCCCTGATTTTTCTATTAAATCTCCTGCAAAATATGGGACTGGATTTCGAAATATACTTCCTGCACAAGGGTGATTCCAAGGCTGCGTTTCACGGCGATACTCTTTATTCTTTTGCATGCTTCTTACAATTTCCTCGCGTTCGCCTACCTCCAATTGGAATTCAGCTTCTAAAACAATACCAGGGCGTTTCACTTGCAATACAGATGTGCGATAAGAAAATCCCATTTCGGTATTCGTCAACCAATTAATTGTTCCATTTTCAAACAAAATACGAGCTTTCGTCAATACACTCGATATGTCAGACTTATGAGCGCCTGCATTCATATACACTGCACCGCCAACACTTCCTGGAATACCACTTGCAAATTCCAAGCCATCTAATCCCTGTCGACTAAGTAAAGTTGACAATTTAATAAGGGGGTATCCAGCACCAACTCTTACTCTATGTTTTTCGACTTCTAAGTGATCTAATCCTTCTCCTAAACGAATAACCACACCTTCTATACCTTGATCAGATACGAGAAGATTTGAACCACGACCAATTGCAGTCCACCCTGTCTTGTACTTCTTTACTAACTCTAGCGTCTTCTCAATACCAGCAACATGCTTTGGCACAATTAAAATATCAGCTGGTCCGCCTATTTTCATAGTCGTGTAACGCGCTAACGGTTCATTAACTAACACGCGACCAACATTTGCTTCTAAAAGCTCTTTTACTAATTGTTCCATAGACAATCTCCCCCATATTAAGTCTCCTTATTACAGTAATATGCAGGGCGTTCACCTAATGTTATTTTTTAATAAGCTTGTTCATTACTTCATATAGCTTATTTGCTGCATCTGGAATACCAAGTTGCTTAGTAGCCAGTTTCATATTTTGTAATGTTTGTGTATCCAATAAAATCTCATCAATGTCACGAATAAGCGTTTCAGATGTTAAATCTTTTTCAAGTAGCATTTTAGCTGCTCCTTTATCAACAACTGATCGTGCATTTTTTTCTTGATGGTTATTTGTTACGTACGGACTTGGAATTAATACACTTGGCTTTCCTAACGCTGTTAATTCTGCAAGCGTTGTAGCCCCTGCTCTTGAAACAACAAGATCTACACCAGTCAGTACCTCTGGCATATTATGAATAAAAGGTTTAATAATAACATTATTCGGATTCCCTTTTTGTTTCACGGCTTCCATAACTTTATCATAATGTACTTCGCCTGTTACATATAATACTTCGTAACTTTTATTCCCAAATTGTTCAATCGCTTCTACAAAAGCATCGTTAATCGGTCTAGCCCCGCGACTCCCACCAAAAATAAGCACGGATTTTTTAGAAAGGGATAGTCCTACCGAACGTTTTCCTTTCATTCCATTTTGGTCCATTACTTCTGATGCACGTGGATTACCTGTCATAACCACTTTTGACTGTGGGAAATGTTCTGCAGCTGCTTCAAAGCAAACTGCAACTTTATCGACATAACGACTTAAAAATTTATTCGTTACACCAGGTACACTATTTTGTTCATGTACAATAGTCGGAATACCTAATTTAGCCGCAGCATATACAACTGGCCCACATACGTATCCACCCGTACCAATCACAATATCAGGGTTAAAACGACGAATATATCGTTTACTATCTTGAACACCTTTTAGGAAACGCATCACTGTTTTTACATTATCAAGAGATATTTTTCGTTTAAATCCACTTATAACAATAGATTGGAACGGAATACCCGCTTTCGGTACGATGGTACTCTCTAATCCATTCTCTGTACCAATGTATAAAAATCTTGCTTCCGGATTTAGTTTTTTTATTTCTCTAATTAAAGCAAGAGCTGGATAAATATGTCCTCCAGTACCCCCACCACTTACTAATACTCGCACTACTGATTCCTCCACTTCCCTGTTCTTATTCAATCGTATTTATTTCTATATACATATTGTATTTTCACACACACACGAAAAACCCTGTCTTTTAAACAGGGTTTAATAGCGAGAATGGCGACTTATATTCAATAATACACCTACTGCCATTAACATTAAGGTCAAACTTGATCCACCATAACTTAAAAACGGCAAAGTAATACCCGTAACAGGCATCAGTCCTGTTACAACACCAACATTAATCATTACTTGAATCGCAATCATCGCCACAATACCTACTGCTAAAAACGTACCATATAAATCTGGCGCTCCTAATGCTATACGAATCCCGCGCCATAATAATAGACTAAATAATAATAACACAAATGAACCACCAATAAAACCTAATTCCTCGGATAAGATTGCAAATATAAAGTCTGTTTGTGGTTCAGGTAAATAAAGAAATTTTTGTCTACTTTGTCCAAGTCCAAGCCCAAATAAACCACCAGGTCCAATTGCGAGTAACGATTGGATAATTTGAAATCCACTTCCGAGCGGATCCGACCACGGATCTAAATATGATGTGATGCGTTTCATTCGATATGGTGCTGATGCAATTAACCCTACAAATCCCGCTGCACCAAGCAAACCAAACATTGCAAAGTGAAAAATCCTTGCTCCCGAAATGAATATCATAATAATACATGTCCCAACCATTACCGTTCCCGTACCAAGATCTGGTTGTAACATAATCATCCCAAAAGCAAGAAATACAAAACTAAGAGCCGGTAGCAAACCTCGTTTAAACGATGTAATTAATTTTTGTCGTTCCGCTAAAAATTTTGCTAAGAAAATAATCATCGCGAATTTCATAAACTCTGACGGTTGGATAGAAAATGCTCCGATTCCAATCCAACTTCGCGCTCCCCCACGAACGAGACCTACTCCAGGAATAAGAACGAGAATAAGAAGAACGAAACAAACTAGTAAAATTACTTTTGAATACGTACGCCACACCCAATAATCAATTTTCATGAGAGAAAACATAGCTACTACCCCAAGACTTGCAAATAACAATTGTCTTTTTGCAAAAAAGAATGAATCCCCCATTTTATAAGAGGCCCAAACCGCACTCGCACTATAAACCATAATCATTCCGATTGTTAACAACGCAAGTGTAACGATGATGAGAATAAAATCAGGCGTTTTCTTCATTACCCATGAACACCACCTCTTTGGGCAGAACCTTTGCCCTATGTAACAAAACATCAGTAGGTGTTAGCCTACTGATGTTTTGATTTACTTTATATAAGTTTATGCACAGCTTGTATAAAAATGTCTCCTCTTTCTTCAAATGTTTTAAATTGATCCCAGCTTGCACATGCTGGTGAAAGAAGAATAATATCACCAGCCGTAGAATGAGCATAAGCCTTCACTACTGCATCATCTAAAGTATCGACACTTTCAATTACATCTAATCCTGCTTTTTCTGCCGCTCTTACTAATTTTGGTGCAGTTTGTCCAAATGTTACAATCGCTTTGACATGTTTAAAGTATGGAATTAAATCATCAAATTCATTACCACGATCAAGTCCACCAGCCAATAATACAATCGGTTGTGTAAATGCAGATAATGCTTTTTCTGTCGCTAGCATATTCGTCGCTTTTGAATCATTATAAAATTTACGATTATTAATCGTTGTTACATATTCTAAGCGATGTTTTACACCTGTAAAACTTTTTAACACAGCAGTAATTGCTTCATTAGAAACACCTAGTAATTTAGCAATACTCATTGCTGCTAAAATATTTTCTAAATTGTGCTTACCAGGTAAAACAATATCGCTTACTTTAAGTACTTTTTCGCCTTTAAAATAAAGAGCGTTATCTTTTATACACGCACCATCTTCAATTTCTTTCGTCGTCGAAAATAATACTTTCTGTCCTTTACTATATGCAGATAATGCCATTACATCTGCATCATCTGCGTTAATTACACTATAATCTGTTTCAGTTTGGTTTTTGAAAATATTCGCTTTCGCCAAACCATACTCTTTCTTCGTCCCGTGATAATCTAAATGCGCTTCAAATAAATTTAAAAAGGCTGCAATTTTTGGTTGGAACGATTCCACTCCCATCAATTGAAACGATGAAAGTTCCGTAACGACAACTTCATTTTCTTTCGCCAATTGTGCAACTTCACAAGCTACAGTACCTATATTCCCCGCAATAACTGGGTGCTTTTGTCCTTCTTTTAACATTTCAAACGTTAACATTGTCGTTGTTGTTTTGCCGTTAGATCCCGTAATCCCAACAAACGGTGCTGCTGAAATGCGATATGCTAATTCAACCTCAGTTACAATTGGAATTTGCTTTTCCTTCGCCGCCACTAAGAGTGGATTAGAATATGGAATTCCTGGGTTTTTTACGACAAGTGAAATGTTTCTCTCCAGCAATTCTAACGGATGCCCACCACATACAACATCCATTCCTTCCACTTGTAACTCAGCAGCAAGCACATTACCCACTAATGGTTTCCCATCATTTACAATGACGTTTGCCCCTAATTTTTTTAATAAAGTAGCTGCTGCATAACCACTTTTAGCAATACCTAATACAAGAACATTTTTATTTTGATATTCAGTTACAGTTTTCAATTACATCCACACCCCGATATAAATTCCTAGCACAGCTAATAAAAATCCTACAGACCAAAACGTTACAACAACGCGCCACTCTGACCAACCACATAATTCATAATGATGATGTAATGGACTCATTTTAAAGACACGCTTTCCTGTTGTTTTGAACGAAATAACTTGGATAATAACAGATAAAGTTTCCGCTACGAATACACCGCCAATAATAACGAGTAACAATTCTTGTTTTAACAAAATCGCTACAGCTGCGATAGCACCACCTAAAGCTAGAGAACCTGTATCCCCCATAAATACTTTTGCTGGATTCGCATTGAATACTAAAAAGCCAAGTACAGCTCCTACAACTGCCATACAGAAAATCGCTACCCCAAATTGTTCTTGAGCTACAGCAATAATACTAAATGCTCCGAATGCAATAGCAGCTGTTCCTGATAATAAACCATCTAAACCATCTGTTAAATTAACCGCATTTGATCCACCAATAAGCATAAATAATACAAGAACAAAATATGCCCAGCCTAATTCAAATTTAACATCAGTTCCCGGAATCATGATATAAGTGTGAAATGCTTGCCCTTTTCCAATTAAAAAGAACGCAATAGCAATTACAAGCTGACCAATCAATTTTTGTTTTGATGTTAAACCAAGATTTCTTTTCTTTACTACTTTTATGTAGTCATCTAAAAATCCGATTAATCCGTACCCAAATGTAACTAATAATAACAATGATACTTCTGCACCTAAATTGTTAAATTTAATCGCCATAATAAGCGTAGTCACCATCATAGATACATATATGACAATACCACCCATCGTTGGTGTCCCTGATTTCTTTTGGTGTGACTTCGGTCCTTCGTCACGAATACTCTGTCCGAACTTTAACTTTCTTAAAAATGGAATAAATAATGGCGAAAGGGCAACAGAAATTAAGAATGCTACCCCAGCCGTTACTAATAAGCCTTGTTCAAGCACATGTAGTCCTCCTCTCATGCTGTTACACTTCGTTGTTTAAACGCTCCGTGATTGCTTCTTTAGCAACTTCACGATCGTCAAAATGATGAACTTCTTTACCAATAATTTGATACGTTTCATGCCCTTTACCAGCAATAATAATAATATCTTCTGCTTTCACTTTCGAGATAGCGGAACGTATCGCTTCTTTTCGATCGACAATTACTTCATAATCATTCCCTTTTACATCATTTACCATATCATCTAAAATAGCCTTCGGATCTTCACTTCTTGGATTATCTGATGTATAAATTGCATGAGTTGCATATTTGGTTGCAACACTTGCCATTATTGGTCTTTTCGTTCTATCTCTATCACCACCGCAACCAACGATACAATATACATCACCTTTTGCAAACTGTTTTGCTGTTTTTAGTACGTTCTCTAAGCTATCAGGTGTATGTGCATAGTCAACAATAACTGTGTAATTTTGTCCACCATCAACAACTTCAAAACGTCCAGGAACGCCAGCAAGCTCTTTAATTACATCAATAATTGTTTGTAAGCTCACTCCTGAAACAAGACCTGCTGCTGTAGCAGCTAACACGTTGTATACATTAAACTTACCAATTAATTTCATCGTAACATTTACAGTTTCATACGGTGTTACAAGTGTAAATGTTGTACCGCCACTCGTCATTACGATATCTCGTGCCATAATGTCGCTTGCAACATCTATACCGTATGTTACAACAGTAGCTGCTGTACTTCTCATATACTCTTCTGCTACTGGATCATCACTGTTTAATATAGCGTATTTTTCACGATTATGATGATAACTATTGCCAAGCTGTGCAAAAAGCAACCCTTTCGCATGTTTATATTCTTCCATCGTTTTATGATAGTCTAAATGATCTTGTGTTAAATTCGTAAATACTGCAACATCGTAATCGCACCCGTGTACACGGCCAAGATCTAAAGCATGAGACGAAACTTCCATTACTGTACTATCCACACCTTGTTCAACCATTTTTGAAAATGTCTGTTGAAGTGTTAGTGCATCTGGTGTTGTATTTTTCACCTCAAATGTTTCATCACCGATTTTCATATTAATCGTTCCAATTAGCCCTGTTTTATGACCATGTGCGCGCATAATTTCATCCATAATATGCGATGTTGTTGTCTTTCCATTTGTACCTGTAATACCGATTAAATGTAACTTGTGTGTTGGTTGGCCATAAAAATAATCAGCTAAAACCGCTAGCGAACGAAAAGTATTTTTCACAAGTACAACTGGAACGTCAACATCAATTGGTCTTTCCGCAACAATAGCAGCCGCTCCTTGTGCGGCTGCTTGCTTAGCAAAGTCATGGCTATCAACCGTATATCCTTTCATACATATAAATAAGCTTCCCTCTTTCACTTTACGTGAATCCGCTTCAATAGATGTTATTTCTGGATTTTCTGTTGGAACAACTGGAAAATCATGCAAACATGATACAAGTGTATGCAACTTCATTTCACTAAACCCTCTCTACATTGTTTATTTATCTCTTATTTTAGCAAGTAACACGTTACCTCCTAGTTATATAAAAATAGGAGGTAAGTGCTACTATAGTCTAATCAATAGATTTATTTATTAATGAGACACTTATCGTCTCAAATAAAGCAATTTTTCTATAAAGAACTCACTTCCACCAATTGTACCATAAAACACAATCAGTTACCTTTAATTCCCGAAGTAAATTCTAACTTTTGAACCCTCTTTTACTTTAGCTCCTGCTTCTGGTGATTGTTTAATTACTTTCCCACCATCACCACTTATATCAAGCTTCAAGTCTACAAGTTGCGTTTGTAAATCTTTCTTTTTCATACCAATTAAATTCGGAACTTCCACAGTTGGTGTATCGCCCCATTTATATTCTTTCTCAACTTGCTCTTTTCTCGGTTCCACTCCCATTACAGGAAGTGCGTCACGAAGAATATTCCCAACAATAGGTGCTGCTACAACTCCACCAAATTGAGTGACTCCTTTTGGATTATCCACTGCTACATAAACAACAATTTGCGGATCGTCAGCTGGAGCAAAACCGATAAATGATACAATATAGTTATTATCTAAATATTTTCCATCTTTCACCTTTTGAGCAGTTCCAGTTTTTCCACCTACACGATATCCATCAATATAAGCCCCTTTACCAGAACCTTTCGCTACAACATTCTCTAATGCGTAACGAACTTTCTCTGAAGTTTCCTTGGAAATAACTTCCCTTTTCGCAACAGGTGTCTTTTTGCTGACAACTTGATTATTCTTCGGATCAATAAATTCCTTCGCTATATATGGCTGATACAAAGTTCCACCATTTACAGCGGCCGCTACAGCTGCTACTTGTTGAATCGGTGTAACAGAAACACCTTGCCCAAATGAAGTCGTCGCTTGCTCGACTGGACCAACTTTATCTAAATTAAATAAAATCCCGCTACCTTCACCTTGTAAGTCAATTCCGGTCTTCTGTCCAAACCCGAAATTGCGAATGTATTTAAACAATCGATCTTTACCAAGACGATCACCGAGTTCAATAAATCCTGGGTTACAAGAGTTTTGAACTACCTCTAAAAACGTTTGGCTACCATGGCCTCCAGCTTTCCAACACCGCAATCTAGCTCCACCAACTTCAGCTGCCCCATCATCATAAAATGTATCTTTCTCTAAGTCTACCAAATTTTCATTCAAGGCTGCAGCTAATGTAATAATCTTAAATGTTGACCCCGGCTCATACGTACTCCATACAGGTAAGTTTCTGTTATATACTTCCGGAGAAACACTTTGGAAATCTGCTGGATCAAAACTTGGTCGACTTGACATACCTAAAATTTCACCATTTTTCGGATTCATTGCAATTGCTATTATACCGTCAGGATTATACGTTGATTCCGCAATATTCATTTCTCTTTCCATAATCCTCGTAATGCGTGAATCAATTGTTAATCCTAAATTCAAGCCGGCTTCTGGTTTTTTGAAATCATCTCCAACGTTAGGCATTCTCTGTCCTTTCGCGTCTGCAAAAAATCGCACATGACCTTTATCACCATTTAGCTCTTTATCATAATATTTCTCTAGTCCCATAAGCCCTTGATTATCACTGCCCGCAAATCCTAATACGTGTGATAAAAAATTACCGAATGGATAGTACCGGATAGAATCCTCTGCGATGTACACACCCTTTAAACTTAATCCGCGTACTTCTTTCGCTTTGTCATGCGATATTTTCCTTCCGCCCTTATCCAGCCTTACAATCGATTCTTTTTTTGTAATCCGCTTATAAACATCATCTTTTTCCACACCTAATACTGCAGCTAACTTCTCTGCAGTCTCTGCTGGTTTTTCAATTTGCCTTGGCACAACAAAGACGGTAGGTGCACTTTTATTCGTAGCAAGCTCCACACCATTTCGATCTAAAATTTTCCCTCGCTCTGGTTCAAAAGTAATATTACGACTCCATGAATCCTTCGCACGATCCGTTAACATATTTCCAAGAAAAAATTGCACATATCCAAGACGAATATCGATGATGGTGAAAATGAGTATACCCGATATAAGTATAAAAATAAGTCGTTTCCTAACCGTTACATTTGATACACGCATATTGGAACAAGCCTCCCTTACGCCTAGCTTGTTCCAATATATGCTTGTACTTATTTAATTAGAACTTCTTCCCTATTACCATTATGGCTTTTCTGCTTCTTGCTGCGGCTCAAGTGGTGGTACGAGTGTTACACCTAATTCTGTACCAGGTTGCAACACTGTTCCTTCTGCCACACTTTGTTCCGTTACATACCCTGTACCAGAAGGTTTTAAGTTAAGCTTTAATGTTTTTGCTAAATTCATAACATCACGCAGTGCCCACCCCTGTATATTTGGCATTGTAGGTTTATCTCCTACTAAGAAGACTCGATCACCCTTTAATGTTTGTTCAGTTGCTTTTGGCACTTGCTGCTGCACTTTACCTTCACCTAATACGATTGGACGCAGTTTTGCTTTATCAATTGTTTTTTTCGCTTCTTCCATCGTTTTTCCAGTTACATCTGGAACGACAGTTTGTTGTTCTTTCACATATTTTTTCGGGTCTTTTACTTCATTTGGCTTAATCTTTAAATACTCTAAACTATTTTTCGTTACATATTTAAAGATATCAGCTAAAGGTTTAGCCCCGTTTTCATCATCTTTTAATTTTGGTTGTTTAACGGCCACATACACAACAAGTTGCGGATCGTCCATCGGTGCCATACCTAAGAATGAGAATATATAATTCTCTCTTCCCGTCATATAGCCACCTTTCCCGTCAGGAATTTGTGCTGTACCTGTTTTACCACCGACTGAGTACCCATCAATTTTATATGCAGTCCCTGTTCCTTTCGGTGATGTAACAACACGTTCTAGTAATTGCCTTACTTGCGCTGCTGTCTCTTTGGAAACAGGTTTTCCTACTTCTTCTGGTTTATGCTCTAGCTGTACTTTACCTGTTATTGGATCCACAATTTTATCAATTGTATAAGGTTTCATCATTTTCCCATCATTTGCAATCGCTGTTGCAGCTTGTACAAGTTGAATTGGTGTAACTGTAGAACCTTGTCCAAATGCTGTTGTTACTTGTTGTATTTGTTGATCAAATAAAATTGTATTTGACCCTTCACCAGGTAAATCAATGTTTGTTTTTTCATCTAATCCAAAATTATGAATATATTTTCGGAAACGATCTGGACCAAGTTTTTGATCACCTAAAATTGCAAACGCTACGTTTGAAGAGCGCTCTACCCCTTCATCAAAAGTAATAGAACCCCATCCAGCGCCGCCGTTATGATCTTTTATTTTGCGATTACCAACTTGATATGTACCAGACTGATAAAAGTCTTGTCCATTGTATACACCTTCATTAATGGCCGCTGCTAATGTGAAAATCTTCATTGTTGATCCCGGTTCAAATGCATTTGCAATTGCGTCGTTGAAGAAATATTTAATTTGACGATCATTAGGGTCATAACTAGGTTTACTAGACATCGCTAATATTTTTCCCGTCTTTGGATCCGCTACAATTCCAATTAAATTTTCTGGCTCATAATGTTTACTCGCTTCTTTCATTGCGTCTTCTAAATAACTTTGAATACGTTGGTCAAGCGTTAAATACACATTATCTCCATTTTTAGGCGCCTTTACATTCACCTTTCCACCGTCAAGAGATACACCTTTACGGTCCCCTGTATAAGCTACCTCACCATTAGAAGCACCTAAATACTTATCTAAACTCTTTTCTAAGCCAAATTGCCCTACTGCGATTCCATTCTCATCAGGGCTGGCATGCCCTATGACGTAAGATGCGAAATCACCGTTTGGATACACCCTCGCATTTTCAGTAATGAAAGAGATTCCCGGCAATTTCAATGCTTCTATTTGTTCTTTCTTTTCTTTCGTCAAGTCCTTACCTAATGTTCCAAATTCCACTTGACTTCTGCCTTCTTTATTTAAAGTAGCTAAAATTTTATCTTCATCTTTTCCGAGTACTCCTGCAATTTTCTTTGCAGTATCCTCTTTATCCTTAACGGCATTGGCTCCTTTTAACTCGGCTACAAGTTTATAAGAATTTGCATCTTGCGCTAGGACATGACCATTTTGATCATAAATTGTTCCTCGATTCGCTTCGAGAACTCCCTTTTTACTATGTTTCTGCTCAGCAAGTTTCTTCAAATCATGATTGTCCACTGTTCCTGTTACTTGTATGTAAAAAAATCGGGCTAATAACAGCAAAAAGAGCAGGAGGAAAAATATCATAAAATAACCTGCTCCCTTATTGGTATGAAATTTGGTCATATTTCTCTTCATCTTTTCTTCACACCTATTTGCCTTACTTTAGGCCTTTCACATTATTCGCATTAATTTCTAGCCCGTGTTTTTTTGCAACTTCAGCGATACGTTCATAACGACTTAACTTCTCTACTTCAGCCTGCAATTCTTGATTTTCCTTTTGTTTTTTCACAATTTCTTCTTCTATCGTCGCTGCTTCTACATTAACTTGATATAGACCCGCTTTATTCCCAATAAAAGCTACACAAGCATATAATAAAAATCCAATAAACGTTACGTACAATAGCTTTTCAATTCTTGTAATTTTCGTTTTTACTTTTGGCTTAACCATCTGCTGTGGCGGCGCTTGAATTTGTACCTCTTCTTGCGCCTGTTGTTTATACTTTACAGCTAAATTAGTCATACCTCTCTCTCCTTTTTATCGTTTTTCAGCGATTCTCAACTTCGCAGAACGCGCTCGATTATTTTCTTCTAATTCAATGTCAGAAGGTAAAATCGGTTTCCTTGTAATAAGCTTTAATTTCGGCTTAAATTCATCCGGAATAATCGGTAGTCCCTGTGGTAATTGCGGCGTTGTGCTATTTCGCTTAAACGTCGTTTTACAAATACGATCTTCTAAAGAATGGAATGTTATAACACTAACTCTTCCACCAGGCTTGACCATACCAATTGCAGATTCCAACGCTTCTTCAAATACTTTTAATTCATCATTTACAGCAATACGAATCGCTTGGAATACTCGCTTCGCAGGATGTCCACCTGTTCTACGTGCCGGAGCTGGAATACCTTCTTTAATTAATTCCACTAATTCTCCTGTCGTTTCAATAGCCTTATTCTCGCGATACGCTTCAATTTTCCGTGTTATTTGCTTTGAAAATTTTTCTTCGCCGTATTGGAAGAAAATTCTTACGAGTTGTTCATATGACCAGCTGTTCACAACATCATATGCTGTTAATGGGGCATCTTGATCCATCCGCATATCTAACGGTGCATCATGATGATAACTAAAGCCACGCTCTGGTGTATCTAATTGTGGGGATGAAACACCTAAATCGAATAAAATCCCGTCTACTTCTGTGATACCTAATTCATGTAGTTTTTCAGATAAATAACGGAAGTTGCTCTTCACTGTTACAAATTGTTCACCATAAGAAGAAAATTTTTCCTTCGCATTTTGAATCGCTATTTCATCTTGATCAAATGCTATTAATTTTCCACCATCTGTTAGCTGAGATAATAAATAAGAACTATGTCCTCCTCCACCCAGTGTACAATCTACATATGTACCACTCGGTTTTATATCTAAGCCATCTACTGTTTCTTTCAAAAGTACTGTTACGTGTTTGAACATTGCTGCACCTACTCTTTTTCCAATTAATTATGTTAAATACATTTCTCACTCTACAAACACAATTTACTACTAGAGGATGAAATGCTACTAAAGAACGACTCATTTAACTTCCAACAAGGTAGTACGCTATACAAATCGCTATTTTATTTTATTATATACTAAATTTTATCATTTTTTGCGGGAATTTAAACAAAAACCTGTCGAAAAAGATAATAATCCGTTTACATTTTGTGCTATTTTGTCATATATATATACCTGATACATAGCGATTCATTACAATAACATAAGATGAATAATTCAGAAATATTTCACTTCACAGTTAATTCAACAGAATAAAAATAAAATCCTGCTCAAAAGAGCAAGATTCTATAATTTTATTACATGATGTTTTCCGTCCCACGAAAAAGATTGTTCCATTACCCGGTCAACAAAATCAAGGCCGAACTGATTTAAATAATAACACACATTCCACACACGTTCTTGTGGTGCTCCTAATGGACGAAGCGCAAATTGTAAACGGCGGAATTTATTCAGTTGAACCTCATGTTTCTTCTCAACATTTCTTTTCAACATTCTTTCTAACAGTTCAATTTGCTCATTAATTTTCAGTTCATTTTTCCCAGCAAACTCATTTAACCCTGGATCTATTTTTTTCACGAATTGTTGTAATGATGTATGGATATCCATTATTTCTTTTTTCGCTTCTATAAATCGCTCGTCTATCGGTTCCTCTATTTGATTAGAAAGCCAATTGTCACGTAGATTATCTATATCATTTAGAAATGGATCAATTTCTCGCAAATCTAAATCATATAAATCTGTCGCTATATCTCGCTCCATATAAGTAATTGTAAGGCGCGGAACAACAGGTGGCATTTGGAAACCGGCCGTATGAAACACTTGTTGCAATTCACTCCAATAAGCTAACTCCCCTGGACCGCCAATAAACGCTAACGTAGGAAACACATATTCTTGCATAAGAGGGCGCGTTACAACATTATTACTAAAACGTTCTGGACTTCTTTCCATCTCTTCCATCAATTCTTCATACGAAAATGAATGCACTCCATCTTTTCCAATAAACTTCCCTTGATTCTCTTCAAGCAATACTCGCTCATTATCAATTTCCATAAATATATGCACTGCATTTGTCTTCGTTTCAATAATCGGTTTAAATCCTAATTCCTTAATTACTTCCTGTTGATTATGAAGTGCTACTTGAATTTCTTTATATTTACTTATAATTTGTTGTAAAAACGGCACTTCTAATTTTCTTAATGCAGGATGATGTGAATCTACAAGAATTAAACCAGAATTTGCGAACATTTTCGTAATAAGGCGTGCAAAGAAATCTACATATGTATGCGATTTACCTAAAGCATCATCAACAAATTGTAATACATCCTTTGTAAAATTCGTTTCCGGATATGTTTTAAAAATCTCTTCGACCCATTTTCTACAGTCTTCAATAGAAAGTTCAGACTCAGAAGCACTCGCCTTTTTCGGATAACGTTCATGAAAAATGGTCTTTTTTATTTTTTTATTTTTCGTTACAAATGTATGATTAATTTCATCCATATCATGGTCTTCACCAGCAATCCAAAAGACAGGAACAACCCGAACCCCTAAACTCTCTTCTTTTTCTTTTGCAAGCTGTAAAATTGAAATGATCTTATGCACTGTATAAAGCGGACCAGTTAATAACCCAGCTTGTTGTCCAGCTATAACTACATATGTATTTTCATCTTCAAGCGCTTTTATATTTTGAATTGTAAATTCTCCCGCTTGCAATTGTGTATTATATTCTAATAAATGCGTTACTAAATCTTGACGGAAGAACTCTCTCTCACGCAAATCATGTAAACGCTGTTTAAAAGCATCCTCTGTTAACAGATAATCAAAACATGACTGTATCTCTTTTTTAACGTTCATATAGTCCGCTACAACACCTTGTAGTGGAACAGAGATCTCTTTTATCTCCATATAATTCTTCCTTTCGTATCCTGTTCTCTCACCAACCCACATTGTAGTCAATGTTTCACGTAAAAGCAAAGAAAAACACTTATAATTCCATTCCTTTTATTGCATTGAACAAAAATCGAAGTGTCGGAACAGATTGTTGTTGTTCCTTAGCTTCTTCTAATACATATCCAACAATCGCATTAACTTCTGTTTGTCTATTCGCTCTTACGTCCGCTAACATAGATGAAGTATTATGAGATGTTTTTTCACATACTTGGCATACCATTTGCCATAGCATTTCCCTATCTTCTTCTTTAACAAGAAATGCAACTTCCTGAAATACTTGCTCCATCATTTGATAAAAAAACGGGTTTGAAATTAACTCCCCGTTCTCAACCCGCAATAATGCCGTCAATGGATTAATACATACATTGACTACTAATTTATTACGCATAATCCCCTTCCAATCATCTTCTATCTGAATCGGAAAATAATCAAAAGGAAAACAATTAAATACCTTTTTAAAACAACTAGATTGACCACGCACTACACCAAACTTTGTAACACCTATTCCAGTATGACGAACTGTATGTCCATCCTCTTTTTTTGCACCATGCTCCACAATCCCGACTGCTATACGTTCATTTCCTATTTTTTGCATAACGTGAAGATGCGACATTCCATTTTGCAAAAAGATTAATGACGATTCTCCCTGCACAAAAGGTAATATATCAGTTACATGATATTGCTTTACAGCAATAAATGTATAATCTAACTGTTTATCCAGCATACTTTCTATCGGTAAAATAGATGGAAATACTGTTTCACGTTCTCCATTCCTAATACAACTTACACCCGTTAAGTTTAATTCTTCTGCTTGCTTAGCGTTTCTTGTAAACAACGTAACATCTTGATTGCTTTTTTGTAAATAAAATGTATATAGGAGACCAATAGCTCCCGGTCCAACAATTCCAATTTTCATCTTCACACAAAGAACTCATATTAACAAGTGATATAAGTTCCCTTGCCCTCCCCCCTTTACATCTTATTAAATTACAATTACATAGTTAAGGATTCAATTATCTTGTAACAAATGCAACCCCTTCTTTCACTATGTATATACTACCTATATACATAGTTCTATTCTTAGTTTAGCAAATCCTCAAAAAAATAATGAAAGAAATATTCTATCTTCTTCATAAAAATTAAAAAATGAGTTATAATATTATTATAAATATTTTAACTTTTCTGTATTCAACAAGATAAGAAAAGGATGTGATGTAATGGGATTCCCAAAAGTTGAACGCTTGCTCATCAATTATAAAACATTAGATGCATTTAAAAAATTTAAAGGGTGCGGAGCTCAAGAACTATCCATGTTGGAAGAATTACAAGCAAACATTATTGAAAATGATAGTGAGTCTCCATTTTACGGTATTTATTATGGAGGATCGCTAATCGCACGTATGAGTCTATACATGAAAAGGAACGGTGGAGAACCATTTGAAATTACAGGTACTTACCTAGAACTTTATAAACTCGAAGTGTTGCCGACTTTTCAAAAACAAGGATTCGGACAAATGCTTGTTAATTATGCGCAACAACTACAATTCCCAATTAAAACGATAGCACGTATCCAGTCAGCTGGTTTTTGGGATAAATTAAGTTTCCAGCCAGTATCAGTAACTAATGGTGATTTTTATATTTGGCAACCAGAAACAAATTCGAATGCGATTACAAACGAAGAATCTGCATAAGAAATAAAAAAAACAGCTGTTACGCAGCTGTTTTTATTTCTTTAATTTTTCTAATTCTCCATTCGAGCGAGCGCCATTTCTTTCTGCTACCATTACACTTCTTTTTTGATCAATATAATCAAGTAATGTTCTATATTCTTCCTCATATACTGATAATCGCTCCAGAAGACGTTCTTTCTCTGTTTGTAACGATTCAATTTGTTGTTGTAACATCATTAAAGAGCTTTCATCTTTATAATTTCGCAAGAATTCAATAACATCATTCAATGTAATAGATTTTGGCTCTAATACCGCTGTCTCTTTCACTTCATAATTTTCTACCTTACGAAGTTGCTTTGCTTCTTCAATACGTTCTTTATACTGCTTTCTAACGTAAGAATTCCACCTAAATCCACAAGCTGCAGGTGTACGAGACAAATGCCTCCCCACTTCTTTAAAAGCGGAAAGTTGCGTTCCACCTTCACGAATATGCCGGAGTACTACTTCTGCCAGAAGCAAATCTTCATCATCAGTCCAAGCATCTTGTCTTGTTGTCGCCATCTCTCTAGTCCTCCCTATGCATTTTTTATTAAGCATATGCAGTTACTAGAAAAGATAGAATACAACAAATAAAGAATAAGACAAAAAAAATAAACGTAGAAGATATCTTCTACGTTTATTTTTCGCAATTACTTGCTGATTACTTCTTTACCTTTGTAAGTACCGCATGCTTTACATACACGGTGAGCTAATTTCGCTTCACCACAGCTTGGGCACTCTACCATACCAGGTACTGATAATTTGAAATGCGTACGACGCTTTCTTTTTACTGTTTTAGAAGTTCTTCTAAAAGGTACAGCCATTCTTCCCACCTCCTTAAAAGAAATAATTATTTTCATATGAAGGCCTAAACCAGTCTTCCGATTATTTGTCAAAAAACTTTGCAAGTCCTGCTAATCTTGGATCAACAGTCTTTTCTTTGTTTTCTTCCGAAATCACTTGCCAGTCTTGACCTTGCATCGGTGCTCCACCAGAAACATCATCACTGAAAATTTGCATTGGAATCTCCAAAAGTATATTTTCCTTGATTACGGGCAGTAAGTCAAGTACTTCTCCTTCTAAACAATGAATTTCAGCTTCTGTTTCAAATTCTTCTTCTGAAGTTTGGAACACCTCAGTTGTTTTAATGTCAAATGGTAATGTCACATCTACTAAAGAGCGAGAACATGGTAAAACCATGCTTCCAGTTATATGTAGATGAAACGTAAACTTACCGGAGCCAAAATCAACTCTTCCTGTTACATGAACAGGATTAATTTCACGAATATCTTTCTCGACCTCTTTTAGCTCACTTACATCTACCATTTCATTTAATGTCAATCCTTTATTTCTCAATTTATTCAATTGATGGATGGACCATTTCATATCATATCACCTCAAGGCAACAAACAAAATTATAGCTAGCCATTTTATATTTGTCAATGTTTTTTCTTTACACTATAATGAAGTCATCATAGGAAATAATATATACATTATCACGTTTTCCAAAAAGATGCTACATCGAAAGGAGAGATTACCATAAAATCCAGTGGTATTGTTGTTGAATATAACCCTTTTCATAACGGTCATGCTTATCATGTGCAAGAAACAAAAAAGTTAACACAGTCTGATATTATTATCGCCGTTATGAGTGGTCCTTTTTTGCAGCGTGGTGAGCCCGCACTCATCTCCAAATGGTATCGTACTAAAATGGCCTTAACAAACGGCGTAGACCTTGTTGTAGAGCTTCCTTATGCATTCGCAACACAAAAGGCCGAAACTTTCGCAAATGGCGCAATTTCGATTTTAAACGCCCTTGGTGTTTCTGAAATTTGTTTTGGTAGTGAAGATGGACAAACTGAAAATTTCTACACTACCATCGCTATACAAAAAAATGAAGAAAAGACTTTTAATCGTCTTGTGAAGCAATTTATGAATGCAGGTAATAGTTATGCAAAAGCTACATCTGAAGCCTTTCTACACATCTTACCACCCGAAAAAAACGTAGATATGTCACAACCAAATAACATTTTAGGCTTACAGTACATTAAAGCCATTCTCTTACAAAATAGTTCCATGCAAGCACAAACTATAAAAAGATTCGCCTCTCATTATCATGATGAAACATTTCACGATCAACATATTGCAAGTGCAACAAGTATTCGCAAACAGCTATTTATTGAAAACAGTTCCTCTACAACTATTGAGCCTTTTATCCCGAAAATGACTGCTTCTCTTTTAGAAAACTACAAGCAAAACTACGGGACGTTACATAACTGGGAAAAATACTTTTCATTTTTTAAATACAAACTTATGACGATGTCTTCTCAAGACTTACAACGTATATATGAAATGGAAGAAGGTTTAGAGCATCGTATTTTATCAAAAATACAAAACAGTTCATCTTTCTATTCATTCATGGAAGCATTAAAAACAAAACGTTATACATGGACTAGATTACAAAGAGCTTGTACACATATTTTAACAAATACAACGAAGGAAGAAATACACAAAGCTAATATAGCGCAACATGCGCCGTATATCCGTCTTCTCGGAATGTCACAAAAGGGACAAACTTATCTTTCTAAAAATAAGAAAAAAATAGAACTTCCAATCCTTACTCATACAAAAACTTTTGAACATCCGACTTTAGACATAGAACGAAAATCAAATGCTGTATATTTCTCCATAATGCAAGAACCTTTGCGGACACAACTACTAAAACAAGACGCAACGCATCATCCAATTCGTTATGATGAAATAATGAAAAAATTCCTATAAGAAAAACCTCTCTTCTTCAGAGAGGTTTACTTTATTTCACCCATTTTTTCCAAATACGTTAATGCATCATCCAGTGTGTCCACCGGTACAATTTTCATCTTTGTTTTAATATCTTTCGCAGCTTCAAGAGCATCTTTATAATTCGATTTCTCTACACCTTTTTCATTTGGCGCAAAAAACACTTCAGCTCCTGCATCACTAGCAGCTACTACTTTTTGCTGAATACCACCAATTGGACCAATTTCCCCTTTATCATTGATTGTACCTGTTCCAGCTATTTCATGTCCGTTTGTTAAATCTTCTTCAACGAGCTGATTATAAATTTCTAGTGTAAACATTAACCCTGCTGATGGCCCCCCTATTTCATGGGAATCAATTTTCACTTTCGGATCTACTACTAACTCTCTTTCCGTAACGATAGAGACCCCTATACCGACACGTCCATTCCCATTAGGGATTGTCTTTACATTTAAATTTTCTTTAAACTGTTTTCCGCCCCGCTTGTATTCAATATTTACTGTATCCCCTTCTTTTTTCCCTGTCATATACTCAATAAATTGTTCCGTCTTGTCGAATATTTTTCCATCGACAGCTACTATAACATCTCCAAGCTTAAGCTTTCCTTCTGACGGCATACCCTTTGCTACACCAGCCACTAGTACACCTTTATTTTCAAAAGAAACAGAGCGATTTGCACGTTTATATGCATTATAAATTGCAGCGTTTTGTGAATCTTTCATCGCATAATCTTGACGAAATTGATATTCTTCATCACTCTCACCTTTTTGCAATATTTCTTCCGCCTTCGAAATGTGTGTATATTTATTAAATTGCGCGGCTATTAAGTTCACAACATTTGCAGGCCCCATTGAGACAGTGACAAGCATAAAATCACCAGACTCTTTAGTACCACCGTCAACTTGCACGTACGGCGCTAATTTTGCGGCCATACCTGGTTTTGTCACAAAGTATGGCAAACGCACATAAACAAGTAGCATCGCCAATATAACCCCTATTAAAATTGCATATATAAACCGAAAACGCTTAAACATTATGTTTCTCCTTCCACTGCTCAATTAGTAAATAAATGTTTGAAATGTGTTTTTCTGCTTCCACTTCTCCGACCCGAATGATGTCTTCAATATGTGTAAAAGCACGCGAACTAAATTGTTCTACTGCTGGCCGCATCATTAAATCTGATGCTATTTGCCGATTCATCACAAGTTCATGTTGCATAATTTCAATACTTTGCATAATTACATCATAAATCGATGTAACCTCTCCATTCACCTTAATTGGAGATACATCTACAGCAATAACAATATCAGCCCCTAAATCTTTTACAACCGATACGGGAATACGGTCAATTACCCCTCCATCCACTAATAAGCGGCCATCTATTTTCTCTGGAACAAACACCCCTGGCACAGATATACTAGCTCGAACCGCCTCCGCAATCGGACCGCTTGTAAAAACAACTTTTTCCCCCTTCAAAATGTCAGTAGCCACAACAGCCGTCGGGATATCTAACTCTTCTAAATTTTTATTATATGTAAACATTTTAATCATATCTTTAATACGTTTTCCAGCAATAAATCCCATTTTAGGAACTGTAAAATCCAAATAATATTTCCTTTTAAAAACAGCTGCCAATTTATACAGTCTTTCAACGTCACAACTCGCTGCATAGAATGTACCAATTAACGCTCCTATACTACTACCTGCTATCATATGAATAGGGATACCAGCTTCCCTTAATACTTTTATTACCCCTATGTGAGCAAAACCTTTTGCACCTCCGGATCCAAGCGCTAAACCGATTTTTGGTTCCTTCATTTTTCTCACCCTTTAATTTTTTTCATTCCTTTTTCATACTTATGGTCTAAATTCACCACATATCCACGTATACTGAAATGAACGTTTTTGGGACAAAGGGGGATTTTCTTACATGTACGAAAAATGGAAAACTGCTTTTCTTACCATATCAATGTTATTTTTAACCTTTTCTCTTGTACTTCACCCCCAAGCTGCTTTGCAAGCTTCAATTCGCGGGTTAAATATATGGTGGGAAGTTGTATTCCCTTCACTACTACCGTTTTTCATCATTGCGGAACTTCTAATCAGTATTGGTATTGTAAAATTTATCGGTGTTATATTAGAACCACTAATGCGTCCACTGTTTCGTGTTCCAGGGGTAGGTGGGTTTGTTTGGGCAATGGGAATGGCTTCAGGATTCCCCGCTGGCGCCAAATTAAGCGCTAGACTACGCAAGAGCAATCAACTAACACAAATCGAAGCGGAACGACTCGTATCTTTCACAAATTCTTCTAATCCACTTTTTATTTTCGGAGCGGTTTCTATTGGTTTTTTCAATAATCCAAAATTAGGACTCGTATTAGCAGCAGCACATTATATAAGCAACTTTATCGTCGGATTACTTATGCGCTTTTATGGTAATAACGATACTTACATAAAAGACAAACATACGAATCAAAAGCGTGCCTTTCAAAACCCTTTTTCCATCCTCCACCAAACACGTATGCAAGAAAAAAGACCGATTGGAAAACTACTCGGTGACGCTATCGTTTCTTCTATTCAAACATTGCTCATGATTGGTGGGTTTATTATTTTATTCTCTGTTTTAAATAAAATGATTACTGTTTTCGAAATTACAGAAGCGCTTTCTTTTATTATGCAACATATTTTATCATTCTTCCAACTTACATCCCAATTTAGTATTCCGATATTATCCGGTATTTTTGAAATGACGCTTGGAAGCCAAATGATTAGTCAAATTAATGAATCAACACTTCTTCAACAAGCGATGGTAACAAGCTTCATTTTAGCATTTAGCGGCCTTTCTATTCAGGCACAAGTAGCAAGCATATTAGCGGAGACAGATATCCGCTTTAAACCATATTTTTTAGCTCGAATTATCCAAAGTATTCTCGCTCCTATTTTCACTTTTATATTTTGGGGGCCATTTTATGAAAAGGTTCATTCTTTCTCGCCTACGCAAGAAGATCTTCCCGTATTTTTATTGAATCATTCTTACACACTAACTGATATTTGGACATCATTTATACACTACGGACCAATCTTCACCTTATTTTGTTTATATTTATATGTTATCTTATTATTTTTACGCATTCATAAAGAAAAACCCCGTTCACTTTAACGGGGTTTGAAACTTTTCTTTTAAAGCACGCTCTACAATCGGAGGAACAAGGTCTACTACACTTCCCCCATATCTCGCAACTTCTTTCACAATACTTGAACTTAAAAATGAATATTGATTATTTGTCATAATGAAGAAGGTTTCGATATTTTCGTCTAATTTTCGATTCATTGAAGTAATTTGCATCTCATATTCAAAATCAGAAACCGCTCGCAAACCACGTAATATTGCATTTGCATTACGCATTTTTGCATATTCCACCAATAATCCACTATGTGAATCAACTTTTACATTCGGTATATCCTTTGTCGCCTCTCGAATTAACTCTAGGCGTTCTTCTACCGAAAAGAATGGTTTTTTTGATGAATTGTTTAAAACAACTACATATACTTCATCAAATACTTTTGCTCCCCTTTTAATAATATCCAAATGTCCAAGGGTAATTGGATCAAAACTCCCTGAAGAAATAGCTATACTTGTCATTCTGTCCCCTCACCTTCATACTTATAAATCGAAATTGCTGTAATCCCGTAGTTTTCTGCCCGTACTTTTACAAGTTCTCCTATAGAATCAGGTAAAACCACGTCATCCCCATGCTCTGCCATAATGATGCCATCTTTATTTAACAATCCATGTTGATCGATCACACTAATTAAAGACACAATTTTTTGACCTTTATATGGAGGGTCTATTAGTATAAGATCGAATGATATTTCACGCTTTATAAGCGCCTTTACCGCCCGTTCCGCATCATTTCGATACACTTCAGCTTGTTCTTGTATTCTACAGCTTTCTAAATTTTGATGAATGACTTTTATCGCTTTACTATCTCGGTCAACAAAAATCGCTTTATCAATCCCTCTACTTATGGCCTCAATTCCAAGACCACCACTACCACCAAATAAGTCAAGAGCGATACCACCATCATAATAAGGACCTATCATATTAAAAATAGATTCTTTCACTTTATCTGTCGTTGGACGTGTTGTATTACCAGGTACCGCTTTAAGTGGGTGCCCTTTACATTTTCCTGAAACTACTCTCATCTGTTGTCACTACCTTTATTTCAATCTATCGAGCGATTACAGTAAATCCATCTCAAGTCAGTAACCGCTACCAAACCATACAATTCTTCACTAATTCGTTACTTAACCTATAGAGAACTTTAGTTAAAATAACCGTTCGCTATTTCTTGCATATTCATCTCACTATTTGCGAACAAAAACCCTTTATGTACATCAGTTCCACTTTACCTTTTTTATCCTATCATAAAATAAAAAAAAGAAAAATAAAAAGCCTAACATAAATTTTAATTTCATTATGTATATCTTCATTCAGATTGGACATAAATAAATATAACAACATCATCTTCGATGTTGTTGCCAACCGCGGAGAAGACTTACGTTTCCCCATAAGTTCTTCCTCCGGTTTCTCCTCTCCCTTTGCCTTCTTACTAGTAGTACATACTAGTATTAGAAGGGCCCTGCTTTGCAGGGTTTTTTTATTTGTCTACTTTTCATTTAAAAAGTGAGATGGTACAGTAAAAGAAAGAGGAGGAAAAAATATGATTCAACGCTTTATAGAACTCGGAGAAGGCTACTCTGACTTATATGAATTACTTGAAATTGCCAAAACAAACCAAGAACGTGTAACACATATGTTACAATTCGAAACTGTAAAAAACGAAAAAAAAATGTGTTCACTTGTTGTAATACTAAAACCGACAACTACTGGTGATTTCCAACCATTATACATATGTCGTGAAGGCATTCCTTTACTTGAAAATAAGAAAAGTAAACGTGTCGTTTTATTTGAAGAAATGGCGGAACAAATAGGGAAAAAAGTTACTCCCTTTACTGTAAAACCATCAACAACTTTCCCTGAAAAAGAACTATTTTTTAATCATCTAATTGGTATTTTACGAATGAACAATTTCATTCCTCCAATGAAATAACACGTTATTTCAAATAAAAAAATCCCCTGCTAAATTTAGCAGGGGATTTTTTATTTAGCTATAATCGTATTCTTTTGCCCGATCAGGACGCGAATTTTCGAATTCCGTTTTTAAAAATGGGCGATACGACTGTTCTACTTTTTTCACAAAAGGAAGTTTATTCAATTTTTGCATCATATGCTCAATTTGTTCCATATCACAATATACAACGGCATATTTCAAACGTTTTGATATGTAATGAATGTTACCATATTTCCTTAAAATCTTGGCATGTTTCAATGAATGTAAATAAACAATCATACTTTGTCGTTGCCCGAACATAATCTTCTCCATCTTCTCCTTTTAAAAACTTATATTCTTATATTTTATGAAAACCAATCAAAAATTTATGACATTAAAGGACAAACTCTGTATACGTTTTCTTCTATATTCTAAAAAACAGGGTAAATTACCCCGTTTTTTTACAACCACAACCGCCTCCGGTACCACAACCACCGCCACAGCCACCCGCATCAAAAAACGGATTTCCTGTTGGGACTTTAACGGAAGATGACACCTCAGAACCTATTGCTACACTAACTTCATCTAATAACTTTTGTAAAGCAGTTTCTGCTCTTTTAAAGGCTGCAACCTTATCATCCATATCTACAGAACGCTTTAATTCCCTCATTTTCGTCGAAACGAAAGTATAATCAGGATGATATTTACCAAAACGTTGCACTTCTTCGTATCGCTCTTTCATCACTGTAAATTGCTGAATTAGCGTCTGAACTTCTATATCTTCTTGTAAATCCTTATAATACTTACGATAATCTTCTGCTATATCTGAACAGATAATCGCTTTTGCAAGCTGCTCTGCCTTATCTAAAATCAATACGCTTTCCAGCGTCGCTACAATCATGAGAGACACCTCCGAGTATTCATCATAACACATTTGGAACAGAACTACTAATTGAAGTATCTCACCTAAAAGAAAGATATGATTCTAACTACTTTTCATACCATCCCCTTGCACTCTTATACACTAATATGCTCCGCAATATTATATTTAAGAACATCCCATTTCCCGCTATTCTCTTTCACGTAGCTAATACATGCGTTTTTTAACGGCGTTTTAAATGTAATTTCATCTGGTGCAATTGCGTGTAAAATAGCTTTTATTGCATGTGAATGCGCAACAATGATAATACGTTTATCTCCATGTGCTGCTGCAACCTCCTGTAAAGCCGTAAAACAGCGCTCTACAATTTCTTTATCCTGCTCCATTCCTTCTACATTACCTTCTGCAATTAACTCTCTAACGGCCGCAACTGGTTTCCCAGAAGCTTCCCCAAAATTTCGTTCCATAAATCGCTCATCTAATAAAATAGATGGTAATCCAATAGCCCCAGCAATTTCCTTAGCTGTTTCTTGCGCTCTAATTAACGGACTACTTATAATTATATCCCACGATTCCGCTTGCAAGGCAGCTGCACTTTGACTCGCTTGCTTCTTCCCAACTTCGTTAAGTGGAATATCTTCGCGCCCTTGAATAATCTCTTGAAAGTTCCAATCAGTTTGTCCATGTCGTACTAAACAAATTTCCGTCATGCTGCAACTCCTTTTTTAAATAATGCGATTCTATTGTAACAAAAGTTTTGCATAACGGACATAGTTTTCCCTTCCAATTACGTCGTATTTTGCTGCTTCATATACTGGAACATATCAATCATAATTGAAGCAACCGCCAATTGATTTTGAAATTTTTCCACTTTATCTGGTATCGTTTTTTTGAAATGCTGCATGGCAGCTAACTCAAAAGCTTCTTTTTCTTCTGGGTTACGCGTCAATTTCCGGTACCAGTATGGCTGTTCCCGAATATAGCGAGCTAAATCCTCATCAGCTTTTATAAACTCCATAAGCTCTGCTCTCATCCTCTTTCCCCCTAATCCTTTTGAAAGAAAAAAGGATTATTTTCAGAAGTACTTTGTTCTTGCTGCGCACGGTTCCCTTGAAATTGTTGGATAACTTGTTGCACGCTACCAATCGCACTCGTTACATTTGCTAAATGATGTTGCATTTGTTCTACGTCTAACTTTTTAAAGAAAGAAAGCATTTGCCCCATCACATCAGCAGTTTTTTCCTCTTCTGTTCGACTTTCTTTTTCTTCTTTATTTTCTTTTACCGAAGAAAAAGCAGGTGCTCCATCAGGTCTATACGCTGTCCATATTTGATCTTCTTCACCAAGTAAGTACCATTCTTCATAAAATTGCTGCCAAGTTTTTTGACCACTTCTAACCTCATGAACCATTTTAGGGTGATGGTTTACAAACTCTTTAAACTGTTGAACCGATGGATGTAACGGCCCTTTTGTTGTTGGCATAATCCTCACCTCTTCATGTATATCTACTATATTGTAAGAAAAAAAAGGCACATGGTTCGCCTATTTTTAGACGATTCATGCACCTTTTTATCTCCCTATTTGTGGACAGTAAGACTCCCACTGATTAAAGTTTCATTTTATTTTCGGATAAAGTTTTGAGTATAAAATTTATCATATACCCCAACACCTAATCCAGTAAATTGTTCATTTAATACATTCTTTCTGTGACCTTCACTATTTAACCAACCTTGTACCGCCGCAATTCCATCACTATGTTGCGCCGCTATATTCTCACCAGCAAGTTGAAAAGCCACTTGCCCACGTTGCAAACGATCTCCTAACGTACCAAAAGTAGGTGAATCGTGTGAAAAATAATTATTATCCTTCATATCTTTACTATGGCCAAATGCAACATCTGCAGCTTGTTGGTCCCATGTTAACAACGGTAATTGATGACGACTTCGAATAACATTTGTTAAATCGAGAATTTGTTGCATATTCCCATTTTCAACTTGCTTCATTTTTTCTGGCGTCAGCGGCTGTTCCGCTATTAATTCACCTGAATAAACAAGTTGATATGGTCTTTGTCGTAATAACGTTTCATCATCCATATAACGAAGACCAACAAGCTCATGTGTAAAGTGATCAAAGTATAATTGTGCCCATCCATCTTCTACAGGTACTAGCGGTTGTTCCATTACTTCCGTATCAGATAACTCAAATTGATAACTATTCTTTCCTCTTTTTAATGAAATCTCATGTGAAAGTGGATTCTTTTTATATACCTCTTCATACTTTTCATTTATATAATAGGGAGCCACCTTAACTTGCTCACCAGCAACATACGCCGTTACAACTTTACGTTCAGCAACTCCAAATTGAACATACTGAGCTAAATCTTGGTTATACACCCACCATTCATATCCATAAGCAGACGGCTCTATTCGAGACGGTTCGCCCCACTTCGCTAATAAATTCTCAGAGTCCCCACCAATCATACTTAAAACAGTATCTGTGGATTCTTCATTTACTTGCTTCTTCTTTTTCACAATTTTATTTTCTTGCTTAGAGTGAGATGGGGTTAATATATATTGTGATACGAGTAACTTCCCGTATAAATCAACAGCTAAAATTAAAAATGTAATCATTACGATACGCAATAATTTCTTCAAACGATATACCTCCTGAACAAAGCATAAAATCGAGATATACACAAATCCTTTTCTTTCCTTTTTTGTGTGTACCGTACTCTTTTCACTATATCATATTTTCACGAAAAAAGTCTGGAATATCCCTTTTCTCGCAATATGAATTGCACTTTCTTATTATTCATACTATTATAAAAATAATGCACTAACATTAAAAGAAGGAGGTATTCTATGCAATTTACAAATACAAACTTTAATGATGCAGTCGTTGATTTAACTCTTTTAACTGAGATTATGGAAAACAATCATTTTGTACTTGCTGGACAATGGGATTACGAACGCGTTACATATGATTATAAATTTGAAATATTAAAGGATATTTATTATTTACGTGTACAAGGATTTGCTGTTGAAGGTGACATCGGCGGCAGACACGCTCAAGTAAAACTATTGCCACCCTTATTAGGAAAACATTATTATCCTCATGGCGTTGAATATGGAGATGATGAGATTTTCCCAACGAATGTACTTCAAAAAAGCGAACAACTCCTACAAAATATTGAAAAAGAGTTGAAAGAATTTCAAATTATTGAATAACAAAAAAACTAGCGCATTAACACGATGCGCTAGTTTTTATTTCGTCTGCAAATAAGGAGGTAACTCTTGCAGCTGCTCTTTATCCTTTTCACGCTCTCTACGTGCCCAGTTAAAGAACACATAACCGATAATCGTACCGTACACTATTTCCTGGACAATTTTCATAATGATACCACCTGTTTGCTGGTCTTGTACTACCGGCATCCAATGTAAAAATTCTGGTCCAGTTATATTTAAATCTGATAAAGTACCCGCCGGTACACAGAGTTCCATTGCCTTCATCCAAGCGTCCGGATCTGTATATGTTGCAAATAATGGTGCAGTCGCAAAAATTATTAACGCACAAGCTGGCGTTAATAACATACCATTAGCAAACATATAACCAAGCTTCTTAATATCACTTAAAGTTTGATATTCTGGCAGCGGATTTAACATCGGCCACCACATCATCATTGCTGCAAAAAACAATATAGCAAGGCAAATCGGATGCGCTATTTGACTTTGTTTTACTGCATCAAAAACAATTGGCAAATGATAAAAGGAAAACAGGCCATTAAATACAAACAACGCAATAAGCGGCTTAGCAAAAAACTTTATCACAATTTGAATGAACTTAAAAGAAGTAATATAACGATATAACCAAACTGGTATACCAAGCAGTAATAACGGCGGCACCGCAATATACATTACTGCCATCTCAAACATATGTGCACTAAATATAATATGACCAATTAAATCAATAGGTCCTCCCTTTACAAAATACAAAAGAACAATCCCGGTCGTAAAATAAAAAATTTGCTTCTTACTTACCTTCGTCGCATTTTCAAATCGCGTTCTATATGGTCCAATAATTAAAAAATAACTAATAAGAATCGAGATCATAAATAATAAAAAAATTGGACTCCATAAAGCTTGAAAACCAAATACCCATAAGTTTTCCATTTCCACACCTACCTTTTCAAAATCCTTATATTTCATATAAAAAGAGGGCTATGATAAATCAGAGCCCCCTACTATCACTGTTTAAATCCACACAATTGTCATAAAGGCTAATATTGTTAATAAACCAATTAACAATCCAGAGTACAAGAAGAAACTCGCCGCTTCATGCCCTTTATGACTCATATGCATGAAATAATATAACTGAAATATAACTTGAATGACTGCTAACAATAATATAAATGGAACCGAAAAAATCGGGCTAAATGTTTTCGGATATGCCACCGCTGCAAATGCAACTAATGTTAAAAAAATCATTAGTGAAAATGTAACAACTTGGTGCTTCATTTCCTCTGCACTTTTTCTCTTCCGATAAACAAGATCCACCTTAGGATTATTCGTTTGCTTAACCGCCATTGTTTATCCCACCATTCCCATCAAATATACTACAGTGAAAATAAACACCCAAACTACGTCAATAAAGTGCCAATAAATTGATGCAACATAAAACTTTGGTGCGTTGTATAAATTTAAACCTCTCTTCGCGTTTCTAAAGATTAATGTTAAAATCCAACATAATCCAAACAACACGTGGAGCCCGTGTGTACCAACAAGAGCATAAAATGCAGAACCAAATGCACTACTTCTCATAGTATGCTTAAATTCATGCGTATAATGATAAAACTCATATATTTCAAACCCCAAAAATCCTAAGCCAAGCAACACTGTTACAAGTAACCAAAGTTGCATTTTCTTAAAGTTAAAATTTTTCATATGATACATTGCGTATACACTCGTTAAACTACTTGTTAACAAAAGCATCGTCATAATGAAAACGAGTGGCATTTGAAACATCTCTTGAGATGTTGGTCCACCATTTGTTGAGTTCTTTAACGCTAAATATGTGCCAAATAAGGAAGCGAACAACACTGTTTCGCCTCCAAGAAATAACCAAAAACCAACAAACTTATTTTTCCCCTCAAGGGTTGCTTTTTCAGGCTCTGCTGGAAATGTTTCATTCGTTAATTTCTCATCTACATGCATTACGCCTTGCCCCCCTTATCATCTAGATCTTCCTTATGAATATGATATCCATGATCATCAATTACTGAACGAAGGAACATTGTACCAAACGTAATGATTAAACCGATAATCGCTACTAATAACCAAAATTTATCTTTGCCACCCTGCATATACATCGCACCAAAAGCAGCTATAAATAGACCTAGAGAAATAATAAACGGTGAAAATGAAGAATTTGGCATATGAATATCACCGACCGGTTCCGCTGCTGTCATCTCTTTATTACCCTCACGTTTTTCAATCCAAAACGGATCTAATCCACGAACAAATGGTAACTGTTTGAAATTATATTCCGGTGTAGGTGCTGGCATTGTCCACTCTAACGTACGCGCATCCCACGGATCACGACCAGCCTTCTCTTTTGATACCGTTGTTTTTATTACATTGAATAAAAGAACAATCGTTCCAAGAGCCATAAACACTGCTCCAATAGAACTAATCATATTCCCCATTTCCAATCCTTGCCCCTCTAGATATGTGTAGTAACGACGCGGCATACCGATTAGACCCAGGAAATGCTGAATAAAGAACGTTAAATGGAAACCGATAAAGAATAACCAAAATGTTATCTTTCCTAACGTTTCATTTAATACTTTATTAAACATAAGTGGCCAATAATAATGCGCACCTGCAAGTAAACCAAATACAACACCACCAACAATTACATAATGAAAGTGTGCTACTACGAAATAATTATCATGAAACTGATAATCAGCTGGTGCAGAAGCAAGCATAACTCCTGTAACTCCACCCATAACGAAGGATGGAATAAAAGCTACCGCCCACATCATTGGTGTTGTAAACCTAATACTTCCACCCCACATTGTAAAGAGCCAGTTAAATATTTTAATACCCGTCGGAACTGCAATTGCCATTGTTGCAACCGAGAAGATAGCATTTGCAACAGGCCCAAGACCAACAGTAAACATATGATGCGCCCATACCATAAATCCTAAAAATCCTATTAATACTGTCGCGAACACCATCGAGGAATAACCGAATAATCGTTTTTTCGAAAATGTGGCGAAGATTTCTGAGAATATTCCGAAAGCTGGGAGTATAAGAATGTATACTTCCGGATGACCGAAGATCCAGAATAAATGCTCCCATATAATCGTGTTCCCACCTAGTGCCGGATTAAAGAAACTTGTGCCAAATAAACGATCTAACATTAAAAGTCCTAATCCTACAGTTAATGGTGGAAATGCAAATAAAATAAGTGAAGATGTTACAAATGTTGTCCATGTAAACATCGGCATGCGCATGTAAGTCATCCCTGGCGCGCGCATATTAATAATTGTAACAAGGAAGTTAATACCTCCAATTAATGTACCGATACCTGATATTTGCAAGCCGAGTACATAAAAATCAACACCATGTCCTTTAGAGGCTAAAGCTAAAGATGCATACGATGTCCACCCTGCATCAGGCGCTCCTCCTAAAAACCAACTTAAATTTAAAAATAATCCACCAAAGAAAAATAACCAAAATCCGAGCGAATTCAAAAACGGGAACGCCACATCACGTGCTCCAATTTGAAGTGGTACAGCGGCGTTCATAAATGCAAACACGAGTGGCATAGCTGCGAGGAAAATCATTGTTGTACCGTGCATCGTTAATACTTGATTATAGGCATCCCCAACAAGAAAAGCATTGTTAGGAATCGCTAACTGCAGGCGAATAAATAGTGCTTCTATTCCACCTATTACAAAAAACAATCCACCTGCAATTAAATAGAGAATGGCAATCTTTTTATGGTCTACTGTCGTTAAATAATCCCATATGACAGCACCCATCCCCTGTTTTTTTGCTACAGAACTCACGTTTTCAACCTCCCCTTCGCAAATGATCCCTCTTTACTTTTCAATCTTTAACGTTTGTAAATATGCATTTAATGCATTAATTTGATCATCCGTTAAGTTGCCATATTTACCAGTCATTTTATTACCTGGTTTCATATTTTCAGGATCTTTGAGCCATTTTTTTAAGTTCTCTTCATTATTTTCGGCAATACCAGCAACCATATCGCGATCTGCAAAGTTTGCTAAGTTCGGTGCGATACGAGCAGAAGGTGGTCTACTATCATTTGATCCAACTGCATGACAACCAATGCAGCTTTTATTAAATATTTCTTGACCTTCTTGCGCCTTTGTAGAAGCTACTTCTTTTTTTCCATCAATCTTCTTCATGTCAGCAAGCCATTTTTTGTACTCGCTTTCATCCAGAGCTTTCACTTTGAACTGCATTAAAGAATGTGATGGGCCACAAAATTCTGTGCAAAAACCATTATAAGTGCCCGATTTATCTGCCTTTAACCACATTTTGTTTACATTATCTGTATTTGTATCCATTTTCCCAGCTAAAGATGGAACCCAAAACGAATGTTTAATATCGGCACCCTTCAAATTCAAATACACTTTCTTACCTGTGGGGATAACTAAATCTTGAGAAGTTACTATTTTTTCTGATTTATAAGAAAATTCCCACCAATAAAGATTCGCTGTTACATCAACAACGATAGTATCTTTATCAATATTCTTTTTCTCCATCGCACTTACATCAGCAAGCTTGAATGTATATGTAACAGTCGGAACAGCCAAGATTAACAAAAGAATAATCGGAATAACTGTCCATATAATTTCTAGTTTGTGATTTCCTTCAACTTGCTCTGGAATATAATCTTCCTCACCCTTTTTTTGTCGGAAACGCACAATTACATATAAGAAAATAATAGTAACTACAAGTACTACTCCTACCATGATTGCACTCGCTAGCAAGAGCAAATCATATTGCATTTTTGCTACTTCCCCTTGCGGAATTAAAGTAGACTGAAAAGCTTTACCGCATCCCCCTAACAGTAAAGCCAGCAGTGAAACGAACGAAAGCAGTCGCCACTGTTTCTTCATACAAACAACCCCCACTTTCTTTGTGAATTAGATTGTACTTTATAGTTAAGTAAAGTAAATCTCAACGTAAAGAAATCCAATTATGTCGTTGTCTTAGAAGAATGTAACTACAATCATTGACACAAATAAGATTGTTAAGTAATTCAGGGAATAAACAAACATTTTTACGGACCACTTGATGTCATCTTGCTTACGGAAGCCATAAAACCCTAATGCGATCCATCCGATGTTAAGCAATGTTGCAATTACCATGAATGTTATTCCAAGCCCACTCATATAAAATGGTAGTGGTAATAAACATACTGTCCAAATCATAATCTGACGTTTCGTAATATCAAATCCCTGTACAACAGGAAGCATTGGGATTCCTGCATTTCGATATTCATCAACACGCTTCATCGCTAATGCGAGGAAATGTGGGATTTGCCAAATAAACATAATTAAAAATAACATCCAAGCAATTGGATGATTTAAAGACGGATCAATTGCCGCCCATCCAATTAAAGGTGGAACTGCTCCTGATATACTACCTACAACAGTATTTAACGTATATTTTCTCTTCGTCCATAACGTATATAAAACAACATACGTGAAGGCACCAATAAATGAGATTAACACTGCCATCGGTGTAGTAAGTAATAAAAATGCAAAGCCAAGAAGTAAAATTACAAGTCCAAATGCAAGTGCAAAGCCAGGTTTATATTTACCTGTTACCGTTGGACGGTTTTTTGTTCTTTCCATTAATGGATCGATATCTCGGTCAATGTAGTTATTTAAACAACATACCCCAGCCATAATTAATGCAGAACCAACGATTGTGAAAAATAGCTTATCTAGATTGTCCATAACACTCAATCCATTAAAATGTAAAGCCAACCAAAATCCTGTAAATACAGTAAGTGTATTTGAGTTTACAATCCCCATTTTAACGAGCGCTGATAAATCTTGTAACCGAGTTGTTTCCGGTACACTTGAAACAGCTGACTCATCATGCAGCTCACTTGTTGCATGGTTCATCACTTTAACCCCCTCTTAAACCTATCATCTTTCTAAGCACATATTTCATGTGAAATATTTCGCTTCTATACAGCAATATTATTACAGTAGAAATATTGTTAACCCATTCTACTACTAATCTACGCCCATACTCCAATATATTAAATCACATTTCCCGAACATTTTGTGAAGAAAACATGAACTTTTTGTGTCGAACATTAAAAAACTTTATTCCAATTTATCCTTATCATAACATGATGTTATCTTCTATAATAAACTATTTTGTCATATTTAGCATGTATTCTCCCCATTTCTTTTCAAAACAGCCTGAATTTCACCTAAAATATGTATTTAAAATCCCATTTTTTTCTTTATACTACGTAGGTTGCCCTCGCCCTCCATTTCTTTGCTATTTTATTATTTTTTATATATCATAGGACTGTAGCACGTTTTATTCTATACATAATGGAATGAAAATATTTCGCAATAACTTCATAGCAGAAAGATGGTGAAAGAGATTGCAACGCTTTATTAAATGGTTAGCAGTCATTACAAGTCTCGATTTATTAGTAGTTTTACTAGGAGGCGCTTTAGTTACAAAAACAGGTTCAGGCCAAGGATGCGGCAAATCATGGCCACTTTGTAACGGTGAATGGTTTCCATCTAATTTATCAATGGAAACTATTATTGAGCTAAGTCACCGCTTAACATCGGGATCAGCAGGAATCCTTGTTACTCTTCTTTGTATCTTGTCCTGGAAATATTATAAACATGTGCGCGAAACAAAAACGTTAGCAATTTTATCCTTCGTATTTTTAGTTGCACAAGCATTAATGGGGGCGGCAGCAGTTGTTTGGGGACAAATGCCTGCAGTATTAGCTATTCACTTCGGTATTTCCTTAATTTCATTTGCTTCTGTCATCTTGTTAACGTGTCTTATTTTTGAAATTGATCAGAAATTTGATGCACGTTCACTTATTATGGACAAAAAAATGAAATTTCATATTTATGGTGTAACAATTTACAGTTATATTGTTGTCTACACAGGAGCTTTAGTACGTCACGAACGAGCTACCTTAGCCTGTCCAGACTTCCCTTTATGTAGTAAAAACAGACCTATGCCAACTCAACTACATGAGTGGGTCCAAATGGGGCATAGAGTTGCAGCGATGTTAATATTCGTTTGGATACTTTACGCGATGTTTATAGCTATTCGTCATTACAAGCAGCAGCGTGTAGTATACTGGGGATGGATTATTTCATTTATCCTTGTTACACTTCAAGCTATAGTAGGGATTTTAGTCGTATTTACAAATGCTAGTTTAGCAATGGCATTATTACATTCACTCTTCATTTCTTGCCTGTTTGCTGTACTATGCTATTTAGTTATGTTAGGTACAAGAAGTACATTCAATGCAAAAGAAGCTGAATCAACTTCTAAGCAAACAAAATAAAGTAAAACTTTAATACCTTGCCAATTCGGCAAGGTATTATTTACACACAAAAAAGAGCTGCTTTCGCACAGCTCTTTTTCTTTATTTTAATGATCTAATTCAATGAGTAAATCTCCCGTTTGAATTGCATCCCCATCATTTACATATACTTTTTTCACTTTACCACTAAATGGCGCTTGAACCGTCGTTTCCATTTTCATCGCTTCTGTAATTGCCATGGAATCACCTTTTTTCACTTCATCGCCTTCTTTTACAACTACTTTAATAACAGTTCCCGGCATCGTTGCGCTAATATGATTTGGATTTTCACGATTCCCCTTCACACGCTGTGCAACAGTTGATTTCACGCTTTCATCTTTCACTACGATTTCACGCGGTTGTCCATTAAATTCCAAGTAAAGTACACGATTTCCATCTGGCTGCGGTTCTCCAATGGAAACTAGTTTAACCATCAATGTTTTACCTTGTTCGATTTCTACATCAATTTCTTCACCAAGTCTCATTCCATAGAAGAAAGTAGGTGTATCAAGCACAGATACATTTCCATAAAGCCCAACAACTTTTTCGTAGTCCATAAACACTTTTGGATACAATGCATATGCGACTACATCAAAAATTGTCACTTCGCGTCCAAGTTTGTGGAATAACTCTTCTTTTAAAGCGTCAAAATCTACTGGCTCTAATAATTCACCTGGTCTTACTGTCAACGGCTCTTTCCCTTTTAAAATAATATTTTGTAATTCTTTCGGAAAACCACCATATGGTTGACCTAAATCTCCAGAGAACATTTCAACAACAGATCCTGGGAAGTCCATAGAATCTCCACGCTCTAAAATATCTTGTTCTGTCAGATGATTTTGAACCATAAATAATGCCATATCACCGACAACTTTAGATGATGGTGTTACTTTTACAATATCTCCAAACATATCATTAACACGACGATACATCACTTTAACTTCATCAAAGCGATCTCCTAAACCAACCGCCTTCGCTTGTTGTTGAAGATTACTATATTGTCCACCTGGCATTTCGTGCATATATACCTCTGTGTGAGGAGCGTTCATACCACTTTCAAATGGAGCATAATATTTACGTACATCTTCCCAATAATGAGATAGTTTTTCTAATGAGTCTATATTAACATCTGGTTGTCTTTCGTTTCCGCCTAACGCATAGTATAGTGTATTCGCACTCGGTTGTGACGTTTGACCAGCCATAGAACTCACCGCTACATCGACAATATCAACGCCTGCTTCAATCGCCTTCGTATACGTTAAAATACCATTTCCGCTCGTATCATGTGTATGCAGGTGAATTGGAATCGACACCGTCTCTTTTAGTGCTGAAACTAAATCATATGCTGCGTTTGGCTTTAATAAGCCCGCCATATCTTTAATTCCTAAAATATGAGCTCCTGATGCTTCCAACTCTTTTGCTAAATTTTTATAATAATTTAAATCATATTTACTGCGTAACGGATCATGAATGTCTCCTGTGTAACACATTGTTGCTTCCGCAATTTTACCAGTATCTCGTACAGCATCAATTGCAACTCTCATACCTTCTACCCAGTTTAAGCTATCAAAAATACGGAACACATCAATTCCAGCTTGCGCAGAACATTCTACAAATTTTTGAATTAAATTATCTGGATAGTTTTTGTATCCAACTGCGTTTGAAGAACGAAGTAACATTTGGAATAAAACATTCGGCATTTTTTCACGAAGATCTAGTAATCTTTCCCACGGATCTTCTTTTAAGAAGCGATACGCAACATCAAACGTTGCACCGCCCCACATTTCCGCTGAGAATAAGTTTGGTAACATTCTCGCTGTCGGTTCTGCAATTTGATGTAAATCTTTTGTACGAATACGTGTTGCAAGTAAAGATTGATGCCCATCACGGAATGTTGTATCCGTTAAAAGTACACGTTTTTGATCTTGAACCCACTTTACTAATCCATCTGCTCCACGTTCATCTAAAATTTGTTTCGTTCCGTTTTGAATCGTTTCTGAATGTTTCACACTTGGTATACGAGCATCTGAGAAAATTGGCTTCTCTTGTTTCCCTACTCCTGGGAAACCATTTACTGTTACTGTACCAATATAATTTAACATTTTCGTTCCACGGTCTTTACGTTTCGGGAACAGGAATAGTTCAGGTGACGCGTCAATAAACGAAGTATCATATTCTCCTGATAAGAAGTTTCTATGTTTCACTACATTCTCTAAGAATGGAATATTTGTTTTAATACCACGAATACGGAATTCTTTTAAGTTACGTTCCATTTTTGCAGCAGCTTGTTCGAAAGTAAGCGCCCAAGTTGTAACTTTTACAAGTAAAGAGTCGTAGTACGGTGTAATAACTGCACCTTGGAAACTATTACCTGTGTCAAGACGCACACCAAAACCACCGCCTGATCGATACGCCATAATCTTCCCTGTATCAGGCATAAAGTTATTAAGTGGGTCTTCTGTCGTTACACGAGATTGAATTGCATAACCATGCACAATAATCTCTTCTTGTTTCGGCACACTTACCATCTTGCTATGTAAAGCATGTCCATCTGCAATTAAAATTTGTGATTGAACAATATCGATTCCTGTAATCATTTCTGTAATTGTATGTTCTACTTGAACACGTGGGTTTACTTCAATAAAGTAAAATTCATCATCTTTCACTAGGAATTCAACTGTTCCAGCATTTAAATAATTTACATTTTTCGTTAACTTTACTGCAGCATCACAAATACGCTGGCGCAAATCATCTGAAAGCGACACGCTCGGTGCAATTTCAACTACTTTTTGATGGCGTCGTTGTACAGAGCAATCACGCTCATATAAATGTACAACATTACCTTCTTCATCTGCTAAAATTTGTACTTCTATATGTTTAGGTTTTTCAACGAATTTTTCAACGTACACTTCATCATTACCAAAGGCTGCTTTTGCTTCTGATTTCGCGCGATTATACGATTCTCTTAATTCTTCACTAGCACGTACAATACGCATACCGCGACCGCCGCCACCAAGGGATGCTTTAATAATAATCGGGTAATCATACTTTTCAGCAAATTCTTTAACTTCTTCTATTGAATCTACTGGACCATCACTACCAGGAATAATTGGAATTTGTGCTAGCTGCGCTTGTGTTCTTGCTTTAACTTTATCTCCAAACATGTCTAAATGCTTACTTTTTGGACCGATAAAGATAATCCCTTCTTCTTCACAACGTTTTGCAAATTGAATATTTTCTGACAAGAAACCATATCCAGGGTGGATTGCATCTACATGATTACTTTTCGCAATCTCAATAATGCCTTCAATATCTAGATAAGCATCAATTGGCTTTTTCCCTTCCCCAACTAAATAGGACTCATCGGCTTTATAGCGATGATAAGAACCGCTATCCTCTTTAGAATAGATCGCAACTGTGTTTAATCCAAGTTCTGAACATGCTCGGAACACACGAATTGCTATCTCTCCACGGTTAGCTACCAATACTTTTTGAATACGTTGCAGCTTTGTCATGATTTTCCCCCTCTATTTTCTTACCACTCTAGAGATAAAATACATACACACTCTAAAGAGCGTGAAGTTCTTCACTTTCTACATTATATTATACTTAGAAAGCTTCACTTTATTTTTATCCATCATACCTTATTTTTCAACAAATGATAAGTTTTCTGATCAATTTGTTTCACAAAAATAGTATAGCATACCTCTTCCTTTTCTAACAACACTATTGTATATCACATTAACTTAAATGTAATATACTTTTCATTTTAAAAGAATCAATATTATATCACATTTGAAACCTAACAAAATAAAAAACACATTGAACTCTAGAGCTCAATGTGTTTTTTATTTTACAACAACAAGATGTGGTCCACCTTGTTCTATTTCTTTAGTCATTTCATTTTGTTGTTTCTCTTGTCGTTTGACTTGACTAGCAATATTTAATAATATGCCCATTGCAAGTAAATTAGCCAATAAAGAACTACCACCATAACTTACAAACGGTAACGGTACCCCTGTAAGCGGTATTAACCCAGACATACCACCGACATTAATAAAAGTTTGAACTCCAAACAAACTTGCAATTCCGATGGCTATTAAACTTCCAAATGGATCGTTACACTTTTGTGCAACTCTAAATGCCCGAATAATAATAAGTAGTAAACAGATTAAAATGACAGCTACGCCTATAAATCCGAGCTCTTCAGATATAATTGCCATAATAAAATCTGTTTGCGGTTCTGGTAAGTATCCATATTTTTGCACACTATTCCCTAACCCTCGACCATTTAGACCTCCTGAAGCAATTCCAATAAAAGAATTTATTAATTGGAACCCATCATTCTGAGGATCATTAAATGGATCAAGAAAAACTGAAAACCGAGCTTTTTGGTACGGACTTAATGCATAATTCCCGAGAAAATATAGTGCCGGAATCCACACTATAGAAGTTAAAACAATTCGTTTAATCCATAAGTTAATCCGGACTCCCGAACAAAGAAACATAATTCCAACCGTTCCCGCAATTAATAAATCGGTACCTAAGTCATTTTGCTTTAAAATTAAAAACATTGCCAATCCAACAAAACCAAGCGTAAGTCCCGATCCTTTAAAAACAGGAGTATCTGTCTCTTGTTTTCTTGCAAAAAAACGAGCTAATATAATAATAATCGATATTTTAACAAATTCAGCGGGCTGTATACCTAATATCCACCCTTTTGCACCGTTTATTTCCTTACCGAAAAACAAGGCTGCTGCTAATAAACCAATACTACCTATTCCCATTGCTATTAAAACTATTCGCTTCCTCCAAAGTTTATAAGGAATAGCGATGATAATCGCTAACATTATTGCTCCAATAGCTAGAATTAATACTTGCCTATTAAAAAAGAAATCCGCTGGTTTCCCATGCTTCGAAATCGCAACAATGGAACTAGAACTATATACCATTATTACTCCCAGCACACATAAGATAACAAGAGGAAGTAATAATGAATAATCCATCGATTTCCATACTTTTTTCATTTCATTTCCTCTTTCTGTTTCAATTTAATTATTGTTGTATTCCATATGTATATAGGTTCTTCCTTCTTTATTATACAAATAAAAAGCCCAAACTATTTCAGTTTGAGCCCCCTTATTTGAACCCGTTATTGTTGTTTGTTTGTAAATGCTTCATGAAGTGCAGACAACTCACGTTCGAGCTCTCCTAACATGGCTTTCCCTTGTTCTTCTGCAATAAGACCAAGGCGAACCGCAAAATCGACCTCGCGGGATAGTCCAAACATTTGTGTGTCTAATACTTCTTCATATAATGGACATTGCGGCATTGTAAGATTGTCCATTTGTACCTTAATAAGTCTTAAAATCTTCTCTGCATCCGCTTGTAGAAGGGCTAGTGCCTTTTCCTGATGATTTGATACTGTCTCAGACGCCAAATTGATTCCCTCCATTTCCGTCCTACTCTCTCATATCTATTAATATTAGCGATAGTTTTAATAAATTGCAATAGAAACATTTTTTGTGACAACAGTGCCTAATACTATTATACTGAAAAGTGGGAGTATAACACAAATGGGGGAACAACAATGAGCGAAATTTTATTTATTAATGGAAAAGTTCGTTTTCCAATCACTATCGATCCAACTGTATGGATTTTCGATGATCGAAAAATAGATTTGACAACTTACTTTGATGAAACTAGAGAAGAATCATCCGAATTAGAAACATACTTAAAACATACTTCAGAGCATTGGGATCGCGAAATCCGTGATGGTGCTGCCTTCCCGCCAATACAACAAAGTGTAAAGAAATATAAAAAAGAACAGCTTATTAACGGGACATTTGGCATACCACTTCATCCATTTCTTAAAAATGCTGAAATTTTAGAAGATGCTACTCAAGTCGAAATTGAAACCACAGACAATACAATTACACTTCCGTTAGAAACAGCCCATAAAGCTATTCTCGGTTTTTCAAAAGAAGGTAAACCATTACGAGAAGACGGGCCTGTTCATCTATATTTCCATGATGGATCTAATAGACAAAACCCGATTCGTAACATCCGTAAATTTACAATCATTTAAATTGTATAATTAAAAGAAAAAAAAGGAGTGAGCTTAGGCTCACTCCTTTTTATAATAAATCCGCTGCTAGTTGTGCTAAATTAGAACGCTCTCCTTTAACAAACTTTACATGACCACTAATACGTTGTTCTTTAAACTTCTCTACAACGTATGTTAAACCATTATTATATTCATCTAAATACGGGTGATCAATTTGCTGAGGATCCCCCATTAATACAATCTTACTTTTTTCGCCTACCCTTGTTAATATCGTCTTCACTTCATGCTTCGTTAAATTTTGTGCCTCGTCAATAATAATAAACTGATCTGGAATACTTCTCCCGCGTATATAGGTAAGCGCTTCTACTTCAATCGAACCCATTCCAGCTAAAATAGCATCTAGCTCCCCAGGCTTTTTCGTATTGAATAAATACTCTAGATTATCAAAAATCGGCTGCATCCACGGTCTTAATTTTTCCTCTTTCTCTCCTGGTAAATAGCCTATATCTTTTCCTACCGGTACAATTGGTCTCGCGACAAGTAGTTTTTTATATAACCCTAAATCTTCCGTTTGCATTAGTCCCGAAGCTAATGCAAGTAACGTTTTTCCTGTACCGGCTTTCCCTGTTAACGTTACAAGTGGAATATCTTCCCGAAGTAGCAATTCCAACCCCATAATTTGCTGCACGTTTCGTGGGCGTATCCCCCACACTTGCTCATTGTGAAAAATAAGTTTTTTTACCTTCTTACCTAAATGATCCACAATCCCAAGTGCAGAGCTAGAACCCCCTAGTGCATCTTTCATTACAACAAACTGATTTGGATAAAAAGGATGATTTGCGATTTCAGATAAAGGTAGTTCACCTTTTTCATAAAAATAATCTAACTGTTCTTTTGATATATACCCTTCTAAAAATCCTGAATATATATTTTCCACTTCGATTACTCGGTCACTTAAATAATCTTCGGCCTGCAATCCGATCGCATCAGCTTTTACCCTTACGAGTACATCTTTACTTACTAAAATAACTGATTTCCCATCCTCTTTTTCTTGTTCTTCTAAAGAGAGGTTTTTCGCTACCGCTAAAATTCGATTATCATTTGTTTTTTCTACAAAAATATCTTGCAGTTGAACAAATGAGCGATGATTTAATTCAATACGAAATGTACCGCCGTTTTCTAACGGAATACTTTCATGCAGCTTTCCTATTTCGCGAAATTTGTCGATTAACTTAGATACATAGCGAGCATTTCGTCCTACTTCATCCATATAACGTTTTTTCGAATCAACCTCTTCTAATACAACTGCTGGAATCACTACTTCATTTGTTGCAAATGAAAAAATAGATAAAGGATCCTGCAAAAGTACATTCGTATCTAACACATAAATTTTATCCAACCTGTTACCCCCTGACTCCACTTTTAAATTTGTAGAACAAGGGTTTCATCCATAAAATATGGACGAACCATTGTTATAATTATATGTACCGTAAAAACGAGGTAGAATCGAAATTCATAGAAATTAAACCTTTTCTTTATTTTTTATTCATTTCTATTCAATATATTACTTTTTATTATAATTTTTCACATTAAATCACAATACTCACTTATAAAAGTTTATAAACGATGTTCCTATTCATCTTCTTTATAATTCTTTCATTCCTACTAATACTTGATTATCAAGCTTTTTAGCAGCTCGAAGATCATATGTTTTTTCATATGTTGGTTCAGTAGCAAGTTTCGCACCATAAAACATAACATCACGAACTTCTTGTACATTCACTTCTACTACCGTTAATTTTAGAGGAATCCCTTCCATTCTATCTGTTAAAATTTTACTTTCACCACTTATGGAAAATACGGATTCATTCGCCATTATAGTCAATACAACCCCTGCACTATGCCGTATATTCCCCACAATACGTGAGCGTTGATCTACCGCAAATCGAATACTAGTTTCACTCACTGCATATACCCAAGAAATAGCACTTACGTTAGGAATTTGTTTTTCGAAATCTATTGTTGCTATCATAACGATACACTCTTTACGCAAAGATTGTACTAAATCACCTGTCAATGTAGGCTCAACTACATTCGCCATATTTCCACCTCCAAATATTATTTATATATCCTTATCATAACCTATTTTTCGAATTGCGAAAATATTATTTTTTCCCGCTATTATTCAAAAACATTATACTTCCATGATATACTTATACTGATAGAATTCGTATTGAGGTGACGAAATGAGAGTCAAATGTATGATTTGTGATAAAAAAGATATGTTAGATGACGAAAATCCTATGGCAAAAAAACTGCGTAATCGCCCTATTCATACATATATGTGCATGGAATGTACGGAACGAATTGCAGAGCGTACTATGGAACGCCATGCGAGTGGTAATTTCCGATTATATCGTGATAAAAAAGTAGAAGACGATTGGTAAACCGGAAATAAGTCCTTAATCATATAGATAAGGACTTATTTGTATTTTTCTGGTTCACGATTCATCTGATCCAAAAAACAATCAATGGCTTCTACCGGAAATCTTGCACACCTTATTTCTCCATCAATTTCATATGTAATCAAATACATTTCCTCGTTCTTTTCAACTTCTACATTTCGTAATTTATGCTCTTCATATATCATATTTTGAAATAATACATACGTTTCTTGTGCAGCGCTATCATCTGGACGTGCTTCCGCAACCGTTTTAATTGTTAACCAATTATATAATGCATCTTGTACTGAGCGCATGAAAGCCCCTCCTTTTCTCACCCTGTTTTTTGTTGTTTAGCTTGACGTAAACGCAGTCTATAAATTCCAAGTACAATTGCCGCTACAACGAGCCCCTCTCCAACGGGTAAAAAAACTGCAAAAAAAGTTAATACCGTGCATCCAATTGCTAAAGATGTATATATCACTATATTTTTTAGTACCGATAGCTTCCTTGCAAATCCTAAATTATATACAAGTGCACTTAATAAAATTATTGTTCCATAAAGCAACCACATCCCTACCTCTGGATTTTCATCAACTTTACAAAGTTTCGCGAAAAATGACATTCTTTCTAACACTATCTTTCACCTCTCCTCATGAAACAAATTCTCTTTATGTACTTAATACAAGAGTAACTCGCAAAAAAAATACTGTCCACAAAAAAGAGTAAATATTCAAAAAAAATAAACATAAAACAAAAAAACAGCTACCTTTTATAAAGGTAGCTGTTCTATTATTTTATGCTTCAACAGATTTCTTTTTCTTAGCAGCTCTTTCGCGCTCACTCTTATCAAGAATCTTTTTACGTAGACGAATTGATTCTGGAGTTACTTCACAGAACTCGTCATCGTTTAAGTACTCTAATGACTCTTCTAAAGTCATTAAGCGTGGTTTTTTCATTGTTGAAGTTTGATCTTTCGTCGCAGAACGAATGTTAGTTTGTTGTTTCATTTTTACAACGTTAACTGTTAAATCATTCTCACGTGTGTGTTCTCCAACGATCATACCAGCATATACTTCTGTACCTGGTTCAACGAAGATTACACCGCGATCTTCAACTTGCATAATACCGTATTGTGATGCTTTTCCTGCGTCAAGTGAAACTAGAACACCTTGGCGACGTCCACCCACTTGTCCAGCATGTACTGGTTGGTAGCAATCAAATGTGTGGTTTAAAATACCATAACCACGAGTTAATGTTAGGAATTCTGTTGTGTAACCAATTAAACCACGTGCTGGAACCATGAAAGTAAGGCGAACTTGACCGTTTCCGTTATTCACCATATCTAACATTTCACCTTTACGTGCACCCATTGATTCCATAATAGAACCAGTGTATTCTTCAGGCACATCGATTTGTACGCGCTCTACAGGCTCACTTCTTACGCCATCGACATCTTTAATAATTACTTCAGGCTTAGATACTTGTAGTTCATAACCTTCACGACGCATGTTTTCAATTAAGATAGATAAATGTAATTCCCCGCGTCCAGATACGATCCATGCATCAGGAGAATCTGTATTATCTACACGTAAACTTACATCTGTTTCTAATTGTGAACGAAGACGCTCTTCAATTTTACGAGATGTAATGAATTTACCTTCACGACCTGCAAATGGGCTGTTATTTACAAGGAATGTCATTTGTAGTGTTGGCTCATCAATACGTAATAATGGTAAAGCCTCTTCATGCTCAACCGGACATACCGTTTCACCTACGTTAATGTCTTCCATACCTGAAACAGCTACTAAATCTCCAGCTTTTGCTTCTTGAATTTCTTGACGTTTTAATCCAATGTAACCAAATAATTTAGTTACACGGAATTGTTTTACACTTCCGTCAACTTTCATTAATGCAACTTGTTGTCCTACTTTCATTGTACCACGGAATACGCGTCCAACCCCGATACGACCAACATAGTCATTGTAATCAAGAAGTGCTACTTGGAATTGAAGTGGCTCTTCGCTGTTATCAACTGGTGCTGGAATATGTTCAATAATTGTGTCAAACAATGATTTCATATTCTCTTCTTGATTTGCTGGATTTGAATCTAAGCTTGCTGTTCCGTTCATTGCTGATGCAAATACAACTGGGAACTCTAATTGATCTTCGTTTGCACCAAGTTCGATGAATAAGTCAACTACTTCATCAACTACTTCATCAGGGCGAGCGAAGTCACGGTCAATTTTGTTTACAACAACGATTGGAGTTAAGTTTTGCTCAAGAGCTTTCTTTAAAACAAATCGTGTTTGTGGCATACAACCTTCATATGCATCAACAACAAGTAGAACACCATCAACCATTTTCATGATACGTTCTACTTCTCCACCGAAGTCAGCGTGACCAGGTGTATCTAAAATGTTAATTCTTTTATCTTCATAGTGAATCGCAGTATTCTTCGCTAAAATTGTAATACCACGTTCTCTTTCTAGATCATTTGAGTCCATTGCGCGTTCTTCAATATGTTCATTCGCACGGAACGTCCCCGCTTGACGTAATAACTGGTCAACAAGTGTTGTTTTACCATGGTCAACGTGGGCAATAATTGCTATATTTCGTAAATCTTGTCGTTTTTTCAACATGTCCAACTCCTAATGTCTTTTTAATCCTTCTCTATTATAAGAGCGAAGGGGATACAATGGCAATCAAAATAAAATCAAGAATGAAAATATAGTTGTATTCTTACTTTTGTGAAAGTAAAATGAGATTGGAGGGTGAAGAAATGGAACACATTCAATATCGCTTTTTATTAACAGCAATTATCGGTGTTATCTTCTTAATTGGTATCGGAATTATGATTGCTGAAAATAGTCCCATCGGCATTATCATTTGCATTATCGGCACATTTGTTACAGTCGGATACGGTTTTGTAACAAAAAGAAAAATGCGTAAATCGCAATAACATTAAAAAGTAAGAAGCTTCTTTATGCCTCTTACTTTTTTTTATTATTGCGATACAAATGGTAATAATTCTTCGTATACTCCTGGTTTTGCAACTAACACACTGCTTTTCTCTACAATAGAAAGAGGTGTTCCCAAGAACGTTGTCACTTTACCGCCAACTTCTTCTACAATAATCTGTCCCCCGCCAAAGTCCCATGGCGATAAGCGCGGTGTTACATATGCATCTAATCTTCCCGTTGCAACATATACCATTTCTAACGCTGCACAACCATATGACCTCGTACCTCTCGCCTTCTTAACGAGCATCATCATTTTTTCCATATTAAGCAATGGATTATCAGTAAGCCATATCGCATTCAAAGCTATAATTCCATGCTCTACCGTTCCTTTTTCCAACATGGGAATAGCTAAATCATTGCAAAAAGCCCCTTCTCCCTTTACCGCATGATATAGTTCGTCATGAACTGGATCATAAATAAGACCAATCTTTCCGATACCGTTCTCATAAATCCCGATTGAGATTGCGAAATTCCTTTTTTGATGAACAAAGTTCATCGTGCCGTCAATTGGATCAATTAACCAAACAACCCCATTAGAAGAGGTAATCTCATCTCCGTAGCCTTCTTCTCCTAAAATATTATGAGCCGGGAATGTTTCTTTAATTTTCCCAATTAAAAACTGCTCCGTTTCTCGGTCCATGTTTGTTACTAGATCAGCTGCATTTGACTTTGTTTCTATAATAAGTGTTTTTTTCAGTGACGCCATTAAATGTTCTCCCGCTTCTCGAATCCACTGTTTCGCGTGTGTATCGATGTCTTTCCATACTTCTTGCATGTTTAAACACTCCGATCTATACTGTTCACAGAAAAAACGAACCCTTTATAAGGTTCGCACCAACTAATTATTTATACATATACTATTATTACGCTTCTAAACGGATCATTTCAAGTCTTAACACTTCTAATTTTTGTACGCACTCTTCTTTTTTCTGGTTGTCGTTATCCATCATCGCATCATATAAAGTTGCTAATTCATAATCTAGCTCCAAACGTAGCACCGGAATTCTCTTTTCAGCATCTGTTCTCTTTAACGCATTAATCACCTGTCTCATTTTTTTGCCTCCTCCCAATATTCGTCTGCCCTCGGACTAGAATTGATTCAATTTTCTGATTTTTTGTTTTATACTATACTATGTTGGATAAATCATCTATGCAACACAATTATATTTTTTTATTTAAATTTTTTTGTGCTGTTTTTTTTATGAATAGTACAAGCTATGCTAAAATTAAAACAAAATAGGAGTTGGAGGAACAATCATGACACTACAAACATTCACATCAACTGATTTTGAAGTCTTTACTGTTGATGGTCTTGAAGAACGAATGAGCGCAATTAAAACGAATATTCATCCTAAGCTAGAAGCTTTAGGGGAACAGTTTGCAGAATATTTATCACAACAAACCGATGAAAACTTTTTCTACCATGTAGCAAAACATGCACGCCGCAAAGTCAATCCACCAAACGATACTTGGGTTGCTTTTTCAACAAATAAACGTGGATATAAAATGTTACCACACTTCCAAATTGGTTTATGGGGTACTCATGCCTTCATATACTTTGGTTTAATCTATGAGTGTCCACAAAAAGTGGAGACGGCTCACGCCTTCTTAGAACATTTAAATGATTTAAAAACAAATATTCCAAATGACTTCGTTTGGTCCATTGACCATACTAAACCAGGTGTAAAATCACATAAAACGCTTGAAACGGAAGACTTGCAAAAGATGATTGAACGTTTAGCTACTGTGAAAAAAGCAGAATTATTAGTCGGTATTCATATATCACCAGAGGAGTTTTCAGCAATGACCAACGAACAATTCCTTGCTAAGATTGAATCTACGATGCAATCACTCCTTCCTTTATATGCGATTTCTAATCGATAAATCGATAGTAGAAAACGGACAATTTATATTGTCCGTTTTTAGTTGTTATCACATTATAGCACTTTGTATTTTATTTTTCAAAATATTTTTACATTTTAACAATCTTTTTTTCCGCTACTTCTTTTGCTCTTTGAATCGTACGATATATAGAATATCCACTTACTTCTTGAAATTCTTTATCAATTGTTTTCTCCGCTGCCTTCGATGGCACAATCTCTTTAAAACGACGATATAATTCCATCAAATCTTCTCTCAAAACTCCTTTTTCATATACCTTTTCAATCGCTTCATAAAACTTTACAACTGCTACCATTTCTTCATTTGACCAATCGTAATCAAGTGGATATTGATATTCCATTTTTGCACCTCATTCAGTATTCTTTCTTTTTCCATTATGCTACCTTTAAGAGAACCTTTTATTCCTCACTATAGCCACTCTGCATTATACACCATTTATCCATTTCGATGGAATTGTCTTCCTCTTTGTATTATTTAAAATATAACTATTAAACATACTCACCTTGAAAATGAGATTTTTCTATACATCTATAATTATTGGTGATATAATGCTTTTGTTTTATAGAGAATAAAGTGAGACTACCATCCCCAAAAAGACGCTTGCGAATGGCAGAAAAACAAGTCAAGTTCTAAAAGTTTGTCATCTTAATTTCCTTTTAGAATGAGATGAAATCATATAAAACAAACTCTAATAAATATTACGAAGAAGAAGGGGTGTATAGATTGTCCCAATACGAAACACCATTGTTTACCACTTTAGTTGAGCACAGTAAGCGAAATCCAGTTCAATTCCATATTCCTGGTCATAAAAAAGGACAGGGCATGGATCCTACATTTCGCGAATTTATTGGGCATAATGCATTAGCAATTGATTTAATTAATATTGCGCCGCTCGATGATTTACATCATCCAAAAGGTATGATTAAAGAAGCACAGGATTTAGCAGCCGCTGCTTTCGGTGCAGATCATACGTTCTTTTCTATTCAAGGTACAAGTGGTGCAATTATGACAATGGTGATGAGCGTGTGCGGTCCTGGGGATAAAATCCTCGTGCCACGGAATGTGCATAAATCAGTAATGTCAGCTATTATTTTCTCAGGTGCAAAACCAATTTTCATGCATCCTGAGATTGATCCGAAGCTCGGTATTTCACATGGGATCACAATTCAATCTGTCAAAAAAGCTCTTGAAGAGCACTCAGATGCGAAAGGCTTACTTGTTATAAATCCAACATATTTTGGATTTGCTGCAGATTTAGAGCAGATTGTAGAATTAGCTCATTCTTACGATATTCCTGTACTTGTTGATGAAGCTCACGGTGTTCATATCCATTTTCATGATGAACTGCCGATGTCAGCTATGCAAGCAGGTGCAGATATGGCAGCAACAAGTGTTCACAAATTAGGAGGGTCTTTAACCCAAAGCTCTATTCTTAATGTAAAAGAGGGTCTTGTTAACGTAAAACATGTTCAATCCATTATTAGCATGCTTACGACTACATCAACTTCTTACATTTTGTTAGCATCTCTTGATGTTGCCAGAAAACGTCTTGCTACAGAAGGAACAGCTCTCATAGAACAAACAATACAATTAGCTGAACATGTTCGTGATGCTATAAATGTTATTGAGCATCTTTATTGTCCTGGAAAAGAGCTGCTAGGTACAGATGCTACTTTTAACTATGATCCTACAAAGATAATTGTATCTGTAAAAGATTTAGGTATTACAGGCCATCAGGCTGAAGTATGGCTTAGAGAACATTACAACATTGAAGTAGAACTCTCTGATTTATATAACATACTTTGTCTTATCACATTTGGAGATACAGAAAGTGAAACAGATATACTTATTACAGCATTACAAGATTTAGCAGCAACATATGGAAATAGAGCAGATAAAGGTGTTCAGGTACAAGTAGAAATACCAGAAATACCTGTGCTAGCACTTTCTCCTAGAGATGCTTTTTATTCAGAAACAGAAGTCATTCCATTTGAAAACGCAGCAGGTCGTATTATAGCTGATTTTGTTATGGTTTATCCGCCAGGGATTCCAATCTTTACTCCGGGGGAAATTATTACACAAGATAACTTAGAGTATATTCGTAAAAATTTAGAAGCTGGGTTACCTGTACAAGGTCCCGAAGATATGACATTACAAACATTACGTGTTATTAAAGAGTACAAGCCTATCAGTTGATAGGCTTTTCTTTCACCTTTTTTCTCTTTTTTTCATACGATACTAAAGAATTTGACATTCCCACCCCTAATGGGGCCAGCTGACTAACGTCAGTGGGACTCTTGCTATGAAAGGCGAAGTCCATTTCTGGTATCGCTGACGTGCAAGATTGCGGTGTGCCATCACCACTCTCACAACAGACCGTATAGGTCGTGAGCTACGGTACTATACCGTACAGATTCGTGTTCAGGTGTTTTAGCGCTTTGTTCTTGACGACACATATCATGCTTGAATTCGGATATCGAACTCCATATGATATCTTTTATTCAAGGAACACATTGGCGTTTTAAAGACTTGTACTTGTCGATAGTTAACGTATACCAAAATATAAATGTTTTTCTATGAAAAAGCGATACTTTCATCCTATGCTTAAAGGCGGACTAAAGTCCAATATGGGATTTCCCGTATCGCGAAATCTGTAACGTATAGGTGGGGATACCATTATGATTGTGATAGGCCGTTCTATTGTACACCCTTATATCACAAATGAATATGAGCCATTTGCAGCTGAAAAACAACAGATTTTATCCATAATGGCTGGAAATCAAGAAGTTCATTCCTTCCGAACAGCCGATGAACTCAGCTTTGATCTTAATTTACGAGTTAATATTATTACTTCCGCGCTAGAACTTTTTCAAAGTGGCTTTCAGTTTCGTACATTTCAACAATCTTTTTGCAACCCTCAGTTTTGGGAAAGAACATCACTTGGCGGATTTCAACTACTCCCAAACGTACCATCCTCTATTGCCATCCAAGATATTTTTAAAAATGGAAAACTATATGGAACTGAATGTGCCACCGCAATGATTATTATTTTTTACAAAGCATTACTATCATTATATGAGGAAAAAACTTTCAACCGTCTATTCGTAAACCTCTTACTTTATACATGGGACTACGATCGCGACTTAAAGCTCATAACAAAAACGAGTGGCGATATCGTTCCAGGTGACCTCGTTTACTTTAAAAACCCACAAGTTAATCCAGCTACTATTGAGTGGCAAGGAGAAAATACAATCTATCTAGGAAACTTCTTTTTTTACGGACATGGCGTAGGCGTAAAAACGAAAGAGGAAATTATTTATTCATTGAATGAACGAAGGATTCCTTATGCTTTTATTTCAGCTTATTTAACCGATTTTATTACTCGTATTGATAGCCGTATGATGAGTCAATATGCCTCTCCTAACACGCCACAAACATCAATAGGATTTATTCCTATTAGAGATGATGCAATCGTTGCAACAGTCGGACATACAACTACAATCTATTAAAAAAACGCCTACATGTGTAGGCGTTTTTTCTTAATTATTAAGCTTTTGTATGTTCTGTATGGTCACATTCGCAATGAGATCCACATTTCCCATAAAGTACTGTTGATTTTTCATCTTCAAAATGTCCGATTGTTCCTTCACAAACTTGGCATACGATTGTTCCCATTTTCATTTCCCCCTGAGTTTTAAGAATAATCTACTTATATATGATTAAGCTTTCGCATTGTCTCTACTAGCACAGTCACAATTTGAACCACATTTTCCATAAAGTACTGTCGTTTTCTCATCCTCAAAATGTCCGATTGTTCCTTCACAAACTTGGCATACGATTGTTCCCATTTTCATTTCCCCCTGAGTTTTAAGAATAATCTACTTATATATGATTAAGCTTTCGCATTGTCTCTACTAGCACAGTCACAATTTGAACCACATTTTCCATAAAGTACTGTCGTTTTCTCATCCTCAAAATGTCCGATTGTTCCTTCACAAACTTGGCATACGATTGTTCCCATTTTTCATTTCCCCCTAAGTTTATGGTCCTAAAAACTTTTAGTTGTCCATTTCCTATCAATTATTGGGCTTTTGTATGTTCTGTGTGCTCACATCCGCAAGATCCACATTTCCCGTAAAGTACCGTTACTTTCTCATCCTCGAAGTGTGCAATTGTACCTTCACAATCTTGACATACGATTGTTCCCATTTTTCATTTCCCCCTAAGTTTATAATCCCAAAAACTTTTGTAACCGCTTAACTTTCTGTCTTTATTTTAATATGTTATACTTTTTACGTCAATAGGTTTTTAGTATAACACATTAAATATTTTAAAATTAAATTAGTATGCGATATTAACACAAAAAAACAGCCATATTTCATACATACGACTGTTTCTTGTTAATTATTCTTCATACTCCGCATGCAAAGAAGTAGACGGAACAAGAAATTTAAAAAACTGAGCTAATTCTTCCGCCTCCTCTTCCGATCCTAACTTAAAAGTTTCTTGTATATATGGAACATTTTCTACATCATCTCGCCCAAGCAAAGTAGATCTCCCTGTTTGCATACAAACAATAAGTGGCTTTCCAAAAAACATATTTGTATAAATAACTCCAAAATCATAACGTGTATCATGCGTCATAAATCCTAAAAATCGTACCTTCACACTTTCATGCTCATCATACAATTTTTCAAACATGAGTTTCCACCTTTCTAAATAACACTTCCTATTCATAATATATTAAACAAAAAAAGTAATACTCCTTTTAATTGTCAAAAAATTCAGTAGGATGTAGAATGATATTATTCTACTAAACTAGGGGGGAATTTGTATGCAACACGCCTTTATCACACTTGTACCTAAATCTAATCAACAATCTGTTTCAATAGAAGATGTAAAACACCTTTTTCATAACTATAAAACCGTTACTTCCAAGACTGGTGATCAAATTAATTATGCTTATACAAATACAGCTTTTCCTTATGAAATATTAGATACATCAGCAACAACATTAAAACTCCAATCAAGTCACGATCGATATGATTCTATTTATGTGGGGATTGGAATAGAAAAGGAACAATCTTTCATTCAGGTTTCTTTACCTACTACAGCAACATTTGGTGATAAAGGAAAAGCAAATGAATTTAGCCGTTTTCTAGCGAAGAAATTAGAAGGAGAGTTACAACTATTTAATGGAAGAACAATGTATTTCTATAAACGTTAATTTTTAAAAATAGAGAATAGAATTAAAAAGAGTATACAATTCGAACACGTAAGTAATAAAGCCTGCTTCCTTACGTGTAATAGAAAACATGCAATCACATATGCTAAATAAAGAAATACAAAAAAGAGTATTACTTTATAATGAAACTTATCACCATTCGATAATGTTAATACAACGGAAAAACCAATCCATAATAGAAAATGATAAAATATAACATGTAATATTTTCATGGAACCTTCTCCTTTGACATGCTCTATTTTATTAATATATGGGATTAAGTTTGAATCAATTACATATTATACAACGGCATATATTCTAACGATTCATTTAAAGTATTATATATTCATTCGACAAGTACATATAAAGACCTTGCAAGTCATTTTATGAAAATAAAAATAACCCATCTCTTTAAATAAGAGATGGGTTATTTACATTACTTAAATTATTTTACAATGTGAATTGGCATTCCAAGAGCAACTTCAGCTGCTTCCATTGTGATTTCACCTAATGTTGGGTGAGCATGGATTGTTTGAGCGATATCTTCAGCTGTCATTCCAGCTTCGATAGCTAAACCAATCTCAGAGATAATATCAGAAGCACCTGTACCTGCAACTTGTGCACCTACAAGAAGACCATCTTCTTTACGTGTTACAAGTTGTAAGAAACCGTCAGTGCTGTTTAATGATAACGCACGACCGTTTGCAGCGAATGGGAACTTAGATACAGCTACTGTCATTCCTGCTTCTTCAGCTTGTTTCTTAGTGTAACCAACAGATGCTAATTCTGGATCAGTGAAGCATACTGCAGGAATTCCGATGTAATCGATTGCTGATGCATGGCCACTAATTACTTCAACAGCTACTTTACCTTCGTAAGAAGCTTTGTGAGCTAATGGTGGTCCAGGAACGATATCACCGATTGCATAGATGTTTGAAATATTTGTACGGCATTGCTCATCAATTTCGATGATGCCACGGTCAGTCATTTTAATTCCAACTTGCTCAAGACCGATTTCTTGAGTGTTTGGACGACGACCTACAGTTACTAATACGTAATCTGCTTCTACAGTTTGGATTTCACCTTTAACTTCAAAGCTAACTTTTACGCCAGTTTCTGTTTCTTCAACGCCTTTAGCCATAGCTTTTGTATGGATATTTACGTTACCTTTTTTCTGTAGAGCACGTTTAACAACAGAGCTCATAGCTTTTTCGAAACCAGCTAAGATTTCGTCGCCAGCTTCTACTACAGTAACTTCTGTACCGAAGTTAGCATATGCAGTACCTAATTCCATACCGATGTAACCGCCGCCGATTACAACAAGTTTTTTAGGAATTTCAGGTAAGCTTAAAGCGCCTGTAGAGTTGATAACACGTTTAGAGTATTTGAATCCAGGAATTTCGATTGGTGTAGAACCAGTTGCAAGAACAGCATTTTTAAACGTATAAGTTTGTGCTGCATCTTCAGTCATTACGCGTAATGTGTTAGCATCTACGAAGTAAGCTTCACCGCGAATGATTTCAACTTTGTTACCTTTAAGAAGGCCTTCAACACCGCCAGTTAATTTCTTAACTACGCCGTTTTTCCATTCTTGAACTTTTGTAAAGTCAACTTTTACGTTCTCTGCAGTGATACCCATGTCATCAGAATGCATAGCATTCTCATAACGATGACCTGCATTGATTAACGCTTTTGAAGGAATACATCCAACGTTTAAGCATACACCACCCAGGTTAGCTTTTTCAATGATTGCTACCTTTTGACCTAATTGTGCTGCACGAATTGCCGCAACGTATCCACCAGGACCTGCACCAACAACGACTGTATCTAATTCAATTGGGAAATCTCCTACTACCATTGTTATTACGCCTCCATTACTAATAATTGTGGGTCATTCAATAGACGTTTAATTTGGTTTAATGCTTTTTGAGCAGTTGCGCCGTCAATTAAACGATGGTCAAAGCTTAGAGATAATGCTAATACTGGAGCTGCAACGATTTCACCGTTTTTCACAACTGGTTTCTCAGCGATACGGCCGATACCAAGGATTGCTACTTCTGGGTGATTGATAACTGGAGTGAACCATTGTCCACCTGCAGAACCAATGTTTGTAATTGTGCAAGAAGCACCTTTCATTTCAGTTGGAGCTAAACGACCGTCACGTGCTTTACCAGCAAGTTCATTGATCTCGTTAGAAATAGTAAAGATAGATTTACGATCTGTATCTTTAACAACTGGTACTAATAGACCTTTGTCTGTATCAGCTGCGATACCGATGTTGAAGTAATGTTTATGAACGATTTCTTGAGAAGCATCGTCTAAAGCAGTATTCAACATTGGGAATTCACGTAATGCAGATGTTAAAGCTTTTACAACGTATGGAAGGTAAGTTAATTTAATACCTTTGTCAGCTGCAACAGCTTTGAACTTCTTACGGTGAGCAACAAGTTCTGTTACATCTACTTCGTCCATTAATGTTACGTGAGGAGCTGTATGCTTAGAGTTAACCATTGCTTTCGCAATCGCTTTACGGATACCACTCATTTTCTCACGAGTTTCTGGATATTCACCAGCTGGGATTGGTTGTGCTTTTGGTGCTTCTTCTTTCGCTGCTGCTGCTGGAGTAGCTTCTACTGCTGCTGGAGCCTCAGTTGCTGCTACAGTTTGTCCACCATTTGCAAATGCATCGATGTCAGTTTTCACAACACGGCCGTTCTTACCAGAACCAGCTACTTTATGAATATCTACACCTTTTTCACGAGCATATTTACGAACAGATGGCATAGCGATTACACGCTCATTTACTACTTCTGCAGTTGCTGCTGGAGTAGTTTCCGCTGCTGGAGCTTCTACTGCTGCTTCTTCAGCTTTTGGAGCTTCATCATGATCGTCACCTTTAAATTTAAGGTTTTCGTATCCAGGAGCATCAAATTTAATTAATGTATCTCCTACTATTGCAACTGTTCCTTCTTCTACAAGTACTTCAAGTACTTTACCTTTAACAGGAGAAGGGATTTCTACTACTGCTTTATCATTTTGCACTTCAAGAAGTACATCGTCTTCATTTACTTCATCGCCTGGTTTAATAAACCATTTTACGATTTCACCTTCGTGGATACCTTCACCGATATCTGGTAGTTTAAATTCAAATGCCACGGAATTCAGCCCCCTGATTCATTTCATTATTATGGAATATGTACAAAAGAAACCAGCATGTGCTGATTTCTTTTGCACATGAAAAACTAAAAATTAGAAGTTCATTACTTTGTTAACAGCTTCAACAATATCTTTATGGTTTGGTAACCATACGCTCTCAGCTTGAGAGAATGGGAATACTGTATCAGCAGCTGCAACACGAACAACTGGAGCTTCTAAGTTTAAGATTGCACGGTCGTTAATTTCCGCTACAACGTTAGCTGCAATACCAGCTTGTTTTTGAGCTTCTTGAACTACAACTACGCGACCTGTTTTTTCAACAGAAGCAATGATTGTTTCGATATCTAATGGTTGAACTGTACGTAAGTCAACAACCTCTAAAGAGATACCTTCTTTTTCAAGTTCTTCAGCAGCTTTTAGTGCAGCATGAACCATAGCACCATAAGCGATAACAGATACATCTGTACCTTCACGTTTGATATCAGCTTTACCTAAATCAATTGTGTAATCGCCTTCTGGTACATCTTGACGGAATGAACGGTACAATTTCATATGCTCTAAGTAGATAACTGGATCGTTGTCACGAATCGCAGAGATTAAAAGACCTTTTGCATCGTATGGAGTAGATGGAATAACAACTTTTAGACCAGGTTGTTGAGCCACTAATCCTTCTAAGCTATCAGCATGTAGTTCTGGAGTATGAACGCCACCACCGAATGGAGAACGAATTGTTACTGGAGCAGTCCAACGTCCACCAGAACGGTAACGCATACGAGCTAATTGACCAGAAACTGAATCCATTACTTCATAAATGAAACCGAAGAATTGGATTTCTGGAACTGGACGGAAGCCTTCAAGTGCAAGTCCAACTGCAAGTCCACCAATACCAGACTCTGCAAGTGGAGTATCCATTACACGATCTTCACCGAATTCAGCTTGTAAACCTTCAGTAGCACGGAATACTCCGCCGTTTACACCAACGTCTTCACCAAACACAAGTACGTTAGGATCATTTTTCATTTCAACGCGTAAAGCATCAGTGATTGCTTGAATCATTGTCATTTGAGCCATGGCTTACTTCGACTCCTTTTCTTTGTAAATTTCATATTGTTCAGCTAAGTTGTAAGGCATTTTTTCGTACATGATTTCCATTAAATCAGTAACTTTTTGTTTTGGAGCTTGGTCAGCCTTAGCAATTGCTTGTTTGATATCTTCTTTTGCTTCTTCGATTACTTTCTCTTCAACTTCTTGAGACCATAGGCCTTTGTTTTCTAAGAATGCACGGAAGCGTACGATTGGATCTTTTTGTTCCCATTCGTTTTCGATATCTTTTGTACGGTAACGAGTTGGGTCATCACCAGCCATTGTATGTGGACCATAACGGAATGTTAAAGTCTCAATTAAAGTAGGGCCTTCACCGTTTACTGCGCGCTCACGAGCGAATGCAGTTGCTGCGTATACAGCTAATGGATCCATACCGTCTACTTGAATTCCGTAAATACCTGCTGCTACTGCTTTTTGTGCTACAGTTTTAGCTGCAGATTGCTTTTCTACTGGAGTAGAGATTGCATAACGGTTATTTTGTACAACGAAGATTGCTGGAGCTTTGAATGCACCCGCAAAGTTCATACCTTCGTAGAAGTCACCTTGTGAAGCACCACCGTCACCAGTGTAAGTAATTGCAACAGATTTTTTACCACGTAGTTTCATACCTAACGCAACACCAGCAGTTTGGATGATTTGCGCACCGATAATGATTTGTGGAGCAAGTGCATTTACATTCTCAGGCATTTGGTTACCCATGAAATGTCCACGAGAGAATAAGAATGCTTGATATAATGGTAGACCGTGCCACACTAATTGTGGAACATCACGATATCCTGGTAAGATGAAATCTTCTGCTTCAAGTGCGAAATGACTTGCTAATTGAGAAGCCTCTTGTCCAGCAGTTGGTGCGTAGAAACCTAAACGTCCTTGACGGTTTAAAGAAATAGAACGTTGATCTAGTACGCGAGTATACACCATACGGCGCATTAACTCTTTTAATTGATCATCTGATAATTCAGGCATAGCTGCTTCATTCACAACTTCGCCTTTTTCATTTAAAATTTGTAATGTTTCAAATTGAGCTGCGATAGCTTTCATTTGCTCATCAACATTAAATAGGGTGTTTTTTGTTTTAGTACCCATTCCGTTCACCTCTTCCTCTCTTGAACCATATTCTGAAACGCTTTCACTATCTATTAGCTAGACTGAAAGCGCAACAATGTAAACCAACAAGTTTGTCTGTCGGTTGAGAATAATTTTGTGTACCTAACAATCTGTACTAATGTTTTTTCAAAAACATATTAATACAATCTTGATCACGTTTTTTAGTTTACAACTATTCTAATTACGATGTCAATTACTTTGAATACGTTTTTTTATAAATAATATGCAGGTTTCCTCTACACAAACATGTTTTTATTTTTCACATCTGTATTAGTAAGCAATAACCTACTGTTATATTATTCCCTTTTTAACTTGTTTTTTCTCTTAGAATAATATGTAAACGATTTAATTCTCTTTAGTTTTTCTCTCTTCTCAATAAAATTATACAAACACTTCTTCCTTTTATAGGTAAATACCTATACATTTCTAATCATTCCTCCATACATTATAGTAACCGCAGTATTAGCGGGAAATGATAAAGGAGGTCATCTCATGTACGGATACTCATATTGCTATCCAACAACTTGTTCATATCCTTCCTACGGTTATGGCGGTTCTTGTGGCGAATCTGGACGCGGCTTCGCCTTAATCGTTGTGTTGTTTATCCTTTTAATTATCGTTGGTGCTGCTTGCATTCGCTAATTAATGTAAAATGAAACAACTATGGAAAGAAACAGACGGCTTTGCCGTCTTTTCTTTTATTACATAACTTATCTATAGAAGATTTGTTTCCAAGTAGTTCTTCCTTACTTGCCGATGACTTTTTTTATCTCCTTTGGTAGACTAAAGAAGAAAGGAGAGATTACATATGCTTACAATGAATGAGGTAATTCGTGAAGGAAATCCTATTTTGCGCGAAGTCGCAGAAGAGGTCTCCTTACCTGCTAGCGAAGAAGATACAAATACTCTTAAAGAAATGATTGAATTTGTAATAAATAGCCAGGACCCTGAAATGGCTGAAAAATATAATTTACGCCCAGGAATCGGATTAGCGGCTCCGCAAATCGGTATTTCAAAGAAAATGATTGCGGTTCATGTAACTAATACGAACGATACGTTATATAGCTACGCATTATTCAACCCAAAAATCATTAGTCATTCTGTTGAACGTACATATTTACAAAATGGTGAAGGCTGTCTATCTGTAGACCGTGAAGTAGCTGGTTATGTCCCTCGTTACACAAGAATTACAGTAAAGGCAACAACGATTAACGGTGAAGACGTAAAACTGCGATTAAAAGGTTTACCAGCAATTGTATTCCAACATGAAATCGACCATCTAAACGGTGTTATGTTCTATGACCATATTAATAAAGACAATCCATTTGTGGCTCCCGATGATTCAAAACCTCTCGAGCGATAATAGTAAAAAGGCGGAAGTTAACCTTCCGCCTTTTTATTATATGAAATGGGTTCCACACTTACCTATAACAAGCCAGCCCACTTTAATCCGTGATAAATACCGTCTTCATTAACATCTTTTGTCACATAATTAGCAAGTTTTTTCAAATCCTCATGACCATTCCCCATCACAATGCCCGTTCCTACTGCTTCAATCATTTCTAAATCATTTAATCCGTCCCCAAATGCATATACTTGTTCACGATTAAATCCTATTTTCTCAATAAACTTCTCAATCCCTTTTGCCTTAGAACCACCATTAGGAATAATATCCATTGAATATGCATGCCAGCGTATAAAATGAAAATCTGGATAATGATGAATAAACTTTTCTTCTTCGTTTACTTCACAAAAAAGAAGCGTTTGATAAATATCACGTTTCTCATAAAAATCAGGTTCATATGCCGGATGCTCGAATTGTAAGCTTCCAAAACCTTCTTTTACATAATCATGATATTCCACTGACGCTCTCATTTCTTGATGGTCAAGATATACAAGTGGATATCCTTCTTGTTTTGCAAACTGAGTAAACTTATGTAGAGCATCAGAATGTAATGGATTATTAAATAATACCTCATCCTCAAATACAACATACTGTCCGTTAAAACTAACATAATTATGTATATTGAGTTCCTCACGAATATCTTCAAACATAAATGGCGCACGCCCTGTCGCAATCGCTACATGCACACCTTTTTCTTGTAAATCTCTTACTGCATCTCTTGTAGATTGCGGAATTTTTTTATCATGATCTAATAATGTTCCATCAATATCAAAAAAGACAATTTTATCATTCATTTGTCAAAACCCTTTCTGGCACTCTATATTCCTATTTTGATTATCACTTTTCAAATTTCAAAAAAAAGTATAACATATTAAACATCTGTGAAGAAAGCGTTCACTTTCTGACCTTATTTATGAAATGTGCATATACTATTAGTAAAAAAATGTGGATACTTGTTCGGATGAATTTTCTTTTCTATTCTTCCTCATACTATATCTATAACTAACGGCTACTAATCGTTACTACAGGATAACTTACACTATACTAAAAAGAACAAGATTCACTATTCACTTCTAATCTTCTTTCTTGTATAGGAGACGGAGTTATCATTAGTAATATGCATGTTTAAAATAAGGAAAGGAAGGAGTAATCATGCTGAAGAAAAAGCTCAAGCGTTATTTAAACGATTTAGTCCGTAAGAAGACAATCGCTTAAATTGTGCCCATTTCGGGCTTTTTCTTCATTCTCATTCGAAAAAACATGAAAATCGTGACTGTTTGCTTTATAATAAGTAACAGATAATGCAAAACATAGACAAGGAGAGGTTTTCCCAATGATTTTTAAAGTATTTTATCAAGAAAAATTAACTGAGGTCCCAGTACGTGAAAATACAAAAGTTTTATATTTAGAGGCTACGTCTCAAAAGGATGTTCGTAAAAAATTACAAAAGTTCGCATATAATATCGAGTTCGTTCAGTCTGTTACTGGTGCTCATCTTGAATATGAAAAACAAAACGCTGATTTAATATTAGCGGAGATCGTATAGTCATATGAAATTCCTAAAAAATGATCAAGCTGCCGTTTTTGCCCTCGGTGGTCTTGGTGAAATCGGTAAAAATACATATGCTGTTCAATTTCAAGATGAAATTATTATAATTGACGCTGGAATTAAATTTCCAGAAGACGAACTCCTCGGGATCGATTATGTAATACCAGATTACACTTATTTTGTGCGAAACGAAGATAAAATTAAAGGATTATTCATTACACATGGTCACGAAGATCATATCGGTGGAATTCCTTATCTATTACGTCAAGTAAACATTCCAATTTACGGTGGAAAATTAGCACTTGCCCTAATAAAAAACAAATTAGAAGAGCACGGATTACTTCGTAAAGCAAAACTTTATGAAATTCAAGAAGATGATGTTATTAAATTTAAAAAGACATCTGTTTCCTTCTTCCGTACAACTCACAGTATTCCGGATTCATACGGAGTTGTTGTGAAAACACCTCAAGGACAAGTCGTTCATACAGGTGATTTTAAATTTGATTTCACACCAGTAGGCGAGCCAGCAGATTTAACAAAAATGGCCGAAATCGGAAAAGACGGTGTACTTTGTCTCTTATCTGATAGTACAAACAGTGAAGTGCCAAACTTTACGATGTCTGAGCGCCGCGTTGGTGATAGTATTCAAGATATATTCCGCAAAGTAGACGGTCGTATTATATTCGCAACCTTTGCATCGAATATCCATCGCTTACAACAAGTTGTTGAGGCTGCTGTTGAAAACAATCGTAAAGTAGCTGTATTCGGTCGAAGTATGGAAGCAGCTATTGAAATCGGACAAAACCTTGGTTATATCCGGTGTCCAAAGGATACATTCATAGACACATCTCAGCTAAACCGCCTACCAGCTAATAAAGTTGTTATGTTATGTACAGGTAGTCAAGGGGAGCCGATGGCAGCACTTTCACGTATTGCCAATGGTACACATCGTCAAATTCAAATTATCCCTGGCGATACAGTTGTTTTCTCTTCTTCACCAATCCCAGGCAATACAATTAGTGTAAGTCGTACAATTAACATGTTGTACCGCGCTGGCGCTGATGTAATCCATGGTAAACTCTCAAATATTCATACGAGTGGACACGGTGGACAAGAAGAACAAAAGTTAATGCTACGTCTTATTAAGCCGAAATATTTCATGCCAATTCATGGTGAATATCGTATGCAACGTATGCATATGAAATTAGCGAATGATTGTGGTATTCCAGAAGAAAATTGTTTCATTATGGATAACGGGGATGTTCTCGCTTTACGTTCTGATGAAGCAAGCGTAGCTGGGAAAATCCCATCTGGCTCTGTCTATATCGATGGAAATGGTATTGGAGATATCGGTAATATCGTATTACGTGATCGTCGCATTCTTTCTGAAGAAGGACTCGTTATTGTAGTTGTAAGCATTGATATGAAAGAATTTAAAGTTGCAGCAGGACCTGATATCATCTCGCGTGGTTTCGTTTATATGCGTGAAAGCAGCGATTTAATCAACGATGCTCAAACATTAATTACAACACATTTAGAAAAAGTAATGGAGCGAAAAACAACACAATGGTCTGAAATTAAAAATGAGATTACAGACACATTAGCACCATTCCTATACGAAAAAACGAAACGTCGTCCGATGATTTTACCAATCATTATGGAAATATAAGAAAAAGGACAATGCCTCCTCGGCATTGTCCTTTTCTCTTATCTTAAAAAATGCTTAAAACGATCTACTTCATCGTCATGACCAATTACAATTAATATATCTCCCGCCTGAATGTTTTCTGTAGCTCGAGGAGATACGATAACTTCTTTCCCACGTTTAATTGCTACAATGTTCAAACCAAACTTCGCACGAATATCTAATTCAATTAAAGAGTGCCCATCAATTTTTTTATTTGCGATAATCTCTACAATACTATGCTCATCTGAAAGCTCTAGGTAATCTAACACATTACTTGATGCGATATTATTAGCAATCCTTTTTCCCATATCTCGTTCTGGATGCACAATATGATCTGCCCCTATTTTACTTAACACTTTTTCATGATAGTCATTTTGAGCTTTTACAGTAATATTTTTCACACCTAATTCTTTCAAAATTAACGTTGTTAAAATACTTGAATTCAAATTATCTCCAATAGCAACGACTACATGATCAAAATTACGAATACCAAGACTTTTTAATACCATCTCATCTGTTGAATCTGCAATTACAGCATGCGAAGCTATATTTGCAAACTCATTAATTTTATCCTCATCTGAGTCAATTGCCATTACTTCCATACCTAATTGAGCTAATTCACGGCAAATACTTCCACCAAAACGGCCAAGCCCAATAACAGCAAATTCTTTCTCTTTTTCGCCCACAGGAATTCCTCCAATAACATCAAGTACTATGTACTTTTATTGTAACATACTTTAAATTCGCTACAAAAACCTGTATATACTTCTTATTTTTGTTTTTGCATATAAAAATACTGTTGTAAATAAAACGCGATACCGAAAATTAACATACCAAATACAAATATATTTCCAAATGAACTAAATGTTTCAAAAACGAACAATAGCGTTTCTTGTCCGAAAAAAGCAAATAAAAGTTGTGTAAATGCGAATAACAGTGCCCATATGTAATGATGTTGATGGAATAAATAATGTGTTGCGCCTAAAAAAGCTACAAGCGAAACAATGAAGATCCACCAAGTTTCTAAAAACAATTGCCAATTAGTAAATTGATATCCATTTACTAATATCGCAATAATTCCTATAACTGCCATCGTCGGCACACTCCATAATAATGCACGCCCTCTAAAGAAGCGCGCACCTTTTGCATCTCCTTTTTCATTTGCGATGTATGTTAGCACGACAGTACTTATATACAAAACAGAGAGGATTGTTAAAACAATGATAAGCCAAAAATGTAATTGATAATATTCATGCTCTATATTCGTCACAATTGCAGCTAACATACATGGAATAAACATCCCTGTCCAACCATCTATTTTTCTTTCGTTCCAAAACACCGTATTACCAATCCGAATTCCTAATAACATAAAAATAATGATACCTAGTACAAATAACGTAGTCTTATTCCCCACTAAACTCGTTGAGAAAGCAATTAATCCAATAAATAAAAAAAGAACAAATCCATTCATAATTTCTAGTACAGGTGACAAATATCTTTTCACCCATTTGTATGTTTCTTCATATTCACTATTATTTGCTAAACGATAGGCGTAAAAACTTATCCCAAAATAAACCGCCGCAATAATAACATATGCATATAAGACGAAACATAAAATCGCACTGCTAATTTGCACGTAATTCCCCACCCTTTTTTCTATGTATCACATTGATTTTACACACTTTTCATACTAAAAGTAAACCTGTATAAGGTAGTTAAATAATTATCTTACCTATTAGTACTAATTAATAATGAGCAGTGGCTAAAAACCCCTGCTCATTATTAAGACGTCAAATTTAACTCTACTCATTTGTATGAAGATGTCTAACACTAACAAATACAAAAGATGTTTTCGTCTCGGAACTAAAAAATCCCCACTCTAAACTGTTGCACAATTAGCGAGTAAGTTCACTTTCTATTTCCCTTCCACTTCACATATTGATTTAAAAATACAATCGCTTTCTCAATAACCTCTTCGTCTGGTTTTAATTTCGCATGATGTAAACCATATTCTGAATTTACTCCAAGCCAAAACATAAATCCAGGTATCTCTCGAAGCATATAACCGAAGTCTTCACCTGTCATTGCCTCCGTACATGTAATTACGTCCATATTCGTTTGTTCACGTGTAAATTGCATAAACTCTCTCGTTAACTCTTCATGGTTATACACTTGATGATACATCGCTCCGTAGTCAATAACAGCTTCACATTGAAAGGAAGCTTCTATTCCCGCAACAATTGCCTCAATTCGGCTTTTAACACGTTTCATTGATTCCACTGATAGCGTTCGGATTGTTCCTTCTAAACGAGACTTTTCTGCGATAATGTTTTGAACTGTACCACCTGTAATTTTCCCAATTGTAATTACCGCACTGTCAAGAGGATTCACATTACGACTAATAACTGATTGAAGTTGTGTAACGAGATGACTCGCTGCAACAATCATATCATTTGCTGTATGCGGATATGCAGCATGTCCACCTTTTCCTTTTAAATCAACGTATAACTCTGATGTATTCGCAAATAATAAACCTTCTTTTGTCGCAATTGTTCCCACAGAGTATTCAGGCGCAATATGAAGTCCAAGAATCATATTAGGCTTCCATTCTTTTAACTCATCACTTTCTAACATAGGAAGTGCACCACCTGGACCTTCTTCAGCTGGTTGGAATATAAATACAATATCATCATCTATTCTTTCGCTTACAGCCGCTGTTAGAAGGCCTAAACCGATTGTTGCATGCAAATCATGTCCACATGCATGCATCATTCCTTCATGGACAGAAGAGAATTCATATCCAGTTTCCTCTGTAATAGGTAGACCGTCTATATCTGCACGATAACCTATTATTTTTTCAGGATTTTTCCCATTTACTTTAACAACTACACCTGTTTTCCATGTTCTCACTTCCAAATATTCGTTAGGAAGCGTTCCTATATAATCTAAAATATACTGTTGTGTTTTCCACTCTTTAAATCCGATTTCCGGAATTTTATGTAAATCTCTACGAACTTGGACAAATTTGCTTACTGTCATTTTTGCACCTCTATCTATAAAAAGCGCAAGAGCACATTCATGCTCTTACGCTTTTTGTTTTTTATTTCTCTGGGTTTAATTGACGAAGCTCTTGTTTGATTTCAGTTTTTGCTTTTGTCTTCTCATCAATTTCTTTAATTACACGTGCCGGAGTTCCCGCAACAACTGTATATGGAGGCACATCTTCTGTTACAACAGCTCCTGCTGCTACAACTGCACCTTTACCTACTGTAACGCCTTCTAGAACAACTACATTTGCACCAATTACAACATCATCTTCAACGATAACTGGTTTTGCAGAAGGTGGCTCAATAACACCGGCAAGTACAGCACCTGCACCTACGTGACAGTTTTTGCCAACTGTTGCACGTCCACCAAGCACTGCGTTCATGTCGATCATAGTACCTTCACCAATTACAGCACCGATGTTAATTGTTGCATTCATCATGATAACAGCGTTGTCACCAATTTCTACATGGTCACGAATAATCGCGCCTGGCTCAATACGAGCTTTAATACCTTTTAAATCAAGCATTGGAATTGCAGAATTACGACGGTCGTTCTCAACTACATAGTCAACAATGTGCTTGTTATTTTCATCAAGAATTGTCTTAATTTCAGACCATTCTCCGAATAATACACCAGATTTTTTATTTACAAATGCTTGTACCGTTTCAGGGAATGTTACTTCTTTTAAATCCCCTTTTATGTATACCTTTACAGGAGTTTTCTTTTCACTGTTTTGAATAAACGAAATAATTTCGTTAGCGTCCATCATTTTCATTCTTGTTGCCTCCTAAATCCATTTATAATGTTACTCTACCAAACGATAGAGCGAGTAGCAAGACAATAATCTTATTTTTCCATTTGAATTTCTTCTATAATTTCTAAAAATGCTTGTACTTGCTTCAACTGCCTTGCCGAGTCACTCGTCAATAACCATGTTTCTCTCGTTAATTGAACAGGTGTTTTATACATATTTTCCTGCACTTCTTTTAAAACAGTCGAAGGTAAAAGAGCGTAACCTATTCCATTTAAAACAAGCTGTTTGCACGTTTCAATTTGGTCAACTACAATCGTTCGCTTAGGTGGATTTGAAAATAATCCATACCACCAATTTTGTATTTGTCCATAGTAGGTCGAATCACTTTTAAATTGAATAAATGGTCTATTTGTCTCTTTTAACATCGAAATATCTTTTATTTCTTTATCAACTAAATATAATTCATCTTCAAATAATTGTTGTTTCTGCCCTTTGTATTCTTGTGATCCTCTCAGTATAGCAACATGAACGTCTCCTTCATAAAATTGCTTTTGCACTTCACTACTCCAGCCAGTAAACAGAGCTATCTTCACAGAAGGATACTTATGCACAAATTTTTTCAAAACAGGTGGAAGCCAATATTGCCCAATGACTGATGCAACAGCTATTTTTAACGTACCGTATGTTTCCGTTCTAAAAAGAGCCAGTTCACTTTTAATATCCTCTTCCCGTTGTAACATTTCTTTTGCATAATTTGCAACTTTTTCCCCTTCGGGTGTAATTGTTAATCCTTTTTGTGAACGAATAAAAAATTTCATTCCCCATTGTTTCTCCATAGATTGTAATCGTTGACTAAGCGCAGGTTGGGAAACAAATAAACGTTCCGCCGCTTTTCTCATATTTGATTCCTGAGCTAACACAACCATCATTTGAAAATCATCAATTTGCAACTTTCTCCCTCTTTCCTTAGCTTCCATACACCTAATTTTAATAAGCATTTCATCCTTAATTTAATTGCATACTTTTATACATTAGAACGGTTTGTTAGTTCAAACTTTTCTTATGCTTTATGTCTTTTTAAATATAATACATACACAACTGATATGCACGAAAAAAAGTGACTTCGCCTTTTCAGTGAAGTCACTTTCCCTACGTTATCGATTATGCTGTCTCACTTTTTTATTCAATAATTTTAAAATAGCCCGACGTGTTAAAATACCCTCGAAGTAACCTTCTTCATTGACAGCGCAAATAAAAGGATGATCAATTGTCATTTCTAAAGCTTTTGCAAAAGAATCTTCTAACATAAGAACTGGAATCTCTTCCTTCATCACTTGTTCCACTTTCATATTCTCAAGTCTTTCAAACTCAATGTGATCTAATCCTAAAATACCATCTAAAATCATAGCAGTACTAATTAACCCATGTAATTTATACATAGGGTCTAAAACAGGAATCGCCGAATATCCAGATTTCACAAGAACGAGTAAAGCATGTTCTAAACCATTCCCTATTTGGACATGTGCTACTTTTTCTGATGAAATCATTAAATCCTTCACAAGAATTTGTTGAAACTCATCTTTCGGAATACTAATCATGTTACATCCCCCATTTCCCTTGCTTATATTCTCCAATCCTACTCACATTTTATGATAGCGTTTTCATATTATTATTTTGTCCTAACATTCTTCTAATAAAAATAAAGATACACAGCTATTTTAGCATACAACATAAAAAAAAGACTACCATTCCGGTAGCGCTTAATACCCTTTATTTTTTAATCGGTAAAACAATCTTGTAATTTTTTTATATTGCGTCACATCTGTCTGTTTTAAACCATTCTCAATGTCTGTAAGCTCTACCGCTAAAATTTCGCTTGCGTAATTTTGCTGAAACAGAATATCCAACAATAAATTTTCTTCTTCTCTTGTTAAAACAAATTCCTTTTCCATATGCTCCTCTCCTTGCACTCACATCATCACTCTCATTATATAAGATTTTCAACTTATTCAATAGATGTAATATTCGGTTTTTTTTGAAAACACTTAACGACTGCGAATATATAGACATCATTTCACATTATTTCGTATATCTGTTCGCATAACTAAATGCCGCATAAGCATCTGGTTTAATTTTTGCTGTTAATCCCATTGCTTGAATTTTCATCGTCATATCTAAAATAAATTCTTTTGTTAAACCATCATTCCCGATATCTAAATGAATTTCCATTATGAATCCTGCTCCATCTTGAGCGTATGGGTGCAATAAATCCCATATTGTTTGTATATGATTGGGAGTAAATAAATAGGCGATTTCTTGACTAAACTGTGTTTCTAAATATATTTTCTCTCGCAACGTTGCTGGCTTATTTTTCACTGATTTATGATGCAAACATCCCCATGCTCCTTTTCCAACCCGATGAATATGTATCGCTGTAATAAACCTCGTATCCTTTTGATGCGCTTGTGAGTCTGTCCCAATAGATAATCGATATAAATTTCGTGGATCCTTTTCAATGAAACTACAAATACGGTTAAATACCATATCAAAATTCAAATGTCTCTCTGAAACATTATAAAATGTATGCTCACCGTCCACATAGTCACGTCCTTTCAATTAGACAGACTTTTCGTATTCTCATTGTATGGGACAAAAACAAAAATTATAACTTACTACCCTTTATTCGTTTCAATATTTCGAATTACATAATTACAAAACTTACATGTATATATTACATTTTGATTAGACTGGGCGGTTAATACATGATTAATTTCAGCATGACTGTGACAATTAGGACAAATAACAATCGGTAAGCGTTCCATCCTTTGCACCTCCTATTACTATTTACTATCATTGTAGGAAAAATAAAAAATTCCTATACATATACATATACATTTGTAAAAAACCTTTTATTTAATCGCGCCTTAAATTGCAACTTCTACTACCTGTATAGCCCATTAATTAATATAACTAAAAAAGGTACCGCCATTTGGCAGTACCTTTTTTATATGTATCAATTAATGATATCATAAATCTCAATTGCAACCATATCGATGTTATCGAATTGATACACTTGAGGTTTTTCACCTTGTTGATACACTTCTAATTCATACATTTCACTTTTATCGAAAAATTTCACGCTACATTTGCGCTCACCGTTCACTTCAAAATAGCGTTGTGCTACTTCACCGCTTTCAGCTTGTTCTTGTAGACTAACAAGTCGAGTTAAAATTCCTTGGAGTAGAGACATGAAATCTCTCCTTTCTCTGATCTTCCTACCAATAGGTTTTACAGCTATACTCATTCTATCCGTCATAACAGAAAAAACGTTCCACAATCTAGGATAAAGGTTCTTGGCCAGAAACTCAACTAAAATTTGTCGAAATACGAAGTAAAAAGATGAAAGAGCATCTTTTTACTTCTTTATTGCGCTTTTTATACTGGCAGAATATAATAAAAAACAGAAAAAGGGAGGAATTACAATGAAAAAAATTGAGGTTTATACACAACCTGATTGTCCGCCTTGTACCATTGTGAAAGAATTTTTAAAACATAATAACGTTGTATATGAAGAATTTGACGTAAAAAAAGACGCTGCTGCACGCAATCGTCTTTTATATGACTATGAGTCCTATTCAACTCCAACAGTTGTAATTGACGGAGAAGTTGTCGCAGGTTTTCAAATTGAAAAATTACAACAGCTACTCGGTATAGAATAGGAATAGGGGACACCTATCCCTATTCTCATAATTGTTGTAACCTTTTTATTTCAGTCAACAGTTCCTGACTTTCATGATACCCTGCTAGTTTCCATTTTCCATTATCCTTTTGCAATGTCACAATTTGATATTGTCCACTCTTTGCCCGCTCGTAGACATATAAATTTTTATGTTCCTCATCATAAGACATTTTTGTTTCTGAATTAAAGGAAAACGGAGCTTCTTTTGCTGGAAGTAAATATTCACCACTTTGTTTTTCATTTCTACTGTTTTCATCTGTAAAAACTTGAAGGAAATTATTTGTAAAATATGGTGATAACGTCTCTATCATCTTATTCATAGATATTTGCTTCCCGCGAATTGAAAATTGCGTCTCATAACCTTTTTGTATCGTTGTAAACACTTCTTTCCGATCCACTTTCACTTCTTCTTTTCCTAAAACAGTTGTGACACTATAGCCAACTAGAAAGGCAACACATATAAATAGAACAAACCATATTCCATATTTCTTCATTTTTTCACCTTCCTTTTAAAAGAGCTTGTCTTTGTAGTATTCATTGTAACAATGATTATGCAAAGAAAGGGATGATTTCGTTCGTAAAATCTTTACAACGATAGACAGCATTTTCATCATCATTTTCACTATTACCAATTTATGATAAAAACAAACAAAAAAATGCACGAATCTCTTCGCGCATTAAAATAAAACATCTTCCTCATATAAATATTCATACGATAAATCTATAAATAAAAAGTTTTCATCATCAATTGGGAATGAAAATGTTCGTACCATTTCACCAGTTTCGATATCAGCATATAAATCTGAAAGTCTTGCCTTATTCTCAAAACGCATTTTCATTATATTTTCTAGAAAATACGGGCGCCAACTCCAGTTCTTCATATAATACTCTGGCATAATGATCCATTCACCATCTTTTTTCATAATATTACCAGATTGTTGGAAACCATCTTCATTACAAATAAATATCCGAAAACTATATTGTGATATGCTTTGGCTAAATTGTAATAACCAATCATTTATATCTTCATTCTTTTTTTGTTTTGACAGAACATCACCAATTCGATCACGTAACATCTCTGTTAAATTATAAATTTTTTGCAACTTCTTCTTCTCATGCAGAATAAATTGATGACATTCATTACCAAGTCGCTCTTTTAAAACATTCGTTTCAATAAAATCAGGTAAACATTCTTTCAAATAATTACCTTGATAATATCTACCACCGTTTTTCCAAGCATATTGTAGTTGATAAAAAGCATCAATTTCTTCATATAACAATGTCGCACCAATTCTTCTAGCAAGTAAAGATAAGGAATATAAAATATCTTGATAAGATTGTAAAAGTGCAGTTTGCCTTAAATTTGTTAAATCGACTTTTAAAATATCTGGTGCTAACACGCTAATACGCTCTAAATTACTTGTACCCGTTCCGACTTTATTAATCGAAATTTGAATACCATATGTACGATAATACATCAGTAAATGATTAAATTGTTCTATATCTTCTTTACATTCATGTTCTGTTATTTCTAGAACAATGCGTTGTAAGTTCAAACCTTGTTCTTCATACATCAGCAAAAGTTGAAGTAAACTTTCATCTTCATCATTCATTAATACATTAGCATTCCGATGTATAAATAATAATAATTTTTGATCCGTTTCTAAATACCTATTTAACGCTTTTTCTACAATGATGTTATCCGCTTCAAGTTGGAACTCACTCGGAATAGAATCATCATGGAAGAAAGATGCTAAACTTTGCATGCCCTCTTCTGTTTGAATACGTCCTACAACTTCATATCCAATTACTGTATGCTCATCAGCACTAAAAATAGCTTGATAATAAGGAAGGACTTTATCCAAGTTACTCATTACATCTAATGCATCTATCAACGTACTTCCCTCCCTTTACTTTTCAAAAATTATAACACGATATTTACGGAAAAATAATAAAAAATCCCTTCAGTTTTCCTGAAGGGATTAGAGGGGTAAAATGCTAAGGGGAATTAGCAATTCTACTATGAAGAAAAAAGAGGTCTTAAATATAACGTATATATTCCCCTTTGTAAACACATTTCTCTCACATGTCACAACTTCGTCACATTTCACCAAAGAAAAAATAATAAATCATTCATTTTCCATCCCTTTTAAAATGGATATTGGTGCAAATGCTGGCCACCATCCATTGTCATACAAGTTCCATTTATGTATGCAGCTTCATCTGAACATAAATAATAAGCTAGACCCGCAATTTCTTCTGGTGTCCCCAGCCTACCAAGTGGGACACTTTGTATTGTACGCTTAGCCATTTCTTCTGAAATCCATAATTTATCGGCACCACCTGTACGTTCAATTGGTCCTGGTGCGATAGCGTTAACTCGTATCCCATATTTACGTCCCCACTCAACAGCAAGAGTTTTTGTCATTGCTAATACACCAGCTTTAGCTGCTGCCGAATGGATAACCCCTGGGCCTGCATCCCATGCATATGTTGCCACCATGTTAATAATATTTCCTTTTATACCTTTTTCAATCCAATATTTACCAACAGCCTGGCTGCAATAAAATGTACCATTTAATACAATATTAATTACCGAATTCCAGCCATTCACAGATAAGTCCTCTGCTGGACAAATAAAGTTTCCGGCTGCATTATTTATTAAAATATCAATTCGTCCAAACTTCTCATCAATATGTTCAATCATTTTTTGAATATCATCAGTATTTCGTACATCCATTTGTACAGATAATACTTGCCCTGGAAACTGTTCAATTTCTAACTTTGCTTCTTCTAGCTTTTCTTTTGTACGCCCTGTAATAACAACTCGTGCCCCTTCTTTCGCAAAACGAGTCGCCATCCCTTTTCCCATTCCACTTGATCCACCTGTTATAATAACTACCTTCTCTTTCACATACATCCCCTCCAAAAAATGAATACACATTCATTTTATCACTTTATTTGATAGAAATCTTTATATTTTTCAATTTTTCTGATATTTTAACGTAAAGGGGTTTCTTTTCGTTCATTTTTTCGTAATCTATACTACTTTTTTAATGTTTAAAATATATTTCCAAAAAACTGAAGGGAGATTCGAGTAACCTGTATATGAAGAAAATTACAAGAAGAAATTTTTTAAAATCTGGAATACGCACTTGTCTATATTCATTTATAACCGCTAGCATCGGCTATTATTATGCTAAATATATAGAGCCCTATTTGCTTTCTTTTACGCAACACACACTTAAATCACAGCTCATACCAAAAGGTTTTCATGGTATGAAAATCCTTCAATTTAGCGATTTACATCTAGGATACTATTTCTCTCTCCAACATTTATCTCAAATCGTTTCCAAGATTAATGCTGAAAAGCCAGATATTGTCCTTTTTACTGGTGATCTCATTGATAATTACCAAACATATACCGAGGCTCCTTTTGTTGCATCCATTTTAAAGAATATACAGGCACCCTTCGGTAAATTTTCTATTTATGGTAACCACGACCATGGTGGATATGGAACTGAATACTATGATCACATCATGCGCGAATCTGGATTTGAACTTTTGCAAAATAGCGAAAAACGAATTCGTTTACTGGATAATAGTGAAATTTCTATTTTCGGGCTCGATGATATGCTACTAGGTAAACCAAAAATAGCGGAAACTTTACAACATGCAAAACAAAACATTTATACAATTGTTCTCGTTCACGAACCAGATATCGCGCCACAAATCGCTACCTATCCAATCAATCTTCAACTTTCTGGTCATAGCCATGGCGGACAAGTACAAATTCCTTTTTTAGGTGCTATTATTACCCCATCGCTTGCAAAAGAATATATTGAAGGTTTCTATAACATTCAAGGTTTGACTCTCTATGTCAATCGAGGTATTGGAAGAACACGTGTCCCATTCCGCTTTATGTCAAAACCTGAAATTACACTCTTCATCCTACAACATCCGTAACAATTCGCCTATTTTCTTACATATCCTTTCTTGTACGCGCTCATCCACACTTGTTCCACCATATGATAAAAATGAGTCCAGTAAAGGAGGTTTGTTCATGTATCCATATTATCAACCGATCCCAGTTCGTTCAGCACCTATTGGCCCAGCAGGCGACTCACGCTTCCTTCCATTTTTCGGTGTTCCATTTCTAGCTGGAATTGCTGGAGGGTTACTCGGTGGAGCATTAGCTTTCGGCCCTAGACCGTTTTACCCGCCTTATCCACCGCCTTTCCCACCACCAGCACCCTTTCCTTGTTACGGAGGGCCTTGTCAACAACCATACTATTATTAATTTAAAACAACGATTCTTCTAATGTTTTTCTATCAACGAACCGATTTATCACACGCCTATAATAAAAAACTATTCTCTCTACTCATTCTTCCATAAATGGAAGAATGAGTAGAGAAAAAAATAAAAACCTCTTAATTTCGATTAAGAGGTTTTTACTTTTTCTCTATTATTCAGCATCTGTATTTTGGTACGCCATCTTAAATAAATTCACTTGGCTATCAATTTCTTCTATACTACTATTAATTATATAATAATAGTCACCATCTTTATTTTGTTCACGTGTTTTCACATTATCGGCTAAAATTAGCTGTAAAATTGCCTTTATTCTCGCTTTCATTTCAATATCTAAAATCGGGAAGGATATTTCTACTCGTTTTTCCATATTTCGCGTCATCAAATCAGCTGAAGATAAATATATTTTTTCATCTCCATTATGATGGAAATAATAAATACGGCTATGTTCTAAATATCTTCCCACAACACTAACTACACGAATATTTTCACTTACATTTGGAATACCAGGTCTTAAACAACATGTCCCTCTAACGATGAGCTCTATCCTTACCCCAGCTTGCGATGCTTCATACATTTTTTTTATTAACGGTTTATCTGTTAACGAATTCATCTTAGCGATAATATATCCATTTCCATATTGTCTATGGTAACGAATTTCCTCATCTATTAACTCCATAAACTGCTCTCTTATATCAAACGGGGCAACAGATAAATGATGAAAATGCGGTTTTTTTGTATAACCACTCAAATAATTAAAGAAATTTGTTGCATCTACACCAAAGTCTTTTCGCGATGTAATATATCCAAAATCGGTATACAACTTCGCTGTTGCATCATTATAATTTCCGGTTCCAAGATGTACAAACCTTTCAATTTTTCCGTTTCTTCTTCTTACAACTAACGTAATTTTACTATGCGTTTTCAAGTGACTTACTCCGTAAATAACGTGACATCCGGCCTGTTCCAATTCTTTAGCCCAATTAACATTATTCTCTTCATCAAACCTCGCCTTTAACTCAACCAATACCGTCACTTGTTTTCCTTTTTCAGCTGCTACCTTCAACGCCTGAATTATTGGAGAATCTCCACTTACACGATATAATGTTTGTTTGATTGCAAGTACATTCGAGTCATCTGCCGCATCACGGACAAAATCAACGACTGGCTGAAACGACTCAAAGGGATGGTGTAATAAAATATCATGTTCTATCGCTTTTTCAAATACATCTTCCTCATCACCTAAATCTTGAGGAGGTTGAGGAATAAGAGCCGGATATACTAGATGTTCATATAAAGGCGCTAATTTTTTATATAAGGAGAATAAACATGTTAAATCTAACGGTCCATCCATCATGTACACATCTTCATCTTTTACTTCCAACACCTCATACAATAACGCTAACACTCTTTCATCAATGTGTTCTTTACCAACTTCTAAACGAACGGCAGCTCCCCACTTACGCTTTTTCAATTCTTTTTCAATTACTTTTAATAAATCGCGTGCACCTTCTTCATGGATTGTTAAATCCGCATTACGTGTAATACGGAAACGAGTAACAGGTGATACGTTATATCCTGTGAATAATTTATGAGTAAAACCACTAATTACATCTTCTAATAAAATAAATTTATGTTTTTGCCCTTCACTCGGTAAAAATATGAAACGCTCCAGTAAAGAAGGCACTTGGACAATTCCTAACTTCGTGCGATTTTCTTCCTCTGCCTGCTTCTCATCGTATAAAATAGTAGCTAAATTCAAGCTTTTATTTAATAACATAGGAAATGGACGATACGCATCAATAGCTACAGGAGTTAACACTGGAAAGATTTGTTCATCAAAATACTCTTCGATAAATTCCCTCTGCTCTTTCGTCAAATCATGGAATGTTAGACGCTCAATCCCCTCTAGTTCAAGCGCTGGCAATACGTAACCTTTAAACGTATCATACTGTACAGTCATTAAGTCATGAGCTTTTATCGCAATCTTATTTAATTGTTTCTTCGGTGTTAAACCTGCTTTATTTTCTGGCTGATTAAATCCAGCACTTACTTGATCTTTCAAACCTGCTACGCGCACCATAAAAAATTCATCTAAATTTGAACTGAAAATACTAATAAACTTTAATCTTTCTAAAAGTGGATTATTTTCATCTTGCGCTTCTTGTAGTACACGTTCATTAAAAGCTAACCAGCTCAACTCGCGGTTATTATAATACGCTGTATCATTTAAATTTACTAAATTCCCCTTTAGCAATTCCATTCTCTTCACACTTCCCTTTGAAACTTTTTCACTATAATTTAGTTACTTTTATTTTATCAAATTATAATATTCCAAAGTGTTAATTTTTCGTAAAGACATCCGTACAACTTAACATTCTGATTCGAATAATAAGTTAATATTCGTTTTCAATACTCTTTCTAGCTGCTTTTTTTGTTTTTCAGCTTGCACTTTTTCCGCTAATGCCGATTGCTCACATACAATTCTAAATGTTAATCCTTCTTTACTTTCTGTTATAGATATCGTTTCAACAAGCGCTCTTTGTCTCACATTTAAAGCGGCTGAAAATTGCAAAACAGCTCCTAATAACCGGATTTTTTTTTGTTCACTTTTATCAAACCATCCTTCAAATGGGGCTAAATGTTGTTTAAATAACATTTTTGATTTGTATGAAGCAATAAGTGCTAATCTAACTCGATCTTTATGCATCATGCCATCAATTGTTTTATTCGCTAGTAAATAAAACGTATGTAGGCGGCTCGCTTCTTCATCAATGTACTTCCCTATATTAAATACTTTCGCCGCTTGATGGAATATTTCCCAGTCTTTTTCCGACATAGAAATAAGTCCTACTCCTTCAAGTTGTTTACAAATCAATGTTCCTTGTTTAATAAGTTGAATTACAAATTCCATATCCATTTCGTATTCATATGATAATAAATATAAACTTTCTTCTACTACGTTCGGATAGTACGAAATCCCCAAATCTTTCGTTAATTCTTCATAAAAAACACCTTCTCTTAATCCTTTTTTACTCAATATAAATGCCGGTGCCTCTATAACGTTAACAAGCATATGAAAGACTTCAACTGCTGAAATAATTGTATCTGCTCGATCTTTTGCTAACCCCTCCATCTTTTGAAGCTCTATGAACGACAATTCTTTTAATTCCTCTTTTACATGTTTAATATCTTCTTCTTTCATTTTGTATAAATGTAATCCAGCTATAGGATAACAAATTAAATTTTGATGGATTTTCACCATATTCCTCGCACTCCCCCCAATTGCGATAAGGGGTAATTCTTTATCGATTAACCATGGTAGCGTTCGAAATTGATACCATAAATAGTTTTTTATTTCCTCTAACTCTTCTGTAGTAGGAATATCACCTTGAATAAATTGTTGCTTTAAAGAAAGTGCTCCAAAAGGAAAGCTATGATATTCTAAAATTTCTCTATTTCGAAAGTATGTAACTTCTGTACTCCCCCCACCAATATCAACTGTAATTCCTTCTGAAAATGAAGTGGAATTCATAACTGCTAAGTAACCGTAACGTGCTTCTTCATATTCTGATAAAACTCTAAGAGTAAAATCTGTTTGCCCTTCAACAAGTTTTTTAATTTCATCTTGATTCTCAGCCTGTCTAATTGTTGCCGTTGCAACGCAAAGTACATGATGTAACTTATGGAATCGTGTACTTTCTTGAAATTGAAATAATGTTTGTAATAATACTTCTATTCCTTCTTCACTTAATACACCATTTACTAAATAATTTCTTAACCTAGCGACCACTTTCGTATTTTCAATCTCTTTATAAAAACCCCCGCTTTGTTTTTCATAAATAACTAAACGCATTGTATTAGAACCAATGTCTATAATGGCATATTGTAGTTTTAGTATTTCTTTCAAACTTCTCACTCTTTCATTATCAAATTTCTGAAACATATTCTATCACTATTATACAAAATAGTTGTTTTTTATAACAATATTGCTTTAATATTGAAAATATATACAATTACTTTTTGCATATAATAAAAACCCATTTTATTATGCTATAATAAGGAAAACTTGAAAGGAGATTCAATATGAAACCTTCACAACCCCAATCTCAATTACATAATCAACATTCTATTAATAGACTAGCTCAATCTATTTTCGTTGTGAATCGTCATGCTAAAGCTGCAACTAACCCTAAGTACTTATATTGGTTAAAAAAGACTGCTTTAGAACGCTTAATTACTGAAAAAAAGGCTATCAAAGAAGGATTACATTTTTCTAGAAATCCACGTTTTAGTCAGCAACAATCCGATGTTCTTATACGTTTAGGTGATTATTTTTTCCATATCCCTCCTACGAAAGATGATTTTCGCACCCTACCGCATCTTGGTCACCTTGAATCCTCCTATCGAAATCCGAAAACAACCTTATCTTTAACAATAGCAAAAAAAACACTTCAAGATTATATTGGTCCTGAAGCATTAAAACAAGAAAAAAAATTAAGCGAAGCAGTTCCATGGTATAGCCGTACCTATACAAAAAAATAAAACAGTTTGGCCCATATTAGGCCAAACTGTTTTATTTTTTATCTTCCTTAATTTTAATATTCGCTTGTTTATAGAATGCAACTTTTTCTGTATTATATGATTTCGTATATTCATTAAACTTATCTTTTTCTGTCTCAATATCTTTATATGCTTGGTTTACTAACTTTACTTTCTCGCTAATATCTTTTAATTTTGTACCTTTATCTTGTAGCATTGTATATAATTCTTTTTCTTGCTTTAAAGATTTATTATAGCTATCGTACATCTTTTGGAATGAATCATGTCGTTTCTCATAAGTACTCTTTACTTTATCCGCCTGGTCTTTTAATTTATTATCTTCAATTTTCTTCACATGCTTATCAGCTGACTTCACTTCTTCTTGCGCTTTATTTAACGCCTCTTTTTCTTTAATAAGAACCTTTTCTCGTTCAGCTGTATTTTTCACCGCTTGATCAAGCTTATCCTTAACAGCCTGATTATTATCTTTTCCTTCTTGGACAATTTGATTATATAATACTTGCCCCTCTTTCTCTAATGACTCTAATTTTTTCGCATCTTCAAACATTGTTTTTTCTTGCTTGGCAGCATTTTCAAATGCAACATATAGCTCCTCTTCTGGTTTTGGGCCGAAACAACCAGCTAGTAAAGTCATTGATAATGCAGTTACAATTGCTAATTTATTATATTTCAACATCTTTTCCTCCTATTAATAAACGATCATCGTGCCAAAAATTCCATGAAAAACATGTAACTTCTTTATCTATTTCACGCTCGCATCTTTTTTACGAAGATCATCAATAATTATTTATACTGCTTGTACAATTTTCGCACTTGAAATTATGTAATATCTTAAAACATAAAGGTATTTACCTTAATCTTACCTACTGCAAGAAACACTATAATGTTTCACCTGATAAAAGATGATCGTTGACCTCTCACGTCTATCATTCCCTTTCTCACTTTCTATCAAATAACCTCTTTGTCCATTTTACATAGTGCAAAGGTGACCTCGCAACTCTTACAAAGATTCTTTTAATTTCTTAAAAAGGAAAAGTGTAGAGCATGCTTTCCTCTACACTTTTAAAATGAAACGCATTGTGCAAAATGCATTGACACATCCACAGACAATTATATGCTGATTTCATATATTTTTAAAGACTTTTGTTACAAAAAAAAGTTTTCTTGTAACAAAAGACAAAAAAATGTTACAAAAAATTCTTTATATCATACTTCTTCAAATCAAAGTTTCATTCATGACTTTGCAAGTTTCTATAATTATACAATTGATTTTGTGCCTTTCTAAACAAATCTTCAAAAGTTTTCCCTTCTATCGGATAACTTGCAGCCCCAAATAATAGTGTGACACTTAATAAATCATTCGCTATTTCATTTTGAATATTTTTGATTAATCGATTTGTTATTGTTGACTTTTCATAGCCATTATCAACAGCTACGATAACATATTTATTTTCATCCCACCTCGTAACTACATCGCCTTTTCGAACTGTCTTTACAATTGTACGTTCTACTCTTTGGACTAGCTCATCTAACTTTTTTTCTTGCACTGTGTCTTTTAATACATCCCATTCTTTTACGGAAAGAATATACACTGTAATATTACGAGAATCTCTTTCTGATAAAGCAGCTACTTTCCCAAAAAAATCAACGACAAAATCGTTATTTGTCATTCCTCCTACTTCAATATTTACACGCGCATTCGCTCTTTTATCGTACCAATGTCCAAAATAATAGCTTAGTATCATTTGCAATATATAAATAATAAAGACGGTATAAAATGATCGCGAATCCAGTTTTGTAATTACGTCCTGCAGCGCAATCCATTCTGTAACTGCCACTGTATTCCCAAGTAGTAATCCACTTATTTTCCCTTTATATTTCATACTTTCCCTCCCTTCTATACTAATATATGCTTCTATAACAATAATGTTTTTCTACAAAATAAAAAATGTACATATTCCATGTACATTTCTACTTAAGCTCGTATACCTTTTCTATTTTATTTCATATATATACTATATATCGTTTTTAGAAAGGAGTGACCTATATGCCTCAAAAAGAAAATCTATCAGATATTATGCGCTTACTAGCTGGCTTTTTATTATCATTAAACTTACTATTTAACTCTTTCGGAATAAACTTCATTACAAACGATCAAATTGACGCTCTAGTAAATGTTATTTCATTTCTATTCATTCTATATTTTGGATACAAAAATAACTATGTTGGAAAAAAAGGAGTGGAACAAAAGAAATTACTCAAGAAGCACAATCTTCATTAAAGAAGGAACCTTTCGCACAGGTTCTTTCTTATCATTTTCTGACAACCACTTCATTTGTTTGTAGCGGTCCATATGATACTCCTTTATATTGAAATGTATATGTAGCCTGAAATAATGAATTGGGAGGAGCTTTATCTTTATTTGCTTTTATTTGACAAATTAATTCTACCCTTTCACTCGGCGATAGATTATCGATTCGCCACCTTACAAGCTGAAATAAAAACTCACTTATTCCCTTATCTGCTTTTAAAGAGTTTGGGATATACGCGAAATAATCACGAATCATATGACTTACAACTACTCGCGAAATCATTTCAACACCTTTGTTTTCAACTTCAAGTCGAATAATTAGTATGTCATTAACATCATAGATTATCTCATATGAAAATTTTTCTTTATACATACTACGGATTTGCAATGTGACTGCTACATTAGATGCTTCCGTATCCTTTTTAGAACCATCAATCCACAAAACCGGCTGTAACGGTATAGAATACCTTCCTTGATCCGAAATTCGTTTCCATATTTTCATAATATATTCACCTCATTCCAGATGTATCATCTATACAACTTTATTCTGCCTCTCGATGCAATAAACTACACTAAGAAAAAATATTGAGCTTGTTACAAACCATTTTAAATTTTTCTTTTCCTTTTATCCTATTCGACAATATAAAGAAAAAACCATTTTTAATAGGTTGACACAGGTTATTCTTTAATTAAATATTTTTTTACAATTTCCTTCCGTAACTACATAAAAAAATAAATTCTTACTCTCTCTTTTCGTCAATATAATAAAATACTTTGGCTTAAGAAAACATTTACCTTTTAGTCAAATTTGACTATAATATAATTTATGATTTCCATCCTTTATATCATGTCAATGCAATTTTTTATAAATGAAGAGGGAACGATACAAACTGTACATAAAGTTTGTACGCATTGCACTAAAAAACTTAAGTTAGTTTAATTTTCATTAAAGGAGGGCTATATTTGGAAGCACAACTTTCAAAAAAAGATTCAAGTAAAACAAAATTTGTTGTTGCTGGTTTACTACTTGGTATTCTAATGGCAGCAATGGATAACACAATCGTCGCAACTGCGATGGCAACGATTGTCGGAGACTTAGGAGGGTTCGACAAATTCGTTTGGGTCACATCTGCCTACATGGTAGCAACAATGGCCGGAATGCCTATATTCGGTAAGCTTTCTGATATGTACGGGCGGAAACGTTTTTATATTGGCGGGCTAATTCTTTTCTTATTCGGTTCTGCACTTTGCGGGACAGCATCAAGTATTGAACAACTAAGTATTTATAGAGCCATTCAAGGAATTGGTGGCGGAGCTCTTATGCCTATCGCATTTACAATTATGTATGATATATTCCCGCCTGAAAAACGCGGAAAAATGACCGGACTATTTGGTGCTGTTTTCGGAACATCTAGTGTTTTCGGACCTTTATTAGGTGCTTACATTACAGATTATATAAGTTGGCACTGGGTCTTCTATATTAATATTCCATTAGGACTTATTTCCTTCTTCTTCATTACTAAATACTATAACGAGTCTCTAGAATATAGAAAACAAAAAATTGACTGGGCTGGTGCCATTACACTTGTCATTAGTATCATTTGCTTAATGTTTGCCCTAGAACTTGGTGGTAAGGAATATGCATGGAACTCTAATGTGATTATTGGTTTATTTTCAACTGTTATTATTATGCTTATTATTTTCTTCTTCGTAGAAAAAAACGCAACCGAGCCTATTATTTCTTTCCATTTATTTAAAAAACCTTTATTTGCAGCTAGCCAAGGTGTTGCCTTTTTCTATGGCGCAGCTTTTATCATCTGTACAGTTTATATTCCAATCTTCGTTCAAGGTGTTCTCGGTGGTTCAGCCTCAAATGCTGGATTAATTTTGACACCTATGATGGTAGGATCTGTAATTGGAAGTCAAACTGGTGGACAGTTAGCTTCACGAACAAGTTATCGTAACATCATGATAGTATCTGGAGTTTTCTTCGTTCTTGGTATTTATTTACTAAGTACTTTAACAATGGAAACACCTCGTACACTCGTAACAATGTTTATGGTACTTGCTGGACTTGGAGTTGGATTCTCCTTCTCAGTTTTAAGTATGGCATCTATTCACAAACTAGAAATGAGAGATCGCGGTTCTGCTACATCAACAAATTCATTCTTCCGTTCACTCGGTATGACTCTTGGTGTAACGATTTTCGGTACAATTCAAAATCATGTTTTCAATGATAAATTAAAAGCAGTCTTCCCTCCTGAACTAGCAAAAATGGCTCCTAAAGGTGGAGACACAAGCTTTTTATTATCACCAAATGCTACTGAAAAGCTACCTCCTGAAGTACTGAGCGGAATTAAGGAGGCTCTTGCAACATCTATTGCTAATACGTTCTTCTGGGCACTTATTCCAGCCGTACTAAGTATTATTTGTATTTTACTTATGGGAAATGAGCGCCTCTTCACAGGACCAAAAACGAAACAAAAACAAAAGAAAGTAAGTTAGTATAGAAAAAGAAACGGCATATCCCTTTATGAAAAAGGATATGCCGTTTATAATATGAATAAAGTTTCTATATACAGGAGTTGAGACAGCATGAGTATGAAATTAGTCATTCTCGGCTTGCTACTCGAAGGAGATAAACATCCATATGAAGTGCAGCACATTATGAAAGAACGACACATGGATTATTATATTAAATATGCAAAAGGATCACTGTACTACGCCTTCGAGCAATTAGAAAAGCAAGGCGCAATTCGCATTACAACTATTGTTCGAGATACGAATAGACCAGATAAAACAATCTTTCATATAACAGAAGAAGGTAAACGGCTATTTCACACGTTACTATTAAAACAGTTCGAAGCAAAAAACCAAATATATAAACCGATCTATTCCGCACTCTCTTTTGCTCATTTTGGTGATGATCGAGAGTTAGTTCCTATTTTAGAAAAAAAGAAAAATGATACCGTTCAATATTTACATAAAATGCAAACTATATACGATTGTAGCAAAGGGAACATTCCACGTGCACAACTATACATTTTACAAAGCGTTATTGAGCATATTACCGTTGAATTACAATGGTTAAACACCCTCCTTACAGATGCAGTGGCAGGACGGCTTTCAGAAATTGATATTGATGAAGGTTAAGTTTCCGAAGAAGATAGCCCTCTTCTTCGGAAACTTAACCACAATTTATTTCAATTCTCATACCTTTTCTCCACTTATAAAAATCAGAATATTTAAAATAATAATTAATAAAAAACTTTAGAATTTTCTCTTTTTAAAACAGTGGACAAAATTCAAAAAATTGTGTTAGAATTTGTTTCAATATCATATCGCTTGTTAAATTCCTTTCAAAAGGAAAATAGGTACACGGAAATTTCGTTTCGTGTTTAAAAGGGAAGCTTGGTGAAACTCCAACACGGTCCCGCCACTGTAAATGCTGAGATTTCTTTTCTATGCCACTGTGAAAACGGGAAGGTGAAAGAAATTATATAAAGCATAAGTCAGGAGACCTGCCTGTTTTAACAACACTGATAGACTCACGGATGATGATGAGGTGTTAAAAACAAAAAGGAAGGCTTATTTTTCTATGCCTTTATGCTTTTTGTTATAGGTATTTCCGAGTAAACGGAAATGCTTACTTTCAATTAGGGAGGAATTTAAAATGGCAATTCAAACAAGTAACTTAGGTTATCCACGTATCGGACTACAACGAGAGTGGAAAAAAACATTGGAAGCTTTTTGGTCCAATAAAATTGATGAAGAACAATTTTTAACGACAATGAAAGAAATTCGCCTTCAACACGTCAAAGTACAGCAAGAAAAAGGAATTGAATTAATTCCAGTTGGCGATTTTACATATTATGACCACGTTCTGGATACGGCCTACATGTTAGGATTCATCCCGTCACGTTTTTCAGAGTTTACCTCTTACCTTGATGTATATTTTGCAATGGCACGCGGCTCTAAAGATCATGTTGCTTCTGAAATGACAAAATGGTTTAACACAAACTATCATTACATTGTTCCTGAATATGAAGAAGGATTACAAATCTCTTTAAAAGACAATCGTCCTCTTCGTTTATATGAAGAAGCGAAAAAAGAGTTAGGTGTTGATGGAAAACCAGTTATTTTAGGACCTTATACATTCCTAAAACTAGCAAAAGGTTATAACGAAGAGCAATTTGCCACTATTTTAAAAGAGCTAGTTGCACCTTATGTACAATTATTCTCTGAATTACACGCAGCTGGAGCACAAATTATTCAAGTTGACGAACCAATCTTCGCATCTTTAACAAAAGATGAAATTAATCAAGCGAAAGAACTTTACGAAGCTATTCATAAAGAAGTTCCGAATGCTAATCTTCTTCTACAAACATATTTTGATAGTGTAGAAGAGAACTATGAAGAAATCATTACATTCCCTGTTTCTGGTATTGGATTAGACTTTGTTCATGGCAAAGAAGGTAATGTAAATGCTATTTCAAAATATGGATTCCCAGCTGATAAAATTTTAGCTATCGGTTGTATAGATGGCCGTAACATTTGGAGAGCTGATCTTGATGATGTACTTTCTTTATTTACAACATTACAAAATCAAATCACAGCAAAAGGTTTCATTGTTCAACCTTCTTGTAGCTTATTGCATACTCCAATTGATAAAACGGGAGAAACGCACTTAGCAACTGAATTATTTGATGCACTTGCATTTGCTAATCAAAAATTAGAAGAACTAGTCCTTATCCATTCTGCTCTTACTAAAGGTGTAGAAAGCATAAGTAGCGATTTGACAACATATCGTAATGCACATCATGCAATCCGCTCATCAGCTGCACGTAATCGTGAAGATGTAAAAGTGGCACGTACATCACTTAAAGAAGATGATTTCTCACGTCCTCTTCCATTTGAAAAACGATATGAACTACAGCAAGTAGCTTTACAATTACCGTTGTTACCAACAACAACTATCGGTAGCTTCCCGCAAACATCTGAAGTTCGTCAAACACGTAAACAGTGGCGTAACGGCGATATTACAAATGAACAATATAATCAATTCATTGAACAAGAAACTGCAAAGTGGATTCGTTACCAAGAAGATATTGGTCTTGATGTACTAGTACATGGTGAATTCGAAAGAACTGACATGGTTGAATATTTTGGCGAAAGACTTGCTGGTTTCTCCTTTACTAAAAACGGATGGGTACAATCATACGGTTCCCGCTGCGTAAAACCACCTGTTATTTATGGTGATGTTGCCTTTATAAGTGGAATGACTATTAAAGAAACTGTATATGCACAAAGCTTAACAGAGAAAGTAGTAAAAGGTATGCTCACTGGACCTGTCACTATTTTAAATTGGTCATTCGTTCGAAATGATATTTCAAGAAAAGAAGTTTCATATCAAATTGCATTAGCACTTCGTCATGAAATTGAATTACTTGAATCTTCCGGAATTAGAGTAATCCAAGTCGATGAGCCTGCACTTCGTGAAGGTATGCCGTTAAAAGAAAAAGATTGGGATGCATACATTACATGGGCAGTTCAATCCTTCCTTTTAGCAACATCTTCTGTAGAAAATGAAACACAAATTCATACTCATATGTGTTACAGTAACTTCGAAGATATTGTAGATGCAATTCGTGCATTAGATGCAGATGTTATTTCTATCGAAACATCAAGAAGTCATGGAGAATTTATTAATACATTAAAACATACAACATATGAAAAAGGAATTGGTCTAGGTGTATATGATATTCATAGCCCACGTGTCCCAAGTAAAGATGAAATGTTCGCAATCTTAGAACAATCTTTACAAGTATGTGATCCTAAATATTTCTGGATTAATCCAGACTGTGGTTTAAAAACACGAAGAACTGAGGAAGTTATACCTGCTTTAGAGCACATGGTTCAGGCAGCAAAAGACGCTCGTTCTCTCCTAAAAACAAACGCATAATAAAAAACGTGTTATCCTTCAAAAAGGATAACACGTTTTTTTATTCTACACTCTCAAAATAGAAGTCGTATTGTACTTTATACAATTCATCGTCTGTTGGCTCTTCAAGAGGAGTTGCCTGCAAGACTATCATATATTCCCCGTTAGGAATAGGAATATGCAATTTATTAGAAAGAATACTTGTTATATATACTTCTTCATTCTTCACTGTGAAAGGAACTGATATCGTTCTAACCACTTCTTCTTTCTCAATATGATTTCCGCAAGTAACTTCTACTTCACAAGTATAGTCAGAGATTGCTTCAAAAATAATAGCTCCATCCACCTCAGCATAGCCTCTTTCAAAATCTTCAGGAGTCCAATCTACATAAGGCTGCTGACCATCATAATTCATTATCATTAATTGCGAATATGAAATTGTTAATTCCATAACTACCCCTCTCCTCCACTATGAAATGTACGCCAATTACTATTTCACTTCAAATTTCACACGCGTACCATCTGGATATTTGTCTAGCTTATTCCCTACCCAAGAACCTGCACCGCGGTTATCTGCTGGACTTATATATTCAATATGGGCTCCTTTTCCACCCTCCTTACACATCGCCATCGGCCATTCATCACGATCATAACCTTTCTTCGTCGGATATGGCGCTAACGATAATTTCCTTCTATCCGCTGCACCATTACGATCAATTGTGCACATTTCTGAATGCCCCTCTTTTATAGCATCCGTTATATGTTTCCCGGTCTCTGGATATCGTTCTTTCGGGAACTCTAGAATTTGATCATACGTAGTTGTTTTTTTAGTACTTGTCTCCTCTGGCACAAGTACTTCATATACCGCTACCAAAAGAGAAAGAATTGCAATAATTGAAATGATAATACCTTTAAATTGCTTCATGTGTACCTCCGTGTTCCTACCAATTTCTTTTCCTCAGTTATTATAACAAACTTCTTCTATGTATGTTTTCAGACATTATTTTAGCTCTTCCTCTCCATTTCGCCAAAAACATTCATTTTTCCTCATCTTTTCACTAATGCTGTAGAAAACTAATAACCTTCCGACATTCTTTTTCAAAGGAAGTCCTCATAAAAGATTGAAATGATATATACGATACTTTTTGGGGAGGAACTATCATGGAAGCTATTTATAAAACGAAAGATGTTACAAATAAAACAGGTATCCCAAAACATATAGTCCGAAAATATAGCCAACTCTTAGAGGAACACGGTTATATTATTTCCAAAACAGCTGATGCTCGTATTTATAAATTGGATGATTTAAAACTATTGAAATCTATACATGAAAGAGCTGCTACATTACAAGAAGACATTTCAGAAACAATACCTATTATTTTAAAAGAAAAAGAGGCCCCACCTGTCCCTGTTATTCAAGATAAACAAGAGATACAACCGAAAGAAGATGGACGTAACTTTGAGGAGTTCATGTTAAAACTTGAAATGCTTGCTCAATTAAATGAAGCAATTATTCATCAAAACTCTACTCTCATTACACAAAATCGTTTAAAAGACGAGAAATTAGATGAACTAATGCAACAAGTTTATGTAAAAGAAGGCTCTCAAGAAAAAATGTTACAAGAGCTAGTTGTTCACGCCGCTCAAACAGATGCACTCCAAAAAGAAAAGATGGACTTATTAATGAATCATATGTATAAGCGAGAATCCAAACAAGAAGAAAAAATGAATAAACTTGTCAATCAAATTTACAATAAAGATAGCAACCGCGATGCACAACTTATGCAAGTTATTCGCGAAATTCAAGAAACAAAAAAATTAGTCGCCGCCTCAAAAGAGCAAAGCTTCTTTCAATCATTTAAAAGTTTATTCGTTCGAACAAAACAAGATAAAATAAATGAATGAAATTTCGTATATTTTTCTAATGCAAGATAAAATAAAAAGTTACCTTCTACCGGTAACTTTTATTCCTTATATCGTACAGCTGGCAATATAATAATAGCTTCAGTTCCTTTTCCGCTTTCACTTTTATATTCCAATGTACCATTATGCGCTTGTAAAATACTAAATGTTACCATAAGACCTAATCCTGTTCCTTTTTCTTTTAAAGAATAATACGGTTGTCCAAGCCTTGCTAACTGTTCTTTTGTCATTCCAACACCACTATCTTTAACTCTTATTATTATCATTTCATCTTTTTGAATAGCCGTTACTTTTAAATACCCTTTGTTTCCTTGAATTGCTTCAATACCGTTTTTAACAACATTCATAATAGCTTGCTTCAATTTCGCCTTATCGCCGATAGTATAAAGGCTCTCAGAAATCTCAACTTGCAAATAAACGCCCTGCATCGCTGCAAATGATGACATAAGAGTTGTCATTTCAATTAATTGTGCTGATAAACAAATATGTTCTTTTTTTTCAATTTGAGGCCTTGCTAAATTTAAATAATCTGAAATAATCTGTTCAGCACGATCCAGTTCAGCTAATACGAGACGCATATAATCTTTGTTTTTTACGTCTTCCGTACTCTCTAGCAATTGAATAAACCCTCGTACAACAGTGAGAGGGTTTCGAACTTCATGTGCAACACTTGCAGCTAACTCACTTATAATATTAAGTTTTTCTGATTTTTGCATTTCTGTACGCAATAATGCATTTTCGTTTAAATACTCAGTCAAATACACTTGAAATACCATTGTCATAACCATAATAAGTGATGCAAATATATACCCACTATATAGATTAGATATGTACGGTGTAAAACCTGTTTCTAAAAGGACATTCAACATCCCGACTACTAATGAAACAAGAACATAAAATGATGCAATCATAAAAGCTAATATTAGCTTCTTATCTCTTGAAAACAGAGACCATTTCTTTGACAAAAACAATGGAATTATCGAAAGAAATATAACTTCTACGATAGGCAACCAACTGAGCCCCTTAGAAATCCATTCATATGCAACAAAAATAATGGCAGGGATGAGCCCAACAATCCCACCATATAAAAAACCACTAACAATTGGGATTGGATGGAAATTGTATCCGCAAACGGTACCAAAACAAATAGAGTATGTCATGGAGAGAACGAGTGTAACGCTAGATAAAAACATAATAAAGTAGCGATTAGGCTTCGGAAGCATTTCTTGATAACGATTTAAACGAATCGCTTCATATAAAAATAGTGGTAAAATAATGATGGCAATTTGGATCATTAAATCACGAATCAGCTCCATAGCCTGTCATCCCCTATATGTATTTTGATATGATTATATCATTTTATAAGTCTATTTGTTTTAAAATTTTGATTTTTCTTAACATTTTTGTTAATTATTTGTTAACAACTAATAATAAATGTTACAAATTTCCGAAATGATTGTAAACCCTGTACCAAATTTCCTTCGTGCAGTATACAATGAATACGGATTACAAAGAAAATAAAAAACACTTCACTAGACGGACAACTATTGCAAAATACAGCATATAATCCATACTATCTATGTTTACAAATAAGTGATCATTACTTTAGTAGGAGGAAGATAAATATGGCGGGTACTACGCTTGTTTTAAAAGAAGAAAATTTGGTTGTGCTAGAAAACGTTGAAAAATCAGTATACGAAGAATTGCAACATAAAGCAGGGGAAGAAGATTGTACATGTGCTGTAAATGAATCCGTTGTCCATCTTGGCAGAGTATCTTCCGTACTTTGGAACGAAGATGAAATAGATTGGGAATACGGTTATTAAAAGTCGCTTGCAGCGGCTTTTTTTTTGTTTATGCTTAAACACATGGAGTGAAACTTTAATTAACTCACACAACTTATACTCTTATGGACATTTGGATCCTCACATAATTTCTTACTTCCACTGAATTTTAAAAATAGCGGGGGAATTTTATAAACAAAGCGTAATAGTTAAAAATATGATAAAATGAACTTAATTTTCAAACGGAAGAAAGGGAGATACAATGGAACAATTCATTAATCCTAGAGTGAAGGACATCCAAATTTCTGGAATCCGTCAGTTCTCTAACATGATTCAAAACTATGATAATCTCATCTCTTTAACAATTGGGCAACCCGACTTCCCTACACCTTCTTTAGTAAAAGAAGCTGCTAAACGGGCCATTACAGAAAATTATACAAGCTATACACATAACGCTGGTTTACTAGAATTACGCGAGGCGGCTTGTAACTTTGTAAAAGATAATTACGATTTACATTATTCACCTGAAAACGAAACCATCGTTACAATCGGTGCTAGTGAAGCGATTGATGTTGCATTTCGAACAATTTTAGAGCCAGGAACGGAAGTGATTTTACCTGCTCCTATTTATCCTGGTTACGAGCCGATTATTCGACTATGCGGTGCAACTCCCATTTTTATAGATGTTCGTGAAACTGGATTTCGTTTAACAGCTGAAGCTCTGCAAAATGCAATTACAGAACGAACAAGATGCGTCGTTTTACCGTATCCTTCTAATCCAACTGGTGTTACCTTATCAAAAGAAGAATTAGAAGATATTGTATCTATCTTAAAAGATAAGAATATTTTCGTTCTTTCCGATGAAATTTATAGCGAACTTGTATATGAAGGGCAACACACATCTATTGCTCAATTCCCAGAAATGCGTGAGAAGACTATTGTCATTAATGGCTTAGCCAAATCACATTCTATGACAGGATGGCGTATTGGATTTTTATTTGCTCCTAATTATTTAGCAAAGCATATTTTAAAAGTTCATCAATACAATGTGACATGCGCTAATTCAATCGCCCAACATGCTGCAATTGAAGCGTTAACAGCTGCTAAAGATGCACCTAAGATGATGCGTCATCAATATAAAAAGCGCCGTGATTACGTATATAATAGACTCATTCAAATGGACTTAACAGTCGAGAAGCCAACGGGTGCATTTTATTTATTCCCATATGTCGGAAACTTAACATCTTCATCATTTGATTTTGCACTTGATCTTGTAAAAGAAGCTGGGCTGGCCGTCGTTCCTGGAACGGCATTTTCTGAATATGGTGAAGGCTACCTTCGCCTTTCCTATGCTTATAGTATGGAAACTTTAAAAGAAGGCTGCGACCGTTTAGAAGCCTTTCTAAAGCAAAAAGCTAAGAGTTAAACTCTTAGCTTTTTTTACGCATAATGATCACAAGTTTGGCGCTTCAATAATTTATGCGGAATAATAATGCATTTTGAAGTAGACTCAGAATGCTCTACCTTATCAACTAAAGCTTTTGCCGCTTCATACCCTAATTGATAAATATTCACATCAACTGTTGAAAGCGGTGGACTAGCAATTTCTGATAATAAAGCATTATTAAAACTTACAATAGAAACATCTTTCGGTACAACAAACCCTTTTTTAGAAAGTGCGCTTAGTACGCCAAGTCCAATTAAATCATCAGTTGCGATAATTGCTGTTGGTGGTTGCTTTAGTCCCATTAATTCCTCAACAGCCTGTTGACCACTCTCTCTTGAAAAATCAAAATGTAAAATGTACTCTTTCGGTAGTAGAATATCTCCTAATTTCAAAGCATCACTCATACCTGCCAAACGATCTCTCGTTACAAGTAAATCTGATCCCCCACCAATGAATGCGATTTGTTTATGCCCTAATGAAATTAAATACTCGGCTACTTCTCTTGCGGCTGTATAATTATCATTATCTACATATGTAATTTCATCTTTTCGATCATATGGTTTTCCGATTAAGACAAACGGGAAATTTTGATTATGCAGATATTGAATGATCCGATCGTTTTCTCTTGAATACAAAAGAATAATTCCACCAATTTGGCGCCCTTGTACCATCTTTACAACACCATTAAAAATTTCGTCCTCCGTTTCACCTGTCGACATATAGAGCGCATACCCTTCCATATGTGCAAATGAACTAATTCCTCTTATAACTTCTGGAAAGAATGGGTTTTGGAAAGCTTTACTTGCTGAGCTCGGCATAACGAGCCCAAGTGTTTTCGTTGTTTGATTTGCAAGGTTTCTTGCATTTAAATTTGGGTGATAGCCTAGTTCACTCATCACTTTTCGAACACGGCGCTTTGTCTTTTCACTTATACTTGGATTATCAGCAATTACACGGGAAACTGTCGATGGTGCAACATTTGCCTTCTTCGCCACATCTTTAATTGTAACTGTCATAAAAATCCCCCCTCTCACTTCTCTGCCATATTTCATATATTGTTATCTTGCAATCGGTGCAAGTAATAGGAGAAGTCGTAAACTTTCATCAATTTGTTTTATCTTGCAAAAATCATCTTATTCTCCCTCTCCATGTATTGTAAGGGATATAGCTCTTTTTTCCTATACTATAATATACTATTTATTTCACATTTAATGTCAAATCTCTTTTCATCTCCCTACAAATCCTTTTATAGAGAGATGAAAAGAGAAATGGGACGTAATGTCCCATTTTCATCCTTTCGTACCACCAGCTGTTAAACCAGAAATGAAGTATTTTTGTAATGATAGGAATAAAATCGAAATTGGTATTGCAATTAATACTGAACCCGCTGCAAACGTCGTAAATTCATTACCAAATTTTTTCGCTACCATTTCATATAATCCAACTGCTAAAGTGTAATTTTCCGGCGTGCGTAAAATAATACTTGCTAAAATGAAATCTGTAAATGGACCGATGAAAGTGAATAATGCTACAACCGCTACGATTGGCTTTGCAAGCGGCATAATGATTTGCCAAAAAATACGGAAGTGCCCTGCTCCATCCATGCGGGCTGACTCATCCAACTCTTTCGGAATCGTATCAAAATACCCTTTCATAAGCCAAGTATTCATTGGAATTGCTCCACCTACATAAATTAAAATTAATGCAAGATGTGTATCAATTAATCCTGTTAACTGCGCTAATACGTATAGTGCGATTAACGCTGCAAAGTTCGGAATCATTTGTAGAATTAAAAATGTTAATAAACCATTTTTTCTTCCGACAAAACGATATCTCGAAAATGCATAAGCAGTAAAGCTAATTGCTAACACAGAAAAAATCATCGTCATAACACTAACTTTTAACGTATTTTTATACCAAAGTAAGTACTTACTTGAATCAAGATCAAGTAGCTTACGATAATGATCTAACGTAGCATTTTTCGGAATAATGCTAGAACCAGACAAACTATCTCCTGGATTAAACGATGAACCAATAATCCATAGTAATGGATAGAAAATAATCGCACACATTATGAAGATAACCAAATAACTTAATGAAAGACGTAACATCTTTTGTCGTTTAATATTCATTTACATCATATCCTCTTCTTGGAATGATTTTGTTCTCTTAAATTGCCATAACGCAACTGTAATAACGATTAACGATAAAATCATTGTAAGAGCTGCTGCTTTTCCGTACTGCGCTGAAGTCATCGTTAACTTATAAATCCATGAAATTAAAATATCCGTTCCACCTGCATCTTGCCCCGCTACAGCAGGACCTCCGCCGTTAAATAGATAAATGATACTAAAGTTATTAAAGTTAAACGTATATTGTGTAATTAAAATTGGTGCTGTTGCGTATAAAACAAGTGGCAATGTAATTTTGCGGAACTGTTGCCAAGCAGTTGCTCCATCTACTGTAGCAGCTTCATATAATTCTCCTGGAATCGATTGCAATATACCTGTTGTCATTGCAAAAACGAATGGGAAACCGAGCCACGTTTGGATCATAATTAAAGCAATCTTCGCCCAAAACGGATCTGTCATCCAAGCAATCTTTTCAATCCCGAATAAAGCTAATACTTGATTATTAATTGCTCCAAATGTTTCATTAAACATACCCGAAAAGACAAGAATAGATACGAATGCTGGAACAGCCCACGGTAAAATGAAGATTGTTCGAATAATTGCCTTACCTTTAATACCAGGCTGATTTACGATAATCGCTAAGAAAATACCAAGTGCAACTTGTAATGTTGTTGCAACAAATGTCCAAATGACAGTCCAAGAAAATACACTTAAAAATGTCTCTCTCCACATTGGTAATGTGAAAATATCAATAAAGTTTTTAAAGCCCACCCAATCTACTAATTTAGCTGGAGGAGAGTGATATAAGTCATAGTTCGTAAATCCAATTAAGATTACAAAAATGATTGGAAATACAACTACAAAGATAAGTAATAGAAATCCTGGTGAAACCATTAAATATGGAAAACCTTGATCTAATAAGTTACGGTATTGCTCTTTTACTGAGTTTAATGGTGTTCCTATATCACGTTTCTTCCCATTTTGGTATGCATCATATAAGTTAAATCCATATATTCCAAGTCCGAACACTATGACGATAAGTGCCAAAATCCCTTCTACTAATAGAAAGACAGAATGGTCACGTGGAACTTCTGTACCGAGCGTTACAATTCCCCATAATCCAATATTTAACAAATCAGCAAATGCTACAATAAATGAACCTGTTAATACTAGAAGAATAAGACCTTTTACATATTGTTTATTATATATTTGGCCCATGCCTGGAATAATAGATAACATGGTCGCCATTTTCCTATGTTTCGAACCGTTCATATCTTTCATTGGTTCCATAGATGTTTGCATGTTCCTTCCCCCTTTTTTCTTCCTACTTGGAAGGGAGAGAATTCGTGCCTCTCATATTAGAGGCACGAATTTCACCTTATTTTTGCTTACTATGATTTGCCTCAATATTTCCTTTAATTTGTTTCACTGCACTATCAAGCGCGGCTTTTGGTGCCTCTTTATCTGTAACAACTAACTGAAGAGCGTCTCCAGCTGGTTTCCATACTTCTTGCATTTCTGGAATATTCGGCATTGGAATTCCATTTTCTGATTGAGTTGCAACTGCTTTTGCAGCTTCATTATCTTTAATAATTGGATCTTCCATTACTGATTTTACTGGAGGAATTTCTTTTGTCTTCTCAAATCTAATTTTTGCGTTTTCTTCGTTCGTTACCCACTCAGTGAATTTTGTAGCTAAATCATTTTGTTTAGAGAAGCTTGTTACATGCCATCCTTTTACCCCAACAAATGTTTTCATCGGTTGACCATTTGGTAATTTCGGCATTGGAGCAACACCATAATCAATTCCGTTCTTTTCCATTGCTTGGAACGCCCACGGTCCGTTCATAATAGATGCTGCTTTTCCTTCATTGAATAATCCATCAGCAGCCGGGCCACCAGATTCACCGATAATACCTTTCGGGAATAACTTTTCTTTGTACCATTTTTGAAGATATTCAGCACCCTGTACTGCTCCGCTATTATTTAATCCAACATCACTTGCATTTGGCTTTCCATCTTTCTCACCAAATACATATCCGCCCATACCTGCCATAAACGCGTTAGCAAAGTAGAAGTTATCTCCTAATGTTAAAAATCCGTACTTGCCATCCTTCGTAAAGTCTTTTGAGAAGTTAAACAGCTCGTCCATCGTTTCTGGTGCTTTTTGCATTAATTTTTTATTGTAAATAAAAATTGGTGTTTCAATTGCTTTTGGTAAACCATATAATTTCCCGTTGTATGTCTGTGCCTTTATTGATAAGTCAGTAAATTTACTCTTCACTGTGTCATCTGCTTTTACTTCAGAAAGTAAGCCTTCTGTTACTGCATTCCCAATTTGATCGTGTGGCAATGTTACAACATCTGGTCCAGTCCCCGCTGGTCCATCAAGACGTAACTTCTTCACTTGATCTGTCATTTGCATTTCAACAACTTTAACTTTCACGTTATATTTTTTCTCAAAGCTTTTCACAGCTGGTTCTAAACCAACACCTTTTTTATCATCTTCCCAAACGAGAAGATCATAGTCTTTCTTCGCTTTACTTTCCTCTTTTTCCCCTGAATCTTTCGGTCCACATGCAGATAACATGCCGATTGACAATGCTGAAATCGTTAATAGTGATAATACTTTCTTCATCCCAAAAACCTCCCTAAATTGTCTATGTACCTCTTTAATTGAAAACGTTTGCATTTAATAGTTTAATAGAAGCGCAAACAATATCTAAATCTATGAAAACGTTTGCGCTATTTGTCTATCATTATACATCCTTTTATTCATTTTGCAAATATTAATTTTCAAAATAATCTTATCATACTCTTTATTCATTGACTTTACATAAAATGAATACTACTCTTATAAGCAATATTAAAGTTATGTGGAAGGCAATCGTTTGCAACATAATCTTTATTATTTCGTTTACGGGAACTATATGTATAGAGATATTAAAGGGGGATTTTCTATATGCTTAAAGAAGCGATCTATCATAGGCCAAAAGATAATTATGCATACGCTTACGATGAAAAAACAATTCACATCCGAATACACACAAAAAGAGATGATGTTCACAGCGCCGCTCTCATCTACGGTGATCCGTACGAATGGCAAGATGGGAAATGGATTACAGCGAGTACACCGATGAAAAAAACCGGATCTACTGAGTTATTTGATTATTGGTCGGTTTCAATCAAACCAAAATTTAAACGCTTACGTTATGGATTCGAATTAAAAAACGACGTAGAAACTCTTATTTATACAGAACGAGGATTTTTTTCTAATATTCCAAATGACGATGTCGGTAACTTTTTCTGCTTTCCATTCATTCATGCAAAAGACGTTTTCAGGGCACCATCCTGGATTAAAGACACAGTTTGGTATCAAATTTTCCCAGAACGATTCGCTAATGGGGATCGCACACTGAATCCAGAAAACACCCTTCCTTGGGGAAGTACTGAACCAACTCCAACTAATTTTTTCGGCGGAGATTTTGCTGGTATTATTCAAAACCTTGATTACCTTGTTAAACTTGGAATTTCCGGAATATATTTCACTCCTATTTTCAAAGCTCATTCGAATCATAAATATGACACAATTGATTACATGGAAATCGACCCACAATTCGGGACGAAAGAAACTTTCAAAAAACTCGTTCAGGCGTGTCATAAACATGGTATAAAAGTAATGCTCGACGCTGTTTTTAATCATAGCGGATACTTCTTTGATAAATTTCAAGATGTGCTAGACCATGGTGAGAATTCCGCCTATAAAGATTGGTTCCATATTCATGAATTTCCAATTATAACCGAGCCACTTCCTAACTATGATACTTTCGCATTTACACCATATATGCCTAAATTAAATACGGCACATCCAGATGTAAAAGAATATTTACTTGAAGTAGGTCGTTATTGGGTAAGGGAATTCCATATAGATGGTTGGCGCCTTGATGTGGCAAATGAAGTCGATCACAGTTTTTGGAGAGAATTCCGAAGTGAAATAAAAGCATTAAATCCTGAAGTATATATTTTAGGAGAAATTTGGCACGATGCACTCCCCTGGCTACAAGGTGACCAATTTGATGCTGTAATGAGCTATCCGGTTACAAACGCTCTACTTTCTTACTTTGCTAACGAGTCCATTAATTCAAGTGAATTTATGAAACAAATTACAGATTCTCTACATTCCTACTCTATGAATGTAAATGAATCGGCATTTCATTTATTAGACAGCCATGACACACCTAGAATTTTAGCAACATGTAACGGGGATAAAAATAAGTTAAAGTTACTCTATGTATTTCACCTTTCTTTCATCGGTTCTCCTTGTATTTATTACGGCGATGAAATCGGTATGGATGGTGGAATGGACCCTGGCTGTCGCAAATGCATGATATGGGATAAAAAAGAACAAGACACTCTTTTATTTACACATATACAAACATTAATTTCATTACGGAAACAATATAAATCATTTGGAGGACACGGTACTTTTCAATTCATTGAGGCAAATGATGAACATAATTATATTTCTTATACAAAAACATATGAAGATGAAACTATCTTTTTCGTTTTAAATCCTACTAACAGTGAAGTTACAACTTCACTCCCTCTTCGTATTACTGGGAAGAAAATAATTAACATTTATACAAATGAAGAATTTTCAGCGGAAGCAAGTGTATTACAAGTTACACTTCCACCGTACGGATTCTCTATTTTAAAATGGTAATAGAAAAAGCCTTATGCCAGGGTGGCATAAGGCTTTTTCTTATTTCAATTTAAATACCATTGCTTCATATGGTCGTAACGTAATGTTTTCTATCGATACATTTTCTACGTCATAATTGTATATTAATAACTCTGATTCACTATAAATAATATCCTCAGGCAATTCAAATACACATTCATCTGCAGTGAAGTTTGCAATCACCAGAAGCTTTTCTTCTTCATATGTTCTTACATAAGCAAAAATAGAAGGGTTATTTTCTAGTATTAAATCATATGTTCCATACACAACTATTTCATTGTTTTTGCGTAACTCAATCAATTTTTTATAGTAATAAAAAATCGATTCTTCGTCTTGGATTGCATGTTTCACATTAATCTCTTTGTAGTTAGGGTTTACCGCAATCCAGGGCTCACCCGTTGTGAATCCAGCATGTTCTCTATCATCCCACTGCATCGGGGTTCTAGCATTATCTCGGCCCTTTATATATATAGACTGCATCACTTTATCTATATCTTCGCCGCGCTCTATAACTTTTTCTTTATACATATTTAATGTTTCAATATCTCGATATTCATCAATCGATTCAAATCGAACATTGGTCATTCCGATTTCTTCTCCTTGATAAATATATGGTGTCCCTTTCATCATATGAAGCACTGTCGCTAACATTTTTGCTGATTCAGTATGATAAGCTCCATCATTACCAAAACGAGATACAACGCGAGGCTGGTCATGGTTATTCCAATAAAGGCTATTCCAGCCTGTTTGTTCTAATGCTTTTTGCCACTTTGTTAAATTTTGTTTCAAAGTAATAAGTGAGCATGGTTTTACATCCCATTTCCCACCTTCTCCAGAATCTAAATCCATATGTTCAAATTGGAATACCATTTGCAGTTCTTTTCTAGCTTCTCCTGTATACAATTTAGCTTCTTCTGTCGTTACACCAGGCATTTCCCCAACCGTCATAATGTCATACTGAGACAATACGTCTTCATTCATTTCATGCAAATACTTATGAATGTTCGGACCGTTCATAAAATGTTTATGCCCTGAAACATATCCTTCTTCATCCGTTTCAACAGCTGGTAAGCCATCTTCTTTAGAAATAAAATTAATAACATCCATACGGAACCCATCAATTCCTTTTTCTAACCAAAACTTCATCATGTCATAAACATCTTGTCTTACCTTTTCATTATCCCAGTTTAAATCTGGCTGTTTTTTAGAAAACAGATGCAAATAATATTCATCTGTCATTTCATCATATTGCCATGCAGAGCCACTAAATGCTGCTCCCCAGTTATTCGGCTCGTTCCCTTCATTTCCAGGACGCCATATATAATAGTCTCTATATTTATTTTCTTTTGATTTACGTGATTCAATAAACCAATTATGTTCATCTGAAGTATGATTAACAACTAAGTCCATCATAAGTCTCATATTACGTTTATGCATTTCATGTAATAGTTCATCCCAGTCTTCCATTGTTCCGAACTCATTCATAATTTTACAATAATCACTTATATCGTAACCATTATCATCGTTTGGAGATTCATAGACTGGTGATAACCAAATTACATCAATACCTAGTTCTTTTAAGTAATCTAGCTTTGAAAGAATACCACGAAGATCCCCTATGCCATCACCGTTACTATCCATAAAACTACGAGGATAAATTTGATATACTACACTTTCTTTCCACCATTGTTTTTCCATTATGCTACCCCATTTCATCTATACTATTGATTCTTTTTTCTTTTTTTAAGGCGCAAACGTTTTCATTACTGAATGATAACAGATTCTATCCAAATTTAAAATAGCGCTTACAATATTTATTTTCTTTTTCTGATAAAACATGTGGAACTTATTATATATTCATAGGAATAATGAAAACGTTTTATTTTTTTATAGTGTTTTTATTTCTTTTTTGAATCTATTCGTTTATAATAAATTCAAAGAAAACGTTTGCATAAACTTTCTAGGGGGAAATATCATGGCAGAACTTAAATTAGAAAATATTTATAAAATATATGATAATAACGTAACAGCCGTAACAGATTTTAATTTACACATTCAAGATAAAGAATTTATCGTATTCGTTGGTCCTTCTGGCTGTGGAAAATCTACAACACTACGAATGGTAGCTGGACTTGAAGATATTTCAAAAGGAGAATTTTCAATTGATGGTAAGCTAATGAACGATGTTCCTCCAAAAGATCGAGATATCGCAATGGTCTTCCAAAACTACGCTCTTTATCCACATATGAGTGTGTATGATAATATGGCATTTGGATTAAAACTTCGAAAAATACCGAAAGATGAAATCGACCGTCGAGTGAAACATGCAGCTCAAATTTTAGGGCTTGAACAATATTTAGATAGAAAACCGAAAGCTTTATCAGGTGGACAACGCCAACGTGTCGCATTAGGTAGAGCGATTGTTCGAGACGCAAAAGTCTTCTTAATGGATGAACCATTATCAAACTTAGACGCTAAACTACGTGTTGCAATGCGATCAGAAATTTCTAAATTACACCACCGCCTTGGTACAACGACAATTTATGTAACACATGATCAAACTGAGGCAATGACAATGGCTTCCCGTCTTGTTGTTATGAAAGACGGAAAAATCCAACAAATTGGAACTCCAAAAGAAGTATATGAAACACCTGAAAATATTTTCGTTGGTGGTTTTATCGGTTCACCCGCAATGAATTTCTTCCGTGGAAAATTAACTGAAACCGATTTCGTTATAGACAGTTCACTAAAGATTAAAGTATCTGAAGGAAAAATGAAGTTATTACGCGAACAAGGCTATGTAAATAAAGAAATTGTTTTAGGTATTCGTCCAGAAGATATTCATGATGAACTATTATTTTTAGAAGCTTCACAATCTACTACTTTCACAACAAAAATTGAAGTTGCAGAGTTGTTAGGGGCTGAATCCATTTTATATATGAAACTTGGAAATCAAGATTTTGCAGCACGTGTTGATGCAAGACATATCTTTTCACCTGGTGACCAAATTAACCTTGCTTTTGATATGAATAAAGCACATTTCTTTGATAGTCAAACCGAACAACGTATTCGCTAAGTATACATGCAAATACAACACCTTCTTTTTTAGGTAGAAAAGAGAACCTAGCCATGCATAGAAACGGTCAAATTCTCTTCCTACCCCGTGCCAAATTAAAACAAAGAAAATAGTGGGTACGAAATCACTTGTATTCTGTATAGTTTCTACTTATACGATAAGAAATTAGAATGGCTGAAAATACACACAAAAAAACCGTCCACATATATACTGAGGGCGGTTTTCCATTATTATACTAGGGCTTCTATTGTATGAAATGATTGTCCTCTCGTGCTAATAATACCGAAAACTGGTAAATCACTGAGCACCACTTCTTCTTGCTGTTTCATAAAAGATGACGTTAATTGTTTTATCTCTATCCAAACGTCATTAATACAAAGTACATTGGAATCGTTCTCTTGTTGGCGAGAAAAAATAGAATCTATTTTATACAGACCAGCATTTTGAAAAAGCATATCAACACGACTATATGCCTCCATAGCAAAACTGATAACACGTTGCCAATCTCCTTGTTTTCCCATATCGTAGGATACAAAAAGTGCCTCTCCGCCTAGATTCGTAATTTCCTCAGCTGTTGCTTGTCCACTTTCTTGATCAATGTCCGTCACAATTACTTTTGCGCCTTGCTTAGCCAACAAAAGAGCTGTACTACGTCCAATACCGATGCCACCACCAGTTACAATGGCAACCTTTCCTGCAAGCTTCATTTTCATTACCCCTTCTATAAGTCTTACCGTCATTCAGTATACTCTTTTATTAGATTAATCCGCAAGCAGGAAAAGTTAACTCGAAAACTTGTAAGCGATTACTTGTTTGTTTCTTTTTTTTTCTTACTATTATACTGATCGAAGGTTAAACCAATAAAAATAAGAATTCCCCAAAATATTAAGCTACCTCCAGTCATTGCAAATCCCCCTTTGTTATATAACGATATTATTTATATCCATTATACCATTCTCTTAATTTTCAATCTATTCAAAACAGAAATAGGGTGTTTGAATTAGCTACCGCTTCTTTAAACATCCTTCAGTAATATGGAAGGTACTATATAGGAGATATCCTCCCTATATAATCAAATTTTTTACGAAATTAAAAATAAGACTTTTTATATACAAACAATAAAAAGTCTTATTTCATTAGTAGCACCTATAATTTAAATATTAATTATACAAGACTCATCACTTTCGTCTTTGCAATTAAATCATGGAAGCCACAATTATCTTTGCGGAATAACATCATATATACATTGCATATTAATGGAACTCCAAGTAATAATATGCTTGGTAATAATAATACCAAAAATCGTATTATTAATGTTTGTAACATTAGTTTTTCACTTGTTAACGAGATTATTTTTGTTCTTGTTACCTTTTTACCAAGTGTAGAACCGTTCCAAAGAAAAGGTAACACAATAAAATTTATAGCCATTAATACGAAAACAAGTGTAAGGTCATATCTATAGTCACCTAAACTTATATTAAAACGATTGAAAATAGCACTATAGTTCCCGGTAATAATAGCTACTACTGCACCGTACGTAACTGAGATTAAAAACATGTCAATAAGGGAAGCACCTATGCGATTCATTACAAGCGCTGGACGATGCATCTTTAACTTCATTTTGTGTCGACTCCTTCATATCCTTCTTTACCCGTTTCATCGTACCACTTCTAAAAAACATTGTAAACTGGCGTTTCGCTTACTTTTCTTGTACAATGTGTTACAACAGCATTATAAAGGAGGTTCCCATATTGAAAAGATGGATAATCCTATTTGCCGCACTCTTATTAACAGGTTGTACAGGCAATACAAACCATTTAACTTATACAATTAACGATGAATATGAACTCATACATACTTCTGGAGATGCATTTGAACTTTTCCCCTCTCAGGATGCTGTATATGCTACACAATACATCCCTGCAAAAATTACAGAAATTGCTTGGGACGATAAATACATTATCACAAAACAAATTGAGGAAAAATCAGATCCAAATAATCCTGACGCAGCAATTACAAATAAAAAAAGTGAACATTATTGGATTATCGATGTAAAGCATAATAAACGATTCGGTCCTTATAATGAAAAACAATTTAACGAGCAAAAAGATGCTTTTAAAATTACAGTACCTTTTCAAAGTGTAGATTCATATGTGAAAGAGCTAAAAAAACAGTCAGCATAACAAGTTATGCTGACTGTTTTCGTTTAAGTACACACCTTACTTAGAAAATGAGATATTGAAAGTTTGTGGCTCTTTAACAGCTTCATGAGTATCTCCCACTGCTAAATCATCTGTTGTAAACTTAATATCCTTTACCTTCTCTTTTCCATCATCGAGTATTAAACCGATAATTCCTTCTCGTGTCTCACCAGGCTTATAATCTTCCCTTGATACACTCTTTGTGCCTACAAGTGTGTCTTCTTCATATAAAAAGTTTTGAGTCGCTACCTTAAAATGCTGTTTGTCATTAATAATAACATCATTCATAGAGAAGAATTGCATGTTCTTATTTCCACTATTCTCTACCTTATATGTAATTTCAACATACCGAATCGTATCGCTAATCTCTGTTCCACTTAACGATGCATATAATTCAGCGTCTTCTTGACTCACTTTATCTCCTAATCTACGCTTTACTTCTTCAGGAGTTAATGCAGTATACACTTTCAATGTATTTTTTGCATCTTTGCTCATTTGTGATAATGAGATAACTTTAACGTCTTGTACGTGAATTTTCATTGGGGCTACTTCAAATGTCTGATTCACAGAATGAATCTGTTCTAATTCAAATGTCCCCCACCCTTTTTCTTTCACTTTTTGTCCTACTTTTTTAAGCTCACGCCCACCATACTCTTTTGTTTCTGGAATAGATTCTTTCTTCTTAGGTTCTGCCTTCTTTTCTTCTTGATGGAAGCAACCACTTAACATAAGAAGAAAACTACATAAAACAAAAATACTTTTCCATGCTTTCATCATTTAATTTCTCCTAACACTATCATTCATTAAAATATATTAGTCCCTTGATTTGTAAACTATAGAAACAATAAGAAGTCCACAAAACGAACTTGTCAGTCCAGATACTATTATACCTCCTATTTGGAAAATATGAAAATAGGGGTCTAATAACGCGTGCACGATAAATATAATGGCCGCCACAACGATAGATGAAGCCCAATATTTCTTTATTTCCGAAGTTAAACTAGTATCTTGATCAGTTTCCCTCCTATATTTCCATAGTACATATATTAGTAATAGTAGACCAAAACATGTACTCCCATGCTGTAAAAATTTATACATCGGAATACTATATACTTCTTGCTGTAACAGCGGCATTTTCATAACAAAATAGCCTGTCTTATGGGTAAAAGCATCCCAAACGACATGCGTCACCATACCGAATAAAGCAGCATAGCAAAATACAAAAAAATCTTTCCAAGTATAAAGCCCCCACTTCTCATCTACTACATATTTATAGTAACTAGCAAAAGGCTTAGGTAAATGGGTTATAAATGGTCCTTTTAAAATACGATGATATGCATATGCTAATAAAAAAACGAGTGGTAAATTCAAATATAAGAAACCAGCCCATGTATGGCCAATAATACCGTATGGCCTAAAATGTAAAAAATATTCAAAATCAGGTGCCATACTACCTAATATAAGAGCCGTCACTGAAATATAACTAGAATGTTTCTTAGCAAAAGGGAGAACAGCTGCTGGATGCGCGAATGTAAATGGCATATTTTAACTCCTTTTCATATTTCCAATAGAATACATATTATCATAACGATATGAACAATCTCTATGCAATATTTATTTTCACATTGGAATATGATAGTTTAAATGTTATAATCCACATGAAATATTCAGAAAACAAGGGAGAATCACGTGTCGTTAACACTTGTCTTTTTTCTTGTTCTTTCTATTCTTTTACTAAGTACGTACAATAGGATTTTTTCGCGGGCTAATAATCAGTGGGGGATGAACAAAACCCCCACTGATTATAGTTTCACTTTATTAGCAAGCTTTCTTACACTTGTATTCGCTGCTTTTTTAGAAACAAAATCCCTTATGAATTGAGGTTTATATATTGATTGACGTACCCTTTTTAAAAAGTGTCACATTAAACAAAGAACATATCCCTAGCTTTTCCGCATATCCTTACTGCTTACCGGCTATACGAACATTACAATCACTCCTTTTCCATCCGAATGTAACATTCATTATTGGAGAAAACGGAACGGGTAAATCAACATTACTCGAAGCGATTGCAGTTGCTTTAGGTTTTAATGCAGAAGGTGGAACGAAGAACTTCCATTTTAACACGTACGATTCACACTCATCTTTACATAAATACATTCGAATTTCAAAAAGTTTTAATACCCCAAAAGACGGCTTTTTTCTACGTGCTGAATCATTTTATAACGTTGCTTCTTACATTGATGAAATAGATGCTATAAAATCTTATGGTGGTATCTCACTACACAAACAATCACACGGCGAATCATTCTTCTCATTATTTATGAACCGCTTTTCAGGACAAGGTTTATACATTTTAGATGAGCCTGAGGCAGCTTTATCACCGATGAGGCAACTTTCAATGCTCATTCGCATGCACGAGCTAGCTGAACAAGGTTCACAATTTGTTATCGCAACGCATTCTCCCATTTTAATGGCTTATCCTGAATCTACTATATACTCTTTAACCCAAGAAGGGATTCACGAATCGACATTAGAAGAAACAGAGCATTATCAAACGACGAAACTTTTCTTTGAAAATCGCGATCGATTATTTCATCACTTATTTGAGTCATAAAAAAGAGGCAGCAATCGCTGCCTCTTTTTTATAATGCTTCTATAAATAAAGCTACTCCAATACCGCCTCCAACGCATAGAGAGGCAATACCTTTCTCTAATCCACGTCTTTTTAATTCGTGAATTAAACTCACCGTAATACGAGCTCCTGTACAACCGATTGGATGTCCAAGTCCTACACCACTACCGTTTACATTCACTTTCTCACGGTCTAACCCTAACTCTTTCTCTACAGCTAGGTATTGTGCAGCGAAAGCTTCATTGATTTCAAGTAAATCTGCATCTTCTAATGACCAATCTACTTTTTCTAACCCTTTGCGAATTGCTGGTGCTGGTCCAATACCCATAATTTTCGGATCTACACCTGCTACTGAATATCCAACAATTCGAGCTAACGGTTGTAAACCTTTTTCTTTCGCCTTTTCTTCACTCATTAATACTAAAACGGCACTTCCGTCATTAAGACCAGATGAATTCCCTGCAGTTACTGATCCATCTTTACGGAAAGCTGGTTTTAATCCCGCTAACTTTTCAGCTGTAATATCTGCACGTGGATGTTCATCCTTCGAAAATATAACTTCTTTTCTACGTTCTTTTATCGAAATAGGAACAATTTGATCGTCAAAGTATCCAGACTCAATCGCTTGCAACGCTAATGCATGGCTACGAAGCGCAACTTCATCTTGTTCCTCTCTTGTAATTTCATATTGTTCAACTAAATTTTCCGCTGTTTCACCCATCATAATATGGTGAATCGGATCTTCTAAAACTTCCCACACCGTATCACGAATTTCTCCGTGCTGTAGACGTTGTCCCCAGCGGTGTTGTTTTAATGCATAAGGGCTCGAGCTCATTGCCTCTACTCCACCTGCAACAACAATATCACTTACACCTAATTGAATTTGCATTGCAGCAGACATAATTGCTTGCATACCTGAAGAACATTGACGTTGAATTGTATAACCAGTAACTGTGTCAGGAAATCCTGCCGCTAATGCAGCTGTTCTTGCCGTATTTGCTTCATCAGTTCTTTGAATACAATGACCTAAAATTACTTCATCAACTTCATGTGGCTCTACTCCGCCTCTTTTTACAGCTTCCTGAAGTACAGGAACAGCTAATTCTACTGGTGTTATATTTTTTAGTGCTCCTCCGAAAGTTCCAATTGGTGAACGAACTGCAGCTGTAATGACAACATTATGCATTTTGTACTTGCCCCTCTCTTATGTACCCTAGTAAGTTTTCAGGTGAAATTCCATAAGTTGTATGTCTAAAATTATCATACTATAAACATACCAAAAAATCAAAATATTTAATATAATAAAAATAGAAGGAATTAACCTTCTATTCTGTCAATGCGTATAAGAATTTTTGTAATATCTTCTCTGTCGTTTCATTCAATTTCGGTAACTTATCTACTGGAAAATATTGAAGTTGTAACCCTTCATGATCGAGCTTTAATTCTCCGCTTACATGATGTGCCTGATACAGATGAATCACATTAAAAATTTCATCTCCATTTGGATAACGGAAATAAACTTCCTTTCCTGAAAGAACACCAAGAAATTGCATTATTTTTGCACTTAGCCCCGTCTCCTCGAATAATTCTCTACGAGCAGTTTCTTCTGTCGTTTCTCCCAGTTCCATTGCCCCGCCAGGCACACCCCAATCATATGTATCTGAACGATATTGAAGCAATACTTCTTGATTATCATTTAATATAATAATTGCTGATCCTACTAAAATAAGTGGTCTCGTACCAACTACTTTGCGTAACTCTTCAATATACCCCAATATGTAAACTCCCCTTTCCTCACCCTTCCTTATCATAACAAAATTCTCTTCCTTTTGTTGCTGTAATTTTCAATAAAAAAAGGAAGCTTCCGCTTCCTTTTTTTACCGTTATCCCGCTATTTGCGGGCAGTAAGACCCCTACCTCAAAATTCAGCGAAAGTAAAGAAGTTAGGTGGGGGTCGGGCTGCCCGTAAAAGCCCGATTGGTGAGGGCTAATAATCAGCGGGGGATGAAAAACCACCCCACTGATTAAAGTTTCACTTTATTTCTTAAAGCTTTCGTATTTTACAGCTTCAAAAGCTTCTTCAATTTCCTCATTGCTATAATGGACATATGTAAAACGCCCTAATTCTACTAATCTAGCTATTTCTTGTAACGCTTTATGCTGATCATATGTTTCTTCAATTGTAATATGTACATAAAACTTCATTAATGGATGTTCATATAAAGGTTCTCCCACCTCTACATATACACCTTCAACCCCTTGCACAACTCTTACATAGCTCGCAAATTGATACAGAGCTTCTCTGTCTGAAACGATTTTTAATGTATACATATATTCTCCCCCTTTTCTTTACTATATCAAAAAGATGACCATACTACGTTATAGAACTATGAAATTTTTTCGACTTGTAGTCTATATATTCGTGTAATAAACAAGGCGTTTATCCATACATAGGACCTTTTCCCCACATATATTATAGAAAGAATTTTTTCCTTTGAGGTGTTCCTTATGGATTCATACATTAATATATGTGTTTGCATTACTCCAGGCGCCGATATTTCTGACGACCGTATTGCAAAAGATTTAGCAGTTGCAGAATCAATTTGGCATCCCATTACATTTCAAATTAAAGAAGTAATTGTACTAAACGAGCTTTTCCGTTTTTCTAATCGGGAAATTAGTTATAAAAACTCCATTCAAAGTCAGGAAAAATTATCATCCTTTTTTCAAACTTGTGTTAACGAAGCTCCTGAATGTGACCTTTATATTTGTTATATTGGCAGTGATTATTTCAAAGAAACCGCAGTAATCGCTTGCGCTTACTCTCTAGCGAAACAACAACAACTTACTGGTTACATCGTTCTAACAAACTCAGCTGCTCCAATGAAAAATATATACACCCTCGCTCACGAAATTGGTCATATTTTATTCACAAGACGAATTCATGGAAAACTTACGCACGCAGATCCCCACTCTCCAACCGGTTCTGAACATCACCATTCACCATCGAACCTTATGTACCCTATAGTCCCTAGCCCTAATAAAGTTCACATCAATTCATTATTAACAAATGAACAAAAAGCGCTCTCTTTACAAAGTCCCTTATTACAAAGAAAAAAACAGTAACGATATTGTTACTGTTTAAAACAACATATTCCAATCACCAAACCAAATACCGGCTGCGAGAAATAAAAACATACAACTAAAAGTAAATGTAATTCCTCTAAAAATCCCAATATAATATTTCTTTGGAAATACTTTTTTGCATATCCAGAGCAGCCCTTTTCCTATTAAACCGAAAAACAAAATATATCCTGATGTGTCATCTAATAAAGTATCAAAATAATCATTATGTATCCTTTTTGCGAAAGCGGTATAGATCCCTAAAATTGCTAATCCTAGAAACATAATAGTTAATATACATATAATCATTATTTGCATATGAATGCCCTTTTTTCTAATTTTGCGTGAATTTTTAAAAGTATATAAATAACGACTAAAAAAACTATTTGGTGTATATACATTCCTATAATACCTGATAAATCTAACATTACAAATATATATTCTAATGCAATTGGAACAAGCAAATAGAACAAAGTAAACCAACCACCAAATTTAATATTTATAACGGCTGCGCTCAGAAATACAATACCTACAAGACCAAAGCTTTCTATAGCAGTAAATTGAATAAACGTTGTGCCATAAAAGCTATTTAGTAATGCAATACTGAAAATTGATAAAAACCATAGCACACTAGTTATATACATAATAATAAGTTCAGTTCTTTTCCGCTTAAACGCCGCTGTTCTCATGCCCACTATTAATATGCCAATCCCTACAAAAGTCATAATTGGATATCCGATTAATTCAATTAGAGAATAAGATAAACGATGATCTAATTCGCTAAAAAATACGCTTTTCATCATCGTAAACGCTAATACATTTATAATAAAATAAATCAATAATTTATAATTCCCTTTCTTATCTACATCCATCTCTTTTGCAAGCTGATCTGCATATGTCTTTGGAGAATTACCAAATATGCCATCTACTGTTTTCCCTTTCTTTTCTCCTTCTATTAAATGAAGCTCTGCATCTTCTAAAAAGGCAATAATATCAGATTCGCTAATTCCCTTTACTCGTAAATACGCTCGTGTTTCTTCTATAAATCTTTGAGATTCCTTTGTGAGCATTTTTATCCCTCCCTTATTTAACCGTTTCTCTTCTATTCGCCTTCATCATAATTTCAAGGAAAATTAAAATAAATAAACTTCCATACAAGCATACAATTTGAAATAACATTGGCATAAGATCTTCCGATGTAAATGTTTTAAACACTAACATAATCGAAAGTGGAATAATTAAATATAAGTTTTTAAACCATCCTTCAAAATATATATTTATAGCTACCGTGAGGATAAAGATCCCTCCAGCTAATATATAACTTTGGACTAGAGTCAACGTAAACATCGTTGTAGGATATATCACATCTAAAATCGTAACAACTCCTAATAAAAACATTGGCGCAATCATGACTAAAAACCACATGGAAAACCACGTTTTTGTAAAACTTGTTACAAATGTCATTTTACGAAGCAAAAAATTAGGACCCATAACAGCTAAAATCAATGTAAAACTATAGCCAATACACTGAATAAGCGAAATCTGTAAAATCCCATTATTAACTATTAAAATAGAAGCAATAATCCAAAACGAAACGATATTCATTACCGTAAACCCAATTTGCTTCCACGTTTCCTTTCTATCCCTTTCCATCACTTTTACAAGTTCATTCGCGTATTCTTTCGGTGAACTTCCGAAAATATCTTCTACACTTTTCCCTTCACTCTCACCTTCTATTAAATGCAACTCTGCATCTTCTAAAAAGCTTTCAATATCGCTTTCTTTCACACTCTTTGCAGTTAAAAATAATCTCATATCCAATAAAAAATTGCGTGCTTCATTTGATAGCATTATTTTTTTCTTCCCTTCAAGTAGACGCTCTACACTACTTTGCATCGCTTCCCAGCGATCCATAAATTCATCCAGTGCTTCCTCGCCTTTTTCTGTTAATGTATAATATTTTCGCTTTGGACCAGATGGAGATTCCTTCATTACACTTGTTATTAATCCTTCCTTTTGCATTCGTATTAATAACGGATAAATACTTCCCTCACTCGCCATTGTGAAACCATATTTCGCTAATTTTTCACTCATTTCATAACCATATATTTCACCTTCAGAAATAATAGCAAGTAAGCAACCTTCTAAAATCCCTTTTAGCATTTGACTTGTCGACATATTTCAAATCCTCCCACTATCTTGTTTTACAAGATAGTTAAATATATTTTTCCAAATGTTTGCAGGAATTTCATTATCACCTCTCTAAATAGAGCAATAAGAGAACTTTTATTATGAAGGAGTGTTTTTCATCATGGTTACAAATCGAGTTGTCTTTTTAACAGGTGCTGCGAGCGGTATTGGTTATGAAATGGGAAGTGCTTTCGCAAAAGAAGGTGCTAAAGTTGTCATTAGTGATCGTCTTGAAGATCGTGCAAAAGAAGCTGCTGAACAATTGCAAAAAGAAGGCTATCAAGCTATCGGTTTAAAATGTGACGTTACAGCTGAAGAAGAAATTGCAGCAGCAATTTCTCAAACAGTTACTCACTTCGGTTCATTAGACGTATTAATTAACAACGCAGGAATGCAACACGTCTCACCAATTGAAGATTTTCCAACGGATAAGTTCGAACTTCTTATTAAAATTATGCAAATTGCTCCATTTATTGCAACCAAGCTTGCCTTTCCTATTATGAAGAAACAACAGTATGGACGAATTATTAATATCGCTTCTATTAACGGCCTTGTCGGATTTGCTGGAAAAGCTGCTTATAATAGTGCGAAACATGGTGTAATCGGATTAACAAAAGTGGCTGCTTTAGAGGGAGCAACTCATGGAATTACTGTAAACGCTCTTTGTCCCGGATATGTTGATACTCCCCTTGTACGAAATCAACTACAAGATTTAGCAACTACACGAAATGTACCACTTGAAAATGTTTTAGAAGATATTATTTATCCTCTTGTACCGCAGAAGCGCTTGTTGCAAGTACAAGAAATTGCAGATTATGCTATGTTTTTAGCAAGTGAAAAGGCAAAAGGCATAACTGGTCAAGCTGTTGTTATCGATGGTGGATATACTGCTCAATAAAGTGAAACTTTAATCAGTGGGGGTTTTGTTCATCCCCCACTGATTATTAGCCTTCACCAATCGGGCTTTTACGGGCAGTTAATCTCCGACCTAACTTCTTTGCTCCAACCAAATTTTGAGGTGGGAGTTTTACTGCCCGTTAATGCGGGCTAAAAAATAAAGTTTGCTCACGAAGAGCAAACTTTATTTTACTTTCTATCGCGAGGATCTTCCTACTTTAGTAATTGTTTAGGGAGTTTCTCAATTGCAACAATCACTCCGTCTAATTTACTTTCAATGCGATGTAGTAAATATAGCGTTACAACAATCGGAAACCCCACATTACCTATCATCCTGATCCACTCTTCCATCTTTCTCTCCTCCCTTCATTACATAAATAAGAGGAAAAGAGAATCTTAGGCATAAAAAAACAAGCTATTTGTGATTAGCTTGTTTTTTCAAATAATGACGTAATTTCTTGCTTATAATCTCCACGTAAAATACCTTTCTCAGTTATAATTCCTGTAATTAATCCATGCGGTGTTACGTCAAATGCAGGGTTAAATACAGGCGTTCCAAGTGGCGCCACTTGTTTCCCAAAAATTTTCGTAACTTCTGTTTCATCTCTTTCTTCAATGACAATTTCAGCACCTGTTTGTTTCGTAGTATCAAATGTAGATAACGGTGCTGCAACGTAAAATGGGATACCGAAATACTTTGCTAATATAGCTAAATTTAATGTTCCTATTTTATTAGCAGTATCACCGTTTTCAACGATTCGATCTGCTCCTACAATAATTGCATTAATTTCTTTCGTTCGAATTGCATGTGCTGCAGTATTATCCGTAATAAGCGTTACATCAATGTCTGCTTGCTTCAATTCCCATGTCGTTAAGCGACCACCTTGTAAAACCGGTCTCGTTTCACACGCATACGCATGTAAACGTACACCCTTCTCTTTCCCAATATAAAATGGGGCTAATGCTGTTCCATATCTAGCAGTTGCAATACTTCCAGCGTTACAAATTGTTAAAATTTTATCACCGTCTTTAAAACATGTTAAAGCATGTTCTCCAATACTTCGGCACACCACTTCATCCTCTTGCTGAATACGAAGTGCTTCCTCTTCTAATATTTTTTGTGCTTCTTTTATTGTAGAAATCCCTCGTATAGCTTCTCTCATACGATCAATTGCCCAAAATAAATTGACTGCCGTCGGACGTGATGTCCCTAAATAGTTACAATCTCTATTAAACTTCTTTTGAAATTCATCGATATTTGTAGCATCGTATTTCTTTGCCGCAAGCGCCAAACCAAACGCAGCTACAATTCCAATTGCAGGAGCTCCGCGTACTTCTAACATAATGATACTTTTCCATACATCTTCAACATTCGTTAATGTTTTGTATTCAGTGACATGCGGCAACTTTGTTTGGTTTAATACCGCAATGGCATCCCCTTTCCAACTTACAGATCTCGGAATAGTAATGATTGTACTCATGCCTTTACACCTCCTGAAACTGTATGTTGAAATAATGTTCGGAACAGTTGTATATCTGCGCTCTTTGATTCATATTTTAATAGTTCTTTTCCTAAATAAAGTGCTTGTTTTTTAGCTTGAATTCTTCTTTCTTTATCTGCTATTTCATCTAAATCTGCTACGTGTGCTAGACCAATTGTTCTACGAATAAGTTCACATCCAGCAAATCCAACAACATCACTAAAAATATTTTGCAAAATAATTGGTAACCATTGTTTTTCTTTCGTATATACTTCTACACCTTCTCCAATCCATAGCTTTGTAAAAGCTTCTACAAAATAACTCCATGTTTTCTCGATATGGAAAAATAGCACACTTCTTTTTTCCTCTTCACGCGATAACGCATTTAATAATAAATTTGCAATAAATTGACCAAGATCAAATCCAAATGGACCGTACGTTGCAAATTCTGGATCAATTACTTTTGTTTCAGAAGGCGATGAAAATATACTACCAGTATGTAAATCCCCATGAATGAGCGCTTCTTTTCTCGTTAAAAACTTATACTTATACTGAGCTACTTTTAATTTTAAATTTTTGTCACTCCACAGTTCATCAACCGCTAGTTGTAACTCTGGCTCATAATCATTCGTATCATAATGACTAAACGGATCTGTAAACACTAAATCTTCTGTAATTTTACTAAGATCTGGATTAACAAATTCACTATCTAACACTCTTTTCTCTTCTGAACGTACGCCGAAATCTGAAGTATAAAATAAAACATGTGCTAAAAAGCGACCAATATGCTGGGATAAAAGAGGATATTCTTCTCCTTCTATTAATCCTTTTCTTGTAATCGTTAGTCTTGATAAATCTTCCATTACTGTCACTGCTAACTCCTCATTATGACTGTATACTTTTGGAACGTATTCCGGTACATACTTCGCGAAAATTTGCAGTGCTTTACTTTCAATCGTTGCTCTTTTTATTGACAATGGCCAGCTCTCACCAACTACTTTCGCATATGGAAGTGCTTGTTTAATTATAATTGTCTTCTCTCCATCATCTAATTTGAATACGTAATTTAAATTGCCATCTCCAATTTCATGGCAAACTACATTTGCTTTCTTTTCAAAGTATCCATGTTCTTTTGCATAGTGTACAGCTGTTACTTCTGTTAATGAATAATATCCCATCTTCTTCTCCCCCTTTTAATTCAGAGGTTTTTCTAGCACAGAAAAACCTCTTCCCACAAAGAAAGAGGTTTGAAGTTTATCTTCTCCCCTCTTATCTGCCAGAAAGTTTACTTTCTGCTGGAATTAGCACCGTGCCTTTTGACGTCATAAACGCCCCATTTCACAATGGTATTGCGGTCGGTTGCTGGGCTTCATCGGGCCAAATCCCTCCACCTGCTCTTGATAAGAGTTTTATAATTTTTTGAATTTTTAACTTTATGATGAAGACTATACCAAGAATAAAAATCACTTGTCAACATTTTATTTGTATAATTCTGGACGACGATCTGCAAAAACTGGGATTCCTTTGCGAACCTCTTTAATTTTCTCGAATTTCAGCTCTCCAAATAAAATAAATTCCTCTTCATTTGCCTCTACTACAACTTCACCCCAAGGATCGACAATTAAAGAATGACCTGCAAACTCATTGTTCGGATCCTTTCCTGCTCTATTACATGCTACAACATAACACTGGTTTTCAACTGCTCTCGCCTGTAAAAGCAAACGCCAATGCGCTAAACGTACTAATGGCCATTCTGCTACAACAAATAAAACTTTTGCACCTTTAGCAGTATGAACACGCATCCACTCCGGAAAACGAATATCATAGCAAATTGTGCCAGCGCACTCTACATCATCTAGCTTAAATTCACCTGTCTCATTACCAGCTACTAAATATTTATGTTCATCCATAAGCTGAAATAAATGTACTTTACTATATTCATTGACTAGATTCCCTTCATTGTTTACAACATACATTGTATTTGTAACACCTTTCTCTGTTTGCTTCGCTATGGAACCACCAACAATATGTACACCATATTGTTTCGACCACTCTTTCAACTTTTCTTTCGTTTCCAATCCATCCCTATCTGCAATTTCAGAAAGTCTTGTTAAATCATATCCTGTTGTCCATAATTCTGGTAAGACGATAACATCTGGTCTTTCCTTCATCGCTTCGCTTATTTTATTTTTAGCGTTCTCAATATTTTTTTCTACATCACCAAAGACAATATCCATTTGAATACATGCGACTTTCATTTTGTCCGCCCCATTCCTAATTTTTTCTTTACAAAATACTGGAAAGATTATATCATTTGTCACTAGAATTGTAACAACTTTCAAAAGAGGTGAAAAGTATGAAAAATTTTCAACCTTCCGAAGTAGTAACATCATTGCCGACACAATTTTTCGCTTCACTTGTTGCAAAAGTTAACAAAGTCGTTGCAGCTGGTCACGATGTTATTAATCTAGGTCAAGGTAATCCAGATCAACCAACACCACAGCATATCGTAAAAGCTTTACAAGATGCTGCTGAAAAGGCCATTCATCATAAATATCCGCCATTTCGCGGACATGAAAGCTTAAAAGAAGCCGTGGCAACATTCTATCAACGTGAATATGATGTAGTAGTAAATCCAAAAACTGAAGTTGCTATTTTGTTTGGTGGAAAGGCTGGATTAGTAGAATTACCAATTTGTTTTACAAACCCTGGTGATACCATTCTCGTTCCAGATCCAGGCTATCCAGATTATTTATCCGGAGTTGCTTTAGCAAAAGCGCACTTTGAAACAATGCCGCTTATTGCAGAAAATAATTTTTTACCAGATTATACAAAAATTGATGACTCTGTTACGGAGCAAGCAAAGTTAATGTTTTTAAACTATCCTAATAATCCTACCGGTGCTACTGCATCAAAAGAATTCTTTGATGAAACCATTCATTTTGCTAGTAAACATAATATATTAGTTGTTCATGATTTTGCTTACGGTGCTATCGGCTTTGATGGCCAAAAGCCTGTTAGTTTCTTGCAAGCAGACGGCGCCAAAGATACAGGAATTGAAATTTACACTTTATCAAAAACTTTCAATATGGCTGGCTGGCGTATTGCTTTTGCAGTGGGGAATGAAAGTGTTATCGAAACAATTAACCTATTGCAAGATCATATGTATGTTAGTATTTTTGGTGCAGTTCAAGATGCTGCCCGCGAAGCACTATTAGGCTCGCAGTCTTGTGTGGTAGAACTTGTTAATAGTTATGAATCTCGGAGAAACGCTCTTATTTCAGCTTGTCACTCAATTGGTTGGAATGTAGATATTCCAACAGGATCATTCTTTGCATGGCTTCCTGTACCAGAAGGATATACATCTGAGCAATTTTCTGATATTTTGCTAGAAAAAGCACACGTTGCAGTTGCTCCTGGTGTTGGATTTGGTGAGCACGGCGAAGGGTATGTCCGTGTTGGTCTCTTGCATACAGAAGATAGATTACGAGAAGCTATTAATCGAATTGATAAATTAAATTTTTTCAAAAAGTAATTGACAACATGAAAAATATCTGACAAAATTCAGTTATCTTAAAAATTTAAACATTTCTAAATACTTCTTATCAAGAGCAGGTGGAGGGACGAGCCCGACGAAACCCGGCAACCGATCTACAATTGTAGACACGGTGCTAATTCTCGCAGCGTTACGCTGACAGATAAGGAGCTGGTTGTAAAAAAACCTCTCCTTAGCTGAGAGGTTTTTTTATTTAACTAGGAGGTTTTAACAATGAGCGGAATTATAGCGACATATTTAATCCACGATGATTCTCACAACTTAGAAAAGAAAGCGGAACAAATTGCAATTGGTTTAACAATTGGCTCTTGGACTCATTTGCCACACTTATTACAAGAACAATTAAAACAACATAAAGGCAATGTCATTCATATTGAAGCGTTAGACGAACAAGAACATATTAACTCTTACCTTGGCAAAAAAGTATCACGTGGACTCATTAAAATTCATTATCCATCGCTGAACTTTAGCCCCGACTTACCAGCCATTTTGACAACAACATTTGGAAAACTTTCGTTAGATGGAGAAATTAAACTAATTGATTTAACATTCTCAGACGAATTAAAGAAACATTTTCCTGGACCAAAATTTGGAATCGAAGGCATTCGAAACCTGTTACAAGTTCAAGATCGCCCTCTTCTAATGAGTATTTTCAAAGGGATGATAGGACGGAATATTGGATATTTAAAAACTCAACTACGCGATCAGGCAATTGGAGGCGTAGATATTGTAAAAGATGATGAAATTTTATTCGAAAACTCATTAACACCACTTACAAAAAGAATTGAATCTGGGAAAGAAGTTTTACAATCTGTATACGAAACTTACGGACATAAAACTTTATACGCAGTAAATTTAACAGGGCGAACTTATGATTTAAAAGAGAACGCGAAACGTGCGGTGGTAGCTGGAGCAGACATTCTTTTATTTAATGTATTTTCTTATGGATTAGATGTACTGCAATCACTTGTAGAAGACGATGAAATTCCAATTCCTATTATGGCACACCCTGCTGTAAGTGGCGCATATTCGTCATCGAAACTATACGGGTTCTCTTCTCCATTACTACTTGGAAAATTACTACGTTACGCTGGTGCTGATTTCTCTTTATTCCCATCACCATACGGCAACGTTGCATTAGAAAAAGAGGAAGCTCTTCTCATTACAGAAGCATTAACTGAGGAAGACCACTATTTCAAGAAAAGTTTTTCTGTTCCATCTGCTGGAATTCATCCTGGTTTCGTTCCCTTTATTCTACGAGATTTTGGTAAGGATGTTGTTATTAATGCCGGCGGCGGGATTCATGGGCATCCAAATGGAGCTCAAGGTGGTGGCAAAGCTTTCCGTGCTGCAATTGAAGCTACTTTACAAGGTAAACCACTCCATGAAGTGGATGAAATAAATTTGCATAGCGCACTACAAATATGGGGAAATCCTTCTCATGAGGTGAAATTATGAGTATTCAAGTATTTTGTGATTTCGATGGTACGATTACAAATAACGATAATATCATGTCCATTATGGAAAAATTCGCACCACCAGAAGCAGAGGAAATAAAGCAAAAAATTTTATCGCAAGAACTTTCTATTCAAGAAGGTGTTTCTCAATTATTTCGATTAATACCTATTAATCTACACGATGATATTATTCAGTTTTTACAAGAAACTGCTGAAATCCGTACAGGTTTTCATGAATTCATACAATTTATTAATGAAAATAATATTTCCTTTTACGTTATATCAGGTGGAATGGATTTCTTCGTCTATCCACTCTTACAAGAAATAATCCCTAAAGAACAAATTTATTGTAATGCAACTGACTTTTCAGGAGAATTTGTTGAAGTTAAATGGCCGCACCCTTGTGACGAGCAATGTCAGCATAGTTGTGGTCTCTGTAAATCATCATTAATTCGGAAACTAAGCTCTAAAGATGATTTTCATATTGTAATAGGAGATTCCATTACTGATTTACAAGCAGCAAAACAAGCAGATAAAGTATTCGCCCGTGACTTCCTTATTACAAAATGTGAAGAAAATCATATTGCTTATACATCCTTTAACACATTTCACGATATTCAAGTCGAATTACAACATTTGTTGGAGGTGAAATCATGAAACAACTTTTTCGTCAATGGTATGACTTAAGTGAAATAAAAAAAGAATTAACCACTCGGAATTGGTTTCCAGCAACAAGTGGAAATATTTCTATAAAAGTCAGTCATGATCCCCTTACTTTTCTTATTACAGCAAGTGGCAAAGATAAAACAAAAACCACTCCAGATGATTTTCTATTAGTAAATCATCAAGGAGTTCCCGTTTTAGAAACTGAGTTACGCCCTTCAGCAGAAACAATATTGCATACACATATTTATAACAGTACGAATGCTGGGTGCGTACTTCATGTTCATACAACTGATAATAATGTCATCACAAATTTGTATAGCGATAAAGTCACCCTTCAAAATCAAGAGATTATTAAAGCTCTTGATATTTGGGAAGAAGGTGCAACGATTAACATTCCTATTATCGAAAATGATGCTCATATCCCAACGCTTGGAGAGAAATTTCGAAAGCATATACAAGGAGATTCAGGAGCAGTATTAATTCGAAACCATGGCATTACCGTATGGGGCCGTGATAGCTTTGATGCAAAAAAAAGATTAGAAGCTTATGAGTTTTTATTCCAATTTCATATAAAATTATTATCAATTCAAGGAGGCGTTTCTAATGGCGCAAATTCGTATTCATGAGGAAAATACTCGTATTGAAAATGAAGTAGAAGTATCAAACTTTCTACAAGGAGAAGATGTTTTATATGAGAAATGGAATATTTCTAAACTCCCTACTCATTTAAAAGAAAATTACTCCTTAACAGATGAAAACAAAGCTGAAATATTAACGGTGTTTTCCAAAGAAATTGCTGATGTTTCAGAGCGTAGAGGTTATAAAGCATATGATGTGATTTCACTTTCAAATAGCACACCTAGCCTTGACGAGTTATTAATTAATTTCCAAAAAGAACACCATCATACTGATGATGAAGTTCGCTTTATTGTCAGCGGTCATGGCATCTTCGCTATTGAAGGAAAAGATGGTCGATTCTTTGACGTTGAACTTGAGCCTGGTGATCTTATATCTGTACCTGAAAATGCAAGACACTATTTTACCTTACAAGATGATCGCCAAGTTGTAGCTATTCGTATTTTTGTTACAACAGAAGGTTGGGTTCCAATTTATTAAGGTAGCTAGTTGAATAAAAGGTTGGAACCCCTTTTCCAACCTTTTATTCACTCTACATATATACATCCTCCTATGGAACAGGCTTATTTCATAACATTGAAGTAAGCCTGATTTTTTATTTACTAAAATGATTTGTCCCTTTCGTTTGTTTAAATCAAATATCTCGAATCATAATTCCACTTTATCAAGTACATTTCGGAATACTTTTTGAACATTTATTGAACTTTTTTTGAATTTTTTCTGAAAATTCTGTTTTACGTATGATATACTACAACTAATAAGAAGGAAAAGAATATTGCAAACAGAGGGGGATAATCATGAGTTTACTTATCGCACTTATACTAGGAGTTATATGCGGAGCTATTCCTGTCATTTTAGGAGCTATTATGGAAGAATTAGAAGTTGGTGTTTTAGGTTTTGCTGCATCGTGTGTAAGCGCTTTATTTTTTGGTTTATATGGTGCTATTCCTGTTTCTATTCTGTGCGCATTTTATATACTACGCCATGCTCGCGCGAAACAGTTGGGGCCTAATCACATTGCACAAGTTATTCCATTCCCAATTGAAAGATGCCGTCGCGCTTCCAGCCTATAAATTATCCAACTTAAATATTATGCCTGCCTAAATAAATAAAAAGTCCTCAAATGAGGACTTTTTATTTATTTTCTTCTAGAAATTGAAACAATTCTTGCAAATGAAGTGCATCTTCGCTATAGCTAACGGATACATGACATGTCCCTTCAATCTCAGCATGCATATAAAGGGCAATTCCATCCCGATCATATTTCAATGCCAAATAAAACTCCATTTCCTCTAACATCTTTTTCGAAGTTCGGATAACATAATGCCCTTTCTCATCTCTTCCATATTCAAAATCTGGTTCAAAATCGTATTTTTGTTTAAAAGCTTCTTTTTGCTTATCATTAATCTGTACACAAGTTGCTCGTTGCACAGCATCAATCATTTCGTCAAACTTTTGGAGATCCATTTCATTTACCCCCTTATATACTTTTTGTATAATACTTGTGTTCCACTATTCTCTTTTCCATCTGCGATTAGCTCTTCATACAATTCCTTCGCTAGGGTTAGACCCGGTACTGGTAATTGTAATTTTTCAGCTTCATCTAAAGCAATCTTCATATCTTTCATAAAATGCTTCACATAAAAGCCAGGTTCAAAATCTCCTTTTAACATTCGAGGAGCTAAATTACTTAATGACCAGCTACCTGCTGCTCCTGTCGAAATACTCTCTAATACTTTATCTGCATTAAGTCCAGCCTTTTTCGCATACGCTACCGCTTCACATACTCCTATCATGTTAGAAGCAATTGCAATTTGATTGCACATTTTTGTATGTTGCCCACTCCCAGCAGGGCCTTGCAACTGAATATTTGTTCCTAGTTTTTCAAATAGAGGTAAGCAAATATCATATATTCTGTTCTCTCCACCGACCATAATTGCTAGTCTAGCTTCTTTAGCTCCAACATCCCCTCCAGATACTGGTGCATCTAATGTATATATATTCTTGCTTTTCGCAACTTCATTAATACGTTTTGCCAATGTTGGTGTCGATGTTGTAAAGTCAATTGCTATCGTACCTTCATTTGCATGTTCTAAAATTCCATCTATCCCAAAGTACACTTCTTCTACATCATGAGGATAACCAACCATCGTCATAACAACATCAATTTGCTTTACTAACGCTTTCGGTGTATCACACCAAGTCGCACCCTCTTGCACTAAAGAATCCGCTTTTTCCTTCGTTCTATTATATACATATACTTTATAACCACTTTGCATTAAATGGTTAACCATACTTTTTCCCATCACACCAATACCAATAAAACCTATTGATAAATTTTTATTTTCCATCTTCTCATCCCCTTTGTTCTAATAAATCATTTACCATCTTCCGAAATTCCTTATTAAAATCATCATCCAAACCATTCTTCACATTTGAAAATAAAATAACAAACGTTCCTTTTTCTTTATTGAAATTATTAAACGTATTCCAACCAGATAGTACACCATGGTTATGGAAAAAATCAGGATATATGTAAAAGCTAAATGCATATTTTCTTTCTTGTGAAGGTGTAAACATCGCTTGTATACTTTGTTCAGAAAGAAGCTTGCCATTTATAATCGCTTCATCTAATTTCTTCATATCTCCTACTGTCGTATACATCTCACCAGAGCCATATAACCAGTCCATCCCTAATTTTTGCGCTGGTACAAGTTCTTGATCTTTCTTCACATAACCCTTCGTGAAGTTTTTATCTCCAGGCACCATATTTCCCATACCTGATTCATGCATCTCTGCCTTTGTAAATATATTTTCTTTTATATAATCTCCTAAAGGCTTTTTCGTTATATTTTCTATAATATAAGCGAGCACCATATAATTATAATCCGTATACTTCCAACCTGTTCCTGGTGGAAAATCTAACTTTTGACTTCCAATCCAATTTATTAAATTTATACGTGAAGCTACATTAACCTTTCCTTTCCCATTTTCCGGTAAACCAGATGTATGCGTTAATAAGTGATATAACGTGATGTTTTTATCTGCTGGAAATGAAGGAATGTATTTATTTACATTATCTTGGATATTTAACTTCCCTTGTTCTTGTAACTGTAGAATGGATGTAGCAACAACTGTTTTCGTAATAGAACCGATACGATATTTTGTTTGAGGTGTATTTTCTATTTTATTTTGAACATCAGCATATCCATATCCTTTATTCAATATAACATGCTCTTTATCTGTCACCAAAACTGTCCCATTAAATTGCTTTCCTACTAAATACTGATCTAACTTTTGAGATATACTAGCATAATCAATTTTTTGTACTTCTTCTATATTATCTTGTACCTCTGACTCAATAGCAGGCGTTACCTTTGTTGTTAATACTGCTTGTTCCTTTGGATCTGGACTATAGAGAAAATAGTATACTCCGCCGCAAACTACAGCAGACAGTGAAACCATAGCCATTATTTTTTTTATCATATTGTTCCTCCGTCGTTACTTCATTTAAAATGGTCCCCCATATTCTATTATCAGGTAATAAAAAAAAATCGCAACAATTTGTTGCGAAAAATCACATTTTTTCTTTCCTATATATACATACTTGATTTTTCCCATTTTTTTTTGCTTCATATAATGCAATATCCGCTCTTTGCATTAATTCTTCTTTAGTAATCCCATTCTCATGTAACGCAACTCCAAAACTCGCTGTTAACTTTGAAATTCCAGAGAATTGCTTTGTTTCAATAAAAAATCGTAATGACTCCGCAACTTGAAACGCTTCTTTTTCTACCGTATTTGTCACTAATATTATAAATTCCTCTCCTCCCCACCTTGCAAATATATGTTGATTTTCAACTTTAGATTTCATAAGATCTGCAAGCTGTACTAATGCTAAATCGCCAAAATCATGACCATATGTGTCATTTACTGATTTAAAATTATCTATATCAAACAAAATAAGTGCTATTTTTTCATCGTTACGTATTACATTCTCCCACTCTTTCTCCAATATTTGTTGGAATTTCAAACGATTATATATTTCTGTCAATGAATCTATCATTGCAAGTCTTTCTTGCTCTTGATAGATTTCATCTAATTCTGTAATCTCTGTGCATTTTACTATAAATCGCGATAAGTCTTCTGGTAATGGTATCGCACGTAATAGAAAAGTCAATGCTTCTCCTTCATGATTGTACATTTTAATTCTTCTTCCATTTGATAAAGTATCATCCAACCATGTTATATCGTGAGTCGTCGAATAATATCCGTTCTCTCTAATAAGATGTTCTGCAAACACTAAATGTTGTTCGCGATACGTAAATAAATTATCATATCCGAAGAATTGTAAAAAATTCGTATTACAATCAACAATCTCATCATCTTCTACTACAAATAATAAATCATTTTGAAAATCAAACATCGTTTGAAGCAATTCTTGTTGTAAACCTACTTGCCGCACTAAAGAAAGTTGATATAAACTCTTATTCACTTCCTCTAGTACCACTTGTGGGGTTACTGGTGCTATAACAATATTACGTATTCCTAACATTAGTAAATCTGCAAACTCATTGTTTATCTGTTGATCCCAAATGATAATGAATGTACTCCGTGAATCATATATATTCTTTATATATTTTATTTGATCAACATCTGTTACATACATAATTACAATATGCGGTCTAGTTCTATGAAACAATATTTCTCCTTCTTCAAAACTATTTGCTATAAACATACACTTTGGATGGACATTTTCTATCGTTTGTTGATGTGTACATCCATCTTCTATATAAAGGACATTCAACTGAAGATCTTGTAATACATTTTGGAAAACAGTATTCTCTAATAAAAAATGTAGTATGTTCATCACTAGTCTTCACTCACTTCATATATCTTGTTTTACTGAATTCCTCACAATCATTTTATAAAAGATTGTTCTCAAAAAAATTCGATTAGTGAGGGATACATATTAACAAGCTAATTGAGAATGTTATCTTCGCCTTTTTACTCAATAAATTCCTTTTTTAGTGTATGATTGTAGGAATTGTATCGTTTGTATGAATGCCCTCCTTAGCACTTAAAACTTGACAATTAAAATAAAGTTATTATATTCTTAAATTCAATAACTTACAAAATGTAAGTAGAATATATTACATGTATTTTAAATTAAGCTGCTATGTAATTTGGAGGATATATAATGACAAACAGTGACTTTTTTAACGTTTTATATGAACGCACATCTACACGTGCATTCAACCCCGAAAAAGAAATTTCATCTACAGAATTACACGAAATTTTAAAAGCAGCTGCTCAAGCACCTTCTGCTTGGAACCTGCAACACTGGAAATTCCTTGTTTTCCAAGGCGAAGATGTACAAAAACGATTACATCCAATTGCTTATAACCAACAACAAATTCTCGATGCTTCTGCCGTAGTCGCTATTTTAGGTGATTTAGAAGCATATAAAAATGTTGAACCTGTTTACGGTCCAATTGTAGAACAAGGATTTATGAAAGAAGAAGCTAAAGAACGCTTAGCTAAAAACATTGAATCTGCATATACTCGTGAGCAATACCCACGAGATGCTGCCTTTTCAAATGCTGCTTTAGCAGCAATGCAACTTATGCTTGCTGCTAAAGCAACTGGTTGGGATACTTGCGCAATTGGTGGTTTCAACCCACAAGCACTAATGGAAGAATTTAATGTTTCATCGCGTTACGTACCAATTATGCTTATTACAATTGGTGAATCAACTTTAAAAGGTCACCCTGCACCACGCATGAGCGTAGAACAAGTAAGTGAATGGGCGAAATAATAAAAACGAAGGTAATTTCATTACCTTCGTTTTTTTATATTCTGTCACACATCCGTAATATTACAATGTATTATTCGACATCTATACATAGAGAAATCGTAATTTTCATGCTATCCCCATAAACAAATATGGCGTTTTGTGTCGAAATTTGTTAAAGTATCGAAATATAACCGTGTATTTTTGTTACAATTGTGATACAATGATAACAAATAGATAACAAGAGAGGGATTTTCATTGAGTTCATACGGAAGCTTTATCGCACTTTTAAGTTACATAGTAACTGTACTGCTGCTATATTTTATTGGCGATGCTGCAAACATATCAGTGTTACAATTCCCTAAAGAAGAAGCGTTACAATTAGAAGCAGAAAAACATACTGCACGATCCATTGCACCACTACTCTTAGCTCTTCCTGTATATATCATCGTTTTATATAAAAGCAAAAAAGTGTAAAGGCTACCTATTTCATTCATTTCGGTGGTCTTTACATTTTTTTGTGATATTTCCCCTATTTTAAACATCATTCCATACTAAACACCCATCTAGTCATTTAAAATGAGAAAATCCCCTAGAAAAATTTCCATTATCTGTCCAGTCACCGACTGCCAAACTTACATAGATTATAAGTGTGAAGGGGGTGATGAGGATTATGTTTGGATCATTTGGATGCTGTGATAACTTTAGAGAATGTCATCATCATGAAAGAGAGCGCAACCACAACCATCGTGAGAAAGAGAAAGAAGAAATTAGACCACAACGACATGCTGTATGTAACGTGCTTGCACATCTTTCTATAGGAACTGAGGTTTCGCTTCTTAAACTAAAAGGAAATGCAACATTCCGCAATTTAGTTTTTGAGGGGTTCTGTAACGGTGTTGCTCTATTCTCTCAATTAAGAAAAGATGACGACAAAGACAACAACAAAGATGATAAGAATGGAAACAATCGTAATGACGATAGATTTGAAGGGATTTTACGTGTTTGCCCAGAGGATGTTATCGCAATTGCTCTTTAAGATAAGTTTAATCAATAAAATCACCTAAGGTATATGTAGCAAAAAAACCTGAGACCGATTTCAAATCGACTCAGGTTTTTTTATACTTATATGCTTTTAACTAATTCAACAACTTCTTCAGCAGTTGACATCATTAATGCCTTTTCTGCTAAAGTTTCCATTTCTGCTTTTGACAACTTGCTTAGTTGTGTTCTTGCAGGAAGAATAGATGTTGCACTCATACTGAACTCATCTAAACCTAAGCCTAATAATAATGGGATAGCAAGTGAATCTCCCGCCATCTCACCACACATACCAGCCCATTTGCCCTCTTTATGAGCAGCATCGATAACCATTTTTACAAGACGTAAAATAGATGGATTATATGGTTGGTATAAGTAAGCTACTTGTTCGTTCATACGATCTGCAGCCATTGTGTATTGGATTAAGTCATTTGTTCCGATAGAGAAGAAATCAACTTCTTTTGCGAACTGATCTGCTAATACTGCTGAAGCTGGAATTTCAACCATCATACCAACTTCAATAGAATCAGAAATAGTTGTACCCGCTTGAACAAGTCTTTCTTTCTCTTCTAATAAGATTGCTTTCGCTTGACGGAACTCATCAAGAGTTGCAATCATTGGGAACATAATTTTTAAGTTACCGTATACGCTAGCACGAAGTAATGCACGAAGTTGTGTACGGAACACATCTTGCTCATCAAGACATAAGCGAATTGCACGGTATCCTAAGAATGGGTTCATTTCTTTTGGTAAATGTAAGTATGGAAGCTCTTTATCTCCACCGATGTCAAGTGTACGAACAACGACTGGTTGATCTTCTTTTACACCTTCAAGAACTGCTTTATACGCTTCGAACTGCTCTTCTTCTGTTGGAAGATTGTCACGGCCCATGTATAAGAATTCTGTACGGTATAAACCAACACCTTCTCCGCCATTATCGATAATACCTTGTACATCATTTGGTGTTCCGATATTAGCAACAAGCTCAACGTGATGTCCATCACTTGTTACAGTTGCTTGGTCTTTTAATTTTGCCCATACAGCTTTTTGCTCTTCAAATTTCGCTTTCTTTTCTTCAAAAGAACGAAGAGTTTCTTCAGATGGGTTTACAATTACTTCTCCATCTAAACCGTCAATGATTACGATATCGCCGTTTTGGATTTTCTCCATAACAACTTTCGTACCAACAACAGCTGGAATTTCCATAGAACGAGCCATAATTGCAGAGTGAGATGTACGTCCACCGATATCAGTTGTGAAACCTTTTGCATACTCACGGTTTAACTGAGCTGTATCAGATGGTGTTAAATCTTCAGCAATGATGATTACTTCTTCAGAAATTGTACCAGGATTTGAGAAGTTAATTCCTAGTAAATGTGCAAGAACACGTTTTGTTACGTCGCGAATATCCGCAGCACGTTCTTTCATGTATTCGTTATCCATGTTTTCAAACATAGAAATAAACATTGATGCAACTTCATCCATTGCAAATTCAGCATTTACTTTTTCGCCATTTACTTTATCTTTTACTGGATTTACTAATTCTGGATCATTTAATACTAATAAATGCGCTTCAAAGATAGCAGCTTTATCAGCACCTAGCTCAGCAAAAGCATGGTCCTTAATAGCTTCTAGTTCAGATTTTGCTTTCTCAAGCGCAGCGTCTAAGCGTGCAATTTCAGCAGCTTCGTCTGTAATTGATTTCTTTTCAATGTTAAATTCAGGATTCTCAAGTCTGAAAGCCTTTGCAATAGCAATCCCACTTGATGCAGCGATCCCTTGGATATTAAGAGTCATTATTCTCCTAATCCTTCGTTTTTCATAGTTTCTTCGATAGCTGCTAGTGCTTGAGCTGCATCATCACCATTTGCAGTGACCTTAATTTCCGCGCCTTGTTGAATTCCTAAAGACATAACACCCATGATTGATTTTAAGTTAACGTTTTTTCCGTTATACTCTAAGTTAATGTCAGAACCAAATTTGCTTGCAGTGTTTACAAGTAGAGTTGCTGGACGAGCATGAATTCCTGAGTCGCTAGTTACTTTAAAGATTTTTTCCATGATAATTTATCTCCTTTAAATACAGTATTTTTTTAGTTGTATAGACGTGAGTACTACATCATCTATTGTATATAATAGGCGATGTTCGGTCAACCACATCGCCTATTATAATTATAAACATTTTGCGTCAAATTCCTACTGAATGTCAATAATAGCGTTTTCGCCCTTCTTAACATTTCCATCTTTTTTCAATTCGACTTGTTGCCCTTGTTGTAAATTCGTAAAGACGATTGGTGTAATAATAGATGGTGCATTTTCTTTTACAAATGCAAGATCTACTTTTAATAATGGTTGTCCTTGCTTCACTTTATCACCTTGTGCTACAAGCGCTTCAAAGCCTTCACCATTTAATTTTACAGTATCAATACCGAAGTGGATTAAAATTTCTTTTCCGCCTTCAGACTGAATACCAATCGCATGTTTTGTAGGGAATACATTTACAATCTCACCATTAACCGGAGAAACTACTGTTCCTTCTGTTGGCTCAATCGCAAATCCATCTCCCATCATTTTTCCTGAGAATACTTGGTCAGGTACTTCTGTAATCGGTAAGATTTTTCCTTCAATTGGTGAAACGATTGTTTCATTTTCATCAACCTGTTGAGGAGCTTCTTCCGCTTTTACAGGCGCTTCTTTTTCAACATGAGGTGTACGACCTGACATAATATCATGAATTTGTGATTTTAATGTGTCAGATTTCGGTCCGAAAATAGCTTGAATGTTATTTCCAACTTCAAGTACACCGGCTGCTCCAAGCTCTTTTAAGCGGTCTTTATTTACATTTTTTTGTTCGTTAACTTGAACGCGTAAACGAGTAATACAAGCATCTAACGAAGCAATGTTTTCTTTACCACCAAGTGCTACTAATACTTCACGTGGAAGTTCTCCTGCTTCTGTTTTCCCTGCACCTTCATTAGCATTCGCTACTTCACGACCAGGTGTTTTTAAGTTCCATTTACGGATTGCGAAACGGAATCCGAAGTAGTAAATAACTGCTAGTACAAGACCAACAATAATTACCCACCACCATGCCGTACGACCTGGTAGTACACCGAATAATATGAAGTCAATTAAACCACCAGAGAATGTCATACCAATTTTAACACCTAAAATTTGCATTGTCATAAATGATAGACCAGCGAATACTGCATGAATTCCGAATAATACTGGTGCTACGAATAAGAATGAAAATTCAAGCGGTTCTGTAATACCTGTTAAGAAAGATGTTAATGCAGCAGATCCTAAAATACCAGCTGCTAATTTTTTATTTTCTGGACGTGCTTCATGGTACATTGCTAAAGCTGCTGCTGGAAGACCGAACATCATGAACGGATACTTACCAGTTGTAAATGTACCAGCTGTTAATTCTACGCCGTCTTTTAACTGTGCCATAAAGATTTTTTGGTCACCACGGATTAATTCGCCAGCTGCATTTGTATACTGACCGAATTCGAACCAGAACGGTGAATAGAAAATATGATGTAATCCAAATGGAATTAATGAACGTTCGATTAAACCGAATATAAATGCTGCTATCGTTCTATTTGCATCAATCATTTGATGTGAGAACGTATTTAAGCCACCCTGAATGTATGGCCAAATGAAGCACATGATAATACCTACTACTAAAGAGAATGTTGCAGTTGCAATCGGTACGAAACGCTTACCTGCAAAGAAACCTAAGTATGATGGTAATTCAATGTTGAAGTATTTATTATAACAATATGCCGCTACTATCCCGACGATAATACCACCAAACACTCCTGTTTGCAGCGTTGGAATTCCTAATACGTTTGCATATGCTGGATCTGAAAATCCAATTTTCACTGGATCTGTTCCAGTGCTTGTTACTTTCACTAGTTTATCTACTTCTAAGAACACACTCATCGTTTTGTTCATAATTAGGTAGCCGACGAACGCTGCTAAACCAGCTACTCCGTCTCCACCAGCTAAACCGATTGCTACCCCAACTGCGAATAATAGTGCAAGGTTAGCGAAAATAATATCACCAGATTGTTCCATAATTTTTGCAACCATTACGAACCAATCTGCTTTTAAAGCAGGAATAACATTTGTTAGTTGTGGATTTTGAAATGCATTACCAAATCCAAGTAAAATACCTGCTGCCGGTAAAATCGCTACTGGAAGCATAAGCGCTTTTCCGACTTTTTGAAGAACACCAAAGATCTTCTTAAACATGGAAACCCTTCCTCTCTTATCTATATTGATACTTTTCGACAAACGCCAAAAAGGCATGAGGAAAAAAAAGATAGAACGATAGCTATACAAAGGGTAGTATGTCCCTTTCTTTAGCTTACATTCCCAGCTTTTCTCCACTCATGCCTGATCGAATCAGTAACACGTGTCAAAAATAGGATTACGTATAAGTTCACTATAATTAAAGCAAACGTTTTCGTTATTTACCTTAATTTGTTTGTCGAATTTTGTATAACTTTGCAATAGTTATTATACATAACTATTGTAAGCGATTCAATCATTTTTTTTAACGTTTTCATTTTAGACAAAAATATATGTCTTTTTACACATGTTCTGCTTTCACTAATCGTTGTAAATGCATCGTTAAATAAATACTCTCTGCTTCATAAACAGGAAGTTGTAATTCTTTTTGCATTACCTTAACTAGCTTCCAAGCTAAGTTATAACAGACTGGATATTCTGCCTTTAATAAATCAGCAAAACTTTGTGCTTCTTCTACTTTTTCTCCTTTTTTCACCCGTTCAATAGCATATTGCAAATGACGAATAAGGCGTAAATAATGAATGCTTTCTTGGTCTAATGTAATTTGTAGGCTTATCTCAATTAAAGAAACAAGTTGTGCAATAAGACGGGAATTTTGATTAACAGAAGATAAATCAGAGTTTGTAAGCGAGCTGTAAATATGGAGTGCGATAAAGCCAACTTCTCCTTCTGGCAATGTAATTTGCAAACGAGAATTTAAAAGTTGCACAACTCCTTCAGCAATTTCATATTCCTCTGGATATAGCATTTTCGTTTCAACTAAAAAAGGATTATCTATTGTAAGTCCTTGTTTTAGCCTTTTAATTGCAAAAGAAATATGATCTGTTAAAGCGATATGAATATGTTCATTTAATGGAGACTCCGCTTTTTCTTGAATGTATAACATAATATCATTCATCAGTTCAATTAGCTTTTCACTCACATGTGGCACTAAAAGTTTGTATTGTTCTCGATCACGTTCATTTTTTAAAACAAACATTTTCTCAATTTGTTCTTGCTCCAACACATCTTCAGCCTTTTTTCCAAATCCAATTCCTTTACCGATCACTACTACTTCCTCGTGTTCAGGATGGCTAGCAATGATGACATTATTATTTAAAACTTTTTTAATTTCTAGATAATTACTCATATAACACCACCCTCGTACTTAAATAGCCTACTTTTATGTTACAGAATATTCTTCTTTGTCGTCAATGTAAAACATCTACCATTTGATAAAAATTCATTTTTTAGACATGTTTGTATATGATGCGTATAATGTAAGAGCAACTGTACATAGAAAGGAGATAGCAACATGATTAAAATGTTTGTAAGTGATATCGACGGTACAATGATGCAACATGGAGGTCTAATTGATGAACAAGATATTGTAGCACTTCGCAGTCTTGCTGAGCAAAATGTTATTCTTTGTTTCGCTTCCGGGCGACTTGATAATGAAATCGCAGACTTAATGAAGGCTGTAAATACAAATTTCCATCGCATTAGTGTGAACGGTGTTTTCGTATATACACCAGAAAATAAACAACTATTATCTGCAACATTCGATTCCAGTATTCTACCTGATTTGTTATCAATGACAAATCAAGACCCTTATTTCCGTTATGTAAGTGATGAGCATAATTACTATATTGAAGAAAAGACACCTTTTATTCATGAACTCGAAAAACAAATAACAATGACTTCTGTTGAAGAACCAAATTTATTACAGAAAATCGATGATACAATTTTTCCAAATAAAATTTCTATCGGTGGAACAAAGGAAAACTTACAACTCCTTCAAAAAAAGATTGATGAAAAATTCCATGGAAAAGTTAGTACTTTCATTTCAGCTGAACAATGTTTAGATGTAATGCCACCAAATATTAGTAAAGGTTCTGCTATTTCTGTTTTATTACAAGAGTTTCAAATACAACCAGAGGAGGTTGCGTGCATAGGGGATTCTTACAATGATATTCCAATGTTTTCTTTAACTCCTCATAGTTTTGCTATGTCTCAAGCTGATGACGCGGTAAAAGAGCACGCTCACTATGTAGTAGATGCTGTCAAAGATGCCGTTAACCAAGTACTTGTTTATAATGAAGAAGCAAATAAAAATACGACTCGATCCTTATAAGGATGAGTCGTGTTTTTATTTCTTTACATGTTGAAAACATCAAAGTTCACTGTACTTCACAAACTGAAATATATTACTTGTTACGTGCGATGTTCGTAATAAACTTGTAACGATCCCCACGATAAATACATTTCACATACTCTAACGGTAACTCACCTTCTGAATATGACCATTGACGCATTACAAGTACAGGCGCCTTTTTAGGAATATGCAGATGTTCAGCTTCATTATCCGTTGCAATTGAAGCTTCAATTGATTGAGTAGCGCGAACAAGCTTAAAGCCCAGTTTTTTCTCTAAATGTTCATATAAAGATTGTTGCAATATTTCTTCGTTAATATCTTTCACAAGAGTTGGCGACAAATATGTCGTCTCAAATGCAATCGGTTCGTCATCAGCTAAGCGCGTACGCCTCACTTCATAAACCGATTCTCCCTCTTGTATTCTCAGCCGGTCTGCTATTTTAGCAGTAGCTGGAACTAGGCGGAAACTTAATAACTGGCTGCTCGGTTTCATACCACGAGAAATCATATCTTCTGTGAATCCCGTCATTCCTTGCAACTTTTGCTCCACTTTCGGAAGTTGGACGAACGTTCCAATCCCACGTTTCCGGTATAAATAACCTTGTTCCACTAAGTTATTAATCGCCTGTCTGATTGTCATACGACTCACTTCGAACTTATCACAAAGTTCATTCTCAGATGGAATTTTATCTCCCGGCTTCCATTCGCCTTCCTCAATTAGCTGTTTCACCCACTCTTGAATCTGATAATAGATCGGAAATGGTGAATACTTGTCGATGTTCATCAGCAATCGCCTCACTGCATAAAGATAGAGCTTCTGGATCTGCGATTACGGTTACATTCGGATGACGTTGTAAAACTGTAGCAGGACACGCCTCACTATATTCACCTTGCAATAACTCTTTAATAGCTTCTGCCTTTTTAGATCCCATAGCAACAAGTAGAATTTGTTTCGCTTTCATAATACTTCCAATTCCCATTGTAATCGCATGAGTCGGCACATCTTCTTCATTTTCAAAGAAGCGAAGGTTTGCTTGGCGCGTAGATTCTGTTAATTCTACAATGTTAGTTGGAGAATTAAATGGTGTTCCTGGCTCATTAAATCCGATGTGACCGTTTTCACCGATTCCAAGAATCTGTAAGTCAACTGGGTTAGCTACTAGAATGCCTTCATAACGCTTGCACTCTTCCTCTAAATCACTTGCCATCCCATTCGGTACATAAGTTTGTTTAAATGGAAGATGATCAAACAACTGTTCTTGCATGAAATAGTGATAGCTGTTTTTATCTTCGTGTGGTAAATTTACGTACTCATCTAAGTTTACAGTGGTTGTATGACTTGTATCAAGTTTATTTTTTCGCATTTCTGCATAAATACCTAATGGAGAGCTTCCTGTAGCCATTCCTAAAGTTGGATTTTCTTTTGATTTTACAACCTCTTTAATTAACTTATAACCTGATTCTGCTAATTCTTCTGGAGTTTTTACAACAAGAATATTCATCTAATTACTTCCCTTCCTTCATATGAATTCCTAAACGAACCGTATCATATACATGTAATTCTTCAGTCATAACAACAAAGTCTGCATCTTTCCCTGCCGCTAACGCGCCTTTATTATTTAATCCAAACTCTTCTGCTTGGTTAACTGATGTCATCAACACTGCATCCTCGATTGAACATCCTGTAAATTCAATTACATTTCGGAAAGCTTGATCCATTTTTAAAATACTACCAGCTAACGTTCCATCTTCTAATCGAGCACTGCCATCTTTTACATGTACTGGCTGTCCACCAAGCTCATATAATCCTTCTTCAAGACCTTTTGCACGCATTGCATCTGTAATGACACTTACTTTTTTCGGCCCTTTTAATTTATACGCTAATTTCACCATATCAGGGTGAATGTGAATACCATCTGTAATTACTTCAACCATTACATCTGGATTTAATAACACATGACCAACAACTCCTGGTTCACGATGATGTAATCCACGCATTTGGTTATATAAATGTGTTGCATGTGTAATTTTTCTATTTTTCAGTTGTGCATCAATCGCATCTGTATGCCCCATTGTGCCAACAACACCTGTTTCTGCAAGATACTGTTCAAACTCTAACGCACCTTCTTCTTCCGGTGCATATGTTACTAATTTAATTAGATTACCGCTTGCTTCCTGCCATTGTTTAAATTGCTCGATACTCGCAGGAACAATATGTTCAAGTGGTTGTGCACCCGCACGTTTTTTTGAAACATATGGTCCTTCTAAGTGAATATATTCGAAATGTGCTCCTTTATCTTTCGCTTCCTTCGCAGCAAGTAGCGCCGCTTCAATCGCTTCTGGAGCTTGTGTCATTGTTGTTGGGAAGTAAGTTGTAACTCCTTCTTTTAACATTTCTTTACCAAGAGTTACTAATCCATCGCTATTTGCATCCATCGCATCAATATCGTATCCACCATGAATATGAACATCAATCATACCTGGAATCACAATCTTTCCTGCCGCATCTAACACAGTTTCATTTTCTTGTGATACATATTGAGCCATCAAACCAATTTCTTTAACTGTTTCTGCGTAACGAATAAATCCGTTTTCCACTACTTCTTTACCTGTATAAATTTTGGCATTGATGACAACTTGCGTTTTCATTTTCATCGATCCTTTCCCATGAAATACCTACTTATTATTATTACCTTATTCGCCTAATCCCATCTTAATATACACACAAGTAGTTGTCTATACATTCTAATGAAATTTCCTCTTCGTTCAGCGAAAAAAGGAAATTGATTTCTTTTTCATTATAATATATATTATCCATTTTTTCCAAAATGGATAATAACCTCTTATATAATTAGTTACTTAAGTAATGGCATAAGACCGCTTGCCCCCATAGTAATATGTTCACCATCTGTTTCTATTTCTACAGTTCGCTTGTTTGTTCCGTATATCATTATACCACGCTGTTTTAATCGTCTTACTACACTTTGATGAGGATGCCCATACGGATTTCTACTCCCGTACGAAAGAATAGCGAATTGTGGATCTACTTTTTTTAAGAATGTTTCACTCGTTGAAGTATACGAGCCATGATGCCCAACTTTTAATACATCTGCATGTACATCAAATTGCTTTAATATTTCATTTTCCGTCCGTATATCAGCATCACCCATTAATAAAAAGTCCGCTTTACCATATCGAATCTTTAACACAATTGAGGACTCGTTATTCTCGTCTTTTGATTTACCATTGTTCAATACTTGTATAGAAACATGTGGATCTAGCGGTATGTATTGTCCTTCCTTCACTGAAATGAAAGGAATGCCTCTTTTTTTAATGTTATTCCGATACGTATGATAAGTAAATGAACTATATGTTTTCCCACTATCTAATACGAGTGAAACTGGCATTTGTTCTACAATTGGAATAAGCCCCCCTATATGGTCCATATCAGGATGAGTACTTACAATCACATCTAAATGATTAATTCCTTTTTCAATTAGTTTTTGAATAATAACCTCTCCCGCTTCATAAGGGCCCCCATCTATTAACATCGTTTGACCATTTGGCAATGTAATAAGTGTCGCATCACCTTGTCCAACTTTTAAAAAACTCACTTTCATTTTACCGAAATGTTGCCGCTGCATATGTATAGAAGACGTAGTATGAATAGACATCATATATCTTTTAGCCGATGCGCTGTTTAACGAAAAACATAATAAAACAGAAACCAACAATAGAATACTCCGTACACCCTTCATAGCTCGTCTCCTTTTTTCATTTAGTATGGCACGCTCTGTAATTGATATACAAAAAAAGCTTAGCAAAATGCTAAGCTTTTATTTTGATAATTCCTGTAAAGAGCCAAAGAATAAATCTGCTTCATTCATTTGTTCATTTTCTTCCGAAAGAGGTGGTAAATCATCTAACGTTTTCAATCCAAACGTATCTAAAAACTCTTTCGTCGTTCCGTATAAAATAGGGCGCCCTGGTCCTTCCGCTCTTCCCGTTTCTTTTATAAGTAAGTGTGAAACTAACGTTTGTAATGCCTTGTCTGTTTTCACGCCTCGAATCTCTTCCATTTCTGTCCTTGTAATCGGTTGACGGTACGCAACGATTGCCAACGTTTCAAGAGCTGCTTGAGACAGTGACGCCGTTGTTGGGGTATCTATTAATTTTTGATAGTATGCAGCATGTTCTTTCTTTGTTGCAAAACGATACATTTTTGCATATTGCACAATTTGCAGACCGCGATTCGATCCTTCACCTTCTTTTTGCATTTCCTCTATACTGTTTATTACTTCTTCCACTTTAACTTCCAGAACTTTAGCTATCTGTTCCGGATAAATCCCTTCGTCACCTGCAACAAATAAAATCCCTTCAATAATCGCTTTTTGTTCTTTTCTATCCATTTTACGAACTCCTTCCTCCTATTTCCCATAAAAAATACACATAAAAAAACCGAATCACAGTAAATGCGTTCGGTTCAATATTTCTTCTCTCGTTCCAAACGATACATTAAAACCTAACATAAGATAAAATATTTCTATCCCATCTTCACTTGCTGGCTCTATAAGGATTTATTAGAGCTTGATACGAAAATTTCATCAAAATTATGTTCTTGCTCAATTATGATTTGTTGATTTTTCATTAGCTCAAGAACCGCTAAAAATGTTACAACCATTATTTCACGTTCTTCATCAGCAAACAAATCATAAAAACTTTGACGACCGCCTCTTACTTCTAACTGTTGTAGAATATCAGTCATTCGCTGTGCAATTGGTATTTCTTGGCGAGTAATTCGCGTTGTTACGGGGGTCTTTGCTTTTTTACGACGCATTAGCTTTTGAAATGCCGCTAACATATCATATAACGTAACATCAAGAGGTAAGCTTGTCTCCTCTTCTTGTTGAAATGATGTAAAATCAATTGGCGGACGTGTATATAGCTGTGCTCTTTCTTGTTCTCTTTCTTTTAACTCAGTAGCAACTTGCTTATATTTCTTATATTCAATTAACCTCTCCATCAATTCTTGACGAGGGTCATCTATAAAGTCTTCACCGTTATCAGGTACATCTTCTTCTTGTTTCGGTAACAACATTTTACTTTTAATTTGTAATAACGTTGCAGCCATTACTAAATACTCACTGGCAACATCTAATTGTAATTCTTTCATCGTATGGACATAAGATAGATATTGCTCTGTAATTTCCGCTACAGGAATATTATATATATCGATTTCGTAACGATGTATTAAGTGTAACAATAGATCTAAAGGCCCTTCAAAAGCCTCTACTTTAAAATTATACTGCACAAAGCATCCCACCACATTTTTTCTATAACACCATAAGTATAGAGCATACTCATGTTCTATCCAACCTTTTTAAGAAATTTAATTAAAAATAGACCTATGCCCATGTCATAATGCCCACCGCTTCATATGATAACAATGTAGTAAGAACAATGTAGGAGGTCAAAAAACTATGGGTCACGTTGATTGTGGTTTTAGCGGTGGGTTCGCATTACTTGTTGTACTGTTCATTTTACTAATTATTGTAGGAGCAGCTTGCTTCTGCTAATAGGACGCAATAAAGCGACTAGGGATACTTCCCTAGTCGCTTATTGTTAATATTTCTATGATAAACTGTACATATAACCGTTAGACAGGAGCGAAAAAAATGTATCCTACCGAGTACATACAATTTTTAATTCATTTTCACGGAGACTGTGATTATTTTGAATGTCATGAAATATTAGAAGAGTATTGGAAATTAAAACCTAGAGGAGAACGCGACACTTACTTAGTCGGTCTCATTCAAATTGCTGTTTCCTTATACCATCACAGACGATCCAACTGGAATGGTGCAGAGAAGATGATAAAAAGCGCAATAGCACTTTTAGAAAAGAACAGTACATCTTTACATCAATTAGGAATAGATCATAAACAACTTATATTCTTATTAAATGAAAGGTTACAATCTATCCACAAAAAGGAATTTTTCGCGCCGTTATTTTTACCATTATTAGACGCATCGTTAGAAAAACAATGCATACAGTTATGTAAGAAACAAAACCTCTCTTGGAAAGATGTGAATTTCATTCCTGGTGAATACATCATAAATAAGCACACATTGCGCGATCGAACAGAAGTCATTTCTGAACGACACGAACAACTACAAAAAAGAAAGCAGAGATAATAAACTACTTATCCCTGCTTTCATGAATGTATATTTTGTTCAAGCTCTTTACACTTTTTGCAAAAACTTGCTGTTTGCTCATTTCCGCAAATTGTAAACTCAAGAAATTTACTCTTAAGCCCTTGAACCATCTTCGTCCCAATCCCCATATGACGGTGAGACGGATTCACGCTCAAATGCTGAATTTCCAATACCTGATCTTCTTTTTTTATAATCCCCATTATCCCAACAAAATCTTCATTTTGTTTCCACAAATACAATTGCCAATCCTCTTTCGCTTCATACTCTTTCATTGTCAATTGTAATGTTTTTACATCTTTTTCAGTTGGCATAAATGAAAGAAGCCCCATTGCAATTTTTTCATAACTTTTTTTAAAACGAATTAACATAACCCTTATCCCTTCTTACAAAAGTTACAAACTATTTATCCCATCAATCACTCTTTTCATATCACATTCATTCTACAATATTTTTACCAGAGTGAGAAGAGGCTGAAACAACTTGATAATCATACAAAGCGTTAAGAAGAAAGTCAAATATATGTTTCCACGCTATTTCTTTCTATTACACCGCTCAAAAAAGAGACAATACTGTATAGGAACTAAAAGGAGAATCCCTTTCTCATCACATTTCACTTATTAACCACTTTTGAACAAAGTAGTTCTACCAAAAGCAATATGTTAAGAGAAATCCATTTATTGAAGCATATAATTCGTACTCCATCCTATGTGTTTTGTTAAAAGTGTGTTCTCATGAACAATATAATTTAACGTTAGTAGCCGTCCTATTTGTGTCATATACTTTAAAATATATACCAATTCCTGTTTATAGGAAATAAAAAAAGAGAGCAAAATCGCTCTCTTTTTCTCACAACTTATTCTTCCCAAACTTTAACTTCTTTCATTACATCGCCTTGACGCATGTTTAATACCGTTTCAATACCGCTTGTTGCTTTACCGAATACAGTATGTACGCCATCTAAATGCGGTTGTGGCTCATGAACAACAAAAAATTGGCTACCACCTGTATTACGACCAGCATGTGCCATAGAAAGTGATCCAACAAGGTGTCTACGAGGATTTCCATCAGTCTCACATGGAATAGAGTAACCTGGGCCACCTGCACCTGTGCCTGTTGGGTCTCCACCTTGGCTTACGAAGCCAGGAATAACGCGGTGGAATGTCACACCGTCATAAAATCCTTGCTCTGCTAATTTCTTAAAGTTTTCTACTGTTTTTGGTGCCTCTTCTGGGTAAAATTCTAAATCGATTTTTTCGCCATTTTCCATTAATATGTATCCTAAAGTTTTCATATGTATATGTCTCCTTTCAACTATCTCAGCACTATATTACCATATTCATGACGAGAAACAAAAAGAATCCGACAATCTGCATACTTCTTTTTCGAAATGTGGAAAAAGCTAGGTGACAAATTTTTAAAATATACTATAATAACTGTGTTGCCCGAAAATTTCAGAAAGAGAAAGGGAGCGATTTTTCGTGAAAGCGAAATTACTAGCTCTGCTATTAGCTGTAGCCGTATTTATTATGCCAACAGCTTCATTTGCAGACATCATTGAGGGAGAATCAATTGTTACACTAGGAGAAAACTTATCTGAACAACAAAAACAAGAGCTGTTAAAGGAAATGAAAGCACCAAAAGATGCTACAATCATCACTGTGTCTAATGCGGAAGAACATAAATTTCTAGAAGGAATTGTTCCAAAAGCACAAATTGGTACAAGAGCAATTTCCTCTTCTATGATTACATACACAAAACCAGGATCAGGTCTCATTGTACGCTCAAAAAACATTAATTCGATAACAGATGCAATGTACACAAATGCACTTATTACAGCAGGTGTGAAAGATGCAGAGATTCAAATTACTGCACCATTTAAAGTTTCCGGAACTGCTGCTTTAACAGGTTTAATGAAGGCCTATGAAACAACATCGAACAAGGAAATTCCAGAAGATGTTAAAAAAGTAGCCAATGAAGAAATGGTACAAACAGCAAAACTTGGTGATAAAATCGGTGAAGACAAAGCAGTTCAACTTGTTGCAAAAATTAAAGAAGAAATTGCAAAAGAACAGCCAAAAACAACTGAAGATTTACGTTCATTAATTAAAAAAATTGCTGATCAACTTGGCATTACATTAACAGATGAACAGTTGGATAACTTAGTATCGTTATTTGATAAAATGAAAAATCTTAATATCGATTGGAACCAAGTTGGTAGTCAATTAGATAAAGCAAAAGACCATGTGTCTGCCTTCTTAGGATCTGAAGAAGGACAAAGTTTCCTAGATAAAGTAAAAGATTTCTTCTCTAGTATCATTGATTTCGTTAAATCTTTATTCAAGTAAAAAAGAAGCTCGCCAGTGACGAGCTTCTTTTTTATACAAGTAACGGTAATTTCATAATAGCTTCTTCAACCGAACGAACAACATGATTTGCTTTCTCCTTCACATACGGATGAGCATGATGGAGGGTGAAGGAGTGCGGGGTTACTTCAAACATAGAAATATCATTGAAAGAATCTCCAATACATGCAACTTCATTTGCTTCAATTTGTAAATGTTCCATTAATCGCTTCAGAGCGCTTCCTTTACTTACACCTCTTGGCATAATGTCAACATAGCGCTTACCCGATATAAAAACTTCCGCTTGGCTATGAAATGTATCTCGCAACTCTTGATCTAATGCTACAATTTTTTCTTCTTCGCCAAAAATAAATAATTTCGCAGGATGTACAGTCTTCCCAAATTCCTCTTCTAGTTCTTCGATTTCAGCAATATGCACTCCCATATACTCTTCAAAAGTATGATGATGTTCATTCTTCCTTTTTGTATATCGCTGCTCATTTGCACAAACAATATCTGCTAGTCCCTTTTTATGTATATATCGATATATTTCCTGGGCAACCCCATCTTCAAAACTCGATTCATGAAATACTTTTCCATCCGGTAGTATCATTGTCGCTCCATTTAAACTAGTTGTGTAATACGGGAACGAAAACCTTTTTACCGCCTCATCAATTCGGTGAGTAAAACGGCCAGAGGCAAAACAAATATTTGTCCCTTTTTCAGCTAGCCAACAAAGCGCTCGTTCATCTTCTTTTTGCATATGATTCACATTGTAAACGAGCGTATCATCTAAATCACTTACAAATAATTTAATCATGTCCTCTTCCCCTTTCATACACAATATCTACTCTAATTGTACAAAAAAAATGTTTGATTTTTGTTAAAAAAATAATAAATTTCCAATAAAAAATAAGCAGGAACATAACCCCGCTTATTTTTGTCTTCGCACATTTTGAGGTCTTACAATACTTGGACGAACCTTTAAACTAGACATAGTTGGACGAAGTAAAATTTTCGTTAACGCGCCCCAATCAAACGGTAAAAACGGCCATAAATACGGTGTTTGCAAGCTTTTTATAGATGTTAAAAATAGAATCAACATCGTCATTCCAATGACAAATCCCATTTCATGAAATATGCCTGTTAAAATAATAACAAACAATTTTCCGACCTTATTTCCAAGTCCAAGTTCATAACTCGGCGTTGCAAATGATCCAATCATAGAAACCGCTACATACAAAATAACTTCTGGTACAAATAAACCTACATCAATTGCAATTTGACCAATTAATATGGCAGAAATTAATCCTGCTGCAGACGACAATGATGTCGGTGTATGGATGGCAGCCATTCTTAAAAATTCGAGTCCGACTTCCGCCATCAAAATTTGTAATAAAATTGGTAAGTGCGTCATCTTGTTTGGTCCAATGAAAGCAAGACTATCCGGTAAAAGAGTTGGATTAAAAACAAAAACTAACCAAAATGGCAGTAAGAACAGCGAAAATATAACACCTAAAAAACGTACCCAACGTAAAAATGTACCTACAGCTGGATTTTGTCTAAACTCTTCTGCATGCTGTAAATGGTGGAAATATGTTGTTGGAGTGATCATAACACTTGGTGATGTGTCAACGAGTACTAACACATGTCCTTCTAATAGATGATTTGCTGCTACATCTGGTCTTTCTGTGTATCGAATAAGCGGGAATGGATTATAACCTTGTTTAACTACAAATTCTTCTACTGTTTTATCCGCCATCGTAATCCCATCTACATCAATGTTATTTAATTCTTGTTTTATAATCTTTACTAAATCTGGATTTGCAACATCTTGAACGTATGTAATACAAATATCCGTTTGCGATCTATCTCCGACTCGAATCATTTCATTTCGAAGACGTGGATCGCGTATCCTTCTACGAATTAATGCTGTATTTACAACGATATTTTCAACAAAGCCGTCCCTTGCACCACGCACTACCTTTTCTGTATCTGGTTCTGTCGGTGTCCGGCCCGGATAACTACGAACATCTATTGCGAACGCTTCCGTTTCACCTTCCACAAATATAACAATGAGTCCTGATAATACTTGGAGCATTACATCATCCATCGTTTTTACTTTACTTACTTGTTGATGAATTAAACGATTCTCTAAAAGCTTTACTGTATCTTCTTCTACATCCCTTATTTCATTTGTATCCACCGCTTCTTCTAAAATAGGGATAATATAATTCGTATCACAAAGTCCATTTACAAATAACACACCAATTTCTTTATTTGAAATTTGAAATTTACGAATACCAACATCGTATGTAACACCCAGTCCAACTGTTTGCTTTAAGTAATTTTCATTATCACTTAAAAAAGATGAAATCGGGATATTCACTTTTTTAGGCTTCGTCATAAAACCCACTCCTTTCCAAAATTAATTGAATCGCTTTTCTAGTAATAGGTGATCCTCTCTCCCATTCATCATTTCCGCACATCTTACCAATATCACCGACCCCCACAATGACAGGAACATTCAGACCATCTAAACAATAAATCGTATCCCCACTAATCCTGCCAACTTCACCATCTGGGAGTCCAAATTTATCAACGCCGTATTCTGTCAAATTCCCATTCCGATCTACACTTACATCTACACGCGCCCATTCCCAATGATGTGTATTAGATGCTACTGCTAAAATACCCAGTACATCAACTTGTTTATGTGTTGCGACATACTTTAACGCCTTTTCACCAGATCCTTCTCCTATAAATCCGCTGTCATCAAACATGACAAATACAGGGTCATATGGCGTTTGCATAATAAGCTCAACAACTTTCTTCCCTGTCAATTTGGTCGGATTACTTTGCGATGCCGAAATACACCTTCCCCCAAATTCCTTTGTTAACAGCTCAATTGTCCGCTTTGCATATTCATCTCCATCTGTGACCAAAACAACCCTTCGTCTCATTTGATTTATCCTTTCGGTTTACATATAAGTGCAACAAAAAATGAAAATAATATCGCTGCTGAAATCCCCGCAGACGTTAAACTAAACATACCGATTCCAATTCCTAAATATCCATGTTTTTCTGCCGCATGCATTGCCCCGTGCAATAGTGAGTGTCCAAAACTTGTAATAGGGACCGTTGCCCCAGCACCTGCAAATTTTATAAGCTTATCGTACAATCCGAATCCGTCTAAAATAGCTCCGGCGACTACAAAAGTTGCCATTAAATGTGCCGGTGTTAACTTTGCGAAATCTAGCAACACTTGTCCAATTACACAAATAGCTCCTCCTACAAGAAATGCGTATATAAAATCCACAATTCACTCTCCTTTAACGCTTTCAAACACAACACCATGCGCAATCGTTGGAATCGTTTCCTTCTGTTGCATCATCATGGGGCTTAATAAAGCTCCAGTTGCAACGACAAAAATTCTTTGTAAATTCCCTTTTTGCATTTCACGCAATAAATGGCCGTATGTTACAACAGCTGAACACGCACAACCACTGCCCCCTGCAAACACTTCTTCTTGATTTGAATTGTAAATCATTAATCCACAATCGTTGTATACATTCCCCAAATCATATCCTTCCTCAAGTAAAAGTTGTCTCGCAATTGGTGTCCCAACAGCTGATAAATCACCAGTAACAATAAGATCATAATCAGCTGCACTTCTTCTCAAATCTTCAAAATGCTGTTGAATTGTATGAGCAGCAGCTGGTGCCATCGCTGATCCCATATCTAAAGGATTAGCAATTCCTAAATCTTGTACTTTGCCGATTGTTGCTGCTGTTATTTTAATTGCACTCTCCTCATTGCTAATTAATATTGACCCTGCTCCAGTAACAGTTGAGTTTGCTGTCCCTGGCTTTTGTCCTCCGTATTCTGTTGGGTAACGAAATTGTCTTTCAGCCGTCGCATTATGACTACTTACTGTAGCTAAAATACGATTCGCAAATCCACCATCTATAAAAGCTGATCCAACAGCCAAAGTTTCCATTGACGTCGCACAAGCGCTGAACATCCCTAAAAAAGGAATACCATACTCACGAGCAACGTAATTTGCTGTCACTGTTTGGTTTAATAAATCTCCCGCTAAAAAGAAATCAATTTGTGATTTTTTTATATTCCCTTTTTGCATCGCTTGTTGAATCGAGTCTGACATTAACCTTCGTTCAGCAAGTTCCCAGTTTTCCTCTCCGCAATGTAAGTCAGAATATGAAATATCAAAATCCTTTCCCAGAGGGCCTTCAGCTTCTTTCGGACCGACAGCAGTACCAGTTGCATTCACGAAGATATCATTTTGAAATACCCACGTTTGTTTTCCTGTCAATCTCATACCCACCCCTCCTTTAAGACATTAAAATTTGAAATGTATATCTTATTAGCCCGATAATGTATGCACCGACGACTCCAAATACAATGACACTTCCTGCAAGCTTAAACATGTTAGTAGCGATTCCTAGAACAACCCCTTCACTCCTATGTTCTAGCGCGGCACTCGCCATAGAATTCGCAAATCCAGTAACTGGTACTGCTGATCCCGCTCCAGAAAACTGCCCGATTTTATCATATACACCACACCCTGTTAAAATCGCTGATAGTAAAACAAGAGTTGCAACTGTAGGGTTTCCTGCCTCTTTCTCACTAAAGTGAAAGTAATGTATATAAAATTTCATCAACACTTCTCCCGCCGTACAAATGAGTCCACCAACAAGAAATGCCTTCACACAATTTATGAAATAGTTCGGTTTTGGATGGTACTCCTTCACTTTATTTATGTAATCGTCCTTCAATTTTCGCCCTGCCATATATATTGCCTCCTACTTTACGAAATAAATCCAGTGAAACAACGAGCCTATTACTTTCCCAAGTACAAGAGCAACCAGTAAAACAATAATTTTCCCCTCTACCCTTACTCGTTTCGCTAAAATAGGTAAAACGTTTAATACTTCCGTTAACGCCGCAGCGAGCATTCCAATGAATGTGCCACAAAATATCCCTAATATAACAAGCCAATATTGTGACGTTTGAAATGTAATATTTTTCAAACTACACCAAGCCCCTGTTAAAGTACCTGCAATGACCGCCCACTCAAAATATTGAATATGCTTTCCACTTCTCGTTAATTGAGCCAAACGCGGGATTATACCAAGTACAGCTAAAAACGCGACATATCCGCTACCTACTGCAATCCCTCCAGCTAAACCAATTAATACAACAAATGCACACTCAATCATCAGCAATCTGTTTCATATTATCCTTGTTTTCATGCACAATTACATATTGATCAAGCGACTGCTGATATTGAAACATCTCAACTTCTAACGGGCTCGGCTCCTCATTAATTCTCTTTTGAAATACATGATTAAAAAATAAGACCATACCTAATCCAAGACCTAATGAATAAGGAATTTGAAATAAAAGTGGTTGCGCCTTAAATTCTCCAGTAATCATGTAATATAACCGTTGGTGTACTTGTTGCATACTTACATCTTCATGGAAATAAATGATCGCAAGGGCCGCTCCAATGAAAAGTAACAACCATACAAGTCCGAAGAAAACCGGATGCACTTTCTTTTTTTCGTATATAATTTCAACAAGAGTTTGTCCAGAACCAAGTAAATTAATTTGTATGTGAGCCGCTTTTTGTTGAATAATCTCAATCACTTTCATAACATCAATTACAACATGTGTTTTATCATGCGCTGTTATTTTGTAGACTATCTCATTTTGTAACGACTCAACTACCAAAGAATCTCCGGCAAGTTGAGCAACATCGCTCAGCTTTACTTCATACGTAGGAGACACTTTTAAGCGATTGCGCATTTTAATATAAATCGTTTGTTCCAATTTTCATTCACCCCTTCACTCTTCCTCGTAGTTGTAGTATGGTTATTGGAATTTTTTCTAATACAATTTTTTCATAAAAAAAACATCTGTACCATTTCGGTACAGATGTTTTTAGCTTATGCCTTTTTCTTAAATAAATTTGCAATACTTAATGCAAGTCCTCCCCAAATGACTACCATACCTATAACCATCATCATAATCGCTGATCCGCTCATCATGAAACACCTCGGTCCTTCCTGGGCAGAGTCTGAATGTATTTGTGCATTCCATTTCTTCAGACTAATGACTAGTGCAACTATAAGAAACGCTGCCGCTATCGACCAACCATACGTTACAACAAAAAAAATCGAATAGATAGCTATTCATCTATTCGATCTTTCATCTGTTTTAATATTTTCTTTTCAAGCCTTGAAACTTGTACTTGCGAAATGCCTATGCGCTCCGCTACTTCTGATTGGGTTTGGTCTTTATAATAGCGCAAATACACAATTAGCCGTTCTCGTTCATCCAATTCTCTAATTGCTTCTTTTAAAGCAATTTTATCAAACCATTTCGTTTCCGATTGATCTGCAATTTGATCTAAAATAGTAATCGGATCTCCATCGTTTTCATACACAGTTTCATGTATCGACGAAGGAGCACGACTCGCTTCTTGCGCTAGAACAACTTCTTCCGGCGTTAGTTCAAGAGCCTCTGCTACCTCATTAATCGTTGGGGCCCTTCCAAATTCCTTCGAAAGCTCGTCTCTCATCTTTCGGACTTTGTTTCCTGTTTCTTTTAAAGATCTACTTACTTTCACTGATCCATCGTCACGTAAAAATCGTTGTATTTCACCGATAATCATTGGAACTGCATATGTTGAAAATTTCACGTCGAAAGATAAATCAAATTTATCTACCGATTTTAAGAGTCCAATACATCCAATTTGAAATAAATCGTCTGGTTCGTATCCTCGATTAAGAAATCGCTGCACAACCGACCATACGAGACGCATATTACTTTGAACGATTGTATCTCTCGCTTGTTGATCTCCATCTTGACTTTTTTGAATTAACGCTTTTAGCTCGTGGTCCTTTAACTGAGGTTTCTTCTTCTCATTTCTGACCTCTATGTCCATTGGCTATTCTCCTTAATTGCATAGAGCGTTACTATTTGATAAGTATTTTGTCAAATGGATTGTTGTCCCGAAAGATTCGTTTGAAATAACTTCTACTTCATCCATAAAATTTTCCATGATAGTAAATCCCATTCCGGAACGCTCTAATTCAGGTTTAGTTGTAAAAAGGGGTTGTCTTGCCTCATCTAAGTTAAAGATACCAATCCCTTCATCTCGAATCGTGAGTTTCACCATCGCTTCTTCCAAAATCACTGAAATATAAACAACACCTTCTGCATTTCCTTCATACCCATGAATAATTGCATTTGTAACCGCTTCTGACACAACTGTTTTAATCTCTGTTAGTTCTTCCATCGTCGGGTCTAATTGCGCAATAAAAGCAGCTACCGTAACACGAGCGAATGATTCATTCTGACTTAACGCTGAAAATTGAAGGTTCATTTCATTTCTCATCTATGCCACCCCCAACGTCGCGAGCGCATGCGCTTCACTTTCTTCTAAACGAACAATTTTGAATAGACCTGACATTTCAAATAAACGTTTAACAGGCGGTGAAATTGCACAGACAACCATCTCTCCACCTAATCCCTTTACATGTTTATATCGGCCTAATATAACGCCTAAACCTGAACTATCCATAAATGTTAAGTTCTCTAGGCTCAAAACAATATGATGAACACCATGTGTCTCAATCATATCTGTTACTTTCGTTCGCAACTCTTCAGCAGTATGATGATCTAATTCACCCTCTAGCCTCACACATAAGACGTCACGTTTTACTTCTAAATGCATGGAAAGACTCACACGATTTCCTCCTTATGCTCAAACTTTATTCTTTAACATAAGATTTTCGTGATATAAAACAAGAATCCTTCCTACTGACAAAAGAAGAACTATTTCGCCATAAAGTGAAACCTTTCAGCAATTATCCCCGTAAATACGAACAGAAAAGCGGCAAAATTTTCACCGCTATTTTGATGTTGAAAACATCCCAAAGCTTCGTTTAAATAACTCCCACCAGCTAGCTGCATCAACATCTTCTTTCGCTACAATTGTTTGTTTTAATAAAACATCTTTATCTCTTTTAATAACAAGTGTGCCAAGTGCATCACCTTTTTTAATCGGTGCCTTCACTTTCTTTTCAGCAATCACTTCTTGTTTAACTTTGTCCATATTTTCGCCCTTCTTCATAAGAAGAGACACATTGTCTGACGCAACTAAATCTACTTTTTCTTCCTTACCTTTTCCTACTTGTACAGTCTTAATTTTCTCACCACGTGTATACAATTTCTTTGTCATGTATTGTCCAAATGCATAATCAAGCAGCTTCGTTACTTGATTGTTCCGTTCTTTTGAAGTAGGTGCTCCCATTACAACTGAAATAACACGCATACCATTTTTTTCAGCTGATGCTGTTAAACAATATTTCGCTTCTGTCGTAAAGCCTGTTTTCACTCCATCTACTCCAGGATAAAAACGTACTAGCTTATTCGTATTAACAAGCCAAAACTTCTTATCCGTATTTTCACGTAAATAGTCTTCATATTTACCTGTGTATTTTCGAATAAGTGGATACTTCATCAACTCTTTCGCCATAATAGCCATATCATTCGCTGTAGAATAATGATCTTTCGCTGGAAGACCTGTCGGATTTTGAAAATGCGTATTTTTCAGCCCTAGATCTTTCGCTTTTTTGTTCATCATATTTACGAAACCTTCTTCTGAACCAGCGATATGCTCAGCTACTGCAACAGATGCATCATTTCCAGATGCAATTGCAATGCCCTTTAACATTTCATTTACAGTCATCTCTTCCCCAGGTTCTAGAAAAATTTGTGATCCGCCCATTGAAGCTGCGTGTTCACTCGCTCTCACTTTATCTGTCAGTTTTAATTTTCCTTTTTCAACTTGTTCCATAATTAAAAGCATTGTCATAATTTTTGTCATACTAGCAGGTGGTAACTTTTCATTCGGATTTTTATCAAATAAAACTTTACCTGTATCTTGCTCAATTACGATCGCTGACGACGCTTGTTCCGCTAACTTCGGCGTGGCTTCTTCTGTTTTCTCCTGCTTCGTTTTCTCAGATTGTGCAAAACTAACTGAAGTACCAGAAAGCAATAACATGAAACAAACAAGTATTCCAAAAACTCGCTTCATGACTAACCCTCCATTCTATATCAAACCTATTTTTTCCAATTTATTCATTTTTAATACCATATTTTTCTATCATTTTCAGTTGACAAATAAATTCATTGCTTATATTGTATTAAGTGTATTACACACAGTAGTACACTTAATACTCATCAGGAAGGAGACATTGCTCTTGCATATTCAACTTGATCCAAGAAGCAACACTCCGATATGGGAACAAATTGTTCAAAATATAAAAGAGCTCGTACTAAAAAACATGTTAGCTCCAAGTGATAAGCTTCCTTCTGTACGCGAGCTTGCTTCTTTGCTCGTTATAAATCCAAATACAGTAAGTAAAGCTTATCAAGAATTAGAGCGACAAGGGATTATTGAAACATTACGAGGAAAAGGAACATTTGTAGCCCAATCGATTACCCCAACATTAGACGAAAGGAAAATCGCTATGGTTGAAAAGCAATTTCATCAATTATTACTAGAAGCCTCTTATCTTGGGATTACGAAAGATAAAATTCACGATTGGATAGATTCATACTATAAAGAGATTGGAGGAAATACGGATGCTGAAAGTGACAAACTTGAAGAAAACAATTGATAACCAAACGATTTTAGACGATGTTTCTTTCACATTACAAAAAGGTAGTATCGTCGGATTACTCGGAAGAAACGGTGCGGGGAAAACAACTTTATTACGAACGATGGTCGGCATTTTAGACCCAGATGCAGGAACTGTTACATATGAGGATACGGATGTTCATAAGCATCCTGAAATTAAACAAAAGGTTGTATACGTTCCAGACTCTACTAACATACTAAACGGTTATACAGTGAAAGAAATCGTTAAGTTTTATAAAGCAGTTTATACAGCATTTGATGAACAATATTTTTATGAAATATTAGAACGTTTTAATTTACCAAACAAACGTATTCGTAGTTACTCAAAAGGAATGAAAGCACTGCTTGCGATCATTTTAGCTTTCGCTGCAAAAGCAGAATATGTCATTTTAGATGAACCGACAAACGGACTTGATCCTATCGTTAAAAGACAGATTCTACAATTTCTCGTTGAAGAAGTAGCAGAAAAAGAAATTACAATTTTCATCTCCACTCACCATTTAGATGAAGTTGAAAAAATTGCCGATACAATCATTATTTTAAAAGGACATACAGTAGATTCTATTACATCACTAGATGATGCAAAATCACGATTTGCCAAAATACAAGTTGCTTATGAACGTTCATTACCTCAAAAACTAGAAAACTTAAGCAATATTAAAATATTAAACCAAACAGGAAAAGTATATACAATCTTAATTGAGGAAAATGTGGCTACAACACTGGAGAAGTTTTATAAAGAGCAACCAATACTCATTGAAGAATTAGCAATGTCACTTGAAGATGTCTTTGTTACGACACTTGAGGAGGATGGGTATGTTTCATAAGGCATTGTGGATGTGGAATTGGAAGCGCGGGAAGTATGCTGTACTACTGTTCTTCTTTAGCACACTTTATATTTTATCTGTCGGATACTATAAAGCAGCCGAGCAACAACTTACTGAATATCACGATTTACAAGAAAAGGGAACGTACTATTATTTCTATTATTTTGGATTTGGGGAAAGTAATAGCTTTTGGTTAACTGTTCTTATCATTGCTTTAGCTTGTTTATTGATGGGATGGGAACGTAGTAGCCAGTCTAATACTTTACTTATGACGATGCCATTTAAAAGAAAAGATGTTTTTTTATCTAAATGGGCTTTTGGTTCATTTTGTATTGTAGGCTCATTACTTATAAATTGGATCCTTATGTATGTTATTTATAGAACGACAATTCATTTTGATTATCAATCATTTGGACCATTTCATCGATACTTTCTTTATGTAATTGTCTCTTATGTTGCAGTATATACAGCTGCATTATGTATCGGTACTTTTACTGGAAGCGTTGTTTCGCAAGTCGTTTTTTGTATTCCGTGGCTTCTAATGGGGCTTACATTTATTCCATTAGTGTACACTTTTACAATAAACCATTTACATGCTACAGATACTAGAAATAACAACTTGTATGAACAACTTCATGAAATCAATCAAAAAACAAATATAGTTGCACCAATATATAATTATACGATTCGTTACCACTATGATCCAAAATCACGTAAGAAAGAAAACGATCCAACCACTTTAAGAGATCCGGCAAATCATACGTATTATTCAGCTAAGTCAGTGCTAGTTCCTATTTTCTATACGATGTTCTATTTACTACTTGGCACATATTTATATACACGATCGCCAAATGAAAACACTCAAAAAATATTTATTTTCCAAAAACATTTACGAATATGGATATGGGGGGCAACCATTTATTTTGCATTACTAGGTGGCTATAAAATAAATCAATTTAATTTCTTACTTAACTACTATATCAGTTTGCTTCTCGCTGGAATCATTACTTATGTTGTACTATCACGTCTAACAAATTATAAAGTTTTTTAAAGGAGGGGGCCTATGTTTCAAAAAGCACTATGGCTAAGAACATATCAACAAAGTAAATATGTTGTGTGGTTGTTTTGGTTCGTTAGCTTCTATACTTTATCATATAAATACTATATGGCTTCTATTCAACAGCTATACTTTCTAAATGACAATAAAAAGTGGAACTATGTATATCACTACCACTTTGATTTAACACTTATAGACCCTGTCATACTGTTAGGTGGTGTACTTATCGTTCTAGCTTGTACATTAATTGGTTGGGAAAGACAAAATAACTCTAGTGACTTGCTATGGTCTATGCCATTTAAACGTTCACACATCTATATAACAAAGTGGTTGTTTGGGATCTGCAACATTGCAGCAATCATCGTATTAAACTGGGGACTATTCGCCATTATGAAAAAAACAACTTTTCATAATAAATATCAAATATTTTCACCATTTCATACTTATTTTCTATACATGTTAATTGTGTTAATCGCTATTTATACGCTTGCATTATGTATAGGAACGATTGCTGGAAATATTCTCTCGCAGGGACTTCTTACTGCAGCTATATTCATGTTTCCATTGTTATTTCCATCCCTTATCTCAGCGGTCATCGCTGTTCACTCGAATACTGACTTTCATGAGGACAATGGCAATATGCATCGTGTTATGGAAAACATACGCATTTCGGGTCCAGCAGAAAATTTTCATATTAGATTTGATTATAATCCACAAAATGCTTATACCGATAATGATGGAGTGCGTCATAATGAACCAAACTTTACAGAAATCCCTTCAGTAAAAACATTGATTGGACCTATTGTAAATATAATTATTTTATTACCACTCGGTATATATTTATATGTTCGTTCAGTCAATGAGCGGAATGGTAGTTTCTTACTATATCCAAAGCTTCAAAAAATATTTATGGTCTGCGCTATTTTCTGTATTGGAATTAGCGGCGGTTTAATAATTGGTGGGACCCATTCGTTGCTTAATTTTTACGTTGGTTTATTCGGAACAAGCATAATTAGCTATTTTCTTCTATCTAAAATATTGAGATTGAAGGTCTCTTGGAATTTCAAATAAAATAACCTCCTCGCCTAGAGGAGGTTATTTCACATTCTCTCTCCTATCCCCATACACCCTCTCTTCTTTCATCCCAAATCCATCACCATTTGCCACGATTTGATCTGTCGGCGCGACTACACTTTCAGCAATTTTCCATTCGCCGCGCTCTTTCACAAATACTTGCAGAAAATAGTTCATGCCATTTAATTGATACGCATTTTCTTTTTTCACATTATAGTGCACCGCAATGTAGTGCACTTGAATATTTTCTTTCCCTGCTTTTGATACGTATTGCGATAATCTTGGAATGTACATTGATGCTTTCTTAAATGGTAATTGCTTCGCTTTAACGAGCGATGAACTTGTTACATTACGCAGAGTGTCCTGATTACGAACATTATCGCTATGATGAAATAATACTGCGTTTTGCATAGAACGAACCCATAATTTCGAATACAAGACGGTATTATCATTCTCAATGTACTTCACTTCTTTTTGCACCACTTGGATAGGGGTATCAGCGTACATGAATGTATGAAAGCAGAAAAAACTTCCAAGTAAAATGGTAAGTGCAGCAATATATTTCATAATCTTTCCTCCGATCTGTTTAATTAAAGTATCGGAGTTTCAAAATATTTTTATTCAAAAGAAAAAGGATAGGAAAGCTCTCGCTTCCTATCCTCATTTATTATAATACGCGGCCAAATAGTTCTAAAACCATTTCTATCTCTTGGTCGCTCCAACCTTTAAATTTCTCTTTATAATATTCTTTACGCACAGCTTCAAGCTTTTCAGTTACTTCTCGTCCGTTTTCAGTAATTTCTAAGTATACGATACGACGGTCCGAATTTGAACGTTTTCTTTCAACAAACCCTTTTCGCACGAGACGATCTGTTACAGCTGTAATATGACTGGAGGTTACGTTTACTTCACTCGCAATTTGCGAAGCCATCTGTGGACTTTTTAAAAATAACGCACGTAATACAGAGAATTCATTATATGGCATATGCTCTGAAAAACGTGTATTAATATCATTTTGTAATAAACGTATCATCTTTCGAAATGATGCAGATAAATCTAAAATCAGTGTTTCTCTATTTTCGTTCACTAGCCTCGTCCCTTTTTTATCATATTTACACATATTATAATCTATAAATACCTATATTGTATATGCTTTCTTCTCACAACATTCTCATTTATGTAACTTTTTTCATACGATTTTCTTTTTTGTTCACACATATACATGTAAAAAAGGATGGTGAGCATAAATGCAAGGTGGAATGAATCCGTATTTACATAATATCCGTACGACAAATACTGGTAAAGAAGCTACTATTACTGTACAAGGAGAAGGCATTATAAAGGCAAAACCAAATGTTGTCATATTAACACTGGGCATTCGAACAGATAGTAAAAATGTAAAACAAGCGCAAGAAGAAAATGCAGTGCAATCGAAACAATTGCTTGATGCACTCAAACAGCTAGGTATTGCCGATAAAGATATAGAAACCATTTCTTATACAATTACTCCTCAATACGAATATGTAAATGATAAAGCATTACTACAAGGCTACCGTGTGGAGCATTTGTATGAAATTACCGTTTTAAATGTGCAAAAAGCAGGGGAAGTATATGATATAGCCGTTACGAATGGTGCAAACGTAGCAAAAGGATTACGTTTTCGAATATCTCATCCAAATAAATATTATGAGCAAGCTCTCATTCAAGCTCTGCAACAAGCAGTAGACAAAGCTCGTACAATTGCGAGTACCTACAATTTAAATATTAATCCTGTTCCCCTCTCACTCGTTGAAGAATCTGTCCAATTACCGCGGGAGATCGCATCATATGCTACTTTGCATGCGCAAGCAGCTCCGCCCATTCAATCAGGAGAACTAGAAATCATTTCATCTATCCGGGCAATTTTTACGTATTTATAAATAAACTCATTTATAAGTAACCGTTATCATTTTCGTTGTTGTAAAAACATGATGTTCTGATATAATAAAGGACGGTGAGCTCTTACATAAGAGATATCACGGGTGGGAGAGGGATATGAAAAAGAAGGTTTAACATGAAAGGAATACTTGAAAGAACATTTAAATTAGACTTACACCAAACATCACCAAAACAAGAAGTTTTAGCTGGAGTCACGTCATTTTTCACAATTGTTTATATTATGATTGTAAATGCGTCAATCTTATCAGATGCCGGCATTCCTCTTGAGGCAGGAATTTTGGCAACTGTTTTTAGTTCATTTGTCGGATGTCTACTTATGGCATTTTGGGCAAATGCACCTGCTATTCTTGTCCCTGGTATGGGTGTAAATGCATTCTTTACGTACACTGCTGTGCATACGCTTGGTTTAACTTGGCAAGAAGCATTGGCAGCTGTTTTTATCGCCGGTATTATTTTTTCAATTGCTGCTTTTACACCGATTGCTCGCGTGCTTTCGGTATCGATTCCAAAGTCATTAAAGGAAGCGATCACTGTCGGTATCGGGTTGTTTTTAGCTTTCATCGGCTTGCAAAAAGGTGGTTTAGTCGTTTCGCATCCTAATACTGCTGTTGCAATGGGGAAATTAAGTAGTCCTGTCGTTCTTGCCACACTACTTACTCTTATTGTCGCACTTGTGCTATTTGTGCGTAACGTACGTGGAAGCTTTTTATGGACGATTGCAATTGGCACTAGTATTGCATGGCTGTTTGGTCTTGTTGATACGAGTCAACTGGGAAATAGTTCGTTTTCATTCGCTAATTATGGCGATGTGTTTGGAGCTATGTCATTTGGGAAACTTTCTTCCTTGCCATTTTGGATTGCAACATTCTCCTTAAGCATGGTGCTTATTTTTGAGAACATGGGACTACTGCACGGTTTATTAGAAGATGACCGTAAATTCCCACGTGCTTACCAAGCAAATGCAATTTCAGCAATGACATGTGGTCTATTTGGCACAAGCCCTACCGTTTCAACAGTAGAGAGTGCCGCAGGTATTACTGCAGGCGGAAAAACAGGTCTGACGTCTATCGTTACAGGGTTGTTATTCTTCGCATCACTGTTTGCGCTTCCGTTTGTCAAAATAATTCCTGATAGTGCCATTGCACCAATCTTAATTATTATTGGCGGGCTGATGATTACAAGCATTCAACAAATTCCTCTGAACGACTTTTCAGAAGGATTTCCAGCGTTTTTAATTATCGTTATGATCCCGCTCACATATAGTATCGCTGATGGCATTGCGTTCGGATTTATTGCTTATCCTATCTTGAAAGTTGCTCTTGGAAAGCGTAAAGAAGTCGCACCGTCCATGTATATCATTACATGCTTATTCTTAGCCATGTTCGTATTACACGCTATTGGCTAAGAAAAAAACACCGAGGATTTCCCTCGGTGTTTTTTTACTTAAACCAACCTTTTTTATAAAACCAAGCCATCATTCCGCCGCCAATTAACGCCATTAAAATTAAGCAAATAAAATAACTATACTTCCCGCCAAGCTCTGGCATATGTGCGAAGTTCATGCCGTATACCCCTGCAATAAATGTTAACGGCATGAAAATAGTTGAGAAAACAGTTAATGTTTTCATAATGTTGTTCATATGGTGGGAATTCAACGAAAAGTAACTATCTCGAATATCTGCTGTTAATTCACGGCTTGCTTCAATCATCTCTGTCAGTTTAAGCAAATGATCATGTATATCTTTAAAATAAATTTCATGATCGCTTATACCGTAAAAACGTGTTGAATTTAATATACGATACAATAAATCACGCATCGGAATAATCGTACGCCTTAGCTTAGATAAATCCGCACGAATATCAAATACTTCTTCTAGCACGCTTCCTGCTGTCTCACCCGTTAAATTATCATCAATTGCATTTAAATGGTCTTCAATGTAATAAACAGGTGCGAAATAATCATCTACAATTTGGTCAACAATTGTATGTGCTACATGTAAAGGACTCTTCTTAATACGTTTCTTCTCACCGAGCGTTTTCCATACTCTTTCAATCGCATTATTATGAGAGAAATGGAAAGAGACTATATATCGATCACTAACAAATAAATCGATTTCATGCGGTTCTAATCCATCTTCTCCGAATGCATGAAGAACTAAAAAGTTATATCCATCATAAAAATCTACTTTTGGCCTCTGTACATATTCTACACAATCTTCAATTGCAAGGGGATGGAACTTGAAGTGATCTTGTAAAATATATGTATACTCCTCTTTCGTCGGCTTATATAAATCAAGCCAATACCATACAATGTTTTCTTTTTTCGTTTCTTCTAGCGAAACATCATATAAAACTTCATTTTTTTTCGTTATTGCACAAATTCTAATCATAATTTCACCCATTACTATTATAAACAAAAAATAGTAAAAAAAGCCAAGGAGAAATCTCCTCAGCTTTTTTTATCCCGCTATTTGCGGGCAGTAAGACCCCTACCTCAAAATTCAGCGAAAGCAAAGAAGTTCGGTGGGGGATCAACTGCCCGTAAAAGCCCGATTGGTGAAGGCTCATAATCAGTGGGGGATGAAGCCCCCCCACTGATTAAAGCTTCACTTTATTACTTCGTTACAATACCGTGTACTAAAGTTGGTGCATCTACGTGGTCTTTAGCGATTTTCATGTTCTCATAAATTTTCGCTTTTACGTCTTCAACATTTTCGCGGTTTGCGTAAATTGTAACAAGAGAGTCACCTTTTTTCACGCTATCGCCTACTTTTTTGCGAAGCATTAGACCAACTGCTAAATCAATTTCAGACTCTTTCGTTGCACGTCCTGCTCCTAAAAGCATTGCTGCTGTTCCGATTTCATCTGCAACGATTTCCGATACGTAACCGTCTTCTTTCGCTTCCACTTCAATTTTAAATTGTGCTTGTGGCAATTTAGAAGGATCATCAACAACAGAAGCATCGCCGCCCTGCGCCGATAAGAACGTTTTAAATGCTTCTAACGCTTTTCCATTGTTCATTACTTCAATTAATTTTTCACGTGCATCTTCTAAAGATGAAGCTTGTCCAGCAAGGTACACCATCTGACTTCCAAGTGTTAAACATAACTCTTCTAAATCTTTCGGTCCTTTACCTTGTAATGTATCAATTGCTTCTTGTACTTCTAATGCGTTACCGATTGCTTCACCAAGCGGCTGACTCATATCAGAAATAACCGCCATCGTATTACGACCAACGTTATTACCGATGCGCACCATTGCTTCCGCTAAACGCTTTGCATCTTCATCTGTTTTCATAAATGCTCCTGCTCCAGTTTTTACATCAAGAACAATTGCATCTGCACCAGCAGCAATTTTCTTACTCATAATCGAGCTTGCAATAAGCGGAATTGAGTTTACTGTTGCCGTGACATCACGAAGTGCATACAATTTTTTATCAGCAGGTGTTAAGTTTCCACTTTGACCGATAACAGCAATTTTATTTTCATTTACAAGACGCATGAATTCATCATTTTCAATTTCCACATGGAATCCTGGAACTGCTTCTAACTTATCAATTGTACCACCAGTATGTCCTAAACCACGTCCAGACATTTTTGCAACTGGTACACCTAAAGCAGCTACTAATGGACCTAATACAAGTGTCGTTGTATCACCAACACCACCTGTTGAATGCTTATCTACCTTTACCCCTTCAATGGCTGATAAGTCAATTGTATCACCGCTATTTACCATTGCCATCGTTAAATCTGCACGTTCTTGATCATTCATATCTTGGAAGAAAATTGCCATTGCAAGTGAACTTACTTGATAATCAGGAATATCACCATTTGTATATCCTTCAACAATAAAGTTAATTTCTTCTGTCGTTAATGCTTGTCCATCACGTTTTTTTGCAATTAGGTCCACCATTCTCATTGTGAGGTCACCCCTTCATTTGTTTTACAATTGCTTTTACTAATGCTAAGAAGTTAGCTTTAACACGTTCTGTCGTTTCAATTACTTCATCGTGGTGAAGTGGTTGATCTAAAATACCAGCTGCCATATTTGAAATACAAGAAATACCAAGTACTTTCATACCCGCATGACGCGCTACAATTACTTCAGGTACAGTTGACATACCAACTGCATCTCCGCCAAGTGTACGAAGCATACGAATTTCAGCAGGTGTTTCATATACAGGACCTGTCATTCCAACATATACACCTTCTTGTACTTTAATATTTAAATCTGCTGCAACTTGTTTCGCCATTTCGCGAAGTTCTGGCGTATATGATGTAGACATATCAGGGAAACGTACACCCATTTCAGAATCATTTGGTCCGATTAATGGGTTCGTACCCATGAAGTTAATGTGGTCTGAAATTAACATAAGATCGCCTGGTTCAAATGATGTATTTACACCACCAGCTGCGTTCGTTACAACAACTGTTTCTACACCTAGTTCTTTCATAACACGAACTGGGAATGTTACTTTTTGCATATCGTATCCTTCGTAGAAATGGAAACGTCCTTGCATTGCTACTACTGTTACACCTTGAAGTGTACCGAATACAAGTTGACCTGCATGTCCTTCTACAGTTGAAACTGGGAATTCAGGGATTTCACTGTATGGTACTGTTACTGCATTCTCGATTTCATCTGCTAATACACCTAGTCCAGATCCAAGGATTAGTCCTACTTGTGGTGTCTCTTGAAATTTCTCTTTTAAGTATGAAGCTGATTTTGTAATTAGTTCACGATTCATCTGTTTATCCCCCTATTTCTTTAGCTCGTTTAAGAAGCTTGTTCCATGTTCTGGCATTTTAACATTAAAGTTTTCTGCTACAGTTGCACCAATATCAGCAAATGTTTGACGAAGTGATAACTCTTGTCCGCCTTCTTTCATGCTTGGACTATATGCTAATAACGGTACATATTCACGTGTATGATCAGTACCGTAGTGAACTGGATCATTACCGTGGTCTGCTGTAATTAATAATAGATCATCTTCTTTTAGTTTTTCGAATACTTCTGGAAGACGTGCGTCATATTCTTGTAGAGCTTCTCCGTACCCTTGTGGGTCACGGCGATGACCAAATAATGCATCAAAGTCAACTAAGTTTAAGAAGCTAATACCTGTAAAGTCCATATTTAATGTATCTACAAGCTTGTCCATTCCATCCATATTTGATTTCGTACGAAGTGATTCAGTTACCCCTTCGCCATCATAAATATCAGCAATTTTACCAATAGCAATTACATCATAATCGCTATCTTTTAGTTCATTCATTACTGTGCGACCAAATGGTTTTAGTGCATAGTCATGACGATTTGGTGTACGTGTGAAGTTTCCTGGCTCTCCGACGAACGGACGAGCGATAACGCGTCCTACCATGTACTTCTCATCTAATGTTAATTCACGTGCGATTTTACAAATTTTATATAGCTCTTCAAGTGGTACTACTTCTTCATGAGCTGCGATTTGTAATACACTATCAGCAGAAGTGTAAACAATTAAAGAACCTGTTTCCATTTGTTCTTGACCAAGCTCAACAAGTACCTCAGTTCCAGAGGCTGGTTTATTACCGATAATTTTACGACCTGTCTTTTCTTCTAATTCATCAAGTAATTCTTTCGGGAATCCTTCAGGAAACACTTGGAATGGTGTATCAATGTAAAGGCCCATGATTTCCCAATGACCTGTCATTGTATCTTTTCCTGTAGATTTCTCTTGCATTTTTGTATAATATCCAAGCGGTTTCTCTACTTTAGAGATTCCTTTCATTTCACGAATATTACCAAGGCCTAATTTCACCATATTTGGCATGTGTAATCCATTCATATGTTCAGCGATATGACCAATTGTATCAGAACCTAAATCACCAAACTGCTCAGCATCCGGTGCTTCACCGATTCCCACAGAGTCCATTACGACTAGGAAAATACGTTTATATTTATTCATAACTGCAACCTCCTATATGTTCAGTTCTACTTCTTGTAGTATGTTCAAAACGCTATAAAGTGAAACTGTTATCAATGGGAATTATCTTTCGTCCTCATTATTAAACAGTACTGCTTTAAATCATTCTCTAACTTTTTCGTTTTACTTTCAAACGAATCAAAAACATTTCTAGGTTTTTCCAAGTCAGATGTCAGACATCTGATATTGATATCATAACATGTTTACGCTTTCTTTTTAATACATTTTCGTAGAATTCTTCATTTTCTTTACCCTTCTATTGTAATCCATTCTGCAAAGAAGTGCTAATCATTTCATGACTTTTTTCCTAAAATAAAAAGCAGCTCTAAAGAGCTACTTTTTATTTTACTTCTACTGTTTCTTCTTTATGTTCATGTAGTTCACCTTTTCTTACATGAACTTTCACTTTATAAGCACCATTCTCTTTGAAAGTATGTTTACTTTCATACTCCCCTTTATTCCCCTCTTTCGCCGGAATAAATTCGTGTTTTTCAACGCCGTCTTTCCAAATCTCAAGTTGTACTTCAGCACCAGATAACGCTTCTTCTTTTTGTTTTAAATGAACTTTCATTGTTGACTCAGCATTTGCTTTAATATCTCCAGCCATAAGATGTATCATCGTATCACTTTTATGATCCCCATGACCTTCTTCTTTTTTCGCATCTTCAACTTTTGCATTTCCCACAGCCACTTTTACTTCTGGCATAACATGCATTTCACGTGCATTTGTATGAGCAATAACATGATATACTCCATCCGTTTCGAATGTTTTTTCTACAGCATAAACACCTTTTCCTTTATGCTTAGCATTTAACATCTCGTGCTTTTCGTCGCCTGCTTTCCAAATTTCAAACTTTACATCATCAGCATCTGTTACTTTTTCTTTTCCTTGTGTAACAAGTGCTTGTACTTCTGTTTTTTCACCTGGTTTAATTTCTTTCGGATTCGTTTGAACTGCTACTTTTACAGCTTCAAGTTTCTGTTCTTTTTTCGGTTCTTCTTTGTTTGTATTACAGCCAGCCAATGCTAGCATCACGATAAATACCGTCATAATAAGTTTTTTCATCATCATTTCCTCCTTCATACTTTATTTAGTATAGAGGAAATACATTGTAATATTCTAGTCTTCCGCTGAAAACAATGTACGAAATGTTTGTGAAGTTTCTGTGAAATGGTTTGTTCTTCTTAATCTATGAAAAAAGAGCATAGTGACTATGCTCTCGGGTGAAACTGTTTATATACATCTTTTAATCTAGTTTTTGAAACGTGCGTATAAATTTGCGTCGTTGAAATATCTGCATGTCCAAGCATTTCTTGTACAGCACGCAAGTCTGCCCCGTTTTCTAATAAATGTGTAGCAAAAGAATGGCGTAACGTATGCGGTGTAAGCTCTTTTTCAATATTTGCTTCTTTCGCTAATCGTTTTAAAATTTTCCAAAATCCTTGTCTCGATAATCGATTACCATGATGGTTTAAAAAGAGTGCATCTACTGCTTTTTTACCCATCAATTCTCTTCTTCCTTTTTCAATATACTTTTGAATCGCTTCTGTCGCTAAGCTTCCTAATGGAATAATTCTTTCTTTATTCCCTTTCCCTATGCAGCGAACAAACCCCATCGTTAAGTGTACATCTTCTAAATTTAATGAAATTAATTCTGAAACACGAAGTCCTGTTGCATACAACAACTCTAACATTGCCTTATCACGAATCCCAAAAGCACTTGCCGTTTTCGGTGTTTGAAGCAATGCTTCCACTTCGTCGATCGATAATACTTTTGGTAATTTCCGTTCCCCTTGTGGCGTTTCAATATGTACCGATGGGTCATGCTCCACTGCTCGCTCACGAAGTAAAAATTGATGAAACGAACGAATCGATGCAATATGACGCGCCAATGTTTTTGAAGATTTTCCGTTTTCTTTTAAATGCTGCAAAAAGTTAACAATATGCAAGCGTGTCACTTCATGAAACGTCTTCGTTTGTTCTACATTTTGCAAATACTTCACATAGCTTTTCAAATCGCGTTCATAAGATACAACTGTATTTTTCGCTAAACCTTTTTCAACAATCATATAATGAATAAAATCTTTTAATTGATCTTCCAATCTACACTACTCCCCATTTTCATAGAAAAACATCATTCTATTTACGAAAGCATCCTTTTCCGGCTCCTCATTCCCTGATACTTTTTCTACAGTCTCTTCTTTTGGCTTTTCATAACGATGGTAACTTTCATATTCTTCATTTATCCATAGTATAGCGAAATAAAACAAAATCGTACAACTTGTAAATAATAAAAATACTTTCATCCCATCAAAAGTTAATTTTAAAGCTCGGCGCATTGTAAATTCCTCCAAAATATAAGTTATTACAACATATGCCAAGCTTTCACCAATTTATACCTTATTCAAATAAAAAACCTCTTCCTAGTTAAATAGGAAAAGGTTATTTTTCATCCGTTTCATTTTCTTGACAATTTTTACAAATCCCATGGAATGTTAAACGATGATCTTTCACCTTAAAGCTCCAGTCTCGTTCCACTTTATTCTCCACTTCACCAAGTAAATCTTCTTGTATTTCTTGTACAGCACCGCATTGTGTACAGATTAAATGATGATGGAAACGCTGTGCACCTTCTTGGCGTAAGTCATAACGCGAAACACCGTCTCCAAAGTTAATCTTATCGACAACTTTCAACTCAGACAATAACTCTAAAGTTCGATAAACGGTTGCTAATCCGATCTCTGGCGACTTTTCTTTTACAAGGAGGTATACATCTTCTGCGCTTAAATGATCTTCTTCATTTTCTAGCAGCACACGAACTGTTGCTTCACGTTGTGGTGTCAATTTATAGCTCGCTGCATGTAATTGCTTCTTAATTCGTTCAATTCTTTCTTCCATTCGGTACTACTCCCTCCTCGCCACTCTTACACCATTATATCAGAAGAAGGGCTCCTGTCAAAAGAAAAACAATAAAAACAAATTGATAATTATTCTCAAAAAGTATTTATTGTTTGTTAATAGCCTCCACAACTTCTTTCATTAAAACTGGTGATGCATACGCTTCGACACTGGAAGCAATAGCTAATACCGCTCCAATCACGAGAAAAAAGCATGTATAGCGAATTAATAACGGTAATAGTGGCTCAGTTATTTTCCGGATAAATTGATGCCTAATCATTCTCAAGGAAAAGCTTGCAGCAATTGTTGTCATTACGAGAAATACAGGAATTATAATTAAATTTTGTGGCAATACAGATACAAATGCTAATAATAGTCCATTCCATCCGTGCTGACTTACTAAAAAACCTACTGTAAATCCAACAACTACCCCTTTTAAAAATAGTAAGATAAAAATGAGCGGCAACCCAATAATTGAAATCCCCAAAATCCAAATAAAGCCGATATATTTTAATTGCGAAAAGTAACTTTCTCGAAACATTTCGCCCGCGACAGCAAATTCTCCTTTAGAAACTTGTCCAAAAAAACGCTGTAAATAAAATGATAAATCTTGCTTTTGGTTTATTTGTAAACTATTCACAAGAATCGCTCCAAATATTACTCCCATCAGTAATAAAACCGCATTAAATATATATAGTGAAGAATTTTCCTGTATGTGAGACATTACACGGTCTTGCCACGTTTTTCGCCACATTTTCCTTCCCTCCGTTCACACTCTTACTAAAAATGTATGAAAGAAAGAAAAAAAGTATGACGAATTAGCATTGAAATTCCGCTCTACTTTGCTAAACTAAAAAGTAGAGAATAGGAGGGATTTCTCTTGAAACCATTATTATTAGATTTTCCAACATTATTTCAAACTGAGCGCTTGCAAGTACGTAAGCCGTTTCCAGGTGATGGTACAGAAGTATATGAAGCAATCCAAGCTTCTCTAGAAAACTTATTACCATGGATGCCAATTACAGCTGAAACAGAAGAACGTGCTGAAGAAATTGTTCGCGAAGCTCACGGACAGTTTTTACTTCGTGAAACACTTGATTTCCACTTATACGATAAAGTATCTGGTACATTCATCGGAGCTATTACTCTCAAGCCTGAAAACTGGGATATTCCAAAGTTTTCACTTCACTTCTGGCTACATAGCGCTTATACAAAGCAAGGCTATATGACAGAAGCCATTAAAGGTGCGATTCAATTTGCATTTGATAAACTAGGTGCTAGAAGAATTGAAATTCGTACTGACGCAACAAATATAAACGCATGTAACTTAGCAGAGCGTCTAGAATTCATTTTAGAAGGTACAATGGAAAATGATTTCCTAGCACCCGATGGCAGCTTACGCGATGCACGTGTATATGCAAAAATCAACTAAAAACACTCGCCTTAGGCGAGTGTTTATTTTTGTAATTGTAAATATTGTACTGCAAACATCGTCTTAGCATCATGTATGCGAAGGTCTTTCATAAGATCAATCGCTTCTTCTAATGACACTTCCATTAATTCCACAAATTCATCTTCATCTAAAGCTTCTTTATTTTCTTTTTGTTTTAACCCTGTCGCTTTATATACATATAAAATCTCATCTGCAAAACCAGGTGATGTATAGAAAGATGTAATAAGCTCCATATTTTCACATACATATCCTGTTTCTTCTTCTAATTCACGAACTGCTGTTACCTCTGGCTTTTCCCCAGGTTCTAACTTCCCAGCAGGAATTTCCACAATTGCCTTTTCGAGAGCTTTACGATACTGCTCAACGAGTACAATTTTCCCCTCATCAGTAATAGCAATAATAGCAACTGCCCCAGGGTGATTTACGATTTCACGTTTACTCATTTCTCCATTTGGTAATACTACATCATCAACACGAACTTTTATAACTCTACCATCAAAAATCGGTTCAGTTTTTACTGTTCTTTCTGCAAGATTACTCATACTACTTCATCTCCCTGTTCTATTTCCTAATCGTTCTTCATACATTTTACCACATTGAAAGGAGCGTGATAGAAATGAAAGTTTACATTTTACCAAATCGCGTCACTTTAGTCGGCAAAGCATGGCAAATTCGTCATAAGCTAAAACAATATGGAAAAGAGTATACAACTGTACAAGAGTGGATTACAGCAAATAAAAAGTAAAAGTTTGTCAACCTCCTTTCCCTTTCGTACAATAAAGATAAGGAGGTTGACCTATGAAAAAACGTCAATTAGGAAACTCAGATTTATATGTTACGGAAATTGGATTTGGCTGTATGTCTCTCGGTACATCTGAGGCTGAAGCTATGCGTATTATCGATAAGGCAATCAATTTAGGAATTAACTTTTTTGATACAGCGGACTTATACGATTATGGATTAAATGAAGAATTTGTTGGAAAAGCTCTGAAAGGAAAACGCGACCAAATTGTTCTTACAACAAAGGTTGGAAATCGATGGACAGAAGAAAAAAACGGCTGGTCTTGGGATCCTTCTAAAGCTTATATAAAAGCCGAAGCAAAAGAGAGTTTACGTAGACTTCAAACAGATTATATTGATTTATATCAACTGCATGGCGGGACGACTGAAGATCCTATAGATGAAACAATTGAAGCCTTTGAAGAATTGAAAAAAGAAGGTATTATTCGTCATTATGGTATCTCTTCTATACGTCCAAATGTCATTCGTGAGTATGCAAAACGTTCAAATATCATTAGTGTATTAATGGAGTACAGCCTTTTAAATCGTCGTCCTGAAGAATGGTTCCCACTGCTTAATGAACATCAAATTAGTGTCATCGCACGCGGACCACTTGCGAAAGGCATTTTAACTAACAACAATGTAAGCAAGATAGAAAGAGTAAAGGAAAAAGATTACCTCTCCTATTCTTATGATGAATTAAATACAACACTCGCGAGTGTAAAAGAAATTATAGGAGAAAGATCTTTAACTGGATCAGCCATTCAATACTGCTTACATAATGAAAATGTTGCATCTGTTATACCTGGTGCAAGCTCTATTCAACAGTTGCAAGCAAATGTACATGCCGGGGAACAAACGTCGTTAACAAAAGAAGAATATACACAACTTCAGCAAATTGTTAAATTTGATACATATACATTACATCGTTAAAAAAACGTTACCGTACAGGTCATAGCTATCAAGTTAAAAAAGAAGGTGTCCCAAAAGCTCATTAAAAATGACCTTTTAGAGACACCTTCTTTGTATTGATCTTTATATGGGTGAGAAGTTGTTTCATGAACTAATTTAACGTTATGTTTATCTACCGAGAATAAACGACTATTATTTTTCTTATTTTGAACTAAAATCAATTGATTTGTAGAGTTCGGGCAACTTTCCCACCACTTTCTATAACCGTACAGATAGCGTTTTTATAACGTATCATATTTATCAGGATTCGTTCCTACATGTAAATTACGATTTAACGTATTAATTTGATCCATCTCTTCTTCAGTTAATGAGAAATCAAAAATAGTAAAGTTCTCTTTAATACGAGATGGCGTAACAGATTTAGGAATAGTCACAATCCCACTTTGAATATCCCACCTTAATATAACTTGTGCAGGTGACTTTTCATATTTTTTAGAAATAGCCTGAATAATTGGATGCTGGAATACTTCGCCGCCTCTCATTAAAGGACTCCACGCTTCCATTTGAATTTGCTCACCTTGACAAAAATCACGCAATTCAAATTGCGCTAACATTGGATGAAGTTCAACTTGGTTTACCATCGGCTTCACTTTGCAATTTGGTAATAACAGTTCTAAGTGATGTTTATGAAAATTAGAAACACCAATGGCACGCACTTTACCTTCTTCATATAGCTTTTCTAGAGCACGGTATGTATCAACATACTTCCCTCTTATCGGCCAATGGATTAAATATAAATCTACATAGTCCATTTGTAATTTCTTTAAACTTTTTTCAAACGCCTCGAGCGTCTCCTCGTACCCTTGATCGTCGTTCCAAACTTTTGTTGTAATAAACAAGTCTTCTCGCGGGATTCCTGATTCACGAATCGCCTCTCCGACACCGCTTTCATTTTCATATACAGTTGCTGTATCAATCGAACGGTATCCAAATTCTAATGCTGTTTTTACTGCTTGTTTAACTTCGTTGCCTTCTTTCGCTTTATAAACGCCTAGACCAATCATCGGCATTTTCACACCATTATGAAGTGTAGTTGTTGGAATATGCACACTCGTTCTCCCTTTCAATGTTACATTTTTTGTATACCACCACTTTATTTCAACAAGATTCATCCAAAAAGTCAAAACATACGTACAGTTTACATAATACTTTTATACACGTTATTTCCTTTCCATTCTTTCGCTTTTTCATCAACATTACGTACAAACTCATTTTTCCCTTCCGTATACATCGTGCCATCATATGTATATTTTTCCGCTAGTTCTTTCTTTAAAGTTGCATATGCCTCTGCTTCTTCACAATGAGCCATCATGTAATCACGAAACGATAAATGCCTTGTAATCTCAGGATTCCCTTTTTCAAATACGTGCAAGTGATACGAGCGTTTCTCCTCCGTTCCATGAATAAAAAAACGACGACCTGAAATACCATTTTCACCTTTCACGATGTAACCAAGCTCTTTAAATCGTTCATTCCAATGATCTACTCTGTCGATACTTTCTACTTCCATGATCATATCAATAATAGGTTTAGCTGCTAGTCCTGGCACTGACGTACTTCCAATATGATGGATTTTTACCGTTTCTGGCATCGCCGATTTTAATCTTTCGGCCTCCATTTGAAATTTCTCACTCCAATGATTTTCGTACGAAACGACTACAATTTTCCTCATTCTAACTCCCCTTTTCTTACAAACTCGTCAAAAAAATGATCAGCGGCATTTCACTGATCATCTTTTTATTATTTAAAGTCTTTCCAAGTAAGGCTACTTTCACTTAACAGTTCTTCAAATGATTTATTCTTTTCACGTTCTTTTTGTTCCTTACGCTTTCTTTCTTGTTCTGCTGCCTCTTTTTTCTCTTCTCTCACTTGCAACTCTTTTTTCTTATTCTTTAATTGTTGCATTAACGAATCGTTCAATTGATCACCTAGTGTAAGTGATTCTTTCTCTGGTTGATTCATTTGAGAGTGTCTTTGTGTTTGTCTTTGCTTCTTTTTCTTCATACTATTCACCTTTTACTTTTTTCTCCATTATAGAGGATACACGGTGAAATCGACAATAAAAAAGATACATGCCCCCGATTCTCTATTATTCTTTTTTTGTAAATATGTTAATTTTTCGAAAAAACTAAATTTTATGGTAGATATAATCCTAGTAATCTATTAAAATTATGTCGTATGATGTCAGATTATAAAAAAAGGAGAAATTAATTATGTGGAAAAAAATTATTCCTGCTGTTGCTGTTTTAAGCACCCTTACTTTTTCAAGCGTATTCGCCGCTCCTCCATCTCAGGCTCCTGCCGAACAAAACCGATACATAGACGTACAAATGCTTGGTATTAATGATTTCCATGGACAACTAGATACTGTAAAAAAAATTAACAATAAAGAAGCTGGTGGTGCTGATTACTTAGCTACTTATTTAAAAGAACGCAAAAAACAAAACCCTAATACACTTCTTGTACATGCTGGAGATATTGCCGGAGCTAGCCCACCAGTTTCTGCTTTATTACAGGACGAACCAACTATTGAATTTTTAAATGACTTAAAATTTGATGTTGGTACAATTGGAAATCATGAATTTGATGAAGGCATTGATGAAATGCGACGCCTTATTTATGGTGGATATCATGAAAAAACAGGGAATTTCAAAGGAGCAAACTTCCCTTATGTCGCTGCAAACTTCTATAATAAATCAACTGGCCGCTTATTTTTACCACCATTTACTGTAAAAATGGTAGATGGAGTTCCTGTAGGATTCATCGGAGTTGTTACAACGGATACACCGAATGTCGTTATGCCAACTATGCTAAAGAATGTACAAATTACTGATGAAGTAGAAGCTATTAATAAATCTACTCAGCAATTAAAGCGTCTCGGTGTTAAATCTATCGTAGTCCTTGCACACGTTGGAGGTACAACTGATGACACTGGTGTAACAAACGGTGACCTTACTCGCATTGCAAATGAAACAGATCCCGAAGTTGATGTTATTTTCGGCGGACATAGTCATACGTACGTAAATGGTACTGTAAATAATAAACTCATCGTACAGGCGAACTCTTACGGAATGGCTTTCTCGGACGTAGATGTAACAATTGATAGAAAAACAAAAGATATTGTGAAGAAAAAAGCTGAAGTTATCACAACATATCATGAAGGTGTAGAACCTGATAAACAAGTAAAACAAAAGTTAGATCAATATAAAGAAAAAATTGCACCGCTTGTAAATGAAGTTGTCGGAAAATCTACAGCACCTATCGACCGTAAACAAAACGATGCTGGTGAATCTACCCTTGGAAATTTAATTGCCGATGCACAGCGCCAAACAATGCAAACACAAATCGCTCTTATGAATCCTGGTGGAATTCGCAATGATCTAGACGCTGGAGATATTACATGGGGCGAGTTATATGGTATTCAGCCTTTCGGAAATCAATTAATTAAAATGGATTTAACAGGTCAAGATATTCGTGAAATTTTAAATCAACAATGGCAAAAAGGAACAACGAGAATGCTCCAAATTTCAGGTATCCAATACACTTGGGATGCAATTAAACCAAATGGTGAAAAGGTTACGAATATCCGTTTAACCAATGGTGAAGAATTAGTTTCCACGAAAACGTATAGCGTAGTTGCAAATGCCTTCCTAGCTTCTGGCGGCGATGGATTTGTATCCTTTAAAAATGGAAAAAATACTGAAACTGGTCCAAACGATTTTGAAGCATTAGTCGATTATGTAAAACAAGTGAAAGAACCAATTCAGCCAATTATTGATGGACGTATTCAAAAAATCAACTAAATACTATTCAAACTAGTGCGTGACACTCGAAAGAAGAAGCTCCTTTTTATATGCAAGGAGCTTCTTCTTTTAGAGTCATACGTATTGTCATTCTTCTAGTGCAGTAAAGGATAAGCACATAGCCCCTTGTTTCCTCGTAGTATATAGAAAACTATAATAGGAGGGTTTGTATGTATTTCTATCCAAACAATGACGATACATTATATCGACAAAATGACAAACTCATTCGTAGTATTGAGAAAGCAATTAATGGAGAATATAGCGCCATTCATTGTTATGCTAAATTAGCTAATTTAGCTCCAGACATAAATGAACGAAATCAAATCCTTGAAATTCGGCAAGATGAAATAAAACATTTTCACCAATTTGTACAAATCTACACCCTTTCAACCGGTAAAAACCCTCAGCCCCAAATCACTGAAGAATGTCCAACTCTTTATTTGAACGGATTAGAATTCGCTATACAAGATGAGCAACGAACAGTTGATTTTTACTTAGAAATTGCAGACGAAACGACAAATCAACAAGTGAAAGAAACATTTCGGCGCGCAGCAGCTGATGAACAAAATCATGCCGTTTGGTTCCTATATTACTTTTCGAAACAAAAAATGAAATGAAATAAGACAAAAAGGATACACGCTCTTATATGGAACATAGTATCCTTTCTTTTATTTCTCTGGATACGTTTCATGATTAACATCATACCGTTGCAAAAATTCATGTAGTGCTTCTTCTACAATTTTAGACTTTTGAATCCCTTTCGATTCCGATATAACATCTAGTCTTGCTAATACTTCTATATTAATCGAAAAGGTTCGTTTCTTTTTCTCTGTGCTCTTACTTATAATTTGAACACTTATTTCTTCTCTTTTTCTTAGCAATTCATAAATGCTTTGTAATTGTTCATAAATTAGTAATTGATAGTCTGTTTTTGCATATTGAAGGGCAGTAGCTTCTTGGATTTGCAAATGACGTGGCTCTTCACCATCACCTATAAAGATACGTTTTTTCTGCTCTCCATCATATTCATATCCAATCACCCTTAACTTCTTTGATAATGTATATGGGCTCATTTCAAGCCGTTTCGCTATAATAGCGATTGATTCGCGTCTATTTAAAGAATCAATAATTTCTCCAATCGTCACATTCTCCCTCCTCTCTTAATCGCCTAAACTTGAAATCAAACCAGTATGTTATGATACAATGATTTTCTAGTAGTATATGCAAAAGAAAGAGCCTGTGCGATTCATACCATTTAAGAAAAGGAGGTTTACATATGCTTTTTCGTAGCTATACACCACAGTTTTATAACGAAAAGAAGCAATTAATCCCTAACAGTATCGCTACGATAGAAAGCGTTATGATTAATGACCGGAAACAATCTCTCCTTATACGCGGACAAAACGTGGAACAGCCTATTTTATTATGCTGTCACGGTGGACCTGGTATGGCACAAATCGGCTTTATTCGTCATTTTCAAAAAGAGTTAGAAAAGCACTTTATCGTTATTAATTGGGATCAACGCGGGGCAGGTAAATCCTTTTTATGGCGAGATATCCAAACAAATTTTACGATTGATCAATTTATTTCAGATGCAAAAGAAGTCATTCACTATCTTCTTAGACGCTTTAAAAAACAGAAATTGTTTCTCGCTGGGCATTCTTGGGGGAGTATTATCGGACTGCAAATCGCTAGTCAATATCCCAAATATATAGAAGCATACATCGGCATCGGTCAAATCGTACATATGAAGCAAAACGAAGAATTACTATACCGACATTTAATTAGCTCTGCAAAAAAACATGACCATAAAAAGGCATTAGCTTCTCTTTTAAAGTTAGGGAAACCACCCTTTTTAGATACGAGACGTCTCATTATTCAAAGAAAGTGGCTTGGTACATTTGGCGGAGCAATACAAAACGGATCTTCCTTTTCTTTCATACGAAAAGGTTTCTTTTCTCCTGAATATACGCTATTAGACTGGTTCAAATTTCTCGCAGGAAATTTAAAATCCGGAGTTTTATGGGAAGAGATGCTAACAATCGATTTCTTTTCGTCTATTTCAAGTTTATCTGTTCCTGTTTATTTTTGTTCTGGTCGCTATGATTATCAAACTCCTTATGCACTCGTTCAACAATATTGCGATATCATTCAAGCTCCTATTAAAAAGATGGTTTGGTTTCCAAACTCGGCACATTCTCCAGATTTAGAAGAGCCTGAACTATTCGCCAAATCTTTACAATCAATTAAACAAGAACTATCTTTTCAACATACATAACGAAAGGCTCTTTTACATTTCATAGAAAACATTTTATAATGATATGTCGCAAGTATATGTCACTACAAACACTTGCTTGCCTTAACAGAATAAAAATTAGGGAGATTACATTTATTATGAACGCTGTACTCATCGCAGTAGCAGTCATGCTACTGCTTAGTTTGTTACGTGTCCAAGTCATTGTCGCCATTATCGTTGGAGCTTTAACAGGCGGACTTATCGGCGGACTCGGTATTTCAGAAACAATTAGTACTTTTACAGCCGGTCTTGGGAACAGTGCTCCTATCGCATTAAGCTACGCAATGCTCGGTGGATTTGCTATTTCCCTTTCAAAAACAGGACTTCCTGATGCAATGATCCAATCAGCTTTAAAATGGATCGGCAACGAACAAGACACGAAAAAACAAGTCTATTCTAAAATACTTATATTATTTATCATTTTAACAATGGCTTGTTTCTCACAAAATATTATCCCTGTTCATATCGCCTTCATCCCAATCTTAATTCCAGCACTTTTGAAAGTATTAAATGAGCTGAGGGTGGATCGTAGGCTTGTAACATGTCTTATTACATTTGGATTAATTACCCCTTACATGTGGGTCCCAGCAGGATTCGGAAAAATTTATCATGACGTATTACAAACAAATGCTGCGCAAAGCGGTCTTACATTTGATGTCGCACTTATTCCAAAAGCGATGACTATTCCAGCAATCGGTATGATTATCGGATTATGTGTAGCAGTTTTCATTACATACCGAAAACCACGTACATATGAAACAGAACAAATTCATGCTGCACAGAATGAAATCGTTCCCTATACGAAAAGAAGCATTACTTTTGGTTTATTATCAATACTCGCTACATTAACTGTGCAATTAGCAACAGAATCAATGATTTTTGGTGCTTTAGCAGGTATTATCGTCTTATCAGTTAGCGGTAGTCTCCCTCTTAAAGAAGCCGATGCTATTTTAACGAGCGGAATGCGTATGATGTCCTTTATCGGATTTGTTATGATTTCTGCCGCTGGATTTGGCGCTGTTCTTCGAAAAACTGGACATGTTGAATCTCTTGTGCAAACGAGTGCACATATAATCGGAAATAATAAACCGCTTGCTGCATTTCTTATGCTCGTTATTGGACTTCTCGTTACGATGGGAATTGGTTCTTCCTTTTCAACCATCCCAATCTTAACAACAATTTTCGTACCGTTATGCGTCCAGCTCGGATTTAGTCCCATGGCTACAATCGCAATTATCGGTACAGCTGGTGCACTTGGTGATGCAGGTTCTCCAGCATCTGATAGTACACTTGGACCAACGTCCGGTTTAAATGCTGATGGTCAGCACCATCATATATGGGATACATGTGTCCCAACATTTCTACACTATAATATACCGTTACTTATATTCGGCTTTATTGCCGCAATTACACTATAAAAGGTGCGTTTTAAAAACGCACCTTTTACTTTGTTGTTTCTCTCTCAATACATCTAAATTCTGTTTCCACTTCTTCTTGTTCCACTTGTTTCTTCTTTATTTTTCCTATTAACTGCTGAAAAGCTATTTCCCCATTTTCTTCTATATAACTTCCAATCGTCGTTAATGATGGACTTATCCATTCACCCTCTACACTCCCGTTAAATCCAATGATTTGCAACTTACCTGGTATATGAATATTAAGAGTTTTCGCCGCCCTGATTAGCTCAATAGCGACCTTATCACTTGAAGCTACAACCCCATCTATGTATGGATGCTTTTGTAACAATTCAAGAAACTGTTGATTCGTATACCCTTGGACAATTTCCTCTCGATAAGAAAGTCCTTCTTTCCAAGCAGTATCTAGAAATCCTGCCACATGCTCTTCCATTTCTTCACTCTCGACTCCCTCACCGATATAAGCAAGAAACTGGCAGCCTTTCTCTTTTAATAAAGAAACAGCTTTCTGTCCACTTTCATAATAGCTCATAAGAGATTGTCGTCCTTCAAGCACAGCGAAAGGAAGTGAGATCTCTCCTATACTTCGAAAAACAGATTTCGTCATTATAACGCCTGCAATGTTATTTTGCTCCAACATATCTATGTATCTATTCTTATTTTCTATATTACAAACTATTACTTGATACCCTTCTTTATATGCTATTTCCTCAACGAAACGGAGCAAAGTGATGTATGATGGATTATGCAAATTATCTACAAGTAATGCAATCATCGTTGAAGGCTGTTTAAATAAAGGCTTTGCTGTAGCATTCGGTCTATAATGTAATTCTTCAATTGCTTTTTTTACTTGTTTCACCGTATCTTCATGGACATATCCTTTTTCGTTAATGACTCTTGAAACGGTTGCGACTGAAACACCGGCCAATTTTGCAACATCACGTATAGTTGCCACATCTTCACCCCTTAATATGGTAATAGATTACAATTTTAAACTAAACCAAAATATAACATTCGTCAAGGTTATTGTTTTATATTTCTGAAAATTGTTACACAACTTCCACTCTACTCATAAAGTGAAACTTTAATCAGTGGGAGTTTTACTGCCCTCAAATGCGGGATAAAATATACTCCAGCTGAATTTCATGTGAAATCGCGATATTATCATAACCAATAAACGGGATTTCTTTCTTTATTTTTCGTGCTTCCTTTACCGCATCAATATACAAGTTCGTCATCATGAAGTTACGTTTCTGATAAAAACGAAGTGCGTTCATATTATCATTCGTCGTGATGAGCCACACTTTTTTACATTCGTTCTCTTTTGCCACTTGCAACACACAATCCACCAGTTTTGTACCAATCCCCTTTCCTTCCTCAAAACTATTTAACGATACAATTTCACACATATTTTCTATCACTTTACACGTTATGATTCCCACTATTCTGTTATTTCTAAGTGCAACAAAACCGGGTAATTCTTCTAATTGATGTACTCTGCCTCGCGAGACCATCATTGAGCTTCCCCAGTTTTCACACATAAAATCCTGAATTGCTTCTTTCATTTCTGGTGTGATTTTTTGTATATGAACCATATACGATTTCTCCCCTTTTCACATCATTGTGATACAATGTTAGTGTATCATATGTAGAGGTATTTGGAGGATGAGGTAAAGTATGAAACGTTTTTTTACAGCATTGTTTACTATACTAGGTGCACTAACTGCGATTGGGATTTTCTTTACAAATAAAGTTATGTACTTGAAGAAGAAAACAGAGGAAGAAGTTTTAGAACGCGAAACGAAAAAGCATTTTCATTTAGACGATTTTAAGGCTATTCAAAAAGAAGAGGTTCACATCCCTTCTCAATTCGGATACGAACTTCACGGATATTACATGCCAGCTGGTCATTCCAATAAATTTATGATTTTTTGCCACGGTGTGACCGTAAATAAAATCAATTCCGTTAAATATGCAAACTTATTTTTAAATAGAGGATATAACGTATTTATTTATGATCATCGCCGTCATGGTAAAACCGGTGGTAAAACAACAAGTTATGGCTATTATGAAAAACATGATTTAAAGTCAGTAGTTGACTGGCTAAAAGATCGTTTCGGAACGAATATTACACTCGGAATTCATGGTGAATCTATGGGTGCTGCAACTCTTCTTCAATATGCAGGACTTGTTGAAGATGGTGCTGATTTTTATATTGCTGATTGTCCTTTCTCTGATTTTTATGGACAGTTACAGCATCGTTTGAAAGTTGAGTTTCATTTGCCAAAATGGCCTTTATTACCTTTAGCAAATGCCTTTTTAAAAGTTCGTGATGGCTATACAATTCGTGAAGTTTCACCAATTGATTGTATAAAAAACATTAACAATCCTGTTCTCTTTATTCATAGTAAAGACGATGACTATATTTTATCTGATATGACGAAATCACTTTATGAAGCGAAAGAAAATAATAAACAGCTTTATATTGCAGAACATGGTGCACACGCTTGCTCTTATAATGAAAATAAAGAAGAGTACGAAGATGCCCTCGATCAATTTTTAAACACATATGTAAAAGAAACAAAAAACAGGCTTGCATAAGCCTGTTTTTTTACTGCGCTAAAACGTCTGTAACTTGTTCCATATTTTCAGAAATCCACTTTACTGCCTCGTCTAGCGTTGGGAATTCCGTCGTTTGAAAAGTCACCTCATCTTGAAGTAACCAAACATCTTTCGGTTCTTGTCCTACACCTGCGATTGACCAATGAAGTAAACTATATGGATGATTATCATTCAAAAATGATGCCCATGTGCGCTCATTTGCAATATTTTGTAGTGTTTGTAATTTTTTATCCATCTTTCGTCACCTTACTCTAGTCAGTTATAGAAACTATTATAACACTCTCTTCTCTCTCAAACAAAGTGCTCTTTTTATATTGTCAAGTACTCTCCCTAATTATATGATGAGAGTAAGCGTTTGGAAAGGAGGGATAACGTTGGCAAAAGTACAAATTAAAGTAAATGATAATGGCTCTTTTCGCGTTACAGGGGACGTGGAATTAGTTGACTCACAAGGGAATGTATTCCCAGCAAAACCGGCATTTTCTTTATGTCGTTGTGGTTTATCAAAAAACATGCCTTATTGCGATGCTTCGCATAAAGGAAAATTCGAGTCTGTTGTTAGAGCACCAGAGGCAGAATAAATATTTAAAGAGCATGCACATTTATTTGTGCATGTTTTTTCTTTTGATCAAAGCCTATACAGCCCTTCCCCTTTCAACATTTCTATTACTTTCGTCCCCATTCAAATCGGCATATATTTTCACACAATTCTTCACATTCGAACATTTTTTACTATGCTTTTTTCTTTTTTGTGCTATAATGTGAGCAAACAACATCCTTCGGGGTCGGGTGAAATTCCCAACCGGCGGTGATGAAGCGAAAGCTTCTAAGTCCGTGACCCGTTTTCAACGCGAAAACGGTGGATCTAGTGAAACTCTAGGGCCGACAGTATAGTCTGGATGGGAGAAGGATATGTTTTCTAGTAATTATATATAGCGAATACACTTTTATTTCAGTATGCATATTTTTAAAGGTTCATTTTGACTCTTTATATATGTTTTATTTTGTATACTTATGTTTCTATACTGAAATAAAAAGATACGACTAGCGTTTGAAAAACTCGATATTTTGCTAGGTTTTTTTCTTATACCAAAATATCAGTCATCGTTAGGTTTCTTTCCTATACTTTCGTATTCGAACTATATTTCTAGAAATCACGTCTCCCAAACCCCAAGGATTCTATATCCTTGGGGTTTTTTGATTTTTTCAGGAGAGGTGACGAGAATGACAGATCAAGAATATATGAGGATTGCCTTGCAGTTAGCACAAGGAACATCGGGACAAACAAGCCCAAATCCTATGGTTGGTGCTGTTGTTGTAAAAGATGGCAACATTGTCGGAATGGGTGCCCACATGCATGCCGGTGAAGAACATGCTGAAGTTCATGCTCTTCACATGGCTGGAGAAAGAGCAAAAGGCGCTACCGTTTATGTAACACTTGAACCGTGTAGCCATTTTGGAAAAACACCGCCTTGCTGTGAATTACTCATTGAAAAGGGAGTCCAGCGTGTTGTAATCGCCACCCTTGATTGCAATCCACTCGTTTCTGGTAATGGAAAAAGGAGATTAGAAGAAGCTGGAATCAAGGTGACTACTGGTGTTCTTGAAGCGGAAGCAACTTTATTAAATCGATACTTTTTTCACTATATGAAAACGAAACAGCCATTTGTAACAATAAAAACAGCAATGAGCTTAGATGGAAAAACAGCGACTGTAACGGGGGAAAGTAAGTGGATTACAGGTGAAGAAGCGCGAGCTGATGTTCACCAATATCGTCATATGCATGACGCTATCCTTGTCGGTGTGAATACAGTTATAACTGATAATCCACACTTAACAACACGAATTCCAAACGGAGGTAAACATCCTATACGCGTTATTTTAGATACCCACTTACGAACGCCGCCATCTTCTCATGTCATAACAGATAGCTTAGCTCCGACATGGATTATTGTCGGTAAGGATGTAAATAAAGAGAAAATAGCGTTTTATGAATGTAACAATATAGCTGTATTCCAAATGAAAACGAAGCAAATTGAAATACAAGATGTCCTATCCCTACTCGGGGAGAAACAAATTCTTTCTCTGTTCGTTGAAGGTGGTCAAACAGTACATGCAAACTTCTTAAAAACAAATAGTTTTAATGAAATTGTGACCTATATAAGCCCAAAGTTAATTGGCGGAAAAGATGCACCCACTTTATTTGGCGGAGCTGGTTTTTCGAAGTTACAAGATGCACTTTCCTTAACAATTCAAGAGATGAAACAAATTGGTAATGATATAAAAATTGTTGCAACCTTAAAAAGCGAGGTGACGGAATGTTTACAGGAATTGTAGAAGAGTTAGGAACGATATCAAGCATGACTCAAAGTGGTGAAGCAATGAAGCTAACTATTAGCGCAAATCAAATTTTATCGGATGTTAAGCTAGGTGATAGTATCGCGGTTAACGGCATCTGCTTAACAGTAACTACTTTTACGACTACTTCATTCACTGTTGATGCAATGCCTGAAACAATGAATGCAACATCACTTCGTATGCTAAAGCCAAGTGCCAAAGTGAATTTAGAACGGGCAATGGCTGCGAACGGACGATTCGGTGGACATTTCGTCACCGGACATATCGATGGCATCGGTACGATTTTAACTAAAAAACAACATTACAATGCCATCTATTACAAAATAGCAATTTCTGATGAATTACTACGCTATTGTTTGCATAAAGGATCCGTTGCTATTGATGGCACTAGTTTAACAATATTTGATATAGACGAATCTTCAATTACAATTTCACTCATCCCCCACACAGTAAGCGAGTCTATAATCGGAGAAAAAAAAGCCGGGGACATCGTAAACATTGAGTGTGACATGATTGGAAAATATATTGAACGCTTTATTTCAAAGCCCGCAAAAGGAACTGATTCAATGACCGAAAGCTTTTTACAAGAAAACGGATTTCTATAAGGGGGAAGTACAATGTTTCATCGTATTGAAGAAGCTCTAGAAGATTTAAAACAAGGAAAAGTCGTTATCGTATGTGATGATGAAAACCGAGAAAATGAAGGCGATTTTATTGCTTTAGCAGAGTACATTACACCAGAAACGATTAATTTTATGATTACACACGGTCGTGGTCTCGTTTGCGTACCGATTACGGAGCAATACGCAGAGCGTCTACAGTTAGAACCAATGGTTTCTCATAATACGGATTCACATCATACTGCTTTTACAGTAAGCATCGATCACGTTTCTACAACAACAGGCATTAGTGCTCATGAGCGTGCTACAACAATACAGGAATTATTAAATCCCGCATCTAAAGGAACTGATTTTAACCGCCCTGGACATATCTTTCCATTAATTGCGAAAGAAGGTGGCGTCCTTCGCCGCGCAGGTCATACAGAAGCTGCTGTTGATTTAGCAAAACTTTGCGGAACTGCGCCAGCTGGCGTCATTTGCGAGATTATAAATGAAGATGGGACGATGGCACGTGTACCTGATTTAATACAGTGTGCAAAACAATTTGATATAAAAATGATTACAATTGAAGATTTAATTGCTTATCGCCGCCATCACGAAACACTTGTGACGAGAGAAGTGGAAATTACATTACCTACAGATTTCGGTACTTTTCATGCAATTGGCTATTCTAACTCATTAGATATGAAAGAACATATCGCGCTCGTAAAAGGTGATATTTCAACAGGCGAACCTGTACTTGTACGCGTTCATTCAGAATGCTTAACAGGAGATGTATTTGGTTCATTCCGCTGTGATTGTGGACCACAGCTACATGCTGCACTTGCTCAAATTGAGCGTGAAGGAAAAGGCGTTCTTCTCTATATGAGACAAGAAGGACGAGGCATTGGCCTTCTGAATAAGCTTCGCGCTTATAAGTTACAAGAAGAAGGGTTAGATACTGTAGAAGCAAATGAAAAACTTGGGTTCCCAGCTGATCTTCGTGATTACGGTATTGGCGCTCAAATTTTAAAAGATTTAGGCTTACAAAGTTTACGATTATTAACGAATAATCCACGAAAAATTGCTGGCTTACAAGGTTACGATTTAAAAGTAACCGAGCGTGTACCGTTGCAAATGCCAACAAAAGAAGAAAATAAAACGTATTTACAAACGAAAGTAAGCAAATTAGGACATTTACTAAACTTATAATTAAGGGAGAGATACATTATGGTATTCGAAGGTCATTTAGTTGGTACAGGATTAAAAGTTGGGGTTGTTGTTGGACGTTTTAATGAGTTTATTACAAGTAAGTTACTTGGCGGAGCTTTAGATGGATTAAAGCGTCACGGTGTAGAAGAGAATGCTATTGATGTTGCATGGGTTCCTGGTGCATTTGAAATTCCTTTAATCGCTAAAAAGATGGCAAATAGCGGAAAATATGATGCTGTTATTACATTAGGTACAGTAATTCGCGGTGCTACAACGCATTACGATTACGTTTGTAATGAAGTAGCAAAAGGTGTTGCATCTTTATCACTACAAACGGACATTCCAGTTATTTTCGGTGTATTAACGACAGAAACAATTGAACAAGCGATTGAACGTGCAGGTACAAAAGCTGGCAATAAAGGCTATGAATCAGCAGTTGCTGCGATCGAAATGGCTCATTTATCAAAACAATGGGCTTAAAAAAAGAGGCTGCGGCCTCTTTTTTTTATTTTCTCACCTTTTTTCGTACATCTTCTATTAATTCATCCATCGTTTTTCCTTCTGTTTTTATACGAAGAGTTTGTGCTGTTCTCCACACATTTTCTCTCTTTTTCGCTTCTTCTATAATAGAAATTTCCTTCCTCACTTCTTTTAAATCCTTTCCTTCTGTTTCAAGTCCAAAATGTTCAGCTTTCGTTCGAAAATGCTGTTCAATTCTTTGCTGCATTTCTTTTTGTTCAGGATTTTCAGCCGCCTTAACTGGATCAGCACTTATCGCTTTTATTAAAATCAGACAAGTCATAATGGCTAATATGTATTTGTACATGTAAAATCCTCCAACCCGATATAAATTACATTTTTACTATGTACAATTAGAGCTTGGAAAATTCGTCCACAAAATTATTTTTCTCGTCCAAAAGTGACTACTATCAAGCGTTAATGGACTTTTTTTTTTTTTACAAAAAAAAAAGCAAACCCTTTAAAGAGTTTGCTTTTCATCTATCTTATAGCGCACATTCTTCAATCTCAAATCCTAAATCTTCAATCATACCCCAGTCCGCAGTCGGCTCTTGTCCAGCTGTTGTTAAATAGTCCCCGACAAAGATAGAGTTTGCTGCAAATAAACCAAGTGGCTGTACAGAACGTAAATTAAGTTCTCGACCGCCTGAAATACGAATTTCTTTTGTTGGATTTACAAAACGCATCATCGCCAGCACTTTTAAACATTCTACAGGTGTTAATTCTTTTTGTCCTTCAAGCGGAGTACCCTTTACAGCAACAAGAAAATTACACGGAATAGAATCCGCATCTAAACGTTGTAATTCAAATGCAATTTCAGCGCGCTGTTCAATCGTTTCTCCCATTCCGAAAATTGCTCCAGAGCATGGAGAAATACCGGCTTGCTTCGCTTTTTGGACTGTATCAACACGATCGTCATACGTATGCGTTGAACAAATGCTATCATAATTGTTAGCATGCGTATTTAAATTGTGGTTATAACGATGCACACCAGCTTCTGCTAACTGACCTGCTTGATCTTCATTTAAAAATCCTAAACAACAGCAAATTTTTAAATCTGTCGTTTCACGAATTTCCTTAACTGCTCCAATAACGTGATTTACTTCTTTATCCGTCGGACGACGACCAGATGCAACAATACAATATGTACCTGCTTTACGACGAATTGCTTCGTGCGCTCCTTCAACAATTTTCTCTTGTGTTAACCATGCATACTTATCAATCGGTGCTTCTGAAATAATAGACTGTGAACAGTACCCGCAATCTTCAGGACATAATCCAGATTTCGTATTTATAATCATGTTCAACTTTACTTTCTTACCAAAATGATGATGGCGAATGATGTAAGCTGCATTCATAATTTCTAAAACCTCTGCATCATCAACTTCTAATATTGCAATTGCATCTTCTTTCGTAATCATTTTCTCTTCTACTACGTCGTATGCAAGTTTTTTCCAATCCCTTTTTGTTTGTACTTGTTTCATTTCATCTCTTCCCCTCTTTTGTTATATACGTAAATAAAGCATGATATGTTGCTACTATCCCTTCTTTTTCCGTGAAGTCTCTTTCGTATATACGAAGCATCGTACGAAAGAGTGAAGGGCTTTGACAATAAGACTCTTCATTACTATTGGTCGCTCCTACTTTTCGAATAGAATGTAGGAATTCCCTAACTTCTGCAAATCTTTCTATGTAACATGTTTCAGAAACATGCACATCCCCTGTTTCTATCTTGCATATATGAAGCAACTGATCTTTCGAATAAAAACGTTGACCAATCAAAGTTTCATTTTGAATGTTTTTTTCCTCTTTCGCTCGCTGAAACGAAGCATGGAGCTCTTGAAAAGTTTCTTGTCCAAAGGTGGAAAAGAGTACTATCCCATCTGTAGACAAATGATGAAATAAATTTCTTATCACTTGTTTTACATTGTTAAGCCATTGAAATGTGGCATTCGAAATAATAACATCATATGATTCTTCTAATCGTAATCGTTCAATATCCTCACAATGAAACGTCACATTTTCGGTATTTTGTCTAGTTTTTGCAATCGTAATCATACTTTCAGCAAAATCAACGGCTGTAATTTGTGCTTTTGGAAATAACTTTGATAATTGCTCTGTGACATAACCTGTCCCGCATCCAAGTTCTAAAATACGTATTGATGATGTTTCACTATATCGCCGCTTCAATATAGAAAGTAACGAATGTGCCATCTTTTTTTGTACATTTGCATATTGATCGTAAGATACGGCTGCCCCATTAAACCGTTTTTGTAGTAACGTTTTGTTGATCATGTCGTATCCCCTCTACAAATTGGATTATCTCATTCGCGCAATATTCGAAATTCGTTACACATAATGCATGACCAGCCCCGCTTACTACTTTTAGCGTAGCATTCGTATTCTCCGTCATATTATGAGCTGCGGATAATGGACATATCACATCCTGTTCTCCATGAAGAAGTAACAACGGGACTTTGATATCTGTTAATTCGTTTCTCATATCTGTTTCTATTAAATAATCTAAGCCTAATTGTAAAGACTGAATCGAGTCCCCTTTAAAATTCAGCGCAATCTCTTTAAAACTCGTATTCTCCTTCAGCTCATTTTTTGTAAACATATTTTCATAGAAACGATTCAAAGTATCTTCTTTCTTTCTCGTTAAATTCTTTTTCATACGTTCTACATGCAAAGAATTCCATCCGCTTGTATAGTCGCTCGTATTTGTAAATTTAGCAGTACCACCAATTAGTACAATACCTTTCGCCTTAATCTTTTTATAAGCTTGAATTGCCGCTAATGCTCCTAATGACCATCCAACTAAAATTACATTTTCATCACGTGCTACCTCTATTATTCGTCCCGCAAATTCACTTTGTTCTTTCACATTACGCCAATCTAAACATTGAACAGGATAGTCTTTAAAATACGGAAGTACAAAAGTCCAAACATCTTCTTCCATTCCCCACCCAGGAATAAAAATAACCTTTAGCTCTTTCATACTAAAAACCCCTCTTCTTTACCGATGCGTATAATATGCTGAATGGCCCATTTTAAATCCGCCATTGTATGTTGTGACGTAACAGCAAAGCGAATTCGGGAACTACCAATCGGAACAGTTGGCGGACGAATTGCAATGGCTGCGATACCTATCTCTTGTAATCTTTCACTAAACCGTAAAGCATTTTCATTTGAACCGACTACAATTGGTACAATATGAGTTGAGCTATTCCCAATGTCAAAACCAGCTTCTTGTAAATGCGTCCTGAAATATGCACCATTCGCTATAAGGTTCTCTCTTCTTTCGTTATCTTCTTTTACAATCTCAATTGCTTTTTGCACTGCTCCTAATGCTCCTGGTGGTAAAGCTGTAGTAAAAACAAAGCTTCTCATCATATTTTGTAAGTACTCTATATAAATTGCATCACCTGTTAAATACGCACCATAACACCCTAAAGCCTTGCTAAACGTCCCCATATGTATATCGATTTTTTGAGCAAGATCTTTTTCTATATGAGATAATCCAGCTCCACCGATTCCATATATTCCACTCGCATGTGCTTCATCAACTATAATGATTGCCCCGTATTTCTCTTTCAGCTTCACTAAATCTCTCAAATATGCAGTATCACCATCCATACTAAAAACAGTATCAGTTACGATTAATTTCCTCTTTTCAGGTGACGCTACTTTCAACATCTTCTCTAAATGATCCAAATCATTATGACGATACCTTTTATGTTCTGCACCGCTTAATATAATTCCATCAACAATACTTGCGTGATTTAATTTATCACTAAAAACAATATCGTGACGACCAGCTAAAGAAGATAGTACACCTACATTTGCTGTATACCCACTATTTACGATTAACGCTCTTTCAGTACCTTTCCAGTTGCATATACTTCTCTCAACCTCTTCATACAGTGGATAATTTCCTACAACGAGACGAGATGCTGTCGCTCCAGTTCCATATTTTCTTGTGCAAGCAATAGCAGCTTCTTTCAACCTTTCATCTCCAGCTAACCCTAAATAATTATTTGACGCTAAATTTAGCATCCTTTTCTCATTTCGAATAAGCCATGTCTCTTCCGCTTTCTCTGTCACATGCAAATTACGATACTGTCCTTGCTCTCTTAATTGTTCTATTTTAGATTGAAGATGCGCGCGCCACTTTTGATTCATTTTGGATGGACTCCTCTAATTTTGAAATCATAATATGTTCTTTTGCCGATTCCAATAATTCTTCCCTAGTAAAATCACCTTCAAGGAATGGTAATAAACCTAAAACCGGTACCCCGCTCAACTCCTCAATCATTTCTTTGTTTTCTTGTACTCTTTCTTTTTCACATTCTTTACAACCAGACAAAATGACACCTGCTACTGTTAAGCCATGTGCCCTTGCATAAGAAATCGTTAAGACAGTATGATTCACTGTTCCTAGTGTAGGACGCGCTACTACAATAAGAGGAAGCTGTAATTCTTTTGCAAAATCGATTACTAAAGCATCTTCTGTATATGGGACTGCAAGCCCACCAGCCCCTTCTACAAATAGGCTATTAAACTCTTTTAGTAGTTCATTATAGTGATCAGTAATTTCTTTTAACGTTACTGTCCTTCCAGCTCTTTTCATAGCAAGTCTCGGAGCAAGTGGTTCTTCAATAGAATACGGACAAATTTCTTCTTCTCTTGTCGATACACCCGATAAGGCTTTTAACCTTGCTGCATCTCCCTCTGCGTTTGATGCAGCATGTCCACTTTGCAACGGTTTATATACCCCTACGTTATATCCCAATTCTCTAAATACACCTGCTAACGCACCTGCAACCACAGTTTTTCCAACTTCAGTATCAGTTGCCGTTATGAAAAAACCACTCATTATTCTTCCTCCGTAACATCCGAGATTGCTTTATATAAAATGCGTAACATCTCATCAATTTCAGCAATTGTAGATGCAAGAGGAGGCATAAATACAATGGTGTTACCAAGCGGACGTAAAATCATGCCTAACTCTCTTGAGCGTTTACATACTTGAACACCGACTCTTTCTGTCCATTCATACGATTCTTTCATTTCTTTATTTTTCACAAGTTCAATACCAATCATTAATCCGCACTGACGAATATCACCTACGTGCTTATATTCATTAAGCGCTTCTAATTGCCCCGCTACATATTCTGTTTTATGCGCAACAGATTCTATTAAATTAGTTTTTTCATATAGTTCTAGATTCGCAATTGCTACCGCACACCCTAACGGATTACCTGTGTAACTATGCCCATGGAAAAATGTTTTTTGTTCCTCATACTCTCCTAAGAAGGCATTATATATTTCGTCTGTCGTTACCGTAACAGCAATTGGTAAATATCCACCTGTTAAACCTTTCCCAGCTGTTAAAATGTCCGGCGTCACATTTTCATGTTCACACGCAAACATTTTCCCCGTACGCCCAAACCCAGTCGCTACCTCATCTGTAATAAATAATACATTGTATTTTGTACATAAATCGCGAAGCCCTTTTAAGTATCCTTTTGGCATTGTAATCATCCCACCAGCACCTTGCATTAATGGCTCCACAATGATAGCTGCTACTTCTTCATGTTTTTCTTGCAGCAATTCTTCCATTTCTTCTAAATGTTTCTTTACAATTTGTTCCTTATTATCTCCATAAGGAGAACGATATGTATATGGATACGGCATTTTAATTGCCTCAAATAATAGTGAACTATACACTTGGTGAAACAAGTCTATTGCTCCTACTGAAACAGCACCTATTGTATCACCGTGATATGCTTCTTTTAATGTAACAAATCTTTGTTTTCTCGGTTTTCCTTTATGCTGCCAATATTGAAAAGCCATCTTAATTGCAATTTCAACAGCGGTAGAACCAGAGTCTGAATAAAATACTTTCTTCAAGCCTTCTGGTACAACATCAATTATTTTTTCTGCTAATAAAATAGATGGAACGTTAGCAAGTCCTAACATAGTAGAATGAGCAATTTTATTTAATTGCTCACGAATTGCCTCATCTAGCTCCGGTACTTGATGCCCATGAACATTTAACCAAATAGACGAAACACCGTCCCAATATTCATTTCCATTTACATCGTATAGCTTTCTTCCCTCTCCACGTTCAATAATGACAGGATCTTCTTCTAAATAATCTTTCATTTGTGTAAATGGGTGCCATACGTAATCTTTATTCTTCTTCGATAATTCTTCATATGTATAAGACGATTTTTCACTCGTGTTACTATTAACAGCCACAATTGTCACCCCTAATGTTAACTTGTTTATAAATATAGTTAACATTAAAAACAAATGACTGTCAATTATTTTTAAATCAAATAGTTCTTAAAAAAGAACAACTTATCATACGATAAGTTGTTCTACTTTCCATGTTGTATCTTTCCAATTTCTAAAATAATCTCTTCCTCTTTTTTTCCTTCTGTATCAATTCCAAGTTGCTTAGCATGCTCAATTAATAAATCATGGCGCTGCTCAAACCTAGCGGTATCTACTTCTTTCGTAATCTCTTCTTTTGTTTTCCCTTCAGTAGAAACTCCTAGTTTTGCAGCTGATTTTTCCATCGATTTCTTCTCTTCAGTTTCTTTCACTTTCTTCACTTCTGACTGCTGTATTTGCTTTTGTTTCGACTGCTCTGATTCAGCTGCAAAAGCTGTGTAAATTCCAGCACTTCCGCCAACGACTAGTAAGGTGGTAAAAAGAATTATTTTTTTCTTCACTCTTTCCTCCCCTTTCAAATTCATTATAACGCACATTTTTACAGTATAAAAAACATTTCTCCTTTATTCCCCTAAAAAAATATCGAATATTTTTATTGACATGTATGATGAATATATGATAAAAATTTAACTAACATCATATGAATCGGCGTTGATAGGATTTAGTAGTATTTCGTTTTCTGATTTCAGAGAGCTGGTGGTCGGTGCGAACCAGTACAGAGCGATTTATGAATTACCCCCTGGAGCTTCTTTTACGAAACGTGAGGAGTAGTGAAAGACGGTTTAGACCGTTATGTCTAAAGAGTGGTGAAACGACACTGTTTCACAATTTAGGGTGGTACCGCGAATTTTTCGTCCCTGCATATATTGCAGGGGCGTTTTTATTTTATTAGCGCATATCATATGGCCCTTTATTTTGTGATACATTCCTTTCACAAGCTAGGGTGGTACCGCGATTTCTTCGTCCCTGCATAATTATATGCAGGGGCGTTTTTTTATTCCAATCTTTATTGAGCGATTATCCTAAAAATTTGAGATAGGAGAGATACAAAGCTTGATAAATCCCGATTTTTTAAACTTTATGATGAAAAACAATTACCGGTAATTTGTCACAAAATTCCAAATCTCAAAAGGGAATATACAGTATTGGCGAATTTTATATAAAAAAGAGCTATTTTAGATTAATTAGGAGGGGAAAACAATGATTTCAAAAATTGAATCTATTCTTTTAACATTTTTTATCTTTTTCTGTATTGGCTTTAGTGTTATTCAATTAGAAGTTTCACCACATATCCCAATTTTATTCGGCATCGTTATTTTATTAGCGTTTGGATTTATGAAAAAAATCTCTTGGTCTACTATGGAAAAAGGGATGATAAGTAGTATTTCAGCTGGTATTCCATCTATTTTTATTTTCTTACTTGTAGGAGTATTAATTAGTGTTTGGATCGCAGCTGGAACAATTCCAACTTTAATGGTATACGGATTCCAACTTGTATCTCCAAAAATTTTCGTTCCTACTGTTTTTGTTGTTTGTGCAATTGTTGGAACAAGTATCGGTAGTGCATTTACAACTGCAGCAACAGTAGGGCTTGCCTTTATGGGAATGGGTAGTGCTCTCGGATACGATCCAGCTCTTATTGCTGGTGCAATTATTTCTGGTGCATTCTTTGGGGATAAAATGTCTCCTTTATCTGATACAACAAACTTAGCTCCAGCTGTAACTGGTGTAGATTTATTTGAACATATTCGCAACATGCTTTGGACAACAGTCCCTGCTTTCATTATTGCTTTTATCGCATTTTTCATTTTAGGAAGCGGCACTAGAGGAGACGTTGATTTCACAAACTTTATTAGTACGTTAGAAAAAAATGCAACGATTTCTATCGTTACACTTATTCCGATTTTATTACTGTTCCTATTCGCATTTAAGAAAGTACCCGCAGTTCCAACATTACTTGCAGGAATCGTAGTAGGGATCATCATTCTCTTTATTTTTAACCCTAGTACTTCTTTAGCTGATTTAATGAAAATTATGCAAGATGGTTACGTTTCTAAAACTGGTATAAAAGATATTGATAGCTTATTATCTCGCGGTGGTTTACAAAGTATGATGATGTCAATTGCTCTTATTTTCCTCGCTCTTTGTATGGGGGGGTTACTACAAGGAATGGGCATTATCACGCAGCTGATGAATATCATCTCTAGCTTCGTAAAAAATAGTACACGCTTAATCGTCTCTACCGCTTTCACTGCAATTGGTGTAAACTTCTTACTTGGCGAACAATACTTATCAATCGTTTTAACAGGACAAGCATTCGCTAACAAATACGATGAAGTCGGTTTAGAACGTCGTAATTTATCACGAGTATTAGAAGATGCTGGTACAGTAATTAATCCGCTCGTACCATGGGGTGTAAGCGGCGTATTCTTAACAAACGTCCTTAGCGTTCCAACATTCGATTATGTTCCATACGCAATCTTCTGTTTAGCTTGCCCAGTCTTAACAATTATTGTTGGTTTCACTGGATTTGGTCTTTCATGGAAGAAAGAAAAAGCAGTACCAGTTTCATAATATAGAATAAAAAAAGGATTACCGTAATCGGTAATCCTTTTTTTCATACAACACTTTACTATCTATTTATTTGCTTTCTTTCTTCTAAATAACATAAGTAATCCCGCTCCAACAAACGCCAGACCAGCTCCAATTGTAGAAGCAATACTCGCACCTGTTTTCGGTAAATCACGTTCCTCTTTATCTGCTTCTTTATTTTCACTTACAGTTTCTTTTGAATTTTGATTATCCGTTGTAGTTTGTCCAGATCCTGCGTTGTTTCCATCTTGTTTTGGTTCATTTCCATTATTACCTTCATCTGTTAGCGGTGCCGTTGGATTCTCCCCATTATTACCATCACCTGTTGGTGGTGTCGTTGGATTCTCTCCATTATTGCCATCACCTGTTGGCGGTGTCGTTGGATTCTCTCCATTATTGCCATCACCTGTTGGCGGTGTCGTTGGATTCTCTCCACCCGTTTCCTTATCACCGTCGTTCTTCTTCGTTATATCAATTGCATATTTAGCGAATTCATTTTCAGATGGTCCAACATATGATATTTTTCCATCTTTCTTTATATATTTTTGTGCATTTGGTGAAGAATCAAATGTTGTATTTAATTTATCTGCAATAATCGGTTTAAACGCCCAATTTTGATCTGCTGCTGGATTAATAACTGGTGTTTCTTGCATGTACTTCACAATAATCTGACGTGTTTCATCTTGCGATTGGTATACAACTTCGCCTTTACTTACACCAGGGAACGTTTGGCTACTTCCGCGATAGTTATTTGTAGCTACAATGAACTCTTGATTGTCAGCTACAGGCTTACCTTCATACGTCATATTTACAATACGATTCGTATTTTCATTTACAACTTTGCCATCTTTATCGTATTTCGCTGGTTGCGTTACGTCAATTTCGTATTTTAAGCCATCTAAAACATCAAAATTATATGTAGGATAACCTATATTTACTAGTGGCTGTTCTTCTGTTTTCTTTGAATCAATTTGATTAAATTGACCAGCAGACATTTCAAGCCATTCTTTCACTTGTGCCCCGCTTACTTTTACAGCATATAATGTATTTGGATATACATATAAATCCGCTACGTTTTTAATTGCTAACGTCCCTGCTGGAATATCCGTATAATATGTAGCACCGTTTCGGCCACCTGCTTTAAATGGTGCTCCTGCGGATAATACCGGAATTCCTTTATATTTACTATATTGTCCGTTTTCAGCGAATAACTTTTCTACATACCATTTTTGTGCATTCGTCACAAGTTGTACGGAAGGATCATCTTGTACTAATGAAAAATAACTATTAATTGGTGCTGTCGTTTTACCTACAGCTGTATTTACATAGTTAATTGTTGCTTCATGATCATCTTTAATTTCATTAACTAGTTTTTGATCGGATTCTACTAATGGATTCCCTTTATTATCAGCAATTGGACGAACTTGTGGCTTAGATTGCTCTTTTTGTACTTGCCATTTTCCGTCTACCTTTTTCAATTGCATATCAATAATCCCTAAATTACTTCCAAAAACACCTGGCATTACAACCGGAACACCATTAAATGTATCTGTTACTACAGTATGTGAGTGTCCCATTAATACTGCATCAACACCAGGAATTTCTGTTAAATAATACGATGCATTTTCCATTCCAACGTTGTATCCACTCTTATCAACACCTGAATGAGCTAACGCAACGATAACGTCTGCACCTTCTTCTTTCATTTTCGGTACCATGTTCTTCGCTGTTTGAACAATATCTTTCGCTTTTACTTTTCCTTCTAAATTTGCTTTATCCCAGTTCATAACTTGGGGTGGAACAAATCCCATTACACCAATTTTCACTTTTTGTTTTTGGCCAGATTCATCCTCTACTTCTTTTTCAAAGATATGATATGGTTCAAAGTAATGCTTGTCATTCTCATCATTACCATCATGATCATCTTTATAAACATTCGAGTTAATAACCGGGAATTCTGTTTTACTAATCACTTTGTTTAAATAATCTAAACCGTAGTTAAATTCGTGATTCCCAAGAGAGATGACGTCATACTTCATTAAATTCATTAAACGATATAATGGATGTGTATAACTAGGATCCACAGGCTTCTTCGGATCATTTATTTTATTCGCTACATAATCTCCAAGTGGCGTCCCTTGTAATGCATCCCCATCATCAAATAGGACAGAGTTCTTTGCCTCTTCACGCGCTTTATTAACAAGTGTTGCAGTTTGCACGAGACCTACTTTATTATCTGTTTTCGTTTGATAATAATCGTAATTCATTAAGTTAACGTGAATATCTGATGTTTCTAGAATTCGTAAGTTAACTGTACTCTCCCCAGTTTTCTCATCCGCATGAGCTGTTGTTGGCAACACTTGTGGCGCTATTACACCTATAGCAAGTGTTGCTCCAGCTAGCATTTTTTTTGACTTTTTCACAAAAAATCCCCCTTATACAATTACCAGAAATAATGAAATGAATCCCTATCTGCCTCTAACCACATACCTTTTTTCTTCTATTAGAGACACGATTTTCATTTCATCCTGCGCTAACGAGTAGTCCCCTTAAACGCCCGATTGATGAAAACTAACAATTAACGGGAAATAAAGCCCCCACTAAGCAGAATTTCACCTTATCTGACATTATCATATATAAAGTTCTTTCATATCGTCAATATTTTTTGACAAACTTCAACAAATTTTCTGTAAAGTTATTATAAACTTTTCATAAACATATAATATGCCCTTACATTGCTAATACTGCTGAATATGATACAATTACCAATTACAAGGAGGATGAATTTATGAAAAAAGTCATCTTAACAATTGTTTGTCTCCTCCTTCTAATCATTTCTTATTCTAATTTTGAAAAGAACGATGAGACAAAACAAAACGAACCTGAAGAAAAAACAGAGAAAACATCTGCTCCAAGTTGGATTGATAAGCAAACAAACGACTCCTTTTATCACCTCGTATTAGGTGATTCACTCGCTAAAGGATATGGATCAACACAAGGTGGATTTGCCGAATTAGCTTCTAGACAATTAGAAGGACAAATTCATAAACCAATTACGGTAGAAAACCTCGGTGTAAATGGTCTCACTACAGATCGTCTCGTTAAGAAAGTCCAGTCAGAAGAAGTTCAACAAAAAATTAGGGAAGCAAATATCATTACTATTAGTATTGGAGGAAATAATTTATTCCACTTAAATCGTGATGTAGGTGTTATAGATGGTATTAAAATGTTAAATAAAGAAAAAGCCCGTTTTGAAACGGATGTAAAAAATATTGTAAAGACCGTTCGAGATCAAAATCCGAATGCTTTACTCATTCTCTCTGAACTCTATAACCCTTTACAACTAGATGACTCCATCGCAAGTTATGCAGATATGTTTTTAGACGGTTGGAATGATTCTATTTATTCTATTTCAAAAGCACATCAACCGTCGATTGTTTTACCAATTCGCAAATTAATATCGAATGATAAAAAAGAGTTACTATTTGACCAAGTACACCCAAATGATAACGGTTATGCAATTATTGCCAATACATTTACAAAGCAAGTGTTATCCTACAAATATTAAGGCTACCATGAAACAATTCTATTTTTATACCTTGTCTTTTTTGTTACAATGATAGTGGAAGGGGGCCGTTATATGGAATCACGCGAGTGGGAACGTATTGTTGATCATCTTCTTTCGCTAGTGCCTCTTTTTTATCGCAAATTTATGCTTCCTGGAGAGTTTTCTTCTCAAAGACATATGCCGCCATCACATACGCAAGTGTTACTGCTTTTGCATGAAAATGGTACATTAGCAGTTTCAGAAATTGGCAAGCGGCTAGCGATTTCACGGCCTAACATGACCCCTCTATTAAACAAACTTATTCAAGAAGAACTAATAGAGCGTCATTATAGCGAAAAAGATCGACGGGTCATTTTAATTTCCCTAACAACTGAAGGGAAATTGCTAGTAAATCAGTATCAGCAATTCATTTTAGACAAACTAAAAGAAAATTTTCAAACATTATCTGAGGAAGAGCGTGAAAAGCTCATTCATTCTCTTAAAACCATTCAAAATTTAATTTTGAAAACAAACGCATAAAGCTGCTTCTAAATAGAAGCAGCTTTATGATTCGTAATAATTACCATAGTATACATTTGAATATGGCCATGTCATTAAATACGGCTTTTGTTCTTGGACAGGTTGCTGCTGAGGCTGTTGCATTTGCTGTATTTGTTGCTGTGGATACACTCCGAATTGCTGCCTCATATCATTTACAGCATAATAATTTGTATACGGATATACTTGAGGTACGTAGTAATAATACATTCATTCTCTCCCCCTTTTTCTTAAACATATTCAAAGGAGAAAATGAATGTGACATTCTTTATATTTGTACAAGTGGTTCTCTCACTTGTTTCTTTCTTTTCTTCAAACGTAACTTACGATTCTTTTCATATAAATAATGCACTACGAAATATGAAATTACCCCAAACACAATTCCTATTATCGTCATACCAATTAATACATATACTTCACTCTGTAATAAGCTCTTTAACATCGTAAAAATATGGCTCGAAAATAAATCTGATATCGTAAATGGTTCATGATGTATTTTCTGTACATCAAATGGATAAATCATTTTCCCTAATGCATAAGCAAACGGAAATAAAAATACTGGGAGAAACGATATTTTCCCAATAATATTACCAATGACTGCGGCTGGAAAAGATCCCTTTGCTAACCTGACAATTGGATAAAATATTAAATATACGAGCGATGCCGTATAAATCACCAACATTTCTAAACCAAATCCAATAGCAAAACCTAACGACACTTTCTTTGCTCCTTCTGGCGATCGAAGCAACTTAAAATATTGAAACTTTAATATTCTCCACATTCGCTGAAAAAACGAATATGTTTTCTTAGTTGTTTTCAAATTCATCATCTCTTTAACTATATTTTTTTATCTAGTATGTCCTTACATGATATGAAAAATAAAGTGAAACTATAATCAGTGGGGGTTTTGTTCATCCCCCACTGATTATTAGCCTTCACCAATCGGGCGTTTACGGGCAGTTTATCTCCCACCTAACTTCTTTGCTCCAGCCGAATTTTGAGGTGGGAGTTTTACTGCCCGGCAAATAGCGGGATAAAATTAGTTTTCTCTTTTTATTATAAATGATATAGAGATAATTAACTAAATATACATCAGACATTTCAGCATAAAAAAACCTCCCTTTTAGGAAGGCTCCTCTATATTTTTAAACAAACTCACTAATAAAGCTTTTTGCGCATGCAGTCGATTACCAGCTTGCTCAAAAACGATAGACTGTGGCCCATCTATAATCTCTCCAGTTACTTCTTCTTCACGATGAGCAGGCAAACAGTGCAGGAAACGATATGTTTGCTTTGCATGTATAACAAGCTCTTTATTTACTTGGAAAGGCTGGAATAAAGTATATTTCTCTGCTTCTCCTTCTTGGCCCATACTCATCCAAACGTCAGTATAAATAAAATCCGCTCCACTTACCGCTAATTCAGGATTATGCAAAATCTCAATTTCAGCCCCTGTTTCATCTGCAATCGCTAACGCTTTTTTAACAATTTCTTCATTCGGTTCATACCCTACGGGAGTCGCAACAGTCATATTCATTCCGACTTTTGCACTTGCTAGCAATAGTGAATGACATACATTATTCCCATCACCTACGTAAGCTAATTTAATTCCTTTAAACGTATGAACTTCTTCATATATCGTCATTAAATCTGCCAACGCTTGGCAAGGGTGATGATCATCAGTTAAACCGTTAATAACTGGGATACTGGACTCTTTTGCAAGCTCTTCTACATCTGCATGCGAGAATGTACGTATCATAATTCCATCAATATAATGAGATAGTACTTTCGCAGTATCTGACACCGTTTCTCCTCTGCCAATTTGCATCTCTTTTCCACTTAAAAACATTCCATGTCCTCCGAGCTGTACCATCCCTGCTTCAAAAGAAACGCGAGTACGAGTTGAATGTTTATCAAAAATGAGACCTAATATTTTCCCTTGTAATAAAGGCTCCTGCTTGTTCTTTTTTAAATATATAGCGAACTCAATTAAAGAAATGATTTCTTCTTGCGTCAATTCTTCTAACGTTAAAAGATCTTTCGTATTTAATTTCGGTACTTGTACAGTTGACATGAAATTTCCCCCTTATATTATTGATGCATTTTTTGTACAAACCACTTCTTTTATCATATATACTGCCTGTTCTAGCTCTTCATTCGTTACAATAAGTGGTGGTAATAGTCTTATAACATTAGGCCCTGCTTGTAATACGAGAAGTCCTGCTTTTTCTAATTGTTCTATGAAATTTGCAACCTCATGCTTACATTCGATTCCAATCATAAATCCCTTACCACGAATATTTTGAACACATTCAACGTGTCGTAATTCTTCTTGCAATTTCTTTAATACGTACTCGCCCTTTTCCTGTACCTCTTTAAAAAACGATTGTTCCTTAATGAATTGCAATACTTCTTTCGCTGCAGTCATAGCGATATAATTCCCACCGAAAGTTGAACCGTGTGACCCTGCAGTAAAAGAAGAACCCAGTTCTTTCCGGCCAATCATCGCTCCAACTGGAATACCATTCCCAAGCGCCTTTGCGATGGTAACGATATCAGGACCTATTCCCATTTGCTCATAAGCGAATAGTGTTCCTGCCCTGCCTATTCCAGTTTGTACTTCATCTATAATAAAAAGAGCATTGTACTCATTACATAGTTTTTCAATTTCCTTCAAAAAGGATGGATCAGCTAATATTACTCCTCCTTCTCCTTGAACAACTTCTACCATTACCGCCGCAACTTCTTCATTCATTACTTCCTCTAATGCTTGTATATCGTTAAATGGTGTATGTAAAAAAGACGGAAGTAATGGACCGAATCCTTCTTTCACTTTATCTTGCCCTGTTGCACTCATCGTTCCAAATGTTCTCCCGTGAAAAGATTGTTCACATGTTACTACGAGAGATTTTCCAGTATGCTTACGTGCTAGCTTTAAAGCCGCTTCATTTGCCTCCGCCCCGCTATTACAAAAAAACACATAATCTAATGCTGTATCTTCTGTTAATAACGATGCGACCTCTTCTTGTAAGGAGTTCGTAAACAAATTAGATATATGCCATATGTTTCTAAGTTGCTTTTCTACTGCCTTTACAACAGTAGGATGACAATGTCCTAAGTTACATACGCCAATCCCCGACGTAAAATCTAAGTATTGCGTACCATTTTTATCAATGACTGTTGTTCCATTCCCCTTTACAAACTCAATAGTTCTCCTGCCATACGTTTGAAAAAGATGACTTGTCATATGATACTCACTCCTTTCGTTACCGTGGTTCCAACACACTTTCCTGTGACTTCGGCAAAATCCTTTGTACCATTTACGATACTAACCTTTTTCACTCCCATTTTTAACGATGTAAGTGCCGCCTGTACTTTCGGAATCATCCCGCCTGTAATGACACCTTGTTCTATAAAAGTAAGAATTTCATATTCATCCATTTTCTTTACCAATCTTCCTTCGTGTAATACTCCATCTACGTCCGTTATAAAAATGAGTTCTTTTGCGGATAGTGCATATGCAATTCCAGCTGCAGCAGTATCTGCATTAATGTTATAAACTTCATTACCATTTATCCCGATTGGAGCAATAACAGGAATATAATTCATATCTATCAACCCTTTTAATAAGGCTGTTTCTACATAACTTACTTCTCCTACATATCCTATCTCTTCACCAACAGGTTGAACTTGAAGTAAATTACCGTCACATCCTGAAAGCCCCACCGCAAGTAAATTATGTTTTTGTAAATTCATTACGATTTTTTTATTCGTACTTCCGCATAGCACCATTTGAACAACATCCATAACCTCTTTCGACGTTACTCGTAATCCATCTTTCTTTTCTACCTTGATATTTGAGTCTTCTAACTTGGCATCAATTTCTGGGCCACCGCCATGGACAATAACAACCTTATACTTATTTTGCAATTTCTTTATGCAATCAAAAAACACACTATTTAATCGATTCAACATGCTACCGCCACATTTAACTACAATATAATCACTCATCTTCTCTCTCCTTATGTACGATAACAAGCATTTATTTTCACATATTCATAACTTAAGTCGCAGCCCCAAGCTGATCCCGTTTCATCCCCTAAATGTAAACACGCATCAATTTTTATTTCATGTTCTTGTAATTTCTTTTTCATTTCCTCTTCGGAAAACATTTGAGGCTCACTATTTTTTAATACGGCGATAGATTGAAGAGTGATATCAATTGTATTTGGGTTAATAGTTACTTTACTTTGTCCAATACTACTAATAATTCGTCCCCAATTTGGATCCTCACCATATATCGCTGTTTTCACAAGACTTGAACCGACTATTTGTTTTGCAATTTGCTTTGCTTCTTCATTTGTTCTAGCCCCTAACACGTTTACTTCTATTAACTTCGTAGCACCTTCACCATCTTGTGCAATTTTTTTCGCTAAATCTTCACATACCTTTTGTAAAGCAACTAAGAAAGTTTCCCAGTCTTCATGTTCCATATTCATCGTTTTCGTTTCTGATAATCCACTTGCCATAACGATGACCATATCATTTGTAGACGTATCTCCGTCCACCGTAATTTGATTAAACGTATGATTCGTAATTTGTGATAATGCTGTTTGCAATACTTCATGCTCTATATTGGCGTCTGTTGTAATAAAACTAAGCATCGTTGCCATATTCGGTTTGATCATCCCTGAACCTTTTGCGACCCCAGCAATTTTCACTTCTTTCCCATCAATTATCATCTCATAGCAAGTTTCTTTCGTTATAAGGTCTGTCGTTAAAATTGCTTCACAAAAAGAATAAGCTTCACTTACTTCCTTTGTTGGCACAAGAGATTCAATTCCTTTTCGAATGATATCCATCGGTAAAGGTACTCCAATTACACCTGTTGAAGCGACTGCAACGTACTTTTCTTTTACTCCAAAGTGTTCCGCTCCTAATGTTCGCATCTCATAAGCATCTTGCAATCCTTTCATCCCCGTACAAGCATTTGCATTGCCGCTATTTACAACAATTGCTTGTAATTTCCCTTCTGCCGCTATGCTATCCTTCGTTACTTGCAACGGCGCTGCTTGTATTTGATTTGTTGTATACACAGCGGCACATGATGCTGGCACCTCACAAACGATTGCACCCACATCCTTTTTCACCTTTTTCAGACCATTTGCAGTACCGATTGCCAAAAAGCCTTTTGGTGTAACAATTGAACCATTTGCTAATTTTGTAATAGACGATGCTTTAATCATAATTTCCCCCTTATGGATAAAGCGGTATATGCTGTAAACCCGTTGTCTCTTCTAGTCCTGCTAATAAATTTGCATTTTGAACTGCTTGCCCTGCCGCACCTTTCATCATATTGTCTATAACAGAAACGACCGTAACTCTTTCTGTTCTTTCATCGTAAGCTATCCCAATATCACAATAATTTGAGCCCCTTACTTCTTTCGGACTTGGAAATTCTCCTTGCGAGCGAACTCGAACGAAAGCTGAGTATTCATACGTTTCTTCATACAACTTTTGAAGTTGCTCTATTTTCATTTCCTCTTTCACTTTCGCATAAAGTGTAATCATAATCCCTCGTGATATCGGTATTAAATGTGTACTAAACGTGATTGGCTTCGTTTCACGATTCCACTCTGCAAGCATTTGCTCAATCTCAGGAACGTGCTGATGCTGATTAACTTTATAAATGTGTAAGTTATCGTATAACTCAGGAAAGTGAGTCATTGTTGTTGGCGTTTTGCCCGCTCCAGATACTCCTGATTTCGCATCAATAATAATCGAAGCTTCTTCAATCATGCCGCTACGTACTAACGGCGCTACCGCTAATAATGCAGCTGTAGCAAAACATCCTGGGTTTGCAATTAAATTTGCATTTTGGATCTCAGGCCTTTTCCATTCACTTAATCCATATACTGCTTTCCTAAGAAGTTCTTCCTGTGCAGCTGGCCTTTTATACCACAATTCATATGACGAGGGATCTATCATACGAAAGTCTCCAGATAGGTCAATTACTTTTAAACCTACTGCCAATAATTTTGGTGTTAACTCTGCCGATACTCCCGCCGGGGTTGCTAAAAATACAATTTCAGCTTCCTTCTCTATTTTCTCCGCATCAATTTCTTGTAACGTACGGACAAGAACATTTCGAAAATGCGGGTATACATTTGTTATAAATTCACCAACTTGTGAAAAAGAATGGAGAGATGCTATCGAAAAATATGGATGTTGCTCTAATAACCGAATTAACTCAATACCTCCATATCCAGTTGCTCCAATAATTGCGACTTTCATAAGCTCCTCCTCATATCTATTCTTTAAATTAAGTATGATTATAATATTGCATAATTATAAAGTCAATTAAATATTTATAATTTTTAAAAACTTCAAAATATTAATCTTACTATAAAAGCAATATATACAAGTGGATTTTTATGCAAAAACAATGTATAGTAGCATTTCCATTTCACTTCAAGTACAATAAAACAATACATGTATACATACAGGCGGGGAAAAACATGAATGAAAAATTAATTGAGAAAATGATTATAAAAAGTTTTCGGCAATATCAATGTAATCCTGTTTCAAAAGAGGATCAGGAAATGCTAATTAAACATATTCAAATGATAATTCATTCAAATACTGAAATTGATGTATACGAGGCTGTTGAGGATATCGTTTACGATTATGTGACTGGAAAATAAAAAAATAGGAGATTTCCATATGGAAATCTCCTATTTTTTACTTAATGATTTGCCTGCAACACGTTCAAATAAACCTGGGAATAATACGTAGAGCTTTGGCCCCATTCCCATCCACTTCGGCAAGTTTACTTCACGTTTTTTCGTTTGCATCGCCTTTACGATTTGTTCTGCTACATATGTTGGTTTTAACATGTAACGTCCCATATTTTTCACATATGTACCTGATTGATCCGCTATTTCAAAAAAGTTCGTATCTATCGGTCCTGGGTTAATTGCTGTTACATACACATTTGTGTTAGATAACTCCATGCGCAAACTATTCGTAAATCCTAATACAGCGTGTTTTGTTGCTGCATAAGCACTCGACTTCGGAGTTGCAATTTTTCCAGCCAATGAAGCAATATTAATAATTTGTCCTTCGTTCCTTTTTACCATATAAGGTAATACCGCTTTCGTACTAGCTACTAATCCAAATACATTTACTTGAAACATATCCTTTACTTCATCCATTGAAGCATCTTCAAACGTTTTAAAAATACCAAATCCCGCATTATTTACCAATATATCAATACGTCCTACTTCTTGTAATACCTTTGAAAAAACAGATTGTACTTTCGTTTCTTCACTTACATCTAATACATAGTAATAGCAAGGCGTATTATAAGTTTCTTTAATTTTGTCTGCTAATGCTTGTAACTTCTCTTCTGTTCGAGCCATTAATACCGGCGTCGCCCCTTGCTCTGCAACCTGCATTGCAACTTGCTCTCCAATTCCACTAGAAGCACCTGTAATGACGATTACTTTTTCTTGTAAACGTCCCGTCATTGCTGTCACCTACTTTGCATAATAAATCAATTGTTGTGAAGATTCATCAATCATCACTTGTTGATTATATGCTAAAAAGTCTAATTGTCCAACAGTTTCTGAGATAGTAAGTGGCAATTGCTCTTTATATAATACCGGAAATAGTTTTACACATACTTCAAATGCTGTCATTGGCTTTTCCTTTAATAGTTCAAGCACTTTAAAAGCACGTGTCTCTTGCTTTTGTAATCTTGTTTCAATAAGTTGTTTCATATTCAGAACATCTTCCCCATGCCCTGATAAAATACGTGAAATATTCATTTCACTTAAACGTTTTAACGTTTGATTATACTGCAATAAAGGACGCGCTCTTTCTGTTTGCCCTTCATATGGTGGTTCTAATATTGGATTTGAAGAAATATGACTAATGAGAGCATCCCCACCAATTAATATTCCATCAGATTCTCTATATAATGAAATATGAGTGGAAGCATGACCCGGGGTTTCAATCACTGTAAATCCAGGTAACGAATCTATACGATCTCCCTCTCTCACGGTATGTGTTAACGATCTATTACAAGAATATTTAAGTGTCTTCGTCGTCAATAACGCCTCACCATTCAAAAACGCTGCTGGAACGCCGAACTGCAAGGCTGTCTCTTTAAAAAATTCATGATACCTCTTTAAAAATTCAGCATTCTGTGTAATCCACGGTTCATTCCAAGGATGTCCGATAATCTTTACTTTTTCAGAAAATGTATTTAAAAGTCCGCAATGATCCGCATGGTGATGCGTAATCACTACCGTTTCAATATCTTCTATCTTATATCCTAATGCACCTAATTGACTTTCTAATGCCTTCTTTGCTTCTTCTGTATTTGTCCCTGTATCAATTAACGTTAATGTTTCTCCCTCAACTAAAAACACATTCACTGTCTCAACTGCAAATGGAACAGGAATCTCCATTCGATGAATCGCCGTCATGCTTAGCCCCCCCCTGTCTTTTTCCGGTTCAAAATGAATACCTCTTCAGTTTACAACTTCCCTATAAATTTGTCATTATTTTCAGATAAAAAGAGGTGTTTTCCATAAAAAAACGAATGTATGTACATTTATAAGCATTTCTAACCAAATTCAAAGGAGGCACATCATGTCTATGCAAAACATTTCCTTTCTCGGTGCAGGCTCTATTGCCGAAGCGATTATTGGTGGTTTATTAAACGCAAATGTTGTTAAGGGAGAACATGTCACTGTAAGTAATCGTTCTAACGAGACAAGATTACAGGAGTTACATAAAAAATACGGTGTCAAAGGTACACATAATAAAAAGGAGTTACTTGCTGATGCAAATATTCTTTTTCTAGCGATGAAGCCAAAAGATGTCGCAGAAGCGATTATTCCTCTTAAAGAATACATAAATAATGACTTGCTTATTATTTCGTTACTAGCAGGTGTTTCTACTCATTCAATTAGAAACCTACTTCAAAAAGACGTTCCGATTATTCGTGCAATGCCAAATACATCTGCGGCTATTTTAAAATCCGCTACTGCTATCTCACCTTCAGAACACACAACGGAGGAACATATTCGCATTGCAACATCGTTATTTGAAACGATTGGTCTCGTCTCTGTTGTAGAAGAAGAAGATATGCATGCTGTCACTGCATTATCCGGAAGTGGACCAGCTTATATTTATTATGTGGTAGAGGCAATGGAAGAGGCAGCAAAAAAAATTGGTTTAAAAGAAGATGTTGCAAAATCACTTATTCTTCAGACGATGATTGGTGCTGCTGAAATGCTAAAAGTAAGCGAAAAACACCCTTCTATTTTGCGAAAAGAAATTACTTCTCCTGGCGGAACTACCGAAGCAGGTATTGAAGTATTACAGGAGCATAATTTTCAACAAGCATTAATCTCCTGTATTACACAAGCAACGAAACGATCACACGATCTTGGAAAAACATTAGAAAAAATAGCAGAAGAAAAATAAAAAACGGAGCTCAACTTTATTTGAGCTCCGTTTTTTATTTTAATCATATGATATGCTTTTAGTTATTACTCTTACCAAAAATCTCTTCTTGCAGACGACGACCTGTTGGTGTTGCTGCAAGTCCACCTTCTGCTGTTTCACGAAGTGCTACTGGCATCGTTTGTCCAATTCTAAACATCGCCTCAATGACTTCATCACATGGAATTGTACTAGTTACACCAGCTAATGATAAATCAGCTGAAATCATGGCATTCGCAGCTCCTGCTGCATTACGTTTTACACAAGGTACTTCTACAAGCCCTGCAACAGGATCACATACTAAACCAAGCATATTCTTTAATGAAATCGCCATCGCTGTAGCTGCTTGATCTTGTGTTCCACCAGCCATCTCAACTGCTGCTGCTGCTGCCATTCCACTTGCTGAACCTACTTCAGCTTGGCAACCTCCTGCCGCGCCGGAAATACAAGCATTATTCGCAACAACCATACCGAAAGCTCCTGCTGTAAATAAAAATTCAATCATTTCTTCGCGTGTCGGCTGTAATTTTTCTTGCAGTGCAAAGAGTACACCTGGCACTGTTCCAGCAGATCCTGCTGTTGGTGTTGCACAAATGATTCCCATCGCCGCGTTTACTTCATTTGTTGCGACAGCTCTACTCACTGCGTCCAAAATTGTATCTCCAGATAAGCCTTTTCCACTCTTTAAATACGCTTGGACTTTCACAGCATCCCCGCCAGTTAAACCAGTCGGTGATTTTACACCACGAATACCTCGTTCTACTGCTTGCTCCATCACGACTAAGTTCTTTTCCATTCCAGCAATTACTTCTTCACGTGAGATACTTCTTGTTTCCATTTCACATTGAATCATAATTTCTGCGATTTTTACATTTTGCTCTTTAGCTTGCGCCACTAGTTCCGCTGCGTTCCGAAACATGGTGTGTCCCCCCTGCAATTAATCCATAATAGTTACTTGACAAATATTTTGTTGCCCATTTATTTCTGCGATTACTTCATCTGCTAATAATTCATCTGTTTCAATGACCATAAGCGCTCTTCTTCCTTTTTCTTTACGAGAAACACTCATTGTACTAATGTTAATCTCATGCTTAGCAAGGATCGAAGCTACAGCTGCGATAGCACCAAAGCGATCGTTATTTACAATAAGTAGTGCTGGACTCGTGCCTGTTAATTGAAGATCGAATCCGTTTAATTCTACTACTTCAATTTTACCGCCACCAATTGAGCAAGCAACAACTTCAATTTCCTCTTCACCTTTATACAGACGAATTTTCGCTGTATTTGGATGTGGAGCATTTGCATCTTCTTCAATGAATTCCACTTCAATCCCGCGTTCTTTTGCAATATCTAACGCACTTGGAATACGTAAATCATCTGTTTCAAATCCTAGTATTCCACCGATTAGCGCTACATCCGTACCGTGACCACGGTATGTTTTTGCAAATGAACCATATAATGAAATGCTAACTCTCTCTGGCTCATGACGAAACAGCTGACGAGCAACTTGCCCCATTCTTGCCGCGCCTGCTGTATGTGAACTTGATGGACCAATCATAACCGGACCAATAATATCAAACACTGAGCGGTACTTCATCATAACTCCCCCTAAACCTCTATGAAAATTTTTTCTACTATTCTATTAAGCTGCCGAAACGGTTGCTTTTCCAGTCGTACCACGAATTTGTTCCGCTGTACGAATTGGATAGTTTTTGAATAACAATGAACCAATGTATTTTGAAATAATACCAGTTATAATAATAAATACGAAACTTAGTATTACCTTCATTTAAAAATGATATAAGATAATCCACAATAAAGTCTGGTAGCAATCCAAAGTTTAACACAGAACCCCTTACAAGCATAGCATAAACAAGTGAAACTCCCATTGCTTCCATACCTTTTGGTGCTTCAAAGCTAAAGAGTGAAAAAAGACTTAGTACAAATAATAGTAATATCCTTTTATAATCTCCATGTTGCTCTCTCTCAGTTTAGTCAACTTCACTTGTTACGACAAATGGCTAAAACGCATGTAGCCTACAATAAATTATAATCTGCCCTCATTATAGCTTGTATTTTATAAAACGCTTACTTTTTTTGAATTTTAAAAGTTCTGAATAAAAATCCTTTTTCGCTATTTGTATCACTTGTATGTCGTCTGACTTATATAACAGTTTTTCTAAATAATCGGTATTGTGTATTTCCATCCTATATCTTCACATCATTAAAACCTTCTGTGTCATCCAATATAAAAATAAAATGATAACAGTTTTAGTAAAAAAAAAATTTATTATAAATAAAAAAAATGGCAAACATATGTTACCATTTTTTTGAATATCACTTTTCTACTGGAAATGATTTCAAATCCATCGCGATTTCTGTATTAGAAAATAACTCTCTTGCTTCTTTCAGCAATTCCTTATATGTATCTCCTTGATAACGAGAACTAATATGAGTCAATATTAATCGCTTTACATTTGCATTTAATGCAATACGCGCAGCTTGTTCTGTTGTTGAATGGAAATAGTCATGTGCTTGCTGTTCATCTTCTGCCGCGAAAGTCGCTTCATGAACAAGTACATCAGCATCTTGCGCAAGCTCTCTACTCGCTTCGCAATATCTTGTATCGCCTAAAATTGTAATAACTCTGCCTTTTTGAGGCGGGCCGATAAAATCTTTTCCATTTAACACTGTGCCATTCTCTAATTCAACTACTTCACCATCTTTTAAGCGTTTAAAAACTGGACCAGGTTTCACACCCATTCCCAGTAACTTATCCACTAAAAGAGCTCCCTGTATATCTTTCTCTACAATTCGATATCCGAAACATTCGATTCCATGTGATAACCTTTTTGTTTCTACACAGAATTCATTATCCTCAAACACAATACCTTCTTCCGTAATCTCAACGATTTCAAGTGGATATTTAACATGTGTCGTACTTACTAATAATGCTACTTCAATAAATTGTTTAATTCCTTTCGGGCCGTACACTGTTAACGGCGTCGTTCCTCCTTGAAAAGAACGGCTCCCTAATAAACCAGGCAAACCAAAAATATGATCTCCATGTAAATGAGTAATAAATATTTTTTCAATGCGTCTTGGGCGTACAGATGTATGTAAAATTTGATGCTGAGTCGCTTCACCACAGTCAAATAGCCACGTTTGCCCTCGTTCTTCTAACAATTGTAAGGCGATTGCTGAAACGTTCCTTCCTTTTGAAGGAACACCTGCACCAGTTCCTAAAAATACAAATTCCACTTTCTTTCCTCCAGCTCTTTATATAATCTATCTTTCATCTTACGGAATGTTATTTCAAATGGCAAATTGAATTTACATAACCAATCATCTAGACAACTATATAACACGAACGTTCAAAATAAAAACTTAACAATCGTTCGTGTTTTGTAGTAATATAACTATATCACATATAAAGGGAGCGTTTTATTATGAAAGAAGTATTTCGTTTACAAACTGATTTTTCATCTTCATTTGATCGCTGGGTAAGTTCTTTCGTTTCTGATCACCCAGCACAACTAGAGTGGACGACTTTAAAAGAATTAATTCATGAATATACAACATCACATACAAATGAGACGTTACCAACATATATTTCTTCAGCTTTAACATATTACGCACAACGCGTTTCAACAACAAACAGCTCAGAGATTGTTATTTTTGAAAACCCTACAATCTCATAATCTATAATAAAAAGCACTGTAATCAGTGCTTTTTATTTATATCCATACTCCTTGTTTTAACTTGGCACGGGGCTAAAAAAGGATCTGACCGCTTCTACGCATGGCTAGCTCCTTTCTTCCATCTAAAAAAGAAGGGCTTAATTCCATAACACCTTTTACATATACCCATTTTTTCACTTTCAACAAATAAGCAACAGCTATGAATAATCCGACACACTCCATACTCGTTTGCTCTCCTTGTTTTCAACTTGGCATGGGGCTAAAAAAAGATCTGACCGCTTCTACGCATGGCTAGATCCTCTCTTCTATCTAAAAAAGAAGGGTTTAAATCCATAACTCTTTCTACATAAACTTATTTTCTAATTTTTGCTGAAACGACTTTTCTTGCTTACGTAATAGTTGACTACCTCGCTGTAAAAGAGCTGTTCCGTATTTATCATTAATTTGATTAATAACAGCAAGTAACGGCTCTTCTTTCGCATCTTCTTCAAATGAAAACAAATCTAACTGTTTCACCGATTCTGTCTTCCACTCTAATTCAGTAGCTGTAACACCTAACAGACGAACAGAATCACCATCCCAGTGTTGCTTCCATAAACGGGATGCCGCTTGAAAAATAACCCGTTCTTCCCATATTGCATTTTTCAATTGTTTACTCCGTGTTACTGTGCGGCGATCATGGTATTTAATCATAATTTGAATGTTATAACTAACGAGAGTTCGTTTTTGTAGCCTTTTGCTTACTGATTTCGATAATCTTTCTAACATATCAAGTAATTCTTTTTCTTCGTCCATATCCTTTGAGAAAGTCATCGAATTTCCAACGCTTTTATGTTGTCCCATTTGATTCGGGTCAACTTCCCTGTCATCCATACCTTTTGCACGTTTTTGTAAATCAACACCATGCTTTCCAATTTTAGCGCGAATGATATGCTCGTCTCCTTTTGCTAACTGTTCAATTGTATGTATATGAATGTCTTTTAATTTTTCAGCTGTTTTCTCTCCGATTCCATGCATCTCTGCAACTGATCGTGGCCAAATGATTTCTGGGATATCACGTTTTCGAAGTACTGTAATACCAAGAGGTTTTTTCATATCTGAAGCAGTCTTTGCTAGGAAAAGATTTGGAGCGATTCCAATGCTACATGGAAGCTGTAACTCTGTTAGTAACGCTTGTTGAATCATCTTCGCTATTTCAGGAGGCGAACCGAGCGCATAGCAATCTGTAATATCTAAATACCCTTCATCTATAGAGACTGGTTGTATCTTTTCTGTAAAACGAGAAAGGATTTGAAACATTTGAAATGAAGCTTCTCGATATAATGTAAAATTAGGGTGCCTTACAACTAATTGTGGGCATAACCTTTTCGCTTCCCAAAGAGGCATCGTCGTACGTATTCCATATTCTCTCGCCTCATAACTACATGTTATGATAATCCCTTTTCTCTCTTTTTCATTCCCCGCAATCGCTAATGGCTTTCCTTGTAATGATGGGTCATGAGCAATTTCAACAGATGCGAAAAAACAATTCATATCTACATGTAAAATAACACGTCCATTTTTCGGATACATTTCTCGCATACTACTCACCCCTCGAAGAACATTTGTTCCATCATTATATCAAATTTCTTTAAAAGTTATACTAATTATTGGCTTTTCTCTATCTATTTTTTGCTATACTGTACGTAACAAATGGATATTATTGTAAAGGAGATGAATCGTTATGAAACAACATAATAAACTCAATTATGTATTTATTATTATTATAGTAATCCTTGCGATTAATTATTTGTTACTTCCCCTTTTTAACATTAACATTTACGCTTTAGGAATCTTCTCTCATTTCATACGTTTTACAACAACTTATGTACTTCCATGGGTCTTCTTATATTGGCTTATCCGCCTTGTGAAAGCACTTGAATCAAAATAAAAAAAGACGTGTAAACCATAATTGGTTCACACGTCTTTTTTACTTTATTACTTACTTCGCTACTTCTTCGATAATAGCTACAACTAATTCTGCTGTTTTCGCTAATTCTTCAACAGGAATTTTTTCATTTGTTGTATGAATTTCTTCATAACCAACTGCTAAGTTAACTGTTGGGATACCATGTCCTGCAATTACGTTCGCATCACTTCCGCCACCACTTTGGTGAAGAGAAGGCGTACGACCGATGTTTTCAGCTGCACGTTTCGCAACTTCTACAACGTGATCGCCAGCAGCAAACTTAAATCCTGGATACATAACGTTTACTTCAACGTCTGCATGACCACCCATTTCTTTTGCAGTTGTTTCAAATGCTTCTTTCATTTTTGCAACTTGCACTTCCATTTTCTCATTTATTAAAGAGCGAGCTTCTGCAAAGATTTGAACATGATCGCAAACGATATTTGTTTGTGTACCACCTTCAAAACGTCCAATATTTGCAGTTGTTTCAGAATCGATACGACCAAGTGGCATCTTTGCGATTGCTTTTGCTGCGATAGTAATTGCAGATACACCTTTTTCTGGTGCTACGCCAGCGTGAGCTGTTTTCCCACGAATAATCGCATTCACTTTCGCTTGTGTTGGCGCTGCAACTACAATTTCACCAACTTTTCCATCACTATCTAATGCATAACCATATTTTGCTGTAATACGCTCACGGTCTAACGCTTTTGCACCAATAAGACCAGATTCTTCTCCAACTGTAATAATAAATTCAATTTTACCATGAGGAATGTTTTTCTCTTTTAAGACACGAATCGCTTCAAACATAGATGCTAATCCAGCTTTGTCATCGGCTCCTAAAATTGTAGTACCATCTGATACGATATATCCATCTTTAATAGAAGGCTTAATTCCATTACCAGGAACTACTGTATCCATATGAGAAGTGAAATAAATTGTATCAACACCGTCTTTTGTTGCTGGTAAAGTACAAATTAAGTTACCTGCACCATGACCAGTCACACCCATCGTGTCATCCTCAAATACTTCTACACCTAAAGCAGTAAATTTCTCTGTTAACACTTTGCAAATTTCTGCTTCAAATTTTGTTTCAGAATCTACTTGTACTAACTCCATAAATTCATTTACTAAACGTTCTTGATTAATCATAAGACTGCGCCTCCTGCACTACCATTATGTATGTAACAACATTAATTATAACAGAATTTCGCAAAAGTTTCGAAATACAAGACAAAAAACAGATGGTTAACACATCTAGATACCCATCTGCCTTCTATTACTCGTTTAACAATACCCAGCGCATATGATCTTCCCAGATGCCATTTACCATTAGCATTTTTCGAGATACACCTTCATATTGAAATCCTATCTTCGTCACTACTTGTATAGATGCTAAATTTCGTGGCATAACTGGTGCTTCTATACGATGTAAATGAAATTCTTCAAATGTAACTTGAATTGCTTTTCTAAGCGCTTCTGTTGTGTAACCTTTATTCAATTCTTCCTTATCTAATTTATAGCCAAGTACACAAGATTGATAAATTCCGCGAACAATTAGATTAAATGAAATACATCCAATAATTTTTGTATCATCACCCTTTTTAAAAATCCAAAGCCTGATTATCTTACCTTCCGCGAACTCTTTTCTATCCTTTTGTAACTTTTTCTTTTGATAATCTAACGTGAAAAAACCCTCCGGTCTATACTCTTCCCACGCTTTTAAAAATTCACGATTTTTGTCGTAATATTGAAGAACTTTTTCCGCATACGACTCATCAATTTCTCTTAAATGTAAACGATCTGTTTCGTATATTTTCATCATCGTATCTCCATTCTTCATGCTTGCATAACAAAAAACTAGTACTCTATCTTTTAATATATTCTCTACACACACACACATTTCCTGTTCTACTTTACACACACTTCTCGAAATTTGTCATTTCTCTCCCCTTGTCCACAATTTCATTTCTCGTTACAATGAAATTGTACTGATTTGCAAGGAGGTTTAACGATGCATAAAAAAGCTCAAAAAATTATGGTTTATATAATGCTAATTTCTATGCTTGTAACAACATTACTTACTGGCGCAAGTATGTTTTGGTAAAAAGGACGATTCACTCGTCCTTTTTTTACTGCTTACACATACAAAATAGACCATCTCGAAATCGAGATAGTCTATCTTGTATTGAACATTTTATTATTTTATATATATAATTGCTACAATGCTAAAGGAAAAGGCCATTACAAGTGCTATTACAAAACTTGTATATTGTTTCTGCTGAAATGCCCCAATAACAAAAGTAAGATTGAGTAATGCCATAAATACAATCGCTACAACGTAAGAGCATATATTAAAAGTTGCCAATATGAATGTAATAACAAATAGAAAACCAACACAAAACTGCATGTAAGAAATTTTTGGATTTAAATACATATGAGCAACCCCTTTACTCAATTATCTTTATATATTCTCATTAACGCATGGTTATGTACACATGTCAAGACAACTTATAGAAAAGAAAAAAGCCAACCGTTTCGTTGACTTTTCCAAACGCTATGGCCCCTTTTTCTTTTGCCAATTGCTGAAATGATTTTTTCGATTTCACAATCGATACTTTCGTTCCAAGTGGAATACGATCAAACAAATATTCCACATCATGTTTCTTCATTCTTATACATCCTTGCGAAATATATTTTCCAATTGAACTAGGCTGGTTTGTCCCGTGTATCCCATACTTACTTCCATCCGTTCCTCTTGCATTAAATCCCATCCACCTCGATCCAAGTGGATTTTTTGGAGAGCCCCCAGGAATATCCTTCGCAATATAATATGGATCCTTCGCCTTCAATACAATGTCAAAGGTTCCTTCTGGGGTTAATTCATTTGTTTTCCCTGTCGCTACTGGAAAAACCTTTTGGATCTTTCCATCATCAATGTAAGCTAGTTTATTCGTTGCTTTATTTACAATTATAAAAGGATCTCCAGCACGTGGGTTATCACCAAGAGGCCAGATTGGTGATAAAGAAAGACATAATAATAAAGAAAGAAGATACGGCATACATAATTCCTACCTTCTAAATAAGTTCTTTTATATTATCCTTTCCCTTAAAACGACTTTTAATGAGTAAATATTGCTCCATTTCATACACAAGTTGAACAAGTTTCGCACGTATCTCAAATTCTTCTCGCGAGACTGGTAAAGGCATTTCTCTAAATACTTCTCGCATTTCTTGAAGTTGTCTTAACGAAATGACCCCTGTACTTTCAGGACGAATAGAATTCCCTATATTTTCAATTACGTCTGCAATCATATCCGCTTGTTCATACGTCCAAGATAGTGATGCAGCTAATGGTATCATTCGCTCCAAAATTTCAAATTGTTGCATACGCATATCAAAATACCGATAATAATAGTCATCTTCACGCATAAATTCATTCTCAAGTTTTTTAAATGATAAATCTTTTGCTTCTTTCAGCATCATTTCTGTTTCAATTAATTCGGCCCCACTCCAATTACTATCTCGATTTCGTAAATAAACGACCATTTCAAACAAAATCGTTCTGAAATGGTCTTCTATTTTCCCTTGATACTCTTTCAGTTTATTCTCACTGCTTGGCATGTACATGTTTACTAATAAAGCGACACTAATTCCAATCGTTAATATAGCAATTTCATTACCAACTATAGACCATGTAATTTGCTTTAATGAATACAGATGCATAACGATAACCGAACTCGTGACAATCCCTTCTTGAATTTTGCACATAACTGCAGTCGGAATAAAGGTAAGCAGTAATATGCTAATCGCAAGTGGTGTATAACCAATCGTTTCAAAAATACAAAACGCAAATACCATCGATAATACACAAGCTAAAAAACGGTGCAACGATACTTGAACGGATTTTCGTTTCGTATTTTGCACGCATAAAATGACTAAAATACCAGCTGAACTATAAAATTCTAATCCTAATAACTGAGCAATAAAAACTGCCGCACCCGTTCCAAGCGCTGTTTTCACTGTTCTATATCCAATTTTAAACATATCATTACCCCTATATGTATAAATGTATTTAAAAATAGTATAAAAAAAGGATGACGCAATGTCATCCTTTTCTATCTATTGTTCACTTAACCTTTACATATTACAATATCTTTTGCAAAAATTCTTTTGCACGGTCACTTTTTGGTGCTGTAAAAAACTCTTCCGGATTACTATCTTCTACTAGCTTTCCACCATCTAAAAAGAGAACGCGGTCCGCTACTTCTTTTGCAAATCCCATTTCATGTGTAACGATTGCCATCGTCATTCCTGTCGTAACTAATGATTTCATAACTTCTAACACTTCTTTCACCATTTCTGGATCTAGCGCAGAGGTCGGTTCATCAAATAACATAACTTCCGGTTCCATCGCTAACGCTCTTGCAATTGCTACACGTTGCTTTTGTCCACCTGAAAGACGATTTGGATATGCATCTTTCTTATCTAATAACCCCACTTTTTCTAGGAGTTTCTCAGCTTTTTTTTCAGCCTCTTGCTTCGTTACTCCTTTTACATTGATAGGAGCATACGTAATATTTTCCAATACAGTCATATGAGGGAATAAGTGAAAATGTTGAAATACCATTCCGACATTTTCACGAACGTGCATAATATTTGTTTTCGGATTCGTTACTTCTTCCGTTCCAATCCAAATGTGACCAGCTGTCGGTGCTTCTAGTACATTCATACAGCGTAAAAACGTTGACTTTCCAGATCCAGACGGTCCGATAATTGCAACAACTTCTCCTTTTTCAATCGTTGTTGTAATTCCTTTTAATACTTCATTTTTTCCAAATGATTTATGAAGGTTGTCAATTTTAATCACTTTTCTTCATTCTCCCTTCAATTGCCTTCCCGACTAATGTAAGAATAATTACTAATATATAATAAATAAGGCCAACAAACAGTAATGGCTCAAGATATTTAAATGTTTCACCGCCTACAATATAAGCACGGCGCATTAAATCAGTCGCTCCTATTACAGTTACTACAGCCGACTCTTTCGTAAGTGTCGCAAACTCATTCACAAGCGCTGGTAATATATTTTTTAAAGCTTGAGGAAAAATAATATTTCTCATCATTTTACTGTACGGAATACCTAAAGCCATTGCTGCTTCTGTTTGTCCTTTATCGACCGCTTGAATGCCGGCACGAATTACTTCTGACATATATGCACCTGAATTTAAGCTAAATGCAAGTACAGCTGCTAAAAAGGCTGGTATCTCATATCCAATCATTTGCGGAACACCGAAATAAATAATCATTAATTGCAATACAAGCGGTGTGCCACGAAATATTGACGTATAAATATCTGCTGCAATGTTTAGTACTCTTATTCTAGCAATTTTGCAAAGCGCTAATAACGTCCCTAAAATAAATCCTGCCAAAGCTGATGCAGCTACAATTTTCAATGTAACTTCTAAGCCCTTTAATATATATGGTATTGAAGGCGTAATTGCCGAAAAATCTAAATTCATCCTTTTCATTCCCCTCACAGAAAAGTGAAAGGCAGCTTATTTTCCGCTGCCAAACCATTTCTTCACTAATTTATCCATTTCTCCATTTTCTTGCATTTTCTTAATTACTTTATTAAATTCTTCTGTTTTATCACTGTTTTTCGGAAGAGCAATTGCTGCACCTACTTCTTCTGGTGCTTCTTGAATTTCAACCCCTTGTAGTTCTTTCATTTTTTCTAAATAATTTTTTGCAACTGTGTCTTCTATAATTGCAGCGTCAAAACGACCAGCTTTAATTTCTTGTACGATTTCTGGTATACGGTCACGTCCCTCTGCTTTGAAATCGACTTGTTTTTTAAATTCTTCTGCTTTTTCTTCTTGAATTGATCCTGTTTGTACTCCTACTGTTTTACCTTTTAAATCTTCTAAGGATTTAATATTAGAACCCTTTTTTGAAACAATCATATTTTTAGCAACAAAATAAATATCTGTGAAATCAGCATTATTTTTACGCTCTGCAGTTGGCGTCATACCTGCCATAACGAAATCAACTTTTCCTGAGCTAAGAGATGCTAATAATCCTCCAAAATCCATATCTTTCACTTTCACTTCATACCCAAGTTCTTTTCCGATATATTTTGCAATATCAACATCAAAGCCGATAATTTCATCACTTTTTGAAGCTTCCACGTATTCATACGGTTTATAGTCTGCTGAAGTCCCCATAACGAGTACTTTTTTATTCTCACTCTTCGTCTTTTCTTCCCCATTACTACAAGCACTGAACATACTTACAATTAAAATAAGTGCAAATGATATTGATAATAACTTCTTCATCTTTCTTCCCCCTAATAATGTATATTTAAAAGTTAAATAGAATATTTATTCGATGTTTGTATTGTATCAACACTTTCATTTTTATGCAACATTTAAAATAAAAATAAACACAAAAACATTATTAAGTTCGTTTTCAATGCATAAAAACATGCATAAAAAACATCTCTATGCATGTCCAATCATTATAAAAATTAAATAAAAAAGCGGTACGTCCACTTGTTCCTGGACGTACCGCTTTTTCTCTTCCTTATAGTTCTTCGCAATTATCTTCGAAGTAAGATTGTAGTTTTGCAATTACTTGCATTGGTTCATGACCTTCAATTTCATGACGTTCTACCATCGTTACAATTTTTCCATCTTTCAATAAAGCAAATGATGGAGATGAAGGTGGATATCCTTCAAAATATTCACGAGCTCTTGCTGTTGCTTCTTTATCTTGACCCGCAAATACCGTTACAAGGTGGTTAGGGCGTTTATCATAATGTACGGAATGTGCAGCAGCAGGGCGAGCAATACCGCCTGCACAGCCACATACAGAGTTTACCATTACAAGTGTTGTACCATTTCTTTTAAATGCTTCTTCGACTGCTTCTGGTGTCGTCAATTCTGTATATCCCGCAGAAACGATCTCTTCACGCGCTTGACGGACAACATCATTCATAAAAAAGTTAAAGTTAATCAATCTTTTCCCTCCTCTAATTCTACCTATTTGTATCTTACCAGTTAATGTTTAGAGAATACAAGTAAGTTTACTTGTATTTCAGCATAGAAAAGGTGTTAGAGCAGGGCTCTAGCACCTTTTTGTCACATTTTCATATATTCCACAATCATTTTTTTATGCGATCCTACAATATAATCAGGTAGCTCTGTTACCGGGAAGAATTTAAGCTGAACCGCTTCTTCTTTATTCATAACAAAATTCCCTTCGTATTCATCGGTATAATAGGCTGTCGTTACGGATTGAAACTCATCACCGTTTGTTAATTTTGTAAAGTAGTTCGCTCCAGAAAATACATTGATTAATCGGAGGTTCTTTACTTCTATTCCTGTCTCTTCATATACTTCACGGTAAGCTGTTTCTTCTGGTGATTCACCAAGCTCCATTAGCCCGCCAGGCAACCCCCATTTTCCGTACGGCTCTGTTCGCTGTTGTAATAAAACATAACCATTTTCATTTATAACGAGTACAACAGCACCAACTAAAATTAAAGGGCGATGACCAACTACTTTTCGTAATTCTTCTACATATCCCATGGAAACACCTCCCATTTTTTCGTTGTCCACACTATTGTATCATATGTATGAAACGACAAAATGCGTATATTTTTCATTTTTTTAACAAAATATTTATTTTATGTGCTTCATCTACTGTAGCTAACATAATGGATTCGATTTCTGCACTCTTCTCTAAACACTCTTTCGCCCACTCTTCTGTTTTTCCTAATAAAGCGAGAACATCTTGCTGAATTCTTCCATCTTTCACTAATATAAAAGCAACTGGAGCTTTTTTCCCCGCCACTTTAAGGTCAAGCCGAGAAACTGCTTCATATTCTGGATACTGAAATATAGAAACAACACCACTCGCTTCCCACAATGCTAATTTAATCGTTTGAATATCGCTCACATTTTGTACGCGAAGTTCCGAAAATAAATATTCCACCGTAATTCTCGCTTTTTTTAAGTTACTAAAATCAATGGAACCATTATGTATAAGAATAATAGGTGCTGGCTCTAAAAAACGTCTCCACCTATCCCATTTCAACATTAAAACAGAGCTTATTATATGAAGTACAACGAGTATGAACGTTGTAATCATCGAACCGAGTAATCCAACCTTTTCATCTGATAATGCGTTAGAAATATTCCCCCCTAATAATAACACTAGTACAACGTCTAAAAATCTTAGTTGCGCAATAGACCTTTGCCCCATCGCTTTCGCAACAAGAATTAAAAATATATAAGCTATAATCGCTCGGATAATCCATTCGCCATTAGAAAGATGCCGTGCTCCTTCAAAAATATGCATAACTTTGCACTCCTTAAACGTCGCAAACTACACTTTTTTCTTAGTTTGCGACGTTTAAGGGCATATATGTAAAAAAGCTGATTCGTTTAAAAACGAGTCAGCTTTTTTTTACTTAACTGAAAACATATATTTTTTATACGTTTTCCGTACCGATAATATGAGCCCCATCATAATCATATTCGAGAATAAGGAACTTCCCCCATATGATAAGAAAGGTAACGCGATACCTTTTACAGGCATTAATCCAACGATCATACCAATATTTTGGAATATTTGAACCGTTAGTATTCCTATTGATCCAGCACATAATAATGTACCAAATAAATTATCAGCAGAATAACCGATAATAATTGTTCGATAAAGTAGTAACAGGAACAAGAACACAACTAGTGCTGCTACTATAAATCCGCCTTCTTCAGCAATTGTAGCGAAAATAAAGTCCGTGTGTTTCTCCGGAATATAGACGCTCCCTTCACCGTACCCTTTACCTTCCATACCTCCACTACCTACAGCTAAAATCGATTGCTGCGTTTGATAGCCTTCATTTGCATTTTCAAATGGATCTAGCCAACCTATAATACGTGATTGTTGGTGAGGTTTTAACAGAGTAACTAATTTATTAAAGAAGAAATCTGGATATTTTACAAATATAAATATTAATGTAGACAATATGGTCACCGGAATGACTGTACATATCGCAATTAATTTCTTTTGAATTCCTGACATAAATAAAATACATGCGATAGCTGCTGCATATAAGAACACCATTCCTGTGTCTGGCTGGCTATATACAACGGCCATAGGTGGAAGAGATACTAACATAATTTTCCCGACTAATTTCAAATCAGTTTGGAATGTCCGGGCCATATACTGAGCATTATGTTTCACCGCTAAACTGGCTATTATGAGAAGCAATGAAATTTTGAAAAACTCCGATGGCTGAATTTGTCCAGCTACTGGAAAAACAAACCATCTTTTTGCACCTAATTTTTCAGGTGTAAAACTGGAAACCGGTAGTATTTTCAAAAGAATAAGTGAACCAAACCCAGCGATATAAAGTGGCCAAGACAATTTTTGCCATTGATCTAAGTCGATGCTTGCAACAAGAAGTAACAATACAACCCCAATTATGTAGTTAACTCCCTGCTTCATAGCAAAGTTTGCATCTCCATACTGTCCGGTTTGCTGACTGCTATATATAGCAGCTATACTCGTAACACATAGTGCACACAAAATTAAAATTAATTTTACATCTAAACTTTTTAGAAACTCGGTACTTCTTTTCATGACATCCTCCTGAAACATTGTTACAGCAAAATAAAAAACCAGGAGTCAACATTCTTCATGTTTTGACGACTGATTACACATTATCTATAAAACACTTATATAGAATAACTCTCTTTTTCATACAATACAATATATTATACTACAGTTTCATCAGTAAGATTTGCCAAAAAATTATTCTTTTTTTATTTTATATCTATATACCATATATCAGCAATGTATTTTCGCAAATTCCTAATACATGATCATTCATTGTAAGATTACTGGGAAAGGTTTGTACATATAGTAGGATACAAATGAAGAAATGAAATGATAAAAAGCTCGCAAACGCGAGCTTTTTATTAATATACAGATGTATTGTTCTCTGACGTATTTTCTAAAATTTCTTTTACACGTCCTAAGAATTTACCACAAATTAAACCATCAAGTACACGGTGATCAAGTGATAAACATAAGTTAACCATGTCACGAGCACCGAACATACCATTATCCATAATTACTGGGCGTTTTACAATTGATTCAACTTGTAAAATAGCCGCTTGTGGGTAATTAATAATACCCATAGATTGAACAGAACCGAATGATCCTGTGTTATTAATTGTAAATGTTCCGCCTTGCATTTCATCAGCTTTTAATGATTTCGTGCGTACTTTTCCTGCAAGTTCTGTAATTTCGCGAGCGATACCTTTAATTGTTTTCTCGTCCGCGTGCTTAATTACTGGTACAAATAGTTCTTCCTCTGTTGCAACAGCGATAGAAAGGTTAATGTCTTTCTTCTGAACGATTTTATCGCCAGCCCACATTGAGTTAATTTGAGGATATTCTTTTAGCGCTTGTGCTACTGCTTTTACGAAGAAAGCAAAGAACGTTAAGTTAAAGCCTTCACGCTTTTTGAAATCGCCTTTAATTGAGTTACGGTATGATACAAGGTTTGTCACATCTACTTCAATCATCATCCAAGCATGAGGTGCCTCGTGTTTACTGCGTAACATATTTGCTGCAATTGCTTTACGCACACCTGTTACCGGAATCTCGATATCTCCAGGCATTGTCGGCACAGAAACTGGTTTTGCAGCTTCTACTTTTGACGCTACCGGGGCTACTGCCGCTGATTTTGGTGCTTCTGGACGCGCTGCTACTGCAACAACTGCCTCTTTCTTCGCACCTGCTTGCGGAATATTTCCAGATTCCACTAGCTTTAAAATATCTTTACGAGTAATACGGCCATTTGCCCCCGTACCTTCTACTAAATCTAAATCAACGTTATGCTCACCCGCAAGTTTTAACACAGCTGGTGAAAAACGTGGTTTTCCATCAGTTGGTTGTTTTGCTTTCGGTGCTTTTTCAGGCGTAGTTACTTCTGCCTTTGGTTCTTCTTTCGTTTTTTCCTCTACAGCTGTTGCTGCTACTTCATCTGCGCCTTCTACTTGAATGACACAAACAACTTCACCTACAGCTAACGTTTCACCTTCGCCAGCTATTAGCTCTTTCACAATACCAGTGAAAGAAGATGGTACTTCGGCATTTACTTTATCAGTCATTACTTCTGCAAGTGGATCATACTTGTTTACGTGATCGCCAACATTAACGAGCCATTTACTAATTGTACCCTCTGTAACGCTCTCCCCGAGCTGAGGCATTGTGATATTTTCTACAGCCATGTATAGTCCCCCCGATTAAAATTCCGCAAGTTCACGCATTGCTTTTTCAACTTTATCTGGATTTACCATAAAGAATTTTTCCATTGTTGGTGCATATGGCATTGCCGGAACGTCTGGGCCTGCAAGACGTGCGATTGGCGCATCTAAATCAAACAGACAATTTTCAGCAATAATTGCTGCCACTTCACTTATGATACTTCCTTCTTTATTGTCTTCTGTTACAAGAAGAACTTTACCTGTTTTAGAAGCTGCTTCAATAATCGCTTCTTTATCTAACGGATACACAGTACGTAAATCAAGAATGTGTGCAGAAATGCCATCTTGTGCTAATTTCTCAGCTGCTTGAAGAGCAAAGTGAACACATAATCCGTAAGTAATAACAGTAATATCATCACCTTCACGTTTTACATCTGCTTTTCCGATTGGTAATACGTAATCATCTTCTGGCACTTCACCTTTAATTAAGCGATATGCACGTTTATGTTCGAAGAATAATACTGGATCTTCATCACGAATTGCTGCTTTTAATAAGCCTTTTGCATCATATGGTGTAGAAGGGATAACAATTTTTAAACCTGGTTGGTTTGCAAACATCGCTTCTACAGATTGTGAATGATACAATGCACCGTGAACACCCCCGCCAAATGGCGCACGAATTGTAACTGGACAAGTCCAATCGTTGTTAGAACGATAACGAATTTTTGCTGCCTCAGAAACAATTTGGTTTACTGCTGGCATGATGAAATCAGCAAACTGCATTTCAGCGATTGGGCGCATACCATACATTGCCGCACCAATTGCTACCCCAGCAATTGCAGATTCTGCAAGCGGTGCATCAAGTGCACGATCTTCACCAAATTGATCATATAAACCGTGTGTCGCTTTAAACACGCCACCTTTTTTACCAACATCTTCTCCTAAAACGAATACTTTCTCATCGCGTTCCATTTCTTCGCGCATTGCTAATGTAATAGCATCAATATAAGACATTACAGCCATGAAACGTTCCCCCCTATTCTGCGTATACGTGCTTCAATGCATCTTCAGGTGCTGCATACGGAGCATTTTCTGCATATTCTGTTGCTTCATTTACGATATGCATAATTTCATCTAACATTTGTTTTTCAAATTCCTCAGTTAACACGCCAACTTCTTTTAAATAAGCTGCAAATGTTATAATTGAATCTTTTTTCTTCGCTTCTTCTACTTCTTCTTTATCACGGTAAACACGATCATCGTCGTCACTAGAATGTGCTGTTAAACGATATGATACTGTTTCAATTAAAGTCGGGCCTTCACCACGACGGCCGCGGTCTGCTGCTTCTTTTACAGCTTTATATACTGCAAGCGGATCGTTTCCGTCTATTGTATATCCAGGCATACCGTAACCAATTGCACGATCTGATACGTTTTTACATGCTAATTGTTTTTCAACTGGAATAGAGATTGCATATTTATTATTTTCACACATGAAAATAACAGGTAGTTTGTGTACACCAGCAAAGTTTGCCCCTTCATGGAAATCACCTTGGTTTGAAGAGCCTTCTCCGAATGTAACGAACGTTACTAAATCTTTCTTCTCCATTTTTCCAGCTAGTGCAATACCAACTGCATGTGGTACTTGTGTTGTTACTGGAGATGAACCTGTCACAATACGATTTTTCTTTTGACCGAAGTGACCAGGCATTTGACGACCACCAGAGTTTGGATCTCCAGCTTTCGCGAAAGCAGATAACATAAGTTCTTTTGCTGTCATACCAAACGCTAATACAACACCCATATCACGGTAGTATGGTAATGCATAATCTTTCTCTCTATCAAGAGCGAACGCTGCTCCAACTTGTGCAGCCTCTTGTCCTTGACAAGAAATTACGAATGGAATTTTACCTGCACGGTTTAATAACCACATACGTTCGTCGATTTTACGTGCAAGTAACATCGTACGGAACATTTCTAATACTTGCTCATCACTTAAACCAAACTCTTCATGGCGCTTTTCTTTTACTTCTGCCATTTTTCATAACCTCCTAAATCCACATTTTTATGCGTGTAACGCTCTTCCATCTACAGCTAATGCAGCTTCACCAATCGCCTCAGATAATGATGGATGCGGATGAATTGTATGTGCTACTTCCCAAGGTGTTGCATCAAGTACTCTTGCAAGACCCGCTTCAGAAATCATATCTGTTACGTGTGGTCCGATCATATGAACACCAAGAATGTCATTTGTTTCTTCATCAACTACAAGTTTTACAAAACCGTCTGATTCTCCGTATACAAGTGCCTTTCCGATTGCACGGAATGAGAATTTACCTACTTTTAACTTATAGCCTTTTTCTTTCGCTTCTCGTTCTGTTAAACCAACAGAAGCAACTTCTGGACTGCTATATACGCATTTCGATACCATAGAATAATCAATTGGTGTAACTTCTTTACCAGCAATATGTTCTACAGCAACAATTCCTTCATGCGAAGCAACGTGAGCAAGTTGTAGGCCACCGATTACATCTCCAATTGCGTAAATATGAGATTCCTTCGTTTGATAAAACTCATTTGTTTGAATGTATCCTTTTTCCACAACAATATCTGTATTCTCTAAGCCCATATTTTGCGTATTCGCTTGTCTTCCTACAGATACAAGCATTTTTTCTGCTTTAAATGCTTTATTCTCACCGTTATGTTCAGCTTGAATTGTTACTCCATTATCTTTTACCAATGTTTCTGGTAATACTTTTGCACCAGTTACCACTTTAATACCTTTTTTCTTGAATAGACGCTGCATTTCTTTTGAAACGTCATTATCCTCTAGTGGTAATATGTTTTTCGCATACTCTAATACTGTAACTTCTACACCGAAGTCAGCAAGCATAGATGCCCACTCAATACCAATTACACCGCCACCAACAATAATGATTGAACTAGGAAGCGTTTCCATTTTTAGGGCATGATCCGAAGACATTACATACTCTCCGTCTAACTCTAATCCTGGTAATGAATTTGGACGAGAACCTGTTGCAACAAGTACATTTTTTGGAATTAACATTTCATTCTCTTCTCCACTTGCAAGTTCAACTGAAATTGTACCTGGCATTGGAGAGAAAATAGATGGGCCAAGAATACGGCCAATACCTTCAAACACATCAATTTTACCTTGTTTCATTAAATGCTGAACGCCTTTATGAAGCTGCGTTACAATCTTCTCTTTACGCTCTTGTACTTTAGCAAAGTTTAGTTCTACGTTACTTGCAATAACTCCGAACTCTTCTCCTTTTTTAGCAGTTGCGTATACTTCCGCACTACGTAAAAGAGCTTTACTAGGAATACATCCTTTGTGTAAACAAGTACCACCAAGATTTTCTTTTTCAACAAGTGCAGTTTTTAACCCTAGTTGTGATGCACGAATAGCAGCAACATATCCACCAGTACCGCCGCCAACGATGACTAAATCATATTCTCTTGCCATTATCTCAACCCCTAGCTACTGTTTGTTTTTCTCGTACAACATATTCTTTTGGAGCTTCTTCTTCACGTAATACACGAAGTGCTCCTTCTGCTAACGCTTGTAATTCATCTTCTCCTGGATGTACGATAACATCTGCAATCCAGTGAACACGTTCTTTTATTTCATCGACAAGAATTTTACTGTACGCAAGTCCACCAGTTAATACGATTGCATCGATTTTCCCGTGAAGTACAGCACTAGCTCCGCCAATCTCTTTTGCAACTTGATATGCCATTGCTTTATAAATAAGAGTTGCTTCAGGATCACCTTTTTCAACCATTTGCTCTACTTTAATTGCATCGTTTGTACCGATAAGACTTACAAGTCCACCTTGTCCGACAAGTTTTTTAACCATTTCGTCTCGGTAATACTCACCAGAGAAACACATTTCAACTAATTGTCCTACCGGTACTGTACCAGCACGCTCTGGACTAAATGGTCCTTCTCCGTTTAAGCCATTATTAACATCGATAACTTTTCCTTTTTTATGAGCACCAACTGTAATACCGCCGCCCATATGTGTAACTAATAAATTTAAATCCTCATATTTGTGATTTAATTCATCTGCTACTTTACGAGCAACCGCTTTTTGGTTTAATGCATGGAAAATACTTTTACGTTCCATACCAGCAATACCGCTAATACGAGCAATTGGCTCCATTTCATCTACAACGACAGGATCCACAATGAATGCAGGAATATTTAATCCAGAAGCGATTTCATAAGCTAGAATGCCTCCGAGATTTGAAGCGTGATGACCGCTAAATCCGTTTTTTAAATCTTCTAACATTGAATCGTTTACTGTGTACGTGCCACCTTCGATTGGACGAAGTAATCCACCACGCCCACAAACAGCGTTCAATTTTGAAATGTTAATACCATGAGAATGTAGAACTTCTAAAATTGTTTCTTTTCGAAACTCATATTGATCGATAATTCGCTTATATTTTCCAATCTGTTCTTCATCATGACGAATTGTTTCTTCTAAAACGGGTCTTTCATTATCAAAAACACCAATTTTTGTGGATGTACTACCCGGATTAATAACAAGAATTCGATTTAAGGACAATGTTGCTACCTCCACTAATAAATTTAAAAGGAAGTGGAAACCTCATAAGAGGTAACCACACCTTTCGTAAAAGTTGTATATGAATGATTAGCGACGGCTAATAATGTCGTGACCGTTGCGTAAGTATGTGCTACGAGTGTTTTTCAAGCTTGCGATGCGCTCTTCAGCTAGACGATCTGCTGCTACATAAGTTGCTATGCCATCACGTTTTGAAATTTCGATTACTTTTGCAATTGTGTCATAAATAGACTCAACACGTTTTAATGCACGTTCTCTATTGTATCCATATAATTCGTCTGCTACGTTAATTACGCCACCTGCATTAATAACATAGTCTGGTGCGTATACAATACCCATTTCATGAATGATGTCGCCGTGACGATCTTCTTTTAATTGGTTATTTGCAGAACCTGCGATTACTTTTGCTTTAAGTTGTGGAATAGTTTCATCATTAACTGTTGCACCTAATGCACATGGTGCGTAAATATCACATTCAACACCGTAAATTTCATTTGGCTCAACTGCTGTTGCACCGAATTCTTCTACTGCACGTTGTACAGCTTCTTTATTAATATCTGTAACAATTAATTTTGCTCCTTCAGCGTGTAAATGTTTGCATAGGTGATATGCTACGTTACCAACACCTTGAATAGAAATTACTCTTCCTTCTAGGTTATCTGTACCGAACGCTTCTTTTGCAGCTGCTTTCATACCACGGTAAACACCGTATGCAGTTACTGGAGATGGGTTACCAGAAGAACCGAATGATGGTGAAATCCCTGTTACAAAATCAGTTTCTTCATGGATAATATCCATATCATCTACTGTTGTACCAACATCTTCAGCTGTAATGTAACGTCCGTTTAGTCCTTGAATGTAGCGTCCTAATGCACGGAACATCGCTTCGCTTTTATCTTTACGTGGATCACCGATAATTACTGTTTTTGCACCACCTAAGTTTAAACCAGCTGCTGCATTTTTGTATGTCATCCCTTTTGCAAGACGCAATGCATCTTCAATCGCCGCTTCTTCAGAATCATATGTCCACATTCTTGTTCCACCAAGAGCTGGTCCAAGTGTTGTATCATGGATTGCAATGATTGCTTTTAAACCAGATTCTTTATCTTGACAAAATACCACTTGCTCATAATCATATTTTTCTAAGTATTCGAAGATTTCTAATGTCATTGTCGTTTCCCCCTAATTGTTTTACCCTATTTGGTTTATTTTGAAGCAGTCGCAACTGCCAATGCTAATGAATATACTTTTGTTTCTGCTGAATCAGCACGTGATGTTAAAACAATCGGTGCTTTAGCGCCAGCAATCATCGCTCCTACCTTTGCATTTGCAAAATAGACGAGTGATTTATATAACACATTTCCAGCTTCAATCGTTGGGACGAGTAAAATGTCTGCCTTACCTGCTACATCACTTACTATGCCTTTATGTTCTGCTGCAATTTGTGATACTGCATTATCTAAAGCAAGTGGTCCATCAACGACACAATTTTTAATTTGTCCGCGGCGATTCATTTGAGTTAACATCGCTGCATCAATTGTCGCTTGCATCGCAGGATTAACAACCTCTACCGCTGCAATTGGCGCTACCTTCGGCAAATCAATTCCTATTGCCTGGGCAACTTCTACAGTATTTTGTATAATAGCAGCTTTTTGTGTTACATCAGGTGCAATGTTCATCGCTGCGTCTGTAACAAAAATAAGACGATCGTAATTTGGAACTTCAAACGCTGCAACGTGTGAAAGTACGCTGCCCTTACGAAGCCCCCACTCTTTATTTAATACAGCTTTCAAAATATTTGCTGTTGGGATGTTCCCCTTCATTAGTACATCTGCTTCGCCATTGCTTACAGATTTAACAGAAAGTTCTGCAGCCTCAGCACTTGACGCTGCTGCAATCACTTCAATATGTTCTGAAGTTTGTAACCCATGCTCTTGTAGCATCCCTATTATTTTCTCTTGATTTCCATATAGACGAAATTGAGCTAGCTGTAACTTAATTGCTTTCGCTACAGCTTCAATTACTTCATGATCTTCAGCTACTGCTACAGCCACAGTTTTTTTAGGTTGTCCTGCTGCTTGATCAATTAAGTGTTCTAACTTCATATTTTGTAATCAACCCTTTCCGTCGTCCCTCGTCTATTCATTAAGCAAATACCGTGCCAACTTTTAAAAGTGGTCTTACCAATAATGAAAACGCATTCAAAATGCAGTAAAATCAATACTTTGGAAAACAACGAAATATTCTGTCTCGTTTTGCCGCTTTTTGTATACCATGCAATAAATTGCACGGTACGCAATTTATTGCATGCTATTTTTTGCACAGTCGTACTTTTCTAGCTTGTAATATAAGTTTCGAACTGAAATTCCTAACGCTTTTGCAGTCTTCGTTTTGTTCCCCTCAAATTTCTCTAAATATTCACGGATAATATTCCCCTCAAATTCTGTCACTAGGTGTTCAAGGGCCTTCTCTTCTAATTCAGGTAATAAATTATTTTGTTTCGGCTCTACTTGTTCTTCTTTATGTAAAGGCGGTAAATGATGTACATCAATATATATCTCGTTATAATTCATAAAGATAATAGCTCGTCCTAAAATATTTTCAAGTTCCCTAACATTTCCTGGCCATTCATATGATTGTAAATACGAAACGGCTGAATCGGTGAGTCCTTCTACATTACGACCATAATCTTGATTAATTTTTTGAATTAACCTTTCTGCAATCGCTGGTATGTCTCCTTTACGCTGACGAAGGGAAGGAATTTGAATCGGAATTTTATTTAAACGATAATATAAGTCCTCTCTGAACTTCCCTTCTAAAATAGCTTTTTCTAAATTCACATGCGTCGCAGCGATCACTCGAACATTAATAGGTATCGCTTTTGTTCCCCCTACTTTCACAATTTCTTTTTCTTGTAGTACACGAAGGAGCTTCGCTTGCGTATTTGCAGATAACTCTCCGATTTCATCTAAAAAAACACTTCCATTATTCGCTTCTTCAAAGAATCCTCGTTTCCCGCCTCTTTTCGCTCCAGAAAACGCGCCTTCCTCATAACCGAATAATTCACTTTCTAATAAGCTCTCAGAAATAGCAGCACAGTTTACTCGTACAAACTTATTGTATTTTCGATTACTACCGTTATGAATAGCGTGTGCAAATAACTCTTTCCCCGTACCAGATTCCCCTCTAAGCAATACTGTTGCCGGTGTATTCGCTCCAAGTTTTGCTTGTTCAATAGCTGCCGTCGTTTCATCTGAATCACCAACAATATCATCAAATGAATATTTTGCTTCTAACGTTCGAATAATTTGTCTTGCCCTATTCAATTCATTTGTTAACTTTTGAATTTCTGATACATCGCGAATTACCCCGACGCTCCCTTTCAATATTCCATCAACAATAACCGGTGCTACGTTTACAATTACATCTCGCTTTTTTTGCCCAATCTTCATATGTATCCCTCGTACTGCTCGGCGCGTCCGAAGTACTTTCATATGCATACTTTCACCTTCTACAATATCAGTTGTAGCCGGCTTCCCAATAATTTCTTCTTCAGTCAAACCCGTTAACTTCGTATAAGCAGGGTTTATAACTAGTCCTCTTCCTTTCTCATCAACAACCGAAATCGCTTCCTCAGATGAGTTAATAATCGCCTCAAGTAGCGTTTGAATTTCTTTTAAGTCTGTAACTTCTTCTGCTAAATCTACAACTTCTGTAATGTCTTTAAAAATCGCAAATGCTCCTTGAACCTCTCCATCTTCTTTTAATATTGGAATACGCGTTGTAATGATCTTATTTTCATTCTCTAGCGTCAGTTCATGATTCACTTCTATTTGTTTCGTACGTATAATCCGAAGCAGCTTACTCGTTGGAATAACTTCTAAAATATATTTCCCTATTGCTTCCTCTTTTTTATATCCAGTAATACGCTCTGCGCTTTTATTAAACAAACGCACTTGTCCCTCTTGGTCTATAACAATCATACCGTCGTGCGTAGAATTTAAAATTAAATTCCCTTGTTGCGTCTGTTCTTCTAGCTTCCCAATTAAGCTTTCCTTCTCATGCGCTAGTCTCGTAACAATTTTTGCAATATCCCCTGGTATAAGAAGGGTGTCTTTATGCTTGCTGCCCAATAAAACTTTATGTAAATCATAATCACCTGTCATATCAAACATTACATCAATATGCATAGAAAGAAACGGAGTTACACTATCACCAATTGGAGTCCCATATTCCTTTGCGATTTGTAATCCTTTCGCAATTGGATTAATATCAATAACTCCTATAATTTGAAATATATTCGAATTTTGTAACAGACTCAGCAGTGTACTCCCACCTTCACCCGCTCCAACAATTAACACCTTTTGTTTCATACATTACACTTCCTCTCGAAGTATCTCTGCAAAATTTTTCACATCCTTATCTTACTCGTTCAGCAATCTCTTGACAAACCCCCTTTTCATATAACATCATTAAAATAAACAAAATAATCTGAAAAGGGGCGTTATGTATGCAGCGTTACCTCGCTCTATCATTAGCACTCATCCCGATTTCATTAGCCGTGCTTGGTATTAAACTAATGCGAGATACTGTATTTGGGATTTTATTCTCCCCAATCCCTATATTATGGTTACAATTTTTAATCGGCGCTCTTTGCTTTGCACTCGGGTTTTATATTTTCGGCGGCTTCGTCTTACACAGAGATCGTAAGAGAAATAAAGTACAAGCCCGCTTCAGAAGATAGAACAACGTTTTCACATACCGATAAAAAAATGAGACCATCATATTAGGTCTCATTTTTTATCGGTAATAAAGTTCTTGCTGTTTCAGGATAATCAGTAATAATCGCCGATATGTTCATATCAAAATATTTACGCATAAGCGTTTCTTCATTTATCGTGTAAGGACGAACCTCTACCCCACTTTCCATCGTTAATTCAGCGATGGCATCTTGAAGATAACGATAATTCGGATGCACTGCAGTAGCACCCATCTTTTTTGCATATGCCCACGGGCTATGCAAGCCTTCACGATACAAAATAGCTGTTTGAATATCAGGAGCCATCATATGGCACCGTTTCATACTATAGTGGTTAAACGAAGAAAATATAACCCGATCCTCCAGACTAAACTTACGTACAAGTGTTATAACCTCTTCTTCTAAACCTCTGTATGGAATTTTATCATTTTTAAGTTCAATATTAAGTAGCAATTGCGTTTTTCCAAGCCACTCCAGTACCTCTTCTAAAAGAGGAATTTTACAAAAACCTACTTTTTCACTAAATTTATAACTTGCATCTAACTTACATAAATCCTCGTATAAATAATTTCGAACAGCACCTTTTCCATTCGTCGTTCGATTCACAGTTTCATCATGAATAACGACAACTTTTCCATCTTTCGTTAATTGAACATCGAGTTCAATTCCGTCTGCCCCGAAAGCCTCTGCTGCTTCAAATGAAATCATTGTATTTTCCGGATACGTTCCCGCCGCACCACGATGCGCAAATATAAGAGTCATCCTCACTCCCCCAATCTTATGCTATACTATACGAAAAAGGAGGTACTTCTATGAGACCATTACAAATTTCTCCAGACACTGCAGTCCGCCTATCAAAAGCGTTAGGTGTTCCACTTGAACAACTTATGCATATGCCACAGCATATTTTAATCCAAAAGTTAGTTGAATTAGAAAAACAAAATAAAGACGAAGAATAATATAGTCCTGTTTTGCAGGGCTTTTTATTATCATCTATTATATCACGGATAACTTACCCACTAAAATTATGAATGCATGGAACAACAAAATAAAAAGCCTCTATAAAGAAGCTTTTTCTACAAATTGCAAATTTTAATTTCCTCCAACCTATTGAAGGTCTCCAGATTTGTGTAATTCACCTGTTACTCCATCTCCAAAATTATTTAAAGAAAAAGTTTGCTCTTCTAGCGGATCCATAACTCCTGTAGCTTTTCCGATATTACCACCTTGCAGTTTCCAAAAGTAGTTATGATCGTCCACAACTTTACTAAAGTCTTTGTTTATCCATCTTTCAGCAATCGCTAAAAGTTCTTCTTTCGTTTCAAAATTACTCTCATTTAAGATACTTCTTACTTTTTCAGCATTCTCTTTAGACATCGGGATTGCTCCCCATTTTTGCTCAGCTATTACTTTTTGGTGAGTCATACTATGCATCGCTTTAACTAAGTCTTCTTCAGTAGAATCTTTTGTAATTTGAAGTTTCGCACTTGCGCCACCAATCTCACCAAACTGCGCTTCTTTTTCTTTTGGAACTGTTTTATATTCGCTTGTATCTATTTCAGCACTAGCTTGTTTGTCCGCCGGATTATCTGCAAGTTCTAACATTCCATAAGTTATACCAGCAGTAAGCCCAACTAAGCCTATTGCACATCCAATCCAAATTAAAATTTTCTTTTTCATATAAACCTCCCAATATTCCCTAGTAAATTCCCTAACAAATATCATATCAAGAAATATCCCTTTATAGATAATTTTACTAAATATATGTTTTATTTTCCATATAAATAAATGAATCACCTTTAAATGTGTCATAATCATATTTCTTATGAAATACTACTTCAATATTATCCTTATAACAAAATAAAAGATCAATGAGTGTTTTAAACTCATTGATCTTTTATAAAAAAATTTATTTTGAATATACTAATCTCAGCTAGCCTTATGTTCAAGTCTTAGCTTATCCGCAACCATTGCGATGAACTCAGAATTCGTAGGTTTTGCTTTTGACATCGATACAGTATAACCAAATAAGGACGAAATAGAATCAATATTCCCACGGCTCCAAGCTACTTCAATTGCGTGACGGATTGCGCGCTCGACACGACTTGCTGTTGTATTATATTTCTTTGCGATATCTGGATATAATACTTTCGTAATAGATCCTAGTAATTCGATATCATTGTACACCATAGAGATTGCTTCTCGTAAGTACATATATCCTTTAATATGAGCGGGTACACCAATTTCATGAATGATACTTGTAATACTCGCATCTAAGTTTTTCGGTTTGCCATCAATCGTTGTTGCTGATCGGAAAGATGGTAATGGACGTTTAATGGTAGAATTTTCCTTACCGCTAACTTGACGAATATGACTTGTTAAATTCTCCATATCAAATGGTTTTAATATGAAATATGATGCCCCTAAATCAACCGCTTTTTTCGTCACATCTTCTTGTCCGAATGCTGTCAACATAATAACGTTAGGTTGTCTTAACCTTTCAATATGTCGCATTTTCTCTAGCACAGCTAGACCATCTAAATGTGGCATAATAATGTCTAAAACGAGTATATCAGGCTGCTTTTCTTTCAATAAGTTTAAACATTCTTGACCATTGTAAGCAATTCCAATAACTTCCATATCATCCTGAGCAGCAACATAGCTCTCTAGCATCGATACCAATTCTTTATTATCATCCACAAGACATACTTTAATTTTCTCCACAGTTTTTCCTCCCTTACCGAATCGATTCTTCCGACATGTGTAAGCTTCTAGGCTACATGAATTGTTCGACAATTGTGTGAAAATTCCCTTTAAAGTTTCTTACTTTCCGATAAAATCACAAAAAAATATGTTTATCGTTCATTTTTTTCCTTTCGCAACACATTCCATCATAGAATTACAGCGAAACGTTCAACCCTTTGCTTATATTTTACAACAAAAAACAGCTCTTGCGGAGCTTTTACAAAATTTCAACGAATTTTTCAAAAGAAAAGCGAGCTAATATGTATTAGCTCGCTTTTTTCTCTTGATCATAAATATTAATTCCAGCCTCATGTAACATCCATTCAATATGAACACCGTATCCTGACGTTGGATCATTTACAAATACATGTGTAACCGCACCAATTACTTTCCCATTTTGTACAATCGGACTTCCACTCATTCCTTGTACAATGCCACCCGTTTTTGCTAGTAAACGTTTATCTGTCACTTTTATAACCATACCTTTTGTAGCCGGGAACTTTTGTGGTACTGTACTAACAACTTCAATATCAAACGCTTCCACCTTATCTTGATCAATAACTGTTAATATTTTCGCTGGCCCTTCTTTTACTTGATTGGATAATGCGATAGGCATTGCTTTATCCATTATGCCGTTTGTCATATTTGTATTTAATTTCCCAAAAATACCATACGGGCTATTTATTGTAATATTACCAATCACTTCACGATCCGGTGAAAATCTTGCTAATTTTTCTCCCGGGTTCCCGTGACTTCCTCTTTCAATAGACGTTACCGTCGAACGCATAATTTGTCCATCTTCTACTTGAATTGGCTTTTTTGTATCATTATCGGAAATTACATGACCAAGCGCTCCGTATTTCATAGAATCTGGATGTACAAACGTCATCGTTCCGATACCAGCTGCTGAATCACGAATATACAATCCAATTCGGTAAGAAGATTCACCATTGTCTTTTTGTGGTGTTAGCTTAGCACGAATATATTTTCCATCTCTTAATAAAACAAGATTAAGCGGTTCACCTGTTTCTCCACTATTATGAATAAATGGTGCTACATCACTCATTCTTTCAATTGTTTTACCATTGATTTCAGTAATCATATCTCCAATCTGTACACCAGCTGTTTCACCAGGAGATACTTTACCCTTTTCAGTTTGAATTAAATGATGGCCTACAACAAGTACACCTTTTGTGTTCAATTTTACACCAATCGATTGTCCACCTGGAATAACTTTAAAATCTTTTAATACTTTCACATTTACTTTTTTCACTGGAAAACCAGCAAGTTGAAACACCATATCAGCTTCACCATTTTGGTGAGAATTTACCATAAGTTCTTGTTCATTTGAACTTACAGTAAATACATTACGATTTGTAGATAAAGCCTTAAAAACTGGTAATGATGCTATTTCTGATTGTTGTCCTTCAAAAACAACAAGTTGCTTCGGCGATGAAATAAACGTTCGAAGCGGTTTAAAACATCCAATAAAAACTAGAGAAACAAGGAGACAAAGACCTATTATTTTTCGAAATCTTTCTAATTTCAATTTGTTCACTCTCCTCGCTCCTACCCACATTCAGCCTCTTGGCTTCACTTTTTAATCTCTCCTTGCAGTGCTTTATTTATAACCGGAAGAATTAAGAAATCGTCATTTGAGAACAAAAAGCTATCCATTACTGGATAGCCTCTGCTGTCTGTTTGAAATGATGCGCTTGCGTAAGTAACTCTTTCGCATGCTCTGTCGTTAAATCTGTAATTTCAACACCAGAAATCATTCGAGCAATTTCTGTTACTTTTTCATCCGTACTTAACACAGTAACCGATGTAATCGTCCGATCATTCGCTACTTGTTTTCTAATAAATAAATGCGAGTCCGCCATTGAAGCTACTTGAGGTAAGTGCGTAATACAAAGTACTTGCGAGTTTACTGATACACGATAAATTTTTTCCGCAATAGCCTGCGCAACCCGACCACTCACACCCGTATCCACTTCATCAAAAATAACAGATGCAACACCTTGATGCTTAGAAAAAATGCTTTTTAAAGCTAAAATAATACGAGATAACTCTCCGCCAGAAGCAACCTTTGAAAGTGGCTTTAACGGTTCACCCGGATTCGTTGAAATATAAAATTCCACATGATCGTAGCCATCCGCCGTAAGTTTTACCGGTGTTCCTTCCACGAGAGGTTCTTCTACATTTCCTACCCTCTTCATAATTCTCACTTCAAATTTCGTTTTTTCCATATATAGTTCTTTTAATTCTTGATGAATAGCGCTTGTAAGATGATCCGCAAGCTCATGACGCATAGTACTTAACAACGTTGCTTCTTTTACAATAACACCTTCTAATTTCGTTAACTGCTTTCTCGTCGTTTCAATATGTACGTCTTTATTTTCAATCGTAAAAATTTCTTGTTCAATTTTATCAGCATACGCTAAAATCTCTTCTACAGTATTTCCATACTTTCTCTTTAACATACGGATTTCATTCAAACGTGTTTCAATTTCATCTAGACGTTTCGGATCATATTCCATCATATCTAACTTTTCTCTAAGCTGATATGCAACTTCTTCTAATAAGTAATAACTATTTGCAATGGAATCATGATTTTCTTGATACGCTTCATCTAAGTGCGTAATACTCTCCATTTGTCCCATTGCATTTCTTACGTGATCTAATCCCTGTCCGTCTCCACTTAACGAACGATACGCATCTCCTAATGCTTTATAAATCTTTTCAAAATTGGAGATTTTTAATCGTTCCTCAGTCAATTCATATTCTTCATCCATTTTTAAATCCGCCTTACGAATTTCTTCATGTTGGAATTGAATTAAATCTAGACGATGGGCCATTTGTTGTTCATTTTCACTTAAAGATTTTAGCTGTTTTTTTAACTTCTCATAGTCTGTATATACATTTTGATATATGGCCAATTGTTTAACAATGCGATTTCCATCAAAATGATCAAGCATAAACATATGACGCTCTTCATTCATTAAATCTTGTGTTTCATGCTGTCCATGAATATCAACTAGCGTTTTTCCAATCTCTTTTAATATGCTGAGTGTAACAAGTTTCCCATTTACACGACAGACACTTTTTCCGTTAGCAGCGATGTCACGCTTCAAAATAATCATGCCATCTTCTATTTCTATATCTAACTCTTCTGCCTTTGCGATACATGGATGCTTGGCATCTTCTACATAGAATAATCCTTCTATCTCAGCCTTTTCTGTTCCATATCGAACAAATTCTGCTGAACCACGGCCACCAACAAGCAAACTAATTGCATCAATAATAATGGATTTTCCAGCTCCTGTTTCACCACTTAAAACGGTTAAACCTTTTTGAAAAGAAATATTTAATGCCTCAATAATAGCAAAGTTTCTGATCGATAATTCCGATAACAATGCCCCATTCACCTCGTTATAAACTAATCCCCAATTAAGGGCTTTTCTCAGTATTCTTCATTCAAATAGTTATACTATATGTTTGTATGTATAAATTACTCTTCTAACCCGCTCCATTGTACCAAACATTCGTTTTACGGGTCAATCCACCTATTTTCTAACTTCATTCAAAAAAAATAATGTATTGTATTTGAAAATCCATATTTTTCGCCAATAAAAATATCTTGTTTACTTTCCACTTTACAGAGGAAAGTAAACAAGATTTTTCTGTTACAGCATATTTAAGAAACGATCAGAGACAACACCTGTATCTTCAGGTGTACGGCAAATAATTAAGCAAGTATCATCACCACAAATGGTTCCGACGATCTCATCCCACTCTAAATGATCAATAAGTGCCCCAAGTGAATGAGCGTTACCAGGCAATGTTTTTAGCACAAGCATATGTCCTGCCGTGTCTAATTTTACAAATGAATCCACTAGATTTCGTTTTAATTTTTGCAACGGATTAAATCGTTGATCTGCTGGCAAGCTATATTTATAGCGACCATCATGTAATGGCACCTTCACTAAGTGCAGTTCTTTAATATCGCGCGATACTGTTGCTTGCGTTACATTAAACCCCACATTACGTAAAATATCAACTAGTTCATCTTGTGTTTCAATTTCTTTGTTCGCAATAATTTCCCTGATTTTAATATGGCGCTGACCTTTATTCATACATTTGCACCTCACACTATCTCTTACCATAGTTTAAACATTGGTATACTTCATTTATTTATGTTAACGTATAATCCGTTACTTGTATACAATTGTTTTTACAATAATTATACGATTACAACAAAAAGAGGAACAACATATGTTATTCCCCTTTCCCTTTTTGTTTTAGAACATTATGCGCTTCGGTAACAACTTGTTCAATAGAAACCGGAGAATGATTTTCGCCATTCTCACGCTCACCGTGCCACTTTAGATGAATTAAAAATTCAATATTTCCATCCCCACCTGTAATTGGTGAGAATGTTAAACCTTCGACATTATAGCCTTCCTTAAGAGCAAAATCGACAATCATTTCCACGACAGCTTCATGTACTTTTCTATCACGAACAATGCCTTTTTTCCCGACTTGTTCTCGTCCAGCTTCAAACTGAGGTTTAATCAATGCAGCTACATCACCATTTGGCGTAAGCATTGTTTTTAAAACCGGCAATATAAGCCTTAATGATATAAATGAAACATCAATACTTGCAAACTGCGGTAAACCACGCTCTAAATCTGCCGGTGTCACGTAACGGAAGTTCGTTCGTTCCATCACAACAACACGCTCATCTTGACGCAATTTCCACGCAAGTTGATTATATCCTACATCTAATGCGTAGGATAACTTCGCACCATTTTGAAGCGCACAGTCTGTAAAACCACCAGTTGATGAACCAATATCTATCATAACTTTATCTTGTAAATCAAGTTGAAATGTTTCTAATGCCTTTTCAAGCTTATAGCCACCACGGCTTACATACGGCATAACTTGCCCTTTCACCGTAATCTCCGTATCTTGCGAGATTTTCTCCCCTGGCTTATCGAGTCTCATTTCATTCGCATATACAAGACCTGCCATAACAGCACGTTTAGCCTTCTCACGCGTTTCTATAAGTCCTCGCTCTACTAATAGTACATCTACTCTTTCTTTTTTTATGCTCATTTGTTACGCCCTTTTTTGTTTTGATGGAATCATTGTATGAATACGGTCTACAACAGCATCTGTCGTTAAACCAATTTCTTCTAACAGTTTTGTTACACTACCATGCTCTATGAAGCGATCAGGAATACCCATTCGTTCAATTAAAGCACTATGGTATCCGTTCTCAGAAGCAAATTCAACTACTCCCGTTCCAAAGCCACCGATTAAACAAGCCTCTTCAATCGTTAAAATCGGTATATTTTCCCCTAAAAGCTCATGTAAATATGCCTCATCCATCGGTTTAATAAAGCGAGCATTCACTACTTTCACTGATACTCCAGTTTGTTCAAGACGCTCAGCTGCTTCCATTGCCATCGGGATTGTCGTACCAAACGTTAAAATTGCTGCTTGTGTGCCTTCTTTTAACGTTTCCCATGTACCAATTGGAATCGCCTTTAATTCTTCATCCATTTGAACGCCAAGTCCATTGCCGCGTGCATAACGTAAAGCAATCGGTCCATCTTCGTATTGCATCGCTGTATATACTAAATGTTGTCCTTCATTTTCATCTTTCGGCATCATAAGTACCATATTCGGCAAATGACGTAAAAACGAGATGTCAAATACACCTTGATGCGTTTCACCGTCTGCTCCAACTAATCCAGAACGATCTATTCCAATGAAAACATTTAAATTTTGGCGACAAATATCATGAACAACTTGGTCATAAGCTCTTTGTAAAAACGTTGAATAAATTGCTAAGAATGGCTTCATTCCTTGCGTTGCCATACCAGCCGCCATTGTTGTAGCATGCTGCTCTGCAATACCTACATCAATCATACGATTCGGAAATTCTTTTTGGAATTTCTCAAGTTTCGATCCAACAGGCATTGCAGGCGTAATTGCAACGATACGTTCATCCGTTCTCGCTAGCTTAAGCACTGTTTCACTAACAACAGCACTCCATGCTGGTGCAACTTCCTTCGGTTTAACGAAGTCACCTGACTCAATTTTGTACGGTCCTGTTCCATGCCAAGTTCCAATAACGTCACTCTCAGCTGGTTTATAACCTTTTCCTTTTTTCGTAATAACATGAACAAGTACTGGGCCTTTTGTTTTCTTTGCATATTGCAACGTTTCGAATAACTTTTCATAATCATGCCCATCGACCGGCCCTAAATATGTAAAGCCTAATTCTTCAAAAAAGACGCCTGATACTAGTAAATATTTTAGACTATCTTTTATTTTCTCTGCTGTCGCAGCAACTTTCCCGCCGACTGCTGGGATTTTCTTCAATATATACTCTAGTTCATCTTTTACCCAATGGTACTTCCCTGCGGTACGTAAACGACCAAGTACATTATGAAGTGCACCGACGTTTGGTGCAATTGACATTTCATTGTCATTCAAAATAACAATCATGTCCGTTTTTTCATGTCCAATATGGTTCAATGCCTCTAAAGCCATTCCGCCTGTTAATGCACCATCCCCAATGATTGGTATAACGTATTCTTCCGTTTTCTTTAAATCACGTGCTAGGGCCATTCCCATTGCAGCAGATAACGACGTGGAACTATGACCAGTTTCCCAAACATCATGCTCACTCTCGCAGCGTTTTGGAAAACCACATAGACCTTGGTACTGCCTTAATGTGCCGAATTCTTTCGCACGCCCTGTTAAAATTTTATGTACATAGGATTGATGTCCTACGTCCCATAAAAATTTATCTTTCGGACTATCAAATAATTTATGCAGAGCAATTGTGAGTTCTACTACACCTAAATTAGGTGCAATATGTCCACCTGTTTGAGAGAGCTCTTCAATTAAAAACTTACGAATATCCTCACTCAACCCCTCTAGTTCACTGATAGACATATCTTTCAAAAAACTAGGGTTTTGAATTTGCGTTAGATCCACATGGATCACTCACTTTCATTTCATAATCTGTCAACATGTCAAATATTATAAGAAACATTTACACAACACAAGAAATTATCTTTTCTATTCTTCTTATCTTGTCCTGCTTTCAGAAAACACTTCCATTTTTTCACTTATCATATTATACATCATATTTCTTTACGTGATGAAAAAAATAGCCGCTAACACGAAGTGATAACGGCAATGTAATCTACATATATTTTTGCCAATAACAAGAAAAGAAAAACCTTTTCCTACATTTATATCATAAAATGATGAATGACTCAACAAATGGAAACGCTGTTATATTAGTTATTACGTTTTGCGATTAAATCACAAATAGATAGTAAATATTCATCTTGTAATTGTAAGGAGCTAATAGAATCTTTTGCTTTTGCAATTTTCTCCTCTAAAATAGATTTTGCTCTATCTACAGTAAATAACGTCGTATATGTGCTCTTTTCATTGGAAGCATCACTACCAATCGGTTTTCCAATCTCTTCTTCTGTTCCTTCTACATCCAAAATATCATCTCTAATTTGGAAAGCTAGACCGATATATTTCGCAAATGCAAGTAACTTCTCTTCTTGCTCTTCTGTAGCATCAGAAAGTATCGCTCCTGCAAGTACAGCAAACTCAAGCAGTTTACCTGTCTTATGCTTATGGATGTACTCTAATTCATTAATTGTAAGTCGTTTTCCTTCAGCTTCCATATCTGCCACTTGTCCAGCAACCATTCCTTCAGGTCCTGCTGCTTTCGCAAGCTCAAGTACAAGTCTTACTTTTTTTTCAGCAGAGATTTCTTTTTGCCCATATGCCATAATAACTTGAAAAGCATATGTCAACAAACCATCTCCTGCTAAAACTGCCATTGCTTCACCAAATACTTTATGATTGGTAGGCTTTCCTCGTCTTAGATCATCATCATCCATACAAGGTAAATCATCATGAATTAACGAATATGTATGAATCATTTCAAGGGCACAAGCTGCACCCACTCCAAGATTTCTTTCTTTTCCAAACGCTTGTAACGTTGCAAATAAAAGTAACGGGCGGAGACGTTTCCCACCCGCTTCCAAAGAATATGCCATCGCTTCACGAAGCACATTTGGACATTGTAATTCATTTGCATAGCTTACAAGATTTTCTTCTACGAAAGTTTTACTCTCTTTCAAAAAAGCATCAAAAGCTATATGTGTCACTATGCTTCATCTCCTAAAGCAGTAAACGGTTTAAGCTCTCCATCTTCTCCAAGGATAACTGCCATTTGTTCTTGTACATCTTTCAATTTCTCATCACAAAGCTTAGATAATTCCATGCCTTCTTTAAAATAAGAAATCGCTTCCTCTAAAGGTACATCACCTTGTTCAAGCTTAGAAACGAGATGCTCAAGCTGCGAAATTGCTTCTTCAAAGCTTAACTTATTTTCCATTATTCAATTCACGCTCCTCTATGCTTGATACGCTACAATCTAGTATTCCATCTTGTAATTGAACCGAAACAGCATCTCCAAGGCTAACATCTTTCACGCTTTTTAATACTTGTTTCTCTTCATCGTATACAAGCCCGTACCCTCTCATCATTACTTTAAGCGGGCTTAATACTTCAAGCTTTTGAGCCGCTCTCACAAATACGAACTCCTTCGTTTGAAGTAACGTTTGCATTTCACGTTGCAACTGCTTTTGCAACGTTTCAATTGCCGTTTTCGTTTGTATAATTTTTTGAGATGGGTGGTGCTTTTCTAAATAAAATGAAAGTTGCTTTAATTGATTTACTTTTTTATCTATATAACGCTCTTTCGCTAAAACAAGTTGTTCAAGAGCTCTGTCTAACTGCTCTTCTTTTTGCTCATACACTTGCCTTGGATAACGGAACGCATAAGATTTTTGTAACACTTGCAGTTTTTCTTCTTTTTTATGTACTCTCTCTCTCATTGCTCTTTGCAATCTCAGAGTTCTTTGTAATACCTTTTCTTGTAACTCTATAATGTTAGGTACCGCCAGCTCAGCTGCTGCAGTCGGTGTTGGTGCACGTAAATCCGCGACAAAATCTGCGATTGTAAAATCCGTTTCATGACCTACAGCTGAAATAATCGGAATCTCACTTGTAAAAATTGCTCTTGCAACTACTTCCTCATTAAAGGCCCATAATTCTTCAATAGAGCCTCCACCACGTCCAACAATTAAAACATCAATATCTCCCATTTCATTCGCTGTACGAATTGCTTGTACAATTGAGGGAGCCGCTGACTCCCCTTGTACAAGTACAGGAAACACAATAACATTTCCAATTGGATAACGACGTTTAATTGTTGTTATAATATCGCGAATTGCTGCTCCTGTTGGCGACGTTATAACACCGATTGTTTTTGCATATGCAGGGATTGGACGCTTATAAACTTGAGAAAACAGCCCTTCTTCTTCTAATCGGACTTTTAATTGTTCATAAGCTAAATGAAGATTTCCAACTCCATCAGGCTGCATGTCTTGAATATAAATTTGATAAGAACCACTCGCCTCGTAAACAGAAATCTTTCCTTTTACAAGTACTTTCATTCCATTTTCCGGTCTGAATTTAATGTTACGATTATGACCCGCAAACATAACCGCTGCAATTCTTGCATTTTCATCTTTCAATGTAAAATACATATGACCACGACTATGATATTTAAAGTTGGAAATTTCTCCTTTTAACCAAACAGACTGTAAATGCGGATCATACTCTATTTTTGTTTTAATATAGCGTGTTAATGCTGTAACGGTTAAATATTGTTTCTCCATTGCTCTCTCCTCATAGCCGATTCAAATTATTGACAAACAACTCCTGCACGCTTTGCAGACTCCACAGTGTTGTGAAGAAGCATTGTAATAGTCATTGGGCCGACTCCTTTTGGCACAGGCGTAATGTAACCTGCAACGTCTAATACATTGTCAAAATCAACATCACCACAAAGTTTGCCTGTTTCTAAACGGTTAACACCAACATCAATTACAACCGCACCTTCTTTAATATAGTCAGCTGTTACCATTTTCGGTCGTCCAACGGCTACGATTAAAATATCAGCTAACTTCGATAATTCTTCTATATTTTGCGTCTTAGAATGACAATATGTGACAGTTGCATTTTCATTTAAAAACAGTTGTCCCACTGGTTTACCAACAATATTACTTCTTCCAATTACAACAACATGCTTTCCAGAAATATCAAGATTCGTTTCTTTTACTAATTCTAAAATGCCATGCGGTGTACATGGAAGGAATGTGTCTTGTCCCGTCATCATACGTCCTACGCTGATTGGGTGAAATCCATCTACATCCTTTTCCGGTGAAATTCTTTCAATGATAGCTTTTTCTTCAATATGTTTTGGTAAAGGCAATTGTACCAATATGCCATTAATGCGGTCGTCTCCATTTAAGCGATCGATTTCAGCAAGCAAACGCTCCTCGGTAATCGTTTCAGGAAGTTCAATTAGCTCTGAATAGATTCCTACTTGCTCACAGCCTTTTTCTTTTCCTTTTACATAAGAACGAGATGCTGGATCTTCTCCAATTAAAATAACTGCTAATCCTGGTACAATCCCTTGCTCTTTTAACTTCACAACTTCTTCTTTTAATTGTGCTCGTTTTTTCTCCGCAACTTCATTTCCTTTGATGATTACTGCTACCATTTTAAGTTTCCCCCTTAAAGAAATTACAGTGTATCTTTTATATTAGATAAAACGCCGTTAATAAAACGACGAGATTCCTCATCCCCAAATGTTTTCGCGATTTCAATTGCTTCGTTAATTGTTACATTGTGCGGAATTTCTTCCATGTATTTCATCTCACACACAGCTACACGTAAAATACTGCGATCAACAATACTAATACGCTCAAGCTTCCACTTTTTTAAATTTTGACGAATTGCTGCGTCAATCTCTTCTTTGTTGTCTACAAATCCTACAACAAGTGATTCTAGAAACTCATTTGTTTCTTCGCCTTCATCTAGCGTATTTTCCACCGCTACTTTCGGTTCTAATTCACCTGTAATATCCATTTGGTATAATGCTTGCATTGCTCTTTCTCTAGCCGTCCTACGTTTCATTGTAACTCTCCTTTATACTTCAAGTCTTTCCTTATGTTTTGTTATATTATTATAATTTATAAGCCGTCAATTCACTTACTCTTGCAGTTTTCATTGATTTTCCAACCTTATAATACAATGATAATAACACAATTTATCGTTTCACACACGGGGTACAAGGCTGAAAAATAATAAAAAGATTAACTTCAAGTTCCATATCTTATCACAATGTACGTTTTTTGGAAAAATGAAACATCCCGTTTTATATTTCTTATTTTTTAAAATAGTATAATAATTTGAGGGTTTTAATTTGTGAAGAAATGAAACGATAAAAAAGATGCCTATTTTACTAGGCACCTTTTTTCACTCTTACACTGGTTCGATTTCTGTTTTTTGTGTTTCGAATGTTACGCCAACGATGTGAACGTTCACTTCTTTTGGCTCAAGTCCTGTCATTGTAAAGAGTGCTTGGCGAATATTGTCTTGAATTTTTTGTGCAACAACCGGAATTGCTACACCAAAATACATCACAACATAAAGGTCAACAATAATATCTTCGTTTGCTAATTCAACCTTTACACCTTTACCATGATTTTTCTTACCTAACTTCTCAACAACATCTGTAGCAAAATTACCACGCATTGCCGCTACACCTTCTACTTCAGCAGCTGCAATACCTGCAATTACTTCGATTACTTCTGGTGCAATTTCTACTTTTCCAAGAGTTGTATCTTGACCCATATCTAACATATGTTCAGCCATGAAAAAAACCTCCTTTAATGTATCACTGCGTCACAAGTTCATGCTCTTCCAAAAATTTCGTGTTAAACTCACCTTTTACAAAATCAGGATGATCTAACAATTGCAAATGGAACGGGATTGTTGTATGTACGCCTTCAATGACAAACTCACTGAGCGCTCGCTTCATTTTTGCAATTGCCTCTTCACGTGTTTTTCCGTGAACAATTAATTTAGCAACCATCGAATCATAGAAAGGTGGTATTGAATATCCCGGATATACAGCTGAATCGACGCGAATACCAAATCCGCCTGGTGGTAAGTACATTTCTACTCTACCTGGAGATGGCATAAATTTTTTGGCAGGGTTTTCCGCATTAATTCGACATTCCATTGCCCAACCATTAAATTGTACTTCTTCTTGCTGTAACGATAACTTTTCTCCAGAAGCAACAAGAATTTGTTCTTTAATTAAATCCATCCCTGTTACCATTTCAGTAACTGGATGTTCAACTTGGATTCTCGTATTCATCTCCATGAAATAAAAGCTTTTCGTTTTATATTCATAAATAAACTCAACCGTACCAGCACCTGTATAATCAACCGCTACCGCCGCTTTAACTGCTGCGTCACCCATTTGCTTGCGAATATTCTCATCAAGTGCAGGTGATGGACTTTCTTCTAATAGTTTTTGCAGACGGCGCTGAATTGTACAATCACGCTCTCCTAAATGAATGGCATTTCCATGTGTATCTGCCATTATTTGAATCTCAACATGGCGGAAATCTTCAACGTACTTCTCTAAGTATACACCAGGGTTCCCAAAAGCGGTACTGGCTTCTTGCTGTGTAATTTGAATTCCTTTTACAAGCTCTTCTTCATGGCGCGCAACACGAATACCTTTTCCGCCGCCACCTGCAGTCGCTTTAATAATAACTGGATATCCAATTTGATTAGCAAGCTCGATCGCTTCTTCGGTATTTTTAATAATCCCTTGTGAACCTGGTACAATCGGAACCCCTGCTTCTTTCATTGTATCACGTGCAACGTCTTTTGTGCCCATCTTTGAAATAGCTTCCGGGCTTGGACCGATAAAAATCAAGTTACACTCACGGCATAATTCTGCAAAATCTGCATTCTCTGCTAAAAATCCGTATCCCGGATGAATTGCATCACAACCTGTCAATTTTGCAACGCTAATAATGTTCGTCAAATTTAAATAGCTTTCTTTCGAAATCGTTGGTCCAACACAATACGCTTCATCTGCAATTTGCACATGAAGTGACTCTTTGTCTGCTTCAGAATAAATTGCAACTGTTTCAATATCCATTTCTTTACAAGCGCGAATAATTCGTACAGCAATTTCTCCACGATTGGCTATTAATACTTTTTTTATCATCACAAAGACTCCCTTATTACGCTTTTACAAGAAATAGCGGTTGTCCATACTCAACAAGCTGTCCGTTATTAACAAGAATTTCAACAATTTCGCCCTCTACATCTGCGTCAATTTCGTTAAATAATTTCATAGCTTCAACAATACATACGATAGAATCTTTCGATACTCTGTCCCCAACACTTACATATTGAGGTGTATCAGGCGAAGAAGAGGAATAAAATGTCCCTACCATCGGTGATGTGATTTTATGTAGGTTTTCATTTTGAACAGCTTTCTTCTCTTCTTGTTTTTGCACTTCTACTTGCGCTGCCGCTACTGTTGTTTCTACTTCAACAGATGCTGCTGGTTGTACTACCTGTTTCGTTACCGGTGCTTGCACAGCAACAACTTCATTACCACGTTTTTTCATTTTGATTGTTGTACCGTCTTTTTTGTATTCAAATTCATCAATATTAGAGCTATCAATTAATTTAATTAATTCACGAACTTCTTGAATTTTAAACATGTAAAATCCACTCCCATACTCTTGTTTGTCCCGTTTTTACAGATTGGCATCAAATTGATTTACTGTAAAAATACGATGTATTCTATTAGAAAATTTATTCCTATGACATTTACTAATAGAAATATTTACTATTCCCATCTTACGCTAAATTTTTTAAACATTCCAATTTATATTTCTTTATTATAAATCGAAATTCCTGTAAAAATATTATTCCACCAAAAAATTATTACCTAGTAATAATACCAAGTTTCACACAAAATTGGCAAGACCACTTCCTAAAAAACATTCTTTACTTTTTCAAAACTGTACAGTATAAAAACGTAATTCCCTCAGCATTCTTCATTTTATCTACGGTAAAAAAACATATTTTTACCAAATATTATTTTTTTGTTTACGTGCCGTTCATTCTTCCTTCATAAAAGAATAGTATGTTCAAAGTGTAGAAAATTTATTGTAGTGAGGTGCGGACATATGATATGGCTCATCCTGTTCTTGCCTGCCGTAGTGATTTGGGCATTGGTCCTCTTCATCCACGTCAAATCTGGAAAAAGTAATCACCATCATCATGAACCATTAATCTTTTACTCACAGCGTATTTCCCCGTTTCCAATTGAAAATACTAAATACAACTGCAAAGATGAAATAGAAAAAGGCTATCGAAAACGATAGCTTTTTTCTATTATTCTTTTATCTAATTTGAAGAAAAAACACCCATTATAATGAATATGCCACTTTATTTTACTGATGGATCAAATTTCACACCTACATCTTTTGAACCACCTTCACTTCTTACGAGCTGAATAATTTTATTCGCTTCTTTTTGTGAATGCTTTGCCGATTTAACTGTTACTTTAATGTCCGTTCCATCAGCTCTTACAAGAGCATCCTTATATCCACCTTGAGATTTAATCACTGTCTCAAGTAATTGTTGCTTCGTTTCCATTGTAGTGATTGCATCAAGATTATCTTTCGCTTTACTCTTTTCTTCTGCTGAAGATTTTGATGACTTCATTACATTTTGTAACTTTTCTTTCTCTACACTACGCTGATCTTCCATTTGCATACGTAACGCTGTGAAATTCTCATCGCTTGATTGAACTGTTACACTAGCCTCTTTTTTACTTGTCTCTTTTTTGTCATTCTCTTTTTTGTCTGTTTCTTTATTTGTAGTTTCCTTGCTTGTACTTTCTTTTGTTGTCTCTTTATTTGTAGTTTCTTTCGTTGTTTCTTTTGTAACTGCTTTATCAGCACCTTGCTTTTCTTGTCCCATCTTTTCACCCGTTGCCGGTGCTGCTGTATTCATTTTATCAGGAGTTGTTACGTAATAAACAGATAGCACAACCACTAAACTTAACATCGTTAATAGCCAAACCGTTTGTTTTTTTAACACTTTATTTCCTCCCTATCCATTTTTCGGTGATACTGAAACGCGATGAGCTGGTACATCTAATAATCGCGTCACAGCTTCTTTTACCATTGCTTTTATTTGTATATTATCCACTCCCTTTGCTACGACCAGAACACCTCGTACTTTCGGTTTCTCTGTTCGCAAAACAATTGGAGTTTCTTTATCACCTTCACGTATAATGACTGTCTTTTCATCAAGAGACTCGTCTTCTACTTCCCTTTTACCGCCTGCTTTATCAGTTTCACCTGTCGTTTGTGAACGTTTTACTGTATTTTTCTCGAGTATTTTTTCTTCAGATGAATCTAAGTTCACTTTAATAGTTACGTCTTTTACTCCGGCTATCTCTTCTAAAGAAGCTTTCAATTCTTGTTCATACGCTTTTTCGTATTTTTCTACATTTGACATATTATCATTGTTTTTTTGACCGAAAGTTGGTACATCTTTATCTTGGCTTTGACTTGTCTTTTCTTTAAACACAGGCACTTCTTCTTTTTTAGGTGATAAGAAATTACTAGAAAACATAAGCGCAATCCCAAGTATGAGTAGGACAAGCAAAAACTTAGGTGTTACCTTTTTCCCCTTCTCATTACTTTCTTTTCCATCCCCATTTAATAGGTTTCGAAAAAATGAGAACCTCGAATTTTTATCTTTATTGTCCATTTACGCTACCTGTCCTCCCTTCCGTCTGAACTTGGATTTGTTTATCCTCTAGTTGCCACCTGCTTGAAAAGAAACCTTTCATTTCTACATTCGTTTCTTCTATTTTTTTTGGAGGTTCTTTCATATTAATTTCAATTGGCTTTACTGTTTCGATTGCATCATTTTTACTACGTTCTTTTTCTTTCAACGTCACAACAACAGATTGAATATCTTTCGCTGACTTTACTTCTTCTGCATGTTCCACTGCGACTATTTGTATTTCAGAGACTGTCATACCATACTTTTTCTCAAACTCTTTTCCTACTTCTTTCGTCATTTTGGTAGCCATCTCTTCTAAACTATATGCACGTGTTAGAGCTTGTATTTCTTTTTTCTTCGAATCTATCGAATTTTTTACAGATCCTTCTGCTACGTACTTTTCTTCATTGAAATTTGCGATAACTTCATTTACATCTGTTTGTAACAACTTAAATAGAGGCGTTAAAATTAATACGACTAACAATAGACTTACAACGAATTTAACGTACTTTTGCAAATTTGAATTTGGAAGAATAAGATGAAGCATTGTCGCTAAGAGTAAAAAAACGATAATATTTCTAATCCACTCTGTAACAAATTGCACACTCTTCACCTCCTACCGCATCATGAGAGTAATGTTCCCGGCAGCAATAATAATTGTGATACTTAAAAAGAACATAAATGATACGATAGCTAAGCAAGCAAATACGTAAATGATACTTCGTCCAATGATATCTAAACATTGAATAATTGCTCCTCCGCCTACTGGTTGCAATACTGCTGCTGCGAATTTATAAATAAACGCGATACAAAAAATTTGAATCGCTGGGAAAGCGACAATTAAGCATAAAATAACGAGCCCGATAATTCCGACTGTGTTTTTTAATAATCCAGATGCACTAATAACAGTATCCGCCGCCTCAGTAAACATCCTTCCTACTACAGGAATGAAGTTTCCTGTTACAAATTTAGCCGTTTTCACAGCTATACCATCAGCAACGGCTGACGCTGTTCCCTGTACAGATAATACGCCTAAAAAAACCGTCAAAAAGATACCAATAATCCCTACACTAACGTTTTGCAAAAGCTTGGACAATTTCGTAACTTTATATTGATCACTCATCGTACTTACAATACTTAATATAGTTGCAAGTAATAAAAGTGGTAGAACGATATAATTCATAAGAAGCCCACTCGTATTCATTAAGAAAATGATGATTGGATGAAAAAACGATACAGAAACAACACCACCACCTGTTGCTATGAGTGCAAGTAAAATTGGTAATAACGCTAGTATGAAATCTACCATTGTTTGTATCGTCTCTCTTGCATATGTCATGACGACATAAAAACTATTTAAAGCGAAAATAATAAGTACCATGTATACGACTGCATCAGCGATTTTACTCACGCTACTCTTTGAAAAAGCAGATTGCAACGATTGCAACAATGCACTGAAAATCGTGAGCATAATGAGCGTTCCAAGTAACTTTCCATTTGCAACAAGCTCGTGAAATAAATATTTTAGTAGACCTATCATCCACTCTTTTATGGAGAACTCTTTTTCTCCCTTTACAAACTCCATAAAGCTTCCTTTTTGACTCTCTGGTAAATAGCCTCCATACTTTGTAACAAGCCCGTCCCAAAATTGCTTCACATCTTCAATTCCCAGCTTATCCAATTGTTGATCAACGACGTTTGTTTCTATAGGAGAAGCTTGTACAACAATCGGTAAAGAAAAGAAAAGGAAGCAAGCAAATAGTAGCTTAGCTCCAAACTTCCTCAACATTCACTCCCCCTTATCCCGTAGGTAAAAAACCGAGAATTGTTTCAATTACAACCGTCAAAATAGGAATTGCCATGACGAGAATTAAGATTTTCCCAGCTAATTCAATTTTCGAAGCGATTGCACCTTGACCAGCATCCTTTGTAATTTGCGCACCAAACTCAGCGATATAAGCAATCCCTATAATTTTCAATAACGTTTCTACATATACGTTGCTAACCTTCGCTTCACTCGCCACTCTCTCAATCATTTGTAAAATAGAATGAATTTGATCGATTAAGAGAAGAAACATCATGCTACCAATGAACACAATAAATAACGATGTAATACTAGACTTATGCTGATTCAAAACAGCAGCTAAAAATGTAGCAACGAGGCCTAATCCGACAATTTGTATAATTTCGATTCGAACCGCCTCCTTTACTGGAAGAGAAAGACACTTTTAATCTTGTCGAATAGAGTATTAATTAAAAATGCAACATGAAACAAAATAACGACAAAACCGACAAGGATAACCCAATTTGCAATATCCTCTCGCTTTAATTCTTTTAGTACAGTATGAATGAAAGCTAAAACAATGCCGATTCCGGCGATTTGAAATATTAATCCAACATCAATGGACATCGCCTTTCTCCCCCCTATAGCAGTAAAATTACGATAAGTAGCCCTGCTAGTACCCCTAAACTCTTTATCATTTTTTCATATTGTAGTTGTAATGCTTTCGCTTCTCCTTCTTCTCTCTCCAAATGTGTAATACATAAGCGAATATGTTTTTGCTGTGATTCACGATCATGTTGTCCAAGTGTTTCACCAAATTGTTGCAGTATTTCATACTCGGTTTGTTTAAACGCCGTTAACGTCCAGTTCTCCTTCAAACTATCAATCCAAGCTTCTCTAACTGTTTGCTCCCCGTCCTCTAGCCGTTTCGAAAAGCTTTGAAATATCCAATTTAACGGCTTCGGCATTTGTTTGACTAAACGCTCTGCAGCCTCAGATAACGGCGTGTGTCCATACATAATTTCAGCTTCTAATGATTGCAATGCTGCCTTCAATAACCTAAGTTGCCGCGGTCTCTCACTGTACCTTTTAGCGTATGAAAATCCGAAAAAAGTGCTAACAGCAACTATTAATACCGCACCAAATATTTTCACCATACGCCTTGAACCTTTCTATGGGATAATACTGGTTTTCCATCTCTATTTTTCACTTGCATAACTGTTCCTGGCCCTCTCGCTTTTGATAATTCCACAAACCTATCAAATACACCAAGTTCCAGCACCGCCTGTAACGATGGACGTTTCACAACATCATCATAAGAAAATCCATGTGCACTTATAAAAAGCTGAACGCCGGCATGTACCGCCTCCATAATCGCTTCACTATCTTCTTTACGTCCAATTTCATCTACGATTAATATGTCTGGGCTCATAGAACGAATCATCATCATCATTCCTTCAGCTTTTGGACAAGCGTCTAATACATCTACTCGCACGCCAAAGTCATATTGCGGGATTCCTTTCACACAACCCGCAATTTCTGATCGTTCATCAACAATCCCCACTTTACATGAAGGAATTTTCGAAGCACTTACACCTTGACTCATACAGCGTGCTACATCTCTTAAAAGTGTTGTTTTCCCCGTTTGCGGTGGGCCTATTACCATCGTGTTTAACCATCGTGATTCATAAAGATATGGCAGAAGCGGCTCAGCAATCCCTATTTTTTGACGGGCAATCCGAATATTAAAAGAAGAGACATCCCGAATCATTTTCACTGCACTTTTTTCTGTAATGACTTTTCCAGCTAGACCAATTCTATGTCCTCCTCGTAGTGTCACATATCCACGTTTCAATTCCTCTTCCATCGTATAAATTGAGAATTGACTTAATTTATTCAATAAATGGATTGCATCTTCCGCTGTAGCGATATAGTCATAAAAAAACACTTCTCCATGTGCGATACACTCTAGTGGTCTTCCAATTCGAACACGAATTTCCTCTAGAGCATCGTATTGTTTACAGCCTTCAACTAACTGTCTCATCGTTTTCGGTAAAACTTCTAATACTTCTTTCATAAGCTTCTCCCCACTATACTCGACTTACTATTTCAACAACGCGATAAAAATGCAGCCAATTCCAAGCGCTAGAAAAAAGAGTTTCAAGAAAGAAATCTCACTTGCTACACTCGCTATGCCAATTGTCATTGTTAAAATTAATACGGTCGGTCCAACAAACGCCAACATACCATTTATAAACAATGCTTTCTTCGCATCATTCACGTAAAGCATAAGCAAAGCGGCGAATATTTCCGCGCTACCTGAAAACAACCGAAGTAACCCCATAACAAGCACGGATGTTTCCATTGCCGCTAGCCACTGTTTCATTCTCCCACCTTCTCCCATAACAGTTACTACTTCCTTATTCTGAAAAAAATATATTTGTACAACCATATGCAGAGGTTGTCTATTTCAGAAGTAAAAACATAATTTTTCTCTATCGATTTTATTAAAATCTGAATATTCTCATTAATTTATGGTATATTTAATAGAAAAGGAGCATAGATGATGAAGGAAGTTACTTTATTACCACTCGATTTACGATATGCAAATGTGATTTTTGAGCTATCAAGCAATCCACATGTGAAAAATGCATTAGGGATAAAAGTAGATTCAGTGGAAGATACAAAGGCATTCATTCTTTTTGCAATTGGAGAGGAACGAAAAAAACACTCCTTATCAAGAGTGATTGTAAGTGAGGAAAATGAAGTAATTGGCCTCACGACACTTAAACATATTAATTACGAACAAAAGCACTCACATATTGGAAGTTGGCTCGGCTATCAATATTGGGGAAGAGGATATAACGAAGCTGCTAAAAAAGAGATCTTTAAAATCGCTTTTTTAGACTTGCAACTTACATACGTATTTGCCGGTGCTAAAACGACTAACATTCGCTCTTTAAAAGCACAAGAGAAACTACCTTACATTTCATTACATGTGGAAAAACAATTTCCAGACGTACATGCTGCTTTGGAGAAAGAAGTAAAATCACCTTGCGTACTGCATGTTGTATCATGCGAAAAATTTTCAAATTGGTTGAAAGTACAAAATGAGGGGGGAAAATATGAAGGGATTGAAAATTAGTTTAACAATTGTAGTAGAATTAGCTATTATTTATCTTTTTTCAAAAATGGTTGGCTGGTCATTTATGGAGAGCTTTTTCCTTGGCAGCCTAGCAATATTTGCAATTACGTGGTTAATTATTATGAGTACCTTTAGAAATAACAATATGGATCATGCAACGAATAAAACTTTTACCGGTGTTGAAACTGGTGAAATACGACCATTTCAAATTGTTTTGACTCCATATATTATGGGTACCCTTTCACTCGTCACAGTTAGTTTTGTTATCACCGCAATTTACTATCTTCCCTATTTCCTATAAAGTGAAACTATAATCAGTGGGGGAGTTGTTCATCCCCCACTGATTATTAGCCCGCAAATAACGGGATAAAAAAAAGCACTCGTGATAATCACGAGTGCTTTTCTACTATGCACGAGAAACGTATTTACCTTCACCAGTGTTGATGATAAGCATTTCGCCTTCGTTAATGAAGATTGGTACTTGTACAACAAGACCAGTTTCTAATTTAGCTGGTTTTGTTACGTTAGAAGCTGTGTCACCTTTAATACCAGGCTCTGTTTCTGACACTGTTAATTCAACTGTGTTCGGAAGTTCAACACCAAGTACTTCATCTTGGTATGTCATAATAGATACTCCCATGTTTTCTTTTAAGAATTTTAATTCGCGCTCGATTTGGTTTTCGCCAAGTTCGATTTGCTCATAAGTTTCGTTATCCATAAATACGTGAGACTCACCGCTCGCGTATAAGTATTGCATACGACGGTTTTCGATGTGTGCTTTTTCTACTTTTTCACCTGCACGGAATGTTTTCTCTTGAACAGATCCTGTGCGAAGGTTACGTAGTTTAGAGCGAACGAATGCAGCACCTTTACCTGGCTTTACGTGTTGGAAATCCATTACTTGCCAAAGGGCATTGTCCACTGAAATTGTTAAACCTGTACGAAAATCGTTTACTGAAATCATGTAAAAAAATCCTCCTGTGTATTACAAAATAATAAGTTCTTTTGGTGATTTCGTTATTACTTCATTACCTTCACTTGTTACAATGATATCATCTTCAATACGTACCCCGCCAACACCTGGAATATAAATACCTGGTTCTACTGTTACAGCCATACCTGGTTCAAGTACTGTATCAGAACGGAACGCTAAACCTGGTGCTTCATGGATTTCAAGACCGATTCCATGACCAGTAGAGTGTCCGAAGTATTCACCATATCCTTTTTCCGTTATGTAATCACGCGTTAATGCATCAGCCTCACGACCCGTTAAACCAGCTTTAATACCGTTCACACCACGTAGTTGTGCTTCTAAAACGATATTATAAATTTCTTTTAATTTATCAGATGGTTCACCGACTGCAATCGTACGAGTAATATCAGAGCAATATCCTTTGTAATAAGCGCCGAAGTCTAATGTGACGAAATCTCCTTTTTCTATCACTTTTTCAGATGCCACGCCGTGCGGTAATGCCGAACGAAGACCTGAAGCAACGATAATATCAAACGAAGAAGATGTTGCTCCTTGTTTTCTCATGAAAAATTCAAGTTCATTTGACACTTCAATTTCAGATACTCCCGGGCGAATGAATGATAGAATATGCTCAAAGGCAGCATCTGCAATCTGTGCAGCTTCCTTTAATATCTTAATCTCTGAATCAGTCTTTATCAAGCGTAACTTTTCTACAAGCCCAGAAGTTGGGATGAATTCAGCTTCGATCGCTTCATTATGCGTTACGTAAGAGCTATATGTAAGAGTATCTTGCTCAAAGCCTAGCTTTTGAATTCCAAGTTCTTTAACTTGTTTCGCAACTTCATCAAGAATTAATCCTGCATGCTGCACTATTTCGTATCCAGCCGCTTGCTTACTAGCTTGCTCTACATAACGGAAATCTGTAATAAATAGAGCACGCTCTTTTGAAATTAGTACAACACCAGCTGTTCCTGTGAAATTCGCCATATATCTACGGCTATGTTCATTCGTTAATACGATACCGTCAATACCAGCCTCATCAAACGCACTTCTTAATCTCTCGATCTTTTCCATTACTTTATGCCTCCCTCAATTTCTCCATTAATGCAAATAGCGCTAGCTTATAGCCATAAAAACCAAATCCAACAATTTGTCCCGCACAAACAGCCGCTGTCACAGATTCATGACGAAACGACTCACGCCCGTGAATGTTAGAAATATGTACTTCAATAACTGGAATCGACACGCTTGCGATAGCATCCCGAATCGCGTAGCTATAATGCGTAAATGCTCCAGGATTTAAAATGATCCCTTCATATATATCTTCAGCCTCATGAATGATGTCAATAAGAGCACCTTCATGATTCGATTGGAAACATTCTAATTCCACTCCCATTTTTTCTGCTTCTTGTTTCATATCTGCTTCAAGCGTCGCTAACGTTCCTTTTCCGTATACATTTACTTCCCTAACGCCAAGGCGATTTAGGTTCGGACCGTTTACGAGGAGTAACTTTTTCATTTTCTTAAAACCCCTTAATATTAAAGAATGTCTATACGACATTTTAACATAGGAATCACTTGTTTGAATAGTTTGTCTTCTCGGCCCCTTCTCCTCTATTCGTATTATTCGATTCGAATGCTACAGAATACGAAATAAAAACACCATATAATATAAAGATACATATTGTCGTTACAATTGTTTCTTTCGGTAAATGGAGTGCACTTTTAATAACAGGTGCCATTAGCCCCATCCCCAAAAATAATAATGCCCACCAAAACAAACCGTATAGTACGCCAGGTAATACTCCTTCAAACTTTTTAAAAAGAGCTTTATAGAGAAATGCCACTAAAATTGAAAGAAGTCCCATACAAACGATACCTAGTACATTTCCCCAAACCCCTTCTTTCCAATCTCCAAATGCAAACGGTAAAAGTAAATAGTTAGGGCCAGCTTCTGTAAATGAGAATATATGAAGGAAATACCATATCCCTCCCCAAAATAATCCACCAAATAAACCAATTTGTACAAAGTTTCTTATTGTTGATTGTTCTTGATTCACATTGACACCTCCGCTCAATAGTATGCCCGAAACTATTTTGAAGCATGTTTAAATCCTGCAAAATTTGTCTATAAAAAGAATAAGAAATGTCCGACTCTCGTAACATTTTCACTTGTCATCTACCTGTATTTGTCGATAAAATAAAGGAAACTCGGTGATTGTCTTATTTCAAGATGACAGAACCAAGTATGACAATTGCCTCTTTTTCTACATAAGAGAGAAACAAATACAGGTTGGTGTTAACATGGCAGAAGAGTCAAAACAAATATATGGCGGGCAGGCAGTCATAGAAGGAGTTATGTTTGGCGGTAGAGAATATACTGTTACAGCGGTTCGTCGTAAAGATAAATCGATTGAATTTTATCGTTTACCACGCGTTCGTAATAAAGCATTGTCTCTACTAAAGAAGATTCCATTTTTACGAGGTATTGCCGCTATTGTGGATGCAAGTGCGAATGGAGCGAAACATTTAAACTTTGCTTCAGAACGATTTGATGTCCACCCCGAAGATGATGAACAATTTGCAAATAAAAAAGAAGAACAATCAAAATTAACGATGGTATTAGGAGTTGCAGCAGTTGGCGTTTTATCGTTCATATTCGGTAAAGTAATTTTCACAGCAGTTCCTGCACTTTTAGCTGAATTAACGAGACCGATTTTCCCATCTCATACAGGGCAAATCATTGTCGAAAGTGTCATTAAGCTCATGCTATTATTGAGCTATATATACTTCATTTCTTTAACCCCACTTATTAAGCGGGTATTTCAGTACCACGGTGCGGAACATAAAGTAATCAATGCTTATGAGAATAATCTTCCACTGACTGTAGAAAATGTTCAAAAGCAAACTCGCCTCCATTATCGCTGTGGCAGTAGCTTTATTATATTTACGGTCATTATTGGAATGTTTGTCTATTTCCTCGTCCCTACAGATCCGCTTTGGGCAAGGGTAGTAAACCGAATTTTATTAATTCCAGTTGTTCTCGGTATTTCTTTTGAAGTATTACAATTTACCAATCGATTACGAGATGTCCCTGTTTTGCGAGTACTTGGATATCCAGGGTTATGGCTGCAACTATTAACAACGAAAGAACCAACAGATGATCAAGCGGAAGTTGCAATCGCATCGTTTGAAGAATTATTACGTTTAGAAAACAAACAATAATTATTTAAAAATGGTGTTCAACTCCTTTCCTCATCGTTAATATACTAATTTTAATATATGTTTTTAGGAGGTGTCCCTTATGAACGGTCGTTCGTTTACATTCGCTATATTTGTGCTTATTATCGGATTAGCAATATTCGGCCTTGTTTCATCTGTCATTACAAATCCAATGGAAGTATTGAAAAACATTGGTATCATGTTGGCTGTCGTCGGTATCTTTTACTTACTCTACAAAATGTTTACAAACTCTAGTGGTTCTGCAAATTCGCAAAGCTCATATAAGCGTGCAGCGAAACAATCGAACCGCAAACACGGGAAACAAAATGTAGCACCCCTAAGCAATTCTTTCTTGAAACGAAATGCTTCTGATGACAAGGGGAAAAAGGGTAATTCTCCATCGTTGAAAAGAAAAAGAAAACAATCTCATTTAACTGTCATTGAAGGTAAAAAAAACAAAAAGAAAGACCGTGCTTCCTTTTAGGAAATACGGTCTTTTTTTCCCCCGGTTGGTGCGGGGCTAATAATCAGTGGAAGATGCGAAAAACCCTACTGATTAAAGTTTCACTTTATATGTTGAAGCACTTCTTTCAAACTTTTCTCTTTCATACTTTCGATACGAAGGTGATGGTTTTCAAATTGCAAATTTCTTGTCACATCATTAGGCACGACGACACACTTTAATCCTGCTGCCACCGCTGCTTTCAATCCATTTAATGAATCTTCAAATACAACAGCTTCTGATGGTTCAATTCCTAATTCTTCTATCGTAACTTTATAAAGAGCTGGATCTGGTTTTACCTTCTCTACATTTTCTCGCGTTTTAATCACTTCAAAATAATCTCTAATTTGTAGCTCTTCTAAAAAACGAACGACCCACTCCCTAGATGAACTAGAGGCTAATGCGATTTTCAATCCAAGTTCTTTCGCTTCTTCTAAATATTCTTTTACCCCGTCACGCGCTTTTGGTATTTTCATTTTCTCTTTATGTAAAGTTGTTACTTTTCCCTTTAATGCATGCTCGTTAAATTTTTCTTTTAATTGCTCTTTTAAATATGCATAAAGCACTTCATCTGTCGTTCCAATACATTTTGCAAATTCCTCTAAAGGTAACTCGCCGCCGTATTCACGAACAGCATCTCTGAAAGAGTGAAACCATATTGTTTCTGTGTCCACAATTAATCCATCAAAATCAAAAATAATTGCTTTCATTATTCTCCCGTCCTTTTCGATTGAAATAAAAAAGGAAACGCCACACGTTCCCCTTAATTACTTTTCTCTTCATTTGCTTTTTGAACACCACGAAGTGTTTCTACTCGAACTTCATCTTGTTCAAAGTATTGTACTAAATCACCGATACGGTCAATTGATTCCCAACTTAAATGATGTTCAATTCCTTCTACATCATTATAAATTTTACTTTCATCCACACCGATAATGCGCATAAACTGTTCTAACAATTCATGACGATATACGAGACGTTCTCCGATTTTTTTACCTTTTGATGTTAATACAAGCCCTCTATATTTTTCATAAATTAGATATTCGTCTTTGTCTAATTTTTGTACCATTTTTGTTACAGAGGATGGATGTACACTAAGCGCTTCAGCAATATCAGATACACGGGCATAACCCTTTTCATCAATCAACAAATAAATTTGTTCAATATAATCTTCCATACTAGGGGTAGGCATCGGTTTCCTCCATCCAATTTCATTTTGCTTATTCCGTACGAAGCAATCAATAAAATGATACACCAGAAAGAATAACGTGACAAGGTGGAAACGAGCCTAAATATATAAAACAAAAAAGAATACAGGTTCCCCTTATGTAAAATATTGAATTTCTGCATCAGGAAAATACTCATATATATAACCTCTTATTGTTTCTTCCAATACTTCTGCATCATCCTTTTGATATACATATTTCCCAATCCCGTATCGTCCCCATTTATATTTACGCTTCTCTTCATCCATTTCAAGCTTTGTATTTGGATAACGCTCTTGAATGACCTTTTTTGCCGGTTTCGTAAAGCGATGCTGAATTAATTCGAACGTTAAATTTGGTATCACCATATCTTTCAACGCATTGTACAATCGCTCAAATAATTCTCGGTATCCTTCTTCCCACCCTTCATGCATATAAATTGGCGCAACAATAAAGCCAAGCGGATAATTAGCCCCCGCTACTTTACGAGCAGCCTCAATTCGCTCTTCAAATAGCGACGTTCCCGGTTCAAAATTTTTAATCACATAACGTGAATTAATGCTAAATCGAAAACGCGTTTTCCCATTATGCTTTGCATCTAATAAATGATCAACGTGCGAATATTTCGTAACGAAACGTAAACGTCCATGTTCACTTTCTCCGATAAACTCTATCGCCCGCTTTAATGCATGTGTTAAATGATCAATTCCAACGATGTCTGATGTACACGCCGCTTCAAATCTTGTTATTTCAGGGGCCCTTTCATCCATATATTGCTTTGCCTTCTCAAATATTTCATCTAGATTCACATACACGCGAACGTAAGGTTTACTCCCAAGTGTCGTTTGCAAATAACAATAATGACAATGCCCCATACATCCTGTTGCAAGCGGGATTGCATATTCAGCTGACGGTTTTGATGTATCGAACTTTAACGTCTTCCTCACCCCAACGACAAGTGTCGCTTTTGCATTACGATACTTTTGCAATTCATTTTCGCCTGGCAAATTTCTAATTTGATTGTGTGATGTCGTTTCACGAATTTCTAATCCCATCTTCGTAAACTTCTCATAAAGCTCTTTTCCAAGCGGATATTCGAGTGCCCTCGGTTCAAAGTAAACGAGTTTTGGCATAAATGGTTTCATATGCTTCCCTCCTCTCGTTAGTATGGGAAGCAAAGAAAAATTAACACAGATTAAAGTTTTCCACTTCAGTAACTTGTAAAGCAAGTTACCAGATGTTATAATTTGGATAACAGCTACCTTGCAAGGCAAGTTACCTGGATAAAAGGTGGTGAAATCATGCACAGCCAAATGTTAAAAGGTGTACTAGAAGGTTGCATTCTATATATCATTTCACAAGAAGAAGTGTACGGGTATGAACTAAGTACAAAATTAAATAAATACGGCTTTACATTCGTAAGTGAAGGAAGCATCTATCCTTTATTGTTACGCATGCAAAAAGAGAAACTTATTGAAGGTACATTAAAGGCTTCCTCTCTTGGACCGAAGCGAAAATATTATCACGTAACTGATAAGGGATTAGAACAGCTTGAAGAATTTAAAAAAAGCTGGGGGATGGTTTCAACGACGGTAAACAACTTATTACAAGGGGAGTGATAGGGATGAAGGCGAAAGATATGATAGAACTAAACAACAGAAAACGCAAACTTCTAATACCTGAAAACGAATCTACTTATGGCGATATGCTAGTATACATCCGCTTAGCTAAAGTGCCAGAATACCAAGCAGAAGAACTGCTAATTGAAATTCTAGATCACCTTATTGAAGCTCAACAAGAAGAAAAAAGTGCTTATGATATTTTTGGTGACGACTTACAGGCGTACTGTGACGAGCTAATCGCTGCCCTACCGAAGCAAAGTTTATGGGAACAATTATCGATTCCTTTGTTTATAACTAGTTACCTGTTAGCAATATACTTTGCTATTTCGTCCGTAATTGCATTTGTATTACCCTTATTTTCAAATGAAGCACGTTTTAAATTTGTACACATTGATTTCATTTATCTGCTTGCACTTATAATGTCCGTGCATCTGATTATACGTTTTTTCTTCGATTTTATTCACACCGATTTATTTAAAAACACAACAACTATTTGGAGGCAAATAGGAAGCTTTTTAATACGCCATAGCCTATGGATACTATTAATCAGTATTTCCTTTTTATTTATAAAAAAGCCCTATACTACTTTGCAAATTTCACCTTGGATTGGCGCTTTACTTGCCATCTCTTGCTATGCACTATATAAACTTGTCTTCAAAAAAGAATACTTAGAATTTAAAAAGGAGTAATGAGGTTATGACCGAAAAAGAAATGGTTAAGTTAAACAATGAAAAAAGAAAATTATTAACACCTGAAAACGAAGCTGCTTATGTTGATATGCTTATTTATTTACGCTTTACTAGCGTTCCGCAAAAGCAAATGGAAGAACTGCTATTAGAGATATTAGACCATCTTTTAGAAGCACAAGAAGATGATAAAAATGCACATGATATTTTCGGAGAAGATTTAAAAGCTTACTGTGATGAATTAATTAACTCTTCAGAACATCAAAATTCTTTCCAACAAGCCGCCGTTATTGGGTTTGCAGTTAGTTTATTGTTAGCTATTCAAATTGGATACGATACATTTACTACTCTTATGCAAAAACTATTTACAGATACAAATCACTTAGGAATTCCATTTAGTATTCCCGGAACAATATTATCTGCTATCGTTTTAACAATTGGTTCTTTCATAACTTTTTCGTTATTCAGACGTTTTTCTTTTACAATACTAGTATCTTGGCAACAAAAAGTACTCCTCATACTATCAGTGTTCATACCTTTTGTCTTATCAGTCTTTTCAAACGTATTTTTTAAAACACAGCCGTACTTATTTTATAATTTATCAATTTGGCAAGGTGCCCTTATTACACTTTCTTTTTACATTCTATATAAATTTTTATATAAAACATCTAAATTTTAACAGCCTTTCAAACGGCTGTTTTTCTTCTGTATAATTTTACAAATTGAAAAATTTCATAAAGAAAATAAGAAAAATGCAAAATAATTAAAGTTAATTGTTGACGTGATGCTTTTATTATCGGTATCATAAATCTTCGTGAGCAATTATTTTTCGTTATACGATTTTTTTATTATTACTGAGTTTTTGAGAGGAGAAATTTGATGTCAGTTAAGAAGAAAACGCAAGTACGCACCGGCAAAATGGTACGTGAACTAATGTTAGCAGACGAAGATGTAAATGCTTCGCTAATTATGGTATATAGTGAAAACGGTGTAAACGCAGAAATTAAAATCGAGGGCTTAACGCCGAAATGTAACGAAGAATTATTTTTGAGCGGAAACGTGGATTGGAACAAGAGTGTTATTTATAAAATTGTTGATTTCACTGGGAACGCGGAAGTTGGTAAAGTTACATTAACAGCGATGAATAAGAACAATGTTTCTCTAGAAATTGAACGCGTTATGTGGAGCAAAGAAAATAAAGAAGCTGCTGAGCAAGAAGAAACAGTTGTAGAAGCTACTCCGAACAAAGAAGTAGTTGTAGAGGCTCCTAAAGCAGTTACACCCGCTCCTAAACCTGTTATGCGCGAAACACCTGCTGTAGCACCTAAGCCTACACCGGTACCAACACCGAAGTCAGTAAGTGTTGAAGCAGCTGTAGAACTATCTACTCCAGCACCTGTGAAAAAAGCAGTACCTACTCCAGTTACAAAGCAAGAGACAGCACCGGTTACTCCTGTAAAACCGAAGCAACCTGCTTTGACTGAAACAAATACAAAACTACAAGAAAATTATGTTAAACTTGTGAAAAAGACAATTGAAGTTTGTCAAGATTACGAGCTTGGCATCGACATAGATGATTCTATTGAAGGATTAAAAAAAGAGCTACAAAGCCAAGGTATTAGCGTTACATTCGACAAAGAAATTATGGACGTTGTAAATCGCCTTCGTTCTTTACAAGATAAAGGAATCAAAGTAGAAAAAGTACTTAATTTACTATAAAAAACAAGGAGATGGCGGTCGCCATCTCCTTATTTTTTATAATTCCATTCATTACTTTCATACTTCTCTTTTGCTAAAGTTTGAACTTCATGAAGCTGTTCTTCTGTTAGTTCATACGGCACAAGCTCTATATCTAAACCTTTTTCAAATCCAGTTTCAAACGCTTGAATTAACTGTTCAATCGTAAATGTACGGTCTGTTAATTCATTAATCGCTACTGCTTTAGAAGAAAACATGTTTTTCATACGCTCTTTTACACGTTCATTCGGGAATAAAAATAGATCGTATAACTCATCTAAATCTATTTCTAACGGAATCGAACCGTGCTGTAAGATAACACCTTTTTGACGTGTTTGAGCACTACCTGCGATTTTTCTTCCTTCAACTACAATTTCATACCAAGATGGTGCATCAAAACATACTCCTGAACGCGGATTTTTTAAATTCTCACGATCCGCTTCTGTTTTCGGAACTGCATAATACGCTTCTAATCCTAATGCCTTAAAACCGTCTAATAAGCCTTGCGAAATAACGCGGTATGCTTCTGTAACTGTTTTTGGCATATCCGGATGATCTTCAGACACAATAACACTGTACGTTAATTCTTTGTCATGTAGTACACCCCTGCCGCCTGTTTGACGACGAACGAATCCATATTTCTTTTCGTTAACTACATCCATATTTATATCTTTTTCAACACGCTGGAAATACCCGACTGTTAATGTTGGTACTTCCCATTCATAAAAACGAATTGTTGGTGGCATTTTCTTTTCACTTTGCCAATTTAATAAACATTCATCTAACGCCATATTAAATGCTGGTGAACATTGACCAGAGTTAATATAACACCATTTTTCTTTTCCCATCCTGCACCTCATATAACCAATTATTTTTCACATTCTCTAGTCTACCAAATTCGACAAAATTTGTGAAAGAATACGAAATTTCTTCTTATATACAAATGAATCTGTTGCATAAATACATATGGGCATTATAATATTGAAAGTAGGATAAGAAAAAAGGGAGCGATAGAATCGTGTCAACAAACTTGATTATTATACTAGCCGCAATTGCAGCATTCATCGGCTACACTGTATGGATGTATTTCTATCAGAAAAAATTAATTAAAACACTTTCAGAAGAAGAATTTCGCGCTGGCTACCGTAAAGCACAGCTTATCGATATTCGCGAAGCAGATGAATTTAACGCGGGTCATATTTTAGGTGCGCGTAACATTCCATTATCACAAATTCGCCTTCGCCACAAAGAACTTCGCCAAGATCAACCGGTTTATTTATATTGCCAAAGTGGCTTCCGTACAGGTCGTGCAGCTCAATACTTAAAAAAACAGGGCTACACAGATTTCTACCAATTAAAAGGTGGATTTAAATCTTGGTCAGGCAAAATTAAAAAGAAATAACATACAAAAAACTAGCTGCACGATACAGCTAGTTTTTTTATTCCATATTGTTCGCAATGTACAGTAGATTTTGTTTAATCACATCTTCATCTTTCTCATCTACATTACGATATAATAGCTGGTATTCAATCCCCTTCTCTTTCCATATAAGCGTAGCAAATTCGTCCCCTCGCTCGTAATCATCCTTATTTTTAAAATAAGCAGGTGCTCCATTATTCAATTTCATTTGTTCTTGAAATCGATTCTCTTCTACGAGGTATGGAAAACTGTAAGAAAAGTTGGCCACTGTTAATTCTATATAATCGTGCCTTCCTTTCTCTTGTTGCTTATATTTAATCGTTAAGACAGTATTCTTCTTTCCCATCGTTCTTACCTCTCCCTTCACATCACTCGTAATGTCATAAGGTAAAAACGTTGGAACTTTAAACTTCGCCGGAAAATATTTTGGAAGTTCCTTTAGCGGAATCGGATCAGTAACACGGTCCTTAGCCCCTCCTGTTGTTCCTACAAATGTTTTTTCTTCTTGCATCGTTTGCTGAAATGAACATGAGCTAAGTATTACACTAGAAAACACGAAACAAATGATGCCTTTTTTCAATTTGTTTCCGCCCTTTCATACCGCTCTCTTAACGAGCGAAGCGTTTATACTCTCTTCTATTCGCTTCGTTATCAAACGCTTCCTCCGAAAACTTTCCACGTTATTCTCACACATTTTGACAAAAATTCTTTGCAGACATACAAAAAAGACCCCGCTATTCTTACGCCCAAATAAAAAGGTTACGCGAATAACAGAAGTCATGCTTATAACATAGATTGTGAAAAGCTTTTCAGGTCAAGATTTTTTCATTCTTATTATTTTCCCCTTATAATTAAGTAAAGAGGTGATACATATGGCCAATATAAAACAAATTGCAAAAACTGCTGGTGTATCCATATCAACGGTTTCCCGTGTCCTTAATAATCATCCTTACGTAAAAGAAGAAAAGCGTAAGCGTGTTTTAGATGCAGTTGAAGAATTGAACTATGCAAAAAATATAAATGCTATCCATTTAATAAAAGGTAAAACATATACGATTGGCGTTATGCTACCTTTCATTAATGTTCCGTACTTTAGCACGATCATTGAAGGAATCGGAAACGAAGCGTTAGCAGCTGGATATCATATTAATTTATGCCAAACGAATTACGATAGTATTGAAGAAATTCGCGTTCTTGAAATGATGAAAATGAAGCAATTTGACGGGATGATTATTTGCTCTCGCACGAGTTCATGGGAACAAATTGAACCGTTCGCAAAATTTGCCCCTATTATTTCATGTGAAAAAATGAACCATCCTCTCATTTCATCTGTCTATGTAGATCATTATGAGGGCTTCCGTCTCGGTACTTCCTATTTACTCAGTAAGGGTCATGAAAAAATCGGCATTTGTTTAGCAAGAAAAACAAGTGTTAATTCAATCGAGCGTGAAAAAGCTTTCGCCGATACCCTTCGTCACGAAGGAAAAACCGTTCACCCTGATTGGATTTTTCATCAATGTTATACGATGCAGGACGGGGCAAAAATACTTCACCGTATTTTAAACATGAAAAATCGCCCAACCGCTATTTTCACAGCGAACGATCAAGTTGCTGCTGGTTTATTAACAGAGGCAAAAAAACATGGCATTCGCATACCTGAAGACCTCGCTATCCTGGGATTTGATAACCATGAAATTTCAAAAGCATTAGAAATTTCAACTATTGAACATCCCGGGCTCACAATGGGATCACATGCCTTTTCTTTATTCCATAAACAAATTCAAAGCGAGCAAATTATCGGCAGCACAGAAGAACTTTCGTTCCATTTAATTGAGCGAGAAACAGTCTAAAAAAGGAGCGTTAACTATAGCGCTCTTTTTTTAGTTCTCCGCCTATTGACTTTATATTTTTCATCTCATATAATTAACCTAACGAACGGTAGGTAGGGGATGAAAATGACAGCAAACCGCATTAAATCTGTAGCACTTTCTCATTTCGCGCGCTACGGCTACGAAGGAACTTCATTAGCAAATATTGCTCAAGAAGTTGGGATTAAAAAACCATCGATTTACGCACACTTTAAAGGAAAAGAAGAGCTATATTTTACATGCTTGGAATCCGCTCTTCAAAAAGATTTGCAAAGCTTCACAGACGATATCGAAAATTTTTCAAAATCGTCTACTGAAGAATTGCTCTTAAATTTGTTAAAAGGCTATGCAAAACGATTTGGTGAAAGTGAAGAATCAATGTTTTGGTTACGAACTTCTTATTTTCCGCCGGATGCATTTCGCGAACAAATTATTGATAAAGCGAATGTACACATTGAAAATGTCGGAAAACTTTTATTCCCTGTGTTTAAAAGAGCAAGCGAACAAGATGAACTGCATAACATTGAAGTAAAAGACGCTTTGGAGGCTTTTTTATGCTTACTTGACGGCCTTATGGTTGAACTACTATACGCAGGTTTAAATCGTTTTGAGACCCGTTTAGAAGCTTCTTGGAAAGTATTTTGGCGCGGACTTTCAAACTGACGGATTGCTCCTTTGCAATGCGTCGTTTTTAAGCCCTTTACCTAACGACTGGTAGGAAGGAGAAATGACATATGGCATGGATTTATGTAATCATAGCTGGTATTATTGAGATCTTTTGGGTTATTGGACTTAAAAAAGCGGAGGCACCACTTGAGTGGGCTGGTGTTGCTCTATTAATTACAATTAGTTTCATCTTATTATTTAGAGCTTATAAAGATTTACCTGTCGGCACTGTATACGCAGTCTTTACAGGAATTGGAGCTGGTGGAATCGTTCTGACAGAGATTTTCATCTTCGGAGAACCTTTCTCTATCGTAAAAGTTTTATTAATCGGTTTAATCTTCTTCGGAGTAATTGGTTTAAAACGAGTAACAGAAGAAAAAGAAGCGAAGGAGGCCGCATAAAATGGCTTGGGTATTTTTAATTCTAGCTGGTATTTGTGAAATTGTTGGTGTACTCTTTATGAAAGTAGCCACTGAAAAGAAGGGCTGGGCACCAAAAGTTATTTTAATCGCTAACTTCGGCGTAAGCTTCTTCTTCTTATCCCTTGCAATGAATACATTACCGATGGGAACTGCTTATGCAATTTGGACTGGAATCGGAACTGCCGGAAGTGCACTTCTCGGTATTCTTATTTTCCGTGAATCAGCGGATTGGCGCCGCCTTGCCTTCTTAAGCTGCATTCTATGCGGCGCTGTTGGCTTAAAATTATTAGGCTAACGTGAGGTGAATGTCATGTGGAAAGAAAAAGGAAAACAAATGTTAGCATGGATTACACTCGGGATCGTCATTCTATTACAAATAAGTTTTCATATAATAGACTGGTTGTTTCATAGAGTAATATCCATTCTTACATTCCTTCCTAACATGGCACTTGAAATTGCATCTATCGTTTGGTCAATTATTGCCTCCATTGCAATCATCATTATATGGAGTATTACCAAACTATGGAATAAGTTGTTTAAAAAGGACAGTTCTTCTGAAAAAGAGTAACTGTCCTTTTTTCTGTCTATTTAGATTTTCTATAGAAATTTGATACGATAAGACAAAGCAGACCAACTATGACAACACTCATACCAATCCCTTTATGCAAACTAGGAAATAGCGGTGGTATATCCGAATAAAAATTTGCTAATATGAGACCAATTGAGCATAAAAGTACCCCTATTCTATACAACCATTTTCTTTTTTTCATCATTCTCCCTCCTAAAATTTTCATACCCTCCTTTCTTTTGGACATACTACCTAAAAAAGGAGTGGATCCTATGCAAAATTCTATACATAAGCAGATCCTATTTTTATTTTTTCTCTTTCTCATTCTCATCATCGTTTTCAGCTTTATATTACATACTCCGAAAGATTTGCCGAATAGCGTTTCTGTTTATAAACTGCTGCTTTCATATTGTCATTATTGAAGAAGGTGCCTTTCATGAGGCACCTTTTAAAATTCTCTTTTTTCATATACTTTTACTGAAACGAAGACAGATGCTATGAACATGCATATTGAACCCCCGAATAATAAGCTATTATATAATTGAATTTGTTCCAGGTTGATTTGAAAGAACGTCTCTAAAATAACAATCGGTGCTATAAATATGAATATCGTAATAAAAACAGTTTTTTTATACCCTAGCCAAAATGATATCGGTAAAACAAAGCTTAAATATACTAAAATAAAGCTAATACTAGCAACCACTGTCGTTTCAATAAATTCAAATACATTAGCTCCATTCTTCATTCCCATCGTGAAACAACCAATCGTTACGCTTATGAAAAGAATAATAATTGCTACTATATACTTTGCAAATACAATTTCTTTTTTCAATATTGGTAAACTATTTAATATAACTTCACTCTCATTTTTACTATCCTCATTAAATGTTTTAACGGTTGCCATAACTGTAAAAATGACTGACATAATTATGAATAAATTTTTCGTATCGGTTAAAGCCATATAAAAGAAAATAGGATACAGTATGTACCAAATTAAAAATTTCCATTGGACGATGAAATCTTTTAAAATTAGTTGTTTCAAAGCTATTCTCCCCCCTCACAAATCACGCTCATTATACAAATTAATTGAGAGTAACATAGACATGATATATAAAAGAAGCAGCCCTGCTATAAAACAAATATTTATGAATATACTAGTGTTCCAAGCATTTTCTACACCTAACCATACGTTACTTACAATCAGTCCACTTAAATACCCAAATGCAATTCCGATAAAAGGAGCAATTTGTTTGGCACTGCTATACCCTACTGAAAATTCAATCGGAAGTACGATTATGCTATAAACAAAGCCACCTGTTATTCCTCCAAGAATCGCTCCCCATAGCATAAATCCAGTTATATGTTCATTTTGTAACTGAATTAAACCAACCACAAGTGAGAAAATCCCACCTAAAACAACTAAAATGCTTACAAATATGTATTTTGCTATGACAATTTCTTTTCGTTGAAATGGAAGACTATTTACTAGCATTTCACTTTTATTTTTATTCTCATAACTCATTGACAGCATCATTCCAAGAACAGGTATAAACATGCTAAATGTCGTCAGAAAACTATCACTACGAAAATCAACAATAGCAAGGAAAAACAAACATATAAGATAAGCAAACCCTAACTTTCTTTGCAACATCATATCTTTTAAGACTAGTTGCTTGATCATTTATTGCACCTCCTAATATGAAAATGCCCCTTCTATAACTCTGTCTCCTGAAACATTTTCATTGAGAGCAACATGGATATGACTATACTTACTAACAATCCGATACCAAGAACACTCATTGATAATATAGCATCTTCAGAGTGAAGTACTTTTAGCATGATTGTTTTATCACCAAAAACATTGCACATAAGGCCAATCATACCCATTAAAGGAAAAATCATAATCACATTCAAGACAGTAGTAGCTTTATATCCTCCAATGTAATTAGTAGGTATCGTTACTACACAATAAATCAAAGTTGCTACTATTGCTGAAAATATTGCATATCCAGGAATAACTATATCTCTGTTCAATAAAATGTTTCCTAATATTACGACTATAAAAGTTGTACTCAGACCGGCTATAATAAATAATGTGGTTGCAATATATTTAGCTATAACTATCTCTTTTCTTGTTATAGGCAAACTCACTAATACTTTTTCTGTTTTACTTTTCTCTTCATAATAAAAAGAAATATATATAATCGTACTACATGTTATAAATAATCCTATTGCAATCCCCATTGGTTCTACGGAATTTCTAAAAATAGATAAAATAGGTATTAAAAAATAGAAAGGAAACATCTTCTTCTGTAAGAAAAACTCCTTCAAAATCAACTGTTGCATATGAATTCTCCTCTCTATAAATCACGTGCTCCGTAAATTTTAATTGTAAGAAACATAGAGGCGATATATATACTAGCTAGTGTAATTAATCCAACTATAAATATGCCAAGATGTAATGGATTCATAATCCACTCAATGAATGAAGGTGCTGTTTCATTCAGCCCATCACTAATAAATATCCAAAGTATTCCCCCCACTCCTATTGATGCTGCTGATACTATACTTCTTACTACCTTCGATTTTGTACCATAATAACTAGGGAAAAAGGTGACAACCAAAAATACGGCGTAAACAACCCCATTTACTACTCCATACCATGGAACTTCAATGTATAGATTAGGATGATATGCACCGATATCACCAATAACAGCGATACCTCTTATAAGAAAAGCAAACAACATAGTGGAGAACATACCACCTACAATAAATATTGCACTGGAAATATATCTAGCAATTATGATATCCTTTTTACTTAACGGTAAACTATTAATAATAATGTCACTTGTATTTCGTTCATCTATTACGACTAATATCGTAACTGAGGAAAGAGTTATAAATAAACAACTCATAGGAAACAGCATTCCATCACCATGTTCAAATAAAAAGAATATAAAAGGTATAGTAAGATACACTAACCATATCCCCCGAAAAAAGAACAAATCTTTATATACGAGCTGACGCATAAGCACCTCTCCCTTTCGCAGTGTAAACGATGATGTCATCTAATGTAGGCTTTTCTAGTACAATCTCATTTCCAAACCAGTCTACAATTGCTTGTTTATCCTCTGCTAAACCTTCAAAGCCAAATTTATTTTTTCGTAATCCAACAAATAGTTCTTTTCCTTCTCGATCTAATAAATCATTGCTTCCCTTTACGATTACGTAGTTCTCCATTAATTCATCTTTCTCACCAGTAAATATAATTTCTCCATCATTGATGAACGTAATGTAATCTGCGATGCGTTCTAAGTCTGTTGTAATGTGTGTGGAAAATAAGACAGATACTTCATCTTCCATTACAATTTCTTGCAGCATATCAAGTAATTCACTTCGAACAACTGGATCTAATCCTGCTGTTGGTTCATCCATAATAATGAATTCCGCATGGTGTGAAAGTGCGATTGCAATTGCAAATTTCATTTTCATCCCCTTGGATAACTCTTTAATCTTTTTATACTTTGGAACTTGTAATCTCTGCATATACGATTGATACTGCTTTTCGTCCCACTTTTTATATAACGGTGCAATAATCCGTTTCATTTGCTCACACGTTAAATCTTCGTAATAATGATTTTCATCATATACAAAACCAATATTTTGTTTTATTTCCTTTTCGGCTTTCTTATTGTCCTTACCAAAAATTTTTATATCACCGCTCTCTTTTCTGATTAAATTCATAATCATTTTGATCGTCGTACTTTTCCCAGCTCCATTCGGTCCGATAAATCCCATAATATATCCACGTGGCAATGTAAAACTTACATTTTTCACTGAGAAATCTTGATAAGTTTTACAAACGTTTTTTAGCTCTAACATCTCTTATTCCCCCTCGTATAAACACGCAATCATCTGTTGCAAATCTTCCAGTGAAAGCTGCAACACTTTACTTTCATTCACAATCTCTTCCGCTTTACTTTCCAATAGACGTAGCCGCTGTTCTTTTAATAGTTCATTATTTTTACGTGAAACATAAGTGCCCTTCCCAGCAACAGTTTCTATATATCCTTCTTTTTCAAGCTCCTCGTACGCACGCTTCGTTGTAATTACACTAATTTGTAATTCCTTCGCTAAGCTACGAATAGACGGTAATTGGTCTCCACCCTTCAAACCACCATTTAAAATAAGCTGGCTTAATTGTTTCCTTATTTGCACATAAATAGGGTCTTGGGACGAATTCGAAATAATAATATTCATGTTTTCCTCCAGTGTGTATATACTGTATATACCTTATATACACAGTATATACAAAACATCCTAATTTTGGCAAGAAAAAAAGACCAACATTTTCCTGTTGGTCTTTCGTATATGTATCACTTTTCAAAGCGATCTAACATTTCGTCTCTCATTCCGAAACTAACAACCGCAATTCCTACATACATAAAAAGAAGGAATGCTGGATGAACTGTATTGTACCAGCTGCTATCAACAATTAAATAAATCGTTAACGCCACAACAAGAACAAACGCTAAAATAAACATATAAAAGTGTCTTGTATTATCCATGATAAACTCCTCTCTTCTCTCTTCACCATTCAACAGTATATTGTATCGAATAATTCGATATGACTCAAGGTTAACTTTCTGTTATGTAATCAAGTTCTACCTTTACAATGTCCTCACACGCTATTGAAATGATTGTTCCTTGTTTATCAATCGCTGTCACTTCTCTATTATCCATTACACGGTGCGCTACTCTTTCTAACACTTTTCCTTGGTCTCTGTAACAAAATTCTTTTACATCTTTAATTGTTTCTCCATTTTCTAGATGGTATACCATTCTATAACATCTATATCCCACGCTTCCACCCCCGCCTTGCTCGTTTTTTCACATATACATAAAAATGAGTAATTTCTACCTCATCACATCTTCTTAATTTCAATAAAATTCTAACAAAAATAAATACTTTTATCAAACCGACTTTTTCAACAAAATCACCTATAAAACCGCATCTTTACAGCAATATGAAACAAAAAATATAAATTTTCAACATTTTTTCATTCTAGCCGCACCAATGTTGCAAAAAAAAAAGAACCCGCATGTAGCGAGTTCTTTTTTTTCCAATCACACTTGTACAGGTGCTAGCTTTTCATAACGTAAAACTGGTTTACGAGCAGCCAATGTTTCATCTAAACGTTTTATTACCGTTGTATGTGGTGCTTCTTGTACAACTTCTGGATTTTCTTCTACCTCTTTAGCAATTTGAATCATCTTATCAATGAAACCATCTAATGTTTCTTTTGATTCTGTTTCTGTTGGCTCAATCATAATACATTCTTCCACATTTAATGGGAAGTAAATTGTTGGTGGATGGTAACCGAAATCAAGCAGACGTTTTGCAATATCTAATGTACGTACACCAAGTTTCTTTTGACGACGACCTGACAATACAAATTCATGCTTGCAATGTCTATCGAACGGAAGATCATAGAATGGTGCTAATCTTCTCATCATATAGTTCGCATTTAATACAGCATACTCAGTTACTGCACGTAGTCCATCTGGACCCATAGAACGAATATATGTGTATGCACGAACGTTAATTCCGAAGTTACCATAGAATGGTTTCACACGCCCAATTGCTTCTGGACGATCATAGTTGAAGTGATAGCCATTTTCCGTTTTCTCTAAAATCGGTTTTGGTAAGTACGGAATTAAATCAGCTTTCACACCTACTGGACCAGAACCTGGGCCACCGCCGCCATGCGGACCTGTAAATGTTTTATGAAGGTTTAAATGCACAACGTCAAATCCCATATCTCCTGGGCGTGCTTGGCTTAATACAGCATTTAAGTTTGCACCATCATAGTATAATTTACCGCCTGCGTTATGGACGATTTCTGCCATTTCTAAAATATTTTCTTCGAATAGGCCTAATGTATTTGGATTTGTTAACATAAGTGCTGCTGTTTCTTCGTTTACAACACGTTTTAAATCATCTAAGTCAACAAGACCATGTTCATTTGATTTCACCGTAATTGTTTCAAAACCAGCTACTGTTGCAGACGCCGGGTTTGTTCCATGAGCAGAGTCAGGAACAATTACTTTCGTACGGTTAAAGTCACCATTTGCTTCATGGTATGCACGAATCAACATTAAACCTGTCCATTCTCCGTGTGCACCAGCTGCTGGTTGTAACGTAACAGTATCCATACCTGTAATTTCAATTAAATGTTCTTGTAAGTCGTACATTAATTCCATTGCACCTTGCACTGTTTTTTCATCTTGAAGTGGATGAATATTTGCAAAGCCTGCGAAGCGAGCTACGTTTTCATTAATTTTCGGATTATATTTCATCGTACAAGATCCAAGTGGGTAGAATCCAGAATCAACGCCGTGGTTACGGTTTGAAAGCGCTGTGTAATGGCGCATAATATCAAGTTCAGATACTTCTGGAAGCTCTGCATCTTCAACGCGAATATAATCGCTCTCAAATACATCTTCTAATTTTACTTCTTCTACATCTAATTTGGGTAAGCTATATCCTACGCGTCCTTCTTTAGTCACTTCAAAAATAAGTGCTTGGTCTTGGTTCTTCATTGGATAGCCCCCATTTCGTTTACAAGTGTGTCAATTTCCTCTTTTGTACGAAGCTCTGTTACTGCTACAAGCATATGATTTTCATGCTCTTTATAATCACGGCCTAGGTCGTAACCACCGATAATATTCTTTTGTATTAATACATCATTTATTTCTTTAACTGGACGTTTGCAATCTACAACAAATTCATTAAAGAATGGTCCAGCGAACGTTACAGTGAAGCCTTTCGCTTCGAATTGACGCTTTGCATATTGTGCTTTAGAAATATTTTGACGTGCCATTTCTTTCACACCTTGTTTTCCAAGTGCAGTCATTGCAACTGATGCTGCTAATGCATTTAACGCTTGGTTTGAACAAATGTTAGACGTCGCTTTATCACGGCGAATATGCTGTTCACGTGCTTGTAACGTTAATACAAATCCACGTTTACCATCTGAATCTACAGTTTGTCCGACAAGACGTCCTGGAATTTTACGCATAAATGCTTTCGTTGTTGCAAAGTAACCACAATGAGGTCCACCAAACTGCGTTGGGATACCAAATGGCTGTGCATCACCGATTACAATATCAGCACCAAATTTTCCTGGTGGTGTTAATGCGCCTAATGATAATGGATTTGAAGAAACGATAAATAATGATTTTTGTTGATGAACGATTTTTTCGATATCAGCTAACTTTTCAACTTGTCCGAAGAAGTTTGGATATTGAACGATTACGCAAGCAACTGTATCATCTACTTCACTTTGTAATACGTCTAAATCTGTTACACCGTTTTTATGATCAATTTCAACAACTTCAAGATTTTGACCTTTTGCATATGTTTCAAGTACCGCTCTTGATTCTGGATGAACTGCATTAGACACAAGAATTTTCTTTTTGCGAGTATGACCAGCTGCTAACATTGCCGCTTCAGCTAATGCTGTACCTCCGTCATACATAGAAGAGTTCGCTACATCCATTCCTGTTAATTCACAAATCATTGTTTGGAACTCAAAAATTGCTTGTAATTCCCCTTGTGAAATTTCTGGTTGGTATGGTGTGTAAGCTGTATAAAATTCTGAACGAGAAATTACATGATCAACAATTACTGGAGCGTAATGATCGTATACACCTGCTCCTAAGAAAGAAGCGTATTCTTTTAAGTTCGCATTTTTGCTAGCCATTTGAGATAGCTCTTTTAAAAGCTCTGGCTCTGATTTTGCTTCTTTAATTTTTAAATCCCCTTTAAAACGAACACTCTCTGGAATATCAGAGAATAAATCATCAATCGTCTGAACGCCGATTGTTTGTAACATTTCTTTTTTGTCTTCTTCTGTCATTGGAAGATAACGATGCAACATGAAATCTACCCCTCTCCCCGTTACTTTGAACGTTTATAAAATGGTGTTGGAACAACTACTGCTTTGACGCGTTTATTACGAATTTCAATTTCTACTTCTGTATCAACTGTTGCGTATTTCACATCAATTAGTGCTAAACCAATGCTTTTCTTTAACGTTGGAGATTGTGTACCACTCGTTACTTCCCCGATTTTTTCTTCTCCTATAAATACAGGGTAATGCGTACGAGGAATACCGCGTTCGATTACTTCGATGCCGACTAATTTACGAGATGCACCGTTTTCCTTTTGCTCTTTTAACGTTTCTTTCCCAAAGAAATCTGCTTCTTTATTTGGTTTTACCGCAAAGCCAATTCCCGCTTCAATCGGTGTAATATCTTTTGATAACTCTTGTCCGTATAACGGAAGTGTTGCTTCGAAGCGAAGTGTATCACGAGCACCTAAGCCACATGGTTTTAACCCATCTTCTTCTCCAACTTCAAGAAGTTTCACCCAAAGTTTTGCAGCATCTTCACTCTTACAGTAAATTTCGAATCCATCTTCACCTGTATAACCTGTACGAGATACAAGTGCAGGAATTCCATCTACAAGAATATCGTTTTTAAATTTAAAGAACTTAATTTCTTTCAAATCTTCTGACACAACTTTTTGTAAAATGTCTTGTGCTTTTGGTCCTTGAATTGCAAGTTGCGCAACTTCACTAGAAACATTGACTACCTTTGCATCGCCAATTACATGACTTGCTAACCATTCGTAATCTTTCTCGATATTTGATGCATTGATTACTAATAAATAGTCTTCTTCACCACGTTTGTAGATTAATAAATCATCTACTGTGCCGCCATTTTCATAGCACATAGCTGTATATTGTGCGCCTCCTACCTTTAAGGTAGATACGTCATTTGTAACAACACGTTGTAAAAATGCTAAACTATCTACACCCTTTACCTCTACTTCTCCCATATGAGATACATCGAACAAACCTGCTTCTGTACGTACAGCTTCATGCTCTTCTTTAATGCTTGAAAATTGAACTGGTAATTCCCAACCACCGAAGTCGATTGTTTTCCCACCATACTTCGCGTATACATCAAATAACGGTGTACGTTGTAATGTAATCATGCTCTTTCCCCCTTATGCTCTGACAAATCAATAAAAGTTGCTTCCCATATCTAAACATTTTCATTCTGAAAAGATAAGGTTATACGGAATCTCAGTATATTTTTTTATGAAAGCGTAAATAAAAAGTTACTTTCTTGGATAAAATACGAAAGATTCCACACATTTCACACCATTATCCTAACATCATTCGCTATATTTCATCAATATTCTAGCATAAAAAAAAATTTAGAATTTTTTATTCTTAATCATATTAAATACAACTTTCGAGATTTAGTCCTAAATCATTGCCTATTCTTTAACTTTTAGTAATTGTGATAGTGCCTTATTACGAGGCTTATAATAAAGATTTTTAAAATAATCACTTTAGTTTATAAAAGGTGGGAGAGTCTTAATGAATGTCGATATTTCCGTAGATCGAACGTGGCAAAACAATTTTTTAAAAAGAATTGATGAAGATGGTCCTTGGACAAATTGGGATTTATATCATTTAGCTTATAAAACAGAGAAATCATTACTCGTTCCTACTTTTGATGGATTGCAAGCACCGAAACATTTATCGCATTTCACGCCGCTTCCGCATCAATTGGAGGTCGCTCGAAATGTCATTGAACAAATGAATGGTAAAGCGATTCTAGCAGATGAAGTTGGACTTGGAAAAACGATTGAAGCTGGACTTATTTTAAAAGAATACATGGTTCGAGGACTTGTAAAAAAGGTACTCATTCTCGTTCCAGCTTCTCTCGTATCTCAGTGGGCATATGAACTTAACACAAAATTTTTTATTCCTGCGGTCGCTCAAAAGAAAAGTTATTCTTGGGAACAAGCTGATGTCATCGTTTCATCAATCGATACTGCGAAACGTTCACCGCATCGCGATATCGTTTTAAACCTAGAGTATGACCTTATTATTATCGATGAAGCACATAAACTAAAAAACAATAAAACAAAAAACTATGAATTTGCACAGCGATTAAAAAAGAAGTTTTGTTTATTACTAACCGCAACTCCTGTTCAAAATAAAATTGATGAAATCTTCAACCTCGTTTCTTTATTAAAACCAGGTCATTTAGGCAATCAATCTAATTTTGAAGAATATTATGCTTCAAAAAATCGTTCCACTGAATCCGATGAAGATTTAAAAGCTCTTATCAATAAAGTAATGGTTCGAAATAGACGCCATAACACTGGCATTGATTGGCCGAAGAGGCATGTACGAACAATCTTCGTTGAATTTAATGAAGAAGAACAAGCTTTGTATAATGAAATTGAAAATTGGCGTGAACAAAATGCCTTTACATCTGCTTTCTCATCCTTAACTTTAAAACGGGAAGCATGTAGTAGTCGGGAAGCTGTTTACTATTCATTAAAAAAACATGTAGAAAAACGGCAGAAAGAAAATGAGCATTACATAAAGGACCCACATATTGATGTGCTGATGGATAAAATTAATCATATTCCGTTCAACTCCAAAGCAAATAAAGCACTAGAGCTTATAAAAGAAATTGACGATAAAGTCATTATTTTCACTGAATATAGAGCTTCACAAATGTATTTACAATGGTTCTTACAACAACATGGCATTTCCTCTGTACCATTTCGCGGTGGATTTAAGCGCGGGAAAAAAGATTGGATGAAGGAGCTTTTCCAAAATCGTGCCCAAGTATTAATTGCGACCGAAGCTGGTGGTGAAGGAATTAACTTACAATTTTGTAGCCATATGATTAATTACGACTTACCGTGGAATCCAATGCGACTTGAGCAAAGGATTGGACGTATTCACCGCCTTGGACAAAAAAATGATGTTCATATTTATAACTTAGCAACAAAGCATACTGTTGAAGAGCACATTTTAAAACTACTATATGAAAAAATTAATTTATTTGAACGTGTAATCGGTGAACTCGATGAAATTTTAACGAGAATCAACATGAAAAATATTGATGCACATATTCAAGAAATTTTCGCGCAGTCAAAAAGCGAGGGTGAAATTCGAATCAAGATGGAAAATTTAACATCTATTATCGATTTTGCGAAGCGCAATGAAGCAGAGGTGCAGGACTATGCAGCAAAATGAAATTCATAATTACTTATACAACTTTTTTGAGGCGAATAACTGTGAAATTTTAGAGCGTTCCCCTCACCTATTAGACGTGCAGTTAACAATTGAAATGGATAAATTATTAATGAACCGCCCTTTCTATTGGCACTATCTTGAAAAAACAGGAGGCGTTCCGAACCCGATGCGCCTTACTCTTATTACAAATCCGGAAAACGAAGAAAACGACGGTGAACTTATTCATTACGGTTCACCACGTTTGCATCAAATATTTGAAACGACAAAAGAACTAGGCTCATACATACGTTTATATGAGGAAGTGAAACATAGCGGGGCAACTCATACCCCTCTTCACCCTTGGCTTGGTGTAAATATAAAAGTATCTTATCAATGCGACCGAAAAAAAGACATACTTCATTCCATCGGTATTCATCTTATTTCCGGGACAATGCTTGCAAACTTTCATGACACTTTAGCAGAGATCAAACTCACACCGAAAATACCTGATTTTTGTTTTACGCTCTCACCTATCATTAAGCCACAAAGTGGCTTACAACGTATAGAGGATGCTTTAAAAAGTATAATTGCTGAAGATGACCACACGTGGGCAAAAGAAGCGAGAGTGCGTTGGAATCACGATTTAGACCTTTTAAATCGATTTTACGAAGATAGCGATGAACTTCCAGAAAGCTATGAAATTGAAAAGCAAGCATTACAAGAACAATACGAACCACGTATTACAATACAAATTATAAACGGCGGTCTCTTTTATGTTACCGCAAATCATTTTCTATCTTAAAGAAAGCTCCTTCAACTGTTGAAGGAGCTTTCTTTAAGATGTTTTTCCATCCTATTCTCTATCGTCATTACGCTCTTGTTGTTTTTTCTCTGTCATACGTTTTTGATTTGCACGGTCCTTCGCGCTTACATGATTTGCATCAGTTGGAAGATTTTCTTTTGAACGGCCAATTCCATTGCTCATCTTTTCCCCTCCTTTTTACACACTTCAGAATGCACCTTTATTTTCAGCTAAAAGCACAATCCTTATACAAAAAAATAAGAGCAGCCAGTAGCTGCTCTTACTCATTCACGTATTTTTGAAACATATCATGGATGCCTTGATTTACGAGGTTCGAGATCTGTTCGTCAGATTTATTCGGATAACGATCACGCAATCTGATAGATGCCTTCACCATTAAATTTTCTAATACAGAACGGCCACCTTCTCCATAAATAATTTCAGCATACTTAACAAGTCTTCCATCCTCTAATATTGCTGGATTATGATTGAAGAAAAATTTACTCATTGTCTCCACCTCTCTCTTTGATAACGTTTACATTTATATAGATTATTTATGTTATTTATTTCACAATATTGTATGCATGTATATTTAATTAGTTTCATTATAAAGCAACATATCAATAGTAAATATGTGATTTTCCGTCCATTTTGTGAACAAAGTAAAAAAATGAAAGCGTTTCCTTTATTATATACTAAAAAAACTTACTACGCTAGGGGCAATTTCTTAATCTATTAAACATCTACTTTTCTTTTTTTTCATTAACCTTATACAATTTTCAGAAATTATATTATAAAATATATGTATGACTTAAGGAGGCCATGTATGAATCAAAATAAAAAAGCTATATTAGATCTTGTCTTTTATCTCGTATTCCCATTCCTCATTTGGAAATTTGCAAAACCTTATATCGATCCTTATTACGCAATGTTAATTTCCTCTGTTCCGGGAATTATTTATACACTGTATACCTTTAAAAAAGAAAAACAGTTTAACGTTACAGGGTTCTTTATTTTAATTACACTTATTTCTAATACAGCGGTAGACTTAATATCTGGATCAGCGGAACGAATGCTATGGAATGATGCATATTATCATATCGTACTTGGCTGCATCGTTATATGTACAATCTTTATGAAAAAACCACTTATGTTATATTTCGCAGCGGATATCGCAGCGCTGCAAGGCCATGACCGCGATAAAAGTCGTGAGCTTTACCGGGATAGTCGCATATATCCAGCACTGCAATATTTAACACTATTTTTCGGTCTTCAATTTATATTAAAAAGTTTCTTGAAAATCTATTTCATCACTGTTTTCGGTGTAGATGGATATGGTGAAATGAGAGCTATTATGACCGCTGTTGGGTGGGGCATTTCTATTTGTATCGGAATTGGATTTGTATGGGTAAACAATAAAATACATGCGGTTACTGAAGAAAAAGAATCTGTGCAATAAACCAAAATCCCCTAGCATCTTGTTATACTAGGGGATTTTGGTTTCGCTAAACATATTACGAAAAAGTTAGCTTGATTTTTTTCTTTTATTTTTTACATTTCGATAAAACAAAGCAGCGCTCAGTGGCATAACACCAAACCATTTATTTAAGAATGGCTCTTTCTCCGCACGACGTTGTTGTTTCTGTTGTTTTCGATCCTCTTTTGGAGCATCCATATATGACACAAATTGCTGTGTCACAAAGCGTACATAATCATTAGTAGACATATTATCATCACCTCTACTTGATTAGTATGTCCACTTTTTTATTCATTAATCTTTTGCTTTAATTCATTCATAATTTGCTTTACCGACTTATTTGTCGTATCGATATGAATATCAGCCTCTTCATAATAAGCTCGGCGCGATTCAAATTTCGTTACAAATGCAGCTATATCTTTCTTCTGAAATAGTGGACGTGTCGTATCTTCCCGAAGCCTTTCTGCAATTACATGTGGATCGCAATATAAATACACAACAGTTCCATTTTCCTTCATCCACTTTCGATTTTCCTCTCGTTCAATAATTCCTCCACCAGTTGTAATAATTACATTCTGAACCGGTAGTGAACGTAACATTTCACTTTCATATTCGCGAAAAACCATTTCGCCTTCTTCTGCAAAAATATGCCGAATCGCTTTCTCTTTCTGCTCTTCGATTTTTTGATCTGTATCTACAACTTCCATATGGAGTTCTTTACTTAACGCTTTTCCAATTGTTGTTTTCCCAGCTCCCATATAGCCGGTTATGTATATAGATTTCATTTTCGTTCCTCTCAATCATCCGTTATTATTTGTTATTATAACGAAAGATGCTACTTTATTTAATAAAAAAACGTTTTGTTCTTCTTATGAAATGAAGAACAAAACGTAACATACTCCCTATTTTCTCGCAATCAAACAAGCTGGCTCACTTTTACTTATAAGTACCTCTTCTCACCCACTGCGTTGCAACCCATTTCTCGCCTTTCGTTACAGGTGCTCCTCCATGTAACGTAAGCTCATTTAGTGATTGGTCTTGATAAAAATACTCAAAGTATACTGCCATTCCCTTTCTAGGGTGTACAGAAAGATTTAATTTCGGAAAGAATGTCTCCCCGCCTTCCTCTACATCATTTAAGTACATCACAAGAGTACTTATACGATTATTAGCAGCTGATCTACTATGTTCCGCAAAATAATCATAGTGCGCTTTATATTCTTGATCCACTTCATAATTTAAAATGTGCAATCCTTCTCCATGCGCTACAGGAACATTCATGATAGATGAAATTCGTTTTTCAATCTTCGAAGTTAGTTCATTCTCTTCCAAAAATGCACCGCTACTCGTTCGAATATCATTTACATCACGTGATGAACCAATTTTAGACCGCTCTATTTTATTTTTAGAAAATTCGATTAATCCGTCGCATTCTTCATCACTTAATACATTTGCTAATACGACAATAAGGGGTTCTTCGAATTTTGAAATAATTTGTATTTCCCTATCTTCTGTCATAATCGTATTTCCTTTATGATCAAAAATAGTTTGTTCCTTATTTTCATCTATTTGATTGTTAGTTGTCATTTCCTTATCTCCCTAGAAAAAATGATTGGATAGCATGAATATATCATATTCTTTCTACCTTTCTCTTTTTTGAGAAAATTTAAACTTTTAACTATCCTTTTTATCCCTTTCCACAAAAAAATTGACTCTCAACACATTGGAAATTAATGCTTCTCCCCCGCGTATTTTACACATTATCCTTCTACCCAATCCAATATTTTATTATCCCTTTTCCTATAGCGAAAGCTCACTTTGTAGAAAACTCTCTTTTTTGTAACACATTGCAATGAAATGTTAATAACATCATTTTCAAAGACGTACTTTCCACTCACTTCTCCTCTTTCATACTGAAATAAAAAAACATCCTCTTTTTCTTTTTGCTGTAAGTCTCTTTTTATATCTGAAATAGCTCGATCAATAAGTTCCTCCATAAAAAAACTTTGTTCTATTTCAGAATAAAATTTTTTATCCGAAAGTAACATATTCGTTTCGTACATCAAAAAAGAAATGAATAAAATAAGAAAAATAATTGTTCCTGGCATTGCAAATCCATCTTGTTTTCTCATGTTTCTATCTCAATTTCACTATAGCGTACAGCCACGCCTTCATATATTTCACCACTTATATCTTTCACATATATATAGAGCAAATGAGGTGTTAATTTATACGAAATCGCTTCAATCCTTTGCAATATAGATTCCCTTCCGCGCATATTTACTTTTCTTATTAAATTACTATTCACTTTTTCATACGTCACTTCATCGCCATTACGAAGTTGGAAGTGCAAAATATGTTCATCATTTTCTAGTGCTATCTTCCTCCCACTTAATACTTCACGAAACTCTAATTGCATTTGTCCTAAAAACACATCCCACTCCCATTCATTTAATCCTTTTGAATGTGTATTTTCTATTCCCATAATATGAAGACGTGGTAAAAGTAAAAAGAACATTGATAAAAGCAACAAACATGCAATCATTTCTATTAACGTAAATCCCGCTTCCTTTTTACCTTTTCTCTGCATAAAGGCATTGCTCCATCGCTTTTCCTCTCATATCTTTCCACATCGTACAAACCTCATCTCCTCTCCAATATGTGTAATATACAATTCCTTTTATGACTTGCTCTTTTTCTCGCTTTTCCTCATTCTCATACATAAATAAGGCCGCTTCTTTTTTTAATAGTATTAATGCTTTATAGCTCATTTTTATATTTTTTCTTTCTTGCATAATTAATAATGTTTGCGGGAGCAATAACGATACCGCCATCATTATTAAACTTAACGCTACAACCATTTCAACCATTACTGATCCTTTTTGACACTTCACGATACGTAAATCTCCCTCTGCCAAGCTGAAATACAATCTCATATTTATACCCTCGATAGGAAAGTAAAATCGTACCACCTCTATTAATATTCCCGCTCGGATTATATGTCATCGGATTCGGAAAGGTATGCAAATCAATTTGGACATCTTTATCATATTCTCTCTTAACAATTAAAAAGCCCGTCTCCGATTCCGAAATATAATACATCTGTTTCCCTTTAAACCAGCGTAACGTATAATGTTTTTGACGCTTAATCGCCAACTGCTGCATATACAAAATATCATTTGAAAACTGTTTCAAAAACTGCTCGGCTCTTTGTTTTTCATATAATGAAGTAACGTTAAAATGCGTAACAACACTCAGTACAGAAATAGCAAATAAGACAAGTAGCATTTCTAAAAGAGTAAAACCTTTTTGTTTCACGATTTCCCGGCTGATACTGTGCCATCATCGGAAATATGGATTGGTTCACCTTTCGGACAAGTTTTAGAAGTAATATACTTTCCTGTTTCAAGTTCCTCTATTGATGGAATCTTATTATGTTGCAATTGATATGCTTGTATTTGTGCTTCTATAGATTTCACATAGGCTGCACATCCTTTTCCTTGCACGGATGAGCGCTGTGTAACTACATTTGGAATAATTAATAGTAATAATACAGTTATGACAACCATAACTAATAACATTTCTAAAAGAGTAAAACCTTCCTCATTCTGCATGTAAATCCCCCCTAAATTGAATTCATCATTTGAAACATCGGCATAATCATCGCTAAGTACATCAGAATGACTATAACCCCAAGACATGTAAATAAAATGGGTTGAATCACAAATAACATACGTTTAATTTTTTGTTCTACCTTTTCAATAATGTGCTCACTGTAATCACCAAGCTCATTTGCTAAATTACCGTTTGCTTGTCCATGCGTAATGATATAAGAAAGTTCTTTCTCATAATAACCGCTTTTATCAATAATAGATTGTAACGGTTCTCCTGCAATTAATTGCCGCTCAATTCGGGCTGCTTCATACTGAAAGAATCGATGATACTTTTGCTTCATCATTATTGTTAATGCTTCGTGCACTGACAATCCACCGTGTAATAAACCACTTAATTGAGCGGAAAAATAATGCGAATGATTTAAAATAGAAAATGTTTTCATAAGGGGAATACGGATCATAATCTTTACCTGTTGAGTAGGCGGAAGTTTTCGGAAATAAAATATATATAAACTAAATCCCGTTATAACGATAAGAAAAATGATATAAATGAAGTAGGGTAATAATTTAATTGCAACTAAAATTTGCTCCGTAAGTGGTGGTGCTGTAGAACGTAAAGAACTATACATCATTTCAAACTGAGGCAATAAAATGAGGTTAAAAACAGAAAGCATAATCATTAAAAAAAATGATAAAAACATAGGATATTGCATTACTTTCATCATATCTTTCCTATATTTATCCTTCTTGTAAAGAAGTACACTCCCTTGTTGCAAAGCAAAAGAAATATCACCGTGTCGCTCTGCATAAAACAAATAACTTAACACCTCCGGATGAAACATTAATTGATGAAAAGAAGCGTGCAAACTTTGTCCATTTTTCAATCCCTCGATCATATGCTGTAACTGTAATTTCTTCCCTAACGGTAGTTGAAACTGCAAAAATTCTAACGCCTGTAAAAGTGAGTAACCTTTCTCTAATAAATCACTTAATCTTTTCCATAATAATACTTGATCACTTAAACTCCATTTTCTCTTAAACATATACATCTTCTTCTAAAAAGCCTAAAGCATACCCTTTTCGCACCGACGATTCCAACGTTTCATAGTGATACGTAACATGTTCTCCACTTGCTTCTTTAATCGCTTGTTTTAATTCATATCCATATAACAGTTCATAAATGCTTGCCTGCCTCACTTGCCTCATTGATTTACATAAAGTTGAACACTTCCCTCTGCAAAACGGACATTTTAATTCAACGAGTCGCTGAGCAGCTACAGCCAATAATGATTGTTCAATTTCTTGCCTTGTAATACCATAATCCATAAATCGTAGTATCGCTCCTTTCGCATCATTTGTATGCAAAGTTGTCATCACTAAATGTCCCGTCAAACTGGCCCTTACAGCTACTTTTGCTGTTTCTTCATCACGAATTTCGCCAACTAAAATAATATCTGGATCGTGACGCAAAATAGCCTTTAATCCCGTTTCATATGTGATACCAGCTTTTTCATTTATTTGAATTTGTAATAAACCGTCTTTTCTTCTCTCAACTGGATCTTCCAGCGTAACGATGCGACGTGTTTCTCCTTTTCTTGCTACTTCTAATAACGCATACATTGTCGTTGTTTTTCCAGAACCAGTCGGCCCAGTAAATACGAGTAACCCATGAGAATGCTTTAAAAAAGAGAGTAATTTTTCCGCTGTACTTGGAAATAACGAAAGATGAGACAACGGCTGAACAGATGCTTGTAAATGGAGGCGAATAACTAGACTTTCTTGATATACTGTTGGAAGTGTTGAAAGGCGTAAATACACTTCTGATCCATCAATTTGCAAATATAATGAACCATTTTGAGGCTTTCTCCTCTCTCCTATATCCATTGATGCTAAAAACTTAAAGTGCGAAACAAGCTTTTCTCCAAATTCCTTTTCAATACACCTTTTCGTAATTAAATCTTTCCCTATACGTAATTGAATCGCCACATCCTTTTGCCTGGGCACAATATGTAAGTCTGATGCTTGCACCCTACAAGCTTCTTTCATAATCATATTTGCAAAAAGCTCGACACTATTCATCAAGTTTCCCTCCTCACTATGTATATATCATGAAAAAATGCACAAGAAAAATTAGAGATTTTGTATTTTCACTAAGAGAAAAAGGAAAAATATGTTTGTGAAATTATGAACAATTTCCGAATTATTGTCTGAAATTACCTATATGGAAGTTTATCTGTATTATAATGTTAATATCTTGGATAAAGTGATAAAGGTGGAGATCCTAATGGAACAAGCTTTAAAAATTACAGGTGTATTATCTGACCCTACTCGTTATTATATTTATAAATATATTTCGCAAAAGCATAATTACGTAACTGTACAAGAAATTGCAGATGAGTTTAACATTCATCCAAACGTAGCGCGTTTACATTTATCTAAATTAGAAGATGTTAATATGCTCAAATCAGAAACAAAAAAAACTGGGAAAGGCGGCAGACCAAGCAGACTATACGTCTTGTCTCAAGATGTCATCCAGTTACAATTCCCATTTCGCGATTATCAATTATTAGCGCAGATAGCATTTAATTCACTGCTAAGCTTAGGTAGCGCTGGTGAAAAAGCGCTATATGAAACAGGGAAACAATTCGGCAAAGAATTAATGCAACAACATATGCATCGCTTAAATGTAAGTGCAGAAGCATTGACGATAGAACAAAAAATGCTAATCGCAAAAGAAGCATTCTCAACAGCTGGTTTATCTCCTGCTTTTGAATTAAGTACAGATGGCACAAAAATTTTCTATGATGTACACAATTGCCCATTTAAAGAAGTTGCTGCGCATCATCCGACTGAAATTTGTAATATGCACGGAGATATGATGAAGGGGATTTTTGAAATCCTATTCCCGAACGTGGAATTAACACGAAACGATAGTCTACTAGATGGCTGCAAATCTTGTAACTATAAAGTGAAACTTTAATCAGTGCGGGTTTTGTTCATCCCCACTGATTATTAGCCTTCACCAATCGGGCGTTTACGGGCAGCCCGACTCCCACCTAACTTCTTTGCTCCAGCCGAATTTTGAGGTGGGAGTTTTACTGCCCGTTAATGCGGGATAAAGTTCAAATTTAGTTTTTCAACTAAGAAGAAGTCAATATTATAATTGGCTTCTTTCTTTTATATGAATGAATATTTACAATAGTTAGAAAAATAAACTATAATGAAAAGAGGTTTTACTTTTTTTTAGAAAAGGAGGGAGATGGCATGGAGCGCATGTTTCGCGTTCTCGGCTTTTGGACTGGAATTTTCTCGGTTATGTTTTACGTAGGGGATATGCATTCGGCCGCACTACTATTTTTAGGACAAACAGGATTCTTCGTACTTTTAAGTTATTTAAAATTAACAGAGCGTATGTATATATACGTATTCGGGGCATATTTAACCGTTTTCTTCATCGGATTTACATGGTACACAACATTTTTACTTGTCCCTGGAGCTGGACATTAAAAGATGGCAATTTGCCATCTTTTTTTTAATTCCGCAATTCCCTAGTTGACTTATAGGTTTTATTACCTTATATTCTATATAACACATTGGAATTAGGGGGAATTAACATGAATACACTGCTTGTCGGAATTAACATCACAGTCATGCTCATTTTAGTTGGCGTATTGTATTATATGCAACGTAAGCATGTATCTTTTAATAAACGTGTATTTACTGCTTTAGGAGTCGGAATTATCTTCGGTCTTATATTACAATTTATTTATGAGCCTACTTCTAAAGTAATTATCGAATCAAATACCTGGTTCGGTTTAATTGGTAACGGTTATGTGAAGTTACTTCAAATGATCGTTATGCCACTTATTTTAGTATCTATTATTTCAGCATTTACAAAATTACAATTAACGAAAAACCTTGGTAAAATCAGTGGTCTTATTATCGGAATTTTAATTCTTACTACAGGAATTGCCGCAGCTGTCGGTATAGCTGCAAGCGCAGGATTTGATGTATCAGCAACAGGATTACAACAAGGTGATGCAGAATCCGCTCGTCTGAAATTAGTAGAAGAAAGATTTACTTCTATTGAAAAGACAACAATTCCAGACAAATTATTAGAACTGTTGCCTACAAATCCGTTTCTTGATTTAACAGGTGCTCGTCCAACATCAACAATTTCTGTTGTAATATTTGCAGCATTTATCGGTATTGCCTTTCTCAGTGTAAAAAGAAAGCATCCAGAACAAGCAGAGCTATTTAAGAAGATGCTTGATGCTGTGTATGCAATCGTAATGCGTATGGTAACATTAATTTTACGTCTTACTCCATACGGCGTATTAGCTCTTATGGCAAAGACAGTTGCTGGTAGCGATATTAACGCTATTTTAAAACTTGGTAACTTCGTGTTAGCATCTTACGTAGCACTTATCGTAATGTTTATCATTCACTTATTATTAATCGCATTATCTGGTTTAAATCCAATTCAATATTTGAAAAAAGTGTTCCCTGTATTAACATTTGCATTCACATCTCGCTCTAGTGCTGGTGCAATGCCATTAAATATTGAAGCACAAAAAGAAAAACTTGGTATTTCTGAAGGAATCGCTAACTTCGCTGCATCCTTTGGGGTATCTATCGGTCAAAACGGTTGCGCAGGTATTTATCCAGCGATGCTTGCTATGATGGTCGCTCCAACTGTAGGAATTGATCCATTACAACCACAATTCATTTTAACTTTAATCGCTGTCGTTGCTATTAGCTCATTCGGTGTTGCCGGCGTTGGTGGCGGTGCAACATTCGCAGCGTTAATCGTACTATCTACAATGAACTTACCAATCGGCATTGTCGCTCTTGTTATCTCAGTTGAACCATTAATCGATATGGGTCGTACTGCTCTTAACGTAAGTGGTTCTATGACAGCAGGTCTTATTTCTAGTAAATGGCTTGGTGAATTAGATCAGGATACGTACAATCAAGATGCTGTAAAAACTGGTGAGATTGCATCATAATAAAAAGGACGCTAACAATTTACTGTTAGCGTCTTTTTTTATTATATTCCATCTCTATACATCTTATCTTGAAAGTTATCACTCCAAGTATTCTTCTAGTTGCTCTTTTAACTCCTCTTCAATCTCATAGTAAGATTCATCAACAAGTTCCCCTATTTTCTTACTCCCCAAAATTCTCGATTGAATTGGCATTCCTAAAAAAACATTTTCGCATTTCCAAATTGGAATGATGTAAAATTCAATCATCTCCTCTTCTTCATCTAATACCGCTATAGAAACTGATGAATAATAGCCCATTTCAAAGGGATTCTCCTTATCTCTTGCAAATTCCATACATAATTTCATATTTTTTTCTATGTATAAATGTGAATACTCTTTACAAAGTTTAAGTGATATTCGCTCTATTTCCTTTTCCATACATTGAATTTTCTCTTTCAATTCCAATGTAAAATTTTGTTCTTTATACTTCATTTCCGCCTCCTTACACACAGAAAAAGAGAATACAATAACATATTCTCTTTTCTCAAATATATTTCATTATCTCACAGCCCGTCCTTTTACAAATAACCATTTTGCTCGCACCATGTATGAAATTGTCCTACATCTACTCCAACTAACACGATATCCTTTAGCTCTACAGCAATACTTTGTTCCCCAATTACAATAGCAAAGTGGGTTTCTAATTGTTTTTCATTTTTCTTTACAGTTCCAATTCGGTTCCGATGCGGCCCATCTTTTATATATGCTTTTTGTCCTACAATATCAAAGTTCAAGATTCTCACCTCTTTTACTGCGCTCAAATTGGAAATACAATCTCCACCTCGGAAAATTTCCTTTCATTGCACTATTTCTCTATATATATGACGAAACAATAAAAGAGTCCTTCCTTCTTTACAATTATTTTTTCTTTGTTTCATTTTTATGATTAAAACGTAAAGATTATAATAAAATACACTTGGAAGCGCTTTCTACGTAACTTTTTATGTTATAATATAAAAGTAGAACTTCGTAAAGAGGGTTAAAAAATGAATACAAACATGATTAAAAAAGTAATTGAAGCATTAAAAGTATATGGCTTTCAGGATGTATCATTCTGTGAAGAAACGAAGCAATTTTTATTTCATAACGAAACCGATATTATGAGCGGCTATGCAGCAATAACATATAGTAGTCAATTCGAAAAATTTAACGTACAAATTCATCCAATTGAAACGCATCACCAAGCAGAGTTACAAGAGGTTGAAAGACATATACAAGCTTGCATACGAAAAGTAGAGTATTTAAATGCACTTCTTACTGGACAAACAAAGCTAGATGATAAAATTATTATTATGTAAAAAAAAGAACGTGATATCCTCACGTTCTTTTTCTTTATATGTTCATCTTTTCTTTCAATTGTAATCCTGTAATGGATTGTAATACATCCATTACCTCTCCAAAAGTCATATCAAAAATCGTTTTATCTTCTATGTATGGAAACTGTCTAAAACGCTTTTCTAACATTTTCACTGCATCCGATGTGAAATTTGCGCTATCAATGCCAAATTCTGTTTCAAGAAGCACGATCCAATCTAACACGTGAAAACCTAATCCATTTACGAATGAAATCAGTTTTTCTTCTGGCTGTGAAGCTAAGAATACGTTTCGCTCCATCTCACTAAAAAGTTCTTCTCCTAAAATTCCTGCTAACTCATCATCATGTTCGCGTTCAATAATCTCTTCATAACCGTAATCATCAACAAGCTCTTCTACTTCTTCACTATCTGCAAAAAGTAATTGACTAAGAATTGCATCTTTCTTAAATTCACTGTTTTGTACAACTTCTAAAAAACTTGTTTCCCATCCATTTTCTAATTTCATATTTATAACTCCTTTATATGCTTTACTTATAATAACTGTGCCCAAAATAGACTAATGGTAACCTTCACTCTTTTTTGCAAGAAATATTTCTCGCTACATTCCCACGTCTAACATTCCACTTTATTCAATATATATGAGACAAGCCCCTCAATTTCTCCTTCGAAAATATCAACTTCTCGTAAATGGTAGAATGTAGTTTGCAACTCATTGCCCTTGTGATATATATAAATTTTCTTTTCTAAAGCAATTGCCATCCCTAATTCTGTATGACTTCCATTTCCACCATTTAGTATGAGTAAGAAGACATCAGCTTCTCGAATCGCTTCTTGTTCTTCTTCACCAATCTTTTGCAATTGTTCTCTATTGGTTGCTCTTTCATTTTTCGTCCAATCATATGTATGCTGCCATCCCACTTCTTTCAATTGGCTTGATACGAAACGAACAAGATGTTTATTTTGAAATCCTGAAGCAATATAAAATTTCATTTATATCCACTCCTTCAATATGTATGGGGAAACTCCTTTTTTAGCGTTAATGGGATTTTTCCAAAAAAAATCCCCATCTTTAGAACTTATTTGCGTTTCAATGATGGGGTGCCTCATGATCTTCTTTTATTTTTTGTTTTTTATAACTTTCATCAGCTAACATTTCTAGTTCAGCTGTTATTTCTGATTTTTCAAGCTCTCGTTCTTGTGAAAATTTCCGTGAAATATAAACAATAACACTACCAACGTACAACACAAAGCATATAATAAGTGCAGTATTTTCATAGAGACTTAGCTCCAACACAGTCACTCCTAATCCATTCGTATTTTCACGCTTAATCAATTGGAATTTCCCTATTAACCATTTGTTATTGTAACATAAAAATATCAATTATTGGAATCTTTCATCCTACTAAAAAAGACATGATTGTTTAATCATGCCTCTGAAATATGTTGAATGATAGTTTTAATCGCTTCTTTTCCATTATATTTTTTTAATGCTGTTTTATACATCTCATTATTATGAGATAGCTCTTCTATATGCTTTATAAGCGAGTTCACCGTTACATCCTCTTCGTATAATACCGATGCATACCCTTGTCTTTCAAATGATTCAGCATTTAAAATTTGATCTCCACGGCTTGCAAATTTCGATAACGGAATTAAAACCATCGGCTTTTGCATTGTTAAAAATTCAAAAATCGCATTGGATCCCGCACGTGAAATAACAAAATCTGTTGCTGCTAATATATCCGGCAACTCTCCATGTACATATTCAAATTGTCTATATCCTTCCGTATTTTGTAAGGATTCATCAAGATTTCCTTTTCCGCAAAGGTGCACAATTTGATAATTTTTCAGAAGATCTGGAAGTGCCGATCGAACCGTTTCATTAATTTTCTTTGCTCCTAAACTTCCTCCCATAACAGTAATAACTGATTTCTTACGGGAAAACCCTAGAAACTTTAAACCTTTTTCAAGATTTCCTCTTAGTACGTCTTCACGTACAGGCGATCCTGTATATATTACTTTTTCTTTCGGTAAATGTTTCGCTGCTTCTTCAAATGTAACAAATATTTTCGAGGCAAAACGGAGCGCAATTTTATTTGCTAGTCCAGGTGTCATATCAGATTCATGTAATAAAACTGGCACCCTATTTAGCCATCCTCCAATTACGACTGGTACGGATACGAAACCACCTTTTGAAAAAATAACATCCGGTTTTAGTTTACGAATTGTTACATACGCATCCATAACACCTTTCATCACGAGAAAAGGATCTTTTATATTTTTCAAATCAAAATAACGACGTAGCTTCCCGCTTGCAATACTATAGTATGGAATCCCTTCATTTTCTATAATCGTTTTCTCGATCCCTTGATGAGAACCGATGTAAGAAATGTCCCAGTTTTCTTTCTGTAAATGTGGAATAATTGCTAAATTAGGCGTTACATGCCCTGCCGAACCGCCACCTGTAAAAACTATTTTTTTCATACGTCTCCCCCTTCTACACTATAGTACACTAAAATACCTTGCCTCAGGGTGAGAAAATACCATAGCCGTTACAGACGCTTCTGGCTCCATCATAAATCCTTCTGTTAATGAAATACCAATTTCTTCTGGATGAATTAAGCGAAATAATTTTTCTTGATCAGCAAGTTCTGGGCATGCTGGATAACCAAATGATACGCGTATTCCTCTATATTTTGTACGGAATCTCTCTTCCATCGTCAGTTCAGGTGAATCTGGAATTCCCCAACGATCACGAATGAGCATATGTGTTTTTTCAGCAAGTCCTTCTGCTAATTCAAGTGCTAACGATTGAATTGCATGACTGCGTAAATAATCTCCCTTCGCCTTCCATTCCTCTGCAATATCTCGAACCCCTTCTCCAACGGTAACAGATAAGAAAGCGACATAATCCATCTCATCTCCAATCGGGCGTATATAATCTCCTAAAGTACGGTATGGTGCTTTCCCTTGTCTCGGAAATTCAAATCGCTCTATAATACGTGTGTGATCTTCCGGATCGTATATAATTATATTTTGTCCATCACTTTGCGCCGAAAAAAATTGATACACCGCTTTTGGGCGTAACCAAGATTGTCCTTCTTGTAATAATTCATCAATTAAATCATTTAGCTCATGTGCTCTTTTATCCCCTTCTTGCAGGAGTTTTTTTACGTTTCCTTTTAACCCAAGATGGTGTCCAATTAACATTTGTCTATTTAAAAATGGTGCAAGATGAAGGGCAGGAATATCCCTTAATACAACTCGTTTCGTCGAATCTGGCACTATAACAGTTGCTTTTGGCAACGGCTCAATAACTGCGGGAATTTCTATTTTTTTCTCCTCTTGTTTCACAATATGAAGATGGCGTTCCTTTTTATCTTGCTTCATCTTTTCACGTTCTTCTTCTTTTTGTAATTTGTTAATAATATCAAGACCTGTCATCGCATCACTTGCATAACATACGAGCCCTTTATATGATGGCGAAATACGATTATCTGTAAACTTTCTCGTTAACGCTGCACCACCGACAACAATTGGAATATCAATATTGGCTGCTTTTAAATCTTCAGCAGTCGTTACCATTTGTTGTGCGGATTTTACTAACAAACCAGAAAGACCAATAATATCAGGTTTCTTTTCTTGTACTTCTTGAACAATTCGATCCGAACGAACATTAATTCCTAAATTAATAATTTCATATCCGTTATTTGATAAAATAATTTCAACGAGATTTTTCCCAATATCATGTACGTCACCTTTTACAGTCGCTAATAATACTTTCCCTTTTTTTGCACTATCACTAGATTCCATATGTGGCTCTAAATAAATTACGGCAGCTTTCATACTTTCAGCACTTTGTAATACTTCAGCAACGATAAGCTCATTACCATTAAATAATCGCCCCACCTCATCCATTCCTGTCATAAGCGGCCCGTTAATAATATCCAGAGGTTTTCGTCCTTCTGTAAGCGCGAGACTTAGATCTTCTTGTAGTCCTTGCTTCGTACCTTCTACAATATAGTTTGCCAGTCGTTCATCAAGTGTTAGCGTTTCTTGTATAACGACATCTTTCTTTTTGGCAACACGATAAAAGTTTGTAAATTTTTCTAACGTCTCTTTCGTCGTTTCAAATAATAATGCATCCGCAAGACGTTTTTCTTCCTCTGGAATTGACGCATAGCGCTCTAATTTTTCCGTATTAACAATCGCATAATCTAATCCTGCTTTCGTTGCATGGTATAAAAAGACAGAGTTCAATACTTCACGTCCTGCTGGTGGTAAACCAAAAGATATGTTACTCACACCTAGAATCGTTAAACATTCTGGTAACGCTTCTTTAATAAGACGAATTCCTTTTATAGTCGCTGCCGCTGAGCCTATATATTCTTCATCACCTGTTCCTACAGGAAACACAAGCGCATCAAAAATAATATCAGATGGGCGTATACCATACTTCTTCGTTAGTAATTCATAGCTTCTTTTAGCAATCTCTATCTTTCTTTCTGCACTAACTGCCATACCATCTTCATCAATTGTCCCTACAACTATCGCAGCACCGTATTTCCGAAGAAGGGGTGTCACTTTTTCAAAACGTTCTTCTCCATCCTCTAAATTAATAGAATTGATAACACCTTTTCCTTGAATATAAGTAAGAGCTTTCGCCATAACATTTTCATCTGTTGAATCAATCATAATCGGTACTTTTAACACTTTCGTAACTTCTGCCAAGAATCTTTCCATATCTTCTATTTCATCACGATCAGGGTCTGCCATACAAATATCAATAATATGAGCATTTTTCTTCACTTGCGCTCTTGCCACTTCAGCAGCCTCTTCAAATTTCCCTTCTGCTACTAATCTTTTAAACTTACGCGATCCAATTACATTCGTCCTTTCTCCAACAAATAAAGGCCTCATAGAATCATCGTATTGCAACGCTTCTAGTCCACTAATTCCATGTCCAACCCTTTCATGATGCTCACGAGGATTAATCGAGGCAAGCGCCGATTTCATTACACGTATATGTTCTGGTGTTGTGCCACAACAACCACCAATAATATTAATCCATCCTTCTTCAGCAAAACGTTTTACTTTTTCAGCAAGTGACGCTGGAGATTCGTGATAATGCCCATCTTCATCAGGAAGACCAGCGTTTGGATAACACGAAATATAACACTCCGATAAATCAGATAGAGAACGAATATGTTCCCTCATAAATTCTGGACCAGTAGCACAATTTAATCCAACCGATAATGGCTTCATATGCTCTACCGATAAATAAAAGGCTTCGATCGTTTGACCCGCTAAAGTCGTTCCCATCGGTTCAATTGTTCCAGAAATCATAATGGGTACTATTTTGTTTAGTTCTTCAAACGCCGATTGAATTCCAATGTACGCAGCTTTCACATTACGCATATCTTGACTTGTCTCAACGAGTAATACATCAACTTCTCCTCTTAATAGTCCTCTCGCTTGCCTTGTATAGGCTTCGATTAACTCTTCAAAAGTCACACCGCCTGTAACACTAATTGCTTTCGTCGTTGGTCCCATCGCTCCCGCAACATATACTTCTTTCCCGCTTTCTTTGACCGCTTGCTTCGCCAAAAACGCTGCCCTTTCGTTTAACTCTTCATCTAAATGAGACAATGCATAATCACTTAATACAATATTCGTCGCGCCAAATGTATTCGTTTCAATAATATCTGCTCCAGCTTCAATGTAGACTTTATGAATATTTAAAATAACATCCGGTCTTGTTTTTACTAAATATTCATTACAACCTTCGTATTCTTCTCCTCCAAAATCTTCCGCTGTTAAGTCTTCTTGCTGGATCATCGTTCCCATTGCACCATCTAATATTAAAATTTCATGTTGTAATCTCTCTTCTATTCGTTTCATCAATTAATACCCTCTTTCACTTCTTGCTTTTCTCTCACATATTTCACGAGATGTTCTGTAATTTCATATTTTAAAAACGGCGTAATAAGATAAATACCGTTAAAATATTTCATCGCCGCATCAATCAACTCTTGTGAAATACGAATTCCTTCCTCGATAGCAGCCTCTTTCGTTTTATGTCCATCCATTCTTTGTCTTACATCTTCAGGGAGCATAATACCCGGTACTTCAAAATGAAGAAAATCTGCATTCCGCTTACTTACTAACGGCATAATTCCAATAAAGATAGGTTGTTCCAAATGCTTTGTCGCTTCATATACTTCTTCTATTAAAGCAACATCATAAATTGGCTGAGTTAAGAAATATTCTGCACCAGCATCAATTTTTCGTTCCATTCGCTTTACCGCTGCTTTTAAATGCCTTACATGAGGATTGAATGCCCCTCCGACAGAAAATCTTGTTGCCGGACCAATTGATTTCCCTAAAATAGAACGACCGTCGTTCATCTCTTTAATCATTTTAATTAGCTCTATAGATGACAAATCATATACAGAAGTTGCACCTGGAAAATCACCAACGCGCGCTGGATCACCAGTTAAAGCTAGCACTTCTTCCATACCTAATGCTGATAATCCAAGCAAGTGAGACTGTAGTCCAATGACGTTATGGTCTCTACACGTTAAATGCGTCAATACTGGAATATCATGCTTCGTTAATAATGCACCCATAGCCATATTCGAAACGCGAGGAGATGCTAATGAATTATCTGCTAGAGTAATAGCATCCGCTCCAGCCCTTTTCAGTGCTCTTGCCCCTTCAAAAAAACGCTGCGTGTCTAACGTTTTCGGTGGATCTAATTCCACTACAACTGTCGTTTGTTTCTTTGCCTTTTCTGCGAGAGTAACATGAACTCTCGAACGTTTCTCATGTGTATGGACCACTTTAGGCCTTACAATCGTCTTCTTTGCTATTACAGGTGCAACATTTGCAATAGCACGTTTCATTCCCTCAATATGTTCCGGGGTAGTACCACAACAACCACCTAATAAACGAATACCTTGTTCAATAAAGTTTGGTGTCATCTCTTCAAAATACGCTGGACTTCCCTCATATACGTAACGCCCTTCCACATAATTCGGGAGACCTGCATTCGGATATGCTGATAAATATCCATTTTGAGGAATCGATATCATTTTGAAAGCTTCCGTCATATGAAGTGGCCCTAGTTGACAGTTCAATCCCACAACATTGGCACCGTAATCCAAAAGCTGTTTTAATATTTCATTGACATCATTCCCATTTTGAGTCGTACCTGCCTCATGTAACGCTAACTGAGCAACAATCGGAATATTCGTTTGTTTACGCAATACTTTAACGGCATGCAATAATTCAAATTCATCATAAAAAGTTTCTAATAGTAATCCATCAACCTGTTCTTCTAGTAAAGCACCTGCCTGCTCAAGTAACATAAATTCTCTCTCTATATCAGTCGTTGTAACAGCACCAATATGTTTCATACCTCCAATTGTCCCTAAAATTGCATTCCGCTCTGTTACTGATGCTTTCGCAATATTCACTGCCGCTTTATTAATTTGGACAACTTGATTTTCTAGACCATACATACGGAGTTTCGCTTCATTCGCACCATACGTATTCGTTTGAATAACATCCGCTCCAGCAGCTACATATTGTTTATGGATCGATATAATTAAGTCCGGATCAGACAAATTCAATTCTTCAAAACTACTTTGTAAACCATGCGAATGTAATAACGTTCCAACCGCACCATCACCTATTACAATTCCTTTTGATAATAAATCTAGTAATTTCACGAATCTCCCTCATTTCTATCAATATAAAAACCCCCTCTTCACTTTGAAGAGGGGGACATAATTGTTCCTCCTCTTATTATGCAAAACACACGTTTTGCAGGTTTTAGCACCGTTTCAAACATTTAGTTTGAAGGTTGCCGGGTTTCACAGGGCCTTTCCCTCCACCGCTCTCAATAAGAGTTTGTCTTTATTATTTTATTTATGTAGCTAAAAGGAAATACGTTCCCCTTTTAACAATGTTTGTTAATTTTTTATAAATTTAGCATGCACTAAAATAAAAGTCAATGACACTTGCGTAAAAATAAAAATTATTTAAAATAAAGTTGCAATTCAATTATCTTTTGTTGTAAAGTTAAAAACATAATAAAAATTTCATACGAACATTCTTATCTAGAGAGGTAGAGGGACTGGCCCTATGACGCCTCAGCAACCATTAACATTCATTCGTTAATAAGGTGCTAATTCCAGCAAATTGTGAAAGATTTGACAGATGAGAAGAAGACTCTATTCAATCCGAAAGCCTTCTTCTTAGAAGGCTTTTTTTATTTTCACTTAATTGTTCAATTTAAAAAGGAGGAATTTTCACATGTCAACAATCGAAACAAAACTAGCACAAATCGGGAACCGTAGCGAAACTACAACTGGAACTGTTAATCCACCTGTTTATTTCTCAACGGCTTATCGTCACGAAGGAATTGGTAAATCTACTGGCTTTGACTATTCAAGAACTGGAAATCCGACTCGTAGTCTTTTAGAACAGGCAATTGCAGACTTAGAAAGCGGTGAACAAGGGTATGCCTGTAGTTCAGGAATGGCGGCTGTTCTCCTTGTCCTTTCACTATTCCGTTCCGGAGATGAACTTATCGTATCCGAAGACTTATACGGAGGAACATATCGTCTATTTTCCGAACATGAAGACAGGTGGAATATTCGATGTAGATACGTAGATACACAATCTATTAAACAAATTGAGCAAGCAATCACACCTCAAACGAAGGCTATTTTCATAGAAACACCGACTAATCCATTAATGCAAGTAACTGATATCGTAAGTGTAGCAAGTGTAGCGAAAAGGCACGGACTACTTCTTATTGTAGATAACACGTTCTATACACCTTATATACAGCAACCATTAACAGAAGGTGCAAACATCGTCCTTCATAGCGCAACTAAATATTTAGGCGGACATAACGATGTACTAAGCGGACTTGTCGTTGCGAAAGGGAAATCTCTTTGCGAGGAGCTTGCTCATTATCATAATGCCTCTGGTGCCGTCTTAAGCCCGTTTGATTCATGGCTATTAATTCGAGGCATGAAAACTTTAGCACTTCGCATGAAACAGCATGAAGAAAACGCTCATGCAATTGTTGCTTATTTAAATGATGAAGATGGTGTGACAGATGTATTTTATCCAGGAAGAGGTGGTATGATTTCATTTCGCCTTCAAGATGAAACTTGGATTAATCCTTTCTTACAATCTTTATCCTTAATTACATTTGCTGAAAGTCTTGGCGGCGTCGAAAGTTTAATGACTTATCCAGCAACGCAAACTCATGCCGATATTCCAGAAGATGTTCGAACAGCACGCGGTGTATGTAATCGTCTTCTCCGTTTTTCAGTCGGCATCGAAAATAGCAATGATTTAATTCAAGACTTAAAGCAAGCAATTAAACTTGTAAAAGAAGGTGTAAGAATATGAGTTATTCCATAGATACGCTTTTACTGCATAATCAATACAAACATGACCCACACACAGGAGCTGTTAACGTTCCCATCTATAACACATCAACATTTCATCAGTTTGATGTAGATGCTTTCGGAAAGTATGACTATAGTCGCTCAGGAAATCCAACGCGTGAAGCTCTTGAAGATATCATTGCTTTATTAGAAGGTGGGACAAAAGGATTCGCCTTTGCATCAGGAATTGCAGCCATTTCTACTGCATTTCTCCTTCTTTCACAAGGCGATCACGTACTCATTTCAGAAGACGTATATGGAGGCACTTACCGAATTATAACCGAAGTTCTCTCCCGTTACGGTGTTTCACATACATTTGTTGATATGACCAATGTGGAAGAAGTAAAAGAAAACATTAAACCAAATACGAAGCTCTTTTATGTAGAAACACCTTCTAACCCACTTTTAAAAGTGACAGATATTCGTGCTGTTTCTAATCTTGCAAAATCTATTGGTGCTCTTACTTTTGTTGATAATACATTTTTGACACCACTATTTCAAAAGCCACTTGATCTTGGCGCTGATGTTGTTCTTCATAGTGCAACAAAATTTATTGCTGGTCATAGTGATGTCACCGCCGGATTAGCTGTCGTAAAAGATGAAGAGCTTGCTCAAAAGCTCGGCTTTCTACAAAATGCTTTTGGTGCTATTTTAGGACCGCAAGATTGTTCTCTCGTGCTTCGCGGCATTAAAACATTGCATGTACGTCTCGAACATTCAGCTGCAGGTGCCAACAAAATCGCACATTTTTTACAAGAGCACTCTAAAGTTCAAAATGTCTATTACCCTGGATTACAATCACATCTTGGTTATAGTATTCAACAAAATCAAGCAACATCGGCTGGGGCTGTTTTATCTTTCACCTTACAATCCGAAGATGCACTGCGCCAATTCTTATCAAAAGTTAAACTGCCCGTTTTTGCGGTTAGTCTAGGAGCTGTTGAATCTATTCTTTCATATCCAGCAAAAATGTCACATGCAGCCTTATCACAGGAAGCACGTGATGAAAGAGGTATTTCCAATTCATTACTCCGTTTATCGGTTGGTCTTGAAAATGTTAACGATTTAATATCCGATTTCGAAAATGCTCTTTCTTATGTAGAAGAACCTATTAATGCATAAAGGGAAGAAACAAAGCTGTGTACGAATAATAAAATTCTTCAACAAATAAAATAGTTGTTTAAAAAGATGAACTCTAGAATAAATGACTAATGACTTGCTCATTCTAAGATTTATCAGTTACATCCAAACATTTCATTATCATCATAAAGAAGCTGATCATAATCAGCTTCTTTTCTTTTAACCTGTTATATATTCTGTATATAATATTATAATTCCTTTGTCATATTATTTTAAAAATTTCGTATATTCATTTGAAAGAATAAGAAAATCATGATAAAATTGTGTTACGAATATATCTATATCTTTCAATTTTTGAAACGCATCAAAATTTTCACCCAAAAATGTCATTTTACAAAACTGTGCAAATTTATCTATTTTATTTACATCAGGGTCTCTTTTCTTACAATTTCTTTACTTTAGGACTTTTTTTCTGCAACAACTGTTTTCTTTTCTTTAATTTTTTGGTATGTATAGTATGGTATAACAGCTCACACGGAGGTGGAAAAGAACATGTTAGAAACCTTTCAAAAAGAAATAGAACTTTATGAAAGCAATGCAGAATTATTGAAAGTGCTTGCTCATCCTGTTCGCTTATGTATTGTAAAGGGATTAATTGAACGTGGCCCAAGCAACGTTTCTACAATGTACACAGGCTTAAACATGCCACAATCTACAATTTCACAGCATTTAGCAAAGTTAAAAAGTGCTAAAATCGTTTCTAGTGAAAGAAAAGGATTGGAAATTTACTACAAAGTAGAAAACGAAACAATTATTCAACTCGTTCGCGTATTATTAGGTTAGGGACCTATAGGCAGAGAAAAAGAACGTATTCTATATTTTTCATCTCATATCTTTAATATAAATATATATCATGAGAGAAAATATATAATGCTACATAATTAAAAGTCGTATTAAAAAACAAGACACAGAAATATACTGTGTCTTGTTTTTTTCATATTGTTAAATATTGATTCAAAAGTAAATTCTTCATATCTTTCGTGTGCATAACAACATCAAAGGCACTTCCTAAGCTTCCGTTCAAAATCATAGAACGAACTGCTCGATTTCGTTTTTGAGTTTCAGAAAAAGGGTTGGTATCTTGATGGCTAGCAAGCTGATCTAATATTCCTGCTGCTAACAAAAACTCTGATTGCTTCCTATGCCATATCGTATTAATTCCTTGTAGCTCAAAATTCATCTTCAACTCATCCCAATGAACGTGCGTAGTAAGGTCCATTTCTCCTGGATATGCAAGCGGATTACGAATTAGCTTATGCTTATAATATCCTCTTAAACTTCCTTCATGATGTGCAGGATGCATCCATTCTTCTTTTGTATATCCATAATCAACTGTAATACATATACCTTTCTGAAACCATTTCGCAATCTCTTCTATATACTCTTCCATTGCAATAGGCACTTCAAAGCGCTGTCCCTCAGCAATATGAATGTTATATTTCAATAAGTAACGACCGACTCTTTTCTCTATCGGTCTAAATACTTCTGTAAGGTTTCCCTCATCTGTATACGTGATACGTACTTCATACAAAATTCCATTTCTTTTCTCAACTATCTCAACAGGAAACGCATCAAATAATTCATTCGAAAAAATAATTCCTTCGAAAGACTCTCCCATTTCAATATAAGATGTATAATACGACACATTATCAAATAAACAAAGCTTCTCCTGTTGTAGCCTTCTATGAAAAGGGCTCACTTCAATAATTGAATAGTTTAAATTGATAAAGGTTTCCGGAGATAATTGTTTCCATTCTTGTAAAATATCATAGGCAAACTTTCCTGTTCCCCCACCAATCTCACAAATATTTGGAGAAACTTCTCCCTTTTCAACAAGCCGAATAAAAAACTTAGCAAAAGTCTTCGCAAATACAGAAGATACATTGCTACTCGTAAAAAAATCTCCCTGTCTGCCAATTTTTTCACGTTCTCTCATATAATACCCATGTTCCTCTGCATATAATACGAGGTTCATATACGTACTATATGAAATCGAATGATCCTTTTCTTTTCCCATCCATTCTCTTAAAATGAGCTCCATCCCCATAATGACTCCTTATTGTAAAAATGGATTATTTTCTTTTTCAAAACCAATACTTGTTTCTGGACCGTGTCCACATAGCACCGCTGTTTCATCTGGTAATACAAATAATTTCTCTTCAATACTTCCAATTAATTCAGCAAAACTTCCACCAGGTAAATCCGTTCTTCCAATACTCATTTGGAACAATACATCTCCAGAAAATACAGCATTCGCTTCTTTACTATAATAAGAAATACTTCCTGGAGAATGTCCTGGTGTCTCAAAAATTTCAAAACTAAAAGAACCGATCGTTAATGTACCCTCTTCGTCAATAATATGATCTGCTGGTTTTGCTGTAATACTGCGGTTCATCATAAAAATTTGCGAGCCATTCACAGTTGCATCACCTAACCAATCCGCTTCTTCTTTATGTACGTATACAGGAATATGAAAAGCGTCTCTCACCGCATCAACAGCACCGATATGATCGAAATGAGCATGTGTTAATAAAACCGCAAGTGGTTTTAACTGTGCTTCTTGTAAATATGTAACAAGTTTCTCTCCTTCATGGCCAGGATCAAAGATAATACACTCATTTTGATCATTCGTTAAAATATAAGCATTTGTTTGTAATGGGCCTAACGGCATTTGTATCCATTTCATATGAAAATCTCCTCCAGTTATTTAATTTACTTTTAATGATACAACATTTCTTTCTCTTAGGAAAAGAAGGGGTGTTATCTCGACAATCATTTTTAAAACATGTACAATATAAAAGAGTAAATATTCTAAAAACTCATCCTAAGGAATGAGTAGACAGAGGAGGATATTGTATGGGCCTTGTTATTATTTTTACGCTAGTCACTCTGTTAGCTGTATTTGCTACGCTTAGAACACTTCGCGAAAAAAACTTATTCGCGGGCGGCTTCGCTATTGCAACCGTACTTGTTTTCGGATGGTTTACAATCATGACTGTTCTATATAATGGGTACCCACCAGCAGCTTAATCCATTTACATTTTTATTCTCCAACAAGATCTTGCATAAAAAGAGGAAGGGGGCCCCTTCCTCTTCTCATTATTCACAACTTATATCATCTTCGCCTCGTATTTGTGCTTTTTTACAAGCCACGCTCCTCCAATTACACCTGCATCATTACCAAGTATTGCAATTGCTAACTTTGTGCTCTTTACAGCACGAGAGAAAGCATATTGCTCGAAATAACGTTGAATTGGCTCTAATAGTGCATCTCCAGCTTTGGATACGCCACCACCAATTACGATTTTCTCTGGGTTCAACGTACTAGCAAGGTTCGCTACAGCTAATCCTAAATAAGAAGCTACTTTTTCCACTACTTCACCTGCTAGTTCGTCACCTTGTCCAAGCGCTTCAAACACATCTTTTGATGTAATAAGCCCTTCTTCTGCTAACATAGAACGTAAAACACTTTCTTTATCTGTCTCTTGTATTTTTTGCATAGCAACACGCACAATACCTGTTGCAGAGACTACTGTTTCTAAGCAACCCGACTTCCCGCAATTACATGGAAAAGCGTTCTCTGTAACAACTGTAATATGTCCAATCTCACCAGCAGCACCGCTTATACCATGTACAATCTCACCATTGGCGATAACACCACCACCAACACCAGTGCCAAGTGTCATACAAATTAAATCTTTTGCTCCTTCGCCAGCACCTTTCCACATTTCACCAAGCGCCGCTAAGTTTGCATCATTATCAATCACAACAGGTAATCCTGTTTCTACTTCTAGCAAGTCTTTTAACGGATAGTTTTTCCATCCTAAATTAACCGCTTCATAAATCATTCCAGATGCCACATGTACAGGACCAGGAGCTCCCATACCAATACCAATTAGCTTGCTTTTTAATTCACCTAATTCTTCTAACTTTTTATCAATAGCTTTCGCTACATCAAGTGTAATATGTTTTCCTTGTTCATTCGTATTCGTAGGGATTTCCCACTTATGTAAAATTTCACCGTACACATTAATAAATGCTAATTTAATCGTTGTACCACCAAGGTCAACACCAACTAACCATTTCTCTTCCATGTTACGTACCTACCTTTATCTAATTCTTATTTATCTCTTTTTGAATTTCTTGCTTCAACAAAAATAAAGCTGTTTGATAGTCTTGTGGATCGATTAGCTGTGATTGATTTAATTCACGCAATTCATCTTGCATTAATTGTAAATCAGCAATGCGATTACCCGTATAAATAATCGTGCCAAATTTCTTTAACAATTGCTGAATATCATAAATGGATATCATTTTATCACCCTCTATGCTCACTTACTATAAAAAAATTATAATAAGAAAACGTTCACATATTTTATTATAATCAAGAAGAAAAAGTCTCGTCAATTTTTATTTGTCTATACAAGCCCATTTATAACCATTGTTCCTTTTTCTGTAATAATTTTCTCTACATTTTTATCAAATGGCTCGACCGGAATATGTTTTACAATTTGAAAATCATAAGCTAATGATAGCGTTTTCCCTTTATAGTGCACGAGATAACGATCATAGTAGCCACCGCCATATCCAATCCGTTCTCCTCGCTGTGTATAAGCTACTCCTGGCACGATAAGAAGATCAATTTCACACGCATTTACTTCTTCCGTAAGCCCTGGAATCGGTTCACGTAAATTCATATATACTGTTTCTAATTGGTTAAAATCACTAATTCGCCGGAAAGACATCGTTCTTGCCCCTTTATTACACTTCGGAACAACAATTTTCTTTCCTTCTTCCCAAGCTTTTTCGATAATAGGATATGTATTCACTTCTTGCTCCATCGAGAGAGTGATTCCAATTGTTTTAGCTTCAACCCACTCTTTTTGTCCATACGCCGAAACGGCAATTTGTTCCGATAAAGTTGTATACTGTTCTTCAGATAAAGAATTCATGTGTTCTATTATTTGTTTGCGTAAACGTATTTTCTCTTCTTTCACACACTTCTCCCCCTTGCAGTGACACTTTACTCTACGAGGATAGTGTATCACTTTTACGTAGGAATCGCCTAAAAAAAAAAGAAACAGTAGGAAAATATTCCTACTGCTTACTTTGTTTCACGGTGTAACGTAGACTTCTTGTCACGCTTGCAATACTTTTTAAGCTCGATACGCTCAGCGTTGTTACGTTTATTTTTCTTTGAGATATAGTTACGATCTCCGCATTCTGTACATGCTAGAGTAATATTCACACGCATTCTTATTTCCCTCCAGTCACTAATAACTTAAATCAGACTATACTATAATACCACTTTTAAAATAAAAATTCTACACCTTTTGATATTGTCTAATTTTTTCTATAAGATTTTTCATGTTTTCTCTTGCTATCACTGGGTTTCTAGCATGTGAATACACCAAAAATTTTGGTTGTTTTGTATCAGAAACGATATAAGACCACTCTTTTTCTGTATATTTGAACTGTATCCCTTCAAATATACCTTCTTCTTTTATTTCCATATCGGCCAATAATTTCCTCATTACTTTCCCTTTTTCCTTCCATGAACATACAACTTCATCATAAAGTAGATACAGTGGAGGTGATTGCTCTGCTATGCTAAGTAATGTTTTTCCTTGCAACGCTATTAATTCAAATAATTTTCCAATTCGATATAAAATATCTCGCTTCCATCTTATTTGAAAAGAGTTTTTTTCATTATGCATATAAAAGAGGAGATAACATTCCCCTAATTTCAAAGACATCGGGTAAACATTATCTGCTGATTCGAGTAATAAATCCGGAATATCTACTTCTTCAAAATCAGTTCCTTGGTAAATATTGCTGTGAGTGTCATATAATTCGAAGCGATTTCCATGTTCAGAAAACATAAGCGCCATATTTGCTTTACTCGATTTCATCAGAGCTTTCACATGATCTTTTTGTTCACTCGCATAAATCCATGTAACTGTGCATCCAAGCCTTTGTAGAAAGAGCATAAGTAAATGTTGTAACATATCATTTCTCTTATTAATAAGGAGATGAAACTTCTGTTTTTGTATCGTTTCAATATCAATACGCTCTAACACAGCTTCTACATAATTATTTACAGAAACGTGAACTAGCTTATTTCGTCCCATTTCTTTCTCACAAGCGTAATAAAACGACTCAGACATATATACTTGTTCTATCGCTTTTTGCTGCTTATACGTTAAAAATGAGCCCTCCTTACCATACAATTGTATAACAATCCCTCTTTCGCTTTCCACTTGAACGAAAACTCCACCTGCACATTGCAAATTATGAATGGCATACTGAAAAAGCGACTCATTCATTTCTTTACATTCCATCGTATGAATCCCGCTGCCATGAATGGCATGGAGGAATAAATTTTTAAAGGAAGTTGTTTCTATATTTTCCTGACTTCCAATCAATATACTCTCTCCTTTGGCAAAAAGAGATCCATAAGCCATTGCAACTTTCACAATAAATTGAGGAGTAATTTCAACATTACCCCTTCCTACAATCCGGCTTTTTTGTAACCACCCTGCACTCTTTTCACTCTCTTTAACACCGGCAGAACCTACTATCGAATGACTATCTATCTCCTTATATGGCCATATTTTTCCTTTTTGCTTAATTACTGTACTTTTCCCTATATGACAATGGTCCGCTACAATACTTTTTTGGAAAAGTGTAACATCATCTTCGACCATTGTATGATCTCCTATTGTTGTTTCTAGCAACTCACAATTTTTTCCTATATGAGCGTTTGCAAAAATGATACTTTTTTGAAGATGAGAATAACTTGAAACGATACTATTTTTCCCGATAATAGAGTACGGTTCAATTACAGCCCCCGCACCAATCATTGCTCCTTCTCCAATAAAAGAAGGACCATGAATTTTCGTTCCTTTTCCTATCGTTACACCTTCTCCCATCCACACCATTGGTAATACTTCTGTATATGGAATAGGCACCTTCAATTTTTTCGTCAACAAATCGAATTGAGCTTGCCGATATTGATCAAATGTACCAATATCTAGCCAATAGTCTTCTGATAAATATGCAAATAAAGCATTTTTATTCGCCAATAACGGAAACACATCATGACTGAAATCCGAAAATTCCATGGATGGTATGTAAGAAAAGATTTCTGGCTCCATTATATAAATACCTGTATTCACAATATTAGAAACTACCTCATTCCAGCTCGGTTTTTCTATATATCGTATAATTTCTTGTTCTTTATTCATTACAACTAACCCAAATGAGAGTGGGTTTTCTACTTCTTTCGCAAACATCGTTACCATTCTCTTCTTCTGTTCATGAAATGCAATTCCTTCTGATAATTGAAAGTCAGTTAATGCATCCCCACTAATAACAACAAATGTTTCATCTAAAAAACTTTCCGCTTGCTTAATGCTCCCTGCTGTTCCAAGCGGAGGAGAATCTTCAAAATAATACAAGTTAACTCCCCACTTACTACCATCACCAAAGTATTGCTTAATGGCAGTACTCATATATTGAACTGTAATCGCAATTTCACGAATACCATGCTGACGTAATAATTCAATATTATATTCAAGAACTGGTTTTTCTAACAATGGTAACATCGGTTTTGGAGTATTACATGTTAATGGTCTAAGACGTCTCCCTTTTCCTCCAGCTAAAATAACCCCCTTCATATACTTCAGCCTCCACTTATATAATGTTCAAGAACTCCGTATATCATTTATCCCACATTAACTGCAGGAAAAGTCCGTTTTGGTATGATCTAACAATCAGTGAGAGACAGCCCCACTAATTAAAGCCTCACTTTATGAATAAATGTACCTTTTAACTCCCGATAAAAAAGAAAGCGCTTACCATTAACTTAGTAAAATAATTAATAAGACGTAACTAACACATATGTACTTATTTTTCCATTAATTATGATACATCTTATCATCATAGACTAAAGGAAACAACGAGCTTTTTTTGTCATGTTTTGACTAAAAAAAGCAGGTGATTTCTCATCACCTACTTTTTCCCCTACTCATTCAATAAATAATGCTTTCCTTTTACTAAATAAAATACATTCTCAGCAATATTTGTAACATGGTCTGCTACACGCTCAATATATCTTGCAACAAAGGATAGTTGTGTAATTTGTGTAATCGCTTCTGGTTGTCCAGGGACAGAGGAAATAAATTCACGAATCGCTTTCCCATAAATTTCATCAACTGAATCATCCATTTCAGCAATTTGTTTAGCAAAAGTTAAATTTTCTTTCTCATATGCTTCTAATGCTAAATTTAACATCTTATGAGCAATCTCAAACATTTCCTCAAGATTACGCAAGCTAACGACCACTTCTTTTTCACCAAGACGAATTGTTGATTTCGCAATATTAACAGCATGGTCTGCAATACGTTCTAAATCTGTCGCTGTTTTAATTGAAATGAAAATCCTTCTTAAATCACTTGCTACAGGCTGCTGCTTTGTAATAAGCATAAGCGCAAGGTCATTTATTTCCTCTTCTAAATTATCCATACGATAATCCCCATCAATGACTTCTAACGCTTTCTCTACATCCCTGTTGTGAAGACCTTCCATAGCAATCAATAAAGCTTCCCTTGCTAATTCACCAAGCTCGATCACCTTTTGCTGTAACGTTTTTAAATCATATTGAAACTGTTCTCTTACCATCGTTTCTTCCCCCTCAATATTATGTGCCATTTTATATAAATCCCCTACCCAGCCTCTTGTATGTTTATTAAGCCTTGAGAAAAGAGAAATATTACTCCCCTATTAGAATGAGGTGAAAGTGAGAAATGCCCTCTGTTAAGAGAGCATTTCCTCTTAGCCTTACAGCAATATCAACCAAATCGTCCTGTAATGTAGTCTTCTGTACGCTTATCTGTAGGTGTTGTAAATAACTTGTTCGTATCTGTATATTCCACAACTTCTCCACTTAAGAAGAAAGCGGTTTTATCTGAAATACGTGCTGCTTGTTGCATATTGTGCGTCACGATAACAATACTAAAATCTTTCTTTAATTCCTGAATTAGCTCTTCTACTTTTGATGTTGAAATTGGATCTAGCGCCGACGTTGGCTCATCCATTAAAATTACGTCTGGCTCAATCGCTAAGCAGCGTGCAATACATAGGCGCTGTTGCTGTCCACCAGATAAACCGTATGCATTATCGTGCAAACGATCTTTTAACTCATCCCAAATAGCTGCTCCGCGTAAGCTGTTCTCAACGATTTCATCAAGTGTTTTTTTGTCACGAACACCATGGATTTTCGGGCCATATGCTACATTTTCATAAATAGATTTTGGGAATGGATTTGGCTTTTGGAACACCATTCCCACATGCGTACGCAATTCTTCAACCGGATATGACTTTTCGAATATGTTTCGTTCTCTATATTCGATAACGCCCGTAGTTCGAACGATAGGCACTAACTCTACCATACGATTTAGTGTTTTTAAGTACGTTGATTTACCACAACCACTTGGACCGATAATCGCTGTTACTTCATTCTCATGAATACTTAAGTTGATATCTTTTAAAGCGTGGTCTTCTCCGTACCATAAATTTAAATTTTTCGTATCAAATACCACTTTTTTTGGTGCTGTCTCAATCTTTTTCTCGTTTTTCACCTGTACATTTACTACTGTTGCTACCATTTGAATTCCCCTTTCATCCACTTCCAACTTATTTTCGATTTCGTAACCATAAGACAAATATATTTATAAAGAGCAGCAACCCTAGCAAAACAATCATCCCAGCTGCTGCTACATGCTGAAATTCTTCTTGTGGTCTACTCATCCAATTAAAAATTTGAATTGGTAAAACCGTAAATCTATCAAACATACTGAACGGAACATAATTTGCAAAGGCAAGAGCCCCAATGACTAATAATGGTGCTGCCTCACCAATTGCTCTCGATACCGCTAACGTACATCCCGTTACAATCCCTGGTAAAGCTACTGGCAATACAATGTGATACATCGTTTGCCACTTCGTAGCACCTAATCCGTAAGAAGCCTCTAGTAATGAGCTCGGCACAGTTCGAATCGCTTCTTGACTAGCTACAACAACAGTTGGTAAGACGAGTAAACTCATCGTCAGTGCCGCTGCAATTATGCTCTCTCCTAAATGGAGAGCGTATACGAAAATAGTTAACCCGAGTAAACCAAACACAACGGAAGGTACCCCTGCTAATGTTTGATTATTTAATTCAATTAACTTTTTAAAAATGGACTCCTTCGCATAATGCTCTAAATAAAGAGCTGTTCCGACTCCAAATATAAAAGAGACCGGTATAACAATGCTCATAAATAGTATTGTTCCTGACAAAGCAGCAACAATCCCAGCTTCTCTCGGATTACGTGAGGCGAAGTTTGTAAAGAAATCTATTGAAAGATAACTTATACCTTTTTCAAAAATTTGAAAAAGCAATATAAAAAGTATTACTACCGAAAACAAAATTGCTATATAAAACAAACACTTGTAAATCCGATCCTTTAAAAAACGCGATGCCATATTTTCTTGTATTTTTTTATGGTTTAACATTCGCATATTATGTCACCCTCCTAAAACGGCGCATAATATATTGCGAAATGATATTCATAATAAAAGTAAACATAAATAACGTTGCACCTACAGCATACATGCTGTAATAAGTAATCGTTCCGTGCGGAGCATCACCTAAACTCACTTGTACAATATAGGCTGTTAATGTTTGAATAGAATGAGTCGGATCTATCGATACATTAGGTGTTGATCCAGCTGCAATAACAACAATCATCGTTTCACCAATTGCTCGAGAAGCTGCTAATATAATCGCTGCCATTATGCCCGTAAAAGCCGATGGAAACACCACTTGTTTTACCATCTCAAAACGAGTCGCTCCTAGCGCTAATGAGGCTTCTTTAATTCCTTTTTCTACAGCTCTCATCGCATCTTCAGAGAGAGACGCAATCGTCGGGATCATCATGAACCCTATAACAATACCCGGACTAATAGCATTAAAAAACTGCAAATCTGGTATAACGCGTTGTAAAAGTGGCGTGACAACTGTTAACGCGAAAAAACCATATACAATTGTCGGGATGCCTGCTAGTAGCTCTAACAACGGTTTTAATATTTTCCGAGCGCCATTCGAAGCGTATTCGCTTAAAAACACGGCACAACCTAAACCAATAGGAATTGCTACGAACATGGCAATTGCTGTTACAAGGATTGTTCCACATATAAGTGGTAATATACCGAATTTCGGATCTTCAAAAAAAGGTAACCATTCTTTCTCTGTCAAAAAAGAATACAATGATATCTTTTGAAAAAACATGATTGTTTCATTTGCCAACGTAATAATAATTCCAAGTGTCGTTACAATGGACACGCTAGCAATGACTTTTAGTATTAACGGAACAATTCGATTGATTCGCTGCGTTTTTTTTCTTCTATTTGTATTTCTCTCAATCAAATGTTGTACAGAAAATGTAATTTGACTTTTGTCATTATGAGCCAAAGATGAAAACCCCTTTCCACCCTGACATTACCTTTTTATTTCTGTTAACATTCGCAGCTGTTCATTATATTTTTCTTTTGGTAATTTTACATATCCGACCTCTTCAGCAAGACTTCCAACATGCTTAATCATAAACTCAACATAATTTGCTACATTAATTTTATTTCTGATAGATGCATGATTCACATACGTAAATAGCGGCCTAGATAATGGCTTATACGTACCCGATTGAATGGTCTCTTTCGTTGGAAATACACCATCCACCTGTATTGCTTTTACCTTATCTCGATTGGCCATATAATAAGCATATCCTACAAAAGCAATGGCATTTTTATCATTCATTACCCCTTGCATAATAACTTGATCGTCTTCAGACAAAGAAACCGTTTTTACAAGGCGATTATTTTGTAAGACAACATTTTGGAAATAATCATAAGTACCAGAGTCTACGCCTGGCGCATAAAATTTAACTTGTTCACGTGGCCATGATGAATGAATTTGTGACCATCGTTTCAATCTTCCATTTTCACTCCATAATAGACGTAACTCGTCTATCTTCATATTGTTTATCCACGTATTTTGACGATTCACAACAATCGTTAGACCATCATAAGCAACCTCAAATGGTGTAAATTGAATGGAGTTTTTCTGCATTGCATTTTCTTCTACCGGTTTCATCAATCTCGAAGCATTGTTTATATCTACTTCTCCTTTACTGAAACGATTAAATCCTCCTCCTGTCCCAGAGATACTAATAGAAATTTTCACGTTTGGATGGGCCTTTGTATATTCCTCTGCCACTGCCTCTATAATAGGAAAAACCGTTGAGGATCCATCAACTCTCACTTCTCCCATTTCATTTGTAGCGAATGCAGTAGACATATTAAAACAAAGGAAACATGTCGATAATGTCCAAACTTTAATCGATGCGCTCATCCATTTCACGTGTTCTTCCTCCTAGAAGTAACCGGAAATAACAGGATTACAGATATAAGAATACTGCTAAACTATTAATTCGGTTTTAATTGTTTGTAAAAGTTTTGTAAAGTTCCACAAAAACAACTGTATACACAAACTTAATTGTCAATTTTGTACTTTAGATGCAGGAAATTTTCTAATCATCCATAAAGTGAAACTTTAATCAGTGGGGGTTTTGTTCATCCCCCACTGATTATTAGCCCTCACCAATCGGGCAGCATGGCTCCCCCTAACTTCTTTGCTCCAGCTGAATTTTGAGGTGGGAGTTTTACTGCCCTCAAATAGCGGGATAAAACTGCTATCACCTATCACACAAGACAAACTTAGAGCGTATGCACTCATCTTGTTATGTTCATCGTTTTTGAAACTACATGTTTTTTTCAACATTTTACGCTTGTCCACATTTACTAAACCATATGCATAAAGCATAAAAAAAAGCACACTATCTTTTCAGATAGTGTGCTTTTTTTACAACTTTTTTATTCATCATCTTGTGCATTACTTTTTTTCTCTTTTTCATCTTTTGGAGCTTCACCAGTTAATGCTTGTTTTTTCAAATCAAAGTAAGCGTCCATTATTTCACGACCAATATATCCATTAATCCCTGTTTTATCATCATGTACCCATGGCACAACAACAGAAAATGCTACTTCTGGATCTTCAAGTGGCGCATAACCTACTAATGTTAAATTATATGTTTCAACACGCTCACCTTTTGCATTTCTACCAATCTCTTTATCTCCGCCATATACAGTTTGAGCTGTACCTGTTTTCCCAGCTGCTTTATATGGTGCACCTGCAAAGTATTTTGTAGCTGTACCACCTGTATCGTTAAACACTTGTCTAAATCCTTCTTGAACACGTTTAATTTGTGATTCAGGCATATCAACACGATTTAATACTTTCGGTTCCATGGATTGAACAACTTTTCCAACTTCCTCGGGCTTCGCCGATGGCTGACGAATTTCCTTTACAACTTGCGGTTGCATACGATATCCACCATTTGCAATCGTCGAAATATATTGCGCTAATTGAAGCGGTGTATACGTATCATACTGTCCGATTGATAAATCTAATAAGAAACCTGGTTGATTCCCTTTACCCATTTGACCAGCAGTTTCATTCGGCAAATCAATTCCTGTTTTCACACCAAGTCCAAACTGGCCAAAATAGTAACGCATAGTATCGAATGCTTTTTGCGGGATATCTAACGTACCGCCTCGTACGTATGGAACCCCAGCGATATTCATCGCTGTTTTAAACATATAAACGTTAGAAGACATTTTTAACGCTGTAAGGTCATTAATATACCCCATCGTTTTCCAAGATGACTTCGTAGGTGTCCCTTTTAATTTAATCGGTTCATCTAACTGTACAGATCCAGGTTGAATCGCACCAGTTTGATATCCCGTAAGTACTGTCGCACCTTTTACAGTTGAACCCATCGGATAAGAACTCGTCATCGTTCCTAATGCGAAATCATTTACTTTCGTTTGACCATCTTCGTTAACTAATTGTTTCCCCGCCATAGATAAAACTTCACCATTTTTCGGGTTCATCATTACAACGAATGCACGGTCTAAAAGAGGTTCGCTCCCTTTAAATCTCATTAAGTTTTTCGCAAGAATTTCTTCTACGCGCTTTTGTAATTCCATATCGATTGTTAAATTCAGATCGTTACCTCGTTGTCCTTGTGACACATTAATAGTTTCTAAAATATTTCCGTCTTTATCTGTAACATTTCTCACTTCGGATTTTGTACCGTGTAAACTATCTTCATATTGTTGCTCAAGGTAACTTTTCCCTACGCGATCATTACGATTATAATCGCGAACAAGGTAGTAATCTAATCGCTCTCTCGGTAACCCTTCATCAGCAGTCGTTACACCACCAAGTACACTTCGGAACGTATCATCATACTTATATTTTCGTTCCCAGTCGACATTTGTATCTACACCTGGTAATTTCGCTAAATTTTCACTAATAATCGCATATTCTTCCGGTGTTGCATCTTTTTTAACGATTTGCGGCGTCATTGCATATCCGCTTTCCATCTTACTTTTAATTGCCAGTATTTCTAAATCTTTTGCTGAAAATTGACTAATCTCTTCTTCTGTTACACGATTTCGTTGACGCTCATCTAGCTCTTTCTCTTCAATTTTATTCGCTTTCAACTCTTCACGATCTTTTTTTGTGATTTTTGCTTTTGCTTCTTCTTTATGTAAAGCAAGCCAATAATCTTTTTTATCGCGATCTGTTAACTTATCTGTTGGGACATCAATTAAATCTGCTAACTTTTTCGCCGTTTCTAAGCGATCATCTGCAGTTGATCCCTTCATTTTTGTAAATGTAATTGTACGAATAGGCTCATTATCTACGACTGGTTGCCCATTACGATCAAATATTTTCCCGCGTGGTACAGGATTACTTATCGTTGAATTTTCTTTTTTCTCAACTTCATTTTTATATTCCTCGCCACGAACAATTTGTACGTATCCAAGCCTTACAATAACCGCGGAGAACATTAAAAACACGCAAAAAAACAACACGTTTAACCGAAAGGGAACGTGGGTTTTTGTCTTTGTCTGGTTCTTTTTCTGCTTCTTGCTCATACAAACCCCCTCTACCAACAGCTATGTAATGTGAAAGGGACACCTTCATACAGGTGCCCTCACTGCTGTCTTACATCTTTTTCTATTCTAGCATAAAACAAACGATAAGTTAACCTTCTGGTTCAGTTTGATTCTGCGTGGTTCCTTGCGCTACAACGCTGGTTTTGTTCACATTCCCCTCATCATATTTGACATTTTTAACTGCAAAATAAATAAGAAAATGTCCAGCTCCTAAAATACATAGTAAGAAAGGTAAACTTTTTTCAGGAGGAAAGAATATGACAGCACATAAAAAACTTAAAATGGAACAAATTCTTCCGGCATTTAACCATAATTCCCTGACAACTACATATTCTACACGCCATTCTCTCGCCTGTTTTGCTCTACCAATTACATCGTATGTCATGGATCCGTACGGAACGAGTAGAATGGGATATGCAACCGCGATACATGCTGCATAAATAAGTAATTTCGTATATGTAACATTGAAAATAACTAAGAATACGACCGCATATAAAATAATGCCACCAAGTAAAATTGCTTTTTTTCGCCATTCTTTCTTTAACAGACGAGCAACTAAATAATAGCATACAAATGATACTGCAGAATTCACTAAACTATACTTCCCTAGTGCTAACTCGCTACCAGATGCTAAATAGACGTATACCGAAATAACGAAAATAAACGTTCCCTCTCTCAAACCTTGGAAGAAATGAGCACGCGTAATTCTTCCCCAGTTTTCATCAACTTGCCGCTCTTTCAATACTTGCACAATTTCATAGCGTCCTTCACATTCCCTCTTCGATAAAAAAAAGCTTAGAACGACTGCAACCGCAAATAGCATTAACGAGAGGAAGAAAACGACAGTATAACCGCTCCATTTTTCCATACGTGAAATTGTATATCCTGCAGCTATCGGTCCAATCATTCCAGAGAAAGATGTAAGAAGTCCGAGAAAACCGTTAAAAAAATCTCTTGTTTCTGGTTCTGTAATCTCAAATGTCAACAAGTTAAAAGCGAGCCAATAGAAACCATAACCAACTCCTAAAAGGGCTCCCATTAGTAAAATATAGTGAGATGCACTTTTTCCCGCTACTAAAACGACGATAAAAAAAACAGCTAACGTGCCTACACCGATTCGCAATAAAATCGAGCGATCAATACGTTTCGCTAATTTCCCTCCCACAAGAAATGTTAGAGGCTGCAATACAACGCTGGCCAAATTATACAAGCCCAAATTCACATAATTTTGTGTTTGCTTCCATAAATAAATGTTTACAAACGTATTCGATAAAGAAATTGCGAGCGTGTATAAACCTCCTATAACAAGCAATAATACTAAATCCCGATTCACTTCAACATCACCAATTACATGTTTCCACTTCATACACAACTCTCCTTTACTTCATGTTCTAGTCTTCCAAAGACAAGCTCAATTATGTAAAAGGAGAGCATAGAAAAAAGCTAGGAGAAAACCCCTAGCTTTTTTCTAGCTGTATTAACTTTAATTATTTTGCTTCTTGGTAAAGTTTTTCAGCAACGTTCCAATCTACAACGTTCCAGAATGCACCGATGTAGTCAGGACGACGGTTTTGGTAATTTAAGTAGTAAGCATGCTCCCAAACATCTAAACCGATAACTGGAGTTTTACCTTCAGTTATAGGAGAATCTTGGTTTGGAGTGCTTGTTACTTCTAACTCACCATTGTTTACTACTAACCAAGCCCAACCAGAACCGAAGCGAGTTGCGCCAGCTTTTGCGAATTCTTCTTTGAATGCATCGAAGCTACCGAATTTCGCTTCAATCGCAGTTGCAAGTTCGCCTACTGGTTGTCCCCCGCCGTTTGGAGATAGGATTGTCCAGAAGAATGTATGGTTAGCATGTCCGCCACCATTGTTACGTACTGCTGTACGGATTGCTTCAGGTACTTCGTTTAAGTTTGCAACTAATTCTTCAACGCTTTTGTCTGCTAATTCTGCATGACCTTCTAAAGCAGCGTTTAAGTTTGTAATATACGTGTTGTGATGTTTTGTATGATGGATGTTCATTGTTTCTTTATCAAAGTGAGGTTCTAAAGCATCATACGCATAAGGTAAATTTGGTAATTCGTGTTTTGCCATTGTTATATTCCTCCCGGTTTATGTATTGTCACTACATATGTGACCTACAACTTCATTCTACCCTAATTGCCATAGGGTGCAAACAAATAAATCGCTTTGTCTTGCTATCATTAAAGTAGCAAAATTCCCACTTCTTTTCAATTAAAATGCTCATATATTCCGTAAAAAAAGCTTCCTTCTACAAGGAAGCTTCCTGCTGACATAATAAACATATGAAATGGATATGGACCCTGTAGGACTCGAACCTACGACCGGACGGTTATGAGCCGTCTGCTCTAACCAACTGAGCTAAGGGTCCACAATTATGTATGTAACATTAAAAACAACTAACTTCCCATCGGATATATCGTTTAAAAAATGTAAGATAAATTTACCATATACAAAAGAAAAGTGTCAATTGTATTTTTCTCTACTAAAAGAAGTAAATTAATAAAAAGAAATTTAGTCCTTTCTACTATATGTAAATATAATATATCTTGAGCTTCTCTAGATTCGTACGTTACAATGATTTTACACATACATAAAGGAAGTGAATCTATGTCCATTTTTACACAGCTAGCAAAAAGCGTATATTCGCCTAAAGATATGGCGCTTTTCCGTTTTCAAAAAATCGGTAAAACCATTTTGTATATTATGCTTCTTTGCCTAATCACTACTATTCCAAGAACTTTCTTGTACGGTAGCGTTATTCAAGATGGTGTTAACATGGTAAATAAAGTAATCGAAAAAGATTTACCTGATTTTAAAATTGAAAATGGTGAGCTAACAGCTGATATTGATCAACCTATCGAAAAAGAAGACGGAAATGCCCTTTTCGTATTTGATCCAAATTCAACAGACTTAGAAAAATATCAAAATAAAACAGGTTTATTTGTTTTAAAAGATAAAGTAGTCTCCATGGGGAACGGTCAAACACAAACATACTCCTATAATGACTTATTAGGCGCATCTCTTGAGAAAAAAGATTTACAAGATTTCATTTCGTTATTTGACGGTATTTATCCAATCTTATTATTCGTTATTGGGTTCTTACTGTACTTGTTCCAATTATTTATTACCTTTGTAGGAGTTACATTGCTTGCCTTCATCGGTTCTGCGATGAGCGGTCAACGCAAATTATCTTATAAACAAGTTTGGACATTAACTGCTTACAGCTACACAATTCCAACAATCTTCTTTATGATTATGGATTTATTCAAAATAAACGTACCTGGCGCAACATTCATTTACATTGCAGTTGTTTTAATCGTTCTATACTTAACAATTAAAGAAGTTCCAAAACCGAAAGAAAAACAAGAACTATAAAAAAATGCCTAAATAGGCATTTTTTTTTTGGACAAGCATATATTCCTAGCAAAGGAGTGAAGGATATGAAGAGATTAGGTGTACTCTTATTCGTGCTTGTCCTCGGTTATATATTTTATTACGACATAAAAATCGGTACTTTACCGATGTTAAGTTCATACAAAAAAACCTCTGCTGCCCAAACGATAAAACAAGAAAATACAGATACAAAACAAAATAAAGAGAAAGAAACAGAAAAAGAAACGGATATAGCTTATAAAGCAATCGAAGTAAAAACTGGCGATACAGTTCTTTCTATTACAGAAGCGATTAATAAGAAAAAAATTCCTTCTATTGAAAAAGTAATTGATGATTTTAAGCAATTAAATAAAAATACATCTGCTACAAAAATCCAAGTTGGAAAGTCTTATAAATTCCCGTTATATCAATAAGCAATCACTTAATCCTTGTCAATTACATAAAGGCGCTGATACAATAGTAAAAGTGAAACCGAGTACTTTGGTTTCCATAGCCCTTTCTCACACATACTATCATTGATGTAAGGGACTAAAATAAGAAACTTCTTTTATAAGGAGAGCGATCAATTCGTGAATGAAATGACTCAACGTACAAAAACACGTCCAGTTAAAGTCGGTAATTTAACAATTGGCGGTAACAATGAATTAATTATACAAAGTATGACGACAACAAAAACGCATGATGTTGAGGCTACAGTTGCTGAAATTAAACGTTTAGAAGAAGCTGGCTGTCAAGTTGTTCGTGTTGCTGTTCCAGACGAACGCGCAGCAAATGCTATTGCTGATATTAAAAAACAAATCAACATTCCACTTGTTGCTGATATTCATTTTGATTATCGCCTTGCTTTAAAAGCAATCGAAGGCGGCATTGATAAAGTACGTATCAATCCAGGTAACATTGGACGTCGCCATAAAGTAGAAGCTGTTGTAAATGCAGCGAAAGAGCGTGGCATTCCAATCCGTATCGGTGTAAATGCCGGTTCATTAGAACGTCATATTTTAGAAAAGTATGGATATCCAACTGCTGATGGTATGGTCGAGAGCGCACTGCACCATATTAAAATTTTAGAGGACTTAGATTTCCACGATATTATCGTATCAATGAAAGCCTCTGATGTTAACTTAGCAATTGAAGCATACGAAAAAGCTGCTCGCGCTTTTGATTACCCATTACATTTAGGTATTACAGAATCAGGAACATTGTTTGCTGGAACTGTAAAAAGCGCCGCTGGTCTTGGAGCAATTTTAAGTAAAGGTATCGGAAATACACTTCGTATTTCTTTAAGTGCTGATCCAGTTGAAGAAGTAAAGGTTGCACGTGAACTATTAAAGTCATTTGGTCTTGCATCTAATGCCGCAACACTTATTTCTTGTCCAACTTGTGGTCGTATTGAAATCGACCTAATTAGCATTGCTAATGAAGTCGAAGAATACATCTCTACACTTAAAGTTCCAATTAAGGTTGCAGTACTCGGCTGCGCCGTAAACGGTCCTGGTGAAGCTCGTGAAGCCGACATCGGTATTGCTGGTGCACGCGGAGAAGGTTTATTATTCCGTAAAGGGCAAGTCGTTCGTAAAGTACCAGAAGAAACAATGGTAGAAGAACTGAAAAAAGAAATTGATGTAATCGCTGCTGAAATGGCTGCCGAACGAGAAAAAGAAAAAGAAAAAGAAAAAGAAAAACAAGAACAATAAAAAAAAGGTTGCCCACAATTTTTGTGAGCAACCTTTTTTACATTTAAATTAAAAACTCGTCAGTTATATAACCGACGAGTTCTCTTATTTTGCACATTTTGGACAACGACCATATATTTCGAACTTATGTCCCGTTACCTCATAACCTTTAAAATCTTTATTCATAAAATCCATTGGGCAAGAAGTGATTTCTTTCGTACCACCACAATCTAAACAAATGAAATGATGATGATGTTCCATAATAGAGCACATAAAACGAAAATGTTTTTCACCATTTAATTCCGTTTGCTCTAAAACACCAATTTCAGCAAAAACCGTTAAGTTACGATAAATCGTATCGAAACTAAGTCCTGGATAATCATCCTTCATATGTTCTAAAACATCTTTTGCGGTTAAATACCGATTATGCGCCGCGAATAATCTTAGCATCTCTTCCCTTTTCCCCGTATGTTTATATCCTTTTTCCTTCATTAGGCGTAAAGCTTCTGTTAGATTCATACCTATCCCTACTTTATGCAGTTTTTTTCTTCTTCCATAAAATCGCACCGATTAAAATAAGAACCGCTATCATAACAATTGTACCACCTGGTGCTAGATCAAGTTGATACGAAGCAAACATTCCACCAATTACTGCAATTTCACCAAATAAAATGGAAAAGAAAATTGTTTGTTTAAATCCTTTTGCAATACGAATACTTGCTGCAACTGGTAACGTCATTAAAGATGATACGAGAAGAACACCTACAACACGCATTGATACCGCAATTACAAGAGCAACTAATATAATGAAAATAAAGTGAATCCACTTTGCACTCAAACCGGTTGATACAGCGTATTCCTCATCAAATGATAGTAAAAACAACTCTTTGTATAATAAAACAATCGTTATAATAACTACAATTGCTACTATACCAATAATAATTAAATCCGCACTTGTCACAGCACTTACACTACCAAATAAATAACTAAATAAATCCGTATTGAATCCATTAGCAAGTGAAATGAAGATAACTCCAATCCCCATCCCTGCTGAAAGTATAATCGGAATTGCTAACTCTTGATAATGTTTATATACAGTACGTAATTTTTCAATTAGCAATGCTCCACCGATTGAAAAAAACATTCCCATATATAAAGGGTTTAAAAACCCTCCAGTAAAGATTGTCTTTTCAAGTAATAAACTGGCTGCAATTCCTGATAACGTCACATGACTTAATGCATCCGCAATAAGCGACATGCGGCGAATTACAACGAACACGCCGATAAGTGGTCCGACAAGCCCAATTAAAACACCAGCGTATAAAGAATTACGTAAAAAATCATATTGTAAAAAATCCTGTATCATTATATCCTCCCGTGATGCCCATGTTCATGTTCTAAGCGATGAACATGATGCCCATATAAAATCGACATTTCTGCATCTTCTAACTCTCGGAATTTCTCTACATTCCCATGGAAATGTAGATGCTGATTTAAACATGCAACATGCGTCACCTTCTCTGTTACAGCACCCATATCGTGCGTAACAAGAATTAACGTGATCCCTAGCCTTTTGTTTAAATCCTCTAGTATCTCATAGAAGCTTTCCACATTTTTCACATCGATTCCAACAGTAGGTTCGTCCAAAATAAGCAATTCCGGATTACTTACAAGTGCACGAGCAATAAATACACGCTGTTGTTGTCCACCAGAAAGTTCTCCAATGTTGCGACCTTGAAACTCACTCATACCTACATCAGCAATCGCTTTTTCTACTTTCGCATTATCGTCTTTCGTAAAAAAGCGAAAAAGCCCCTTTTTCGAAACGAGCCCCATTGAAACAACTTCAAAAACAGTTGCTGGGAAACCTGAGTTAAAACTACTTGCCTTTTGGGATACATAACCAACTTTATTCCACTCTTTAAATTTCTTACTATCAATGCCAAACAATCTAATACTTCCTTGCTTTGGTTTTAAAACACCCAATAAACATTTAAGTAAAGTCGATTTCCCTGAACCATTTGGTCCAACTAAACCTAAAAAAGCTCCCTTCGGAACTTGCAAATTAATATCTTCTAACACGTTGCGATCTTCATATCGAAACGTTAATCCTTCTATTTCCAATATATTATTCATATCATCTCACCTATTTTAATTCAGAATGATTCCGATTTATCTCTATTTGAATTATAGTACAGCTTATTATAGTTGTAAACCAATCTGCCTAAAATATATTCTTTATTTCAAGAAACCTTATTATTATAACAAAAAGCAGAGAAGAATTCTCTGCTTTCAAAAGATATTACAATTAACTTTTTAGTGAATTGCTGATTTAAACTTACCACCATTTGTCTCTTGTGTATTCATAATCGTAACAAATGCGTTTTCATCAATTTCATGCACAATTGACTTTAACTTCGTCACTTCCAGACGTGTTACAACTGCATAAATAACTTCTTTTTCTTTATCTGTATAGCCACCTTTAGCAACAAGTTTTGTTGTTCCACGACCAAGGCGGTGTAAAATTGCATTTGATACTTCCTCATATTGATCCGATACGATTAAAACTGCTTTCGTTTCGTCTAATCCTTGAATTACCGTATCAATTGTTTTGAATGCGATATAGTACGTCATAACAGAATACATCGCTTGTTCAACACCAAAAACAAATGCTGCCCATGCAAAAATGAATAAGTTCACAAACATTACGAATTCACCAACAGAAAACGGTAATTTCTTTGTTAATAGAATTCCCATAATCTCCGTCCCGTCTAACGATCCACCATGACGAATAACAAGTCCTACACCAATCCCTAAAATAAGACCGCCGAAAACTGTTGCTAAAATCGGCTCTGTTGTAAATGGCGGGATAGCGTGCAACGTTGATTCAATAAATGCTAAAGCTACAATTCCAAATGCTGAAGATAACATGAATGTTTTTCCAATTTGCTTATATCCGGAGTACATAAAAGGAATGTTGAGGATAACAACTAAAGTAGAAAAACTTAACCACCAAATATTAGGAGTAAGATAATCTAATATAAGAGAAATGCCAATAATTCCACCATCAATAATTTTATTTGGCATTAAAAACAGTTCAATCGCTACCGCCGCACATGCTGCCCCAAAGACAATCATAACTAAACGATATACAAGATGAATAACACTTTCTTTTCGATGTTGCTTTTTCTCCATAAGTCCTCCTTATACTCTTTATCTATAGTTTCGTTCTTATATTATAACATAAGCTTCTTTTCCTCATTGAAAAAATGCACCTTGATACGAATATGTACAAGCTATGCTTACATATATTTCGATAGAAGAACGTGTGAAGGAGGACAACACGATGAACCTCATTAAACAAATTGTGAACAAAAAATTAAATCATATTTCTACAAAAGAGTTATTGAAATATAGTAAAGAATATGAAGTTTCAATTACGACTGCGCAAGCTGATCAAATTGTTTTACTTATGAAGGGAAAAAACATTAACATTTACGACAATAACGAACGACTAGAGCTCTTAAAACAAATAGCAAAAGTAACCTCCCCTGCTACTGCCCAACAAGTAAATACTTTATTTCAACAACTACTAAAATAAGGAGGGGAAAATCCCCTCCTTATTGCGCTTTAATTTTTTCAAGAATTCCTTCATCAAAAGTACCATTTTTCAGCATTTCAATTTCTAATTTATATGGTGGCTTCTTATCTTTTTTATCTTCACCTACATACGGCGTTTCAAGAATTTTTGGTACGTGCGTAAGTTGTGGGTGGTGCACAATGTGATGCAATGCCTTATAGCCAATATGACCAAAACCAATATTCTCATGACGGTCTTTTCCAGCTCCGCGTACATTTTTGCTATCGTTAATATGAAGTACTTGTAAACGATTTATCCCAACAATTTTATCAAATTCGTTTAACACACCGTCAAAATCATTTACAAGGTCATAACCTGCATCATGCGTATGACACGTATCAAAACATACAGATAGTTTTTCATTATATTTCACACCATCAATAATTTTCGCAATTTCTTCAAAACTACGACCGCATTCTGTTCCCTTTCCTGCCATCGTTTCTAGCGCAATATTAACCGTCTGTTCTGGCGTTATTACTTCATTAAGCCCTTTAATAATTTGTTGAATACCAGCATCTGCTCCTGCACCAACGTGAGCTCCTGGGTGAAGAACAATTTGTGTTGCTACCCCTAACGCTGCCGTTCTTTCAATTTCCATACGCAGAAAATCAACACCTAATTGGAACGTCTCAGGTTTCGTCGTATTCCCAACATTAATAATATACGGAGCATGGACGATAATTTCCTCAATACCGTTTAGTTCCATATGTTTTCTTCCTGCTTCTATATTCAATTCTTCAATTGGTTTTCTTCGTGTATTTTGTGGCGCACCTGTATAAATCATGAACGTTGTTGCACCGTATGAAACAGCCTCTTCACTTGCTGCTAATAACATCTTCTTACCACTCATTGAAACATGAGATCCTATCTTTAACATACAATCACCTCTTCAATATACAATAGATATAATGATAGCATAATTTGTAGAAATATGTAGCGAATTGTTTGTTCACACAAAAGGCACTACATAGATTAAACTGACTATTTAAACACTCTGCACTCTATACTTAAATTAACCCAATAAAGTGAAACTTTAGTCAACGTTTTTTCTACCCCTCACTAATTATTAGTCTGCATTAATCGACTTTCTCTCAAGTAGTGAGATAAAAAAAAATAAGGGAAATCCCTTATCTTTTTTTATTGCTATATTTTTTCTTCACTTTGTCACGTTCTGTTGCAAGTTTTCGTTTATAGTTTGGTTTTACTTTTTTCGGCTTTTTAACAACTTTTGTTGCCATAACATCTAGTCCATCATTTGGTTTTTTACGGCTCTTACGACGACGACGTTCACCTAAATCCGCCCATTCATCTCCGCGTAAATCTACATGCTTAAACTCGATATGACGTTGTTTTTCCAAACTATCTAACGCTTCTTCATTTGCTGGATCATAAATCGTTACCGCAATACCTGAATGACCCGCACGTGCAGTTCTTCCAACGCGGTGAACGAAGAAGTCTAAATCTGATGGAAGTTCATAGTTAATAACATGGCTAATTCCTTCAATATCAATACCGCGTGCCGCCAAATCTGTTGCGACAATGTATTGGAACTCTAAATCACGAACTTGTTTCATCATTTTTCTACGATCACGTGGTGATAAATCACCGTGTATACGTCCTACTTTTAACCCACGTTCTGCTAATCCATCGGCTACTTCGTCAGCCTTCTTCTTTGTGTTTGTAAAGACAATTGCTAAATATGGTTTAAATTGAAGTAGCATATTTTTCACTAATTCAGTTTTATTACGGTGTCTTGAAGGCACAAGGTAATGATCAATATTTCCTGCTGCAACTTGCTTCGGATTAATATGAATATGTTCTGGATTCTCCATATATTTCTTCAAAAATGGTTTTAATTTTTGAGGAATTGTTGCAGAGAAAACTAACATTTGCAGATTTTTAGGCATACGTGCCGCAATTTTATCTACATCTTGAATGAATCCCATATCTAGCATTAAGTCCGCTTCATCGACAATAATAGTATCCGCTTTATAAACAAATAGCGCCTTTTCTTCTACTAAGTCTTTAATACGTCCTGGCGTTCCAACTACAATATGAGGTTGTTTTTTCAACTTTTCAATTGATCGTTGTTTATCAGTTCCACCAATTAAACAGCGTGCTGTAATCATTTGATCTTCTGCACAGAACTTTGTTAGTTTCACAATTTCTTCGTAAATTTGTTGTGCTAACTCACGAGTAGGCGCTGTAATAACAAGTTGTACTTCTTCACGACTTGCATCAATTCTGTTTAATGTAGGAAGTAAGTATGCATGTGTTTTCCCAGAACCAGTTTGGGATTGTCCAATTATACTCACACCTTTTTTCACGACCGGGAAAATTTTCTTTTGAATTCCTGTTGGCTCTGTAAAGCGTAGTTCACGAACTGCATCTATTAAAAATGGTTTAAAATCATACTGTGTAAAAGTTTGTAGTGTCATAAGTTACACCTTCTTTCTAAAATTTCTACTGCGCACAAATCAGTCAAGTCTACATTATATCGAAATCTACAAGTAAAATCCATCTTTAGTTTAGGTTTTTATCTCAAAAACTAACCTTCTTTCCTTCCATTGCATATTGTATGTGTATATACCTAACTGAAGAAAGGAGGATTTCTCATATGTATCCGAAATCCCCAATAGGGCAAATGCATCCTAATCAAGGACATCATTCTTATACACCATACCCAATTCCACAACTACCACCGATGGCACAAAAAAAGAAAAGTTTTCTTTCTAAACTCTTTAAAAAACACGATCCTACGGAGCCTTTCATGCAAATGGTCCCTCCCTATCGGCAAACAGATGGGCCACCGATGATGTACCAGCAACCGCAATACCAACAGCAATACTCACAGCAATATCAACCGTATATGCAGCAACATCCTCAACAAATGATACCACCTCAAATGTATGAATCCAATGACACGCGCGGCGTCGCAACAACTGCAGCTGCGGCAACATCTAGCAGCGGCATCGGAAGCTTTCTTTCGAATCTAATTTCGAATCCAACTAATATGATAAATAATATCGAAAAAGTATCCCAAGTTGTTCAATCTGTAGGACCTGTCGTCGAGCAATACGGTCCAATTATGCGTAGTCTACCAAATATCGTCAAAATCCTCACCTCTGGAAAAAGCACGGAGGAAAAACAAATTGAAGACCAACCTAGAGAAGTTGAAGTAGCCACTCCAACTCCTCCACCAAAAAAGAGAAAAAGAAAAAAAATTGTAATTGAACCCATAATAGAAAAAGAATTACCAGAAGAGCCTGTTCAACAAATAGCAACAAAACCAAAACTATATGTGTAACAATCCTTTGTTTTCTATCTCCTCCTCCTTTATAATGTAATGGACTATGCACAAAAGTATCCCTTGTTTAGAAGGAGAGGATTACTCACATGAAGATTGTTAAAATTTCCCCTCGTGGTTATTGCTACGGCGTTGTTGACGCGATGGTTATTGCACGTAACGCCGCATTAGATAAATCATTACCGAGACCCATTTATATTTTAGGTATGATTGTTCACAATAAGCATGTAACAGATGCTTTCGAAGAGGATGGCATCATTACATTAGACGGTCCAAGTCGATTAGAAATTTTAGATAAAATCGATTCTGGTACTGTTATTTTCACTGCACACGGTGTTTCTCCAGAAGTTAAACAACGTGCAAAAGCAAAAGGTTTAACGACAATTGATGCAACTTGCCCAGATGTTACAAAAACACATGACCTTATTGAAGCAAAGAAAGCTGAAGGATACCATGTCATTTATATCGGCAAAAAAAATCATCCAGAACCAGAAGGCGCAGTTGGTATTGCACCTGATATCGTTCATCTTATCGAAAGAGCTGACGATTTAAAAACATTAGAAATCCCAACGGATAAAATTTTAGTTACGAATCAAACGACAATGAGTCAATGGGATGTTCAACATTTAATGGAGGACATTCAGAAAAAATTCCCAACAGCAGAATTCCACAAGGAAATTTGTTTAGCAACTCAAGTTCGCCAAGAAGCTGTTGCTAAACAAGCTGATGTTGCAGATTTAACAATTGTTGTCGGCGATCCGAAAAGTAACAACTCAAACCGTTTAGCACAAGTATCACAAGAAATCGCTGGTACGAAAGCATACCGCGTTGCAGACGTAAGTGAAATCCAATTAGAGTGGCTACAAGGTATCGAAAACGTTGCAGTTACAGCGGGTGCTTCTACTCCAACGCCAATCACAAAAGAAGTTATTGCTTTCTTAGACCAATATGACCCGATGAATCCAGCTACATGGGATAGAACTCGAAATGTACCACTTCAAAAGATATTGCCACGTGTAAAAGTAAAAAAACAACAATAACAAAAAACCGTTGCCTACATGAGCAACGGTTTTTATTTTTCTTATACAAACGTGAATGGATCTGTATGTAACTGCGAAGCATGAATTTGTACATTGAATTTCTTTGCATCTACTTTTTCTTGCAATTGTTTTTGTACACCTTGCTTCATTACTTTTTCAACGTTATGCCCTGGATCGACTATATTTAAACCAAGCATCATCGCATCATGAGCAACATGATAATACATATCACCTGTTACATATACATCTGCCCCTTTAAATTTCGCTTGGTTTATATATTTATTACCGTCACCACCAAGTACAGCTACTTTACGCACTTTATCATCTAACTTTCCAACAACTCTTGCACCCTTCACATGTAATGATTGTTTCACATGCTCAGCAAACTGACCAAGTGTCATTTCTTCTTGTAAATACCCTATTTTACCAAGACCTAAAGTTTCACCTTTATTATCAAGCGGATATACATCATATGCCACTTCTTCATATGGGTGGGCTGCCAACATCGCTTTAATAACTTTTCTTTGTAATGAAGCTGGAACAATCGTTTCGACACGCACCTCTTCCACACGTTCTAACTGTCCAGTTTCTCCGATATAAGGGTTTGTACCTTCTTTAGGGATAAACGTACCTACCCCTTCGCTACCGAACGTACAGTGGCTATAATTACCGATATGACCTGCATCCGCATCTCCAAGAGCTTTGCGCACTTCTTCTGCATGGGTTACTGGAACAAATACAACAATTTTTTTCATTTCTTCTGCATATGTAGGAGCTAATACTTCTGTATTTTGTAACCCTAACGCATCAGCAAGTAAATCATTTACCCCGCCCTTAGCAATATCTACATTTGTATGCGCTGCATACACCGCAATATCATTTTTAATACACGTTTCAATAATTCTTCCGTACACCTTATCCGTATGAATCGCTTTTAATGGATTAAAGATTAAAGGATGGTGCGCTATAATGATATTCGCTCCTAATTGGATCGCCTCGTTCACAACTTCCTCAGTTACATCTAACGCGATTAATACGTGCTGCACAGGTTTATTAAGCGCTCCAATCTGTAAGCCAACCTTATCCCCTTCCATCGCTAAATGCTTCGGATACATACCTTCAAACAAAGAAATAATTTCATGGCCATTCGGAATTTTACTCATGATAAAACCTCTCCTATCATTTTCATTTTCGCATCTATTTCTGCACGCTTCGCTTTTGTCTCTTCAGACTCTGCTGCACGCTCTAACTGTTTTAAAATATTTTGGAAGTTTTTCAATTCTCCTTCCCACTTTTCAACAAAAGCTTCACTTTTTTCTTTTATTAGAAATGGACCCATAAACAATTCAGCTTGTTTATTTTCAGAGTAAGGTACCGCTGTATCTCCTCGCTCTCCGACTAAAATCTCGTAAATCTTTCCGTCTTCTATTACAATTTTCTCACGGATAAGCTCCCATCCATTTTCAATAAACCATTCACGAATATGGTGTGCTGCAATATTCGGCTGTAAGATTAAACGTGTTACACCTTCTAATTTTTCTTTACCACTTTCTAAAATGTCACGAATTAACGCTCCACCCATACCAGCAATCGTAATAACATCTACTTCTCCTGGTGCAATAACAGCTAATCCATTCCCTTTACGAACGTCTACTTTATCTTGTAAGCCACTTTCAGCTACAGTTGCTTGTGCAGAGCGAAACGGTCCATCTACAATCTCTCCTGCAACTGCTTTTGTAGCAATATTATTTATAATTGTATAACACGGTAAATACGCATGATCCGATCCAATATCAGCTACTGTAGAGCCTACCGGAATCTCCCTCACAACTTCTTCTAATCGTTTCGAAAGCTTTACTTCATTCATGTATTTCCATTACTCCTTCTCTTGTCAGTCTGTCTCCATGATAATGAATTTATAGTAGTTGTTGCAAGCCCATAACAATACTTCAATTCTCTATTACTAATCGTATTTTAGATAGTATAGAAAAACAAGCCTTTTGCAAAAAGCAAAAGGCTTGTTTTTCTATACTTTATCCCGGATTAACGGGCAGTAAGACTCCCACCTCAAAATTCGGCTAGAACAAAGCAGTTAGGTGGGAGACCAACTGCCCGTAAACGCCCGATTGGTGAAGGCTAATAATCAATGGGGATGAACCCCCCACTGATTAAAGTTTCACTTTATTTTTTCTTCGATAACCAATCAGCTACTTTTGCCGCTTGATCAGCTGGAACTATATTTGGCGGCATATTTCCTTTTCCTTTTGAAATAACTTCTTTAATTTCATCTTTCGAAAGTTTCCCACCAATTTTTTGTAAATTAGGTCCTACCGCCCCTTGTAACTGATCACCATGACAGCTCGTACAGCTTTGCTTTACAATATCCTCTGGCTTTGATGCTGTTTGTGCTGGTTTCCCGCCATTTTTTGCATCAGCTAACTCTTTAGATTTATTTAGCCCCTGAAATGAAAATACAAACATAACGATAATACCTAATGCTGCAATAAGAGCGAACGGAATCAACGGATTACGTTTCATATCTCTTCTCCCCCCTCTATACCGCTAAATAGTTAGATGATTCAGTCATTTCAATTGTACTTGAAAACACTCTAGCAGAAAAGAGTAAACTACCATTTATTAAAAATATTCCGTAAATTCATTTTATTGATTTTCACTATTTTATCGCATATTATTTCGATAATTACTAACGTTTCTCATCATATTTTTTACTTTTCTACATATTATTTTGTAAAGAATAAACAAAATTAATCGAAAAATCGAAAAATGAGCATTTGCAAATCAAAAGACAATTCTGTAAAATAAATTACAAGAAATTGTAATCGTTGCCGATAGATAAAGTTTAACAAAAATTAACAAAAGAAAAAAGTTTACTTCACAATCGTGAAGTAAACTTAAAATAACCTATTCTAAGAAATCCTTAAGACGTTTACTACGGCTCGGATGTCTTAATTTGCGAAGTGCTTTCGCTTCAATTTGACGAATACGTTCTCTCGTTACGCCGAATACTTTCCCAACTTCTTCAAGCGTACGAGTTCGTCCATCATCTAAACCAAAACGAAGACGTAGAACATTTTCTTCACGATCTGTTAGTGTATCTAACACATCTTCTAATTGTTCTTTTAGCAATTCATACGCTGCATGGTCCGCAGGCGATGTTGCTTCTTGGTCTTCAATAAAGTCACCTAAATGGGAGTCGTCTTCTTCACCAATTGGTGTTTCAAGAGAAACTGGCTCCTGTGCAATCTTTAAGATTTCGCGTACTTTTTCTGGAGCAAGATCCATTTCTTCACCAATCTCTTCAGGAGATGGTTCGCGTCCTAAATCTTGTAATAATTGACGTTGTACACGAATTAACTTATTAATGGTTTCAACCATATGAACTGGAATACGAATTGTTCGCGCTTGGTCTGCAATCGCACGTGTAATAGCTTGGCGAATCCACCAAGTTGCATACGTACTAAATTTAAAACCTTTACGATAGTCGAACTTTTCAACCGCTTTAATTAGACCCATATTTCCTTCTTGGATTAAGTCTAAGAAAAGCATACCGCGGCCCACGTAGCGCTTTGCAATACTTACTACAAGACGTAAGTTTGCTTCTGCAAGACGGCGTTTCGCTTCTTCATCGCCTTCTTCAATACGCGTTGCAAGTCGAATTTCTTCTTCAGCGGATAGTAAGTCAACTCGACCAATTTCTTTTAAGTACATACGAACAGGGTCATTGATTTTCACACCTGGTGGCACACTTAAATCATTAAGGTCAAACTCTTCTTCCGTTTTTGTAATTTGGCGATTATTAGGACCTTCGTCGTTGTCATTGTCACCAACTAAGTCAATCCCTTGTTCACCTAAATATTCATAGTATTCATCCATTTGATCGGATTCAATTTCAAATCCATTCATGCGTTCTGCAATCTCTTCATATGTAAGAACGCCACGTTTTTTCCCAAGCTCAGTGAGTTGTTCTTTCACTTGCTCAAGGGTCATTTCAGTTTCAATTTGTTTAGAACGAGCTGGTTTATCAGCCATCTGTTCCCCTCCTTACGCGAGATACAAACATTCATTATACTAAAATTTTATCGAAAAAGCTATTTTCTTGCTTTTTGACTTTGTAAATATGCCACATAATATTTAGCAGCCTCTACAGGATCTGTTTTTTCCATTTGTTTTACTTTAAAGATAATTTCCATCTTTTCAAGTTTCTCTTTATGGCGTCTTAACGCTTCCAAATGACCTTGTAACGCTTCTTCTGTGTACTCTGGATTAATAAATTCATCCGTCGAAATATCAGTGATAATATTTTTCAACTTTTCATCAGAGAGCCAACTTAAAAATGTTCCGACTGAAGGTTCATTTCCCTTTTCATAATATGCGTATAGTTCATATAAAATCCCTTTATGTTCTTCTGTATAAAAATCTTCTATATGAGGTTCCATACGTACTGTCACTTCTGCACTTTGCAACATATGGTAGATAATTTCTCTTTCTGCCCTTTCAAAACCTGTTAACTTCGGCTTCGTTTGAACAATTTGAGATGGCTTAGAAACCTGCTTTATTTGTTTTTGCTGTACCTTTTGTTCTTTGCGATATTGGTGCAATTGATTCAAAAGTGTTTCCATTGAATACGAAAATTCTTGCGATAATGATTTTAAATATGATTCCGCCTGCATCGCATCCTGTAGCAATGATAACTCTTTTAAAACACTTTTTACATATTCTTCTTTGCCAGACTCATCTTGCAAATTTTTCCCTAAACGCAAATGATTTATTTTGAAACCAACAAAACTTATACTTGATTTCACAAGATTTTCAAAAGCGGTTGTCCCATATTGTTGCACATATTCATCAGGGTCAAGCTTATCTGGCAAGGATGTAACTTTCACTTGGCAACCAACTTGCAATAGTAATTGCCCTGCTTTCATCGTCGCTTCTCGCCCTGCTTTATCACCATCATAGCAAAGAACAACAGTTTCAACGTTACGTCGCAGAAGTTTCGCTTGTTCTTCAGTTAAGGCTGTTCCCATTGTCGCAACAGCTTCTTCCACACCACTTTTCACCGCAGCTAGTACATCGGCATAGCCTTCAAAAAGGACAACCTGCCCACGTTTTCTAATAAACGGCCTTGCTTGGTGGAAATTATACAACAGCTTACTTTTGTAAAAAATCGGTGTTTCAGGACTATTTAAATATTTCGGAGTGTCATCTCCTAACGCCCTTCCACTAAACGCTATCACCTTACCTTGTAAAGTATAAATCGGAAACATAACTCTTCCGCGGAAGCGGTCATAATGACTGCCATCCTTCTCACTTCTTACAAGAAGGCCAGCTTGTTCCATACTAGATAGCGACAAACCTCTTTTTTGTAAAATTTTCGTTGCTGCATCCCAAGCTTGTGATGCATAACCAATTTCAAATTTCTCAATCATCTCTTTTGTAATACCACGTTTTAATAAATATGAAAGTGCTTCATTTCCTTCTTCTGTATTTACTAATAAATGATGATAATACTTTTTCAAAAGTTCATGAGCCTGTTGCATGATGACAGTGTCATCAGATATGTCTTCTTGTTGTTGTTGTCCTTGCCCTGATGTATATTCTGCAACTGCAATTCCATTTCTTTCGCCAAGCTTTTGAACAGCCTCGGTGAAAGCAAGTCCTTCCATTTTCATAAGAAAAGAAAATACATTTCCACCTTCTCCACATCCGAAGCAATGAAAAATTTGCTTATCAGATGAAACAGAGAATGAAGGAGAATTCTCACCATGAAATGGACAAAGACCGAAATAGTTACGTCCCTGCTTTCTAAGTTGAACATACTCACCAATCACTTCTACAATATCAGATGATGTCCGAATCTGTTCAACAACTTCTTCGGGAATTCTGTTCCCCATAAATCCATCTCCGTGTCGTATTTTGTATTCGATATAAATTAAAAGATTCCTTTATAATTCGACAATATTTTTCTGAATTTGTTAGAAAGTACTGTCGATCACATTGTGTAAACGATTTTGGACCTTTCGTATAAGTCCCCAGTCTGCGTAAATTCGCAGATACATACTACTATATAAAATTGTATCCATTTGCTCATCTGTTACAAATGTATCTCTTGGAGACAATACATATACTCCTTTTTCACAAGAAGACTAGCAAGCACTATAACCTGTATGATCATGAGATCTGTAGCTTTTGCATGTTGATAAATATAACAATCCACTTCATCTTGCTCAGAATCTACATAGACCCAATTGCCTTGCTGTTTTCTTGAACGATGAGCATAGGATGCGACAAACAAAATTTCGACATAAAATTTTGTTCCAACTTGCACAATTACATTCTTCACGGGACACGCATCTGCATCAAATAATATCTTACTGATGTTTTGCATATTTCTGTATTCTACATCCCTTCTGTGAATCCTTCCATAATGTGCGTTTTCTTGTCTAGATTTTGTCGATTTAACGTAAATACATGTCTTTTTCGAAAATCCTATCCCTAGTTTATTCTGAAAAATTAAAGTCTAAACGTAAAATATAGGTTTTTATCACAATTTTTTATTATAATATATTTTCTTCAACTACGCTACATATCCCTTTAATTTTCATCTTACATTTAAAGATAACGAAATCGTTCCTTTAGCATAATAAAAAAAACAGAAGAATATAAGTATAACCATTCCGCTATATTCTATTACTAAGCCGAAAGTTCATGCTCTACTTCGCATCTTCCTCTACCGCCTTCTCACGAGCGAAAAAAGCACATTCACCTTTGGTAAATGTGCTAAAACATTTTTTGGTTTTGCACTGCATTCACAATAATATTTGCTGTTTCTTCAATCGCCTTATTTGATACATCAATCACTTGACAATTTATTTTATTAATTACTTCCTCAAAATGACCAAGTTCTTCTTGAATACGATTAATATTTGCATATGTTGCTCCATCACTTAATCCAAGTGATTTCAATCGTTCTTTTCGAATATGATTTAACTTATCCGGTATAATTTTCAAACCGAAACATTTCTCTTTTGCCACTTGATATAATTCCTCAGGTGGATCCACTTCCGGTACAAGTGGTACATTGGCAACTTTCAAACGTTTGTTATGCGCTAAATATTGTGAAAGTGGTGTTTTTGATGTACGTGAAATTCCAATCAACACGATATCAGCTTTTAAAATACCACGTGCATCTCTACCATCATCATACTTAACTGCAAATTCAATCGCTTCAATTTTTTTAAAGTACTCTTCATCTAATCTTCGAACGACACCTGGCTCATACCTTGGTACTTGCCCTGTAATTCCTTCAATTTGATCGATAAGAGGTCCGATAATATCGTATGCCTCTACTCCTTCTTTTGCCGCTTCTGTCAATAAATATTGACGCATATCAGGCTTTACTAACGTAAAACAAATAAGCGCTTGATTGCTCTTGGCAATCGAGATTACTTCCTTTAATGTCCCTGTATCTTCTACATACGGTACACGTCTAATATCAGGAGCGAATGGGAACTGTCCCATTGCCGCTCTAACAACCAAATCAGCCGTTTCTCCTACTGAGTCAGATACGACATATACGATTTTATTATCCATTACATTACCTCACTTTAAACAAATTACACTTATTCGTTATTTACTAAATTTACAAACGCACGTGTAATATTTGTTTTTGTAATTCGCCCAATCACTTCTAAACCTTGTTTCGTATCCTTCACAACCGGCATCGCATCAATCTGTCTTTCTATTAATTCCATCGCAATATCATATAAAGAATCCTCCCTGCGACACATCGCAATGTTTGGCATCCTTGTCATGATAATATTAACCGGAAGAGAGGTTAAATCCTGCTTTCCTAAGCTAGCTCGTAATAAATCTTTACGAGATACAACGCCAACTAATAAAGTAGATTGATCTACAACAAATAATGTACCAACGTCCTCTAGAAACATAGTACAGATTGCATCGTATACTGATACATTTTTATCAATTACAGCCGGTCTAGATTGATAATCTTGCACTTTAATTTTCTTAACAGCTTCAGATAATAGCTGTCCCCCGGTTTTACCCGTATAAAAATAACCTACACGTGGACGCGCTTCTAAATAACCAGCCATCGTTAAAATTGCTAAGTCTGGTCTTAGCGTTGCACGTGTTAAACCCAATTGCCCAGCAATTGACTCCCCTGTAATAGGACCGTGATCTTTTACAATCTGAATGATATGCTCTTGCCGTTTATTCAGCTCTATGATAATCACCACCTTTAATGCACAACGAAAAAAGTTATACTATCTCTTAAATATTATATACTAAATATGCTATTCGAAAAAGAAAGTATGTAAAAAGGACCGTATACGGCCCTTTTTATATTTGAAACTTATCAAGTTGTTCCAAGAAACGCCTTGTTTTCAAATAAATCCCACAATATTCATCATAATATGTATTCAATACTGTGCGCATTTGTTTTTTTGTACTATCCTTCACCGATACATTACCGAGCCGGTGTAGATCGAAGTGAAGAAAGAGACGTAATAATTTATGAACAGCCTCTCCCACCGGAATACGATACGGATCTTGTTCCGCATGACGCGAGCACAGAAAACCGCCTTCCCTGACAGAGAAGGCGACAAAATCTGTTTCTTGATGACAAATAGCACATGTATCAAAGTACGGGTGCATCCCTAATACCGGAAGCATTTTCGTTTGATAAATTAATGATAATGCTTCTGGGTCAACACCCTCACACATATAATGCAACGTTTGATATAACATTTCAAATAAATACGGATTATGCTTCTTATCTTCTGTTGCTTTATCAGTTAATTCGATAATAAATGATGCATAAGCAGTTAAAAATATATCCTCGCGAATTTCTTTCATAGATGAAATAATCTCGCCTTGTTGCAAAGTTCCAAGTCCAGATCCAATTTGAATAAGAAAATGACCATGTGTCATAAGTTGCGAAATAGCCGCTAACCGACTCTTCGGTTTTTTCGCCCCTCTTGCCATTGCACTTATCTTACCAAATTCCCGTGAGTATATTGTAACAATCTTATTTGTTTCTCCGTAATCTGTTGTACGGATGACAATGCCCTCAACTTTTTGAAACATGTTCGTCACCATCCAAGGTTTGAACAAAACGGGTCAAGAAATTGGAGAGTCTAGATGCGCTAACTCCTCTTCATGTTGATCCATCTCATCGTTTACGTCTTTTTCCATTTCTTTCAAAAGCAAATACGTTTCAATGCTTCCTGTTTTGGAGAAAAACTTCCAGGTAAAATCTAGCATAAGAATCCACCTTTCTCAATAAGCGTAGCCTATAAAGCAATTTCTTTTGTTGTTATTAAATTGACCCATTTTGTTCATTTTCATGTGAGAAAAATTTTTCCTAATTTATCAAGGTTCATAAAAACCAATAATCAGTGGATGAACAAAACACCCACTGATCACAACTTTACTTCATATTAATACTCGTCTTCACGGAAACCAAGGTCACGAAGCTGTGACATCTTATTACGCCAATCTTTTTGCACTTTCACCCATACTTCTAAAAATACTTTAGAACCAAGAAGTGCTTCAATGTCAAAGCGAGCTCGCTTACCGACTTCTTTTAACATCTTTCCTTGCTTACCTATAATAATTCCTTTTTGTGATGCACGTTCAACAACAATCGTTGCGTTTATATAAACCGCTCCGCCCTCACGCTTTTGAATTGCATCAATAACAACCGCTACAGAATGCGGTACTTCTTCACGTGTTAAATGTAATACTTTTTCACGAATAAGCTCTGAAATAATAAATCGCTCTGGATGATCCGTTACTTGATTATCCGGGTAATATTGCGGTCCTTCTGGTAAATACTTTTTAATTGCTCCGATTAACGCTTCAACGTTATTACCGTCCAATGCAGAAATTGGCACAATCTCCGCGAACTCATATAGTTTACGGTATTGATCAATTAACGCTAATAATTGCTCTGGATGAACTTGGTCAATTTTATTAATTACTAAAAATACCGGTTGTTTCGTTTCTTGTAATTTCTCAATAATAAATTCCTCACCACGACCATATCCTTCAGTTGCATTGACCATAAACAGAACAATATCAACTTCTTTTAATGTCGTTTGAGCCATCTTCACCATGAAATCGCCTAGTTTATGTTTAGGTTTATGTATTCCTGGTGTATCAATGAAAACTACTTGTGAATCATTTTCTGTATATACACCTTGAATTTTATTACGAGTTGTTTGTGGCTTATCGCTCATAATAGCAATTTTTTGGCCAATAATACGATTTAAAAATGTAGATTTCCCAACATTCGGTCTGCCAATAATAGAGACAAAACCTGATTTATAACCTTTTCTATTCATGTAAATCCTCCGCTAAAAATGCTCCTGGTAACAATTCTCCGACTGTTGTCTCTTGAACATCACCATGTAAGTTTGATAGGTATACTTTCGTATCCTGTTTACATAATTCTACCATAACTTGTCGACATGCTCCACAAGGAGGTACTGGACGCTTTGTATCTGCTACGACTGCAATAGCTACAAACTCGTTATCTCCTTCAGAAATCGCCTTAAATAACGCTGTTCTTTCTGCACAGTTACATAAACCATATGATGCATTTTCAACATTACATCCACGATATATTTTTCCATCCTGAGTTAGTAAAGCTGCACCTACTTGAAATTTAGAATATGGTACGTACGCTCGTTTACGCGCTTCGGTTGCTTCTTGAATTAATTGTTTGCTATTCATATTCCCGCATCCTTTCCGTTCACAGATGTGAATAGATACACTCTTTCACTAAAGGCCTTCACGGCGCTCCCAAAGCTTAATAAAAGCTTCGGAATGCAACTATACCATATACGGTAAAAAGATAATAGCACCAATTACAGCAGCTATAATTGCAAACAATAAAACTGCCCCCGCCGCAACATCCTTTGCAATTTTCGCAAACGGATGAATATCCGCGGTTGCTAAGTCTACTGTTTTTTCAATAGCCGTATTCACCATCTCTAAACCCATTACAATCCCTATCACAATAAGTAATACAATCCATTCCGTTGTTGTAATATGGAAATAAAAGCCGCAGCACATAACAATGACTGCGGCTAAAGAATGAATTTTCATATTTCGTTCATGACGAAGACAAAAGTATATACCAGCTATAGCATATCCAAAACTATCTAAAAGTTTTCCTTTTTTCATCGTCCTAATCCAAAGGCCTCTAAAATTTCTTTTTGTCTTCCAAACATTTCTTTTTCATCTTCTTCTGTCATATGATCATAACCAAGCAAATGCAAAAAGCCATGTAGTGCTAAAAACCCAAGTTCTCGATCAAAAGAATGTCCATATTCTTCCGCTTGTTCTTTTGCTCTTGGAATAGAAATAATAAGATCTCCTAACATACGCGGCATCTCCGCACCGACAATTTCCATTTCACCTTCTCCCATTTCTTCCATGGCGAAAGAAATAACGTCCGTAGGCTGATCCTTATCTCGGTAATCACGGTTTATTTCACGAATACGTTCATTATCTACAAACGTAACCGATAATTCTGCTCCTTCTTCTATCTTTTCCATTTGGGCTGCTTTCTCTACCAACCCTCGAATCAAGCTTATATACTCGTCTTTCACTTCGTCTGTTTCATCAATAAAATCAATTAATAAACTCATTCTTTCTCCTTTTCTTCCGGCGGTTCCGGATATGTAATACGGGAATGGAAAATACCATTTAACGTTTCACATAATGTTTTTCCAACAATTTGTAGTTCCTTAAATGTCAAATCACATTCACTAAATTGACCATCTTGCAAACGATCTCTAATGATACTTTGCACTAAATTATTGATTTGATCTGGCGTTGGATGATTCATTGAACGTACCGCCGCTTCTACACTATCAGCAATACCAATGATTGCCGACTCTTTAGAAGTTGCTTTTGACCCTGGATAGCGGAACATTTCCTCAGTATATTTCTCTTTATCTTCTTTAATCGCCTTATAATAAAAATATTTAAGCAACGTTGTACCATGATGCTGTCCAGCGATATCAATAATTTCTTGAGGTATATGATGTTCTTCTAACATTCTCACCCCATCGGTTACATGCGCAATTATAATATCTTTACTCGTTACAGGGTCTAATCTATCATGCGGGTTTTCAATCCCCATCTGGTTTTCAATAAAAAACTGCGGTTGTACTGTTTTTCCTACATCATGATAATACGCCCCTACACGCGCTAATACTCCGTTTGCTCCAACCGCTTCACATGCAGCTTCTGAAAGATTGGCTACCATTACACTATGGTGATATGTACCTGGTGCTTCTAATAAAATTTTGCGCAAGAGCGGGTGATTCGGACTTGAAAGTTCCATCAACTTCATACTCGATACAATCCCAAGGCCACTTTCTAAATACGGTAAAATTCCCATAGCTAGAACAGAAGAGATAATCCCTGAAACTGCAGCCATTAATAATTGTATCCCAATTTCAAGAGGCGAAAAGTTCCCATTTCGCAATAATAACAACGCCGCTAATACGACTACATTTAATACAGAAACGAGTATACCAGCTTGTAAAATCATCGTACGACGATTTTTTTCTCTCAAGAAAATACTAACTGATAATGAACTTAATAAAACATAAATCCCCACACTATAATTTAGTGTACTCGTTACACCTTCATTAAACATAATACTTCCGCACACAGAAAAGATCATACTCGTTAAAAATACAAATCGATCACCAATCATTAATTTTACAAGTATTGTTCCCATCGCAACTGGAACAACATACGCGATTCCTGCATATTCAAGCTTTTGAAACAAACTAATGATTTTCATTAGAACAATCGTGATAGACAAAATTGTGATATACGCTAAAACATACGGCCTATCTTCTCTTTTTCGCTGTAAAAACACTTCAAACTGCTTATGCATAAAGTACAATAACACACAAATAAGCACAGCCAGACCAACATAAGGTTGGAAGGTATTTCCCTTCTCTAACAATCCGGCTAACTTCAACTGCTCATATGCTTCTCGTGAAATCGTATCGCCTTCTTTCACAAGAACTTGCCCTTGAAGGATAAAAACTGATGCAACTGAATCTTCCGCTATTTTTTGACTATCTTTCGTCGCAGCTGAATCATAAAAATAGTTCGCTGTAACCGCATACTTCCCTAGTGCATTCACCGCATCTTTTAAATCACTACTTATACTTACGCTACTCATTTCAGTAACAAATCGTTCTCTTGCAGCTTCTTCTTGATCCATCTTAATGTGTTCACTCATAATTTTATTAACCGCTGTTACAGCCGCATCCTTCGCCAATGACAATTGACTTGAATTAGCATTAATAAATTTCAGCAATATCGAATCTGTTAAGCTTTTCGCTAAATCTGTTGGTAATTTCTTCTTTAACTTGTCCAATTTATCCACATCAGAAATTTTTTTATACTCGTCTGGACCAGTCGATTTAGCCTCTGCCTCTACTTCACTTACCGCATCAAAGACGGAATTTACAATATCCACTTTATTTTGCTTATATTCGCTTTTATATGTATATTTATCCTCAACCTTTTGAGCGGCTTCTTTTTTCTTTTTCGCTGTTGCGGATTTATCTTCAATTTTAACAGGAGAGTGAATTGTTTTTTTAGCAATATCGAGCTCTTTAACATCTAATTGCTCTGGTTTCACATTATTCATAAGTGCAAAAAACAGTACCGCTCCTAATAAAACGTAAGAAATCCAACTTAGTTTTTTCGAATGTTGTAAATTACGAAACCACTTAGAAATTTCTTGAGATCTTGACATGATTTCAATACCTTCTCCTCTCCAGAAATAAAGTGAAACTATTTATAGCTTTCATTTCTTCCAGCCAACGATGCTTTTTAGGACCATATTTTTATAGACCATCACCTATAGTTTATTTCCCTCGTCTTTAATGATAGTAAAAAATATGTCCTTCGCCAACCTTATCATACAAAAAGAAATGATCCTGACAAATAGGATCATTCCATTTTATCATATGCCTCAATAATACGTTGCACTAACTGGTGTCTCACAACGTCCGTTTGTTCCAATGTAATGAACGAAAGACCTGATACACCAGATAAAATATTAGCAGCAATAGAAAGACCTGACTTTACCCCTTTTGGCAAGTCTACCTGTGAGGGATCCCCCGTAATAACCATTTTAGAACTAAAACCTAATCGTGTTAAAAACATTTTTATTTGAACACCAGTTGTATTTTGCGCCTCATCTAATATAACAAATGAATCATCAAGAGTACGCCCTCTCATATAAGCAAGAGGTGCAATTTCAATTACACCACGTTCCATCATACGTTGTGTATATTCTTGTCCAAGAATATCATGTAACGCATCATATAGTGGTCGTAAATACGGATCTACTTTTTCTTTCAAATCACCTGGTAAAAACCCTAAGCTCTCTCCAGCTTCTACAGCAGGTCTTGTTAAAATAATTTTCTTTACATACCCTTGCTTTAAAGCTCTCACAGCCATTACTACGGCTAAGTATGTTTTTCCTGTCCCAGCAGGCCCTATCCCAAATACAATATCATTCTTTTTCATTGCATGAATATATCGTCTTTGCCCCATCGTTTTCACACGAATGGATTTACCTTTTGCTGTTTTAAAAATTTCCTCTTCATATAACTCTTCGAATTGAGCAATTTTCCCTTGTTGCCCAAGCTGAATCGCATACGCAACATCTCTTTCCGAAATTGATACACCTTTACGGATAACAACAAGTAACTGTTGTAAGATTTTTTCTACGAGCACCACAGTTTCATCTGCCCCAGATACACGAACAGATTCTCCTCTAGTCACAATCGATACACTAAGTTCTCGTTCAATTACTTTTAAATGAGCATCATTTACCCCAAAAAGAGCGATTGCTTCGTTAGGGTTTTCCAATTGTTGGTTCATTTCTACTAATTGTTCTGCCATTACTCAGTCTCCTTGAATATCGAATTCAGATATTGGTTGTGGCTCTGCAATATTTTCAATCACTGTATAATGTAATGTGACCTTTAGGTGATCCGCCTCAACCTCTTTACTCAAAATGTTATCACTTACAATCATAGCATGTTCATCCAATTTTTTCTTCAGTTCTTTTTCTGCCATCTCTTTCGCTACTTTCATTGCTTGTTTTTCGGTATATTCTCGGTTCGCTTCTTCCTCTTCTCGTACAATATCTTTCTCGTATGCAACTGGTAATGTGAATCCAAATAATTTCACATCATGTTTTACACTTTCAGTACGAGAGCGTTTATACTTATCCTGTTGAAATCCCCATATTTTTATTTTAGCACTCCCAAATTTAAGAAAATATTCATTATACGAATTACCAGTATACACTTGAAATTGCGTCTTTAACGGAACATCCACCTCAGATTTGTACCACGTTTCTCCATATACAATCCCTTTAGCCGAAACAATTGTCGGATTCTCCTCATTACCATACATCCCCGAGACGAGAAGTTGCCCCTTTTCTACATGGTCATTTTTCATGACAACAGGCTTCCCAACTTCCACAAATGTTTTTGTAATAATCCCTTCTTTTTTCGCTACTAAGTTTTGTGGCTGTTGTTCACTTTCTTTTTTCGGTTCATTTTTTTCAACAATCTTAAAATGATATGTTGTCCCTCTTATTTCTAATCCCGCCCAAGTAATCGCATTAATATTGTCTGTCAAATGACGTTGAACATCTTCTACACTCGGCATTTGGAACTGTAATTTCCCTTTTTTTATACCCATTTTGTTCAATTCTTTCATCAAGATATATTCCGTTTCAGGTTTTGCTCCTGTAATTTCAATTTTCCACACCATATTTGACAATGCGATCATTCCGAAAAAAAATATTAAAAACCCAATTAAAAATCCACTATTTTTAATTAAACGCTTATTCCAAAACGGAAAACCGTAACGTCCAATAAAATATAATTTACATTCATTTTTTCTATAAATTGGTTTTATCTTTTTCACATCTCGTAATAACATACAAAAAACTAACGTTTCATCAGCTATCTTCTTTACATCCCAAACGAGTAATTTCCTCCGCACACACTCGTTAACAAAGCGTTCCGCTCCTCTACCTTCAATTCGCACCTTTACATACCCAAGCCATTTTATAAACCATTTATTTTTCATCGACTATCTCCACTACCTTTCTAAAAGTAGATACACTACTTTTCAATTCGATTATCAAACTAGCTCGTACTAAATTAGCAGATTCCTTGATCCTCACTAATTATTAACCTTCACGAGCCAGTTTTTTTACGTGGAACTCAATTCCCACCTATCCTCTTTGTACGAACCGAATATTGAGGCCAGAACGTTATCACCTGTTAATACAAGGTAACGAAGAAAAACTTCACAAACGGAAGTTTCTCCTCACTCCTCTTTCTTTTCATTTTCTAAAAACGTCACTTGTTCAATAATCCCTTCAAGTAACAGTTCTTCTGGAAGGATTGTTTTAATAACAAAGGATTGACCTTTAATTAATAATTGACCATGTTTCAATAGCAATCTTACCTCTTTATCTGAAAACACTAATAATCCTCGATGATTTTCTATATAGATATGTACTTGCCCAACAAGCGTGATCCGAGGTAGATCCATTAACACATCCACTGGCAGGTCTATTTGCTTCGTTAACCAATTCTTCATTTGTTCTAATTTCTTCATCTCAAAAGACCCCCTCTCATCCCATATGTATGAAAAAAGAGCTTGTAATATCACGTCCAAACTGAAAAAAGCATAAAAAAACGTCTCATACGAAATGAGACGCTTTTTTATGCTAATAGCTGGATAACCAGCTTATTCACAAGTGATCCGTCTGTTTTACCTTTTACTTTCGGCATAACAGCAGTCATCACTTTACCCATATCTGCTTTAGATGTAGCACCAACTTCAGAAATAACTTGCTTAATTATATCCGCTAGTTCTTCTTCTGTTAATTGCTCCGGCAAATATGCGCTTAAAATCTGAATTTCACTTTGCAGTTTATCAACAAGGTCTTCACGACCAGCTTTTTTAAATTCAAGGAGGGAGTCCTTATACTGTTTTACTTCACGAGCTAAAACTGTTAATTCCTCTTCTTCAGTAAGAGTATGTTGCAGTTTAATACCTTCATTTTGTAAAGCAGCCTTAACCATACGAATAACGGTTAATTTTTCTTTTTGTTTATTCTTCATCGCTTGTTTCATATCATCGTTTAAACGACCGAGAAGACTCATAACTTACACCCTCTCTTAGAACTTACGCTTTCTTGCCGCTTCAGACTTCTTCTTACGTTTTACACTTGGCTTTTCATAAAACTCGCGCTTTCTTGCTTCAGCAAGTGTACCAGTTTTAGAAACCGACTTTTTAAAACGGCGAAGTGCATCCTCCAAAGACTCGTTTTTACGAACGACTGTTTTTGACATTCTCTTTCCCTCCCTCCGAAACATCACACTTACATACTAACTTCAGCATGCAAAAAGAAACACTTCTTCAGCATGTCTTTTACGATTATAATACATTTTATCACTGCAGGTCAACTATTTGGCAGAATAAAAGAAGAATTGATGCTCTTCCTTTTTCAAAAACTATGTTGATAGCCTTTATCTCTTCCCCTAAAAATAAATATATTTTTATCACTGGATCTTTTTTATACAAGGATACGCTCAAAAATCACTCATTTAACGAACAACCCACTGCATCTTCTTTCAATACTTAACTTCTCCATGAACGAAAAAAAAGCATTAACGGGCAGTAAAACTCCCATCTCAAAATTCGGCTGAAGCAAAGAAGTTAGGTGGGAGATCAACTGCCCGTAAACGCCCGATTGGTTCAACAAATAATCAGTGGGGATGAACCAACCCCCCACTGATTAAAGTTTCACTTTATTATGCGCTTGCTGATTCTTTTTTTACATCATCTTCAAGAACACGAACAAACTGCGCTTCATTATATGGATAACCAGCTTTTGTAATTTTCACTTTTACTAGCTTACCAATCAATTCTTCAGATCCTTCAAACACAATTTTTAAGTAGTTATCTGTATAACCTACATATAAACCTTCACGGTCACCATCTTTAAATGTCTCTTCCGGAATGATTTCAAGTACTTCACCTTCAAATCCAGAAGCATACTCTTTCGCTAATTGATTTGATAGCTCAATTAAACGGTGAACACGATCGTTCTTCACGTCTTCAGGAATTTGATCTTCCATACGTGCTGCTGGAGTACCTGTACGTTTTGAATAAGGGAAAACGTGTAATTCAGAGAAACGATTCTCTTTAATGAAATTGTACGTTTCCATGAATTCTTCTTCTGTTTCACCTGGGAATCCAACAATTACGTCTGATGTAATCGCAAGACCTGGTAACGCTTCTTTCAAACGATCTAAACGCTCTTGGAAAAATTCCATCGTATACTTACGGCGCATACGTTTCAATACAGTATTAGATCCTGACTGTAATGGAATATGCAAGTGACGTACAACTACTTCTGATCTATCTAACACTTCAATTACTTCATCAGAAATTTGACTCGCCTCAATAGAAGAAATACGAAGGCGTTTCAATCCGCCTACTTTCGCTTCCATATCGCGCAGTAATCCCGCTAAGTTATACTCTTTTATATCTTCACCGTACCCACCTGTATGAATACCTGTTAATACGATTTCTTTATAGCCCGCATCTACTAATTGCTGCGCTTGTTTAATAACTTCTTTTCCATCACGAGAACGCATTAAACCACGCGCCCAAGGAATGATGCAAAATGTACAGAAGTTATTGCAACCTTCTTGTATTTTTAAAGATGCACGTGTACGGTCCGTGAAATATGGTACATCGAGCTCTTCATATACACGTGTTTTCATGATATTGCGGACAGCATTAATTGGTTGACGCTCTTTACGGAATTCTTCGATGTATCCTAACATCTTCTCACGATCTTGCGTACCAACAACAATATCTACACCTGGAATTGCCATAATTTCTGCTGGAGATGTTTGTGCATAACATCCAGTTACACAAATTACCGCATCTGGATTTTGACGTACAGCACGTCTAATTACTTGACGGCTTTTTTTATCTCCAGTATTTGTTACTGTACATGTGTTAATAACATATACATCAGATTTTTTTTCATATTCAGTTCTTTCATAACCACCTTGTTTAAACAATTGCCAAATCGCTTCTGTTTCATAGTGGTTTACTTTACAACCTAACGTGTGGAACGCAACAGTTGCCATTGATTATCACCCCATCAATTCAAAATGATAAGAAGCGGCACTTAACGCATAAAGCGGAGCCGTTTCTGTTCTTAAAATTCTTGGTCCTAAACTACATGGTACAAATTTATGTTCACGAAGTGCGGTTATCTCTTCCTCCGCTAAACCGCCTTCCGGCCCAAATACAATCAGCAGCTTTTGGCCTCGTTTAATCGTCGATAAAGCTTTCGCAAAATTAGATTTCTCACCTTGTTTCGCTTCTTCTTCATACGCAACAAGACAAACATCATACTCGCTACTCATCGACAGCAGTTGTTTAAATGATGAGGGAACGTGTACTTCTGGAATTTCACTTCTATGCGATTGTTCCGCAGCTTCTTTTACAATTTTTTTCAAACGCTCAACTTTTTTATCTGCTTTTTTCGCATCCCACTTTACAATAGATCGAGATGCTTGAAATGGTAAAAATGCAGCTGCCCCAAGCTCAGTTCCTTTTTGAAAAATTAACTCTAGCTTGTCTCCTTTCGGCAGTCCACTTGCAATCGTCACGAACACAGGAAGTTCGCTTGACGCCTCTACCCATTCTACAATAGTGGTATCCACAAATTCACTGGTAATTTCAGCAATTGAACACTCTGCTGTTTGACCATTTACACAGCAATAAATGTGGTCACCAGCTGACATACGCATCACTCTTGCGATGTGATGAACATCATCACCCATTATACGAATACTTGTCTCATTTACATATTTCTCTTCTACAAAATAACGTTGCATATAATCACCTTAGTAGAGTTTCGTTCCTTTCGTAAGTCAACACTTACGAAAAGAACGAAACGTTATCATTTTCATATAACAAACGGCAAGTCCCTCACCTTATACGGTGAGAGACTCCCCTGTTCTTTATAGACTAAAATCTATATTACGCATTTCGTGCAATAATTGCTACCCAATCTTCCATTCGAAGCACTTCTTCAATTGTAAATCCAGCTTTTTCTAACGCTTCAGAAATTACTTTTTCTTTCGCCCCAATAATACCAGATGTAATAAATAATCCACCTGGCTTCACAACTCTCGCTGCATCTTCAGGGAATAGAAGAATAATTTCCGCTAGTAAATTTGCTACGATTAAATCAACTGGACCTTCAATACCTTCTAATAGACTATTCTGTCCAACATTGACAATGTCATCTGTTTTATTTAAGCGCACATTCATTTCTGCACTTTCAACTGCAACTGGGTCTAAATCATACGCTTGAACAGAAGCCGCACCTAATTTTGCCGCAGCAATACTAAGTACCCCTGAACCTGTCCCCACATCAATCACAGTATCACCTGGCTGAACCGTTTTTTCTAACGCACGAATACACATCGTTGTTGTTGGATGTGTCCCTGTACCAAACGCCATACCTGGATCTAATTCAATAATTTTTTCATCTGGAGAAGACGGTGTATACTCTTCCCACGTCGGCACAATTGTGAATGTATCAGAAATTTGAACTGGATGATAATACTTCTTCCAAGCAGTAGCCCAATCTTCCTCATCGACTTCATTAATTGTAATATTTCCTGTACCAATTTCGATGTCGAAAGATGGTAGTGCATCAATAGATGATTTTACACCTGCAACCGTTTCGTGTAAAGAATCCGTTTGTGGGAAATATGCTTTTACCAAAACACCCTCACTTGGATATTCATCTGGGTTAAGTGCATAAATCTCACCGTATTGTTGCTCGCGCTCTTTCGTCAACTCCGCTGGGTCCTCAATCGCAACCCCGCTAGCGCCTGCTTCATGCAAAATATGAGAGACAGCTTCTACTGCTTCTTCTGTTGTATGAATACTAATTTCTGACCATTTCACAATTTACCAACTCCATTTTTTATTTCCATTATTCCCCTTTGAAAGCACGTTTAAGCTTTCTGAATAAGCTATCATCCTGCTCTTCTTGCCCTGCAAATTCACGCAATAAATCTTTTTGATGTGAAGTTAATTTCGTCGGCACAACAACACGAACGACTACATATTGATCTCCTTGACCATATCCACGTACGTTCGGAGCACCTTTTCCTTTTAAGCGGAATTCTGTTCCTGTTTGTGTTCCTGCTGGAATTTTCAGCTTCACTTTGCCATGAACGGTAGGAACTTCTACTTCCGCACCAAGTGCCATTTGCGCAAATGTTAATGGCATTTCGCAAATAATGTGATCCCCTTCGCGCGCAAAGAATTCATGATTTCTCACATGAACAACAACATATAAGTCACCTGCCGGTCCGCCATTTACGCCTGCTTCACCTTTTCCAGATACACGAATTTGTTGACCATTATCGATACCCGCTGGAATTTTAACATTGATTTTTTTGCGTTTACGAACTTTACCAGAACCATGGCATGTCGTACATTTCTCTTTAATCATTTGACCTGTTCCTGAACAATGCCCACAAGCTTGACGGTTTACAATACGCCCAAATGGTGTATTTTGTTCTACACTTACTTGCCCTGATCCTGAACAATGTTTACATGTTTCTTTTGAAGTCCCTGGTTTTGCTCCGCTACCCTTACAAGTATCACATGGATCCTCCACTGGAATCTCAACATTTAACTCTTTACCAAAAATAGCTTCTTCAAACTCTAAAGTAACTTGATATTGTAAATCAGCACCTTGACGCGGAGCATTCGGATCACGACGTCTGCCGCCACCGCCACCAAAGAATGAACTGAAGATATCTTCAAATCCGAAACCACCGCCGAAGTCGCCTCCACCGAAACCTTGATTCGGACCCGCGTGACCAAACTGATCATACTGCGCGCGTTTTTGATCGTCACTTAATACTTCGTATGCTTCTTGTACTTCTTTAAACTTTTCAATTGCATTTTCTTCTTTACTTACGTCTGGATGGTACTTTTTAGCCAAACCACGATACGCTTTTTTTATTTCATCTTTAGAAGCACCCTTGCTAAGTCCAAGGACCTCATAATAGTCTCGTTTATTCATAAATTTGCAACCCCCGAATCTTTCACATAAACGTAATTTTAACACCGAAAGAAAGTGCTTTGCAACAAAGTTTCCTCACTTACAGTATGCAAAATAAAAAACTTAAGATCCTCACACATTTCTTCTTATTCGTGAAAAAAGCCAAAGCCAAGGCACGCTTGACTTTGACTTTTTGTCATCTTACTTATTTTATTTCACTGTATTACTTGTCTTCTTTTACTTCTTCAAACTCAGCGTCTACTACATTATCTTTTTTCGCGCCAGCGTCTTGTGCTCCTTGTGCACCTTCTGCTTGCCCTGCAGCTGCTTGAGCTTGCTCGTATAATTTAACAGTTAATTGTTGTACGATTTCTTGAAGAGCATCTTTTTTCACACGGATTTCTTCAAGTTCGTTTTTCTCGATTGCCGCTTGTAATGCTTCTTTCGCTTCCGTTGCTTTCGCTACTTCAGCTGCATCTACTTTACCTTCTAAATCTTTTACAACTTTGTCTGTTTGGAATACAAGTTGGTCAGCTTCGTTACGAAGTTCAACTTCTTCCTTACGTTTTTGGTCAGCGTCAGCATTTGATTCCGCTTCTTGTACCATACGATCTACTTCTTCATCAGAAAGACCTGAAGAAGATTGGATTGTAATAGTTTGCTCTTTACTTGTTCCTAAGTCTTTTGCACGTACGTTAACGATACCGTTCGCATCAATATCGAATGTTACTTCGATTTGTGGAATTCCACGTGGTGCTGGCGGAAGGTCTGTTAATTGGAAACGACCTAATGTTTTGTTGTCAGCTGACATTGGACGCTCACCTTGTAGTACGTGAATGTCTACCGCTGGTTGGTTATCAGCAGCTGTTGAGAATACTTGTGACTTACTTGTTGGAATTGTAGTGTTACGCTCGATTAATTTCGTGAACACACCACCCATAGTTTCGATACCTAAAGAAAGTGGAGTTACGTCTAATAATAGAACGCCCTCTACATCACCAGTAAGTACGCCACCTTGAACTGCAGCACCTAATGCTACAACTTCATCTGGGTTTACACCTTTGTATGGCTCTTTACCAGTTTCACGTTTAATTGCTTCTTGTACAGCTGGGATACGAGTAGAACCACCAACTAGGATAACTTTATCTAATTCGCTTGGAGAAAAACCAGCGTCTTTTAATGCACGACGAGTTGGCTCTAATGTTCTTTCAACAAGACCAGCTGAAATTTCTTCGAATTTAGCTCTTGTTAACGTTAATTCTAAGTGTAATGGACCAGCAGCTCCAGCACTAATGAATGGTAATGAAATTTGTGTTTGTGTTACACCAGAAAGATCTTTCTTCGCTTTTTCAGCTGCATCTTTCAAACGTTGAAGTGCCATTTTATCTTGGCTTAAATCAATGCTATTTTCTTTTTTGAATTCAGCTACTAAATGATCGATGATAACTTGGTCAAAGTCATCTCCACCAAGACGGTTGTCACCAGCAGTTGAAATAACTTCAAATGTTCCATCTGCTAACTCAAGGATAGATACGTCAAACGTACCGCCACCTAAGTCATATACTAGAATTTTTTGTTCTTCATCTTGTTTTTCTAAACCGTAAGCAAGTGCTGCTGCTGTTGGTTCGTTAATGATACGCTCTACTTCTAAACCAGCAATACGACCAGCATCTTTTGTCGCTTGGCGTTCTGCATCGTTGAAGTATGCTGGTACTGTAATAACAGCTTTCGTCACTGTTTCACCTAAGTACGCTTCAGCAGAAGCTTTTAAGTTTTGTAAAATGATTGCAGAAATTTCTTGAGGTGTATAATCTTTACCTTCAACTTCTACTTTATAGTCTGTACCCATATGACGTTTAACAGACATGATTGTATTTGGGTTTGTAATTGCTTGACGTTTCGCAACTTCCCCAACTTGACGCTCTTCATTTTTGAAAGCTACAACAGAAGGTGTTGTACGATTTCCTTCTGGATTTGGGATAACCTTTGGTTCTCCACCTTCCATAACAGCTACACAAGAGTTTGTTGTACCTAAGTCAATACCGATAATTTTACTCATAGCGAATCCTCCTACATTTATGTAAATTATTGATTTACTTTTACCATTGATGGGCGAATCACACGGTCTTTTAGTTTATAGCCCTTTTGGAATTCCTCCACAACCGCGTTTGATTCAAACTCACTGTCTTCTACTTGCATAACAGCTTGGTGCTCATGAGGATCGAACTGTTTACCAACAGCTTCAATCGCTTCAACACCTTCTTTAGTCAGCGCTTCTAACAATTGACGATGCACCATTTCCATACCTTGTAATAAGGACTTCATTTGATCATCAGTTGCTTCCACTTGCATTGCTCTTTCAAAATTATCAAGAGCTGGCAGAATATCTGACACAAGACTTTGTGCTCTATATTTTTCAGCAGCCTGTTTATCCATTTGAACGCGGCGCTTATGATTTTCAAAATCAGCTTGTAGACGTAGTGTGCGACCTTCCGTTTCCGTTAGTTTCGCTTGTAACTCATCCACTGTTTCTTGTAAAAGAGCAGCTTCACTTTTCTCTTCTACAGCTTCTTCACTGTTGTCTGTCGTGACAGCTTCTTCAACTTGCGCTTCTTTCACTTCTTCTACCACTTGTTCGTTACGCTCTTCCACAATTTTCACCTCCTTAAAAGGTATTAGGTATCACGCTTAGCACGATTACCTAAGCATTATATATTACACACAGCAATGAAATTTCCATCACTTGAGCGAATGTATTACTCTCATTTATTTTTTAAGTCCATCAGTAAATTGCCTTGTAAATAACTGCAACAAACTAATTACACGAGAGTATTGCATTCTCGTTGGACCTAAAATCGCAATTGTTCCAAGTTGCTCTTCTCCAATCGAATACGTTGCAGAAATTAAACTACAATCTTCCATAGCTATCGAAGAATTTTCCCTGCCAATTTTCACTTGAATACCTACTTGTTTATGACGCAAAATATCATAAAACTCAGCTTCGTTATCAATCATTGTCAGCAAGGATCTTACTTTTTGAATGTCATGGAACTCTGGCTGCGAAAGCATATTTGCTTTTCCTCCAAAGTATATCTTTTCCGATAAAGGAACTTGAAATGTACCATCCAACATTTTTATTGCACTATCGTAATTATGAACATACCCACGCAAGACTGTAACAATCTCTTTAAAGATTTTATTATGAAGTTCTGCCATAGGTATACCAGATAGCTTTTCATTTAAAATATTAACCATTTTTTCTAAATCTGATAAATCAACAGATTCCGGAACGGTAATCGTTTTACTTTGCACATGCCCTGTATCTGTTACAATAATAGCGACTGCTGTTTGACGATCAAGCGGTACAATCTGTACATTTTTAAGTTTATTTGTGCTCAATTTCGGACCAAGAACAATGGCCGTATAATTCGTAAGCTCTGATAAAATTTGAGCGGATTGTTGTGCAATTTTTTCTGCTTCAAAAATTCTTTCAGCAAATAAATCTTTAATTTGTACAATTTCATCAGTTGGTAAATTTTGTGGCGCTAAAAGATGGTCTACATAAAAACGATACCCTTTTTCAGAAGGAACACGCCCAGAAGAACTATGCGTTTTTTCAATAAATCCTAGTTCCTCTAAATCAGCCATTTCATTTCGAATAGTAGCTGAACTAAACGTAATTTCATCTTTCTTAGCCAACGTCCTCGAACCAACTGGTTGCGCTGATCCAATAAAGTCATCAACAATTGTTTGTAAAATTAAGAGCTGACGTTCCGTAAGCATCTCATCATCACCTCTGTTAGCACTCTTTGTCTTCGAGTGCTAAATCTATTAATAACTTACCAAAATTGACATTCAATTGTCAACGGAAACGTCACGAAATAACGAAACTTTTTCACGCTTATGGCACATTTAATTAATCAATCAAAAATGACTGGAATACTTCATTCCCTAATAGTTTCCCTTTCCTCGTTAAACAAACATGTCCATCTCTGTTTTCAAGTAATCCTTGTTCTTGATTACTTTGTAACTGCTTTGCAAAAACATGATCCATCTCCACATTAAATTTCTTTTGGAATTCTAACTTAGAAACACCTTTTGTTTTTCGAAGTCCTAAGAACAACTCTTCTTCCATTTTTTCTTTCTCTGTCACTGCGTGAACATCTAAATATGGAAATCCTGTCTCATCAATTTTAGTGAAATATTGCTTGAGCGGACCTACATTTTGAATTCGTTCCCCGTTCACATAGCTATGTGCTCCAGCTCCAAATCCATAATACTCTTCATTATTCCAGTATGTGAGATTGTGTCTACTTTCATTATCACCTTTTGAGAAGTTACTAATCTCATACTGGTTATAACCATTTTTCTCCATTTCATCCATTACCATTTCGTACATTTTCGCTTCATGGTCTTCACCTGGAAGTCTTAATTTCCCTTTATTCATTAAGTTATAAAATACGGTTTTCGGTTCCACAATTAAGGAATATGCTGAGAAATGTTGTACACCAAGCGTAAAGGCAATGTCTAATGTTTCCTTTACATCTTCTATCGTCTGTCCTGGCAGCGCATAAATTAAATCTACATTAATATTTGTAAAACCGACTTCCTGCGCTTCTCGAATTGCTACGAATGCATCTTCTCTCGTATGCCTGCGTCCAATCTTCTCAAGTAGCTCATCACGAAACGTTTGCACACCAAAACTAATTCGGTTTACTCCACCTTCTAGCAATAAGTTCAACTTCTCTTTCGGTAAATCACCTGGATTCGCTTCAAATGTTAATTCACAATTCGGCGCAAATGGACGCAAACGACGGTTAATGATGTCGAGTAGCTGTTTTGTTTGCTCCATATTTAAAGCTGTCGGAGTTCCTCCGCCAACAAAAATCGTTTTCATACTTTCAAACGGTACTTTTTGAACCGTATTTATTATTTCTTTCTCTAAATATTGTAAGTATTGATCAACCGGTTGGCGTTCAATAAATACTTTATTAAAATCACAATAGTGACAAATATGCTGACAAAATGGAATATGAATATATGCAGCTTGTACCAAATATAGCTCCTACCTTTCTAAAAAGAAAACCTCCGCGTTCCGGAGGGTCCTTTACTTTTATAAAGTGTTACGAATTTGTTCCATTCGCATTTTTCCCCAATCATACATCATTTCAACGATCGGTAAAAGCGACATACCTAATTCCGTCATATAGTACTCAACTCGCGGAGGAATTTCCGGGTATACTGTTCGATCAATAATCCCGTCCTCCATTAACTCTTTCAATTGATTTGACAACACTTTATGAGAAATGCTCGGGAACAGACGTTGTAATTCACTAAAACGATGCGGACCTTCCACACCTAAGTGCCACAATATCACAACTTTCCACTTCCCACTAATAATAGAAAGCGTCAGTTCCTTTTCGCAATTAAAATTACCTTTTTGTATTTTCTCTCGAATATCTTTTCGAATATTTTCGGACATTAATAGTCTCCTAACTCTATATCAATCACTAAAAAGCTCTCTCACTATTGTAAATGAGAGATGCTAAGATGTCTAAAAAGTAGCATATAAAAAAAGAAGCCGAACGAACGGCTTCTACTTTTATCACAATTGGTGCGGGCTAATAATTAGCGAAGAATAGAAAAATCCCCACTAATTATAGTTCACTCTATTAGTTATCATCCATTTTCAGTACAGCCATGAATGCTTCTTGCGGCACTTCTACAGAACCAACAGACTTCATACGTTTTTTACCTTCTTTTTGCTTATCAAGAAGTTTACGCTTACGAGAAATGTCACCACCGTAACATTTTGCAAGTACGTTTTTACGCATCGCCTTAATTGTAGAACGAGATACAACTTTATTTCCGATAGTCGCCTGAATTGGCACTTCAAACTGTTGTCTTGGAATTAATTTCTTTAATTTCTCTACAATTACTTTACCACGGTCATACGCTGAATCACGATGTACAATAAATGATAAAGCATCCACTTGTTCATTATTTAAAAGAATATCCATTTTCACAAGCTTAGATGGTTTATAACCAATTAACTCGTAGTCAAATGATGCATATCCTTTCGTATTTGATTTCAATTGATCGAAGAAATCATATACAATTTCTGATAACGGGATTTCATATGTCAATGTAACACGTGTTTCATCTAAATATTGCATATCAATAAACGTTCCACGTTTCCCTTGGCAAATTTCCATTACAGCTCCAACATAGTCATTCGGAACCATAATTGCAGCCTTCACAAACGGCTCTTCTACACGATCGATAGCCTGTGGATCTGGCATATTAGATGGATTATCAACAATAAGATCTTCACCGTTTGTTAAATACACTTTATAAATAACGCTTGGCGCTGTTGTAATTAAGTCAATCTTGAATTCACGTTCAATACGTTCTTGAATAATCTCCATGTGAAGCAGCCCTAAGAAGCCACAACGGAAACCAAAACCTAAAGCTTGAGATGTTTCAGGCTCAAATTCAAGAGCAGAATCATTCAATTCTAGTTTTTCTAACGCATCACGTAAGTCGTTATAACGTGCAGAATCGATTGGATATAAACCACAGAATACCATTGGATTTAATTTACGATACCCTTTTAACGGCTCTACAGCCTGACGTTTCGCATGTGTAATCGTATCACCTACGCGTGTATCGCCTACGTTTTTAATAGATGCTGCTAAGAAACCTACATCACCTACTGTTAACTCGTCACGTTGCGTTGTTTTCGGTGTAAACACACCTACTTCTGTTACTTCAAATTCTTTTCCAGTTGCCATCATACGTACTTTATCGCCAACTTTTACCGTTCCATTTACAACACGGATATATGCAATTACACCACGGTACGGATCATATAAAGAATCAAAAATCATACATTGTAACGGCTCTTCTGAATCACCTGTTGGAGCTGGTACCTTTTCAACGATTTGTTCTAAAATATCTTCAATACCAATGCCAGCTTTCGCTGAAGCAAGTACAGCTTCCGATGCATCTAAACCAATTACATCTTCTACCTCTTGACGTACGCGTTCTGGGTCTGCACTTGGTAAGTCGATTTTATTAATAACTGGTAAGATTTCTAAATTATTATCAAGCGCTAAATATACGTTCGCTAATGTTTGCGCCTCAATTCCTTGCGCTGCATCCACAACAAGAATTGCACCTTCACAAGCCGCTAAACTACGAGATACTTCGTACGTAAAGTCGACGTGTCCTGGAGTATCGATTAAGTGAAGAATATACTCTTCACCGTCTTTCGCTTTATACGTTAGTTGTACTGCATTTAATTTAATTGTAATACCACGCTCACGCTCCAACTCCATAGAGTCAAGCAATTGCGCCTTCATTTCGCGCTGTGCCAACGCGTTTGTTTTCTCCAAAATACGGTCTGCCAACGTTGATTTCCCGTGGTCAATGTGAGCAATGATGGAGAAGTTACGAATTTTGGACTGTCTTTTTGCTCTTTCTTCTTTATTCATCTATGTTCTCAACTCCTAATAGTCTCGCCAATATACACTAGCACTGATTATATCAATAGAGCAGCAAAGATTCAATGAAAACTCGTGCTGCTTACAATACAAATCACTCTATCTATATCTTATGCGAACAAACCATAAGAGACAAACCTTTTTCAAATTAAAGGACGACTCTCTTACAAACCAATAAGACAACCGTCCTTCCTGCTATCCTTAACTAAAAATCCCTTTTATTGCCCCAACCACTATATCCGTCCCAAACTTTGTCATATCACGAGCAACACTTGCTATCGCCATACCGATACCTTCTACAACATTAAAACTTCTTAAACTTTCTAACTGTTTTTGTTTTTCAATAGCCGAAAACGTATCTCTCGAAATTTCTGATTCAGCCCCAGCGCCTTCTGTTCCTGTCATATGAGCAATTTGTTCATATGACAGCTGACGATACCCCTTCATACTTTTCAGACCATGATTAGCGAGTCCCACTCCAGCTATCATCATAAGCAAGCATAAAACTGTACCGCATATACATAACAGCGTAAATCGACTCAAACTATTTCTGCCTCTTTCCATCAATGTGTATAGGCCCCTGTGTTATCTTGATCAATCTGATGATGCAGTGCTGCATTTAAACCACTTGCTATTACATTTGCCATATCCTCAATAAACGCATCTACTTCTTTTGGGGTTACCATTAAATTATGACCAAGAGGAGATAACACTTCATAAATCAACTTTCTCTTTTCTTCTTCTTCTAACGTACCAATAGCCCCTAAAAACATATTTCGACTCTTTTCATCTGGCATATCTTCTTCTGTTAATTTTTTCTTTTCTCCAAATGTAAAACCTGCTGGCAATAAAGAGCGTGACGGTTTGTTTCCTTCTTTCAGTTCCCGGCCAAAATGTTTCAAAATAAAATCAATTGTATCACTCGTAATCGAAACAGCATCTACCACAGTTGGCACACCAATTGCGATAACAGGAATACCTAATGTTTCTTTACTTAGTTCCTTACGCTTATTCCCAACACCAGATCCTGGATGAATTCCTGTATCAGAAATTTGTATCGTACTATTTACTCGTTCAATAGAACGCGCAGCTAATGCATCAATTGCGATGACAAAGTCTGGTTTTGTCTTTTCAATAATTCCGTAAATGACATCGCTCGTTTCGATTCCTGTAATTCCCATTACCCCTGGACGAATGGCACTAACAGGTCTAAACCCTTCTTCCACACTTTCAGGCTGCAATTTAAACAAATGTCTCGTCACCAGTACGTTCTCTACAACTATCGGTCCGAGTGCATCCGGCGTTACATTCCAATTCCCAAGACCTACGATTAAACAACTCGCTTCTTTTGAAACTCCAACCTCTTCTAAGAAATAAGAAAATTCTTTTGCAAAAATACGCTCTACCTTTTGCTGAAGTTCCGTATCTTGTTGTCGTATACCTTGCACCTCAAGAGTTAAATAATTCCCAGGTTTTTTCCCCATCGACTCAGATGCAATTTCATCAATAGTTACTTTTGTAATTGTAACTCCCTCTTCTTCCCTCTCTTTTACAATAACTCCCTGTATCCCTTTTTGTTCTTCTTGGCGCTCTTGCAGCATTTGGTGCGCCTCTACAGCAAGGTCAGTTCTAACACTATATTTACTTAAATCTAATGGTTCTTTCATCGTATCTCCTCCGTAATTCATAGTAAATATCGTTAGATTTCCCCAAGTTATATTAGGTCATTCTTTCCTTTACGTGAAATTTCATTGATATACTATTGCAATTCTCTTCACCGTTTGATAAAATATCACTTGTTCTATGTAAGAATCGAGTCATTCGATTGCACCAGGGAGGTGAAAAGTATGGCAAACATCAAATCTGCTATCAAACGCGCTAAACTTAGCGAAGAGCGTCGTTCACATAACGCTTCTATCAAGTCTGACATGCGTACTGCTGTTAAAACTGTAGAAACTTTAGTTACTAATAACGATCTTGAAAATGCTAAAGAAGCTTTCAAAACTGCTTCTAAAAAACTTGACAAAGCAGCTCGTAAAGGTCTTATCCACCAAAACGCTGCAGCTCGTCAAAAATCTCGCTTAGCGAAACAAGTAAACGCGTAAGGCGTTTAAAAAACGATCCATTCGGATCGTTTTTTATATACACAAAAAGTTCACGTATTTAGTACGTGAACTTTTTTGTGTTACTACATATGATTTAACCGCATTAAGAAAAACTCAAGCACAAGTTTCTTATCCATCTTTCCAGCCTTCATACTATAATCAGCTTCCGCTAATTCTATAATAACTTTTTTTAATTCTTCAAAAGAGAAAAACTTTGTTTGATTCATCGCCAACTTTACCCGGTACGGGTGCACACCAATATGGGAAGCAATTTGATTTTGTCCGTAACCACGCTGTTGTAATTCTTTCACTTGATGGAGCAAGCGGAATTGACTTACTAATAACGCGAGCAGTTTAATTGGTTCTTCCTGCTGTGTAAATAATCCGTCTAAAATTTGCATCGCACCAGCGATATCTTTTTTCACCACTTTTTCTGTTAAAGCAAACACATTTTGCTCAACAGATTTCGGCACAAGTTCCGTGACAAGTTTTGGCGTAATTTCTCCGCCCATACCGACGTATAACGTTAACTTGTCCATTTCCTTCGCCAACATTGTTACATTACTTCCCACAAGCTCTAACAACAAACTAACAGCTGCATTATCAATATGCACATGCACCTCATCCGCACGAGAAACAATCCACTTCTGAACATCCTGCACTTGCATCGCATTTGCTTCTATTACATCCGCTGTTTTCTTTAATAGTTTTGTAATTTTTTTTCGTTCGTCTAATTTTTCATAAGGCGCAACAAAAACAAGAATAGAAAAAGGAGATGGCTCCCCAATATATTCTTCTAAAATTTTTATATTTTGTTCTAATTTTTCTTTTTGTGCCGTTAAAAATAATGGTGATTTTATTAATATAACTTTACGCTCTCCAAAAAAAGGAAGCGTATGCGCATCCTCAACTACATCTTCTAAATACGCTTCTTCCAAATCGTATGTCACAACATTAAACTCTCGATCTTCCTCTTCAAGCGCTTCCGTTGTAATAAGCTTTATCGTTTCATTTATAAAATAGGCTTCCGTTCCATACAGTACATACAACGGAGCGAACTGTTTCTTTTTAATCTTCTTATGTATATCACTCATATTTTTTCCTACTCCCTAACTTGGCAATATATATTTATACTAATGCCCTAGCTTTTGTTTTACAAGTACAAAGGGACGGGCTTTATAACCCGCCCCTTTATTTATATAAAACGCCACGCAATAAGCCCCGGATTTCTTATTGGTGTGCGGTAATCACCTTCCCTTTATTATTTACAATAATAATCTTAGTATAAGTGCCAACTGTTAACATGATTGGAAATGAAAAATTCACGCTACTTAACTAACTAGAAAAGTATACAAATACTCTATTTCGCTTCATATGGAAATTGTAGATTTTTTTCTGACAATATTCTATACTAAAATGGAATGTTGGGGAGGGATTCTAAATGAATGATTTTGAACAAAACGTTCAAAGTAAACGCAATGACGCTATTGATTCAGGGGTAGGATTTATCGTCTCATTTGGTTTTTTCGCAACACTTTTCATTATTGCAACTGTTATTAAATTCATCGGTTCTTAAAGGCTGCTGCTTAACGGCAGTCTTCTTTTTTTCATCTTCTATGTGTTTCATCATATGTGATTTTACTTTGAAAGGTTCCTTTTTCTCCATTAAAAACATAGGAAATAGCACCTTGCTTATCCGTACGCCATATATCAATACCCATCTTCTTAAAACGCTCTATAACTTCCTTATGCGGGTGCCCATACCTATTACGCTCTCCCACAGAAATAATCGCTACAGTAGGCTGTACAAGGCTTAAAAAAGGATCTGTAGACGATGTTTTACTCCCATGGTGGGCAACTTTTAAAATATTAGCCCGCAAATCAGGATATGTCGATACTATAAACTTTTCTCCTTCTTCTTCTAAATCACCCGTAAATAGCCATGTTAGTCCCCCTAGTCTGGCCCATAGTACAATCGAAGAGTCATTTTCTCCCTTTTCTTTCCCCTTTGGAGCTAATACGAAAAATTCCGCTTCATTTACCCTCCAACCTTCCCCTTCTCCTACTACACTTATCTTCATGCTCTTTTCTAACGCCTTTTTCTTCACCACTTTTTCCAATACAGCATCTTGTTCCTTTCTCCCAAATACAACTTCTTTTACAATAATAGATGACAGCAAATCCAGCGCAGCACCTATATGATCCGCATCTCCATGCGTTACAATTAATTTATCAATCGTTTTTATACCTTCTTTTTGTAAGAAAGGAACCAGAATATCATGCCCAACAGAAAATTCATGCTTTTTCTGTTGCCACACTTCCTTCTTGACGGGAAGGGCTCCACCTGTATCAATAAGATAAACCTCTTTATCGTACGGAAGACGAATTAATATTGCATCTCCCTGTCCAACATCAAGAAATGTAACACTCCCACTTTCGCGAAAATATGGATATACATAATGACAAGTACTAATAAAAAGAAACACACCCACAACTATGCACAAAATTTTTTTCGTTATTACTCTTTCCCAAATCACAAATATACTAACGATACTAAAACAATATATAGCCACAAGAAATAAAGGAGTTTGACCAAAAGTAAGTCGGATGAAAGGGAAACTTTCACAGTAACTTAGAAAGTCATTAGAAATGGTTAAACATAATGAAAGTACATATGCAATTCCTTTTGCGAAAAATGGAATAACCGGCATACATATAAGAATAATAATGCTACACGGCAATACAATAATGGATAGAAAAGGAACATATATAAGATTGAGGAAAATGCTATAAGGAGAAAAATAACCAAAATGATATAACAAGATGGGGGTACTAGCGAGCTGTGAAATTATAGAAATGTAAATAGAATTTCGAACTACTCCATTACTACGCCCTAATAATATCGGCGCAGATAGTAGTAAAGCAAAACTACCTACAAATGAGAATTGAAATCCAATGTTGAAAATAAGATACGGATCGTATATAAGCATACATATAGCTGTTATACTTAAGGCGTCTAGACTAGATAAGCGAATAGAGCACATGAAAGCTACCAACAATAAAACTCCTGTTATAGAAGCCCTCACAACAGATGGCGACGCCCCAGCTACGATCATATATAGAGGAATGCAAACTATAAGGCATACTGTTGCTGTCTCTTTCGTCACACCACTTCTTAGTAAAACAAAATACATTATAACCATTAATAATACGATATGCGATCCTGAAATTGCCAACAAATGTATAAGACCAAATTGTTGATATTGCTCTTCTACTTCAAACGTCATTTGTTGTCGATCTCCAAATAATAATGCGTTCATAAATGCACCTGATTGTTCTGGGAACATTTCTGTAACTTTCGAGATTGTTTGTTGCCTGAGAAGAAAAATCCATTGCACGAGTGACAACGATGTTTTTTGGCATTCAGAAATGTATGTCACATCAAATATAAAATGTATTTTTTGCTGATATAAATAATTACGATAATCAAAAACATGAAAATTCCGGGCAGTTTGTGGTTCTTTCACCTCCCCTTTAAATGTACACGATATACCTGCATGTAATTGTTGCAACTGCTTCTTTTCCGAAGCAGATTGTATTTTATAATTTAACTGCACTAAGTTTTTATTCTGATCCTCAATTTGAAAAGAGAGACGATTTCCATTAATTAGAGGTGTATTTTGCACGACCCCTCGTGTAACTTCGTAGGGCTCCCCTAGCGGCTTATTTAGACTCTGAACATATGTGGTGTACATAGCGCCACTAAAACACGCTATCATACAAAATATGAAGGTTTTACGCGAAGTACGATATAAACAAAATAAAACATAACAAACGAAACAACAAGCAGTCAACAAATGCGACGTGGAAAAGGTAATTGCAATCCCAATTATAAACGAGATTGCAACATAGCCCCATTGTCCATTCAACTCATACTCACTCCTTATAGCATCATTTTCGCTTTAGTGAATACACGCTGTAATTCTTCCATTGATAAATTATCTTTTTCTAAAGCTGCGAATAATTCCTTTAGCTGCAAATGACGCTCTTGTTCCTCTAGCGATGTAATATCATATTCTAGCGGAACGTGCTTCACTGTTACACTCGCCTGTTCAAATAACTCTACGGCATACGGATGATTTTTATAATCCTGTGCATAATAAACTGCTGTAACACCACTTTGAATAATCGCCTTACAGCACTGCAAACAAGGAAAATGTGTGACATAAATTTCCGCTTCCTCTGTTTTTGCACCAAACTTCGCACATTGCAATAAAGCATTCATTTCCGCATGAATTGTACGAACGCAATGATTATCAATGACATAGCAACCATCGTCTATACAATGTACACCACCTTTAATTGAACCGTTATATCCACCAGCAATAATTCGTTTATCACGAACGATTGTCGCTCCTACTGCAAGCCTTGTACATGTACTACGTAAAGATAGTAGATGGCTTTGCGTCATAAAATATTGATCCCATGAAATTCGTTCCATATTTTTCACCTTCTTTTTTGTCTACTTGTAGTGTAGCGAAAAAAGAAAAACTTCGTCAATCTTTTACGGAATAATAATTTGATCTTTTATTTTCTCTAAAGACTTCGCCCCAATCCCATCAATTTCTAATAAATCTTCTATTTTCTGAAACGGACCGTGTTCTTCTCGGTATTTCAAAATACTTTCTGCCTTCCGAGAACCAATGCCTGTAATTTTTTCAAGTTGCTCTTTAGAAGCTGCGTTTATTTGAATCTTTGCCTCGCCCTTTGAAAAAGCGGCCACCTCTTGTACTTGCTCATTTTTATTGGGTACATAAAGGATCATTTGGTCTTGTACAATTTGCGCTAAATTCACCTTCTTCACATCTGCTTCTAGTAAAAAACCACCCGCCTTTTCAACGGCATCCTTCGCTCGGTCCCCCTCTTTCATTTCATACACACCTTCTCTTACAACCGCCCCTTTCACATCAATTATAATTATTTTTTTCTGTTCCTTTGTATCCAATACTTTCGGTTTACTTTTTTTCTCCACATCTTTCGCTTGAACTTCCGTTGTAATGAGCGATGGCTCCGTTTGCTGATTCGTTTTCCAGAAAAAAAGAAAAATCAAAGTGCCAATAATAACCACTAATCCCAACCATTTTTTCGGAAAATCCCACATCATTTTACACCTCTAATCATAAATTTATAACATCATTCATATTGTTTAGGAGAAAGCTGTTACGAAGGAGGGATGAAACATTGAACATAGGAATTATAGGGACAGGGAACATGGGGAATATACTAATCGATGCATTTTTAGAAACCCGTGCTGTCAAACCTTCGTGCCTTACTATTATTAATCGGACGCCTGCCAAAGCATATCATATAAAAGAAAAATACCCTTCTGTTCATATAGCCAAAACAATCCAAGAGGTAATCGAACAATCCCAGCTTATTTTCATTTGCGTAAAACCGATAGATATATACCCTATTCTAAAAAAATACGCTGACCATTTTTCAGACGAAGATTGCTTAGTTTCTATCACAAGCCCCATATCTCCATCACAATTAGAAACACTTATACCTTGCCACGTCGCTCGTATCATTCCAAGCATCACAAACCGCGCCTTATCCGGCGCATCACTATTTACATTTGGAAATAACTGCTCTGAAGAATGGCAACAAAAACTATTTCGTCTATTCAAAAACATTTCTACTCCCCTTGTTATAGAAGAAGATATAACGCGCGTTTCATCTGATATAGCAAGCTGCGGCCCTGCTTTTTTTAGTTATTTATTACAATGTTTCATTAACGCTGCTGTAGATAAAACAAATATTACACATGAAGAAGCCACTACTTTAGTAAGTGAAATGGTCATTGGAATGGGGAAATTACTTGAAAAAGAAATTTTTACATTACCTACTTTACAAGAAAAGGTATGCGTTAAAGGCGGTGTTACAGGAGAAGGTATTCGTATTTTAGAAGAGCACGTTGGGGATATGTTTCATAAATTAATCGAACGGACACATGAGAAATTTGATGAAGATTTAAAATGCGTTGAGCAGCAATTCAATAAACACACATAATAAATACGCCATCGTAATCCCAAACCCTTTTTATTAATACTTATCTTTTTCATGCTACATTTTCACTAAAACTAGCATTTTTACACTTTACACATATCATCTTTTTATTTTTCTAGAACTAAAACTAGATCTTTTCTATAAAACAAAAGCAACCTTATCGGTTGCTTTTCTTTTATCCATTCTTCTTCGCCATAAAAAAGATGCGCTCTGTTTGTTCTGTCACTTCGATTCGTTCAAAGTCACCTGTGACGCGAAGTACTGTAAATCCAGCTTCTTCAAGCCATTTTGTTAACACTTCAACCGAATATGCACGCTGCACGTGACATTCGTCAAAACGATGGTACACATCTTCTTCTGAATCTTGTACAAAGAATGTCAAATCATGTTCCACACTATCTGATTCTTCTCCAGGGAAGCAGTTCCAAATAAGTGATATTTCTTCGCCGTTCACTGTATATGTTTCATTTTGAAATACGTGATGTATTTTATATAAAGAGTGTACATCGAATAAAAACAAGCCATCCTGACGTAAATGGTGGAAAACTCTTCTAAATGTTTCTTGCACTCCATCTTCTTGCAATACGTAATTTAATGAGTCACAAAATATTGTCACACAATCAAATTCACCAGGAACATCGAGCTCTCTCATGTCTTGTTGGTAAAAAGGAATAAAATAACCTTCTCCCCCCAATTTTTGCTGTGCGACAGTTAACATTTCTTCCGAAAGATCTACACCAATTAAATCATAACCTTTTCGTACAAGCGGAAGTGTTACGTTACCAGTTCCACATGCTACGTCAAGAATTTTTGCCTCTTTCATAGATGCCTGTTGCAAACTTTCCTCTGTGAATTCCACCCATTTATCATAAGGGACATCATTCATCAGTTCGTCATACAGCAAAGCAAATTGTTCGTATTTCATTGATCTAGCTCATCTGCAATATCTTCACGCGGCACATCGCCCCATAGACGCTCTAAATTATAGTGATTACGCTCATCTTTATGGAATACATGAGCAACCACATCACCAAGGTCTACTAAAACCCAACGTGCTTCATCAAAGCCTTCCATACGTTGTACGTTAATTTCGAACTCATGTGCCTTCGCTTTAATTTCACGTGCAATTGCTTGTACTTGCTTGTCTGAATTTCCGTGACAAATAATAAAATAGTCTGCAATCGGTGAAATACCTTGCATATTTAGTACAACCATATCTTCTGCTCTCTTATCATCAGCTGCTTTTGCCGCTAATACTAATAACTCTTTATCTTTCATTTATTAATTTCCTCCTTGATAATTGCATTGTATGTTTGGAATGTTAATGGATAAATCGTTTGATCTTTTTCCATTAAAAATTGAATTGTTCGCTTTAAAGCAAACAGTAAAGCTTGATTTATATCTTTATATGCGAGTTTCCTCGCTTCTTCCACACCAGGAAACTTACGTCCTGGTTCAATGTAATCTGCTACATAAATAACTTTATCTAACATTGTCATTTTTTCATGACCACTTGTATGATATGTAATAGCTTGTAGAATTTCAAGATCAGTAATGCCTACTTCTTTTTCTACTAAGTATGCCCCAACAGGTGCATGCCATAACTCTTTGTTATAGTGCAATAGATCCTTTGGCAAAGCTTCTCTCTTAATAATCTCTTCCATTTCTGGAATCGCTCTACATTTTGCATAATCGTGAAATATAGCAGCCGTCTCTGCCTTTTTTTCATCTACACCATATAACCGGGCAAGTTCAATCGCTGTTTCCATTACACCAATCGTGTGTATATAACGTTTTTCATGCATTTGCTGTTTGACAATACTAAGTGCTTCCTCACGATTCATACAACCCATTCCTCTCGACATATACCTGTACTTTTTCGGGGAGTAAATATTTGCACGTTTTCTTCGTCATATATCTCTCCCGTAACAGAGAAGAAGAAACTGCAAACTCTGGAATTTCCACTTTTACGATATCATAAGGCGTATGTAATGTATAACCTGGTCTTGCAACTCCAACGAAAGTCACAAGCTTAAGTAACTTTTCAATGTTATACCACTTCGGCAAATACTCAACCATGTCTCCGCCAATAATAAAGTGAAACTGCACATCCGGATACTTCTCCGTTAATTGTACCATAGTGTCGTACGTATAAGATGGGCCTTCTCTGTCTAGCTCTTCTAAACAAATTGAAAAGTATGCTTCTTCCTCAGTCGCTATTTGCAGCATGTTTAATCGACTTTTCACACTCGTAATGTTACGTCCTTGCTTGTGCGGTGGAATCTGATTCGGCAAAAACCATACCTCTTCCAACCCTAAAGCATGATACACTTCATTTGCAATTAACAAATGCCCATTATGAGGCGGATCAAACGTGCCACCAATAATGCCAATTTTTCTCAAAAGAAACGCTCCTTCCTTTTACATACAGCAACTCTCCCCATACATATTCGAAGAGAGCCACTGTTAATAAAAGTTCAATTGGTTTCGCTTTCTACATATCAAGCGTCCACTACGAAATAACTCACGTATATCTTTTATCGAGGAAGCTTAATCTGCTTATTTTCTCTTGATTCTTTGTATAAAACAATTGTGCTTCCGATTACTTGAACGATTTCAGCTCGTGCACCTTGTGCAAGCTCTTCTGCAACTTCACGACGATCAAATTCACAGTTTTGTAATACGCTCACTTTAAATAGTTCACGAACTTCTAATGCTTCTCCAATTTGTTTCACCATATTTTCATTTACGCCACCTTTTCCAACTTGAAAAATCGGTGTTAAATGATGTACCTTTGCACGTAAAAATCTTTTTTGTTTTCCTGTTAACATATAATTAGCCTCCAAGCTCTCTCATTACTAATTGTTTCATTCTATCAATATTCGGCACACAACCTGTCCACATTTCAAATGCAAGTGCACCTTGATAAACGAACATATCGATTCCATTTTGAATTATTGCACCTTGTTCTTTCGCATCGCCTAAAATTTTCGTCTCAAATGGATTATAAATAATATCAGAAACAATCGTTCCTTGTTTCAATGAACGAATTTCCAGCGGCGTATACGCAACATGTGGATGCATACCTATCGTTGTTGTTTGGATGATAATATCATATTCCCCTTGATTTTCTGCTGCACATTCTAACGATAGAGCATGCGAATTAACATTTGCCATGCACCCAGCGATAAGATTTTCCGCCTTATCTCTCGTACGATTAGCAATATCAATTTCTTTCACACCCACATCTGCAAGCGAGAAGTAAATAGCTCGGCTAGCACCACCTGCACCGATTAATAAAATACGTTTCTCTTGAAGTGGATCTTCACTAATTGACTGCAGGGCACGAACAAAACCAATTCCATCTGTATTATACCCAATCAATTTTCCATCTCGATGAACTACTGTATTTACCGCACCGATTTGCCTTGCTAGCGGGGCAACCTCATCCAAGTACTCCATAACTGCAACTTTATGCGGAGTCGTTACATTAAATCCTGAAATACCTAATGCTTTCAAACCTTTTACTGCTTCCCCTAGCGCTTCTTCTTCTACAAGAAATGCATGATAATGGGCATCCATATTCAAGTGTTCAAATGCATCGTTATGCATAACGGGTGATAATGAATGTCCAATTGGATTTCCGATTACACCATATAATTGTTTCATAAATCCCTCTCCATATTAAATTAAAGATTTACGTAATGAAACACTTACTCCCTTTGGTACATGAGCAACAATTTTCGCTCCTGATTCATTTACAGTAACCCAGCCTAATCCAGAGAATACAACGTCCGTTTTTGGCTCACGAATATTAAATTCATATTTCACAAAATCCGGCATATTTTCTAATTCTTCTGGTGTCGGTGGATTCAACATTTCTCCAGCGTGTCTTTCGTACAATTCATCAGCCTTTTCAAGCTTTGTACGATGGATTGTTAAACGGTTTGAGAAATGACAAGTAAATGCACGACGACCTCCACTTACATAATCAAATCGTGCTAATCCACCAAAGAATAATGTTTGTTCTTCATTTAATTGGAATACCATCGGCTTAACCTCTGTAGTCGGTGTAATAAGCTTTAAGCTTTGTTTCCCAACATAATGCGCCATTTGATGATGATTAATAATACCTGGTGTATCGTATAAAGATGATGTTTCGTCTAATGGGATATCAATTAAATCAAGCGTTGTTCCTGGGAAATGCGATGTTGTAATTACATTCTCAGTCTCATCACTAAACTCTTTAATCATACGATTAATAAATGTTGATTTACCAACATTCGTACATCCAACAACATAAACATCTTTACCTTCGCGGTAATGCTCAATTGCATCAGCAAGTTCAGTGATTCCTTGTCCTTTAGCTGCACTAATCAAAAAGACATCTTCTGGTTTTAAACCAAGTTGCTTTGCACTATAGCGCATCCAATGTTTTACTTTATCATGCTTAACTGACTTTGGAATTAAGTCAGCCTTATTCCCTACAAGTAATACTTTATTGTTCCCTACAAAACGATGTAAGCCCGGTAACCAACTACCATTGAAATCGAAAATATCTACGATTTTAACCACTAGTGCGTCTGATTGTCCAATTCCGTTCAAAATACGAAGGAAATCATCATCTGTTAAAGATACATCTTGAATTTCGTTATAATGTTTCAAACGAAAACAACGTTGGCAAATTACTTGTTCTTTTTCTAAAGATGATACAGGAGCGTATCCTACTTCATTTTTATTTTCTGTTTGAATTTCTACACCGCAACCAATACATTTAATTGTTTCAGTCAAACTTTATTCCTCCCAGTTAATTAAGCCTTTTTTCTTCATGTTTCTCATAATTCTTCGTTCAATTTTTCGATTAAAACGTGTCACCAATCCGTCCGTTTGCGCTACCGGTACAACTAAAATTGTATGAAGTCCCACACGATTCCCTCCGAGCACATCCGTTAGTAACTGATCTCCAATTACTACAACTTCATCTGGCTGTAAATGCATCTCGTGTATCGCACGCTTAAATGCGCGGACAAACGGTTTGCGCGCACTATGAATAAACGGAATACCTAATGGATCAGCGAATTCTTTAACGCGTTGCTCGTTATTATTTGAAACAACCGTTACTTGAATATCATTTTCTTTCATTTTCAAAAACCACTCTTCAAGCTGTGGTGTTGCGTTCGGACGATCCCATTCAATTAAAGTGTTATCTAAATCGGTAATAACTCCTTTAATTCCACGTTTTTTCAAATCTTCCGGTTGAACATGATATACATTTTTCACATATTCATTTGGTAAAAATAACTTCAATTTCTTTCACCTCTTTGAGGATTTTTCATAAAATTTTTCGACAACATTTTTCGATAGATAACCTGTGGATAAACTTGTACACACTTTCCACATTAACTTTTCAGTTAATTCGGAATTTACTAACACTCTATACACACTTTATCCACTGAGGTATGTGGATAACCTCTTGTTTGTGACTGTCATATTTTTTTGGTACATTAAATGCAACAACGAATCAATCCTTATATTATTAGGAGGTGACTCCCCTTGAAAACAAAACATATGGAACAGTTATCTACTGATTTACTCACTGAGTCTTATTATAAAGCAAAAGAACTAAAATTAAATCCCGACTTCATTTTACTTATAAAACAAGAAATTATTAGACGCTCGTTAGAGGACAAGCTCGTCAAATCTTCTTGAGTACATATAGATTGCTGATTGACCTGTAAAAAGAGCCATCCTGCGATGGCTCTCGAATAAACAAGTACTCCCATCTAGGGGATTTCTTCATTAAGCATCTTTGTCCACATTTCTTAATTAGAGCTTCATAAGTATATTATAAAATCTTTTCTTTACTTATGAGATACTCGGGTTGCAATTTTTTCACCAAGACGTAGCTCTTGCCCACTTGTCAATTCCTGCACTGCTTCAATCATATCTTTTTCAAATAATAAAACAACTGTTGAGCCAAATGTAAAGTATGCCATCTCTTCACCTTTTTGAACAGTACTTCTTTCATGAAGGAGCTCAATACTATTAACAAACATAGCACCTACTTTTACAAGCGCCATACGTTCGCCTTCACTATTTACTTCTGTAACAGAGCGATAATTTTTTGACAATGGTTCTTTCCCATACTCCATACCCGCTGCATTTACCGGATATGATTTTCTGCCGAGTACAAATCTTTCAGTCACAGAGCCAGAGAGCGGACTATGAATACGATGATAATGACTTGGACTCAAATAAATTACCATATATGTACCGCCTGCATATCGCTTTGCACGCTCTTCATTACCTAGCATATCCACAATTGAATAACGCTTTCCTTTTATATCGAATGTTTTTGTATCCTCAATAGGACCTTGATCAGCAAAAACACCATCAACAGGACTAACGATACTCGATGCATCAGTATCAATACTACGCTTTCCTTCTTTTAGCCTACGTGTAAATAAATCATGCAATGTTCGATATTCCTTCAAACCCTTTTCCATCTCATCTTGATTAATTTGAAAAACTTTCGCATACGATGGAATAATGATAGAGCTCAAACGAGATTGTGCAAATTTACGTAATATATAAGAAGTAAAACGACCATTTGTAAGTTCGATCATAAGTCGATATAATGTCCGTCGCAAATTACGAAACCTCCTAATCAGCCTATAACTTTAGTTTCCCCTTCTTTTCTCTCTATATCATATGTAAAATTGGTTCTTATTCCCACATATAGAATGGAGCCGTCTCGTTATACACGATGAAAAACTAAGTATAATTTTTATTCTTAAATTGTTTAGCACCTTCTAATATTACAGATAGAATCCGCCATTTTCAACAGTGAACATGTATTTCTTCTTAGAACAGCTCGTTTTCTTTCCGTTTTCCCGAAAGAAAAGCAGCCACTTTTAAAGTGTAGCTGCCTACAATATACATTATTCTTTTGCTTTTTTCTCTTTCTCAGCCCGCACAAATTCGTGGAACATTTTCATTAAAGCACGCTTTTCAATTCGCGATACGTAGCTTCTTGAAATACCGAGTGCCTTCGCAATCTCCCTCTGTGTTTTCTCTTTATCAAGCCCAAGTCCAAAACGCTTCACAATTACTTCTTTCTCTCGTTCGTCTAAAATATCGATATACTCTTTAATTTTTTCTAACTCCATACTAAGCTGAATCATATCAATTACATCTTCTGATTCTGATTTTAATATATCAATAAGCGATATTTCATTACCCTCTTTATCTTGCCCGATTGGATCATGAAGTGAAACGTCTTTTTTCGTTTTCTTCAGCACACGTAAATGCATCAAAATTTCATTTTCGATACAGCGTGCTGCATATGTTGCAAGCTTAGTTCCTTTCCCTGCTGAATAGCTTTCAATCGCTTTAATAAGCCCAATGGTACCAATTGAAATTAAATCTTCTGCATCTTCTCCAGTGTTTTCAAATTTTTTAACGATATGAGCTACAAGCCGTAAATTATGTTCAATTAAAAGATTTCTCGCTTGAGCATCACCTTGCTCCATTAACTCTAAGTACTTTCTCTCATCATCTGATGATAACGGCTGCGGGAACGCATTGTTCTTCACATAAGAAACAAATACAAACACTTCTCGAACCATATATCCAATTGCGGCGAATAGACTCAAACCTTTCACCTCCGCCAAAATAGTGGTCTTTACTATGTGTATGTGGGCATGAGGTTGTTTGTGTCTGTACTACACAAATATGGAATCCTTAGCTTTTTGTCGAACAAAATACACCCTTTATACCTTGAATAATTCTTCCAATGTATTCCAATGCATTACAATGTATTAAGTTCCAAAATTTTGAAAGAGGTGTTTTCATGCGATACGCTACTTCACTAATCAGAAACCTTGTAGTACTCACATTATCTTTTTTCTTACTTTCAGCTTGTGGACAACAAACGTCTCCTACAAAAACTGAAGTTACTAAAGAGGATACTGCAGCATCAAAAGACAGTACAAAAAATGAGGATAGCCAAAAGACCGAAGACAGTGTAAAAACTGAGGACAATGAAAACAACATAAAAACTGAGAACAACACAACAGCTACAAACAATACAAAAACTGAGAACAACTCAACAACTAAAAACGACACAAAAGCTGAGAACAACACAACAGCTACAAACAATACAAAAGCTGAGAACAACTCAACAGCTACAAACAATACAAAAGCTGAGAACAACTCAACAGCTACAAACAATACAAAAGCTGAGAACAACTCAACAGCTACAAACAATACAAAAAATGAAGCAGAATCTAAAAACACACAGACAGATCAACAACCAAATAAACAAACCGATACAATTAAATTCACAAGTGACGATGCTGTGAGGATTCTAGAAAAAAGAATGGGTGCTCGATCAGATCAAATTCATTACGGATCTGGGGAAGACCAACTAATCGGCACAATAAATGGTATTAAGCTATATGACGTTTTATACGCACGTGGTGACGGTGAAAACCAACGCGCTCTAAATTTCGCAGTAGGATCAGATGGTAATGTATATGACTGGTCGAAAGCTCAAGATGGTATTCTTCAACCTCTTAACAGCAATTAATAAATTATTCTATGAACATAGTAAAAGCCAATCGAAACGAATCGATTGGCTTTTACTAATACTCACTCCAAATTTTCTCGCCAGTATACGCATCTATGTAACGAATTTCTCGACTACATTCGAAGGATTCTTTATGATTTTCATTCATCGTTTGTTTATACAGTAGTTCGTATTTCGTTTCCTCTGCATCAACATCTATATGCCATTCTAATTTAACTCGGATGGCCTCTTTGTATATTTCTAGCGCTTTTTCTTTTGTCACTTTTGGTGTTGTTTCATATGTGAGCAATTCTTTTATAATGCTGCTAGATTCTCCTGAGTAGTGCATCACAGCACCATTTTCTGTATTGATGTTAATCGCATATAGTCTATTGGAATCCCATTCACATATACAGAAAAGGTAAATCTTTCAATCCCATCTTCTGCTTCTTCACGTTCTTCCCAAAGACGAAGATATTGTGTGCTATCTGGAATAACTCGTTCTAAAAATTGAAGTGCTTTTTGTAAACATTCCTCTCTAGACAGTATTTGTTTTACTTCTTTATCGTCTGTCAGTTTTATAAAACCAATTAATTCATTGGTTGATTTTTCAATCGTAATGCAAACTAAATTATTATATTTTAACATCGGTAAATGCTTTTTAAAGAATTCATTCATTATCTTTTGGATTCATCATACTCTCTTCTTTATTACAATTTAAGGTAATTATAACAAACAAAACCAAAAGTCATTAGCAAAAAGACAAAAAGCTGAAACAATTAGTTCATACGAATTTCACATGAATCTATTACTATAAGAATTGTACATAGTGAAATTACTAACAATGACGTTTATTCATATATAATTTCATTTGAAAGGGGTTGAAAAGATGAAAACTAAATATCGCTTTATGATCTCATCATTTGCTGCTTGCGCCTACATGATTTGGTGTTTAGTATAATAACAACTTCACTTGTAAATAAGAAAAGGTGTGTATATAAATGGAATATAACCAATCAACCGTTAACTACTGGAAAGCTTTTGTATTACCTTATACATTTGCTTTAGAAGAGTTAAAAACTAAATTTGAAATTATGAACCGGGAAGCTCAATTTTTAGAAGACTACAACCCGTTTGAACATATAAAAACAAGACTTAAACAACCCGAAAGTATCATTAGGAAGCTTGAGCGTAAAAATTTATCACCAACAGTTGAAAATGCTCAAACACAATTACAAGATATTATTGGCATCCGTATTACATGTTGCTTTGTAGAAGATATTTACCATTTAAAAGGGGTTATTGAAAATCGTGGAGACATGGAAATTGTAGAAGTAAAAGATTATATTGCCAATCCAAAAGGAAATGGCTATAAAAGTTTGCATATGATTATTAAATATCCATTGTTACTAAATTCTGGTACGAAAGATGTATTTGCAGAAATTCAATTACGTACACTTGCGATGGACTTTTGGGCAAGTTTAGAACATAAACTTTACTACAAATATGAAGGAAATATACCTGATTATTTGAAGGATGAACTACATGACGCTGCTATGAAAGCTGAAGATCTCGATAATAAGATGGCAACAATCCGTCAAGATATTGATGACATTGAAGCATGTTCAAATCAAATTTTATTACCACTTTAAAAAGGTTCTCTCCTATGAGAACCTTTTTTTATTCCGCTATTTGCGGGCAGAAAGACTCCCCCTGATTAAAGTTTCACTTTATTTCTTCTCTATCGTACGAACTTCTTCAATCTTCCACCCTTCGTCTTCTTTTCCAAGTGCATACTGCATTTTCTTTTGAAGAGTAACCCCTCCATCTACTTCTTTTTCCTCCGTTTCAACAATAACAAGCCCACCTTTAAGAGCTTTCATATTCATATGTTCCAATTCTATTTTCTTATTTCCCTTTTGAAATGCCGCTTCCTTTTGTGTTTTTAAGTCTTCAGCACTAGGCATCTTCTTTGAAAATAACTCCATATGCTCAGCAAGATTTTTTTCATTCGTCGTCCGTACAAATGCCTCAATAACATCTTGAATGGATTTCTCTTCTTCTTTCGTTATATGTACCTTTTCCTCAGTTTTTTCAGCAGATTTTTGTTCTATATTATTCTCTTGAGATTGACACCCAACTAGCAATAATACAAATACTAGAAGGAATCTTAATTTCCCTAAAAAAACTCTCATCTTTCCATCTCCTAAAAAGAAAAGTGAGGCATTTCGCCTCACTTTCATTTATAATTAGCGTCTTCCTTTATTCGGATCACCGCCGCCAACGATGTCAAAGACACGTTTAGCTATATTTGTATTTTCTTGAACGCCAGAGAATAAGTATTTACCTGGTCCGAATGCATATACGTTCACATCTTCACCTGTATGTCCACCCGTTGTCCAACCTGTAACCGAACGCTTATTGAAGATATCTTCAATTGCATTATCAATCTTTGTTACATCTTTTGATGGAGCTATATCATTTACAGCTTTAATTTCTTCTGATGTTAATTGTAGATCAATATACTTTTTCAATGTTTCTTCTACATTTGCACCTTTTACAATCTCATTTGCCATAAAGTCTGGCGTACGTTTCGCAGCTTTAATCGGATCTACTTTAAAGTTATACTCCCCATTCGCACCTAAAGATAATCCGCCAGTAGCATGGTCTGCAGTTGCAACAACTAATGTGTTCTTATCTCTTTTCGCAAACTCAATTGCTGCTTTAAACGCTTTTTCGAAGTCTTCCATTTCACTCATTGCACCGACAATATCATTATCATGTCCAGCCCAATCAATTTGACTACCTTCGACCATTAAGAAGAAACCATTTTTATTTTTGTTCAAGCGCTCAATCGCGGTATTTGTCATCTCTTCTAATGAAGGTGTTTTGTCAGTACGGTCAATCATTTTATCTAAACCACCTGGTGCAAATAAACCAAGAACTTGATCGCTTTTATCATTTAATAATTGATTACGATCTGTTACATAACTATAACCAGACTTCTTAAATTCTTCTGTAAGATTGCGGTCTTTTCTAACAAAGTTATTCACACCGCCGCCAAGCATAACATCTATTTTATGCTTACCTTTAATTTTCTCATCAAAGTAATCATTTGCAATTGCGTCCATATTTTTACGACTAATATCATGTGCACCGAATGCAGCTGGTGTTGCATGCGTAATTTCAGACGTTGCAACGAGTCCCGTTGACTTCCCTTTTTCTTTCGCTTGCTCCAATACTGTTTTCACTTCAGCTTTATCATTATCTACTGCAATAGCTGCATTATATGTTTTTATACCTGCTGACATCGCAGTAGCTGCCGATGCAGAGTCTGTAATATTTTCATGTTCATCTTCTGGATATGTTTTTTGTGTTCCTACAAGATGCTTATCAAATTCTGTAGATTCCATCTCAAATGTTTTTGGATTATCTTTCATATAACGATGAGCTGTCATATATGAAGGCCCCATACCATCCCCAATTAATACAATGACATTTTTAATCTTTGCATTGTTTCCGTTCTCATCCGCATTAACCTCACTAGAACGCGTAAAATTCCATGTTGCTACCGAAGTAACTGCTAACGACGCCACAACTGCAAATGGCCATGCTTTTTTTACAAACTTTTTCACTGTCTTGTCCCCCTAATTAGGTTATTCATTTCCCACTATCAAATTTAATAGAAGACTGTTAAGAGAAAATGAGTTATATGTAAATTTTTTGTTAACTTATGTAAATTTCAGTTATAATTTGTATAAGTTTGTCTTGTCATATCAAACATACTTCCCTTTACAAAGAAAAATATAAACATGTTGGATTTTTTTAATACGAACCTATTATTTTACATTTCGTAATATTATTCTTATTTTTTCTAATTTAAATAGAAATATGGTGAACTTTATGAAAACAGTAAAACTAGACGAATCTTCCATTCCAGATTTACTCTCTCTTTGTAAATCAGTCGGGTGGTTACAGCATGAGATTTTTATGAAAGAGCAATTCCATATGTACCTTTCCATTGGCACAATTTTTGGCTATGTACATGAGAATAAACTTATTGCAGCGGGCGGGGTCTTTTCATTTGCCCCTGGATTTTCTTCTATCGGTATGTTAATCGTGCATCCTGATTTTCAAAGAAAAGGAATTGGCCGTATTTTGTTAAGCAATAGCTTAAAAGTAACTCATCCATCGCTCCCTATTACGCTCATTTCAACAAAAGCTGGCGAACCCTTATATGAATCTTATGGATTTCAATCAATAACAACAATTCATCGTTTCGAAAAACAAGCGGCTCATATAAGTACAAATTCTTTTCCCATAAAACAAATTCAGCAAGCCGATCTTCAATCTCTCATTTTTCTTGATCAAACTGCGACTGGTGCATATCGTTCTAAGCTTTTTTCATCGCTACTATCGAGAGCAACTTACTCCTTTAAAATAGAACGGGATAATCAAATAGATACTTTTGCTTTATGCATACAAAAAGGAGATGTACTATGTATCACTCCGCTTATATCAAAAAAAGAAAAAGACGCTATTCAGTTATTAGAAATGATTTGTAAATCGTGGAGTGGGACGATACGCATTGATGTTCCGCACTCACAATTCATATTCCGCCAATTTCTTCAAACAGCAGATTTCCAGGAAACGCTCCTTTCACCTCTTATGATAAAGAATGGTAATCAACTTCCTGGAAATCGTAATATGCTATTTGCTATGATAGATGCAGCGTTATGTTAGAAAGGGGACACCTAATTGAAGCGATTTAGCTATTTTATGGTAGGTTGTCTTACTCTTACACTATTAGTAGGATGTAGTACAGCAGAAAAGCCAGTAGAACAAGTAAAACAAGTTAAAAATACAATTACAGCGAAACTAGCTACCGAGGAAAAAATGGTAGAGATAGATGGTCAAACGATTTACTTTAAAAAGATTGGTGATGAAAAACCACCTTTACTTATGATCCATGGATTTGGAGGATCATCCGATGGTTTTCAAAAGATTTACTCAGATTTAGCAAAAGATCATACGATTATTTCTGTTGATGCTTTAGGATTCGGACGTTCCTCTAAGCCGATGGATTTTTATTATTCTTTTCCAACTCATGCAAATTTGTATTATAAGTTAATGAAAAAACTAGGGTATGACTCATTCGCAATACTGGGACATTCGATGGGCGGAGAAATTTCTCTTAATTTAACATATTTATACCCTGAAGCGGTTACCCACCTTATTTTAACTGATGCTACAGGCGGCCCTCATACGTTCGTTAATAAACAAGGTTCACCAAAACCAAAGGTGTCGACTGATTTAAGTGCCGTTTCTTCTATTGCAGATTATGATGAGAGAAAAGTTAAATTCAAGCGTAATGATGAAGAGCATTATAATAAAATGAAATTATGGCCTAGGCGTCTTCAAATCAATGCAAATGAAATTAAGCAACCAACTTTAATTATATGGGGAAGAAATGATAGTAGCGTTTCTTGGAAAGAAGGCGAAACTTATCATCAATTCTTAAAAAATAGCACTTTCCATATTATTGAAAAGGGTTATCATGCTCCATTTCGTCAAGAGCCACAAGAATTTGTAGGGTATGTAAAAGATTTCTTCGAGAAAAATCCTATAAATGCTGAAAAATAAACGGGTATCTCTTTTTGAGATACCCGTTTTCATATATTAAGCAGCTTGCTTTTGGCGTTTTTGAGTTTTTGATCCTAGTACTTTTGGAATAACGAAGCCATCAATTCCAAGTTTTCCAGCATTCATACCAGAAACAAGAACGAACATGGATAAGATAACCATTTCAGGGTTTACACCAATTGACCCACTAAACATATAGGAAAAGTTCATTACAAGACCGAAAAAGACCGCTGTTTTTGTTAAACAGCCCACAATTAAACCAATTCCGACTAAAATTTCTCCCCACGTCACAAGTGTATTAAATAAATCAACGTTTGGAATTGCAAAATCTTGTAAGAATGATGCCCACCAGGATTGAACAGCTGGTTGTGCTCCTTTAGATTTTTCAATTGCACCTTGTAAATAACCAGTTGCATCGAAGCCTTTTCCTTGTAGTTTACCGATTCCAGCCATTACCCATGTGTAACCAAGATACACTCGAATTATCGCTAATACAAAAGAAACTGTTTTGTTTTCTCTTAAAAATTGAATAATCATATCTTCCTCCTAAAGTTGTAATTAAGTCAGTTACAGATAATATAATAACATTAGTTACTTACTTTTAAAATGTTAATTGTGAATAATTCGTGACATACATACAAAAAATTAAATACTAACGTATATATAGTAACTTTTATTACCTGTAAAAACTTGAACATATCATACCACAGGTGATAATCATTTTCATTGAAAAAAGTGTAAAAAAAATGTGAGTTAAATGTGAAACACATTTATTCGAATATAGAATAAACGTGTTTCACGCTATTTATATAATCGAAATGTATGTGTCTCCTCATCGATTAATCTCGCTTCTTGAACACCTTCTTCTAACATTTTGTCATGGTTAATAAGCCTGTAAAATAAGCGTATTGTAAACATAAGTGCTACATTTCCATCTACATAAGCTATCGATTTAACATGTGATTTTGTATCTTTATGTAAAATGGATTCTACTAGTTTCAACTCCCTAAATTCACAATATGTGTAATATGCAATTTTGCATATTACTTAATTTCCGCTACGCCAAAGTATACTCTCTGCTCATTTAAGTCGTACACATTTCCCCCTAACTCTTCCATTACAAATCCCCCTCCTATAAGTCCATTTCATATATACCCGTTTCTTTCAAAAAATCAGCTCTAGTTAAAGCGACTTTCTGTAAATATTGCCTATACGCTGTAATTGTTCCATCATGTGAAACGATACAAACTTTTTCTGCTCTTAACTGATAGCACCAGTGCAGAAATTCATCTACTATTTGCTGAAATTCCTTCTCCGAGATAATATTGACTCCCTCATTCCATAACAATTCATTTGTACTTTCTTCTAATGAAAAATGTGGAAATAAATTTTTTATTACCTTTCGATCTAACAATTGATCGCACGGCAATGTTTTGGCGGATTCCCGGTAAGGGAAAATACGCGGGGATATATATGGATGAACAATTTTTTGACAAGCAACTTCCGCACCCCATATTGCCGCAGTTTGTAAAGTTCGAAGTGTAGGACTAGCGATTAATATATCCTTTTCTTGTAATGGTACATCGCACTGAAGTAATTTAGCCTGCTTCTTTCCCACACCCGTCAATGGCGGATTCACCGCTTGTAAACTTAATGGTAAATCTTTCGTATGCTCACCTTCACCATGCCGAACAAAGACAAGTTTCATTCTCCTCTTCCTCTCACTATGAAATAGTCTCACATATTTCTTCCCTAATTTTTTCTTTACTCCTGCTATTTTAAAAAGCAGAATGTAAAAAGTGTTTGACATCAATATTCGGAAAATATTACAATTATATATATGTAAAATATTTTTTACAAGAAGAGGAGGATTACAAATATGAAATGGATTATCTTCTTTATCGGAATGATCATATGGGGATACATAAATGGCTTTTTTAATAGCGATAAAACTGCTAATCCTTGGATTACAGATGATGAACGGGAAACAAAAATTAAGCAGAAGGCAATTATCGCAAGCTGGTCTGGTGTTTTCATGTTTTGTATCTTTAACCTCTTAAACAAATGGTTAGGTTTAGGAACGAGCGATACATCACCTTACTTACCAGCTCCTGTCGCAACTATTTTAAAAGAAAATGTAGAGTTACAAGTTTTACTTATGTCATTCATTACATATGGACTATTTTACGTATACTACCGAAGAAAACTAAGCGCTTAACTTTTATCTCATGATTATCCTCCTAAATGGTTATAGTAACTAGGACGTAATGAAAAAAGGAGAGATATAAAAATGAGTAACTCAAATGATTTTTTAGATACATTACATGAAAAACAAGCAAAAGATGAACAAAACAGAAAGCGCCAAGGGAACGGAAACCCTGCGAAAAAAAAGCCAAATAAAACACATAAATAACATTGAAAAACCTGCCTAAAAATTATATTTTAGGCAGGTTTTTTTACTTGTCTTTAACCGAAACGACATCTTCCCAATCCCATTTCTCATAATACCACTCTGGCACATCTATATTTTCAATCCACTTCTTTTCATATTTCCCATCGCTATGAGCAAGCCATACATCAGCTTTCTTACGATTTGAACGGATCCACATTAATTGGTTGCTCTTCTTAATAAAAATAGGGTTATAATCGCCTTGGCTATTTGATGGCTTTGTAATTTGATTTTGTTCATCGTTTATACTATTTACTTCATATAAAGATGGTAGTGGTCTTTTTTCTAGAGGGACCGATAGCTCTGCTTCCTTTGCCCTTGAAACGATAATTACATTATCGTTCTTCCATGTGAAATCCCAATCAACATAGCCTTTTGGAGTAAATGTATTTTGCTGGAGAGCCGGCAATTCTTTTATTTTTAAATGCTTATTCTCTAAAGCAACTCTCCCGCTTCCTTCAATATAGGCTAATATATTTTTTGATGGCGCCCATTTGAACCATTGTGTGTTTAATAACATTTGATCTACTGTTTCAAAACGACTGCCGTCTGATCGAATTAAGCAAAGTGTATTACTATCCGCTGACAAAGAAGCTGTTGGTACTGCCAAAAAAGAAATCCATTTTTGATCTGGCGACCACTTAAATCCACTTCCAACTAATGCTAAAAAGTCATCATGCTCATTCGGTAGTGCATATAAATGTTTCATCTTATGAGGATTCATATTTGCATCCTTTTGTATTTCATATAACTGAGCACCTGTCCATCCTGTTGGAAGCAAGTACGCTTCTGATGATACAAGAAACTTCTTACCATCAGGATACCATGCATAGTCACCTGCACCATTGGCTACATTTTCATAATCTGCTTTCTTTTTTTCAACATCAAATATATTTAATGTACGTGCAAATACAAAGGCAATTATATTCTCTGTTGGTGACCATTGATAATTCGATGTTGCTGATTGAGATGGTGTAACTTTCTTGCCATCTTTCAGCCGATACAGTTCAAAATGATTTCGCTTCTTTCCTTTTGCATATGCAAGCCATTCTCCATTATGTGACCATTTCGGCCCTGTTATGTACTCTCCTTTTGTAATTTGTTTTTCTTTTTCACCGAATTTAATCCATAGATTATGATTACGAATAAAGGCAACTTTCACTCCATTGTTTTCTGCGCTAGTAATAGAACTTGAACAGAAAAAAAGGCACAGAATCACGATTCCACTTACTATAAACCTTTTCATATAGCACCCCCATTTCCCTCATAGCATTCCTCACTTTCCACTTACAATATGTGAAAAATATCCATTCGACATAATCCCAAAAAATTTCCCAGGAAATTTTCAATTCAAAGAGGATTGGTAGGAATTATGTCGAATGTATAGTTTAGCCAACATCCGTTCCTATAATTAACGACAAAAATGTAATATTTATTTTCGGAATATTGGCACTTTTTATTAGAGGGAGTTTCAATGAAAAAAACTACATCTACACTATTAAGTATGGCGCTCGTCTTTTCGAGTTTTGGAGCTTTAAGCGCCCATGCTGAGTCACTGCAAAAAGAGAAGCAATTTAGTCCACAGTTAAAAGCGAATATTGAACAATGGGGAGCAAACAAAATCGCGCAAAATGTTGAAACAAAAACATCAAAAGAAATTTCAGTCATTGTAGAATTACAGCATGCTCCACTCGCTTCACAAAGTAACATTCAGCATGCTCCGGATCTAAAAAATAGCAATGTGCAATCATACCATGCGCAACTAAAAAAGGCACAAGAGGATACAACAAAGAAAATTAAAGAAAAAGCACCGAAGGCAACGATAAAAGAAACATATAGTACATTATTTTCTGGATTTTCTATTTCTATCCCAGGAGATCAAATTGCTGCTCTAGCTTCTTTACCTGAAGTAAAAGCAATTTATCCGAACTTAACATATAAGTTACATGAAACATCAAAAAGCCCAGCGAATCAAGAAACACCAAACGTTGGAGGCCCTACAGTTGGTGCACCTGAAGCTTGGAAGTTAAAAGATCCAACTGGCAAACCCCTTGATGGAAAAGGAATGAAAGTCGCTATTATCGATTCAGGTGTCGACTATACCCATCCTGATTTACAAGCAAATTATATCGGTGGCTATGATACAGTCGATGAAGATAATGATCCGATGGATGGAAACGTCCACGGTACCCATGTTGCTGGAATTATTGCTGGTAACGGAAAAATAAAGGGGATTGCTCCGAATGCTTCTATACTCGCTTACCGTGTCATGAATGATGGTGGTACTGGTACGACCGAAGATATTATTCAAGGTATTGAGCGCGCTATTCAAGATGGTGCCGATGTTTTAAATCTATCTCTTGGTCAAGATTTGAATGTACCTGATCAACCTGTAACAATGACGTTAGAACGCGCAGCAAAACTTGGTGTTACTGCGGTCGTCTCAAATGGAAATGATGGACCAAAACCTTGGTCTGTTGACGCTCCTGGTAACGCAAGTAGTGTCATCTCTGTTGGAGCATCTACAGTTTCTATTCCATTTCCAACATTCCAAGTAGCTGGTTCCAATAAATCTTACCAAGGATTACCTTTATCAAAAGTAGATTTCCAAGTAGGAAACGATGCTCAGCTTGTATATGTTGGCTACGGTAATCCAAGCGATTACGCTAAACAAGATGTGAACGGGAAGTTCGCCCTTGTTTTACAAGGAACTTCGAGCACGTTAGTAAAAGCAGAACAAGCGAAACAAGCTGGCGCTCTCGGCGTGCTACTAATTTCTAACGAAAAAGAAATTAATATTATGCCCGAATATTTTGGACGTGAAGATGTAGCTCTTCCAGTTATGCAACTATCAAATACAAATGGTGAAGAGTTGAAAAATTTAATTACAAAACGAAAGAAAAATATAAAAATTGGACAACCAAGCCAAACCGAACTTATTGGTAACTTCAGTTCAAGAGGACCATCACAAGGAAGTTGGCTCATAAAGCCTGATATAGTTGCACCTGGAGTGAAAATTACTAGTACAGTACCAAGAGGTGGCTATGAATCTCACAACGGAACAAGTATGGCTGCGCCACAAGTAGCGGGAGCCGTTGCTCTGCTGCGTCAAATGCATCCTGATTGGACGACAGAACAATTGAAAGCAGCTCTTGCCAACACTGCAAAAACATTAAAGGATGTCAATGAAAATACATATCCTGTCATGGCACAAGGATCTGGTTTAATTAACATTCCAAAAGCAGCAAAAGCAGATGCATTAGTGAAACCAAACAATGTAAGTTTCGGTCTCATTAAACCTAATAGTGGCAAAGTGAAGTTAACACAAAATATTACGTTACAAAATCTTTCTAACAAAAAGAAAAACTTTTCAACTCGCATTGAATTACTAGATACAAAAACAAAAGTCCAGACTTCTTTCCCTTCTTCTATTAGCATTAAACCGAATAGTAACATCGAAAAGCCTTTTACTATTACTGTTGATAGCTCCTTACCACAAGGTGTATATACGGGAAATCTATATGTAAAAGAGCAAGGGAAGGCTGAAGAAATGCGTATTCCATTTACATTTAGCATCGATCCGAAAGAATACAAGCGTATTGATGGCCTTGAAATCGTTAATTCTACTTTCAGTCCAAATAATGACAGAATACTAGATGACAACCTTATCAATTACTATTTAGTTACACCAGTTGAGGATGTAACGTTTCATGCTAATTTAATTACGAAAGACCGAGTAACATATAAAGGAATCGTTCATCAAGGTAAGAATGAAACACCAGGTTATAAATCCTTCAAATGGAATGGTACGAAAACTGATGGATCACCTCTACCTGATGGCTTATACCAAATTGAAGCTGTTGCTTCTAATTCTGGAGGAGAAACGAAACAAACAGGAGCTGTATTTGTCGACCGCACTGCACCGAAATTATCGCCTGAAGTAGATCAAGAAAACCTCGTAATTAGAGGAAAAGTAGATGATATACTTTTAGATTGGATGACAGAATCCGGATGGGTTGCTCCAGGACATCCAGTAACACTACAGTATGAAATTAATGGAAATGGCGTATGGGAAAATGCATTCTTGAACCATTGGGAGAAAAACTTTGAAATTTATTTCGATCGCAATCAATTACAACAAGGGAAAAATACAATCCACATTGCAGCAACTGATGCAGCCGGAAATACATCTAATTTAAACGTCGATTTAGAAATGAAATAATAAAATTATTGTTGACAATCTTTTAAATATAGTTTTATAATACAAAACATAGTTTAGTTGAACGAATTATATATCGGCTTTGAAGGAATACTAGTAGCGACTTATATCCCTGTCTCAGAGAACTGATGGTTGGTGCGAATCAGTACATATACAAGCGTGAATTACAATTCTGGAGCTTCTTTCCCGTACTGCTTTTTATGCATGAAGAGAAAGACGGATCTTTCCGTTATCTTAAAGTAAGTGGTAAACAATTAATTGTTTACAAATAGGGTGGTACCGCGATTTTTATCGTCCCTATCGGATTTTCCGATAGGGGCTTTTTTGCGTCCTTCCCTTTTAAATAACTTCATATTATACGCGTTGAAAGAATCGCAGTAGTATCTTATATCCCTGTTTCAGAGAGCTAATGGTCGGTGGAAATTAGCACATATATAAGTACGAATTACAATTCTGGAGCTTCTTTTTCGTAGTGCTTTTATGCATGAAGGAAAAGACGGAGTTTTTCCGTTATCATTAGTTGAGATGTAAGTACCTTTTCACTTACAAATAGGGTGGTACCGCGATTTTTTCGCCCCTATCGGATTTTCCGATAGGGGCTTTTTCTATTTCTCACACAAACAGTTGTTAAATAATTCCGAATCTTATGATAAGATTTTATAAGCGCTTACATTATTTAAGGGAGGTGGTGCAATCTATACGAACCGGTATTCATTTTTATCGAAAAAAAGGAGGATGTCTAAATGACAAAGAAAACAGAAATTCCATCACATTTAAAACCATTCGTATCCACACAGCATTATGATCAATACACACCGGTGAATCACGCTGTTTGGCGTTACATTATGAAACAAAACCATAACTTCTTAAAAGATGTTGCTCATCCCGCCTATGTTAATGGACTACAATCATCTGGTATTAATATAGATGCGATTCCAAAAGTAGAAGAAATGAATGACTGTTTAGCACCAAGCGGCTGGGGCGCCGTAACGATTGACGGACTTATTCCCGGCGTAGCATTCTTTGATTTTCAGGGGCACGGATTACTACCAATCGCAACAGATATTCGTAAAGTAGAAAATATCGAGTATACACCAGCTCCTGATATCGTTCATGAAGCAGCAGGACACGCACCGATTTTACTTGATTCTACATATGCAAAATATGTGAAACGCTTTGGGCAAATTGGAGCGAAAGCTTTCTCCACAAAAGAAGAACATGAGGCTTTTGAAGCTGTTCGTACATTAACGATCGTAAAAGAAAGCCCGACTTCTACACCTGAAGAAGTTGCAGCTGCTGAAAATGCTGTAATCGAAAAACAAAACTTAGTTTCTGGTTTATCAGAAGCAGAACAAATTTCACGTCTATTCTGGTGGACAGTGGAATACGGCTTAATCGGTAATATAGATGACCCAAAAATTTACGGTGCTGGTCTCCTTTCCTCTGTCGGTGAAAGTAAGCATTGCTTAACAGATGCTGTAAAGAAAGTTCCATTCTCAATTGAAGCTTGCACCGGGACAACTTATGACGTAACAAAAATGCAGCCACAGCTATTTGTTTGTGAATCATTTGAAGAGTTGACTGAGGCACTTGAGCAGTTCTCTACAACGATGGCATTTAAAACAGGTGGCACAGAAGGATTAGAAAAAGCAATCCGCTCCGAAAATCATGCTACAACTGAGCTAAGTAGTGGATTACAAATTACGGGTACATTTACAGAGACAATTAAAAATGATACTGGTGAAGTTATTTACACACGAACAAGCTCACCAACTGCATTAGCAATTCATAATAAACAACTAGCAAATCATTCTACATCTGTGCACAGCGATGGATTCGGGACACCAATCGGATTACTAGATGGTGATATTGCATTAGAAAATTGTACAGAAGAACAATTACAATCATTAGGCATTACAATTGGACATAGTGCAGAGTTTACTTTTGCAAGCGGCATTCATGTAAAAGGAACAGTAACAGACATTGTAAAGAATGATAAAAAAATTGCTCTTATCTCCTTTATAAATTGTACAGTTACTCATAAAGATCGCTTATTATTTGATCCTTCATGGGGAGCATTTGATATGGCTGTCGGCTCACAAATCACTTCTGTATTCCCAGGAGCGGCAGATGCGGCTGCATTTTTCCCGATGAATGAAGAAGTACAAGAAACTCCTGATCCACTTGTACTGAATGAGCTTGAACGTATGTATCAAACAGTTCGGGATATACGTAACGATAGTATTTTACACGATACTCATACTGATCAATTAATAGCTATTCAAGAAGTATTAAATAAATTTCATCCGAAAGAATGGTTGCTTCGTCTTGAAATTTTAGAATTGCTTTTAGAACATAATAAAGGCCACGAAGCATCAGCGGCATTATTGCAACAACTTTCTACTTTCACAACTGACGAATCTGTAACACGTCTTATTAACAACGGTCTTGCGTTACTACAGGTAAAGGATGTGAAAAATGATGCTACGACTAACTAATGAAGAGGTACAAGAAGAATTAGTTAAGCTGGATAAATGGACAGTGAAAGATGAAAAATGGATTGAAAGAAAATATATGTTTTCCGACTACTTAAAAGGAGTCGAATTTGTCTCTGAAGCCGCCAAACTATCAGAAGAACATAATCACCACCCATTTATCCTTATCCAGTATAAAGCAGTCATTATTACTTTGTCATCATGGAATGCAAAAGGTTTGACGAAACTAGATTTTGACCTTGCAAAGCAATTTGACCAACTATTTTTACAAAACGAAAAAGCAATTATAAGAAAGTAAAAAAGAGAAGCCTTTTTTAGGCTTCTCCTTTTATTTTGAAATGTATACAATGTCCAAACGGATCCTTGGCCTGTAATATTCCATCTTTGTACGTAGCAACTACGCCAATATATTTTAAGCTTTCACACACTTGCTCTTTTTGTTTTTCATCTGCTAGTACAATGGTGAAATATTTCAAGCCGACGGAATTTGGCATTTGTGGTGGTATCCCTTCACCTTGCCACGTATTTAAACCGATATGATGATGATAACCACCTGCGGATACGAACAACGCTCCATTACGAGCTGGGATTGTTACTTCAAAGCCAAGACCATCAACGTAGAAACGTTTCGCTTCTTCTAAGTCAGCTACATGTAAATGAATATGCCCCATCACAGTACCAGCCGGGAACCCATTCCATGCACTTCCTTGCTGCAATAATTCTTCACCGGCTAATGGGTTACTAACAAATGGTAGCTCTCCATTCTCATCACGCCAAACTTCTTTTTGGCGATCATGATAAATTTCAATCCCGTTTCCATCTGGATCAGCTAAATAAAGAGCTTCACTAAAGTAATGATCGGCTCCACCGTGCAGTGGATATACCATCTCTACAAGATGACGAAGAATGTTCGCTAAGTCCTGTCTGGTTGGTAATAAAATTGCGTAATGATATAACCCTGTTCTCCCTCTTTGCTTTGGTAAAGCTTCTTTCTTTTCTTCAATGATAAGGAGTGGTTCTTCATTTTCATTCCCAAATGTAACGACTGTTTTCTCTTCTTTTAGCACTTTCATACTTAATACTTCTGTATAAAACTCTAGTGATTTCTTTATATTTGATACGTATAGATGAACAACACCAAGTGTTGTTTCGGGATGAAGTTGAAAGCTCATCTTGTTATACCCCCATTTAAATTAGTTCTTCTTTGACATTTTCTCTTTTAAGAAATTATCTACAAAACCATCAGCTTTCGCAACAAATAAATAAGCACCCATTGCTAATAATGCAAGTTCTAATTCGAAGCCAGGATTTTTCCCATCTCCTAATAAACCAGCTGACCATTTCACTTTTACAATTGCTCCAACCATAACAAGTGCAAATAATAATCCAATATATCTTACACCTAAACCTAGAATTAACAATAGACCACCAACTAATTCCACTGTTGCTACACCGTATGCAAGTCCTCCTGGTAAACCAATGCTTGTGAACCACCCTGCAATATTGTCAATTCCTGATTGGAATTTTGTTAAACCGTGCATAAAGAACGTTACCCCTAACACGATACGAATAATTAAGTTACCGATATGTTGATTCATTTCATTCTCTCCTTTATAGTTTCCTTATACAAAACTTTTATTTACATTACAAAACATACACTAATTTTTTTTATTCGTCAATTCATTTTCAGTGGGAAAATATATTTTTTTTTTGCTATGATACAAATAGTTGTTTACAAAAAGGAGCTTGATTTTATGAATATTGGTTCTGCAATACGTGAAATTCGTCAACGTAAAGGCATAACAATTGCACAAATTTGTGAAGGAACAGGTCTTTCTAAAGGTTTTATGAGTCAGGTTGAAAATAATAAAACATCACCATCTATCTCAACTTTAGAAACAATCTCCATTTTTTTAAATGTTCCCCTTCCTTATTTACTGTTAGAACAAAAGGATCGAATGAAAATTATAAAAAAAGAAGAACGGAAATACAGCGTATACGGTAAAGATGAACAAAGAATTGAGCATGTTGCTGAGCAAGGTGGTCTCCGCCTATCTTTAGTAGAAATTTCTGCCGGATTCCCGAAAGAAAACTCACCAAATGCTCATGAAGGCGAAGAGTGCCATCTTGTATTACGCGGAAAACTGGAAGTTCAACATGGTGAAGACATTGCAATTGTAGAAGAAGGTGATTCTTTCTCCTGGAATGCATGCGTTCCCCATATTGTCCGTAACATAGGTGAAGAATCTGCGTTATTACTTATCTCTAGTCATGCTGAAAATCGAAAACGAGTTTACTAATTGATAAAAAAGAAGCCTGTTACGAAACAGGCTTCTTTTTTATTCCCTTATAATTCCATAACTCGTCCCAACCAGTACAGTCTTTTCATGTTGATTGCGATAAACGGACTCAATTGAAACTTTTTTATATCCTTCCATTTGCTCAATATTTGTTAATGTTAATTCACAAGTAATCGTATCACCTGTAAAAACTGGTCTAATGAACTCACTTACTAATTCCCTCGCTATGTAATGTAACTCTTCTCCTACTTTCGTACCAATGCTAGCAGTCAATAGACCATGAACCATTAATCGTCCATTCTCATCATATTCCATATGATGTCTACCTTTATCGCCTGTAATATTTGCAAATTCAAAAACTTCTTCCTCAGTAAACCTTCTTTCGTATTTAAATACATCCCCAACTTTTACATTCATTTTTATCCCCCGTTTAATAAACTGAATTTTCTTTTATTTTATCACAAAATAAGTCTCAGTTCAGTTTATATTATTAAAATAGCGATCCTTTTTCTTCACTACCTTATAATTTTATCGATGCCCATCCTTTTTTGCCACTTGATACCCATAATACGCACATGTTCCATTTCTTGATAACTCTCTTACTTCAAAACCACAACTTCTATAAAAATCAAAATTGCTAGCGGATGTATGCGCAAACCAATCGCCATGCGGAAGCTTTTGTAAACAAAGAGCTACAAGTTTCTTACCTAACCCTTTTCCCCTATACTCACACTTCACAACTAAATTTACTATGTTAGCAACCATGATTTGATCAGAAATCACTCTAACCATCGCGACCATTTCTTCTTCATCCCAAATTGTGAAAGCCCATGTGGAATTTTCAAATGCTATCGTAAATTTTTCAATTTGCCAAGAAGGGATATTATCATTACTCCAACCGGCATCTTCAAATAAAGTTTTAATTGCATATGCTGGTACACCGTTCGTTCCCTCACGAATAATAAGTCCATTATGGTAAATATACATGTAATCCCCCCTTTATTTTTATATACCATTCTCCAAAAAATGCAATTCACCTTTTTTCATCCAACCCGCTTAATGGAATAAACGAGAACATCCATCTCATGAAATGAAGTTGTTTTCTCATAACTAAGCCCTGTTTTTCTAGCAACAAATATTGAAGCTGGGTGGTTCGGATTAATAAGTGAAATTAATTTATTCATTTGTAATGCTTGAAAACCATAGTCTCGAAATGCCGCCGCAGCCTCTTTCGCATACCCTTTCCCCCAATACTTAGGAAGTAACCAATAGCCAATCTCAATTTCCTCTTTTCCATCTACCTTCTGCTTGACAAGTCCTGCATGACCAATTCGTATCCCTGTTTCCTTTTCAATCATTACAAATAAACCGAGACCGTTTTTATAATTTGGAAGTACCCTCTCCTCCAAACTTTTTTTACATTGCATAAATGTTTTTAACGTTCCATTTCCAATATAGCGCATTACCTTCTCATCCCCCCATAAAGAAGCATAAAACGGTAAATCATCCATTGTATATTTGCGAAATTGTAAACGATCTGTATGAAACACTCTTTTATTCACTCCCATCATTTTGAACCTCATTACATAACTATATATTTCAAACTACTTAAATGTTAAATAATTTTTATCAAGACGCCACTAAAAAGAAAGAAAATTCAGTCTTATAAAAATGTATTATATCAAAAAAAGCAGTAGACAAAAGAGTGTCTACTGCATCCATATCATAACTAGTATTAAGAAAACTACAATTGAGGGGGTGTAGGATTTTCATATATACTAGATACTTATCCCGTTCTAACGGGCGGTAAACCTTCCAATCTTTTGAGTGGAAAGTTTACCGCACATAAGAACTTTGCGGTCATTAAGAAAGCACTGTTAAGTATTCAAATACACGCTGAGCTTTTTCTCCACCCATTCGTGCATGTTGAAGTAGCGAAATGCCATGCGGGCCAGGTGCAAATAATGCTTCTGGTTGTACTACTAAAATAGCTTGTACGACTTCAAGTTCACCAAGCATAGCCGCTGCGAAAATATCCATCCGAGCGCCCTTTGCCAGTAAATAAAGTGCAATATCTTTACGTCCTACATGGGCCGCTGCTCCTAAGGCACTTTCCCAATCTGAGCCGCCCCAATTATAAGAGGCATGAAGTAAGCTTGGCGATTCTGCCAATAGTTCCTGTACTTTTTCTAAATCTCCGTGAGCTGCCATAACAAATTCTCTTACTAATTCAATGGTAATACGTTCTTCTGTTTGCATCGCTCTGCTCCTTTTTTAGAAATTCGTTTCGGTGTAAAAAATGGCTTGTCGCTTCCTTGAAAAATATCTACTTCTATGCCAAATACATGTTGAAACATTTGTTGACATAATACTTCTTCTGGTACACCGTCATACTGAATCTTTCCTCGCTTTAATACGAGTAAACGATCACTATATTGAGCCGCTTGGTTAATGTCATGTAAGACCATTATAATTGTCATACCAAACTCCTCGTTTAATCGTTTCACAAGTTCCATTACTTCCAACTGGTGAACGATATCCAAAAAGGTTGTTGGTTCATCTAATAATAAGACATTTGTACGTTGTGCTAGCGTCATCGCAATCCAAGCACGTTGTCTTTCTCCTCCTGATAAGGATTGTAAAAGACGATATTCATACCCTTCAAGATTTGTAACAGACAATGCCCAATCAACAATTTCTTCATCTTCTTTGTTTAAGCGACTACTCCATGATTTATGAGGACCTCTTCCGAACTCTATTAGTTCTTTCACTGTTAAATCTAATTGATGATCATGCATTTGTGGTAACATCGCTAATTGCTTCGCTACATCTGCACTCTTCATCGTATGAATATTTGTCCCATCTAAAATGATATCTCCTTCGCTTTGTTTAAGTAGCCGTGCTATTAAACGCAGCAAAGTAGATTTCCCGGATCCATTCGGACCGATTAAACTAACGATTTCTCCAGCTTTAATATGTACATTCATATTTTGCATTTGAAATCTTTCAGAATGTGCGTAAAACACTTTGTTAACGGAAATCACGTTGTTTTCCTCCTCTATGAATTAAATATAAGAAGAACGGACCACCTAAGAAGGACAATAAAATACCAACAGGCAATTCGATTGGATCGAACCAACTTCGAGCTATCGCATCCGCGAAAACAAGTAATATCCCTCCGCCAAGGCATGATAATGGCAGTAAATATTTATAGTCATTTCCAACTAATAAACGTAACATATGCGGTACAACAAGACCTACAAATCCAATTAGACCAGAAACACTAACCGCAATTCCAGCTAACATTGTACTTACTACTATTAAATAAAACCGACTTCTTTCCACGTTATGCCCTAATAATTTCGCCATTTCATCCCCAAGCATTAATACTCGAATGTGTTTAATACCGAAGAAAGCTAATATAATAGCGAATGTTGCATAGTAAATAATCATATTTAAATGTGCCCAGCTCACACCACCAATACCGCCAGCTAACCACGGTAACACGGATTGTACTTTGTCACTATGTAATAACATTAATGCTGACGTTGCTGCACCAATTAATGCATTGATTGACACACCTACTAAGACGATTCTTGAAGGCGGTGCCCCTTTTTGCCATGATAAAGCATAAATGACCATCGCTGTTATGAAAGCTCCTAAAAACGCTCCTAGCGGTAAAAAAGCCATGTGCTGAGGAAATAGAATCATAATTACAATTGCTACAAGACCCGCTCCAGATGAAACCCCGATAATTCCAGGGTCTGCAAGAGGGTTTCTCATAACCCCTTGCAGTAATGCTCCAGATGTAGCTAAACACGTTCCTACTATAAACCCAACGAGCACTCTCGGTATGCGAAGATCCCATACAATCCGATGAACTGTCGAACTTTCATCTTGTATCCCTGTTAGAATGTCTCGTAAAGAAAAAGATAAACTTCCTGCGAAAAGACCGTAAAAAAGACTTAGAAATGTTAATACGACTAAAGTAACTGCTATTATCCATCTTTTCTTTGCAAAAGGATGTTCCTTTTCTCTTACTATTTCACTACTCTCCATACTTATCATTTCCTTACATCTTGTATACTTTTATACATGAATTCCATCGCTTCTGTAACTTTTGTCCCAGGATTTGATCCAAATAAATCTGGTGGCAAAATAACTACGCGATTTTGTTTTACTGCATCTAAATTTTTCCATGCTTCATTTTTCATCATTTTGCCTTCAAATGCTTTTTTCACACTATTGGGATCTCCATGTGTAATTAAATAAATTACATCTGGATTCGCTTCAATAATACGTTCTACACTTAGCTGTGCATATTGCGGATATTCTTTCATTTCTGGAAAACCCGCTGCGATATTTTTCCCGCCCGTTTTTTCTAAAATATCCCCTGATAGAGATGTTGGTAATGCTGCTAAATAAGTGCCTGGTGCCCCATACACTAGCAATGCTTTAACGTCACTCTTTTTCTCATATTTCTTCATTTGATCATTAATTTTTTGGTTAAGCTCTTTTGCTTTATCTTCTTTTTTCATTACTGTTCCATACATTTCAATACTCTTTTGAATATCTTTTACAGAGTTGGCTGAAGAAATGATTACTTTTGTTCCTTGCCCTTCAACCGTTGGAATATTTTTTTGGAATCCATTATTAGCAACAAGTACGTCTGGCTTTAAACTAGCAATTTGTTCAAAGTTTGGCTGATGTGCATTTCCAATTACTTGTGTTTTTTGCAAATCTTCTGGAAGGGGGATTTTTGCATCTGGACGCCCGACGATTTTTCCTCCTAAAGCGTGGATAACATTCATGTCACCCATACTTAACGTCGCAAAACTTTCAGGAACTTTATTGAATGTTATCTTTCTGTCTGAGAGATCGGTAATTTCGATTTTGTCTGTTCCTTTGTCTGTTTTTGTGGCGGATGCTTTTTCGTTTTCTTTTGCACTGCAACCTATTAATAAGAAAAAAATAGATAAGATCGCTGTGAACAGCGTAATGGATTTTTTCATTCTTTCACCTCTAATTGATAATGATAATCATTAACTACTATTCTACTTTAATTGATATAGATTATCATTGTCAATATAAACCGCATACATTTTCTTCAAAAACGAAAAAAACGCTACAAAAAGACTTTTTCTTTTCGTAGCGCTCTATTTAACAATTTTCTTCATATTCGCTCTCCTCTAATTGGTCACGCATCGTTCTAACACACTTAAAGAAGAAAAAAGCAAGAACTAAAAATACAACAATACTCCCCATCATAACAAAAGACTGCACCATATCTTTGACTCCGCTTGGAATTAATAAACCGATCATTAAAAATGTACTTATAGACAAAAGTACTTGTCCGAAACGGGTATAATCTGCTATTTTTCCTTGTAATTCTTTCATCTCTTTATCACTCCCATCCTCACTTTATCACATTCTATTAAGCTTAAAGACAAGTAAATAGAACCAAACTGGGAGATGTTTTCCAAAGTAAAAAAGAGCCACTTAAATGCGGCTCTTTTTTATCTATTATACGCCTTTATACGCTTCCATATAGACTTCTTTTAGCTCTGAAATGAGCGGCAATTTTGGATTAGCTGTTGTACACTGATCTTCAAACGCTCTTTCTGCTAATATTCCAACAACCGCTTCAAATTGTTCTTTAGCGACTCCTTGTCCTGCGATACTCATATTAATATTCAATTTTTTCCCAAGCGCAATAATTGATTGGATAAGTGATTCCACACCTTCTTCTGTTGAACTTGCTGGAAGCCCGAGCATCCTCGCAATATGTGCATAGCGTTCATCTGCCACAAAGTGCTCATATTTTGGGAACAATGCGTGTTTCCTTGGCTTAATAGCATTATAGCGAACTACATGCGGCATAAGAATTGCATTTGCGCGTCCGTGTGGAATATGGAATTCTGGTCCAAGTTTATGTGCTAAACTGTGATTAATACCAAGGAAAGCATTAGCAAATGCCATCCCTGCAATCGCAGAAGCGTTATGCATTTTTTCTCGGGCCTCTTCATCATTTCCATCTTTATATGCTCTCGGTAAATATTTAAACACGAGATCAATCGCTTTTAACGCTAAACCGTCCGTATAGTCATTTGCCATAACAGACACATACGCCTCAATTGCATGCGTCAATACGTCCATGCCGGTATCTGCTGTTACATGAGGTGGTACTGTCATTACAAATTGCGGATCAACAATTGCTACATCTGGTGTTAATTCATAATCAGCAAGCGGATATTTTATATTATTTTTCTTATCTGTAATAACCGCAAATGGCGTCACTTCTGAACCCGTCCCTGATGTTGTTGGAATGGCAACAAATTGCGCTTTATTTCCCAAGTTCGGATACTTACATGTACGTTTTCTTATATCTAAAAACTTCTGTTTAATTCCATAGAATGTTGTTTCTGGGTGCTCATAGAAAAGCCACATCCCTTTTGCTGCATCCATAGCTGAACCACCACCAAGTGCGATAATTACATCTGGCTTAAAACTTTTCATCATGTCCGCACCTTTAAAAACAGTTTCATCTGATGGATCTGGCTCAACCTCGAAGAAAACTTCAACTTTCACATCATTTGCATGTTTACGTAAATAGTGCGTGACCGTATCTACATATCCATGCTCAACCATCCCTGGATCCGTTACAATAAATGCACGTGAAATATTAGGCATGTTTGCTAAATATGCTGTTGCATGTTTTTCAAAATAAATTTTTGGTGGTAATTTGAACCACTGCATATTCTTTTTTCTATTTGCCAGCCTTTTTATATTTAGTAAATGAGTAGCTGTTACATTTTGGGAAACTGAGTTTTTTCCGTAGGAACCACATCCAAGCGTAAGGGATGGAATAAATCCGTTATATATATCACCAATTCCCCCTTGTGATGAAGGTGCATTTACAATGAGACGGCAAGCTTTCATACGTAATCCAAATTGTTTTTGTACTTCTTTATTTGTAGAATGGATGACTGCTGAATGCCCTAAACCGCCAAGGTCTAGCATTTCTTCGCAATATGTAAATCCTTCTTCTAATGAATTTGCTTTTAAACAAGCTAATACTGGACTCAGTTTTTCACGAGATAGTGGATACGCCGATCCAATCCCTTTAATTTCAGCTACAAGCATTTTTGTATCTTCAGGCACAGTAATTCCTACTAATTCGGCAATATACTGTGCTGATTTCCCAACAATATCACTATTTACTGCACATGTATTTTCATTAATAACAAGCTTTTCTAATTTTTCTCTCTCTTCTTCTGTTACAAAATAACAATTATTTGCAATCATTTCTGTTTTAACATCATTATAGATTTCCTTATCTACAATGATAGCTTGTTCTGACGCACAAATCATACCGTTATCAAATGTTTTCGATAAAATCAAATCATTAACAGCTCGTTTTACATGTGCCGATTTCTCTATATAACATGGTACATTACCTGGACCTACACCTAACGCTGGTTTGCCAGTAGAATACGCTGATTTCACCATACCAGCTCCTCCAGTTGCTAGAACGAGCGCAACACCTTCATGATTCATTAATTGTTTCGTTGCTTCGACAGAAGGTCTGTCAATCCATTGAATGCAGTGCTTTGGTGCACCAGCCTTCACTGCAGCATCGTATACTGTTTTCGCTGCTGCAATAGAACATTTTTGTGCAGAAGGATGGAATGCGAAAATAATTGGATTTCTCGTTTTTATCGCGATTAATGCTTTAAACATCGTTGTCGACGTTGGGTTGGTTACTGGCGTTACTCCAGCTACTACACCAACCGGTTCCGCAATTTCTATTACTTCTTCATGAGGATCTTCATGAATAATTCCTACCGTCTTGTCTTTCTTTATACTATGCCAAATGTATTCAGTGGCAAAAATATTTTTAATGCATTTATCTTCATATACACCACGACCCGTTTCGTCAACAGCCAATTTCGCAAGCGGCATATGTTGATCAACACCTGCTAGTGCCATTTTATGAACAATGTTGTCAATTTGCTCTTGTGTAAAACCTTCTAATGCTTGTAAAGCTTTTTGACCGTTATCTACTAACGAATCAATCATCTCTTTTACTTCCTGCATTTCATTTACAACTTTCTCTTTGACTACCATGTAAATTTCCTCCTATTCTACTATTCCGGTCCTTATATGTCCCTATAGGTCAAAATAAGTCCCAATTATCGCAAAAAAATAGAGTTGCCTGCCTACATGAATTTCATTCTTTGTGAAACATTTCACAAGTTTGTTCGTGAGTAACATTTCATGAATTCAATATACATGAAATTATTTCATTTGTGTATGTCTATTTTGTGAAACATTTCACAAAATGATGTAATAAAAATGCACTGCTCTATATTAGCAGTGCATTTTTATTATGCTAGCGCTTGTGCTAAATCTTCAATTAAATCTTCACCATCTTCAATACCGACTGAAATACGAATTAATGTATCTGTAATTCCTAACTCTTTGCGGCGATCTGCTGGGATTGATGCATGTGTCATTTGAGATGGGATAGAGATTAAACTTTCTACTGCTCCTAAGCTTTCAGCAAGTGTAAAGTATTGTAACTTCTCAAGTGCTCTATTTAATGTTTCCTCACTATCTACATCGAATGAGATGATTGCACCAAATCCATTCGCCTGTTCTGTTGCTAATTCGTGATTTTGATGTGATTCAAGACCTGGATAATATACTTTATTTACTTTTGGATGGTTATTTAAAAACTCAGCAATGGCGCGTGAATTCGTTTCATGTTCTTCCATACGAATTCCTAATGTTTTTAAACCGCGAAGTAGTAAGAAGCTATCTTGTGGGCCAAGAATACCTCCTGTTGAGTTTTGTACAAAGTGAAGGTCTTCTGCTAATTGCGGGCTATTTACAACTACTAGGCCTGCAACTACGTCACTATGTCCTCCTAAATATTTCGTTGCACTATGAAGTACAATGTCTGCTCCTAAAGAGATTGGCGACTGCCAATATGGCGTCATGAATGTGTTATCAATAATTGTTAATACATCTTTCTCTTTAGCAAGAGTAGATATTTTCTTAATATCAGTAATTTTTAGTAATGGGTTCGTTGGTGTTTCCACATAAATCGCTTTCGTATTTGGACGAATCGCTTCTACAACTTCCTCTAGGTTTGTTGTATCTACAAATGTATGCTCAATACCGAAGCGGTTTAATACTTTCGTAATAACACGGTACGTTCCGCCATAAACATCATCTGTTAAAATGACATGATCACCTTTTGAGAACAACATAATTGTCGCTGTAATAGCAGCCATTCCTGAACCAAATGCAAATCCAGCATGACCATTTTCTAATACGGCAATCATTTCTTCTAAAGCTGCACGTGTTGGGTTACCTGTACGTGAATATTCATATCCTTGATGCTTACCAACTGCTTCTTGTTTGTACGTACTCGTTTGATAGATCGGTACGTTTACAGATCCAGTTGAAGGTTCTCCTATGCGAATACCATGAATTAACTTTGTCTTTGCTCTCATTTTTTATTCCCATCCTTTGTATATGTCTTTACTTAAATAGCGCTCACTACTATCAGGAAAAATCGTTACAATATTTGTACCTGGTGCTGCTTTCTCTGCCTCAAGTAAGCTTGCATGAAATGCTGCTCCTGAAGAGCTTCCAACGAGAAGGCCTTCCTTTTGTGCCAATTCTTTTACACGTAAAAATGCATTTCGATCAGAAATCGTATGAATTTCATCAAAATAAGATGTTTTTAAAAATGGTGGAATGAATTCAAGACCAATACCTTCTGTTTCATGTGAACCAGCTTTGCCGCCATTTAAAATAGATCCTTCTGGTTCTACAATAACCGTTTTAATATCAATATTTTTTTCTTTTAAATAAGACGCAGTTCCCATAAACGTACCGCCAGTTCCTGCACCCGCAACAAATATGTTAATCTCTCCATTCAGTGCGTCCCAAAGTTCAGGACCTAGTGTTTTGAAATAAGCACGAGGGTTTGCTTCATTAGCAAACTGACTTGGAGAGTATGAATTTGGTATTTCCTTTACTAATTCTTTTGCCTTTGCAATTGCGCCGGTCATTCCTTGCTCAGTCGGTGTATGCACGACCTTTGCACCTAGCGCTTTCATTAATTCTTGTTTTTCAATACTAAATTTCTCTGGTACACAAACAATGACGCGTAAATCATGTTCTAACGCTGCAAGTGCCAGTCCAATGCCGGTATTTCCAGCCGTCGGTTCAATAATTGTCCCGCCCTCTGCAACAAGCCCTTTTTCTAACGCATCTTCGATTAATTCTCTTCCTAAACGATCCTTAACGCTTCCGCCTGGGTTGTAAAATTCAAGCTTTGCAAATAAACGGACTCCTTTCGGAAGTGAAAAACGAGTAATTTCTACGATTGGTGTATGGCCAATCAACTCATGAACTCCACGATATACATTCATCGTGTTCTCCCCCTTATTTGCCAATAAAGAAAAGGCAACTGTATGTATTTTCTTTATATGAGACAGTTGCCTTTTTGTTACATTACTTTAACTCTTCTAGTACTTTTACGATAAAGTTTGTAGAATGAAGAGCTGCTTGATCTAAAAATTGATCAAATGAAACATTTGATTCTTTACCAGCAATATCAGAAAGTGCACGAATAATAACAAATGGAACTTCGTATTGGTGGCATACTTGCGCAACAGCTGCTGCTTCCATTTCTACTGCATAAAGATCTTCAAATTTATCACGAATTGCTGCAACACGGTTCGGATCACTCATAAATGAATCACCTGTTGCAATCATACCTTTTACAACTTGAATATTTTCTTCTGCCTGCATACATTTCTCAGCTAATGCAACTAATGCCTCATCAGCTTTAAATCCAGGTGGCATTCCTGGCACTTGACCATATTCGTAGTTAAATGCTGTTACATCTACGTCATGGTGACGAACTTCTGTTGAAATAACTACATCACCAACATTTAGAGAGTGATGGAATCCACCAGCTGAACCAGTATTAATTACTTTTTCAGGCTTATATTTTTCTAATAAAATTGTCGTTGACATCGCTGCATTTACTTTACCAATACCAGACTTTAGCAAGATTACTTCATGTCCTGCCAATAGCCCTTTCGTAAATTCAGAACCTGCAACAGTTTCTGTTTCTGCTTGTTCTAGTTTGTCACGTAAAATACGTACTTCTTCTTCCATTGCTCCAATTACAGCAATTCTCAATCTAATCCCTCTTTCTATTGCTTAGTTGCCTCCATTACCCAAACGAAATGATTTAATCTCGTAAACGTTACATGGAAACCATTGTTTTCAAAAATAGATTGCATGATCGGAATACGTGTATAGTATTCTGTTTGCAAATCGTTTGCTAACTGATGAAAACCTCTTTGTTTTGCTACTTCGACAGTTTTATCATATGCCTCCTGATCTGCAAATATCGTATCAGCAAACACTATTTTACCACCTTTGTTTAGCAATTGACTATACTTCGCAATTGCTACGTCTTTTTCTTCATCTGTTAAATGATGAAATGCGTAAGTGCTCACGATAGTATCGATTGAATTCGGGACTTCAAATGATAGAAAATCACCTTCTGTAATTGAACATTCTTTTGGTAATTTCTCTTTTGCAATTGTACGCATTTCGCGTGACGGTTCTATACCGTAAACTGTGCGACCAGCAAGTAATAATTTATTTGTTAAGTTGCCAGTACCAACACCAAATTCTAATACGTTGCCAAATGACTTGTTAACTACATCCTCTAAAATGTCCTCATAATGGGCGAAAACTTCTTTATATTGTATATCTTCGCCTTGTACAAATGAGTCGTACGTATGAGCCCATTCATCAAATAAACCATTAAATTCTGTTCCCATAAAAATTCCCCTTTTTCTTATCGGTTTTATCAGTATAATATGCCCTCTTTCTAAAAATGTCAATTGAAATGTACGTAGTATTTCCTTCTTTTCTTTGTTACACTATAGGTGATTACATAGGAGAGGAGTGGTCTTCGTGTCATTTACCTTTGAAATGTTAGAAGATAAAGTGGAGTTTTTTGAGGCTGCAAATTTAGTTTCTTTAGAGAAGAAAATTAGCGAACAAATTGATAATAATAAAGCACTTATGCTCGAAGTTCATCATATTTCTCACCAAATGGTTATGGACCCTGAAAGTAAAAGACCTTATTATAGCGCGGTTGTGCATTTTAAGTTAAAGAAATTACGTTAACTAAAAAAGAGAAGCTCCTAAGAGCTCCTCTTTTTTAGTTTAGAGTTTGAACGAGTACCGGTTTCCAGCCCTCATTTTCTACCCAATCAATATTTACATAATATTTTTTACCTGATTGCTTATCTTGGACATTACCGTATGCTTTATTCTTACCGTTATTTCCGATTCTATGAATAACTAATTGCTCTACTGGAACGTCAATTGCAGTGGAAATCGCTTGATTCATTTCATTCCAATCTGCTGTACCTTTTTTAAACGTCATCGCAGGTGTTCCACCTTGTTCTGTACCTACTGGCTTCCAAGAGGATTTCGTATACGCATCTGTTGCCTTTGGCTGTGTTTTTTCAGCTGGTTCTTTCTCGTTAGCTTTCGCTTCTTCTTCAGCTTTTTTCTTTTCTTCTTCAGCCTTTAGCTTCTCTTCTTCCTTCTTCTTAGCCTCTGCTTTCTCTTGCTCGTTCTTCTTCGTCTCTTCTTTACCTTTAGCTTTCTCAACTTTATTCTCTTTTGTTGTTTGCTGAGTTACTTTTTTATCACTAGAAGACGCTTGCTCTTTTGTACCAGGAACAAACAATTGATATGCTACAATAGCTACTGCTACTAATACAATAGCAATCGCAATATTTAAAACACCGTTTTGACGACGTTTTTGTTGTTTCTGTTGAAATCTAGATCCTCCTGCCATTCTTCAAACCTCCATGCAGTTTTTCATACTTGCTATTGTAACATTAAATCTAGAAAGGTTGAACATTTACAATAATATTTTCACGAAATGAAAACATTTCATAAATAATTGCAAGATTACTTTTCAATTTCTAATTGATGAATTGCTTCTACCATTTCTGCAAAAGCTGGTGTAACTACATTTACGTTATCTGTTTCTATATCAACTACAACTAAAGCATATCTTGGGTTTTCATATGGAAAATAACCTGCAAACCAGCGATTCACCTTCTCTCCTTTTCCTGTTTGTGCCGTCCCAGATTTTCCAGCGACAGTTAGTTGCAACGAACGGAATGCGGTTCCCGTTCCTTTCTCCATCGTTACAACGCCTCTTAACAACTGTTGTAATTTTTTCATCGTTTCATAAGAAAGCTGTTTCCCATTTAATTTATGATTTTCAAATATAAAAAAGTCGGTTCCATTTTTATACACTATTTTTTTCACAGCTTTCACTTCCATCTTCTCTCCACCTCTAGCAATTGTCGCCATCATATTCGCTATAGCTAGAGGTGACACACGTACATCTTTTTGTCCGACCATCGTTTGAGCAATCGCTTTTCTACTATCTTTATTTTCTTCGCTCCCCCAAATAACAGCACTCTTTTCTTCTGGCAATTGCTCAAATTCTGGTGTATGAAATACCGAACCTTTCCACCCTACCTTCTTACTTGCTCCTAAGGCCTCTAAATACGTTTCTAACACATCCCTATCCTTTTGCATTAGTTCATCACCTAATACGGCAAACGTTCGATTACAGCTTCTAGCAAAGCTTTCCTTAAAGTTTAATGACCCCATCATAACTTGTGGAAGATTTTCACCGTATAAATCCGTATTACAGTTAAATGTACGATTAAACCGCACCAAATTCTCATCAATTACTGCTGCTGCAACTACTGTTTTAAAAACAGACCCCGGAAAATGAGGAGTTAACATTTGATTTTCAAGTGTAGCTTTATATATCCTCCTATCATTCATCTGTAAAGAAGGCCTACTTACCATTGCTAAAACTTCACTATTCTTTATGTCTAGTAATACTAACCCACCTTTTTTTATTCCATTTTCATCTATAATCCTCTCTGCTCGTCGTTGCAACGTTTTATGTATTGTTGTTTGAATAGTAACTGGATAAAATGGATTTCCTGGTGAAGTGTATTTCGCCTGTTTCCCGAAAATCGGTTCTCCTTGTCGATCCACTTGATATAGTACTTTCGCTTCTCCATCAGTCAGTAAAAATTCATCAAATGATTGTTGCAATCCCGAAATACCAATTGGCGTTTGTTTCGAAGTTTTTTTCATTTCTCCATAACGCTTTTGAAATTCCTGTTCATTCTCTCCCACATCACCAATTAAATGATTTGCCTCTCCCGTTTGCTTCAGTCGAACTTCTGCTGCTACAATACCTAAAATATCTAATTGATTTACCTTCTCCATCTGCTCGAGCGTTAATTGAAATGGGATATTCCCCCTTCGTAATATAAATGCTTGATTCTTATTTTTCATTTGCAGTCTTATTTCTTGTCTCGACACACCAATGATATGCGCAATTTTCTCTAACATGTCATTTTTTATTTGTAAAAATGGAAAAACAATTAAGACTGGATATTTCTCTTCACCAATTTCCTTACCATTTCGATCTGTAAAATGCCCTCTTCCATTATCTACTGTAAGTGATTGTGTTCGTTGCGTAACACTTTTTTCAATCAAATTGATATTTCGATCAGTAAAGGATTCCGTATCAATAATCTGTACTTGGATTAAACGACAAAGTAATAAAAAAATCACACCCATAAAACAAATTAAAACAATTATAATTCTCCGTTTCATTTTCATAAAAAACACCTCGTCTATTGTAGTTTAGACGAGGTGTTTCACCTTTTATACAAATAAAAAATCACTCGTTTTCACACGAGTGATTTTTACGTTATTTTACAGAGATAATCTCTACTTGCATTTCTCCACCTGGTGTTTGGATTGCTACCTTCTCACCAATTTGCTTACCTAATAAGCTTTTTGCGATTGGAGAATCGTTAGAAATTCTTCCTTCAAATGGATCAGCTTCTGCGCTACCTACGATTGTGTACGCTTCTTCGTCTCCACCTGGTAACTCTTTAAATGTTACTGTTTTACCTAATGTTACAACTGTAGACTCTTCACCATTGTCTTCAATGATAACCGCATTACGGATCATATTTTCAAGTTGTGTAATGCGTCCTTCTACGAATGCTTGCTCATCTTTCGCTGCATCATACTCAGAGTTCTCAGAAAGATCTCCGAAGCTACGTGCGATCTTAATACGCTCTACAACTTCTTTACGTCTTACTGTTTTTAATTGTTCAACTTCGTTCTCTAGTTTTTGCTTACCCTCTTGCGTCATAGGGTATGTTTTTTCTGTTGCCATGTTTTCCACTCCTTTTATATACCAATCCCCTGAAAAAAAGAGGAGTTCCATATGAAAACTCCTCCGCTTATATATAGCGGAGGTTTCTAGCACACGTGCACTAGTGGAGTTGTCACATACAACCCCTTATTCTCCAATTCTTCCTTATATAAAGAAGGTATGTATGGAAAGTTGATATAAATATGCCCTCACCTATTGGTAGGTGAGGTTTCATGTTTCATTGTATTCGATAAGAAGGGAAAAAATCCCTTCCTAACGTATATCTTTTACTATGCTATTACAAATTTACTTTTTGTTCAAGAATTGTTGCAATTTTTGTAACCATAATATCAATTGCAACATGGTTTTGTCCACCTTCAGGGATAATAATATCCGCAAATTTCTTAGAAGGCTCAATAAATTGATTATGCATTGGTCGTACAACGTTTACGTATTGGTCAATAACTGAATCCATTGTACGACCGCGCTCTTCAATATCGCGCTGCATGCGGCGTAAAATACGAAGGTCCGCATCTGTATCAACGAACACCTTAATATCCATTAACTCACAAAGACGTGGGTCTTCTAAAATAAGAATTCCTTCTAAAATAATTACATCTTTCGGCTCAACTGGAATAATTTTTTCTGAACGCGTATGCAATGTATAGTCATATATAGGCTTTTCCACTTGCTCATATGCAAGCAACTGCTGCAAATGGTCAATTAACAAATCATTATCAAACGCTAACGGATGATCGTAATTTGTTTTTAAACGTTCTTCCATTGGTAAATGGCTTTGATCTTTGTAATAATAATCTTGCTCCAAGATTAAAATGGAATGACCTTTAAAATGGTCAAAAATCGCTTTCGTTACACTTGTTTTTCCTGATCCTGAACCACCAGCGATTCCAATTACAACAGGCTTATTCGTCCCCATTCGACTACCACTCTTTCTTATTGAAGTATGTTTTTGCGCATCATATTATTCACATACACTGGTTGATCCACTTTGAATTTCACGATTTGCAACGGATGTCTCGCTGCATCTAATTCGTTTCCATCCTCATCCCAAATTTTCTCCACCGTCTGCGTAAAGTTTTCTATTTCTGGCCCAAAGAACTCCACTTCATGTCCTGGTTTGAAGTGATTACGTTGCTCAAGCGTTACGATGCCCGTTTCTTCATTATAATCTAACACTAAACCAGCAAAATCATACGTTGTTTTCTTACTATGATTTCCAAACATTTGCTCTTGATGTCCTGGAACCCCTTCAAAGAATGCAGGAGCTGTATCACGATTTGCACATTTATCAAGTTCATCTAACCATTCTTGTTTAAACTCAAAGTTATCCGGATCCGCACAATACGCATCAATTACTTTACGATATACAGTTGCTACAGTCGCTACGTAATGGATAGATTTCATACGTCCTTCAACTTTTAAGCTATCAATTCCAATTTCAATCATTTTCGGAATGGATAAGATTAAATTTAAATCTTTTGGGCTCATCGCAAAGTGAGCATCTTCTTCCTGGAATAGAGGAAGCTCTTTTGCATCTTTATGTTGTGATACCGTTTGAACTAAATCATAATCCCAGCGGCAAGATTGACAACAACCACCACGGTTAGAGTCACGCGCTGTCATATGGTTACTTAATGTACATCTCCCTGAATACGCGATACACATTGCACCATGGACGAATGCTTCAATTTCAATATCAACTTTTTCTTTAATTTCTTTCATTTCTTCATAGCTTGCTTCACGAGCTAATACAAGACGATGTAAACCTTCTTCTTTCCAATACTGTGCTGCTTTCCAGTTGGATAGTGATTGTTGTGTACTTAAATGCACCTCAACAGAAGGCGCTACACGTTTACATGTCTCAATAATAAGCGGATCGGCAACGATAATTCCCGTTACGCCAGCTTTTTCAATCCCTTTTAAATATTCCTCTAGCCCATCCATATTTTCATTATGTGCAAAAATATTTGTTGTTACGTATATTTTTGCTCCATATTTCTTTGCAAATTCAACGCCTTCTGCCATGTCTTCCAGCGTAAAGTTACCTGCATTAGAACGAAGACCAAATTCTTGTCCACCTAAATATACAGCATCTGCCCCATAATGGATAGCTACTTTTAATTTTTCTAAGTTACCCGCAGGGATTAACAGTTCAGGTTTTTTCACAATAACGCGTTTGCCATCGATCACCCGTGAAATTTCTTGTACAGTCATTTCCTACACCCTCCTCGTTTAGTAAACCGTTTCTTTAAAGAAGAATCCTGTATCTAACGGACGATTTACCGGTTGTATTTCTTCTATCTCTTTCAATAAATCATCTTTCACGTCATAATACGCATCACGATCTTCTACACATAAATCAATCGCCTTACGATATTTCTTCGTTACTTCAATAATGTATTCAGAACTTTTTAGGACACCATCAATTTTTAAGCTATCGACTTCAGCATCGATTAGTTCCTCTAACTCATCGATGAAACAAATATCATTTGGACTCATAATGTGAGTACCGTTTTCATCTTCATAAATTGGATATTTGTTATTACGTTCTGGGTCGTATAAGAACATATTCTCTTCATACTTTTTCTTTTCGATGTCGAGATTACGCCCTTGATACTCAAAGTAGTTTCCTACTAGTGAACGCTTCGATTGGAACATGCAAGTCATACCGTGAATTTGTACTTCAAGTTCCACTTCAGCATTTTCTTTTAATTCAGCAATTTCATCTAAGCTAAGCTCACGAGCTAATACAGCGCGTTTCGCGCCTCTTTGCCCCCAATAGTTACAAGTAAACCAGTTTGTCGCTGTCGTTTCTGTATTCCAGTGCAGTTGCATGTTTGGTGCAACTTCACGAACAGCCATTAATACCGCTGGATCTCCGAAAACAATCGCATCTACATTTACCTCATTTAAAAAGGCAACGTAGTCCGTTAATTCTTCCACTTTATCATTATGGAACATCGCATTCATTGCAACGTATACTTTCACACCATTTTCATGTGCAATGTTTACAGCTTGTTTCACATCTTCACGTGAAAACTCTCCTGCCAAACGTAAACCAAACTTTTGTTCACCAACCATTACTGCATCTGCCCCTGCTTTCACAAGAGGTTCAATATCCGCCACCGCTCTAGGCGTTACTAACAATTCAGGTTTCTTCATACTTTTGTCACCCTCTCTTTTTACTTACAGCCACTCCATCGCCAATTGGGAAAATCGTTGTATCATATCCTTCATGGTTCATAAGCCATTCATTGTACGTCTTAATACGACGAATCAAACCACGCGTACGTCTATTTTCAATTTTCTCTTTTGTCGTCACAAGACCATGGTACATAACGTTATCTGAAATAATAACGCCACCAGGATTTAATAACGGTTCGTATAAGTCAAAAAAGCGACGATACTGCCCTTTCGCTGCATCAATAAAAATAACATCAAATGTTCCATGTTCTTTCACTTGTTCGCCCGTTTCTAAAGCATCACCGTAAATAACAGAAATACGGTCTGTTACTGAGGAACATTCTATATATTCAAGTGCCTTTTCATATCGTTCACGATTGCGCTCTACTGTCACAATGCGAGAGTTCGGAATAGCTTGCATCATACGAATACTAGAATAACCGATTGCTGTTCCAAGTTCTAAAATACTTTCCGGTCCAATTAAACGTAAAAATTGCAGCATAAATTCCATTCCAAGTCGATCCATAATCGGCACATGGTTTTCAGTTGCATACTCTTCCATTTCAAGAATTAATTTATCTTTTGGATCAATAAATGATAATAGGTACTCGTTAACTGCGTCCTCCATAATTGGTCCTCCTTATTTACATGGAGAAGTGCCTCTATGACGCGTCAACCTTTGTCTTTTCACACATAGAATGCAATAAAAATACAAGCCAGTTTCACCCTTAGCTTGTACGTCCCGTTTTGATATTAAAAACGATTCTTCTGCCAGTTTTTAACCCGATATATTTTACCACAAAAAAGAGGGATGTGCGACCTTTTTCGCTACCCCTCCCGATTTCATTGTTTTTTCGTAATGTATTTTTGCTTTAATGCATTATGTTCTTCTAATGTTTTCGCATAATACACTTCACCACTTGGTGCAGCTAAGAAATAATAATAATCTGTTTGCGCAGGATCTAACGCTGCTTCCACTGAATGTTTACCAGAGTTTGCAATCGGTCCAACTGGCAACCCTTTCACAACATACGTATTGTACGGTGAGTTTACTTTCAAGTCTTCGTATAATACACGTTGTTTATGCTTTCCAAGCGCGTATAGTACCGTCGGATCCGTTTGAAGCGGCATACCTTTCGCTAAACGATTATAGAAAACACTAGAGATTTTCTGGCGATCTGTAAAGCCAGTGGCCTCTTCTTCAATAAGTGAAGACAACGTGAGCAGTTGATGCACATCCCAGTTCTTCGCTTTCATTTTTGCCTCATTTTGAACAATGATTGCATTCGTTTTCTCAAGCATCGGAATTACGATTTCTTCTAATGTCGTATCTTTCTTATAGAACGAATACGTCGCAGGATATAAATAACCTTCTAATGGATATTTAATATTACTATCAAAAATTTTATCCGTTAATAGCTTCGGATACTTTTGCTGCATTTTTTGAATAAATGCTTTATCGTTTAATTGACGCACAACATCATCTTTATTCCACTTTAATTCTGTCGCAATCACTTCAGCAATTTCAGTTACTTGCGCTCCTTCTTTAATCGTCACTTTATAAAGAGCCGGACGATGTACGTTGCCAGATGACATTTGTTCAATGACATCGTTAGCATTCATCGAAGGATTTAATAAATATGTACCTGCTTGTAAGCTTTTCGACTTAACTTTCGTATAAAAACTAAAAACTGTACCGCTGTTCACAGCACCTTTTTCTTCTAAAATCTCACCGATTTTACTTGTAGATGACCCCTTTGGAATCTCTACTTCAATCTCTTTTTTATTTCCACTATCAACTGGTCCTAATGCAGATGAAATATACGCATAGACTGATCCACAAACTAAAAGCAGTGCGATAATCGAAAATAAAAAAATGCGTCTACGCTTCTTCTTCACTTGATTCTCTACCAAAATTCTTCCTCCTTAATTAATTGTAGACCATATACACTTCCTCTATACAATGCCCTACAAACATAAAGCAAAACCAATCATTTCTAAATAATTGGTGACAGCTACTCATTTAAAGCCTCATTTCATACAACCCGTCTTATTATACTATAAACAATTAAGTAGTTTCGACAAAAAATCTGTCATTTTGCATTTGAATACAAAAAAGGCGAACTGTGTACACAGTCCACCTTTTTATACATTACTACTCTTCGTCTTGCTCATCAGCAAGAGTGTTAAACATTTCTTGTACCATTTCCCACTCTTCTTCAGATTCAATTGAAAGTAATGTTCCGCCCTCTTCTTCACTTTGCTCGTATGCCATTGCATCGAAGATTTGGTCTCCATCTTCGTCTACTTCACCGATTGGCGAGAAGACTACGTAAGATTTTTTGCCGAATTTTTCAGCATCAAAAGTGAAAATAATTTCACATAAATGTTCGTTTCCTTTTTCGTCTACAATTGTAATTTGATTTTCTTCCATTTTGGTCACCTCTTATTTACTATCTAGAAATCCTTGTAAGATTACGACTGCAGCCATCTTATCGATTACTTGCTTTCGCTTCTTACGGCTCACATCAGCTGAAATGAGCAGACGTTCCGCTGCCATCGTCGACAAACGCTCGTCCCACATTACAACTTCTAATTGTAACAGATTTCGCAGGTTTTCTGCAAATTGTTGGCACGCTTCACCACGCGGGCCAATTGTACCATTCATATTTTTAGGTAAACCTACTACTATTTTGTCCACATTGTACTGTTTTACCAACTCAGAAATACGGTCAAAACCAAAGTTGCCTCGTTCTTCGTTAATCCTGATTGTTTCCAGTCCTTGTGCTGTCCAGCCCATTTCATCGCTCATTGCAACACCGACTGTTTTAGTACCAACATCTAAACCTAATATCCGCATAAACTACTCCTCACGATGATGTTTCAAGTAAGACTTCACAAGCTCTTCAATTAACTCATCACGTTCAAGCTTGCGAATAATGCTTCGTGCATCTTTATGGCGAGGTATGTATGCTGGATCTCCACTTAATAAATAACCGACGATTTGGTTAATCGGATTATAACCTTTTTCTTGAAGTGCATTATACACAGTTAAAAGTACATCATTCACATGGACACTCTGCTTTTCATCTTGAATGCTAAACTTCATTGTTTTATCAAAACCGTCCATTTCAAGCACCTCACTTGTAAGTAGTAAGTATAGGGAGAAGAACTTCTCCTCTCCCTACCATTGTACACTACTATCTCTTTATTTTGAAACAGATTTAACGTACTCTTGTACAAATGCTAAAGCTTCCTCAACTTGCGCTGGGTTTTTACCACCTGCTTGAGCCATGTCAGGACGGCCACCACCACCGCCTCCACAACGAGAAGCTACTTCTTTCACAAGTTTACCTGCATGGTAACCTTGACTAATTAAATCTTTCGTTACGCCAGCTAAAATATTTACTTTATCGTCATTTACAGACACTAATACAACAACTGCAGACTCTAATTTATTTTTAAGATCATCCATCATTGTACGTAAATTGTTCATATCTGCAACATTTACTTTCGCCGCTAATACGTTCACACCATCAACTGTCATTACTGAATCAGTTAAGTTTCCAGCTTCGATATTGCTTAATTTCGCAGCAAGAGATTCGTTTTCTTTTTGAAGTTGTTTTACTTCAGCAAATAAACCATCAACTCTTGTTAAAATATCTTTCGGATTTGTTTTCATTTTTCCTGCTGCTTCTTTTAATAAACCTACTTGATCGTTCATTAATTCGTATGCAGATTTCCCAGTTACCGCCTCAATACGACGTGTTCCTGCACCGATACCAGATTCAGCAACGATTTTGAAAATACCGATAGAAGCTGTGTTATCAACGTGACAACCACCGCAAAGCTCTAAGCTGTAATCGCCTACTTGTACAACGCGTACAACATCACCGTATTTTTCACCGAATAATGCCATTGCGCCCATTTCTTTCGCTTCTTCGATTGCTTTTTGAGAAATCGCAACATCAATACTTTGCCAAATTTTTTCGTTTACGATACGCTCAATTTTTTCTAATTCGTCAGCTTGCACTTGACCGAAGTGAGAGAAGTCAAAACGTAAACGTTCAGATGTTACAAGAGAACCCGCTTGGTTAACATGCGTTCCAAGTACATCTTTTAATGCTTGGTGCAGTAAGTGAGTTGCTGTATGGTTTTTCACAACGCTACTACGGTTTTTCGTATCGATAAGAGCTTTTACAGCCGCTTCTTTCGTTAATATACCTTCTTCAACAACAACTTTGTGTAAGTTTTGACCATTTGGTGCTTTTTGTACGTCTTTTACAAGAACTTTCACGCCGTCAGCAAGAAGATAACCACGGTCTGCAATTTGCCCACCGCTCTCAGCGTAGAATGGCGTTACATCAAGCATTAATTGTCCTTCTTCACCTGCTTGTAGGCTATCTGTGTACTCACCATTTTTTACAAGTGCAACAACGTTACTTTCTGTTGCAACTGTACCGTAACCAACGAATTCGCTCGCTACTTTAACTTCACCAAGTACACCGCCTTGAACTTGCATAGAATCAACGTCTTGACGAGCAGCACGTGCACGCTCACGTTGTTTCTCCATTTCATTCTCAAAGCCTGTTTGATCAACTGTCATACCAGCTTCTTCTGCATATTCTTCTGTTAATTCAATCGGGAAACCGTACGTGTCGTATAGACGGAAAGCATCTACGCCAGAAATAACAGTTATTTTTTCTTCTTTCGCTTTTGCAATTACGTCAGCTAAAATTGATTCACCATCATGAAGTGTTTCATGGAAACGCTCTTCTTCATTCTTCACAACTTTTGCGATGAAATCTTTCTTTTCAAGTACTTCTGGATAGAAGTCTTTCATTACTTCTCCAACAACCGGTACTAATTCAAACATGAATGGACGGTTGATATTTAATTTTTTCGAGTAACGAACAGCGCGGCGTAATAAACGACGTAATACATAACCACGGCCTTCGTTAGAAGGAAGTGCTCCATCACCAACCGCAAATGTTACTGTACGAATATGGTCAGCAATTACTTTAAATGCCATATCTTTTTCTAAGTCACCATTACGATACTTCTCGCCAGAAATTGATTCTGTCGCCCCAATCATCGGCATGAATAGGTCTGTATCAAAATTCGTAGGTACATCTTGAACGATAGATGTCATACGCTCTAGACCCATCCCTGTATCGATGTTTTTCTTAGGAAGCGGCGTATATGAACCGTCTGGATTATGGTTAAATTGAGAGAATACAAGGTTCCATACTTCTAAGTAACGCTCGTTTTCTCCGCCTGGATATAATTCTGGGTCACTAAAGTCATTACCGTAAGCTTCACCGCGGTCATAGAAAATCTCTGTATTCGGTCCACTTGGTCCTTCACCGATATCCCAGAAGTTTTCTTCTAAACGGATGATGCGTTCTTTTGGAACACCCATTTTCTCATTCCAAATTGTGAATGCTTCTTCATCTTCCGGATGAATTGTAACAGATAGTAATTCTTTATCGAATCCGATCCACTTGTCGCTCGTTAGAAATTCCCAAGCCCAAGTAATTGCTTCTTCTTTGAAGTAATCACCGATTGAGAAGTTCCCTAACATTTCAAAGAATGTATGGTGACGAGCTGTTTTCCCAACGTTTTCAATATCGTTTGTACGAATTGATTTTTGTGCATTTGTAATACGTGGGTTTTGCGGGATTACACGTCCGTCAAAATATTTCTTTAATGTCGCTACACCACTATTAATCCATAGAAGAGATGGATCCTCGTGCGGAACTAGTGATGCACTTGGTTCTACTGCATGTCCTTTTTCTTGGAAAAAGTCTAAAAACATTTGACGAATTTGTGCGCCTGTTAGTTGTTTCATTGTATTTTCCTCCTTAAATATAAAAAACTCCCGCCCCTAATAAAAGGGACGAGAGTTAACTCGCGATACCACCCTAATTATGAATTGATTATTATAACAATCAATTCATCACCTCATGGTGCCGTAACGTGGCAAGACGGCAGTGATTAGCTGCTCTCAGGATTAGCTTTCTGTTACCCTTCATTTAAAGCTTCTTTCAGCCATTGGAAGCTTCTCTCTATAAATGGACTGTAACATACTTGTTCCGTCATTGATTTAATGTATTATATGACTAAATATAATAGAATTCTCTTAAGTTTGTCAATGTAGATAATAATAATTATATTGTACTACACACATTTTCGTTAGCTACATAAGCATCTACTTTTCATTTTAAATATCTTCTCTTTTCCAAAGAGGCCTCACATGAACGACCACTGTCCGAATGACCGCTAAAATAGGAACCGATATTAGTAATCCTACAATCCCCGCAACTTCTCCCCCTACTAGTAACGCAAACATAATAATCACAGGATGCATACGAAGCGACTTACCGACGATGTAAGGCGATAAAATGTTACTTTCCAAAAATTGCAAAATAGCAATCGTAATCCCCGCCTTAATGAGTAAACTCGTTGATACCGTTGCCGCAATCATCAACGTCGGAATCGCCCCTAAAATAGGACCAAAGTACGGGATTATATCCGTTACCCCAATAATAATACCGAGTAATAACGGATATTTCATACCGATAAACCAAAAAGAAAGAACAGATACTCCCCCTAATACTAAGCAAACAAATAACTGTCCTCGAATATAACTTCCGAGTGACTTATCAATTTCTTTCGCAAGCATTTGACCCGTACTACGCCACTTACTCGGAACTAGTTTCCAAAAAATATGATAAAACTCACCGTAATCTTTTAATATGTAAAATACAATGAACGGAATTAAGAAAATAATGAGCAATGAATCCAGTACACCACGTGCTGTGCTCATAACTTTATTTAAAAGCGTTTGTATCTTCATTTCTACACCAACGAAAATTTGCTTTACCTTTTCATGAATAAATGATGGGAAATTCGCTGTTTGTTCTGTAACTCCATCCATCCAAGAATCGTACATTTTTGTAAACTGCGGAAATTGTTCATTAATTTCTTGTAACTGTTTAATAACAACTGGCGTTCCTTTATAAATCCCATAGCCAATTCCGCCAAAGAAAAGAATATAAATGAGCAAAATAGCAAGTGTGCGTGGCATTCCTTCCTTATGGATTTTTTCAATTAAAGGGTGTAATAAATAAGCAATAAAACAAGCAATAAGAAACGGTGTGATCGCCACTTTAAATACAAAAATAATCGGTGCCCATAGTGGCTTAATTTTTAAAAAGACGAGCAAACAAAGAAAAACGAGTAACAATAATCCTAAACGATATATCCAAATGATTTTAAGATTCTTCACACGAAAAACCTCCTCCACCTTTATTTTGAAAATAAATAGGTTAGGTTATGTGCAAAAGTTTTAAAATCTTTTTATACAGACCATACTGTTTTTTAAAGACGTACATATATTTAACATAATAAGGACAACCACCCATGAAAATACAAAATGTCAAAATATAATCAGGAGGGCTCATAATGATCTTATTTATGCTTGCATTATCCGCACTTTTTATGCTTCTTGAATGGATTTGTATCGGGTTTGGTATTTGGAAAGGCTTCTTTATTCGTTCCTCGCGAAAAGAAAGAGCGAAGCACTTATGGCATTATGGAATGCTTGGCGTTGGATGTTACGGTTTATCTTATCTCTTCTCTGAAATCGGACTTTTATATTTGCATACAAGCACATAAAAAAACTCCCTTATCATGAAGGGAGTTTTTACGCCTTATAAATAAGACTTAATCATCTTACGTGCTTTTTTCACATTGCGTTTTGAGAATACATCTTGTTTGCGAGCATATTGATATGCTGCAGCTCCAACACCTAATGCGATTAATGAATTGCGTAGATTCAAAGTAAATCCCCCTTTTCGTTATCCGATCGTTCTTTCATTATCATCAAATAAATCATCAAGAGAGCTTAATGAACCATCTTCCTCTACTTGATGTGTATGGATTTTCCCCTTTGAAACCGATAATTCGATGTAACAATTCCAGCAATAAAATTGGTTGACACCTATTTTTCCGATGTCTTTCCCTTTGCAATTTGGACAACTGAACATATGGCTTTCATCTCCTTACAGTCTCCCAGATTCTATTCGCCATTATGTCCAAACTGCATTCATTTATACATTGCTAAAGCCTTTCAACGTTATACGTTTGAAAGTTTCACTATATAATTTCACCTTGTTACATGAAATCATACGGTGAAATGTTTTCCACATCCATTTCTTCACCATTAACCGTCACCATTTGCACTTCGCCTTGTGATTCTTGCAATCGGCCAGCTAAAGTCGTTTGACGCATTGCATCATCAAGGCGATTCACACCGGATTGAAAAGCTGCTTCCTCCCCGCAAATAATAAGGAATTTCTTACTTCTTGTAATACCCGTGTAAATTAAATTACGACGTAACATACGGTTATAGCTTTTTACAATCGGCATAATAACAATCGGAAATTCACTACCTTGTGATTTATGAATCGAGCAGCAATATGCATGTGTAATTTGATTTAAATCTGGCTTTGTATACGTTACTTCAATCCCATCAAATGAAACGATAATCATATCTTGTTGCTCAACGTTTTCTTTCGCATAAAACACCGAAACGATTTCTCCGATATCACCATTAAATACTTGGCTTTCCGGCTGATTGACGAGTTGCAGTACTTTATCTCCTCTGCGGTATACAACGTCACCGTATGCAATTTCTTTACTTTTTTCCCTTTTCGGATTAAACACTTCTTGGAGAGCTTCATTTAACACATTAATACCTGCTGGTCCGCGGTACATAGGTGCCAACACTTGTACATCTCTTGCGCTAAATCCTTTTGTCTTGGCATTTTCACATACTTTTTTTACAACTTCAACGATTTGAGCGCCTGTACAAGAAATAAAGGAACGATCCTTTTTATTTTGTGCTAAATCTGGCGGAAGCGCACCACCTTTTATCGCATGGGCAAGCTGAATAACAGATGACCCTTCCGCTTGACGATAAATTTCTGTAAGCTTGACCGTTGGAACTGCACCTGCATTCAATAAGTCTTTTAGCACTTGTCCAGGTCCTACAGATGGCAACTGATCTTCATCACCTACAACGATAACTTGAATATTTGTCGGAAGCGACTTAAACAGCTGATTTGCAAGCCAAATGTCTACCATTGAAAACTCATCAATAATGAGTAACTTTCCTTGTACTGGATCGGTTTCATTACGCTGGAAAGATCCTTCTGGCGTCCAACCGAGTAGACGATGAATTGTGCACGCCGGAAGCCCCGTCGATTCACTCATTCGCTTCGCTGCTCTTCCAGTTGGAGCCGTTAATAAAATCGGAAATGGATTATCATCACTATATTCATTCGGATTTAATGATACTCCGTGAAGTGATGCATACATTTCAACAATCCCTTTAATAACTGTTGTTTTCCCTGTTCCTGGTCCACCTGTTAATAGCATCATCGGCTTATGAAGTGCAGTTTGAACTGCTTCTTGCTGAAGCGGCGCATACTGCACCTTTAGCTGTTCTTCAATTTCTCCTAATGTTTTTAACACTTCTGCTTCAGGGAATGCAGGGGTTTCTTCTTGATTCATAAGACGACGGATCGACTTTACAACGCCTTTCTCAGAATAGAATAAAGAAGCTAAATACACTCGCTCTTCTTCTATAATGACTTTCCCTTCGCCTTGCATCATTTCAACGCAGCCTACAATATCTTCCTCAGTCACTCTGCCTTCTTGATTATTTAAAAGTGACATCGTTTCTCTTACAAGCTGACCTTTTTCCATATACACGTGACCGAGTTGTAATGAAATATTCTCTAACGTATAAAAACACCCTGCACGTACACGGTCGTCGTGATTGCCCGTTATTCCGATTGCACGCCCTATATCATCTGCTCTTCCAAATCCAATTCCGTCCACTTCTTCAATAAGTTTATACGGATTATTACGAATCACTTCTAATGTCATCTCTTTATATTGCTGATAAATTTTAATAGAAAGTTTTGTTCCAAAACCGTAACCATTTAAAAAACTCATCACTTTCTCGAGCCCTTGATGCTCAATAATCGTCTCATATATTTCCTGCGCTTTTTGCTTGTTTACAACACCACTTAACGCATCCGGATCATCCATAATTTTAGAAATCGCATGCTCACCAAGATGGTCCACGATTTTTTCGGCTGTACGCTTTCCAATCCCTTTAAATAAATCGCTCGCTAAATATTGCACCATACCTGCTTTTGTTTGTGGCAGTTCTTTTTTAAACGTTTCAACTAAATATTGTTTTCCATACTTTGGGTGGTCTTTAAAATGACCTGTTAATGTAAACACTTCATCTTCATGCATACGGGGAAAATGACCGTTTATCATTACTTTTTTTTCGTCGTATGTTTCATTCGTTTCAATGACTTTCATACTGACAACGGAATAGAGGTTTTCTTCGTTGTGGAAAATGGTATGAAGAACTTGCGCTTTTATAAATTTTTTCTCTTCCTCAAACAAATCCATTGCATGTTGATTTCCCATATTTCCTCTCCTTTCCGAGTTCTTTTCACTTTAATGAGCAGTACATCCCCCACCTCTTTCACAATCTTTAGATGAGGGGTAACTGCGCATTAAACTATAATTTCACTTTATTCAGCTTCTTGCTCTAATAAACGAATACCATTACCAGCTAAAAAGTGGTCTGCTTGAATTTCAGTCGCTTTCTTAAATAAAGTAAGAGCTTTCTCGTTATTTTCTTCGAATACGTACGCAACACCTAAATTATAATACGCATCTGCATGCTCTTCATCCATTTCTAATACCTTTTCAAAATAAGGTTTTGCCTCTTGAATATGTTCTAGTCGCGCGAAGCAAAGTCCGCATTGGAAAACAGCTTCTACATCATTTTCATCTAATTCAGTTGCTCTTTGTAAAAATGGCAGCGCAAGACGATCATTTCCAAGTTGCACATGTGTGATACCTAACATAAATGTTACGTCAGCTGATTGTAATCCCGCTTGCATCGCTTGTTCAAATACAGCCTTCGCCTCTGCAAATTGCTCTTGACCGTAATATACGTTTCCTAAGCCATAATAAGCAGCCGCAGATTTATCATCTAATTCTAATGCACGTTTATAAAATAAAATTGCTCGCTCACTATCACCTAATACATCTAATAAATTCGCAAAGTTAATGTATCCAAGCGCATCTTTCGGATTTTCTTCGATTGCTTCTGTGAAATTTCCAGCTGCTTCTTCCCAGTTTCCTTCTTGCATATATTTAATACCTGTTTCAAGTTTGTTTGACATATCCTTCACCTCTACAACAAATTATAACAAAGAATGTATTTTCCAAGCGAACAAAAATTCGCTTTATGTAAAAGAAACCTCTAACCGCTAATCGGCAGAGGCTTCTCGTGTTATCCTAAATAATCTAATTTCTTACCACTATGATATACTTCATCAATTGTAGCGCCGCCTAAGCACTCATCTCCATCATAGAAAACAACTGCTTGGCCTGGCGTAATCGCACGAATTGGCTCATCACAAAGAATACGAACTGTATTTTCATCAACGATTTGAACCGTTACTTTATTGTCTGCTTGACGATAACGGAATTTCGCTGTACACGTAAATTCTTTTTCCTTCGCTTTATTACTTACCCAGCCTACATTCGTAGCAATAACTTCATCACCATATAGAAGTTCGTTATGGAATCCTTGGTCAACATATAAAATGTTTTCTTTCAAGTTTTTCCCAACAGCAAACCATGGATCACCATTACCACCAATACCAAGGCCATGACGTTGTCCAATTGTATAGTACATTAAACCATCATGTTTCCCTTTCACTTCACCAGATAATGTTTGCATCACACCTGGTTGCGCCGGTAAATAGTTACTTAAGAAATCTTTAAAGTTACGCTCACCGATGAAGCAAATACCAGTACTATCTTTCTTCGCCGCTGTCGCTAAACCAGCTTCTGTCGCCATTTCGCGAATTTGTGGTTTCTTTAATTCACCTAATGGGAACATTGTTTTTGATAGTTGCTCTTGGCTTAATTGATTTAAGAAATATGTTTGATCTTTATTGTCATCAACGCCGCGAAGCATTTTATATTCGCCGTCCATATAAGCAACGCGTGCATAATGACCTGTTGCTACATAATCAGCACCAAGTGCAATTGCATGCTCTAAAAATGCTTTAAATTTAATTTCTTTGTTACACATTACATCTGGGTTTGGTGTACGACCAGCTCGGTACTCATCTAAAAAGTACGTAAATACTTTATCCCAGTATTGTTTTTCAAAGTTTACTGCATAATACGGAATGCCGATTTGGTTACACACTTCAATTACATCATTGTAATCTTCTGTTGCTGTGCAGACACCATTTGCATCTGTATCATCCCAGTTTTTCATAAAAATTCCGATTACATCATAACCTTGCTCTTTTAATAAAAGAGCTGCTACAGATGAATCGACGCCACCGGACATCCCGATGACAACGCGTGTTTCGTGAGGTAGTTTGTTCATCATGTCACCTCCCATGCTAATTTTGTGTTAATCGCTTCACGATTTTCACTGTTTCGTACGCCGCTTTTTCAATTTGCTCTTTCGTATTTCCAAGACCGAAACTAAAGCGTACGGATGAACGTATTTGATCGGAATCTTTTCCGAACATCGCCACTAATACATGTGATGGGTCAATCGAACCAGCTGTACAAGCAGAACCACTTGATACTGCAATGCCAGCTAAGTCTAAGTTTACAAGAAATGGTTCAATATTCATTCCTGTAAAACTTACATTAAACACATGTGGTAAGCGATATTCCAAGTTTCCGTTTACCTCGAAAGTAATGTCTTCATTTTTGAAGACAGATACCATTATATCTTTAAACTCTTCATATTGGGCATTTTTTTGCTCACGAGTTTTTTCAGCTAGCAAAATTGCTTGCTGAAGTCCGGCAATACTAGGTACATTTTCAGTACCAGCACGACGTTTTCTTTCTTGCTCTCCGCCTATTAATAACGGTTCAAACTTCACATTTGCACCAGCATATAGGAACCCGACACCTTTTGGTCCGTTAATTTTGTGAGCTGAAATTGATAATAAATCAATTCCAAATTCTTTCACATCAATCGATAATAAACCGTAGGCTTGTACAGCATCTGTGTGGAAATAAGCTTGATGTTCTTTTAACAGCTTACCTATTTCCGCAATTGGTTGCATTGTCCCTACTTCATTATTCCCGAACATAATAGATACAAGAATCGTCTCTTCCGTTAGTGCCTTTTGTATGTCAGAAACTTGAACACGCCCTGTTTCATCAACAGGTAAATACGTCACTTCAAATCCTTCACGCTCTAACAATTCACACGTATGCAAAATCGCATGATGTTCAATTTGCGTTGTAATAATGTGGTTACCTTTGTGACGATTCGCGCGCGCTACACCTATAAGTGCTAAATTATCAGCTTCTGTACCACCGCTCGTGAATATAATTTCATTTGGACTCGCGTGAATGCTACGTGCACACACACGTCTCGCCTCATCTACCGCATGGCGCGTTTGACGCCCATAAAAGTGAATACTAGACGGGTTTCCAAATGTTTCTGTCATATATGGAATCATCTTTTCGACCACTTCTGGGTGAGTCGGAGATGTCGCAGCATGATCTAAGTAAATGCGTTCCATTAAATCTCCTTCTTTCCAAATCGTTTCACAAGGAATTAAATGTAAAACATATAGCCCCCGTGATTTTCTTCCTCATAACGTACTAAATCTTCTAAAGTTGTACTATCTAATACTTCTTGCACCGCATCACGAACACGCATCCATAATTGGCGTTGTGCTGGTTCTTCTTCTTCTATCATTTCTACAACACTAATTGGACCCTCTAGTACACGGATTACATCTCCAGCTGTAATGTTGACTGGCTGATCAGATAATACATATCCGCCATATGCACCTCGCGTACTCTTTACAAGACGAGCGTTACGAAGTGGTGAAATTAATTGCTCTAAATAATGCTCAGATAGGTCATGTGCCTGCGCAATTGATTTTAATGAAATTGGGCCTTCACCAAATTTTTTTGCAAGGTCGATCATAATTGTTAAGCCGTAGCGGCCTTTCGTTGAAATCTTCATCTATTTGCACCTCATTTCAAATTTTCACTTCTATTGGTTATATCTTATTTATAAAAGAACACAATTTAAAATCCTATGAAATTATAGCATAATATAGTATTATAAGAAATTTCAACTTGTGTATCAAAATGATAACATAAAATCACATTGAAAAACTCGGAAATTATTACAATTGAAAGAAAAATGAAAATATTCTCCTTCATTTTTCCCATAAAACAGCATCCTATTTCAAATTTCATAAAAAAAAATGATACGATAGAATGAGATTATACATTAAGGGAGAGGGTCAAATGAAACAACCACTCGCACATCGAATGCGCCCTACAAATATTCAAGAAATTATCGGACAACAGCATTTAGTTGGTGAAGGCAAGATTTTATGGCGAATGGTCCAAGCAAATCATTTTCAATCAATGATTTTATATGGTCCTCCAGGCACAGGAAAAACATCAATCGCTAGCGCAATTGCAGGAAGCACTGGAACCCCGTTTCGCCTCTTAAACGCTGTTACTCATAATAAAAAAGATATGGAAGTTGTCGTACAAGAAGCGAAGATGCATCGGCACCTCGTTTTAATTCTGGATGAAGTTCATAGGCTAGATAAAGCGAAGCAAGACTTTCTATTACCCCATTTAGAAAGCGGACTTCTTACTTTAATTGGTGCAACGACAAGCAATCCGTTCCATGCTATTAATTCTGCTATTCGAAGTCGTTGTCAAATCTTCGAATTACACGCATTAACAGAAGATGATATTTTAATTGGCTTAAAACGAGCGCTTGAAGATAAAGAAAAAGGGCTTGGGGAATATGATGTAACTGTTACGGATGAAGCATTACATCACTTTGCAAATGCGTCAGGCGGAGATATGCGCTCAGCTTATAATGCACTTGAACTAGCTGTTTTATCTAGCTTTACAACTGACGACAAAGCCGCGGAAATTACACTTGAAATCGCAGAAGAATGCTTACAAAAAAAGAGTTTCGTTCACGACAAAGGTGGCGATGCTCACTATGACGTTTTATCTGCTTTTCAAAAATCAGTACGCGGAAGTGATGTGAACGCCGCACTTCATTATTTAGCACGTCTTATTGAAGCTGGTGACTTACAAAGCATCAGTAGACGTCTGCTTATTATGGCATATGAAGATATCGGACTTGCTAGCCCACAAGCTGGACAACGTACACTTGCAGCGATTGAATCAGCTGAACGGGTCGGCTTCCCAGAGGCACGCATACCACTTGCAAATGCTGTTATTGAACTTTGTCTATCACCGAAATCAAATTCGGCCTATAAAGCACTCGATGCCGCACTACACGATTTACGTAATGGCCAAACAGGCGATATTCCAAGTCATTTAAAAGATAGTCATTATAAAGGAGCCGAATCATTAGGAAGAGGCATCGGATACTTATATCCACACGATCACCCAAACGGTTGGGTACAACAACAATACTTACCTGATAAAATTAAAAACAAGCAATATTATAAACCGAAAACGACAGGGAAATTTGAACAAGCACTTTCTACTGTTTATGAAAGATTACAAAGTTCACATAAAATGAAGAATAAAGGGTAATATAAACGAAAACGTCACCATTACGGAGGCTTCGCTTATGAAAACACGTCAAGATGCATGGACAAAAGAAGACGATCTCCTTTTAGCAGAAACTGTTTTACGACATATTCGCAGCGGAAGTACACAAATAAAAGCATTCGATGAAGTTGGTGATACATTAAACCGAACTTCAGCAGCTTGTGGCTTTAGATGGAATGCTGAAGTAAGACCATATTATGAAGATGCGGTGCAAATTGCAAAAAAACAACGTAAAGAATTAAAGCGTTCGGAAGCTAAAATAGAACAAGAGCAGTTCACACAAACTCGGCAGCTCGTAATCGATGCCGAGTTTTCAGAAGATATTGCCCCAAATAAACAAGATCTTACAATGCAAAATGTCATCTCATTTTTGCAAAACTTGGAGCACAATAACCCTTCACTCGCAAAGTTACAAACTGAAAATGACGTATTACAAGATCAGCTCACTTCCCTGCAAAAAACGAATAATGAAATTGAAGCAAAATTAGCTGTTCTCACAAAAAAACAACAAGCAATCGAAGAAGATTATGCAATGCTTGTTAGAATTATGGATCGTGCTCGAAAACTTGTTTCGGTCGAAGAACAAGAAGAGCAAATTGCTCCGATTTTCAAAACCGATCAAAATGGAAATTTAGATATTATATATTCATCAGAAAATTGAAAATGGGGATGTCACTTTTTCAACTTAGTGACATCCCTGTTTATTACTACGGCAAACATCGCCTCGGTAAGTGAAATTATATTAACGATTTTCCGAATATATCTATCACAACTCGAAATATATCAACCATTCGACATAGAATATCGATTTACCGACAAAAATTAACATTAATAATATTTCTTTAAAACATACAAAAAGCATATACCCTAGGCGGATATATGCTTCCTTTTTATTCTTGCCCTACACGCTTCACTTCTACGTTTTTAATACGTTCACGTACAACGTGACTTGCCATAATTAAGCCTGCCACAGATGGTACGAATGCATTTGAAGAAGGTGGTAATTTCGCTTTACGAATTTTTGCATTTTCGTCTGGTACGATTTCTTTACGTACTTCTTCACGAATTACGATTGGGTTTTCGTCAGAGAAGACAACTTTTACACCTTTTTTAATACCATCTTTACGAAGCTTCGTACGAATTACTTTCGCAATTGGATCTGTATGTGTTTTTGAAATGTCCGCAATACGGAAACGTGTTGGGTCCATTTTATTTGCCGCACCCATACATGAGATAATTTTAATTTTACGACGTAAACATTGTTTTATTAAATGAATTTTGAACGTAATCGTATCAGATGCATCTACTACGAAATCTAAACCGTGTTTAAAGAACTCTTCATATGTTTCATCTGTATAAAACATCTCTAGTCCAATTACTTCACATTCCGGATTAATGTCCGCAATACGCTCTTTCATTAATTCTACTTTTGAACGTCCTACAGTAGATACTAACGCGTGAATTTGACGGTTTACGTTTGTAATATCTACAACGTCTTTATCAACTAATACAAGACGTCCTACGCCAGAACGTGCTAGCGCTTCTGCCGAAAATGACCCTACGCCGCCAATTCCTAAAATACCGACTGTACTATTTTTTAATATTTCAAGGCCTTCTTTTCCAAAGGCTAATTCATTACGTGAAAATTGATGTAACATTCAGCTCTACACTCCTATTACAAAAATGGTCTACCATGTATTCTAGCGTTTTTCCGACTATTTGTATAGAAAAAGTTATAGAATTCCTAAAAATACGTATTTCAAACAAGGAAAACATAATGTAAACCGGACTTTTTTAACTTCCTCTTCAATACACGTTTAAAAAGGAGGATTTAGAGAACCGAGCAGATCGAGGCACTTATGCTAGGAGGAGCACAGTGTAGGGGTACTACTCGAGCACCGGACTAGCATACGTAACGATGAAATGCGACGGTTATCTAAACCGGACTTTTTAAACAACCTCTATAAAAAAAGCCTAGACGGCTATAGTATAACCATCTAGACTCTATTCTTACTTCTCTTCTTTCACTTTCACGCTCAATTTTAAGCTTAGTTCTTCAAGCTGTGCTTCTGCAACTGGGCTTGGAGCTTCTGTTAATAAGCAGCTTGCGCTTGCTGTTTTCGGGAATGCAATTGTATCACGAAGGTTCGTACGACCTGCAAGTAACATAACAAGACGGTCTAAACCTAATGCGATTCCGCCGTGTGGTGGTGTACCGTATTCGAATGCTTCTAATAAGAATCCGAATTGTTCTTGTGCTTCTTCTTGTGAGAAGCCAAGTGCTTTGAACATTTTTTCTTGTACGTCACGCTCGTAAATACGAAGTGATCCACCACCAAGCTCATAACCGTTTAATACAAGGTCATATGCTTGTGCACGTGCTTTTTCTGGTGCTGTTTCTAATAGTTCAACATCTTCACGGAATGGCATTGTGAATGGATGGTGAGCTGCGAAGTAACGATCTGCATCTTCATCGTACTCAAGAAGTGGCCAATCAGTTACCCATAGGAAGTTAAATTTACTTTCGTCAATTAGCTCAAGTTCTTTACCTAGACGTAAACGAAGTGCACCTAAGCTATCTGCAACAACGCTCTTCTTATCTGCTACGAATAGTAATAAGTCACCAGCATCCGCTTCTAATGTACTCATTAACACGTTTGCATCTTCTTCACCGAAGAATTTCGCAATCGGTCCTTTTAAGCCGTCTTCTTCAACTTTAAGCCAAGCTAGACCTTTTGCACCGTATACTTTTGCGAATTCAGTTAATGCATCGATGTCTTTACGAGAGTATTTGCTCGCTGCACCTTTTGCGTTAATCGCTTTTACTTGTCCGCCGTTTTCTACAGCACTTGTAAATACTTTAAATCCACAACCTACTGCAAATTCAGATAGGTCTTTTAGTTCCATTTCAAAGCGTGTATCCGGCTTATCAGAACCAAAGCGAGCCATTGCATCAGCATATTTCATACGAGGGAATGGTGCACTAACTTCTACACCTTTTGCATCCTTCATGACTTTCGTCATCATACGCTCCATCATTTCTAAAATTTCATCTTGTGTTAAGAATGATGCCTCGATATCAATTTGCGTGAATTCCGGTTGACGGTCCGCACGTAAATCTTCGTCACGGAAACAACGTGCTACTTGATAGTAACGCTCAAATCCACCGACCATAAGAAGCTGTTTAAATAGCTGCGGAGATTGAGGTAATGCATAAAATTCACCATCATGCACACGGCTTGGTACTAAATAGTCGCGAGCTCCTTCTGGCGTGCTCTTCGTTAAAATTGGTGTTTCAACTTCTAAGAACTCTTCTGTATCTAAGAAGTTACGAATTGTTTTCGTTACGTCATGACGCATTTTGAATGTGTTGAACATTGCAGGACGACGTAAGTCTAAGTAACGATATTTTAAACGCACATCTTCTGATGCATCTGTATCATCAGCAATAATGATTGGCGTTGTTTTCGCTGCGTTTAATACGTTTACTTTCGATGCTTGTACTTCAATACGACCAGTTGCCATATTATCATTAATTGCGCCTTCACCACGTTCAACAACTGTACCTTCTACGTGTAATACGTATTCGCTACGAATCGTTTCTGCTACTTCTAACGCTTCTTTTGATGTTTCTGGGTTAAATACAACTTGTACGATACCTGTACGGTCACGTAAGTCGATAAAGATTAATCCACCTAAATCACGGCGTTTTTGTACCCAACCTTTTAATTGAACTGTTTGTCCAACCGCTTCTACTGTTACTTTTCCGCATGCATGTGTTCTTTCAGCCACTTTAAGTTCCCCCTATATTAATTTCTCTGCTACATATGAAGCAAATACATCTAACGCTACTTCTTCTTGTCCGCCTGTTGCCATATCTTTTAAGTTAATGATGCCTTTATCTAGCTCATCTTCCCCTAATACAGCTACGTATTTCGCATTTAAACGATCTGCAGATTTAAATTGTGCTTTCATTTTACGATCTAAATAATCTTTTTCAACTGCTAGTCCAGCTTTACGAAGATCAAACGCAATTTTCGCAGCTTGGTCTTTCGCTTTTTCACCAAGTGCTACAACGTAACAATCAATACTATGTTCAATTGGTAACTCAATATTTTCAGCCTTCAGCGCCATAATTAAACGCTCAATACTCATCGCAAAACCGATACCTGGCATTTCCGGTCCACCGATTTCTTGTACAAGTCCGTTATAACGGCCACCGCCACTTAATGTTGTGATAGCACCGAAACCTTCTGCCTCACTCATAATTTCAAAAACAGTGTGTTGGTAGTAGTCTAAACCACGTACTAAATTCGGATCTTTCTCAAATGGAACATCCATCATCGTTAGTAGTTCTTGTACTTTGTCGTAGTATACTGCTGAATCTTCGTTTAAGTATTCTGTAATAGATGGTGCCGTGCTCATTAATTCATGATTACGGTCCTTCTTACAGTCTAAAATACGAAGAGGGTTTTTTTCTAAGCGAGATTGGCAATCAGAACAGAATTCTCCGATGCGCGGCTCAAAGTGAGCAATTAACGCATCACGGTGTGCTTGACGACTCGCTGCATCACCTAAGCTATTTAATACAACTTTAATATTTTTCAAGCCCATACCGCGGTAAAACTCTACAGCAAGTGCAATTACTTCTGCATCAATTGCTGGATCGTTACTACCAATTGCTTCAATACCGAACTGTACGAATTGACGATAGCGACCTGCTTGTGGTCTTTCATAACGGAACATTTGGCCGATATAGTATAATTTTGTTGGTTGTGTTGCATCACCGAACATTTTGTTTTCAACGTAAGAACGTACAACAGGTGCAGTACCTTCTGGACGTAATGTTAAACTACGCTCTCCACGGTCTTGGAATGAATACATTTCTTTTTGTACGATATCTGTCGTATCACCAACACCACGTAAAAATAGCTCTGTGTGCTCAAAAATTGGTGTACGAATTTCTTTATAATTGTAACGACGGCAAATGTCGCGCGCTTGCCCTTCGATATACTGCCATAACTCTACACTACCTGGAAGAATATCTTGCGTTCCGCGTGGGATTTGAATAGACATATTCAGTTCCTCCTCAAATTGTTTTAATCTTAATAAAAATAAAAAAACTCCCGCCTCTACTGTTTGAACAGTAGGGACGAGAGTATTATACCCGTGGTGCCACCCTAATTGAAGCACGTATGCTTCCACTTTTTTAATAACGCTTAAATTTGCGTTCATCTCTACTAAGCGTATAAGCCTTTCAAGTTGAAACCTACAGAGTGTCATTCAATCAGTCATCATGTAGAAATGTTTTCAGCCTAGGACATTTCTTCTCTTTCCATGTGTATCTCATTTACTCTCCTCTATCAACGGCTATATTCATATGTAAATATAAAATTACTATACGTTTGTTGAGTAGGATTGTCAAGTGCTCTAAGAGCGCTCAATTTGCTTCTTTAGGCGCTTTACATCTTGTAGTGAAATTCCAAACTCAGAAGCAAGCTCCATTGAAGTATTGTTTTGTTCTTTTGAAATAAAATCATGTAAATTTACGTTAAACAGTTGATTTGCACCATTTGTAACAGAATGCCCTTTTTCATTCATACGCATACGTATATCCCTCACATTCAATATGGATGTTTTACTTTTTATTGTTCCATATTGATGAGATAGTTATACATAGCCGAAACAACTATTGATTCCAAATAACTAAACAAAACATACCACAATGTATGAAAAAAAGAGAGGATCCTATAATCCTCTCTTCCCCGGCAACACTATTTACTTTCTACAATTAAGGTCACCGGACCATCATTGATTAAAGAAACGTCCATCATTGCTCCGAACTGTCCTGTCTCCACATGTAGTCCTTGTTTACGAACTTCTTCATTAAAGAAATCATATAAATGCTCTGCATAATCAGGTTTCGCAGCATCCATAAAGTTTGGACGTCTTCCCTTGCGGCAATCTCCGTATAATGTGAATTGCGAAATAGATAGAACTTGTCCTTCTACATCAAGTACAGAGTGGTTCATCTTTCCGCTCTCATCTTCAAAAATACGCAAGTTTGCAATTTTTTCAGCGATGTAAGTTGCATCTTTTTCTGTATCTTCATGCGTAATGCCAACTAGTAGTGTTAAACCGAATGGAATTTGTCCTACAATCTCACCATCTACTGTGACAGACGCTTCTTTTGATCGTTGTAAAACAACTCTCATCTTTTATACACTCCCTATTAATGCATCATGCGTCGTACCGCATAAATTTCTGGAACACGTTTAATGCGCTCTACTACTTTCTTCAAGTGCTGTAAGTTTCGAATAGAAATTGACATGTTAATCGTTGCCATCTTATTACGATCACTTCTACCAGAAACAGCTGAAATGTACGTTTTCGTCTCCGTAACAGCTTGCAATACTTCATTTAATAAACCACGGCGATCGTAACCTGAAATCTCAATATCAACATTGTATTCAATTTCTTTTTCAGGGCTACCTTCCCACTCTACTTCTAATAAGCGCTCTACAGCTTCTTCTGTATGGACATTTACACAATCACGACGGTGAATCGATACACCTCGGCCTTTCGTAATATACCCAACAATATCATCGCCCGGAACTGGGTTACAGCATTTTGACAAGCGAATCAATAAATTGTCAGCACCGCTTACCTTTACACCAGAATCCCATTTTCGAATTTTCATCGGTTTACGAACTTCTTTAACTTCAACGATTTCTTCTTCTTCACGTTGCTTACGGAACTTGTCCGTTAGTCGCGTAACAATTTGCGACGCTGTAATTCCGCTATATCCAACTGCTGCAAACATATCTTCTTCATTTGCAAAATTGAACTTCTCAGCAACACGTTTTAAATTGTCAGGAGCTAACACTTCTTTCATCTCATACTCTAGACCACGTACTTCTTTTTCAACAAGTTCACGGCCTTTTTCAATATTTTCGTCTCTACGTTGTTTCTTAAAGAATTGACGTATTTTATTTTTCGCATGAGATGTTTGAGCAAGTTTCACCCAATCTTGACTTGGGCCATACGAATGTTTCGATGTTAAAATTTCAATGATGTCACCCGTTTTTAATTTATAATCAAGGGTCACCATTTTCCCATTTACTTTTGCACCAATTGTTTTATTCCCGATTTCTGAATGGACACGATACGAAAAGTCAATTGGAACAGATCCAAGTGGTAATTCCATTACATCGCCTTTCGGTGTGAAGACGAATACCATGTCAGAGAACAAATCAATTTTTAATGATTCCATAAACTCTTCTGCATTAGAAGCTTCATTTTGCCATTCTAATATTTGACGGAACCAAGTTAGTTTCTTCTCTAATGTACCAGTTGTTTCTGCTGTTTTCCCTTCTTTATACGCCCAGTGTGCCGCGATACCGAATTCTGCAATTTCGTGCATTTCTTTCGTACGAATTTGCACTTCTAGCGGATCACCTTTCGGTCCAATTACAGTTGTATGAAGAGATTGATATAGATTCGCTTTCGGCATTGCAATATAATCTTTAAAACGACCTGGCATTGGCTTCCAGCACGTATGAATAATTCCAAGTACCGCGTAACAATCTTTAATACTATTTACAACGACACGTACAGCTAATAAATCGTAAATTTCATTGAACTGTTTATTTTGCAATGCCATTTTACGATAAATACTGTAAATATGTTTTGGTCTTCCAGAAATCTCAGGTTGAATTGAAACTTCTTTTAATTTCTCACGAATACCAGTCATTACTTCATCTAAATATTCTTCACGCTCTGCACGTTTACGCTTCATTAAATTTACAATACGATAATATTGCTGTGGGTTTAAATAGCGGAGTGACGTATCCTCTAACTCCCATTTAATAGTACTAATTCCGAGTCTATGTGCTAAAGGTGCAAAGATTTCTAACGTTTCATTCGCAATGCGACGCTGCTTCTCTTGAGGCAAATGTTTCAATGTACGCATATTATGAAGACGATCAGCTAGTTTAATTAAAATAACTCGAATATCTTGAGCCATTGCGATAAACATTTTGCGATGGTTTTCTGCTTGTTGTTGCTCATGAGATTTATATTTAATCTTTCCGAGCTTTGTAACGCCATCGACAAGCATAGCGATTTCTTTATTAAATTCCCGTTCAATATCTTCTAATGTAATTTCTGTATCTTCCACTACATCATGCAAGAAACCTGCTGATACTGTAGCCGGATCCATGTGTAAATCAACTAAAATACCTGCAACTTGAATTGGGTGAATAATATATGGTTCACCCGATTTCCTATATTGTTCGCTATGTGCATCGCGCGCATATTCATAGGCACGTGCCACTAGCTCAATATCTTCATCCGCTAAATATTGACTTGCTTTCTCGAGTACCTGTTCAGCTGTTAGTACTTGCTCATTTGCCATCGAATCACCTTTTATTGAAAATTGACTTTATCTTTATTAAGTAGAATAAATTATATTCTATCATTATAACCCAATGATTGTGAATTGTGAAAAGGAAAAGATTTTACTGACATTTCACCTTATTTTTTTGTGCAATTATACAAAAGTACCCGTTCCTCTCCAAGAGATTCACGGGTACTTTTTATCACCGTAGTTTTACCTATATAGCGATTAGTATTTTTCTAATACTAATACATCGTAACCATCTAACATTTTACGACCATCTAAGTAAGTAAGCTCTACTAAGAATGCAATTCCTGCTACAACTCCGCCAAGTTCTTCAACTAGTTTAATTGTCGCTTCGATTGTTCCACCTGTAGCCAATAGGTCATCTGTAATTAATACACGTTGACCTGGCTTAATTGCATCTTTATGGATTGTTAAAACATCTGTTCCATATTCTTTACCGTAGTCAACTGTAATTACTTCACGTGGTAATTTCCCTAATTTACGAACTGGTGCGAACCCTAATTCTAATGCATAAGAAACTGGGCAACCAATAATAAAACCACGCGCTTCTGGCCCTACTACAACATCAATGTCTCTTTTTTTTGCATAAGCAACGATTTCATCTGTTGCTGCTTTGTATGCTTTTCCGTCGTTCATTAAAGGTGTAATGTCTTTAAACACAATACCTTCTTTCGGATAGTCTGGTACAATTGCGATATGTTGCTTGAAATCCATATTTCTGAATCCTCCTCAGATATAAAAGGTTTGTAAATACAAATCCTTTACCCTAACTGTTCTACTTATTTATGATTACGAATCGTTTCAAACCATGTATATAGTTGCTGATATGTGCTATAAACCAATTCTTTCTCTAATTGTAAGTGGTTCATTTTCTCACGATATGTGTTCGATTCAATTAAATCACGCTTTTGTTTTTTGTCTGCCATAAAAATGACACCGTCTTTTATTGTAACAAATTCTAACTCAAAAAACACCTGTGTCATGAAATTTACTGTATCTTTTGACCAACCTTTATGACGACACAGTTGTTCCCCATATTGCTTTAAAGAAAATGGTGTTTTTTGGTTTAAGAAAGAATAGTACCATTTAAAATGTTCCCTCGTTGGGACCGTACTAAATAAATGATTGTTCTCTTGATAAAATAGCGTGTAAATTCGAGATGGAAATCCTACTTTAAATAAATCACGCAATTCATCTGTTCCTTTCGGCAAATCGAGTAACACAATATATTGATCATCTAAATGTGTTACCTCTGATGCATGCACGAGCTGTTCTTTATAGCCTTCTAAAGAAAACTTATTCAATACCTCTTCAGAAAAATACACCATGGTTATTTTTTCTTTCGGAAGTTCTGCTAAATTTGCTTCTACATTACGCATACTACGCCAGTCAAATAATTGCCATGCCTCTACAGCAATATCTTGCACCATTAATTGCGGCTTTTTAAAGTTATTCCATTCATTAATGGACACTTCTCCTACTACAGAAACCTTCGCAACTGGAGAGATTTCTTTCGCATAAGCACCAAATCCAAATCCAATTGTATCCAGTGTTGCTTGTCCCTCACGAAGAGCCATTTTCAAATGAGATCCATCAGATCCAATTGCACGGATACTTTCTAAGTCAGCATCTTTCACCGCAATACGCGGTTTCGGATTTCCTACGCCAAATGGCGCTAACTTTTGCATCTCCTCAATCGCGGCAAGCGTTACATCCTCTACTTTACAAAATGCATCCACTGCTGTAATCGGAATAAAATCTTCTTCTGTTAAAATTACATCTGCTTGCTCATTTAACCTGCGTCTTAATTCATCCACATCATTCATATTAAGCGTCATTCCCGCCGCCATCGGATGACCTCCGAAATGCGGTAACAATTCACGGCAATCTGAAAGGTTTGCAAACAAATCAAATCCTGCAATACTACGAGCCGATCCCTTTGCTGTTTCTTTATGAGGATCAATGCTTAATACAATCGTCGGACGATAAAAACGTTCAACTAACTTAGAAGCGACAATTCCAATTACCCCTGGATTCCAACCTTCTTTTGCAAGGACTAATACTTTATTTTCTTCCGGTGGGAATTTATTTTCGACTTCAGCGATAGCTTCTTCTGTAATTTGCTTTACAATATCTTTTCGAAGTGTGTTCAGCTCATCAATTTCTTCAGCTAGCTCGTTCGCTTCCTCTGGATCTTCTGATAATAAAAGGTGTACAGCAGGTGTTGCATCTTCCAAACGACCAACTGCATTAATACGAGGTGCGAGTGAGAATCCGATGCTTTCTTCTGTAATTTCGCTTTGCGAAACGTTAGCAACTTTAAATAACGCCTTTAAACCGATATTTCGAGTCATTCGCATATGCTTCAGTCCACGCTGTACTAACAATCTATTTTCACCGTGAAGCGATACTAAATCGGCTACCGTACCGATTACTGCAATTTCTAATAAATGCTCTGGTACACGGCCCAAAAGTGCATGTGCAACTTTAAATGCAACACCAACACCCGCTAAATAATGAAACGGATAAACACCGCCTTCTAATTTCGGATGAATAATCGCAAGTGCCTCTGGTAACTCTGGTGGCGGCTCATGATGATCTGTAATAATAAGATCTATCCCAAGTTCCTTCGCTACCTTCGCTTCATGTACCGCTGCGATACCAGTATCGACAGTAATAATTAGTGAGAACCCTGCACTGTGCGCCCAACGAAACGCTTCTTCATTTGGCCCATAGCCTTCAGTAAAACGATTTGGAATATAAAACTCTACTTCTGCACCTAATTCTTTGAGAGCAAGATATAACACAGTCGTACTACTTACTCCGTCCGCATCATAATCGCCAAATATTAATATTTGTTCTCCATTTTCAATGGCCTTTTTCACACGTTCTACAGTCCGATCCATTCCTTCAAGTAAAAATGGATCATGAAATTCTTGATCTGCTGTATTTAAAAAGTCTACAATCTTATCTTCTGTATTTAAGCCTCTACCGAGAAATAATGAAGTCACAAGAGGTGATAGTTGCAATTTATTTGCTAATTCACTCACTAGTTCCTCATTATATTCTTTTTCTTTCCAACGCGTCTTCGGTTGTAACACGAAATCACCCCTTAACCTATCCATTATACAAGACAGATTAAGGGGTGACAATATAATGCAAACTACGATTCGATATCTATATAATTAAATATCCGTTATGTTTAATTTGGAGAATACGGATTAATATGTACAAAAACATTTTGTACGTTATCTTGTTTCATAAGTTTTTCTTTTACATGTTTTCCGATGCGGTGACCTTCTTCTACAGTGATATATGGATCTACAGATACTTTAATATCAACAATAACATAGTGGCCATGTTCTCTTGCATATAAAGAGCCGATTTTTTTCACACCTTCCACTTGAAAAACTGCCTCCCTAAGCGGAACAACATCTTCTTCATGCAAAACATGATCAAGCGTTGCATGAATAGCTTCTGCTCCAATACTCCACGCCATCTTAGCAACGAGAATTGAGACAAATAATCCCGCAATTGGATCGGCATATACAAGCCAATCTATACCTAACTTACCGCCGATAATAGCTGCACAAATGCCGATTAAAGCTGCAATTGAAGAAAACACATCCGAACGATGTTCATATGCATTTGCAATAATTGCATCACTATTTATCCTCTTCCCTAATCGATATTTATACTGAAACATCCCTTCTTTCACTACAATCGAAAGAATAACTGCAAAAATCGTAATTCCTTTTGGTGGTTCTAAATCTTGTGAAAAAGCTTTTATAGACGAAATCGCTATCTCTAGTCCAACAATAAATAATAATACCGCAACAATAATTGCTGAAATCGATTCCGCTTTACCATGACCATACGGATGATCTTCATCAGGCGGTTGCTTTGCTGCTCGTAATCCAAAAAGTACAGCTAACGAGCCAATTACATCTGATCCAGAATGCACCGCATCCGCTAAAAGTGCCTTACTGTTTCCAATATAACCGATTACCGCTTTTACAATCGCTAATATAATATTACCAACGATTCCGACAATAGCACCAAACTCGGCCTGTTTAAAACGTTCATCTTTTTCCATAATTGAAATCCCTTCTTTTCTTAACCTCTCTTTTTATCCCGCTTTAACGAGCAGTAAGACTCCCACTCATTAAAGTTTCACTTTATTGTAACAAAAATAAAGATAACATCACCACTTTCTTCCATTTATCTCCCCTTTAAAAAGGTGCTACTTTATTGTGTCCGCAAACGAAAAAGAGATGCCTCATATAGAGACATCATCTTTTTATATGTTTTATTTTTTATACTTGTGGTTCAGATACTTCTTTCTCAACCTTCTTCTTGTTTTTGCCCCTTTTCAAACGACGGTTTTCAAGCATTAACCAAATTTGAGAAGCCACGAAAATAGAAGAGTACGTACCTACAACTAATCCAATTAATAATGCAAGTGAGAAGTTACGCAGTGATTCACTACCGAAAATAAGTAGTGTGATTACTGGGAATAACACTGTTAACACTGTATTAATTGAACGACCAATTGTTTGACGAATACTTGAGTTTACGATTTCTTCTAGGTCTTTTATGTCGCGAACTCGTTTTTTCTGTTTGTATAACTCACGGTTTCTATCAAACGTAACGATTGAGTCATTGATAGAGTAACCAATAATCGTTAATACCGCAGCGATAAACGTTAAGTCTACCTCTATCTGGAAAAGACTAAACACAACAATCATAACGAACGCATCATGTAACAATGCGATTACCGCAGATAATGCATATGTAAAGCGGAAACGAATACTTACGTATAAGATGATAACCAATGAAGCTATCAGAACTGCGATAAATGCATTTCGTGCAATCTCTTTACCGATTGTCGGCGAAACTGTACTTACGTTTGGATCTGTACCATATTTATCGTGGAAGAATGTTTTTGTTTTCGCAATTTCATCTTTCGATAGAACACCTACTGTACGAACTGCGAAACCTTTATTGTCATCTCCGGTCGGTACAATATCTTCTTCCTTCACATCGATGTTCAATTCTTTCAAATCTTTATGAACATTAGAAACAGTAGTTGCTTGTTTTGATTGCAAGTCGATACGTGTACCACTTGCAAAGTCAATACCAAGATTCATTTTGAAGATCGGTAATATAATTGCCCCAGCAATTACAACTACAATTGAGAATAAGAAGAATTTATGACCGATATTTACGAAATTAATACGATCAAATCTCGTCGGTGGATGTACTACACCTTTTGTTAATGGAATAATATCCTTTTCCTTAACACCAAAGTAAGATAGTTTCTTATCAAAGTAACGGCTCTTTACAAGTAAACCTAGTAAGAAACGAGTACCGAATACGTTCGTAATGAAACCAACTAAAATACTTACGATTAAACTTGTTGCGAATCCTTTTACAGAGCTATTACCGTAAGCGAATAATACACCAGCTGCTGCAATTGTTGTAACGTTCGCATCTAAAATTGTCGCTAATGAACGATGGTTACCAGCACGGAATGCTGACATCATCGACTTACCAATTTTAAGCTCTTCCTTCAATCTCTCGTACGTAATGATATTCGCATCAACTGCGATACCTACCCCGAGCACTAATGCCGCAATACCTGGTAACGTAAGAACTGCATGCATCCAGTTAAAGACAAGCAGTGTAACGAAAATGTATAACCCTAACATAATAACCGCTACAAGTCCTGGTAAACGGTAGAATACAAGCATGAATAAGAAGATAATAGCAATACCGATCGCACTAGCGAAAATCGTTTGCTCTAATGCTTGTTGACCAAATTTTGCTCCAACAGATGTTGAATACATTTCTTTTAAATCAACAGGGAGTGCACCTGCATTTAATAACGATGAAAGTTCTTTCGCACTTTCAACTGTAAAGTTTCCACCTACGATAGATACTTCAGCTTGGTTAAATACTTGGCTTACTGTTGCTGCTGATAAAAACTTCGGATTCGGTTTTGCAGATTCTGCTTTATATGAATCTTTTCCTTCTTCAAAATCAAGCCAAATTACCATTAAATTCGTTGGTGGTGGCATTTTTGAAATCTTTTCAGTTACTTCACGGAATTTTTCAGCGCTTTTTAGTGTAAGACCTACGCTCGCACGGCCTTGCTCATCAAATGTTTGCTTCGCTCCGCCGCCTTTTAAATCCGTTCCGTCCATAAGAAGGTTATCATCCACATCACGGAATGTGAGTTTCGCTTGTGTTGATAACATTTCACGTGCTTTTTGCTGATCTTGTACACCAGCAAGCTGGACACGAATTCGATCTTCCCCTTCGATTTGAATGTTCGGCTCACTTACACCAAGAACATTGACACGATTTTCAAGAGCACCTACTGTACTTACAAGTGCATCCCGATCGATTTTATCACCTTTTTTGGCTGGTTTTACTTCATACAGAATTTCAAAACCACCGCGAAGGTCTAGTCCTAGACTAATTCCTTTTGCTATGTCTTTTCCTGCCGCACCAATTACTCCACCAATTAATAAAACGATGAGGAAAAAGGCGGCAATTCTTGTACCACGCTTTGCCATATGTACCCTCTTTCTGCTACTAACACTTTCAATAAATCTCTTACGATTCATTTTTGCACGTGTGCATACGCCTAGTTAGTAGACTTACTTTCTATAAAATACATGTATTTCCGCTAGTTCATCACTAGCTGTGTCGGTAAGCTTTTCACAATACCTACACTTTCATTATTTATTTTTCCTCTTCACTACCTCCTTTATATATAATCTTAGACATAATTAATTCCTCTTTATCAATACCTATCATTATACTGCAAAAGGAAGAACAAACCAATTACAGTCGGTTATTTATTTTCATATTCATCAAACGACCAAAGTGGCGCTTGATATGCTTCAACAGTTAAATAATTCATATATTCATTAGTACTTACTCTTAATACATCATTTACTAATTCATATAACCTAACATCACTGTCTATCTTTTTCCACTTTTTCGCCTTGAGAAACTTCCAAATATCATTATCTGTCACTCGGTCGTAACCGAACATTTGAAACTCTTCTACTTTACTTTCTAAAACGACTTGTAACTGTCCGCGGTATGATTCTACCAAAGCCTCTTTATCCAACATATATAACATCTCCTTCTTATTTCAGCACGAAAAGTCGCTTTTAATCCCGCTCTAATGGACAGTAATAACTTCTTTCAAGAGTACCATTCATACTTTACTCTCTTAAATGCTTGTCATTCTTGTCTCATACGTGCATATAAATTATTGTAAATCATTCCATTGATTTTGAGAAGGTAGGAGAAGAGTATGACGAGACAAAGCTTTTTAAAAGGTGCATTTATTTTAATGATAGCTGGCTTTATTACAAAAATTCTTGGATTTATTAACCGCATTGTAATGGCACGTATTTTAGGCGAAGAAGGCGTTGGCCTTTATATGATGGCTGTCCCCACCTTCATTTTAGCAATTACATTAACACAAATTGGTCTTCCTGTGGCAATCGCAAAATTTGTAGCAGAAGCGGAAGCAGTGAACGATAAACAAAGAGTTAAAAAAATATTAACTGTCTCGCTAGCCGTTACATCCATTATTAGTATCATTTTAACAATTGGGATTATGCTACTCACACCTATTTTAGCAAAAACATTACTAACAGATGAAAGAACTTACTATCCATTAATGGCTATTTTACCTGTCGTCCCTGTTATTGCAGTTTCTTCCGTTTTACGTGGTTATTTCCAAGGGAAACAAAATATGAAGCCGAGCGCTTATGCTCAAGTCATAGAACAAGTTGTCCGCATTACAATTATCGCTGTATGCATTCGGTTATTTTTACCTTACGGCGTAGAATATGCTGCAGCCGGTGCCATGCTATCAGCTGTTCTTGGCGAAGTTGCATCTTTATTATTTTTACTTACTTTATTCCAACGCGAAAAACATTTATCTATACGCTCTGGATTTTTCACTACTGTAAAGGAGAGCAAAAATACATTTTATTCCCTTATGGACATTGCTTTACCAACTACAGGAAGCCGTTTAATTGGTTCCGTTTCTTATTTCTTTGAACCTATCGTCGTTATGCAAAGCTTAGCGATCGCCGGCGTTGCTGCTTCTGTCGCCACTCAGCAATACGGTATATTAAACGGATATGCGTTCCCGCTTCTATCACTGCCAGCCTTTATTACATATGCTCTTTCTACAGCACTCGTCCCATCAATTAGCGAGGCAATGGCAAAGAGACAACACAAATTAGTGGAACACCGATTACAACAAGCGCTTCGAATTTCCTTAATAACCGGCGGATGGTCAGTCGTTATATTATATGTATTTGCTTCTCCAGTTTTAACTCTCATGTACGGATCAGACAACGCGGCCGCGTTCATCCAGCTTCTTGCACCTTGCTTTTTATTTCATTATTTCCAAAGTCCCCTTACATCTGTGTTGCAAGCTTTAAACTTAGCACGCGCTGCTATGATGAACACCTTTATTGGCGCTATCGTAAAATTAATCGTTATTTTTGCACTCGCTTCACGCCCAGAGTTCCAAATGATGGGGGTTGCCCTCGCCATCGCAGCAAATATAGTAACCGTAACATTCCTTCACTACGCCACTGTTTTAAAGAAAATTGCATTTACCATTTACGCAAAAGACTATATTTTCGGCGGAATTGCTATCGGGATTGCTGGTACCTTCGGTTTTTATCTTCATAAGCATATCGTTTTTTCTCATTCACTTGGCGTACAAACGTTATGGGAAATCACCTTAACAACAATCGTTTATATCATTCTCCTCTTCGTTTTCAAACTCATTCGAAAAGAAGAATTAAGTCGTCTCCCTATCATTCGGAAACTTTCATTTTTGAAGTAAGCGGGCTTGCCATTCAAAATGGTAAGCCTCTAATTTTCTTTCAAATCAACAAAAAATTGTCCATTTTGAAAACTACAATATACAATCTGTTTCACATCTTTATAACCTAAGTTATTCAATTTCTCAACGAGCCACTCATTTGTATGCTCAATCATTTGCAAATGATTGTATTGAATTTCTCCATCAATAATTAGTGGGAGTGTAAAAATTGGTGTATCATTTTTGCTCTTTTTACTTTTTTGTTTTTGAAAGACAGATAACTTTCCAGATGGTTCTAAAATAGCGTATTCTACATCACGCACATCTCCGATTCCTTGCTCACGTAGTTGCATCAATAAATCATCTATGTTATATCGCTGCTTCCGCATCTTTTTTTCATCAATTTTACCTGCATTCACAAGAATCGCAGGCTCTCCTTCTATTAAATGCCGAAAACGCTGGAACTTTAAAGAAATGACCGACAAAATGATTTGTATACACATTAGAAAAATCATTGGAACTAATTGATGCCAAAGTGATTTATCTGTATTTTCAATTGCCACTACAGCCATTTCACCGAGCATAATGAATACAACCAAATCTAATACACTCAATTCTCCAATTTCACGTTTACCCATAAGACGAAAAATAATTAAAATGATTGTATACAAAAGCATTGTTCGTCCGATTATTGATACCCATTCCATTGCTACATCCCCTTTTTTTACTTATAGGCTCCCCTACAAAAAAGAAACTAGTCTAACTTAAACAAAATGAAAATATGCTTGTATTAAAAAGGGGGAATACATAATGGATGGAACGAAAAAATTATCGGGTGCAATCGGCTTCGGTATTATTACCCTATTAATCCTCGCATCTATTACAAGTATGATCATGGCTCTTTTATTAAAATTTACGAATATTAATGAAGGGACATTAGTAATTACTATTTTTATACTAGCCCTTCTATCTATGCTTATGTCTGGATTTATTGCTGGTAAAAAGGCACAAGGAAAAGGTTGGTTAGTAGGTTTCACTACAGGGCTCACATTCACTCTTCTCGTCTTTCTCGTTAACTATTTAGGCTTCTCTCAAACTTTATCGAACTCACAGTTACTCTACCAATTAGCATTAATGGGCGCGAGTACACTCGGAGGTATTTTCGGTGTAAATATGTCAAAACAAAATAAGTAAAAAAAGGCCCTGCACATTTCATGCAGGGCCTTCATCATTAGTTTTTCACAACTTCACGAATCGCATTGCGATCGAAAGTTAAGTGTGAACCACCAGATTTAACAACGATTTTCGTTTCATCTACTGATTCGATTGTAGCGTGTAAACCACCGATTGTTACGATAGCATCACCTTTTTTGATTTCATTTTGCATTTGAGCAACTGCTTTTTGACGCTTTTGTTGCGGGCGAATTAATAAGAAATAGAAAATCGCAAACATCGCAACAATCATAACGATATTCATCATACCTGCATTCATCTTTTGTTCCTCCTTTTAAATTATGTATTAGAAGTTTTTAGCATTCGGTTTATTAAAGCCATACTGTTCAAAGAACTCTTCGCGGAAATCGCCAAGACGGTCTTCACGAATAGCTTGTCTCACCTGCTCCATTAAGTTTAACAGAAAATGAAGGTTGTGATAAGACGTTAAACGAATTCCGAACGTTTCATCGCATTTCATTAAGTGACGAATGTACGCACGAGAATAGTTTTTACATGTGTAGCAATCACAGTTCGGATCAAGCGGTCCGAAGTCTCTAGCGAATTTCGCGTTTTTCACAACTAGACGGCCTTCACTTGTCATACATGTACCATTTCGAGCGATACGAGTTGGAAGTACACAGTCAAACATATCAACACCGCGAATCGCACCATCAATTAACGAGTCAGGAGAACCTACACCCATTAAGTAACGTGGCTTATCATCAGGAAGAAGTGGTGTTGTAAACTCAAGAACACGATTCATAATATCCTTCGGTTCACCAACAGATAGACCGCCTATAGCATAGCCAGGGAAGTCCATTGAAACAAGATCTTTCGCACTTTGGCGACGAAGTTCTTCAAACTCTCCGCCCTGTACTATACCGAATAAACCTTGATCCTGTGGACGTTCATGCGCCTTTAGACAACGCTCTGCCCAGCGGCTCGTACGCTCTACAGACTTCTTCATGTATTCAAAAGTAGCTGGGAACGGTGGGCACTCATCAAATGCCATCATGATATCTGAACCTAATGCATTTTGAATTTCCATCGCTTTTTCTGGTGATAAGAATAATTTATCTCCATTTAAGTGATTACGGAAATGAACACCTTCCTCTTCAATGCGGCGGAAGTCACTTAAGCTAAATACTTGGAATCCACCTGAATCCGTTAAAATTGCACGATCCCAGTTCATAAACTTATGCAAGCCACCTGCTTCACGAATAATTTCGTGGCCTGGACGTAGCCATAAATGATACGTATTGCTTAAAATAATGCCAGAATCCATTGCTTTTAATTCTTCTGGTGACATCGTTTTAACTGTTGCAAGTGTACCAACTGGCATAAATGTTGGTGTATCAAATGAACCGTGTGGCGTATGTACTCGACCTAAACGCGCACCCGTTTGTTTACAAGTTTTAATAAATTCATAACGAATTGCTGTCATAATTTACTCCTTTTATTTGTTTCTCATTTTAGCGTGAGATGCAACGAACATCGCATCACCGAAGCTAAAGAAACGATATTTTTCTTTTACTGCTTCATTATAAGCATGAAGTACATTATCTCTATTTGCAAATGCACTTACAAGCATAATTAATGTTGATTTCGGCAAATGGAAGTTTGTAATTAAACCATCAATTGCTTTAAATTCGTATCCTGGGTACATAAAAATATCTGTCCAGCCAGAAGCGGCGCAAAGCTTACCACTATGATCTGTCGCAATCGTCTCTAACGTACGAGTTGATGTCGTACCTACTGTAATAATACGTCCGCCATTCTCTTTCACGCGGTTTAATAACGCAGCTGTCTCTTCAGACATATGGTAATACTCTGCGTGCATATGATGCTCTTCAATCGTATCTGCAGAAACTGGTCTAAATGTTCCAAGTCCTACATGGAGTGTAATGAACGCTAATTGAACGCCTTTTTGCTTCAATTTCTCGAGTAACTCTTCTGTAAAATGAAGCCCAGCTGTCGGTGCTGCTGCTGAACCTATTTCCTTCGCATATACCGTTTGATAACGATCGCGATCTTCTAGCGTCTCTTTAATATATGGAGGAAGTGGCATTTCTCCAAGCTCGTCTAAAATTTCATAAAAGATGCCGTCATATGAAAACTCAAGTTGACGCCCACCTTGATCTGCTGTTCCAATGCAAGTTGCTTTTAACTTTCCTTCACCAAAAGAGATAACAGTTCCTTCTTTTACACGCTTCGCTGGCTTTATAAGCGTTTCCCACTTATCGCCCTCTTCTTGTTTCAAAAGAAGTACTTCAATGTGTGCACCTGTATCTTCTTTCACACCGTGCAAGCGAGCAGGCATAACTTTCGTTTCATTTAAAACTAAGCAATCCCCCTCATGTAAGTAAGAAAGAATGTCCGTAAAATGTTTGTGCTCAATATCTCCTGTTTCACGGTCTAACATCATCAATCTTGATGTTTCACGCTCTTCAAGCGGAATTTGTGCAATGAGCTCTTCTGGTAAATGAAAATCAAACAAATTAATATCCATAACTGTATCCACCTATTTCTTATTTGAATCGATTTATTATATACATAATAAAAGATAATACAATACTTAACACAATACATGTAATGATAGGAAAATAAAAGGTAACGTTACCTTTTTTCACAAAAATATCGCCTGGAAGCCTTCCTATGAACTTCCAAGCTAATCCAGCAACAATGAGCAAAATACCAGCTGTAATAAGCAGCTTTGGCATCTCCGTCATACTTTTGGCATCTCCATTCCGAAATGCTCATATGCGAGCGGCGTTACGATCCGGCCTCTTGGCGTTCTTTGTAAAAAGCCAATTTGTAATAAATACGGCTCATACACATCTTCAATCGTATGCGATTCTTCCCCTATCGTTGCTGAAACAGTTTCTAATCCAACTGGACCACCGCGGAACTTTTCAATAATACCAAGCAGTAATTTATGATCGATATGATCAAGTCCTAATTTATCTACTTGTAATAGTTCTAACGCCATTTGTGTAATTTCCATCGCAATGGTTCCGTCACTGCGAACTTGTGCGAAGTCACGTACACGTCGTAATAGACGATTTGCAATACGAGGTGTACCACGGGCACGCCTTGCAATTTCTAATGCAGCTAACGAATCTATTTCAACTTCAAACACTTCTGCTGTACGTTCTACAATCGCAGAAAGCTGATCTACTGTATAGTACTCTAATCGTGAAAGTACACCAAAACGGTCACGAAGTGGTGCTGATAATGCACCTGCACGCGTCGTTGCCCCAACTAGCGTAAATGGAGGTAAGTCTAGACGTACAGAACGAGCTGACGGTCCTTTCCCAATAACGATATCAAGGCAAAAGTCTTCCATCGCTGGGTATAACACTTCTTCAATAGATCTATGCAAACGATGAATTTCATCAATAAATAATACATCCCCAGGCTGAAGTGCTGTTAATACAGCCGCTAAATCTCCTGGTCTTTCAATTGCGGGACCTGACGTTGTTCGAATGTTAACACCCATTTCATTGGCAATAATATTCGCAAGCGTCGTTTTACCAAGTCCAGGTGGTCCATATAAAAGTACGTGATCTAACGTTTCTTCACGCATTTTCGCCGCTTCAATAAAAACTTCTAAATTATGTTTCGCTTTATCTTGGCCAATATACTGACGGAGCGTCTGTGGCCGTAATGAATACTCTAAATCCGCATCTTCGTATCCAGATTCCCCTGAAAGGAGACGTTCGTCCATTATACTCACCTCTTACCATTTAGTAAAAGACTAAGTGCCTTTTTAATATATTGATCCGTTGTAAGTGATTCTTTTAATAATTCTGGTACAACGCGAGAAACTTCTCTCTCCGCGTAACCAAGTGCTCTTAGTGCTTCAAGTGCCTCATCAAGCTCAGTTGATGAACCTTTCTTCTGATCAAAACTTTCGGCATCCGAGAACAGGTCAACAAACGCATCTGGCACGACATCTGCTAGTTTTCCTTTTAAATCTAAAATCATTTGGCGCGCTGTTTTCTTTCCGACACCTGGGAATTTCACTAAAAACTTCTCATCTTCATGTTCAATCGCTTGCACGACCTGTCCTGTTTGACCAGAAGCTAAAATTGCAAGAGCACCTTTTGGTCCAATCCCCGATACACCTAACAATTTTGTAAATAATAAACGCTCTTCACGTGTTTTAAATCCGTAAAGTGCCATAATATCTTCTCTCACATAATGATATGTATAGACACGAATTTCTTGCTTACTTCTTTGAAATACATACGGATTTGGTGTGAAAATTTGATAACCAATTCCATTATGATCAATTACGACATATTCCGGTCCTACATACTCCACGTAACCTGTAACATATTCAAACAAAATACGATCTCTCCCTCTCAAATCATGTATTCCATTTTAACATATTTAACAATAGAAAAGCGAGACTGCCCCAACAAATGTTCTCTATTTGAAACTTCTGTTATTTTCCATTGACAGAAAGTATAAAGCACCTTAATATACAGTAGTCAATAATGATTATCAATATTAATTAAAGGGGTTACATCAGGATGAAACAAAGGCTATTTATTTTATTTACTATTATGCTAGTTGTTCTTTCTATTGTTGGCTGTTCTTCTCAAAAAGAAGAATCCAAAGCAAAAGAACAACCGAAAACAAAAGTTGTAAAACACGCTAAAGGGGAAGCTACAATTCCAGTAAATCCAAAGAGAATTGTTGACTTATCTGGATCAACAGAAGAGTTATTACTTCTTGGACACAAACCTGTTGGTACAGCAAACACATATAAAGATAAAATCCAAAACCACTTAACAGACAAGCTAGACGGAGTAAAAGCAGTCGGCTGGTACTGGGCGCCTAAAGTTGACCTAGAGGCTGTTACTGCTTTAAAACCAGACTTAATTATTTTAAACAATCGTCAATTGAAAATTTATGATCAACTAGAAAAAGTTGCACCGACAGTTGTTCTAGAAACAAATCTAGAAGACTGGCGCGGTAAGTTTAAAGAAGTAGGTAAACTATTTGACGAAGAGAAGAAAGCTGACAAATGGATTGCAGACTACGATAAAAAAGCAGAGTCTTTATCTAAAAAAATTAAAGAAAAAACAAAAGATGAGAACTTTATGTTCGTTGCAGTAACACCACAAAACTTCCGTGTATACGGTAGCTTCGGATATGGTGACATACTCTTTAACGATTTAAAGCTTCCAGCAACAAAAGGTACAGATTTAAAACAAACGATGGCACAAGTATCACTAGAAGGTCTTGTTGCATTCCAGCCTGATCAAATGTTTATTGTAAACTTCGGCGGAGAAGCTGATAAAGTGTACGAAGACTATAAAAACAGTGCCGTTTGGAAAGATAATAAAGCAGTAAAAAATAATCACGTATATGAAGTATCAAATGAAGCCTTCAATACGAAAGCCTTCAATCCAATCGGAAAAGATATGCTAATTGATGAAATCGCAAAAGAGATTTTAGCTAAGAATAAATAAGAAAAAGCAGCTCACCCTGAGCTGCTTTTTTTCTTATTTTGCACTGCGTACTGCTTCATTTTTTCGATTGTCTTTACAAAACCTTCTTTTGATTTTATGCGAATACCACGTTTCAATTCCGCACGCTCATAACTTTCAAGCTTTTTCATATCAATTTGAAAGAAGGAATGGATCGCGTTATCACTTTTCGGTACCCCTTTGAAAATTTGCAATATCCCTTCCTCTGAAACACCAAAATAACCGCTCGTTTTCAGTAAAGGAGAAATATCCTCAACTTTCTTTTGTAATACGATTTGCACATCATCACGATCAACAAGTTGCCATTCTTTATATTGCTGCAAAAACTTTTCTAAATCCGCTACTTTTTCTGTCAGTATTTCCTCGCTTACTTCTCCATCAACATACATACGCTCTAATAAAATTGTAACTGCAGGTTCTTTTTCTGTTATTTCTGCCCTCACATCGGATCCATAAGCTAAGCAAAACATCATAACGAAAGCTTGCACTGCAATTAGTATCCATTTCATTTCCGTTCACCTCTTCTAGGCAAAATCATACTTTCATTTGTAGCTTTTCCGGAAATGGGGGTTTTATCCATATAAACAATAGCATTAAATTTCTAAGGAAAATAAAAAATGCAGATAAGGGTTAATCCTCATCTGCATGTATCAGTTACTTTTATATAAAATGAAAGACGCCTGCAAAGCAGGCGTCTTGATGCGTTTACGGCGAGAGACCAGGCGACCACATTCGCGTGTTTAGCACTTAAGCATATCTCTCGACTTACGTAAATTAGCTCATCGCTTTGCTAATATAACATTAATAATGTATAACTGCAACATGTTTATAAAAATATTTCATTTCCTCTTCCATCCAAATAATTTTATGTAAATTATAAATTGATAATTGTAACATATATGTTACAATTAGTATGACAGCGAAATCATAATAAACAGGAGATGGATATTGTGAAAAAAATAAAGGATGAACGTCTCATTCTTCAAACGTTAAAAAACATACGTATTGCTTTTCTTTTTCAATACATTGGTATAATTGGAATTTTAGGCTATATTGGATTCACTGAAGGAGCTAATCAAATTACGAAATCTCCATTATGGTTATTATTTATTCTTACAAGTATGTTATTTAGTTATTTACAGTTAAGTGTTTCAATAGATGTAGAAGAAAGTGAAAAGGAAATAAAGTTAACTCCTTATTACAAACTTGTCTTACGCTCTCTTATTGTTGGAATTATCATAGCTATTATTTATATCATTTTCAGTCCAGAAAGACCTCTGTTTGAAGCCATTCTAACAGGTAGTATTTTCTTCATATGCTTTTTAGTTTCTTACTCCGTTAGTTATTTTATTAAAAAACGTCGTTTACAAGACGAAGATGAATAAAGAGGAAGGGCTATCCCCTTCCTCTTTGATTTGTTATCGTACTGTACCAGTCAGACCGTAACGAATATCTCGGAACATATTTGTTATGTCACGATTAAAATCGTTTGTAACTGTACCGTTACGTAGACGTGTACTCATTGCATCGACACGAGTAAACATGTCATTTCTTACAGAAACATATACGTTTCTATTTCCAACTTCATTTACAACAGCTTGACGAATTTCGTTCGCCATCGCTGTTTCATTTGTCGCTGGATTACGTGGTTTTACCGCAATCGCTACATCGTTTCCATATACAACTGTAGAAACTCGATCTACGTTATTCATACGTTTTACACGATTCGTAATTTTCTCCGCAGTTTTACCATCATTGTTAATGTATGAATTGTTCATTGTAATATTACGGGTTGGATGCGGATTAGCAATTTGCCCATTGTAATTTACATCACGGTAATAATTATTATATCCTGTATCGTTACGACCGTTTCTATATGTTACATAATCTGTAGAACGATCGTTACGCGTTACATTATCACGATATGGCTGTGTATCATTATAAGATGTACGCTCGTAATTATAGTTACGTCCATCCATCGCATTATTATCTTTCGGTGTACCACATGCAGCTAATGCACTGGTAACTAACAAAGAAGCAGCAATAACTTTTACTTTCGTATTCAATACAAAAACCCCCCCTTGTTAGAATGAACTTCTCTTTCGAAAAGCTCCCCCTTATGATGAGTAATAGAGAGGGTTTTTACACTGTTAATATTTCACTAGGAATTTTCTAGCACTTAATGTAAATTCACCATATTCCTGACTATCATGAATACAAAAAAGGTGGGAATAACCCCACCTTTTTTAAACTTCCTCTTCATCCTCTTCTTCTGAAACTGGTTCACCAAATACATTTGGTGGGTCCGGCTGATAATACATCGTTCCTGGCTGCGGTGCATATGCTGGCTGAGTCGGTTGATAATATAAAGGATTGGCGTATTGTGGTCCACCCGGTTGCGGACTATATAACCTACTCTCTCCTCCGCATCCACAATCTTCTTCCCCTTGTACGAGTGGTGGCATATTATTATCCATTGGCATCATATTTGGATTTGGCATAGAAGTATATTGCGGTGCCATTTGTTGATACGGCATTTGATTGTATGGATTTTGTTGCTGATAATGCGGATATTGCGTCATCATTGGCTGTTGATATGGCATTTGATATGGCATCATATTTGGCGGTTGATTGTTATCCATTATCGGCATCATGTTTGGCATTTGATTGTTATCCATTATCGGCATCATGTTTGGCATTTGGTTGTTATCCATTATCGGCATTATATTTGGCATTTGGTTGTTATCCATTATCGGCATCATGTTCGGCATTTGATTGTTATCCATTATCGGCATCATGTTCGGCATTTGGTTGTTATCCATTATCGGCATCATGTTCGGCATTTGGTTATTATCCATTATCGGCATCATGTTCGGCATTTGGTTGTTATCCATTATCGGCATCATGTTCGGCATTTGGTTGTTATCCATTATCGGCATCATGTTCGGCATTTGGTTGTTATCCATTATCGGCATCATGTTCGGCATTTGATTGTTATCCATTATCGGCATCATGTTTGGCATTTGACTGTTATCCATTATCGGCATCATGTTTGGCATTTGATTGTTATCCATTATCGGCATCATGTTTGGCATTTGGTTATTATCCATTATCGGCATCATGTTCGGCATTTGGTTGTTATCCATTATCGGCATTATATTTGGTGGTTGATTGTTATCCATTATTGGCATTATATTTGGTGGTTGATTGTTATCCATTATTGGCATTATATTTGGTGGTTGATTGTTATCCATTATTGGCATTATATTTGGTGGTTGATTGTTATCCATTATTGGCATTATATTTGGTGGTTGATTGTTATCCATTATTGGCATTATATTTGGTGGTTGATTGTTATCCATTATTGGCATTATATTTGGTGGTTGATTGTTATCCATTATTGGCATTATATTTGGTGGTTGATTGTTATCCATTATTGGCATTATGTTCGGCACTTGAATATTAGGCGGTATTACTTGCGGGATAATAACACTTTCTTTTGATACGTTTGGTGAGACTATGTTCCCTACATTCTCTTTCTTCACTTGCGGCGACACTATGCTTCCTACATTTTCTTTTTTCACTTGCGGCGACACTATATTCCCTACATTCTCTTTCTTCACTTGCGGCGACACTATACTTCCTACATTTTCTTTTTTCACTTGCGGTGAGACTATGCTTCCTACATTTTCTTTCTTCACTTGCGGTGAGACTATATTCCCTACATTTTCTTTCTTCACTTGCGGTGACACTATGTTTCCTATATTTTCTTTTTTCACTTGCGGTGAGACATTTCCTATATTTTCTTTTTTCGTTTGCGGAGAAATGACGTTGTTAGGTTTCATTTTATTAATTTGAGGAGCAATTAACTCGCTTCCTTTTTTTATTACATCTGAAATTTTATATTCTTTTTTCGCTTTAATTGGCGGTTGCGGTGGCTGTGGCAATACATTAATGGAAAATTTAGTGTTCTCCTTCGTAGTTGGCTTTTGTTTTTCTATAACAGATGGTTTTTGAATGACTGACGGTTTTTCAACTGGTTTTTCTTTTTGTGGCTGCACCTGTACTTCTTTTTGTGGTTTCACCTGTACTTCTTTTTGTGGTTTCACCTGTATTTCTTTTTGCGGTTTCACCTGTATTTCTTTTTGCGGTTTTACCTGCATTTCTTTTTGCGTTTGTTGCATAGCTGGCTGCTGTGTAATAGGTGCTGATTGATACGTAATCTCATCTTCATCTTCTATTCCGAGCGGGGTTGGTGTTGATGCAAACTCTTTTTGCTGTACCTCTTTTACATATTGTTTCGGGGGCGCTGAACCCGATCCAGTCTGTTGCTTCACATGAACGCTATTCGATGGCACTTTAATTTTCATCCCTGGCATAATTAGGTCTGGATTGCTAAGCTGTGTATTTGTTTTTTTTAGCGTCTCAAAATCCACTCCGTACTTTTTTGCAATTTTCCAAAGGGTCTCCCCTTTTTGCACGATATGAATTTTCAAATTTTCCCCCTCCTGTATAACTTATCTATAAGTAAAAAACACTTTGAAGTAACACTTTCTAAACAACATTAACTTCTTTTACTTTTATCACTTCTTCTATTTTCAATATGATTCGAAGTGGAATAAGCATAGAAAAATCGCAATGATTTCCTCAACACAATGTATGCCTCTTTCGTTCTTGTTATGATTATATGTACGAAAAAAAGCAACGAAAATTCCGCTGCTTTAAACACGCTCTAACATACGATTTAATGCAAGAACTGCCTCTTCTGTTACTTGTTTCTCCACACGAATAACGTTAATCTGTTCTCCTCTTTCTATGTTCTCAAGTGCCCATAATAGGTGAGGTAAGTCAATTCGGTTCATTGTTAAACAAGGACACATAAACGGATTTAGCGAAATAATTTCTTTATCAGGATGTTGCTGAATAATTCGGTTCACTAAATTCATCTCTGTACCAATCGCCCACTTACTTCCCGCTGGAGCAGCTTCAATCATATCAATGATATATTTCGTTGATCCTGCATAATCAGAAGCGGCAACAACTTCATAACAACATTCAGGGTGAACAATAATATTCATATCCGGATGATTTTTTCGCACATTTTCAATATTTTTCACAGTGAAATTTTGATGAACAGAACAATGGCCTTTCCATAAAATCACTTGAATTTCTTCTATATCTCCATCGTACTCTAACGAATCTGTATGCGGGTTCCACACTGCCATTTTTTCTAAAGGAATACCTAAATCATACGCTGTATTTCTTCCTAAATGTTGGTCTGGTAAAAAGACGAGACGCTCTTTTTGTGTAAACGCCCAAGACACCATTTGTTTTGCATTAGAAGAGGTTACTGTTGCCCCTCCATTACGACCGCAAAACGCTTTGATCGCAGCTGTTGAATTTACATACGTTAATGGAATCATCGTATCCCCAAATAATTTCGTGAGCTCTTTCCACGCTCTTTCTGTTTGTTCAATATCTGCCATATCTGCCATAGAACAGCCGGCACGCATATCTGGTAAGATGACAATTTGATCATCTGTCGTTAACATATCTGCCGTTTCTGCCATAAAGTGCACACCACAAAACACAATATATTTTGCCTCTTTATTATTCGCTGCAACTTGCGCGAGTTGAAGTGAGTCCCCTGCTGCATCTGAAAATTGCACCACTTCATCTTTTTGATAATGATGTCCTGGAATAAATAGTAATGCCCCCATTTTTTCTTTAATTTCACGGACACGCTCTTCCATCTCTAATGTAGACATCGTTTGATAACGCTCTGGTAACATGACTTCGATTGGCTGAACTTTCTCTAAAATACCCATTTATGATTCTCCCCCTCTAAACCACTCTCATTAGGCCTCAATATTAAAACTAATATCAAGTGCTTTCACTGAATGTGTTAACGCTCCAAGTGAAATATAATCTACCCCTGTTTTTCCGTATTTTGATAAATCTTCAATTGTAATACCACCTGAAGCCTCCGTAACGATGGCACTTGGTACAATTTTTGAAAACTCACGAATCTCTTCTGGCGTACGATTATCGAACATAATAACATCTGCGCCGGCCTCTACCGCTTCTCTTACTTGCGCCTCTGTCTCTGTTTCGACTTCTACTTTCACCATATGTCCCAATCTTTCTTTCACCGATGTAACAGCTTTTGTAATCGAGCCAGCAAAAGCGATATGATTATCTTTAATCATGACACCATCATATAAACCGAATCTGTGGTTAAATCCGCCCCCGCATACTACCGCATATTTATCAAACATACGTAGTCCTGGCATCGTTTTTCTCGTATCACAAATGCGTGTATGACTGCTATCTAAAGCAAAAACCGCCTTACGTGTCATCGTCGCTATCCCGCTCATACGCTGAATAACGTTTAATATAACGCGCTCTGCCGTTAATAATGATGCGATTGGGCCTTGCACGGTTGCAATTATTTCGCCTTTTTCTACAAGATCCCCATCTTTTTTATGAAGTTCAACTTCAATTCTCTGATCAATTAATTTAAATCCTTCTTCAATTACTAAGCGCCCTGCAAATACCCCTGTATCCTTTACAAGAAACGTTCCTTTCGCAAGTGCATTATCGGGAAAGATAAGCTGAGATGTTACATCTCTTTCTCCTATATCTTCTAGAAAAAATCGATTTAATGCTTCCTTAACTTTTAACGTATTCATAAAACCCCTCTTCCCCTTATTAAACAAGTTGTAGTTTTCTTCTCACTCGGATAATCTCTTTTTTTACGCTATTTCTTTCTGGATAATCAATGCGATAATGACCACCAATACTGTCTTCTCTTTGCAAAGCTGATACTGTTATAAGCTCACAAACTGTTAACATATTAATAAGCGTTATCTCTTCATTTGTAAGTGCATCATATTGTAAGATCATATTTAGCACACCGTACCTACTAAACCATCTCTTAACATAAGATAAATTTTTCTCAGTTCGCACAATCCCAACATGCTTCATCATGTATTCTTGTATTTCTTCTTTCAGCGGTAAATCATTAAGAGCTATAAAACTTTTCCCTCTCTCTTCCGGCACATTTTTTCTTTCCTCTGCTGGTTTAGCTAAAATGTGTTTTCCTATTCGTCTTCCAAACACAAGACCTTCTAATAATGAATTACTCGCCAATCTATTCGCACCATGAACTCCATTACAAGCCACTTCACCGACCGCATATAAGTTTGAAATGGACGTCTCTCCGTCACAATTCGTCTTCACGCCGCCCATATGAAAATGAGCACCCGGTACGACCGGAATAAGGTTCCCTTTTAAATCAACGCCATTCTTTTTACATAATGATGAGACGGTTGGAAAACGTTGTTCAAAGTTTTGAATGGCTTCGATGTTTAAGTACACTGTTTCACCCGCAAGGAGTTGTTCATGAATAGCCCTTGCCACTACATCACGCGGTGCGAGATCTTTCCCGGGATGTATATCCATCATAAAACGCTGTCCTTTTCCATTTATAAGGACAGCTCCTTCACCACGGACTGCTTCAGAAACGAGACCACAACATCGCCCGTCCACGTATAACATCGTCGGATGAAATTGTACAAATTCTAAATCAACAAGTTCTCCCCCAGCTCGATATATCATCGCAAGTCCATCGCCTGTAATTGTCTCATCATTCGATGTAAAGGCGTACAAACCACCTATTCCTCCTGATGCTAACACCGTATTATCAGCATAGTAACGCTTCAGATTCCCTTCACTATTTCGCGTTAAAGCTCCTATGCATTTATTATTTTCTATAATAAAATCGAGCACCATTTCATGCTCAACGACAGTAACGTTCGGAACTACTTCTTGTATTAAATGCTCTAATAGATTTTTACCAGTTGCATCTCCTCCCGCATGTAAAATACGCCGTTTTCGATGCGCTCCTTCTTTACCAAGGTGGAGCCCTTTTTCATCCCCATCAAATTTCATTCCATTTGTAATAAGCTTACTTATTTCTTTCGGCCCCTCTTCAACTAAATAACGAACTGCTTCTTCGTTGTTATAATGGCAACCTGCCACTAATGTATCTTCAAAATGCCCACTCGGATCGTCATATGTAGCAACAGCTGCTGCAATTCCTCCTTGAGCTAAATGTGTATTGTTATTACGTCCTGTTTTTTTTGTGATAATTATCACATTCTTTTCGTGACAAAGCTCTTTCGCAACACGAAGCGCTGCAACACCGCTTCCAATAATCAAGACATCTGCACTTGGCATAATTGTTGCCTCCTACTTTACACTTTTCAACTGTCTTGACACCTATATTTACATAGTTTTAAAATAATGACAAGAGTTTTTTTACAATTCTTATTTTCACTACCATTCTAAAAACGAAAACAAATGTCACTCTTACTGAAGAGAGGAAATTACATGATGATATATCTAGATTATGCAGCGACAACACCTATGAGCGAAGAAGCTTTAGAAACATATATAGCAGCGGCAAAAACATATTTCGGAAATGAACAAAGTTTACACGATATCGGCGGAAGTGCATCATCTTTATTACAAGTTTGTAGAGAAACATTTGCAGAAATGATTGGGGGTAAGGAACAAGGTGTATTCTTTACAAGCGGCGGTTCAGAATCTAACTACCTTGCGATTCAATCCCTTCTAAATGCTAGAAATGGAAAGCACATTATTACGACACCTATGGAACACGCATCGATTCGAAGTTATTTTCAATCCTTACAATCGCAAGGTTATACTATTACTGAGATTCCTGTTGATAAAAGTGGGATAATTCATTTAGTAGATTTAGAAGCAGCTATTACAGAAGATACTGCTCTAGCAAGTATACAGCACGGAAACTCTGAAATTGGGACCATTCAAAACATTGCAGAGATCGGAGCACTTTTAAAAAAATTTAATGTTTTATTTCATTCGGATTGTGTTCAAACGTTTGGTAAACTTCCAATAGACGTTACAGCGATGGAGATTGATAGTCTCTCTGTTTCAGCCCATAAAATATACGGACCAAAAGGAGTTGGAGCTTGCTATATAAATCCGCAAGTTCGCTGGGAACAAATATTCCCTGGAACTTCTCATGAAAAAGGCTTTCGCCCTGGTACAGTGAACGTTCCTGGAGTCGCTTCTTTTTTAACAGCCGCAGAGCATATATTAAAGAATCAAAAGGAAGAGAGCTTTCGTTTTAAACAATTACGATCTTATTTTTTAGAGCAATTGCAAACACTTTCTCTAGAAATTGAAGTGCAAGGACATTCTACAGCTTGTTTACCACATATTATTGGGGTTACAATAAAAGGAATAGAAGGTCAGTATACAATGTTAGAATGTAACCGGCATGGTATTGCCATTTCAACTGGAAGTGCTTGCCAAGTCGGTAAACAAGAACCTTCAAAAACAATGCTCGCAATTGGAAAAACGTATGAAGAGGCAAAACAATATGTCCGCTTTTCTTTCGGACATCACACAACGAAAGAACAAATTGATACAGCTATTCATGCACTACACACAATTGGAAATCAATTTTATAGAGGTGTTAAATCATTATGAAACAAAATGATCAAAAAAAGATTTTAGGCGAAGAAAGACGACAACTCATCCTCGAGTGGCTTCTTGCTGCAAATGAACCGTTATCGGGGAATGAGCTATCTAAAAAGACAAACGTAAGTAGGCAAGTTATCGTTCAAGACATTTCCTTACTAAAAGCACGAAATGAACCAATTATTGCAACTGCACAAGGGTATTTATATTTAAAACCACAAACAAGACAACAAGCTTTTGAACGCGTAATCGTATGCCAACATAAACCGGCAGAAGTACGTCAAGAACTTACCATGTTAGTTGACCACGGCGTTACGATTAAAGACGTAAAAGTTGAGCACCCTGTATACGGCGACTTAACAGCATCGATTATGGTAAGTAATCGCTTTGATGTAGAGCAATATTTACAAAAAATCGAAAACACAAACGCTTCCTATCTTTCGCAACTAACAGACGGTATTCACTTACATACAATTGAAGCAGATTCTAAGGAGAAATTAGATGCAGCTTGTGAGGCACTAGATAAAGCTGGATTTCTCGTTTATTAATGTAAAGCACAGAGGTTTTCATCATTCTCTGTGCTTTTATTTTGTAGATGATATAATATTGTAAACAATTGTAAAGGAGTATTAAATATGGGAATTGAACTCGTTCACTTTAGCACCGGTAAACCAAAACAAATGAAATATAACGAAGATAAAGAAATGATCACTGGTATATGTAAAGAGCCTACAGAAGAAGCTTTCCTCTCAAAAGATGGATTCCTTGGTGATGATGTAGCTGATTTAAAACATCACGGTGGACCTGACCGCGCTGTTTGTGTGTATTCATACGAACATTACGCACTATGGGAAGAAGAATTTCAAACAACACTTCCAGCTTCCACATTTGGAGAAAACATTACCGTAACAAATATGTTAGAACGTGATGTTTGCATCGGAGATACATATCAATTAGGTGAGGCAATTATTCAAGTTACACAAGCTCGCGTACCTTGTAGTACAATTTCAAAACGTCTTGGCATTCCTGGCATTTTACCACGCATTGTAGCAACCGGATATACTGGATACTTATGCCGAGTTCTACAAGAAGGTACTGTGCGTAAAGATTCTAAAATCATATTACTAGAGCGTCATCTAAGCAATGTATCTGTTCTCTTCTCTAACGAAATCTATTTTCATAATAGAAAAGATAAAGATGGCCTTGAAAAGATTCTTGCTGTTCCAGAACTAGCTGATATTTGGCGTGGTCAGTTAGAGGATCGTCTTGCGGAGTTGAAATAAAAAAACCCACCTTCTGCAGGTGGGTTTTTATTAATCTATCATTATACTAGTAAATGAAATTATATCGACCGCTTCTTTAATTATATCAGCGATTCGACATGAAATATCGACTTATCAACAAATACCGACACCCTCACTTCTTACAGCCAATAAGAAGAATAACTCCCCAGAACAGTAACAGAAAAGCCAAGTGCTTCAAGTTCCATCATTACGCCTGGCAATAATACGTCATCATATGCTTTATCTACGTCAATTAAGAAAAAGTAATTTCCAAGACCTGTTTTCATCGGGCGAGATTCGATTTTTGATAAGTTTAATTTTCTCCATGCGAAAGCTGATAACACTTGATACAGCGCTCCTGCATAATCCGCAGGTAACGTTATCATAAGCGTCGTTTTCTCACCGCGATTTTCTCCGTTGTTTGGGAGTACTGCTTTCTTTTTCTTATGCAAAACAAGGAAACGCGTATGGTTGTTTTTATGCGTATGAATGTCACGCCTTACAATTGTTAATCCGTATTTTTCTGCCGCTGCTTCATTTGCAATGGCGGCAACTTTTTCTTCAGAATGTTCTTTCACATATTGCGCAGCAGCGCTTGTTGATGTCATATCTCGAACGGTTACGCCTTTTAATTCCTCATTTAAAAATTTATGACACTGTGCAATGGCATGCGGATGAGAATGTACAGCGTATACTTCTTTCCACACTTCTTCGTACTGCGGGTGTACGAGTAAATGTTGCTGAATTGGCACTGTAATTTCTCCTACAATGGAAAGCGGCTGCTCATGTACGAGATAATCAACCGTTATATTAACTGAACCTTCTATGGCGTTCTCTAACGGTACGACCGCATAATCTACATTTTCATTTGCGGCTGCATCAATACAATCTGGAATCGTTCGATACGGTACATGCTCTGCTTCCGGAAAAAAACGACTCACCGCCATATTTGTAAATGTCGCTTCTGGTCCTAAATATCCTACTCGAATCATCGTCTTTTCCCTCTTTTTCGTTTTCTTACTGTTATACCATACTTTTTTATATTCTTCTATGAGAATTTCGAATATTTAAAAAAGACTAGCATTCGCTAGTCTAAATGTTTCTTGTATTCTCTTTGAGCGAAGAAGAAATAGATGATACATGCAGCAATGTAAAACAGAATAAACAAGCCCACTTTTCTTAATGATCCGTCCATAAAAAGAGTATTATGAAACGTATATAACGCAACTGCACTATGCATACTCCCTACTATAATTGGCGCAAAAAATAGCATACACAATTGCCAACGAGAAATCTTCCACACTTCTTCCTTCGTCATTCCAAGTTTAGAGAGCGCCCCGTACTGCTTTCGATCGGATGCAATATTATGAAACCATTTAAAATATACGATGCTACATGACGTAAGGAAGAATAATATGCTAATGAATGAGCCTATAAATAGAGTAATATCACCACCTTCTTTCATATTCACATATAATTCCATATTACTTCGAAACGCATCATTTGTATCATGTTTCATATGTTTCCGTAAATCTTCATTTAACCCCTTCGTACTTTCAATATTTGGTAATGTGTAGCCTCTATATATCATTTTTTCAGAATCCGGAATTGTATTTGCTATACTGTCAAAATCTTCATCATTCATGACGAAGAACAGACCATTAATGTGCGCGGGGTGATAATTAAATTCCACCCCTTCTTTCTGACCGTTATATACAAATTGATATGTTTGATTCATAACTTGCAATTGAATCTCTTTTTGATTATATAGATTTGGATAATTACGTTTATTATAATAAACAAGTGTAACTGTTCCTTTTTTAGGATGATACATTTTCTGTTTTTGTTTTCTTGCCTCTTGATTGTATTCACTTTCCCTTATAAGCGGTGCTATTGTTGTTTCTCCCTTATTGGACTGAAAGGATGCATACACTCCAACAAAACTCATAGATTGAAAATCATCATATCCATATTGATGTAATAAGTTTTCAACCTTGTCTTTCTCGAAAACTTCATGAGCAGAAGTGCCTTTTTCTATGTATGAAAATGAGTGTACTCCTCCGCCACGCCACATATCTTGCATGCTAGAAAAATATAAGAACACCGTACCTGTCGCCGTAACGACAAACGTTGTTGCCATAGACAACAGAAAGAAAAAGCGACTATTTTCCTTCATTCGATGTGACAATTGATTCACTATAAATAAATACGGATATGTATACATAATCCTTTTATTTCTTTTTATCACTTCTAATATTTGTGTAGCGCCATGTGTAAATGAGAAATACGTCCCAAAAGAAATGAGTATAACAACCGGAAAAAAGTATAATGCTATCGTTGTCATCGTCACTTGTAGTGCTAACGCATATCCGCCCACTAAACAAGCAAAACCGAATAAACAAAGCCACTTTGATGTTTTCCTCTCCCGTTTATCTGTTCGAAATTCTTTTAATAACCGAATGATTTTTATATTCCATATACGTACAGCACTTATAAAAGATAAGAAAATAAATACGACCATATATGTAACAAACGTTACACCAATCGCTCTCATGTCAAATATAACAGGAAGTTCTTTCGGAAGGCGAAGTAACATGCTAAACACCATAAAAAAGAGTTTTAAAAAGATCATGCCAAGCCCGATACCGAAAATATTAGCGAAAATCCCGATCAATATTTGCTCGGCCATAATCACTCCTATTAAGTTAGACTTCGTCGCCCCCATTAACATATATAGTCCTAATTCTTTCTTGCGTGCCTCTATGAAAATAGAAGTAGAATACAAAATAAATATAACGAAAAAAGAAATAATTATAACATTACATACGATAAGTCCCCAGCGTACATTTTGATACCACATTGTCTCTTGCATATACGGATGTACAATGACAGACATATATGCATAAGAAGCAAATATTGCAAAACAACTACTTAAGAAAAACACTTTATAATTACGCCAATTCCCCTTTATATTTTGCAGCGCTAGTTGCCTAATGTTCATCTACCGTCCTCCTGTAACTTACTACACACGTAAAAAGCTAGAGGTTTCCCTAGCTTTTTACGTGTTTTAAATATCCTCTTTGTGCGATCATAAAGTAAATAGCAGAAGCTAAAATATATGCTCCAATTACAATCGCACCTGATTTCCATAAATCGATATAAAGCATTTTCCCTAACGTATGAAGGGCAAATCCACTATGAATTGTACCGATTAAAATTGGGATAAAGAAGATAACACCCATTTGTCGAATTGCAATTTTACGAATTTCTTTATCTGTCATACCAATTCTTTTTAATGACTTAAATTGAATACGATCTTGTTCTTTATCATTAAACCATTTAAAGTATGTCATGCTACAAGCAAAGAAGAAGAACAGTACTGCTACGAAGAAGCCGATGAACATTGTAATTGCTCCTTGCTCCTTTATCGCTTTATACGTAAGGATAGAATTGTGGAAATTCTGTTGTTGTTCTTGTGCAATTTCTTTCTTTAAGTCTAGTACAAGATTTTCTGTTCCTTTCCAATCTTCAATATAATATCCATAATATTTTGTCTTTTCTTCATCTGCTACGAGCTGTGAATATTTTACAAAATCCTCCTCATTCACAATCAAATAGCCATCATCATTAAAAACAGACTTTGATACTGGATCATTTAGCTTAATAGACTGTTTTTGTCCGTTCAATTTAAATTCAAATGACTTCGTAAGATCCGGCTTGACAATATCATTCATCATATCAACTACAACCATCGTTGCACTTCCCGGCTTATTTTGCACTTCTGGCACGTTCTGTTTACGCGCTTCTTTATTATATTCCTTTTCAGAGATAATCCCTAACGGCATCTCATGTTCACCGTTAAACATCGTTACCTTTTGAGTTGCAGGAAGTTTTACATACGTTACTTTTCGCGCTTCTTCAAATCCGTGTTTTTTTATTAGTTCTTGTGCTTTCCCTTCACTGATGATGTTATGCGTATTTACCCCCTTTTCTTCATACGAAATAGCATGCGGAGCACTAGCTACTGTTTTATAACTCATATCCTCAAAGAACACGTACAGTGTACCAACTGCTGAAGAAACAACCGCCGTAATGATAGAAATGACAAATAGAAAACGAGCATTATCTTTCATTTTGTAAATAAGATTGCTAAGTACGAACATATTTGGATACGTATAAAAAGATTGTTTTCTTTTTTGCAGTGCTTTTAATACGACTGTACTACCTTGCGTAAACAGTAAATACGTTCCGCCTATTGTCAGCCCTACAATCGGTAAAAACAGCATTATAAAATTCATAAATGTCACTTGGAAGCTAAGCACATATGCGGCAATAATACATCCTATACCAGCTACACCTAACCATGTAAATGCAAAAGGCTCTACTTTTTGTTTTCTTGCCTCTCTTAATAAATCAATAATTTGCAAGCGTCCTACTGTCCAAACACTAAACAATGATAGTATTAAAAAGAGGATAAAGTATATGCCAGCTGTAATAAGAACTGCTTTTCCATTCCACACAAGCGGCAGTGTTTTATCAATTTTCAGTAAGACACTGAGTGCTTGGAAGAAAAGTTTTGAACAAAGCATTCCAATCCCAATACCTACTACAATTGCAATACTACCTAACATCAGTTGCTCTAATATAATCATTCGGCCGAGCTGAGACTTCGTTCCACCTATTAATGTTAATAAACCGAATTCTTTTTTTCTTGCTCGTAAAAACGTTGAATTCGCATATAAAATAAAGAGCGCTGAGAAGATGACTACAATATAATTCATCGATTCTAATCCTTTTGTAATCATCGTCTTCATACTAATATTACCGCTTACGACATCTGGATGATAAATGAAGGAAGCATACATGAAAAATACGACAATCGATAAACAACTACTAATAAGGAACGCTTTATAATTACGCCAATTTCCTTTTACATTGTTAAGCGCGAGCTGGCGAAAGTTCATGATATTCCCCCCCTAGCATCGCAAGTACGTCCAAAATTTCTTGGAAAAAGGCTTGTTTCGTTCTTCCTTTATGTATTTCTGAGAAGATCTCTCCATCACGTATGAAGAGGATACGTTCACAATAACTAGCCGCTACCGGATCATGCGTTACCATTGCAATGGTTACTTTCTTTTGCTCATGTAAATCTTGAAGTGCTCCCATTAATGATTTCGCTGACTTAGAATCTAAGTTTCCCGTTGGCTCATCCGCTAAAATTAATGTTGGTTCATGAATAATCGCCCTTGCAGCAGCTGCACGTTGTTGCTGTCCTCCTGATACTTCGTATACTTTTTTATTTAAAATTTCTTCGATGTTTAAAAACCTCGCAATTTCAAGTACTTTCGCATCAATTTCTTTTACAGATTTCTTCGCCATTACAAGCGGCAAAATAATATTTTCTTTAATGGATAACGTATCAAGTAAGTTGAAATCTTGGAAAATGAATCCTAGATGTGTACGGCGAAATTCCGCCAATTTTGCAGCACGCATTTGATTAATTTCTTCACCATTTACAAGCACATGACCTGAAGTTTGCTTATCAATTGTCGCTAATAAATTTAAAAGCGTTGTTTTTCCGCTTCCTGAAGGCCCCATAATTCCTACAAATTCGCCTTCTTCAATTTTAAAATTTATATCATTTAAAGCAGTCGTCGCTACTGAACCTTTTGATTGATACACCTTTGTTAACCCTTTTACTTCAAGAACACTCATTTCTAATCCCCCTACGTGTTTTCTTCTTACATTTACTATAAGAAAAATAAGAAAAAGAAACGAGTGATTTCCCTTACAAAACGTTTTGTTATCTTACAGTTTTGTCATTTTTCTCATTAATGTATGATATTCTTCATCTTTTGCAAATTGGAACGTAACTGTTGTTCCTTCCCCTTCAGTTGATTGTACATACACTCCATGATGTAAATTACCGCAAATTTCCTTCGCAATATATAAACCCATCCCTGTCGCTTCCCTTGTTTTACGGCCGTTTATTCCCGTAAAGAACGGATCAAATATACGCTTTACATCTTGCTCTGGAATACCAATTCCATTATCCCTAATATGCAGTAATACCTTTTGATCCTTCTCTTCAATTTGAAATTGAATTTCTTTTTTCTCTGCTTCTGAAATTTTTGTATACTTAATTGCATTCACAACAATTTGGCTCATAGCGATACTAAGCCACTTTCTATCAGACGCAATCATACAAGTCTCTTCTTCAAACATCATTTTCGGAAATACAGAAGATTGAATGAACGACTTTCGATTTTCATTAATAATATCTCGAATGACCTCTATAACATTTACTACTTCTACTTTATAATCTTTCGAAAACTGATCTAACCTTGCCATATGTAACGCTAAATCTAACCCATTTAAAATACGGTTATTTTCTTCACGAATACTTTCAATCGTTCCCCTTGCTTCACGGTGTTCCTTACCATATTTCTGTAACAATAATTCAATAACGGATACTGGTGTTTTCATTTGATGGATCCATTGATTCATGAAAATCATTTGCTGTTGCTCTTTTGCATGCTGTTTATGAACTTCATTCATATATTGCTGCCTTAATAGCGTAAACGCTTCAACAACCAGTTCTTGCTCTGACGTATAAGAAGTATCGATAAGTAAAGAGTCATGTAATGTATGTCCACCGACAATATACTGTTCTATTCTCTTTAAAAACACACTTCGTTTTCGGTAATCGTAAATAAGGTATACACTAAACACAACTGTCCCTAATAACAGTCCGTATAGCCATGTACTCCAGTCCAGCGAACGCTTTTCTAAAAGACTTTGCAACTGCAATACGAGCCCAAATAAACAAAGGCTTATAATGTAAGAAAGGATTAAGGAAAAACGGTCTATGAGGTAGCTTTTAACCTTCATGCCCTTCGCCCCACTCAGTAAGAAGAGCATAACCGTACCCACGCTTTGTGACAATTGCATTTTTAATGCCTAACTCCTCAAGTTTCTTCCTTACACGCTTTACATTCACAGTTAATGTATTATCATCAACAAAAGCTACTTCATCCCATAAAGCCTCTAACAGCTCTTCACGTGTTACATATTGGTTCGCTTGTTTCATTAAACATTCTAATAAATAAAATTCATTTTTTGTAAGTTCAGTTTGTTGCCCTTTCCACTCTACTGTGTGCTGTGATGGAAATAATAACAATCCATTAACACCTAAACAATCACTTTCCGCGGCCAAAGCATACTCACCATACCCGCGGCGAAGTGCACTCTTCACCTTTGCCATTACGATATCTAAATGGAACGGCTTTGTAATATAATCATCCCCGCCATTCTCAATCGCCATCACTTGATCCATTTCCCCTGTCCTTGCAGAAACGAAAATAATTGGTGCATTCGATACAATGCGGATTTGGCGGCACCAGTAGAAGCCATCAAAGTATGGTAAATTAATATCAAGTAACACAAGATGAGGACTTACTTTTACAAACTCATCTTTTATATTCCGTAAATCGCTCGCTCTGAAAGATTGATATCCATACCTTTCTAAATGCTCCTCTAATATCTCTGCAATTTTTTCATCATCTTCTACAATTAATATTTTATACATGTTCCTTTTCTCCCCATAAAATATTCTTCTAAAATCACTCCTTTTTCTATTATAAATTGAAACTTTAATCAATGGGGATTTTTTCCTATATCGACTTATGGTTCACCTATACGAATCAGATCTTTACTGGACTCAAATAGTAAAAAAAAAAGACCGCCATATTTCGGCAGTCTTAATCGATAAATTCAAATTGATATTCAAGAATTTTTACAATATCTCCGTCTGTTGCACCACGTGCACGAAGGGCTTCATCAATACCCATTCCACGCATTTGACGAGCAAATCGGCGTACAGATTCATCACGTGAGAAGTCTGTCATCTTGAATGTTTTCTCAATGTCATAACCAGAAATAACAAATGTACCATCACTTTCGCGTGTAATTTCAAAATTAGATTCAGATTCAAATTTGTACATTACACTTGCTTCAGATTCTTCTACATCATCGTACATTGGGAATTCTGGTGTTGTTTCTAATAAGTTCGCTACTTCAAATAGTAAGTCACGAACACCTTGTTTCGTTACAGCTGAGATTGGGAAAATTTTCACTTCGTCTCCCAATTTCTCTTTAAATGCTTGTAAGTTTTCTTCTGCATCTGGCATATCCATTTTGTTTGCAACAACAACTTGTGGACGCTCAGTTAAACGCATATTGTATTCTTTTAGTTCATTATTGATTGTGACATAATCTTCATATGGCTCACGTCCTTCTAAACCAGACATATCGATAACGTGCACAATTACACGTGTACGTTCGATATGACGTAAGAATTGGTGTCCAAGTCCAACGCCGGAGTGTGCGCCTTCAATTAGTCCAGGAAGGTCAGCCATAACGAAGCTGCGGTTATCACCAGTTTCAACAACACCAAGATTCGGAACGATTGTTGTAAAGTGATATTCTGCAATTTTCGGACGCGCTGATGATACAACAGATAATAATGTAGATTTACCTACACTTGGGAATCCAACAAGTCCAACATCTGCTAGCACTTTAAGTTCTAGCGTGACATCACGTTCTTGACCTGGTTCCCCGTTCTCAGCGATTTCTGGCGCTGGGTTCGTCGCTGTTGCGAAACGTGAGTTACCACGGCCACCACGGCCACCTCTTGCGATTACAGCTGTTTGTTCATGCGTTACTAAATCGGCAAGAATTTCACCTGTTTTTTCATCTTTCACTATTGTTCCTGGTGGAACCTTTACGATTAAATCTTCAGATTTACGACCGTGCTGACCTTTACTCATTCCGTGCTGACCGCGATCAGCTTTGAAATGACGTTGGTAGCGGAAGTCCATTAATGTACGTAAGCCTTCCTCAACAACAAAAACAACATCTGCACCTTTACCACCGTCGCCACCTGCTGGGCCACCTTTAGGTACATACTTCTCACGACGATACGCAACCATTCCGTTACCACCGTCGCCGCCTTTTACATATATCTTGACCTGATCTACAAACATTATTTCACCACACTTTTTTCGATTAGTTGTAATATAACTGAGACTTCTTCGTCTCGTACTGTATAAGAAATGGAATACCATTTATTGTTTTGGTTCGCAAGCCACGTTTGTAGTTCTTCTACATTCGTTAGCTTTCCACGAAAATCAAAAAAGAAACGAGCATTCTCCGCGTCACATTCAATTGTGATACAAACATAATTTTCAACATATACGTCTAAACTATGCTGAAGCATTAAGAAAAACTGATTCGTCCATGTACATACAGTCTCATCTAGATGAGATAAGTTATGTAATTTCCCTAATACTTCGTACTCCAATAAGCACGGTTGCTGTTTCCAATTATATGTTAAAATCCACTCTGAAAATAAAGGCATTGATAGCCCCATCAGATTGGATTCTTGTCTCGCTTCTTGGACAAAACGATCGATGAGCATATGAATCTCTTCCACTTTTCCAAGGGAAAGATTTCCTTTAACCATCTGCAAACGATTAAGCCAATCATGTCTTGAGTGGCTCAACGCATCTATAATTGTCCATTTTTCATTCATTTAGATACCCCTTAATATAGAAAAACTCTAACCTGCACTCAGGTTAGAGTTTTCCGTGAGTTCTTATGCTTCTTGAGCAACAGGATATACGCTCACTTGTTTGCGGTCACGACCAAGACGCTCAAAGCGTACTACGCCGTCAACTTTCGCGTATAAAGTGTCATCGCCACCACGACCAACGTTAACACCTGGATAAATTTTTGTACCGCGTTGACGGTAAAGAATTGAACCACCTGAAACCGTTTGACCATCTGCGCGTTTAGCACCAAGACGTTTTGACTGAGAGTCACGACCGTTCTTTGTACTACCTACACCTTTCTTAGATGCGAAAAACTGAAGATCTAATCTTAACATACGTTACACCTCCTGCACTTTTTCTATTAAACGGATATATTTTCCGTAATCAAGTTCAATCGTCTTAAGTGAAACAACCAATCCTTCTAAAAGTATTTGTGCTTTTTCTGCTGTATGAGCGTCTAAATCATTAGGCAATTCATACGTCAAGAATCCGCCATCACTTCCGAGTTCAATAGTTGCCTGCACATTACAAAGTTCTTCCACTGCATTTATAGAACCAAACACAACCGCTGTAGTTCCAGCACAGACAAGATCTTGTCCATGTGGCGCATAATTGGCATGTCCAGTCATTTTAAATGATTGGATACTTCCTAGTTTCGTGCGACTTATCGTAATCTTAATCATCTTAACCAGAATTAAGCGTTGATAGCTTCAACTACTAGCTTAGTGTAAGGTTGACGATGACCTTGTTTCTTACGATTGTTCTTTTTCGCTTTGTATTTGAAAACAATGATTTTCTTAGCGCGACCTTGTTTTTCAACTTTCGCAGTAACTGTTGCACCTTCTACAACTGGGCTACCAACTTTCACGTTTTCGCCACCAACGAAAAGAACTTTGTCAAAAGTAACAGTTTCACCAGCTTCAACATCTAATTTTTCAATGTAGATTGCTTGACCAGCTTCAACTTTAATTTGTTTTCCACCTGTTTCGATAATTGCGTACATACTTGCACCTCCTCTTAATTACTAAGACTCGCCAAAAACGAGGTAGACATAAAATGTCTTTAGGGAACCTGTCTTGTGCGGTTGTAGCATATAGCAGTTTAGGTGCTATAAACTATAACATAAAAATATTACCATGACTCATTGACTATTGTCAATGAATGTTCTACTAACTATTTTTTCCGTTCTACAATTTCTTTCTTACTTCCAAAACGGATAATAGCGTACTTTTCGATAATATCATCTTTGAAATAAATTTCAAATGGAATATTTTTTTGTAATTCTTTTTGTGAAAAATGTTTTTGCAAAATTTTTGGTGCAGCGATTAATACTGCTTCATCTTCTATATTGCCATATGTAATTAACTCTCTCTCTAGCTCATATGCAATTGTTTCATAAGACATAACATACCCCGTCGCTTTACAAGGTACACATTCTTCTAATAATACGTCACGTAACGAATGTTTCTTACGTTTTCGCGTCATCTCTAAAATACCTAACTCTGTAAACCCAAGCACTCTTGTATATGTGCGATCATCTTGCATAGCAGCTATGAGGCGTTCTCTTACCTTCTCTTTATCTTCCCGTCTTTTCATATTAATAAAATCAATTAATATCATCCCGCCAATATCACGAAGTCTTAATTGACGAGCAATCTCTTCAGCAGCCATTTCATTTGTGCGAAATACGGTATCTTGTAAATTTTGTTTTCCAGTAAATTTACCTGTATTCACATCAATTACAGTCATCGTCTCCATTTGTTCTACAATTAGATAAGCACCATTTGGTAGCCACACAATTTTTTGAAGTGCTTTCTCGATTTCACGATCTATTCCAAAATGGTTAAACATCGAAGATTTTTCATTATAAAAGGATACTCTTTCTTTCCCTACTTTTTCTTCTAATTCTTTTACTATACTTCTCGTATCTACAACTATTTTTTCAATTGTTTCAATTGGGTTCTCCTGAAATACACGATCTAAAAACGTCGCTGGTTGATGAAGTAGTAAGGGCGCCTTCCCTTGATCTTCTTTTCTTTTTAACTCTTCATATAACTGCTGCAATCCTTGCATTTCAGCTTGTATTTCATCGATTGTTCCTTTTTCAGAAGCAGAACGGAAAATGTATCCACCCGTTCCTTCTACTTCAATTCCCAGTAACTGTTGTCTTCTTTTATTATTTTTTATTTTCCGAGAAACAGCGCGCATGTCATCATACGGCATGTAAACGACATATTTTCCGGTAAATTCTATCTTCGCCGTTAATTTTGGCCCCTTCGTATCAATTGCCTCTTTCACAACTTGTACAAGTATCGCCTGCCCTTCATGTATGCGATATGAAGATGGTACATCATCAAACGAAAGATATGCATGTTTTTCTAATCCGATATTTACAAAGGCTGCGTTCATTCCAGCAATTGTTCTTACGATACGCCCAACATAAATATGTCCGACAATCTCCTGCTCTTCATTCCGTTTCCATAAAAGCTCTACAATTTTTTGTTTCTCTTCTATCGCAACACGCTTTTCCGAACCAGTGTAGTTAATATATAACGTCTTCAAAATTCTTTCCTCACTTTTCATTTCTTTTCCTTACAATATAAAAGGTTAGTGTCGTCGTCAACACTAACCAATTAATTCTTCAACAGATGAGGTTGTTCGTTTTTCAGCAAAATACGCATACAACAATTCATTTTCGTCCAATGTGTAATGCTCTTTATATTTTCCATGGACGATAATAGAGTGTTTATATCCTCTGCGAAATTTTGTGAAAATCGTATATAAATGATCTTCCGTTTTCACCTCAATAGGTGCTATTTTTTCAATATCTCTTTTATTCCCATAATAACGCTCTAATAAAAAACGCATAAATGCGTACCGTCTTTGTTTCCATTCTTGATATAAAGAAATCGCTAGAAAAACGAGTAATACCCACATCATAATGTTATTACTATTCCAAAGTAACTGCCATCCTAATATTACACTAAAAAAAACACATGACAATTTCATCATCTTTTCATGTGCTTGTAAATAGGGAAAACGATATGATAATACATTAAATAATACTTTTCCGCCATCAAGTGGCCAAATAGGCAATAGATTAAACCCTAAAATAATGACATTATTCCATACAAAGAAATGGTACAAATCATCAGTTACCCAGCCCGCTTGATACAAAATGTAAGCGGCTGCAATCATCCATATATGCTGAATTGGCCCCGCCATAACAACAATTAATTCTTCTTTTAACGATTTATTCCCATGCTCTTCCATCTCAACTACGCCACCAAACGGCAAAAGCTGAATTTGTTTAATACGCCAATTATAATACGCTGCGGCAAAAGCATGCCCAAGCTCATGAATGAGAACGATACAAAATAACAATAGCAACTCTTTAAAACGCGCCGTAAAAATACCAATGACAATAATAACCCAAAACAACGGATGCACGGAAATTTTCGTGAAAACATCCCTATATTTAATCAAATGAAATCACCTGAATTGGATCAATAAATTTTTCATTCTTTTTTATTGCAAAATAAAATTTTCCATTTTTATTATTTTCATCATTACTCACTATTCCAATTTTTTGTTTCTTTGAAACGTAATCATATAATTTTACTGACATATCATTTAAATTTGCATACCATGACTCCGTGCCATCAGCATGCTGAATTTGAACTGTATTTCCAAGTTCCTCTTTCTTGCCCGCAAAAACAACTAGCCCTTCATTCACTGACTCAACTATTGCATTTGTAGCTGTTTGGACAAATACACCTTGACCATTTTTTTGAAAACCTTGCATCACCTTTCCAGAGGCAGGAATTGCATAATCCTTTTGCTGAATCGTTCCTTCCTTTGTCTCATTAGGCGAATAGAATACGAGAGGTTTTCCAAACTGCTTTTCGTACCATTTCGCTACAGTGGCAAACTGAAACTCCTCTTTCATCACTTTTTCTGTAACAGCTTTAGCACCATCGAAAGAAGAAGGAGCATTCTTGTATAAAATAGCAACAGAAAGAACTAATATTGCTGATAGCAACACTTTGAAGAGAAAAACTTCTTTTCGAAATAGAGGATGAATTTCCTTCTCCCCCTCTTCAATAAAGACCGTTTCGCTATCAAAATCTCCTCCCGCAAAATACCGCTCTTCCTCCATCCTTTCTTGCTCTGCTTTCCTTTTCGCAATCCGCTTTTTAATTTCTTCCACACGTCTATTCTTCATACTGTCTCCTTTCTTTCGTTAGCCTTATTTAATATAGAAACAGTTATATACAGTTTGTACATATGTATGAGTTATAGAAGGAAGATATTCATGCGAAGAAAAAAGAAAGCACTCCGCATTTATGCGAAGTGCTTTTAACGGATTCCAAAGAAATTTTTCATCTTTGTAAATACCGATACTTTTTCTTGTTCAAATGCTTGTAATGGTACATTCTCACCTAATAAGCGTCTTGCAATATTACGATAAGCTATTGCTGCTTTCCCACTAGGTTGCAGTGCTACAGGTTCACCTGTATTCGTAGCACGAATAACTTCATCATCATCCTCGACAACTCCAAGAAGCTCGATTGACAGTGTACGTACGATTTCATCAACGTCTAACATATCCTGTTCATGAAGCATATGACTACGCACACGGTTAATGACAAGTTTCGGTGGTTCAATATCCTCTTTCTCTAAAAGCCCGATAATACGATCCGCATCACGCATTGAGGATACTTCTGGTGTTGTTACAACGATTGCTTTATCCGCACCTGCTACTGCATTTTTAAACCCCTGCTCAATCCCCGCAGGACAATCAATTAATATGTAATCATAATCTTGACGTAATACTTGTATTAATTCATCCATTTGTTCAGGTGTTACCGCCGATTTATCGCTCGTTTGTGCTGCAGGTAATAAATAAAGATCATCAAAACGCTTATCTTTAATAAGAGCCTGAGGTAAACGACAACGTCCTTCAACGACATCAACAAGATCAAATACAATACGATTTTCCAGCCCCATTACTACGTCTAAATTGCGTAAACCGATATCTGTATCAATTAAACATACTTTTTTTCCAGATAACGCAAGGGCTGTACCAATGTTCGCAGACGTTGTAGTTTTACCTACTCCGCCTTTTCCAGATGTAATTACTATTGCCTCTCCCACAGCTATACAATTCCCCTTTCTAACTTGGTTAAATTAGGTCTAAGATGAGTGAGAAGTTGCAGGCGATCGACAACAATGTGATTGTTCTCATTAATGTACGCACATTCTGCCGCCTCTGCTCCGTCTTCTTTCTCTTCCGGAGCCCGCATTGTCACATCACTAATTCGAAGTTGCATAGGGTTCATACTAGATGCAGCAATAACAGCTTCTGAATCTCCATCATACCCCGCGTGTGCAATTCCTCTTAATGATCCCAAGACAAAAATATTCCCCCCAGCGATAACCGTTCCGCCTGGATTAACATCTCCAATTAATAATAAATTGCCTTTTACATGTAACACTTGTCCAGAGCGAACAATTTTGGAAATAGGGACAATTTCTGTTTCTTCTTTCCAAGCTATTGCTTCTGCTTTTGTTATAACATCACTTTCGATTGATTCCACAACAAGGTTCTTCTTATTGCGAATTAACGTACGAATCTCTTCTTGTTGTACTTCTGTTAAATAGCGATTTCCTACTTTAACACGCACTTCAATTAAAGAACGTCCGTCACCCTCATAGTAATGTGTAGAAAGCTTTTCATCCAATTCTTTTAGTAGCTCAGAGAATGAACAGCAATCATCTAAATGAAGTGTTATTCCATCTTTTGTCCCTTTTATCGTTACATTTTGTTGCTTTTTTTCTTCCACTAAAGTTCACCCCACCGATTCAATTCGACATAAAATTAGAAAATCCTTTTTTCCTTTTCTTCTATCGCTTTTGAAAGACGCACTAAATATCGTCTCAGTGGGAAACAAACTATTAACAAGAAAATTCCATTTAGCAATAAAGTAGCAAGGAGACGATCTGTGAAAAAGACAGATGCTGACATGTGAGTACGTCCTAACAAAGTTAAAAACCCATACACATAATACTCTAATGCTGCAATGCCAGCCAGTACGATAGAAGCGACAATAAATAAATTCAATTGTAATACCTTCATCACACTATAAACTAAATAAGCTAAAATCGGATAAGCAAAAATATATATACCGACAAGTTCTGTGTATACGGTATCAAATAAGAAACCAAATAATAGTCCGTAGTAAATCCCTTGAATCGGACTATAGTACACTGTAATAAAACATAACACAATTATAAAGAAATGCGGTGCTGCTATACTGTTTTTCCAAAAGACGTCTGTTGGAACAACAGTAGAGAACATATTTTCAAATAAAAAAACAAAAAGGAGCAGAAGAGGAAGAGCTGCTCTTTTTAAAATCGTCATCATCTCTTCTCCCCCTCCTATTCTAACGACGCTGTAGGCATATCACGTTTTGCAACTATAATATGCTCTACATCATTCAAATCAGCGGATGGTTTTACATAAGCTGTTTTTGTTAAACCGTATGGATCTGGCTGAACATCAACAATTTTCCCAATCGCAAGACCTTTTGGGAAGATATCACCAAGTCCAGATGTTACAACTAGTTGATCTTTTTCTACTTTTGCATCAGAGCTAATCTTTGTGAAAAGAAGTAGTTGTTTTTCTTTATCGTAACCTTCAATCAATCCAAAGATATTTTCTTGTCCTTGTACAATAGCAGAAACACGGTTTGTTCGGCTCATAGAACTTAACAACTCTACTGACGATGTAAACTGAGATGCACTTTTTACGCGTCCAACTAAACCTTTCGGAGTTACAACAGCCATATCTTTTTTAATCCCTTGCTGTGCTCCTTTATCAATCGCAACTAAATCGTACCATTTATCGGGATTACGAGAAACCACACTAGCTTGTACTTCCGTATAATCACCACGGGACTTTTCTTTACCAGTTAATTCTCGTAGTTTTTTATTCTCATCCTCTAAATTTTTCACTACTACAGATAAATCTGCGGTAGTATCTAATTTTGCTTTCAGCTTTTTATTCTCTTCATACGTGCGCTTTACATCTTCTACGTTTTCGAAGAATCCGGCAACATAATTCGCTGGCTTTTGGAATACACGTTCTACAACACCGACAGTATCTTTTATAAACTGCTCTGGCCATGATAAACTGTTCCGTTCTTTCAATGAGATTCCAATCAATGCCACGAGAAGAATAATACTAACTAACAAAACAATTAATCTTTTGTTTAAGAAAAACTGTGGCACGTTCACACCCTCTTAATTTCATTGATTTTTATTTTGCAATATTATCGAGCAGCAGTTTTGAAAAGGTCGATATTGTCTAATGCTTTACCCGTTCCAATTGCTACGCAATCTAATGGATCCTCTGCAACAAGAACTGGCATATTTGTTTCTTCACTAATAACTTTATCTAAGTTACGTAGTAATGCCCCCCCACCTGTTAATACGATACCACGGTCCATAATATCCGCTGCTAATTCAGGTGGAGTTTTTTCTAACGTATTTTTAACTGATTCTACAATTGCATCTACTGTATCTTTTAATGCATCTGCAATTTCTTCTGGTTGAATTAGTACTGTTTTTGGTAAACCACTTACTAAATCACGACCGCGAATTTCCATAGGCTCGATACCCTCTGGCTCGCCTGCAGAACCGATTTCTAATTTTAGTGCTTCAGCTGTTCTTTCACCGATCATTAAGTTGTAGCTTTTCTTAATGTACTGAATGATTGAATCGTCCATATCATCACCAGCAACACGAACTGATTGACTTGTTACAATACCACCTAAAGAAATAATTGCAACTTCTGTTGTACCACCACCGATATCAACAACCATACTACCAGTCGGCTCCCAAACAGGTAAGTTTGCACCAATTGCTGCTGCAAATGGCTCTTCGATTGGATAAGCATCACGAGCACCAGCTTGACGAGTCGCATCGATTACCGCACGTCTTTCTACAGCTGTAATACCAGATGGTACACATACCATTACGTATGGTTTACGTGAGAAGAATCCATTTGATTTTTGAGCTTGTTGAATGTAGTATTTCATCATTATTGCTGTTGTTTCATAATCAGCAATTACACCATCTTTCATAGGGCGAAGTGCCACTACGTTTCCTGGTGTACGACCAATCATTTGTTTTGCATCGCTACCTACCGCAACGATTTGTTTCGTATCAGTTTGTAATGCTACTACTGAAGGTTCACGTAAAACTACACCTTTTCCTTTCACATATACAAGCGTGTTCGCTGTTCCTAAGTCAATTCCAAGATCGCGAGTAAATCCACCAAATCCAAACATATCATTTATCTTCCCTTCTTATTTTCACGGACTCATTTTTCTTACTTTATATTTATAAAAACAGTACGTTTTTTTATATCTGTATCCTTCTTGTAGATAATTTTCTACAAAAAACTCATAAATCACATTATAAAACAAAATAGGTAAAAAGAATAGTCTTAAATATGACCTTTTTCCTTTAAACTCACGAATTTATGGTCACCTATTATGATATGATCAAGCACTTCAATTCCAATAATTCGACCACATTCTACTAGTCGTTTTGTAACTTCAATATCTTCACGGCTCGGCGCCGGATCTCCTGAGGGATGGTTATGAAGACATATAATAGAGGCTGCTGCCCGACGGAACGCTTCTTTAAAAACTTCCCTTGGGTGCACAATCGACGTATTTAAACTTCCAATAAAAATAGTTTGCCTATGTATAACTTGATTTTTCGTATTCAAATATAAACAAACAAAATGCTCCTGTTGCAAAAAACGCATCTCTTCCATCATATAACTCGCACAATCTTCTGGACTTCGAATACTATATCTATTTTGATATTCTAAACGTACCATTCTTCTACCTAATTCAAAAGCAGCCATAAGCTGCGACGCCTTTGCAATCCCAACACCATGAATGCTCATCATCTCTTCTAACGTTGCATCCTTTAACATTCGTAGGCCGTCAAAATGATGTAGAATATTATCTGATAACGTTAACACCGTTTCTTCTTTAGAACCCGTTCTGAGTAAAACTGCAAGAAGTTCTCGATTCGATAAACTTCCTGCTCCTTCTAACAATAAACGCTCCCGTGGCTGTTCTTCTCTCACAACATCACGAATACCGTTCATCTCTCCACCCCTTTTTTTACGATTTCTCCTAAAGAAAACCCCATGCAATTTTACGCATGGGTTACATCGCTATCAAACTGTTTTAGTTCACGGACAAGACGCGCAATTGGCAAGCCAACTATACTGTAGTAGTCCCCTTGAATATGTTGAACAAAAATAGACCCTTTACCTTGAATTCCATAGCTTCCTGCTTTATCAAGCGGTTCCTTCGATGCAACGTATACGTCTATTTCCTCTTCTGTTAATTCCCAAAATGTTACTTCTGTACGTTCATAAAAAGTTACCGTTTTTTCTTTCAATATAATTGCAACACCTGTGTATACTTCGTGTGTTTTCCCCGATAATAATCGTAACATTTCTTTCGCCTCAGCCTCATTAGACGGCTTTCCAAGAATACGTGAATCATATGTAACAATTGTATCTGCACCTAATACAACATGATCACTATGATTTTCTGCCACAGCAGATGCTTTTTGCAAAGCAAGCGACATAACAATATCAGAAGGTGATAAATATGCACCAATCGTCTCTTCTACTTCACTAACAACGATTTCAAATGGCACATCAGCTAATTCAAGCAGTTCCTTCCTCCTAGGTGATCCTGAAGCTAAAATAATTTTCCTCATATTTTCTCCTTCCCTTCTCGCATGAAGCAGAATAATTCAAATCAATCGTATCAAAGGAATAGTTTCCCCACAAATTCTAGAAATATCATTTTCTCTAAACAAAATAATAGTTCTTTTTAAATACGATTATATTCTGTCCATACAGAAAGCACTTTGCTCTAAATTCAAAAGAAAAGAAAGAAGTATATGTACTTCTTTCTCCTTCATCTTATTATCTTATTATTTTACTTTTTGTGAAACCATTTTTTCGTACGAAAGTAATCCATCAATAATAACTTGATTTAATTTAGCTACAGATTCCTTATCGCCCTTCCCTTCCTTAATCGTTTGCACCGCTATTGACGTATACGTATAAAGCTTCTTCGCATCTTCACGCTTCATACTCTTCGCTTCCTTTTCAATAGCTTTCCACTCTTTTTCAATCGCCTCTACATCTTTTGAATTACTTTTTCCACTAGTTTGTACGCTGGACACATATTTTGTTAAATGAGTATATAATGGCTGCACTTTCGCTAAAAACATTCCTACTTCTTTATCATTTTTGAGCAATGCTTTATCTGTAATATCCCAATTTTTTTTCAAAACTGAAACACCATCTTGCTTATACTGATCTATTAATTGATTAACAGCCTGTTCATCGCTCGTAATACCAACAACTAACGCATACTTATCACTACTCGGTTTCAAAGCAGCCACGCCTTTCCACTCTTCAAGAGCGGCCTGTCCCTTTTCTTCGGAAGAATAAATCCCTCCTTGAACAAAAAATAATTTCATCGGGTCTAATGACGTTCCTACCTGCGCTTTTTGCTTTTCCTCTTTTGGTGCCGGTGTTTGTTCTGCCGTTCCACCCACCTTTGATTCTTCATTCCCCATCTGCTTCGAAGCTGTTACTTCGCTTCCCCCTGTCGTTCCTTGTCCTTTAAGTACATGCAGCATTCCCATTCCAAACGCCGTACCAATAACAATTGCAGTTGCAACGATTGCAATTATTGTATTACTCCACTTCTTTCGTTTTTTTTCCTTAGACACTAATTTCGCTTTTTGAAACGGAACAACGTTTTTTAGTCTTTCACTTTCTACTACCATCCAGTCAAACTCATCTTTCTTCTTTTCCTCATACTTCGCTTCTGTTCCATTTACTTTCACTGAGATCGTTCGTGATTGCTTGTCCATACACTCACACCTCACCTCTTATCGTTGTCCGCATCATATCATATTCACTTCGCAAAAAAACGAGATATTTGTCAGAGAAATTCGCCAAATAACCCTATATATTTATCTTATATGTATGCATTTGACTTCATTTGTAGAACAAAAAACTAGATAGCAAAGACTATCTAGTTTTTCTCGCGAATATATTTTCGAACTTCAGAAATGAAATACAGAGAACCTGTTATGATAAAAACATCATTTTCTCCAATCATACCAACTTTTGTATCAATTGCCTCTTTCCAATCTTCAAAAACTAATTTTGACTCTTGTTGTGAATACGATGCAAGCTTGTCAGCAGAAATGGCACGATCAAAGGCAAACGTCGTAAATATTATTTCATCAGCAACTTTTTCTAATTGCCCTACCATGTTATATAACTGTTTGTCACCAAGAGCAGTAAATAAAACTATTACATTCTTCTTTTTATAATGTGCCTCTACTGTTTTTACAAGACTTTCAATACCTTCTGGATTATGGGCACCATCTATTATAATATCTGGATTACTTTGTAACTTTTCAAATCGACCAATCCAGTATGCTTCTTGTAAGCCAGCTTTTATTTCCTCTTCATTAATTAAAAATGATAAATATGTTTTTAAATACATGACTGCCATAAGCGCTAGCGCTGCATTGCCTACTTGATGAATACCTTTCATTGAAATCCGAACATTTTCAAATGAGGCGAATGGACAAGCAAAATCAAAATGTTCCCCATCTTCATTAGAATGTTTATGTAATGTTGTAAACTGTTTTCCAAATTCATATAAGCTTGCATGATTTTCCTTAGCAACCTTTTGAATTACTTGTAATGCTTCTTCATTTTTCACACCAGTAATAACTGGAACACCAGACTTAATAATTCCTGCCTTTTCATATGCAATTTCTCCTAGTGTATTGCCTAAAATATGCATATGATCGTGACCGATATTCGTAATAATCGTGAGAACCGGATGAATAACATTTGTAGAATCAAATCTTCCCCCAAGCCCCGTTTCAAATAAAACAACATCACAGAAATTAACTTTACCGAAATAACAAATTGCCATTACTGTAATGATTTCAAATTCAGTCGCTTCTCCTAATTCCGTCTCATCTAATTTTTCAACAACTGGCTTTACCATATTTACAAGTTCCGCAATCTCTTCATCTGCAATCGGTATTCCGTTTATACTAATACGTTCATTGAATGTTTCTATGTAAGGCGATGTAAACGTTCCTACTTTATATTTCGCGCCTTCTAACATGTAGCGCATATATGTTAAAGTTGAACCTTTTCCATTTGTGCCGGCAAGATGAACACATTTTATATGACGCTCTGGATTTCCGAGTTCTTCTAACATCCATTGCATTCTTTCTAGTCCTGGTTTTATCCCAAATTTCAATCGGCTATGAATCCAGCTTATCGCTTCTTCGTATGCATGTATCACGTTTGCTATTCCCCTTTCAAAAGACAAACTTCATAATTCTATTATACGCAAAGAAAAGAGACTCACCAATATAGTGAGTCTCTGAAAAACATTTTATTTTTCAAGATCAGCTAGACGTTGACGAACCGCTTCGCGTTTTTCTAGATAATCTTGCTCTTTCGCACGCTCTCCGTCAATAACTTCTGCAGGAGCTTTCGCTACGAATCCTTGGTTTGAAAGTTTCTTCTGTACACGTTCTACTTCTTTACCGAACTTCTCAAGTTCTTTTTCAAGACGCGCTTTCTCTTCATCAAGATTGATAAGATCAGCTAACGGTAAGAATAACTCTGCACCTGATACGATTGCAGTCATCGCTTTTTCTGGCGCTTGTAAATCAATCTTAATTGTTAGTTCACTTGGGTTACAGAAACGCTCAATGTAAGAGCTGTTTTTCGTAAGCTGAGCTAGTACTGCCTCATCTTTTGCTTTAATTTGCATTTGAACTTTTTTGCTCATTGGCGTATTTACTTCCGCACGGATGTTACGAACAGAGCGAATGATATCAACTAGAAGGTGCATTTCTGCTGCCGCTTCTTTATCTTGTAAATCTTCGCGAACTGTTGGCCATGCTGCTACTGTAATAGACTCGCCTTCATGCGGTAAATGCTGCCAAATTTTCTCTGTTACAAATGGCATGAATGGATGTAATAGACGCATTGTTTGGTCTAATACGTAAGCTAAAATAGAACGAGTTGTTTTCTTAGCTGCTTCATCTTCACCGTATAGTGGAAGTTTCGCCATTTCAATGTACCAGTCACAGAAATCATCCCAAATGAAGTTGTATAATGAACGACCAGCTTCACCGAACTCATATTTATCCATGTTACGTGTTACACTTTCGATTGTTTCGTTTAAGCGAGTTAAAATCCACTTATCTGCAACTGATTTTTCACCAGTTAAATCGATTTCTTCATACTTCATGTCATCCATGTTCATTAATACGAAACGTGATGCGTTCCAAATTTTATTAATGAAGTTCCAAGTAGATTCTACTTTTTCCATGCTGAAACGTAAATCTTGACCTGGTGCACTTCCTGTTGATAAGAAATAGCGCATTGCATCTGCACCATACTTCTCGATAACATCCATTGGATCAATACCGTTACCAAGAGATTTACTCATTTTACGTCCTTGCTCATCACGAACTAAACCGTGAATTAATACATCTTTAAATGGACGCTCTCCTGTAAACTCTAAACCTTGGAAAATCATACGAGATACCCAGAAGAAGATAATGTCATAACCAGTTACTAAAGCATCTGTTGAATAGAACTTTTTAAAGTCTGCTGCATCTTCATTCGGCCAGCCGAGTGTTGAGAATGGCCATAGCGCTGAACTAAACCATGTATCAAGCACGTCATTATCTTGATTCCAGTTTTCAATATCCGCTGGCGCTTCTGTGCCTACGTATACTTCACCAGTTTCTCTATGATACCAAGCTGGAATACGGTGGCCCCACCATAATTGACGAGAAATACACCAGTCATGAATGTTTTCCATCCAGCGTAAGTATGTGTTTTCGAAACGCTCTGGTACGAACGTTACTTTTTCTTCTTCTTTTTGTTGAAGTTCTACCGCTTTTTCTGCAAGTGGAGCCATTTTTACGAACCATTGTGTTGATAAGTAAGGCTCAACAACTGCACCGCTACGCTCACTATGACCTACTGAGTGCATATGAGGCTCAATTTCTACTAATACGCCAGCTTCTTGTAAGTCTTTCACTAACTCTTTACGGCATTCGAAACGATCCATACTGTTGTACTTACCAGCTTTTTCGTTCATTGTTCCATCTTCGTTCATTACTAAAATACGTGGTAAGTCATGACGGTTACCTACTTCAAAGTCATTCGGGTCATGAGCTGGTGTAATTTTTACAACGCCTGTTCCGAAGTCTTTTTCTACGTATTCATCAGCAATAATCGGAATCTCACGGCCTACGATTGGAAGTGTTACTGTTTTTCCAATTAAATGTTTGTAACGATCATCTTCTGGATGAACTGCTACCGCTGTATCACCAAGCATTGTTTCTGGACGAGTAGTTGCAAGGCGAATGTGACCAGAACCGTCTGTTAACGGATAGTTCATATGGTAGAATGCACCTTGAACTTCTTTATGAATTACTTCAATATCAGAAAGAGCTGTGCGTGTTGCTGGATCCCAGTTGATGATATACTCACCGCGGTAAATTAAGCCTTTTTCATATAATTGAACGAATACTTTATTAACAGCGTTAGATAAACCTTCGTCTAATGTGAAGCGTTCACGAGAATAGTCTAGTCCTAAACCAACTTTCCCCCATTGTTGACGAATGTGAGAAGCGTATTCTTCTTTCCATTCCCAAGCTTTTTCAAGGAATTTCTCACGGCCAAGATCGTAACGTGAAATACCTTCTTCACGAAGTTTCCCTTCTACTTTCGCTTGCGTTGCGATACCAGCATGGTCCATTCCTGGAAGCCATAATACATCATAACCTTGCATACGCTTTGTACGAGTTAAAATATCTTGAAGTGTCGTATCCCAAGCATGACCTAAGTGTAACTTACCAGTTACGTTCGGAGGTGGAATTACAATTGTATATGGTTGTTTCTTCTCGTCTCCTGTTGCTTCGAAATATTTGCCTTCAAGCCACCACTTGTAAAGGCCTTCTTCAACGGACATATGATCATATTTAGTTGGTAAATTTTTTTCCGTGTTTGACATTATTTTCCCTCCTTAAAATAAAAAATGCCCCTCATCCAAAAAAGGACGAGGGACATCGCGGTACCACCTTTATTTACAAACAAATTCAGAATTTGCTTATACTCTTAATTTGATAACGGACAAATCCGTCTTTTCCTAATAAGAATCATTCCGTTCAGAAAAGATGCTCCAGGGCTACCTTCTAACATAACTATCTAGAGAACCTCCCAGCCAATGATTCTCCTCTCTGAAGACGTTTCATGTTATACTCTTCCCCTTCAATGCATTTATGTGATTGTTAATTATTATATACAATAGTGTAAAAAACGAAACCTTATTCGTCAAGATAAATTTGAAACTACGGCTTTTATCTCTTTATGGAACTAATAAAAAAAAGATAAGCAGGGTTCTCCCTACTTATCTTTTTTATCCGTTCCCTTGCTGGGCAGCTTGTAATTGCGAAAGGAAATATTCTGTATTACTAATGAGCCAATGCGATTGCTGCAGGCTTTTCACCCCGCGAAGCTCATTTTCTTCATTACGACTCTTTCTTCTTTTCGTATACGACTGAATTTGCCGAATAAAATGCGACGGGTACGTCATATACGCAAACATAAGAATCTGCTCCTCTTTCGTAAACGGAAAATTTTTTTGATACATTTGATACCATTCAAAGCGGTCACTCCGCGCAATTGGATATGTGTTTAAAGACCTTGAATAAAAGCTGACGATATCCTGTACCGGTGTAGCAAACTGAGACTTTTCTAAACTAATAAAATAACCGTTTCGTTCATAATCAAATAAAAAGTGATTAAGCGATACATTTCCATGAACGAAAGTAGTACGTGTCGTTTCCTTTTCTTTCATTGCATCATGCCATTCACTTAATTGTTTCGTTGCGAACTCACGTGCTCTCATAACATGGTGATAATACGTACAATATTGTAATTCAAATGGCGACATATACCACTTCGCTTCAGATTCTACAAGAAACTCTTCTAATATCTCACCATCATTTTCCCAACGTTCGGATATATTTGTATAATGTTTTTCTAAATCTTCTTCCGTATAAGTTTCCTCTTTCACCGTTTTTTGATGCAACGTCCCGAGCGTTTGAAACATCTTATGGTATTGATCATTATCTTCGCCATTTCCTTCCGCACGTTCTAACCAAGGCATTAAATAATAACTATACGTCCCATCACTTAAAACATAATTCCCGTCCGTCGCATGATAGATAGGTACATAATTCGAAAAACCTTTCTCCTTCAAATATTGAATATGGTGCAAAAAATTATTCCGCTCTAATTTTCTATCTTGTATTTTCTTTAACGCATACGGACCTTGATTCGTATAAATTTTCATTACACTTCCGTGCTCTTCCATATGTTGAGTGTCCAATCTATATTGCCTCACAATGGGTTCATAGCGATTTCGTAATTCAATATCCATACGAATAACCCTTTCTTATTCAAAACATAGCTTCTAGGAAAAGAAAAGAGGTGAGTGAAAAAACTCACTCACTTATTTCGCTGTTGCTTTTGAAACAGGAATATATATAATTTGCCCTGTAGTTAAATATATATCTTCTGATTGATTTACACGATATAAGCTTTGTACAGTCGTTTCATAACGTTCTGCAACCGATTCAATTGTGTCTCCTTCTTGTACGAAGTACATTCTTAACTTCGTAAATTCTTCTTCTGGTTCTTTCGTAAATAATTTCGTTAAATAAAGTGCATTTTCATCTCGCTGTGAATATGCTTCTTCCTCTGGCTCTTCCTGCTTTTTCGCTTTTTCTTTCTTGAAATTTTTCCGCCCAAACAATTCAAATTGTGGCGTCGTTTCTTGCTCCTCTTCACGCTCCACAAGTTCATGTTCTTCTAATTCCTCTTCTTCTATTTCTTGCTCTTTTCTTTCTTCTAACTGAAACGGTTCAAATGCATAATCTTCCCATCCATCTGATTCTTTATAGGCTGGTACCTCTTCGTGCGGCGCAGGTCTACTTTCATCATCTTCAGCTGAATCAGCTTCCAACTCGGCATACGCCGTCTCTTCCTCTTCATCCTCGGTTCTTTCTTCGTCACATAAACCTGTAATAGATATATCCGCTAATAGTTGTAAGCAACCATTTTCCTTTAATTCATAATCAAATTCCTCGATTGATACATATAATTCTTCAATTACTTTCACTCGATTTCTTGGAATTGATATTTCGAGCGGAAAGGAATGGACAAGCTCATTAACCCCATCTGCCCTTGTTTCTACATAATCAATTGCCTTTGCTGGTGATAGCTCTCTTAATGAATAAGCTGAATCATCTTGCCTTGCAACGTACTCTCCCGTTAAATCTAATTGCCCTCTCACGATAACTTCATGATCGAGCTCCTCTATCTCAACGTCTGGATCTAACGAAATTGACAAAAGTTCTTCGACTTCCTGTCCCTTCTGGAACCAAACAGATTCTTTTAATGAAAATCGTAATGAATGATCTGTTGCCACTTCTTTTCCCCCTCCCAAACTATAGGTCATTACAGATTTATGTTCCCTAAGGCTACTTTATGAATAAAAAAAATCGCTCCCCTAATGGAAAGCGATTTTCTCTAAGAAATTATGCTTTTAATTTTGACATTGCAATTTCGGCCGCCGCAATTGTCGCCTCAATATCTGCATCACTATGTGCTGTCGATAAGAATAAACCTTCAAATTGAGAAGGTGGTAAAAATACACCTTGTTCTACCATTTCACGATAGTAAGCTGCAAAGAATTCTAAGTTTGAAGATTTTGCTGTATCATAATTAATAACTTGCTCATCTGTAAAGAAAATACCAATCATAGAACCTGCACGATTAATGTGATGCGGGATATTATGCTTTTCAGCTGCCTTACGTAGTCCAGCCTCTAACATTTCTGCTTTACGCTCAAATTCCACATATGATTCTGGTGTTAACTGCACTAACGTTTCATAGCCTGCTGTCATTGCAAGTGGATTACCCGATAATGTTCCGGCTTGGTAAATCGGTCCGCTTGGTGCAACTTGACGCATAATCTCTGCCTTACCACCGTATGCTCCTACCGGCAAGCCACCACCGATTACTTTACCTAAACAAGTTAAGTCAGGAGTTACGCCGTAGTAACCTTGTCCACAATTATAAGCAACACGGAATCCAGTCATTACTTCATCAAAAATAAGTAGTGCACCGTTTTGCTCTGTCACTTCACGAAGTCCTTCTAAAAATCCTGGTTGCGGGGGAACAACACCCATATTCCCTGCTACTGGTTCTACAATTATACAAGCGATGTCATCACCGAATTGTTCGAAAGCATATTTTACACTTTCTAAATCGTTGTACGCTACTGTAATCGTATTTTTCGCTACACCTTCTGGTACACCAGGGCTATCTGGTAAACCTAGCGTTGCTACACCCGAACCTGCTTTAATCAATAAAGAATCACCATGACCGTGATAACAACCAATGAATTTCAAAATTTTGTTACGCCCTGTATAACCTCGAGCTAAACGTAGTGCACTCATTGTCGCTTCTGTTCCAGAGTTAACCATACGTACAATCTCAATTGATGGCACGCGCTCAATAACAAGCTGCGCTAATTTATTTTCAATTTCTGTTGGGGCACCAAAGCTTGTTCCTTTTTCAGCAACAGCTTTTAAAGCCTCAACAACACGGTCGTTCGCATGACCATGAATTAAAGGTCCCCACGATAATACGTAATCGATGTATTCATTCCCATCGATATCATATACTTTAGAGCCTTTTCCGCGCTCCATAAACAGCGGATTCATACCAACAGACTTAAAGGCACGAACAGGGCTATTTACGCCTCCAGGCATTAAATTTTGTGCCTCTTCAAACGCCGCAATCGACTTATCGAACTTTTTCATTATTTAGCGCCTCCTTCTTGTAACCATCTTGCTGCATCTTTTGCATGATACGTAATAATCAAGTCTGCTCCTGCGCGTTTCATGCTAATTAATTTCTCAAGTACAACTTCTTTTTCATTAATCCAACCATTTTGCGCTGCTGCTTTAATCATCGAATATTCACCACTTACGTTATAAGCAACGACTGGTAAGTTAAAGCTATTTTTCACATCACGAACGATATCTAAATAAGAAAGAGCTGGCTTTACAATTAAGAAGTCTGCCCCTTCCATTACATCTGATTCTGCTTCACGGAATGCTTCCATACGATTCGCTGGGTCCATTTGATATGTTTTACGGTCACCGAACTGCGGTGCACCATGTGCTGCATCACGAAACGGTCCGTAAAATGCTGATGAATATTTCACAGCGTACGACATAACTGGTACATGTGCGAAACCATTTTCATCTAATGCATGACGAATTGCTGTTACGAATCCGTCCATCATATTTGATGGTGCAATAATGTCTGCGCCTGCTTTCGCTTGACTTACAGCTGTTTTTGCAAGAACTGCAAGAGACTCATCATTTAAAATAACGCCATCTTCTATAACACCGCAATGACCATGGCTTGTGAATTGACATAAACATGTATCTGCAACTACTACTAGCTCTGGGAACTCATCTTTAATTTGCTTAATTGCACGCTGTACAATTCCATGCTCACAATATGCCGATGATCCAACTTCGTCCTTTTCAGCAGGTAAACCAAATACAATAACAGAACGAATACCTAAATCAACGACCTCTTGCATTTCAGCTTGCAATAAGTCTAAAGACATTTGATATACGCCTGGCATAGAAGGAACTTCATTACGAGTATTTTCTCCTTCTAATACAAAAATAGGGTAAATAAAATCTTCTGTATGTAAAAATGTTTCACGCACAAGTGCACGCATGCCCCCGCTTTGTCTTAGACGACGATGACGATTAAATTGTAAAGAATTCATAGATTTCTATCCCCATTCTTTTATTTTATCCCGCATTAACGGGCAGTAAGACCCCCACCTCAAAATTCGGCTGGAGCAAAGAAGTTAGGCGGGAGATCAACTGCCCGTAAACGCCCGATTGGTGAGGGCTAATAATCAGTGGGGATGAACAAAACCCCCACTGATTAAAGTTTCACTTTATAGATTCACAAATGCATTGTAGTAATGCTTCTACAGTGTACTCTTTCGGCACAATAACATGTGGAAAATAAAGGAGCGCCTCTTTTTCCGTAATAGGCCCTATACAAGCAATTGTACATTTTTTCGTCCATTCTCTCCAGTTTGTACCCTCAAGTAAACGAACAAAACTATCAACAGTTGAAGGGCTCGTAAATGTAATAACATTTACTTCCCCTAATTTCAATGCTGTTATAAGTTCTTGTTTTTTCTCTACATTCACCTTCGTACCATATACGATTAGCTCATCTAGAAAAACACCAAATTCCCTAAGTTTAACCGGGATTACATCTCTTGCTAAATTCCCTTTCGGAAATAAAATGCACTCGTTTCCACTTAATTCTTTTAGAAACTCTTCGGCAAATGTTTCTGCAACAAATGAGGTCGGAACAAAATGAACTTGATAGCCCCTTTTTTCTAACTCTAATTTTGTTTTCACGCCTACCGCAGCGATTTTAATAGTTAATGGTATTTTTGTTTCTAAACCATCTAGAAAAAAAGCTACACCATTTTTACTCGTAAAAATAACCCAGTCATACGAATGTAGTTGCCTTGTTATACGTTGAATTTGCCTATGAGATGTGCCTTCCATACGCAAAAGCGGAATTTCCAATGGAATTCCGCTCCTTTCTTTCACTGCTACACTCATTTGTTTCGCTTGATGCTGGGCACGTGTAACCAATACTATTTTGCCAGCGAGAGCATCCATATTTATTGTTGCTCCTTATTTGCAGCAAGAATGAGCTCTTTTGCTCCTTGTTTAATTAAACGGTCCGCAGCCTCTAATCCTACTTGCTTCGGATCAGTGCCTACTACTATTTCTTTCAATAAAACAGAACCGTCCATAGAACCGACAAGCGCCGTTAATTCGATTGCATCATTTTCTTTAAGAGTTGCATATCCAGCGATTGGAACTTGGCATCCACCTTCAAGTTTATGAAGAAATACTCGTTCAGCAGCCACTGTTCTTTCTGTTACTGCATCATTAATATGTGCTAACAACTGAAGTAAATCCTTATCATCCTCACGACATTCAATTGCTAACGCACCTTGTCCTACGGCTGGTACACATAACGTTTCATCTAAATGTTCTGTAATAACTTCTCCGTCCCAGCCCATTCTCTGTAATCCAGCTGTCGCTAAAATAATTGCATCGTAATCTTCATCTTTTAACTTACGTAAGCGTGTATCGATATTCCCACGAATCCATTTCACTTGTAAATCTGGTCTCGCAGCTAGTAATTGTGCACTACGTCTCAAACTACTCGTCCCTAAGATCGCGCCTTCTGCTAAGTCTTTAAACGATTCTCCGTTTTTAGAAATAAAAGCATCACGAGGGTCAACGCGCTTTGGCGTACAACCAATCGTTAATCCATCTGGAAGTACAGCTGGCATATCTTTCATACTATGTACAGCCATATCAATTTCTTTCGTAAGTAACGCATGTTCAATTTCCTTTACAAATAAACCTTTTCCGCCTACTTTTGAAAGAGTAACATCTAAAATAACATCACCTTTTGTGACGATTTCTTTCACTTCAAATTCATATGGTAAACCAAGCGCTTTTAATTGATTGATAAACCAATTTGTTTGTGTTAATGCTAGTTTACTCTTTCGTGAACCTACAATAATTTTGCGCATAATTCTCTCTCCTCATTATAAATACCAAAAGTGGAAATTAGATAAACTGCTTAATAGAAAAATGTTAACTAGCATTACGAGAAATGCCCCGATATTCCACAGCACAATTTTCTTACCCTGCAACACATCTGCCGCTCGTAAATATAAGCCCGCACAATATACAAATAGAACGACAAAAGACCCGATTACTTTCGTATCATACCAATGGAAATTATCCAATTTTGTATATCCCCATATGCATCCTAATATAATTGCTAATAAGAAAAACGGAACAGAAAATAAATTTAATCCGTAAGACATAGATTCAAGCTTCGGCAAATTCCCTAACCTTCTTAATCTCGCATTCCATTTTTTCTTTTTTAATAGTCGATATTGCAATAAATACATAATAGAAAAAATAAACGATACAGTAAACGTTGCATAAGAAATAATCGCCATACCGACATGCACGTATACAAGTTCTGAAACTAATTGCTCTGCAAGTACTGGCGACATCTTTCCGAGCGGTGTAAAAATAGAAAAAGCGCTTACGCCAAATGCTACAACATTTGTAAAAAAGACTAAAAAGTCAATGCGCATAAATCGATTAATGACTAATGACATCGTAATCAATAACCAAACATAAAAATAAATCCCTGACAATAAAGTTAAAATAGGATTCGTTTCTGAATCTGTAGCCCTAAGCAACATAAAGATAGACTGCAATACCCATACAATCGAAAGTAACCAAAAAGCAAATCGGTTCGCCTTTCGGTTACTTTGAAAATAATCTATAAAATATAAACTAATGCTACAAGCATATAAAATAATTGCAATATGATAAATAATACTGTTATTTAAAAAACTCATCCGATCATCCTTCCAAGTTATAAAGATGGAACGGATGGTGTCCACGCTCTTTTATGTTCTACTTCTTCCGTATTTCCCGCTTCTTCCACTTCTAAATCAAAAATCTTCGCAAATAAAGCTAATTTTTCGCCAGCTCCCTCTTCAGCAGCTAATTCTTTAGCTACTAAAATTGGGTCTTTTAACAATTGATTAATAATACTTTTCGTATGTTTACTAATTACTTTTTTCTCACGATCACTAAGGTTTGGTATTTTTCGCTCAAGACTTTCCATCGTGTCACTTTGAATTGCTAGCGCTTTATCACGAAGAGCCGATATTAACGGTACAACACCAAGCGTACTTAACCACGTTTTAAATAAAACCATTTCCTCTTCAATCATAAATTGAATTTTCTCTGCTTCTTTTAAACGTTCAGCACGGTTTGCTTCAACTACACCTTGCAGATCGTCGATATCATATAAGAAAGAGCCTTCTAATTCATCAATCGCAGGATCAATATCACGTGGTACTGCAATATCAACCATAAATAACGGACGACCAGAGCGCATTCTCTCTACTTTTGTCATCATCTCTTTCGTAATGACATATTCTGATGCACCCGTTGAACTAATTAAAATATCCGCTTCTAATAATGCACATTGCAATTCACTTAAAGGCTTTGCATGTCCCATATATTTCTCAGCCATCACTTCCGCTTTCGTAAGCGTCCTATTCATAACTGTTACTTTACGAGCACCGCTTCCGTATAAGTTTTGCAGTGCAAGTTCACCCATCTTACCAGCACCAAGAATAAGTACATGACAATCTGTTAAATCGCCAAATATTTTCTTTCCGAGCTCAACAGCAGCATAACTAACAGACATCGCACTTTCACCAATCGTTGTTTCTGAGTGCGCACGTTTTGCTAACGTAACCACTTGCTTAAACAACTCATTAAAAATTGTACCTGTCGCTTTTACTTGTTGCGCTTCTAAAAAGCTATCTTTTATTTGACCTAAAATTTGCGTCTCTCCAACAACCATAGAATCTAAACCGCACGTTACGCGGAATAAATGATCTATTGCGCCATCTTGTTCAAAAATAGACAAGTATGGTGCGACTTCTTCTATTTCAAGCTGAAACCAATCAGCTAAAAACTTCTTAATGTAATACCGTCCCGTGTGTAATTGATCGACAACAGCGTAAATCTCAGTGCGATTACAAGTTGATACAATGACATTTTCTAGTACGCTCTTTTGATTTTGTAATGTAGTCATTGCTTGCTCTAGCTCTGCTGCCTGAAATGTGAGTTTCTCACGAAATTCTACAGGGGCTGTTCGATAATTTACACTAACAACAAGAATATGCACGCAGCATGTCCCCCTTCACCCGTTTTATCACTTTATCTACTATCATAATACAACTTTCCTCTTATGAATCTGACAATCGTGTGAACAACTGATTATTTTTTCTCCATATGTAATAAAGGAGCTTCAGTAAGATTAATAAAGAACTCTCTACTTTATAATGATTATAAAATAATAACTCTATTTGTACGTTACCAAAAAAAGTCCTCATAATCAAGTGATGGAAACTATTCCATATTAATTATAACATCATCTTTTCTATCTTCTTTCATCATGAAGGAAAATATGTATGATTGTTCCAAAATATAGTACTCACTTTCTCAATGCAATGCATTTGACATTGTATTTATTTTTCGTTATATTGATTTTACAAAATTAAATTGTGCACAATTTAAAAATATAAGGAGTTGCTTATGAAAGAAAATCCTTTACATCTAGATAACCAACTTTGTTTTTCTATTTACGCTTGTTCTAAAGAGGTTACTCGTTTTTACCGACCCTATTTAGAAGAAATGGGCATTACGTATCCCCAGTACATTACTTTACTCGTACTCTGGGAACGAGACGGACTAACAGTAAAAGAAATTGGAGAACGTCTATTTTTAGATTCTGGTACTTTAACACCTATGTTAAAACGGATGGAATCATTAAAACTTGTACAACGTGTTCGTTCAAAAGAAGACGAGCGAAAAGTTTGTATTGAATTAACAGAACAAGGTAAAGATTTAAAAGAAATAGCTTGTTCATTACCGACAACGATGGCTACAAATTTAGGAATTACAGAGCAAGAATATCATTCTTTATTAATCCAATTAAACACATTAATTGAAACAATGAAAAAAATTAATGATAGAAAAGGGGAATAAACATGGATAAATTATATACTGCTTCAGTAACAGCTACAGGTGGAAGAAACGGTAAGGTAGTTTCAGATGATGGCATATTAAATCTTGATGTAAAAATGCCAAAAGCACTAGGTGGCGCAGGCGGAGAGGCAACAAATCCAGAACAATTATTTGCAGCTGGTTATGCAGCTTGCTTTGATAGCGCATTGCAACTTGTAATTCGTACAAAACGTGTGAAAGTGGAAAGTACAGAAGTGACTGCACACGTTTCTATCGGTAAAGATACAGATGGTGGTTTCGGACTGTCTGCTGTACTTGACGTACATGTTGCTGGTGTTTCTCATGCCGAAGCACAAGAACTTGTAGAAGCCGCTCACGGTGTATGTCCTTACTCTAAAGCAACAAGAGGAAATATTGAAGTTACATTAAACGTACGCTAAAAGTTTAGTAAATAAAAAAAACGCGCGACATTCGTCACGCGTTTTTCGTTTTTGTCATTTTATGAATTGCTTTCCATGCTTCTTCTTTTCCAAGACCTGTTTCAGAAGAGAATAGAACGATTTCATCGCCAATTTCAACAGCAAGCGTTTCTTTTACAACTTTTAAATGCTTTTGCCATTTCCCTTTCGGAATTTTATCGGCTTTCGTTGCAATAATAATTGTTGGGATTTCATAGTGCTTTAAGAAATCATACATCATAATGTCATCTTTTGTTGGTTGGTGACGTAAATCAACTACTAATACAGCTGCGTCTAATTGCGTACGTGTTGTAAAGTAAGTCTCGATCATTCTGCCCCATGCCGCGCGCTCTGTTTTAGATACTTTCGCATATCCATAACCTGGAACGTCAACAAAATGCATCATTTCATTGATTAAGAAAAAGTTCAGCGTTTGCGTTTTTCCTGGTTTAGAAGAAATACGTACTAACTTTTTACGATTTAAAATTTTATTAATAAAGGAAGACTTCCCGACATTAGAACGACCTGCTAAGGCAATTTCTGGTAAATCACTGTCTGGATATTGTTCCGGTTTAACGGCACTAATTACAATATCTGCTTTTGTTACTTTCATTGTTTCACTCCTACTAATGCGTGCTCCAATACTTCGTCTAAATGAGATGCAAGCACAAACGTAAGGTTTTCTTTTACGCTCTCTGGAATATCATCTAAATCTTTCTCATTTTCCGCCGGTAAAATAATTTTTGTTAATCCCGCGCGGTGAGCACTTAATGTTTTTTCTTTCAAACCACCAATTGGTAATACACGACCACGAAGTGTAATTTCACCTGTCATACCAACTTCTTTACTTACAGGAATACCTGTTAGTGCAGAAATAAGTGCCGTTGCCATCGTAATACCTGCTGACGGTCCATCTTTTGGAACTGCTCCTTCTGGAACATGAATATGAATATCGTTTTTCTCATGGAAATCCGGATCAATATGAAGTTCTTCTGCACGAGAACGAATATAGCTAAACGCGGCTTGTGCGGATTCTTTCATAACATCCCCAAGTTTCCCTGTTAAAATTAATTTCCCTTTTCCTGGCGCTACAGACACTTCAATTGCAAGTGTATCGCCGCCCGCTGCTGTGTAAGCTAGACCTGTTGCCATACCAACTTGGTCTGTTTTTTCAGCTTGACCATAACGGAATATATGCTTACCAAGTAAATCAACAATATTTTTCTCTGTTACAACAATGCGCTTGCGTTCTGCTGTAACGATAATTTTTGCTGCTTTACGGCAAACTTTTGCAATTTGACGCTCTAACGTACGAACACCAGCCTCGCGTGTATAATAACGAATAATTTCAAGAAGCGCTTCATCACGCACTTGCAAATTACCTTTTCGTAGGCCATGCTCTTTTAATTGTTTCGGCAATAAATGCTCACGAGCAATGTGCACCTTTTCAAGTTCTGTATAACCAGCAATCGAAATGATTTCCATACGGTCAAGCAATGGGCCAGGAACACTTGCAAGTGTATTAGCAGTTGCAACGAACATAACTTTCGATAAATCATATGGCTCTTCAATGTAATGATCACTGAAGTTATGGTTTTGTTCTGGATCTAACACTTCAAGTAACGCCGCTGATGGGTCTCCCCTGAAATCGTTAGACATTTTATCAATCTCATCTAATAAGAAGACTGGATTAACTGTTTTCGCCTTTTTCATACCTTGAATAATACGTCCTGGCATCGCTCCTACATATGTACGACGGTGACCACGAATTTCAGATTCATCACGCACACCACCAAGAGAAACACGTACAAAATTACGATTTAACGATGTTGCAATAGAACGCGCTAACGAAGTTTTCCCAACCCCAGGAGGGCCTACTAGACAAAGAATTGGTCCTTTTAATGAATTCGTTAACTTCTGTACAGCTAAATATTCAAGTACTCGCTCTTTCACTTTTTCAAGACCGTAATGATCTTTATTTAAAATTTCTTCCGAATGAGTGAGGTCAATCATATCCTCTGTTGCTTCTGTCCACGGAAGCGCTAATAACCAATCAATATAATTACGAATTACACCGCTCTCAGCAGAACTTACAGGTAACTTTTCATAACGATCTAATTCTTTCAGTGCAGCCTGCATTGTTTCTTCAGGCATTCCCGACTGTTCAATTTTCTCACGAAGTTCTTCAACTTCCCCGCCCTTGCCTTCTTTATCGCCAAGTTCAGTTTGAATCGCCTTCATTTGCTCACGTAAGAAATATTCTTTTTGCGTGCGCTCCATTGAACGTTTCACTTTTTGTCCAATTTTCTTTTCTAGGCTAAGTAACTCTCGTTCATCTTGAATAATCGAAATAAGTGTATGTAGTCGTTCTTTCACAGATACAATCTCTAAAATCTCTTGTTTCTGCTTCGTTTTAATCGGTAAGTGAGAAGCAATTAAATCAGCTAGTCTTCCGGGTTCTTCTACATCAGCTACCGTTGCAAATGTTTCATTTGAAACTTTTTTCGAAACTTTAATATATTGTTCGAAATGCTCCAGTAACGTACGCATAAGAGCCTTCTCTTCTAAATCATCTTCTACTTCTTCAGTTACTGTTCTAATAGAAACTTGTACCAGATTTTCTTCTCCGATAAACTCTACTACTTCTGCTCTATGTAAACCTTCTACAAGGACACGAAGCGTACCGTTCGGCAATTTTAACATTTGCTTCACTTTCGCCACTGTACCTACACTATATATGTCATCTTCTTTCGGATCGTCGATATTCATTTCTTTTTGCATTGCTAAAAAGATGATATTTTCATCCATTGCCGCCTGCTCTAGTGCTTGTATCGATTTATCACGTCCTACATCAAGATGCAGAACCATCGTTGGATATACGAGAATGCCTCTTAATGGTAGGAGGGGCACAATTCTTTCATTCGTATTCATACTAGACATAGCACCTCCATAATAAATTAAACTCCTGTTCAACTATTTTATATTACAATACATCTAGATGCAATTGCAGAGATTCTTCGCAATTGTAAATCCCCTGTTTTTTTGTGCCTCACGAAAAGAAAAAAGACTTCGCTTAAGCATACAAACTTAAACGAAGTCTGGCAAATTTTTATTATTGTATATTCTCACATTGATTGCGCATCTGTTTCGTCCAAAGCAGTATGTGCATCAAGCTCACGATGCATATTTTCCTGCATAAATGTTAATTCAAATACTTCTTTTAATTTGCGAACAGGAATGATCTCAATTCCCTTTATTGTATACAAAAATGGTTGCATGTTTTCAGCCGGAATGATGACTTTCTTAGCTCCCGCTTTTTTCGCAGCTTTTATTTTTGCGTACACACCACCAATAGGCTTCACTTCTCCGTGGATACTTATCTCACCTGTCATCGCTACTTCATTATCCACATACGTACGATGCACTGCTGAATAGACACCTGTTGCCATAGCAATACCTGCTGAAGGACCATCAATCGGGATACCACCAGGAAAATTAATATGTATATCATACCCTTCTGGCAACACATCTAGAGAACGAAGGACTGTTAACACATTATCAACAGAACCTTTCGCCATACTTTTACGGCGAATTGATTTCGTTTGGCTACCAATACTTTCCTCTTCTACAATTCCAGTGACATTTACTGACCCTTTATCTTTCGCAGGAATAGCTGTTACCTCAATTTCTAATAACGTACCTGTATTCGGCCCATATACAGCAAGCCCGTTCACAAGACCGATTCTCGGAATTGGATAAATACGTTTTTCGTACTTTGGTGTAAGCTGACTAGAATGAACAACCCACTCAATATCTTCATCTTTAATGAAAGGTCGTTCTTCATTTATCGCCATACCAGCAGAAATTTGCACGAGATTAATTGCTTCTCGTCCATTTCTTGCATACATTCCAATCATTTCGATACCGTTCTCACCTACTTGCATTTCCACTTTGTCAGCTGCATTTTTCGCTACTTTTTGAATTTCTTCTGTATCTAACTCACGGAAGAACACTTCTAAACAACGCGACCTAATTGCAGGAGGAATTTCCTCTGGTGAACGCGTCGTTGCACCAACTAAGCGAAAATCTGCAGGTAAACCTTTTTGAAAAATATCATGTATATACGTTGGAATCATCGAATTTTCTTCACTATAGTACGCGCTTTCCAAAAATACTTTCCGATCTTCTAACACCTTTAGCATTTTATTCATTTGAATTGAATGTAATTCACCAATCTCATCAATGAACAAAATACCACCATGCGCATCTGTTACAGCCCCTTTTTTCGGTTGCGGAATACCCGCTTGCCCCATTGCACCTGCTCCTTGATAAATCGGGTCATGCACTGAACCAATTAATGGATCCGCAATACCACGCTCATCAAACCTAGCTGTCGTTGCATCAAGTTCGATAAATGTTGCATTTGTACGAAATGGAGATTTCGGATTTCGTTTCGCTTCTTCTAATACAAGGCGTGCTGCCGCTGTCTTTCCGACACCTGGCGGACCGTATATGATCACATGTTGCGGATTAGGACCACAAAGAGCCGCTTTTAACGACTTAATCCCGTCTTCTTGCCCTACAATATCTATAAAGGATGTAGGACGTACCTTTTCCGCAAGTGGCTCTGTTAAAGAAACCTCACGCATTTTACGAAGCTGCTCTAATTCTTTTTTCGATTCTCGATCAATTGAAACTTTTTGTGTTCGCTGATTTCGAAGTAAGTGCCAAAAATACAATCCGACAATTACGCCAAAAACAAGTTGAACAAGTAAAAATATATTTGTCCAGCTCATAATTCATTTCCTCCCGCTATGTTTTACCTTTTAGTATTTCCTGGGAGGAATAGTGCTAAACATAAAGAAAAACAGCAATTATAAAAATTGCTGTTTCTTCTTCGCATTATGCAGATGTTTTTGTATCAAGTACAGTACCGTCTTGTAACACCAATTTCGGCGGTTCATTATCAGCTACTGTTTCTTTCGTAAGAATACACTTCTCGATATCTTTGCGAGATGGCAGTTCGAACATTACATCAAGCATCAAGCCTTCAATAATAGAACGAAGTCCACGAGCACCTGTTTTACGTTCAATTGCTTTTTTCGCAATCTCAACTAGTGCACCTTCTTCAAACTCTAACTCAACATCGTCAAGCTCCAATAGTTTTTGGAATTGCTTAACAAGTGCATTTTTCGGTTTAGTTAAAATATCTACAAGAGCATCTTCATCAAGTGGCTCTAGGTTCGCAATAACTGGAAGACGACCGATAAACTCCGGAATTAAACCGAATCTTAAAAGATCCTCTGGTAAAACGTGAGATAAAACATGCTTCTCATTTACATCAGCATTTTTCTTCTCAGCACCAAATCCAATTACTTTCTCACCAAGGCGACGTTTAATAATAGGCTCGATGCCATCAAACGCTCCACCACAAATGAATAGGATGTTCGTTGTATCAATTTGAATAAACTCTTGATGCGGGTGCTTACGACCACCTTGAGGTGGAACGCTTGCTACAGTACCTTCTAAAATTTTCAGAAGTGCCTGCTGTACGCCTTCACCAGATACATCACGTGTAATTGATGGATTTTCGGACTTACGTGCCACTTTATCAATCTCATCAATATAAATGATTCCTTTTTCCGCTTTCTCTACATCATAATCAGCTGCTTGGATTAATTTTAGTAAGATGTTTTCTACATCTTCCCCTACATATCCAGCTTCTGTTAAAGATGTTGCGTCCGCGATCGCAAATGGAACATTTAAAATACGCGCTAATGTTTGTGCCAATAATGTTTTACCACTACCAGTTGGCCCAATAAGTGAAATATTACTCTTCGCCAATTCTACATCATCAATTTTGCTGTTAGAATTAATGCGTTTGTAATGGTTATATACCGCTACCGCTAGTGCTTTTTTCGCGTTATCTTGTCCGATGACATACTCATCTAAGATTTCACGAATTTCTACCGGTTTCGGTACATCTTTGAATTCTACTTCTTCGTCCTTCGCAAGCTCCTCTTGTACAATTTCAGTACAAAGCTCGATACACTCGTCACAAATGTAAACACCTGGACCTGCAACTAGCTTTCGAACTTGCGTTTGTGTTTTACCACAGAAAGAACATTTTAATTGACCTTTTTCATCATTAAATTTAAACATATTTTCACACCCCTTACAAAGTGCTAACCTCTTGCCTTCGTATGTACACGATAAATGTATCGTATGTAAATACATATTATGTCACTACGTGGCGAGAAATACAAATAATATGACTAGTTATGTACAAACAAAAAAATTTTAAAACTTTTGAAATATGTATATTCGACTTACAAAGGAACTTTTCCTTCTTCATCGAAAAGTTTTATAAATATATTTCTATATTTATAAAACAAGGCACGATTAAAATCGCGCCTTGTTATTTTATTATGCAGCGTTGTCTACTAAGAAGTCTACAGCTTTACGCACTTTAAGATCTTCAGATAAAGCGTCTACGCTTCCAAGAGCTTGCTTGATAGCGTCTACTGGCATACCGTACATTTCAGCCATTTTTTCAACTTCTGCAGTTACTTCTTCTTCAGTAACTTCGATGTTTTCAGCTTCAATGATAGCTTCAAGAACAAGATTGATTCTTACACGTTTTTGTGCATCCTCTTTCATTTGCTCTTTTAATTTGTCAGCGTCAGTACCTGTGAATTGGTAGTAAAGCTCAAGGTTCATACCTTGTTGGCTTAAACGTTGCTCGAATTCACGAACCATACGATCTAACTCAGTGTCGATCATAGCTTCTGGAATGTCGATTTCAGCGTTAGCAGCAGCTAATTCTACTACTTCGTCACGTACTTTGTGCTCAGCTTCGTGCTTTTTGCCTTCTTCTAAGTTTGTACGAAGTTTTGTTTTTAATTCATCAAGAGTTGCAACTTCTTCGTCAGCATCTTTAGCGAACTCGTCGTTTAACTCAGGAAGTTCTTTTGTTTTGATTTCGTGAATTGTTACTTTGAATGTTGCTGGTTTACCAGCTAATTCAGCAGCATGGTACTCTTCTGGGAATGATACTTCAACTTCTTTAGAATCACCAGATTTAAGACCAATTACTTGCTCTTCGAAACCTGGGATGAAAGTACCAGAACCGATTGCAAGAGAATAGTTTTCGCCTTTTCCGCCTTCAAATGCTTCGCCATCAACGAAACCTTCGAAGTCGATTACAGCTGTATCACCATCTGCAACAGTTCCTTCTTCTTTAACAACTAGTTCAGCTTGACGCTCTTGTAAAGCTTTTACTTCGTTCTCTACATCCTCGTCAGTTACAGTTGTTTCAACTTTTTCTACTGCTAAACCTTTGTAATCACCTAATTTAACTTCAGGTTTTACAGTAACTTTTGCAGTGAAAATTAAGTTTTGGCCTTTTTCGAATTTCTCGATGTCAATCTCAGGATGAGCAACTGGGAAGATACCAGCTTCATCGATTGCTTCACCGTATGCTTTTGGTAAGATGATATCTAAAGCATCTTGGTATAAAGATTCAATACCAAAGCGTTGTTCGAATAATGGACGAGGCATTTTTCCTTTACGGAAACCTGGTACATTAATTGTTTTTACTACTTTTTTGAATGCAGCGTCGATAGAGTTATTTACTTCTTTAGCATCAACTTCGATTGTTAAAACGCCAACGTTACCTTCTGATTTTTCCCATTTTGTAGACATTTATTCTTTCCCTCCAACTATAATAATGTATGCACATACCTCTATAGATTAAGATTTTTATTATCTCTTTTTTGAAATAACAAATGTACAAATAATCCTCTAGCAAAAGCTTTCAGATACAATGTTCCAATCTACTAATTGCCTAAAAGACAACTACGGTATATTTTGTTCGAGACTAATATGAAACATATTAAGTAAGAGAATTATACTCCTCTTCTCTTACAAACAGGCAGATTTCTGCCTTTTGCAACCCTTACATTATAACATAGAATGTGCTCGTTTCAATAACTGAACGATTCTTTTTCATAATTATACGGGCAAATACCCTTCTCTTTCAATGCGCAGTAACCATTGATAGGCAATATGGAATTCCTCAAACTCAATATTGTATGCTGTCATAAGTTCTTCTTCATCAATAGCCAATCCGAAACGCTTTCTTCCAATTCTCTCTAAGACGGCAGCCCAAATTTCTACTTTGTCCATTAATAGAGGGAATGGGAAAATGCTAATTTGTAATTCTTTCCAGTATGTAACCATCGCATCAAATATATCTGGATAATTTTGCTCTAATCGGTTTGAGAATTTATGTATAATTTTATCGGATTGCTCCTCATTATGACCCGTAAATGCTGGAATCACCTTTATCGTATTTCCAAACTTCTCTACTTCTATCTCTTCTTCTATTTGATTTTCTACCATTTTATACAAAATAGAAGTTTTTAAATAAGGGTGCTGATCTTCGTCTATTAAAAATTTCTTTAAAGTAGGAAGTGCGAGATCCAGGTCTTTTAACGAAAGTTTCTGGATCACTCTTAGCTTTTGACCAAAGTTTTCTCCAAAAAGCCCCTCGGTAAATTCTTCTAATTCAAAATTCGAATCCACTAGCGGTATATCTTCTTCATTCAGCATCCCTTGCGCAAACAAAGCAAGCTGCGCCAATTTTTCCTTTTGCTCAGGAATTATATCTTTCGTTTGCAAAACTTCCTCAACAGTTTCGATGACACCTTCATAATCATTTGTTTGAACTAAAATAGTTACATACGTTTCAAGAATATCACCAAATAATACAGCTCCTGTTTCAAGCAACTGCTCACATTTTTCTTTCGCTTCTTCCATACGTTTTAATTCTAGCAAACAAATAACTGAAGCTAATTCTGTTTGTTCCGTTTCTGCATTATACTGACGTAATATTTCAAAGCAGCGCAATGCATCTTCGAATTCCCGCTCTTTCAACGCCAAAAAACCTTTATCAATATAGCGTTCTGATAGTTGCGGAAACAATACGACCGTATTTTCTTTTTTATCCATACGTCCGCCTCTTTTTCTAGATTTTAATGATCTTCAAAGTAAATATATCAAATGCGTAATAAGAACACAACATCCCAAAAGTATTTATTTGAAATATAGGAATATTCGATTTTTATAACAAAAAAGCAATAAATTTTTAAATAAAATTCATTTTTCACAAACAAAAACCCTCAGCAACAGAAGCAGAGGATTCATCATTAATGGAAAGCTTTTATAATTGTGGGGTATATAACAAGGGTAATAATTTGGAGAAAAATAATTGCCATAACAATCATGCTAAAATAGAAGATCGGTTTACTTCGCTTCATCAAAAACATAATAATAAGCATCGTACAAGCAAACAAACTTAAAAAGAACAAACTTGTTGTCGAACTAAGTATACCACTCGGGACAAAGAACAATAAAACTACACTACAAGTACCTATAATTCCAAATAACCATTCCATTCATTCACTCATTCCCTTTCCCTCTCATGGCAGTTTTTTCTACGCTACTAAATGTTTTACAACATCAATTACATATGTTAACTTTTCATACGCCACAAACCCAAAAGCTACTGTTAAACCCGTTACGATTAATCCTTTCATCATCTCTTCCTCCTCATGTATCGTTGTTATCTTCATTATATAGGATTAGTAATTTGTTACCATCGAACTTCCTTACACTTACCTTACAGAGTTGTAAGATTTCAAAAATAAGTTTAAAATCATGTTAATATATTTTTGTACAATTAAGAATTTAATTTATAAGGGGGATTATATATGTTCAAAAAAATGGCTGCTGATGTTTTAGGATTAAGCGATGTAGGTTCTGTCATTACACCAAAAGATTATGATAAGGTTGATGCTGATGATTACGTGATGCATGAAGATGGGGAGAAAATTTACTTTCTTATTAAATCAAAATCCGATGAATATTGTTTCACAAACAAAGGATTAATTCATCTAGATGGTACAAGTGCCACAAGCAAAAAACGTACACTACGCCGATATAGCTATAGTAAATATCAAATTAAAAACGTCGCACTCGAAACTGCAGGCACAATTGATTTAGATGTAGAAATTAAATTTCATATGGGAGATGAGCATTACTCAATTGATGTTCATAAAAAACATATTGAAGAATTAAAAGATTTGTATAAGGCTCTTCTTAAAATCGAAGAAATTTCATACGACAACGATATTACATTGCAGTATGCGCATAAAAGTTTAGATATGGCCTCTAACACTTTTAGCCGTATTACAAATGCACAAGTAAATTTAGCAGAACAATTTAAAGAGATGAACGAGATCGCCTTTAACTGGCTTGTTGATACGAAGAAACAATATAACGTGAAAGATTATGGTTTTGTCTTTGAGAAGTTTATTAATAACTAATTTAAAACAAACAAAAAACCTTGTTATCAAAAGATAACAAGGTTTCCTTAGCGTCCCAGGAGAGATTCGAACTCCCGACCGTACGCTTAGAAGGCGTATGCTCTATCCGGCTGAGCTACTGGGACATGGAGCGGGTGAAGAGAATCGAACTCTCGACCAGAGCTTGGAAGGCTCTTGTTTTACCACTAAACTACACCCGCATATGTTATTTTATTTTTCTTCGTTAGCGCCGTTGCCCTATCGACAATATTTATTATATTCATAACCACTTATAAAGTCAACACTTTTTTAAAAGAGGATAATTTTTCTTATCCTCTTTTAAAAATTGCTTGTTCCACCAACTGTCCGTCTAATGTTTCAAAACGAACTTCTATATGATTTTCATCCATTTCTAATAAAGCGAAAGTTTTTTCCACACGAGAGCGCGGGAGCAAAATACTTCCTGGATTAATAAATAAAATCCCATCAATTAATTCTGCCCCTAATACATGAGAATGTCCAAAGCATGCTACTTGCGCTCCTACTTCTTCTGCATGATACGCTAACGTTTGTAACGTCATTTTCACATTATGACGATGACCGTGTACAACTAAGAAACGAATTCCATCTACATCAGTTACAATTTCATCTTGAAAGTTAGCATAATCACAATTCCCTTTTACAACATGGAAACCTTGCAGCTCTTCGTGAGCAGGCGTTAGCTCTGAATCACCGCAATGAATCATGACATCTACTTTCCCTTCGTAATTCTCTTTTAACTGCTGTAATTCCTTCACAGAGCTATGACTATCGCTTACGATTAAAGCTTTCATCAATCTCTCTCCCTTATTCTTCTAAAAACCATTCTGGGATTTTTTCTTCTAATTTACGAAGAGCACGCCCGCGGTGACTAATCGCATTTTTCTCATCTGAGCTTAGCTCCGCCATCGCTTTTTTATATCCTTCTACATAAAAAATCGGATCGTACCCAAAACCATTTTCCCCGCGGCGCTGTTCTAAGATTTTCCCTTCGCATGTTCCGTTTACAATAACCGGCTCTGTATCAGCTTCAGGGAAAGCAACTGCTAGCGCACAGTAAAAACGAGCTGTACGTTTTTCTAAATCGACGTCAGTTAACCCTTGTAACACTTTATCTATATTCGCCTGATCATCTTTCGGCTCTCCAGCAAAACGAGCTGAATATACACCTGGTTTCCCGTTTAAGGCATCTACAATAAGACCAGAGTCATCCGCAATTACGATGGAATTCAACTGTCTACTAAGACTGTCCGCTTTTAAAATTGCGTTTTCTTCAAATGTTTCACCAGTTTCTTCGACTTCTTCAATATGAGGAAAATCGTGTAAAGATTTCACTTCTAAGTCAAATCTCTCAAATAACTCAGCAAACTCACGTACTTTCCCAAGATTTTTCGTCGCTACAACAACTTGCTTCATATTTTCCACCTCTACTCTATATGAGATACGATGTCACCTAATGCTTCTTTTTGCTTTTCAACAAGTTGGAAAATCCCTTGTTCAGCAGCATCAAGTAATTCATTTAATTCAGCTCTGCTAAACGTCGCTTCTTCTCCAGTTCCTTGTACTTCAACAAACTGACCTTTTCCAGTCATAATAACGTTCATATCAACGTCTGCTTTAGAATCTTCAGCATAATTTAAATCTAAAACGACACCTTGTTCTTCAACAACACCTACTGACGTTGCCGCTAAATAATCTTTCACCGGAATTTTAGATACTTTGTCTGCTTGCAATAATTTTTCAAAAGCTAATACCATCGCTACATAAGCACCTGTAATAGAAGCTGTTCTCGTTCCGCCATCCGCTTGAATTACATCACAGTCAATCCAAACCGTTCTTTCGCCAAGCGCTTCTAAATCAACAACCGCACGCAATGCTCGTCCAATTAAACGCTGGATCTCCATTGTGCGCCCTGTTACTTTCCCTTTACTTGACTCCCTGATTGTACGTTGCTCTGTCGCACGTGGAATCATTGAGTACTCTGCTGTTACCCAGCCTTTTCCTTCACCACGCATAAACGGCGGTACACGCTCTTCAATTGTCGCTGAACAAATTACCTTTGTATCCCCAACTTCAATTAGTACCGATCCCTCTGGATGTTTTAAATAATTTGTATGAATATGTATATGGCGTAGCTCTGCTTGTCCTCTACCATCTACTCGCATAAAAATAACCCCCTCATAAATACTCTTATTAGTATAGCCAAATTTAAATGTACGATATGTATAACAATAAAAGAAGGGGAACTCAAAAAGCAATTCCCCTTTCTTACATAAGTATATCAAATTATTCACGATTAAAAACTACCTGTATTTACGTTTTGTGGACGATTGACAGGTTTTATTAACTTTTCACCTTTCTCGTCCGTAAGGTTCGCTTTCCCATTCACTTCAATAGAAACATTTTTCACACCTTGTTTTTCCGTTAAAGATAAGACCAACGATTTCAATACGTAATTTGAAATCATACTTTTGTCTTGGTTCACAAATATATTTTCATTAAAGTTTAATGTAATATTTCCGTTCTCCACTTTCGGATTCGTAATAAGCTTAACTCCCGGATTAAAATCATTTAGTAACGAACCGTGAATCGGACCTTTTACAAGCTCATTCACAATTGCCGAGTAATCATTTTCTTTTCCTTCTGCAACGCGTCTTGTTACCGGTACGTAATATTGCTGCTTATTATTATTTTGCGCCATAAAGTAAAGTGTAACCGGTTTTGTATTCGTTACATCTGCTACTTGTTCATCATCAAAGTTAATTCCATTCGCACGACTTACACCTTCACCAAGCGGTGTACCCGCAACAGGCATCTTCGCTAACTTTTCACCATTTATTTGGAACTGCACTTGTTTTATTTCTGTAAATTGAGTCAAAGTCCACGCTACTGATTCAATAATTTGACGCTCTTCTTCTTTTGAATAATTTTTCATTTCTTTAGAGAAATCAATTACTGCTGTCCCGCCCTTTTTCAAATTTAAGGTCATCGTCGTATTTGCTGGAAGGACTGCTCGAAATCCATTCGGCAATAAATTTGTGACTGGTCCATCTTTCACAAGATACTCTAACGTTTGCTGTACAACTTCATTCGCTTTCGGAGTAGGCATTGCAATAGTTTGCGGTACGACATATCCATTTTTATCAACGAGGTATAACTCTCTATTTACTGTTTGCCCTTGTTTATCTTTTTTAGCTGTTTCTTTCTTTTCACCTTCTGTATACGTAACTTTTTTTGGCGGATCAATTTGTTCTGTCGCTTTCTCTTGATTTAACAAGCCACACCCTGATAATAAAATCGCACTCACAGTAGCACCAACAACCCATTTAAAAGTGGATTTAGGCATGCCATTCCCCCCTAAAATCTAAGTTTGTACTATTATGTATACGAGCTGTTTCATATTTTAGAACAAGCTATAGCCACTTACACAGAAAAAACCCCTGATTTCTCAGGAGTTCTCTTATATGAGTCTACTATTATTCTGTTTCTAAATTAATATGCTTCACATTTTCAATCGGCTGACCGAACCACTTTGATGCAATTTCTTTGAACAGGCCTATTTTACCAGTCGTTAAGAAGAGATGATCACTTTGTTCTTCTCCCTCATTTAACATCTTACTATGGTATAAAATCGTGCTTACCTCACGCGCTGTTTCATCACCCGAACTAATTAATTGTACTTGATCCCCCATTACCTTTTTAATAACAGGACCTAAAATCGGATAATGTGTACATCCTAAAATAAGTGTATCAATGTCAGTACTTTTCAACGGTTGCAACGTTTCTCTTACAACTTCATACGCCATTTCACTTTCGAAATTCCCACTCTCTACAAGCTCAACGAAAGGTGGACACGCTAAACTTTCTACCATAACACGGTTATTAATAGACTTTAGCGCCTCTTCATAGGCACCACTTTTTACTGTTCCAATCGTTCCAATAATCCCAACATGATACGTATTTGTCACTTTTAAAGCTGTACGTGATCCTGGATGAATAACTCCAACTACTGGAATTGGTAATTGTTTCTGCATTTCTTCTAATACAACCGCAGTTGCTGTATTACACGCAATAACTAACATTTTGATATTTAAATCTAATAAATGCTCCGTCATTTCCCACGTAAATTGACGCACTTCTTCACGAGAACGCGGACCATAAGGGCAACGTGCTGTATCTCCTAAATATATAATACGCTCTTTCGGCAACTGACGAATTAATTCCTTCGCTACTGTTAAACCGCCCACTCCTGAATCAATAACACCGATCGCTCTATTCAACTTAATCACCCGTTTTCTCATTCATCATCTTATTTTATCCCGCGTTAACGGGCAGTAAAACTCCCACCTCAAAATTCGGCTGCAGCAAAGAAGTTCGGCGGGAGATCCACTGCCCGTAAACGTCCGATTGGTGAAGGCTAATAATCAGCGGGGGATGAACAAAACCCCCACTGATTAAAGTTTCACTTTATGTTTATCAGTATATTTTACACACTTTAAGTTCGCTAACTTAAAATGCCCCTGTATAAAATTTTTCATTTGTACCTGTATAGACCAGGACCTTTTTTTATTTTGCTCCTTTTTTTCATAATTTGCAAGACAGAAAAATAACCGACCTTCTATATGAAAGTCGGTTTCTTCTATATAAAATACTCATTCAAAACAAAACTCCCGCCACCTTTATTAATAGCGGGAGTTTTATTTCTATAATTTATTCATAGCTCTTTTTATAGCCTTACCTATTTCCGCACTAGACTGCGGATTCTGTCCTGTAATCAAACGTCCATCTACAATTTCCCCAGCTTAAAATCACTTAGTAATTAACGCTTTCAATTCTTCAGGTGTTAAAAAGGAACCATTCATGCTTTTTCTATGGAGCATCGCATGGCAATTAGGACAAACTGGAATCAAATCATTCACATAATCCACCTCATACTCATTTCCTATTTCACTAAGTGGTATTTTATGATGAACATGAATGAACCCTTTCCCTAAAGTACCATATTGCTTTTCAAAATCCATATTACAAACATGACAATAACAACCATGGTGTTCAATACATTTCCTTCTTGCTACAGCACTACGTTCGTACTGATTAACGATTACTGTTTTTCGATGTCCTTCCACAATAGATAATTGTTCTGGCACTTCATCCGGATAAACTGATTTTGAACAATCTTCATTAAAGCACTGTTCAATATAGCTTAGTAAATCAACTTTTGACTCTAATTTCATTGGACCTTGAATATTACCTAACAATCCGTTTTCCCTTAACTTTTCAAAAGCTAAATCATCAGACTCAATCTGTTGCTGTAAACACAAGCGCATAAATCTTTTTGTTTTTGCCTTTTGATAATCTTCTTTATCCACCCAAAATCCATCATCATCGTTAACGTTTTCCCATGATATATTTACATCTTCCACAATACATTTAAACTTTATTTTCCCTATAAATGCCGAACAATAAATGTAAATAACATCCCCGATTTCGTGATTTGCACTTTGGCTCCAATCAATATAATCATATTGATTAAAAGCACTTACTACATCATATTTGTTCGGGTTTGCTGAAATTATCCACTTCATATCCTTGACCTCTTTTTATATTAACTATAACAAATAATAGTCAAGTTTGACTGATTTTTGATATAAACCACATCAAGACATTCAACCATCACTTCGGTTCTTCGAATATGTATGTTATATCAATCGTTCCTTTTATATATGAGACATTATTATCATTCATATAGAGCATGAAACAAACAGAAAAACAGCCGACCTTTTGTATAAAAGTCGGCTGCTTTCTTATAGTTCGAGCTCTCCCATGCGAAGAAGCTCAACAACTGCTTGTGAACGTCCTTTAACCCCTAGCTTTTGCATTGCGTTTGAGATGTGGTTGCGTACTGTTTTTTCACTTATAAAAAGTTCACCTGCAATTTCCTTCGTCGTTTTATCTTGAACGAGTAATTCAAATACTTCTCTTTCTCTCTTTGTGAGTAACGGTTTAGATTGATACGCTTTTTCCTTCAACTGGTATAACCCTCCTTGCTTAAGCCAGAGCTGTATATGTGTAAGTTGGGTGTTTATTTAGTCAAGATATTGTATGAACGAAATGTGCAGGTGGTGAATGAAAATGGGCTTTATTTCTTATGTTATTTTAGACTTTTATACAGTGCGCACACTCTTTTTATCCACTTATTTTCCAGTACGCCATATTTGTTCCAGCAATATACTTACAACAGTACCTACAAACAAACCATTACCAAATATATATTGCATAACAGAAGGCAATGATTGAAGTGCTCCAGACGGTAAAAACATAATGCCGCAGCCAAACAATACCGCAACTCCTAAGATCGTTACATTCCGTTCGCTAAGTGGCACTTGTTTTATATTATGAAATCCAATCCCAATAAGCTGCACGAACGAGGCCATTAATACCGCAGATGCGACCGCGGATGGCAGAGAGGCTAAGTAGCGGATAATACTTGGAAATAGCGACATAACGACTAATAGTACACATGCAAATAAGAATGAACGCATGTACTTTTGATTTGTTAAACGTATGAAACCTGCCGTTGCTGGTAATGGAACGACACCTACAGTTGAAAATACGGAGGAAATTATATGCGAAATCCCTCCGATCCACGTACCATCCTTCAACTGTTTTTGTTCAATAGCCGCTTTATGAATGGTAGCTTGATTAATCGCTATAATAGCTGCCACTGTATTTGAAACTAAAATACATACCATAACGAAACTTGATACAGCCATACCTGTATTCCATTTTGGAAGTCCCCAAGCAAATATATGTGGAAGTTGCACAAAATGAGTTACTTGAGATGGAATCGTCACTTTTCCTGCAATCAAAAAAATAATCCACCCACTAATTAGTCCTATTAAAACCGCATAACTTTTAACAAAACCTTTTCCAAAATTGGAGAGTATGACCACGAACAAAAAGATGCCAAAAGCGATCAACGCTGTAAATCCATCGATTTGAGAAACAGTAGCTGTAATTCCTAACATCCCTTTTAAAAACACACCACTTAATTGCAAACATAATAGAAGCAAGAAAGTCCCTGTAACGAGCGGCGTAAATAAAAATAAAATACGTTCTATAAAACCAGTTAGCCCTAATCCTATTAAAATAACTCCGGCAACCATCATCCCTAATTCTAAAATTTGCAACGTACTATGTAATTGATCTTGCCCTACAGTTGCATAAGCTAGTACGGTAAATACACCAACCCAAGATCCAGCTGGTCCATCAGCAATCGGAAGTTTATGTCCAATCCATCCTTGTAAAAAAGAAGATATACCAACTACGAAAAACGTACGCTGCATTAAATAAAATACTTCTTCCGTCGTAAGATGAAATAATCCACCAACGACAATTGGTAGCGCGATTGAATTTGCTAATAAAAAAATAAACCATTGCAAAGTTCCCATAATATGATTTTGATTATGTTGATTGTCCAAACTTTTCATCCCTTCTAGCTTCCTTATAAGGAAATATAGTGCTTCCCTGCTTCTACTGAATAAAAAAGAAGAGTTCTATTTTTACAATTAGAACCCTTCTCAAAACCTCTAAACGATTCTTCTATACGAGATTATCTAATTTCACTTGATTTAAATCCCCTGCAACAACATTTCCTTTATACATAACTACACTCTTCTCTGTTTGACGCGCTACCGCTTCAGCGGCGCATGTTGCATTCGTTAAAACAAAACTTGCCTCATCCCCTACATTCGGCCATACTCGTTTCCCTTCATTATTTAACGTTTCTTTCCCTCCAGTAATAAAACGAAGAGCTTTCCCTAAAGACCTTTCATCACTCCAACCAAATCGTTCTGCCAATCGATTTGCCTTTTGAAGCATATCACCTGTGCCGAACGGAGACCAATGATCTGTAATACTATCATTTCCTAATGAAACTTTAACACCTTTTTTATCTAGTAACGGAATTGGGATTACTTGTTTACCGATTGGAACGGTTGAAGTGATATCAATCTTTAATGCTGCTAGTCTTTCTGCCACTTCTTCAGCTTCTTTATCAGTAACACCACCAAGTCCAAGCGCATGACTAATTGTTACACGACCTTGCCATCCTGCTTCTTCCGTTAGACTTGCCAATCTCTTCATTGTAAACGTTCCAAGATTATTCGCATCGTGCAAATGAATATCAACATCCGCATTAAACTCTACCGCAATGTCCATAATCGTATGTAATGATTTTTCAATATCATTATCTACTGTAGCTGGGTCCACTCCGCCAACTAATTGTGCGCCCATACGCATCGCATCCTTCACAAGTTGCATAGAATTACTGCGCAATAATCCATGTTGCGGAAAAGCAACTATTCTACCAGACAACCGATCTTTATATGTTTCTAAAGCCGCTAACGTCGCCTCTAAATTACGAAGTCCAATAACCGGATCCACATTACAATGCGTTCTAATATTTGTTGCGCCATTTCGAAGCAATAACTCTAGCATATTTTCCGCCCTGTCTTGAGCAGTTGCTAATTGCTTTGGTAAAATCGTTTTTTCTTCGTTAAAACGTGTAAAAATATTTTCTGCTGGCATACAAGCTTTCCAAGGCCCACTATAATATGTTTTATCAATATGAATATGCATCTCTTCAAAAGCTGGTAAAACTAATAAACGATTAGCATCAAAAGTTAACGTTCCTTCCTCTTGGGCGATTCCCGATATAATTCTTTTAATTCTTCCATCTTCAATAAGAAGACTGCATATCTCAGTTTCCGTTTGTGAAATTTTCGCTTCTTCATATGTATAACCTGTTTCAAGCTTTACATTAGTCAACCAATACAATGTCATTACTATTTCCCCACCTTATAATAGAAAATACGTCACACCCTCATTTTCATTTTAATACCGACTGAAAATTAAGACAATTAATACGCTATATTGTTCCTTCACAAAAAAATGTAATATAACCTAATGGTCTTCTCATAAATTTCCATATAGAATAAAAGTACACTGTATCACTCATACATAACAGCGGTGATATGAAAAGGAGAGGATCATAATATGTCGAAGAGGTTATATAAATCCGAAACTGACAAAATGTTATTTGGTATATGCGGTGGTTTAGGAGAATATTTTGATATTAGTTCTACTCTCATTCGTATTATTTGGGTCATTGCTATTTTATGTTTTGGAACGGGTTTTTTAGTTTATCTCATTTGTTTATTACTCATGCCACGTTCTTACTAATATTATCCTGATTAGCAATACTCCTTTCACTATACTTAAGCAGAACATACAAATTGAAAAAACGCCTATAGAATCTTTTTCTATAGGCGTTTTTTCATGAAGAATATTTCATCGTTAAATGTAATACCGCCACTTCATCCTCTTCATTTTTATAACTATGTTTCTTATTCGCTTCAAATTGAATGGAATCAAACTCATCTAGCACGTACACATCGTTCTCCACTTGAATAGAAACTTTCCCTTTCATTACTGTTACAAGCTCAATTGCTCCTTCATGATGAGCTTCAGGTTCATATATACTATTCGCTCTTAAACAAGCTCGGTGCATTTCCATCCCCGTTTCTTTCGTATACCGGAACATTGTTTCTAAGTGCCACGCTTGTCCTACATCTACTGCAAAGCCTTCTCCGCAGCGCGCAACAGCTACAGGCTCTCCAACAACCATCAATCTCGATAAAGGGATTGATAACCCTTTCGTAATTTTCCAAATGACAGCTAATGTTGGATTCGTTTCACCTCTTTCGATCTTTCCTAGCGTTAATTTACTAACACCTGTCTTTTGGGCTAAATCTTCTAAACTTAATTTTTGTTCATTTCGAATTTGTCTTAATAACTGACCTACTTGCTGAATTACTTCTTTCGTTTGCATATCTTCATTTTCTTTCATATATAAAAACCACCTTAAAATATAAAATAGTTTACTTTTATTCTCTTTAAGTATATTATACTATACATAAATACTCAATCCCGAAAGGAGTGCCATACTTCATGCGCGCAATATTACTAGGTCTTTTATCATCGGCCTTTTTTTCTGCAACCTTTATTATTAACAGAGCAATGAATGTATCTGGAACAAGCTGGGCTTGGACTGCTTCCTTCCGTTTTCTATTTGCTCTCCCTATTTTATTCCTTATCGTTTTATTTCGCAAAAACTTAGGAGTTTTATGGGAAGAATTAAAAAAACATCCATTTGTATGGATCGGGTGGGGCTCGGTCGCTGGCATCGGCTTCTATTCTTTATTAAGTTTCGCAGCTGTTTTTTCTCCAGCTTGGCTCGTTGCTGGAACTTGGCAAGTTACGATATTAGCAGGTTTACTACTATCACCATTATTTTTCGTTAAAATAGAAACGAAATCAGGTACAAAACTTGTACGTGGAAAAATTCCACTTCGCAGTTTATACGTCGCTTTATTTATTTTACTTGGTGTACTTTGTATGCAAGCTACTGAAGCGGGTCATATTACAATGACTCAATTCATTTCTGGTTTTTTACCTGTCGTTTTAGCAGCTTTCTTATATCCCTTCGGTAACCGAAAAATGATGGAACTTGTTGGCGGGCGTCTTGATACATTCCAACGTGTATTAGGAATGGCAATCGGGAGTCTCCCTATTACAATTCTACTTGGTATATACGGATTTTCCACTACCGGTATTCCATCATCAAGTCAAATGATGCAAGGATTTTTATTAGCATTATGTTCCGGAGTTATTGCGACGATGACATTTTTCTTTGCTACTGACTTAGCAAAAGACAATCTCGCTTTACTTGGAGCTGTTGAAGCAACACAAGCTGGAACGATGGTCTTTACCGTGCTTGGTGAGATTATTTTCTTAAATGGCTCATTCCCTAGTGGTCTGTCACTGATTGGGATGATGATTATAATGTTAGGAATGGTCGTAAATAGTGTTTTAAACCGTCCTGCTCCAGTCATTAAACAAAAAAAATCAGCATAAAGATAGATATGGTTCTTCTTCATAGAACCATATCTATTTTTATTGTCCCCCTATTTCGCCTTATCAGAATAGTATTTCATTAGCTATTTATACTAAAACCTATGTTATAATACGTTTCATGTGCATTAATAGGAGGTAAATTATGTTAAAAAAAGCAATTGCTGAATTTATTGGTACATTTGTACTTGTATTATTCGGAACTGGAGTAGCTGTCATTGGCGGCGGAATTGAAGGAATTGGAACATTAGGTATCGCTATGGCTTTCGGATTATCTATCGTGGCTATGGCATATAGCATTGGGACAATTTCTGGATGTCATATTAATCCAGCGGTATCAATCGCTATGTTCATTAACAAAAGAATGAACGCTATGGAACTTAGCTATTATTTATTAGCTCAAATTTTAGGTGGTTTATTAGGAACTGCAACGCTAGTAACAATTTTACGATCTGCTAAATTACCTTTAGATAATTTAGGACAAAATAGTTTTGGAACTCTTGGTTTATCTGGAGCATTTTTAGTTGAATTCATTTTAACTTTCGTATTTGTTTTAGTTATCGTTGCTGTAACAGGTAAAAAGGGAAGTTCTTCTTTAGCTGGATTAGTAATTGGTTTCACATTAGTATTAATTCACTTATTAGGTATTCCGTTAACTGGAACATCTGTTAACCCAGCTCGTAGTATCGCACCAGCTCTATTCGCTGGCGGAGAAGCAATTTCTCAACTATGGGTGTTCATCGTTGCCCCAATTCTTGGTGGTATCGTAGCAGCTGTTGTAGGAAAGTTTATTTTAAATACTGAAAAATAGAATTTTCAATATTTCCGAATAAAAAAAGGCGAGCCCTCATCATGAGGAAGCTCGCTTTTTTATTCTTTAATTTTCGACTTTAAATTTGTAACTAACTGCTGCACCGTTACATTTGCAAGTACGTTTTCCATCGCTTCTTGCGATTGTATTAAAACAATCTCTAATACCGATTGAATATTAGCTCCTACTGGACATTCAATGTTGGGATTTTCATGGAAAGAAAATAGATGTCCTTCTTCTACAACTTCCACAGCTTTATATACATCAAGTAATGTAATTTCATCTAAATCACGAGCAAGTGTCGTACCACCTTTACCAGCTTGTACATCAACAAGTCCTGCTCTCTTCAACATTCCTGTAATGCGACGAATCACAACTGGATTTGTATTCACACTACCAGCAATCCATTCAGAGGTACAGCGAGAGTTTCGATCTATTGCAAGTAACGTTAACATATGAACACCTACTGTAAAACGACTACTAATTCCCATCTGCACACCCTCCTTTTTATTCATTCTATTAAAAGACGACTCTTGTTATTATATACTATTTTTAATTTATACATAAAGAAAAAGCATGATTCCACTATAAAATCATGCTTTTCTCCCATTATTGACGCTTTATAAATTTCGCTAAATCTTTAAACTTCACTTTGTCGGAGTAATTCATTACACCGTTTACATAGATACGGCTTGTGATAGCATTTAATATACCAATCGTCGCCAATAAAACTACTAATGTTATCGTAATCTCTAACATACCTGCTTCACCAGCTACAATCCGCGAGAAGGTAACCATCGGTGTGAAAAACGGAACATACGAACTTACAACAACAATAGTACTATTGGGATCACTTAATGATTTAATACTAATGAAGAATGCAGCCATGATCAAAATCATTACCGGGAAAGATACAGCTTGTAAATCCTCTGTCTTAGACACAACAGCTCCAGCCGCAGCGTACATCATCGCATAAAGTAAATACCCCGTAATGAAATAAACAAGAAACATACTTATAACCTTTGCATCTAATTTTGTAAAGTCAATTGGAACACCAAATAATGAGGCACTTTCTAAATCGACCCAACCTAACAAATAAGGAATAAGATAACCACACGCCAATATTACAAGTTGTAATAACGCCGTTGAAACAACCGCCAAAATTTTCGCATACATCATCGTAAGAGGCTTTACTTTTGGAAGCATTACTTCCATTACACGTGACGCCTTTTCAGATGCAATATTCATTGCGATTGTATTTCCGAAAGCTACAATAAACATATACAAAGCAAATGTAAAGAAATATGCAATTCCGAAAGAAGATGTGCGATCTTTGATCGCTTCTTGCTTCACTTGAATTTCTGCCTGTAATTGCTGCGCAATTTCTGGTGAAACATTATTTTTTGCAATCGTCACCATCGTATATTGTTGTTTTAAATAACCCGCCATAATCGCAGAAGTTGCTTCGCTTGGAAATCCATTATACATATATGTAACTGCTGGAGCCCCATCCTTTTCCGTCACATGGAATAGACCATCTAAATCTCCCTCTTCTACTTGCTTATGCAGTTTATCAAAATCACCCTTTGAACCAACCGTTATTTTTGCTGATGGCAATAACTTATTTAGCTCTTCTTTTTGTACTTTGTATGTGGAACTCTCTACTACAACTGCAATTTTATCTTTATCCTTATTTTTATCATCGCCTGAAGTAAAATGATTAAATGCAAAAATCCCAAACACAACCAAAAATAAAATCGCACTCGTAATTAATGATTTTTTAGATAAAAACGCTTCCCTAAAATAAAATGAAAATACATGATAAAATTTACGCATCTTTATTTCGCCCTCTCTACAAAGATTTCGTTCAACGTTGGCTCTAGCATTTTAAATTGTCGTAAGCTAATACCTTGTTCTTGCAATTGTTGCAAAATCTTTAGAGCCTCTGCATCGTCTTGTACTTTTACATAAAGAAGGCCTTGTTGTTTTTCATACGGGACATGTATAGCCTCTAATCCCTTTTCATTCTCTGCTATATCTTCAATCGTTAAATTACGAAAACCGTATTCTTTCTTAATATCACTTAACTGTCCTTCTACAACTGCTTCGCCTTTTTTCAAAATACATACATGTTGGCAAAACGCCTCTACTTGCTCCATACGGTGACTTGATAAAATAATTGTCTTTCCGCTCTGTACTTGTTCTCCAATAATACTAGCTAGCATTCCAGCATTAACTGGATCAAGTCCGCTAAATGGTTCATCCAAAATAAGGAGTTCTGGATCATGAAGAAGAGCAGCTATCAATTGAATTTTTTGCTGATTCCCTTTTGAAAGTTCTCCAGCCGTTTTAAATTTATATTCTGGAATTGCTAAGCGCTCTAACCAGTGATCAATTGCAAGATCCACTTCTTTTTTCGTCATTCCTTCTAATCTACCAAAATATCGCAACTGATCTATTACTCTACTTTTTGTATATAGTCCTCTTTCTTCTGGTAAATATCCAATTGTTACCCCGCTATCACCAAATGACTTTCCATCCCACGTAATAGAACCTTCATTTGGCGTTAATAAACCTAGTAACATTTTAATTGTCGTTGTTTTTCCTGCACCATTTCGGCCAAGTAACCCTAACACTTCACCTTTCGGTAACGAGATTTGCAAACCATTAACTGCTTTAGATTCTCCGAATATTTTTGTTAAGTTTTGAATTTGTAAACTCAATGTATAAAGCCTCCCCTTTAGTATCATTCGTACCCTCTGTTAAAGCCTATGATTGTTCAGAATGAAATATAGTACTATATTTCATTCTCTTATATGTATCACTACACCTAACCCATCATTTGTTTCATTTAGTTAAAATTGTAAATAAAAACCCTGTTTTTGTCAATTATAATTGTCATTACGACAATAAAACTTGTCAAAACAATTATTATTATTTAACTCATCTTTCTAATATAGGACAAACTACTACATATATAAAAGACAATATGCAAATGTTCATAAAAAAAATATCATATTTTAATATATAATATTAAATGATTTTCTAACATCGAGGAGGATACATATGAAGATGAAGAGGGGTATTACCACTTTATTATCTGTAGCCGTTCTTTCCACATCGCTTGTAGCATGTTCAGGAACAGCTGAGAAAACAGTGGCAAAAGAAGAGAAAGTACAATTAACAGACCAGCAATTAATGGCTGATTTATGGTATCAAACAGCTGGCGAAACGAAAGCACTATACTATCAAGGATACAATATTGGTCAATTGAAGCTTGATGCAGCTCTTGCAAAAGGGACAGGCAAAAAACCTGCTATCGTTCTTGATTTAGATGAAACTGTTTTAGATAACAGTCCTCATCAAGCAATGAGCGTAAAAACAGGAAAAGGCTATCCTTATAAATGGGACGATTGGATTAATAAAGCTGAAGCTGAAGCTCTTCCAGGCGCGATTGATTTCTTAAAATATACAGAGTCTAAAGGTGTAGATATTTACTACATCTCAAATCGCAAAACGAATCAACTAGATGCAACTATTAAAAACCTTGAGCGCGTTGGTGCTCCACAAGCAACAAAAGAGCATATCTTATTACAAGATCCGAAAGAAAAAGGGAAAGAAAAACGTCGTGAGCTTGTTTCGCAAACACATGACATCGTCCTATTCTTCGGTGACAACTTATCTGATTTCACTGGTTTTGATGGGAAATCTGTAAAAGATCGCAATGAAACAGTAGCAGAATCAAAAGCACAATTTGGTGAAAAATTCATCATTTTCCCTAATCCAATGTATGGTGACTGGGAAGGTGCTTTATACGATTATAATTTCAAAAAATCAGATGCAGAAAAAGACAAAATCCGTCATGAAAACTTAAAATCATTTGATGCAAAATAACAAAGAGGATGGCTTACGCCATCCTCTTTTATTGCATATTTCTTGTTAAAGGCAAGATAAACACTTCAACACGTCTATTTTTCGCTTTTCCTTCAGGCGTATCATTTGGTGCAATTGAACGATATTCTCCGTAACCAACTGCACTAAATTTTTCTGGTTGCAATTCTTTATTTTGGAGTAACACCTGCATAAAATTAACTGCACGCTGTGTACTTAACTCCCAGTTTGATGCAAACTGAGCATTTGCGATAGGAACTGTATCTGTATGACCCGACACTGTAATTTCACGAGGTGATGCCGACACAAGCAGGTTAGACATCTCTTTTGCAATCCCTAATGATTCCAACTTCACATCTGCTTTCCCTGAGTCAAATAATACATTTTCTAATATCGTTACCATTAATCCTTTTTCAGTTAAATCCGTTTTAAACGAAGAAGATAATTGCTTTTCCTCAATATACTTGTCAATACTTTGTTGTACTGCTTTTAATTCATTCATTTCTTGCTTTTTCACTTCAGCTTCAGCATCTTTTTTGATTTTCTCAGATTCCAAACCACTTGCCGATAGCTCTTTTTCTTCTTTTGGTTTTTGATCACTTAAAAACTCTTTATTTCCTGTTCCACCTGCTAGTTCACTTCGAAAAGCTACTGCCATCTGTTTAAATTTCGCAGCATCTATACTACTCATTGCAAATAAAACAATAAACAGCGCAAACAACAACGTTAGCATATCAGAATACGGGATTAACCAAGTTTCATCGATATGCTCGTCATGCTTTTTCCTTTTACTTCTTCTATTCTTCCTACTCCGCATTCTTTTCCGCTCCTTTTTCTAGCTTTTTACGCTCAGTTGCAGAAAGCGCACCTAAAATGCGGTTTTTCATAATAAATGGATATGTACCTTCTTGTAACATTAATAAACAATCAATAATTAAACGTTTCTTCTCTAATTCAGCAGCAGACTTTTGCTTTAATTTATTTGCAAATGGATGCCATAATACGTAACCTGAAAAAATACCGAAAATCGTTGCAATAAACGCACCTGAAATAGCATGTCCTAGCTTTTCAATATCAGTTAAATTTCCAAGTGCAGCTACAAGACCAATAACAGCACCTAAAACCCCTAATGTAGGTGCATATGTACCCGCTTGCGAAAAAATAGTAGCTCCTTTTGCATGTCTTTCTTCAATTGCTTCTAATTCAGCTTCTAAAATTTGTTCTAAGTCTTCTGCAGATACACCATCAATCACAAACTTCATACCACGCAAGAGAAATTCATCTTGAATTTTATCTAATTGTTGTTCTAAAGACAAAATACCGTATTTTCTACTCTCAGATGTCCAATGAACAAATAATTCTAGTAACTGTTCATAACTTAAATCTTTTTTATTTGAACCAAAAAGAACTTTAAATAATTTTGGAATCCTTTTTAGTTGATTCATTGGAAAGGCAATACATACTGCAGCAAATGTACCCACAAAAATAATTAATGCTGCTGCAGGATTAACTAAGGCCATTACGTCAGCGCCCTTGACGACCATTCCTACTACTACTGCCAACACTCCTAAAATGACTCCAATAATTGTTGCAAAATCCATTCCCATTCACTCCTAGTCTATACAAGAAGTCCTTTATTCTCCATAATCGTTACATCTCCTTATATGTATATATTACATAAAAAATGAATCACATGAAAGATAGGAAATGAATTATATAAAAAAAATACTACAATTTCACACATTTTCTGACATTTTCTTTGCATTTCTATTACGTTATGACTCTTATATTTCTTTTTCAATAAACTAGACTTATAATAAAAACGATACATATTTTATTAAGAAAGGACAGTGATTACAAGGTATCATGAAAAAGATAATACTTATTTCTGCCACTACTATTGTAATCGGTATCACATCTTTCGCTTACTTTGGTTCTAAATCACCACTGCAAAATGAGGCGAAAGCTGTCGAAAGTCAAAAACATAGTAACCATCCAAAAGAAGAGATTCCTGCTTTTCCAAAAGCTGATCATAATGCAAAGAAACTAGATGATAATTTTTCCGTTGTAACAAATCCAGATTCTGCTCTTGTATTAGTCAATAAACATCGTAAATTACCAGATGGGTACATTCCAGAAGATTTAACGAAACCGAACGTACCATTTACTAGTCCAAAAGATAAAGAGAAAACATTACTTCGCAAAGATGCTGCAGACGCTCTTGAAAAAATGTTCCAAGCAGCGAAAGAAGAAGGTTTAGAACTTACAGCAGTTTCAGGTTACCGTTCTTACAAACGCCAACAGTCATTACATAATACATATATTAAACGCCAAGGAAAAGCTGAGGCTGATTCGGTAAGTGCAATTCCTGGAACAAGTGAGCATCAAACTGGTCTAGCAATGGATATTAGCTCAAAATCTGCTAAATTCCAATTAGAACCAATCTTTGGAGAGACAGCAGAAGGAAAATGGGTTGCGGAACATGCTCATGAATTTGGTTTTGTCATTCGTTATTTAGAGGATAAAACAGAGACAACAGAGTATTCATACGAACCGTGGCACTTACGCTACGTTGGCAATCCATATGCCGCATACATATATAAGCACCACCTAACATTAGAAGAGGCAACGAAGGACAAAAAATAAGAGAGCGAATCGCTCTCTTATTTTTCTTTTATTCTATTATTGTAATAATTCCTTCCATTCCTCAGGCCACGGTTCGCCTCTTCCAGTTTTTTTCGATGCTTGGACCATCATACCGCGTCCAACTAAACAAACTTCCCCCTCTGCATTTTTGACCATATAGTGTAAATCTAATGAGGAGTTCCCAACCGCTCCTGCCTTTACATATACTTTCAACTGCTCATCAAAATAAATTTGTTTAATAAAATTGCATTGTAAATCTGCAACAACGATCATCGTTTCTGATGATTCATGTGTCCATTCTTGCATAAATCCAAGTTCTTTAAACAATGCGATACGAGCTTCTTCAAAATATGTAAAAGCAACGACATTATTTACATGTCCAAACATATCTACTTCACCAAAACGAACTTTGACAGGATTATAAAATGAAAAACCACTTTCCCATTGCTCAAAGTCTTCAATATAAGAAATTCTCTTCATTGTTCCCTCTCCTTTTCGCCTTTAAAATAAACAGAATAAACAGAAATATAAAGTTATAAATATTGCCTCTTCAACATGAAGAGGCAATATTTATTAATAGTTATTGTCGCTACCAAAGAAATCTTTGAACGATTGAATTGTTGTATCACGGTTTAATGCTGCAATTGAAGTTGTTAATGGAATACCTTTCGGACATGATTGCACACAGTTTTGAGAGTTACCACAGTTTGCAAGTCCTCCATCACCCATAATTGCACGCAAGCGATCTGCTTTATGCATTTCACCAGTTGGATGCGAGTTAAATAAACGTGCTTGTGAAAGCGGTGCTGGTCCAATAAAGTCAGACTTACTGTTTACGTTCGGACATGACTCTAAGCAAACGCCACATGTCATACATTTCGAAAGTTCATATGCCCATTGACGCTTTTTCTCTGGCATTCTTGGACCTGGTCCTAGGTCGTACGTACCGTCGATTGGAATCCAAGCTTTAACACGTTTTAACGCATTAAACATACGGCTACGGTCAACTTGTAAGTCACGTACAATCGGGAATGTCTTCATCGGCTTTAAGCGAATTGGTTGTTCTAACTGGTCAATAAGAGCTGTACATGATTGACGTGGTTTTCCGTTAATCACCATCGAACAAGCACCACATACTTCTTCTAAACAGTTCATATCCCATGCAATCGGAGTCGTCTGGTTTCCTTTTGAATCAACAGGATTACGACGAATTTCCATCAGTGCCGAAATAATATTCATATTTGGACGATATGGAATTTCAAACTCTTGGTCAAACTCTTGTGCATCTGGTCCATCTTGTCTCGTAATGATGAGGCGGATTGTTTTCTCAGACATGTTGCTTATCCCCCTTCTCTTCACCCTTAGCAGCTACATCATGTTTTGAGGAATAGTCACGTTTACGTGGTTTAATTAATGAAACATCCACTTCTTCGTAATGGAATGCTGGTGCTTTTCCTTCTCCCTCAAATTTCGCCATCGTAGTTTTTAAGAAGTTTGCATCATCACGATTTGGGAATTCTGGTTTGTAATGCGCTCCGCGGCTTTCATTACGGTTATATGCGCCAATTGTAATAACACGTGCTAACTCGAACATATTTGCAAGTTGGCGTGTAAATGAAGCACCTTGGTTACTCCATCTCGCTGTATCGTTAATGTTAATGCGTTTGTAACGCGCCATTAACTCTTCAATTTTCGCATCAGTTTCTATTAACTTTTTATTTTCACGAACTACTGTAACGTTATCTGTCATCCATTCTCCAAGCTCTTTATGAAGAACATATGCATTTTCGTTACCATCAAGCGTTAAAATATTGTTAAATTTCTCTGTTTCGATTAATTCATTTTGCTCATATACAGTAGATGAAACAGCATCAGATGATTTAGAAAGACCTTTCATATACTCAATCGCGTTCGGTCCTGCTACCATACCACCGTAAATTGCTGATAATAGTGAGTTCGCACCTAGACGATTACCACCGTGCATAGAATAATCACACTCACCTGCTGCAAATAAACCTGGAATACTTGTCATTTGTTTATAATCAACCCATAATCCGCCCATTGAATAGTGAACCGCTGGGAAGATTTTCATTGGTAGTTTACGAGGATCATCACCTGTAAATTTCTCATAGATTTCAATAATTCCACCAAGTTTAATATCTAGTTCTTTCGGATCTTTATGAGAAAGATCTAAGTACACCATGTTTTCACCGTTAATACCTAGTTTTTGCTCTACGCAAACATCAAAGATTTCACGCGTTGCAATATCACGAGGTACAAGGTTTCCGTAAGCTGGATATTTTTCTTCTAAGAAGTACCATGGCTTACCATCTTTATACGTCCAAACACGTCCACCTTCACCACGTGCAGATTCACTCATAAGACGTAACTTATCGTCTCCAGGAATTGCCGTTGGATGGATTTGAATGAACTCACCGTTCGCATAATATGCACCTTGTTGATATACAGCAGACGCTGCTGTACCTGTATTAATAATAGAGTTTGTTGATTTTCCAAAGATGATACCAGGGCCCCCTGTTGCCATAATCACGGCATCAGCTTGGAAACTTTTTATCTCCATAGTTTGTAAGTCTTGCGCGACGATTCCTCGGCACACACCTTCATCATCCACAACAGCTCGTAAGAAATCCCAACCTTCATATTTCGTTACAAGTCCTGCTACTTCATGACGACGCACTTGCTCATCTAATGCATATAGTAATTGTTGACCAGTTGTTGCGCCAGCAAATGCTGTACGATGATGTTGTGTTCCACCGAAACGACGGAAATCAAGAAGTCCTTCTTCCGTACGGTTGAACATAACACCCATGCGGTCCATTAAATGAATAATACCAGGTGCTGCATCACACATCGCTTTAACTGGTGGTTGGTTCGCTAAGAAGTCCCCACCATAAATTGTATCGTCAAAGTGGATCCATGGAGAATCCCCTTCACCTTTTGTATTTACGGCACCGTTAATTCCACCTTGGGCACATACAGAATGTGAACGTTTTACTGGTACTAAAGAAAATAGTTCAACATTCACTCCTGCTTCTGCCGCTTTAATCGTTGCCATTAAGCCGGCCAAGCCACCGCCGACTACTATAAGTTTCCCTTTCATGCTCTCCCACTCCTTACTGGTTTGCTAGCTGTGGATCGATGAACGCTAATAATGCACTCACACCTACATAAGATAGACCTAAGAAAATAGCTAATGTTACATAAGTAGAGATTCTTTGTGAACGTGGAGATACTGTAATTCCCCAGCTTATGCAGAATGTCCATAGTCCATTTGCAAAGTGGAAAATTGTTGAAACAACACCAACTAAATAGAAACCAAACATAAATGGGTTGTTTAAAATATCTGCCATCATATCATAGTTTACCTCTTTACCTAACAATGCTTGAATACGAGTTTCCCAGACGTGCCAAGAAATGAAGATCAGCGTAACGATACCTGAAATTCGTTGGAAGACGAACATCCAGTTACGGAAATAGCCGTAAGATACCGCATTGTTCTTAGCTGTAAATGCAATATATAAGCCATATATAGCATGGTACAGTATAGGTAAAAAGATGATGAAAATTTCTAGCGCATACCGGAATGGAAGGAGCTCCATAAAGCCTGCAGCTTTGTTAAAAGCCTCTGCTCCTCTTGTTGCAAAGTTGTTTACAATTAAATGTTGCGTCAAAAAGACACCAACCGGGATGACCCCCATTAATGAGTGCCACTTACGAAACGTATACTCGCGGCCTTTCATGTCCCCATTACCCCCTTGAATGTTTGACTGCTGTTTTCAGATTAATTTACAACAATAATGTTTTTTCACTATTGGCATAAGAAAAACTGAAAAAATTATTCAAAATATTTCAGCATAATTTGATTCCAAGTTCATTTTACCCCTATTTTTGTCGAAGCGTCAAGAAAACGTATACATAATTTGCATATAATTTGCCAATTCTTTTTTTTTCTTATATATTCAGATTTCCCCAAAGAAAAATCTGTTTTTATAAATGAAAAATGTTATATAATAATCCCTATAGAAAGAGGGGAATATTGTGAGCAAAAATACAATCGATATAACATCTTTAGAAGATGTTTCATTGAACGCCTTCGCTTATGAATTGCTACGTGAAGAATTACTACCTGATTTAATTGGTAACGATTTAGATGGTATTTTATACTGGGCCGGTAGAAACCTTGCGAGAAAATATCCACTAGAAACAATTGAAGAAGTCATTCAGTTTTTTGAAAAAGCTGGTTGGGGCACTTTAAGCATCATTGAACATAAACGTCGTGAAATGCAATTTCAACTTAAAGGTACACTTATTACTGAGCGTCAAAAACAAAAAAGACATTCATCTTATCAATTAGAAGCTGGATTTATCGCCGAGCAAATTCAAAGACAAAGAAACGTCGTTGCAGAGTCCTATGAGGAACAGAAAAAACGTTCAGACTCTATTACATTTCTTGTTAAATGGGATATAAAAGATCTCATTGAAGTGTAGCATCTACTTACAGTCAACTAGACATATAAGTTTAGTTGACTTTTTTGTATATTCATTTAGGTGTGTTTATTTTAAATCTTCAGAAATTATATCAAAAAACAGAAGACATTGTAAACTACAACGTCTTCTTACCTGTTAAATAAGTATAAATTGTCTCCGCTACATTTTTCGGCATACCCGCTTCGACAAATTCCGATACGGAAGCTTCTTTCATCTTTTTTAATGAACCAAAATGTTTTAGCAATACTTTTTTTCGTTTATCACCGATTCCCGGAATTTCATCTAACGCCGATTGAATAACAGATTTCCCGTGTAATTGACGATGGAATGTAATTGCAAATCGATGTACTTCATCTTGAATGCGCTGCAATAAATAAAATTCTTGGCTATTCCTCGCAAGCATAACAGACTCAGGCGGATCCCCAATAATTAAATGTGATGTTTTATGTTTTTCATCTTTTACAAGCCCTGCCATTGGAATATATAATCCAAGCTCGTTTTCAAGAACATCACTTGTAGCCGCGAGATGTCCTTTTCCCCCATCGATAATTATTAAATCTGGCAAAGGTAAATTTTCCTTCAATGCTCTCGTATAACGGCGTCTCACAACTTCCCTCATAGACTCGTAATCATCTGGCCCTTGGACCGTTTTAATTTTATATTTCCGATATTCTTTCTTCGCTGGTTTCCCATCGATAAAAGCAATCATTGCTGAAACAGGATTTGTCCCTTGAATATTTGAATTATCAAACGCTTCAATACGATAAGGTGTTTCAATACCGAGCTGCTTTCCTAAATGATCTACAGCTTTAATCGTTCGCTCTTCATCACGTTCAATTAAGTGAAATTTCTCTTCTAGTGCAATTTTTGCATTTTTATTTGCTAATTCCACAAGATCTTTTTTCTTCCCACGCTTCGGCTGTGTCGCTTCAACTTCTAAAAAGCGCTCTACTAATTCTGAATCGATACTTCCTGGAACAACAATTTCCTTCGGCTTGAAATGACTACTGTTTTCATAAAATTGACCGATAAAAGTTAAAAAACCCTCTTCAGGTTCATCATATATCGGGAACATGGAAACATCGCGCTCAATTAACTTTCCTTTTCGAACGAAGAAAACTTGAACACACATCCACCCTTTATCAACTGCATATCCAAACACATCCCGATCCACTAAATCACTCATAATCATCTTTTGCTTTTCCATAATTGCATCAATATGAGCAATTTGATCTCGCAACTCTTTCGCCCGTTCAAATTCTAGTTTCTCTGAAGCCTCGTACATCTTCGTTTCTAATTCTGAACGAATTTCTTTATGCCCACCATTTAAGAATTTAATAATCTCATCTACAATTTCTTTATTTTGCTCATCCGTTACTTCTTTCACACAAGGCGCTAAACATTGGCCCATATGATAATATAAGCAAACTTTATCTGGCATATTTGAACATTTACGAAGTGGATACATACGATCTAATAATTTCTTTGTTTCATGTGCCGATTGCGCATTTGGATAAGGGCCAAAATACTTTCCTTTATCCTTTTTTACGTTTCGCGTAATGAGTAAGCGCGGCTGTTTTTCAGCTGTAATTTTAATGAAAGGATATGTTTTATCATCTTTTAATTGAATATTATATTTTGGATCATATTTTTTTATTAAATTCAACTCTAAAATAAGAGCCTCCAAATTTGAGGAAGTCACAATATATTCAAAATCAACAATCTCTCCAACAAGCCGAAGTGTTTTCCCATCATGTGAACCAGTAAAGTACGAGCGCACACGATTTTTGAGTACCTTTGCTTTTCCGACGTATATAACCGTTCCCTGCTTATCCTTCATTAAATAACAACCAGGTTGATCGGGCAAAATTGCTAACTTCTCTTTTAAATGCTCGTGCACTCGTCTCCCTCCATTTCTACATGCTTATCATTTTTATTTTCACATAAAAACATACTATGACAAAACACCCAACATACGTTCTTTTATTGTAACGGAAAGGTTGTAAAAAAGAAAATAAAAAAAGCTACCAAATGGCAGCTTCTTTATTTTAGAAGTGTTTAGAAACTAATTCTACTAACGCTTCTTTCGGTTTATATCCTAACGCTTGATCAACTACTTTACCGTCTTTTAATACGAAAAGAGCTGGAATACTCATTACTTCGAATTGACGAGCAGTTTCTTGGTTTTCATCAACGTCCACTTTTACTACTTTTACTTTCTCGCCTAACTCTGAATCGATCTCCTCTAATACAGGAGCGATCATTTTACAAGGTCCGCACCAAGGCGCCCAGAAATCTAATAATACAACACCTTCGCTAGTTTCAGCTGCGAAGCTTTGGTCATTTGCATTTATAATTGCCATTTTATTTCCTCCTTCAAGTATATTCTACCAAGAGTATATCATTAACTTTTATACGTGGCGAATATTATGTATCGTTATGTATTGTAACAAAAAAATGTTCCTTTATACTATATAAAAATATGGATGAAATACTAAAAAGATGAGAGACAGGGGATCTCTCACCTTTTTCTATATATAGGGGTACTTCACTTGGAACTCAAGGGTACTCAAATCATGAATGTACTTTTAACTTTTTAAACTCTTCTGTTAAAAGAGGTAATACTTCAAATAGATCACCGACAATACCGTAGTCAGCTACTTTGAAGATACTTGCTTCTGGATCTTTATTAATCGCAACAATTATTTTTGAATTAGACATACCAGCTAAATGTTGAATCGCACCAGAAATTCCGCATGCAATGTATAGGTCTGGTGTAACAACTTTACCTGTTTGACCAATTTGTAATGAATAATCACAGTACTCAGCATCACAAGCACCACGAGATGCTCCAACAGCGCCGCCTAGTACGTCAGCCAATTCTTTTAACGGTTTAAATCCTTCTTCACTCTTCACACCACGTCCGCCAGCTATAATGACTTTCGCTTCAGAAAGATCTACACCTTCTGCAGTTTTACGGACAACATCTTGAATGATTGTACGTAAATCTTTCACATCTACTGTAATAGAAGACACGTCACCTGTGCGAGACTCGTCTTTTTCAAGAGTTGCAATGTTATTTGGACGCACTGTCGCAAATAAGATACCATCTGTTACAATCTTCTTCTCAAATGCTTTACCAGAGTAGATTGGACGAGTAAAGATAACATTGCCACCTTCAATTTCTAAAGCAGTTACGTCAGAAATTAAACCAGCTTCAAGCTTCGCTGCTAATTTTGGTGATAAATCTTTACCAAGTGCTGTATGTCCAAATACAATGCCTTCTGGATTTTCTTCAGCATATACAGCTAAAAATGCTTGTGCATAACCATCAGATGTATATGATTTTAATTTATCATTTTCAACTGTCACAACGCGATCTGCACCGTAATGAATCAATTCATTTGCAAAAGAGGCAACGCTGTCTCCAACTAGAAGACCTACCACTTCACCGCCTTCTGCAATTGTTTTTGCTGCTGCTACTGCTTCAAACGAAACGTTACGTAGCGATCCATCACGAACTTCACCCATTACTAATACTTTACGAGCCATAGATTTTCCCTCCTGCATATATAATTTCGTATTTTATTAGATTACTTTCGCTTCTGTGTGGAGCAACGATACAAGTTCTTTTACTTGATCTTGCAGCTCGCCTTGTAACACTTTTCCTGCATCTTTCTTAGGAGGCAAATAGATTTCAATTGTTTTTGTTTTTGCTTCCACATCATCTTCTTCTAAATCTAAATCATCTAATTCTACTTCTTCTAGTGGCTTCTTCTTCGCTTTCATAATACCTGGAAGTGATGGATAACGCGGTTCATTTAAACCTTGTTGCGCTGTTACTAGAATAGGTAATGATGATTCAATTACTTCTGTATCCCCTTCAACATCACGCTCAATTTTCACATTTGTACCATCAATTTCAAGCTTCGTAATCGTCGTTACGTATGGGATATTTAACGCTTCAGCTACTCGTGGACCAACTTGTCCAGATGCACCGTCAATCGCAACGTTCCCGCCTAAAATTAAATCAATTTCTTTATCTTTTAAATATTCAGCAAGCACTTTTGCTGTTGTAAATTGGTCACCATTCTCAACATCATCTTCAATGTTAATTAGTACCGCTTTATCGCAGCCCATCGCTAATGCTGTGCGAAGTTCTTTTTCACTATCCTCGCCACCAACTGTTATAACAGTAACTTCTCCACCTTGTGCATCTCTTACTTGAATCGCTTCTTCAATCGCATATTCATCGTAAGGGTTGATGATGAATTCCGCTTCGCCATCGTAAATTGCACCGTTTTTAATTACGATTTTTTCTTCTGTATCAAATGTTCGTTTCATGAGTACGTAGATGTTCATTCCATTTACCCCCTTATTTTTCAGAAAGATTCTATCAATTTTAAAATTCTGTTAATTTTTATTAAAAAAATAATTGGACTACCTACCACTAAATGAAGGCTTACGTTTTTCTAAAAACGCTGCTACGCCTTCTCTTCCATCTTCACTCGTAAATACTTCACCAAAAATCTGTGATTCACGCTGTACACCTTCATAATAATGAGACGATTTTGTCGTTTGTAATAACTCTAGCACAGCACGAGTTGTTGCTGGGCTTTTTCCAGCAATCTGTTTTGCAATTTTAAGCGTATCTTCTAAAATGGATTCTTCAGAAAACACTCCGTTAACAAGTCCCCATTGCAATGCTTCTGCACCAGTAATTGGTGTACTTGTTAACATCATTTCACAAGCTTTCGCTTTACCAACATAACGTGGTAAGCGCTGTGTACCTGCAAAACCAGGAATTAATCCAAGTGTTAATTCAGGTAAACCAAGCTTTGTACTTTCAGTTACAAAGCGCATGTGGCAAGACATAGCAAACTCAAGGCCACCGCCAAGTGCCGCTCCATGAATTGCCGCAATAACTGGTTTTGAGCATTTTTCAACACGCTCAAACGTAACTTGTCCAAGCTGTGCTAACTCTGTTGCTTGCTTCGCTTCAGTAACAGATGTAAATTCTTTAATATCTGCCCCCGCTGAGAAGAAGCGTCCTTCACCATGTAAAACAACAACACGAATGTTATCATCCTTTTCCACTTGATCGATTAATTCAGTAACGTCATGCATAACTTGTGAAGACATCGCATTAGCTGGAGCATGATTTAACGTCGCCACCGCGATATGATCTTCAACTTTTACAGATAGGAATTTCAACATGATCCCTCCCATTATTTACGATAACCACAAGCTGCAATAAGTAGCCCGTGTACCGTTTTTGAAAGTGCGACCAGATCATACTTATGATCGCTCATTACCCAATTGGTCACAACTTCATCTACTGTTCCAAAGATCATTTGTCTTGCCACGCGAACATTTAAATCCGCCTGAAATTCACCTTGCTTTATACCTGTCTCTAAAATCTCATCCATAACTTGTAAGTAGCCTTTTAATACTTCATTTATTTTAAGGCGCAAGTCTTGATTGGACTGCCTTAGTTCTAATTGCGTAACGATAGCAAGAGGATCATTTTGTGACAACAGCAAGAAGTGCGTTTCTACCAACATGAATAACTTCGCTACAGCGCTTTCAATTCCTGCTATTTTTTGACGAATTGTTTCAACAAATTCTCCCATCTTCTCTTGGAATAAGGATATTAATATATCTTCTTTATTTTTAAAATATAAATAAATCGTGCCATCAGCTACCCCAGCTTGCTTTGCAATTTTAGAAACTTGCGCTTGATGGTATCCATTCTCCGCAATCACAATGACTGCTGCATCAATAATTTGATTGTATTTCGGTCTATTTTTCTTCACTTTACTGTCCCCTTCAAGAAGATGACTGAATGAATAGCCATTCATATTCTTATAATACTGACTATTTAGAAAAGTGTCAATCCTATTTTTTCAAAAAGAAAGGGCCTTAGCCCGTTTGCTCATCCTCATTCTTTCTCTTCTCTTCATCTATTAGGACACGGCGTAAAATTTTTCCGACTGTCGTCTTCGGCAACTCACTTCTAAACTCATATACCTTTGGAACTTTGTAAGCTGCTAAATATTTACGTGCAAACTGATCTAATTCTTCTTCAGAACACTCAGCGCCTTCTTTCAAAACAACAAACGCTTTTACAGTTTCCCCTCGATACGGATCAGGAACACCGATTGTTACCACTTCTTGCACCTTTTCATGTTCATATAACACCTCTTCTACTTCACGAGGATATACGTTAAAACCACTAGCAACGATCATATCTTTCTTACGATCTTTCACATAGAAAAAGCCATCCTCATCCATGTATCCTACATCACCTGTATGAAGCCAGCCATCTTGCAGTACAGCTGCCGTTTCTTCTGGCTTATTCCAATACCCTTTCATAATTTGTGGGCCCTTTACAACAATTTCACCAATTTCACCTGGAGGTAATGACTCTCCTGTCTCAAGTGACATGATGATTGCCTCTGTATCCGGCCACGGTACCCCAATACTTCCCGGCACACGCTTTTCCCACAAAAAATTCCCATGTGTAACTGGTGATGACTCCGTTAATCCATAACCTTCTACTAATTTACCACCTGTAACTCTCTCAAACTCCTCCTGTACTTCTACAGGAAGCGGTGCAGAACCACTAATACAAGCCTGAATTGAAGAAATATCATATTCTTTTAAAAGAGGACTATTTAATAGAGCGATATAAATGGTTGGTGCTCCTGGAAATAGTGTGACTTTATGTTTCTTAATTGCTTCAAAAACCATTTTCATATCAAACTTCGGAATAAGCACCATTTTATATCCTTGCATAATACTTAAATTCATTACAGCTGTCATCCCGTACACATGAAAAAACGGAAGAACACCAAGAATTACCTCTTCTCCTTCTTTACAATTATATAACCAATGCGCTCCCATTAAAGTGTTCGAAACGAGGTTTTTATGCGTTAACATAACCCCTTTTGGAAACCCTGTCGTTCCCCCTGTATACTGCAAAAGGGCTAGATCATTTTCAGGATCACATGGAACTTCAACATCAGCATTACTTTCCTTTTCTACCGATTTCCAAAGATGAATCGTTTCGCTTTCCGACACATTCACAACAAGATTTGCCTGCTTTTTTTGTACAAATGGATAAAGTAAATTTTTAGGAAATGGTAAAAAATCTGCAATACGGGTTACGATAATGTGCTCAATCTTTGTTGCAGTTTGAACGTTAGTAACTCTCGGAAACACTAAATCAAGGCAAAGAATAACTTTTGCCCCTGAGTCATGAAGTTGATACTCAAGCTCTCTTTCTGTATAAAGAGGATTCGTTTGTACGACAATACCACCCGCAAGCAAAGTACCATAATAACCAATTACAGATTGCGGACAATTCGGTAACATAATCGCAACTCTATCGCCTTTTTCAATACCAAGCCTTTGAAGGTAATTCGCAAATTTCTTTACCTTGTCATGGAAATCTGAAAATGTAACATCTTTCCCTAAAAAGTGAAGCGCTTTCTTTTTTGGATAACGAGCAGCCATTTTCTCTAAATATCTATGAAGTGGCTGAATATCATAAGAAATCGTCCCTGGAATTTCATCTGGATAACTCTGCAGCCAAGGTTTTTCCACTCTCATTCCCCCTTCCAATACTTGTGAAAATAAATAAATGAATGTTCATTCATGATGGTTATTTTCATTATATTATAGTCATAACAGTGTTACAATCATAATATTCTGACTTTTATATAACTATGCTTTACTTCGTTAACTTCTTATTATATGTATAAACTCTCTTAATTTTAAAAGAATAAGAGAGTTCACGTTACTTAGCTTAATCTTATAATCGTTAAAACTGCACCAGGTGTAGTCGTTGATAATGTTGCAACAGCTAACAATCCAAACAACTGCAAACTAATTGCACTCCCCGCCGCAAGAGTCGTAATAATTGTTGCACTAAATGAAGTCGTCGCTAATGCAGGAGAGTTGATAGTCCCAGCAAGCGGTGCTCCATTAATTGTAATTCGTGAACTAACTAATAATGAAGCCGTTATATTAATTGTATATGAAATATAATAATTCCCCGCATTTGCGGCCGTAAATACTGTGTTTCCCCCAGATACTGTAATTCCAGGTCCTATATTTTGATTATTCGGAAGTGCGACATTTGTCCCACCAAGTAATACTGATATTGCCGTACCCGATGTATTATTCGCAAATGCATACGTCGCAGTTATACTTGTACCTGTTACTCCCGTTGCTCCTGTTTCACCTGTTGCTCCCGTTGCTCCCGTTGCTCCTGTTGCTCCCGTTGCTCCCGTTGCTCCCGTTACTCCTGTTGCTCCCGTTACTCCCGTTGCCCCTGTTGCTCCTGTTGCTCCCGTTACTCCTGTTGCTCCCGTTACTCCTGTTGCTCCCGTTGCCCCTGTTGCTCCTGTTGCTCCCGTTGCTCCTGTTGCTCCTGTTGCTCCCGTTACTCCCGTTACTCCCGTTGCTCCTGTTGCTCCTGTTGCCCCTGTTGCTCCCGTTGCTCCCGTTGCTCCCGTTTCACCTGTTACCCCCGTTGCTCCCGTTGCTCCCGTTGCTCCCGTTGCTCCCGTTGCTCCCGTTGCTCCCGTTGCTCCCGTTGCTCCCGTTGCTCCCGTTGCTCCCGTTGGACCGAGCTTAGGAACTGTCCCATCGCAACTAAAACAGCATGAATCAACATGTACACCATTTGTATTATTACACCCACAGTATCCATTTGTATTATTACTCCATAAAGACATGTTGACCCCTCCTTCTTGTTCAATCTTTTAAGTACAGCCAACTAATTAGAAATATTTTTCTAATAAAAAATCAGTTTTTATTTTCCTTATCAACTACCCGATCTGGAACAAACCTTTTATAAACAAAGGTTTATTCCTTACATTCTAATAATTATTACATGCAATGCGCTCCCCTTTCGCTTGTACTTTCGCCTTCCTTCTTAAACGAATTTCCTCTCCTTCAGTCTTGATACACATCTGCATTTCAATACGATATATCAAAATCCATATAAATCGTTATTTTTCGTCGAAATTTTAAAAAAATATTGACACTTAAAATATCCTCATAGTATGATTTTGTTGTTGTAATTGATAACGATTTTCAATATCGTACATTGCAAATAAAATAATTTATTTGGGGGCATAAGATGAAGAAAATTCTTAGCATTTTCATGGTAGTTCTTCTATTCGTTGTCGGATGCGGACAACAGAAAGAAGAGAAAAAGGAAACAAAGGCGGACAATAAAAGTCAAGCTATAACAATTAAACATGCTGAAGGGGAAACAAAGTTAGATAAACCAGCGAAAAAAGTTGTTGTACTTGAGTGGGTATATGCAGAAGACTTATTAGCACTTGGTGTTCAGCCAGTAGGGATGGCAGACATTAAGAATTATAATAAATGGGTAAATACAGAAACAAAACCAAGTAAAGATGTTGTAGATGTAGGAACACGTCAACAACCAAACTTAGAAGAAATTAGCCGTCTAAAACCAGATTTAATCATTACAGCTTCATTCCGTAGTAAAGCGATTAAAAATGAATTAGAACAAATTGCACCAACAGTTATGTTCGATCCATCAACAAGCAATAACGATCACTTTGCTGAAATGACAGAAACATTTAAACAAATTGCAAAAGCAGTTGGAAAAGAAGAGCAAGGTAAAAAAGTATTAGCTGATATGGATAAAACATTTGCTGATGCAAAAGCAAAAATTGATAAAGCAGGCTTAAAAGATAAAAACATCGCAATGACACAAGCATTTACAGCTAAGAACGTACCAACATTCCGTATCTTAACTGACAATTCTACAGCTTTACAAATTACAAAAAAATTAGGTTTAACAAATACTTTTGAACCAGGTAAATCTGAGCCAGACGGTTTCAAGCAAACAACTGTAGAATCATTACAAAGTGTACAAGATTCAAACTTCATTTACATTGTAGCGGATGACGATAACATTTTTGACACTCAACTAAAAGGCAACCCTGCTTGGGAAGAATTAAAGTTCAAAAAAGAAAACAAAATGTATAAATTAAAAGGCGACACTTGGATTTTCGGTGGTCCTGAGTCTGCAAAATCTTTAGCAACACAAGTAGCAGATGTAATGACAGCGAAGAAGTGATTACACGATGAATAGCTTACAACATACACTTCGAGCAAGTCTTGTATTCGGAGGAGGAGCAGCTCTCTTGCTCCTCCTTTTCTTTATTCATATCGGGCAAGGACAAGCAAACATTTCCTACAGTATGATTATCGATGCTCTTATCTCACCGAACCAATCTCTAGAGCATCAAACTTTAATCATGCTTCGATTACCTAGAGCTGTAATTGCTATTTTAGCTGGGGGGGCTCTTGCTGCATCCGGAGTAATTTTACAAACTTTAACGAAAAACCCTCTTGCTGAAGCCAGTACAATGGGAATTCACTCTGGAGCATATTTCTTTTTAGTAACAGCTACTATTTTTTTACCGAAAGGTTTGCAAATTAACTCCCTTCTTTTCACATTTATCGGTGGTGCAATTACTGCTTTATTTGTATACCGTATTTCTGGTGGAAAAAAGGGAACCCCACTTAGAATGGCACTAGCTGGTATGGTCGTTACATTAATGCTTTCTGCCTTTACCGGAACGATGCAGCTTTTCTATGAAAATGAAACAGCTGGTTTATTTTTATGGGGAGCTGGATCTCTTATTCAAAATAACTGGGATGGCGTTCAATTCTCTTTTCCATTTATTGTTATTTCTTTCCTAGTTTTACTATTCATGTCACGTAAGCTTAATATCCTCTTACTCGGCGATGATGTAGCTGTTTCACTTGGAGAGAAAACAGCAGTAACACGGTTTATCGCGTTCATCGCTGCAATTTTTTTAACAGCAGTAATTGTAACTGTTGTTGGACCGATTGGCTTTGTCGGCTTAGTCGCACCACATTTAATGCGCCTTATTGGTTACCGTCAACACTTTACACTTCTTCTCTCCTCTTTCTTATGGGGAGCAATATTATTGCTAGGAGCAGACGTTGTTGGTAGATTAATAGATCCAACTGGTGCCGAACTTCCTGTCGGAGCAGTTACAGCAATGATTGGATCACCTTGGCTTATTTATTTAGTGTATCGCATGATGAAATCGAAACAATATATGAATGATAATGGAGCTAATGCAGCTGGAGCTAGTTCTCGCTATTACTCTTATAAAAAGGTAATCATTATATCTATCACACTTTGTATTGCAACAATTGCTCTTGGCGTTGTAATCGGTAGCAACTCTTATATCGAAAGCATTACAAATGTCATAACAGGACAATTAACACAATTTGATAAAAATATGATGATGAATCTTCGTTTACCAAGAATGCTCGTTGCCGCTATTGCCGGAGCATGTCTTGCGATAAGCGGACTTGTTTTCCAAGGCATATTACGAAATCCACTTGCTGATCCATCTATTATCGGAATTTCGTCTGGAGCAGGTGTTGGTGCTTTAACCATTATGTATGTCTTCCCTGCACTTCCTGGTTTCTTCCTACCAATTGGTGCATTTATTGGTGGACTACTTGCAGTTGGAATTGTCCTCTTCTTCTCATGGAAATCAGGATTTAGCCCAACAGCTCTCGCTTTAATAGGGATTGGAATTTCAGCGCTTGGATCAGCGATTATTCAAATCTTTATCGTTAAAGCGAATTTGAATGTGGCTGCTGCTTTAACATGGTTGTCAGGTAGTACTTATGCAAGAGGATGGAATCACTTAGAAAATATCATTCTATATCCATCGCTGATTCTTGTGCTAATTATCTTTTTCTTAATGAAACAACTTGATGTTCTCGTACTTGGAGACGATTTAGCAACCGGACTCGGGCAACCAGTAAATAAAACGCGCCTTGCTCTAATTGTATTAGCGACACTACTTGCATCTGTAAATATCGCAGCTGTCGGTACAATTGCCTTTTTAGGCCTTGTTGCACCTCACTTAGCACGAATCGTTGTTGGCATGAATCATCAAAGACTATTCGTTTGTTCAGCACTGTTTGGAGCAATTCTTCTTTCTGTCGCTGATTTACTCGGACGAACAATTGCATACCCGAAGGAAATACCTTCAGGTCTTGTCGTTGCTGTACTTGGAGCGCCATATTTCTTATGGTTGATGAGGAAGAGCGGGAAGAAGGTTAGTTAAGAGGAGGCTTCTTGTATAGGAAGCCTTCTTTTTTTATCCCGCATTAACGGGTAGTAAGACTCCCACCTCAAAACCCGGCAATGCGAGGAAGTTAGGTGAGAGCTCAACTGCCCGTAAAAGCCCGATTGGTGAGGGATAATAATCAGTGAGGATGGACAACACCCCCACTGATTAAATTTTCATAGATTAAAAGGAAACTAACTTTTTTTCACGAATGTAACCCATGAACATACTTAGGAGGGATAACAATGTACCAAACAATTGAAGGCTTTTTACAATCATGGAAATATGAAGCTGAGTCTACTCAAAAGATGCTCGATGCATTAACAGATGAATCTTTATCACAAGAAATTGCACCTGAACACTGGACGTTAGGACGAGTTGCTTGGCATATCGTTACCGCAATTCCTGTTATTCTATCAGGGACAGGGTTAAAGTTTGAAGGTGAAACAAAGGATTATCCAGTTCCAACTTCTGCCAAAACAATTGCAGATGGGTATCGCAATATGAATGCAGCTTTTGTTGAAGCACTTCAAAGCGAATGGACCGATAAAGACTTAGCTACTATTAATGACTTCTTTGGCCGTCCTATGCCGAATTCTATTTTTTTAATGACACTCATTAATCATCAAAATCACCACCGCGGGCAGATGACTGTTTTAATGCGTCAAGCTGGATTAAAAGTCCCTGGCGTATACGGCCCTTCGAAAGAAGAATGGGCTGCAGCTGGAATGGAAGCTCCAAAAATGTAATGACAGAAAAAGACAAGGTGGTAAATCACCTTGTCTTTTTCTGTCACTTGTTTCATGTGAAACTATTTTTCGGTAAATTGTTTTTTATGGAAAAGATACGTTAAAATGAATACACATTATTAGGAGGGGCAACCAAATCGAATAAAAAAAGTAAAAAAATAACAATAGGAACTCTTTTATTAACTTCTATCATTGGCGTTATCGGTGTATCTATTTACTTCACATGTAATGGTACCCCATGGGAGAAACAAACAGCAATTGCCGAATCAAAAAGTTATATTACAAAATACTTCAATTTAAATGCAAAAGTCAAAGATACTTCTTATGATTCTAAAATGAATAGCTATGCGATCTCTTTTGAAACAAATGAAGATGGAGAATTTACTATCGAATATAAAGGTCCTAATAACTTTAACATTTCTCCAGGAGTCCAAGAGTATTTAAGTAAACACTACAAATTTACAGAGTAGTAACGAAGCATACATATACAAAAAAGAGTTGGTGTAACGCCAACTCTTTTTTACTTATTTTTGTCACGTTGTTACATCTTCCCTCTCAATATTTTTAATTCCATAATAAGCAATCGCAATACCAATTGCTGCAAATGTGAATTGTAGAGGGAGAAAAGTCGCTATAGAAAATACTGGCTGGTTATTAATTGCGATTAGTACAACGATAATAGAGGAAACGATTGTAGTTGGCACCGAATGTTTACGCATTCCGAAGTATAGAGGAATTAAACTTATTCCCGCCGTTGCAATCGCTAAAGGAATAACATTTATCCCTTCTTGAATCAATTGATCTACTGTGAATGAATTAGGAAGAATTGAAAAGTAACTATCTATTCCAAAGAAAAGTCCTACTACTAAAACATTAGATAAAATAACTGTTATAAATGTTACTATTGCTGTAATAGCCAACTTACTGATCATCATTTTCTTTCGGTTAATTGGATAAGAAAACATAAGTAATATTGTTTTATTTTTATATTCATCAATTATTAACTTGGCTATTAGTACACCACCAAAAACAATAAATGTTGCTCTTACTAACGTACTAGCCATCAACAAAATTGTCTGTGGATCTCTTATTTCTGGATCTCCTTCTATTTGAGCAACGAAACTAACAAAGATTAATAATGCTAGTATGGCGATATTTGCAATAATCGCTCCCTTCACATACCATCCAAGCTTAAACTTCTTCATTTCTAGCTTCATAAGACGTAGCATGATAGTCCTCCTCTCTTTTAAAATTTAATTGATATAAATTTCCTTTATCGTATCTATCTCAAAAGCAACCTCCTTCTTAAATTCTTTTCCAGCGAATGTCTTAAAACCAAAAATCACACTAGCAATTGTAATTACTATTATTTTTTTCACTGTTTATACCCCAGCTCGTTTTTGTTTTAAGCTTGCTTCACGCCACATCAATCTTGTCGATTTTTCGATACGACAGATAACTAATAAAAATCCCTACTAAACAGAGCACTATTGGGATAGCTATAAAATTATAAAAACTTACTTGATTGTTTCCAATGTTACTGTTCATTATCATCCCGATTATTACTGCAGAAGTAATCGTTGTCGGTGCCGATTTCTTTCTCATCCCAAAAAATAAAGGGATTAAACTTATACCAGATATCATAAATGCATTTATAAAAGTAGCTGGAACGGTAGCTATTATTTCACCCATCGTAACAGGCGTTTCAATTACTCCCATCATTGGATTCATAAAAAATATGAGCAAACTAATAGTGAAAGTAGCGATAATCATGCTCACAAAGCAAAAACTAAAAACAATTGTTAATTTCGCCCTCATTACCGTTTTCCTTTGCAATGGATACATAAACAATAGTTGCATTGTTTTGTTCTTATACTCATCAATTACTAAACGTGATAAAATGACCGAACTAAAAATAAGAAATGTCATCCTAATAAAAATGTTTGCTAAGGTCATATATTTTGTAAAATCAGTGAGCGCCGCATCTACTTCACCTTTCGCTCCCAACCCTATAAGACTTACCGCAGCAAAAATTGCTATAATACAAATGGCTACCCCTTTAAAATAACTAGATAATTGATGTTTTTTCCATTCAAGCTTCATTAATTTAAACATATAAACCACGCCTCCATTACTGACATAACTGTCTCTACGCTAATAACATCCTAATTCCAGCAGTAACTACACTTACTATTCCTATCACTAGTAAAACTAATATCCACTTTCGTTCTGGTTTTCTATAATATAAAATTCCACTTATCAGCATTACGATAAATCCAGCTATAACATTTAGTATTAATACATTCATCATCATATCCTCCCTCGCTGAAACTACATTACGCGTGAATGCCTTCTCCATCCATTACGTTTAAGAAATATTCTTCTAAAGAACTATGTTTCTTATTAATACTTTCAATTTCTATATCGTTCATAACAAGAGCTTTTGAAATTGCTTGCTGAGTCGCTGCTATTTCATACACACGAATCATGTTTCCACTCATTATTTTGTAGTTTTTTATACCAAGTTTATCTTCTAAAATATAAGCTGCTCGTTTCACGTCAGGAACAGTGATTTCAATGTACTCTGTTTGTTTTCCGTTAATACTCTTCATTGAAACTTCTTTTATTAGTTTTCCATTTTGAATAACACCAATTGTATCTGCCATTTGTTCCATCTCGCCTAAAATATGACTAGAAACTAATAAAGTAATGCCATATTCTTTGCAAAGCATTTTAAATAAGTCTCGTAACTCTTTAATACCAATTGGATCTAAACCATTAATTGGTTCATCTAAAATGAGAAGCTCCGGCTTTGTCATAATCGCTCTAGCAATGCCTAATCTTTGCTTCATCCCTAATGAAAAATCTTTTACTTTTTTATTGTCTATGCCGTGCAGTTTTACTAAATTTAAAGCATGATCAATTGCGTTCTTATCGTAATACCCCATATATTCACAATGTAATTCTAAATTTTCCTTCGCCGTTAATTTATCATAAAAGATTGGATATTCAATAATTGTCCCCATTCTTTTTAATACTTCATAAGATGTGTCTGTTAACTTCTCACCGAAAATTTCAATATCACCACTCGTCGGTTTTATTAAATTCGTAATCATTTTCATAATCGTTGTTTTACCAGCACCGTTCGGTCCTAAAAACCCGTAAATCTCTCCTCTTTTCACATGCATGTTAACGCTAGAAATAATTTCTTTCCCTTTAAACACTTTCGTTAGCTGGTTCGTCTTTAATATATATGTCATGTCACTTTCCCCTTTCGCACCGCTCTATATTTCTATAATAGACAATGGAAATCTCTTTTTTCTTACCCGTTCCTTACAAATTCCTTACGTTCAAAAAAAGCTTGTAGAATCTACTTCTCTACAAGCTAAAATTGCATCTTTGTTAATACAACTGTAAAAATTGTTTTTTCATATGGCTTACTAGAAAGATGAATTTCTCCATCCATCGCCTCCACAAGCCTTTTCGTAATCGTTAACCCTAGACCACTACCTTGGTACAATCTATTTCTTGAATCTTCAAGTGTGTACATACGCTCAAACACTTTATCAATATGAGATTCATCAATTCCTTTTCCTGTATCCCATACGTCTATATACACACTCGTTTCATCATCTCTTAAAGTCATACCGAGTGTCTTTCCATCGTCTCCATATGTAATCGCATTTGATATTAAATTATTTAACACTCTGCCTAATACTTCTGTATTTCCAAGTACATATATATTTCTTTCTGGTATATCAATATGGATATGAAAACCTTTCGTCGTCACTAAATCATAGAAAGATAAAATCTTCTCGCGGCAAACTTCATTCATATTTACTTTTGTTATCTCAATTGCCTTGTCACCAGATTCTAATTTTGCTAAATCAAAAAACTTATGAATCAGTTCCATAACTTCTAGTGTTTTCACATGCACCTTTTCAAGTAATATTTGCTGTTCTTCTTTACTTATCGTTTTATCCTTATTTAACATTTCTGTATATCCAAGAATAACTGTTAGTGGTGTTTTTAAATCATGTGAAATATTTGAAAGCATTTTTCTCATCGAAATTTCCACTTTCGCATGATCTGCATTCGTTTTCTGTTTTGCATCTAACAAATGATTAATAGCCACTAATAACTTTTGCAATTCTGTATCATCCGTCATAATTAATAGCTTCTCACCAGTTTGTTCTTTTACAATTCGATTTAACTTCTCATACGTATAGCGTAAATTCCTACTACTATTTTTCCTAATTTTATATTGCACGTAAATAACGATAAGCAATATAATAATCACCACTGTTAAAAATATAACCATACTACATCACTTCCAATTTATAGCCAATTCCCCACAGTGTTTTTATATATTCCGGGTTAGATGGGTCCGTTTCAATCTTCTCGCGTAATCTCCTCATATGAACATTAATAACATTATCATCACCATAATATTCTTCATTCCAAACAAGCTTATATATTTGCGCTTTCGTAAAAACACGATTTTGATTCTTCACGAATAGTTTTAAAATCTCAAATTCTTTTAAAGTAAGTTTAAGCTGTCTTCCCTTTTTCTCCACAGTAAAATTAATTGGGTCAATTATTAAGTCACCAATCTGAATGGTCTCATCTTTTAATTCCACAGCTGAATACTTTGTAGACCTTCGAATAGCGGCTTTTACACGTGCTGCCAATTCAATCATAGAAAATGGTTTACAAATGTAATCATCCGCTCCAAGCCCTAAGCCAATCGCTTTATCAACATCTGTATCTTTTGCCGACATCATTAAAATCGGAACAGCACTTTTTTCTCGAATGATTCGCACAACCTCTAAGCCATCTAACTTTGGCATCATAATATCGAGGATAATCAAATCAAATGAACCTTTTAAAAATGCGTTAACTCCTTCTTCTCCATCAGATGCGATTGTAACTTGAAAACCTTCTTTTACTAAATATGTTTCAACCATCTCTTGAATTGAGATATCATCTTCAACTAATAAAATATGATATGACATATTTCTATCCCCTTTTCACAAACATTAACAATTCAATTGTATCGCAACTGCAAATTAGTTGGTACAATTATATGAATTTTCAAACCAACTTCCCTTCCTTCCTTAACAATGATATGATGAAATTCACTACTATTGTTCATAATTAACTTTATATAAAGGAGACTTATCATGTCAGAAAACAAAAAAGTAAGCTTAGCTGATTTAATGCGCGAACAACTTGCAAAGAAAAAGCAAGGAAATGGAAACGGCTCAAATAATGGAAGTCAAAGTCAAGAAACGAAAAAATTACAAAACCAACAAACGAAGAAAACAAACAACCAACGTAGACGTACAGGTGTATAAATGAGCGGGCAAAAACGATCTAACGTCGCGCCAGGTCTTGCGGTTGATATTGTGTTAAAACAAGATCAACGTACAGGCAAGCTAACAAGAGGAATTGTAAAAGATATTTTAACTAACTCACCCTCTCATCCGCACGGCATTAAAGTACGATTGCAGGACGGGCAAGTTGGCAGAGTCCAAAATATCATTCAATAAGAAAAGGAGCTCATTTAAACTTGAGCTCCTTTTTCTTTATTACCCTTTAATTTTCTCGATGAAAACTACTTTTAAATAGTCTCCTTCTTTAAATTGATCAATTGTACGGAAATCTTCTGGTAAAGAATGTTCTTCTAATATTTTATATTTACCGTTCATTTCTTTGAATGCTGTATCGATAAATCCATTAAACTTTTTCATATCGAATGCGCTACAATTTGTAGAAGCAACGATAATACCGTTATTTTCTGTAATCGCAATTGTTTCTTTTAATAAGTTTTTATAATCTTTCGCCGCACTGAACGTATATTTTTTTGAGCGTGCAAAACTTGGAGGGTCAAGTACCACCATATCAAACTTCATCTTTTTCTTAACTGCATATTTGAAATATAGAAATACATCTTCTACAATAATATCTTGTGCTTCATAATCAATTTCATTTACACTGAACTGCTCAATCGTTTTACTTAAGCTACGATTTGCAAGGTCAACACTTGTTGTTTTACTTGCGCCGCCAAGTGCTGCAAATACAGAGAAAGCTCCAGTATAAGAGAACATATTTAAAACTGTTCTTCCTTTTGCATATTTATCACGAATTTGTTTTCGAACGTTACGTTGATCTAAAAATACACCAACCATCGCCCCGTCATTTAAATATACAGCAAAGTTTACACCGTTCTCTTTTACGATAAGTGGGAACTCACCGCGCTCTCCTGTTACGAAATCATCACCTTCAATGTACTTTCCTTTCGTATCAAAACGTTTTTTCTCATAAATCCCTTTGAAGTTTGCTACTTTTTGAAGCGCTGCTACAATCTCATCACGGAAAGTATAAATCCCTTCACTATACCAACTAATTACGTAATAGCCGTCATAATAATCGATAATTAAGCCACCAAGACCGTCACCCTCACCGTTTACCACACGGAATGCTGTTGTATCATTTGATTTATAAAAATCTTTTCGTTTATGTAAAGCAGATTTGATTTTACTTTCAAAGAAAGATTGATTCACTTCCTCCTTCTCTTTTCTCGTTAAAATCCAACCATACCCTTTATTTTGTTTTCCATAATAGCCTTTTCCAATGAATTGGTTCTTCTCATCTACTACGTTGATGATTGTTCCTTCTTCACGTACATCATTTAAATTTTGAATAGCATCTTTTAAAATAAGTGGATATCCACTTTTAATTTCTTTTATAAACTTCGGTTTTATTTTTATAGTTACTTCGGATCGCATGTAATGTCTTCCTTTCCATTTGAATGCTTTCTAATTAGTAGGAAGCAATGTAAAAAACGAGGCTGAAAAAAAGTCTCGTTTCACTATACCATATTATTGCTTTGCTCGTACAACTAGCTCATCTTCTCGCTTAATCGAAAAAAAACTTATATATTTTATCATTACCATTGACAATGATAATGATTTTCACTATCATTTAATGTATATGAAACGATGAAAATAATGATAGATTTATAGGAGGAATAAAGAAATGATTATTGTTACAAATACATCTAAAATTACGAAGGGTGACGCACATAAATTAATTGAGCGCTTTAATAAAGTAGGTAAAGTTGAAACGATGCCTGGTTTCTTAGGACTAGAAGTTCTTCTAACTGAAAATACAGTTGATTATGATGAAGTAACGATTAGCACTCGTTGGAATGCAAAAGAGGATTTCCAAGGTTGGACAAAGAGTACGGCCTTTAAAGATGCGCATTCACACCGTGGTGGATTACCAGATTTTATTATCGATAATAAAATCTCATTCTATGATGTTAAAATTGTTCGTATGCCAATTGCTGCGGCTCAATAACTTCGGTTTTAATAATTGGTATAGAAGTATGAGAAGTAATATATCTTCTCTACTTCTATACCTTTTCTTTTTTCAATTTCTTTTCACCAACTTCGCGTGCACGACTAGTCTACCAGCCTCTGGATCCAGTGCATAATCACATGTAGAAAGTGTTAAAATTTGATCATCCGCTGTCACTTTTGTATCTGTTTGATAGAGTGATCTTTCCTTAATTTTTTCTAGAAAAGATGCATAGTCCTCGTTGCTTCCAAAATCCGTTTCAATATAATAGAAATCAGTTGTCGTTGTATATACTGAAAATACTTCTACATCGTATCCTTCAAACAAAGTATCGTAATACAATTTGCGATGAGACATAAAGAAATCTTCTTCTAACATTTTTTTTAGACTCCCAAACATAGAACCGTCTTTCATACGATGTCCGTATAGAATCGTATTTCGATTTTGAGATTTCACATCGTTACGATGATCCATGAAGATACTTCCTGCTCTCATATCCTCGCCTTTATAATTACGATACAAATAGTAATCATTATCTTTCGCTTGAACAATCGGATAATTAATTTGCGTATCATCCATCGTAATCCAACCAACTATTTCTGGATTAATTTTTTGTAAGGCTTGGAACTGTGAACGTACTGCTCCATCTGATGATTTTTCTTCCATCGGACTCCTTTGATAAATATCTTGTGCTTCAGCCATTACTTTGCGATTTTCATAGTAATCCATGAACATCCCGCCTAATTCATACACGGAGTAGAAAAAGATACCTAAAAAAGCAACTGTAAGTATTCTTTGAAAAAAGGAATTCTTTTTCTTTTCTTTCTTGCCGCTCAAATTATCACCTCAAAACGGATTACCAAAGGGATTTAGTCGCCTATCAAATACCCATTGGCACCATATACAATCCTGTATGTTCATCGTGCTTTACAACAACGTCTACACCATATATCGTCTTGATCATATCTTCCGTTACGACTTCACTTGGCTTACCCTTCATCACAATTTCTCCATCTTTCATAACGATAATATGATCGCTATAACGGATTGCTTGATTAATGTCATGTAATACCATAACAATCGTTAAACCATGTACTTCATTTAACTCTTTCACTAACTCTAATATTTCAAGCTGATAGTAAATATCTAAATACGTCGTTGGTTCGTCTAAAAACAGCATGGGCGTATTTTGCGCTAAAGTCATCGCAATCCAAACACGTTGCCTTTCCCCACCAGATAATGCATGTATTGGCTTATCACGCTTATCTTGTAGTCTCGTACACGTCAATGCTCTTTCTATTGCTTCGCTATCCTCATCCGTTTGTGTAGAAAAAATATTTTTATATGGCATACGCCCAAAACTCGTCAATTTTTCAACTGTAATATCTGCTGGCGCCTCATTTTGCTGATGAACGACCGCTAGCTTTCTAGCAAACTCTTTCGGCTTATACTGGCTAATAGCTTTCCCATCTAGCATTACTTCTCCGCTACGGGGATCATGATTTCGCGACATAACACCTAGTAATGTTGATTTCCCACAACCATTTGGACCAATAATTGTTGTAATTTTTCCAACCTCTATCTCACTACTAACAGACTTTAAACGATCCGTTACATTATCATAAGAAAAGGTTACATTTTTAATTTCCATGAACTCGATCACTCTTTCTAAGCAAGAATATTAAGAACGGACCACCGATGACTGCCATAATCGTCGCCGCTGGAATTTCATTAGGCGGTACGATTAGCCTACCAATTGTGTCTGCCGTTAAAATTAATAACGCACCTGCAAGGGCTGAAAATGGAATAAGTACTTTATGATCTGATCCAACCAGTTGCCTTGAAATATGCGGGATAAGTAATCCAACGAAAGCGATAACACCCGCAATTGCAGTTGATACAGCTGCTAAAAGAACAGCAATGACAGAAATAATAAGGCGTACCCTCGTCACGTGAAGTCCAAGGTTTTTAGCCGTTTTATCTTGTAGAGATAATAAATTACACCACGCCCCTACAAACAGTGCAAGTATAAGGCCGATTGATCCATATGTAACAAGTACTTCCACATCGCCCCATGTCTTCATCGTTATATTAGATGTTGTCGTCTGCTTAATACTTTTAATGAAATATCCGCAAATCGTAACGAAAGATTCATTTAAACCAGTAAACATCGCATTTATCGCTATACCAATCAAAATGATACGCAGCGGACTTAAACCTGATTTCCAAGAAAACGCATAAACGAGATAACAAGCAAACGCACCGCCTAAAAACGCGAATAGTGGTGTCCAGAAAAAGAACTGAGGGAATAGCGTAATGATAACAAGCGTCATAAAACTGGCCCCTGAAGATATCCCGATAACCCCAGCATCCGCAAGTGGATTTTTCATAACTGCTTGGAAAAGCACACCAGAAACAGCAAGCGCCGCTCCAGTGAAAAGTGCAATAATGATGCGCGGGAAACGTAAATCTTTAATGACTTCAACATCTTCATTTGTCCCTGTAAATATACCTTGAAAAAGATCAATGACACCTATTTCTAAACTACCTTTCACAGCGGATACAGTAGTCATAATAACTAGTAATACTGTGACGATGAAGAAACTCCAAATTTTTTTATTCATCTCAATCTTCCTTTATCTATACATGCATCATGGATACATCATTTTCTTTAATTCATCTAAGGCTTCAATAGCTGCTAAATTCCCCGTCGTTCCAAATAAGCGCTCTTCTAAATCGTACACTCTATTATTTTTAACTGCGGCAAAATGCTTCCAAATGTCGTTCGTTTTAAATTCCTTATCGAACATTTTCACAACTTCATCTGGCATACCATGCGCTGCACGTAAAATAATATCTGGATCAGCTTTTTTTAAGTACTCTGTATTAGAAGCTAAATATTCTACTTTCTCACCTTGTACGATATTTTTACCACCTAGTTGTTTTACTAAATCCCCAATATAGGAGTGTTCTGTCGCAACTAAATAACTTCCAGGTACTCCAAGTAAAATAAGGACTGTCGGTTCTTTCTTCCCTTTCACTTGTTTTTGAATGTCTGCAACTTTTTTATCGAACTTTGTTACGACTGCTTCAGCCTGTTTCTCACGCCCATATGTTTTACCCAAATCTGTAATTGAATTTTGCATGTTTTTTAAACTCGTTAAATTTAAAAAGTTTGCCTTAATGCCTGCTTCATTAAAAACTGGCTTCAACTCATATTCAAGCGTCGTAACAGATAATACTTCTGATGGTTTCATTGATTTTACTTTTTCCATATCAGGACTCATCGGATTCCCAACTTCAGGTAAACCTTTATAGCGCTTTGGCAAAGTTTTAGAACTTGTAGGAATACCTGCTAAATCTACTTCTAATGCATCCATAATTTCAGTCACAGCAACTGTCGTTGCAATAACACGTTCCTCACTACTGCTCTTTACCTTTTTTGCCGTTTCTTTTTTGGGTGATGAGCACCCAGCTATACTAAATAAAAGAATGATAGCCATGAATACACTCGTGATTTTCTTCACTCTCAATCACCACTCCTTTCGGTACAATATGAAACGAGTCTTGATGCATGAAACCATGCATCAAGACTCCAAATTTTACAGTCTACCTGCTCTATATTTACGAACTAAGAAAGCAAGTGATCCTAGTAATAGCAACATATACATTCCAATCTGTGCTGTATCTGCTGTTTTTGAGTTTTTCTCTTTTTTCACATCATTCTTCGCATTTTCATTTTGCTTCTTACCGTCTGCATTTCGGTTGAAATCAGGATTACCGATTGTTTTTGCATTGTCTACTTTCGGTGTAATCACTGGATTTTTCGGATCATTCTTCGGATCGTTTTTCGGATCCTCTTTAATAGTTCCTACTGCACCAATATTATTTGTATCAAATTGAATTTGCACGTCGTAGAAATGATGATAGTTCATTGAATCAATATCTACTTTTACTTTCGCATTTAATTTCGCAAATAAATCATCAACCTCAAACTCTATTACTCTCGTATCTGCATTTTTATCTTCACTCACTACTTTTGCATCAACAAATGCACCAGCATTTTCTGTTTGGAACTTCGTAATCCACGCACTATTTTTCAGTGTCATCGCAACATATTTCTTACCATCTTTCACTGTTAATCTAGCTGGATTTACAACATATTGATTCATCATTGAAATCTCATCCGTTTTATCTTTTAACACTTTAAAAGCAACATCATATTGACCGTCTTTTAAATTTTTCGGATCGACTGTTATGTGTCCATTTTGGTTATTATTTCCGCCTTGATTATTGTTTCCATCTTGGTTGTTACTTCCACCTTGGTTATCGTTTCCGCCTTGATTATTGTTTCCATCTTGGTTATCGTTTCCGCCTGGAATGTTGTTTCCATCTTGATTACCTAAAGCTTTAATACTACCTTTATCAAATGCAAATTGAATATCATAGAAATGATGGTAGTTCATCGCATCAATATCCACTTTCACTTTTGCATTTAACTTTTTCGATAAGTCGTCTACTTCTACTTCCACTACTCTTGTATCTTGCTCTTTATTTGTACCTAATACTTTCGCATCGACAAACGAACTATTCTTTTCAAACTCAAACTTTGTAATCCATGAGCTATTCGTTACTGTGAAGGATACATATTTCTTACCATCTTTCACTTTTAATACGCCTGGACTCTTCGTATATGTGTTCATCATTGAAATTTCGTCTGTTTTATCTTTTAGCACTTTAAAACCGATACTGTATTCACCATCTTTAAGAGCATTTGGATCAATTGTTGTGTTATTGTCTTGGTTATTATTTCCGCCTTGGTTATTGTTTCCACCTTGGTTATTGTTTCCGCCTTGGTTGTCATTTCCACCTTGGTTATTATTTCCGCCTTGGTTGTCATTTCCACCTTGATTATTGTTTCCACCTTGGTTATTGTTTCCACCCTGGTTATCGTTTCCACCTTGGTTATCTACTGGCTGAATGCTATCTTTATCAAATGCAAATTGAATGTCGTAGAAATGATGATAATTCATTGAATCAATATCCACTTTCACCTTTGCATCTAATTTTTTCGATAAATCATCTACTTCTACTTCCACTACTCTTGTATCAGCCTTCGTATCTGTATTTAATACATTTGCATCAACAAACGCACCATTTTTCTCAAACTCAAACTTTGTAATCCATGAGCTATTCGTTAATGTGAAGGATACATACTTCTTGCCATCTTTCACTTTCAATACGCCTGGGCTCTTCGTATATGTGTTCATCATTGAAATTTCTTCTGTTTTATCTTTTAACACTTTAAAACCGATACTGTATTCACCATCTTTAATTGTGTCAGCATCCGGTTGTTTATCTCCATCTGGTTGTTTGTCTCCGTCTGGTTGCTTGTCTCCGTCTGGTTGCTTATCTCCATCTGGTTGCTTATCTCCATCTGGCTGTTTCTCTTCATTTTTAATTGGTTCAAGTTTCTCTTGATCAAATAAAAGTTGTACGTCATGCGTTTGCTTGTAACCTTGTGATGCCACCTCAATAAATACTTTTGTATTTATTTTTTTAGATAAATCATCCACTTCAAATTCTACGACTCTTGTACCTTTTTCTTTATCTTCACTCACTACTTTTGCATCAACAAATGCACCATCTTTTTCCGTTTGGAAGTTTTTAATTAATGAGCTACTTTTTAGTGTTACGATTGCTTTTTTCTTACCATTCTCTACTTTCAATACTCCTGGATTTTCCATGTAAGTATTCATTTTAGATTCTTCATCTGTTTTATCTTTTAACACTTTAAAGGGAATGCTGTACGCACCATCTTTAATTATTTCAGCATCCGGCTTTTTATCTTCATCCGGTTGTTTCTCTTCATTTTTAATTGGTTCAAGTTTCTCTTGATCAAATAAAAGTTGTACGTCATGCGTTTGCTTGTAGTTTCTTGATGCCATCTCAATAAATACTTTTGTATTTATTTTTTTAGATAAACCGTCTACTTCAAATTCTACGACTCTTGTATCTTTTTCTTTATCTTCACTCACTACTTTTGCATCAACAAATGCACCATCTTTTTCCGTTTGGAAATTTTTAATTAATGAGCTACTTTTTAGCGTTACAATCGCTTTTTTCTTACCATTTTCTACTTTCAATACCCCTGGATTTTCCATATAAGTATTCATTTTAGATTCTTCATCTGTTTTATCTTTTAACACTTTAAATGGAATGCTGTACGCACCATCTTTAATTGTGTTAGAATTTGGTTGTTGATCTGAGTCAGGCTTTTGGTCGGGCTTCTGACTTGGATCCGGATTTTCATTTGGATCTGGCTTATTAGCTGGGTCCTCTTTTTCATCTGGTTTTTCTACATGAATTGGTGTAATGCTATTTTGGTCGAATGAAATACGAATGTCATAGTAATGATGATAATTAAAAGCATCAATATCAACTTTTACTTTCGCATTTAATATTTTCTCTACATCTTCTACATCAAATTCTACTACTCTTGTATCGCTCTCTGTATCTTCACTAACTACATTTACATCAACGAATTGACTACCTTTTTCTGTTTCAAACTTCGTAATCCATGAACTATGCGTTAACGTAAAGGATACTTTCTTTTTCCCATCCTTCACTTTCAAAGTCCCCGGGCTTATAGAATATTGATTCATCATTGATTCTTCATCTGATGTATCTTTCAAAACTTTGAAACCAATTGAATATTCACCGTCAGCTAAAGTTGTAGCTGCTTGAACTGCAAGTGGTTGTAGCGTTGATACGAATGTAAAAATCGTTAGAAACATTGCAACAACAATTTTTAAATACCTGTTCAATAGAATGACTCTCCTTTTTAAAATTTATTTACTTAACTTCACTTTACGAACTAAGAAAACACCTGAGATTAAAACTAACGCTGCAAATAATCCGATACGTGCTTCGTCGCCTGTTTTTGGATTATCTATTTTTTCAGCTTTTCCACTTTCATTTGTTTCTTTTTTTGTATCTTTATTTGTTTCTTTGTTATCTACTTTCGTTTTCTCTTCTTTTACTTGTGTATCTTTTTTAGTTTCATCATTATTTTTTGTTGCAGCAGCTACATTGTTATCGCCGCCTACAGCTTTTACATTCGCATCAAACGCAAAGCGAACTGTGTAATGATGGTCGTAGTTTGCACTTGGTACAACAACATGAATTTTTACTCCTAACGGTTTAGATAAATCATCAACTTTAAATTCAACCGTTCTTTTATCTGCTGCTTCGTCTTTGCTAATTACTTTTGAATCAACGAAATTACCATTCTCTGGTGCTTTAAATTCTGTAATCCAAGCACTATGATTCATTGGAACTTGTACTCTCATCTCACCATTTTTTACAATTAACTTAGCTGGTTTTTCAAAATAATCATTTGCCATTGAAGCTGAATCATCTTCCGCCTTTTTGATAACGTAGTTAATATCGTAAGTACCATCAGCTAATTTTGCTGAGGCTTGTCCAGATGGTATTACGAGAAAAGCTAGCATACATACTAACGTTATAATAAATGCGGGTAATACTGAAAACTTTCTCATTTTGCTTACTTCCTCCTTGTTTATCTTTCGTTTTATAATTTGAAAATGATAATTATTCTCAATTTATAAGAAAAAAATAATCTCTTCTACCTTTATTTCATTGTCATTACTTTATGTAATGTAAGTATCGTTGATTATCATTCTCACTAAAGGTCAAAAAATATAATATCCCTCTATATTCCCTATAAAAAGCACTCTAAAATAATTCAATCCCTTTACTGATTATCATTCTCAACAGACCACAAAAAAAATAAACTACCTAATTCTATTGTTCTATCACCTCTTCTTCCAAAAATGATATAGTCATAGAAAACCTCTTCCCCTGCTCCCCTCACTTCCCTTCCAATATTTCCACAACTAAGTCAATCTTAGCCTAATGCTAATTTTATTGTCAACTATATTACGTATATTTTTTTTAATATCTAAATTTTTTTATATACGGCTTTTTCTACAAAAAAAGAGGCTTCCTTTCATAGAAAGCCTCTTTTCTCTATTTTTCTACAGCAATTTCTTGCTTTTGAAACTTAGAAACTATATAACCAATTCCTATACCGATCATACCTGGAACTAACCAACCAATCCCTACGCTATATAATGGGATTTTATTTAAAATAGGTGTTAGTGCAGCAATTTGAAGATCTGCATTGTGTAATCCATCAAAGAAGCTAATCGCAAATGATCCTACAATACCACCTACATACATCGCTAATGGAAGACGAACGTAGTTTTCAACGAGTGATAATACGATCAGTACGATACCAATTGGGTAAATTGCAATTAAAATTGGCAATGCTAATGCATTTAACTGAGTTAAACCAAGATTCGCTACCATAAATGCTAATACACAAAAAATGAAAACAACTTTTTGATAAGAAAGCTTCGGTAATAACGAAGAGAAATATTCTCCACAAGCTGCAACAATACCTACAGAAGTCGTTAAACATGCTGCTGTAATTGCGATGCCTAGTAATAACATTCCGTAATTACCAAATAAATGATTTACGACGTTTGTTAAAATGATCCCTCCGTTTGCTCCCATTCCAAGTGAAACACTAGAAGCACCAAGGTAAGCAAGCGCCAAATAAACAAGAAGTAAACCAAGTGCTGCAATAAATCCTGCAAAGATTGTTACTTTCGCAATACTGTTCTTATTTGTAATACCTTTTGCTTTTAAAGCACTAATGACAACATTTCCGAAAACGAGTGCTGCAAGTCCATCTAAAGTTAAATAGCCATCAATAAAACCTTTAAAGAGCGGGGCACTATACGCTTCTGTCGGTGCACCAAACTCTCCCATTGGCGTAATAATTGCTTTCGCTACGATAATTGCTATAACAGCTAATAAAATTGGTGTTAATACTTTACCAATACGCCCTACTAATTTCGAAGGATTTAAAGCTAAATAGAACGTTACCGCAAAGTAAATAAGTGTAAAGATGACAAGTGGATAAGCCTGACCAGCTACCGCACTTGGTAAAAATGGTGCAATGCTCATTTCATAAGCAACAGTTCCTGTACGTGGTACACTAACAAATACGCCTAAACATAAATAAATTGCAGTAATGAAAATTAGCGCGAATACAGGATGTACACGTCCTGCTAACTCATTAATATCCCCTTTTAGAGCTATAACAATAACTCCTAATAAAGGCAGTCCTACACCTGTTACGATAAAGCCAAATAACGCGATCCATACATCTGTTCCAGCACCTTGCCCTAACGCTGGTGGGAAAATCATATTACCTGCACCGAAAAATAGTGCAAATAACATTAAGCTTATTGCAAACATCTCAGAAAACTTTAAAGATGATTTCATTTCTACTAACCTCCTAAATAATTATCCGATTAACAAAATATTCTGAATTAAAGTCCGTCACATATCCTCTTTCAAGCATACTTCCCTATAAAAGAACGCAAAAAACACCCGTCCCTAACAAAGGGACGAGTGTTGAAATCGTGGTTCCACCCTTATTCTAATAAAATGAATTTATAACGAAATAAGCTCATTTTATAGCTCGTGTAAATTGATAACGGTTTTATCCGCCAAGAATTACAATGCATCATGCAGTTCACTCTTGAAGTTTAGAGGTGGTAAGTTTGTCTTTCCGTATTAGGAAGCTCACAGCCTAAGGCTTCCCTCTCTGAGAATCGTCAAAAACAACTCATGTCCTCATCATTACTTTTATAAAATATTTTGTCGAAACTTGTTGTTTTTTATTATATGGGCTATTTTCTAAAAAATCAATAGTTTTATTTTTTCTGACAAAAAAATATAGGGAGAAAACTTTTCTCCCTATAACTGCCCTATTAATATTTCTAATTCCTCAGCTGTAATGTCTCGCCATTTTCCTACTCCAAGCTCATTTAGCTCTATATTCATAATGCGAACTCGCTTCAACTTTGTTACAGTAAACCCGAAAGCACGGCTCATTCTACGAATTTGCCTGTTCATCCCTTGTGTTAAAACGATGCGAAATGTTGATTGATCGACTCTTGTCACTTCACATGGCTTCGTCATTCCATCTTTAATCTTTACACCGCTGGACATCTCATCAATAAACCAATCTGTAAAAGGCTTATCGACAGTGACAACATATTCTTTCTCGTGCTCATGATCACCGTGTAAAATTTGATTGGCAATCGTGCCATCATTCGTTAATAGAATAAGCCCTTCCGACGCTTTATCTAATCGTCCAACAGGAAAGATTCGCTCTGGGTAATTGATATAATCAATAATATTATCTTCAATATGATCCGCTGCTGTACAAGTAATTCCGACTGGTTTATGAAAGGCAATATACACCTTTTCTTTCTCTTCTTTTGCAATAACCTGTCCATCAATCGTTACAATATCACCATCGCTCACGATTGTACCGTGCGTGCAAATTTCACCGTTAATCGCGATACGTCCTGCTTTAATAAGACGGTCTGTTTCGCGTCTTGAGCAGGATTTTACTTCGCTTATGTATTGGTTGATTTTCATGTTTTATTCCTTTTCTTATAGATTAAAAGCGTCAATCCATGGCAATATCATTATGCCAAGATTGACGCTCCTTTACTTCGCAAAAACAACTAAATAAATAACCCCAATTACCAAAAATATTCCGCAACAAGCTAACAATACTTTTGCAAGTTTGTCCATAAACATATAATGGTTTCCCCTTTTGTTTGGTTGTTTGCTATTTTAATTCGACAACTGTTACGCCTAGGCCTCCCTCGCCCATGTCACCGTAGCGGTAGTTTTTCACGCCGCGATGTTTCTTCAAGTAATCTTGTACACCTTGGCGAAGCGCTCCTGTTCCTTTACCGTGAATAATTGACACACGAGGATAGCTTGCAAGCTGTGCATCGTCTAAATATTTTTCAACGCGCATCATTGCATCTTCATAACGTTCACCGCGAAGGTCTAGCTCTAACGACACGTGATAATCTCTACCCTTCACACTTGCGACTGCTTTTTTCTCAGTTTGCTTCGGTGTATTAATGTATTCCATATTGGATTCTTTCACTTTCATCTTCAGAATACCAATTTGTACGCTCCACTCTGTATCACTTACTTTTTTAAGCAATTGACCTTTTTGACCGAACGTTAACACTTTTACTTCATCACCTGGTCGTAATTGTTGTTTCGGCGCTGTATTTTTCACATTTACTTTTTGTTTCTTCACAAGCTCTGGCGCTGCCCCTTCTAGACGGCTCTTCGCTTCAATAAGCTCATGGTCTTTCACATTTACAAGCTGCGCTTTACGCAATTGACGAAGTTCATGAATAATGCCTTCTGCTTCTTTCTTCGCAGCTTCGACTTTTTCTTCCCCTTCTTTTTGCGCTTTTAATAATTTTTCATCGCGCTCATCGTTAAATTCAATAATTTGACGCTGTAATTCACGATGAAGTTTTTCAGATTGCTTACGATGTTCTTCCGCTTCTTTTCGTTCGCGCTCTGCATTTTTTTGGCTTTCTTCTAGCTTTGCAATCATATTTTCGATTTTGTTCGTATCTGTACTAATATGGTTACGAGCGCGATCAATAACGCGATCAGACAAACCAAGACGCTTCGAAATTTCAAAGGCGTTACTACGTCCTGGTACACCGATTAATAATTTGTACGTTGGGCTTAATGTATTCACATCGAACTCAACGCTCGCATTAATAACTTGCTCACGATTGTATCCATATGCTTTTAATTCTGGGTAATGCGTCGTTGCAACAACGCGAGCACCGCGGTTACATACTTCATCCAAAATTGAAATTGCTAGTGCAGCCCCTTCTTGCGGATCTGTCCCAGCACCTAATTCATCAAATAGGACTAAACTTTCAAAATCAGCTTTTTCTAAAATATCTACAATGTTTACCATATGAGAAGAGAATGTACTTAAATTTTGTTCAATCGATTGCTCATCACCGATATCAGCAAAGATGTTTTTAAATACACATATCTCTGATTCATCCATTACCGGAATATGAAGACCAGATTGCGCCATTAAGACACAAATACCGACTGTTTTCAGTGTAACTGTTTTACCACCTGTATTCGGTCCTGTAATAACGATTGTTGTAAAGTCTTTACCAAGCATAATGTTATTTGGCACGATAATTTCCGGATCAATAAGCGGATGGCGTGCTTGTTTTAAATCCATGTAGCGTTCATTATTTACGATTGGCTTCGTCGCTTTAATTCGCTTCGCATAAAGAGCTTTCGCAAAAATAAAATCAAGATTTGCAACTACTTCTACGTTTGATAAAACGATATCAGCTTCCACTGCTACTTCTTCTGTTAGCATCATTAAAATGCGTTCTACTTCTTGTTTTTCTTTCACACGTGCTTCTTGAAGCGCATTATTTAATTCCACGATTACTTGCGGTTCTATAAATAACGTTTGTCCAGAAGCAGATTGATCGTGAACAATACCACCATATACGCCGCGGTATTCTTGTTTTACTGGGATTACGTAACGTTCGTTACGAATCGTTACAATTGCGTCTGATAACATTTTTTGTGCGTTTGAAGAACGCGTCATGTTTTCTAATTTCTCACGAATACGGCTTTCCGCAGTACGAATTTGGTTACGAATACCACGCAATTTGTCACTTGCGCTATCGACTACTTCACCGCCGTCACCGATACAGTTTGTAATTTTCTTTTCTAAATCATATAAAGATACAATTTGCGCGACATGTCCTTCTAGAATTGGAAGCTCTACGCCATTCTCAGCCATGTCTTCAATAAATCGTTTCATCTGGCGGCTACCATACATCGTACTTGCGATTTCGATTAACTCATGCGGACTTAACATACTTCCAATTTTCGCACGCTTAACATTTGAGCGAATATCAGAAATCCCTCCAAGTGGTACATGTCCTTTTAAACGGATAACTTTCGCTGCCTCATCCGTTGTTTCTTGCAGTTCCACAATTTCTTCAAAATCTGTGCTTGGCACTAAATTCTTCACTTTATCACGACCAAGTGAAGATGCTGTATGTTCAAGTAATTGTTCTTTTACTTTATTGTATTCTAATACACGCAACGTTCTTTCTAACATGTTGCAGGTCCCCCTTGTGTTACTTATTACGTTTAATATAGTCTAATAAACGTTCAATATCCCATGTGTTAATCACGTTATCTTTTTGAATCCAACCTTTACGTGCTGCCGCTACACCTGTTTCCATATCTTCTAACATTTCAAGTGTATGAGCATCCGTATTAATCGCTACTTTTACACCAGCATCTTGTGCTTGTTTTAATAATTTCGCACTTAAATCTAGACGGTTTGGATTTGCATTTAATTCTAAAACTGTATTTGTTTCTTTTGCGAGCTGGATTAATAAATCTGTATCTACATCGTAACCCTCACGGCGCCCAAGAAGACGTCCTGTCGGATGGGCAATCATTGTCACATGTTTATTCTCAAGTGCAGTGCGAAGACGTTTCATAATCGTTTCACGGTCTTGTGAGAAGCTAGAGTGAATGGCTCCAATGACATAATCTAGTTCTGCTAATACTTCATCATCAAAATCAAGTGTCGCATCTGGTAAAATGTCCATTTCGATTCCGCGCAAAATTGTAATGTCTGGATACTTTTCATTCATACGTTCAATTTCTTTCGCTTGTTCACGAAGACGCTCTTTCGTTAAACCGTTCGCTACTTTCAAGTATTGCGAGTGATCAGTAATTGCCATAAATTTATACCCACGAGCACGACATGCTTGTACCATTTCCTCAATTGAAAAAGCACCGTCACTCCACGTTGTATGCATATGTAAATCACCCTGTATATCAGAGAACTGAATTAAGTTCGGATACTCTTTAATTAATTCAATTTCTTTTCCATCTTCACGCACTTCTGGTGGGATGAATGGAAGACCGAAATGAGCGAAGAAATCCTCTTCCGTTTCAAATGTTTTCACTTCACCTGTTTCTAAGTTTTCTACACCGTACTCACTAATTTTCTCGCCTCTATCTTTCGCAATTTGGCGCATTTTTACGTTATGGTCTTTTGATCCTGTGAAATGGTGAAGAGTTGTAATAAATTCTTCTGGTTTTACTAAGCGGAAGTCAATTGAAATATCATATTCATATTGAAGACGAACAGATACTTTCGTATCTCCACTTGCAATCACTTCAATCATATTATCAAATTGTAGTAAATGTTCACGTACTACTGCTGGCTCTGTCGTTGCAATGATGAAATCTAAGTCCTTCACTGTCTCACGAACACGGCGTAAACTACCAGCACGTGAGAAACGGATTATTTCAGCAACATTCGACAATTTCTCCTCTATTTCCCCGGCAATAGGCAATACCATCGCAATTGGTAAACGCTCTGGACGAGAGCCTACTTGATCAATTGCTTCTAATATTTTCTCTTCTGTTTTCTTACCAAATCCAGCTAAAGCTTGTACTTTGTTTTCTTCACAAACAGCTTTTAACGTTTCCATATCAACAACACCAAGTTCTTTGTATAACTTGGCCACCTTCTTACCACCAAGGCCTGGTAGTTTTAATAGTGGTAATAAACTGCTTGGCACTTCTTTTTCAAGTTCTTGTAGTACTTCAGATGTTCCCGATTCTATATATTCTTGAATAACTGCTGCCGTTCCTTTTCCGATACCTGGAATCTTTGTGAAATCTTCAATTTCAGAAAGACTACGGTCATCACTTTCTAGCGCTGCCGCCGCTTTACGGAATGCAGATATTTTAAATGGATTTGCGCCCTTTAGTTCCATAAACAGGCCGATTGTCTCTAGTAATTTGATAACTTGTTTTTTATTCACTTTCATCATTGCCCCGCCTTTCTTTCATAGAAAAAAACTTCTCTTTCCGAAAAAAGAGAAGTTACACTCTGCTACCTGTCTGCCATAGTTCCTTCACCTTTTCAGAAAGAATCGGTGTATCGTCTACAATTATTTTGCTAATTGATGATTTTTGTAATGGTGTTTGTATTTGTTCAATTGGAAGAATTGATCCAACAATAATTAAGACAAACAGAATGATATACACTTCTAAAAAGCCAAGAAGTGCCCCAGCAACCGCATTGACTTGCTTTAAAACTGGGATTTCTGCAAACATATTCAGTAAATTACCAAGTAGTGAAAGTGCGATTTTTGTAATAATAAATAATACAATAAACGCAATTGCTTGATAGAAGACACCCTCAATATTATTCGCATCTATCCATTCTGGAACAGAAACATTCTTATCAAATGGATACGGAATAATTTTCGCAAGTGCTGGCGCTAAATCTTTACAATACCAGTATGCAACGAGGTATGCGATAATAAAGCTTGTTAACTTTACAAGTTGCAAAATAAATCCTCTGCGTAAACCGAGGAAGAATCCCATAACAAGCAATAAAATGATAATAATATCAATCATGTTTATTCAATTCCTTTTTGTGTCATACTTTCTTTCAATTTCTCATGTTCTTCTTTTAATTTTATGTAATCGTGTATGACGTTTACCGCCGTCAATACCGCTAGTCTACTCGTATCAAGCGAAGGATTCTTGGCATTGAGTTCGCGCATTTTATCATCCACAATCGCTGCTACCATGCGGATATGACTTGTACTTTCATCGCCAACAACTGAATATTGTTGACCATATATTTCTACATTAATTCGACTTTTATTTCCCTTTTGTTGTGACAACTCACCGGCCTCCAATCACGTACAGAATCCTAAAGTTTATCATACCATGAACCATCATAATATGGAAACAGAAAGAACAATCCGATATGATAAAAATAACAACATAAAAAAGGAGCGACCATTTTGTCAAATTCTATCGTAATACAAACAAGTTCTACAGTAATTGAAGACATGAAACAACAATACAAACAAGCACTTAGCCCCAAAATTCCGCAAGGCGGTATCTTTATGGCAAAAGTTCCATCTTGCACAATTACAGCTTATAAATCAGGAAAAGTGATGTTTCAAGGTGGACGTGCTGAAGCAGAAGCTTCTCGTTGGCAAACTGTCTCTCAAACACCAAAATCAGCTGTAAAAAAATCGGTCAATTCACATCGTTATGCGCCGCCCGCTTCCATCGGCACAATGTCTATTCTAGGATCAGACGAAGTAGGTACTGGTGATTACTTCGGACCGATGACAGTAGTTGCTGTATATGTAGATGCAAAGCAAATTCCACTTTTAAAAGAACTCGGTGTAAAAGACTCCAAAAACTTAAATGATGCTCAAATTGCTGAAATTGCAAAACAACTCCTTCACGTTGTTCCTTATAGCTCTCTCGTTCTTCATAATGAAAAATATAATGAGCTATTTGATAAAGGAAACAACCAAGGTAAACTAAAAGCTTTACTACATAATAAGGCAATTACAAACTTACTAGCGAAAATAGCACCTACAAAACCAGAAGGCATCTTAATCGACCAATTTACACAGCCTGATACATACTATAAATATTTAGCGAAACAAAAACAGGTACAACGTGAAGATGTTTACTTCGCTACAAAAGGAGAAAGTGTCCATTTAGCAGTAGCTGCTGCTTCCATTTTAGCTCGTTACTCATTCGTAAAACAATTTGATGAACTAAGCAAAAAAGCTGGCATGCCACTTCCAAAAGGTGCTGGTAAACAAGTTGATATTGCCGCTGCTAAATTAATTCAAAAAGTCGGTAAAGAAAGACTACCTGAGTTTGTGAAAGTGCATTTTGCTAATACAGAGAAAGCGTTTCGCTTACTGAAAAAATAACTACTTTTTAGTATCGACAGGATATGGATGAACTAAACAAGGCGAAAAGAATTGGATTCTTTTCGCCTTTTATGAATGAAAAATGGATACATAGGATCTCACACGTTCCTATTTTTGTCGCACTCCTTCTTTATATCTATATATTAAAATTAAGTCTGATATATATTCATTTACTATTCACCTAAAAAAGAGAGTCTCCATGACTCCCTTTTTATGTTTAACTTCGTTTCTGCTTCTTATTTGATGAAGGTACTTTATAAGAACCCGTTTCATGCGTAGTCGTTCCTTGTCCTTCCACTTCCGGAGAACCTAAGCTTGATCTAGAATGGTCTGTTTTCACTTTCTTACTCATTACAATCACCCCCAAGATTACTTTTCACTTAAGAGTAAAAAACTATTCAGCATAACCATCTGAACATATACTGGCTACTCTTTTATCCTCCTGTCTGTTTTTCACTAATGTCCCATAGACGTTTTGCGGCATCCTTATCCAAGGCAGCTTCAGACATTTTTCCTATTTGCTTATCGGCATAGTAATAACCACTATGATCAGTAAATTCACTTGATTCTGCTAGCCATATTAGAGTTTCAGCACCTTTCTCGGGTGTACGAGAGAAAGGTTTCATTGCTGCCATAGTTAAGCGAGCAACTAGACCATTGTCCTGGTTGAAATTCGTAGCCACTAGCCCTGGATCGAAGCTGTATGCACTAACACCCGTTCCCTCCAACCGCTGTGCCAATTCAAAGGTGAATAAAATGTTAGCTAGTTTTGTTTGCGCATAACGCATTGTAGGACCGCCCATGAACTTCTTAACACCGCGATACAGTTGTTCTGCATCTAGATCACCGAAATCAATTCCCTTTTTAGCCATTTTGTGACCGTGAGATGCAGTGGTAATGACACGAGCAGGAGCACTTTCTTTTAAACGCTCCAACAACAAATCTGTGAGTAAGAATGGACCTAAATGGTTTACCGCCCAAGTCATCTCCAAACCGTCCTCCGTAAGCTGCCTTGTTTGAAATAAAGCACCAGCATTATTCACTAATATATCTATTCTCGGACACCTTTCTAAAATATCAGTAGCTACCCGGCGTATAGATTGTTGGGAAGCCATATCAGCTAAAAATAGATCTATCATCACATCCCCATTCGTTACATCCTTAATTTGAGCAATAGCAGCATTCGCTTTTTCCTCGTTACGTGCAATGATTCCTAGCTTGGCACCGCGCTCCGCAAATGCCTTAGCTGCCGCTAATCCAATACCACTTGTTGCACCAGTGATTACTATATACTTGTCACGCAATGTCCACTTTGTATGACTTGGAATTTCCCCCATTGTACAAAAACCCCTTCCCTTGCCCATAAATATTTCATTCGTTTTACTATATGTGAGATATGAACGAACCTATGAACAACATTTTTCCAAACAAAAAAAGCGAGAGCAGTTGCTCTCGCTTTTTTTATCTTAAAACTCAGAAGAACCTGGAGTTCTTGGGAATGGAATTACGTCACGGATGTTAGCCATACCAGTGATGTACATTAGGAAGCGCTCAAAACCTAGACCGAATCCAGCGTGTTTTGTACCGCCGTATTTTCTAAGTTCTAAGTACCACCAGTAGTCCTCTTCGTTCATACCTAATTCTTTAATTCTGTCTACTAAAACGTCCATTCTTTCTTCACGTTGGCTACCGCCGATTAATTCGCCGATGCCAGGAACTAGAAGGTCAGTAGCTGCTACTGTTTTACCATCTTCGTTCATACGCATGTAGAATGCTTTAATGTCTTTCGGATAGTCAGTTACGAATACAGGGCGTTTGAAGATTTCTTCTGATAAGTATCTTTCGTGCTCTGTTTGTAAGTCAATACCCCATTCTACTGGGTATTTGAATTCAGCACCTGATTCTTGAAGTACTTTAATTGCTTCTGTATAAGTGATGCGACCGAAGTCAGAGTTGATTACGTTGTTCATGCGCTCTAGAACTGTTTTATCAACGAAGCTGTTGAAGAAGTCCATTTCTTCTGGTGCATGCTCTAGTACGTATTTCATTGCATATTTCAGCATATCTTCTGTAAGATCCATTACATCACCTAATTCAGCGAATGCAATCTCAGGCTCAACCATCCAGAACTCCGCTGCGTGGCGAGTTGTGTTTGAGTTTTCTGCACGGAATGTAGGTCCGAATGTGTACACATCACGGAACGCTAACGCATAAGCTTCAGCATTCAGCTGTCCACTTACTGTTAAGTTTGTTTCTTTGCCGAAGAAGTCTTTTGATTCGTCAACTTGTCCGTCTTCACCTTTTGGTACGTTGTTTAAGTCTTGCGTTGTTACGCGGAACATTTCGCCTGCACCTTCTGTATCACTACCAGTGATAATTGGTGTGTGAACATGTACAAATCCACGCTCTTGGAAGAATTGGTGAATTGCAAATGCTGCGATAGAACGCACGCGGAATGTTGCAGAGAATGCGTTTGTTCTTGGACGTAAGTGAGCGATTGTACGTAAGTATTCAAACGTGTGACGCTTCTTTTGAAGTGGGTAATCAGAATCTGATAAGCCCTCGATATCAATTTTTTCTGCTTTAATTTCAAATGGTTGCTTCGCTCCAGGCGTTGCAATTACTTTACCTTCTACTTTAACTGAAGAGCTAAGTGGAAGCTTTGCAATTTCTTTGAAGTTCTCTAATTCTGTATCGAAAACGATTTGAACACCTTTGAAGAAGCTACCGTCGTTTAATTCGATGAAACCAAATGCTTTTGAATCACGTAAGTTACGAATCCAACCTGATACTTGTACTGTTTGATCTGCGTATTTATCTGTATCTCTATACAGACTTTTTACTAATGTGTTTTCCATAGTAAAATTCTCCTTTACTCATATATTTAAATACAAAAAAACCTTTCATCCATAAAGGGACGAAAGGTTAAACTTCGCGGTACCACCCAATTTGTCATAAAGACCAACTTTAACTCGTATGTAATACATACTTCCCGGTTTGTAACAGGCCGGATTCCCGTCTAAGTCTACTCTTGAATACAAGTTTCAATTTCGGTTAGCAACTCCAAGGTGTTCTTCACATATACCGCCTCATCAGGCTCTCACCGCCCCTGACTCGCTTTGGATTATAGTATATACTACTTTTCCTTATCATCGTCTTTCGTTTTGTTAAACTAAAATTAATGTACTACATTCGAGAGAAAGATGCAAGATGCCTTGATATATATCGGCAATTTTTGCAATTTATCGATCGTAACTTCAAATTTATCAGCGATTCGACATAGAATATCGACTTACCGACATCTTTCAACAACCATTCTAATAAAAAAACTGCCGGGAAAATTCCGGCAGCTGTTTTTATTACTTACGTAACTCCGCACCAAATTTCTCTTCTACCGCTGTTAATACACGGCTATGTGCTTCTGTTACTTCTTCGTCTGTTAATGTACGTTCTGCATCGAAGTAGTTCATAGAGAATGCAAGTGATTTCTTGCCTTCTTCCATTTTTTCACCTTCGTATAAGTCGAATAGTGTTACTTCTTTTAGAAGTTCTCCGCCAGCTTCAGCAATTACTTGCTTCATTTCACCAGCTTTTGTTTCTGCTGTTACTACAACAGCCATATCACGTGTCATAGATGGGAAACGTGGAATTGCTAAGTAGTAAGTTTCCTCAGCGTCTGCACCGAATACTTTTGCAAGAGATAATTCGAATACGAATGTATTTTTCACATCTAATTGTTTTTCTGTTTCCGGGTGCAATTGACCGATGAATCCGATTGCTTCACCATCTAATACGATGTCAGCTGTACGGCCTGGGTGCATACCTTCACGTTTTGCTGGTGCATAAGTGATTTGGTTTGCAACGCCAAGTACGTCGAATAATCCTTCTAATACACCTTTAACAACGAAGAAGTCTACAACTTTCTTCTCACCTTGCCATGCATGGTGAAGAGCAAGACCTGTCATAACACCTGCAAGATGTTGTTCTTCTTTCGGAAGTTCTCCTGCTTCTGTTGGTAAGAAGATAGAACCTACTTCATATAAAGCAACGCTATCGTTTTTACGTGCAACATTGTATGAAACTGCTTCTAACAATTGTGGTACTAAGCTTAAACGAAGTTGGCTACGCTCTTCGCTCATTGGAAGCGCAAGATTTACAGGAGCTTTTTCGTTTGGTTCAACCATGTATTGTTTCGCTTTGTCAGCACTTGTTAATGAATATGTGATTGCTTCATATAAACCAGCACCTTCTAGGAAGCGGCGTACTTTACGACGTTTCGTTTGTGCTGATGTTAATTTACCACGTGTCATTGTTCCAGATGGTAATGTAACTGGAATGTGATCATAACCATACAGACGACCCACTTCTTCTACTAAGTCTTCTGAAATTGTAATATCAGGACGACGTGCTGGTACATTCACATGGAATGTTCCTTCTACTTCTGTGAATGGGAATTTTAAGTTTGTGAACATTGTACCCATTTCGCTCGCAGCAATATCTGTACCTAATACACGGTTTACTTTTTCAGCAGTAACAGATACTGTACGTTCTTGTACTTGTAAATTATCAGCTTCTACTACACCTTCAAGTGCTTCTCCGCCAGCGTATTTTGCCATTAAAGCAGCTGCGTGTTGAATCGCTTCAAATGTACGTGTTGGGTCGATTCCCTTTTCAAAACGTGCACTTGATTCGCTACGAAGACCTAAGTCTTTTGATGTACGGCGCACTGTTTGACCTGCAAAGTATGCAGACTCAATTAGAACGTTTACTGTCTCACTATCAACTTCAGAATCCGCCCCGCCCATTACACCAGCAACAGCTAAAGCTTTTTCACCGTTTGTAATAACAAGGTGGTGGCTTTGTAATTTACGCTCTTGATCATCTAATGTTTGAATCTTTTCGTCTTCTTTAGCTAGACGAACAACGATTTCTTTTGAACCTAATTTATCGTAATCGAATGCATGTAACGGTTGACCGTATTCCATTAAAATGTAGTTTGTAATATCAACTACATTACTAATTGGACGAATGCCAGCTGCCATAAGGCGAGTTTGCATCCACATTGGTGATGGACCAATCTTTACGTTCTTCACCATTTTTGCAATGTATAACGGGTTTTCTTCTTTCGCTTCTACACTTACAGAAATGTAATCAGCTGTTTTTTCTGCTGATTCTTGTAAGTTGATAGCTGGAAGTTTTACTTCACGGCCGTAAATAGCAGCTACTTCATATGCAACACCTAACATGTTTAAGCAATCTGCACGGTTTGGTGTTAAACCAAGCTCAAGCACTTCATCATGTAAGTTTAAAATTTCAAGTGCATCTGCACCAACTTCAGCGTCACTTGGGAAGATGAAGATACCGTCTGCATATTCTTTCGCAACGAATTTTCCATCAATACCAAGCTCTTGAAGAGCACAAACCATACCGTGAGAAGCTTCCCCGCGTAGTTTTGCTTTTTTAATTTTGAAGTTACCAGGAAGTACAGCGCCAACTTTTGCAACTGGTACTTTTAAACCTTTTGCAATGTTAGCAGCTCCACAAATAATTTGAACTGGCTCTTCTTCACCAATATCGATTAAGCATTTGCTTAATTTATCAGCTTCTGGGTGTTTTTCACATTCTAATACGTGACCAACTACAACACCTTTTACACCTTTATTTAATACTTCAACACCCTCTACTTCAATACCACTTTTCGTGATTTTATCTGCTAGTTCTTGTGCTGTTACATCTTTAATATCTACATACTCTTGTAACCAACGATATGATACGTACATATTTATCCTCTCCTTCCCTTACGCTCGTTTGAACTGTTGTAAGAAACGTACATCATTTGTATAGAAATGACGAATGTCATCTACGCCGTATTTCAACATTGCGATACGCTCTGCGCCCATACCGAATGCGAAACCTTGATATTCTTTTGAATCATAACCAGCCATTTCAAGTACGTTCGGATGAACCATACCTGCGCCTAAAATTTCAATCCAGCCAGTCCCTTTACAAGTACCGCAACCTTTACCGTGACACATCATACAAGAAATATCCATCTCTACAGATGGCTCTGTGAATGGGAAGAAACTTGGACGAAGACGGATTTCACGATCTTCACCGAACATCTTTTTCACGAATACTTGCAGTGTACCTTTTAAGTCACTCATGCGAATGTTTTTACCAATTACAAGACCTTCGATTTGCATGAACTGGTGTGAATGCGTCGCATCATCGTCATCGCGGCGATACACTTTACCAGGACAAATAATTTTAATCGGTCCTTTTTCTGCATTCTTTTCCATCGTACGTGCTTGCACAGAAGATGTATGTGTACGTAATAACGTTTCTTCTGTGATGTAGAATGTATCTTGCATATCACGCGCTGGATGATCTTTCGGTAAGTTTAATGCTTCGAAGTTGTAGTAGTCTTTTTCTACTTCTGTTCCTTCAGCTACTTCATAACCCATACCGATAAATACATCTTCAATTTGCTCAACAACAGCTGTTAACGGATGGTGACAACCTGTTTCAACAGGACGACCTGGCAGTGTAACATCAATTGTTTCAGTAGCTAATTTCGCTTCAATTACTGCTTTTTCTAAGTTGCCAATTTTGTCTTCTAGACGCGTTTGAATCGCTTCACGTACTTCATTTACTAATGCTCCCATACGTGGACGCTCTTCTGCTGATAATTTTCCCATGCCGCGTAATACTTCTGTAATTGGACCTTTTTTCCCTAAATACGCTACGCGTACGTCGTTTAAGCCCTTTAGCTCTTTCGCTTCTTCAATAAGCTCTAACGCTTTTTGCTTTAGCTCTTTTAAACGTGCTTCCATTTGGAACCCTCCTAATTTTAAAAATAAAAAAACCTCGCTCCCAAAAAGGGACGAGGTAAATTCGCGGTACCACCCTAAATTGACAGAACAAGTCTGCCCACTCATTAGTTATAACGATCAATTCTGACCGGAACGCCTTTACATATAAATGGTCCTGGCGCCAACTCCAGAGGTGAATTCACTTCCATCTACCATAAGAATGCTTTCAGTCTACGGCACTCTCTCCCTATATGGCGATTTTGTAAGCTACTCTTCTCTATCAACGTTTTTCGTTATTTAACTTTTATTGTATGTTCATTACGAACATATACTTCAACTTATTATAAGAAGTTTTTTATTTGTTCGCAACTGGGCTTTGTAAATAATACGTTAAAATCCCTGCTGCAACCGCAACATTTAATGATTCTGCCCCTCCGTAAATCGGAATATACAAGTTTTGATCCGTTTTCGCAAGAATTTCTTGGCGTACGCCACTTCCTTCATTTCCTACAATTAATGCAAAACTTCCAGCCGGGGTTACTTCACCAAATGGAACTCCATTTTCAAGAGCCGTTCCATATACAGGGACGTTATTTTCTTTTAACTTGTCTACCCATTCTTCTAAGTTCCCTTTTACAACCGGTAAATGGAAAATAGAACCCTGTGTAGAGCGTAGTACTTTACTATTATAAACATCAACGCACCCTTCTCCAAGCACAACGGCATGAATACCAGCTGCATCAGCTGTACGAATAATCGTTCCCAAATTACCTGGGTCTTGAAGGCCGTCTAATAAAAGAAATTTCCCATCAGTAAGAGCTACTTCTTTCTCATGTTTCTCACAAACAGCAAATACGCCTTGCGTTGTTTCTGTTTCGCGAAGTACTTTTACAATTGCTTCAGGCACAATATACATTTCAACATCATTAACTGTCCAATCTTTCGGAAGATCTGTCTGATCTGAAACGATAAGTTCTGTTACAACTCCTGCCTTTAACGCTTCCTCTACTAAATGGAATCCTTCTACAAAAAATAAACCTTTGTTATCGCGCTCTTTTTTCGTCTGCAGCTTTTTCCACTGCTTCACACGCGGGTTTTGTACTGAATCAATGTTTTTCATAATATGTATTTCCCTCTCTTCTTGTCTTATCATTATAGCCTATTTTTCATACATATTTACATTAAAAAGAACAAAAACTAACGTCAGTTTCAATTCTGAAGAAGAGGTGAAGATAATGAGTTTTAATTTACGCGGCGCTGTATTAGCGAATGTATCTGGAAATTCACAAGACCAATTACAAGAAACGATTGTCGATGCAATTCAAAGCGGTGAAGAAAAAATGCTTCCAGGTCTCGGCGTTTTATTCGAAGTCATTTGGAAAAATGCTGATGAAAATGAAAAACACGAAATGTTAGGAACACTGGAGCAAGGATTAAAAAAATAAACAATAAAAGGTCACCTTAGAAAAAAAACTAAGGTGACCTTTTATGTCTATAAAATTTTTCTTCTCCTAAACATTTCTACTTTACTAACGCTGATTGATGGAGTACAATGTTCAAAATACATTTAAACCGATCGATTTTTCTTCATATACATCATTAGATAAAAGGAGTGAATGTTTTATGCACCGTATTACGCTTGAACAAATTTTTAAACATCACATTACACAAAAATATGTAAACCGTTCTGGAATGGTCCACGCGATTGCTGTCGCTTACCATGCGTTTCACTTAGCCAAAAAGCATCACGCCTCAGTCGATGCTGCGACAAAGGCTGGCTTCCTTCATGATATCGGACATCATACGTGGTACACAAGCGGCGAATGGGACTATGACTTGTATAAAAAGAACGATATACATGCGATTAAAGGGGCAGAAAGATCTCATAAATTGCTTATTAGATTAGGAGAACATCCGAAACTAGCAAAAGAAATTTCTGTTGCAATTCTTCTGCACACTGATTCTTTCCTACTAGAACAAACACTTGAAAGAACACCTCTACAAAACGTTATTAAGTGGGCGGATGAAGCCGATGAAGAACCCGGTGGTGCACATCATTATAGAACGATTTCTTATGAAAAAGCATTGAAAGCAATTCAGCAATTAGACCGATTGGTAGAGCGTGAATTACAAATAGAGCAAAAGAAATCGAATGACAAGGCAGAACATAGTTATCAATGAGAAAGAGGCATCACTACAGAGTGATACCTCTTTTTATTATTTTATAACAACTTCAAAAGAAGCTAAATGCTTCTGAATAATACTTTTTATAAGTCCGCCGTACTGGTCGATAATAAAGTATAGTGCTTTTTCATTACTTTTCCTTAGCTGATTAGCAACGTTCTCTTCTGTAATTTTCATATGTCCCCTCCTCTCTAACGTTCTCTACATCTATTAATTCGTATCGTTACTTCTCATTTCTATCAATTTATACATATTCATTAATAATATCCAAAATAAACCTCATATAGTAAAATATAACTGATTACATAGAAGGAGATTATATATGTTGAGCTTACTTTGGGTTGTTTATATGCCACTTCTTGTTTTATGCGGATTTTTCGGTGGTATTTTTTTAATTATTACTAGCATTAAACATCGTAAATTATTTGTTGGTTTAATGGGACTACTTAGCTTCTCCTTTATCACGCTACCTTTTGTTTTTTGGAGCATGGGGGTTAATACCGATACAATCCTCCCTATTTCAACTACTTTATATTGGATACTGTTTTCTTTAACTGGATTATTGGCAGGATTAAGTGGATTACAAGCAAAAATTAAAGGTATACGTAACATGGGATTCATTATTTTTATCACTGGAATATTAGGGGTTATCTTCTGGGAACTCATGTCTATAGGTGATTCATTCTATATCTAATATTTTTTAGACAGCCACAAATCGGAGGTAATACAGAAGTGTTTGGAATATTAACTTGGACGATTTTGGCTCTTACTTTGATGTTATGCGAATTCATCGTGGGCATTTTTTTAATTGTTGCTGGAATTAAATATCGAAATTTTTATACATTCATAGCAGGATTGATTTGCATATTGCTTATCGTTGTTCCTATCATTTGTATAGGTTATGGAATAGACATAGAGCAGATGATCCCAATTTCAGGAACTTTATATTGGTGTCTCTTCTCTTTAGCTGGACTATTAGCTATTATAAGCGGAAGACAAATATCAAGTATTCGTTCTATGGGGACGATTTTGTTTATAACAGGATTATGCTCTGTGAGTGGTTATCACCTTTTATATCTCACTCTTTAAAAAGATAAAAAAGCAGGGAAATTAATTCCCTGCTTTTCTATTTCGTTTATTGCCTGATGGTAAGAAGAACGATAACACCCAAGCAATACCGGCTAATATTGTTGCAATTAAGAAGGCATCGTTAATACCGTTAATTGCAGATAGCTTTGAAATTTGTCCGAATAATAGTTGCGTGCTCATCGCATCTCCTGCTTGAGCTGATCCGGCTAATGCCGCTAAGCTTTGGCCCATACCGTGTACTTTATCAACTAAAATTGGGTTTGATGTTGTTAACATGTTGCCGTAATCCGCTACGTGAGCAGTCGTTTGTTGCGTCATAAGTGTGATTAATATCGCTGTTCCAATTGAACCAGCTACTTGTCTTGACGTATTTTGCGTTGCTGTACCGTGAGAAATTAATTTCATCGGCAGTGCGTTCATACCAGCTGTCATAATTGGCATCATAATGAATGACATACCAATTGAGCGTATAATATAATCCGTCATAATAACGCTATACGGTGTATCCATCGATAACGTTGTAAATTTATATGTCGCAAATGTTGTAATGGCTAATCCGACAATTGCTAACGGACGAATACCATACTTATCAAATAGTTTACCTGCAACTGGTCCCATAATTCCCATAATTAATGATCCTGGAAGAAGTAATAAACCAGATTCCATTGGCGTAAAGCCGCGAATATTTTGCAGATATACAGGAAGTAATAACATACCTCCGAATAAGGCCATCGTTACAATCGCGTTAATTACTAATGTGAAAGTGAACGTCGGATATTTAAATACTTGTAAATCAAGCATTTTATTGTCCGTTGTTAACTCTCTCCAAATAAATACTGCTAAACCAATGACACCGATGATCATTGTTATAACAACTTCTGCACTAGTCCAGCCATTATTTCCAGCTTCACTAAATCCGTACAATAAGCTTCCTAGTCCAATACTTGAACTAATAACACCAAATACATCTAACTTTGTTTTAGACACCGGCTGTGCTAGTGTGAAGAATTTTAAAGATAAGAACGTAATAATTAAACCAATCACAAACATACCGTAGAACATTAAGTTCCAGCTATAATTTTCAATTACCCAACCTGTTATAGTTGGTCCGATAGCTGGTGCTAAAATCATCGCTACCCCTAGTAACCCCATCGCTGCTCCGCGTTTATGAGGCGGGAATAATGTCATGAAGATATTCATACCAACTGGCATTAAAATACCTGCACCGACCGCTTGAATAATGCGGCCCGTCATCATCATTGTAAAGTTACCTGATGTAGCACAAATGATAGATCCTACCGTGAAAAATAACATTGCCGCTACGAATAATTTACGATACGTAAATCGTGAAACTAAAAAGGCACTAATCGGCACTAAAATTCCGTTTACAAGCATGAAGCCTGTAATTAACCATTGGGCCGTTGAAGTTGATACGTTAAATTCGTTCATTAACGGAGGCAATGCAACATTAATGATCGTTTGATTTAAAATAGAAATGAACATACCGAGAATTAATACAGTTACAACTGCCTTTACATTCACATTCTCTACCGGCAATTGTCTCTTCAGCATTTCTTTTTCCTGTTTTACTTGCTCTTGCTTCCCTGTTTCTAATTCCACTACGTTAGAAGCTTCTGTTTCTTGTTTTTGTTCAATTTCTTTCTCTTCTGTTTCTAACTTACTTACTTCTATTTTACTTACGGCTGGGACTTGTTCTTCTCCCACGTTCGTTTTTTTCTTTCGTAAAAGACGATTTACAAGGAAGAAGACGATTATACAAAATAGTGCATATCCTACAATTGCAATTGAGGACATCTCATCTCCCCCTTACTTATGAATACGAACTGACACATTCATTCCAGGAACAATATTTACTGATTTACTATGGTCTAAAGAAATTTTAACTGGTACAACTTGCTTTACTTTCGTATAGTTCGCTGTTGCGTTACTTGATGGTAACATTGAGAATGTATTTGCTGTTGTTAATCCAACTTGTTCTACTTTTCCTGTTAACGTTGTATCTGGGTATGCATCTACATACACATCTACTGTTTGGCCTTTTTGAACATCATCAATAGTTGTTTCTTCAATGTTTGCTGTTACCCATAAGTTATTCATATCAAATGCGTAAGCAATTGGGCTACCCGCTCCAACGAACGCATTTGTTGTTGCGTTTGATTGTACAACTGTTGCATTTTGCGGAATCGTTACGTCTACTGTTTGCTCACCATTTGCTCCTGCTACAGTAACAGCACCTAATTTATCGTTCTCATTGTAGTTTTTTCCTACTTCTGCTTTCCAGTCAGTTAATTTACCCGCTACTGGTGATGCAATTGGAATTACCTTCCCGTCAATTTTTGCATTGTCTGTTTTTAAATAGTTTTCCGTTTGATTGTAATAGTAATAACCGCCGATACCGCCGCCAACTAATACAATTAATGTGATAATGTTGATAATTATCATTCTTCGAAACTGATTCATTGCATTCCTCTCCTTATATCGCATATAATTTTTTTCTAAACTATTTACATCCTTAGTGTTTATATTGTTTAATTGTTAATTATATTAACCTTTAAACAAAAAAAGCACACCTTTTACGACGCAAACTATGTTTTGTCTGCATCCTAGCGGTGCTGATTTCTAAAGGACTATCGTTTATAATTATAAATAATTATCCCGAATCTACAACCAACAATTTAAACCTATATGTTGTTTAAACAACATTACACTATACATGTGTTGTTTAAGTTTAAAAAATTAAACGAGGTGAAGTAAAAATGTCTATTAAAAATACAAATGATCCACGTGTAAAACGAACGAGACAACTCATACAGGATGCTTTTGTCGCTTTAGTAGGCGAAAAGGGCTTTGAAAATGTAACTGTGCAACATATCGCGGAACGCGCTCCTGTAAATCGTGCTACATTTTATAGCCATTACCATGATAAATATGATTTATTAGAAAAAAGCATAGAAGAAATGTTAGAAAAACTAGCTGAAGTAATTAAACCGCAAAAACGAAATAAAGAAGATTTTCAGCTCACATTTGACTCACCACATCCAACCTTTTTAGCTTTGTTTGAACATATAGCAGAAAACGTGAACTTCTATAACGTTATGCTTGGTGATAAAGCCGCTGGAAACTACTCTTATAAAATGATGAAAACAGTCCAAACACATTTAACATTAAGCTTATCTATTTCACAGCCGGATGATGAAGAACTCATGGTTCCTCGTGACATTCTTATTAGTTATGTTACAGGGGCTCATATCGGAATGATTATGTCATGGTTAAAAAGAGGCATGATTTATACCCCGCATTTCATGGCAATGCAATTAACTCGCTTAATTATTTTAGGCGCCCATACTGCAGCAGGATTAGAAAGACCATTTTAAAAATGGAAAAAGCGAAGGAAATTATCCTTCGCTTTTTTCTATTAATTAAATGTAATGTTATGTACAGCCTCTTTATCAAGACGTTTAATAACTTCTACAATTAACTTCACTGCGTTTTCATAATCATCACGATGTAACATCGCTGCATGAGAATGAATGTAGCGTGTCGCAATCGTAATTGCCATAGACGGAATACCATTTACAGAAATATGAATTGCTCCTGCATCCGTTCCCCCGCCCGCTACAGAATCATACTGATATGGAATTTGTAATTCATCAGCAACATCAACAACGAAATCACGTAAACCTGTATGACCAATAACAGAAGCATCATATAGAATGATCTGCGGTCCATCACCCATTTTACTTTGTGCTTCTTTTGCTGTTACACCTGGTGTATCCCCAGCAATACCAACATCTACAGCGAATGCGATATCTGGCTTAATATAGTTTGCAGATGTTTTCGCACCACGAAGACCAACTTCTTCTTGTACAGTCCCAACGCCGTATACAACGTTTGGATGCTTTTCATCTTTTAATTGTTTTAATACGTCAATTGCAATTGCACAACCAATTCGGTTATCCCATGCTTTTGCAAGTAACATCTTTTCATTCTTCATCACTTGGAATTCGAAGTACGGTACAACTTGATCTCCTGGTCTTACGCCCCACTCCATCGCTTCTTCTTGGCTAGAAGCACCAATATCGATGAACATATCTTTAATGTCAACTGGTTTTTTACGAGCTTCTGGAGGTAAAATGTGCGGTGGTTTTGAACCAATTACACCTGTTACATCTCCTTTACGCGTTACAATCGTTACGCGCTGTGCAAGCATAACTTGCGACCACCAGCCACCAACCGTTTGGAAACGAAGGAAGCCTTTGTCATCAATTTGCGTAATCATAAAGCCAACTTCATCTAAATGACCTGCAACCATAATTTTTGGGCCGTTTTCTTCCCCAACTTTTTTCGCAACTAAACTTCCTAAATTATCAGTAGAAAGTTCATCTGCAAACGGCTCAATATATTTCTTCATTACTTCACGTGGTTCACGCTCGTTACCCGCAATACCGCGTGCGTCTGTTAATTCTTTTAGCATTGTCAATGTCTCGTCTAATTTTATCATTGCCAACACCCTCCTTTTTCTTCAGTCACTTTATTATACAAAAGGAAATTGAAATATTCAAAAATTAAATTAGTATCCTTGTGTTTGACGCTGATGATTTACTTCATTTTTATCTAAATATGCTTTTTCAATTTCTTCTTGTTCAAATTCAAGCGCTTGTCCAAGGCGAAGATAGCTTGTAAATAGTTCAATATAATTCGTGATAGAAGGTTGATCTGTAAAACGAATTACTTTCGCATATGTGTCTAAGAAAATTTCCACTTGTGTTTTATTCGTTTGCGCACATTTATAGAATAAGAAGTTTTTATCAATTCCTAAATCGATTCCGATTGATAAAATAAAATGTAAACCATCTACGTATTCTTCTAATATTACTTCACGTTCTGACGCTGGTTTATTGCTCCAATATTTAAAACAACGTGTTTCATTTGCAAGTTCTCCAATTTCTACAAGAAGAGCTAACATTTTTTCTTTTAACAATTTCTTCGGTTGTAATTCATGCTCTTTCACAATACGGTCATCTAATTCTTTTTGTAATTTAAATAGTTGTAGTAAGTCCATTCTATTGTCCTCCTCCAACATCGCATTTTCCGCAACAATGTTGTTTCATCTCAAAGTTCATTATTATTTTTCATTTCTTATTAACAAGTCAGCTACCTACATCTTTATAAAGATAGCTTGTCCTTAATTTGCAAATACGTTTCAATCATCACTCATAGATTGTTCACTTGATGAAAGTTCCATATCATCTTTCCATTATAGCAGTGTCGTTTCTGCTAGGAAAGATACACTTCTTCACGAATGAGTTCAAATAAAAAAAGTCAGGAGGATTCTCCTGACCTTATATATATATTCTTTTATATCGCTATAGCTTTTATATTGATTTTGTCATATCGATAACGACACGTCCGTTAATCTTTCCTACTTTCATGTAAAAACCCCCTCGTTATCGTTACAAAAGTTCTTACAAGCACATCTTAATATACTAGAGAGAAATAAATCATTTAATTGTGACGACACTAAGCGGGAAATTTCACAAGTTATTGAATGGTTATAATGAATACAAATAAAAAAACCTTAGAAGAAAGATCTTCTAAGGTTTTAAACAATTAGTTAATGTTGTTTTTTGCAACTGTTGCTAATTCAGCGAAAGCTTTTTCGTCATGAACAGCTAAGTCAGCAAGCATCTTGCGGTTAACTTCGATGCCAGCATTTTTTAAACCGTGCATTAAGCGGCTGTAAGAAAGACCATTCATACGAGCTGCTGCGTTGATACGTGTAATCCATAATTTACGGAAGTCACGTTTCTTTTGACGACGGTCACGGAATGCATACATTAGAGATTTCATAACCTGTTGGTTAGCAACCTTAAATAATGTACTCTTAGAACCGTAGTAACCTTTTGCTAATTTTATAACTTTTTTACGACGTTGACGAGTAACTGTACCACCTTTTACTCTTGGCATAATATTACCTCCTAGTTTGTTCTATATATCAGCCGAACTTATTTTAAGTTGTCAAGCATTTGACGAATGCGTTTGAAGTCACCAGCGCTAACTACACCAGCTTTACGTAGTTTACGTTTAGCTTTTGTAGATTTGTTAGCGAATAAATGGCTTGTGTAAGCGTGAGAACGTTTCAGTTTACCAGATCCAGTCTTTTTGAAACGCTTTGCAGCGCCGCGATGAGTTTTTTGTTTAGGCATAGGTATTTCCTCCTCTATCTATTACTTATCGTTTTTCGGTGCTAAAACTAAGAACATACTGCGTCCTTCCATTTTAGGCTTAGATTCAATTGTACTAACTTCAGCACAAGCTTCTGAGAAGCGATCTAAAACACGTTGACCGATTTCTTTATGAGTAATGGCACGTCCTTTAAAGCGAATTGACGCTTTAACCTTGTCGCCTTTCTCTAAAAACTTGACAGCATTACGAAGTTTTGTGTTAAAGTCATGTTCATCAATTGTTGGACTTAAACGAACTTCTTTCATGCTAATTACTTTTTGATTTTTGCGCTGTTCTTTTTCTTTCTTCTGTTGCTCAAAGCGGAATTTACCGTAGTCCATAATGCGGCATACTGGCGGTTTCGCATTTGGAGCAACCAATACTAAATCAAGATTAAGACCTGCAGCTAAGTCTAAAGCGTCATTACGAGACTTGATTCCAAGTTGATCGCCGTTTGCGCCAACTAAGCGTACTTCACGTGCACGAATTTGCTCGTTAATCATCATATCCTTGCTAATAGTAAGCCACCTCCAAGGTTTTCTTAGAATACGTTTTGCAATTGTAGAACCCGAACAAAAAAAGTGCGGGCACACGGCACCCACACTTGTAATATCTTTAGTAAGAAATACATTTACCTGCTAACTGCGAATGCGTCCATCAGGTGAGAAGCGGGTGCTTCTACTTGTCAAAACCATATTCTATTATCCTTGATGAGTTTATCATAGGACATGACGTCTGTCAAGAAGACGCGATGTGTTTTACTAACAACAAGAAATATTGTAACAAACAACCAGCATACTTGCAATACTTTTTTATGATAAGTATCGTTTGGTTATTTTTTCTAGATTTTCTTTTTTATAATACATAAAAAAGCCGCGGTATACCGCGGCTCTTTCTTATCGTTTTCCTTCTACTTTAATCATGTCAACAAACGCATCTAATGCGATTGTTTCTGATTTTTGTTCACCATATTTACGTACGTTAACGCCATTTTCAGTAACTTCATTGTCACCTACTACAAGCATGTACGGAATCTTTTGCATTTGTGCTTCACGGATTTTGTAACCAATTTTCTCTTCACGAGTGTCTAATTCAACACGGATACCAGCACGTCGTAATTCATCTTGTACTTTCTTCGCATAATCTAAATGTACTTGCGGAGAAACTGGAATTACTTGTGCCTGAACTGGAGCTAACCAAGTTGGGAATGCGCCTTTGTATTCTTCAATTAAGAAGGCTACGAAACGTTCCATAGTTGATACAACACCACGGTGAATTACAACTGGACGATGTTGTTTACCGTCTTCACCAACGTAAGCTAATTCAAAGCGTTCTGGAAGTAAGAAGTCTAATTGTACAGTTGAAAGTGTTTCGTCTTTTCCAAGAGCAGTACGAACTTGAACGTCAAGTTTCGGACCATAGAATGCCGCTTCACCTTCAGCTTCATAGTAATCAAGACCCATTTCATCCATAGCTTCTTTTAACATACCTTGTGCTTTTTCCCACATCTCATCATCAGCATAATACTTTTTAGTATCTGCTGGGTCACGATAAGATAGACGGAATGAATAGTTTTCTAAACCGAAATCTTTGTACACTTCTAAAGTTAAGTTTACAACACGTTTTAATTCTTCTTTAATTTGATCTGGACGAACGAAAATGTGCGCATCATTTAAAGTCATTCCGCGTACACGTTGTAATCCAGATAATGCTCCAGACATTTCATAGCGGTGCATTGTTCCAAGTTCCGCAATACGGATTGGTAATTCACGGTAGCTGTGAATATCATTTTTATAAACCATCATATGGTGAGGGCAGTTCATTGGACGAAGAACTAACTCTTCATTATCCATTTCCATTGATGGGAACATGCCATCACGGTAATGGTTCCAGTGACCAGAAGTTTCATAAAGCTCTCTACTTCCTAATACTGGAGTGTATACGTGATCATAGCCTAAGCTTGCTTCTTTATCAACGATATAACGCTCGATAATACGGCGAATTGTTGCACCTTTTGGTAACCAAAGTGGTAAACCTTGTCCTACTTTTTGGCTATTAGTAAATAGTTTTAACTCTTTACCTAATTTACGGTGGTCGCGCTCTTTCGCTTCTTCAAGCATACGTAAGTGCTCATCTAATTCTGCTTTCTTAACGAATCCAGTACCGTAAATACGTTGTAACATTTTATTATTGCTATCGCCGCGCCAGTAAGCACCTGCAACGCTTAATAATTTAAACACTTTAATCTTCCCTGTAGATGGAAGGTGAACACCACGGCAAAGGTCGAAGAATTCGCCTTGCTCATAGATTGAAATAACTGCATCTTCTGGAAGATCGTTAATTAAATCTAATTTTAACTCATCGCCGATTTCTTCAAAGCGACGAAGTGCTTCTGCACGTGGTACTTCATGACGAACGATTTCTAAGTTTTCGTTCACGATTTTTTGCATTTCTTTTTCGATTTTCTTGAAGTCTTCAACTGTAATTGCTTCTTCCATATCAATATCGTAGTAGAAGCCATTTTCGATTACTGGACCAATGCCAAGCTCAAGCTTAACATCTTTATATAAACGTTTTAACGCTTGTGCTAAAAGGTGGGCTGTTGAGTGGCGTAAAATATATAAGCCATCTTCAGAATCTAATGTAATAATAGACACTGCACCATCTTCTTCGATTGGTGTAACAAGATCGATCATCTCATCGTTTAATTTTCCAGCCACAGCTTTTTTCTTTAAGCCTGGGCTAATAGAAGCTGCGATTTCTTCAGTTGTTACTCCTTTTGGAAACTCCTTCACAGCTCCATCAGGGAAAGTAATTTTAACTACATCTGCCATCACTGGTCACTCCTCTTTTTTTTCAAAATAAAAAACACTCATCCCATAAAAAGGGACGAGTGTTGAATTCGTGGTTCCACCCTTGTTCCAATTAACCTTATTGTTAATTGCTCAAGTTCAACATAACGGTGTTGTCCGTTAGCAATTACTAGAAAAACGTTCACTGCTAAAGTTTAGAGGTGGTAAGTAATAATCTCGTAATAGGAAGCTCACACCCTAAGGCTTCCCTCTCTGAAAATCGTAGAAAACTACCCATGTCCTCATCATAACATTTCGATATATTTCATTTATGTAGGTAATTATATGCTCAAAAACTTAGAAAATCAAGGGCGTTACCTTTATTTTTTAAATTTTTCACGTTGCGCTCAAATTCATGTAATCCATGTAGTTGCACTCGTTCCTGAAATACATTTCGCAAAGTAATAATCATATTATGATCTTGTTCTTTCGTATATAAATAAATCTTTTTCGGCGAAATAGAAAGAAGTGGTGCAATTACTTTCGTATCAATATATACATCCTGTTTCTTTAATAATTCTTCATCTATATATTGAACCAATTTATCCTGTTTTAAACGTCTACCTTTATCATCATAGAAAATAAAACTTTCATCAAAAATAAGATGCACACAGGACAAACGTGATTTCCGGCTACTTACTTGTTGGCGAAGTGTCTCAATGAACATTTGATATTCCTGCTCCATCTTATACTCATCAATTGCAACTTCAGCAAGCCTAGCTATCATTTCCCTATATGTACGAAGACGAAAACGAACGTATGATGAAAACGAGAATGAGAGCGGATCACAAAGCCAATCATTCAAAGACGACGCAATATAAGATTCAAATTTTTGACGTGTTAAATCACGAGCTACTCCTTTTCTTCTTTCCTTTAAAATCTCATGTGCCATATGCAATATTTGATGACACTCTTCTTGTTCTTCATAAAAAAACTTTTCCTTTAAAATGGTGTGAATCCATTCATTTTGTTTCACATTCATAATGAAATATAGTAATACTGGCAATAAAATCTTTTCAATATAATTCGATTCACATAATGGTATATGGATAACAACCTTTTGTTCGTTTAAATATACACTTGTTTCCTTATATAAGGATTCCGTTCTTTTCGTTAGTTGTCTGTATACGTGCACAGCATCATTTTTTTCTTCGAAGCAAATTTCAATCACTTTTGTCCCCCCTTTTATCCCCGCTCTAAAGGATTGCATCTATACGTTACAAATCCTATAAGAGTCCGACCTATGGAAGTTCACTCTTAGTAGAAACCTATCTCCCATTGTTAGAACATCCACTCGATATGGCTTGCTAATTTTATATATATTAAGGGAGGGAGAAAAAAATGATACAAGCTACTCTGAAAAAATGATTAAAATAAAGTGAAACTTTAATCAGTGGAGGTTTTGTCCATCCTCCACTGATTATTAGTTGAACCAATCGGGCTTTTACGGGCAGTTGATCTCCCACCTAACTTCTTTGCTTTACAGCCGAATTTTGAGGTGGGAGTCTTACTGCCCGGCAAATAGCGGGATAAAAAAGAGCAAGCTTCTCAGCTCGCTCTTTACTTATTACGACGGTTCTTCCCGCCAATTGGGATTGGCTTCGCTAAATATTTAATTCGTTCCATAATACGGGCCGCTTTCATCTCTTCTGCTTCACCGCGCTGTGTATACGTTAAATGATGTTCCAACTGTTTGAAATCAAAATTAGATGTAAAGAACGTCGGTAAGTTTTCCAACATACGGAACTGTAAGATTGCACCGAGTACATCATCACGTACAAAACTTGACATCGCTTCTGCCCCGATATCATCTAACATTAATACTTGTACACGTTTGACAGCATCAATCTTTCCGCTAATCGAATTATCTTGAATCGAACTTTTGATTTCACGTAAAAATTCAGGGAAGTATACGAGCATCGAACTAATTTTCTTTCGCGCAAGCTCATTTGCAATTGCCCCTAAAAGATACGTTTTCCCTACACCAAATTTACCGTACAAATATAAACCTTGTGCTTTTTTACCTGGTTCGTATGTGTTTAAAAATTCATTCGTTGCACCTATTGCATCAATACGTGCATCTAAATCTGAAGGATCTAAATTTTCCATAGTTGCCTGCAAAATGTCAACTGGCATATATACACTTTGAACAAGTTTTTCATATTTTTTTCTCTCATCATATGCTACTTTTCTAATACAACGATCATATTGAATATCAATCATCTTACCTTGGATGACGAGCTTCGGCTCATATCCTTGTAGCATATTTTTACATGACCCTAAATCTGGACAATCCGCACACCCTACACTTTGTCCAATATATTCATATAACTTCACAAGACTTCGTTCAATCATAGAAGTCGTTACTTCACCTTTATGTTCGTCTATAAATTCTTTCACACGAGGGTGCGCCATCACTTCTGCCTTTAAGACTTCATATCTATTTTTAAAGTTTTTATTTTCCATTAATTTCGTAAATGAATTTTGAATATGCTCCATTTTCTCACCTCAAAGAGCGTTCATTTTCTTTTATTAATCACGCTTATATTTTTTCAATACTTCTTCTAATCGTTTCCGTTCATCTTCTAACGTACTTGCATCTTTTTTCGCACTTACGTCATTTTTTACAGGTTCTTTCTCTTCTTCTTTCGACTCTTCTTTAAGCCAATCTGGTACCATTTCTTTTCGCACTGTTTTCTTCGCTGTACGACCTTTTTTCTTCGTCTCAGCCCACTCTTGATATTGACGATTCTCTTCTTTCGCTAGCGCCATCGCCTCGCCTACTGTACCGACCTTTTTTCGCGCCCAATGTCCAGCAATCTTCTCGACATACGTTTTAGCAAGCTTCATATCTGAGCGTAGCATAACGTAATAAATAAGTACATTCACAACCCCTGGCGTTAACTTTTGGTTTATCATTACATCCTCAACGATTTGCAAGTCCGCTTTCGTCGCCTCTGCACCGCCTGAAATCTCTTTCAATAGTTGTTTTGGCGAGATTTCCTCTAACTGCTTCATTAGCATCTCTTCTTGCGTAGATGGCTCTTTCTCTTTCATTGTACGAGCAGCATGAGGTTGCACTCTTTCACTTAATACAGGTAACGCTTGACCATTTTCGAATTGATACCAATCGCGTGCTCCCTTCCGAAGCCTTTCGATATCAATTGTTTGTATCTCTGTCACTGCGCCAAGAACGATATTTTGCATCGATAACACATCCACACCGTATACATAAGCGAGTGTAATGACACATTCTCTCACTTGATCTGTAATCGCCTTTTTAGGAACAAGCGCTGATAGTCCGTCTACAAATAAAGAGAAATCAAAGAAATCATTCCAAACTTTCGGAGCATCCCCATTCTCGTTACTTGGCATAATTGTCGTTTTCGGGATACGCAGTTCTTCTTGCGCATATTCAAACTGACCTGGGTTAAACGAATCAAATATATCGTTGAAGGAGCGCGTAACATTTTCATAAGAAGCAAAATCGAATTCTTCTTCTAAGAAATATTGTTTTACTTGGTTGTATTTTGTCCGACTCAAGCGATTATATAAAAAGATACTTAAAACAATATCATCAAAAAACTGCTTCGGAGATAAAGGTGGTTGCAATTCATATATAAACATTCGAATATCTTTTTCTTTCTTAATATATACATTTAAAAGACCAATCGCTTCTAACTTTACTCGTTCCCCATATATTTCAGGAAGTTGCATTTGCATAGTCACCATAAGGGAGTGATGTGTATTCTCTTTTCCAAACACACGATCTTGCTCTAACTCTCCCCATAGTGTCATGTATAAGCTAAAAGCTCTACTACCTATTAACGGCTGATACAACATCGTTAATACTTTCCGGTCGTAATTATGTAACAACCCTTTCGCACTTACTTTATAACGATCAATCGGCAATAGCTCCATCCATGACTGTTTTTCCATTCTTGCCTTTCCTTTCTCTCATCCAATCTAACCTACATTTCACTCGTTCTATCTTTATTATATAATTTATTAGCGAAAAAGAGCTATTAGCTTCCGCTTCTAGCTCTCTTATCTCGTTTACTTACAGTATATAAAGAGATTCCTTCTACTCTCTCTCTTTTTGCAGTATATCTTTTAATTCTTCAATAAATACATTTAAATCTTTAAATTGACGATACACAGAAGCAAAACGTACGTAAGCAACATCATCAATATCACGAAGTTCTTCCATAACAATTTCACCAATCATATCACTTTTCACTTCTGATATACCTAAGTTACGAAGTTCACGCTCCACACTTTGTGTTACTTCCTCTAACTGTCTTAAAGATACAGGTCTTTTTTCACACGCTTTAATTAAACCGCGTAAAATTTTCTCTTTATTAAACTCTTCTCGTGTTCCTTCTTTTTTAACAACGATAAGAGGTGATTCTTCTACTCTTTCAAATGTCGTAAAGCGACTTAAACAACTTTCACACTCTCTTCTTCTTCGAATAGAGCGCCCCTCGTCTACCGGACGCGAATCTAACACTCTTGTTCCATTATGAAAACAGGATGGACAACGCAATTCATTCACTCCTTTACACTATAATCTTTATTCTTTCGCTACTCACCTACATGTGAAAATATATATACAATATTATATAACTCATTCTTCTATAATGACCACTCTAAGTTATTACATATCGTGATCCTATTTTATATAAACTAAAAAAGAGGTGCATTATACACCTCTTTACATTTTAAATCAATTATGTTCTTTTTTAAAGAGCTTTTGTTTCTCTCTGCTTAATTTCGAAGCTACCAGTGCCTCGAGGAAGCTCGATGCTCTCACGCGTTTTCGCGTTTAAACCTTCTGCAATATATTCTGCAGCAACATTTGGATCAATACGATCCCCACAAGTATAAACATCAATACTTGCGTAACCGTGCTCCGGAAAGCTATGAATTGTTAAATGTGATTCCGAGATAATTACTACTCCACTTACACCTTGTGGTGCAAATTTATGAAAAGCAACCTCACGTACTTCAGCACCAGCTCTTAGTGCTGCATCCACAAATAATTGTTCAATATATGGCATGTCATTAAGCTTGTCGAAATCGCAATCCCAAAGTTCAGCGATTACGTGACGACCCATCGTATCCATAGTATCCATTCTACAGTTCCCCCTTGTAAATTTATTCTAACTGTTCGAATTGAAAACTAATTTGCAATTTGGCTTGCTCCACTACCACGGGGGAAAGTTAGTCCAGAGAGGTCCTAACCCTTTAAGTAGTGACTACGTACCTCAGCTCTTAAGTTTACGAGTGTTAGTATACTTTGTTTATTTTCATTTTGCAACAACAGTTTTTTCGATTTTCTGTCATAATTTCCTCTTTACTTTTCCCTAAAAAAAATAAATGATTCACAAATACAGTAATCACAACGTTTTTGGTCTGTCCACTATTTGAAAATATACCCATATAATTTTTTTCTTTTCAGAAAAAAATAAAAAAAGAGAGCAAATATTCACTTGCCCTCTCCCTTATTCACTTAAATATGTTGCACATTTTCTTGTTTTGCTAATTCATCAACAACTAACGTTACAAGATCTACAACACGACGAGAGTAGCCCCACTCGTTATCATACCAAGCAAGTACTTTCACTTTACGATCACCCATTACCATTGTAGATAAACCATCAATAATAGCTGAGTGTGTATTTGTATTAAAGTCGATAGACACTAAAGGCTCTTCACTAAATTCTACAATTCCTTTTAACGCACCATTTGCAACAGTTTTGAATGCTTCATTAATATCTTCAACTGTTACATCACGTTTTACGTCTACTACTAAATCAACAAGAGACACGTTTGGTGTTGGTACACGAAGTGCCATACCATGAAGTTTTCCATTTAAATGCGGAAGAACTTTTGCAAGCGCTTTCGCAGCGCCCGTCGTTGTAGGAATGATTGACTGTCCGCAAGCACGTGCTCTTCTTAAATCTTTATGTGGGTTATCAATGTTTTTTTGGTCATTTGTATAAGCGTGAACAGTTGTCATTAAACCGTTTTCAATTCCAAACTGCTCATCTAACACCTTTACAACAGGTGCTAAACAGTTTGTTGTACAAGATGCATTTGAAATAACGGTATGTTTTGTAATATCTAATTGGTCTTCGTTCACACCAACTACAATTGTTACATCTTCATTTTTACCAGGCGCTGTTAAAATAACTTTTTTCGCTCCAGCTTCAACGTGAAGAATTGCTTTTTCTTTTGAATTAAATTTACCAGTTGCTTCAATTACAACTTCAACACCTAGATCTGTCCAAGGCAATTCCTTTGGATCACGGTTGTTTAAAAGGCGAATCATTTTCCCATCTACTAATAAGTGATCTTCAAATGCTTCCACTGTTCCGGCAAACTTACCGTGTACTGTATCATATTTAATTAAATGTGCTAACGTTTCGGACGGATAGCTTGCATTGATTGCTACAATTTCGAATGCGCTTTCTTTTATTGCTTGACGAAACACCATTCTCCCAATACGTCCAAATCCATTAATTGCCACACGAGTCATAATATGTTTTCCCCCTTGAATGCGTTATACTATTTATCTCCAATCCCAATAATAGTATAACACAAAAAGGAGATATGTCACTAAGCATTTTCATTAATTTCACAATTTTTTAATCAATAATGTTCCACTTCTTTAAAATCACCTGTAATTGTGTTTTCGTTTCCATAATTGTGCCATCATTATTTATCACTTCATCTGCATTCTTCACTTTTTCTTCTAATGGCATTTGAGATTGAATACGCACCGTTGCTTCTTCTTCTGAAAAGTTATTTCGTTTCATTAAACGTTCCAATTGCGTATTCGGTGTGACTGCTACAACTAAAACACGATCAACAAGATTTGTTAATTCACTTTCAAACAAAAGAGGGATATCTAACACAACCGCTTGCATACCTTCTTTTATGTACATTTCCTTTTGTGCATTCATTTCTTCACGCACTGCAGGGTGAACGATTTTGTTTAACTGCAATCGTTTTTCTTCATTATAGAAAACGACACTTCCAAGCTTCGGGCGATCCAGCTCCCCATCTTCTTGTAACACTTCCGTTCCAAACACCTCTACAATTTTGTTATATGCTGGTTTTCCTCGTTCTACAACTTCTCGCGCAATAATATCTGCATCAATAACCGGTATACTCATTTCACGAAACATTTCTGATACCGTACTTTTTCCGCTTGCAATGCCTCCTGTTAATCCAATTATTACTGTCATAATAATCCTCCTCATAATATCAAAGGCGCGAAACTAATGTTCCACGCCCATACTTACATTTTCCAAATTCCAATAATAATGAGTAATACTCCAGGCAGGAATGTAAATTTTTGTAACCATTTCATATTCGATAAAATCGTACCAAGCTTCATTCCAATAAATAAAAATAAAGAACTCATAACCGCAACTAATATCGCCATCATCGCCGGTGCATAACCTAATAAAGATGCACCGATTCCAGCACCAAACGAATCTACAGAAAGAGCGATGCCGAGAAGTAGCGCTTCTCCTGCAGAAATAGTTCCTGATTTATCAAAATCGGCAACAGTCGGCTTCCGCAAAATTTGAATCACTAACCCTAGAGAAGCAATTTCTAGTTTCCAAACCTTCTCTTCTTGCTTCGGTTCTTCTTTTTTATCACTTCGAAAAAATTGGTATAATACCCAAATCCCGATTCCAATAAGAACAAACCCACCGATACGCGTTGCGATAACAGGTGAAAATATTTTCGCGATCATATGTCCAATTCCCATGGAAACGAGCATGACAGCCGCTGAACAGATTCCGATAATTATAATTGATTTTAGTGGAATTCTTACACTTCTTAATCCGTATGTTAGCCCCACACTACAGCTATCTAAGCTTAATGTAAAAGCTAATAAAATAAGAGACAAATAAAGATACATCGGTAAGCTCCTCCCTTATACATAGCTCTGCTCTATGTATATGACAAATGCCTATCCGATGTTATCCCTTTTCTATATTCTAGGCTGACAAATTGGGCAGTAATGCGTTCCCCTTCCGCCAACAACTGTTTTTTCTAATAGCGTACCGCAAGTCACACACGGTTCTCCTTTTTTTCCATATACATTTAGAAGTTCCTGGAACGAACCAATTTGTCCTTGCGAATTAATATACGTTCTAATTGTACTTCCGCCACGCTTAACCGCTTCACCCAGCGTTGTAACAGTCGCCTCATAAATTCTTTCTACTTCTTCTTCTGTTAAAGATGCAGCTTCTCGTTCTGGATGAATTTGCGAACGGAATAATACTTCATCTACATATATATTTCCAAGCCCCACTAAAAGACGCTGATCTAATAATACAACTTTTATTTTGCGATTTGTCTTTTGCAATCTTTCTTGTAAGTACTGCGGTGTCAATTCAGCATCAAATGGCTCTGGTCCTAAATCAGCAAGAGGCATTTGAGCAAACTCTTCACCTTTCTTAAAGAGATGCATCGTACCAAACTTTCTCACATCTTTATAATGCAATTCAGTTCCATCTGTAAATAAGAAACGTACGTGTGTATGTTTATCAATTGGCTCATCCTCTTGATGAAGTAAAAACTTACCTTCCATACGCAAATGTGAAACAATTACATAGTTTGTTACATACAAAAGCAAAAACTTACCTCTTCGCTTTATATTCTCGATCATCTCGCCTCTTAGCATGTCTTTAAAGATTTCTGCATCGTCCGGTCGTTTCACTATTTTTGGGTAAGTGATAATTACATCTTCAATCACTTTCCCCGTTACAAGATTTTCAAGTGTCCGTCTAACATTTTCAACCTCTGGTAATTCCGGCATTTTATCACTTCCTTATTTCGCGTCGTACCAAGTTGGACCGTAAGAATAATCAACTTTTAACGGAACTGCTAGTTCAATTGCATGCTCCATTACTTCAGGTACAAGCTTCTCTAATTTTTCCACTTCTTCTTTTGGCGCTTCAAAGATCAATTCATCGTGTACTTGCAGAAGTAAGCGAGCTTGTAGGCCTTCTTCTTCTAAGCGATCCGCCATAATAATCATAGCCTTTTTAATAATATCCGCCGCACTACCTTGAATTGGTGTATTCATTGCTGTACGCTCTGCAAAGCTACGTAAATTAAAGTTACGGCTCGTAATTTCCGGAATGTAACGACGGCGATTTAATAACGTTGAAACATATCCTTTTTGCTTCGCATCTTTTACAATGTCAGCCATATATTCTTGTACTCCAGGGAAGCTTTCTAAATACCTTTCAATAAATTCCCCTGCCGCTTTTCTCGTGATTCCTAAGTTTTGTGAAAGGCCGTAATCACTAATACCGTATACAATGCCGAAGTTTACAGCTTTTGCTTGTCGTCTCATATTAGATGTCACTTCATCTTTTCCAACACCGAATACATCCATAGCTGTTTTCGTATGAATATCCATGTCATGTTGGAACGCTTCAACTAAACCTTCATCTTTTGCAATGTGAGCAAGCACACGAAGTTCAATTTGTGAATAATCGGCCGCGTACATAATCCATCCTTCTTCTGAAGGAATAAACGCCTGACGAATCTTCCTTCCCTCTTCTAAGCGAATCGGGATATTTTGCAAGTTTGGTTCCGTTGAACTTAGTCGTCCTGTTTGCGTTAACACTTGGTTAAAGCGAGTATGAATTTTAGATGAATCGTCATGTACAACTTTTAGTAACCCTTCAATATATGTAGAGTTTAGTTTCCCTAATTGACGGTAGTGTAAAATCTTCGGAATGATTGCATGATGATCCATAAGCTTGTCTAGTACATCAGCAGATGTAGAATAACCTGTTTTCGTCTTTTTAATAACAGGTAAATTTAAGTTTTCAAACAGAATAACCCCAAGCTGCTTCGGTGAATTAATATTAAATTCCGTTCCTGCAAGCTCATAAATCTCTTGTTCCATTTCCTTTAATCTACCCGCAAGCTCTTCTCCCATATTACGAAGACGATTCGTATCAACTGTAACACCTTTCACTTCCATGTCAGCTAATACACGAGCAAGAGGTAATTCTAACTCTGTAAATAGTTCATATTGCTCATTCTTTTCTAATTCTTCTACGAATGTTTGCTTCACATCGAATAATACATGCACTTTACGAGCGACATGCTCAGCTACTACCTCTTGCTCAGGAACAGCACGTTTCGCACCTTTCCCGTAAACTTCTTCGTCAGATTTTACCGCATGTGTTTCTTTCATTTTCGCAACAGCACGGAAATCTTTATCGGTATCAGCTGGATCAAGTAAATAAGCGGCAATTAATAAATCAAAGTCAATCCCTTGAATATCTACACCTTTCCACTTTAGGGCAACGATAGCACGCTTCGCATCAAATGTATGTTTTCTCATTTCTCCATTTGCAAGCCACTCTTTAAAAGCATCTGATTTAAGAGCAACATCGGCCGGAATGAAGTAACAACCATTTTCATTTTGAATACCAAAACCTTGAATATCGGCTTTATGATAGTTATCTTCTTGCACTTCAACAATAAGCGCACTATCTTGCTGAAGCATTTCTTCTGTAACTTCTTCTACAATATCAAATGTAATATCATCTAATTCAACTGGAGCCGTTTCCTCCGGCGTAACACCTAATTTATTTAAAAGGGATGTAAATCCTAAATTCTCGAACATTGGAATCAAATCGCTTGGTTCATACCCTTTATATGCCATATCATCTACATGCACAGTAATCGGTGCGTCTGTAATAATAGTCGCAAGTTCTTTACTCATAAGGGCTTGTTCTTTATTCGCTTCTAACTTTTCTTTTAATTTCTTTCCACTCACTTGATCTAAGTTTTCATATACTGCTTCTACCGTTTCAAATTGCGTTAATAATTTAATGGCTGTCTTCTCACCAACACCTGGTACACCTGGAATGTTATCTGATTGGTCTCCCATTAAACCTTTCATATCGATAATTTGCTTTGGTGATAAGCTATATTTCTCAAATAAAGCTTCTTTCGTATATTCATCTACTTCTGTAATCCCTTTGCGAGGAATACATACGAGTGTATTATCTGAAACAAGTTGCAGTAAGTCTTTATCTCCTGAAATAACTTTCACATGAAACCCTTGCTCACTCGCTTCTTTCGCTAAAGTCCCCATAATGTCATCCGCTTCATAGTTTTCTAATTCATAGCGCGGAACATTAAATGCATCAAGTACTTCGCGAATAAATGGGAATTGCTCTGATAGTTCAGGTGGCGTCTTTTGACGCCCTCCCTTATAATCACTATACGTTTTATGACGGAACGTTGTTTTCCCCGCATCAAACGCCACAAGCATGTGCGTCGGTTTTTCTTCCTCTAATATTCTCATTAACATCATCGTAAAACCATAAATTGCGTTCGTATGTATACCTTTGTCGTTATTTAAAAGCGGTAGTGCAAAGAAAGCACGATACGCGATATTATTACCATCTACTAATACGACTTTTTTTTCCAAACTACAAACCTCCCCATACAAATTTGAAACGATTTTCCCACAGAAAAAAAACCGTTCCTATCCTCTCTCTATATTAACATGACTAATAGAGAGAAGAAAAATAACGGTTTTTTTCTATCATATATAAACAGACTTACATTGGCATAAAAGGGAAGTGACGAGAATAGCATAACTACTCTCGTCCAAAATTACTCCTTGGATGAAGGGGTTTTCATATATTATATTAACAGAGCTTTATTAATATTTAATTAAGCCATTGTTAATATATTGTAAATATCCTTCATCCTATTTTTCAGTAGCTGATTTTGGTAAAACAACTGTAAATGTTGTACCTTCTCCAACCTCACTATCCACTGTAATCGTACCTTGATGTGCTTCAACTAAATGCTTTACAATTGATAAACCAAGACCCGTTCCACCCGTATTTCTACTTCTCGCTTTATCAACTCGATAAAAACGTTCAAATATACGAGGGATTTCTTCTTTACTAATACCAATTCCAGTATCCGACACTTTTATATACGCATTATATTTATCCTCTAATAATTCAACTGAAACAACGCCTCCAGCCGGCGTATATACGATTGCATTATTAATTAAATTAATAAAGATTTGTTTTAAGCGGCTCGGATCTCCAATAACGGAAACTCGTTTCAATACATTCACTTGTAAAGAGATTTCTTTTTCACCCGCTTTATTATCAAGCACCATGTGAATGTCTTCAAGAAGCCCCTTCATATCAACCGTACCCATATTTAATCTAAACCCTTGCTGCTCGATTTTTGACAAATCTAATAAATCTTCAATTAATCCTTGCATACGCTCACTTTCTTTTAAAATGATATGCAAGAAATGTTCGCAGAATTTTTTATTATCCATCGCTCCGTCCAAGAGTGTTTCTGAAAAACCTTTAATAGAAGTAATCGGTGTCTTCAATTCATGAGAAACATTCGCTAAAAAGTCTTTTCTCATTTGTTCTAATTTCTTTAACTCTGTAATGTCATGGAATACGAGAACAATCCCTTTCCACTCATGGTTTGTCCCAATAATTGGCGCTCCGTATACTTCGAAATGCTTGCGCTCAATACCTAGCGGCAATAACATTTGTTTACGCACTTTCACTTCTGTCATAAAAATTTCTTCCACAAGCTCAATAATTTCCGTATGGTGAAACGATTCATAATATAAACGGTCTAAATATTCTTCATCTGTTACGTGGAAAGTCTCCTTATAAGAACGGTTTACAAGGTTTATATAACCACGGCTATCAATTAAAATCATTCCGCTTCCCATATTTTCAATTAATGTGTGCAAACGATCTTGTTGCATTTCTTGTTCGAGTGTCATCTCTTGTAAATTACGAGCTAAAATATTAATTGCTTTACTCAGCATTCCTGTTTCATCCGAATGACTTTCATATGCACGCGCTTTATAATTACCCTTCGCTAATTCAATCGCAACTTTCGTAACTGATTCAATCGGCCTAATATATTGTCCTGTAATTTTGACACCTAGGAATACAACTACGAGACAAGCAATGACAAATCCGATAATTAATAATCCCCACGTTTTTTGGTGAACGTCCCTCAAAGTATCAATTGTACTTTTCACCAAAATGTATCCTTGTTTCCCTTCTACATCCTGGACGAACACAGCATGATAAAATTCATTCTTTTGATCTGTTTCTTTCGTAATGACTTTATTTTTTTGTTTTCCTGCTTCAGAAGAAAGTTCTTTAATCATCTCTTGACTAAATGCAGATTGTTTCCCTCCGCTATATTGAACTTTCTTTTTTTCATCCACAAATATAATAGAAGCTGGTATTTGTTCTTCTAACTTTTCAAATACATACGGCTTTTTTAAAACAGAATCAAACCCTTGCTCCTCTGCTAATACAGCAACATACCTTGTCTCTTTTACCATTCTTTCTTTAGCATGATCTATATAGTAATTTTCAAATACGGTTTCTAATAATACACCTAGTCCAACTAAAATAAAAACGATAAGAGAAACAAAAGTAAAAAGAAGCCTGGAACGAAATTTATTCATCCCCTTTTGGCTCCTCTAATTTATAACCTAAACCACGTATCGTTTTAATGTACGTCGGTTTTTTCGTATTTTGTTCAATTTTATCGCGCAAATGGCTAATATGGACATCAACAATTCTTGTATCACCGGCAAAATCATAATTCCATACAGCACTCAATAATTGGTCACGAGTTAATACACGACTTTTATTTTTTGCAAGATAAACAAGTAACTCAAATTCTTTCGGTGTTAGTTCCAGTTTCCTACCTTGGAAGTACGCTTCATAAAACTCCGGTAAAATTTTAAGCTCTGCAATTATGATACTATCTTCATCTGGCGTTTCCGAAACTTTTTCTTCTTGCTGTAATTTCGTGCGGCGCAAAATCGCTTTCACACGAGCAACAACTTCCCTTGGGCTAAACGGCTTCGTCATATAATCATCAGCCCCAAGCTCAAGACCCAGTACCTTATCAAATTCATCATCTTTTGCTGTTAGCATTAAAATCGGCGTCATAACACGCTGCAATCGTAATTCTTTACAAACTTCCATACCATCCATTTTCGGAAGCATTAAATCTAATATAATTAAATCCGGACGTTCTGTTGTCGCTTTTTGAAGCGCCATCTCTCCATCCATCGCTGTTATAACTTCAAAACCAGCTTGTTGTAAATTAAATTCAATTAAAGTTAAGATAAATTCCTCATCATCAACTACTAAAATACGATTGTTCATTCTTTTCCTCCAAGTTATAGACTTGAAACCTTCTTCATCCTAGTATTTTCCCCGTTATTCTCATCATACTAGAAAACAAGGTCTCCCTCAATATAATTGTCTATTCATGGAGCTCGTTTGTACTAGAGTTTCGGAAAATAAAAGCAATCGTAACTTCATTCCCTCTATCCGGTCGCTATCCAAACTTTATAGATGAATCTATCTTTTTTAAACTCTTTTTCCGTATGAACTATAAACTCTCGATTTTGCGCTAGGAAAAACGAAAGAGCATACGCTATTTTATAATCTGGTGTTTCATATCCATCAAATACTTTCCCGTACATTTCATTCGCGATTGAATCGGCCCACACTTCAGCTTCTCTTATCGTTTCAAAAATAATGTCTTCCCTTTCCCATTTCAAAGTTATATCACCCTTTCCAAACAAAAAGTAGCGCTAGCATACCCTTAATAAGAATATGACTAGCGCTACTTTTATATCATTCTAACTTTCATTTTTTAAAAATTATCTAATGCTTTTTCCATAATGGAAACAGATTTAAAAGGTGGTGTTACTGTTAATGAACCTTTTACAACAGTTTCTCCTTTTTCATCATGAGCAAATACAAGCATATCAATTGTATGTTCCTCCTCTGAAACAGCCACAACTTCAAAGTGGATTTGTAACGTTTCGTAATGGTGAACATGTTTCACGAACGTAAGGTCCTTCCTAGTAATATGACTACCTGGACCTGGTAAATATTTCGTAACCGCCGTTGTAATCAGCCCCGTTAGCATAATGCTTGGGACAATCGGCTTTTCATACGGAGTTTGGGATGCGTAATCATGCTGAATATATAATGGATTGGCATCATTCGTTAACCCTAAATACAATAACAAATCTTTATCCTCAATTTTTTCAGTGATAGATAATTTCTCTCCTACTGTAATTTCATCCATTTTACGACCAATTTGAACTTTTTTCTTTAACATGTTACAACCCCCTCCGATTTTTTCACCTTATTATCCTACTAAAAGCGATACCTTATCCGAAATTTACTATGATGAGGGCAATGTATAGTATAAGTCTATAGTTTCATTATAGGATACACCTAATGATAGCGTTTTCATATTATTTCAAAAAAACATTTCAATATATAGTAGAAAAAGATTCGGGGCCCCGAATCTTTTTCCACTTATATTTAATTATTAAACAAGAACTTTCATAACGTTACGTACAGATTCGACAGAGCGATCTAACGCTTCTTTTTCATCTGCAAGAAGTTCTAATTCAATAATTTTTTCAATTCCGTTACCACCTAGAATTACTGGTACCCCTAAGTAAATGTCACTATAACCATACTCACCTTCAAGGTATGCAATAGCAGGTAATACACGGCGTTGATCTTTCAAGATTGCTTCTGTCATTTCAACTAAAGAAGCTGCTGGCGCGTAATATGCACTACCGTTTCCTAATAAACCTACAATCTCGCCGCCACCTTTACGTGTACGTTCTACAATTGCCTCTAAACGCTCTTTCGGAATTAATGTTTCTAACGGAATGCCACCTGCATAGGAATAGCGTACAAGAGGAACCATATCGTCACCATGTCCACCAAGAACAAATCCTGTAATGTCTTTCACAGAAAGGTTTAATTCTTGTGAAATGAATGTACGGAAACGAGCTGTATCTAATACGCCCGATTGACCGATAACACGCTCTTTCGGGAATCCTGCTTCTTTAAATACAGAATATGTCATTGCATCAACTGGATTTGTTAATACAACAATAATCGCATTTGGTGAATGTTTTGCAATGTCGCGCGTAATACTTTTCATAATTTTAGAGTTTGTTGCTACTAAGTCATCACGGCTCATACCAGGCTTACGCGCAATACCTGCTGTAATAACGACAACGTCAGAATCAGCAGTATCTGCGTAATCAGATGTACCAATAATGTTAGCATCAAAACCTTGTACTGGGCTCGCTTCTAACATATCTAACGCTTTCCCTTTTGTTGGATTTTCCAGCTGTGGAATGTCCACTAATACAACATCTGCAAGTTCTTTTTGTGCTAATAAGAATGCTGTTGTTGCTCCTGTAAATCCTGCACCGATGACTGAAACTTTCTTGCGTTTGATTGTCATAATTTACCCCCCGCTTTAATTATGCGTTTTTGATTATCGCTACATCCATGTTTTTAATAAGTTCATTAGCGAACTCAGAACATTTCACTTCTGTTGCACCTTCCATTAAGCGTGCGAAATCATAAGTTACTACTTTTGATTCAATTGTTTTCTCAACTGAATCAGTTACTAAATTCGCAGCTTCGTTCCATCCTAAGTGCTCTAATAATAATACACCAGAAAGAAGAACAGAAGATGGATTTACTTTATCTAAACCTGCATATTTTGGAGCTGTACCATGTGTAGCTTCAAAGATAGCATGTCCAGTCACATAGTTAATGTTTGCACCAGGTGCAATACCAATTCCACCTACTTGTGCAGCAAGTGCATCCGAGATGTAGTCTCCGTTTAAGTTCATTGTTGCAACAACATCGAACTCACGTGGACGAGTTAAAATTTGTTGTAAGAAGATGTCTGCAATAGAATCTTTTACGATGATTTTCCCAGCAGATTCTGCTTCTGCCATCGCTTTATTCGCTGCATCTTTACCATCTTTTTCAACGATACGATCATATTCAGCCCAAGTAAATACTTTGTCGCCAAATTCTTGTTCAGCTACTTCGTAACCCCAGTTTTTGAAAGCACCTTCTGTAAATTTCATAATGTTTCCTTTATGAACTAATGTAACAGAAGAGCGTTTTTCGTTAATTGCATATTGAATCGCAGCACGAACAAGACGCTTTGTCCCTTCCTCTGAAATTGGTTTAATACCAATCCCTGATGTTTCTGGGAAACGAATTTTATTAACGCCCATTGCTTCTTTTAAGAATGCAAGAACTTTTTCCGCTTCTGGAGAACCTTGTGCATATTCAATACCAGCGTAAATATCTTCTGTATTTTCACGGAAAATAACCATATCAGTATCTTCCGGACGTTTTACAGGTGAAGGAACACCTTCAAAGTAACGAACTGGACGTAGACATACATATAAATCTAATTCTTGACGAAGCGCAACGTTTAGAGAACGAATACCACCGCCAACTGGAGTTGTAAGTGGACCTTTAATTGCGATTAAATATTCACGAATTAAATTTAAAGTCTCTTCTGGTAACCACTCGCCTGTTTGGTTGAATGCTTTTTCCCCTGCAAGCACTTCTTTCCAAACAATTTTCTTCTCACCATCATATGCTTTCTCAACTGCTGCTTCTAGTACGCGAGATGCTGCAGCCCAAATATCAGGACCAATTCCATCTCCTTCGATAAATGGAATAATCGGATTGTTTGGTACATTCATAACACCATTAGTTACAGTAATTTTTTCACCTGTCGTCAATGTGATAACCCCCATGTTTGAAATTTCATATGTATGCAACTGAGGGAATAACCCCTCAGTTCAAACCGTTAGTCAAATTAAAATATTCTAATCATTATATCTTTCCGAAAAAATCAGACTTTTGAAAGCGTATTTTCACTATCAAAATAGTGTTTTTCACTTATCGTTGCGCAATCGGAACATACACTTGATGCGTAGGTCCATCATAATCAGCACGCGGACGGATTAAACGGTTGTTTTCATATTGTTCTAGAATATGAGCTAACCAGCCTGACATACGGCTAATCGCAAAGATAGGTGTAAATAGGTCATGGTCAACTCCTAAACAATGGTATACAGAAGCTGAATAGAAATCAACATTTGGTGGAAGACCTTTTTCTTTTGTTACAATGTCTTCAATTTTGATAGACATATTATACCATTTGTCTTCTCCTAAAAGCACGCATAATCTCTTAGACATTTCGCGTAAGTGTTTCGCGCGTGGATCACCATGCTCATATACGCGATGACCAAATCCCATAATTTTCACTTTATTTTGAAGAGCATTATGAATATATGATTCTACATTTTCTTCTTCGCCAATTTCAGTTAACATCTTCATTACATTTTCATTTGCCCCGCCGTGAAGAGGACCTTTTAATGCACCGATTGCTGCTGTAATACCAGAATACACATCTGAAAGTGTAGCTACGCAAACACGTGCAGTAAATGTAGAAGCGTTTAACTCATGATCTGCATGAAGTACAAGTGCCTTATCAAAAGCCTCAATTTCAACTTCATTTGGCTCACGATCATTTAACATGTACAAAAAGTTTGCAGCTAATGATAGATCTTTTCTTGGCTCAACAACATCTAAACCTTTGCGAATTCTTGCATAAGCCGCAATTAAAGTTCCGACTTGAGCCTGTAATTTAACCGCTTTCAAATAATTAGACTTTCCATCCATTATTTCAGCGCTCTCATCATATAATGATAGCATGGAAATCGCAGTTCGTAAAACCGACATCGGGTGCGCGATTTTTAAATCTACTTGTTTCAAATATGTTAAAATTTCACCTGGTACTTTATAGTATTCAGATACAGTTTCACTAAATTCCGCTAGTTCTTTTTCGTTAGGAAGCTTGCGGTGCCATAATAAGTACACTACTTCTTCGAACGTAGCATTCTCAGCTAAATCATCAATATTATACCCAACATAAGTTAATGTATCATCAATAATAGAGCTCACAGATGATGTTGTTGCTACTACCCCTTCTAAACCTCGAATAACAGTCATGACATTCTCTCCTTTTCCTGAAAATTCTCCCAACCTTGCTCCTTATATCTATTTGCTCCCCTTATAAATTATGAACGCTCGTTCACTCTTTAGGCAAGCAAAATGCACGTTCATGCAAATTTGTTGCGATGTTCCCCTCTAATTGTCCATTACTTACAGGGAAAGCATGAGCGTGAATGTCTCTCCGAATCCTCACGCTCAGAACAACAAGTTAGTGAGGAAAATGAATTCCGAAGAGTTTATGATAAAAACAACATAAAACAATATCATTATAAAATTGTTTTATGTTGTTTTTATTTTATCTGGTGTAAAGTCTCTGCTGTTATGTAACTTTTCAAAGTTTCTAATCCTATTATAAACAATTATCTGACTTTTGTGAACAGAAAGAATTCAAAATTTTTATATTACTATAAAATTCCTTATTTAAACATTTGTATAATACTCATAACTGCATAGGCAATTCCAGCCCCAATTAACGGACCTACAGCAACTCCATTAAATAAAGCTACAGCTATAATTGTCCCAAAAACAAGTGCGGTTGTAATATGAGGATCAGTCGTTAATAATTGCACCCCACCTTTCGCCAATAAAGCAACCGCTACTCCTGAAGCTAAAGCAATCCATGCATAGTATGATTTCGCCGCTTCTCCAAGCTGTTTAAACCCTATTTCCCCCGTCGCAATTGGGACAAGCACCGCAATTGTAATAACCGTCACACCGAGGTTAATTCCTTTCGTTTGTAAATAAGGAAAGGCTTTATCGCCTAAAAACGTAAACTTCAATAAAAATAATACTCCAACAGCTACAGTAAGCGATTGGTTTTTAGCAATAAGTCCTATAATAAGTAGTATGAATAAAAATAACGTTGACTGACTAATCATGATTGCACTTCCTTTCTGAAAATAATGAACTTGTTTCCAAACAAAAATACCCTTAAACCTATCGTTATACATGCTATACCGATGCATATTTGACAATTATATAAAGAAAAAAATTGATTTTCATATACATTCCAAAATTACAAACAAAACTTTAACCAGAAAAAAATAAAGCATGCATATACATTTAAAAGCGGATGTCTCTCCTTTCTTTTATAATAAGAAACAGGTAAAATAAAAAAGAGAGAAAATGAAGTTTTTACCATATAGTAGAAGCGTCACCAACAAGCTTCTGTAGTCATTAATCCGCTGCAAAAGCAGGCTAAATCCATCATTCCACTATAACATAAAGTGCAACTTTGATCAGTGAATCTCACTAGTTATAAGTTGAACGAATTAGGATAATCCAAATTGGAATGGGAGGTATACATCTTTGAACCGAAACTTACTATATATGATATTACGACTCATATTTGTCATTGCAGCAACGGTAGTTGGGTTCTATGCATTGCTGCACATGTCAGGTCTGATCTACCCTTTTATTATCGCTTTTGCATTCGCTTATTTGATTAATCCTGTCGTCAATTTCCTTAATCAAAAACTACAATTCCCTCGCGCATTAGCGGTACTCGTTAGCTTAATTCTCGTATTCGGAGCTATCGTCGGACTCGTTACATACCTTGTAACTGAAGCAATATCTGCCACAACATACTTACTACAAATTGTCACAGTGAAGTTTCCAGATATCGTTGCATTCGCCCAAGAATTTGCACTTAATCATATTATGCCTCTCTATGATGATTTAATTTCTAAATTTAATCATCTTGGAGAACCACAGCGATACACTATTACACAAAACATTCAAAACTTAGGCACCGGAGCAACGACACAAATGAAAGAACTTTTAACCGCCATTATAAGCGGATTAACAAATTTCATTAGTGCATTACCAACAACTTTAACTGTCCTTGTATTCGTCTTATTAGCCACCTTCTTCATTAGTTACGATTGGCACCGTCTTGCTCATAAAGTAAGAAAACTTCTACCTAATCGTGTACACGGATACGGAAAAACTATTTTTGTCGATTTAAGAAAAGCTTTGTTTGGTTTTGTTAAAGCGCAACTTACACTCGTATCTATGACAACTATCATTGTACTAATCGGCCTTTTAATATTACGCGTGCCATACGCAATTACTATCGCGATTATTACAGGGGTTGTAGATTTACTCCCGTATTTAGGAACTGGAGCCGTCTTCGTTCCTTGGGTTATATACGTATTTTTCACAGGTGATACTGCATTCGCCATCGGTCTTCTCATCCTATACATCGTCGTGATTGTCCAAAGACAAATCATGGAGCCAAAAGTACTTTCATCTAATATTGGACTCGATCCATTAGCGACACTCATCGCTCTATTTGTCGGCTTTAAGCTCTTTGGTTTTTTAGGATTAATCATCGGTCCAGTCATATTAGTACTACTTAATACATTACACAAAGCTCATGTATTCCACGATTTATGGAAATTCATTAAAGGCTCACCATCAAAATAATGTTTTCTAACTCATACACAACAAAAAATCAACTGTAATCAGTGGGAAATTCCCACTGATTATTCACTGTACTTTTTGCACTACTACATTTAAAAGGGGATTTCCTAAAAAAGGATAATTCTCTTATTTTTTTGCATAAAAACGCATATTTCAGGCCGGAAATACATTTTTATTCTATTTATTCTATAATTATTACTTACATTTATTACTTTTTATGTAAATGAATAAATATACAAAACAAGGCAGGTGAACCCTTTAATCAGTAATTTTTCTTCTCCTATCTAACTTCTGCTCACTAGTCGAATCTTACTACATGCAAGAACATCACCCTAATGTAACACTTTTCATTCACAAGAACCCTCTGTATCCTATCGTTTAATAACTAACAATAATCCACCCCCAACAAGAAGCTAACAATTGACAATAAATAGCAAACAAAAAAAATAACGCGTAGATCACTATAATCTACGCGTTATTTCTGAACAATAATAGTAGTTCTCTTTCTAAATTTCCAATCAATCCACTTCATAACAACCGGCTTCAATAAAGCCCTCGTTACAGGAACAACAAAGATAAAACCTATTATATCCGTCACATATCCAGGCAGTACTAAAAGAATACCTCCTACGAATATAAAAATACCATCTAGAACCGTATCACCGGGCATTTCTCCTCTATTTAACCTAAATTGAATCTCTCTAAGCACTTTAAACCCTTGTCGTTTCGCCAAATATACACCAACAATACCCGTAAATACAATCATAGCGAACGTAGACCATAAACCTATTACATGACTTGATCCTATCAATACCGCAATCTCGATCGCCGGTATTACAATAAGTAAGAATAGTAACCACTTCACAGCTCCACACTCCTTCATATTTCATTCAAAAGGTGAAAGCATCACTTTCCACCATCCACCTTACAAAACCCCTTATGAGCCTCTTAAAACGCTCATACAAGCTTTACAAAGGACGAATAACCCTCTTCCACTAAACATTATAATAAACGTTTTTCAAAGCGATTTCAGGCATTTAAAGCTAGCTCTATACTTTTTTGTGTAAAAAAAAGAGAAGGACTCCGATCCTTCTCTCCGTATTACTTCTTATAGCACTTCCGCATGTCCATTATAAACAATTCCGCGCGCTGCATCAACTGTTACTTCTTGGCCACTTTTTAAAGTTGTTGTTACGCCGTTTACACCAACGATAACAGGAATACCGATTGATACACCTACAACAGCTGCATGGCTTGTTAGACCGCCTTCTTCTACAACTAGAGCTGCAGCTTTTTCAATTGCAGGAATCATATCTTTATCAGTGCTTGTTGTAACAAGGATATCACCTTTGTTTACGTTCGCTACAGCTTCAGCAGCTGTTTTCGCTACAACTACTTTACCTTTTGCAGCTTTACGACCGATTCCTTGTCCTTTAGCAACTTCTTCACCAACAACGTGGATTTTCATTAAGTTTGTTGTACCAGTTTCAGCAACTGGAACACCAGCAGTGATTACTACAGTATCTCCAAGTCCGATTAGACCCGCATCCATACCTGTTTGAATTGCTGTATCTAACATTTCGTCAGTAGAAGCTGCACGTTTTCCAGCCATAAATGCTTGAACACCCCAAACAAGTGCAAGACGACGTCCTACTTGCTCGTCAGATGTTACAGCTACGATTGGAGATTTCGGACGGTATTTAGAGATCATTTTCGCAGTATGTCCACTTTCTGTTGGAGCTACGATTGCAGCTACATCAAGAGCAAGTGCTGTGTGCGCAACAGATTGGCTAATTGCATCTGTAATTGTTGGAGTGAACTCTTTAATACGTTTTTTGAACATATCTTCATATTGTAATGATTTTTCAACACGTACCGCAATGTTAGCCATCATTGTTACAGCTTCTACAGGGTATTGACCCGCAGCAGTTTCACCTGAAAGCATGATTGCATCTGTTCCATCGAAGATTGCGTTTGCTACGTCACTTGCTTCCGCACGAGTTGGACGTGGGTTACGTTGCATAGAATCTAACATTTGTGTTGCAGTAATAACTGGTTTTCCTAATACGTTACATTTTTTGATTAGACGTTTTTGTACTAATGGTACTTCTTCTGGTGGAATTTCTACACCCATATCACCACGAGCAACCATTAAACCGTCAGAAACTTCTAAGATTGAATCGATGTTGTCGATACCTTCTTGGTTTTCGATTTTTGGTACGATTTGGATGTATTGAGCGTTATGCCCTTCTAATAATTCACGAATTTCTAATACGTCAGATGCTTTACGTACGAAAGATGCTGCGATGAAATCAACTTTTTGCTCGATACCGAAAACGATATCTTGTACGTCTTTTTCAGTGATACCAGGAAGCTTAATGCTTACGTTTGGTACGTTAACACCTTTTTTATTTTTTACAGTTCCGCTGTTTAATACTTTTGTACGGATGTCTCCGTCAGCTTTCTCGATTACTTCTAGTTCGATAAGACCGTCATCGATTAGAATACGAGAACCTGGATCAACATCATCATAAAGACCAGCATAAGATACAGAGAACTTCTCTGCAGTTCCTAATACTTGTTCAGTAGAAAGAATTACTTCTGCACCTGTTACAAGCTCAGCTTGTCCGTCTACGAAGTCATGTGTACGGATTTCTGGACCTTTTGTATCAAGTAAGATACCAACTGTTTTACCAGTTTTCTTTGAAGCTTCACGAATATTTTTAATACGAGCTCCATGCTCTTCATGGCTACCATGAGAGAAGTTTAAACGAGCAACGTTCATACCCGCTTCCATTAATTGCTCTAATTTCTCAATACTTTCACTAGCAGGACCTATAGTACATACAATTTTAGTTTTACGCATATTGCACCTCCGAAAATTATGAAACCGTTCCCAAATACAAGGCATTAAGCCAATTAGATAGATAATTCTTTAGATAATTGATACATATCTTTATCGATTGTATGCTTTTGAGCTAACGCTTCGATAATGTCATGATCAACAAGTTTATTATTTTGAATACCAACACAACGTCCGCCATTACCAGCAATTAATAATTCAACTGCTCTTGCGCCAAGACGACTAGCTAATACACGGTCTTGTGCACTTGGTGATCCACCACGTTGCACGTGACCTAATACAGTTACACGAGTATCAAAGCTTGTTGCTTCTTCAATGTGCTTACCGATGTCAATTGCACTTCCAACACCTTCAGCTACAACGATAATACTGTGCTTTTTGCCACGTTCACTACCTCGTTTCAGACGAGCGATAACATCTTCCATGTCATACTTTTCTTCTGGAATTAAGATAGTTTCTGCACCATCAGCTAAACCAGCCCATAATGCGATATCTCCAGCGTGACGTCCCATTACTTCGATAACATATGTACGTTCATGAGATGTAGCTGTATCACGGATTTTATCAATTGCATCAATAACAGTATTTAAAGCTGTATCGAAACCAATTGTGAAGTCTGTTCCAGGGATATCATTGTCGATTGTACCTGGTACACCTACACATGGGAATCCTTGCTCAGTTAATTTTTTTGCGCCTTGGTAAGAACCATCTCCACCAATAACAACAAGTCCTTCAATACCATGTTTCTTTAATTGCTCGATTCCTTTTAGTCGTACTTCTGGGTCTTTAAACTCAGGACATCTTGCTGTATATAATTTTGTACCACCGCGGTGGATAATATCGCCAACAGAACCAAGTTCTAATTTTTCAATATGACCAGAAATTAAACCAGCGTATCCATGGTAAATACCATATACTTCAATATCATGGAAAATCGCTTTACGAACAACTGCACGAATGGCAGCATTCATACCAGGTGAATCTCCACCACTCGTTAATACACCAATACGTTTCATTTGTACTCACCTCATAAAGATTATTTGCCTTATAATAAAATAACACGAAAAAATACAAAAACACAATGGAGAAGATGTGTCTTTTCATAATAAAAACGTGCATTCGCGAAGAGGAACGCACGCTTTTCTTATTTTATCCCAATGGAAGCGTTTGAAAACGAAACTTGCCCAATTTTCATATATTTTTCATAACGTTTTTCGATTAATTCATCTTTCGAAATTCCGCTTAATTGTTCAAAAGTTTTCTTAAGCATTAAATCTATATTTTCTGATTGTTTCAAAATATTACGATGCGCTCCGCCTTTTGCCTCTGGAATAATTTCGTCAATTACACCTAATTCTTTCAAATCTAATGCTGTAATTTTCATCGCTTCTGCAGCTTCTTTTGCTTTACCAGCATCTTTCCAAAGAATCGCCGCCGCACCCTCTGGTGTAATAACAGAATAAGTGGAATTTTCTAGCATATGAATGTAATCTCCTACTCCAAGACCTAACGCACCACCGCTACCACCTTCACCGATAACAATGCAAATAACAGGTACAGTTAAACCCGCCATTTCAAATAAATTACGAGCGATAGCTTCACTTTGTCCACGTTCTTCAGCTGCTTTACCAGGATAAGCTCCCTTCGTATCGATGAAACAAATAATGGGACGATTAAACTTCTCCGCTTGTTTCATTAGACGCAGTGCTTTTCGATATCCTTCTGGATGAGGCATCCCAAAATTACGACGAATATTTTCTTTCGTATCTTTTCCGCGTTGGTGCCCAATTACAGTTACAGGCATCCCCTTATATTTCGCAATGCCGCCGACAATCGCTGCATCGTCGCCAAATAGGCGATCTCCATGACATTCAAAAAAATTAGTAAATAAGTGCTCAATATAATCGAGCGTTGTCGGTCGTTCTGCATGACGAGCAATTTGAACACGGTCCCATACTTTCATATTGCCGTATATATCTTCCTCTAGTTTTTCTAGCTTGTCTTCCAAAATACGAATCTCCTCACTGAAGTCCATCTGGCTGTTTTTCGTATAGTCTTTCAGTTCACGAATCTTATTTCTTAGCTCAACAACTGGTTTCTCAAATTCTAGCTCTGCCATACAGCCATTTCCCCTCCTTGATGAACTTCTAAAATCTTACGGAGTGATTCTCTCATATCATCACGATGCACCACCGCATCTAATTGACCATGCTCTAGTAAAAATTCTGCCGTTTGGAAATCTTCTGGCAGTTTCTCACGCACTGTTTGTTCAATTACGCGTCTACCAGCAAATCCGATAAGTGCACCTGGCTCTGCAAAATTGTAATCACCAAGTGAAGCGAAACTCGCTGAAACCCCGCCCGTCGTCGGGTGAGTCATAACAGAAATAAATAACCCTCCTGCATTACTATGCTTTTTCAAAGCTACGCTTGTTTTCGCCATTTGCATTAAACTTAATATCCCTTCTTGCATACGGGCACCACCCGACGCAGTAAAGATAATAAATGGAACCTGTAAGTCGTATGCCTTTTCAACCGCACGAGCAATTTTTTCTCCTACAACAGAGCCCATGCTGCCCATTCGAAAACGAGAATCCATTACTGCAACAACAACAAGCATGTCATCAATTGTTCCTTCACCAGTTACAACCGCTTCATACAATTCAGTCTTCTTACGATCGTTTTCTAGTTTCTCTTCATATCCCGGAAACTCAAGTGGATTTAGTGAAACCATCTCTTTGTCATACTCACGAAATGAACCTTCGTCCAATATACTATCAAGGCGTTCCCATGCATTCATCGGATGATGATATCCACAATTCACGCATACTTTTAAATTTTTAAGAAGCTCTTTCGTATACATGATTTTTTTACATTTCGGACATTTTGTCATAACGCCATCTGGTACATCTTTTCGTATTTGTTCTGAAGGTATTGCAGCGTACTTTTTCTTTTTCACGAATAAATCTCTTAGCACAATTTGACCCCCTTCGTTGAGAGCTAAGGTTAGCGTAAGAAGAAAATGGGGCTAACACCAATGTTTGATGTTAGCCTTATCTTCTCAATCTGTCTAATAACCTCTCTCTTTACGTTTAACTTTAACCGCTATGCGGTAGAATGTTTGTCATAACGTGTCATGGTCATTTCGACAAATTTTATACATTACGAGTGAAACTGTATATTCTCTACTAATTCATCGTAAATTTTTAACGCATCATTTTCTTGTTTCACTTCCAAAGTAGCATAAAGCTTTCTATAGATTTCGATAGAATCTCCTGAAACTTCACAAGAAAGAGTTGCAACGTAATCATTTACGATCATCCAAATGCGATAGAGTAAATAATTATCGAATTGTTCAATAAGTGTTTTAAAGAACGTTTGATGAAGCATCGGAATTGAGCTTTCATTTTCTTCAAGCACTTGGTGTAATTTACTTAGTACTTCAGAAAACGTTTCTTTCGGTAAATTACATACAAGTCGAATCATATCTTTCTCAAGCAATCGTTTTGTTTGTAATAAATCACGAATTGTTTTCTCATCTTGCAGTAGAAACGGAGCAATTAATTGTACAAGACCGTTATCGTAAAAGTTTCGAATAAACGTCCCCTCACCACGTCTCGTTTCAATTAATCCTACCAGTTCTAACGCACGTAATGCTTCTCTTACAGAGGAACGTCCAACATTTAAGCGTGAACTTAACTCACGCTCAGATGGCAAACGATCCCCTGCTACTAAACAATCCTCTTCCATAATGGATCGGATTTTTTTTACAATTTCGAGATATACTTTTGTATTTGATGATGTCAATGGAAATTCCTCGCTTATTCTTTACCAATCAGCGCTAATTGTTTTGTTTTCTCAGCGACTTCATTTGGATCTACTTGACGGCGAGCTACTCCTGTCTCCATTGCTGCTTTCGCAACGTAAGCCGCTACTTGAGGCGCTACACGCGCGTCAAATGGCGCTGGAATGATATGGTCTGCATTCAACTCATCCTCTGATACAAGCTCTGCAATGGCTTGTACAGCTGCCATCTTCATTTCTTCATTAATTTGTGTCGCATGTACATCAAGTGCGCCGCGGAAAATACCTGGGAACGCTAGTACATTATTTACTTGGTTCGGGAAGTCAGAACGACCTGTTCCAACAACAGCTGCGCCCGCTGCTTTTGCCAATTCTGGCATAATTTCTGGAACCGGATTCGCCATTGCAAAAATAATTGCATCGTCATTCATTGTACGAACCATCTCTTCATTTAATGCACCTGCTGCAGATACACCAATGAATACGTCCGCACCTTGTAAAACGTCAGCTAAAGAACCTTCGATACGATTCTTATTTGTATATTTTGCAACTTCATCCTTCACCGGATTCATACCGACAGGACGACCTTCATAGATTGCACCTTTACGGTCACACATAATAACGTCACGTACACCATAGCGATATAAAAGTTTAATGATTGCAATACCTGCTGCACCTGCACCATTTGCGACAACTTTAATGTCGGACATTTTCTTTCCAACTAACTTCAGCGCGTTCACAAGACCTGCTACTGTTACGATAGCTGTTCCGTGTTGATCATCATGGAATATCGGAATGTTTGTCTCTTTTTTCAAACGTTCTTCAATAACGAAGCAGTTTGGTGCTGCGATATCTTCTAAGTTTACACCGCCAAAAGTTGGCTCCATTAATTTTACAGTTTCAACAATTTTATCTACATCGTTTGTATTTAAGGCAATCGGGAATGCATCTACGCCAGCAAAGCTCTTGAATAATACAGCTTTACCTTCCATTACTGGAAGAGATGCTTCAGGTCCAATGTTACCAAGACCAAGTACAGCCGTTCCATCTGTCACAACTGCTACCATATTTCCCTTCATTGTATATTCATATACCTTACTTTTATCGTCATAAATTTCTTTACAAGGCTCTGCAACCCCTGGAGAATATGCAAGACTTAAATCTTTTGCATTTTCTACTTTTACTTTTGATACAGTTTCTAATTTTCCTTGATGCACTTTATGCATATGAAGTGCTTCTTCACGAAGTGTTGACAAACTATCCACTCTCCTCAAATTATTCTGGCTGATATCAACTTCTCCAAGTGGTCTGACCACGAACACTACTACTATAATAATCGAAGTGTAGGGAAATTGTCCATTATATTTTCACAACGACATTTTCGTCCCCTACAATTTCACGAAGTGCTCCTAAGCATTCTTCACTTGGATGAATCGATAAACTTCGAGATAATTGTACCATTTTATGTTCCTTTTCATAATAAATTAGTACTTTCGTAAAACCTGAATAGTCAAACAATATTTTCGTAACTTGATTTACAAGCTTTTTTTCATATTGAGACGGCAATTTCACGTAAACAGATGCTTCTTTCATTCCTTCATAAACATCCATTTCTTCTAGCGGATATAGTCCATTCACGATCCATTGCAACTTATGATTTCTTTGCTCTATCGTACCATCAACTAAAACAATTTCCCCTTCTTGTAACCTGTGTGAAAAATGTATATACGTTTCTGGAAAAATGACGGCTTCCATTTCATCATTTTGATCACAGAATGTAATAAACGCCATCTTTTGCAACTTTTTCGTACGAATAACTTTCACACTTGTTATATATACGATTGCTCTTTGTACTTTTTTCTTATGTCGCATCGCCTGAGCAAGGGATGGGATTTCTAATTCTTTTCCTAACTCCGCATACTGCGCTGTCGGATAGCTAGATAAATAAAAACCGAGTGCTTCCTTCTCCTTATTTAACTGTTCAATAAAGGATAGCTCTTCTCCTTGTACATATTTCGATTTCGGAACAGCATCCCCTAAATCAAAGTCACGTGCAAGATTTGCATACTCTAACGCTCCTTTAAGACTTTTCCATAACGTCGTCCTCGAAACACCAAAATCGTCAAAACATCCAGACCAGACAAACGCTTCTAAATTTCGCTCTGTTACAAATTTTGATGGCATACGAAGACAAAACTCAAATAAATCTTCGAACATTTTTTTCTCTCGTTCTTCGAGTAGCGCAGTCACGGTAGCCATTCCGATATTCCGAATCGAAAGTAAACTATATCGAATCGCATTCCCTTCTATTTGGAAGTTGTAACCACTTCTCTGAAGAGACGGCGGTAAAACGTGAAAACCTTTCCGCTTCGTTTCTCGTACATACTGCACAATCTTATCTTCATTTCCAATTGCGCTTGATAATAACGCAGTCATAAATTCCAGCGTATAATTCGCTTTTAAATATGCAAGCTGATATCCGATCATACTGTAAGCTACAGCGTGACTTCGGTTAAAACCGTAATTCGCAAATCTTACAATTAAATCGTAAATTTGTTCTGAAGATGTCTCATCGTATCCGTTTTCCAAACAACCTTGAACAAAGTGCTTGCGTTCTTGATCTAAAATATCACGATTCTTTTTACTCACAGCACGGCGCAGTAAATCCGCTTCTCCAAGCGAAAATCCAGCCAACTTCGATGCGATTTGCATTATTTGTTCTTGGTATACGATTACGCCGTATGTTCGTTCTAAAATGGGCTTTAAATCCTGATGTAAATATTCAATTCGTCTTTCCCCATGCTTCGATTCAATAAAGGTTGGAATTTGTTCCATCGGTCCTGGTCTGTATAAAGAGTTAACAGCAACTATGTCTTCAAATTCATTCGGTTTTAACCCGCGAAGTACATTTCGCATACCACCTGATTCAAGCTGGAATACACCTGTTGTATCCCCTCTTCCTAACAATTGAAACGTCTTTTCATCTTGAAGAGGTAAATTTCTTATATCAATTTGTTTCCCAGTTTTTTTAACAATAAACTTTATAATATTTTCAAGTAATGTTAAATTACGTAAGCCTAAAAAATCCATCTTGAGCAATCCAAGTTCTTCTAGTGCATCAGCTGGATATTGCGTAACATAAACATCGTTATGCCCTTCTTGAATCGCTATACTTCCCGTTAACGGTTCTTGGCTCATTATAACGCCAGCTGCATGAATAGACGTATGACGCGGTAATCCCTCTACACGTTTTGCAATTTCAAACACACGCTCATGCAAAAGATTCCCTTGTATAAACTCACGGAGCGATTGCGATTCCTCATATGCATCTTTTAACGTTATACCAAGCTTTGATGGGATAAGTTTTGAGAATATGTCGATATCTCTTGGCGGGAGCCCCATTACACGAGCAATGTCTCTAATTGCGGCTTTCGCTGCAAGAGTTCCGAACGTTACAATTTGAGCAACACGAAGCTGACCATATTTATCTTTCACATATCGAATCATCTCATCACGTCTTATATCTGGAAAATCAATATCAATATCTGGAAGTGTCACACGTTCAGGGTTTAAAAACCTTTCAAATAATAAGTCATATTCAATTGGATCAATATCTGTAATTTCCAATACGTAAGAAACGAGTGAACCCGCTGCCGATCCACGGCCTGGCCCAGTTAAAATCTGATTTTCATGTGCATATTTCATAAAGTCCCATACGATGAGGAAATAATCGCTAAATCCCATACGAGAAATCACATGTAATTCATGATTCAAACGCTGTATATGCACTTCTTTTGGCGTACCATATCGTTTACTTAAGCCTTCTTCACAAACACGGCGCAAATACGTATCATTCGTCTCGTTAGATGGAACAGGAAACTTCGGTAGTTGATTTACATGGAAAGGAATTTCTACTTGGCAACGTTCCGCGATTGTTATTGTATTTTGAATCGCTTCCTCAGCATGAGAAAAGAGTGCTTCCATTTCATCCGATGACTTTAAATAATACTGATCCGTTTTCATTCTCGGCCTATCTGGATCAGTCATTTTCGTTCCGCCTTCAACAGATAATAAACATTCATGAACAAGTGCGTCACTTTGATTAATATAGCGAACATCGTTTGTTGCAACGACTGGAACGTTTACCTTATTAATAAATTCAGGCAGTTTTTCTTGTAAAAGCAGTTCATCTTGAATCGCATGATGCTGCAAACTTATATAAAAATTGCTGAACATATTTTGATACGTATGAGCTACTTCTTCAGCCTGACTCTCTTTGTCTTCTAATAATAACTGTTCAATTTCTCCGTCTTTCCCTGGTGAAATTGCAATTAATCCTTTCGCATAATGAGCAAGCCACTTCTTCGGAATACCTTCTTTTGACTTCGTCATAATGCTGCTAGAAATCTTTAATAAATTTTGATAGCCTATTTCATTCTCAGCAAGTAAGACGAGTGGATAAGACCTTTCTTCTTCTTCACTAAAAATAGAAGCTGTTAAGCCGATAATAGGCTGTATACCATTTTTCTTGCATGCTTTATAAAACGGAATAACTCCATACATAACATTTTCATCTGTAATGGCCAGCGATGAAAATCCAAGCTCTTTCGCCCGAATGACAAGCTCATCAATTTTGCAAGCACTTTTTAATAAACTAAAAACGGTTTGACATTGTAAATGCACAAACTTCACTGTTGTACCCTCTCTTTACCTATTTGACTACTTTTATTATAGGTGATGAGGAAAGCGGAAATCAAAACATACTTCTCATACTTTGTCCATATATATGAAGAAGAAAGGGGAATGACGATGGATGTAAGAGAACATACTTTTTTCTCTCTGCTTATTATTAGTTACTTTATTGCCTTTGGAGTTATACTTGGTGGTTCATTAATTGGCGGATTTGGTGCATTTCTCATAGGAAAACCAGCTCTAACTTATATTAGTCAATTTGCTCAAAACTTAAGAATTTGGGCACTCGTTGCAGCAATTGGCGGAACGTTCGATACCTTTTATAGCTTTGAAAGAAGCTTCTTTGGCGGAGATATGAAAGATATCGTAAAACAAATTCTCCTTATTTTTTTCGCAACTGGTGGTATGCAAACTGGTCTTATTATTATTAAATGGCTTACACAGGAACATGTATGAGAGTACCGAGTGCCAATACAGCCAAAAGGTGGTATTTAGTTTTAGCTGGTGCTGCTGTTGGAGGAGTGTTGAGCTGGTTTACTTTTTTGTACATATACGGTGTTTTTCAGCAGGAACAAGCTAGTAAAATAGCAGAACAAAAAGAAATCATCGAAAAACAAGAAGCAAAACTCCACGTCCTTCTCGAAGACCAAGAGAAATTGAACACAGAAAATAAACGGCTCTTAACAATTCAAGAAATCAAAATAAAAATTATAAATCGAAAAAAATATGATTTAGACAATCTTACACTTGAAAACATGACCACTTCTATCCATAATGATCTCCAGCATCTTTTAACGAAAAACATTCAAAGCATCGCAAAAAATAAAGACCTACTCAAAAAAGTCATCGAAAATAAAACGTACAAACATTACGATCGTATATACCGCTTTAAAGTAGATACAGTCTCTTTTGATACCGTACTTGAAATTAGCATTGATATAGAGAAAGAAAAATAAAAAAAGGAGGGCCTCAGCGCCTCTCCTTCTCTTTCGTTCAACATACAACTTCTTTATTTACACAGCTCACGTAAATCAGCAAAAAGGCGATCCGCTTCTTCCCAAGAAGATGCTTTTGCACCAGAAGCCATCGGATGTCCTCCGCCATTATATTGCATTGCTAATTTATTAATAACTGGTCCTTTTGAGCGAAGACGAACACGAATAACATCATCTTCCTCTAAAAATAGAACCCATGCCTTTAATCCATCAATATTACCAAGCGCCCCGACAACACCAGATGCTTCAGTAGAAAGTACATCAAACTCTTCTAGTACCTCTTTCGTTAATTTAATGTATGCTGCGCCTTCTTCTACCATCGTGAAATTTTGTAAAATATAACCGTTTAAACGAGCAATCTTTTCTTTTGTCTTATACATTTCATTGTATAAATCTGTGAATTTCACGTCCATATCAACAAGCTCACTTACGTAACGAAGTGTTTTCGCTGTTGTATTTGGGAATAAGAAACGACCTGTATCACCGACAATACCCGCTAAAATAAGGCGAGCTGCTTCTTTTGAAATCGTTAATCCTTTATCTTTTCCATAAGAATAAAACTCATAAATCATTTCACTTGTAGAACTAGCTGTCGTATCCACCCACGTAATATCTCCGTACGGGTCTTCATTCGGATGATGATCAATTTTAATTACCATCTTTCCTTTTGCATAACGTTGATCACAAACACGCTCTTGATTTGCTGTATCACAAACGATAACAAGTGCATCTTCATATACACTATCTTCAATATCATCCATTACTCGTAAAAACGCTAAAGAAGGCTCGTTGTACCCAACCATATAAATATTTTTCTCTGGAAACGATTCTTGCAGAATTGTACCAAGTCCGCACTGAGAACCTAACGCATCTGGATCCGGACGTACATGACGATGAATAATAATTGTATCAAACTCTTTAATTGCTCCTAAAATTTGCTCATGCATATGTATAATCTCCTTTTTATTCAACTTCTTCATTTTATCCCGCATTAACGTGTAGTAAGACTCCCACCTCAAAAGTATTAAAAACAATGGGGCAAAATTAATTTGGAGCCCGGATGCACGTAAAAGCCCGATTGGTGAGGGCTAATAATTAGTACGTGGGATCTCCCCACACTAATTAAAGTTTCACTTTATCCCCCATTATAACGGAAAACATTTCATACATGCGAACAATTGCTTTATAATAAAAATTAGAAAGTTTAGATTTTTCTTTTTTTCTAAATTGTTATTTTTATACCAATCGATGGGAGCGTGTATTATGCCAGTATTCGTCTTTTGTATTATCATCTCATTTGTGTTGTACCTCTTCTACAAAACAAAATTCTTTCGTACAAACCGTCCAATGGAGAAAGGTTGGCTCTCAGGAAAATCCGCAATGGCACTCGGCTTATTCGTCCTATTCTTTGGGATAAACCAATTCTTTTTAGAACTTTCAACTGCACGCATTATCGTTGGTGTTTTGTTTATTTTACTTGGCAGCGCGAGTACATTTAATGGATTCCGCCAATATAAACATTTTTTACCATTAGCAGTCAAAGAAGCCGAATCTTATAAAACAACGTAAAAAAAGCATCAATATTGTGATGCTTTTTTACGTCCCTTCACTTTCAAAATCGTATATGCAACAAACGCAGATGGTATATTAAAGAGATTACCTTGCACGTGAAAATGTAATTGTTCTTCTTCAAAAGACATCTGTTTGTATAATTCTTGCTGAGATAATCCTGTTCTTTTCTTTTTTTCATGCAATCCTTGTAAATATAAATATTGAATTGGTATCATCACAAGAAAGTAAAAGAGTGCGATACCACCAAAAAAGAGTACTTCTGATGACATATGGCATACCACCTTCCGACATCTATTATCTTATAATACAGTTATAACATAGTATAAACTATAATTGAATTAATATTCTGTTTTTTAACCATATAATTATGTCTCCGCATATATCCTGCTAAAACTCTTCCACATCTTTAGCAATAGCTTCAAAGCCCAATAAAACAAAAAAGATGGAACAAACCAAAGCGATTTGTTCCATCTTTTTATTTATCAATCAATTGCACCATAAGTAACGCTTTCCCGACAACATTACCTTCATGATGCACTTCTACATCAACCTTACCAAATTTACGCCCAATTTCTAATACTTTCGGATGAACTGATACAACATTATCAATTTGAACTGGCTTTACGAAATAAATGGTTAAGTTTTCAACAATTAAATCGCTCTTCTTCTGCGCACGAATGACGCGGTTTGTTGCTTCTGTCACAATTGTTGTGAATACACCGTAAGATAACGTCCCAATTGAATTCGTCATTTGTGGCGTCACTGAAAATTGATATAAATGCTCATTTTTCGCTTCTTTCGGCGTCATAAATTGATTCGTTACAATGTCATCAATTGTTTCCCCAACTTGCGGTTGACGTTGAATCATTTGCAGCGCCTGAAGTACATCTTGACGGCTAATAATTCCTTGCAATTTATTTCCTTCGTCAACAACAGGAAGTAATTCAATACCTTCCCACACCATCATACGTGCCGCAGCTGCAACAGACATTTTTCCATTTACCGTAATCGGATGCTTTGTCATCACTTTATCAATTGGTGTTTCTTTCACGACACCAATCATATCTTTTGAAGTTACGATACCTAATACCTTTTTATTTTCATCAACAATTGGATAACGTCCATGCATCGTTTCTTCATTATACGCATGCCATTGCTGTACTGTATCATTTGGCTTTAAATATAACGTTTCTTCAATTGGCGTTAAAATATCCTCAACGAGTACAATTTCTTTCTTGATAAGTTGATCATAAATTGCACGGTTAATTAAAGTCGCGACCGTAAATGTATCATAACTACTCGAAATAATTGGAAGCTTTAATTCGTCTGCTAATTTCTTCACATGATCTTCCGTATCAAATCCGCCCGTAATTAACACTGCTGCCCCAGCTTCTAATGCTAATTGATGTGCGTTCGTACGGTTACCGATGATAAGTAAGTTCCCTGCTTCTGTATAGCGCATCATCGCTTCTAATTTCATAGCCCCGATTACGAATTTATTTAATGTTTTATGTAGTCCTTCTCTGCCCCCAAGTACTTGACCATCGACAATGTTAATGACTTCTGCATATGTCAGTTTTTCGATATTTTCTTTCTTTTTTTGTTCAATTCGAATTGTTCCGACACGTTCAATTGTACTAACATACCCTTTATTTTCTGCGTCTTTAATTGCACGGTAAGCTGTCCCTTCACTTACACTCAAATCTTTCGCAATTTGCCTCACAGAAATTTTATGCCCTACTGGCAGGCTATTAATATGTTCTAAAATTTGATTATGTTTGGTAGCCAAATGGTTTCACCATACTTTCTTTTCCCTAAATTCTTCATGTGTTGTATTTTCAGTATACTATATTTTCAAAACTGTTACACTCTCTCTTTGTATGTCTGTACTATTTTTTTTATAACAAAATGCGCCTTACATTACACCGATCATTCTATTACAACAATGTAATGGTATTGTCATCTCGTTCGATAGTTTGTCCAGACGCTTCCATATACAATTAAGACAAGAAATGAAACAAAGGAGTGGATACATTATGAAAAAATTTTTAGAGGTTGTAGGTGCTGTATTTTTAGCTTTCGTAGACGGGAAAAAAGTTGCAATGGAGTTGAATGAAACACCCGAACAGCCACGTACAAAAAGAAAAGAATTACCTAAACAAATACAAACTTTAAAAACTGTACTACACACATAAAAAACCCTTCACTTGTCGTTTCAAATGAAGGGTTTCTTTTTTATAGTGTAATACTTTCTCCAGCTTCTAATACTTTCCCTGTACAATTTTGTAGCTTTTCTACAAATTGATATGGATCTTGTTCAATAACCGGGAACGTATTATAATGCATCGGTACAACTGTTTTCGCACCAGTCCATTTTGCAGCTAAAACAGCATCTTCTGGCCCCATTGTGAAATTATCGCCAATTGGTAAAAATGCTACATCAATATTATTAAGTTCTCCAATTAACTTCATATCAGAGAATAACGCAGTATCTCCTGCATGATATACCGTTTTCTCCTCTGCCGTAAACAAAATACCAGCTGGCATACCTGTATATGTAATCGTCTTATTTTCTTCATCAATATAACTAGATCCGTGGAATGCTTGTGTGAATTTCACTTTACCAAAGTCAAATTCATGTGAACCTCCAATATGCATTGGATGTGTATTTACACCTTGCCAGCCTAAAAATGTCGCTAATTCAAATGGTGCCACAACGACCGCATTATTTTTCTTTGCTAACGCTACTGTATCCCCAACATGATCACCGTGTCCGTGCGATAAAATAATCGCATCAACTTTTACATCTTCAGCCTTTAAATCTGTTTTCGGATTTCCTGTTAAAAACGGATCAATTAAAATAACTTTTCCATTCGTTTCAATCTTTACAACTGAATGCCCGTGATAAGATACTTTCATCCTTACATTCCTCCCCTATTCACATTCTCACTTTTTATTCTACATGATTTCTCAATTACCTGTCTTTTCTAACATCTATTTACTTGTCATAACGCTTTCATCCGATGTAAAGTTATATTTGTAATTAAATATCTCGGGGGTGCCAATCGATGAATGCTAGATTAGAAAATTTAATGCAATGGCTAAAAGAAAAAAACGTAGAAGCTGCGTTCTTAACTTCTACACCGAACGTTTTCTACATGACGAACTTCCACTGTGAACCACATGAAAGACTACTTGGTATGTTTGTATTCCAAGAAAAAGAACCTATTTTAATTTGTCCTAAAATGGAAGAAGGTCAAGCGCGTAACGCTGGCTGGGCACATGAAATCATCGGATTTACTGATACTGACAGACCATGGGATATGATTGCAAAAGCAATTAAAGATCGTGGTATTGATGCAAATGCAGTTGCAATTGAAAAAGAGCATTTAAACGTAGAGCGCTACGAAGAATTAACAAAATTATTCCCAAATGCAGCTTTCAAATCAGCTGAAGAGAAAGTTCGCGAGCTTCGCTTAATTAAAGATGAAAAAGAACTTTCTATTTTACGTGAAGCAGCTAAAATGGCAGACTATGCTGTTGAAGTTGGTATAAATGCAATTAAAGAAAATCGTAGTGAGCTAGAAGTATTAGCAATTATTGAGCATGAATTAAAAACAAAAGGCATCCATAAAATGTCATTTGATACGATGGTATTAGCAGGTGCAAACTCTGCTCTTCCACACGGTATTCCAGGTGCAAACAAAATGAAACGCGGCGATTTCGTACTATTTGATTTAGGTGTAATCATTGAAGGTTATTGCTCTGACATTACACGTACAGTAGCATTTGGTGATATTTCTGAAGAACAAACTCGCATTTACAACACTGTACTTGCTGGACAACTACAAGCAGTTGAAGCATGTAAACCAGGCGTTACATTTGGTGCAATTGACAACGCTGCTCGCTCTGTTATCGCAGATGCAGGTTACGGAGACTTCTTCCCACACCGCCTTGGTCACGGACTTGGAATTAGCGTACACGAATATCCAGATGTAAAAGAAGGCAATGAGTCTCTATTAAGAGAAGGCATGGTCTTCACAATCGAGCCAGGTATTTACGTACCAAACGTAGGCGGCGTTCGTATTGAAGATGATATTTACATCACAAAAGACGGATCAGAAATTTTAACGAAGTTCCCGAAAGAATTACAATTTGTGAAATAATAAAGTGAAACTTTAATCAGTGGGGGTTTTGTTCATCCCCCACTGATTATTAGCCTTCACCAATCGGGCGTTTACGGGCAGTTGATCTCCCACCTAACTTCTTTGCTCCAGCCGAATTTTGAGGTGGGAGTCTTACTGCCCGTTAATGCGGGATAAAAAAGGTAGCTTGATCGCTACCTTTTTTCTATCTTCTCTACTATTTCAAATTTCTCTACAATCATTTTTGCTGGGTAGCTTTCAAGTATTTGAGAAGACCATACATTTATTTTATCCCCTGTTTTTAATTGATCATATGCGTTTTTATCCTTAAAGCTCAAGACTGTATCTGATGGATGCTCTTTATTCATTTGTTGTTCCATATAATTTTGCAACTCTACTTTTGTTTTAAAAGTTTTATCACTGTCAAAAAATATTGTGCCACCTCTCAATATTACATACCCTTCTTTAAGTTCTTCTTTTACTCCTACTTGCTCTACTGTTTTCGTAGTACACGCTGATAATATTATTAGAAACACACCTAAAAATAAAATATTAATGAAGAAGAACATGGCTTTCCTCATAACGATTCCTCCCATATCGAGTCATTCAAAAGAAATTATTTCTTTTCTATTCCTTCCACGCATTATACTATTAACATGCAGAATTTTCTGAAATAAGGAGGTTTATATGTTACAACAACAGTTAGAAGAAATTCGTACTAATAATTACATAATGGATAACACAATTCATATTGATTCCTTAAGTTCCAGTATGCTTCAACATATCGGTGTTACTGATAGCTATTTAAGAGACAAACTCATTTACTCTACTTTTTACCATCTAATCAAGAAGGACTATATTTCACACACTCACTTACAGACACTATTATCCGAAAGTTTAAGTGAGCACTATTTATTTTATGAAATTCATTCAGATAACGATGACGCTGTATTTACCCGTGCATTTACAACATTATTAATCGCACTCATTATTGATGCTGATACAAATCATAATTTCTTATCACAGACTGATATTTTAAATGTGAAAGATAAATTAATTCTATATATGAACAAAGAACATGATTTCCGTGGGTATGTGCAAGACCACGGCTGGGTACATAGTATCGCTCATGCTTCCGATACATTTGAAGCACTTATTAATAATCCTAAACTGGAAACTTCACATTACGAAGAAATACTACAAACTTTATTAAACAAAGTTTGTGTCCATTCCATTTATTACAAATATGAAGAAGATGAGCGTATCGTTTATCCGATTGTCGCAATGCTACAAAATGATCTAAAGGAAGAAGTACTCATAATAGCCCTCGGTGATTTAGTAGCTCAATTACAAACTCAAAAACAAACACTACACATTGAATCGTATGAATTTCTATACGGAAATATAAAATCTTTCTTACGTAGCTTATTTTTCAGACTACGCACACTGTCTATATGTAAAAAAACCGAATGCGAAATTGAAAAATTACTACAAGAGCTTCCTAAATATTATTAAAAAAGAAGGCCCTTTAAAAAGTGCCTTCTTCTATTTCACTAATATTTAATTGAAATTTCACGATCCAAACTGAGAAAAGGTGGACAAGAAACGCAAACACCATACATGCTCCACTTAAAAAAGTTAATATAGGATGCGAATACACGTGCCCTAAACCATAGGATATTACCACGAGAAATATTGTTATGTAAATATAAATTGCTCCATGTATTTGCTTCATATTAGCCTCCTTTTCCCATATTATAACATAAATTTTCTGATTATTCACATTAATTAACTGTAATTAATATTTCTCCACTGTTACACCTCTAACAGCCGCCTTAATATAAGGTGCTCCTTGTAAACTTTGTAAATCCTCTGTTTTTCCGGTTACGACTACTCCGTATATTGGTATGTCTTTTGGGTTGGTGTTTTTTACTTCCTTATAGTTTGTCCTAAAATGGTCTTGAAATCCCCCTTTATTTTCACTTAAAGATTTCATAGAACCAATAAATCCTATAGAGTTTCTTTTAATATCCTCGTACTCATCTTTCTTTCTATCAGCATAACTCCCCTGAAATCCAAACACAGCTTTTGATTTCTCTATTAATAATGATTCAAACGTATCATGGCTCATTCTGCTCTCCTTTCTATATACTCAACGTTTGAGAGTGTAAAATGTATACAACTTTTCTAAAAAAATTCATAATAAAAAGCACATCTTCGCCAATGTGCTTCTCTCAAAAATACTATTCTATTATTTCATCGCTTCTTTCACAACATTTTGAATCATAACGACTTCCGTTTTCATATCGACAGCCGGAGCATCCTCATCAATACATTCATACCAAAACTCCAAATGCTTTTTATCAATTTCATGATGAGAATTTTCGACATGAGCCCCACCTTCTCCTTGCACAGAATACCAATATAAGTACTCTTCTCCATCTCTTATTTCCCGGAAAATTGTCTCTACATACATCTTTTCGTCGTTTAATGTCAAAAGCACTTCTTTCATATTGTCATTAAGAAGCTGCATCCATTCATCTACACGATGACTTTTCCCTTGCTTTACTTTGAATCTTGTTAATTCTACGTTCATTTTTATTCCCCCACTTTCTTGCGAACAAATAAAACATATTCTACCGGATTATGAAAACTTAATTTACTAGCTAATTTTTGCGAAGGAATATTGTCTACATTACAATCCCAGCACGGTGTAATATGATTTTGTAGACAATGTTCAATGAAACGTGTCGTGACACGTTTAGCTAATCCTTTTCCTTGATATGCTTCATGCGTTGCAATATCGATTTCAGCAAAGCTATTCCCGTTAAATATTGAAACACATTCAGCTACAATCATCCCATCTTGTTCTATATAAAAACCAAAGCCACTATTTAAAAACACTTCTTTTGATCCCCAATACTCTTTGTAATAGTCCTCTGTAAATTCATTACTTCTTTCTATATTGCTTTTATCAATACACTTAACTTCATATGTATTTTTGTTTAAATCTCGTTTTCTAGCTTCAAAAATTTCTCTTTGAAATTGAAATGTCATTCGTGGAATTTTCCAAAGTGTATTACTAAAACGCTCCTCAATCATCATTTCCCACTCTTTACTCGAAGTGAACAGTGTAAATCGTTTCTCTGTTTTTTCAATAGCTGTTTCAATGTATGAAACTAAATCTTCGTTAAAACTTTGGTCATAAGTATCACCAAACAAATAATAAATGCCGTTAGCTGTGACGATTAGTCCTGCTGTTAATTTCTCATTTATAAAAATCTCACCATTTATGTTTTGATCACAAACTGCATACGCAAAAGTCGTTGTTCGTTGATTCCCTTCTAAAAGTGGAATTACTTTATCGTATTCTTCAATCTCTAACCTTCTCATACGACCTCCACAATAACCGTATCCGCCTCTATATTTTCAAAACAAAGATTTACCGTTCTCTTTAATGCTCTCGTTCTATGAATTGTTCCTGCTGGAATTAAAATGGAATCGTTCAGCTTTAAAACTGCTGTTTCTCTATTTTGAAAATCAATAAGTAATTCCCCCTCTAACACAATGAATAATTCATCCGAATTAGAATGATAGTGCCAATCATATTCGCCAGTAAACACAGCAATTTGTAAGCAATGACTATTCACATTTGAAACGACGAAGTTTTTATGTTGGTCTTTAATATCTTTTGTTAATTCTAATAGATTTACTGTTTCCATAGTTCTCCCCACCCAATTCCCTCTATCGATTTTCATTTCTCGTTTAATTCCAAATTATCACAAAAATACACATTGTAACAAGCGAGATTTCTCGTAAAGTTTTATTTACTTTTTACCTATAAATGGATATTATAAATGTAACAAATTTACAAAAAGGAGACTTTGTGCATTTGATTAAAAATAAGGTGAAACAATTCCGCGTCGTTAGAGACATCACCCAAGAGCAATTAGCCTCCTCTGTTCAAATCACTAGACAATCCCTCATCGCTATCGAGAAGAATAAATACAACCCAAGTTTAGAATTAGCATTGAAATTATGTGAGTTTTTCAACTGTAAAGTAGAAGATTTATTTCAATTAGATAAAACTGGGGAGGAAAAAGAATGAAAAATACTTTTAATCAAGAATTCATTTTACATCTTACCATTTTAGTGTTAGGATCGACTTTTCTTTATTTCAATAGTAGTGATGAAGAAAAGATTCGTTCCGTCCTTCTATTCACTGGCGTATACATACTCTTAGCCTTGGTACTATTTGTAGTGAAACGAATATTCTTTAAGAACAAAAAGAAAGAGTCCGAGAAATACCCATTACCTGAGACAGATGAAAGAATTGAAAAAATGGGTTTAAAATTTATGGCGCAAATTTTCGGTCTTTCTCATTTAATTGGCTCTGCGATACTATTTGTTTTATATATCACTAACGAAAATTCGACGATACGAGTAGAGTATGCCCTGTATTACTTGTTTGGAATTCTTTTCTTCACAATGATGTTCGGCTTGAAAATTGTGAAGAAATTAGATAATTAGTTTAAACAAAAAGACCCTTCCTACAAAGGAAAGGTCTTTATTTTATTTCTATTATGATAAAGCAGGAGCTTTTTCAAGAAGCTCTTTCGCATCAGCATATTGTAAGCCGTGCGCTTCTGCAACCGCTTCGAATGTTACATAGCCATCTAATGTGTTAATACCTTTTAATAATGCAGCGTTGCCTAGGCAAGCTTCTTTGTAGCCTTTGTTAGCAATTTGCACTGCATATGGTACTGTTACGTTTGTTAATGCAAGAGTTGATGTACGTGGAACCGCACCTGGCATATTTGCAACTGCATAGTGAACAACACCATGTTTCTCATAAGTTGGGTTGTCATGAGTTGTAATACGGTCAGTTGTTTCGAAAATACCACCTTGGTCAATCGCAATATCTACAACGACAGAACCTGGTTCCATTGATTGAATCATTTCTTCTGTTACAAGTTTTGGCGCTTTTGCACCTGGGATTAATACTGCACCGATTACAAGATCAGATTCTCTTACAGCTTCTGCAATGTTGTACGGGTTAGACATTAACGTTTTTACTTGGTTTCCAAAAATATCATCTAATTGACGAAGACGTTCTGCACTTAAGTCGATGATTGTTACATCTGCACCTAAACCTACTGCAATTTTCGCTGCGTTTGTACCAGCTTGACCACCGCCGATAATTGTTACTTTACCGCGTTTAACCCCTGGAACACCTGCAAGTAAAATACCTTTTCCGCCTTTGTTTTTCTCAAGGAACTGTGCACCGATTTGCGCAGACATACGACCTGCAACTTCACTCATTGGTGCAAGTAATGGTAAAGAACGATTGTCTAACTGTACTGTTTCGTATGCAATTGATACCACTTTGTTATCAATTAATGCTTTTGTTAATTCTGGCTCTGGAGCTAAGTGTAAATATGTGAATAAAATTAAACCTTCACGGAAATAACCGTATTCACTTGCAACTGGCTCTTTTACCTTCATAACCATATCTTGATTCCATGCTTCTTCAGCAGTTTCAACAAGTTTCGCACCAGCTTGTACGTATTCTTCATCTGTAAAGCCTGATCCTACACCTGATCCTTTTTGAACAAAAACTTCATGACCATTTTGTACTAAATGTACAGCTCCCGCTGGCGTCATTGCCACGCGGTTTTCATTGTTTTTAATTTCTGTTGGAATACCGATACGCATTATTAGTTCCCCCTTGAGTTATGAAATGACCCCTGAATCATTTTTTTAAAGCGCTTTCTACACTCTTATATTCTAACATAATATCTCAATATTTGACAAAAAATAATACAAGTTTTCCGATAGATTTAACCTTACATTAAAGGACAGTATTATCCGTACCTCTCAGTATAAAGGATAAACTGTCCAATTATTCGAAACTTCACTTTATTTAATTCTATCGATGTCTATGAATAACATCAACAGCGCCGGTTACTTCAATAATCGTACCAGTAATCATATCGGAATCTTCTTCACATAAAAACGAAATGGTTCTTGCAATATCTTCGCCTGTTCCAGATCTACCAATTGGTGTGTTACTACCTTTCAGATTTCGCGCTTCTTCAATCGTTGCTTCTTTCATTTCACCAATTATATCACCAGGGCAAACCATATTCGCAGTAATACCATATTCCGCCTCTTCGTAAGCTACTGTTTTCGTTAATGAAACAAGTCCTACTTTCGCAGCCGCAAAGGCTGAACGATAAATCCATCCAGGTGCGCTATCTGCCCCTTGAAATCCATAGTTAATAATACGGCCAAATTGCTGGTTTCTCATAATCGGTACGACAAGTTTTAATAAATGAAACACCGCTGTTAAATTACCCTGGATCATTTCATTCCATTCGTCTTCTTCGTAATCGACTAATTTTTTCCTTTCAAATACGTAAGGACCAGCATTATTAATTAAAAAGTCAATTTTGCCAAAACGGCTCATCGCTTCTTCTACTATTTTATGTAAATCTTCCTTTTTCGTGACATCAGCTTGCACGAACTGTAGACGTTCTTCCATATTTTTATATGTTTCTTTCATTGTTTCCATAGCAGTTATATCGCTATGATACGTTACTGTTACTGAATACCCTTTAGCCAATAACTTTTCTGTTACTTTCTTTCCTAAACCTTTCGTACCGGCTGTAATGAGCGCATGTCTCACAAAACTGCCTCCTTTTAAATTGCCATACTTCATATGTAACAAGTTCTCGCTCCAATTACAACTAAAATGAATTGAAACAAAGTTTTCAAAATTCTGTAACGTTTTAACAGGCACATTACCATAATTTGTTTTATAATTAAGTTGTAAACAGTTATAAAAATGATTGGGAGGAATTTACTATGAATAATACATATACAAATATTTTAATCGCGGTGGACGGTTCTAAAGAAGCAGAAAAAGCCTTTAAAAAGGCAATTCAAGTCGCAAAACGAAACAATGCAACATTAACAATTGCTCATATCGTTGATGTAAAAGCATACTCAGCAGTAGAGGCGTATAGCCGAGCAATTGCTGAACGTGCAAATCTATTTGCAGAAGACTTATTAGAAGACTACAAAAAAACTGCGCTTGAAGCTGGCCTTGAAAACATTGAAACTGTATTAGAATTCGGTAATCCTAAATCTAAAATTTCAAAAGAAATTGCTCCAAACAATAAAGTAGACTTAATTATGTGTGGTGCAACTGGTTTAAATGCTGTTGAGCGTTTCCTAATTGGTAGCGTCTCTGAACATATTATTCGCTATGCGAAATGCGATGTCCTTGTTGTTCGTGGTGATGAGGAGCAAGGTGATCTTTAATTTATAATAAAAAAACACCAAGTCCACATGGGCTTGGTGTTTTTCATTTCACATATTTCACTACAAATACGAAACAAGCTACAACAACAATGACAACTGCAAACACATAAGGCGGAAAGAATTTCAAGGACCATAGCGCCATCATTATCGTCGCAACCGTTAAGTACGTTTGCTTTGCATCTTCTGTCATTTTTTTACGAAGTAAGAAAACATACACATAACCGATTGGCGGCGTAATGAAGCAAAGAACATATATAATTTTTGATTTTAAATACCACTTGTGTTCTCCAAGTTTCTTTATGTCTTCTTCTATTCTCTTACTCTCTTGTTCTCTCGCTTCTTCTTCAATAGGATCTTCCTCTTCTCCTCGCTTTTCTTTCATATAAGGAAGAAAGTGCATGAAAAAATAACATGCAAATACAATTGCCCAAAATTCAATATCCAATCTTTCTAGTGGAATATGCTCACTAAAAAATGCAGCAGCAATCACTAAAGAAAAACAATACGTTGTCATCCAAAATGAACGTTTTCTCTTTTTCCGTTCTATTTCTTTTTTATCTTTTACTTCTTGTACTTTCTTTTTTCTAGAAAGCCATACAGAAATACAGCAATCTACTACAAATAAAGTAAAGATAAATATTGCTATATGTATTGTTTTTACATTCTCAAATGTAAATATTTTTGGGAATGCAACGTGTAATACAATTAGCGTATACAAAATTAACCCTACAAAATAAATACGTCTCATTTTCCATTCCTTTCTTATTTTCTAACATTACACTAACATACATTTTTTAGTAATAGACGGACAAAATATATGTGTTTAGAAAAGGAGGGTGCTACATGGATGATTATGAACGTATTATTTTAGATGTGAATGGGAAAGAAATCGAAATGTTAGATACGATCCGCACACATTTTAAAGAGAAACATGGTGTGGAAGTAAGTAATGGTGCATTACTTAGAGATTTGATGGATATTGAGTATATTCGAATTACGGAAGGTCGACATAAGTATGATTAATCAATGAAGCTTTAAGCCTAGAACATATTGTTCTAGGCTTAATTAAATCTATACGAAAAATGTTATAATTAGGAAAAAGAATGGAGGATACCAAAATATGAAATCTGAAAATATCTCAAAACATTTTCACACATTACATGTGCAAAGAAACCAGTTCCTTCCTAAGCTTCATTCACTTTCACACGAACAACTATGGTACAGGAAAGAGGACGGAAAATGGTCTATTGGTGAACACTTTTATCACTTATATTTAATTGCAAAGATGCTAAAAGTAGCGATTAAATTCTCTTTCACTCTTATCCCTTATGCCAAACTAAGAAAAAACGCCCCATTTGCAACTGACATACATGACATTTATGCCGAATATAAAGAAAAACACGGCAAAGGAATGAAAGCTCCTTGGATTTTAATCCCTTCAAAAAAAGTCTATTACTCTATGAATGTAAACGAATTAGAAGAATTACTTTCAAGTGAAACAGATGAAATAAAAAAACTAGTTCAAAATATAGAAGAAAATATTGCAGGACATATCGTATTTTTAGATCCAATTGCTCACTACCCTAACCTTATTCAATCTATCCAACTATTAGCGATTCATGAGAAGCATCATTTTATGATTATGAAAAACAATTATGAAATGATAGATACATACCTAAAAATCTAAATACAAAAAGGTAAGGTACTTTCTAAAAAAGCACCTTACCTTCTATATCATACATCATTTAACTTCCAACAAACGCTATGGCTAACCCCTTCGCCTTCTCCAAAGCTTTTTCAATTTGTTCAAACCCTGTTCCGCCAGCACTGTTACGACGCTTTACAGCTGCATAAGGTGAAAGAACTTCATATAAATCTTCTTCAAATAACGGACTCATTTCTTTATACGTTTCAAGTGGTACATCTAATAAATAAATTCCTTTTTGTGTGCAATGTAGAACTAACTTCCCAACAATTTCATGAGCCTGACGGAACGGCAGTCCCTTGCTTGCTAAATAGTCAGCAATTTCTGTTGCGTTAGAGAAGTCTTGCGTCACAGCTTGCCCCATTTTTTCTTTGTTTACAGTCATCGTTTCAAGCATGCCTGTCATAATATGAAGGCATCCTTCTACTGTTTTCACTGTATCAAACATTCCTTCTTTATCTTCTTGTAAGTCTTTATTGTAAGCAAGCGGCAATCCTTTCATTACTGTAAGTAAGCTAAATAAATTGCCGTATACTCTGCCCGTTTTACCACGAATAAGTTCCGCCATGTCCGGATTTTTCTTTTGCGGCATAATACTGCTTCCAGTTGCGTATCGATCGCTCATTTCAATAAATTGAAATTCTTGACTACTCCATAAAATAAGTTCTTCGCAAAAGCGTGATAAGTGCATCATAAGCATAGATGAGTTACTTAAAAACTCCAGTATGAAATCACGATCGCTTACCGCATCTAAACTATTTTCATAGATTCCATTAAATCCAAGAAGCTCCGCACTATATTCTCGGTCAATCGGGAATGTTGTACCAGCTAGCGCTCCTGCTCCTAATGGTGAAATGTTAATACGCTTTAACGAATCTTCATAACGATTCACATCACGCTCTAACATCCAAAAGTAGGCCAGGATATGATGAGCAAACGATATAGGCTGTGCGCGCTGCAAGTGCGTATAACCAGGCATAATGGTTTCAATGTTATTTTCAGCTTGATGAACAAGAACAGTTTGCAATTGTTTTGTAGCTTTTATAATATCTTCTACTTTTTCTTTTAAATACAAATGCATATCTGTCGCTACTTGATCGTTACGGCTTCGGCCTGTATGAAGTTTCCCTCCTACTTCACCGATTCTTTCAATTAACATCTTTTCAATATTTAAATGAATATCCTCAGCTTCTACCGAGAAATTCAATTTATTCTCTTTCGCTTCCTCTAATAAATACTGAAGCCCTATCTTGATTTTCTCTGCTTCCTCTTTCGTAACGATGCCTTGCTTTGCTAACATCGTAACGTGTGCAATACTCCCTTTTATATCTTGGCTAACCAATTGCTTATCAAAGGAAATAGAAGCTCCGAATTCTTCTACCCATGCTTCCGCTTCTTCTGTAAAACGTCCGCCCCAAAGTTTACTCACGCTTCCACCTTCTTTTGATTCACTTGGCTGTATACTTTTGTAGGTAAACCGAATAATGAAATGAAACCAACTGCTGCATCATGATTAAATTCATCCTGGGCAGTATATGTTGCAAGTTTTTCATCATATAAAGAGTACTCAGATTTACGTCCTTCTACAATCGCATGACCTTTAAATAATTTCACACGCACTGTACCTGTTACATTTTTTTGCGTTTCTTGTAAGAAAGCATTGAGTGCTTGTTTTAAAGGTGAGAACCATAAACCGTTATAAATTAATTCTGTTAGTTTTTGCTCAATCATCGGTTTGAAATGAGCGACCTCTTTCACAAGTGTTAAATCTTCAAGTTCTTTATGCGCTGTTATTAATGTCATTGCCGCTGGGCATTCGTACACTTCACGAGATTTAATACCGACAAGGCGATTTTCTACATGATCGATACGTCCAACACCATGTTTTCCAGCTAGGGCATTTAACGTTTTAATTAATTCTGAAAGTGAATATGCAGTGCCGTTTAAAGTCGTCGGTACTCCTGCTTCAAATCCGATTTCTACAAACTCTGGTTTATTCGGTGTATCTTCTAATGCTAATGTCATCTCGTATGCATCTTCTGGCGGCGCTGCCCATGGATCTTCTAAAATTCCACATTCGTTGCTGCGTCCCCATAAGTTTTGATCGATTGAAAACGGGCTATCTAAATTAATTGGAATCGGTATATCATTTTCTTTTGCATATGCAATTTCTTCTTCACGTGACCATTTCCATTCACGTACAGGCGCAATAACTTCTAAATATGGATTCAACGCTTGAATAGAAACTTCAAAACGAACTTGGTCATTCCCTTTCCCTGTACATCCATGTGCAACTGCACTTGCACCTTCCTGCTCTGCAATTTCTACTAATTTTTTCGCAATAAGCGGACGAGATAATGCAGAGACAAGAGGATATTTCCCTTCGTATAACGTGTGAGCTTGCATCGCTATCAATGCATATTCATTCGCATATTCTTCTTGAACATCAATCATATATGATTTAATTGCTCCTACTGAAAGTGCTTTTTCTTTTACAAACGCTAAGTCTTTACCTTCCCCTAGATCTAGGCAAAGCGCGATAATATCATAATTCTTCTCTTGTAACCATTTAATTGCAACGGAAGTATCAAGACCTCCGGAATATGCTAATACAACTTTTTTCTTCTCCATTTTGCATCCCCCTAAAGAATAAATATTCATCTTTTCTTATAATAATTCAAACTTTATCACCTTTCATAAAATGAATCAAGGGGAATTTATAATTTTTTTCAAACAATTCCGTCGAACTTCTTTCTTTTTTTATGTAAAATAGAGGCAGGAAAATGGAGGGGTGTCTATGAAAAAGTATTTTATATACAATGAACATCTAGGAATTGAAGTGCCGAACATACAAGAAAAATGGGAAGACATCTCTGAACAAGCGCAGCATTCTATTTTATTAAAATGGGAGCAAATTCGCGGAAAAATACCTGATCGTATACAAGAGCTTGAACATCATATTAATCAAAAACAACATTGTTTAAATAACGAAGATAATTTCGAAATTTCCTGTAGGCTTAATTCAGAAATTGCCGATCTTGCTTCAATTATTAACGATCTTTGGCTTTGGTATCGTCTAACCCAAAACGTATCTGAGGGAAAAGCACACCAATGAAAAAAGCATGCCCCTCATTTACTTTGGGTCATGCTTTTTTGTTGTAACAAGCTTTGCAATATATTTCTTGCGCCGTTTTTGCTAAACATACATCAAACGGGCCTACTAATATACTTCTTTCTTTCGGCAACTTCACAAAAGCAACTAGCTCTTCTTCATATTGAATCTTTTTCTCGCAAATTGCACATACTAATTCCTTTCTCTTGAACATATCTTTGAACATGATTCATCATCCCCTTTTATCTATTTATATTAATATAATCTCACAACAAGTAATCCTTGTAAAAAATGACACATCACAAATCATCTCGTTCATATACTAATGAAACGTATTTATGAATGAAAGGAGGCCTTTAATGTATGCGAGCTTTCATTATTATCGCTTTAACTTTTTTAAGTGTTATTAGTTGGGATGCATTTTTTAAAGATAAAAGTGACGAAAAAAATACAACTGAATAAACAGCTATCTTTTCTTACTTATTGGACAAACTTCTAAAAACTATCCAGTCCTGCAAAATAACTTAGGCTTTTCTACAAAAATATTTAAAGATAACAATTTTTGTAGATTCCCTCCGGTTATTGTCGGTTTCCATCCGCATGCATTTTTTGAAAGTATGATATAATAATATAAATCTTGAAGGAAGGGATTTTGATATCATGATCGCTCGAAGGAGCATGTGGCATCGTATTGACGAATCATACACGTAGCGTATTTTTCAGCTCAGATACTTTAGTCTAGCGAAAAAAAATACGAGAGTGGGGAAATTATGATTGCCCGAAGGATAATTTGGCAAAAAAAAGACTCTTCTTACACATAGCGTTTTGTTTAGGACTTAATTGTTACTAACTAAACAAAACAAAGAAGAGCAGGATTGCTAAATGAAGAATTCTACTCCACGTTTTGTTTAGTCGCTTTAAGACTTAAACTAAAACGAAGGTAGGGAGAATTGATGGACGAGAGGATTATTCGTTATTTCTTCAGCGACATATAGCGTAGTTAGTTTTACGTAAACTAACTGAAAGCTACATGTGAGCTCGTAGTTAGTTTACAACACCAAAAGGACTACTAACTACGGAAAGAAGGAATAACGATGAGGAACATCCAAAGTCGACAAATTATTAAAGAAGTTTTTATGGTTTTAATCGGTTCATTTATTTTAGCAGCAGCGCTATATCACATTCACTTCCAAAACCACTTAACAGAAGGTGGCTTTGTAGGTATTGCACTATTTATCCAAAATTTTTATGATATTTCACCATCTATTTCAACTGTAGTAATGGATATCCCTATTATTTTACTATGTGCTTCATTTTTAGGTAGAAAAATGGTTGGCTATTCATTCTTAGGTTCACTTTCATTCGGAGTATTTTATTCCCTTATGGAAAATTATTCTCCTTTTACGGTAGATTTATCAAATAATTTATTTGTAGCTGCAGTAGTTGGCGGTGCGTTAGCTGGTATTGGACTCGGTTTTATATTGCGATTTGGCGGTGCAACCGGTGGAGACGATATTTTAACAATTATATTAAGTAAACGAACTCGGTTTACAATTGGGCAAATTTTCTTCGTCTTTGACGCGATTGTTCTTGCGCTTTCATTATATTATTTAAATTGGACAGAAATTGCTTTTACTATTCTTTCGATTGCCGTACAGGCAAAAACATTGGATTTAATTTACTATCCAAAAACAGAAAAGAAAGCAGCAAAGCAACCCGTTTCTATTCCAATGTCCAAAAAACATGCGACAAACTAAAAAGCGAAAGGCTTCGGCCTCTCGCTTTTTTTCATGCTCTCTTTTCTTTTTCTAATATGTAGCGTACTTGATAAAACTTATTTGCAAATTCAGTAACATTCCTCGTTAAGCGATAGTTCACTGTAGATCCAATTGCCATTCCAAGTACAGGAATGCCTTGGAATAATTTGCGACGAAGAGCATAAATCGAAAATGTCTTCAAAATTTGTTTTAACACAACCTCAGTAGAAGCTGGCTTTAACACCTCTTCGTCTCCTTCATAAAAGAATGAATCTTCTTGCTCAAGTTCTCTCAGTAAATTGTACCATGCATATTGCTGAAGTCTCGCCGGCAATAATGCTGCATGGAATACCTTTAACGCAAGCATCATTTCATACGGCTTGTTCACATCATGCCCAAATGATGTCGCAATAAGTTGTACAGCCTTCACATTTAATGCAATCATAACCGGAAAATCAGCCGTTAATAATAATAGACCGCCAGCACCTGTTGCTCCGCCTTGTACGAATGAATATAGACGATGACGTGCTGTTTGCTGCTCTGCTATGTATGTTAATTGATCAATAGATAACGCCTTCAAATCTTCAAGTTGCTCAATTGATTCATCAAATAATCTCGATGTTCCTAAAATACGATTACGTGCATCCAACTGTGATTGTGAACTTTGAATAAGTGCATGCAAATGAAAGAGCCATCCATCTGCTTTCGTAAAAAAGTCTTTTCGTTTTTTCTCAGGTAGTTTTGCAACTGTAGTATGCAACCACTTATCAAACATCTTTTGAAAATCGGTCGCTTCTTGCTCTACTAATTGCCCTTCCCACTCTTTTATATTTTCTAAAATGGCTTGTTCTCGCTTCGATCGCATCGCAACAACCACCTCGTTCGATTTTTTTCTATTGTATCATATTTACAAATATGCTTGTACATGGCATGTTCTTTATTTACAGCCTAAGTCCAAACATCTATCCGAATATATGTTATCAATTTCTACTTAGCTACATTATAATCATCCTTATACAAAACAAATAAGGAGCGATTATACATATGTATCCACGTGCAAAAGCTTTTGGCATTGCTATACATCAAGAGCGACTTCTCGTACAAGAATATCGTACAGGCGACGAAACATATTATCGTCCTCTTGGCGGTTCAATTGAACTTGGTGAGAAATCAGCAGATACCATTATTCGAGAATTTAAAGAAGAGCTTCATGCAGAAATAGAAGTTACCGATTATTTAGGATGCTTAGAAAATATTTTTTATTCGGGTGAGGAAATTGGTCATGAAATCATTCAACTATATTCTTTACGCTTATTAGACACATCACTATATGAAATAGAGATACTGAATATAAAAGATGAACAAACAGCCTCATATGCAAAATGGATTCCTCTCACTGCATTCATTCAAAAGGAAAAAATACTATATCCAGATCGAATTTTAAAATATATACAAAAAAAAGACGAAATCCTTTAGGATTTCGTCTTTTTCATGCATATATTAACCAATATCTCCAAGACGTAATACGTCACGAGCAATCATAACTTCTTCGTCAGTTGGAATTACGATAATTTTTACTGGAGAGTGTGGGAAGCTGATGAATGCTTCTTCACCGAATACGTTATTGCGTTTTACGTCGAAGTATACACCCATGTACTCAAGGCCTTCTAATACACGCTCACGAATAACTGCACTGTTTTCACCTACACCAGCTGTAAAGATGATAGCGTCAACGCCTTTCATACGAGCTGTGTAAGAACCGATGTATTTATGGATACGGCTTACGAACACGTCAAGTGCTACTTTCGCACGGTGGTCGCCTTCTTCTTCTTTCGCAATGATGTCACGTAGGTCACTAGAGTAACCAGTAAGACCTAACATACCACTCTTCTTGTTTAATACGCTAACTACTTCTTCTACAGTTTGGCCTGTTTTTTCCATGATGTATGGAATTAACGCAGGGTCAATGTTACCAGAACGTGTACCCATTGTTACACCAGCAAGTGGAGTGAAGCCCATAGAAGTATCGATAGACTTACCGCCTTCTACTGCTGCGATACTTGCACCGTTACCTAAGTGACAAGAAAGTAGGCTTAAGCCTTCAATTGGACGACCTAATAATTCAGCCGCACGCTCAGTTACGTATTTATGAGAAGTTCCGTGGAAACCGTATTTACGGATGCCAAATTTCTCATAGTACTCATATGGTAAGCTGTATAGGAATGCAGATTCCGGCATTGTTTGGTGGAATGCTGTATCGAATACTGCTACTGCTGGTACATTTGGTAGTACTTCTTGGAACGCTTTAATACCAACAAGGTTTGCTGGGTTGTGAAGTGGTGCTAAATCGCTTAATTCTTCGATATCAGCTAATACTTCATCATCAATTAAAACAGAATCAGCAAATTTTTCGCCGCCGTGTACAACACGGTGACCGATACCGCCAATCTCATCAAGAGATTTTACGATTCCGTTTTCAGTTAATTTCTTAAGAAGCATGTTAACTGCTACTGCATGATCTGGGATGTTTGTAATTTCTTTTTGTTTTTCGCCATTTACAGTAATTGTGAAGACACTATCTTCTAAACCGATACGTTCTACTAAACCTTTTGTTAATACTGTTTCACTTGGCATTTCAAATAATTGGAACTTTAAGGAAGAGCTTCCTGCGTTAATCGCGATGATTTTTGACATCTAGTCTTTCGCCCCTTTTTCTCTTGGTAGTTGTGTGGATCATTCCACAAACCGCTCGATTTTATCTAATTAAATTCACTCATTATGAAAACGTTTCATCATTAGTAAATTTTATACTCACGATTTTAATTTAAACATCGTCCGACATATATTTCAAGTGAAAAAATTGTAACACCAAGAAAAAAAATATATTACAGATTTCAAAAAGATTCAGTTAAATCTTGTATATATTAAAAAATATTCCATATTATATACAACTGTACTACATTAATCACTAACCCTGTTACATATATCTGGCATTACTTATGTGTTGCAAACCACGTATTTAGTTGATCCATCATGTTCTCCATAGCCTTCATGTTGGAGAATTTAGGTAATTCCACTAATAGTGCCTGTTTCGGCATTATTACATCCTGACCTTTCTTTTGGAGAACAAATATACTTTTTGCATTTTTCTCATTTTTAAACATGGAAACAGGTAGCTGTAACAATCCTTGAATAAAGCATGTTTCTTTAATGAATGCATGTAGCTTTGGCGCTTGATCACTTTCAAAAATGAAGTTTGGTACTAAGAAGAATAAATACCCGCCTTCTTTCGTATGTTTCACACTTTGTTCAATAAATAAGTGATGCGCATATGACATTCCTTCATCTGCTTTTAATGTATATTCACTTGCACCGATTTCATTTGGATAGTAACCAATTGGCAAATCTGAAACAACTGCATCAACTGGATCAATATAAAGTGGCGCTAGTCCATCTTGATGGAAGAATTCGATTGCATGCTTTTGTAAATTCGCATTTACTAAAGCAAGTTTAATTAGCACTTCATCCACTTCTACACCAAATCCACTCATTGCTAGTTCTTCTTTGGCGCTATTAAACACGGTAGCCATTAAGTTACCCGTTCCAATTGCAGGGTCTAAAACTGTAATTTCTTTTTGCCCTTGCATAAATTTATGGAATAAGTAGCTCATGAACATTCCAACTGCATCTGGCGTCATTTCGTGATTCGCTTGTACGCCTTCTTTCATTCCTTTTAAAATGGCTAGCTGAAATGCTTTACGAATTTCTTCCCCTTTATATGTTTCTTCATTAAACGTACTATATTCACGATTCAACCTTTCAATTGTTGATTCGGATAATTCCTCTTGTAAAATCGCTCCCTCAAACAAGTTATCACCTGTTTCTACAAGCGCCTCTAAATATGTTACATCTAATTCTTTACGTAAAACTACCGTAGAAGAATCAAAAATAGAAAATAATGTTTCTACTGCCTGACTCACGTACATTCCTCCTTCTCTCTTTTACACATAACTTATATCATACCACAAAGTGATTTTTTCCAAAAAGAAAAAGCGACCTCCTGTAAAGAGCTCCCTTTTAAGTTATATATGATATAACGTTTTTTCTCATATATTGGTACCATTGAGCAGCAATATATGAGAAAAAACGACCTCTTTATAAGAGGTCATTTCCTTCACATTATTACTTTGCAGATTTAGCTGCTTCTAATGCTGCTTCATAGTTTGGATGGCTTGTACCTTCGCTTACGTATTCTACGTAAACTACTTTGTCATTGCTATCTACTACGAATACTGCACGAGCAAGTAAACGAAGTTCTTTCATTACTAAGCCATAAGCTTCACCGAATGAAAGGTCACGGTGATCAGAAAGTGTCGCAACATTTTCTAAACCGTTAGCTGCACACCAGCGTTTTTGAGCGAATGGTAAATCAGCACTAATTGTTAATACTTTCGTATTTTCAATACCTGCTGCATCTTCGTTAAAACGACGAGTTTGTGCATCACATACACCTGTGTCGATTGAAGGTACAACACTAATTAATTTTACTTCACCTTTGTATGTTTCTAAACTTACTGGAGATAAGTCATTTGCTAATACTTGGAAGTTAGGCGCTTGATCGCCAACTTTAACTTCTGTTCCAACTAAAGTCATTGGGTTACCTTTAAAAGTTACATTTGCCACTTGAAAATCCTCCCTTATTTAAACAAAATATGTACAATGTAAATGATAGTTTGTCCCTATCGATAATGCAAATAAAATCGCTTTATTTACAAAAAATAAAGAAGCTAATCCATTGATTAGCTTCTTTACTCGTTAAATTTGAAATTCCGGATCATCTTCTTTTCGTTTATCCATCATTTCTTTCACTTTATCAACAGCTTGTGGCGCTAATTCAATTATTTTGTCAATGACATGTGTTTGTTTATCTAAATGTAAAACTTTCACACCATCTCCATTTATAACGAGAAAGGCAACAGGATTAATGGAAACCCCACCACCGCTACCTCCTCCAAATGGATGACGGCCTGAATGCTCTACTTTGCCAAATTCACTTCCACCAGCAGCAAATCCAAAACTTACTTTCGAAACGGTAAGAATTACACTTCCATCTGCCGCTTTAATTGGATCACCAACAATTGTATTTACATCAGTCATTTGTTTTAAATGCTGCATTGCGGTTGTCATTAAACCTTGAATTGGATGGTCCATTCTATATCCCCCCTATGCTTGAACAGATTTATCTGTCATACCAGACTTTTGTTTTCTCATAAACATGAGTAGTTTTACCGCTGTTTTCACAGTACGAAATATATGAAAGGAAGCTGTTAATTCACATCTTGATGCAAATCCCTTTCCTTGAAAAACAGGTGTAATTTCAAATTCTGGTACGTCGACAATATGCATATATTGTCCTACAACTCCAGCAGCCATTCCTTTTGTCCCCCATGCATATCCAGTGACAATTCCAGTACTAGCCGCATCACCTGCTCCAATTTGTGAATGCCATTTCCAACTATTGATTTTCACTCGTTTGAGAAAATCTTTAACAATAGTATGAACTTCTTGAAGCTTTTTTATCAGTTCTCCAATGCTATCAAGTTGTGCCATAATTTTATTATCTATTCCGCCATCTTTCTCAGCTTTTTCGATTTTCTGCCCCGTCTTTTTCTGCTGTTTTTCAATTCTTTCCAATACATCAAACGTATATCGAATCATCCATATTTTCACTTGAAATAAACACTGTTTTTCCATTTCTGAATATAAAAACGTCACCTTAAGCGATATTTTCGATAATAGTATTAGCAAAATAAAAAGTAGAAGAATTATCATTCCAATTACGAGCCATTTCATTCGTACCATCCTTTCACTCCATACCCATTATCGACAAGTTTATTCATCATTAAACAACCTTTGATAAAATTGAATATAAAAATTTTTCTAAAAATAAAAAGGGATTTTGACATTTCATATCGAAATATACTATTTGAGCATATTATTCAGAATGAAATCTGATGATATGCAGCACTAAAACTAGAAAATTTAACTGCAGTGGAGGGATACATAATGGCAAATCGTCGCAATTTATTTTTCTTTTATGGTGATGACAAAGTAACACTCGTTGAAAAAATGAAACCAGTATATCGTATTTTAGAGGAGAATGGATTTACCATATTAGATCATCCAAAAAATGCAAACGCTATCGTCAGTGTTGGAGATGATGGAACTTTCTTACAAGCCGTTCGTAAAACTGGCTTTAGAGAAGATTGCTTATACGCAGGTATTTCTACGAAAGATGAAATTTCTTTCTACTGCGATTTCCACATCGATCACATTGATACAGCCCTTCAAGAAATTACAAAAAACGAAATTGAAGTGCGAAAATATCCAACAATTAAAGTAGATGTAGATCATGGTACATCTTTCCATTGTTTAAATGAATTTTCATTGCGCTCTAGCATCATTAAAACATTTGTCGTAGATGTACACGTCGACAATTTACATTTTGAAACATTTAGAGGTGATGGATTAGTTATCTCCACACCAACAGGAAGTACCGCTTACAATAAATCATTACATGGTGCCGTTGTCGATCCACTTATCCCATGTTTCCAAGTAAGCGAACTAGCATCTTTAAATAACAACACATACCGTACACTCGGATCACCGTTTCTTTTAAATCACGAGCGTACGTTAACTTTAACACTTAGACCAGATGGCAATGATTACCCTGTTATCGGAATGGATAACGAAGCACTTAGCATTAAACAAGTGGAGAAAGCCGTTGTTCGTTTAAGCGATAAACAAATTAAAACTGTTAAATTAAAAAACAATTCCTTCTGGGAAAAAGTACAGAGAACGTTTTTATAGTAATAAAATAACCGTCGAATTATGGGATTTCCATAATTCGACGGTTATTTATTTCCCCCGATTGGTGTGGGCAGCCATCTCTTACTATGCAGTCGCCATTATTGTCAGCTTTTGTCGGTAAATCGATATATTTTAAAAATCGCTGATATATTTTGAATTGCGGTCGATATATTTCAATAATCGCTGATATATTTCGAGTTGCGGTCGATATATTCCGAAAATCGCTGATATATTTTCACACGTCTTTTCTATAAACAATCTCCCCATCAATGACGGTCATTTCTGCCTGTACTTCTTTTATTTCTTCCGCCTCAATTTCAAAAACATTACGGTCTAATATCGTAAAGTCTGCTTCATATCCTTTTGTAATTTGCCCTCGATTTGCTTCTTTTCCAATTGCATACGCACTTCCTGTTGTAAATAAAGAAACCGCCTCATATACCGTTAATCTTTCTTCTGGCATATAGCATACGCCGTCAATAAAGCTTCTACGTGTAACAGCACTATATATACCTAAAAACGGATTTACTTGTTCAATTGGAGCATCAGATCCACCGTTGCAGTGCAATCCTGCGCCAAGTAATGTCTTCCAAGCGTACGCGTAACGAAGACGATGCTTTCCTAGTTTTTCAATAACTGACGGAAAATCCGATGAAACAAAGACGGGCTGAATATCAATAATTGCTTGCAAACTCTTCATTCTTTCAATTAATTCTTCACGGGCAAGCTGGCAATGAATAATGCGGTCACGTAATCCTTCTGCTGGTGGATATAATTCAAGCGCATCAATGACATATTCTAGTGATAAATCACCGATTGTATGAATCGCAACTGGCATATGTAAATCACGTGCTTTCTTCACTAACCCTGCAAGCTCTTCACGTGAGAAAATCGCAACTCCATTCGTTTCCTGCGCATCTTCATACGGCTCACTTAATAAAGCTGTTCTTCCGCCAAAAGAACCGTCAGAAAAAATCTTCATCGCCCCAAATTCAATATAGTGCTCATTTTCATATTCTTTTCGCTCATTCGCTACTTCATGATGAACGAGCAAATGTGCTTTAAATGGCATTTCTTTTATAACGTGTGAAAACGCATTGTACGTTTTTTCAAAGCCGCCATAATAATTTAAGTCTTCCGTGTGCCCGCCAACTAATCCGTATTGCCAGCAGTCTGAAATCGCTGTTTGCAGAGCACTTTGCAAATACACTCCATCTATTTCAGGCTGAACATGTTTAATTAACTCTTGTCCTTGCTCATATAAAAGTCCTGTTAATTTATTTGATGAGTCACGACCAATTTTTCCGCCCTTTGGATCTTGCGTCGCTTCTGTTATGTTCGCTTCTTGCAATATGTATGAATTCACCCATGTCACGTGACGACAAACGCGCTTTAATAAAATCGGATGTTCTTTAGAGATTTCATCTAAATCACGTACATGAACATGTTTTGTATCTGTAAAATTATTTTCATTCCATCCTTCTCCGATAATCCAAGAGCCTTTTGGTGCTTCTTCTACTCGATTCTGAACAAGGGTAAGCACTTCGCTATAAGATTTGCAATTTGATAGATCTAGACGAAGTAACCTCTCCCCATGCCCAATAAGGTGCATATGGCTATCAACAAGCCCTGGAATCATCGTTTTCCCTTGTAAGTCACACGACTTCACTTCCGAATATCGATTTTCTAATTCATCTTTATTCCCCACATCAACAATGATGCCATTTTCAACGTAAACGGCGTCCACTTTTTCATTCTCTTCTCGCATCGTATAAATGCTTCCGCCATGCCAAATTTCTCCCATATACTCATCCCCTTTTTACTTTAGTCTACGAGATTAAAGTGTATAAAAAAAGCACCATTTCGATTAAAAATGGTGCTTTTCTAAAAATTATTTTTGTTCAGTAGGGTTCGTTGTAACTTGCCATTCAATATTAAATTTATCTTTCAATTGTCCGTATGCTGGGCTCCAAAAAGTTTCTTGAAGCGGCATGATAACTTCTCCACCTTCTTGTAACTTATCAAATACTTCTTTCGCTTTTTCTGCGTTATTAATTCGAATTGCGATTGTTACTTGAGATCCAATCGCATGCCCTTGACCTGGGAATGTATCAGAAATCATAAGTTCCGTATTACCAACTTTTAAATGAGCATGTAAAACGCGCTCTTTTGCTTCAGCTGGAATCGGGTATTCTGGATTTTCAGGCATGTCACCAAAAGTTTGCATTACTTCTACTTTTGCGTCTAACGCCTCTTTATAAAATTGTACAGCTTCTTGCCCACTACCATCTAAAACTAAGTAAGGATTAATACCTAAAATCATACGGACACCTCTTTTTTTAATTTATAAAATAGAACTTATGTTCGTTTTTATAATATCATACGTTTTACATTTCATTCAACTATTTACTTCCTCATTTTCAAAATTATTTTGAAGGAAGCTCCATCTCTTGTTTTCTAAGTTCAATACGGCGAATTTTTCCGGAAATCGTTTTTGGTAGTTCATCTACAAATTCAATTTTTCGAGGGTATTTATATGGTGCAGTCAGTTCTTTGACGTGTTGTTGGAGCACTGGAATCAATGTTTCTTCGTTCTTTTCTATATTCTCTCTTAATACGATAAATGCCTTCACGACACTTCCGCGAATTTCATCTGGACTTGCGACAACCGCACATTCTCTTACGTATGGGTGTTTTACAAGTGCATCTTCTACTTCAAACGGCCCGATTGTATAGCCAGAGCTAATAATGATATCATCTCCGCGTCCTTCAAACCAAAAATAGCCGTCTTCATCTTTTTTCGCTTTATCACCGGTAATATAATAATCACCGCGGAATTGCATCGCTGTACGCTCATCGTCTTTATAATATTGTTTAAAGAGTGCTGGTGTTTCAATGTGAACTGCAATATCACCAACTTCTCCTACCTGCACCGGAATACCTTCCTCATTTACGATATCAACATGGTTTCCTGGCGTTGGTTTTCCCATTGATCCTGGTCTAATATCCATCCCTTTCATTATCCCAACAAGTAATGTGTTTTCCGTTTGCCCATAACCGTCTCTTACCGTAATATCGAAATGCCTTTGGAACGTTTCAATCACTTCTCTGTTTAACGGCTCACCAGCTGATACAGCACTATGTAACGCTTCTAAATTGTACTCATTTAAGTTTTCTACCTTTGCCATTAATCTATACTCAGTCGGTGTACAACAAAGCACATTCACCTTATTATCGTCTAATAAATTCAAATACGTTTTCGGTTCAAATTTACCGTGGTATACAAATCCTGTTGCACCTGAACCGAGAGTCGCTACAAACGGGCTCCAAATCCACTTTTGCCAACCTGGACTAGCCGTTGCCCATACAACATCATCTTCTTCGATTCCGAGCCAGTTCGGAGCGCTTGTACGTAAATGAGCGTATGCCCAAGCATGCGTATGAACAACTCCTTTTGGATTTCCTGTCGTCCCTGACGTATAAGATAAAAAGACCATATCTTCTTTATCTGTCTTCGCCATTTCTAACGTGTCACTTTCTGTTTCTAATGCTGTTTTTAAATTCGTCCAACCATCTACTGAACGCTCGCTCAAGACGAATTTTTGAAGAGATTCCACCGCTTCTACGCCGTCAAATTGTCCAATATACGGTTCGTAACTTACGATAGCCTTTACTTCTCCGTGCCCAATACGATACTCAATATCTTTTTTACGTAACATTTCTGAGCTTGGAATAACGACAAATCCTGCTTTAATCGCAGCAATATACGTCATGTAAGCTTCAATTAAGCGCGGCATCATAATAAGGAGCTTGTCCCCTTTTTGTAAGCCACTTTTTATAAAAGCGTTTCCAATTCTATTCGCACCTTGCATTAATTCAAAATATGTAATCTCTCGTCTATTCCCTTTATCATCTTGCCAAATTAAAGCAAGCTTCTCTTTATCACTCGTATATTTCTCTATTTCCGAAACTAAGTTATAAGATGGCGGCGCCAACAATTCCTCTCTCTTCATAAACATCCTCCTTTATTTCTATGCCTCTCTTATATAATAAAGAATTTTCTGTGAATTTTGAACCCTCTTCTTTTGACAAATTTTTTATATTCATGTCGAACCGTTGAATAAATTTATATCGATTTATCGATAAAGTGAAACTTTAATCAGTGGGGGTTTTGTCCATCCCCTACTGATTATCAGCCCGCACCAATCGGGCCTTTACGGGCAGTAAGACTCCCACAAATAGCGGGATAAATAATGACAAAAAAAAGAAAGAGCGGGAGAACCCGCTCTTTCTAAGCCATCGTATATGGGATTATTTTTGGTAACCGCCTAATTGTTGCTCAGCTAGTGAAACTAGACGTTTAGTAATTTCGCCACCAACAGATCCGTTAGCGCGAGATGTTGCATCAGCTCCAAGTTGAACACCAAACTCTTGAGCGATTTCGTATTTCATTTGATCTAATGCTGCTTGAGCACCAGATACTGCTAATTTATTTGTGCTTGCCATGTTGTATCACCTCCTTGTGAGTATAGAGTGTGATAAACAACATGACTTCATGCACATTTGAATGTGGTAATTTATGGGTTTAGAAAAGTTCTTCGAATTTTTCTTCTTCAGCCACTACTTCTACTGTTTGTAATACCATTGTTTCTTTGTTCGCTACAGCCTCTTCAATTAACGGCGCGAAATCGTACTTCGCTTCAAAACGATTTGCTTTCTCACGCTTCGGTTTCGTCGATGGACTTGCTGGTGTGAATACTGTACAGCAGTCTTCATATGGACGAATTGAAATATCATACGTTCCAATTTCTTTTGCAATTTTAATAATTTCTAATTTATCCATCGTAATAAGCGGACGAATAACTGGATAGTTTGTTACTTCGTTAATCGTATGCATACTATCTAACGTTTGGCTCGCTACTTGTCCAAGACTTTCACCAGTCGTAATTGCAAGTGCATTACGCTCCTCTGCAATACGCTCTGTAATACGCATCATCATACGACGCATAACTGTCATAGAATAGCTAGATGGAATTTCTTTATTAATCGTTTTTTGCACTTCAGTAAATGGAACAAGGTGAAGTGTTACACGTTTACAGTATTTCGTTAACTCTTGTGCTAAATCGATTACTTTTTGTTTCGCACGCTCACTTGTGAAAGGTGGACTATGGAAGTGAACTGCTTCTACAGATACACCGCGTTTCATCGTTAAGTAAGTTGCTACCGGGCTATCGATACCACCAGAAAGAAGTACCATTACTTTTCCGCCAACACCAACTGGTAAACCGCCTGCTCCCATGTGCTCACCACACATAATATAGCTATAACCACTGCGAATTTCTACACGTACATTCACATCTGGATTATGAACATCTACTGTGATATCCTCTGTATTTTCTAAAATGTGCCCACCGATTTCTGGAAGTAACTCCATCGTCTTCATTGGGAATCGCTTATCAGAACGGTGCACTGTAATTTTAAATGTTTTCACATCACCTTTTACTTGTAAGAAAGCTGCTAATGCACCTTTTTTAATATCTTCTAATTCTGATGGTACTTTCATCGCTAAGTTAAACTTATGAATACCAAATACATCTTTCAATCTTTCAGAAATTTCTTCATGGTCTTCGCCATTTAACTGAATGTACATACGATCATGTGTTGCATCAATTTTAATGTTTGGGAATTTTTTTAATTTGAATTTCACATTATCTCTTAACGTACTTACAAACTTAGAACGATTCTTTCCTTTTGTCGTCATTTCTCCATAACGAACTAAAATATATTCATATGTCATCATATTTCTTTACCTCATCACTTCATATAATTTTGGCATTGTCTCTTTAACAATACCTTCAAATTGTTTTACTTCTTCCATCGTGTTGTCCGGTGCTAGACTAATGCGAATCGCACTTGTAGCTGCGGCGTGCGGTACTCCCATTGACACTAGTACTCGGCTCACTTCATTTGCTTTTGAAGAACAAGCAGACTTCGTCGATACATATACACCATGTTCTTCTAAAGCATGAACGACTACTTCTGGTTTTAAACCGACAAATGATACATTTAAAATGTGCGGTGCCGCATATTCAAGTGATGTATTAATCGTTACAGTTTCCATCTCTTTAAAGAAACGGACCAGCTCTGTTTGTAAATTTTGCAAATGAACTACCTTTTCTTTCACTTGTTCCATCGTCATACGAAGTGCTTTCACCATCGCTACAATACCAGGTAAATTTTCTGTACCTGAACGATACTTGAGCTCTTGTTGACCACCTGATAAGATTGGATCTAATCTTACACCATCACGTATGTAAAGAAGACCTGTCCCCTTTACGCTATGAAATTTATGTCCAGATATTGAACAAAGGTCAATATGAGAAGCGTATAAATCAAGTGGTACTTTTCCTATCCCTTGTACATGGTCCACGTGGAATCTTATTTTCGGATGGTTCGATAATAATGTTCCAATTTCAGCAACGGGCTGAATCGCTCCAGTCTCGTTGTTCACGTGAATAATTGACACAAGAATCGTATCTTCACGAAGCGCTCGTTTTACATCTTCTACCGATACAACACCGTGCTCGTTAACCGGTAAATATGTTACATCAAAACCGAGATCTTCTAATTGTTTATATGCCTCAAACACAGACGCGTGTTCAATATTTGTTGTAATGATATGTTTACCGCGCGAACGATTCCTCATCGCTATCCCTTTAATCGCAAGGTTATTCCCTTCCGTTCCACCTGATGTGAAAATAATTTCAGAAGGTTTAACGTGAAGGAGCTGTGCCGCAATCGTTCTCGATTGTGTTAATAGACGCTCTGCCTCTCCTCCAAGCGAGTGAATAGAAGAAGGATTACCAAAATATTTCCCTGCAACCGTTACGTACGATTGAAGAGCTTCTGGATATGGCTTCGTCGTCGCACTATTATCAAAATAGATCATCGTTCTTCCCCTTTCAACGCTATCACATCATATAATCATATCACAAATACGTGTAATTACGCTAAGACTACTCAAAGGTTCCGTTTTTATATAAAAGTGTACATTTCCCCCCGCCATTTGCAGGCATACTGAGTGGTGAAGATTAATAATTAGTGGTGGATGAAACCCCATCACTTACGGTTTCACTTTATTTTGAAACGAACGACCTTACTGTATTCCGCTATTCATTATAGCAACATCGACTTCAAAATTACACAAAAAAACAAACCCTTTATTAAAGGGTTTGCTCATTGTCTACATATTCAGCTATTTTTTGAACAACGCCAGGTTCAAGTTGCTCTAATATAGAAGCCGCTTGTTCTAAAGCTGCATCGTATTGATATTCACGGAATAATTTCTCCGCATAATTTAAGCTTTCTGCAAGATTCTCATCATGACTGCGGTACCGGTTACCGTATTGAATTAGTTTTTCAACTAAATACGCTTGTCCAATTAATTCTTCCGTCATTTCAGATACACCATTCACAACTGTGTATGCTTCTTCTAAACTGCTATTTACAGTATTCATATTTAACGGCTTTACTTCTAATTGCTCATACACAGCTTGCATCGCCATTTGCCCTTTTTGTAAATCTTCCATAATACTCTCTGGAAGACCTGGTAAATTCGACTTTTGCATAAAACGTTTCGTCTCAAAAATTGTATTTCGCATTTCTTGTAACTTCTCACGTGCTTCAAATTCCTCTTTGCGCATCGTTTGCAACATTTCTTTATATTCCGCATGAAGTACTTTTAAAGTTTCACATTGCTCATAAACCTCTTCTAGTTCCTCACGAATAATAGAGAATGCAATATCTTGTTCAGCAACGCGTATTTGCAACACTTCAAAACGTTTCATTAAAATATGCATTTGCTTTTCAATTACTTTTTGTGACTCTATGTCTTTGTCTTGTAATTGATAACTTTGTTTCACAAGTTGTGTTTCTATTTTCGTTTCAATTGTTTCTGTACGAATTTCTTCTAAGTCTTCATAAACAGACAGTGTTTTTTGCTCCACATAATGTTTCGCATGCACTTCTTGTTCAAGTTGATCATAAAAACTGTCTAAACGAGTTTTTAAGTTCTCTACTTTTTCTGCTGCTTCCGTTATATGAAGTTCCTGTATATCCATTAAACATGTGTGTAGTTGTGTCGTCATATCGCGGACTTCTTTAGGAATTTCCAAATACTCTAGTACATAGCCTTGTCTTATCATATCATCATGGCCTTGTAATAAATCTTCCAGCTGAACTGGTAATGTCGCTTGACACTCTACCAATAAATCTGGAATTTGATGAATAACGATTTCTAAACTTGCTAAACCTTCTTCTAAACTAATAACAATTTCTCTCGCTTTTAAATAATCACCATTATCAGTTGCCTCTTCAAAAGTTTTGAACTTCTCGGATTCAACATCTAACATCTCTTCAATTTTTTGCTCAGCTGCTCCATACATGTGTCGATGAGCAAGAACGCTCTTTTTCATACTACGATATGTATCACGTAACCCTTCAATTTCCGAGCTGTTTTTCTCATGGCTTTCTAACAGTTGCTGTAATTCATTTAAAATGTCCGTAATACGATTATCAGCGTCATCTAAACCACTTATGGATTCTTTCATCGCATGCTTTGCTTTGCGGAAGGAGAATTGCGAGGCGAATTTTCGCGCTTGCCCTAAATCTTTTTCAGCTTTCGGAAGAGTTGTTGATACAATTTCATCCCACTCTTCACGCCATTTACCAAACAGTTCTTCTGTTTGACCTGTCATATTTAAATCTTTTACCCGCTTTAGTTCATCTGCCACAGGTTTATCTTTTATCTCTTGTTTCCACTGCTCCAGTGCTTCAATATCTTTATATGAACGATTTCTTATCACAAGCTCTATCATGAGCAGCACTAGAATAGAGCTTACTACAATGATAACGATCGTCAGGATAGAATCCATGCAAAAAAGCCTCCTAAGTTATATCTCTTTTTTTGTCCGTTCCGTTTATGAAATGGAAGGCATTATGTATAAAAAGGGAATTCCCCTATATTTAACAACTAACAATGTTCTAATCATACCATGTAATGACGTGTTTTTGACCTAGTTTTTTTTAAAATTTCATGTTTCTTTAAATGTAAATGTAATCTTTCTTAATATTCCGCTTACTTAACTACCTATCCTCAAATGATTGTAATAACAGGCACTCTTTCATATGAGATGCGAAATAAATTTTGCGCACAAGTGACATTTCCTTGCCTTACCGCTTGCTCTACCACCATTTCCGGAATTAAAGTAATACCAAGGCCAGCTTTTACCATTGCAAGCATCGGTTCTGCATAAGATGTTTCAACTATATAACGGCATATTATTTATGAATTTAGTTCCTGTACTTGCACTTATCGGTTTTATGTTTCAAGGTTATACTGTCGATAACATAGAAATTGCCGGCGCCTCATTCACAATTATTGCGCTAGTATGCAACAATTTATGGCAAAGAAAACAACATATAAAAATCCCCACCTCAGTTCGTTAGGTGGGGATTTTTCACATATGAACAGCTCTTGGCAGTTCATAATACATACTCGCTTTATATAATGTTCGTTCCATCCATTGCTCAATTTCCTTCGTATACATTTCTAAGAAAAACGTCTCGGATGGAAATGAGTGTAGCACCTCTGATATATATTGTGGATATAAAAACGGCATATTCATCATGCCTTTTAATTGCGTCATAAACATTGTAAAGGATACCTTTTTAAATTCTTGCTTCATTTGTCCTTGTTTAATGATTTGCTCTATATAATATCTTTCTCTAGAAAAATAAACGGTCATCACTTCACGAATTAATGTCGTATCAAGCGAAAGCTCTCTATAAAAAAAACGTGTCAGTTCTCTATTATCAAATTGATATCGTAAAATCCCGCGCACCATTTGCACCATCACATCTTTAGCCGATAAATATTCTCTCTGTTCAAATGACGTTTCAATTACATGAATATATCCTTCTAAAAAATCAGTAATAAGCTGTTCTAATAACCCTTGCTTTCCAGCAAAATAATATGAAATATTCGCTACATTCACATCCGCTCGCTTTGCAATGTCCCGCACCGATGTCCCGTCATACCCTTTCGTATTAAACAACGATATTGCCGCATCAATTACCTTTTGTTTCGTCTGCTTCATGCGCTCACTTCCTCTCAATGAACAGCTATAGTTTAAATTTCTTGACTTTTAAGACAAATTCCTTTAATTTTCTATCGACAAAGTCATGTGAAATACATCGTATTTTGCTACCATTTTACATATCTCGATAAAAAGGGAGTTGTTTCCATGTTTACAAAAGAAAGTTATGCAGGATCTCGTGAAAAGCAATATGAGACAGTAATTAAACAACTAGATGCATTATTAACTGGCGAACCGAACGTAGTCGCAAACTTATCAAATGCGTCCGCACTATTAAATCAATTTTTAGATCGCGTTAATTGGGTTGGCTTTTATGTAACAGAAGGAAATCAGCTTGTTCTTGGACCATTCCAAGGAATGCCAGCTTGCGTGCGTATTCCTTTCGGACGCGGTGTTTGCGGCGTTGCAGCTGAAACAAAAACAACGCAACTTGTAGCAGATGTTCACCAATTCCCAGGACATATCGCTTGCGATAGTGCCTCTAATTCTGAAATCGTTGTACCGATTCTGAAAGAAGGAACTATCATTGGTGTACTTGATATTGATAGTCCTGAAAAAAATCGTTTCGATGAAGTAGATCAGCATTATTTAGAAAAGTTTGTGGAAACACTCCTAAAACATATTTAATAAAGAAAAGAGTGAGTTATCGATTAAGTACGTAACGTACGAAACCGATCGCTCACTCTTTTTTTATTGATTGCTAACCGTTGATATCTTCTTTAGTGCCTGTTCTAAATCAGAAACGATATCTTCCCATGATTCTAAGCCGACAGATAGGCGTATTAAATTATCGAAAATACCCATTTCTTTTCTTAGTTCAGCCGGAATAGCTGCATGTGTCATCGTCGCTGGATGCTGAATTAACGTTTCTGTATCACCTAAACTTACGGCAATTGTAATAAAATGGAGGTCATTGATAAACGACTGTGTTTCCTCTTTCCCGCCTTTAATTGAAAAAGAAATAACGCCCCCGCCTCGTTTCATTTGCCGAGATGCTAATTCCCCTTCCGGATACCAAACACCTTCTACCGCTTCATGATTTTTCAAAAACGATACAATTTTTTCTGCATTATCACAATGACGATCCATTCTTACTGCTAATGTTTTTAATCCGCGTAACAATAACCACGCGTCAAACGGCGCCATAATACCGCCGATATCTTTTCGCATCGGACGGATTTTGTCAGCTAACGCTTTCGTTCTACAAATTGTTACACCCGCTACAACATCCCCGTGACCACCAATATATTTTGTCGCACTGTGAACGACGGCGTCACAACCGAGCTCAAGAGGTCTTTGTAAATAAGGTGAACAAAACGTATTATCGACAATAACAAGCAAGTCATTGCGCTTCGCTACCCCGATCACCTTTTCTAAATCAATTAATTTCATCGTTGGATTAATCGGTGTTTCAACGAAAATGAGCTTTGTATTTGGACGAATTTTATTTTCAATATCCGTCTCTGTCTCCATATCACAAAACGAATGAGTAATCATAAATTTTTCTTCTAATACTTCTAAAAAACCGTACGTACATCCATATAATCCATTTGAACAAATAATATGATCTCCAGCCTTTAGAAAACCGATTAACGTTGCTGAAATGGCTGCCATACCTGAACCGAACGCCAGCGCTTCCTCTCCACCTTCTAAAACAGCCATACGTTCTTCAAATAATTTCACAGTTGGATTCCCAAGCCTTGAATAAATATAAGATGGATCTTCTCCCGCAAAACTCGCTTCTCCTTGCTGTGCTGTCTCAAACGTAAATGTAGAAGTTTGAAATAAAGGTGGCGTTAAACTCCCTTTATTTTCATTTGATTCATATCCGTGATGAATTAATGCTGTCTCCATATGTTTCTTTTTCATAAAAACATCCCCCTTATGTCTTTATTGCCACATATCCACCAAGAAAAATCTGATGAACGTTTTTACTACATTTTATGTAAGCGTTTTACTTCTGTTTCTATCTCTTCTTTCATATTGTTTTAAATTCCTTCTTGTTAATTTCCAAAATTTATCTGCATAAAACAAAAAGGGAGTCGCTTGACGAAACTGTAGGTAAAAGATATAATAGCGTTTGTGTAAAATAAAAAGGCAGCCTTGTAATGTGAGTTTATCGTTTGTATTTTGTTCCTCTGCGGAGGTGTATCTCGTAACTCCCTGCTGCTGGAGCGAAGGTACATGAAAACAAAATACCCGTAAATATCGATTACGTCTGTTTTTATTTTACGAAAATAAAAACATTTTTGAAGGAGGAGTCAACTATGGCTCGTTATACAGGTCCAGCATGGAAACTGTCTCGTCGTCTTGGAATCTCTCTAAGCGGCACAGGAAAAGAATTAGAAAAACGCCCTTACGCACCAGGTCCTCACGGTCCTAACCAACGTAAGAAACTTTCAGAATACGGTTTACAATTACAAGAGAAACAAAAACTTCGTCACATGTACGGCATGACTGAGCGTCAATTCCGTCGCACATTTGACCAAGCAGGTAAAATGCCTGGTAAGCACGGCGAAAACTTCATGATCCTTCTTGAAGCTCGTCTTGACAACCTAGTTTACCGCATGGGCTTAGCTCGCACTCGTCGTGCAGCTCGCCAATTAGTAAACCACCGTCACATCACGGTTGATGGAGCTCGCGTAGATATCCCATCTTACCGCGTTAAACCTGGTCAAACTATCGGCGTTCGCGAAAAATCTAACAGCCTTGTTGTTGTTAAAGAAGCGATCGAAGTTAACAACTTCGTACCAGAATACTTAACTTTCGATGCTGATAAGTTAGAAGCTACTTACACTCGTCACGCTGAGCGTCCTGAGTTAGCAGCTGAAATCAACGAAGCATTAATCGTAGAGTTCTACTCTCGTTAATCTCGGTACTCTGAAAAGAGTCGTATTAAAAGCCTTAGGAACCTTGTTTATCAAGGGGCCTGGGCTTTTTTTATTTATATAACTGTCGTATGTATAGTAAGATACTTCAAGGAAGTTTTTTCATGAGTTATGGATACTCGTTCTTGCTTCCCTTTTATTCATTCCAACGATTGAATTCTCTTTAATACTAGCTCCGTTTATTATGCAGAATTTTACAATCCACCTTCATTACATGCTGTTATACTTATTCCCTTAAACATATAATCATTTCGTTTTCAGACTACTCCTTTTTTCATGACTTCCACATTATATCTCAATAGAAAAAGCTACCAAAGAAACTAAAACGTTCCCTCTGGTAGCCTTTATTTATATATTAAAGTTATTTATTTTCCTCTTTTTGAACATATACATAAGCATCTTTCTGCTCTTTATGTATATCAACCTTCGTGTTCTCTGCAAGCTGTCCTGCATTTAGCAAAGAAAAAATAATGAGCGCTTCTAGTGACATTTCGTTTTACCACTCCTTTCTATTTGTTATACGTTTATCATACCGCTTACATGTGATTTCCGTATGAACTCGAAAAGGAGATTACAACAAAAAGGCTACAGGAATACGAATGCACGTTATAATAACCATAAAATAGGAGGTTGATTCGTTTTGACAATAAACCAAATGGTTCAATTGGGCAGTGCATGTATGCTGTTTATTACTTCAGCACTTATGAGTTGGTATCAAGGGAGTAATTTAATAGATTATCCTGATGAATGGAAATATAGTGCTAAGTTTACGAATTACTTTAAAGGCACCGTTTCAAATTACCAAGATATTTATCAAATCGACTTCTTTATATATGCGGCAAAATTTTATCCCGCAGCATTTGTCGTTATGTTAATTAGCCTACTTTATATGCTCGTATTAATTCTTCATATTCTATTTAAAAGAAATCATGAGGCAATTTAAATGCATACATAAAAACCCCGAACGATAGACTTTTCAGCCTACCATTCGGGGTACTATTTGTTTTAAATTCGTTTCTGATTAGTAACGAATTAAGAAATATTTCTTCTTACCGCGGCGAATGATTGTGAATTTACCTTCGATGCGGTCGTTTTCTGTTACAACGTAGTCTAATGCTTGTGTACGCTCACCGTTTACGTAGATTGCACCGTTCGTTACATCTTCACGTGCTTGACGTTTAGATGGAGAGATTTTGCTTTCTACAAGTAAGTCGATTAATACTGTATCTTCTGCAGTACGTTCTACAGATGGTACATCTTTGAATCCTTGCTCGATTTCGTTTGCAGTAAGTTCTGCTACAGAACCACTGAATAATGCAGCTGAAATTTTAATTGCTTGCTCTAACGCTTCTTCGCCGTGAACAAGTTTTGTCATTTCAGATCCTAATGATTTTTGTCCTGCACGTTTTTCTGGTGCTTCAGTTACTTGCTTCTCAAGCTCAAGAATTTCTTCATGAGATAAGAATGTGAAGTATTTTAAGTATTTAACTACATCGCGGTCATCTGTATTGATCCAGAATTGGTAGAACTCGTAAGGAGTTGTTTTCTCTGGGTCTAACCAAATTGCGCCGCCCTCTGTTTTACCAAACTTCGTACCGTCAGATTTTGTAACTAGTGGAATTGTTAAACCGAATGCTTTCGCATCTTCTTCTGATTTACGGATTAATTCAAGACCAGCTGTAATGTTACCCCATTGATCACTACCACCGATTTGAAGACGGCAATTATGTTGTTGGTATAAGTTTAAGAAGTCGTATGATTGTAAAATCATGTAACTAAACTCAGTAAATGAAATACCAGTTTCTAAACGAGATGCTACTGTATCTTTTGCTAACATATAGTTTAAACCGAAGTTTTTACCGATATCGCGTAAGAATGTAATTACATCTAAGTTACCAAGCCAGTCATAGTTGTTAGCCATCGTTGCTGGGTTGTCCACATTTTCAAACTCTAAGAAGTTTGAAAGTTGGTTTTTAATGCTTTCCGTGTAGTAAGCAACTGTATCTTTCGTATTTAATGTACGCTCTGCTTTTTTACCACTTGGGTCACCGATCATACCAGTACCACCACCAACAAGTGCGATTGGTTGGTGACCAGCTAATTGGAAACGACGTAACATTAATACTGGTAACATATGACCAATATGTAAGCTATCCGCTGTCGGGTCGAAACCACAGTATAATTTAACGCTTTCTTTTTCTAATAATTGCTCTAATCCCTCAGCATCTGTTTGCTGATTAATTAGCCCGCGAAATTCAAGATCTTGTAAAATACCCATATCCTACATACTCTCCTTTAAGTTCATTACTGGCGTGAAGGTTGAAAACATAAAAAAATCGCCCCTTCAAATAAGGGACGATTTTGATCATCGCGTTACCACCCTAGTTGCAGACAAAAAAGCCTACCACCTTATTTACATAACGGCTTAGCACCGTCTTTTCCCTTTTGAATATAACTCAATCGAAAAAAGATGCTCTAGGGGCGTAATTCGCGATCATCTATGTGCTGATTTTCACCGACCATCAGCTCTCTAAAACAGGGAAATGATCACTACTTCTCCCTTTCCACGCTCAATTATTCATATACTTTTCTTTATACCATCATTTATATAGGCGTGTCAAATAGAGGTAGGGTTTCTCTCCTTCCCAATCCTTTACAACGTCGCAAGGAGTATCGTAATAAGAGAAAGAACTGGCACACCAACTAATAACGATACATGAAACACAACCGATAAATCATTCCCAATCGTCGCCTCCACAGGATCTTTCGCTGGAGAAGCAAGAAATCCAAGTAATCGATCGAAGCGACTTACCGTTTTCGGAAAATCCGGTATTTCTACATGGTCACTATCTAAATGCTGCTTTAATTTATATTCATTCTTAAAGGGATTTTCGCTCAATTTCATCCACCTCCAGCAATTGTTTCAATTTCTTTATCCCGTTATGAAGTCTCGACTTCACTGTTCCAATAGGAATATCTAGTACCTCTGCAATTTCTTTTTGCTGCATATCATGATAATAAGAAAGAATCAGGACCGCTCGCTGTTCTTCAGGAACTTTCAAAATTGCTTCTCTTACCGTGAGCCGATCTTCGTGGGAAAATTCCTTTTCTTGAATCGGTACTAAAAACGGTAAGAGCGAACGCCACTTTTTTCTTCTATTTAATTTATTAATCATAAGACGATAACCGATTTGAAATAAATACGTTTTTATTTTTCCTTTTTCGATTTCATACATATGTTTCTTATGCTCTAACGTTAAAAATGTATCTTGAACGAGATCTATACTCAGTTGTTCATCACGATTAAATCGATACAAAAATGTATATAGCGCTGGCTTGATTAAAACATATAGTTTTTCTCCCGCTTGCTTATCTCCATTTTGATACGCAAGCATGAGCTCCTCCTCAATCCCAATCTGCGCCATGATTTTTGATCTCCTTTATTCCTTTTAACGTTAATGAAATTCGGGAAATTAAATATACACTTGCGACAATAATCCACACTTGTGATTGATTCGTAAAAAATTGAACATATGGGTTTTGAATTGTATGGCCGGTTGAAACTAAAATGTTTAATGCTTGCACACATATGCATGCATACACTGCAAGACTGGCCGAGATAGTATCAAATACATTCCAGCGAAAATACACTTTTGTTTTTGTAAAATCAATTTTATATCCTTTTTTCCGCACTATATATTTTCTATCAAACGGAATAATGATTGAAAACATAACAATCATCATAACTCCAGCTGTAATCATTGAAACTTTAAATCCAATCGGCATCGGTAATAACAGACCACAAGAAAACACAACTATAATTCCAATTAAAGCAAAAGTAAGCATCAATTTATTGGACATATAAAAAGCCTCCCTCATCTATTCTTTCATAAATGTATACAGACGAGGAAGGCACTTCGTTCAAATATTATTTTATTTTTTTAATAATTTTCGCAGGATTCCCGCCAACTACTACATTATCTGGTACATCTTTCGTTACAACAGCTCCAGATGCAATGACTGCATTATGTCCAATTGTTACCCCCGGATTAATAATCGCTCTTCCGCCAATCCATACGTTATCGCCAATTGTTACTGGTTTTCCGTACTCTGATCCGCTTATGCGCTCCACCGGATCAAGTGGGTGCGTTGCTGTATAAATGTGAACTCCTGGAGCTAACATACAATTCACTCCGATTGTAACTGGGCATACGTCTAAAATAGTGCAATCAAAGTTTGCGTAAAAGTTTTCACTAACGTGAATATTATAACCGTAATCACATCTAAAAGAAGATTCAAGATGAATGTTATCTCCAGTCGTTCCGAATAATTCTTTTACGATTGCACTACGTTCTTCTAATTTTACTTCTGATGTTTCATTTAACTTTCTTGTTAATATACGAGCTTGCTCCCTCTCTTGTACTAAAACCGGATCAGCTGGTATGTACATTTCCCCTTGTATCATCTTTTCTTTTTCTGTTTTCATCATACTATCCCCTTTAACTTATATATATGAGTTTATGATACCATAAAAAAAGAAAGGTCTGAACGTCATTTCGTTCAGACCTTTCTCTCTTAATCTTCCATCGTCGATAAATCGCCTGTTGGTAAGTTTAATTCCCACGCTTTTAATACGCGGCGCATAATTTTACCACTTCTCGTTTTCGGTAATTTATCTCTAAATTCAATTTGTCTTGGCGCCGCATGAGCTGCTAGGCCTTTTTTCACAAATTGACGAATCTCTTCTTTTAATTCATCAGATGGTTCGTATCCCACGCGAAGCGCGATAAATGCTTTAATGATTTCCCCGCGTACTGGATCAGGAATACCAATTACACCAGCTTCTGCTACAGCAGCATGCTCGATTAATTTACTTTCTACTTCAAACGGACCAACGCGCTCACCTGACGTCATAATTACATCATCAATACGTCCTTGGAACCAGAAGTATCCATCTTCGTCCATATAAGCTGAGTCACCTGATACGTACCAATCTCCCGGCATGAAGTAAGAATCATATTTTTGTGGGTTATTCCAGATTCCACGCATCATAGCTGGCCAACCTTTACCAATCGCTAAATTCCCCATTGTGTATGGAGGCACTTCATTTCCTTCATTATCAACAATCGCTGCTTTCACACCTGGAATTGGTTTACCCATTGAACCTGGACGGATTTCCATACAAGGATAGTTACAAATAACTTGTCCACCTGTTTCTGTCATCCACCACGTATCATGAATACGAAGTCCAAATGCGCTCATACCCCAGCGAATTACTTCTGGATTTAATGGCTCACCAACACTTAATACGTGACGCACTTGTGATAAATCATATTTTTTAATTGTGTCTTGTCCAGCTCCCATTAACATACGGAACGCTGTTGGTGCGCTATACCAAACTGTTACACCGTAATCTTGTAACGCTTCATACCACGCTTCTGGACTAAAGCGTCCACCTAAAATAACATTTGATGCCCCCACTAACCACGGTGCAAAAATACCGTAAGCTGTTCCAGTTACCCAGCCAGGATCAGCTGTACACCAATATACATCATCTTCTTTTAAGTCTAATACCCATTTCGCTGTTTGATAATGCTGCACCATTGCGTTTTGAGCATGAAGGACGCCTTTTGGCTTACCAGTAGAACCCGATGTGTAATGAAGAATTAAACCGTCTTCACGGCCTAACCACTCGATATGTAATTCTTTTGAAGCTTGTTCAAATAAAGGATTGAACGCTACAGTTTTACCGCCTTCTTCTGCATTGTCTCCAACAAGGAAGACCGTTTTTAAAGCAGGTAAATCATTTAATGGTATGCGCTCTAACAATTCAGGAGTTGTAATTAACACCTTCGCTTCGCTATCTTCTAAACGATCGCGAACTGCGCCTTCCATAAATGCTTCAAATAATGGTCCAACAATTGCCCCTAATTTCACTGCACCTAGAAGTGCGAAATATAATTCTGGGGAACGCGGCATAAAAATAAAAACGCGATCGCCTTTCTCAACATCGCCATAGTTTTTCAGGACATTTCCTGCTTTATTAGAAAAATCCTTCATTTCCTTAAACGTATATTTCTCTTTTCGCGATCCATCTTGATAATAAAGTGCTACTTTATTCTTTCGATCGGATTTCGCATGCTTATCAATTGCCTCATACGCCATATTTACTCGGCCAGTTTCATTCCAAGTAAAATTTTTATTAACCTCTTCCCAGTTAAAATTCGCGTATGCCTCTTCATAATTCGGCAAATTATTTTCTCCTTTAATGACAGGAAGCGTTTCCACTTTCATACTTTACATCCCCCTCCTATGTATTCTATTATCTATTATAATGACATTATTTAAAATTTTCAGTATTTTTGTTGATTTTTAGACAAATTTTTAATGACAAAATTCGATTCACATCGCATATATTATAAAGTACGATATTAATAGATTCACAAACCCTCAAGGTGGTGAGCAATAAATTGATTCATAAAAAAATATATAATGCCAGAAACTTAAAAACAGCGAAAGGCACTTTAATTATTGAAGGTCCTGTCTCTACACATAACTTAGAAATGTATGAATTTCATCCAGACTTAATTGCGTTTCGTCCTGCCGAGCAGCAATATAAAGCAATTGTCGAAATTTCTAAATTACCAGAAGCTCGTCTCATTATTGCTAGACATGACCAAACGATCGTTGGATATGTTACATACTTATATCCTGATCCGCTCGAGCGATGGTCAGAAGGAAAGATTGAAAACTTAATTGAACTCGGGGCGATTGAAGTTGTCCCAGCCTTTCGCGGTTGCTCTGTCGGAAAAAACTTATTAGAAGTTTCAATGATGGACGATCATATGGAAGATTACATTATATTAACGACTGAATATTATTGGCACTGGGATTTAAAACAAACAGGCTTAAATGTTTGGGAATACCGAAAAGTAATGGAAAAAATGATGAATGCCGGTGGTTTACAATGGATGGCTACAGACGATCCTGAAATTTGTTCACACCCTGCTAACTGCTTAATGGTTCGCATCGGTAAGCGCGTCGATACGGATTCCATTCAAGCATTCGATCGTCTACGTTTTCACAATCGTTTTATGTATTAATAAAGGGGGCAACTGGAATGATTGTAGAAGAAATTATGAACCAAAATGTAGTAACATTACATCCAGACGACACAATCGAAACAGCAATCCGAACGATACGTACGAAAGGTATTCGGCACATTCCAATTGTCGATCAAAATAATCACGTAGTAGGCATTATTTCTGACCGGGATGTAAGAGATGCAAGTCCATCAATTCTTGATGAACAAGTTTCACTCGATATGCTACAGCAACCGCTCGAACTTATTATGAAACACCCTGTCATGACTTGCCATCCTCTTGATTTCGTTGAAGAAATTGCTACTTTATTTTTTGAAAATAAAATTGGCTGTCTCCCTGTTACAAAGGCCGGAAAGCTAGTAGGCATTATTTCCGAATCTACAGTACTGCACACGTTAGTGAAATTAACAGGAGCACATCAGCCTAGTTCACAAATTGAAATTCAAGTGAAGAATGAACCTGGTATTCTCGGAAAAGTAGTTGCTATTTTTAGCAATTTACAAATTAATATTGTGAGCGTTCTCGTCTATCCAGCAAAAGACGAGAATGATAAAGTACTTGTTTTCCGCATTCAAACGATGAATCCTCTAAAAGTGATTGATGCACTTGAAGCAGAGGGCTACCGCGTATTATGGCCAAACATAATGGGGATGCAAGCATGAGTAGCGCCTTCATTTATTCAGACGATTTTCGGGGCTATTCTTTTAGCCCTGATCATCCTTTTAACCAACTACGCGTCACACTTACGTATGATTTATTACAAAAGAGTGGTTTTATCTCCCCTTCTCAAGTCATCTCGCCAAGAATGGCTACGGATGAGGAAATTGCATTCATTCATACAGAGGAGTACATAAATGCGGTAAAACTTGCTGGAGAAGGAAAGTTAGAAAAATCAATTGCGATGACATATGGGCTCGGAACAGAAGATACACCGATGTTTCCAAATATGCATGAAGCAAGTGCATTACTCGTTGGCGGTACGTTAACAGCTGTCGATGCTGTTCTTTCTGGGAAAGTAAAACACGCCCTCAATTTAGGGGGCGGCTTACATCATGGCTTTCGTGGTAAAGCATCTGGCTTTTGCATTTATAATGATAGCTCTATCGCAATGAAATACATTCAGAAGAAATACGGTTTACGCGTTTTATATATTGATACAGATGCTCATCACGGTGACGGGGTACAATGGTCTTTTTATGACGATCCTAACGTGTGCACCATTTCATTACATGAAACTGGGCGTTATTTATTCCCTGGAACTGGCGCAGTAAATGAACGTGGACAAGGAAATGGATATAGTTATTCTTTTAACGTTCCACTCGATGCTTTTACAGAAGACGAATCATTTTTAGATTCATATCGAACTGTTGTAAAAGAAGTTGCAGAGTACTTTAAACCGGATATTATTTTAACGCAAAATGGTGCTGACGCTCATTATTACGATCCACTCACACACCTTTGCGCAACGATGAACATTTATCGTGAAATACCGAAGCTCGCTCGTGAAATCGCTAATGAATATTGCAATGGTCGCTGGATTGCCGTCGGCGGCGGTGGCTACGACCACTGGCGCGTCGTCCCAAGAGCCTGGGCACTCATTTGGCTCGAAATGAACAACATCCAAAACATCTCAGGTTATCTCCCTCCAGAATGGATTGACGCTTGGAAAGGACAAGCAGAAACAGAACTTCCCCTCACATGGGAAGATCCAGACAACATGTATCAACCTATCCCTAGAAAACCAGAAATCGAAGAAAAAAATACATTAACTGTAGCGAAATCTCTCGAAATTATTCGGAATAATATGACAAAATCTTTGTATTAAGCAGAAAGGAGGCTCATGTTCGAACGGCCTCCTTTTATTTATTGTCGGTTTCTGTCGGTAAGTCGATATATTTTAAAAATCGCTGATATATTTCGAGTTGCGGTCGATATAATCGAATAATCGCTGATATATTTCGAGTTGCGGCCGATATAATCGAATAATCGCTGATATGTTTCGAGTTGCGGTCGATATATTTTGATAATCGCTGATATATTTCGAGTTGCGGTCGATATAATCGAATAATCGCTGATATATTTCGAGTTGCGGTCGATATAATCGAATAATCGCTGATATATTTTCAGTTACTAATGGACTGGTCCAACTTTTATAAGACAAGGGAGTGATATTATGTGGAAACAACAAATAATTAACACGAAACGTGGCACATTTGAACTCTTTACAAAAGGAAATGGTGAACCGCTTTGCATTACACATCACTATTCACAATTTAATGAAACTGGTGATTACTTTGCGGATGTTTTTACTTCTACACATCGTGTATTCCTTATTAATTTACGAGACGCTGGTAACTCTGTAAAAGCCCGGTCAGAAAATGAATTACGTATGATCGAAACGATTCACGACTTAGAAGCGATACGAGAATCTTTACAATTTCCCACATGGCATTTTACTGGTCATTCAACAGGCGGTATGCTTGGACTTTTATATGCCATTACATATCCAACTTCCTTGCAATCATTAGTCATGGCCGGAGCCGCAGCAAGTAACTATACCGAAACACCATTTTGTATTTATCATCCAGAACATCCACAGTTTCATTATATGCAAGAACTCATCGAAAACTTGAAAAGCCCTCATCTTACAAATGCAGAACGAAAAGAATTATCTACTAAGAGAACCAAATTATCATTGTATAAACCTGAAAACTACAACTCTTATTTTTGTAAACCAATCCAAAAAACAATGTCCGCTAGCCGGATGAACGCTTTCTCTTATGAATATCCGTTATTTGATTTAAGAAAGTACTTACCTTCTATCCATACAAAGACGCTTATTATTTGCGGAAGACATGATGTGCAGTGCCCGATTCAATATTCTATTGAAATGCATGAGGGGATACGCAATTCTATTTTTGTGCCATTTGAGGACAGTAACCATTATCCTTTTTTAGAAGAAGTCGCCTTATTTACTTCTACTACTCAAAAATTTTATAAATCGTTACAAAAAAAAAGCAGCATGCACTAAACCTGCTACTTTTTTCATATTTTACTTCCCTACAAATGTAACTTGCTCGCCAGTCGCCCAGCCTCCCATCGGCATAACTGTATACTTCATTCCTTGCTGCAGAGTTGCACCGTTTTGTAAGTCGAAGATTCCTACTGTACCTTTTCGAGAGCTGAAGCGATATTGTGCTTCTACTTTATTTCCGTCTGCACTTTGTAATTCTACTTTTCTACCAGCAAAGAGTTCCATACTCGGATCTTTATCTAATGTAACTTGAATAGATGTATTGTCTATTGCTTCTGCACTTTGAATGATTAACGGAGCGATAGACGAAGCAGTAAATTTCGGATTTTTAACAGTTGCCCAATCAGACGTAATTGTGTATTCTGTTCCTGGTTTCAATGTTTGGCCAGCAGGTAAGCGGAATTTAGGCGCTTGTCTACCATCTGCTGCTTGTGTAAACGGAACATATCCAACTTCAATTTTCTCACCTGAACTTGCTGTAATCGTTAGTTTTCTATCACGAAGTGAAGAAATGATTTGATATTGTTTACCATCTTTATCTTTATTTTCTTCATCTAATTGGAATGCTTGATTACCTCTTCCTGCTTTATACGCTTCAATAATATTTGCATAATCTACCACACCATCTTCTAAAAATGATTCAATTTCAAACGTATCATTTGTCACTTGCTTCGCTTGGCGAACATTAATCTTTTCCGAACTTCCTTCAAACTTTTCTTTTTTACCACCCTTATAACTTAACGTATATTTTTTACCTGGTTTTTGCACCTTTACAGGTACGATATATGTACTCGTTGCCCCTGTTTTTAGTCTCGGTACATTCACAATTTCCAGGCCATTACTAAACACGAAGTTTTTCTTAATAGCATCTAAGTTTTCTAATTTCACTTCTTCTTCTGATAACGGTTTAGCAAACGTTAGTTGCAATGTCATCGCATTTAATGGCTCTAATTTCGTAATTTGTGCTTGTTGTTTTTTCTTCTCTTTTTTCGCCTCTTGCTTCGTTTCTTGTTTTGATTCCGCCTTCGTTTCACCTTGCGCGCACCCTGTTACAAGTACTGTAAATCCAATTACTGCTGGTACTAAAAATTTCATTTTTTTCATCTTTATACCCTCCAAATTTATGATTAATATCTTCATTGTTTCCTATGATATTTATAATAAATAGCGGGTATAAATTGCCTATAAATAAATTATTAAAAAAAGATAAAATAAAGATAATATATTTTTAATCTCATTTTTTTCAATAAAAAAACCTATCAACAATTTGACAGGTTCACTACACATTAAAGCGATAACCAGCTCCCCACACTGTTTCAATATATTGCGGATGAGCAGGATCTCTTTCAATTTTTTCACGTAACTTTCTAATATGAACAACAACCGTTGCTAAATCGCCAGCTGAGTCTAATCCCCAAATGCGTTCAAATAACTGTTCTTTATTTAACACTTGGTTTGGATGCATTACAAAAAATGTTAATAAATCAAATTCCTTCGTTGTAAACGAAACTTCTTCATTATTGATAAAAACTTTCCTCGCTCGCTGATCGATAGAAATCCCGTGAATGTATAATGTATCACGCTTCTTAACCATATTTCCTGATAATCTTTCATAACGAGAAATATGTGCTTTTACTCTTGCAACTAACTCACTTGGACTAAATGGTTTCGTTATATAATCATCTGCACCTAATCCGAGTCCGCGAATTTTATCTATATCTTCCTTCTTTGCTGAAACAAGCAAAATAGGAATGTCTTTTATAGCGCGTATTTGTTTACAAATTTCAAATCCGTTCATCTTCGGAAGCATAATATCTAAAATAATTAAGTCGTAATCTTCCTGTAAAGCCCTTTGTAAGCCTGTTTCTCCAGAATGCTCTACATCAACTTGAAAATCATTAATTTCTAAATAATCTCGCTGTAATTCTGCAATACTTACTTCATCTTCAATTAGTAAAACTCTCTTCAATTCATTCACCACATTCCTGTACTTTTTGCAGCGAGAAGAAAATACTTGTGCTTTCTCCAAGCTTACTTTCTGCCCAAATTTCCCCACCATGTTCTTCAACAATTTGCTTCGCTATCGCTAAACCAAGTCCACTTCCACCTGTGCTAGAATTTCGTGATTGCTCTGCACGATAAAAACGCTCAAAAATATATGGAAGTGTATCAGATTCTATTCCTGATCCATTATCCTTTACCTTCACGATAACTTTGTTTTCATTACTTGATGCTGTAACGGTAATTTTTTTCTCACCTTTATCCATGTACTTCACACTATTATGAATTAAATTCGATATAACTCTCTTTATTTTTTCACGATCCGCTATTACATATAGCGGTGATACATGCTGTAATTGTAAGTATACAGATATACCTTCTTCACTTAAATCCATCTGCATCTCTTCTATTAAATCTTGCATAAACATATTTAACTCTATCGTTTCAAACTGAAATGGAACTCGGTTCAAATCGAGCTTCGAAAACAAAAAGAGTTCATCAATGAGTGTGTCCATATGTTTTGCTTTCGTATGAATGGTTGTTAAATATTTATCCATTTTTTCCGGCGTATTTGCTATCCCATCTTTTATTCCTTCCACATAGCCTATAATAGATGTAATTGGTGTTTTTAAATCGTGAGAGATGTTTGAAATAAGTTCTTTTCGATTTTCTTCATATTGCGTTTGCATCTCAATCGACCCTTTTAACTTCTTCCTCATTTCCTCAAATCCTTGGTTTAACTGTCCTATTTCATCATGCGATGTAGCTGGAATTTGAAAATCTAAATTTCCTTCTTTAATTCTCTCAGTCGCATCTTTCAATACAAAAATTGGTTTTATAACACTTCTTGAAACGAAGTAACTTAATAGTCCAATAAGTAAAATGGCTAAAAGTAAGAGCGATACGAACAAAATTGGAAATAATTTTTGTGTAAGATCTACGAACGAACTTTGCTTTTTTAGTACAAATATACTCCCTTCTTCATTCTCTGGAAAATAAAAATCAAATTTTACATATCGATAAAATGTACCATTTAGTTCCGTTGTGCCACGACTATTGATATTTGTCTTTTCAAACTTTGGAAGAGCTTCTTTTAAAGCTACGCTTTCAAATACTTTTGAAGCATATGAAATTGCTTCTCCTTTCCTTACAACTATTTTCACATCCTCCTCTTCAATCGATGACATGAACGATTCATCTAACAATTGCGATTGATTCTGTTTAGCCTCCGATTTCAATTCAAGAAAAATATTTTCTTCTTCTGCCGTCAGTGGCTTTTGAATATAAGAACTTTTGTAGAAATTTTTCACTGATTCTAAATCACCAGTTATCGAAAAAACAATTAAAAATCCCGTAACTAATATAAGCGTAATGGAAACGAGAATAACAGCGATATAAGAAAATAAAAATCTTGTTTTAATAGACATAATTAAAATCCTCACTTTACCCCGCTATTTGTGGGCAGTAAGACTCCCACCTCAAAATTCGCCTGGAGCAAAGAAGTTAGGTGGAAGATCAACTGCCCGTAAACGCCCGATTGGTGAAGGCTAATAATCAGTGGGGGATGCCCCCCCATTGATTAAAGTTTCACTTTATCTATCCTTATTACTCATAAGCATAAAAATATATGTTCAAATACTCAAGCGATTTTATAGTAATTTTAGCACCAGTTTATAAAAATTTAATGTTCCTATTTTACAGTTTAAATTAGGATACCGAATTGCTTACAAAAGGAGGTTGAAATTCCATGTTCAAAAAAACATTAAGCATGATGTGTTGCGTAATTTTTTTACAAGGATGCTCACAAGAACAAGAAGTTAAAAAGGAGATGACAAACATGGAGACAGCACTACTAACAGCTACTGAGAAACAAGAAACTAATACTGTTATATCATTACTCAAAAAAGGGGCTGACATAAATATAACGGACAATAAAGGACGTACTTCTCTTATGATTGCTACATACAAAAATGATGTAAAAACCGCCAAAGCTCTTATCGACGCTGGTGCTGACGTAAATATCCAAGATGATATGAAAAACAATCCATTTCTATACGCCGGTGCAGAAGGTTACTTGGACATTTTAAAACTAACGATTGATGCTGGTGCGGATCCAGCACTTACGAATCGTTACGGTGGAACAGCTCTTATTCCCGCGTCAGAACATGGCTATATTGATGTTATAAAAGAACTCCTTACTCGAACAAATATCGATGTAAACCATATAAATAACCTCGGATGGACAGCTTTAATGGAAGCCATCGTACTAAATAATGGAGATGAAGCACAGCAACAAGTCATTCAACTTCTTATTGAATATGGTGCTGATGTAAATATTCCCGACAATGATGGTGTTACCCCATTGCAACACGCCCGTTCTCATAACTTTGAAGAGATAGAGAATATTCTGTTAGAAGGACGTAAGTAAAAAGCTAATTTTTGCCTTCCTCTCCCACCCTATGCTACATTTAATTCGTCAAATAAATACTATTAATAGGGTGGGAATAACATGAACAAACCTCGAATTGGAATGATTGGTCTTGGAAATATTGCACAAAAAGCCTATCTCCCAACACTTACAAAAGAAACAGATTGGAATTTTGTAGGGGCCTTTACACCTAACCCCGAGAAAAGAAAACAAATTTGCCAACAATATCGTATTCAAGACTTTCATTCTATGGACACACTAGCTTCTGAATGTGATGCAATCTTCGTTCATAGTTCAACTGCTACACATTATGAAATCGTTTCTGAACTTTTGAAAAAAGGAATCGATGTTTATGTTGATAAGCCGCTAGCTGCTACTACTGAGCAAGCAGAAAAACTAGTTGAAATGAGTGAAAAGTATAATCGAAAGTTAATGGTAGGATTTAATCGCCGTTTCGTTCCTATGTACGTTACTGCCAAAGAGCAAGCTAATGATACTTCATGGATTCGAATTGAAAAGCACCGCACAAATAAGGTGGGGCCATATACGTATGACTTTACTATGCTAGATGATTACTTACATATTGTAGATACTGCTCGCTGGTTAGCTAACGATGACCTTAACATCGTTCACAATATGATGCAAATCAATGAAAAGAACGAACTTCTTTACGGACATCATACATATACAACTGCAAATGGACTATTACTTTCTACGGCGATGCATCGCCATGCTGGTACAAATTTAGAACAAATTGAACTTGTAACGACAGGTAAAATCATTCGCGTAAAAAATATGAACACATTTGAAGTTGAGCAAGAAAATTCAGTTTCACAAAGCGGTTCACCATCATGGGAAACGACGTTAAAACAGCGTGGGTTTGAAGATGCGGTTCACCATTTTATCCAATGTGTACAAGGTGATACGAAACCGATTACAGATGGATTAGAAGGGTTAAAAACACAGCAATTGCTCCAATCTCTACTGCAAGCTGTAAGTAAAAATTAAAACGGATACATTTTTCAGAATTTACTTTCATTCCCATTTCCTCTTTATTTCTATCACAAATTTCTATAGAATATGTTGATAGGAATTATAAATTTCATAATGAATCGTGGAAAGGATGGGATTAACACATGTGGAACGAGTTTAAAAAATTCGCGTTCAAAGGGAATGTAATTGATTTAGCTGTCGGGGTTGTAATCGGTGCTGCATTCGGTAAAATCGTTAGTTCTTTAGTAAAAGACATCATTACACCATTACTTGGTATGGTACTGGGCGGCGTTAACTTTACAGATTTAAAAGTTACATTCGGTAAATCATCTATTATGTACGGTAACTTCATCCAAACTATTTTTGATTTCTTAATTATTGCAGCTGCTATCTTTATGTTTGTTAAAGTTTTCAACAAACTAACATCTAAAAGAGAAGAAGAAGAAGAAAAGACAGAAGAAATTCCAGAACCAACAAAAGAAGAAGAAATTCTTGGCGAAATTCGCGACTTACTAAAACATCAAAACTCTTCTAAAGATAGAGCATAATTGCACGGATAAAAGGCATGCCCCTCTTGGGGCATGCCTTTTTTTATATGCTATAACGTTTCTGAATTCATATGAATAAATGCAATAATACCTGCAACCATAAGTACCATAATGCTACCTGCAAATAGTGTAATACCGATAAACATTAAACTCGTACTTAAATCTATCGAAATATTTTCAGTAAAAATTGAAACTACATACGTGATAAGGGCGATTCCTGCAAGAATACTTCCTGGAACAAATCGCTTTAAGCCATTTTGTTTTAACGTCATATATGCAAAAATAGCAGTCATGCAAAGCGTAATTATCCAAAGAACGATCATCTCTTCTCCCCCCTCACAAGTCTTTTCTTTCTATTATACATGACATTGCCCTATAATAGTTAAATTTGCACTTGTGTGACATATAACAAGGAATAACCCCAACTGTAGCGAATGTCTTATGCAGAATCCCAAATACATTACCATTATCAAAGCAACGTATTTACAATACCGGCTTCACTTATCGCGAGTATTGTTTATAAAGTAAAACATTCAGCATAAGGAGATTGATCTCATATGTACGCTGTAAAATTATTATTTGAATCTGTTCATTCAGGTGAACCTAATCCTAGTAAAATTGATGAACATTATGAAGAGAATCACGATACACTTTTTGAAGAAAGTATCATTCTCGTTAAGGCGAACACTTTAGAGGAAGCTCACGAGCTAGGTGAAAAGATAGCTCTACAGTCTGAAGATACGTACGATAATATGTACGATGTGCAAGTAACATGGCAGTTTCGAAAAGTGTTACATGTATTTGAATTAAATGATACGTCATTTGAGACAGGAACAGAATTGTACGCAAGATTTTTACATGTTAAGAAAAATGAAACTGTCGATACAGTAGTTAAACAATACTATCCTGAATACTAATAAGAGCTCACAGCTATCGCTGTGAGCTCCCTTATTCTTACTTCGTTGAATCTCTAAATTGGATACGGTGAGGTAAGATAACTGAGTGATCTTCTACTTTTTCTTTGTTCATGTATTTCGTTAGTAGACGCATTGCTACTGCACCGATATCATACATTGGTTGTACAACTGTTGAAAGCTGTGGACGCACCATTAATGCAAGACGTGTGTTGTCAAAACCAAGCACTTCGATATCAGTTGGTACGTTTAATCCCGCGTCTTGTGCTGCGTGGATTACACCTAGTGCCATTTCATCAGAAGATACGAAGATTGCTGTTGGCTTTTCATCCATACTCCAAAGTCTTTCAAACGCTTCTATACCTGAATCATATGTGTAATCTCCATCAATTATAAGATTTTCATCATATGAAATACCTGCTTCTTCTAAAGCTTTTTTATAACCTTGTAACTTCTTCGCGCTTCCTGCTTTATCAATGAAAGGACCAGAGACGAAACCGATACGTTTATGTCCTTGCTCAACAAAGTGCTTCATTGCATCGTAAGCGGCTTGTGTATAATCAATATTTACTGATGACGTTTCATTTTGCTCATCAAATGACGCTGCTAATACGATTGGTACTGGAGATTTTTTGAACTCTTCAACGTGAATATCTGTAATATCTTCACCCATGAAAACAATCCCGTCCACTTGTTTCCCAAGCATCGTATTTAATAAGTGGAACTCTTTCTCTTTGTTTTGGTCAGAGTTACTTAAAATGATGTTATATTTGTACATTGTTGCGATATCTTCAATTCCACGAGCAAGTTCTGCATAAAACGTATTTGAGATATCAGGAATAATAACACCCACTGTAGTTGTCTTCTTACTTGCTAGTCCACGTGCTACCGCATTTGGGCGGTATCCTAAAAGATCAATTGCTTCTAATACTTTCTTTCTTGTTGTAGGCTTTACATTTGGGTTACCGTTCACAACACGTGATACGGTAGCCATTGAAACGTTTGCTTCGCGCGCTACATCATAGATTGTTATGTTCATCTCTTCGCACACTCCTTCTATTTATGTTATCTATTTTTATGTATCGGTTCACTTGAATGAAAAAAAGACATCAACTCTATTTGCAGATGCCAACAATCGTCCCGAGTTCTTCCTTTTACTAATGATACGATAAAAACGCAGGGTCATACAATATTTTCCCGCAAAAGTTTCGAAAAAATTCGCTTCTTTTCTCGTATTTTCGTATTTTTTATGCAAAAAAGGTCAATTTTTGTAAAAAATTATGTAACAAGGGCTACATAGACTAAGAAATCTTTTTATAATTTACTTCCGAATGCTTTTAATTCTTTCATAAACTCATTGAACTGCGGAAAATTTATAAAATAAAAAAGACAGCTTAAAAACTGTCTTTTTTATTTTATAGGAAAGAAACAAACGGTTTATCGCTGTTCTTCTCTTTTATAATAACAACCTCGATTTTATTCTCGGACTTTATCTGTAATTGAACTTTAGCATCTTTAGGAAATTGTTCTAACATACTTTGAGCAGCCATTTGAGAGAGTGCCATTAATTCTGACTTACCGTTATATTTAACGACAATATCCATCTTTAATTTATCCATCTTATTTTGCTTATAAGAAATCTTAGCATTAACAGGGATATAATCTCCTGGAGAGAATTTCTTTATTGCTTCCGAAAAATCATCTAACTTTTTCTTATCTTCTCCTTGTGCTCCCCCAAATTCTTGAGAAGGATACGAATACGATTTTTCATCAATAGTATCCCAATTTCCAAGGTTAGTCTCGTTCTTTTGAACAGTAGCGCTTGCAATATAAGTACCATTCTTTAAAGAACTTGTACTTTCTTGCTTGAATATAGCAAACGTAATTGGTGATTTGTTATATTTATCATTTTTATTAATAGCTTCTACAAGCCCCTTAGCAACTTCAGTACCTTTAGAAATAGCTTCCTCATTAGATACACTTGAAGACATAGATAAACCAATAACAACACCAGATAAGCTTAGTTCATTTGAATTCTGTTTGCCGAAGTAGTCCTGTTCTATAATATTAGTTAAAACTGGTACTTCTTGTTTCGTAACTAATTCATCAATTGTTTTCTCTGGAATATATTGATTTAATTGTAATACGTAATTTTCTGTATCGAATTGTTTTGAAGCAATATCCATTAAACCATTTTCATATTCTGCTAAATCTAGTTTAGAATTAGTCTTAACATTAACTGTATTAATTACCTTTTGTTCTTTTAAAGGAATAACAGTTCTATAGTAATCCTTAGAAACAGCAGTTCTTGGAATCATACTTTTTTCTTTCGTATCTTTCTGTACAACTTCATCTTTCTTCTCAATAGTATTATTGCTGCAAGCCCCCAGTAATAAACTTAAGCTTGCGATGCATAACGCCATTTTCTTCATTGCTTAAAACCCACTTTCAAAAGTCAATTTACTTAGTTTTAATGTATCTCTAGTGTACCATTAAATATATGGCAACAAAATAAAAAAGAAGCAAGCCCTTCGCTTGCCTCCCCCTATTTTACATTCTCTTCTAAAGCTTCTTTTTTAATATTCCAATGCGATGTATGCCATACTACCATTCCATCTTTTATGTATAGCACTTGCGGAGATTCATGCTTAATGCTGTACTGCTCTGCAACATGGTTCGAAACATCTCTCGCATCTTGTACGTATAAGTAATATGCTGGCACTTCTCTTTCTTCACCGCAATATGCTTGAAACTCTGTATATGCACCGTGACTAATTGGGCATGTCGTACTATGTTTAAAAAGAACGTAAGGCTCGTTCTTTTCTACTAACGCTTCAAGTTCTTCAATTGTTTCAATCTTCATCATACTCATCATTACTCACCTCTCATGCGAAGTCTAGAGCGCTTCTCTCTCTTTTCAGCCTTCTGCTCAGCTTTCTCAAGTTTACGCTCTTCTTTTTCAATCTTTTTCTCTTGTCTCGTAGCACGGTAATGATTGTATACTTCAATTGCTGCGCTGCTCCACTGCACAACTTGTGCTACTTTATCTGCATTATTTTCAATTTCATCTGTAACAGACTCTGAAACATTGCGAAGCTTCGTATTTAAAGAGTGAATCGTCGTTCCGATTCCATCTACACCTTCTACTACTTTATTTAGCGACTGTGACTTCTGTTGAATATCATCAGCTAACGCATTTGTCTTATGTAATAATTGCTCCGTCTCTACGCTTATTCCTTGCATTTGCTTTTCTAAACCTTCTAACGTACTTGCAACATTTTCTAACGTCTTCTGAACCGATAACAACGTTCTGCATACATACACTACTAATACAGCGAAAGCAACTGCAATAATAGCCGCACTTACGTATAAAAGAACTTGCATTTCATCACTTCCTTTATCTTTTTCATACTTTCTCTTATTATACAATCATTTTCCGTTTCGTTCTAATCCCTATCTTTTCATTAGAATTTTCATACTTATTCGTTAACTTTAACATAAATCATTCAACAAATTCCACTAAGTAGGTTACAATAGGTAAGGATACATAATTAGTAGGGAGGCTTTACATATGAAAGATCCACGTATTGAAAAGTTAGCATACAATTTAATTAACTACTCTATCCGATTACAAAAAGGTGAGAAAGTATTAATTGAAAACTTTGGCTTACAAAAAGAACTTGTAACAGCACTTGTAAAAGAAGCATATGCAGCTGGTGGTTTCCCATTCGTTTCTTTAAAAGATCATCAAGTAGATCGCTCTTTATTAATGGGTGCTACTGAAGAACATTTCGAACAAATCGCTGCATATGAAGCGAGCGTAATGAAAGATATGGATGCTTACATTGGCCTTCGCTCTGGCGATAACATTAACGAACAAGCCGACGTTCCAAGTGAACGCATGAAAGTTCACGGCCAAACAGTTGGTAAAAAGGTTCATAGAGACATCCGTGTTCCGAAAACACGCTGGGTTGTTCTTCGCTACCCAAATGCTTCTATGGCGCAGCTTGCTAAAATGAGCACAGAAGCTTTCGAAGACTTCTACTTCGAAGTATGTAACTTAGATTACGGTAAAATGGATAAGGCAATGGATAGCCTTGTTACATTAATGAATAAAACAGATAAGGTTCGCTTAACTGGCCCTGGAACTGACTTATCATTCTCTATTAAAGACATTCCAGCTATTAAATGCTCAGGTCATTTAAACATTCCAGATGGTGAAGTATACTCTGCACCAGTTCGCGATTCTGTTAACGGTACAGTTTCTTATAACACACCATCACCTTACAACGGCTATACATTTGAAAATGTACAACTTAAATTTGAGAATGGCCAAATCGTTGACGCAACTGCAAACGATTCAGAGCGCATTAACAAAATCTTCGATACAGACGAAGGCGCACGCTACGTTGGTGAGTTCGCAATCGGCGTAAACCCATACATCTTACATCCAATGGGAGACATTCTATTCGATGAAAAAATCGATGGCAGCTTCCACTTCACACCTGGACAAGCTTATGACGATGCATGGAATGGCAACAACTCTAACATCCACTGGGATTTAGTATGCATTCAGCGCCCTGAATACGGCGGCGGTGAGATTTACTTCGACGACGTATTAATCCGTAAAGACGGACGATTCGTTGTAACTGAACTAGAAGCTTTAAACCCAGAGAACTTAAAATAATATGAAAAGCGCTCGGATAGAATCCCGAGCGCTTTTTCATTAATACTCTAATAATTTTTCAGCTACATCTTCTGGTACTTTAAAACTATTTTTATTTTTTATTTTACTAATTTTCAATTCAACCTCAACATAAGGGACATCTTTATATACTGTCATAGTACCAATTTCATGTAACTCTTTTTTATCTTTACTCGAATCCAATAATTTCGGTGTATCCTCTTGATACATTTTAAACGTTTTCCCTTGCGGAGTATCTAAAGGAGCCGCTTCCATTTCCCACTCATCCATCTTGATTGATTCAAACAACTTTGTGATTTCTTTCTTATCGGTAATTGTTTTTTTATCGCTCGAATCAATAAGCGATTCTATTTCAATTTTTTGTGCCTTTTCTAAGCTAACATCAGACTTCTCTTTCTTCGCACTACATCCTATTAAAAGAATAGATGTGGTTAGCAAAAACAAAAACAACATACAGATTTTTTTCATGTCTAATCCCCCTGCACTATATAGAGCTATTTTTCTCACTTTTTGTTTGCTGAAAATGAAAATAAAATAAAAGCGTCACTGCGATAGTACCTATTAATATTGGGACATATAAAGGCAGCTCCCATTTCATATATACTCTAGTGCAAATAGCCAGCACCAACAAAATTTCCAAACAAAATAAAGTGAAACTTTAATTAGTGGGGGGTTTTGTTCATCCCCCACTGATTATTAGTTGAACCAATCGGGCGTTTACGGGCAGTTTATCTCCCACCTAACTTCTTTGCTCCAGCCGAATTTTGAGGTGGGAGTCTTACTGCCCGTTAATGCGGGATAAAAGTTTTACATATTTCATTTCTTACCTACCATTTCTATTTTCACATATGGATTTTCTTTCGCGATAAGCGCCAAAAATCCATCCGGATCTTGCGGCATCGCAATCATATGTACTTTATACGCATTCGTTGTAATCTCAAATGATTTTCCAACTTGACGAACAACTCTTATATCTTTTAATACAACGTCGTCATTTAAAATTCCGTATTTTAAAATACCATTTTCCACTTTATGTTTTTTAATGAACATTTCCCAAACGAGAGGGACATTTACAATAAAACATAATCCCATCCCAATTAGAGCTGAAGCCCAATCCCCTTTTCTTGTAAAAAATAAAACTATTGGATATACGACCATAAAAGCTAACGTTATACTAACGAAAATTATTCCTAACTTACTTCTTTGAATCGGAAAGTTCATACCCATACCCCCATAATCCAAATTATACCATAATTTCCATTTTAGTTTATAAAAAAAGATCATTTATGAATGATCTTTTCAAATAATATATCTATAAAATTTCTTATCTACCTCTAGCACCGGAAAACTTTTTGGCAACTCTTCTATACTCACACTTTGGAAACCATTCTTCTCATAAAAGCGATGCGCCGCTAAAAATTTTACTGTTGTTCCTAAATAAATATCTTTCAACTTTTTATCATCAGCCCACGAAATCGCTTTTTGAAGCAGCATATGTGATGCGCCCCATTCTTTTCCGCGGAACTCTTTCTTCACGAACATTTTTCTTAGCGCTACTTGATGCTTCCCAATATCTAATAAAGCTACCGTTCCAACTACTTTACCATCATAAGTTGCTATCCAAAAGTTTCCGTTTTCCCTTTGATAGAACGTTTCTATTTCAAGTAAGTCAGGCTGCTCTTCTTTTGTAATTGGGACATTGTATTCTTTTTGCTGAATATGAACAATGAGATCTACTACTTCATCTTGAAACTGACTTTCATATGGAATAATACAAATCTTCTCGTTCATCGAATATCCTTCCATTCTGAAGCTAGTAAACTATAAACAGCAATATCCTGAAAATGATCATACACCCATTCTTCATCTCGTAAAATTCCATCTAACTTAAACCCTAAACGTTCTGGGATTGCACGGCTTTTCGCATTTTCAACACCGCAACGAATTTCAATTTTATTCAACTTTAAATTTTCAAATGCATAATGAAGCACACTCTTCACACTTCGCGTCATAATACCTTTTCCGCCAGCATCTTCTGCAAGATAATATCCAAGACTCGTAGCTTTCTTACCCCAGCTCACCGGATGAATACCTACCATCCCAACGAGCTTTCCTTTGTAGCGGATACCACTTTCAAAACCGTCTCCCTCTGCAAATTTCCTTAACCACATCGGAAAAATCTCATTATACGCATCAGCAGATTTCGTCCCATCTACCCACGGAAGCCACTTTCTTAAATGGTTACGATTCTGATCTATTAATTCATATAGTTCCTCTTTATGATGTTTTTCTAATAGTTGTAATTCGATTTCGTCATCTACTCGGAGTGTGAACATGGTTTTTCAGCCCCCTTTTTTCTTATTATTCTAACATTTTAAAGTAAAAAATGTTAATTATTCACACTTTTTTTCGATCTTATCTTAATAAAACCAGAATAGTATAGTACTCCCGTAATACCTAGTATCATTCCTACACATTGTGCGGGTGTTATATTTACTTCTTCTGTAAAAGAAAGAAATATAACAACCACTATATATGATTGATATCTAGATATGAATCATATATAGTTAAAGTATGGAAAAAAATGATAATTTTATAATTCAATTACGTAAAGGTGTTTTTGATCTGGCTATTTTGTCTTTAATAAGCAAACAACCTATGTATGGATATGAAATCACAAGTGCACTACAAGAAATCCCTGTATTTCATATTCCAAACGGTTCGATTTATCCTATCTTAAATCGAATTACAAAAAACAATTGGGCTGTTTCCTATTGGGAAGAGTCCGGTGATGGACCAAAAAGAAAATATTATCGGATTACAGATGAAGGGAGAGAAATTTTGCATAATCGCTTAAATGATTATGACGCAGTTTATCACGCTCTAATGTTACTAGCTAAAGGAGAGGATAAAAAATGAACAAGGAACAATTCTTTTCAAATGAACTCATCGCTTCTTTCTTACAGGATCTTCACAAAGGTTTAATGAACTTGCCTACATCAACAAGAGAACAACATGTGCTAGAAATCAAATCCGATTTATACGAAAATGCATTAAGTAAAGAAAGTGATGGGATATCATCAGCAATGATCCCTCAACAAGTTATTGAAGAATTTCTGCCTCCAAAAGAATTAGCAAAGGAAATTGCAGCAGAATATACAGACGTTATTCAAGATGCACAGCAATCTACAAATACGTTTATTAAATATTATTCCGGTCTATCTATCGGTCCGCTTGGTGCTTTATCAGTGCCTATCGCACTTGGGTTTATAAATATTTCAGCTAATTTGCCATTCTTACTAGCCTTTATTGCAAGCAACATTTGGTTTATCTTTAGAGAAAATCATTGGAACACAGATCTATTAAAATACTTTAAAACAATGATTTTTGTTAGCTCAAGGTTGTTAATCGCTCTTCCATTTACTTTTTTCGCCATTCGAATTATGATAACAAAACAGTTCGATATGTTTTCATTCTATTATTTAATCGGATATGTATTTTTTAGTTCACTGTATATCGTTTTATTAAAACGACAATACAAAAAGAATAAGCAATATCAACATATCAACGCCTTTTAAAATATATCGAACACAACAAAAAGACGCACAGCCATAGCTATGCGTCTTTCTTCTTACTTCTCTGCAACTTGAACTTCTTTTACGTAAGCTGCTTCGAATTTTTGGATGTCACCTGCGCCCATGAAAATAAGAACGCCGTTTTTATGTTTCTTTAATACCTCTGTTGTTGTATCTGTAATTAGCTCTGCACCGTCAATACGCTTTTGCAGATCTTCAATTGTTAATTCACCTTTGTTTTCACGTGCTGATCCGAAAATATCACATAAGTATACTTGGTCAGCTTTACTTAGGCTTTCTGCGAACTCATCTAAAAATTTCTCTGTACGTGAGAATGTATGTGGCTGGAATACAGCGACAACTTCACGCTCTGGATGTTTTTGACGAGCTGCTTCAATCGTTGCATTAATTTCTGTCGGATGGTGTGCATAGTCATCAATGATAACTTGCTCTCCCATCGGTTTTTCATTAAAGCGACGTTTAACACCTTCAAATGTCGTTAGTTGATGTTTAACCGCTTCTACATCAACGTCTTCGTAATGGCAAAGCGCGATAACTGCTAATGCATTTAATACGCTGTGATCGCCGTATCCTGTAATTTTGAACGTGTCATAATACGTATTACGAACGAATACATCGAATATAGTACCATCAGTTCTCTTTTGAATGTTACGTGCTTGGAAATCATTATCTTCTCCAAATCCATAGAAAATAACAGGTACTTTCGCTTGAATTTTTTGAAGTTCTTCATCATCACCACATGCAATAATACCTTTTTTCACTTGCAATGCCATCTCTTGGAATGCATTAAATACATCATTGATGTCTGAAAAATAATCTGGATGATCGAAATCAATATTTGTCATAATTGCATAGTCTGGATAGTAAGACAAGAAATGACGACGATACTCACAAGCTTCAAATACAAAATACTTACTATTTTCTACCCCATGCCCAGTTCCATCTCCAATAAGGTAAGATGTTGGGTGTGCGCCTTGCATTACATGGGCTAACAAACCTGTAGTTGATGTTTTTCCATGTGCACCAGTTACTGCAACACTTGTGTACTGATTCATAAGGTCACCTAAGAAGTGATGATAACGATGTACTGGGATATTTAATTCTTTTGCTGCTACGATTTCTTCATGCGTATCAGGAAATGCGTTTCCCGCGATAATCACTTGTCCTTCTTTAATATTATTTTTATCAAAAGGAAGGATGGAAATACCACGCTTTTCCAATGCTATTTGTGTAAAGAAACGCTTTTCATAATCAGACCCTTGAACAGTATGCTTCATGTCATGAAGAATTTGTGCTAATGAACTCATTCCTGTTCCTTTAATTCCTACAAAATGGTAAACTGTCATCTTAAAGAACCTCCAACATTTCGAACTAATACAACGGCCTATCTATAAGACAGTATATGAATCTTTTCTTATTTTGGTAATCATCATACATTTCTGATGCAGTGAATTTCTTTTTATATTCACTTATCAGTGATAAACTCGTACGTACTTCTTTTATGTCCATAACACATTTATTATAGCAAAAAACAAGCTGCTATACTATGATAACAGAAAAACTGATAGGGTCAATCACCTATCAGTTTTTCTCGCTTTTACATATCTTCTTTTGTTTCTAATTGAACACGCTCTAGACGTGAATTTGGACGGTATTTACGACCAGCTTTTGCTTCTGGTTTTCCATTTAATTCTACGTTATCACCAGTAAAACCAATATTCATTTTTAATAAGCTACTTCCTACTCCGTATATATCGACAGGAACATTTTGAGCTTCAAATTCACGAATACGCTTCTCATCAAACCCACCAGTTACAACGATATCTACGTGTTGGAACCCTTCCTCATCAAGAGCCTTACGAAGTGCAAATACAAGTGATGGATTTACACCACGTGGATCGAATGTTCCAAGTACTTCTGGGTGACGAATGAAGTATTGATCAATCATTGTACGAGACGTATCGACACGTACACCTTTTAATGTTGATCCAAATTCACGCGCTACGCGAAGTGCATCTGTAATGACATCATTGTTATAATCAATTAGTACGACTAATTCATCTTCTGGGAATTTTTTATGATATGCCTTTGCTGCTTCAACAACATCGCCATTAAACATTTGAATTAAAGCGTGAGGCATCGTCCCCATACCACTTCTGCCCCACCATTCATTCATTGCATGCGTTGCTTGTGCGCTCATACCTCCGATGTATGCCGCATAGCCGTCACCAGCTTGTTGAGTATAATGATCGTCACGATCTCCCATGAAAATAACCGGTTTTTCTTTATCTACACTACGTGCAGCTTGGACAACGTTATATACGTTTGTCGCAACTGATGTACGACGAGCTAAAATCCCATCAATTACACCTTCTAAAAAGCCGAAGTATTCATAAGGACCATGAATTGTTAAAACTGTTTCAAACGGACTAATATTATCGCCATCCTTTAAAGAATGAATTTCTAATTTCTCAGGATTTTTGGCGAATGTTTGTAGCAATGCGATTACCTCATCTGCTCCGCAAAGAACTGAATGTTCTTTTTGGAAAAACTGCATTGTTACAACACTTTTCGGGCGAAATTCTTCAATGATTTCTCTAGTTTTTAAAAAGTAAACGGCAGAGAACCAGCCTTCTCCAACACGTTCATCAAATTTAAATGTTTTATTTGTTAGTCGATTTATTTCACCTTTTAATTTTAATTCAATTTCTTTCATGTCGCTTTACTCCCTACTTTACTATCCAACATTTTCTCTTAGTATACAGCAAAACCGTTTCCTATACATTCGTTTCCTGCATAGCGGCAAATTCATCCTCAGAAATAAGGACATCTCTCGGTTTCGTTCCTCTTGCTTCAGAAATAATCCCTTGCGATTCCATCTCTTCAATTAGACGTGCCGCGCGATTATAACCAATGCGGAATTTTCTCTGTACAGAAGATGTGGACGCTCCCCCTTGCTCTACAACAAATTGACATGCATCAAAAAACAGTTCATCTTCAGACTCACTCTGCTCTGATTTTGCTAATAAATCCTCTTGCTTAAATAAGTAATTTGGCTTCATTTGCTTTTTCACATGATCAACGGTTCTTTCAATCTCATCATCTGATACGTATACGCCTTGTACACGAACTGGTTTAGATGTGCCGTTTCCTAAAAATAGCATATCACCACGGCCAAGTAATTTCTCCGCGCCCCCAATATCAATAATCGTACGCGAATCAACTTGAGATGATACCGTAAACGAAATACGCGTTGGAATGTTTGATTTAATTAAACCTGTAATAACATCTACAGATGGACGCTGCGTCGCAACTAATAAGTGAATACCACAAGCACGAGCTTTTTGTGCAATACGACAAATCGCTTCCTCAACATCACCAGGAGCAACCATCATTAAGTCCGCTAACTCGTCAATGACAATTACAATATAAGGTAATGTCTCACCTGGGATTTCTCTACCACTTACAATCGTATTGTAACGAGTCAAATCACGAGCACCAGCATGAGCAAACAATTCATAACGACGTTCCATCTCTTCAACCGCCCACTTTAACGCGGCTGTAGCTGCTTTTACGTCAGTAATAACAGGTGCTACAAGATGCGGAACAGAATTGTATGGTGCAAGCTCAACCATCTTCGGATCAATTAGTATCAACTTCACTTCATGCGGCTTCGCTTTATATAAAATGCTCGTTAAAATCGCGTTAATGCACACACTTTTCCCTGAACCAGTTGCACCCGCAATAAGTCCATGTGGCATTTTTCGAATATCCGTTACAATTGGATCACCTGAAATATCAAGCCCCAGCGCAACTGTAAGCGGTGATTCACTCTTTGTAAATACAGGACTTCTTAAAATTTCACGAAGGAATACTGGCTTACTTTCCTTATTCGGAACTTCAATTCCAATTGCACTCTTCCCTGGAATTGGTGCTTCAATTCGAATATCTTTCGCAGCTAAACTTAACTTAATATCATCACTTAAATTTGTAATTTTATTTACTTTCACACCTGGGTCTGGTTGTACTTCAAAACGAGTTACCGCCGGCCCTTGTGACACATTAATAACATGTGCTCCAACATGGAAATTATTAAATGTCGTATTTAATAATTCTTCCTGTTCTTCTAGCCACTCCGTATTATCTAATGCTGCCTGCTGTGGAATCGACAACAACGTTAATGGCGGAAATTCATACTTCGGCGGCGTTTGTAGTACGTTGCGCATATCGTTCTCTTTTTGATTTACAACATATGCTTTCTCTTGTACTTGTTCAGCCACCACTACTTGTTGCATCGGTTTTTCTTCTACTTGTGGTTCCACTACCACTTGCTGCATTGGTTTTTCTTCTACTTGGGTTTCTACTACCACTTGCTGCATTGGCTTTTCTTCCACTTGAGCTTCTACTACCACTTGCTGCATTGGCTTTTCTTCCACTTGAGCTTCTACTACCACTTGCTGCATTGGTTTTTCTTCCGCTTGGGTTTCTACTACCACTTGCTGCATTGGTTTTTCTTCCACTTGAGCTTCTACTACCACTTGCTGCATCGGTTTTTCTTCCGCTTGGGTTTCTACTACCACTTGCTGCATCGGTTTTTTTTCTACTTGGGTTTCTACCACTACTTGCTGCATTGGTTTTTCCGTTACTCGTTCACCCACAGTAGATTGCGTTACGTTCGTTCGTACCGCATGTCTTTCCATTAACTTCTTTCTGTCTTGTTTTAACATGACAACGTTAAATGGAACATGACGCTTTTTCTCACGTTTCGGCTCTTCTTTTTGTGCAGCAGGCTGTTCTTCAACAACTTGTTTCTTTTCTTCAGCTTCTTCAATTAAAACATTCGCAAAGCTTTGAACATCTTTCTTCGTTTGCTCATCTGCTTCTGAAACTGGTACGAATACTTCACTTTCTTCCATGAACTCAATTGTTTCTTGCTGAGAAATCACTGGTTGCTCTTCAACTGCTATATTTTCTAACGACCCTGTATTCATCGTTTCTTCAATTACTTCTTCTTGCGGTGTTTCCTCTAATGCGAATTCCGTAACTGATTCTATTTCCTTAGATTCCTCTAATTCCACAGCTTCTTCTGCTTCCTCAGATTCTTCTAATTCCACAACCTCTTCTGCTTCCTCAGATTCTTCTAACTCCGCAACTTCTTCTGCTTCCTCAGATTCTTCTAACTCCGCAGCTTCTTCTACTTCCTCAGATCCCTCTAATTCCACAACTTCTTCTGCTTCCTTAGATGCTTCTAATTCCACAGCTTCTGCTTCCTCAGATTCCTCTAATTCCACAGTTTCTTCTGCTTCCTCAGATTCTTCTAATTCCACAACTTCTGCTTCCTTAGATTCTTCTAACTCCACAACTTCTTCTGCTTCCTCAGATTCTTCTAACTCCGCAACTTCTTCTGCTTCCTTAGGTTCTTCTAACTCCACAACTTCTTCCGCTTCTTTAGATTCCTCTAATTCCACAACTTCTTCTGCTTCCTCAGATTCTTCTAACCCCACAACTTCTTCCGCTTCTTTAGATTCCTCTAATTCCACAATTTCTTCTGCTTCTTCAGATTCTTCTAACTCCGCAGCTTCTTCTGCTTCCTTAGATTCTTCTAATTCCACAACTTCTTCTGCTTCCTTAGATTCTTCTAACTCCGCAGCTTCTTCTGCTTCCTTAGATTCTTCTAACTCCACTTCTTCTGCTTCCTTAGATTCTTCTTCAAAAGCATCTGGTATTTCTATAGTAATTGTTTCTTCAAGCTTTTCATCTGCTTTTACAATCACTACATCTTCTAAGGTTTCTTCTTCGACTTGATTTGCTGCAACTTCAGCAACAGTTTCTTCTATTTCTGTATTACATTCATTTTCTTCTGTTAATATCGAATACACATGCTCTACTTTAGAATCTATTGACTCTTCTTGTAAAGTTTCTTCGTTATCTTCTGTAGATGATAACACCACTACATCTTGCTCCTGCTTCAAGGCTTGTACAATTGTAGCCTCTTCTTCCACATGCTGTCCTACTGTTTTATGAAGCAAATCATCACTTAGGCTTTCTTCTAATGAAGGGGCTTGACGTTCAACTTCGTAACCGTTTTTCTCTAACCATGCATCCACAACCGATTTTTCTTCTACTTTATTACTTCGTTCGTTCTTAACAGATGAACTCCCTTGTAGAACTTCCGAAAAGTCAGATAATGTATATCCTTTTTTCTCTAACCATGCGTCAACAACAGCTTTTCCTTCAACAGATATTTCAAGATCTTCTCTTTCCTTTTCTTCCTCCTGCACAACCTTCGTTTCTACTGAAGGACGGTTATATCCATAAATTGGAGAAATCATTTCTGTTGGACGAAATGGTCTACGGTTACTTTCTTGCGACGGTACGAATGCTTTTTTTACGACAGGCTCTGGTTCCGGTTCATATTGCAATTCCGGTTCCTCATATGTAGGTGCTTCTGTTTCCACATACGGTCGTCTGCTTCTTTCCACTTTTGTTCCTCTTTGAGTAGGCTGTTCTTCATATGTTCCTCTTTGAATAGGTTGTTCTTCAAAGTTAGGCAGTTCTCTTACATCCTCCTCATCGAAGCCATTATCTGGTATTAGTGGAAAACGACATTTCCCTGCATTCCGACTTGCCATTTGTGCTTCTCTTGCTTCAGTGTAGTGGTTTACACGAGGAATTTTCGGCTGACTTACAATTTGCTTTGGTACTTCTTTATTCATCGCTGTTTTTTCTTCCTCTTTGTTAAACAGCTTTTTCATCCAATCTAACATGCTTACCACTCTTTCTACTAAATAGTAACAACCTTTATTGTATCAGCATTCGGCAAAAAGTGCAGGTAAAATTAAGCATATTAACTTTATCCATAATATTCTAATTTACGAGTGTTTTGTATATAGAAAAAAGCAGCCTTCCATATAAGACTGCAATTTAAGCTTTATTTTTCCGATATTCATCTACACTATCCGTCACGCTTTGTAATAAAGAATTTACATACTGTGGGTCTGATAATTTTTTGTCTTCTTCTGGGTTTGACATAAATCCGAGTTCTAATAGTACTCCAGGTACTTTCGACCAATTAAATCCAGAAAGGTCATCTCGAAATTTAATTCCATTTACTTTCACCTGATGATTTCCCCTCATTTTGTTTACAATTGTTTGAGAGACTTGAAGACTTTCAGCATAGATTTCTTTCGTATATTGATTTCCTTCTGCTGGCGTCAATACAGCGAACCCACTTTGGTTTGGATTTTCAGAACCATCCGCGTGAAGACGTAAAAATAAATTCGCCTTATGATCATTCGCGAATGCCGCTCGTTCCTTATTACTTATATCAACCTCATGTGACGTTCTTGTCATCAATACTTGTATACCTTTTGCTTCCAGTTTTTCTTTCAATATAAAAGCCATCTCTAATACAAGAACTGATTCCCTCTTTTTCGTTACAACTCCCGTTGTTCCGTCTGTTACTTTATATTTTTGCGTAGTTGCTCCTGGACCAATTGGCTCTAAATTTAAATTCGCTTTTTGTTGATGCCCCGGATCAATAACGACGAGAAACTTCTCTTGTTTCTCATTACTCTCTACTTTTTGTTCATTATTTTGTACGGGCTGTTCAGTCGTCTGTGCCGGCGGGATTTCCTCTGTCTTTTCTTTGGCCGACACTTCCTCCTGCTTAAGTTCAACTTGTTCATTCGTTTGAGTTGCTTGCGGTTCTTCTTTCTTTTCTTGTTCTTCTTGCTGCTTTTCTACCGGTGCGTCTTCTTTTTTATCGTTGTTTTTTTCTTGTACAGAAGATGTTGTTTCTTTTTTCGGTTGTTCTTGTGAACAACCTCCCATATATATTCCAATGACTGCAATAGCGCACATTATTTTTATATACTTCATTTTTCTCTCCTATCACTTTGCACCGGGCTCAAAGCATTTTCTTATAGTATTTTTATAATATCATCCATATTTCCAATATAAATCGGTTGCCACGTTTCCGTACCGCGCTCAGCTGTATAAACAGGGTAAGTATCTTCAGCTACATTAACGAAAACAGGATCTCCCATATCCGTTTCATATCCGATAACAATCCATCCTTCTTGCCATTTTCCACTTTCTTTACTTATTAATGAATTTTTATGTTTATCATATCGGTAACCGATTTGTCCTTTTTCTAATTCATCTTCGCTAAATAAATATATTTCATAGGAACCTAACTCGATATCTTGCTGTTTTGAAGTTTCAATTCGTTTCAGAAGTTCTGCAATTTTTGGTTGTTGTTTCATACGTCTATCCCCTTCTTTTTTCTAAATTTTACCTAATCCATTTTTAAAATACAATATAGATTTTGAGAGGAAACGTTACAATGCTAGGAATTCCGCACAAAAAAAGTAGCCTCACGTATGCGAGGCTACTTTTCTAATATCAATTAAAATTTAAATTCTTGTCCAACTTCAAAGCTGTCTTCTAATACAAGAATACCTTTTTCTTCTGGAGCATCTGGAAGCTCTAATTCACGTGCAGAGCAAATCATTCCAGAAGAAGGAACACCGCGAAGTTCAGCTGGTTTAATTAACATACCGCTTGGCATTACAGCACCGATTTTCGCAACGACAACTTTTTGTCCTGCATCAACGTTTGGTGCACCACATACGATTTGTAATGTTTCTGTACCGATTTCTACTGTACAGATGTTTAATTTATCAGCATTTGGATGCTTCTCTTTTTCAGCTACATAGCCTACAACAAATTTCGGCGTGAAATCAGCTTCCACTTTTTCTTCAAAGCCGTTCTTTGCTAAAATGTCGTTAATTTTTTCAACAAACTCTTTCGTTAATGTAACGTTTCCGTTGTCTGTTACTTCTACATAAGAAGACGCATTAAAGATGTTGAATCCTCCTGTTACGTTGCTTTCACGATCATAAACGCGAGCAACATCTCCTTTGCGGTCAAATGTACGGTTTTCTAAAGTAATATCTTGTAAGGTAACAATTAAAGTGTCACCAATTCCTTCAAGGTTGTAAAAAACGTTCACTTCGTTCATCCTTTCTCTTTTCCATCTGTCTTCTTCCGATTCTTCGCTAAAATAAAGATTGGTTCAAAGTCCCCATCTTCATATACGAATGAAAGTGATGTAATCGGAACATGCCCTTCGGCAAAAAATTTCATTGTCATTTGTGCAATAATATCATAACCGATTTCGTTGACGATATCAGCAATAATTAATACATCTTGGTGAGGAACTGCAACAACCATATCACCAGAGATTTTTTCACGCATCGAGTGTAGTAACGATTCGTTTAAAATACGACTCGCATCGTATCCATCATTTGTGTTTAAAAAGTAGAATGTATTGCCTGCTACTGTGTCCTGCTTAAATTCATAGCCTAATGAGCGAGCATTAAATAATGCCATTTCACGTACTTGTTCCTCTGTAAGCTCTAATTTTTGCAATAAGCGCTCATCAATTAATCGATACGTTTTATTAGAATCTAGCGCATAGTAAATACGTGTTTCCGCCGTATGGTCCGTCATAAGAAACGGATTTCCTTCTTCTGATTGTTTCGGGAAAGAAGTAGAGCGAATAACAGGTAAAATTTTCGCCGTGCTATTTTCTTCTTTATGCATTGCAATTAGCGCTTCTTGTACGTAATAAGCGACCTCTTCAATCGCTTTTTCTTTGTTCACTTCCCATTTTGCCACTACTCCTGGAAGTGATACGTTAATACCTTTTTTCGAGTCTATTTGTTCAATACGAAGAACTTCTTTCTCACTATCATAATGAAAGTCCCATTCTGGTCGAGATAATTTCTTCATTAACTCGTCTTTCATCTTTTTACTTGTCATTTTCATCTCTTTTTCCTCCCTTCCAAAAAAATAACCTCCCCCGCGAAGGTAGAGGTTGTTTTTACAATTCAATTGGCTAATTGTCTTATTTTAAACCTTCAATAAACTCTTCGATTTGCTCTTGTGTTTTACGATCTTTATTTACATAGCGTCCAGTTTCTTCACCTTTATTGTACGCTACAAAGCTTGGAATGCCAAATACGTCTACTTTCACGCATAGATCAATAAACTCATCACGATCTACATAGTAAAATGAGAAATCACTATACTTCTCTTCTACTTCTGGCATAAATGGATCAACGAAACGGCAATCTGGGCACCATTCTGCTGAGAACATGAAGACTACATTCTCTTCATTTTTTAATTCTTGGAATTGTTCCATGCTTTCTAATGATTTCATCTATATTTCCTCCTCTAACGAGTGCACTTTTTTCACACTATAATCTTTTCTTTATACTACCATACATCGCGCATGGTGCAAGGTTTATGCTTGCTTTTCATCATACTTATATTGCCCAACAAGTAACTTAACAACGTGTACAAATAACTCCGTTCGGTCGACATAATCATCTGTAAAAATACCGATAGCACCTTCGTGACTACGAATATCTTTTCGCTCTACAAACTCTTCCATCACTTCACTTAGCTCTTTTCCTTCTTCAAGCGGTGCTAAAAAATCGTCTGGTAACTTAATACGTGCCCCGCCTGCTACAAATGTTTTACCGTCAATCGTCGCTAAAGCACCCCAGTTACACATAAATAACCCATGCTTCGTTTTCATAACGCCGCCTTCTAGCCCAATGCCGATATGAGCTTCACCTTCCTGTAACGCTCTCTTCGCCCTATTTACTGCTCCTTGCATCGTCTCTTCATCTGAGAAAGGCTGGTTTGCCACTCCTGACGGAACAGAAAGAGATGTAATTTCAGCATCTTTCCAAACCTTCTCCACAGCCCCAACTTTCGTTTTATTCTTCGATCCAACTACTACCTTCATTTCACTCACCTCTATATAAATTCATTATTCTATCCTAATACTAGCCTCGAACACCAAATCGGTCTTCATGACTGAGGCTTATACGTAGTGCAACTGACCGCACACACGCATCGCTGGGTCATCTCTCCCATCAAAAAAAGAAAGTAGCTTTCCACAATATTTTCAGCTCCGAACACAAAAACAGTCTCCCGCTTTCTTCCTATCCGGGGTTTAAATGCATCGCTCGACCACCAATTAAGCACTAACCGCTACCACACATCGCTGGGCCATCTCTCCTACCTAAAAAAAGAAAAGGTTTTCCCAAAACAGCCTTCCTCTCTTTTCCTATCCGCGGTCTTAATACATCATTCGAGCACCAATTACGCACTAACCGCCACTACTCATCGCTAGGCCATCTCTCCTACCTAAAAAAAAGAAAGGCTCTTCAGCCCTTCCTTTCTACGCGTTATTCTTAATTGTCTCTAACGTCGTTTTGTCCGTCGCTCTCACAAGCTTCGTAATTAATTCCTTCGCTGCCGCATAATCATCAACATGTAAAATAGAAGCATGTGTATGAATGTAACGTGCACAAACACCAATTACTGCTGATGGGATACCAGAGTTACTTGTATGTACACGGCCCGCATCTGTACCACCTTGTGAAATAAAGTATTGGTACGGAATGTTATGTGTTTCTGCTGTATCTAAAATGAATTCGCGCATTCCTCTATGCGTTACCATTGTGCGGTCATAAATGCGAAGAAGAGCACCTTTTCCTAATTGACCGAACTGCGTTTTATCACCAGATGCATCATTTGCTGGACTTGCATCAAGCGCATAGAAAATATCTGGTTGAATCATATTTGCAGCAGTTTGTGCTCCGCGAAGACCTACTTCTTCTTGTACAGTCGCACCAGAGTATAATGTGTTTGGTAATGTTTCATCTTTTAATTCTTTTAGCAATTCGATAGCAAGGCCACATCCATAGCGGTTGTCCCAAGCTTTCGCCATAATTTTCTTCTCATTTGCCATCGGCGTGAATGGACAGATTGGCACGATTTGTTGCCCTGGCTTTATGCCAATTTCAATCGCATCTTCATAACTATCTGCACCTATATCAATTAACATATTTTTTATATCCATCGGTTTTGCACGTTGCGCATCACTTAATAAATGAGGCGGAATAGAACCAACAACCCCAATAACAGGACCATTCTTCGTCATAACTTGTACACGCTGAGCTAATAGTACTTGGCTCCACCAGCCACCTAGCGTTTGAAAACGAAGCATCCCATTTTTCGTAATTTGCGTAACCATGAAACCTACTTCATCCATATGACCTGCTACAAGAACGCGCGGGCCAGTTTCGTCCCCTTTTTTCAGGCCAAATACGCTACCTAAACCGTCTTGCACAATCTCATCAGCATATTTGCTTAATTCTTGCTTCATAAAACGGCGCACATCATGTTCAAAACCTGATGCACCTTGTAATTCTGTTAACGTACGAAATAATTGTAATGTCTCTTTATTCACGAAGTCCCCTTCTTTCAAACCTTAGTAGAATACCTCTTTTATTGTAACGAAATTTTCGAAATGTTTCTAGTTTCTTCTTTTTTAGTTGCATTTGCATTATAATTATTATTGGTACACTATTTTTATTTTACAGAATTGAGGTGAATATATGAGCTGGAAAGGTTTAGTCACAGGTCTTGGCGTTGGGTTTGCAGCTGGTTATTTCGTTGCAAACAAAGTACAAGAACAATCCCATATTTCTTCAGAAAAAGCATTGAAAATGGTGAAACAAGCATTAAGTCATAAAGGTGAAATTACTGGCTCTTGGGTACATATGGTTCCAGAGACATTTGAAAAATATGATGTCGCGTACGAAGTTTATCGCGGCGGTCTTACAACGATGTTAGATGAAATACAAGAACGATTTGAATTTTTAGTTGATGCTAAAACAGGTACTGTTTTAGAGGTTATAGCAGCATAAAAAAAAGCTAGTAATTACTAGCTTTTTTAAGCTTCTACAATCGTTTTTCTCTCTATCTTTTCCACTATATGCCCTTCTTCATTCCACTTTACTGCACGGTAATATGCATCATGATAAAAAGTAAACCACGCCTCTTTTTCAGCACCATACTTCATCCACTTTTGTTTATGTTCAATCGATGTCATCGGATAATCATCGTATGCCATTACCCATAATACATTTTGATGTGCATGCGTCGGTAAAATATCCGCTAAATGAAGCATCGTTTCACCTTGACTTTCAAGAATGACAACGGCATGTCCATCACTATGACCACCTGTATGCGCCATTTTTATTTCATCCGTAATTTCTATTTCTTGCCTGAACGTAACAATCTTATCAACGATTGGCTCCCAATTTTCCTTCCAATATGTATTACGCGATCTAACATTGGGATTTTTCATTTCATTCCATTCAGTCTCACTTACATAAATCGTTGCGTTCGGAAACGCCGGAACAAGGTGATTTCCCTCCCATTTTGTTAAGCCAGATGCATGGTCAAAATGAAGATGTGTCATTAAGACGTAATGAATATCCTCAGTACGCAGTCCCAGTTTTTCTAAAGATTCCTTAACTGATGATTCTTCTGTTACACCTTGATTCCGCTTCATTTTCTCATTCAATTTACCGTTCCCTATCCCTGCATCAATAAGCATGTTTCCTTCTTTCGCTTGCAAGAGTAACGGATCTGTTCGCAAATAAATATGATTTGTATCATTATGTTTATATTTGCGTGACCAAAGTACTTTTGGCACAACTCCAAACATCGCGCCTCCATCTAAATGTGTATTCCCACCTTTTAGCCACGTCACTTTTATATTTCCAATTTGTAACTGTTCCATATCCAATCCCCCTTTTTATTTAATTTTAACATAATATTCCGATTATTTTTCATATAAAAAACCTATGCATTACTGCATAGGCTCCGTACGATATTTTGCTTCAACTCGGTAAATACGATGACCTTTACTAGAGAATTTCTCTTCGTATTCTGTCATAATGTTTCCTTCATAATCACTATTATGAAGATCTAGGCTAAGGTAAGTTAATAACATACCATACTCAGCCATACTCATAATAGAATATTCAAATAAGCCTTGGTTATCAGTTTTGAAATGAATTTCTCCGCCATCTACTAACACTTCTTCATAATTGCGTAAAAATGTTTTATACGTTAAACGACGCTTCGTATGACGATTCTTCGGCCATGGATCTGAGAAGTTTAAATAAACGCGGTCAATTTCACCTTTCGCAAAGAAAACTGTTAAATCTTCAGCATCTTTATTAATTAACTTTAAGTTCGGTACTTCTTCTTCAATTAATTTATCAAGTGCATCTACAACAACACTTGTGAATTTTTCAATTCCAATATAGTTTATATGCGGATTTGCTTTTGCCATATCATACATAAAGCGGCCACGTCCTGTACCTACTTCAATATGAATTGGCTGTTCATTTCCAAATATTTCTTTCCAGTTACCAGCGCTCTCCTCTGGTTTTCCAATTACGATATGTGAATACTCATTAATTCGATCCATTGCATAAGGCTTATGTCTTAAACGCATAGATGTCTCCCTCTCTTTACAAAACTATTTTAAAGGAAAAATTCCTTCTTTCTGTTTTAATCAATCTATCAAACAAAAAACCAAGTACGTACGAGCACTCGGTCCGTTTCTTTCAAGTATAAGATGTACCATTTTGATAAAAACTACATAAAGCATTAAACATTCCATGACGAAACAGCTTTTTCTCTTACATTTCTAGGGAGAGAAAAACACTCGAAAGGATGATCCGTTCATGCCAATTAATCAACAGCATCAATTAGAAGTGTTAAAAGATATTTTAATCAATCATCAAAGTGATTGCTGCGGGACAGTTTCTGAATGCGAGCAATTAGAGCGCCTCATTCAATCGTTACTCGCAAACGATAGTATAAGTAGTGACACTAAAGCAATGCTAAACGATGTATATTCTTATAGTCAATCGGGTAAATCTTCCTCTAATTTGGACAACCATATTTCCAATAATCAAGAACAACTTACTCAGTGGATTGCTGGAATGGACAATTTTTCTTAAGTATTATTCTGAAGCAAGTAGTTGCTGTAAATATTGATGCCAATATTTCGCTTCTGCTTGCTGCTTTTTTGTTGTGTGCCATTGAATAGATAAAATCGTTTGTGCTATCACATACCATCTCATACGCCTAAGCAACGATTCATCTAGTTCAACCTCATAATATCCGAGCCACTCACTCCATTCATGGCGCGGAACATACCAATATAATAACATACCAATATCCAGAGCTGGATCAGCAATAACAGCTCCATCCCAATCAATTAAAAACAATTCATCTTCATCCGACAATATCCAATTGTTATGGTTTACATCACAATGGCATACAACGAATTCATTGTACTCAATATCTTTTAATGACTCAGTTAAATATTGAAGACCTTGCTGAATTGTTTCATCAATCCTTATATCTCCTCTTAAAACGAGCTGTAATTGTTGTAATAACTCTTGCCCATGAAGCGGCTGCTTCCCTAGCCTTTGAATCATCTGCACAAGTGCTTTAGAGGAGTGTATTTTCTTCAAAAGTTTCGCAACACGTTCTAGTTTCATATCCTCTGGCTCTAACTTCTGTCCCGGAAGCCATTTTTGAGCAGAAATTACATCACCGTTCGTTACCCTTCTTGTCCAAAGTAATTTTGGAACAATTCCTTCTGCTGACAATACCGCTAAAAAGGGCGATGTATTCCGCTTTAAAAATAACTTTTGTTGTCCGTTTTGCGCAATATATGCATCGCCCGTTACTCCACCAGCCGGTATAAGACTCCACTCTTTTCCTAATAATTGTTCCAACCATTCCATATTCATTACCCGTTAACAAATCCTTATCTTTTATAGTTATGAAAAGAAAAACCGCAACATTTCTACACATGTTGTGGATTCATATATTTTACTGTATTTGAATGAAAAAACTTGGCATAAGCCGAAAACAGGATAAATCACCTGTTCTTCTAGTTTATTTTACAAAATCACTCATAGAATGACAACTTATCAAAATCGTCACCTTTGTCAATTCTACATTTATTACATTCTCATCGTCAAGTAGCGATTTGTCACATTATCGTCAATATATACGTGCTAATTGGAGCCAATTGAAGTTCCTTTCCTCTAAATGAAGAAATTGGCTCTATTTTTGCTTGCTTTTCGTTTACTAACACATGCCACGTTTCTTCTTTTGGAAGCTGCACCGTTTTAGCTTCCAAACCGCTATTGAATAGCACAACAATCTCTTTCCACGGCCCAAATAATTCTACATGTTGCAGGTGGTATGCAAGTGCTTCTTTTGATGTTTGCAAAAAAGTCATATGCTTTTTTATAAGGTCAGCGCTTTTTAATCGGAATGCCCCATGCTCCTTCCGAATCGCAATTAAACCTTTTATATAGTTAACTGTCTCCATCTCTTTTTCTTTTTGATCCCAATCTAATTGATTAATTTCATCATTTGCATTATAACTATTTTCATTTCCTTGCTTCGTACGATAAAACTCTTGCCCCGCATGTAAGAAAGGAATACCTTGTGAAAGAATAACCATTGCAGTCGCTAAGCGATGACGCCTTTTCAAAATTTCTTCTGATTCTGGATTACTTTGCACTAGTTTATCCCACATCGTCATATTGTCATGACATTCTACATAGTTGATGCTTTGTACTGGCTCTAGGAACAATCCTGTTTCTTTCATACTTAAAAGGCTACCAGCTACTACATACTGCAAATGATTACAGTCTACATGCCCACCAAATGCAAAGCCACGTTTATTTATATTAAAAGTACTTCCTTTTACTCCATCACGAAATTGATCATTAAACTGTGCGATATATGGCATTTTATTCGCATTATTTAACGTCGCTTTCTCTTCAAGAGGAAGCGGTGTTTGTAAATCCCATCCTTCACCTAATAACAGCGCATCCTGCTTTATTTTTCGCACTTCTTTTTCTAACGTATTCATCGTTTCAACATCTGAAATCCCCATTAAATCAAATCGGAATCCATCAACATTGTATTCAGTAAGCCAATATAAAACAGATTCTATAATAAATTTCCTCATCATTTTCCGTTCAGATGCTATATCATTTCCAACTCCCGTCCCATTAGAAGGCATACCATCTTCCCCATGACGAAAATAATATCCCGGGACAAGCTTCTCAAATGATGATAATTCTCTTTCATAAACATGATTATATACAACATCTATAATCACTCGAATGCCGTGATCATGAAATGTTTCAATTAGTTGTTTACACTCTACTATCCTGTTATACGGATCAGAAAGGTTTGTAACATAAAATCCTGTTGGTATATTGTAATATAATGGATTATATCCCCAATTATATGCGGAAGCAGGATTCACTTCATCTATACCACCAAAACAATGTAAAGGTAATAGTTCAACATGTGTAACGCCTAAATCTTTTATATGAGACAATCCTGTTAATGTCCCATTTCGTCCCGTTGTCTCTTCTTCCATCAATCCTTTATATGTTCCCTTTTTATTCACTCCACTGTTTGGATGAATAGTAGCGTCACGAATATGCAGTTCATACAATATGGCATCTGTCATTGACTGTAATGGTGATAATTCCTCTCGTTTTGTTACATTCGTCTTTTCCAAATCGATAACAACGCCGTATTTCCCATTTACAGTCACTGACTTTGCGTAAGGATCAACCGCTTCGTTCCATATTAAATTAATACAAACAAGGAATGTATATCTTGCTCCATCATGATCACCTTGTAATGTATGAATCCACACTCCGTTTTCTTCTCTGTACATTTCATAATCAATATATTCTTTATCATTTTTATAAATCCGTACTTTCGCAAGCCTTGCGGTCGGAGCCCATACTTTAAATATTGCTTCTTCTTTTTTATACACAGCACCTAAGTCGGTACCTTCGTAATAATATTTTTCATCGAAAACTACTGTTCGAATCACAGCGCCTATTTGTAAATCTGTTTCTTCATTCCGTTCATCCCGTACTGTATAATACTTCCCCACATCTAGCGGCTCTTCTATAAAACATTCATACTTCGTTGCATCTGGAAGAGCAATAGTATGAACAATCGGTAACTCTTTCACATTGCTTCCTTCTTGTAAACGAAATGTCCGGCTTGTTCCATACGCATGCGGGAGCAAAATTGTAATTTTATTCATTTCATCTAAATAGGCATCAAATGGACGTTTTACTTTCAACATAAAAAATCACCATCATTCTTAAAGTTAAAATGAAACGAGCTGCAAATGATAAGGGTTTTCTTATCAGCGAAGCTCTATACAGTAACACATTATTCCCTATAGTATATTCACCTGTATAAAAAACGTTTTCATACATTCTATGTTTGTAGTTTTATTTCAGTAATCGATTTATACTTTGGCGTTTCCTTAACGTGAGATTCATACAAAGTAATCGTATCTGCTCGAAATGATGTTACGGGTAAATCTTTTACATTTGTCAGATCAAATACTTTTCCTCCTGCCCATTTACGTGCAACAGTAATATGTGGATGATAAGGACGTGTCTCTAGAGAGAAACCATTTTCTTCACAAATTGTATGCACTTGTTTTTGCAACTGAACCAAATCATTATTCTCACTTACCTTCGCCCAAAAAATACGTGGCTCTTCTTCTAGGCCAAACGTTGAAAATCCTTGTAACGTGAACGATAGTTCTTTTGTTTCTGTAAGCATTTGTAATCCATTCTTTATTCCTTCTAATTGTTCCTCTGTCGCACTTCCTAAAAATGAAAGTGTAATATGATAGTCTTCTTCATGTACCCACGAGCGAAATGGCAATTCATCCTTCATGTCCTCTTTATAATTAGAGAGCACTTCTTTTATATGACGTGGTAAAGTTACTGCGACAAAATAATGCGGCACCATCTACATCGTCTCCTTTATGTTATTGTTGCTTTTCTTTCTTATCTCATTCAGCTAAAAAGAAGGGAACCATCCAAAAAGTCTAACCTTTGAATAGATTTATTTTCTTCTTAGTTAAGATCGCGATAATAAATGAAATCATATCGACGTTTCGACAAGAAATATCGACTTAACAACAAAATACAACAATAAAAGCAACCTATTCCTAATAGAAAACCGTCCCAAAAAACCTTTTGGGACGGCCTCTCATTATTTCGCTAATTCATGAATTGCTTGCGCATAAATCGCTGTTGCTTTTAATAAATCTTCAATTTCAATGTACTCGTCTTTTTGATGCGCAAGTTCTTCTTTTCCTGGGAATAACGGGCCAAATGCAACGCCAGCTTTCAATGAACGAGCATAAGTACCACCGCCAATTGCTAACAATTCAGCTTTTTCACCAGTTTGTTCTTCATATACGCGTTGCAAAGTACGAATTAACGTATGATCTTTGTCAACGTGATGCGGGCGAGAGTTAGAATAATCCGCTACTTCAAATCCATGAGTACCAACATATTTTTTTAACTTTGCAATCGTTTCTTCAAAGTTAGTCGTAACTGGATAGCGTACATTTAATCCTAAATTACCACCGTTTTCTTGCGAGTAAGACAGGCGACCAACATTCACTGTTAACGGGCCGCTAATATCGTCTTTATAAGAAATACCAGCTTTTTCTCCAATAATATCACCTGTAAATGTTTCTGTTACAAACGATGCAAAGGAAGCCCCTTTTCCATCAAGAGAAACTTTCGTTAAGCAGTTTGCCAATAATAAACCTGCATTTTCTCCCTTTTCTGGAGTAGATCCGTGAGCTGAAATCCCTTTGATTTGCAACGTCACCGTATTTCCTTCTACAATTGCTTTACCTATTTTTTTAGCAGTTTGTAAATACTCTTCATATGCTACTGTAAGTGCATTTACATCTTCTCCTGTAATAACTGCTTCTGCAAAATCTGGAACCATATTTAAACGACGACCTGACTCAAATGAAATAAGCTTAAATGTGCCTTCTTTCTCTTCGCTACCATTTTGCACAACTTGTATGTCAGAAATTCCTTTTTCCGCATTAATAATTGGAAAATCTGCATCCGGCGCAAAACCGATTGTTGGCATTTCTTCATTTTTAAAATAATGATCTACACACTTCCAATTGCTTTCCTCATCTGTTCCTAAAATCATACGAACACGTTTTGAAAGAGGTAAGCCTAATTCTTTAACGATTTTCATCGCATAATAAGCTGCCATCGTCGGCCCTTTATCATCAATTGCACCGCGTGCAAAAATCTTCCCGTCGCGAATATCCGCACTATACGCAGGAGTTGTCCAGCCATCTCCTTCTGGTACAACATCAACGTGACAAAGAATACCTACTAATTCTTCTCCTTGTCCCATTTCAAGATGACCTGCATATCCTTCTAAATTTTTAGAAGCGAAACCTTCTGCTTCTCCTTTATGTAACATGAAAGATAAAGCTTTTTCTACACCTTCACCAAATGGTGCGCCCTCTTTCGCAGATTCTTCTTCCCATACACTTTTAATTTGTAAAAATTGTTGTGTATCACGAATTAAATCATCTTTTCGTTTTGTAACTTCTTCTGTCCAATTAATCGTTGACATCACGCATCCATCCTTCACTATATTGTCTCTTTCATCATAGCAAACGAAAATCTCTTATGCCATACATGAAAACCTAATAACGAACAATTGTAACACTTCAGATATTTCCCATTAGTTTTTCTTTTATTTTTTCAAAAAAATTTGCAGGAATTTGGCGTTTTACGTAGAAATTTATGAGTTAGTTGACTGACCAAATATACAATGTCAACTACCAATATTTTTCTATATGAATCTTTGTTAAACTTTTGTAAAATTTAAGTAGATTAAAGCATGAATTTTATCATGTAGAGTACAATGGTAGTAACGACCTTCTTTCCTGAATGGGGTCAAAAAAACTGGTAGAGGAGTGGTTTTCTCTTGAAACCTACAACTACTCGTATGCTAACACGCATTAAATCAATTTATATGTACATCAATGAAAACGGTACGGTAACAACGAAAGACCTTGTAGATGAGTTCGGGATCACACCGCGAACGATACAACGTGATCTAAATGTGTTGCAGTTTAATGAACTCGTGTATAGCCCTTGCCGCGGCAAGTGGACAACGACAGGAAAGAAAGTGAGAATGACCTCATAACAAAAAATAATTGTATGTAAATAAATACATACCCCTTTCTAACTCATTAGAAAGGGGTCTTTTCTATGCTCTGAAATTGGCGTTACTTTTCGTTATCTACTTGATACGTCTTTAATATTTCTACTTCTTCATCTGTTAATTCACGATATTGCCCAAGTTCTAACTCTTCATCTAACACTAAAGGTCCCATCTCTGTTCTCTTTAAATACACTACTTTTTTCCCTACCGCTTCAAACATACGCTTCACTTGATGGAATTTTCCTTCTGTAATAACAAGCTCAATTTCGGAAATATCATCACTTTTTAAAATTGTAAGTTCGCCTGGCTTCGTTTCATAGCCATCTTCTAAAATAACACCTTTAGCGAATTCTATTACATCCTCTTCCGTTACAACGCCTGAAATGTGTGCATAATATTTTTTCGGCACATGCTTTTTCGGAGATAATAGTTGATGCGTTAACTTCCCATCATTTGTGATTAATAAGAAACCTTCTGTATCAATATCGAGCCTTCCAACAGGGAATGGATCGAAAATCGCATCTTCTAATTCTAATAAATCTATTACTGTTTCGTGGTTATCATCTTCTGTCGCTGAAATAACACCTTGTGGTTTATGCATCATTAAATAAACAAACTCTTTATATTCCACAACTTCACCGTGAATCATAACCTCTTGCTCTTCTATATTCACATGAAACTTCGCATCTTTCACTGGCGTTCCATCAATTTTCACAACGCCGTCTTTCAGTAATTTCTTTACTTCTTTTCTACTTCCGTGTCCCATATTCGCTAATAATTTATCTAATCTCATGTTCTTCACCTTCTTTATTTATCATAGAAAAGGGGACGTATTTACGCCCCTTTTGATTTCAACTTTATTTTGAATCTACTACCAAGTTTACGCTGGATTTTCTCTAAAGCTTCTCCGCCAAATACTCTTTCTAGTACTCCCGTGCGAATCGCTAACAATCCGTAAACAAGACCACCAATACCTGCACAAATCGCAACTGTAATAAGAGCACCAATACGACCATCAGGCGAAATCATGAAGGATAGAAGCCATTGTGATAGTTTTACAGCAATAACCATTACAAGTGTTAATACTGCAATTTGGAATGTTCTCTTATATACAACACCAAATGAATAGTGTGCGTGTTTTTTGATTTGTCTATTCGTATACCATACGGAAGCTAAGAAACCGACTGCAGTAGCTAAAATCGCCCCAACTGTACCGAAATAACGAATAAAGATTACGTTACATACAAATTTCAAAATAACACCCATCACAAGCGCAATAACCGCATGTTTCTGCTTGTTAATCCCTTGCAAGATAGCTGCTGTTACTGTGAATAAAGCGAATAACAATGCAACTGGTGCATACCACATTAATACTTGTCCACCTAGTGGATCTGAATCGTAGAAAGCAGTGTAAATTGGATATGCAAGTGTAGAAATACCGATAACTGCTGGCAATGTTAAAAACATATTCGCCTGGAATGTTTGTGTAATTTGTAATTTTAAATAACGGTATTGCTTTTCAGTAAACGATTTTGTAATCGCTGGTACGAGCGTTAAACTAAACGCTGTTGCAAGTGATACCGGAATCATAATTAATTTATGCGTCCACATCGTGAAAATACCAAGTGCTCGCTCTGCGATATCCCCTTGACCAATCGCCTGCATAATAGAGTTAAATGTCAATGTATCAATTTGTTGATATAAAGGAATTGTTAACCCAATTACGACGTAAGGAATTGCATATGCAAACAACTCTTTAAACAATTGAGCGGTACTCACCGTTGATTCTGGTACAGTTTGCTCAATTAAATATTGATCCAAATATTTTTTACGTTTTAACCAGTACCAAATTAATACGCCAAGTGCTCCAACTGCTGAAACGAACGCAGCGAATGTAGCAACCCCAACTGCCGTTGCTACTGTACCGCCAAGTACTTTAATAACGATGAAACTACCCGCTAATAAAAAGACGATACGAATAATTTGCTCAATAATTTGTGAAACCGTAGTCGGTCCCATCGATTGGTGGCCTTGGAAATAACCACGAATCAAACTTGCTGCCGGCACAACAATAAGCGCAAAACTTACGAGGCGAATAATCGTCGTAACTTCTTCTATCTTATTTTGTAAACTTTGTTTACCAAGCATTGCTTCTGCAAATAATGGTGCGGTCATGTACAGTACTAAGAAGGAAAGAACTCCTGTTACTATCATCATAACCATTCCCGAGCGGAACATTCTCCGGCTCGTTTTATAATCTCCGAGTGCATTATATTTGGAAACAAACTTCGAAACAGCAAGCGGCACCCCTGCCGTTGCGATACTTAAAAATATCGTATATGGAATGTATCCATATGTATAGAGTGTTCCGCCTTCTGTGCCTACTAATGCATGAAACGGAAAGACGTAAATCATGCCTAAGAACTTTACTAAAAATGTCCCTAACGTCACAATAAGCGTTCCGCGCAGAAATTTTGAATCGGACATACAAAAATCCTCCTACATCTACATAAAGTGAAACTATAATCAGTGGGAGACTCTCCTCCTACTAACCATTCGAGCATTTACAGGCCGCTTTAACTCCCCTTTACTTCTCTTAAATCTTAAGGTAGTAGTCTTATTGCCCATAAATAGCAGGATAATGCTGAACTCTAACTTTTGTATTGTACCACAATTCTCCTCTTAAGCAGTACTTCACTCTATTTTTCTTTTAAGGGAAAACATGCTATTCTTTTAGGCAGGAAATGTAGAAAATGAGGTCGATATATTATGCATTATGATGTTATTGTCATCGGCGGCGGTCCTTCAGGGCTAATGGCTGCAATCGGTGCTGCTGAAGAAGGCGCAAGCGTCTTACTTCTTGATAAAGGAAATAAACTAGGACGTAAACTTGCGATTTCTGGTGGTGGTCGTTGTAACGTAACGAACCGTCTACCACTTGATGAAATCGTTAAACATATACCTGGAAATGGTCGCTTCTTATACAGTGCTTTTTCTATTTTCAGTAATGAAGATATTATTACATTCTTCGAAAATCTCGGTGTAAAACTGAAAGAAGAGGATCATGGCCGCATGTTCCCAGTATCAAATAAAGCGCAATCTGTTGTAGATGCACTGTTAACACGATTAAAAGACTTAGGTGTAAAAATACGTACGAACACACCTGTTGAAACGATTGAATATGAAAATGGTCAAACGAAGGCTGTTATTCTACAAACAGGCGAAGTGTTAGAAACGAATCACGTCGTTATCGCTGTTGGGGGAAAATCTGTTCCTCAAACTGGTTCTACTGGAGACGGATACGCTTGGGCTGAAAAAGCTGGGCATACAATTACAGAACTTTTCCCAACAGAAGTACCAATCCTTTCAAACGAACCGTTTATTCGTGACCGCACATTACAAGGTCTTGCTTTACGAGATGTAAACTTAAGTGTATTAAACCCGAAAGGAAAAGTTATCATTTCTCATAAAATGGACATGCTCTTCACTCACTTCGGCCTATCTGGTCCTGCTGCTCTTCGCTGTAGCCAATTCGTTGTGAAAGCGATGAAAAAGTTTAAAACGAACACAGTGCACATGAGTATCGATGCATTGCCAGAAGAAAATAGTGAGCAACTGTTCCAGCGCATGCTGAAACAAATGAAAGAAGATCCGAAAAAAGGAATTAAAAATGTTTTAAAAGGCTATGTTCCTGAACGTTACTTCCTATTCTTATTAGAAAAAAATGAAATTGACGGTAGCGAACAAGCTGGACAAGTTTCTCATGAGAAGATTCGCGCACTTGTGAAAGACTTTAAAGAATTTACCGTCCATGTAAATGGTACGCAGTCAATTGAAAAAGCATTCGTTACTGGCGGAGGGGTATCCGTTAAAGAAATTAACCCGAAAGAAATGGCTTCGAAATTCACGAATGGTTTATACTTCTGCGGAGAAGTTCTTGATATTCACGGTTATACTGGCGGCTATAACATTACATCTGCCCTTGTTACTGGTCGAATTGCCGGAACAACAGCAGGACAAAATGCGAAAATGCAATACTAAAAAAAGAAACAGGGACTCCTGTTTCTTTTTTTATAGGCGCACGAAATTATATCGGCGATACTTTAAATATATCGACCGTTTCTTCAAAAATATCCCTTCCTCCTAACTTCCCATTGCTTTTTTGTTGCTTTATATACCTTAGTACCTTTATATTTTATATTGTTGAATATTCGAAAAAGGGTAAGGGGAAAACAAATGAGAAAAAAAGTCATGATGTCTTTAATGCTAATGACGTTTCTTTCTGCGGTAGAAGGAACGATTGTTAGTACAGCGATCCCTCGTATAACGAGTGATTTGTCAGGTGTCGAACTGGTTAGTTGGGTATATGCAATCTATATGCTTGCAACAGCTGTTTCGACTCCAATATACGGAAAGCTAGCTGATTTATTCGGCCGTAAAAAAGTTCTGCTCATCGGAGCAACAATCTTCTTAATCGGTTCTGCACTTTGCGGAGTCGTTACATCAATGGAACAATTAATCTTCTTCCGTGCTCTTCAAGGTATAGGGGCTGGTGCTGTTATGCCGATCACAATGACGATTATTGGAGACCTATATAGCGAAGCTAAAGACCGCGCGAAAGCACAAGGCTGGATGAGTGCCGTTTGGGGTGTATCTGGTGTTATTGGGCCGTTAGTAGGTGGATTTTTAGTTGATTCTCTTTCTTGGCGCTATATTTTCTTCTTAAACGTTCCTTTTGGAATTATCGCTTGCTTAATGTTTGCCACTTCTTATAAGGAATCTGTTAAGTCCGCCGCTAAGCAACATATCGACTATCTTGGTGCGACAGTCTTCTCATTAAGTACAATTGCTTTACTATACGCATTATTAACAGGTAGCAGTAAGCAAAACTGGGGAGACATTTCAATTATCGGCCTATTAATCTTTGCCGCTGTTTCATTCATTATTTTCTTATACATCGAGAAAAAGTCTCCGGAACCATTAATTCCGCTAGCACTTTTCTCTAACCGTACATTATCTACAATAAACATACTAACACTTATTGCTGGCGCAATGATTATTAGTATTACAGTGTATCTTCCAATTTGGAGCCAAGGTGTTTTAGGAAAAAATGCGACAGAGGCTGGACTCATTTTAATGCCGATTCCTGTTATGTGGACATTCGGTGCGATGTTCTCTGGTAACTTAGTTGGCAAGTTACAAACGAAACAAATTATTTTACTTGGAGCTAGCATTTTATCCGTTGCTACTTTCTTATTATTTACATTATCAACAGATTCACCATCATTCCTTATTTATGTTGCAGTCGGATTATTCGGCTTAGGAATGGGGCTTGTTACACCAATTTACATGGTAACAATTCAAGCAGCTGTACCGGCTCATACGCGCGGAACGGCAGTTGGTTTAAACACATTTATTAATACATTTAGTCAAACACTAGGAGCTGCAATCTTCGGAACGATCTTCAATACGATGATTCATGCACGTGGCATTAAAAACCTTGATCTTGTTTCTTCTGGCGGACATGGAGGAACTACAGCAAACGTAGCAACCGAGTCACAATCCGCATTAGCATCAAGTGTACACGTCATTTATATGAGCACGTTCGTATTAGCGGTATTCACATTAATTATCGCTTGGATCCTATTAAAGCCAGCTAAACAAACAAGTGAACAATAAAAAGAGGATGACCATTTTGGTCATCCTCTTTGCATAAAATCTACTCTTCATTCTCCACAATATGTTTAAGCATGGACAATTTATTATCCCAAAAACGTTCATAATACGAGAGCCACTGTTGTAATTCCTCTAATGGTTCTGGATGCAAACGGTATATCTTTTCTCTCCCGCTCTTTCTCCCACTCACTAAATTCGCTTCTGAAAGAATATGAAGATGCTTTACAACTGCAGTACGGCTCATCGGAAAATGATCCGTTATTTTTGAAATTGGTAACTCTTTATCACTTAATAACCGCAACACTTCTCGGCGGGTTGGATCAGCAATTGCTTGAAATACGTCATATTTCGCTGCTGACGAGGCCATTTAACCTTCGACAACCTTTTTCAGTTTTTCATTTACAATCGCTACCCAGCCGCCATTCATTCTATCGCGAATAATAGAGCTCTTCGCATTCGCTTTCGGAAGAATTTCATCAGGATGTTTCCAGCCGCCGTGAATTAACGTAAATTCTGTTTTATTATCTCCTAAGTCTTTCAAATTAAATGAAACAACCCAGCCATCCGTATCCCATGAGAAGGATAAATGATTCGGCTCATCAATCTCTAACACTTTACATGGTGATGGTCCAAATGGTGATTGCACATGAAACTCATGTCCTACCTCTAATTCGAAATCATTTGGCATAAACCATGACGCAATTCCTTCTGCAGTTGATACTACATTCCATACTTTTTGAATAGGCGCGTCAAAAACGATTGTTTGTTTAATATCATTTAATGTATTTTGTTGTTCCATTTTATATCTCCTTTATTCGGCATCAAAATATAACACCTTTTAGTTTCACATTAACAATATAACACCTTTTGGTTTCATGTCAAGAAAGGCTCTTTTTCACTGTTGAGAAATTCTCAACATTTTTTCAACAGGACAAACACCCTCTCAGCATTCCCTCATAATATACTCACAAAGGCAATGAAAAATAGAAAATCCCCTCAATATGAAACTCTATCACTCCTATTGAGAGAAGCGCCTAACTTATCTCATCTGTACTTCGTCTCTCCTCCTTCCCTCGGGGACAATACGCGAGATATGTAAAGATCAGAAGGAGTATGCCCGCCATTTGGGTAGGTAGTTATTTCTCTTCTCCTCAACATTTCCTTAGGAGCGAAATGACTACAGACCCACTTTTTTTAACAAAAATAAAAAGGAGATGAAAGCTATGTTCTATTGCATTAACTGTTCTGAAATTCACCATGAAAAACATCCAAATGATAAAGTATTCAAAAATGGTTTTTATATTGATCCATTTTTAGGTGATCGTTATCACCTCGGTATGTGCACTGATGCTCAGGAGCATGAAACAGGAGAAGTTTTTTTAACGAAAAAGAAAATCGGCGCAACACAATCTATTATGAATATTTTACCGACACATGTTGTCCCAACATAAAGCATAAAAAAGAGCTGGCTCCCCAGCTCTTTTTTATGCTTTATAAACAATCATCGCTGAAAAACAATAAATTTGATTTTCATCATCGTTAATTGAAACACCAACTTGATACTTTATATCTACAAAATTTCCATCATCAATTTTTTTCAAAAATACATTTACAGATTCTTCTAAGTCTTTTTCATGACTTTCATCAAACACTTTCACACGAATCATGTTAACACCATCCTAGATCGCAGCCCTCCGCCGCTTGTTTATTGCCACGGTGCGTATCTATGATGCGATAAAACTTTCCATCTTCATATATATATCCGTCTTCTAACACATATTGTTTATCTTCAGTATAGACATAAAACTTACCTATCATAAACTTACTCGTATATAATTCCAAATAATCTTGCCTAAATTTAGCTACAACTTTATTTGTAATATCAATTCTAATTGTGCGCCCCACCTTCTCTCCCTCCCTTGCAAAGAACGGATTTAGGTATATTGTATTAGCGATTTTATATTTTATGCTTAAAAATAAGTGGATATGCCTTCTTTCTGCGCCTGTACTATTTTTCTAAAAAAATCCCCCCTATTTATTCAACGTTATAAGGGCAAAAAAACAAATAAAAAAACGACTTTTATATATTGACTACAGCATATCAGATGTGATATTATATAAAATTTGACATTTTTATCCTAGTATGTTATCATTAAAAGTGGTTACCACATATGGAGGTGGATGATTTGTTTCAAATTGGTGATAAAATCGTTTATCCAATGCACGGTGCAGGAATCATCGAAGCAATTGAAGAGAAAGAAATATTAGGCACTACGCGTCAATATTGTGTTATACGCATCATTAGTAAAGATATGCAAGTAATGCTTCCGATGAATCAATTACAAAAATCAGGTATTCGTTATATCGTAGATAAAGGTACGTTAGATGTTATACTTCTTGAATTTCATCATGGGGAATCAGACCCATCACTCTCTTGGAAACAAAGATATACAATGAATATGGAAAAAATGAAGAACGGCAATCTTCAAGATAGTGCAGAAGTTGTTCGTGATTTACTTCGTCGCAATAAAGAAAGAGCATTAAATGCGAGCGAAAAACAAATGCTAGATAATGCGCGTAAAATGGTTATTAGTGAAGTTGCGCTCGTACAGAATGTTTCAGAACATCAAGCAACAGAATTTCTTCAAGATACAATCAATCATTAATTTTAAAAATAGCCAACCGCTATTTTTTTTGCGTAAAAAAGACCAAAGAGATAAATCTCTTTGGTCTTTTTTCTATTGAAAAACTAGACAGTTTCTTTAATAGATACTTATAGTTGAATCTCTCTTCCGATTTCTCACGGCTATGCCCTATCAATATATTTTCACATTATCCACATCCATCGTTCATTCTCTCTACTAAAAATCATACAAATTCCTTTTTTAAGGCGCTACTCTAAATCATTTAAATGAGCTTTCATTTTCTCTTTCGCTCGTGCGCAAACCTTTTCTGCAGTCGCACCAGAAACATTTTTTTCTCGCTCTACTTTTTTTATTTTTATTTGATCCAAATAATCTTCTAAAGTGAGTGTAATACGATCGTTCGGCGGATTATGTGCCCCTTGAAATGTAAGAAATTGTATCGTAACTGCAAATTTAGGAATAAACTCATCTTTCTTCCCTATGCGCTTTATGTTTGTAACGGATTCACATTCATGTTGATCTTCTGTCACTTGCCTTATAACCGAGTAATATCGATTCAGTAACGCACTTTCTAAAAGCTGTTCCGTCGATTCTTTTGCCAAAGAATTGCTTGGAGAAAAGAAAAAAACAGAACATATCATTGAAATCATTACACATATCTTTTTCATAACTTCCTCCTTTTCCTATAAGATAGTGTTCTCCAAAATTCCATAAAAAAACGACTTTCCCTATTTAGGAAAGTCGTTTTTTATAGCACAAATCCAATATTAACCACCACTCACTGGTGGTATTAGTGCAACTACATCACCAGATTGTATCGTATCATCTTCATTTGCATACTCTTCATTAATCGCAACCATAATTGGCGCTGACACTGCTACATTATATTCTTTCGCAACAATATCTTTTAACTCTGCAACCGTAATATTTTCTTTCTCTATTTGTAATTCACTCGTTCCTGCTTCTTCTTGCAAGTTCGCAAATAACAATACTCGAATCATATTTATAACTCCTTCCCAGGCTCTCCTGCTGGATATGGTGTTTTTTCTAATTGATCACCAATCCATGAGTCACCATCTTCCCAAAACTCCTTTTTCCAAATCGGAACAATTTGCTTAATACGCTCCATAATATATTCATTCGCTTCATAAGCCTCTTTGCGATGAGGCGCTGATACAGCAACAACAACCGCTATATCAGAAATTTGCAGCGTGCCGATGCGATGCGTAATCGCAACATGTGTACCGGGCCACTTCTCCTTCACTTCTAACCCAATTTTCTGTAGCATCTTTTCTGCCATCGTCTTATAAGCTACATACTCTAAGTATAGTGTACGACGCCCTTTCGTAAACTCCCTAACTGTTCCGATAAATGTTGTGACAGCACCACATTCACGGCGAACTACTTTCTTTGCCACCTCTTCAATCGAGATTTCTGTATCAATTACTTCATAATACGTATTTATCATTTTGCACCCCTAACCGTTTGTAAAAACCAGTCTATATACAATTTTTCTTCTGTTATATGAAATACTTTATATTCTTCTCGTACATTTGACGGAGCATCATACCACGTAATAACCGCCGCTATATTTTCTACTTTATGTAAAAGTTCAGCGTCTTCCGCAGAACGAAGTAACACTATTTTTGGATATTCCTCAGCTTTATAGCCCTCTATTAAAATCGTATCCACTTCAAAAAATTCGTACAAGCGGATAATTTCTTGCAAGGACCATTCATCTCGTAAAGAGGACAGAGATAGTAATCCAGCACCTTCTACACTACTTACTACAGCACCAGCTTTTCGGTGTCTTTCACTATCTTTTTGTGCTACTTCAGGAAAGCCCCCGTGACCATGATGTTTAATTGTAGCAACCTTCATTTCGCTTTCAGCTAATGCATGTACCATCTTCTCTACAAGTGTTGTTTTCCCGCTATTTTGATACCCTACTATTTGTAAGATTGAAGAGGCTTTGCCCACGGCCAATCACTTCCCTCAGAGCATTCTAACAATAATACAGACACTTTCATTCCTGCTTCAAATCCTCTCGTTCCTCCAGGCAGCACGATAAAAGCATTTGCATCCGCAAGTGAAGAGACCGCACTCGACTTATCTAAACCGACTGGCATCGCTTGTAGTGCCCCATTAACAACGCTCGCTTTCGCTCTTACAAAACGAGTAAACGGATTTGGCTTTGAAAAATCCTTTTGTAAAATAGCATCAGCTCTATATACGTGAGGATCCTTCGCATGCAAATACGTTTTTATAATTGGATGCACAAATAATTCAAAGCCTACATAACAAGCTGACGGATTACCTGATAAACCGAAGAGTAGCTTTCCATCAACTTCAGCTACTGTCGTTACACTCCCTGGCCTCATCGCTATTTTATTAAAGAGTACATTCGCCTGTAACTTTTCATAAATAGCTGGCAAATAGTCGTAATCCCCTACTGAAACACCGCCCGTTGTAATTAAAATATCAACCTCATCCATCGCCGATTTAACTGCTGTAAAACATGCGTCTAACTCATCGGCAAGTTGTCCATAGTAACGAACTTTTCCGCCAGCTTTCATAATTTGAGCGGCAATCATATAAGAGTTACTATTTCTAATTTTCCCTGGCTCTAACGCCTCATGCACTTCTAATAATTCGCTGCCTGTCGTTACAATACCGACAACCGGCTGTTTTACAACTTTCACAGTGCTATATCCAAACGTCGCTAATAATGCGGCAACACCCGGATTAATTACAACACCTTTCTTAACAAGGACTTGATTTTGTTTTATATCTTCTCCTTTAAATGACACATTGTCACCGTTTTGGAAAGGACGTTTTAACTTCATATATGTACTTTCGTTCCTCTCGAATCCTTCCGTCAGTTCTAGCATTACGACTGCATTGCAATCTTCTGGAATAGCTGCTCCTGTCATAATACGAACCGCCTGAAAAGCCCCTACTTCTTCTGTAAAAACAGATCCTGCTCCGATTTCTCCTATTACTTCAAATTCAACCGGCTGCTCTTGACTCGCTTCCTTCGTATCTTCTGCTCGAATTGCGAAACCATCGTAAGGAGAACGATCAAAGTGAGGAACGTCGTGATCTGAGACAACATCCTCTCCAAGAATCCTCCCGTAACTTTCTGTAATAGAAACTTCTTCTACTTCACCATGCTTAGCGTATTTCATAACCCGCTCTACTGCCTCAGCAACTTGAATCGGGATTCGTTTTTCTACCATTGTTTCTCACCTCATATTTGCAAAATATCTAATCTCGATTACACTTTATATATTAAATCGCAATTACTTCAAGGAGGAATTCCATGTCTTCATTCACACATTTCAACGACCAAGGACGCGCTAAAATGGTTGATATAAGTGATAAAAAAATAACCGTTCGAACAGCAATAGCATGCTCTAGCATTCTCGTTACGAAAGAGATTTTTGATAAAATCTCTCACAATGAAATTGGTAAAGGTGACGTATTAGCCGTCGCACAAATTGCAGGTATTATGGCTGCAAAACGTACTTCTGATATTATCCCAATGTGCCATCCTTTATTATTAAAAGGTGTTGACGTCTCTTTCGATTGGAAACAGTCAGAAGAACAATATCGACTACTTATTGAAGTAAAAGTTAAAACAGAAGGTAGTACCGGCGTTGAGATGGAAGCTTTAACAGCCGCTTCCGCTACCGCTCTTACTGTATATGACATGTGTAAAGCCGTTGATAAGGGTATGATTATTGGCGAAACCTACTTACTTGAAAAAACGGGCGGAAAAAATGGAGATTATATTAGAAATTCTTAATCCTACCTTTTCCATTTGAACCTAAAGGATCTCCCTTTAGGTTCAACCTATATATCTTGTATATAGTCGTTTCGCAACATTCATATCATTCGTACCATGAATAAACGCCCTGCCATCTGTAAATAAAACAAAACGATATTCTTCCACTGGAAATGATAATAAATATGGCGTTGCTTTTACATCCACACTTTTTTGTAAGCGCTTTTTAATTTCTTCTAAATTAAAACCCTGACGCACACCTGGACGGATTTGAACTGTATTTCGCCCACATAATACTTCTGTTTTCGTTTGTGCTTCAAATGTTAAACTCGGATATGTACGTAGCTTTCCACAAGATAAACATGTATCCTTTTTCTGCCTATTCACTTTAAATGCCATCTGTTGATTATTCCAAAGATCAAATGATAGCATTGTTTCACGAAGTGCCTCAAAATCTTCTACTAATATTTTCAAGGCTTCCGTTATTTGATGTGCAACTACTAATTGCACTGCTGGCTGTATAATACCGGCCGTATCACATGTCGCTCCGCTCGCCGGATGTTCCATTAAACATCGAAAACACGGCGTTTTTCCTGGCAAGATGGTATAAGTTACTCCGTAACTTCCAACACATCCTCCGTATATCCACGGAACGTTATACATCTGAGATATATCATTAATAAGCAGGCGCGTTTCAAAATTATCTGTCGCATCTAATATTAAATCTACACCTTTAATTAACTCTTCCATTTCTTGCACCGTTACATCAGTCACAACCGGTACAATTTCTACTTCGGAATTAATTGCCTTTAAATGTTCTGCTGCCGCTATCGCTTTCGGCTTATAATGCTTCGCATCTTCTTCTGTATATAATTGCTGCCTTTGTAAATTACTCCATTCTACATAATCACGATCAGCAATTGTTATTTTCCCAACACCTGCTCTAACAATTGCTTCTGCATTCGCTGCTCCAAGCGCACCAGCACCGATGACGAGCACATGCTTCCTTCTTATTTTCCGTTGTCCTTTTTCCCCAACACCTGAAAATAACATTTGTCTTGAATATCGCTCTTGCATACGACATCCCCCTTTCTTATCCTCCTATATAAGACATTTCAATTTTCGGACGATTTTTCGCACTTTCTTCTGTCCGTTCATCTGAATATCGATCTTTTCTATTCTCCCATACATCTTGTATAGCTTTTAATAACTCATTATCTGAAAGGTTTTCCCTCAGAAGTTTCCTTAAATCTATTCCTTCTGTCGCAAACAAGCAAGTATAAAACTTTCCATCTGCTGAAATTCTTGCTCTCGTACAAGAAGAACAAAATGACTCAGAAACAGAGGTAATAAAACCAACCTCTACATTCGTTCCAACGTATCGATACCGCTTCGCAACCTCCCCAAAATAATGGTCTTCAGCTGGCTCAATTGGATACACCCCATGAATCATATCAATTAATTCTCGTTTCGTAATAACTTGATCAAAATTCCATCCATTCGTACTACCAACATCCATAAACTCAATAAATCTAAGTGAAATTCCTTGTTCTTTAAAATACGCAGCAACCGGAAGTACTTGATGATCGTTCATCCCTTTTTTCACAACCATATTTACCTTCACTTCAAGGCCTGCTTCTTTCGCTGCCATAATTCCTTTTAACACTGGTTTCGTATTCATATTCCGGCCATTAATTGCACGGAACACATTATCATCTATCGCATCCAAACTAACATTTACTCGGTGTAACCCAGCTTCTTTTAACGCCTTCGCTTGCTTCGTTAAATGAATCGCATTTGTCGTTAATCCTAGATCTACTAAACCGTCAATTTTCACGAGACGTTCGATAAGTTTTGTTAAGTCCTTACGGAGCAATGGCTCACCGCCAGTAAGTCTAATTTTCCGTACACCGATGCTAACAAATACTTTTGCTAATCGCTCGATTTCATCAAATGTCAGTAAAAACTCATCTTTCAAAAAAGCATAATCAGGACCAAACACTTCCGCTGGCATACAATACGTACACCGTAAATTACAACGATCAATGACAGAGATGCGCAAATCTTGAAGTGGGCGTCCGAAAAAATCTTTAACCTTCTCCTGCATCGCCACTCTCCCTTTCTGCCAAATTTATCCCTTTCCATTCTATTATAATATATTTTTGAAACGTGATGTTTTTGCTAAGGTGAATAAAGTGAAACTTTAAACAATAGAAGGTTATCAATTCCCCTCTGATTAGCGAGAACGACTCTCAAATACTGGGATAAAAAAACCTTGAAACATAAAAGTTCCAAGGTTTTTCTACTTATTAACTTAATCTAATAATAGTGAGAGTAGCTCCTGGTGTTGTCGTAGATAATGTAGCTATTGCAACTAATCCAAATAATTGTAAACTAACAGCAGCTCCAGCAGGCAAGTTAGCAATTATTGGTGCACTAAATGAACCAGTAGCCACTGCCGGAGAGTTTATCGTTCCCGCAAGCGGACTGCCATTTACAGTTATACGAGAACTTACAAGTAATCCTGCCGTTAAATTAATTGTATAGGCTATATAATAATTCCCTGCATTCGCAACTGTAAATACAGTATTTCCACCACTAACGGTTATTCCTAGTCCAATATTTTGATTGTTCGGTAATGGGATATTCGTACCACCTAATAAAACGGAAATAGCGGTTCCTGATGTATTATTCGCAAATGCATACGTTGCAGTTGTACTAACTCCAGTCACCCCGGTCGCTCCCGTGGCTCCTGTTGCTCCAGCTCCCGTTGGACCTTGGATTCCTTGTGAACCTGTTGGACCCGTGCCTCCGGTTGGACCTTGAATTCCTTGTGAACCTGTTGCCCCCGTTGGACCTTGAATTCCTTGTGAACCTGTCGCTCCTGTTGCCCCCGTTGGACCTTGAATTCCTTGTGAACCTGTCGCTCCTGTTGCTCCCGTTGGACCTTGAATTCCTTGTGGGCCTTGCGCTCCTGTTGGACCCGTGTCCCCTTGTGGACCTTGTAAACCTTGCACTCCTTGCGGACCAGTTGGACCTATTTCTCCTTGCACACCTTGTATTCCGGTTGGGCCTTGTGGACCAGTCGGACCTTGCACTCCTTGTATCCCTTGAATGCCCTGTGGGCCTTGTGATCCGGTTGCACCTGTTACCCCTTGTATCCCTTGGGGGCCTTGATCTCCTTGGATTCCTTGAGGACCGGTTGGACCTTGGATTCCTTGCGGGCCTTGAATTCCTTGCGGGCCTTGATCTCCCGTTGCTCCCGTTATACCTTGGATCCCTTGTGGACCTTGAACACCTTGCGGACCGGTTGGGCCTATGTCTCCTTGTACTCCTTGTATTCCTTGTGGACCCTGCAGTCCCGTTGCTCCTGTTGCACCAGTTACTCCAGTTGCTCCCGTATCCCCTACTCCTCCCGTTACCTGTCGCTCCTGTCGGACCAGGTGGTCCACCGGATGGACCTGTCACTCCCGTTGGACCAGGAGGTCCCCCTGATGGGCCAGTTATCCCTGTTGGACCTGTTATTCCAGTCGGACCACTAATCCCCTGACCAGTCGCTCCTGTTGCTCCCGTATTTCCACTCGATCCTTGTGGGCCTTGTATCCCTTGAGCTCCTTGTATTCCTTGTGAACCTGTTGCACCCGGTACCCCTTGCACTCCTTGAATTCCTTGAGGTCCCTCTGGCCCGGTAGCTCCAATCGGCCCCTGTAATCCCTGTATCCCCTGTATACCTTGTGCCCCAATCGCTCCGGTTGGACCAATTGGACCTTGTAACCCTTGCACTCCTTGAGGTCCTGTCGCTCCAGTTTCTCCCTGTGGTCCCCTTAATCCTTGTGGTCCCTGCTGTCCTTCTGGTCCTGTTGCACCCATTTGTCCAGCTGGTCCTTGAATCCCTTGCACTCCTTGAGGTCCTGTCGGGCCCATCTCCCCCATCGGACCTTGAAATCCCCTTGGTCCTTGTGGGCCAGTCGGGCCTTGTGGACCGGTTGGACCAGTAATCCCAATGCCAGTAAATCCCGTTGGAACGGGAGGAAAGGTAGGTCCAATAAGATTCGGTGAAATTCTGAAATTAGAGTTTAATGAATTTTGTCTATCGCGCTCTTTCACACTTTCACCACCTACACACCATCTTTTTTCCTTTAAACAAACCTCTTCTTCTTAATATGTATTTACAAAAACAATCTCAAAGACTATTTTTATTTTAAATAATAAAAACTCCCTTAATTCCTTAAGGGAGTCCAGCAATTGAATCCATATTATCTGTATTCGGGACAGCTTGCGCTATACCCGATGCATTTACACTTTGCCCCATATTTGTTCCTGTTAAAGTGCCAGCAGGAGTTCCTCGTGTATATGTTGTCGTCACAGAATCTCCCGGCTGTAAACAAAGCTTCGTCTCCGTTCCTATTACTGTAACAACATCAATCCAAGTGCAACCCATTGAACCACTATACGATTTCGTAGCAGTAAATGACGTATCACTCAAATTATCCCCTGTAAATATATTCCCAGTATTATTAACTATAATAAATTCTTTAATACGTGCAGGCATACTTACACTCTACCTTTCCTTTATGCACCTAATGTACGTGTACTCGTCGCTAATGGCGGAAGAAACACTGATGTTCTAATCACAGCTTCTGGCTGTCGTTTCCCATTTAAAAAAACAGCCGCACTCGATCCTCCAGCACCAGCATATATTTTTGCCACAGCTAAAGGTGAGATATCATAACAGTCACCGACATTAACAGCTCCTGTATTATTTATAATTTTTACTTTACGCACGTTAATCCCCATTTACCTACCCCCCTTTTATACACTGTATGCAAAAGAAAAAAACTTGAAACAAACACGTTTCAAGTTTTTGCAGCTACTTATTTAGTTTCGCCTTCATATTGAAGCATACCGCCAACCATATTCACTGTTTTAAATCCTTGCTCATTTAAATAATGGCATACATTTTCACTACGCATTCCTGAACGGCAAATAAAGATATATTCATTCTCTTTCTCAAAGAAATCTACTTTATTTGGAATATCGCCCATTTTAATATGTACAGCTTCCGGAATTTTCCCTGCCGCTACTTCTTCATCTTCCCTTACATCTACTAAAAATAATGTTTCTCCATTTTCTAAACGCTCTTGCACTTCTTCTGTAGTAATTGTTTTTACTTCTGTCATATGTAGTTCCTCCTTATATACAATAAAACCTTCAGTTTCTTCTTTAAACAATCATTTCTCATCAATTTTAGCACGCGAAGGAAGGAACGCAAAGAATGGAACATGTATTTCTCAATTTTCCCGCAAAACTTATTCTTTACAAACATAACTAGCGCATTGTATCCTCAATATACTTGTTTGATGAAAGGAGCCAGTTAAAATGACACTTTTTCTTTTCATTATGGGCATCATTTTCTTAGTTTTTGCAGTTATTGCTCTTAGTATGAAAAATAATAAAAAGATAAAATCCCCTCAAGAAATGTCATTCTTATTTCTATTACTTAGTATAGCTTTCTTCGGTTTATCAATCGCTTCATATATTTTCCGTCTGCAAATCATGTAAAAAAAGGTGCCTACTATAAATCATGCACCTTTCCACATTAATTATTTCCTACACAAAACTAGATACTTTCCGGTTTAAAAACTCATAAACTTTCTTTTCAAATAAATGAACATCTAACGCTCCTGCCATATGCCCATTTATACTTTCTATTTCATATACTTCTGCATACTTCCCTTGCTTTTGCAAAATTTCTACCATTTTATAATTGTAACGAGGCGGCTGAAGTAAATCTTGTTTACATGGAATCATGAGTACATTCGCTTCAATCTTAGAAAGAGCCTCTTCTAAGGAAGAAAATCCATGTGCAATATCATGTAATAAGACCGCTTTTGTAGTGTACATCCATGAATTTGCATCTACTAAATCTATACTTTTACATGTCACTTTATTTATTTCTTTCTCAAATGATGTTAATGCAGAAAATTGCTGATAAGGTGCCATTTCTATACTGTTCCGCGGGAATGCCGTTTCATAAAAATGTTCATCAAATGCGTTCATAAACATCATTTTATTCGCCAAATGAAGCCCCTTCGTTGGTTGTTCCTCTCCGTACTTTCCACCTTTCCAATTTGGATCAAGCTGAATTGCTTCGATCGCATTTTGCGCTACATTTCCCGACGTTATAATTGGGTTTTGCGGATTCGTAATAACTCCAATCATTCGTTCTACCATATGAGGATAGTGGACAGCCCATTGCTGCGCAATCATCCCACCTGCCGACGGTCCCATTACAGCATGTAATCTAGAAATCCCCATATCTTTTATTAACTCATATTGCATACGTGCTACATCTAAAAATGTGAAAACTGGAAAATCCATCGCATACTCAAAACCAGTCATCGGATTTATCGATTTCGGTCCCGTTGTAATCACATATGGGTTCTTCACTTGGACATTACAAAGATTATCAGTACATATAATGAAATATTTATTTGTATCAATTGCTTTCCCAGGTCCAATTAATCCATCCCACCAACCAGCCCCCTCATCATGCTCTGTATATTTTCCAGCCGCATGACTTGTTGCACTAAAATAGTGACAAACCAAAATCGCATTTGATCTTTCTCTATTCAAAGCACCATACGTCTCATACCCCATTTGAACAGGAACTTCCCTACCACTTTCAAACACAAACTCTTTTAAAACAAACTTCTCCTTTTTTACAATTTGCACAGACTCGCCTTCTTCCCGTCGTTTTATGAACTGCTTACTAAAGGATTTTTTCTATGCAAACCAATCTCCTCCTTCTTTTCATAAATAAATGAATAATATACAAAATTAGCCACAAAATAGCACTATATTACACAATCAAAGAGGGCATACATATGATTTGGAATTGGTTACGTAAGAAAAAAAATTCAAATACAAAAGAGACAGATGATTCGAAACAACAGTCTGATGATCAAAAGGAACATAACAAAAATAAGAATGACGAGCCAAAAAGTACGGAACAAACTGATGATTCTTCTCAAAATAAGCAACAAAACTCTAAACAAGAGGATAATTCTCAAAACAAACAGCAACATTCTAAGCAAGAAGATAATTCTCAAAACAAGCAGCAAAGTTCTAAACAAGAGGATAATTCTCAAAGCAAACAACAAAATTCTAAACAAGAGGATAATTCTCAAAGCAAACAGCAAAATTCTAAACAAGAGGATTCTTCCCAAAACAAACAACAAAATTCTAAACAAGAGGATTCTTCCCAAAACAAACAACAAAGTTCTAAACAGGAGGATAATTCTCAAAACAAACAGCAAAGTTCTGAACAAGAGGATTCTTCCCAAAACAAACAGCAAAGTTCTAAACAAGAGGATAATTCTCAAAACAAACAACAAAGTTCTAAACAAGAGGATAATTCTCAAAACAAACAACAAAGTTCTAAACAAGAGGATAATTCTCAAAACAAACAGCAAAGTTCTAAACAAGAGGATAATTCTCAAAACAAACAACAAAATTCTAAACAAGAGGATTCTTCTCAAGACAAACAGCAAAATTCTAAACAAGAGGATAATTCTCAAAACAAACAGCAAAGTTCTAAACAAGAGGATAATTCTCAAAACAAACAACAAAGTTCTAAACAAGAGGATAATTCTCAAAACAAACAGCAAAGTTCTAAACAAGAGGATAATTCTCAAAACAAACAACAAAGCTCAGGAAGTAACAGCATTTATGACTTTAGCAAACCAGAAAATGAACATATTCATTCTCTACAAGAGTTAATAGAGAAGCTAAAACAGTCTAGTGATTTTGTTAATTACCATACATCTGACGATGAAACGATGCCTTATTGGATTTCTTACTATCGTCCTTCACTTGATGGTGAGAAGTTACAAAAATATTTAATGCCAACACTTTTAGAACACCCTAACACTTCATTCGAAGTATTAAAAGAACATATTCCAATGAGCGGCATTACAATTACAAACGATTTACAAAAGATTGAGGACATGGTTTTAAAAGGGCATGCAATTATTCAATTAAATCAGCAAGATCAAAAGTGTATGCTTGCGAATATTGCGATTGATAATTATCGTGCACCAACTCCTCCTTTAAATGAATCGACTGTTATTGGTCCTCAAGAAGGTTTTGTAGAAGATATTGATACAAACATTAATTTAGTACGAAAACGCCTTCCTGTTTTAGATCTCCAAACAAAAGAAATGATTATCGGAGAGTTCTCAAAAACAAAAGTCGTTATGATGTATTTAAATAACCTAGCTGAGAAAGAGAATGTAGATTTTCTAGAGAAATCATTACGGGCTCTTGAATATGATCAAATTAATGATAGTGCTTATATACAAGAATTGATGGGGGAAAAGTCAATTTTCCCGCTCTATATCAATACAGAACGCACTGACAGAGTTACAAAGGCACTTATCGATGGCAAAATCGCTATTTTTGTTGATGGTTCTCCAAGTGTTTTACTAACACCTGTATCATATTTCGATTTCTTCATTTCACCAGAAGACTATAACGTCTCTTGGCTATACGCTACATTTTCAAGAATTTTACGGCTAATCGCTGTTTTATTCTCAATTTGCGCGACACCATTATATGTTGCCACTTTAAACTATCACTATGAATTAATTCCTAGTGATTTATTGGAAACGTTAATTTTATCAAGGGCACAAGTTCCGTTTCCACCTTTAATTGAAGCACTCTTCTTAGAACTTGCCATCGATTTATTAAGAGAAGCTGGCGCGAGATTACCAATGAAAGTTGGTCAAACACTTGGTATTGTAGGCGGTATCGTAATCGGACAAGCATCTGTACAAGCTGGTTTAACGAGTAATATTTTATTAATTATCGTTGCCTTATCAGCACTTGCATCCTTTATTACACCTATTTATAAAATGGGTAACGCCGTTCGTTTACTGCGTTTCCCATTTCTCGCCTTTGCAGAAATAGGTGGTCTATTTGGTATCTCTCTTGGATTTATCTTTTTATTTACCCATCTTTTTAGACTAACTTCTTTACGTAAACCGTACGCACTTTTTTATCCAACTAGACAACAATCAATGAAAGATTCATGGATTCGTTTTCCATTAACGATGATTGATACAAGAGATGTACAAGCGAGACCACAGCATGTAAAAAAAGCTGCAAAAGGAATTTCAACAAAACATACGTCAGATTTTGATGATTAAGAAATGAGGTGCATCGATGAGTAAAGTTAAAGAAGAATATCAAATATCCCCCATCTTTGTTTTCTTCTTAATTCACAGTGCACAATTTGGCGCCGGAGTTCTCGGGTTTGCTCGAATTATTGCAAAGGCTGCTGGATACGACGGCTGGATGGGAGTTCTAATCACAGGAATCTGTATCCATATTCTAATATGGATGATGTATTTTTTATTAAAAGAAACAAATGGGAATTTAATTGATTTACAACGCCAAACATTTGGAAAATGGTTAGGAAACGGGATCAACCTCATTTTTATGGCGTATTTTTTAATCATTAGTATTTCTGTCATTCGAACATACGTCGAAATTATTCAAGTTTGGATGTTTCCTACCGCTTCCACTTGGATGTTAACACTCTTTTTATGCCTAGTCAGTTACTATATTATTTCTTCCGGATTTCGTGTCATTGCTGGTATTTGCGTCATCTCAGTTGGCGGTACACTTGGTTATTTATTTCTTAGCCTTTTCGTTTTGAAATACTCACATTGGGATAATTTACTTCCTATGTTTACACACTCTTTTTCAGATATTTTAAAAGCTGCAAAACTTTCAGTATATAGTATGACCGGATTTGAGATCTATCTTATGGTATATCCATTTGTAAAACAACCTAAAAAATCGCATAAATTCGCTCAATACGGGGCACTCTTTTCAAACCTTCTATTTTTATTTAGTACCCTTTTAGCCTTTACATTTTTTAGTGAGAAACAATTGTTAAAAACGATATGGTCACAACTTTCTATGACCCAGGTAATTCAATTACCATTCATAGAAAGGCTAGAATATATTGCTATTTCAGCTTATGCACTCGTTATTGTTACGAGTTCAATTCTTCCTTTATGGGCAGCAATGAGAGGAACTCACGAAATATTTCGCGTAAAACAAAGAGGGGTTCTAATCGCTTTTATCCTTATCATCCTCATTGTTTCACAACTTTTAACAAACAGACACGACATTAATAATTTTACTAGTAATGCATCAAAAGTTAGTTTTTGGCTCATTTATGTATACATCCCAATCCTATTTATCATTGTGTGGGTGAAAAGAAAATGGAAAATATCAAAAGCAAAAGCAAATTAATACTTATTTCTTGCATAACACTCTTCAGTCTTACTGGATGTTTACAAAAAAACATCATCGATGATATACAGCTTATTCAAGGAACCGTATTTGATGTAGCAAAAGATAATAAAGTTAAAGTAACATTTGTTTGTCCCATTCAGCAAAAAGGGAATAAAGTTCAAGTTTTTGAAGGAACCGCAAATGCAGTAAAACAAGTAAAAGCAAATACATCTTTAGAATCTTCTCAACCATTTGCTAGCGGACAAATGCGGGTTTCGCTATTTACTATAAAACTTGCAAAAAAAGGAATGTCTACTACATTTGACACTTTAATTCGAGATGTGAATATAGGGAACGCTTTATACGTTGCTTTATTAGAGGGAAGTGGTACTGAACTTTTAAAAGGAAAATATACGACTTCATCCAATGTTGCAATTTATATAAAGAAATTGCTAGAACATAATATGGAAACTGGTCCTTTACCAAAGGATAACCTGCATGTAGGAGCATTTCGTTATTATCAAGAAGGGCAAGACTACTATATTCCGATTTTAAAGAAACATGCTGACAAAATAAAAATCAGTGGAATTGGTCTTTTTAAAAAGGATAAATATATCGGTAAAATTGAGGAAAAAGATATGTTCCTATTTAAAGGACTGTTAGAGAAACACAGATTAGATTCACATGAATTTAAAACGGATTCTGCGTACGTAATGATTAATAATATTCGTTCTGTTCCAACTTACGATATAAAAATAAAAAACGGGAAACCTTCTTTTCTCATTCACGTTACGCTTGATGCCCGTATTCAAGAACTATCGAAACAAATTAACTTAGAAAATGCTAAGAACACAAAAAAAATTGAAAAAGCCGTCCAAAAACAATTAGACGTACAGGCTGCCAAATTAATTAAGCAGTTTAAATCTTTAGGTGTCGATCCTCTTGGGCTAGGAGCAAAATATAAACAACATTATCGTCCATTTAAATTAGAAGAGTGGAAAAAAATGTACAAAGATGTCCCTGTTAAAGTAAAATATACCGTAAATATTACAAATTCTGGTGTAATTGAATAAGTTAACGATTGAACTCCCCTCTCTGGCATGGTACAACGGAGAGGGGAGTTTTTATTTTTAAATAGAGAAAAGGGATATTTACGGGGGAGCTTATGTCTAAAAAATTAATAAAACCTATTTTAAATGGTATTTTATTTCTCGGCGTCTTTTTATTTGCTCATACATACTTAAAAAATGTTTCTTTCACACGTTATTTGCTTGTTGTTATACCAATGTTACTTGTTGGTATGTTTGGCATCGACCTTATTTTATCTATTTTAATTAAAAAAGAAGAATAACGAGCGAACATCTTATTTCTATAAGATGTTCTTTTTATTAAATAACTACCTTATGTTACAATAAACTTCGGCATAACGTAAGAAAGGATGAAACAACATGACAAACGAAAAAGGTTTAGATAAAGGATTCGAACTTGTTGCAAAAATGCATGAAGAATTCGGACATCCTGTGACAAGTACTCCAACAAAACTAACAGAAGAGCGCGCAAAAATTCGTGCTAGCTTTATGCAAGAAGAGTTAGAAGAATTTCTAGAAGCAACAACTGTTGAAGATCAATATGATGCACTTATTGACCTTATTTACTTTGCATTCGGAACGTTTGCAGAAATGGGCGTACGTCCAGATAAAGGATTCGAAATTGTAAACAACGCCAACATGGCAAAACTATTCCCTGATGGGAAACCTCGATTCCGCGAGGGCGATGGCAAAATTTTAAAACCAGAAGGCTGGGAAGCACCAGAACCACAACTTCGTGCGGAAATTGAACGTCAACGTCAAGAGGCATTAGCAAACGCAGGAAAATAATATAAGAGCAGCTGCTAGGAATATTCTTAGCAGCTTTTTTGTACTATCATTCACAGGTCATGAACTTCGTGTTTTACTACTCAAGATTACATTTCGAAATGCAAATATATTTTTCTTCAAAATAAAAAATCCCCTTGCGCACAAGAGAATTTTTCATGTAATTCATTAATGTCCCACATGTCCAGCATGACCCGCTGCTCCAGCTGTAATTCCAGCTGTTCCCGCCGCAGTTCCAGCTCCTCCACCGTACCAAATTTGTTGTTGTCCTTGTTGATGTTGTTGTCCTTGTTGATGTTGCTGCCCTTGGTGGTGATGTTGTCCTTGATGATGTTGCTGCCCTTGATGGTGATGTTGCCCTTGGTGATGGTGTTGCCCTTGATGATGGTGTTGTCCTTGATGATGGTGTTGCCCTTGATGATGGTGTTGCCCTTGATGATGGTGTTGCCCTTGATGATGGTGTTGTCCTTGATGATGGTGTTGCCCTTGATGATGGTGTTGTGTTTGAAAAAGAACAGCCTGCGGATGAATTTGGTGATGACCGTGGTGATGTACTTGTTGTTGATGGTGACCGTGGTGCTGATGATGGCCATGTTGTTGATGGTGACCGTGGTGCTGATGATGACCGTGGTGCTGATGATGACCATGGTGCACATGATGACCGTGAACACCTTGTGGGAAACCACCGATTCCACCAGCTACAACACCGACGCCAGGTACAGGAAATCCTGTTTGTACGCCTCCCACGAAGGATGGAAATGTAGTTGGCATACCTACAGGTACTCCTCCTTGTGCTCCTCCCACGAAAGATGGAAATGTAGTTGGCATACCTACAGGCACTCCTCCTTGTGCTCCTCCTACTAATGTCGGAATTCCTGTTTGTGCTCCAGCTACTGATGTTGGGAATCCTGTTTGTACACCCGCCACTGACGTCGGAAATCCTCCAGCTGCTCCTCCCATCCAACTTGGGATTCCGCCATATCCGTGTTGACCATCTCCTCCCATGAACATCATTTGTCCATAACTATCCGATCCACCTCCGAAGAAGCCATGTGGTGCATTATTGTCCATCCCTTTCATTCCTTTCACCTCTTCTTCTCAATTTAACCTACCTTTTTTATCATATTTCCTATAGAAGAATAGGTGTTTGTCTATATGGGAATTCCGCACCTTTTTCTTCGTTCTCCATTGATGAAGGGGATCCAGAACTTATTTTTCACATAAAAAAGCCCAGAGCATAAACGCTCTGAGCTTTTATTAATAATTAATTAGTTTGCAACAACGTTAACAAGTTTTCCAGGAACGACAATTACTTTACGAACTGCTTTTCCTTCGATTTGTTCTTTAATTGCTTCAAGTGCAAGTTGTTCCATTTCTTCTTTTGATGCGTCTTTACTCATTGTTAGTTTTGCGCGAACTTTGCCCATAATTTGAACAACGATTTCAACTTCATCTTCTACAAGTTTAGACTCATCAAATGTTGGCCAGCTTGCATATGTGATTGTTTCATTGTATCCAAGCTTGCTCCAAAGTTCTTCCCCGATGTGAGGTGCAACTGGTGCAATCATTTTTACGAAACCTTCTACATATTCTTTCGGAAGTGTTTCAGCTTTGTATGCATCGTTGATGAATACCATCATTTGAGAAATCGCTGTGTTGAAGCGAAGCTCTGCATAGTCTTCTGTTACTTTCTTCACTGTTTGGTGGTAAGCTTTTTCAAGCTCTTTGTTTGGTGCATCAGTAATTTTCTCACTTAATTCACCGTTATCTTGAATGAATAGGCGCCATACGCGGTCTAGGAAACGACGAGCTCCGTCAAGACCATTTTCAGACCAAGCGATTGAAGCATCTAATGGTCCCATGAACATTTCGTATAGACGAAGTGTATCTGCACCGTGGCTTGCTACAATATCATCAGGATTTACAACGTTACCTTTTGATTTACTCATTTTCTCGTTGTTTTCACCTAAGATCATACCTTGGTTGAATAATTGTTGGAACGGTTCTTTCGTTGGAACTACACCGATATCATATAATACTTTATGCCAGAAACGAGCATATAGTAAGTGAAGTACAGCGTGCTCTGCTCCGCCGATATAAATATCAACTGGAAGCCATTGTTTTACTTTTTCAGGATCTACAAGTGCTTCGCTGTTGTTTGGATCGATGTAGCGTAAGTAGTACCAGCAGCTACCAGCCCATTGTGGCATTGTATTTGTTTCACGACGACCTTTTTTACCAGTTTCAGGATCAACAACATTTACCCACTCTTCAATGTTTGCAAGTGGTGACTCACCTGTACCTGAAGGACGAATGTTCTCTGTTTTCGGAAGAACTAATGGTAATTCTTCTTCTTTCACAGCTGTCATTGTACCATCTTCCCAATGGATTACTGGAATTGGCTCACCCCAGTAACGTTGACGGCTAAATAACCAATCACGTAGACGATACGTTACTTTTTGATTTCCTGCGCTTGTTACTTCAAGCCATTCAATCATTTTCACAATTGCTTCTTCTTTATTTAAACCATCAAGGAATGCTGAGTTTACGTGCGCACCATCGCCTGTATATGCTTCTTTCGAAATGTCTCCGCCTTTTACAACTTCCTTCATTGGAAGATTGAACGTTGATGCGAATTCATAGTCACGCTCATCGTGAGCTGGAACTGCCATTACAGCACCTGTTCCGTAAGTTGCAAGAACATAGTCAGCGATCCAGATTGGTAATTTCTCACCATTTACTGGGTTAACTGCGTAAGCACCAGTGAATACACCAGTTTTCTCTTTCGCAAGTTCTGTACGTTCTAGGTCGCTCTTCATTTTTACAGAATTAATGTAAGCTTCTACAGCTTCTTTTTGCTCTAGTGTTGTAATGTCAGCAACAAGTGCATGTTCCGGAGCAAGTACACAGTAGCTTGCACCAAATAGTGTATCAGGACGCGTTGTGAAAACTGTAAATTTCTCATCTGTACCATCGATGTTGAAGTGTACTTCTGCACCTTCAGAACGACCGATCCAGTTACGCTGCATATCTTTTAAGCTTTCTGGCCAGTCAAGCTCATCTAGATCTTCTAATAGACGATCTCCGTAAGCTGTAATTTTTAACATCCACTGTCTCATCGGACGACGCTCAACTGGATGTCCACCACGCTCACTCTTACCGTCAATTATTTCTTCATTCGCAAGTACTGTACCAAGTGCTGGGCACCAGTTTACAGGTACTTCATCAACGTAAGCTAAACCTTTTTCAAATAGTTTTAGGAAGATCCATTGTGTCCACTTGTAGTAGGTTGGATCTGTTGTATTTACTTCACGATCCCAATCGTAAGAGAAACCTAATGCTTTAATTTGATTACGGAACGTATTAATATTAAGCTCTGTAAATTCTGCCGGGCTATTTCCAGTATCAAGTGCATATTGCTCTGCTGGAAGACCGAATGCATCCCATCCCATTGGATGAAGAACGTTATACCCTTGCATACGCTTCATACGAGATAAAATATCTGTCGCTGTATATCCTTCTGGATGCCCTACGTGTAAGCCTGCACCTGATGGATATGGGAACATATCTAGTGCATAAAATTTTGGTTTTTCTGTCTCATCTGGCGTACGGAATGTTTTATTCTCTTCCCAATGACCTTGCCACTTCTTCTCAATTTTTTGATGATTAAAGCTCATGAGATATCCTCCTTGAAATTCGATTTATTTTCACCGCCCAAAATACAAAAAACCTCTCATCCCTAGAAAGGGACGAGAGGTTATAGATTCCCGCGGTACCACCCTAAATTAATGTAATAAATACATTCGCTTAGATCCGTAACGTGGATTAACGGCAATTGCTACTAATGATTTCACAACTGCAACTCAAAGGCGAGTTCATAACGAAACGTGGATTGACTTGCACCGACCGTCAACTCTCTAAACCAGCTTCTATTACTACTACTCCTTCTCACTGTTATTACAAATATGAGTTAATTAAATATATTCTAAAACATGTTGCATGTTCCGTCAAACTAAACTGCAATTTTTTCTTCAACTGTTTCTTCTACTTTTACTCGTCTATCATAAATACTCGTTGCTATAAGCGCTACTACAAGCATTACCATGATCGCTATAAACAATACTTCCATATTGTATAAGTCAACAATCGCTCCGCCAACGACCGGTCCGAACATTTTCCCTACAGTCGCTGCGCTATTTACAACACCTTGATAAAATCCTAGCTTATCTTTCGGCGCAAGTATATTTGCAATGGTTGGAATTGCCGGCCATACGAATAATTCACCAATTGTCAATGTCACCATCGCAACGAGGAACATCGTAAATTGCTGCGCTTGACTTAAAACAATAAACGACGCCGCAAAAATGATAATTCCAATCATAATTTGCTGTTTTAAAGAGCGCTTCATCCAGCGAATTAGCATACTAACAAGCGGCTGCGCACAAACAATCATCGCCCCGTTTATTGTCCATAGTAAACTATAATGACGAAGGCTAATATTTAACCCTTGCATATACGTCGCAATTGCCCCTTGCCACTGTACGTATGTAACCCAGCATAAAGCATATGCTACACATACGATTAGAAGCGCTTTGAAGCCAGGTGTAAGTGACCAACCTTTTTTCGTTTCGGCTTCTTTTTGTACCTCTTGCTCTTTTTTTGCTTCCATACCACGAAATCCAATAAACGCAATTAAGAAGAAAATAAAGTATAAAATAAAGTTCGCTAAGAAAATATAATCAAAACGATAAGACGCAACTAATCCACCGCACGCTGTTCCAATAGCAATACCAACATTTTGTCCAACATACATTGCATTGAACGCTCGTCTCCCGCCTTCTGGCCAAACCGTACCAACCATCGCATACATCGATGGAAACACCATTCCAGAACCGAATCCGATTAATGCTAGCCACACAACATATAACGGCCAACCATGGAAAAATACAAGACCTAAAATCGATACAAGTGTAATGACAATCCCTACTAAAATTGATTTATAACCGCCCCATTTATCAAATAAAACACCGCCGAGCAAGTTTCCGATTACACCAGTAAGCGAGTTGATCATTAATACCATTCCGGCTACTGATAAAGATTTCCCTAAACTATCATGTAAGTAAATTGTATTAAAAGGCCATAAAAAAGAAGCACCCGTGACATTAATAATCATCCCAGCTACTAATAGCCATACTTTCCTTGGCATAGTCTCCCCTCCTATTCTCTTTTTTTCGTTCATATATATAACAGTAAAATTGTAGTCGTTTTTAAATAGGAAGGCAACTGATTAATAGTTGATGAAATTCAGATAATAGCACAAAGACGATTAGAATGTATTCTAATCGTCTTTGTAAAATATTAATCTATAAACAATGGAATCGTTCCCTCGCGAAAGGTTATCCAACTTCCTTTTTACGTTTTGCACTTTCTTTAGCACTCCATTTAAATATTTTGTCTAGTAGAGAGTATATTCTCCCAGACTCCTTCGTTAATAATGGCCCTAACGACGCCAATATTAAAACATATAAGGCTGAGAATGGTTTAATCGTTGCCATTAAGCCACCCGCTATCCCGAGATTCGCGACAATAATGGAGAATTCCCCGCGTGATATAAGTGTTAAACCAATATTCGTAGAAGCCTTATGCGATAACCCGGCTTTACGCCCTGCAATCATTCCAGCTGTAAAATTACCGATAAGAGTAATGAAAACTGCTCCTAATGCCAACCATACTGCTCCTCCAAGCGAAAACGGATCTATACTTAAACCGAAGCTGAAGAAAAATATAGCTCCAAAGAAATCACGAAACGGGACGACGAGATGCTCGATTCGATCACTATGCTCTGTTTCTGAAAAGACGAGTCCTAATAATAATGCTCCAATCGCCTCAGCAACATGAATTGTTTCTGAAAATCCTGCTACAAAGAATAAAATAGCGAATATTACGATAATAAAAATTTCGTTTGAAGAAATATCTAATACTTTATTTAGGAACGGCGTAGCTTTTCTAGCGATTACAAAAAATAGTAACATATATCCTACTGCGATTAACACGGATGTAAGAGCACCTACAAATGACGTTGCACCTCCGAGTACTAATCCTGAAACGACTGATAAATATACAGCTAAAAAGATGTCATCAAACATAATGATTCCTAAAATTAGTTCTGTCTCTTTATTACCAGTTCTTCTTAAATCAACGATTACTTTCGCTACAATTGCACTCGATGAGATTGTAATGATTCCCGCAATAATTAATGTTTCGAGTAAGGGGAAGCCCATTATATATCCATAAAGTAAACCTAATATGAAATTAAGCGATATATGAACACTACCCCCAAAAGCAATCGACTTTCCTGATTTAATTAATTTTTTTATTGAGAATTCTAAGCCTAAGTAGAATAGGAGGAATATGACGCCAACACGGCCGAGGAAGGAAATAACTTCTCCGCTTTCAATAAACCTTAAATCGATAAGTCCTAAATCTGGGGCATGAGGCCCCACTAGCATACCGAGTATAATGAGAAACGGAATAATCGAAAACTTTAACTTTGCAGCGAGGATAGCTGCAAAAGCTACTAATACTAACGCAGTTCCAACTTCAAAAATTAAAGTATCCATCGATTACGAGTCACCTCCTGCTGAAAGTAACTCATTAATAATTTTTTTCACTTCATGTCTTTCGCCCGATAATACGAGCATATCGCCAGCTTCAATGATAGAATCTGGGCCTGGATTAAAGAATTTCTTCATATTCTTTTTCAAAATAGCAATGATTGTTACGTTATATGTTTTTCGAACGTGTAAGCTACCAATTGTTTTTTGTACCACTGGTGCGTTATTTTCTACTTTAAACCATTCAATTGATAATCCTTCAAAAGCCATCTCAATCGTGTCTAAAGCTTGTGGTCTATATACCATCCCGCCTAATATAGCCGCAATTTGTCTCGCCTCAGAATCGCGAAGAGAAATGCTTGAAATACTCTCATCATGATCCACATCGAAATGATACATTTCCCTTCGTCCATCATCGTGAATAACAATAACCATTTTTTCATTACCCTTTGTTATCACTTCAAATTTACATCCAATGCCCGGTAGTTCACTCTCTCTAATATTCATATTCCCGCCTCCTAAAATTTTTTAGTTACGGCTCTTCCCTTTTACAAATCTACATCAATCTCTGTTTTAAACTTTTCATCTTTTGATATCCCTAAATACTTTAACGTTTCTGACGGAGTCGCGTGATGAAAATGTTTTTGCAACAGTGCGATTGCTATGCCTCTTTTATATGCATGAAATCCAAATGTTTTTCTCATTGAGTTCGTTCCAATCTTACCAAGTATTCCGACCGCTTCAGCTGCACTATGGATAACACGATACGCTTGTTGGCGTGAGATTGAATTTGTTGTTTTATTAGATTGAAATACGTAGTTTTCTCTTTGAATATCAAAAGATTGTACGTACGCTAAAAGCGCCTCTTTTACTTTTGTATTTAAATAAATATCTTGTTTAAACTTTTCATCTTTCACAGGAAGAGAATAAAACTCTTTAACAGTTCCATCTTCATTTAATACATCTTCAAATTTAATACTCAGTAGTTCTGTAATTTTTAATCCAGTGTTAATCCCAATAACAAATAAAAGATAATCTCGCTGCGAGTGTTCTTTTAAATATTCTTTCATAGCCTGAATGTGCTCTATATTCTTTAATGCCTCTACAACTTCCATACATGTATTCTCCTCATCTTATGAACGGTAATTTTCTCATTATGTTGTCCATTTTACCTTATCATGCTATGAGATTTCCATGTATTATCCATTACCTTTTAATTTTTTTTACACTATACAATTGGAGCGATATACTTTAATACACCTAAAAATTCTGGATATTTATGATTTGGAAACTTACTATTGTAAAAATACGTTGCGGTTAGAAAAATAACGAGGGATAAAGATGAAAATAGTAAAACTTCTTTTGACCTTAGCGCTATGCCTATAACTTCAAATAAAGACCCATCTTCTTTCTGCAAGTTGGATTCCTCCTTTCTTTTCCGCTACTTTATACATTTAGTTTATGTTACTTAATTATATTGTATACTACAATTAAGTAACATATCAATGATTTTGTTATTTTTTCTGAAAATAACAAAAAATACCGAGCACCCTCTGCTCGGTATTTTTCGTTATTAATCTTCTTTCGGAAGAACAATTCCTTTATACAATTGAACTGTAATGAAGTAGTAAATCGCATAAATGACTACGAAAATTACAATTGGTATCCAAATACGGAAGTACGGATCAACTAAAATAAATCCGAAAATATTCATACCAACTAATACGTGGGCGATACCCACAATTGCCGGGAATAAGAATACTAAGAATAACTCTTTATAAATTGATTTTGTTAATAATTCACGGCGCACACCGATTTTACGAAGCATTTGATAGCGTGTAATATCTTTTGATGCACCAGAAAGAATTTTAAACATTAAGCAACTTGCCATCATCGCCAAGAAAGCAATTCCAAGGAAGAAGCCCATAAATACTGTTCCACTCGCAACACCATAGAACATATCGTAAGATTGATATTTGCTGTTCATTCTTTCAGCTGTTACATTTTTATATTTATCTAGCTGCAACTCGTCAAGTTTTTTCCATTCTTTTGTATATGTTAAAAAGTCATCTGTTTTTCCGATAAATGCTATACCTTCTTTACCATTTATCCCATCGTACGTTTTTTGATCTACAATCTTAATTGCATGATCTTCGTATATATAATATGGATGGATTGTACTAAAAGCATCTACCCATTCTTCTGAAAGTTCTTTAGCGTTCGCATCTTTTTCATTCATTTCTCTAGAAACTGCACCTACTGGTAGTTCCTCTGAAACTTTTTTCGTATTTACTAAATCCTTCATCGATTCCATATTTGCCATATCTTTTACTAAAGGACGATTGTTCTCTAAATCTTCTTTTACATAATAAACGTATTTATCATCAACTTTGTAACGATATTCATTTTTCTCTTTAAATGTAATACCATCTAAAATTTTCTTTTCTTCAGCTGTAGGGTTATGAACAACTGAATCATATATTACTAAACCATCTACCATTTTTATAACGTTATTTTTAAACGCCATACCACCTGAAATTGCACCAGCTCCAAGAGCAACTAACATCGCTACTGTCGCAAGAACCTTTGTTAAACTATTAATACGGAAATTTAATTGTGCAAAAGTAAAAGCGTTAAGCCCTTTTTCACTACGTTTTTTATTACTCTTTAACTTTTTAATAATGACCGGGAGAAGTGATCCAAATAGCATGTAAGTACCGGCTGTTGTTGTAATTAATGCAATTAGGATTCCCATTTCTCTTAGTTTTTCCATATAAATCATTGATGCATAGCCAATTCCTAATAAAATAACCGCAAGGAATGCAACTAAACCTGTCATTTTTCCTTTTACTGCAACACGTTCTGTTTGTGCATCTGCATGTACAAGTTGTAATACAGAAATACGAGATAATTTAATACTATTCATAATTGCCGATAATACAAATAGTGCAAAGAAGAATATGCAAGTAACAGTCATAGATGGTAGATAAAATGCTTTATAGCCTTCGCCAGCAAATTCCAATTGTTTCATTAATAACTGACCGATACCTTCTGCAAGTCCTACACCAACTGTAAGTCCAATCGCAAGAGACGCAGCACCTAATACAATCGTTTCAATAAACATAAGTAATGTAACTTTATGCTTTTTTGCTCCTAACATCATATACATACCAAACTCTTTTTGACGAAGAGATAATAAGAAAGAGTTCGCATATAAAATGTAGAAGAACGTTATAATTGCTAATAGAAATGAACCTGCTTGGAATACGAAGCCAATAGACTTAATGACAGAATTGGATTCAATAAACGCTTTATTCAGTGCTAACGTTTGAAACATATAAAAAATTGAAATAGACATAACAAGACCGACAAGTAAGACGATATAATCCTTTAGCTTACTTTTCAGCCCTGACATGGAAAGTTTAAATAACATGCCCTAGACCTCCTTTCTTACGCTTTTTGTGTGCCTAAGTCTGCAAGCACATCTAAAATTTCTTTATAAAACTCTTCACGCGTACCACCGCGGTGAATTTCTTTATATAGCTCACCATCTTGAATGAATAAAATACGCTGACAGTAACTTGCACTATATGGATCGTGAGTAACCATCATAATAGATACACCTTGTTCTTCATTTAAGTTTGTCATCGCATCAAGTAAACTTGCTGCATTTTTAGAATCAAGAGCTCCTGTTGGCTCGTCCCCTAAAATAATTGCAGGCTCATGCACTAAAGCGCGCGCTGCTGCTGAACGCTGTTTCTGTCCACCAGATACTTCAGATGGATACTTTTGAAGTATTGCTGAAATCCCTAACATATCTGCTACTTTTTCTACTTTCGGTCCAATATTACGTGATGAAACACCTTGAAGTGAAAGTGGAAGTGCAATGTTTTCATAAATAGATAAGTTCTCTAATAAGTTAAAATCTTGGAAGATGAACCCCAATTTTTGTGAACGGAAATCAGAAAGCTCACCTTGTTTCATTTTCGTAATGTCCGTACCTGCTATTTCCACAACGCCGCCCGTTGCTTTATCTAGTGTTGAAATTACATTTAATAATGTCGTTTTACCAGAACCAGAAGGTCCCATAATCCCAACAAATTCACCCTCTTGAATTGAGAATGAAACACCTTTTAATGCGTGTGATTGGTTCTCACCTTTTTTACCGTACACTTTTTGAACGTTTTTCACGTCTACAACTGGTTTCGTCATATATATCCTCCTACGCTTGTTTTTCCATTACCTATTCTGCGCCTTTTGGAGGGGAACTGCTATTTGTTAACATTACATTTACCTTACACTTTTGTAATAAAATAAAACCAGGTCATATTGCGACCTGGTTACTCTGATTGCTTTGATCTTTGAGGTTGTCCTTTTTTACTATTACGCTGTTTCACTTGAACAACAGGATCAAGCTCATTTGAAAACTCAGCGTTGTGTCCATTTTGCGTTTTTTGCTCTGGATTATTTTGATCTGAACGTTTCGCCATTACATTCACTCCTTATTAGTGCGGTGTAATAATCATTTGATGTTGCAATTGGCGAATTGCCATACGTGCTCTATTTAACTGCTCACGTTGCTCATCATTCGCATGTTGCTGCATCGTTTGTAAGTCGTTATATGCTTGTTCTAATTGCAACTGCGCATCTGAATACTCCATCGTATTGTAATGCTCTTGTCTCATGCCTTGGTCTAATTGTTCTTTCGCATATTCCACCGCTTCTTCCGCTTGTGTAATATACGATTCAAGTGATTGACGCTCTGCCATACTTGTCCCTCCTTGCTTCAATTCTCCTTTAGTGTGTCCCTTCCATATGAACCTTATGAGTATGTTATAATGGATTTTGTTTCATTTTGACTCGTCTTAGGAGGGAAAATAATGAAGGTTCAAAACCCTTTTCCATATACAAATGACAATAAACGTTATCATACATGGAATTACCACTTACGAAATGAATTTGGTGAAAAAATCTTTAAAGTTTCATTAGACGCCGGCTTTGATTGCCCAAACCGTGACGGCACAGTCGCTTACGGAGGCTGCACATTTTGTAGTGCCGCTGGATCTGGTGACTTTGCAGGTGATCGCCGCGATGATGTAATAACGCAATATCATGAAATGAAAGAAAAAATGCACGCAAAGTGGAAAGACGGAAAATGTATCGCTTATTTCCAGGCCTATACAAATACACATGCTCCACTTGAAGTGTTAAAAGAAAAATTCGAACCGCTTCTAACAGAAAAAGACGTTGTCGGTCTTTCTATTGCGACTCGTCCAGATTGCTTACCGGATGATGTTGTTGAATATTTAGCGGACTTAAATAAACGCACGTATCTTTGGGTTGAACTCGGACTTCAAACTGTTCATGAACGAACTGCAAATCTTATTAATCGTGCTCACGATTATCCATCTTATGTGGAAGGCGTAAATAAATTACGTAAGCACGGTATTAGAGTTTGCTCGCATATTATTAACGGTCTTCCCCTTGAAGATTACGACATGATGATGGAAACAACTCGTGAAGTTGCAAAGCTTGACATACAAGGAATTAAAATTCATTTACTTCATTTGTTAAAAGGAACGCCAATGGTGAAGCAATATGAAAAAGGACAACTAGAATTCTTATCTCTTGAAGATTACGTAAGTCTCGTTGTCGACCAACTTGAAATTATTCCAGAAGACGTAATTGTGCACCGCATCACAGGTGACGGTCCACCTGATTTAATGATCGGCCCAATGTGGAGCTTAAATAAATGGGAAGTATTAAATTCCATCGATGCAGAATTTGTACGCCGCGGAAGCTGGCAAGGAAAATATGCAAATGAGGAGAAACAAAAATGAAATTAGAACGTGTATTACCGTTTGCTCGCATGCTACTGCAAACGGCTGTTAAAGAAGGCGATTACGCAGTAGATGCAACACTTGGCAATGGACATGACACTTGCTTCCTAGCTGAAATCGTTGGAGATAACGGAAAAGTATTTGGATTCGATATTCAAAAAGAAGCGATCGAAAGCTCTACTATCCGACTAAAAGAAAAAGAACTTTTCGAACGTACTGTTTTAGTTCACGATAGTCACGACACACTTGTATCCGTATTACCAGAAGATGCAAAAGGAAAAGTAACAGGCGCAATCTTCAACTTAGGTTACCTTCCTGGCGGTGACAAACATATCGTCACAAAACCGAACTCAACAATCTCGGCGATTGAACAATTGCTAGAACTAATGGCACCTGAAGGTATCATCGTCCTTGTCATTTACCACGGACATCCAGAAGGACAAGTAGAACGTGACGCTGTTCTCAAATTTGCAGAAGAACTAGACCAAAAGCAAGCTCACGTTTTGCAATACGGCTTCATTAACCAGCAAAATAACCCGCCATTTATTGTGGCGATTGAGAAACGATAATATATCAACGATTTTGCCGATATATCGATTCTTCGACAAAACATAACAAAAAAAGACGTGCACTCACTGCACGTCTTTTTCTTATTCTCCTATATAATGGATGTATACACTATTTGAAGAAAGAAGGATAGAACTTTGCTAGTAAAACTAAGAGGAATTCAAAAGAAGTACGGCAAATCACTCATACTAGACAACATCGATTTATCCATTCCAGAAGGAGAAGCACTCGCTATTATTGGCGGTAATGGAACTGGAAAAAGCACTTTGCTCAAAATAATTGCAGGTTTTATTTCACCTACGGCAGGGACACTTCAAAGAAAAGAACATATACAAATCGGTTATGTACCTGAGCATTTTCCTGAAGGGATTCGTTTTACATTAGAGGATTATTTATATCATCTCGGCCACATTCATGGTTTATCAACAAAATACTTAAGAAATAAAATTCCGGTGCTCCTTGAATCTTTTCACTTACATCACGCAAGGCATTCCGTTGTACGAAACTTTTCAAAAGGTATGAAACAAAAAACAGGTATTATGCAAGCATTACTTACGGACGTCCATTTATTAATTTTAGATGAACCACTTTCTGGGCTCGACCCTAACTCTCAGCAAGAACTAGAGCATATTTTACTTTCATTAAAACAACAAGGTATATCTGTACTCTTCACATGTCACGAAAAACAACTACTAGAACACTTCGCCGATAGAATTGTGACGTTAGCTAATCATACAATTGCGGAAGATACCTCTGTGCAAAAATCAACAGAACAGGTCTATATTGAGGTAATCGTTCACGAAATATTTTCAGCAATAGAACTACAACAACAATCCGGATTTATACATGTTACACACAATTCAAATCAAAACCTCATTCAATTACAAATCGAAAAAGATTATACAAACGACATACTTCAGTTTTTATTACATAAAAAGGCATCCATCACACTGCTACAACCTAATTTTTAAATCGAAAGAAGGTTTATTATGTTTGCGCTTATTCGTTACCATTTTCTCGATTACACAAAATCGTATAAGTACATTCCTCCTATTGCGATGTACTGTATAAGCTTGCTTTTTGTATATACATATAAACCGACTCCTATTGTACCGACATATTTAGAAACCTCACTCGCACTTTATTTATTATCTGCCTGGATTACAATCACAATTTTTCATACTGAAGACCCTGTACAAGAACAAATCACTATTTCACACACAAATAATATTTCGGCATTATACGTTGGTAAATATATTACGGCTCTTCTCATTTGTACTGTGTTATCTTTTATATCCATAATCTATCCAATTATTTTGCAAATGTTTAATGAAAAAATGACAGCTTCTTTATTTCTAGTCGGATTTCTCGCTCACATGTCTTTCTCTATACTAGGAATTTCAATCGCAACATTATTTACTAGAAATATTATTCAAAAAGCAAGCACCGCTTGGCTTAGTCTTACATTTATATTACTTATGACGATTGCTTCAATCCGTTTTAAAACAGAGCTACTATGGTTTTTACCACCTGTCGAAAGCTTTTTAATGCTTGGGCAATACAAATATAATATACTTACTCACACCCTATGGCTCACAGCTTGGGCTATCGTATATTCATTTTTATTACTTACTTTATTTCTTTTTCTCATTCGCAAAAAACGTTTTTAATTACATATTAAAGGGGACGAAACAATGATCGGAATACTAGCAGGAATGGGACCAAAATCAACTGGACCATTCGTCGATACAGTTGTAGCAGGGTGCCAAACAATATACGGAGCAAAGCATGATATGGACTTTCCTCATATGATGATTTATTCGTGCCCAACGCCGTTTTATATGGATTGTCCTATTGATAATGCGGCGATGAAAAAAGCAATTATTGAAGGGGCACAAAAGCTTGAAAGTACTGGCGTAGACTTTATCGCTATGCCTTGCAATACGGCGCATCTTTATTTTGAAGAATTACAGCATTCTATTTCTATTCCAATTTTGAATATAGTCGTTGAGACGTTAAAAGAAATTCCTGGAACTGCAAAAAGAGTCGCTCTTCTTGCAACAGAAGCAACTGTTCAAGCTGGTATTTACCAAGACGGGATTGCACAACGTAATATAGAATACATTCATAATGAAAAATGGCAGGAAATGATTAATCAAATTATTACTTGTATTAAAGGCGGAGAAGTTGAAGAAGCTCACAAATTATGGAGTGCACTCGTTTTACAATTGAAAGATGAAGTAGATACCGCTATTATCGCATGTACCGATTTGAATGTAGTTGCAAATGAAGATTTTGTTGATTCCTCTCAGAGTCTTGCTGAGGCGGTTGTTAGGATGTATTTATCCAATACAAAGAGATCTTCATAAGCATAGAAAACATCCCTTTTGAAATATGTTTTATGTTTGATAAAAACCCTAAAAATTTTTAACTTTCTTCACAATTCTTTCAAAATATCCACACTTAATCTCGCTATATTAAATAAGTAGTTTATTCATATAGGGAAGGTTAGGGGAACTGAAGTATGAAACAAAATCGTTCGCTTCATTACATTTTTTGGAGGTGGCATTTTTACGCTGGGCTTTTTATTACACCACTTCTTATTACTTTATCACTTAGCGGTATTGGATATTTATTTCGTGAGGAAGTTGAAGATTTCATCTATAAAGATTTATATTTTGGGAAGAGCGCCCAAACAGAATCTATTTCGATGTCTGATTCTATTTCATTAACAGAGAAAAAATATCCACATTATAGTGTGGCGAAAATTAGTGAGTTTAATGGGGATTATAATACGAGACTTACAATCGCAAATGAATATACAGGAACGCAAAAATACGTTTATTTAGATAGCAATAATCAAATTGTCGGAGATCAAAACGCAAGTGAAACGTTTGCCAATATAATGCGGGAACTACATAGTTCTCTTTTAGTTGGTGGCACTGTCGTCAATTATATTGTAGAACTTGCGGCGTGCTGGACAATCTTTTTGATTATAACTGGGTTGTATATGAGTATACGCCAATTCAAAAACACACCATCATCCAATAAGCGAGAAAAAGCAAAACGATGTCATTCTATTATCGGTATTATATTTACAATTCCTCTCGTTCTGTTAGTCGCAACTGGATTGCCGTGGTCTGGATTTATGGGTAACCAAATTTATAAAATTGCATCGTCGAATGAAGCGCTCGGATATCCAAAATTGTATATGGCACCTCCTGAATCAAAGGTAAAAGAGTTGCCATGGGCAACAAGAAAAGAAGCTCCTCCTGAATCTAATTCAAATGAGCCAAAAGCCATTTCAGTTGATGAATTACAAAAAGGGGTTGAAATAAAGAAGCCATATGTTATCTCTCTACCGACTGATCCGAAAGGTGTATTCACTGTTTCGAAATCAAGTGGTTCTGGTATTACAGGCATGCACGTGGCACCAAATGAAGAGATAACAGCTTACTTTGATCAATATAGCGGAAAACTTATTTCAAAAACGGACTATCGTGATTATGGATTATTTGCACAATGGTTCACTTACGGTATCCCGCTTCACGAAGGACATTTATTCGGATGGCCAAATAAAATATTATGCTTACTAACGACATTATCTTTATTACTTCTCATTTATTACGGAGTAAAAATGTGGTTAGCAAGAAAACCGAAAGGCAAATTAGCAGCACCACCAAAGCAAAAAGATAAGAAAAGCATATTCGTTTTCTTTATCATGATGGTTATACTAGGCACTGTAATGCCTTTATTCGGAATATCTGTTTTAGTTATTTTCGCAATTGAACTTCTCATATACGTATTTTCAAAAATACGATCATAATAAAGTGAAACTTTAATCAGTGGGGGTTTTGTCCATCTCCCACTGATTATTAGTTGAACCAATCGGGCTTTTACGGGCAGTTGATCTCCCACCTAACTCCTTCGTATTCGCCGAATTTTGAGGTGGGAGTCTTACTGCCCGTTAATGCGGGATAAAAAGAAAACCACTCCATATGAGTGGTTTTCTTCATCACTGCGCCATTTTCTTTCGGTACATCTTCCCGTTCCAGTAGAAGAATCGTGAAGTGAGACCTCCGTATTTCACAATGCGCCGTGCCATTTTGTGCATATTCTTTTGCGCTGATACCTTTTGGTCTGATAAATAAATACCAAGTAATCCTCGGCTTATGAGACGATGAAACTTCGCATGAGGCAAATCACCAATGCTCTTCTCTGCTTCTTCTACAAAATGTTTCATGCGATCTAATATAGCTTGCTCGTTTTCGTAATAACTACAGAAATTCAAATCCCCGCCTATACGATCTTCTTCTTGATCAATGAAATAATCAAGTAAAATGTGAAGTCCTTGTACGTAAGGAAAATATCCTTGTCTAATTTTCTCAATATCCTCATCATGTAATTCATCATGGAATGCATATGCCACAAGACAAAAGATTCCTAAAGTTGATCCTGCACAAGCCGAAAATTCAAACCAGCTCATCGGCGGCAAGTTTTCTTTATGAGCTTCAAACCATGTTTTTAGACGCGGTTCTCTTTCTTCTAACTTCACATGTTTATGAATTTGCAAATCACAATAATAACAAGCAAGCTCATGAAGAATTGGAGCAATTTTATCATAATGCTTCGTTTTCTTTAAAACATCCTGACACGTTTCAACGAGCTCATCTAAATAACCACCATCATCTTGATCATCACGATAACGATAATAATTACCGCCTCCTTCAACTTCAGGACTTAATGCCATTACCATCGACTCATGAAGAGCCGCAAAGTCTTTCGGATCAAGTGATGTACTACGGTCACATAAATTATCCAAATAGTCGCTAATCGTTTGATATGCTACGATAAAACGAATACATTCCTCTCGATGTTCATTTGCTAGCAGCGCTAAAATGCCACCGCCCTCGCAATGAAACGTTTTATTCTCAATACTTGCGATTGCCTGACTATGAAGCTCATCATTCGGAATATGGTAGGCACGCTCTTTCCACATCGCTAGCTCATGGTGTACAACCGGAAACACATCACGGTATACTTTCGCCATGAGCGTTATGGGATTACTCGGTACGTTCACTTCTTCCTTCATCTCCTCTGTTAAATGTACAAATAATGATTTATTTGTTTGTTTTTACTATATTATTGATATGAATTTCAGTAAATGACTGAATATAATTCAAAATTTCATCACGCTCATACTCATTTAATAACTCATGATAACAATTAGGCCATTCTTTATATGCCTTATCACTAATTTTAACATTATCAAACCACATGCGGACACGTGTTTTATCTACAAGTTTATCCTCACACGCCTGCATTAGCAAGAGTGGAACATCTGGAAAATCATCTATTTTCTCATGAGCAATCTCGATAGACTTAATCAATTCACTATACCAACGTACTGATACTTTGCGCAAGAACAATGAATCATTCTCCATCGCATCCCTCACTTCATGGTTACGAGTTGACATTTCTACAGTGAGATTTGTTGCAAATTGCAATTTTGGAGCAACGACATTTAATATTTTTGAAGCAGCACGAAGCGGAGCGGAAGGTGAAGCTAATACGCCTAAACAAGGCGAGCTTAGTACCATCCCATCTATATCCTCTCTTTTCGTTTCTTGCATCATACGAATAACAATAAGTCCTCCCATACTATGACCAAATAAAAAAATAGGCAACCTATATTTTCTTGCTTCTTTCACCCATAACTTTATTTCCTCTATGTATTCATCAAATGAATCGATATGTCCTCTATTTCTTGAAGTTGTTCCGTGTGCTGGAAGATCCCCCATAACGACGTGATAACCGCTATGATTCCACATTTCTGCAACTCCTTCATAACGCCCGTGATATTCCATAGCACCATGTACGATAATAATGACGGCTTTCGCTTCTTCCGCTTCATAGTTCCACATACGAAACTCCTCCATTTCACTCTTTTTCATAATTTGATACACTAAAACTAGTCTCTAGGAAAGGAAGGCTTTACATGATATATCCTTACAAAGAAAAAAATCCGAAAATTGCGAGTAGTGCTTTTATCGCTGACTACGTTACCATTACAGGCGATGTGACAATTGGCGAGGAATCAAGTATTTGGTTTAATACAGTCATCCGCGGTGATGTATCACCAACGATAATTGGAAATAGAGTAAATGTACAAGATCAATGTACACTTCACCAAAGCCCCCAGTATCCTCTTATTTTAGAAGATGACGTTACCGTTGGGCATCAAGTTATTTTACATAGCTGTCATATTAAAAAAGATGCTTTAGTTGGAATGGGCTCTATCATATTAGATGGCGCCGAAATTGGCGAAGGAGCTTTCATCGGTGCTGGTAGTCTCGTTTCACAAGGAAAGAAAATCCCTCCTAATACGTTAGCTTTCGGTCGTCCTGCGAAGGTCATTCGCGAATTAACAGAAGAGGACCGTAAAGATATGGAACGTATTCGCACACAATACGTTGAAAAAGGACAATATTATAAATCGTTACAAAAGTGATTTTATCGCTGCCAGTCTTATGGCAGCTTTTTTTATGAAAAAAGCTAACTTTTTCTTTACAAAACATTATTATTCCCTCAATAAAATCTTATTAAAATAGAAGTTAATAACTCCATATATATGTAAATGAGGGAGGAAAAATCTCATGAAGGTCAGTGGACTATATAAAATAGAATGTTACATTTTCAAAGGAATTAATCGCTACTTTGATCAAAAAACATTAAACATCTTTTTCAGCAATATTACCCATATCGGTGGTGCAAGTTTTTCCATTGCACTTACCCTATTCTTTTTAATTTTCGCAACAGGGAATTTGCATCAAGCTGCAATTGCAACTGCTATTTCTTTAACAATTAGCCATATTCCTGTGCAAATATTAAAAAGATGGTATCCACGAAAACGCCCTTATTTAACAATTCAAGATGCGAAATATCCAGTACAGCCTTTAAAAGATCATTCTTTTCCATCCGGACATACAACGGCTGTTTTCTCTGTCCTCATTCCATTTATTTGTTATAATCCAAACTTGCTTGCTTTTCTATTACCGTTAGCATTATGCGTCGGTATTTCCCGTATTTATTTAGGGCTTCATTATCCGTCAGATGTATTTGTAGGCATGTGCCTTGGCACTTGCTCTGGCATCATCTCTTTTTATCAACTCATTCCACTCATGTAAAGGAGCGATATGATGAGAGTCGCCATATTTACCGATACATTTACACCACAAGTCAACGGTGTGGCGAAAACTTTGGAACGTTTAACTAAATATTTTCAAAAAGAAAATATCGCCTATTCTGTTTTCGCCCCTCAGCATACGGCAGAAGATAATTTCGTAGCGAATGTGAACAAAATGAGAAGTATCCCGTTAACAATATTATATCCAGAATGTCGCTTTGCCTTTCCTACTCCGCGCATTAAACGGGAACTTCTTGCATTTAAACCTGATATCATTCACATTGCTACGCCTTTCAATATGGGACTTTGTGGGTTGTATTACGCAAAAAAATTGAACATCCCAGTCGTTGGTTCTTATCATACTGATTTTGACGCCTATTTACACTATTACAAAATTGAGTTTCTCTCCAGTATGTTATGGAACTATTTAAAGTGGTTTCATAGTCATATGCAAAAAAACTTTGTTCCTTCCCCTGAAACATTACATCAATTAAAGAAAAAAGGATTTCAACAGCTCTATATTTGGGGACGTGGTGTAGATTGTACTCTCTTTCATCCAACTTACAATAAAGACCTATTCCGAAAAAAATATAATATTACAGCGAAATATATTCTTTCCTACGTCGGACGCCTTGCTCCTGAAAAAGATATCGACACTCTTCAAACACTTATTCAAACGACAAACAAAGAACGTGACGATATTCATTGGCTCATCGCTGGAGATGGTCCTCTCGCAAAGGGCCTGCATGAAAATGTTCCAAAAACAAATGTAACCTTTACTGGATATTTACAAGGCACGAATTTAGCTGAAGTCTACGCTTCCTCCGATCTAATGGTATTTCCATCTACTACTGAAACATTTGGGAACGTCGTACTGGAATCACTCGCATGTGGTACACCTGTTATTGGTGCGAATAGTGGTGGGGTTAAAAATATCATTAAAGATGAAAAAACTGGATTTCTATGTGAACCCAAAAATGAGGACTCATTTTTATCATCTATTTATGAATTGTTAAATAATGAAGAAATGCGTAAACAAATGAGCCAAGATGCTCACTCTTATGCTGCTACAAAAAGCTGGGATGAAATTTCCAGTGATTTACTCATGCATTATGATGATGTTATTCAAAGTCGAAAAGCGGAAATGCTAGCTTAAACTCAGCTTATGTACCATCAATTTACAAGTGAAACTCCTATATTGTACAAAATATAGGAAAAGAGGTCATACTTCATAGTATGACCTCTCTTTATCTTGCACTTTTATTTAGCAGTTCAGTTGTTACATAGATATAATGAATAAAATTTGAACTTATTTTTCTTCCCCTTTTGTCTGAGCCGCATCGAATGTCCAGTTCAATTTCAATGTATCTCCTTGGAATACGTTTTGCTCTTCTCCATTATCTACAAATATGAATTTCACATAGAAAGTGTCATCCTTGCCTGGAGCAAGTCCGTTTCCTTCCCAGTTTACAACACCTTTTTGTACAAGATCAGGAATGTTACCATCAGCAGTAGCCTGTTTCAATTCAGACAAAGTAGTTTCCCATACAGGAACTGTGTTCTTGTCTATGTTCCATAAGAACTCCACTTTGATGTGATCACCGAAATCAGCATCTCCGTTATCACCTTTTGCATCTGTTACAGTGTAATCAGTAAGAAGATGAACGTCCTTAATTTTCAAAGTGCCGTTATTGATCAAGTGGAAATCGCGCTCCACTTGGTCACCTGGTTTGATGTTGTCAACATCGATGATAACTTGCGGGTCAATATTCAAATCTAAAGTACCAGCCGCAAACGTATTTTCTGATACTTCTTTATCACTGAAGTATGCAAACGTTCCGCCTCCAATTAAAGATAAACCAAGAACTGCAGATGCAACACCCATACCCAGCTTTTTCTTAAGATTCATTTTAATAATCCCCCTATTTTTATAATATCTACACTATTAAACAGCTGATAAGTCCTTATGAGGTAGAAACGAATTGTTTCCTTATCCGATGTTTTTTAGGTTTACCTCTAAGATAGCCAATGAATTCTTAATAACGAACTCCTCGTTTTATTTAAGAGCGACTATCGATATTTACAGAAGATGATATTTCTCCCTCTTTTATCAGCAGCCGCTCCTAAGACACCTTCTTTTTATCCCGCTATTTGTGGGCAGTAAAACTCCCACCTCAAAATTCGGCTGGAGCAAAGAAGTTAGGTGGAAGCCCTGCTGCCCGTAAACGCCCGATTGGTGAAGGCTAATAATCAGTGGGGGATGAACAAAACCCCCACTGATTATAGTTTCACTTTATTTCTTCGGTTCTAGACCGATCTGACGTAGGAAATCTGCCAGACCTTTTTTACCGATTGTTTCTTTTGGCTTAACAACTTCTGGAACGCCAACTTCTTTTTGTAAGAAGTTTTTCTCAATGAAGCGGACATCTGTCTCGTCTACGACACCGTCTTGATTGATGTCCTGCGGCAAGATAGATGCATCCTTCTTACCGTATACATCTACTACACTTTGCATATCGCGAATATCAATCAATCTGTCACCATTTACGTCCCCTGCAAGACCTTTAGCACCTAATGTAACATGTTGCCCGCGCATCTCACCATTTACAGAATATCCAGGAATGAATTTCTTCATCGATTTGAGATGTCCCGGAATATCGAAAACAACTGTGTATGCTTCAGTAGAAGCTGGGATACCATGAATGGTGAAGAATCCTTTATTATCAATTGTTCCCTGATATTTTTTACCTTTTGGTGACATCGCATATACTTGGGCACCGATTTTTGTATAATCCGCTTTTCTCAAGTACTGAGAGCCCTCAGACCCAATCAAAAATGCTTCCGGTTTGATGGAACCCTGCACTCTCGAATGCGTTGGAATGATATTAAAGTTTTCTGTTTTGAGATAAGGAATGGCAGTAGCTGCTGTTTGTCCAGCTTTCATATAAGACGCCTGTTTTACATTAAATCCGATAACATTATCGAAATATGCATCACTTACTAATTTGAACGTGACATCAAGGAAAGGCATATCTCCATCCATACCACTGAATGCATTCCCTTTCATAGATGCGCCGACCTTCACTGTATTAGTGTGAGTTCCTTCTGTCACGACAGGTTCTTGCAGCGATACTTCCAAGCCCTTGTCCTTCGCGTACTCGTTTACCGCATTGTTCAGTTTCACATTCTCAAACTTAAACAAATCTTTGATGAACTCGGCCTGGAATTCTCCAGATACAAGCTGCTTCACATTATTGAGACTCAGTGTCATCGTAACGTTATCGCCGACTTTCACATCTTTCTTATCGTAACTAGAAGTCGTATATTCCGTACCTTCTTTTACAAAGACATAGTTTTGTTTACCCATTGCCGTTGCCATATCAAACGTAGTCAAAGTTAAATGTAAAGGTTTTTTTGCAATATCACTTTCCTCAATTCCGAATTTTACATCTCCATTCGCTTGGATCGGGAAGTACCCATTTATGAATGGAGAGTTTGCAGAGTAACCCATGCTGTTGGATGATTGGTCATAGTTTAAGCCTTTTGATTGTAATACGTCCACTGTCTCATCCTTAGCCGTTCCATGTAACCATACTGCTTTTTGTCCATCCTCTTCCGTAAACATGGAGTCATTAATCTCGATCACTCCTGGTTTTTTATCCATATTTACTTCCGGTGCTGTATTGTCCACAATAAGCGGATTGTCTACAACATATGATTTCCCTTCCTCATCATGTGCAATCATTTCCAGTATATAATCGCCTACCGGAAGCTTCACAGGAAGATCGCCAATCGGCTTGGAAGGATCATTTGTAAATGGATAGACAGTACCGCTGAATACTCCTAGAAGAAAAGTTTCTACGTCTGTCGGCAATTTACTGATGTTCGCTGTTCCTATAAAACCTACAGCTTTCCCTGTTTTACTGTCCTTAACAAGCACATCGATTGTTTTCATTGGGCTATTCAACTTCATTATTCCGTGGACCATAGGGTTTAAATATTGCCAGAAAGGTGTTGTATTTGTTACGGATGGTGAAGTCGTTTTTATATATTCAAATCCCTTTTCCGTCACCATGACAGCGAATGGGATTTGATATGTTTCGGCCGGATTGTTCGCATTCGTCACATGGATATACCCTTCATATCTGCCTTTCGCTGCGCTAGCAGGAATCGTGATTTTCGGCTCCATCTCCTGTGATTGTCCACTTGCTACTGTAATAGAGCCTGGTACCTCAACTTTTACACCGTTCTTCGCTGCATCTTGAATACCTGTACGTTCGCCGTGATACTCCACTTCTAATTTAAAGGATTTTTCTTCCTTGCTGTGGTTTTGGACATTTACTTTTTTGCTCGCTTCAATCGGTTTATCCCCTTGCTTAACATGTCTGCCAAACACGATGGATCCTGTTTGTTCGTCAATTTCGACAACGTTTCCGTTCTCGACATTTTGTGTTTTGTCTAATACTTTAATGGATGTGTCCGTATGAACGGCTTGATACGCATCGATGCGCCCTGCGCCTACTTCGTATACGGAATTCTGACCATTCAAATCATCGGATGTATTCATAAGAGCCGCTTTTACATCGAAAGGAGTGTATTCTGGATGCTCCTGCAAAATCAATGCTGCTGTACCCGCTACGTGAGGGGTAGCCATAGAAGTACCAGACAAGCGTACATATGCATTGCCGTAATTTATACCGTCCTGCGGATCATTGATGTATTCCGGTGCAGTAGAGAAAACCGACACACCAGGAGCGACTACATCCGGCTTAATATCATAATTTCCGTTTACCGGCCCACGGGAGCTGAAATCAGCTAAGTGATCACCTTCCGTTTTTGTATTGCCCAGCGTCTCGAATTTGAAAGATACTTCACCTAGCGCCTTTAACCGTTCTCCATCCGCTTTTGACAGACGGAAAGATGGAATAAGACCTACCCCCTCACCTAAGTAGGCGGATATTTGTCCGTCAGCATTGTTATACACGATAACAGCTTTCGCTCCGGCTTTTTTAGCATTTTTGATTTTTTCATCAAACGTAATTTCCCCGCGTTGAATCAGCGCAATTTTCCCGCTCAAATCTTTTCCAGTAAAATCAGCTTCTTTACCAAGTCCCGCAAATACAATCGGTAAGGTTTGCCCTTGTAGATCTTCTAACTTATCAGGGAAATCTTTACCTAATAGCTGCATATTTTCAAATTTTTCATTGGATGCACTCCCGCTGAATGTAGGAATAGACATAGAAACATCACTTGCTCCTACCGAAATGCCAAGAGCTGCCGTTCCCGGGGAACCGAGAGTTTTTTCGTTCGGTCCGGCGTTACCTGCGGCAACAACTGTTACCACACCTGAAAGCATAGCGTTATTTGTCGCAACAGAAGTAGCATATAAAGGATCGTTAGTCTGCGCACCAAGTGACATATTGATAACATCCATACCATCTGTAATCGCTTTATCTATTCCAGCAAGAATTCCTGCTGTATTACCTCCGCCCCAAGGACCTAATACTCTATAAGCATATAAATCTACATCAGGTGCTACACCTTTCACAGCATAATCTGCATTGTTTTTCTTTTGAGCTGCAATCGTTCCTGCTACATGTGTACCATGGTTTGTATAATATACATAACCAGGAGATGTTGGCTTACCAGCTTTTATCCAGTCCTCGTATGTCGTTTCCATCGGATCTGCATCATTGTCTACAAAATCATATCCGCCTTTATAAGCACCCTTTAAGTCAGGGTGATTATAGTCAACACCTGTATCAAGAACGCCGACTTTAATCTCTTTACCTGTAATGTTTTCTGCATGAAGCTTGTCCACGCCAATTTGTGGAATGCTGTCCGCCATTTTCGGATCGATTGTTTCTTTTGCTTCTACCGGAGGTTCCACTTTTACCTCGTAATCTTTAAAGACACGTTTTACTACTCCAGATTGGATCAGCTCCTGCACAGCCACACCAGGTATCGTCATCGCTACACCGTTGATTGCATTCTTATATTCACGTGTGATTTTCACTTTTTCCGTATCGTACGTACCGGCATCCTTCTTCGATTTTAAGGATTCGACATGTTGTTTGAACACTTTATGCTCTTCATCCACTTTTGCTTGCGCAGTAGTAGCAGCTATTTTCTTCCCTTTCGCCGCTTGTTTCATCACTTCAATTTTTGCTGGAGCTTGATTGAATTCCACGATAACGTTAACTAATTCAGGACTATTAGAATCAATATCAGGTGAAATCGTAAAATTAGGACTTACATCTAGCTGTTCCAACACTTTTCTTTGTTCTGGAGACAGATTCATTAGTACCTGTTCCGCATTATCAACTGGCTTCAGTTCAACCGCGCTTTCTGCCAATACATTATACGGAATACCTTGTGACACTAGCATACCAGCAACTAACGTTCCTGTAAGAACCCTCCCAAATTTCCCTCTCTTCATACAAGTTCCCCCATCTAAATTTATTTGTATTTGTAGTCATTGCATAACATAAATTTCCGAAGCTATTAGGCTACGACTCTACTTTCTTATCTTATTAAATTTAAACTTTTCTGAAAATTATCAAAAAGTAATATTTTTTTAGTTATTAGTTCTATACCGTATAGTACAAAAGAACTACTCCGCGCCTTATTATTTTGAGTAAAATAATAAGGTACAGAGTAGTTCTTTTAACCTTTTAAATGATTTTTATTTAAGAAAATGGAACAAGCTGATTTCGCACGGCATATATGACTGCTTGTGAACGGCTTTTCACATTTAGTTTTCTGAAAATCTTATTAATATGGATTTTAACTGTCTTGTCACTGATATATAGAGCTTCAGCAATTTCCTTATTGCTAAGACCTTTAGCCAATTCAAACAGTATTTCTTTTTCACGCTCTGTTAGTTCATTTTCATTTGATTCTGATTTCGTTTGCTGATGATATGTAATCAACTTTTTAGTCATACGCGGATGAATCACAGAATCTCCTTGTAATACCATTCGGATTGCCGCCACTACCTGATCGGATGATGAATCCTTCAGTAAATAACCGTCTGCACCTGCCCGAAGAGCAGCCATCAAGTATTCATCATGTTCATACATAGTCAATACGAGAACACGGCAGTTCGGATACTGATCTTTCACGAGTGATGTAGCCTCAATACCATTTTTTCCCGGTAAGTTAATATCCATTAAAATACAATCAGGCCTACAATCTTCCACTTTCTTTACTACCTCATCCCCGGAAACAGCTTCTCCAACTACTCGCATATCAGATTCGAGTTCCAATATACTTCGAATTCCATCACGCAAAACAGTATGATCATCCACTACTAATATTCGAATCATGATACTCCTCCCCCATTTCTGAATCTGGAATTAACAATGTGATTTCTGTACCTTTTCCTGCTGAACTATCAATCTGAAGGGTAGCCCCTAGCTGTTCAGCCTGTTCATTCATATGTAATATACCATAATGCGGCTCATGCTTTGCTTTAATCATAGATTCAAAAAGAGAAAAGCCAATTCCGTTATCCTTTACCTTTAAAAGTACATGTTCCCGTTGATAGCTTAGTAAAATGTCAACTTTATCTGCCTTTGCATGCTTTATAATGTTCTGCAAGCTCTCCTGTAAAGTATCGAAGATGACTCGTTCTTTCGTAAAACTAAGTTTTCGAGAACGGCCTCTTTCATGATATAGAATGGTTAGACCATATTCTTGTTTTAAGGATTGAACTTTATTTATAATTGCTTGTTTTAGTCCTAATCTTTGTGTTGGATATGGCTTTAAAGCATAAATAGAATAACGAACTTCACTTAAACTCTTCCGTAATTTTTTTATGCTTGTATCTACCACTTGCTGCATGTCCTTTGGTCGATCTGCATATTTTTTCTGAGCTGACTCCATCTGAAATATCACTCCAGCCAATGCTTGTGCGATTCCATCGTGGATTTCACGAGCAATTCGATTTCTTTCTTCTAAAATCGTTCTTTTTTCCTGTTCAGAGACGAGTGTCCGTGTTTTAAGCAAGCTACCTAATTGATTGGCAAACGTAGCTAAAGTCTGTACATCTTCAGTAATAAAACTCGCACTCCTGCTTTTCCCTGCCACAAACATTCCAACTAATTCATGATTTACCTTAAGAGGTAAATATACAAGCGAGCGCATAGTATTTTCAAACACTTCATCTCCCGGAGCCATACCTGTTTTCCAATCAGTAACAACAACAGTTTCTGATATCTCTTCAAACTTCTTATGCAGGTCAGAATAATTAGAAATATCACGACGTACTTTTCCATCCTTTAATAAAAGTGTCCAGTTCTCTTCATCTTTTGCCCATAAAACATATGCCTGTATTCCTAAGAATCCTTTCAGTGATTGTTTCATCTGCTGTAAGTTTCCGGCAGATAATCCATGACTTAATTCCGTCGTAATGGAAAAAAGCTTATATAATCGTTCTTTTTCCACCCGTATTTGTCTAACGAAAGAGCTAATGATACAAATTGCCACAAGCGGGAAAAAGAAGAATAGAACCATGATTTCATCCATCACTCCGCGATATCGGTAATCTAAAATATGTATAAGTGAAGAATAAAATAAACAAAAACTCAAACTCAAGAGTACTAATATATTCTTTTTACGCCACTCTTCTAGCGGATAGGGCTGAGGAAGAAGTATGATTAAAAGATCGTAAAATAAACTGTTAAAAAGGCAAAGAAATGCGCTGAATAAAAACAAGCTTATAAATTTTTCATATAAAACTGAAAGATTCATTCCAGAAATAAAAAAAGAGAAACATCCACTGGAAAACCATTCTGCTAATACGATACTAAGAGCAAGTTGCGCACAATTGAATACCGTCCTTTGCATAGGTAATCGGCGAAGCAATTGGATACTTAACATCACACCCACACACGAAACAACAGTTATATGCATTCCAAACTGCCAATTCATTGTATAAATAAGTGTAAGGCTGAGTGTGATCCCCCCTCTCCAAATGCGGATAGGAAAATACTCAGTAATTCCCATAAACATAATTAACAACAAAAGCAGTATAAGATGGGAAGGCATTTCACTTAAAAATAAGGAAATAATAACAGCAGTTAAACCCAGAAAAGAGATAGAATAAATATAAAAACTAGCTACTTGCTCTCTCATAGAAGTAAAATCTATCTTTTTCAAAACGATCCCTCCCTCAAAAAAATTTATCCCGCTATTTGCGGGCAGTAAGACTCCCACCTCAAAAGTCAGGTGGGAGCCCTGCTGCCCGTAAACGCCCGATTGGTGAAGGCTAATAATCAGTAGGGGATGAACAAAACCCCCACTGATTATAGTTTCACTTTATTATCATCATTATCTACTAAAAAACCGGCACTGGCAAAATGAGAAGGTTCTCATTAGCCAATCACCGGCTGTGCGCTGTCCCTTAGAAGGGATGACACAATATTAGTATAAAACAGGCCTCTTCATTCCGCCACCCATCAAATGTTATAATTGTAAATATATTCTATGTCTATCATATAGAACTAAAGATGTATATGAATCAATTTCATAATTGGTTTTTACCGGTAGAAGATACTACTTTAAATCCAAGTTGTTCATATATTTTCAGTAATTCACTCTCCATTATATATTTTCTTCTTCCACATTCATTTTCTATTCTGTAATTGACTATATTCTTCTTTTGTATTTACATTAAGAAATAACCCCTTCGACAGCTGTGATTCTTCTGCCGTAATATACTGCGTTTTACAATGAGATAATAGCCCCTGCATACTTCTCTTATCTTCTTTTAATAACCGCTCTATTTTTTCTTTTGCTCGGTGATGATACAATGCTAACAGTGGTTGTTTCCGCCCCTCCACCAATGGAACAATTGCTTCATACGCTTCATCTACTCGTTCTATAAATGCCATCGCCCATTCTTTCGAAACATTTGGTGTATCACACGGTGCAACGATATACCAATCTGCATCTACGAATTCCATGCCTGTTAATAAACCAGCAAGCGGACCGTTTCCTTTATACATCGCGATATCTTCTACAACTGGTACATGCAATATATGCAAGAGATCATTAGTAATCGCTGGGTTGCTAATTACAACAACGTCTGTAACAACCTCTTTCAATGCCTCTATACTATACTCAATAAATGTTTTCCCGCGCCAGGTTGCCAATGCTTTCGGCTCTCCAAAACGACTAGACTGTCCGCCGGCCAATACAATTCCTGCAATTTTCATTGGCGATGCAGCTCAAATGTAATATGACCTAATTCCGGTAAAATTAACTTATTCATCGCAAGACGAACCGCTCCGCTAGACCCTGGCATTGAAAAGACAACTTTACGTCCGATTGTACCGCCGATTGCTCTACTTAACATCGCACTACTTCCGATATCTTCTAAGTAACTTATCATACGGAACAACTCACCAAATCCAACAATTTCTTTATCTAATAACACTGACACTGCCTCAATCGTTACATCACGTTTCGTAATACCAGTTCCGCCATTCGTTAACACAACATCAACATCTTCCCTATGATAACCAGCTAACACAGCCTGCTGAATACTTTCTTTATCATCTTTCACAATTTCATAAGAGGTCACTTTATGTCCTGCTTCTATTAATAATGCATGTAACAATTGACCACTCTTATCCGTCTCTTCCGTACGTGTATCGGAAATCGTCATGATCTTACAACGCACTTCTTTTGGCGCTTGTTTTTTATGTTCAGTTACACTCATTTTTCATCTTCCCCTTCTTAAAAGCTTTTCTTCATTTTATCATACATATCTTTACACAATTCTGTATGAAGCCACCGATACGTCATGATACAATATAAGTATGAAAACCCACAAAAAGGAATTTAAATAGGTATACTATTTCCATTTCTTATACTCCTAGCTTTCACATCATTAGCTACTATTTATCTCTTCTTATGTTTTCTACATAATAGGTTTAGTTTTTAAATTTACAATACAAAATAATTCGGAGGTTCACATACTATGGAACTTTATAAAAAATTAACAACGACATTCATCCTCTTATTTGTCGCTTCCATCACTGTCGGCTTTTCTTTAAAAGGCGCAATTCCATACGCTACATTAGTGAGTATTATATTTGCAACGCTATTTTTACTGAGCAGTGCTTTTTGCGCAGGAAAAGCGCGTCAACTGAAAGGTTGATTGTCTATGTTCCGTAAGAAACCAATCCTTTGTAAATTATGTGAAAAGGAAATACAAACGTATGAAAAAACATGGATTCACATGCCATTTCCGGCAAGTGGTATGACAAATATGAAGAAGTATATTGAGCTAGACGGGGAAGTTTATTGTAGTTCTTGCATTCAAGTAGTAAATAAAGTGAAACTTTAATCAGTGGGGGTTTTGTTCTTCCCCACTGATTATTAATTGAACCAATCGGGCTTTTACGGGCAGTTAGCCTCCTACCTAACTTTTTTGCTTTACAGCCGAATTTTGAGGTGGGAGGCTTACTGCCCGTTAATGCGGGATAAAACCAAATAAAAAAAGCTTTGCGACACGCGCAAAGCTTCTTTTTCATATATTATAGACCAGCTTGCTCTTTTAAAGTAGCTGCTTTGTCTGTACGTTCCCATGTAAGATCTACATCAGTACGTCCGAAGTGGCCGTAAGCTGCTGTTTGTTTGTAAATTGGGCGACGTAAGTCTAGCATTTTAATAATACCAGCTGGGCGAAGATCGAAGTTGTTACGAACTAGTTCCACTAGTACGTCTTCAGATACTTTACCAGTGCCAAATGTATCAACTGAAATTGATACTGGTTGCGCTACGCCGATTGCGTATGCAAGTTGTACTTCTGCTTTGTCAGCAAGACCAGCTGCTACGATGTTTTTCGCAACATAACGAGCTGCATATGCTGCTGAACGGTCAACTTTCGTTGCATCTTTACCAGAGAATGCACCGCCACCGTGGCGAGCGTATCCACCGTAAGTATCAACGATGATTTTACGTCCTGTTAAACCAGCATCACCTTGTGGTCCACCAATTACGAAGCGGCCAGTTGGGTTAATGAAGAATTTCGTTTCTCCATCCATTAATTCTGCTGGAACTACAGCTTTAATTACATGTTCTTTTAAATCGCGATCGATTTCTTCCCATGTAACATCTGGATGATGCTGTGTAGAAATTACAATTGTATCCACACGTACAGGTTTACCATTTTCATCATACTCAACTGTAACTTGCGTTTTTCCATCCGGACGTAAGTATGATAATGTGTCATCTTTACGTACTTCAGTTAAACGACGAGCTAATTTGTGAGCAAGCGAGATTGGAAGTGGCATTAATTCTTGTGTTTCATTACATGCGAAGCCAAACATTAAACCTTGGTCTCCTGCACCAATTGCCTCAATCTCAGCGTCAGTCATTAGACCTTCGCGTGCTTCTAGCGCTTGGTCAACACCCATAGCGATGTCAGCAGATTGCTCATCGATAGATGTTAAAACTGCACAAGTTTCTGCATCGAATCCATATTTTGCGCGTGTGTAACCAATGCCTTGAATTGTTTCACGAACGATTTTTGGAATATCTACGTAAGTAGAAGTCGTAATTTCCCCCGCTACCAATACTAAACCAGTTGTTACAGTTGTTTCACAAGCTACACGTGCATTTGCGTCCTTTGCTAAGATCGCATCTAAAATTGAATCAGAAATTTGGTCACAAATTTTATCTGGATGTCCTTCAGTTACAGACTCAGATGTGAACAGATGACGTTTTTTTGTCATGTGGTAAACCTCCCTACAGTAATTGTATATATTGTACGGAACTCATCCTTAATTTGCCACAAACTGCGACATACATTTATTCTCCCACACAAGCATACAGAAAAACCTTTCCTACTTAACATAGAGGAAAGGTTTAAATTGCTACTTGCATACTGCTTTTTGCCCTTTGCTCTTATCGTTCGAGACCGTTAGCCTCGCACAGGTTTTAGCACCTATTCACCTGTATTTACCACTACAAGTGAGGTTGCTGGGCTTCATCGGGCCTGTCCCTCCGCCAGCTCGGGATAAGAGAGTATCCGTCCCAACCTATACTAAAGAAATGATATTCATTTGTCAATTAATATTCACATTTTCCTGAAAGTTTTTCTCAATGCGCATAGAATGAAATATTAATAAGGAAATGATACATTCACACAAACAAAAATAAATAAATAGTATACATTATTTATATAATTGTGTTATACTCTTGATGGGGATTACGAGAAATATTTCATTAAATGAAAAGGATGGTATATAAATATGAGTACTGTGAATGTCCAAATTGGTTTACATGAATTATTGAACGGAAGCAATGCACAGATTCAATTAAGTGTTCCGCAATTAGTGGAAAAAGTATTAATGCGAAACGAAGGGAAATTAACTTCTACTGGTGCCGTTTCTGCTTCAACAGGAAAATACACAGGACGTTCTCCTAAAGATAAATTTATTGTGAAGGAAGCATCGGTTGCTGACAAAATTGCTTGGGGAGCCGTGAACCAACCGATCTCTGAAGAACATTTTAATAAATTATATATAAAAGTTTTAGAATACTTAAAAGAAAAAGAAGAGTTATTCATCTTCAAAGGATTTGCTGGCGCTGATCGCAACTATCGCCTACCAATTCAAGTTGTTAACGAATATGCATGGCATAATTTGTTCGTACATCAATTATTTATTCGTCCAAATGAAGAAGAATTAGCAACTCACGAATCAGAGTTCACAATTGTTTCTGCACCAAACTTCAAAGCAGATCCAGCAATTGACGGTACAAATTCTGAAGCATTCATTATGGTTTCATTCGAAAAACGTATCGTACTAATCGGTGGTACAGAATACGCTGGAGAAATGAAAAAATCAATCTTCTCTATTATGAACTTCTTACTACCTGAACAAGACATTCTTTCTATGCACTGCTCTTCAAACGTAGGCGAAGAAGGCGACGTAGCACTATTCTTTGGTTTATCTGGAACAGGCAAAACAACATTATCTGCTGATCCAAACCGTAAATTAATCGGTGACGATGAGCACGGTTGGTCTGATAACGGTGTATTCAATATTGAAGGCGGTTGCTATGCAAAATGTGTAAACCTTTCTCATGAGAAAGAGCCACAAATCTTCGATGCAATCAAATTTGGTTCCGTTTTAGAAAACGTTGTCATTGACGGTCAAACACGCATCGCCGACTATAACGATACTACTTTAACAGAAAATACACGTGCTGCATACCCTATGCATGCGATTGACAATATCGTACTGCCAAGTGTTGCAGGACATCCAAATACAATTATTTTCTTAACTGCTGATGCATCTGGCGTATTGCCTCCAATCAGTAAGTTATCAAAAGAGCAAGCTATGTACCATTTCTTAAGCGGTTACACTAGTAAACTAGCAGGAACAGAGCGCGGTGTTACATCTCCGCAAGCTACATTCTCTACTTGCTTCGGTTCACCATTCTTACCGCTTGATGCATCTCGTTATGCTGAAATGCTTGGTGAAAAAATCGAGAAACATAATGCAAAAGTATTCTTAGTAAACACTGGCTGGACTGGTGGCGAATACGGTGTTGGTAAACGTATGAACTTAGGTTACACTCGTGCAATGATTCAAGCAGCACTAAGCGGTGAACTTGCTAAAGCTGAAACTGCAAAACACGACATCTTTGGCCTTGAAGTACCTTGTCACGTTCCAGGTGTACCTGACGAAGTATTAATGCCTGAACAAACTTGGGCTGATAAAGATGCTTACAAAGCAAAAGCAATTGAGCTTGCAAACGAATTTAAAGAAAACTTCAAAAAATTCGATAGCGTTTCTGAAGATATTATTAACTTAGGCGGTCCAATCGCTTAATATATAAAGTGAAACTTTAATCAGTGGGGGTTTTGTTCATCCCCCACTGATTATTAGTTGAACCAATCGGGCATTTACGGGCAGTTGATCTCCCACCTAACTTCTTTGCTCCACCTGAATTTTGAGGTGGGAGTTTTACTGCCCGTTAATGCGGGATAAACTTTCTGTTGCAATAACCCTTTACTCATATGAATAAGTATCGTGTAGCCAAAAGTTTCGCGTACTCACCGACAAAACCCAATGCGGCTTAACGGTTACACATACTTACATAAAAAAGAAGCTTACGTTTTTCGCGTAAGCTTCTTTCTATATATTCTTTAATTTACCCACATACAAACCACGGCTTCGAAAATATAAATAGGTTTTACGCTCACTTGCTCCTTCTGGCTTCACACCGCATGGGGCTAAAAAAGGATCTAACCGCTTCTATCCGTCGCCAGACCCTCTGTTCCAACTTAAAACTTTCCAACCACAATTTTCAATTTATATACTTAGATTTTCACACATATAAATCACGACTTCGAACACACAAACTATTTCCCTACTCACTACATCCTTCTGGCTTCACACCGCATGGGGCTAAAAAAGGATCTAACCGCTTCTATTCATCGCCGGATCCTCTATTCCAACTTAAAAGAAGCTTTTTATCTTTTTTAGCTCTTTGTTAGTTCCTTTTCATCTTTCATGCTATAGTAGCCTAAATTAACAACGATTAAGAAATAACCACCCATAATCCCAACTGCAAATGCCCACATAACCATATGGTGCTCAATTTCGTACATAATAATTGCACCAAGGATCGCCGCTGCGTAGCGATTAAACATACCAAGCGTCGGCGCTTTCGTCTTCTTTACGATACTATCCCCAAGTTTTTCGATACGCCTTCCTAAAATCCAAACACAATACATGCTTACAATAAGTCCAATTCCTGCACCTAGAAAATGTGCTGAAAAGGGTGTTAACATCCAGCCTAATAACAGAATACCTAGTAGATAATACGATTGAATTTTAAACGACCTTAATGACATACTAATCATGTTGTACTCCCCTTCAATAGTTTTTATCTATCCAACAAAAGTTATATAACTCATTTCTTTCGAGTCCATGCTACTTAAAATCTATTTCATTCAAATTAAAAACAACATAAACTGTATGTTTATGTTGTTAAAATGCTTTTAGAAAATAATATTATACAAGATTTCTAATATAGAATCCCTCATAAATGTGACATTTTTCAAAACATTTTCGTCCAATTATGAAAAAAGTGATATCAATCTATGAACATACGGATATGATGTAATAAGCACATAAATAAAGGGGGCGTCTAATGGTTTATTTTTTAATGGCTCTCATTCACCTCATTGTCCCTGCACTTATTGGACTTTCCTTGTATTGGTACACGAAAAGACATAGTATTTTCTATGCTGTCCTCGGTGTTCTTCTTCCAGGTATTATTCTTATTACACTCTTCCGTATTCCATTTTTAAATTTAATTCCACTTATTACTGCTATCTTGTTTCTCATCTTTTTACCAAAAATAAAAAAATAGGAAAGCAGATCATAGGTAATCTGTTTTCCTATTTTGATATAGGTTCTTGTACGGTAGAGTGCGCTTCTATTTTCTCCGATTTCACAAACCATAGACCGAAGAAAATGATAATTCCACCGATTATTTGTTGAAACGATACATATTCATTTGCCCATACAGCTGCAAATAAAACAGCTACAAGCGGTGTTATATACATATATACCATCGTATGTGACGCACCAATTTTTTGAACACCAACATACCACATCACTAAACCGAATACTGTTACAAAGAAAATAGAATATAGTAAAGCAAATAGTGTCATTCCGTGTGTAATGTGAAATGGCATGACAAATACATGTGGACCACTTAACAATAAGAGCGGAATCGCTCCAACTAATGTCGACCATGCAGTAACACGTAATGCTGAGTATTTTTTAATAAGCGGCCCTGCTAAAACGGGATAAAGTCCCCAACATATTGATGTAATAAGTCCAATCCCATTTCCGTAGAAAGAACTAGCGAGTGAATGCCCCGCTACTAAAACTAATGTAGCACCAATAAAGGCAATCATGGAACCAACTAACTTTCGAGAAGAAAATTTTTCTTGTTTCAAGAAAATCGCAAATAAAGTTGTAAAAATAGGTGAAATAGAAATGAGTAAAGAGGCATTTGTAGCGGATGTATATTGTACAGTTTCCATGAATAACGTTTGATACAGTACAATACCTACCGTGCTAACGATGATTAATCTTGGTATATCTTTTCGCTCCATATAAAGTGACTTTTCGATAAAGAACGTAAGTAATAACAGTAGTGGTGCTGCTGTCATCATTCGAACTGCAGTAAACTCAATCGCCGTAAATTCTAAAAGTCCATATTTCGCAATCGTATAGTTAATCCCCCAAATAATAACGACACTTAAAATTAATAACTCAATTCCCCATTTTCTCATACGCAATCCCCTCCGCAAAGAAAATTATACAGAAAATTCAACTATGTGTACATTTCATTATGTGAAAAAATCTTTTTATTGTATGAAGAACCTTATCTTAGTAAATGAAATTTTATAGACGATTTTCAAAGTATATCAGCGATTCGAAAAAGAATATCGACTTATCAATAAGAAACGACAATAGTATCACCCTATACTATAAAGAAAAGGCAGCTCCAAAATTTTTTGGGGCCGCCTTTTCTTTACTATACTCGAACATGTAACTTCATATTCGGATTATAAAACTGGCTTGGGCTCTTCAGCTGAAAAGTCCCTCCAACTTCATGCCAATCAACTGTTAACTTATCATCCATAAATACAAGCTTTGTTCGATCTGCAATAAAGTTTAGTACGCTTGATTCAATATCTACATCGCGCTCATCTTTCTCTGAAACGGCTACTAAATCAATAATCCCGCTCATAACACAACCGCAACCTTCATTATCGTAAAATAATTTTATATATTTCGCTTCATTTGGAATCGTATCCATAATCTTTTTATATGCTGCTTCTGTTACAGTAACGTACATGCGTGAATCTACATCCTCTCTTCTCGTATCATTCTTATATTGTACCATTCTTTTTCTTAATTCCACCCGTTTGTTGTATACAGAAAATTAAGACTAATATACAATATATGTGATAAAGGAGGTTGTATCATCGATGTTCAAATTACGGCGATACCCCATTTTCTTAGGTCTATTAGGTAGCTTTTTTATTTCTAGCGGAATGATACTACAACACATACTTCCCTATTCTCCTTCTATTGGCTGGATTCTAGGCTTTATTTGTTTCCTATCCGCTTCTTATTTTGCTATGAAAGACAAAAACAACTAACAAAGTAAGAATTATCTTAAGGAGGATTTTGATGTAGACGTTACTTTGATTCCACAGGAGACATGGTGGTTATCAAACTAATAACACCTCCCCTATTTTTGAAATCTATATACACAATACGATCGACCACACAAAAATATAGAATCTACAATATATATATAGTAGTTCTACTTTTAAAACTAGATTTTCAAAAATATAGAAAGGAGACAATATATGTACCAACGCAATTGCTTTAGTTGTGACGGTAGACGCAACAGTGGTTCTATCGGAAGCACTGGACCTACTGGTGCTACAGGTCCTACTGGCGCTACAGGTCCTACTGGCAATGCCGGACCTACTGGGGCCGGTTTACAAAGTACTACCGCTTTTAGTCTAGCAGCCGCTCCTAACTATAAAACGGGACAAGTTGTGACTTACACAAGTAGCGGCTATGTTGTAAAAAAAGATGCACCTCAAGGGTTTCCGAATGTGTCCCCAGATTATATCGTATTAGTAGAAGGTGGACCTACTGGCAACACTGGTTCTACTGGCATCACTGGACCTACTGGCATCACTGGTTCTACCGGCATCACTGGACCTACTGGCATCACTGGTTCTACCGGCATCACTGGACCTGCAGGTAGTTCATCAGCGAAAAGTATTGTTTTTCAAGGGACGAATGCTGGGTTTCAACGTATAGCAGGTTCTCCAGGAATTGATTCTAACGTTATTCCGTATGTAACTGCTGGAGCTGGGAATATAGTTGGTTTTGCTGCATCTATAAATATTAATAACTTACCCGCTGCTGTTTATACGATTGATATTTGCAAGGATGTCCCAACAAACCTCTCTGCCCCTACCTCTAGTTACATCCTATCTACTATCACTTTAACTACTACAGATAAAATTACGGGGACTATGACATTTTCAATTAAACCTACGGATATTGGCTCTAGACAACCTCAAGTGTATAACCCTACTCCAGTACCTGGACCTGCCACTGTAACTTGGACTAGTATTACAACTGGAAACCTGGTTTCGAGGGGGGATGCGATATCTCTTTATATTACCCCCGGGATTACGGCAAGTGCTGTATATTCTGTTTTTCTAATCACTGATATATAGCCCACACTTACAAATCGTTCATTTTACAAAAAACTTCGCTACCGAGGCCAACAAAATTACAAATAAATTAAAACAAATAACAGACAAATTCATTATATACCTCACCTTGGATATATCCATATTTTGATTTTTCAAATTGGTACACTATGTCAATATTGTAAACATCCCCTCTATTGAAATTCCGTACTTCCATCCAAAATGAAAAGGGAAATCACTCTAAAGAAAGTGATTTCCCCTTTTTAAAATACCCACCGTTAAATCGGCAACATAATCTCAACAGTCGTTCCAACTCCAACTTCACTTTCAAAGTTCAATTTACCGTGGTGATCTTTAATAATTTTTTCCGTAACTACTAATCCTAAGCCTGTTCCAGTTTCTTTCGTTGTGTAAAAAGCTTCATTTAGCTTAGGAATTTTATCTTTCGGAATGCCGCATCCCTCATCTATAATTTGAACAATGATCACATCTTCCACTATAACTTTTACAGTAATAGTTCCGCCAACTGACATTGCTTCAATCGCATTTTTAATTAAATTAAAAAATACTTGTTTCAATCGTTTCTCATCACATGTAATTGAAGGTATGTCTTTACTATAAATAGCATGCATTTTTATCCCTTGTTCTAAAGCTGGCTTTTCCATAACCCTGATAACATAAGAGATGATTTCTTTAATATTATGAGTTTCGGATTCTACCGATTTAGATTTCTCAAACCCATTTAGTTCTGTAGCAATTGTATAAATTCGCTCTACTTCCTGTCTCATAATTTCACTATAAATCTTATCTTCTGGATATTTTTTCGCTTGCTTATTCACAAGTTTTTTCAATTTTTCTAACGGTCTTCTAATCTTATCGCCAATTACTGTTGCCATTTTTCCAACCATCGCTAATTTTTCTACATTTTGTATTTCTTTGTCCATCATTTCAAGTGTACGAACGTAAGATTGGAATCTTAAAAATATAATCCAACATATAATAACAAACACGCTATATAATGCTATTGGGATAAGAACGATAAAGGATTGAACAACGAATCCCATAAGTGCATATTTTCCAACAATAGTTCCGGCAACTAACCAAAAATACCTCTTATTCACAAATATCGGTGCAAATAAAATAAAGAATCCTTCTACTATATTCCCGCCATCAAATTCCGCATCACTTCCGTAATAAATAATGAAGTTATTAATAAAATCCAATATATTATAGCCAATTAAAATAATATACTTCACAATATACGGCTTTTTCCATTTCATAAAATAAAGTCCTATAAAGAGTAATCCAACCATCAAACTATATAGCCATAAACCTAATCCTTCTCCAAAAACATCTGCTAGTTTTTGATTTTTATCTGCTAAAAGGACCATCGCCTTTTCAGCAAAATCATACGCAAAAAATATAACGAAGAATAAGCTTAAAAATATTATTAATGCCTTTATCTCTTCTTTTGCAAATATATTGCCTTTTTCCATATGATAACTCCTTTAACAACACCTCTTAATCTTGTGTCACATTGCGCTCACATTTTTTCGGGAGTAGTATTTCTACTCTCGTCCCTTTCTTTACTTCACTAGAAATGTGTAATTCTCCAAGATGCTCTGTCATCATTCGCTCTGCTACCGTAAGACCTAATCCAATTCTATCTTGCTTCGTTGTATAAAAAGCATCCTTAACTCGTCCTAAATTATCCTTTTTTATCCCAAAACCACTATCTACTATACTTACTATTACATAATCTCTTTTTTTATTTTCAACTTGTATTTTTAATGTTCCGCCATGTTCCATTGCCTCTAAAGCATTTTTAATAACATACAAAAATACTCCTTTTAATTTGCGTTTATCACATTCAATTTCACTTCTATTTTGCTCTTCATTAAAGGTGCAATTTATATTTAACTCGTTCATTTTTTCGCGCATGTTTTCTACCGCTTGTACTAAAACATCACTTACAATGTGTTTTTCATAAACAGAAGGTTTACATGTAGCAACCTCCATTAATTCACTAATCATATTATTCATATTTTCGATTTCGAGAATCATTTGTTCATATGTTGCATCTTTTTCGTGTTTCTCTTTTTGTAATTGCGTAAACCCTTTTAATGAAGCAAGTGGGTTTTTAATTTCATGTCCGACTGTCGCTGCCATTTTTCCGATAACCGCCAATTTTTGTGACTGACTTGCCTCAGCAATACGTCCTTTTACTGCTGAAAGATATTGTAAAAATCGATTTAAAATAATAAATGACACGAAAAGTAACACCATATTTATAACAAGAGACATAAACAAGTTAAGTTCTCCAAATACAAATAGGTATATCATATATTTCCCTATAAGAAATGGCGCTAAGACAAATAAATATCTTTTACTCAAAAATATCGGTACGAAGAAAATGAAAATATATTCAATTACATTCCCTTCATCAAATGCTATTGTATTATGAAAAGCATACCATCCAATATTAAAAGTCTCTGCGATCATGTATGCAAATAAATATGTATATTTAACTAAATATGCTTTTCCTCTCTCAAATAAGTAAACACTAATACCTAATATAGCCATAATATATGCAAGCTTCCATATCACTTTATGCCAATTTCCTAAAGGCATTGTATCTTCTAATATAATCGCGTATGCAACCTCGTATACAATTAAAATAACATGCATTACCCATAAGAAAATCTTAGCGTTTTTCTTTTCTTCTTTAGCTGATAGAAAACTCTCTCCCACTTCAACACCCCTTCAAAAGAATACCATTTATTATAATAAATGATTTTCATAGACAAACAAAGATAAATTGAACAAATGAGGAAAATCAATCCATAGATAATATACTTCTTCAGACCATATGTAAGCATAAAAACCATGAACAATAATACGTATAATATGGGAGGTGCTTTATATGGATGGTCGTGAAAATAAGAAGATAGAACAGTTACAATCCTTTACGAAAAACAATGAAGGAAAAGAGATGACGACGAATACGGGGGTCAAAATTTCAAATGATGAAAACTCTTTATCCGCCGGCGATCGTGGCCCTACACTTTTAGAAGATTTCCTTATGCGAGAAAAACTCGCTCATTTTGACCGTGAACGAATTCCTGAAAGAGTCGTTCATGCCCGCGGTTACGGAGCACATGGTGTTTTTGAGCTATATGATTCTTTAGAAGACTTAACAATGGCTCATTTTTTACAAGACCCATCTAAAAAGACACCTATTTTTATTCGTTTTTCTGAAGTTGCTGGATCAAAAGGTGCAAATGAAACGAACCGAGATGTACGAGGATTCGCTGTTAAGTTTTATACAGAGGAAGGAAATTTCGATTTAGTGGGTAATAACATTCCGATTTTCTTCATTCAAGATGGTATTAAATTTCCGGATCTTATTCATGCTCTTAAACCAGAGCCACATAATGAGATTCCCCAAGGACAAACAGCACATGATACTTTTTGGGACTTTATCGCCAATAATCAAGAATCAGCTGCGATGATGATGTGGATTATGTCGGATCGTACAATTCCGAGAAGTTTTCGAATGATGCAAGGGTTCGGCGTTCATACATTCCGCTTAGTTAATAAACACGGAAAGTCACGATTCGTAAAATTCCACTGGAAGCCTAAGCTTGGCGTTCACTCGTTAATTTGGGATGAAGCTCAAAAAATAGGCGGTGCTGATCCGGATTACCATCGCCGTGATTTATGGGAAAATATTAATGTTGGAAACTACCCTGAGTACGAACTTGGCGTTCAAATTTTAGAAGAAGAGGACGAATTTAAATACGATTTCGATATATTAGATGCAACGAAAATTTGGCCGGAAGAAGACTTCCCTGTTAAAATCATCGGAAAAATGACGTTAAATCGAAACGTTGATAACGTATTTGCGGAAACAGAACAAGTCGCACTGCACCCTGGAAGCATCGTCCGCGGTATCGATTTTACAAATGATCCTCTCTTACAAGGTAGACTCTTTTCTTATACAGATACGCAATTAGCCCGCGTCGGTACAAACTATCAAGAGTTACCGATTAACCGCCCGGTATGTCCTTTTCATAACAATCAAAGAGATGGCGCGTCTAAATATATAATTGATAAAGGAAAAGTCGCTTACCATAATAACTCTTTAGCTAATAACTCTCCCTTTACTGTACCTGGTACGAAAGGCGGTTTCGTTACATATCCTTCTACTGTTTCCGGACATAAAACAAGAGAAACAGCCGCTAGTTTTAAAGACCATTTCTCACAAGCCCGTTTATTTTGGAATAGTATGAGCCACGTCGAAAAAATCCATATTATGCAGGCCTTCTCCTTTGAATTAGGAAAAGTAAAAAGTAAATCAGTTCGCCAACAAGTCGTAGATATGATTGGTCATATAAGTACAGAATTAGCTACTTTAGTAGCTGAAGCAGTCGGGGCAACAGTGCCAAATGTTCAAGAATCAAATGTTACAAAATCCTCACCAGCACTAAGTATGGAACATACAACATTCAGCCCAAATACATTAAGAGTAGGCGTCATTGTCGCAAACGGATATGACGGTCAAAACGCACAATATATTATAAATCAATTCAAACAAGCCGGTCTTCAGCCCGTTATTATTTCCGAACGATTAGGTTTTGTGCAAGGCTCTCAAAATGTAAAGTGGGAAGTAAATGATACTTTCTTAACAGGATCACCGCTTCTTTATGATGGGCTACTTCTTATTGGCGGAAATATTGATGATCATTTTCTTAACAAAGCAAGTTCATTTGTCGTAGAATCATATAATCACTTTAAGCCAATTGGTGCTTTCAAAAATGGAAATACTATTATTCAATCTTTAAACATCGAAGGAAAACCTGGTGTTATAACAGAACAAACCCCTACCTTACTTGCGAATGAATTTATTCAGGCAATGACAAAACAGCGATTTTGGGAAAGAGCCTATTAAAATACATGAGGAGGGTACATCATGTTCGTTACAGTGGAAAAAGATGTACACATTTTTGTTGAGGATATTAACCCAGGCCCTGGAAGTAAACCTGTCTTCTTCGTTCATGGCTGGCCTTTAAATCATCAAATGTACCAATATCAATTTAATATCTTACCACAACATGGTTTCCGCTGCATCGCCATGGATATACGAGGAAACGGACAGTCTGATAAACCATGGACTGGTTACACTTATGATCGTTTAGCTGATGATATCGCAATTATATTAGAAGCACTTCAAATAGAAAATGCTACGTTAGTTGGTTTCTCAGTCGGCGGTGCTCTTTCTATTCGATACATGTCACGATATAACGGTCGCCGTATTTCTAAACTTGCATTAATTGATGCCGTCTCCCCCTCTTTCGTAAAAAACCAACAATCCCCTTACGGCGTACCGAAAGAGCAAGCAGATGCCCTGATTGCTCAAATGTATGCGAATTTACCTAAATTTCTTAATGATGTATCTTTATCATTTTTTAATAGAAACTTAGGAGCTGCCACGTTAGAATGGTTTTCTTATCTCGGTATGCAGTCCGCTTCTTATGCTCTCATCAAAGTTTTGCAAGCTGCTGCAAACGAAGACGTAACGAAGGACTTAAGTAAAATTAACGTCCCAACAAAAATATTCCACGGTGTTCACGACCAACTCATCCCTTACAAAAGTGCTGAGTTAACAAAAGAACGCATTAAAAACTCTGAGCTATATCCTCTTACAAATAGCGGTCATGGCTCTCCAATCGATCAAGCGGATGAATTGAATAAAGAACTTATTAAATTTATAAACTCATAACAAATTAACAATGCCTCCTCAACAAAAAAGAATTTGTCAAAATGGCAAATTCTTTTTTAAAAATTACCACACAACTTTATTGAAACTGATTTTCCTGAAATTTCAATATATATCTAGATGAAAAAACTCTTAGAAACCTTAAAGAGTTTTTTTACGCATTAAACAAATTATCCAATTATATACTAAATGAAAAATTCACACACTTCTCACAAATCAATTATTAAACCGATTCTATTTTAATTTATACTAAATGTACAAGTAATACTCCCTAAACCTAGCTTGTCTGGTTATCCCGTTAAATACTATGAAAAAAGAACTTGTATCGTATACAAGTTCTTTTTTTCGCTTATTTAAATAATATATCCTTACTATATTGCTTTCCGACGAGTAAGTCATATTGAATAAGCTCATATTGCTTTAGCATTTCTTTTTGTTTTTCTGTTAAACTTTTTATTGCTTTTCCATCTTTTCCTATCCTCAATTCGTCACGAAGTACAGGAATTTCTTCATATAACTTCGATAAAAATTGATAGAACGGTACCTTAGTTAATCCAGCATAATCAAAGACAAGATTTGAAAAATAAATTGGACTTACTAAACCTAAATTGTCATTTGGCATATCAAAATTTGCATACATTAATAACGGCGTTTGCGCCATCGCTAATCGTTCACTTGGCGTTTTTTCATTCGTTATATACCCATTCTCTTTATAAAGAGATTTACTTGTTCCTAGCGACGGAAGATGGTCCCCAAAGAATACTAATAATGTAGGTCTATCTAAATTATCTAGCTCCTCTATTAAATATTGAAGAGCTTCATCTGAACGTCTTAAACCTTCTGTATAAGTCTCTAATTCAGCCTTCGATTCTTCATTTTCTAAACCACTAATTTCTATTTGATTTTCGCCAAATCTTCCTTCTGTAAATGGAAAATGATTTTGCATCGTAACCGCATGAATAAAAGTAGGTTGTTTTTGCTTCTCTAATTCAGCTATTATCTCTTTACTCATAGATAAATCGCTAATATAATCTCCATCAACTTCTACATTCTCCATCGTATCTTGCGTATTAAACTTGTCAAAGCCTAACACTCTATATACATCATCCCGTTTAAAGAATGAGCGACCAAATGAATGAATTGCACTTGTGTAATACCCTTCTTTTTTTAACTCTCGAGTAATAGATGGAATTTCTTTCTTATTTGTAACAACTTGCTGATACGGTATAGAGCCTGGTTTTAACAAACTCATTGAATAACTCGTTAATACCTCAAATTCAACGTTCGCAGTATTTCCTCCAAATGTAGGAGAAATAGTTTGTCCACCAGGAAAACTTTCTATATAATGATGCAAATTAGGTAAAGGATCTTCACTAAAGGACAGGTTCGTTAACTTCGTTGGATCCCAAAACGATTCACTCATTACAAAAATAATATTCGGTTTCTCTGTTTGCTTCTGCGCCCCTATATTGCTGCTATATTGTTTTTTTATATCGTTTGCTATTTGAAGCATATTTTCTTTTGAATAATCTTTCGGCTTTTCAATGACTGTCGTATCCAAATTACTTATAAAGCCTAGCACAAAACCATTCGAAGCATAATTTTCATTTTGATTCCACAAAACGAACTCTATACCTGACTTTTGAAACCATTTATTCATAAACGTATTCGTAAAATTACCATACGCATATAAAACAAAAACGGATCCTATTATAAATAGAACTCGTACGCCTGCATGAACTTTTACATTTTGAATATATTTCCTTATATACATACCCGCTAAAATACAGGCAACAACACTTACAATAACGAGAAGAATATAACCCCAACTAAAATAATCCATCACCATTGGTATAACAGATTGCATATGTCCAATCTGTGTAAAATCAGAAGGATATAGTGGGTCTCCCCTAAAAACAATTTTAAAGTGATTTACAATAGCCAAAATGATTAGCAAAATGCTTGTCAAGATAGTACTCAAAAAAACTTTCCCAAGCACGTTATACACAAAAATATATATCGCATAAATTACAATTAAACTAAATATAAACTGTGCGTTATAATTGTAAATCCAATTCAGTGTATTTACGAAATCCATATTATTTTGCGTAAAAATAAAAAGCAAAGTAACCGCATTGGCTACTAAAAACATTCTAATATAAATCCTAATAATCGGTTTAAATTTATTAACTATATCTTTATTCAAATACGCAACATACAATAGTACAATCCACATCAAAATTGTCATTATACTTAAAACAATTTTTTGATTTAACATATCTTTCATCGTATCTAAACTAAAATATTTTAAAATCAAGAAAATTGTGGGTACTACATATAGGGTTACTAGACCACTTAACATCGCTGAAATTAATATACTTCTTCTTGGCTGATGAAATGAAAAATTACCCCTCAATTCATTCCCTCTTTTCTGTGTATTAATTTCACCCCGCACCGTAATAAAATATTACTTATATAAACATAACATATTATGTACACAACGTCTTCTCATGTACACCCTCCGTATAATATCATCTGTTACCTCTTGTACATACCGAATGAAAAAAGAGATTTCCTAAGAAAGGAAATCTCTTTTTCATTACCCAACACTTTGCACACGGCCAATTTGTCCATCTTGTAATCGAACTTTAATTCCGTACGTATGTGTTTCTGTATTTGTTAAAATATCTTTCACAACACCACTCACTGTTTTACTATAATCTTTATCTAATTGAATAACTACATGTGAACCAACCGAAATTTGTGATCTTGTCGTCTTCCCACCTGTTGCTTGTGTTGTTTTTTCTTGTTTTTGTGTTCTCTCTTGTTGTGCAGACTGCTGTTGCTGAGCCTTTTTTTGCTGTTTACCTAACTGGGATACTATCAGGTCCCTCTAAGGGCCATTTCTCTTTCTATACTGTCTTTCTCAATGATTTTACATAACGTACTGTAATTAAAATCATACCAATGGTAAATGCAACTATTGATACCAATAATATAGCAATAGATAATATAACTTGATCAACTAATTCTATAGACTTGAATGGTAAAGACCATAAATATCCAAATCCCCACTTTGCTTCTGAAAAAAGAAATAAACCGATTAAAGATAGGATTATATTAACAAATGTAAAAGTGATAGATGTTTTTATAAATAAGAATAATAGGAGTTGCACTATTATAAGAGGAAATGTCGCAACAACAGAAATTAAAAATACTTTAATCATAAATTCTAAAGGAAATGGATCTGTAAAATCAAAATACATTCCTGATACATACAAGCTCATTAAAACTATTAAGTGTATTGCAGAAAATAATAACACACTAGATACAAATTTAGATAAAACAATTTTAAAATTAGTATTTGGAGATAGATGCATTATTTTCCAATTGGTTTTGTTTTCAAACTGACATAAGAAGGCTGTTACCATCCCTGAAATGACAGGGAGAAAAAAACCAACATAGAAAAAAGATATAAACATCCATACGCCCATCCATGAATTATCCAAACCGTGATTATACTCTCCTACCACGAATTTAGTATACATAATCATTGAATATATAATCGGACAAAGTGCTAAGATGAAAAATGTAATTTGTTGTGGGTGTTTTCTTATTTTTATCCAATCGGAATAAATTAAATTTATCATTTGAGATCTCCTTTGTTAGTTTTTATTATCCATTTTAATAAATAAGATGTATCCAATTCCTAAAATAAGAATAGTAATAGGAATTCCTGCTAGCATGTACCATTTATCGTATGACCATAACGTATTAAAAACATCTAGATTATTCACATAATTGATTGGAAAATATAAGATTTGATATGAAATAGGAAACCACCAAAGCTTAGTTGAGCTTAATATATCGCCGAAAAGATACGAAGCTAGAGCTAGTGCAACGATCACTGATTGATTCGATACATTAATGGATATAATGAACGCCAAAGCGCAAAATGGGATGCTAATAAGAAATGGATATAACGTAAAAACAAACACATGCTGCATGGAAACCGCATCTAAAGAAACACCTAAACCTGGAAGTAATAACACTGTACAAATCATATGTATTACGGTTGTAATAATAAGAGCAACCATAACAACAAGGAACTTATTTATATACACACTAAATTTCTGTACTGGATACGTAAATGTTCTTTTCCACGTAGAATTTTTATATTCAACATTGTTTACACTAGCTATAATAAACACCATAAAAAAGTTTAATATGTATTTTAAAATTTGCAAGTTTATACCGAATATAGTTTCTAATTTAATAGTATGAGAATTACTATAGTAATTTAGTCCAGCAAATTCACCTAATGCAAGTATAATAGGTCCTAAGATAACCAAAAACCAAAAATGACTTTTTCTATATTTTATATACTCAGTGGCTAATACATTTCTCATACACTTACAGCACCTTGTTCAACAATATCTAAATATGCTTCCTCTAAATTTTGCTTTTTGGTTTGGAAAGATTGAATAAAAATCTGATTCGTTACTAATAGTTGTTGAATATCATTCAGTGATTTTTCATCGTTATATTCAATACTAAAGATGTTATTATTTACATTGAATGTATAATTGGATTGTTCAAGTAATTTATCAGTAAGAGTCATATTATTAACACTAATTTCAACAATATTTAATGATTGTTTATTTTGTAAAGAAGATAATAAACCTTGGTACTTTATTTCTCCATGATGAATAATCCCGATATGATCAGCCATTTGTTCCACTTCACTTAAAATATGACTTGAAAGGATTATGGTAGAATTAAACATTTTTGGGGATTTTTTTATTAATTCTTTCACTTCATAAACTCCCTGTGGATCTAAGCCATTAGTAGGTTCATCTAATATTAATAATTCAGGGTTATTTATGAAAGCAGCAGCTAATCCTAAACGTTGTTTCATACCAAGAGAATATTTTTTAAAAGCACGATTTCGATCCTCATATAGTTTAAATAAATTCAAAAGTTCTTTTATATGTTCTTTATCATGAACATTTTTCATTTTAGAAGCAATTAACAAGTTTTCGTATCCGGATAAATGCTCGTAAAAGGTTGGAGCTTCAATTAATGAACCTGTTTTAGATAAGATTTCTATTCTATTCTTTTGTATATCCATTCCCAATACTTCTACAGTTCCCTCATCAGCCTCTATCAATCCTAAAATGATTTTAAAAAATGTAGATTTACCAGCGCCATTCGGGCCTAATAATCCAAATATTTCACCCTTTTTTATAGTTAAATCAATCCCTTTTAAAACATGTTTGTCTTTATATTTTTTATGCAAACCTTTAATATTTAAAACTTGATTATTCATCATATCAACCACCTGACGTTAGAATTTTAAATCAATTACACGACTCTGGAGGCACATCTCCGGCACCCGCTATTTTTTTCAATTCATCTTCATCGATTGCACCAATTAATTTTTTTGTATCAAATTCTTGATTACGTAATTTAGCTAATTTTTCATTTTTAGACATAGTAACCATATTTTTTAGAATGTTCAGAAAATAAATATTAGAGTACTTCAAATTTCATTAACAAAGATTGGTGACAGGTTTAGATGTTATAGAAGGTAATTTATGTTGCCTTCTATCTCCAACATCACCAACCTTTTTTATTCCTTTAATATAAAGCTGTCTGTTTAATCCATTGTAAGACTATTAAAGGCATCATTATTTTCTTGAAATCAAATGATAGCTGAATTTGCTCTTCTAACTCTCCATGTATCTGCAATTGCTTTTGTAAGGCTAACATACACTCTGTAGTTTGGTCCTGTAACTTTGGATACATAAATTCTTTTGAATGCTGAATGCTTTCGCTTTGGTTTATCATATATCCAATAGCTATAGGTCCTTTTTCTTCACCTATTCCAGCCTTAAATTCTTGAACATTGATGTCTTTTAAATGAATAAAATAATCATTATAAAAATCTATTGCATAAGCACCTGGGGTAGATATACCAGTTACAATATTCGGTTGAAAAACAAATAGAATAGGTGCCAAAGCTGTAAATATTTGATTGTGAAATGCTTCATATAGAATTTGTGCTAAGGTATTAATATGAATAAATGGTTGAGCTAGACTAATCGATTCTTTTTGGGATGCTTGTTTATTCAATTGCTGTTTGTAAACATGATATGGCAATACGTCTTGTTCATTTGAAAAGTTTTTTAAACGTTGATTATTTTTCCCACCAAGATCCAAATGATAATTTATATTGTTTATCATATCTATAGAACTTTTTGTCTCTAGCATCAGATTAACCACCTCCTTGCTGTCTAACTTTCTGTACCTAAAATATACGTGTTAATTTATGTTAATAACAAGTAGTAAAATTCAGTTAAAAATATTTAAAATTATTGTTGTTTTTTTCTATATTATTTTACATGTTTTGTAATTCAGGAAAGTTTCTATAGGATTTAACCTTGTACAAATAAAAATATTGCTATCGTTGAAAATAAAATTAACTACTTAGTTTCGTTTAAAGCAAAGTTAATATAATAAAAAAAACAGGTGGAACTTACTTTCCGCCTGTTTTTTATCTATGGATTATTTAATAAGGGTATGTATTTGAAGGAAATCTTGAATATGGGGGGATTAATTAATCAGCACCTGGTTGAATATCAGCGTAGAAAGTTGAGATGTCTTCTATACTAGTTTGTGCAGCTACATTTTGTGTAGTATCTGTACTAGTTATATTTTCAAATAAAGAAATACCGGATAACATAATAGCTGTAGTAAGAATGACATAAATTTTTTTGATTTTCATAATTCCAACCTCCAGTAGTAGTTGCTTTGTTAATTTAAATACTAATGGATGTCCTTTGTTACACGGAATTAGTAAAAAATTTTGATTTATAATTCCTTTTTTTATAAAAACAAGTTACCTATTTAACCAATTTTATTTGTGATTTATCTTATGTTAAATTATATTAATCCAATACCTACTATTACTGCAGAATCACATAGAGGGGATATTGCGGATATCATTACCAAGATCCTTGATTAATCTCCCTCTATCTATGTATTTTTAGTTTGTTTTAATTCGTCGAATTTTCAATTGATATTTTTAGATATTTTGCTGACATTTTATAAGCGCGATTATCAAAAAAATAGTCTCCTAGTTCATGAGCCAGTTCACTTACTAAAGGATATTGTTTCTTTTCTAAACCAATTTCAATTGCTTTTTGCATCTGTTTTTCATATCCATAATCATCTCCTCTTAATTTAGATATCTTCCCCTTCAATCCATATAGTTGAACATTAGCGTAAGGTACATCAAAAATTGATAATAAATCAAACGCTTCATCCATAAATTTATTAACAGTTTTCCAATCTTTAAATTCTATATGAATCTCTATTAAGCTTCGTAATGCGTATACCTTTTGATGTTTTTGTTCGAGAAACTCACTTAATTGCAAACATTCTTCATAGTACTTAATAGCATTAGTATAGTCTTTTAAACCTTGATAAATTTTCCCATAATTATACGAGATTATAGGTGAATACATAGAATCTCCTTTATCTTCCAACCTACTTTCTGCCTGCTGTAAGCATTCAAGAGCCCTGTCATATAATCCATCTAAATCATACAGTATTGCGAGCATTAACAAAGTATCTATTACTTTATTCTTTATATTAAATCTCAAAAATATTTTGTAAGCTTTCTGCGCATACAAACGACTAATGCTTTTATCTTTATACAGCGCTTTATTTACAAGACACAGATTATAATATACACTGGCGTGTTGAGTAGTTTCTTCTAGATCAAGTAAACTCTCTATCTTCACGTAGATTTCATGTGCAGCCATATAATCTTGTTTATTATAAAAATAATAACCTCGAGCCATTAAATAATATATATAATCTTCAGTATACTGGAGGTCTATTTGATTTGGAATAACTTGCACAGCCTGATTTACAATTGCTTCTACATATACTAAGTTATTATTTCGGGAATGATAGTATATTAAAACACCATAAGCCTTTAATAATAAAAGAATAGAGTCTATATCACGAACATACAGTTCTAAAGAAGATAAATCTTTTTCACTTATAATTTTATCATTTTTATACTTATTACATATTCCAAGGAGCATAGGTTCTATATCCCCATAATCTGCATCTACAAGAAAATTGTAATCAACTTCCATCTTTTTAGCGACCTTTTCTAAAAAAGAAACAGAAGGTTTAATTTGTCCATTTTCAATTCTGCTTAAATACGTTATAGAGCATATTTCTGATACTAATTCCCCTTGCGTAAATTCTTTATGTATACGGATTTGTCGAATACGTTCACCAATATTCATATTTCCACTCCTTTCTTCGAATAACCTGGTTTGATTATTTTAGGGCAATATAATAAGAATAACGCCTATATTATCTATCATAGTATGTGTATAGTTTTATGTTCAGAGAGGGAAATGTTATTAATACGTATTTGGATGCATATGAAATTTGTATGCCCGATTTACTAATATCAGATTTTCCACCTTCTACTTATATTACTATATTATACCAATTCACTCATACTTACGCCTAACAAAATTTATCTTTTATACCTTCAGATCTTTAAAATAAAAGTCTTCTGTCTAAAAACGATAAAATAATTAAAGAACCTTATATGTTGCAGAAACTATCTCAAATCACGAAACATGTAAAACAATACAGAAAAAACTATAAAAAATTCACAATTTTTTTAATTAAATTTTACTAATTGTTATTAACGGGGTACAGTCCCATCGCTATCAACCTAATAAAACAAAATACCCCCTAAAATTAAAAAATGAGCTGACTTCTCAAAATAAATAACTATAGAGAAAGAAAATTTTCATTTAGGGGGTACTTCAAAACCTTAGCTTGATGGGCATGGGGTACCGCCAGCATTTCGGAAAAAAACCACGCTAAGAGCATGCAAGATTTTATACAAAAAATCGGAAGACATAGGGAACCATGGGGAAGCCAAAAGGCGCGCCAGAATAGAAATGTATAAAAAGATGTATAGCGTCATAGAAAAAGAAAAAGGCGGACTCCTTGTAAGAGTAGGAATCCGCCTTTTTCTTGCTACCGATAATAGGTCATTATGTTAACTAGACGTGTATGAGATATACAATCAAACAAAGTTATTTTCCATTTTCATTCTTATTTTGAAATAGATGCACAATCAAAAGTCCACCAACAAATAAGATTGGAAATCCTACGACTATATATAATCCGTTTTTTGGTATTCCTAATATAATTGCAAGATAACTAAAAGAAAAAGCCCATAATGCTAAAATTATGATTTCTAACATCTTCTTTTTCATTAAAAGTTAAGCACCCCAAATCCCCTTAAAAAAGTTGCATTTGGAATATTGTAACAAAATCAAAAAAAAGACCCTACAAGAGGGTCTTTCATCAGCTAATATTAAGCTTTTTGAACATTAGTAGCTTGTAGGCCACGTTGTCCTTTTTCTACTTCAAACGTTACACTTTGTCCTTCGTCTAAAGATTTGAAACCGTCGATTTGGATAGCTGAGAAATGTACGAATACGTCTTCTCCATCTTCACGCTCGATGAATCCAAAACCTTTGTCTGCATTAAACCATTTTACTTTACCTTGTTCCATAATTGTTGCCTCCTAGTATGGATACCCACACATATGTTACTACCCTTGCTCAAATACCTTAGACGAAAAACAAAATTTATTCTTAATCTCAAACCGAACAAAAATAGGTCTTTCTTAAATTAACATACTTTCTAAAAAATAGCAAATTTCAAAAATAAGTCCTTATGGTAATTAGCCACTAATAGTGGTTGCTGGAGAAAAAGTCACTATGATAGTCATCACAGCAAGAAGTTACCAAAAGATCTCAACAATATCATTGGTTTGATTTTTTTCAGACATTCAACAACTGATAAAATTAGATATTTTCGAGTTAAATTTTACTTCTGATAACGATAATTATGTAAATGAGCTGTCCATATGGGCGGCTTATTGTATTTTTTGCTTAGCGCGTTTTTTTCCGAAATGCTGGCGATACCCTTACTTGTTCAACAATCGGGGCGATTGTTGAACATGAAGTAAAAGTGCGATACATATTGGTCATGTCTAATATGTATCGCACTTTATTTTTTATGACTTTTTACAATTTAGGTCTTGATAAACCCTCACAGGTTCTTTTCGTTATTTATTATGAACGGGAAAAATGATGAAATGATTAGCATGTTTACTATATAAGAGGAAGTATCCATATTTTCCATATGATACTTACGATTACTATAAAGATAAAATCAAAAAATCTAATCTCGGATCCTTTTTCATAGTCATATCTAACCACATATGAACCAATTTCAATCTTTTGTATTTATGAATATTTTTCTTTGCAAATCGGTAAGTGAGCACTTGCATGATGTAAATTCCATTTAGGCAAATAAACAATAATATGAGAAATCAAATCACGAAATTCCTCCCTATTTTTGAAGCGTTCTTTCTACTATATGGTTCTTCAAAACCCATTCCTCAAACTGAGCACTTCCAAATTCCCAGCTCAAATCACGAGCATGTACAGAAAAAACGTAATAACCGGCATATTCGTCCATAAACATTCCTGCCCCTACATCATCTTTTTGAATACCGTATACTCCAAAATTAAAATACACATCCCACACGTCTTCATGCTTCCTCTTATAAGCAATCGATTCCATATCACATTCAGTTCCGAAATAATCAAGATGTAAATGTACGCTATCATCGTATTCGTAATCCATTTTATCACCCCTTATATTTGTACTTCTTTATTACCTAAAAAATTCCTGCTATCTATACTCACATATGGGCACTTACCTACATATTATGCTTGTAGATTGACTTCTAGGAGGTGTCATATAGTGAAAAAATTAATAACCGTTTTTTGCATCATGTTACTAGCTGTTTTCACATTCGCTGCTTGTAGTACAAAGGAAAGTACGAAAGAAGAAGTTCAAAAAATTCGCGTTGGCGAAGTTACCCACTCTCTTTTTTACGCACCTTTATATGTTGGAATTGAAAAAGGATTTTTTAAAGATGAAGGTTTAAATATTGACTTACAAACAACAGCTGGCGGAGATAAAACGATGACCGCCCTTTTATCTGGCGGAATTGATATTGCGCTCGTCGGTTCAGAAACGTCTATTTATGTTCATCAACAAGGAGCAAAGGATCCTGTCATTAATTTCGCACAGCTTACACAAACAGATGGCACATTTTTAGTTTCCCGTAAAAAATTAAACTCTTTTAATTGGAATGACGTAAAAGGTGTTACGTTTTTAGGACAGCGTAAAGGCGGCATGCCACAAATGGTTGGAGAATACGTTTTAAAGAAAAATGGCATTGACCCTCACAAAGATACGAACTTAATTCAAAATATCGAGTTTGCTAATATTGCAAATGCTTTTGCATCTGGTACAGGAGAATTTGTACAGCTCTTTGAACCGACTGCAAGTATACTTGAAAAAGAAGGAAAAGGTTATATCGTCGCGTCTTTCGGAGCTGAATCTGGTACTGTTCCTTATACAACGTTTATGGCAAAAGAAAGTTTCTTAAAGAAAGATAAAGCTGCTGCAGAAAAATTCACGCGTGCACTATATAAAGCGCAGCAATGGGTTGATACACATAGTCCAAAAGAGATTGCCGATGCCGTTTCACCACTATTTAAAGACACTTCAAAAGACATTTCAGTAAAAGTAATTGAGCGCTACAAAAAACAACATTCTTATGCGACAAATCCATTATTAGATGATGCAGAATGGAAACAACTCCAAACGATTATGAAAGAATCTGGTGAATTACAAAAAGAAGTTCCACATGAAGCGCTCGTCAATACAAAAATTGCCGAAAGCGTTATTAAGAAATAGAGGCGAAGTGTATGAGCTTTTTACAAATACGTAACGTTTCTCACTGCTTTTTTGCAAAAGAAAATGCGAAACTTATTCTTGAAGATATGAGTTTGCACGTAGAAGAAGGGGAATTCATTTCAATCCTTGGTCCGAGTGGTTGCGGAAAAACAACGCTCCTCTCCATCATCGCGGGACTACTTGATCCAATTGAAGGTATCGTATTTTTAGATGGTGAACCGATTACAACTAAGCCCCCCTCTATGGGCTATATGCTCCAGCAAGATTACTTGTTTCCATGGAAAACAATTGAAGAAAATATTATGCTCGGACTTCATATTCGAAAGATTTATGATGAAAATACGAAAGAACATACATTAAAGCTTTTAAAACAAGTCGGCCTATATGATATAGAACAGCAATACCCACGTGAACTATCCGGTGGTATGCGCCAACGTGCTGCCCTCGTTCGAACATTAGCGACCGATCCAAAAATTTTATTGCTAGATGAACCATTTTCCGCTCTTGATTATCAAACAAAATTAAAACTAGAAGATCTCGTCTTTACATTACTACGTAACTATAAGAAAACATCCCTACTTGTGACACATGATATTGAAGAAGCAATTGCGATGAGTGATCGTATTTATTTGCTGCAGGCGAACCCTGGAAAAATTGCAAAAACGTTCATCGTCCCAGAAAGTATCCGTTCCTTATCGCCATTAGAAGCACGCCACCACCATGACTTCCCATCCCTCTTCCAAGAAATATGGAAGGAGCTGGAACGACTTGGATAATATAAAACAACTACATGAGCAGTTTCGAAAAAAAGAAAGACAACATGCATGGTTAGCTCGCTCTTTACAACTTGTACTTCTTGTTCTTTTCTTTGCACTATGGGAAATAGCTAGTAAAAAAGAATGGATTGATCCTTTACTCTTTAGCTCTCCTTCAAGTATTTGGGATCTCTTTTTAACAAAATGGATTGACGGTTCACTTTGGATTCACATATGGACGACATTACTTGAAACCGGAGTAGGCTTCATTCTCGGAACTGTACTCGGAGCTATTATTGCTACTCTCCTTTGGTGGATGCCACTTTTGGCCCGCGTACTTGATCCTTATCTCGTCGTCCTAAATGCAATGCCAAAAGTTGCACTCGGTCCAATCATCATTGTTATTTTCGGTCCAAACATTTCATCCTCTATCGCAATGGGCGTAATCATCTCCATCATCATTACTATTCTCGTTATTTACAGCGCATTTCAAGAAGTCGATTCCAACTATATTAAGGTCATGGACACATTTGGCGCAAATAAATGGCAATGCTATAAACACGTTATTCTCCCTTCATCTTTCCCTGCAATTATTTCAACGTTAAAAGTGAATGTTGGCTTATCATGGGTCGGTGTTATTTTCGGGGAACTCCTCGTTTCTAAACAAGGACTTGGCTATTTAATTAGCTACGGATTCCAAGTCTTTAACTTCACACTCGTCTTACTCAGTGTATTGCTCACTTGCGTCCTCGCAACTCTTATGTATGTATTTGTCGAGGCATTTGAAAAACTCCTTATTGGAAAACGAAAAAAAAGCTGACTTAGAGCGATACGCTAGAGTCAGCTTCTTTCTGTTACCTTTTATCACACATTTTCGAATCGTCTGTAACATTCCCATTAGCAACCGTAACTGTATGGAAACAATCTTTCACACGCACCGTAACGACATTATCTTTTCGATCAATAATATGATAATCATTAAACTCTTTATTTAATGCACTACGAATTTGCTCCCCTTCAAAAATCGGAAAACCGTGAGACATTACCCAAATGAGACCAGCAACAGCAAGAATCGTTTTCATACGTTTCATTACCTCCTCGAGAGTAAACTTATAGCCCCTATACTATGCGCATTATAATTGTGTCTAATTTGTGACGTTTTTATACTAATTCTCTTTTAATGATTCAGTTCCTTCTTCTTTTTTGAAAAAAGACAGAATTTTCAATTTTATCAACATGAAGAAACGCAAAGAACAGAACGTCCTCGCGTTTTCATTTGATCGACCAAAAATATATCGAACATAAATACAATTTTATTGACTTACCAACAAATAATTACCACTAAACTATGACTGCTCTATATCCCTTGAAATATCATATAATCCAGCTAACACTTCCGCTCTCATTTTTACAAGCTCGGGGAATTGATAGAAGAAGGCAATTTTTTTATATTTTAATTCTGTTCCTTCTTTCACCTTTTTTGAATTTTGTAATATAAACGCTGTAAATGTATCTGCGATATCTTCCGCTACATTTGTCGTTCCATACAGTGAAACAAACTCACCATGCTTTTCCTTAAAAAATTCAATTTGAGCTTCTTCGCTTTCTTCCACTTTCTTTTCTGTCCACTCCTGGTCAATTGGTTTCCAGAACAAATTATAAAATTGATTTATATAAGAGCTCTCCTTCGCACATCCTTCTTGTAAGAAAAGAGATTTACATTTATTTTGGTATGATGAAATATCTTTATCTTCTTCAAAAGCCTTTAAGTACTTTTCATTTACTGGTATTTGTTTATGTCCCAGTGTCAATACGTGAGCCGTCTCATGTATTAATGTTTTCATCACTTGATCGATATTCACTGCTGAATCAAGCGTATCTAAACTAATGGTCCACTCTTTCGGATACTCCATAATCGGCATAACGTGGGCGACAATTCCGTCGTATCCATCTGTTACCATGTCAAACTCTTTTATGTCAGTGCGATACTTAACTGGAATAAGAGTGCTGTACATCTCCCATAACGATTCATGATAATCCCTATCTTGACGTTGCTTTAATACTTCTTCTTTCGCGTCCTTATCATCCGCAAAAACCTTATTCAATCGTTTGCGATCTAGTTTATCGAAATAAGGATCTACAATTTCATCACCATCAATATAATAAGAAGCTAAAAAGAAATAATTTTCATCATCCTCTTTTTTTATTTCCGCTTCTTTCATATCGTTATTTGAATGTCCTTCTAAATCATAATCCTCTAGTACTTCAAGTTCTGAAAGTCCATCTATCTTTTTATATACTTTTTGAAGCGTTTTATCACCTATTTGTGTGCATTCTTCTGTCGTTTCGCACACATCTTTTTTCTCTCTTTGCGAAGTTTTTTCCGCCATATCACATCCAGCTACTAAGCCAATTGAAAGTATAAAACAAACTAATTTCCCATACAGTTCTTTCATATGAACCTCCGTCGTTACAGTCTACAAAAATATGATAATCATTTTTTCACAAATATGCGATAATTATTTATAAAAACTTTGAGGAGGTTACATATGATTCGTGCGGTGTTATTTGATTTAGATGGGACACTATTAGATCGTCGGCAATCTTTAGTACGATTTATTCACGACCAATACAATCGCTTTTCTCTTCATTTTATAAACATAGAACAAGCCGAGTATTGCTCTCGTTTTCTTGAACTCGATAATAATGGATATACGTGGAAGGATAGAGTATACGATTCTCTTCTTTCTGAATACGGCATTAACACTTTAACATCAGAGCAACTGCTGCACGACTACATTACAAATTTTCAACATCATTGTATCCCTTTCCCAAACATGCATGAATTACTTCAACGACTAACTCAGCAAAATATAAAAATCGGTATTATTACAAACGGCTTTACTGATTTCCAAATGAACAACCTTCGAGCACTAAACATACATACGTATACAAACACAATTCTCGTTTCAGAAGCGGAAGGAATTAAGAAACCACACCGAGAAATTTTCGAACGAGCTTTACAAAAGCTGAATGTAAAAGCCGAAGAATGTCTTTACGTTGGAGATCATCCAGAAAACGATGTGCTCGGTTCTGAACAAGTAGGAATTCTTGGCGTTTGGAAGAGAGATTTATTTTGGGGTGACTTTGAACATTCACGTGTGGTGGATGATTTGTTGGAGGTTCTTTCGTTTTTAGAGCTGAAGGTAAAAACAATACAATAGTAAATAAATTATATTAGCGATTTTTCGAATATATCGACCGCAACTCCAAATATATCAGCGATTTTTGAAATATATCGACCGCAACTCCAAATATATCAGCGATTTTTGAAATATATCGACCGCAACTCCAAATATATCAGCGATTTTTGAAATATATCGATTTACCGACAAAAAGTGACAATAGTAAGTGGATACTTTCATTCCCAAATGCCTCCCTAAAAGTAAAGATATATTCACACCTTTTTTGGGTATTTAATCAAAAAAAGAAACCGGCCATTTTACTTCGTAAAACAGCCGATTTCTTCTATATGTTTCATCGTACGCGCTAATACATCATCGCGCATAATAAAGCTAAATTTTCTATCAGTTTTAATATTATCAGGAATGTCTTTTAATAAAACAGACCCTTTCGTTTCTTCGTAATGCGTATGCTGCTCTACCGCACTAATTGTTGCAAAATAAATGTTTTTAATGATTATTTTGTCTTTTCCGGATACTTTGTATTGCCCTAAGTAAGTTAAATCAGAAACTATGCCGCCGGTTTCCTCATGAACTTCTCGAACTGCCGCTTCTTCCGGTGTTTCCCCGAGTTCTACTTTACCACCTGGAAATTCAAGACCACGGCGTAAATGATGCGTTAATAACCATTGATCCCCGTACCGGCATACAACCCAAACATGCTTTGGCTCAGGAGAAAATGGGTAACGTTCAAACGATAATTGTACAGTGTTGTGGTAATAATCTTTAAATTTGTACATGCCATTACTCCCCTATTGATGATTACAAGTTTTTCCTACCACAAATTGTAGCATATTCTCGCTTTTCTGCATAATATTATCCAATTACAATCCATTGATTATTCCCATTTGCGCGACTAATTCTTTCGTTTCATGATTCCCTAGATCATAAATCATTTTATATGCTTTTTGTAGTTGTTCATCATATCGATCATTATTCGAATCGTGATGATACTCAACGAATGGAACGTGGGAGCGTACATACGAACCTAAGTCCTCTTCATACGCTTGATCAAAATACTCTCTTAACTCCGTAATCTCTTCGTCATTTGCATAAATTTCAAAATTATACGTATCCGCCGTCTTCACTTGTGAAATTTGACCATTTCCAACTGATATATAATATGTTTTTTTATGCTCCATGTAACACCCTTCTTTCATCCTTTTAATTTCTATTGTTTTCATCAATTACAAAATTATGTAAAATAAAGAAAAGGAGGGATTTCATGCTCAAAATATTAATTATCGGCATTATAATCGTACTGATCGTATTAGTACTCTCCGTTATGACGATCAATAAAGGTTACGCATATAAACATTCCGTTGATAAACCAGAAGATAATCCTTACTCGAAAGATAATAAGGAGAACTCATAGTATACTTCGTATCGTAATCGCACTCACGGTGATAATTATGTCGGCAATTGGGCTCTATACAGATCAAAATAACTTTCTACCACTTTCACAATTTCTATTAGGGGTTTTAATGTTTCTCATCGCAATTGAGCAAATAAAAAAGAAGGAGGATCCTTTATGTTAAAAGGATTTCGAATTACTTTTTCACTTATCGCTTTATCTATAGCAATCTATAGTTTTATCAGCGGCAACAGAGACATTATGCCTTACATGTTTATTCCCTTAGGATTGATGGCTTTCACTATAGGTCTAGAAGAAATAAAAAAACATAGACAATCTAGTGGCACACTTGCTTTCATAGCTGGCGCTGCTGCTTTATTACTTGGCTTCTCAGAAATATTCCGGTAAATAGTCTATTTAAAGGAGGTATACAATGTTAACTGGATTACGGATTTTTTTAGCACTTCTCACGCTTCTCGTACTCTCTCTTTGCACTTATTCTCTTATTACCGATAATTTCACACTTCTCCCATACATACAATTTACTCTCAGTTGTTCCTTTATTCTTCTAGGAATTAATGAACTGAAATCCGGAAGAAAATCAATGAGTATTCCGTTTTTTTTCGTTTCTAGTCTTATATTCTTCGTTTTAATATCGAACTACTTTCGCTACATGTAGCATTAAACTTTAAATACCAACTACGAACTGTTATTACATTGGAGTCTAATTTAAAAATACAAAAAGGTAGGGGTTAGTATGCTAAAAACTTTTCGCATTATATCCGCTCTTATCGTCATCGCTCTCGCTCTATATGGAATGTTTGCAAATCCGCTTGTTATTATGCCCTATATGCTTATTGCCTTATCTATTATGACTTTCATCATGAGCGCAGAAGAAAAACAAAAACAAAAGAAATTAAATAGTACACTCTCTTTCTTTTCTGGTGTATTCACTTTAATCGTCGCTATTATAATTATGATTTCTCGATAACTAACTCTTTCTACTTAAAAGGGGCTAAAATGCACATAAAACAAATACAACTAATCATCGTTTTTATTACTTTAATTCTATGTTTGTACAGCACTTTTACAATGAATTTCCAAATCTTTTCACCTATCATTTTATTGCTCTTTAGCTTATATGGCATTTTAGTAGGAATTGAGACCATTCAAAAACAGCAAAAGCAAATTGGAGCTATTAGCATCGATTTAAGTCTTTTTACGATTGTTTTTGTTATTCCATTTATACTGTTCTTTTAAAGGAGGATTCCATGTTAAAAAACATTCGAATTATACTAGCAACGATTGCCCTCATTCTCGCTCTACTTAACCTCTTTGCAAACTTCTCTATGCTTTTACCATTCGTATTTATCCTTTTAAGTATTATGTTTATCCTTTTTGGAATTGATGAAATAAAACAACAGCAAAAAGCAAAAGCATTTGTTTATTTTCTCGTTTCCGCTGCTATTTTATATGTTGGAGTATCTAGTATACTTTCATAAAAAGAAGAGCATGTTTTCTCTTAACAAAATAAAAAACTGCCCTTTCACAGGCAGTTTTCCTTTTTATCCAAACACTTTCTCAAGTTCATCTTTATCTTGGCTTAGCCAGAAGTTCATTAAGCGTTGTGCTCCTTCTAAGTCATGAAGCTTCGCTTGGCCACACTGCGTTTCATTTGCAGCTGGAATTTCTGTAATTTGAACCGCATCTTTTAATGTTAGTTCTAATAAATCAATGATTTCTCGAACCGTCGGTGTTCCGCTTACAACAAGGTAATACCCTGTTTGGCAGCCCATTGGTGAAATATCGATAATATCAAAATGCGGATAACGATCAATATATTTACGTAAATTAAATGCTAATAAATGTTCTAAAGTATGAATAACATCTGGTTTCATTGCTTGTTTATTCGGTTGGCAGAAACGAATATCAAATTTATTTACAATACCGTCACTACCTACATTGTGGACTCCGCAATGTCTTACATAAGGCGCCTTTACAATCGTATGGTCTAATTCAAAGCTTTCTACTGATGGCATACAACATCTCTCCCGCTTTTAATTTAATTCCGTTATATCCAATATGATATAACGGAAATCGACATTAGTAAAGAATTATGTACGGTCGTGCTATAATACTTTAAGACTATGCTGAAAAGGAGACCATTATGAAACAGATTTTTATCGGTATTATACGCTTTTATCAAAAGTTCATTTCCCCGATGACACCGCCAACGTGCCGCTTTCATCCGACTTGCTCTCATTATGGATTAGAAGCGTTTCAAAAACACGGTGCCTTCAAAGGATTTTGGCTTACATGTAAGCGTATATTAAAATGTCACCCTTTCCATCCAGGAGGATTTGATCCTGTCCCAGATAAAAAGGATGACAAAGTAAATTCTTAATTGTCGTAACCATTCACAACTACATCTAATTTTCCTGTGTCAGGGTGAATAACAAGACCGTGAACAGGTACTTCTTCAGGAAGTAACGGATGGTTGCGAAGTACTGATACACTATGTTCTACACTTTCTTCTACACTAGAGAATCCTCGTAAGAATTGTTCTAAATCAATTCCAGAATAACGAAGTGTATCTAATTTTTCTTCTGTTACACCGCGCTCTTTCATTTTTTCGATCGTACTGCTTGCTTGAATTTTTGCCATACCACAATCGTGGTGACCAACAACACATACTTCTTCGGCACCAAGTTCATATACAGCAACTAAAATACTACGCATAATACTTCCAAATGGATGCGAAATAACCGCGCCTGCTACTTTAATAATTTTCACATCACCGTTACGCATATTCATTGCTTTCGGTAATAATTCAACAAGACGTGTATCCATACAAGAGATAATTACCATTTTTTTATTTGGAAATTTCCCAGCTACAAACTCTTCATATTTCTTCTCTTCAACGAATTTTTCATTGTACTGCAAAATCTCGTCTAATGACTTCATAGTAAAAACCCTCTTTTCTCTCATTTACACTACATAGCTAGTGTACCAAAATATGAAAAACTCAAAAAGGATATTGCTTTATAGTAAAAAACGAATACTTTCAGATAATCGACATAATTCTTTCAAAATATACACACAGCTTTGTAACAACTCTCACATACCTTACTCCTATTTTCACTATAAACTGATTGTAGATAATGTAAAAAAGGAGTGAATATTTATTATGTCCGACGTTCTGTTACTGAGTCGTTTTCAATTTGCAATTACTATTTTTTATCACTTTTTATTTGTACCTTTGACAATCGGACTTGTTATTTTAGTAGCATGTATGGAAACTCAATACGCCCGCACATTGAATCCAACATACCGCAAAATGGCAAATTTCTGGGGTAAATTATTTACAATTAACTTCGTAATGGGGATTATAACCGGGATTACGATGGAGTTCCAATTTGGAACAAACTGGTCTGAGTACTCCAAATATATGGGAGATATTTTCGGATCACCTCTTGCAATCGAAGCACTTGTTGCCTTTTTCTTAGAATCTACTTTCATGGGAATATGGTTATTCGGTAAAGACAAAATCTCACCAAAGTTCCGTGCTTTCTGTATGTGGATGGTTGCACTTGGAACAAATATTTCTGCCCTTTGGATTATTACAGCAAACGGCTTTATGCAAAATCCTGTTGGCTATGTAATACGTAATGGCCGCGCTGAATTAAATGACTTCTGGGCTCTTGTTACAAATCCATATGCATGGAATATGTTCTTCCATACTGTAATTGGTTGTTATATTGTCGGTGCTTTCTTCGTTATGGCAATTAGTGCATATCACTTACTACGTAAAAATGAAGTGGAATTCTTCAAAAAATCATTTAAGTTTGGTTTAATGTTAGGGTTATTCGCAGCAACTATTACACCTTTTATGGGACATCAATCCGGTGTATCAGCAGCTAAGTATCAACCAGCAAAAGGAGCTGCAATGGAAGCTGTTTGGGAAACTGGAAAAGGACAAGGCTTCTCAATCATTCAAATTCCTGATGTGAAAAACGAAAAGAACTTTGAATTCCTTACTATTCCAAAACTCGGAAGTTTCTTCTATACAAACTCATTTGATGGAGAAATTGTTGGTTTAAAAGATATTCCGAAAGAAGATCGTCCAAACGTTAACCTCGTGTACTATAGCTTCCGCTTAATGGTGGCACTTGGCATGTTCTTTATGGCATTAACTTGGTTCGGTTTCTATTTAAACCGAAAAGGAAAACTAGAAAACTCAAAACGTTATTTAAAAATTACAATGTGGTCTGTCTTACTTCCTTATATTGCAATTAACGCTGGTTGGATTGTTGCTGAAGTAGGGCGTCAACCGTGGACAGTTTATAAACTAATGCGTACAGCAGAATCTGTGTCACCTATATCAGTTCCACAAATTTGGTTCTCATTAATTAGTTTAATATTGTTCTACACTTTACTCTTAATTGCAGACGTATACTTAATGCTGAAGTTCGCGAAAAAAGGACCAGCTGCATTAGAAGAACCTGCTACTGAAGGAGGTACAGCTCATGTCTCATGATATGCTTGCAGTCATCTGGTTCGGTTTATGGGGCGTAATTTGGACAGTTTACTTCATTCTTGATGGCTACGCACTCGGTAACGGGATGATTTTCCCATTCGTTGCGAAAGACCGACAAGAACGAAATCAATTACAAGAAGCTATTGGTCCGTTCTGGGGTGGTAATGAAGTATGGTTAATTACAGCTGGTGGCGCAACATTTGCTGCCTTCCCAATCACATATGCAAATATGTTTAGTTACCTGTATACACCACTATTTTTAGTATTACTTGCACTATTTGCTCGTGCCGCTGGACTTGAATTTATGCATAAAGACGATTCACCAATTTGGCAAAAAACTTGTAAATGGGCATTTACAATTGGTAGTTTCCTAATCGCCTTCTTATTCGGTGTTACATTCGCTAACCTGTATTACGGGCTGCAAATCGGAAAAAACGGTTATGAAGGAAATTTACTTAGCTTATTAAACCATTATGGTATTTTAGGTGGTCTTTTCTTCACTACTATATTCGTCGTATCTGGTGCCCTTTGGATTATGATTAAAACAACTGGCGAAGTATCTGATCGTGCTTATAAAATCGCAAGACCATTTTCAATGGCAGCTGCTATCATTTTAGCTATCTTCTATGTCGCAACTGCAAATCGTACAAATTTATTCCAAAACTTCACGGAATATCCTGTACTATTCATTCTTCCAGTACTTGCAATGTTAATGAGTGTACTCGCACTTATTATGGTGTACAAACATAAAATTGGCCTTGCATTCACATTCGTTTGCTTAACAATCGCAATGTTTATGACAACTGGCTTTGCAGGTATGTTCCCAAGAATGTTACCATCACGTATTAACGACGCATACAGCACAACGTTATATAACGCAGCCGGTAGTGAATTAAACTTAAAAATTATGTTCTTCGTTGCAATCGTCATGGTACCAATCGTTATTGGATATCAACTTTGGAGCTACAGCATATTTAAAAATAAAATTCATAAAGACTCTGCTAAAGGGTATCACTAAAATGAAAAAGACACTTCGAGCGAAGTGTCTTTTTTCTTATACGTATGATTTCCGATGCGATGTTACATTTCTAATCTAACAACTATGATAAAGAAGTATCACTAACAGCTCACAGCTAAATTGTATCACAGGGCAAACACATCACTTTATGCAATTTTACATATAAAAATTATAACGTAGATTGAATTACTTGGTCATACACATCGTTATCCGTTACATCTGCCGTACTAATACCACTGAATGTCCTCACATTTAATCCGGTATTTGAAGATCCCGATCCATTATAAGCTTTCGTTTTTTCAATTGGATGTACGTTATATTTATCACCTAAGTTAATTGTTCCGTTACAGTTTTCAATAATAACACCTTCAACAATAGCTGGCATTTTGTCACCTACTTTCATTTCGTTACTTTCAGTGTATGAAAAATGCCTATAAAAATAGCTTATTTATATGAGAAAAAGCACTCAGAAGAGTGCTTTTTCTCATACCATGAATAGCTAGTTTGGAGACAGTTGACTTCTTCAAAATTTTATTAGGGGTAATATTTTGAAAAAGAAAGCCTTTCATATGTAGCTTAACACCGCTGGAATATATAGTAAATTGATAATCTTTATACGGAAGATTGCTAATGTTTAGTATAGATATTTTCCACTATATCAACAGTGATAACTATCTACACTAAACAACAAAAAGGCGCCTTTTAAAAAGACGCCCTTTCCCCTGTTTATATACAGCCCATCCCACTTTTCGTAAACACACACTAGAAAACAGAATCATGAATCGTTACAAGATTGTTAGATACAAAAAGAGTAGAGGCTAATGTTTGTATACAATTCTGCTTTATAGCATGTATCCACAATTTATATTTTAATCCTCTTTCATTAAAAAGGAACAAAATATGCAAAATTACATATTTCAAAGAAAAAGACACTCTACAGAGTGCCCTCTAAACCATTTTACTTTTAATATATCGCTTTGAATACATTTTATCATATTTATCTATATCGTTTATTGAGAAAATTCTAAATCGTTATTTTAATTATTAATAACTTCAAAATCATGTAGTATTAGGGGTGCAATAAAAACATCATAAAAATTGAGGTGTACTATATTTATGTATTTTGGAATTATTCCTCTTATATTGTTTATTATTTTTCTTATCTCTTACTTAAAAGATCCGCGAAAAATAATAAATGGCTTTTTATTTAATGCCTTTTTCTGTTCTTTTCTATTATTTTGTGCAGTCGTCTCGTTTGCATCTGGTAATAACGCTTTACATTTTATCGTTATTATTCCCATGATAGCGCTAATTGTAATGATACCTTTTGCTATAGTCGCTTTAATGTTTGGGCTATTTCTTAATGCGAGAATCTTGATGAAGCGTGAAGGAAGACGCTTTACAAACTCTTTAACTTTAATTGCAGCTTTAGGGATTTTATTCTTTATGCTACTCCCTATCATAAATCCAGCAAGTTTAGTCTCAACACACTTTCAATTTATTTTTGCTGGTATTTCTCTTATAACTATGTATTTCTTTATACATTTATCTAACTTCTTAAGCGCTTATTTTCTATACCAATTCAATAGACCGAGACGTAATCAAGATTTCATCATCGTTCTTGGTAGCGGCTTAATTAATGACAAAGTGCCACCTTTACTTGCAAGTCGTATTAATAAAGCTATCGACTTCTATTGGAAACAAGCAGCTGTGAATACACCACCAACAATTATTTTCTCTGGTGGACAAGGTCCAGATGAAGGGCTTCCTGAAGCAGAAGCGATGCAAAATTATGCGGTTGAAAAAGGAATTCCTCTTGAACATACAGTGCAAGAAAATCGCTCTGTAAACACATATCAAAATATGTCGTTCTCTAAAGAAATTATGGATTCATTAAAACCTGAAGGTAAGTATAAAAGTATCTTTACAACGAATAATTTCCATCTTTTCCGAGCTGGTATATATGCAAAACAAGCCAGTCTGAATAGCCAAGGAATCGGATCAAAAACAGCATTTTATTACTGGCCTAACGCAATGATTCGCGAATATGTTGCAATCGTCGTTATGGGACGTAAACGACATATGAAAGTGTGCGGAACTATTTTAGGATTCTCTTTATTCCTAACAGTAGTTAGTTTTATATTTTCTTAACAACCTCCCATCCTTTGAACGGATGGGATTTTTTATACGAATTCCAAAAATATTTTAATGATAATATGGTGATAATATTCCCTGCATACATCCATTAAAGGAGAATTTTTTCAAATAAAATGTTAGAATGAACTTTAGATGTGAATTATGTAACAAATACGAAACTAGTTTGAAACGAGGAAATTATATGGAGAGAATTATGAAAAACAAACCCAATAAGCTAAAAATCGCTTTTAAAGCTTTGATGATTATTATTGGGGCATTTATCACAGCGTACGGATTAGAAGCTGTATTAATTCCAAATAACGTATCCGACGGTGGTGTAACTGGTTTAAGTATCGTTAGTTCAAGATTATTCGGATTACCATTAGGTCTTCTAATCGCAGTCGTTAACATCCCTTTCGTTTGGTTAGGATATAAACAAATCGGTAAAAGCTTTGCACTTTATTCTATTATCGGGATTGCTTCACTAGCAGTAGGTACCGTTCTCATGCACGGAGTACCAACAATTATTGAGGGCGATACACTTTTAATTACTGTTGTTGGTGGTATTATTATCGGTTTTGGTATGGGACTAGCATTACGTAATGGCGGGGCATTAGATGGAATCGATATGCTAGCCGTATTACTTTCTAGAAAGTTACCATTTGGAACAAGTGATCTTATCTTATTCTTAAATATGTTTGTCTTTATTTTTGTCTCAACAGTATTTGGTCTTCAAGGAGCTATCCTTTCGGCGATTGCTTACTTTATCGCTTCTAAAGTAATTCATATTGTTGAAGTTGGTTTAAGTGGTTCTAAAACGTTTAAAATCATTACAAAAGAACCTGAATTAATAGTAGAAACAATTCGTGATCGTTTAGGTCGAAGTGCAACATACAATGAAGTTTATGGTGGGTATTCAAGAGAGAAATTTAAAGAAATCTCTTGTGTAATTAACCGTTTAGAAGAAAGTAAAATGAAAGAACTTATTCATGAAATTGATCCAAATGCCTTTATTACAGTGTATGACGTAGCAGAAGTAAAAGGCGGTAATTTCAAGAAGCATGATATTCATTAATCGTTATGAAAAACGAGGCTGTGCCAACATTTGGGCACAGCCTCTTCTTATTATTAAGTTGCTACCGTTGTCAGTTTTTGTCGGTAAATCGATATATTTCAAAAATCGCTGATATAATTTTACTCCCCCCATCTTCCTCCGCTTTTAATCCATGCTACATATTTTTGAAAGGCGGGTACTTCCTGTTGAAAGCGCAGCGGAATATATAGAAATAGAGTACATGTACATAGTATCCATAGAATACCTACTACAAAGTGAAATTTCATCGTTGTACTAATAAACAAACTCAAGAATAATACGAGGAACATAATTACACTAAATCTTTTATACATAGTCATAACAATCTCCTCCTTATAACTTAATTGTACCAGCTACAAGGAATAAATTCCCATAAAAAAAAGACCGAAAAGCAAATCCCACTTTTCGGTCTCTATGTTATCTTCTCTTCGAAATTTTCCCTGAACCGCCAACCCTTGTTTTCGGGGGAGACGTATTCTTTGGTGGCGTTTTAATAGATGATTTCGGCTTCACATCAGATCCGCTCGAGCCACCTGGATTTTTCGTGATTTTTCCTTTACTTCCGGTAGAAGGCGGAGGCGTCGTTTTACTTCCTTTTTCCGTAATACTTCCTTTATCACCTACAGATGATTTCGGATCTACATTATCGCCTCGCTTAATAATAGATCCTTTCCCTTCCTTCGTAATTGGAGGCGGGGTTTTCTTTTCTTCTTTCGTAGGTGGTCTTTCCGGGATAACCGGTTTATGATTTTGTCTGTCGTTATATCCGCGATAATCACCGTATGATGATTTTCGTGAACCGAATATATCGTTTAATATACTCCCCATAATATATCCTTGTAAGAAGGATGGTTGGTAATTTTGACGGACAAATTCTTCATTACTTATTTCAATTAACGTATCAGATGGTTTCTCTTTATCCTTTTGCAAATTATACATTTTATCAGAATAAACGAGGAACATTTGATTTTCGTCTTCTTTAGATGCTTGCTTCGGTTTCCTTTCGGCTATAAGTTCCTTTGCGACTTCAGGAACTGACCGATTGGCAGCCCTATACACGTAAGATTCTTGTTTACCATCCTTTGCGACAGACTCTAGCGGATAACGGTCCTGAATTGACTTCGCCTGACCACTTTGACAGCCCGATAAAGCATAGCCGGCAATAACAAGTAATGTAACGATAGCAAGTATAGGGATCACGAACGATTTAATCATGGTAAACAATCGGTTTGACATGATTACGCCCCCCTTATGTTGCTCTTATGATTTGTACATCAGCAGGAATAATTGCTTCTCCCTCATACATCATTGTGCGACCATTTTGCCATTCAACACGTAATAATTTGCGGTTGTCCGACTGGAATTCCCATACGTACTGTTCTTCTGAAGCAGCGAATGGCGTTTTCCCCATAACAACAACACGTCCATTATATTGTTCTTCCATATGATACTCTATATCATCCATTTCAATCGTCGTCGGAATTTCATCAATTGAATCTAAACGACCATCAATCGGTGTATACAATTTGTAATACGTATTTTCACGGTCTTCAATTTTTAAATAACGAATATCTTTCCCGTCCTGTAAAGTTAAAACAATTTCCTTGCGAGAATGCATGCTCGTTTTCCCAGTTAATTCGTACATGACTAACGACACTTCAATCATATCTCCAGGAGCTAACGTTAAGAGACTCTTTTCTGGTTTCGGCGGCTCTGGGCTCTTCATTATATTTTTAATACGTTTAAATAAGCTCACAATCTACCCCTCCTTTTCTCTTTATAAACAAGCACCTAAAATAAGTGCACCAACGATATGTAATGAACCAGCTAACATCGCATGTGCTACGCTGCCTTCTTTCGTTCCTTCTTCTAAATCTAAACCAGACATTTTCTTTAACACAAACTCAATGAACATTTCTACAACTAATAAAATAACGAAAGAAACTGCTGAGGCAAGAAGCGCCTGCCATAAATCATTTGCTTTCGTAATCGATTGTGACAAAATGTATCCTTGAGCGAATAATTTCATAACGAAACGTGTTGTCACTGCTGTGTTTCCATTTTTTATTTCTTTTAAATCATTGTATTTTGTAAAAATCGAATCAACCCACATAATTGCAAATAAAAGTACCGCACTCGCTCCAGTCCATACAAGCATAGCTAAAACATTCATCCACGTCATTACAAAACCTCCTCTAAAATAGTAATAGAAAACCGACATGAATCCTCTTCAGACATGTCGGTTTCTTTGTCTATTCTATATTATTTCTCGTACTGCTTCATAATACGAGCTAATTCATCGTCAACAACAGAATTTTTGTTTAAGCTTGCAAATTCATCATCTAACGACTTTTCTTTCTTGTAAATTTCACCGCTTGCTTCTGCTTCAGCCTCTAATTGAAGTGCTTTCTCTTCCATACGGCTTAAACCAGCTTTTGCTGAATTTGAATCGAATCCAGACATCGCCTGATTAATATTCTTTTGTGCTTTCGCTGCATTTACACGCGCTACAAGTGTTTCACGCTTATTTTTCAGCTCTGTTAATTGTTTACGCATTTCTTCTAGCTTAAGGCGAAGGTTATCAGCAGCAGCTTTGTTTTGCTCATAGCTTGCTTTATACTCATTCATCTTTTGCTCTGCATTTTGTTTTTCTTCTAATGCACGGCGCGCAAGATCTAAGTTGCTAGCTTGAACAGCCATATGTGCTTGCTCTTCACGTTTTTTCACAAGTGCTTCTTGCTCTTCAAATAATATTTTGAATTTCTTCTCAAGTGCGATTTGAGCTGCTACACTTTTCTCAGCTTCTTGTACATCCGCTTGCATATCGCGTAAATATTGATCCGTCATCTTAACTGGATCTTCAGCTTTTTCAATTAATGAATACACATTCGACATTGTTAAATCTCTTAATCGTTTAAATACAGACATCCAAATTCCTCCTATGATATACCTCATATTTCAAATTCACTACTTGGAAAATTAAAAATCTCCCTTTTCAGTAAGAATATTCATTTTTACAACCTATGTGTTTATTATAACAAAACTAAGATGTCCTTACATGTTATTTCCAAAATACAGCTAATATAATATGACATTCCAGATATAATATTGTATTCCTACTATATCCTTATTATTTCTGCCTCCAAAATCAACTTATTTTTGCGCGATTTCACTAAATTACATAATTGTAATGTTACTGTAAGCTAACTCGATAGTTACGTTTCAACATTTCTTATACACTAATACCAGAAGCAACGGAATAACAAAAAAGCTTCTCATAATGTAAGGACTAATACAGAAACTGTATTTACTATAAAACATATAAAAAGGAGAAATCATCATGAAAAAATTAGTAGGAATCGGATTAGCAGCAGCAATTTCATTCGGAGCATTATCAGGTTGTTCTTTATTAGGAGAAAAAGCGAACGGCTTTGTATTATACGGAACAGAAGAACAAGTAGCGCAAATTGCAGATAAAAACAAAAAAGAAGTAAAAGAAAAAGATATGTATAAAATGAAACTTACAACACTTGAAGATAAAAAAGTTCTTGTAATGGATAAGAAAACTGGTGAAGAACTCGTAAAGAAAGAATTGCTTAAAAAAGTTGAAAAAGTTGGAAAAGATGAAAATACAAAACCACTTGATAAATTACCAGCTGTAACAGCAGACCAAGGTGTATTATTCGCAAAAGATAAAGTAGAAAATACTACAATTGATGGCGCAAAATTAAACTATGAAGGTAATACAATTATCGGAAGTGGCCGCGCATATGCAGACATGTTCGCAATTGTTGACGATGCAACTTACGGAAATGTAAAAGGTGAAGAAAAATCTGTAGGTGTACTAAAATTCGATAAGGACCCTAGTAAAGAATTCCCTGGAAAGAACGGTGTAGAAGCAGCTCAGCTTGTTACAATTAAAAAGTAAGTAAAAAAGCTTTGCGAAATTCGCAAAGCTTTTTTCTATTTATGGGCAATTTGCTCCATATCCGGACTACAAGTTTGCGACTGACATGACTTACTTAAAGAGCATGCTGCGCATTTTCCCTTTTTACTTCTCTTTACAAAATTAACTAACGTATATGCTGCATAACCAAAAATGATAGCTCCAATTATAATATTGACCATCATTGCAATACATCTCCTTCTAGAATCCGAGTAAGGATCCAACTTGGTATATAATGAGCGTTAATACATAAGCAACAACGAGCGGATAAACGACAGAGAAAACTGTCCATTTCATCGATCCTGTTTCACGTTTAATAACAGCTACTGTCGCTAAGCACGGAACATATAATAAAATAAAGAACATAAATGCATAGGCTGATAGCGCAGTATAATGTGCTCCCATTACATTTCCTAGCACATCTTCTTTAACCGCATAAATAATTGCCATTGTAGAAACGACAACTTCTTTCGCTAAAAATCCTGTTAAAAGGGATGCTGCAGCTTGCCACGTTCCAAAACCGAGCGGTGCAAATAGTGGTGCGATAAATCCACCAATCATTGCTAAGTAACTGTCTCCCATATCAACACCAAATCCTGATGGACCTGCATAGTTTAATAACCAAATGACAACAGAACCACCGAAGATGAATGTACCTGCTTTACGAACAAATCCTTTACCTTTCTCCCACGTGCTGAGCCATAACGTTTTCGCTTGCGGCACACGGTAAGGTGGTAGTTCAATGACAAAAATAGATTTTTCCGCTTTTAAAATAGTAAGAGACATAATTTTTGTAACAAGTAACGCAAGAACAATACCTGCGATATATAAAGAGAACACAACAGTTGCCTGACTATTAGGGAAGAACACTCCCGCAAATAATGCATATACAGGTAAACGTGCTGAACAAGACATAAATGGTGTTACAAGAACTGTAAGTAAACGTTCTTTTTCTTGTTCAATCGTTCTCGCTGCCATAATACCTGGAACGTTACATCCAAAGCCGATAATCATCGGAATGAACGCTTTTCCGTTTAAACCGAAAAACTCCATAATTCTATCCATAACAACTGCAATTCGTGCCATATATCCTGAGTCTTCTAATAATGAAATGAAGAAGAATAGTGCAAAGATTTGTGGAACGAATACTAATACCGCACCAACGCCAGCAATAATACCTTCTGTAACGAGTGCTTGAATAAAGTCAGAAGCGCCAACACTTGTGAGCCCAGCTGTAACCCAATCAGTAAGTTGTCCTCCAAAAAATCCATCAAGCATATCCGATAAAGGTGTACCAATCCACGTAAACGTAACCTGAAAAATAAAAAACATAACTGCTAAAAAGATTGGAAGTCCTAAAATTTTATGTGTAATTAACCTATCGATTTTTTCCGAAAAAGGAATTTTTCCTTCTTTCTCATGCTGCATAACATTTGTTTTTAACTTTTCAATATACGCTTCACGAGTCTTGTAAATGTGCTCCTCCAACGTACAATCAAGTTTTCCATCTAAACGAGATCGAATGGCTATAAGTTCCTTATAAATTGGTAGTGCTTTCATTTCTTTTTCTACTACTTCGTTATTGCTTAGAAATTGTAGGGCTAACCATCTCGGATGCTCATAATTCGCTGTCTCTAAAAGAGCGATTATCTCTCCAATTCCTTCATCCATTTGTACACCATATGAAATAATGAATGGCTTTTTCTCTTTTTGTTTCTCTTCATGCAGAGTAGTAAGTAATTCTTCACAGCCTTTTCCGGTTCTTGCGATGACAGGAACGACTGTTACACCTAATATTTCTGATAACCGTTTTACATTAATCACAATTCCTCTTTGCTTTGCCACATCAACCATATTTAAACCAATTGAAACGGGCTTACCAAATTCAAGTAATTGCAATGTTAAATGCATATTCCGCTCAAATTGAGAAGAATCCACTATATTTAACATATGATGAAATTCGTCTGTTAGTAGAAAATTCGTAACGACACCTTCATCACGTGAAACTGGATTCAAATCATAGACGCCTGGTAAATCAATTAATGTTCCTTGCTTATCTTTTAATTTACCAACCTTCTTTTCTACTGTTACACCGCTCCAGTTTCCTACATACTCATAAGAACCAGTAAGTGCATTAAATAATGATGTTTTCCCTGTATTCGGATTCCCTAGCAAAGCAACCTTATTCACGCTAATTCCACCTTTATCATTTTCGCGTCACAATGACGAATACTAATTAACTGCCCACGACACTCCAATGTACAAGGACCTTTAAACATCGCTTTCTGTTTTATGCGAAGTTCGCTTCCTTCCGCAAGACCAAAAGCAGCTAGTCTACGCTTTAATAACTGATCTAACGACTGAATACTTTTTACTAACACTTTCTCACCAATTTTAATATCTACTAAGCTCATAACCTTCCCCCTCAGAAGAGAATGATAATTATTTTCAAAAAAATTATATCATACTCTATTTCACTTGGACTATACCTTTTCACTTCATATTTATTAACATTTCAATACAATTCTATTTCAATAATTGTCATAAGGTATTCGTTTGCCATTCTCATCCATTTCGCTTACAATAAACAATAACAAATAAAGAATCTCGTTATCGCAGGGGGAGCCTTACCGCTGAGAGGGAACATTTCGTTCCGACCCTTTGAACCTGTTAGTTAATGCTAACGCAGGGATTGTGCAAACGTCCGAAATACATACCTCTTTTTTATTTACGTATTTCGTATCCTCCTATGATATCTATTCTTTTTTGTGCAACTTGGATTTAGGGGGAAACAACATGCGTAACACCAATTTACAAGCGATGATCGAATCTGCTATTCTTGCAGCCTTCGCCTTGATTATCGACATTTTACCATTATCAATTAAACTTCCAACAGGCGGTTCCATCTCATTTGCTATGATTCCTATTTTTATTATTGCATACCGCTGGGGCTTCAAAATGGCTTCCTTAGGAGGCTTAATTTGGGGACTTTTACAAATCGTCGTAGGTAATGCCTACATTTTAACGCCAGTTCAAGCATTCATTGAGTACTTCATTGCCTTTTCCTTTATCGGCTTTGCTGGTTTATTCTATCGTCCAATTCAAAAAGCACTTGCCTCAGACAACAGTGATGCAAAGCATTCAAGTTTTGGTAGTCGCAAAGATAAACCAAAACAAAACAAAGGAAAAAAAGCACTCGTTTACATTATCCTTGCCACATTTGTCGGCAGCTTTGCACGTTATTTCTGTCACTTTATTGCTGGTATTATTTTCTTTGGTCAATATGCACCTAAAGGACAATCAGCTGTCTTATATTCATTAATTGTAAACGGCAGTACAATGATCGGTTCTTTCATACTATGTACTGTATTACTAATTCTTTTATTTACAACTTCACCACGCTTATTCAAAAGCATCGGTGCTTATCAAATGAATACAAAAAAGAAGAGCGCTTAATTAGCGCTCTTTTTTCATATCGTAATATCAATAATAAATACAATAAATGCACAAAAGAAAATAAATACCATCACACCTAGTAAATTGCTATTCACGGCTAATCTACTCCTTACATAATCTCTTTTTCTAACCAGATTATATCGCTTAAAAATAAAGATTAGGTAAAGATAATATGAAATTAAATTAAAAAAAGCGTAACATGTATTATCTACGCTTTTTTCGGTAAATAGAAGTAAAATAACACACCATCTTCGGTATTCTTTACCCCATATTCAGCATTGTGCAGTTCTAAAATATTTTTTGAAATCGCAAGGCCAAGCCCTGTTCCACCTTGTGAACGTTTCCGTGCCGCATCCACACGATAAAAACGATCCCAAATTTTATCTAACTGCTCTTCCTCAATGTGGGCACTTTTATTTTCTATACACACTTTTATATGATTCTTCTCGTCTATTGCGGAAATAATAATATCCTCTTTGTTCGGTGTATAACGTATTGCATTCGTAATGAAGTTCACTATTACTTGTTCAATTCTATTTTGATTCCCAACCACTTCAGCTGGACATATATGCTTGTGCACACTCAGTTCTTTTTTCTCTATCTCCGATGAAAGCTGTTCACATATTTCTTCAATCATTCCATCGATATAGAAAGAATCCATCTTCATGTTGTATGTGCCAGACTCAAATTTAGCTAATTCAAGCATATCCAAAATTAGTATATCCATCTTGTCTACTTCTTTTTCCATCGCCTGAAAATAGTAGTCTTTCTTATGTTCAGCTACCCCATCTTTTAAAATAGAAATACAGCTTTTCATAATACTTAACGGTGTTTTTAATTCATGTGAAACACCTGAAATGAATTCTTTCCGCGTCTTTTCTAACTTTCTTTCCTTTTCAATATCTTGTTCTAACTGTCCAATGTGAGAATGGAGTTTATTAGATAGTACATTAATATTTTTCGATAAATCACCAATTTCATCTTTTGAAGTAATCGGTATTTTTTCTGTGAAATCTAGATGAGCTATTTTCTTCGTTGTATCATTTATTACTAGTAATGGTTTTGCAATTTGTTTTGAATAATAGAAAGAAGCTAGAAAAATAAGAATGACTACAAACGCAATAATGTAAATGTAATAATCTTGTACCATTTGTACAGCCTCATCTACAGGTTGTAAAGAAGCCATCGCGTATATGTATGTCACCGATCCATCTTTTTCTTTTATTGGTTTGATTAATAATTTATATTTTATATCATTCTTTTCATAGTCCATTGTTTGTGTTGCATATTGTATTTGATTGCTTTCTTTTAGTAATAAATCAGCTTGAAATTCTTTTATATTATCCAAAAATAAATTATTTTTATAAATTGGGTTTACAGGTCCTTTTACATTAGGGAACTGTACCTTCGTAATTTTCCCTGATATATTAAAATCTGAATTTTGAGCCGCCCTCTTCTTTTCCTCATCACTCATAATTCCAGCAATTTTTTTTCTTTCCACAGTGATAGAATCTTGAGCAACCTTTGGTTTTTCCTCGCTCATCTTAGGTTCTTTTTCAGCTAACTTCTTACCTAATGGTTTATGAAACCAACTCAAATTCACCTCATCTATCTTTAAATAAGATGTGATGAAACTATCGTCTCTTTTTAGTCCATCGAAATAAACTGGTCGTCCTTCCAAATCAGGTAGTGTTCCACCTTCAATCTCATCTATATTCATGAGATAGTACAAAGGAATGATAATTGTTTTTTGTCCCACTCGCTTCTCTTCTCGTCGATCTAAAGTAATTTCAAAATAAAAATCATCTGCGTGCTTTAAATTCCCATTATGATCTAACGTCGTAATCCAAGTATTATTTTCTCTTAAAAAATCTTGTTCCAGTTTCTGAACTTCCTCCGAACTCCCCGCATAATTTAAGTAACTCTTTTCAAAGGAATCTAAATTCACTTTAATATCTTCCACTTTTCGATTCGCATAATATTGTTTAAAAAATATCGTTTGTCCAATAAATATCGTCGCTAAAATCAACATGCATAAGGCTGTTGTAAGGGTAAATAATTTAAGTACAATCCCTTTTCTCATACATTCCCCTCGAATTTATAACCGGTTCGCACTACAGTTGTAATGTGCTTTGCTTTCTCACCTAATTTATTTCGTAAATTACGAATATGGCTATTAACAGTGCGATCATCTCCAGCAAACTCATATCCCCAAATTCTTGAAATTAATTGCTCTCGTGTTAGAACAATTCCTTGGTTTTTCATAAAATACACTAATATTTCAAACTCTGTATGTGTTAAAGCAATACTTTCTCCATCAACAGTAACAGTACGAGATGGGAAGTGAACATAAATTCCATGAATACATAGTGTGTCATCTTCACTATTTGGAGACTCTTTCAAAGCTTTTCTACTTTCCAATAATCGTTTCGCTCTCGCTAATAAAATTGGCGGGCTATACGGCTTCGTCACATAATCATCTGCTCCAAGTTCAAACCCAAGTAACGTATCATCTTCATCTACGCGTGCTGTCAGCATAATAATGGGTACTTGGGACGTTTTACGAATCCTTCGGCAAACAGACCATCCATCTAGTTCCGGCAACATAATATCGAGTATAACTAAATCAACCTCTTCTTCCTTAAACAAAGCTAAAGCTTCTTTCCCGTCTCTCGCTTCAAGCACTTTATATTGTTCACTCAAAAAATAATCCTTTAATATTTCACGTAAAATATCTTCATCTTCAACAATTAAAATCCTTTTTGACATAACTTATGTATCCCCCTCCCACTTTCAGAAACTACAATTTTATCCCGCTATTTGCGGGCGGTAAGACTCCCACCTCAAAATTCGGCACATGCGAGGAACTTAAGCGGGAGATTAACTTCCCGTAAAAGCCCGATTGGTGAGGGCTAATAATCAGAGGGGGGATGGACAAGACCCCCTCTGATTAAAGTTTCACTTTATTTTGAATAACTACCAGTTAACTTCGCCTCGATAATATATCTATCTGGTGCATCTCCTATATAATCAAATGGATAGCAAGTCGTCAGTGTTAATATTGGTTCTTCTTTTTTTATAATAACAGTACGATCATCCGCATGGGTAATCCATGTCTTTTGAATTTCATATGTGTAAGTTTTATTATCATACTCTAAAATAAGAGTATCCTTTTCTTTTAACTCTCCTAAATCTGTAAACACAGTATCTCGATGCCCACTGAGTACAGTATGTCCTCCTCCAGATGGAGTTGTCGTTAAATCACTAACAAACATACCAACTCCTTTTTTCAAAGTTGCATCATTCGCTCCCCAATAAACAGAAAATTTCTTCTTTATTTTCGGGATATTTAACATAGCCACTTTTTGGCCTTCTTTATGTTGTATTTGAGAAGAAGGTACTTGCGCGTTTACTGGTACTTCACTAGAATGCTGCTTAGATGTTTGCTGCTCAAAATTTTTAATCTCTTCCGTCGTCAAATCTTGTGCAGAACTTTTTCCTTTATACCATTCAAAAGAATAATAAGCCCCCATTAATAGACCTGCTATCATTAACGTAAACCCAATACGATTTAAAATCGTCACTTTTAATCCCTCCATGCAAAAAATGGTAGGGATATCCTACCATTTTTAATATATGAAATTATCCCATTCTTTATAGGCTAATAAACACTTTATTTTTATGCCTTCACTTTATTACGACGATTCAAACCAAATAATGTCCCTATCCCTACAAGACATGCGCTTAGCGCCATCATTGCTACATTATTTGATGCTGTGTTTGGTAATTTTTCACCTTGTACAACTGGCTTTGCTACTTCTTTTTTAACTGCATCATTTTTTTGCCCGTCTTTTATCGCTACTTCTTTTTTTGCCATATCACTTTTTAACTGTTCTTGCGCTATTCTCTTTTTCTCTTCTTCACTCTTTTTCTCTGCTTTTATTGCTTCCTCTTTTTTAGCCATATCACTTTTTTCTTGTACTTGTGCCGCTTGCTTTTTCTCTATATCATTTTTTTGCTGTATCTTAATTGCTTCTTCTTTTTTAGCTGCATCTTGCTGCATTTGCGCTGATTCTTCCTTTGTTAATGTTCCGGTAGAAGCACTCGCTACTGAAGAATATCCTACTGTTAAAAGTGCCATTGCACAAATTGGTAATAGTTTTTTTTTCATTTTATTTCTCTCCTCTTATACGTTTTACATCACTTCGCATCGGATGTATCACTAGAATAAACAACAGATATAAATATAAGATGCAGATGAAATATATTTCATTTAAAGATTTCATTGTAGAAAAATAAAAAAACATCGCAATATATACGATGTTTTTTCGGGTGTGTGTCTCGATATTTATTTGTTACTTTCGCGTGATTGAGAAGTAGAAAGGGCCGGAGTGATAACTAATTGTCTCGGCTCAGTTTTCTTGAAGTGATTTTTGACGTTACACTTACGACATTGAACGACCCATGCTTTAATAGGATTTGTTAAAATAATTTTTTGCCTGTCGTTAGGGGCCTCTTCTTCCAATTCACAACTATCGCTCCACTTACTCCATTTCATTGTAAATTTAGAAGAAGAATGATCGTCTTCTCGATCAAACATCTGCAAAAAATCCATTTCTCCAGCTAGCATTACGGTGTTACTAGTTGCTAAAAAAGAAAAGGTCGTCCAATGTTTCTCCATGCCCTCCTACTCCTTTTTCACATATAGAGTGCCTAAAACTTACTTTACCTAAAATATGCTTGCCTTTTACCTTACACTTATAGTTTATCCAAAACACTACTATGCAACTATCGATTTGTCTTACAAATCACCTTACATTTTTGTAAGAAACGAAAAAACCTTCACTCTATATACGTGAAGGTTTCTCATTTCTTATCTATAGAATCTTTCATATCATCAAGTCCAGCCTCTTGCAGCTGCGACATCATACCGTGGGAAATTGCGCCTAATACTAAAGTCATTCCAATTAGTGAAATGCGAATTGCAGGTACATCAATTATGTAAGCCAACATGCCAAGAACAATTGTTAAAAGCAATGCTTTTATAAATGTTACACTTGTATACTGTTTCTTTTTCATCATAATCACCCTTCATGGAAGCGTTTTCTTAATATAATCAGTATATCATATCATCTGATTATTTTGTGGGGATTTCTGTAAAAACCTTATATCTTCTTTGACTTTTTCCTTTCTATCCTTTACAGTCGAAATGTTCACAAGTTTTGCACTGTAGGAGGATTTAAATGAAAATTGAAATAAAAGACACTTTAATTTCTGAAGAACAATTACAAGAAAAAGTAAAAGAACTAGCTCTTCAAATCGAACGTGATTTTGAAGGAGAAGAAATCGTAGTAATCGCTGTATTAAAAGGATCTTTCGTATTCGCTGCTGATTTAATTCGTCATATTAAAAACGAAGTAACAATCGACTTTATCTCTGCATCTAGCTACGGAAATCAAACAGAAACAACTGGAAAAGTAAAACTATTAAAAGATATCGATGTAAACATTACTGGAAAAAACGTAATTGTCGTAGAAGACATTATCGATTCTGGTTTAACACTTCACTTCTTAAAAGATCACTTCTTTATGCATAAACCAAAAGCATTGAAATTCTGTACGTTACTTGATAAACCTGAACGCCGTAAAGTGGACTTAAAAGCTGAGTATGTTGGCTTCCAAATTCCAGACGAATTTATCGTTGGCTACGGTATTGACTGTGCAGAAAAATATCGTAACTTACCATTTATCGCTTCAGTTGTAACGGAATAATAAAATAAACTTCCATCAATTACTGATGGAAGTTTATTTTCTATCACGATTCGTAAAAGACAAAGGGAGAGAATAAAAATGACAAAGACAAAATTTGAAAAAGTACTCCTCATCGTAAATCCAAAAGCTGGACAAGGCGATTTACATACAAACTTAACGAAAATCGTACCACCACTTGCCGCAGCTTTTCCTGACTTACATATCCTTCATACGAAGCAACAAGGTGACGCAACAAAATATTGTCAGGAGTTTGCTAGTAAAGTAGATTTAATTATCGTCTTTGGTGGTGACGGAACTGTATTTGAATGCACAAATGGCTTAGCCCCTCTTGAAACTAGACCTACACTTGCAATCATTCCAGGCGGAACTTGCAACGACTTCTCTCGCACACTTGGTGTTCCGCAAAATATTGCAGAAGCAGCAAAACTCATTACAAAAGGACATGTAAAACCAATCGATGTCGCAAAAGCAAATGGACAACACTTCTTAAACTTCTGGGGTATTGGACTCGTCTCTGAAGTATCAAACAATATTGATGCAGAAGAGAAAGCAAAGCTTGGTAAAATCGGTTACTATTTAAGCACCATTCGAACTGTAAAAAACGCTGAAACATTCCCAGTAAAAATCACTTACGACGGACAAGTATATGAAGACGAAGCTGTACTTGTTATGGTTGGAAACGGCGAATATCTTGGCGGTATCCCGTCCTTTATCCCAAACGTAAAATGTGACGACGGAACACTTGATATTTTCGTCGTAAAATCAACAGGCATTCAGGCGTTTAAAGATTATATCGGAAAGAAATTATTTGAAGACTCAAATGAAAATGACATCTTCCACGTAAAAGCGAAATCCATTCATATTGAAACAGAAGAAGAAAAAGAAGTAGATACAGATGGAGAAAGTTCGCTTCATACACCATGCCATATTGAATTGTTACAAGGGCACTTTACGATGATTTATAATCCTGCGTTTGTATAATCACTATTTCACTATAACTTTAATAATTACTAAACTTCGCATTTTTCAAAAAAATATAGTATGATGAATAAATAAAAGGTTGTTAACAAAAACGTTAACAACCTTTTTTGTTTTTTCTAAAAAACTTTTCAATTTAAAGGAGCGATCACATGTATTGGAGAAAAAATGATAAACCTGTAGAAGAACCAGAAGCAATTGCTGTGTGGGAATGCGAAGCAGACGACTGCCTTGGATGGATGCGTAAAAATTTTTCTTTAGAAGATAAGCCGCAATGCCCGTTGTGTAAAGGCGACATGAAAAGCAGTGAACGATTACTACAGAAGTTATAATACCTTTCCCTCTTTATCTTTTATATACTGAAAAGATAGAGGATTTTATTTCTCTTTATCTACAGTACAAGTTGCTTCCTAATTATAAATAATGAAAGAAGCAGCTATTACGTAGAATAGCTGCTTCTTTCAATCTATAACTTCTTCATCGCTATAAATTCCATATAATATTCCCCTAAATTTATCTCTATTCATCATCCCCCTTACTCACTACATACTACACTTCTTTCGGAAGAACAATTTTTTTATACAATTGAACTGTAATGAAATAATAAAACACATAAATGACTAAGAAAATAATAATCGGCAGCCAAATACGGAAATATGGATTATCTATTAAGAACGAGAACATGTTCATTCCGACTAATACGTGCATTATACCTACGATCGCTGGGAACAAGAAAACTAAAAGTAACTCTTTATAAATTGATTTCGTTAATAGCTCATAACGCACACCAATTTTACGAAGCATTTGATAGCGAATAATATCTTTTGAAGCACCAGAAAGAATTTTAAACATTAAACAGCTTGCCAGCATCGCTAAGAAAGCTATGCCTAAGAAAAATCCCATAAATACTGTTCCACTGTAAGTACTGTAATATCCTTCATACAGCATATATTTACTCAAAAGATGTACGTCCTTCATATCTTTATATTTAGCTAGCTCTAATTCATCAATTTTTTTCCATTCTTCTTTATACGTTATAAAATTGTCCGTTTTCCCCAGTATTATAATTTCTTCTTTACCTTGTATCCCGTCATACATCTGTTGATCTACAATTTTTATCTTTTGGCTAGGATTCATATATGTCTTTTGAAGAGACCTTAAAACATTTCCCCACTCTTCTGGAATTACATTGGTATTATCCTCATTTTTTTCTTGCCTATGGCTTAAAACGGCTCCGACAATTAGCTCCCTCGAAACAGGAACGAATCGGCTACTATTCTCGTCTTTTCCAGTACGTGTTAGCGGACGATTTCTTTCTAAATCTTCTTTCAATTGATAAATAAACTGCTCATCTACTTTGTATCGATATTCATTCTTTTCTTTAAATGTAATGCTATCTAATATTTTCTTTTCTTCTGCTGTGGGATTTTTAATTTCGACATCATAGTATTCTGCACTCTCCACCATATTTGTGACATTATTTTTTAACGCCATACCACTGGAGATTGCACCCGCACCGAGAGCCACTAACATAGCAACTGTCGCTAATACTTTCGTTAAACTATTAATAGAAAAACTTAACTGTGCAAACGTAAACGCATTGATTCCTTTTTCACTACGATTTTTATTCGCTTTTAGTTTGTTAATAATAATGGGAAGGAATGATGCAAATAGCATGTAAGTTCCTAATGTGACTGTAATTGTAGCAATGATAAATCCTGATTCCTTTAACTCTTTCATATAAATCATCGAAGCATAACCAACTGCTAATAAAATAATTGATAAAAGTGCTACTATATTCGTTAGTTTTCCTTTAATAGGCGTACGCTCTGTGTGACTATTGGAGTGAACGAGTTGTAATAGCGGATTACGCACTAGTTTCATACCATTCATAATTGCGGACAACATAAATAATGCAATGAAAAAGATGAAAGTAACAATAATTGATGGTACATAAAATGCATGATAACCACCTCCAGTAAACTCCAGTTCCTTCATCAGTAAATGTCCAACGCCTTGCGCCAAGATTATACCGACTATCACACCTACTATAAGAGATACTATTCCTAATACAATTGTTTCAATAAACATGAGCAATGTAATTTTATGCTTTTTTGCCCCTAATACCATATACATACCAAATTCTTTTTGCCGAAGTGATAATAAAAATGAATTGGCGTATAAAATATAAAATAATGTAATGAAACCTAATAAAAATGATCCTGTTTGGAAGACTGAAAAAATTCCATCCATGGAATTCCCTTCGATAAACGTTTTATTTAACGCTAACGTTTGAAACATATAAAAAATTGAAATAGACATAATAAGCCCAACTAATAAGACCATATAGTCTTTTCGTTTACTTTTTAGTCCCGACATGGAAAGTTTGAATAACATGTTGAACCTTCTTCCTTATGCTTTTTGTGTGCCTAAATCCGCAAGCACATCTAAAATTTCTTTATAGAACTCATCACGCGTACCTCTGCGATGAATTTCTTTATACAGTTCTCCATCTTGGATGAATAAAATACGTCGGCAGTAACTTGCGCTTAACGGATCGTGTGTAACCATCATAATTGAAACATCCTGTTCTTCATTTAAGTTGGTCATCGCCTCTAATAAACTTTTCGCATTTTTAGAATCAAGCGCTCCTGTTGGCTCATCTCCTAAAATTATTGCTGGCTCATGTACAAGTGCACGAGCCGCCGCCGAACGTTGTTTTTGTCCACCAGATACTTCGGACGGATATTTTTGAAGAATCTCTGAAATTCCTAACATCTCTGCTACCTTTTTCACCTTTAATCCAATTCTTTTCGAATGAACACCTTGCAGAGAAAGCGGTAATGCAATGTTTTCATAGATTGATAAATTTTCAAGTAAGTTAAAATCTTGAAAGATAAACCCTAGTTTCTCTGAGCGAAAATCGGATAATTCCCCTTGCTTCATTTTCGTAATATCTGTTCCAGCAATTTCAACAATTCCACCTGTCGCTTTATCTAATGTAGAAATTACATTCAATAATGTTGTTTTTCCTGAGCCAGATGGTCCCATAATTCCAACGAATTCACTCTCTTGGATTGAGAACGATACATTCTTTAGTGCATGTGATTGACTCTCATCTTTTCTACCGTATACCTTTTGTACATTCTTTACCTCTACAACTGATGCTGTCATTTATATCCTCCTACACTTCTTTTCCTATTTTTATTTTCCTTACATATTTTCTGAGCATTTCTTAACCCATTTCTAAGTATAGATAGCATTTCTTAATAAATAGCAGCGGATATTCTTAACATTTCTTTAAGAATATGAAAAAGCCCCAAAGCTAGTAGCTTGGGACTTTTGGTTTCTATATTCTATTTTTGAGTAAGAAATAAAGACTTTATTTCTCCTCTTTAATCTTAATTTTTGCTTGTTTCTGAAGAGCTGCATCTTCCATTTTATCTATAGATTTATGAACTGATTTTACTTCTTCTCGTGCTTTTCCAAAAACTTCTTTTTCTTTGTTCCATACTTTTTCTTATTCCTCTTAATCTTACTCTACCTAAAAAAAGAAATGATATTCATCTCTTCTTCACTTTTAATAGACACTATTCTTTGCTACTCTTTAGGTTCTACTAAAATGACATCTTCTAAATCATATAAATTCGCCTTGGGTTTTGCATAAATAATATGTGCAAGACCATATTTATCCGGCTCTTGATCTATTACCTCTGCTACTTCAAGACCAGGTGGTATTTTCTGGCTCAATTCAGAGGTAATAATGCTATCACCTATTTTTATTTCTTTCGCTTTATCTGATGGAATATTATTAATTCGAAGAGCTTGTTTTTCCTTATCATACCCTGTGACAAATCCTAAAATGGATGAGTTATTTTGGAAGGTGATTGCTAAACGATTTGTTCGTTCATCTTTCGTAATTAATTTCACAATAGATGTAAATTGATCTACACTCTCTACCTTTCCAATAAGACCACTCACCGTCATAACAGCCATATCAACCTTTACACCATGTTGTACCCCTCTATCAAGAGCGATTTTTCCATACCAATCTTCTGCTACACGCCTTACTACTGTAGCTTGAATTAAATTATATTTTCCTTGTTCCTTTAATTCTCTCGTCTTGTTGATAAGCTTAGTAAGGTTTTCTTTCTCCTCACTTAACATTTGTACTTCACTCTTTAACGATTCTTGGTTCTCAATTTTTTCTTTCAATAATTGATTCTCTTTATATACTTTATAAATGTCTTCTATATTGTGAATAATATTTTGTACATGCCTATTATTCGTACATACATACATCATCAATAAAACAACAAGAATACTTGAAAGAAATAATAATATTTTCCTCTTAGAAACCTGCATAATCATCCTGTTACTCCCTACCATTTTTTATCTACACAATATAGAATACTAGTAGTTGTATACAGAAGAAATGCAGTTTAGATAAAGTTCAGATAATCTTTATCTTCTTTATAAAAAATTTAGAAATTATCATATACTTCCATTACATTTGAAGCTTGATCGTTACTTTATCTATTGAATACAACTTATCATTTCTATAACTAGACATGCTTTATTGTTACTTTTTCTTTTGCTTTAGCGGGCATTTCGTCACCTTGTATTTCTTCCCATTTCATACCATAAGTCCCTTTAGACTTAATCTTTACATATGCTCCTATTCGTAAATGTTTTGAAGAAGTCATCATAATTTTTTGTTCTTTACCAGATTCATCATATCCTTTAAATTTATAGTTCCATCTACCAAAACCATTACTTTTGGCTTCATATTCCCCATCACTGTCGACAACAGCATAATAAATATCTTCTTTAATAAACGGATTGAGTTGATCTACAATCGGTCCACCTTTCACTACAAGTAATGTAACTCCAACTATAATCAATACGATAAACGCACTTAATTTTTTCATATAACTTTCAATTCTCCACTTCTCTGTTTTATTAGTCAACGTCCACCTGAATGATGGAATAAGACTCTCTCTAAATCGATAGCAACACTATCGCTCATTCTTCCCTAATTAGAAGGTAACCGATATTTCTAATGCCCTTCTAATTAAATTGGCAATAAGATAATAAATTGAATAACCCCATTTTCATATTCCGCTCGAATTTCTCCTTTATGCAATTCAACAATGCTTTTTGCAATTGCAAGCCCCAAGCCTGAACCTTCTACAGCTCTACTTCTAGATTGATCTTTTTTATAAAAACGCTCAAACAAGTTCTCTAACTCTTTTTTTGTAAATTCTTCACTATGATTCGCTATAGAAATTTTGATATGCTGTTCTTCTCTTTGAAGTGAAACTTGAATTTCTGCTTTATCTATACTGTATTTAATTGCATTTATTAAGAGGTTTTCAAACACACGCACCATTTTTTCCGAGTCCACAACGGCATATATACGATCTTCCTGAAATTTTTTCACGAATGAAAGATTATGTTCCTCCGCTTGTGGTACTAGCTCTTCTATTAACTGATCAAGTAGTTCATTCATACACACTTCTTGTGAATCTAACACCATATTTTCATCTGTTAGTTTTGTATACTCAAACAAATCCTCTATTAACATCTTCAACTGCTCTGATTTTGAAAAAGCAATTTTTATATACTCATCATGCTGTTCTTTATTTTCATATTTCGCATCACCTAGTAAGCGTAAATACCCCATAATAGAAGTAAGTGGTGTTCTTAAATCATGTGATACATTTGTAATCAATTCACTTTTTTGTTTCTCTATTTGTTTTTCTTTTTCTATATTAGCCAAAAGCTTTTCTGCCATTTGATTAATATTTGAAGTTAATACACCTATTTCATCTTGACCTGCCTGTTTGATTTTGTATTGTAAGTTCCCTTTCGAAAACTCTCTTACTCCTTCTGCCATTGCTTCAATTTGATTCATCTTCCTTTTCGTTATATAAAAGAAAGAAAGTAGAAAAGTAATAAAACCTAGTAAAGATGGGAATGGACTACTACCGTTCACTACATACTTTACATTTCCTTGTGGTATACCACTTGCAATGATATACATATTTTCCGTATTAACAGTAACTGGATAAAAGGTTGTAAACTCCTTACGCTTTTGTTCAGCTCTATCTTGAATTAAATTCTGTGCCTCTACATATCGTACTTGATCCATTTTAAAATCCATTACATTACGCATCGTCTCATGAAGATTAATCTGTTCTTCCGGTGCTCCCTTTGTTTTATAAACCACTTTCCCATTCTCATCTATTATTAAAACCTTCAATTGATTTTGATGATTCAATTGATCAAGCTGTTCTTGTATATTAATTTCCTTCCCTTCTTCCGTTATACTTTCAACAAGTCTTTGTGTCTGTCCATCAATGGCTTCCATACCTGATGCATAATCAATGATAGAAACTTTATTCGCATCCTCGAAAAAGGAAGATGAAGACCACCCTACTAATACACCAAGTAATGTACAGAAAGTAAATGTAGCAATCAACTGTACACGTATACTCTTTTGCAAATAACTAACTGTTTTACCTATCATTTTTTTAAAAACTTGATTCATCCATATTATCGGTTCAAATATCTTTCTCAATCTTGTAGCCAACTCCCCATACTGTTTTAATGTAACGAGGCTTCCTTGGAATTGCCTCTATCTTTTCACGTATTTTCCGAATATGTACCATCACAGTATTATCGGATTGGAAAGCTTGCTCTTTCCATACTCTTTCATAAATTTGTTCTGCATTTAATACCATTCCTTGATTTCGTGCAAGCAATTCTAATATCTCAAACTCTCTCGGTGTCAATTTCACCTCTTCATTTGCAATAATGACCTGCCGCGTTGCTATATTTATCTTTATATCTCCAACTTCAAATACATTTTCATCTTTTACACTTGCCCCGCTCATTTTCATATATCTCCGAAGTTGTGATTTAATACGAGCAATGAGTTCAAGTGGATTAAATGGTTTTGCTACGTAATCGTCTGCTCCAGTTGTTAACCCTAAAATCTTGTCCATATCTTGCGTTTTTGCCGACAGCATAATAATGGGCATTTCCGCTATTTCTCTCACTTTCATACACATATGAATACCATCTATTTTCGGCATCATAATATCAAGTACAATTAGATGCACGTCTCTTTTCCTTACTATTTCTAACCCCTCTTCACCATCTCCAGCTTGTAATACTTCGTAACCTTCATTCTTCAAATAGATGGCGATAAGTTTTCTAATTTCCTTCTCATCGTCCACGATAAGTATCGTTCCTTTACTCACAAAATCTCCTCCAGCATCATTTACCAAACTATGAATGTTGCTTTATTTCACTCACTACTGCATTCTTCTTATGCATATACACATAAGAAATACTAGAAACCATGATAACGATGCCACCAAAATATATACCATACTCGGTCACAAGGGTTACTATCATTTCTATATGCTTTCCAAATATAGAGCCTAGTACAAAGTAAACTAACGTCCAAACAAATCCTGTTACATATGAATAAATCGCATACGTTTTAAATGACATGTTATTCATCCCTACTAAATACGGTACGATATGTCTCACAACGGGGATAAAATAACTTATTACTAATGCATAATGACCATATTTCCCTACTATCTCTTGTGATTTTAAAAGGTACTTCGCCTTTTTCTTTTTCATCAATTTTTTAAGCACTTTTATGCCAAATATTTTCCCTAGTATGTAACCTAAAGAAAGCCCAGATACAACGCCTAAATATGTTAATAAAAACGCAGGAATGACACTTAATACGCCTAATGAAGATACAAATCCACCACTCATTACAATCATTTCATCTGGAATCGGCATACCGATAATACCAAGCCATAAACAAAAAAATAGTGCCCAATAACCATACTGCTCAATGTATGATATTAATTCATGTAGCTCCATTATGCATATGCTCCCCTTAGCTCTTTTTTACAGCTAAAGACGTAGGCTGGCGGGAAATTAAACCAAACTTTTTCTAGTGTAATTTCAGGGAAGAAATGCTGTATAAATCCTTTTTTTACAAGTGAATATTGAAATGTAATGAATTCACCACTCTCATGTATCGCTTCCATTGCGTTGTTTAAAATGCGTTGTGAAACCTCTTCTGGTAAAGATGTGAAAGGCAATCCTGATAAGACGTAATCAATGCATTCTATATTGAGCTCTTCCATATACGTCTTTATATTTTCAGCTGAACCATGTACAACAATGACATTCTGCTCATCTTTAAATTTTCTCTTTAGCTCTTTGAAAAACACTTCATTAATTTCGATAAGAAGAAATATTGTCTCCTTCTTCTTTCGCTTCATAATTTCTTTCGTAAAGACTCCTGTACCAGGACCTAATTCCACAATGCACTTTGCTCTATTAAAATCAATTACATCTACCATTTTCTTTGCTAATATTTTTGAACTTGGCGCAATCGCACCAGTATGTTTCGGGTGTTTAATAAATTCATGTAAGAATGTTATGAGTTGCATGTAAATCTCTCCCCATTCGTTCAATAGTTTTTAACTTGTGTTTAAGTATAACTATCGTTTCTTAATAAAAATTGAAGAGATTTCTTAAGATTTTATGAAGAAATCAAAAAACAGCTACCGCTTATAGCGATAGCTGCCCCTTTATTACTTCGCGCTCACAATCTTATAATAAGAACGAACTGTTAAGAAGTAATATCCGATATAAATAACACCGTATACTCCGATACTAATTAGGAGCGGAATCATAATTTCAAATGGTAGTATGTTCCCTAAACCTTTTAATGCAAACAAACTGTGTAGAATTCCGATTACTAACGGAATCGCAAAGATAAAGCTTACTTGTTTTGCGATAGCTTTTTTCATTTCTTGTTTCGTTACCCCGACTTTACGAAGTACAACATAACGCTCACGATCAGCATTTGCTTCTGTTAATTGTTTAAAGTAAATGATAGAACCTGTTGCTAGTAAGAATACAAGTCCTAAGAACATTCCGATGAACATCATTAGTCCAGTTCCTTCAAGCCCCATTTGGAAACCAGTGTAGAAATCTCTAAATGATGGTACCATTTCTGATTCACCAGCTGGCATCACTTTTGTTAATTTTTCTGTTAATACTTTACTGTTTCTTTCATCTTTTACATCAATATTTTTTACAACACGTGTTCCAAATGCTTGCTTCGCTTGTTCATATGTTTCATCTGAAACGACAACAACTAGTTCACCTAAGTTCGTAATTGCATTATCATTTGCGCCTTGAATCGCTAATTTCTTCGTTTCATTTCCAATTTGGAATACCGCTTTATTTCCTTTATATTGAGGGCTAAACTCATGCCCTTCAATATAAGAACTATCATATATAAATGCTTCACCAGCAGCTACATTCACTGTTTCTGCATCAATTTTTTTAGCAAGTTTATTAAATTCAGATTGAGACATAAATTGATATTTCTCTGAGATACTGTAGTTCATATTAAGGATGAAATCAACTTTATCTCCTTCAAACTTTCCTTTTACAGGAACCATCTCAACTTCAAATTGATCTTTTACAGGATGATTCTCTTTCTCTTCAGCAAAAATCGCATTTACTTTCTTATCTAGTTCTGCATCTTTTTTCTCATAAGAATAGCTGTATGGCGCGAATGCTTTTGATTGTGTAAATGTGTTGTAATACATCGTAACTGACGTACCAACTGCTGTTAATGTTACCGCACTTAAAATAGAAATTGTTGCAAGTGACTTTGCATTCCCTTTAATACGATATAGTAGCTGTGATGTCGTTATCATATTCATACCGTTATAAAACGATGATTTATTATTTCTTGCACGTTTTAATACGAATACTGTAAAGAACATAAATAGTAAGTACGTACCTACTACTGTCGCAAGTAAAATATAAAGTGCAACTGCCATAAAGTCTGCATACTTAACTGCCTTCATGAACATTAATGCTAAGAAATAACCTGAACCGATTAAGAAAATTGAAATTAACGCCATAATTACAGATCCTTTTGGCATTGCTTCTCCTTCGCGTTCTGCGCGGAAAAGTTCAATTAGCTTGAATCGATAAATTAAACGATATCCTTGAAGTGATGTATACAATATAATCACAAAGAAAATAATTGCTGTATCAACAATTGCAGCCATCGGTACTTCAAAATGAACATTTAAATTTAACCCCATCATACTTACTAGTAGTTCAAGGAATAGTTTTGAAAGGACGCTACCAATCGCAATCCCAATAATTAAAGACATTAATCCCATTAACATATTTTCATAAAAGAGCATTTTACCGATCTGTCTTTTTCGAATACCTAGTAACGAATATAGCCCAACTTCTTTTTTACGCTTCCGTGTAAAGAAACCGTTCGAATATATAATGAACACCGCTACGAAGATGATTAGCATGACACTTGAAACTTGAAACGCACCGCTAATTTTTTTAGAACCTTCCGCAGCTTTTTCCATTTGCGAATTATATTGTAGTGCTTTAAATGTAAAGTAAATTACAATACTAAAAATCATAGATGCAAAATATACAAAGTAGTCTTTAAAGTTCCGCTGTATGTTGCGGAGGGCAATGCTAGATAAGGTCATCAGCCATACCTCCAGAAATGGAAGACATTACGTCAACGACTTTTTGGAAGAACTGTTTACGTGTTGATTCACCGCGGTGCAATTCTTTATATAACTCACCATCTTTAATGAAAATAACTCGTTTACAATAACTCGCCGCAAATGCATCATGCGTTACCATTAAAATTGTAGAGTTATCATATTCATTTAACGACTTCATACTTTCTAATAAATCTGTCGCTGATTTAGAATCAAGTGCTCCAGTCGGCTCGTCCCCAAATATCATACTAGGACTTGTAACGATCGCACGCGATGCTGCGCAGCGCTGCTTCTGCCCACCAGATACTTGATATGGGAACTGACTTAAAATATGATCAATACCGAATTTCTTTGAGATTTCAAGAACGCGGCGATCAATCTCATTCGCTTTCACCTTCGATAACGCAAGAGGTAACGCAATGTTTTCTTTTACCGTTAACGTATCTAATAAGTTATAATCTTGGAAGATGAAACCTAAATGATCGCGGCGGAACAAAGCTAGCTTATCATCATTCATCTTCACGATATCTTTTCCATCAATTAAAATTTCACCGTCCGTCGCATTATCAATTGTAGAAAGAACATTTAAAAGAGTCGTCTTACCAGAACCAGAAGGTCCCATAATTCCAACGAACTCACCTTCTTTTACTTGTAAGTTAATACCTTTTAAAGCTGCAAATTTATTCCCACCTGTGTCATATACTTTTTCAATATTTTTTGCTTCTAACACTGTTTTCATCTCGACATCCCTCATTTCTTCTATTCTCTATTTTCAACTATATACACTCTCTACTCTTGCCACTATCGATGTTTCTTACACAAACATGACAGTTATGTAAGGCACATAAGTAAAGACATAAAAATTTAACCTACTGAATGAAAGTACTTTGTTACTATAGCATTGGGATATCATACCATCCATTCATTCTCCTTACAGGAACATTACAATTTTGTAAGGTTAAAAATGCACCCTACAAAGCTGTGCACGAAATGTCGGATGGAGCTATTTTGTTCCTGATATTCTATTTATAGAGGAGGTCATATAATGGATTCACTTAAAAATATGAATGCGGCAATGCAGTATATTGAAGACAACCTTACACACGAAATTGATTTTAAAGAAGTCGCAAAAATAGCTCTCTGCTCCGAATATCATTTCAAAAGAATGTTTTCTTTTTTAGCTGGCATATCACTATCAGAATATATTCGCTGTAGACGTCTTACGCTTGCTGCCTTTGAACTAAAAGATAGCAATGCAAAAGTCATTGATGTCGCTATAAAATATGGATACAACTCACCAGATTCATTTACACGTGCATTTCAAAATTTGCACGGAATAACGCCTTCAGAAGCTCGAAATACTAGTCATTCTTTGAAATCTTATTCACCAATGGCCTTCCAATTATCTATTCAAGGAGGAAGTGAAATGAACTATCGAATTGAAGAAAAAGACTCATTTCGAATTATAGGTATTACAAAACGAGTACCAATCGTTTTTAACGGTGTAAACGAAGAAATTGCTTCTATGTGGAAAAGTTTAGACAGCCAATCAATCGAAACATTAAAGTCCCTTTCAAATATTGAACCTGCAGGAATTATTAGTGCTTCTACGAATTTTTCTGAAGGGAGAATGGAGGAAAAAGGAGAACTCGATCACTATATTGGAGTAACTACGACAAAAGATTGTCCAAAGCAATTCAAACAACTTGAAGTTACTGCTTCAACATGGGCTATATTTGAAGCTGTCGGTCCATTTCCTGATGCATTACAAAATGTATGGGGGCGTATTTATTCTGAATGGTTCCCTTCCTCAAACTATGAACTAGCAGAAGGACCGGAAATATTGTGGAATGAAAGTAAAGACGTATCTTCGCCGAATTTCAGAAGCGAGATATGGGTACCTGTTTTAAAAAAGTAATATAAAGGTCTAAACTTTTTCAAAATAAAAGCTGCTCTTCCTCTTTAAAGGAAAAGCAGCTTTTTATTTTATACTTCTTCTCGACTCGTTCTTATACAAGAAAAGAGTAATAATCGCAAGCACTATAATAACTACAAAAGTAAATACTCTGTAGTTCGAGATCGTAGCAGTACCGATTAAAAAGGCAGGTATAACAGCCGTAATTAAACCACCAAACATACCAACAAACGATCCTACACTTTGTTTTACTATTTGAGTTTCTGATACCCAATCATAATAACCAAATCGATTATTAATAAAAATTCCCCATACTGCCGAAAAGAATGAATATGTTATCGGTGTTATGACGATTAAAAAAGAACTCCAAACATCTAGTTTTAACCCTATTATCAGTAATACGGCACTAATAAGTGATGCAGGTATACTTAATGAAAGATTCATAAGAATTTTACTGTCATAAATTATCTTTGGCGCTATAGGCAATGACTTAATAATCCATACATTTTTTCCTTCTAAAGACAATGACACACATGTTGTACACGTCATCGAAATCGCTGCTGCAATAGCAAATGGAGCAACCTTTTGCAACAGGGGCTCAATTCCAGGATACGCTATTAATTGACTTGGTCCTACTACAACTATAGCTAGCGCGAAAGCTAGCGCCATCACAACTCCCATTCCACTATTTATGACATACACTGTAGAAGAAAAGAAACGTTTCAGTTCTTTTTTATACAACGCGACCAATACACTTTCTCTTCTCATACTATTAATCTCATAATTTGAAAGCATATGATAAGTGGTAATCTCTGTGTTTATTTGCTTATATTTTAACGAAAGTATTTTTACAAAAAGATAATACCAAATAACCGATATCCCAACGAATAGGATGAAAGCTACAAGATCAGCATGAACAATTGCTTTTTGAAACATGTTAGCTAATGGATACACTTTAGTTAGTTGCTCTGAAACAATTGCACCAATCCCATTCATATCATTAAGGCTATATTGAGCATTTCCGTTTTTTAGCATAAAGAAGCCGAATGTAATCATTACTATAAAACTTAAAATCGTAGTTATTTTATTCGTATTTTTAAATTTAGAAGCGATTGCCGTAATCATAGCTCCAAATATCGCTGCGATTGTTGTTGGAATTAAAGATGCTATAAACATACTGATAAACCACATAAAGTAAAAAGAAACTGATGGCTTCTCATGTATGCCATAAACAACTCCCATTGGTAGCATGATTATGATTGAAAAGATCGTATTCAGCAAATATAAATACAAAAACCTACTTGTAATAACAGTACTTACACGAATCGGTAATGACATTAAAAGATCGTAGTCCTTAAAAGCAAAAATCTCTCCATTTGCCTTAAATATAGTGAAAAACAACGTCAATACACTGCTAATAACTAGTGCATAAACTGGGATAATTTCACTTATTCCTAGTTTCACCAACCCATATGCTGAGGCTCCGCAATATAGCATTAACATGACACCCACCAAGGCAATAGATGCTGTCAGCAAAATTTTATTCTGCTTCTTTTTCTTATCTTTTTCATATTTAAAAGTATTTAAACCAAGCTGCGTTATCAACCGGATTTTCAAAAGACCTAGACTATTAGTATTCATTAGCAAGCTCCTTCATAAAGAGCTCTTCCAATGATCCTTCCTTTATTAAAGAATTCACTTCCCCTGAAAGTGCTAATTTCCCTCTATTAATCATCGCTATTTTATTACATAACTTCTCCGCCACATCTAAAACATGTGTAGAAAAGAAAATCGCACTTCCCTTTTCACAAAGCTCCTTCATAATACCTTTCAATACTACGGCTGCCGTTGGATCAAGACCAACGAAAGGTTCATCTAAAACTAATAATTTCGGTTTATGCAAAACCGCTGATATAATCGCCACTTTTTGTTTCATACCATGTGAATAAGAAGATATTAAGTCTCCCAAGTAAGGTGTAATCTCAAAAGCATCCCCATACTTCTGTATCTCCTTTTCCCGATCTTTTGCAGACACCTTAAAAACATCCGCAACAAAGTTCAAATATTGAATTCCTGTTAATTGCTCATATAAATCGGGATTATCAGGAATGTACGCCATTACTTTCTTACATGCAATCGGATCCTTTTTTACTGAATGGCCATCAACAAAAATTTCACCCTCTTCAAAATCTATAACTCCTACTAACGACTTAATCGTTGTACTCTTCCCCGCACCGTTATGCCCAATAAATCCAAAGATATCTCCTGCTTGAACAGTAATATTTAAATGATCTACTGCTTTTTTTCCACCTTTGTATGTCTTGCTAAAATTTATAATTTCTAACATGTGATTTCCCCCAAACTATCCTTTTTAACTGAATTTTCAGACCTAAAAGCAAAAAATTTACTCAGCGAGCTTTTTCATTATCCCCACTGAGTATTTAAATCTCTTAACACATAGAAACTATAAATATAAAATTTGACTCGTACAGTTCAATCGATTATTGCTCACAATTGCATTTCTTTTTTATATAAAACGTAAGAATATAAATTCGTTATGAGGACAGCAATTACTATAATCCCAAGCATCATATAAGATCTCCAATCAGCTGGAGCGAAAACACTTATAATCATAATAAGTCCTAAAGCCACAAATACTTTTCCGCTAAATCGATGTGTTTTCCGCCATACTTCTTCATTACTTAACGTCCAAGGATTACGCATCCCAACGAAAAAGTTAGGCTTACACTGCGGTAAATAATTACCCATCACTAAAAATAAAACACCAACTAATAATTCTGGAACTCGATTAATGAATAAATTATATCCTAGTCCACTTGTAATAATATCTATATTTCCTACAAATAGTAGCAGGAGTATCCCGTTATTCATCATCATAAAAGCTTTAGAAAATTTCTCGTAATTTGCTTTCCTTGGATCAATCTTTGGTATCACATTTAGAAATACATATAACGCAATCATAATTCCAACCATAGAAATCATTCCGTAAAATTTAGAAGAATAGCCATCTACCTTACCACCACTCCAATGTGTCGCGATTGTATCCGGCAAATGAGGCCAAGCAAACGCCCATGCGATACAAGTTATAAGAACTAATATAATTGCAAAAAGATGTTTTTTCATTTCCCCTCTTCCCCCTTATTCGTAAACGTAAATACCCAAGTCAATAAATCTTGAAATACAGTTGTGTTTAAAGAGTACATAACGAATTGTCCTCTTTTTTCATCTTGGATAAGTTCAGCATTTTTGAGCGCATTTAGATGATGTGAAATACTTGGCTTTGTCATATTGAACTGTTCAGCAATTTCGCCAGCTGTTAAATCGCCTTCTTTTAATAAATCTAAAATTTTTCGCCTTGTTGGGTCTGCTAATGCTTTGAATGCTTGATTCAATGTCTTTCTTCCCTTCACTAATTAGACATTTAGATATTTATCTAAATATTAAATTAAAAACCAGTAATTGTCAATTGTATCCATAGCCTTTTTACTTTTTCCACTTTTGACCTATAAATACGCCACAGCTATGCTATATATAACAAACAGGAAACCCTATTCATTTGATTTCTTTGTTTTTACTTCGTACGGGGCAAAAAAGGCTCTGACCGCTTCTATGCATGGCTGGATCCTCTCTCTCCCCTAAAAAGATAGGTTTTATGTTATTTTTAAAATCTTTATATTTATATAGCTCTCATTTCAACATAATGAAAAGACGAGAAACACATGGTACACTATAGCTACAATTGTTTTTTTTAGGAGGAATATACATATGTATAAAATTTTAATCGTTGAAGACGATCCAAATATTTCATCATTACTACAATCTCACATTCAAAAATATGGCTATGATGCTGTTGTTGCGGAGAACTTCGATGATATTATGGAATCGTTTAACGCCGTGAAACCACATCTTGTTTTACTTGATGTAAACTTACCGAAATTCGATGGTTTCTACTGGTGCCGTCAAATCCGTCATGAATCTACTTGTCCAATTATTTTCATTTCAGCTCGTGCTGGTGAAATGGAACAAATTATGGCGATTGAAAGTGGCGCGGATGATTACATTACGAAACCGTTCCACTATGACGTTGTAATGGCAAAAATTAAAGGTCAATTACGCCGTATTTATGGTGATTATGCACCAAATATTTCTGAACGTATCGTTGAAGTAGAAGGTTTAAAACTATTCCCTGAACGTCCAGAAATTCATTTCGGATCTGAGCAAGTTCTTTTAACAAAGAAAGAAGCTATTTTAGCAGAAATGCTATTATCTAAATTCCCTCGTACAGCAAGCCGTGAAGATTTATTAGCTGCCCTTTGGGATGATGAGAGCTTCGTTGAAGAAAATACATTAAACGTAAACATTACGCGTCTTCGTAAAAAGTTTAATGAGCTTGGTATTGAGAACTCTATTGAAACAGTACGTGGACTTGGATATCGTTTTAACACAACTTGGAGTGAATAAGCATGAAGCTATTTTTACGTGATCATTTTGCATTTTTTCTACTATATGTATTAAACTTCGGAATCATTTTCGTTCTCTATGATGCAGTAGATGGATTTCAAAATAATAAGTTTTACTTCATCGTTTTAAGCTTATATTTATTCATCTGTTTCCTCGCTTATCGTTACGTTCGTAATCGTAGAATGTACCACAGATTAAGTGAACCACCAGAGAAAATGGAAGATGCGTTTATTGAAAGAGCGACTGCTCCTATGCCCCACGGTGTAAACGAGCTCGTTCGTACGCAATATCGTCTATTCCAAAAAGACCTACAAACATTTGAAGTAAAACAGCAAGAACACCAATTATTTATTAACCACTGGGTACATCAAATGAAAACGCCCGTTTCTGTTATGCAACTTATGGTGCTTGAAATGGAAGATGAACATTTAATCCCGCAATTTAAAAAAGAATTAGAGCGACTAAATCAAGGACTCGATATGGCTTTATACATGGCAAGGTTAAACAACTTCCATGAAGACTTCCATGTTGAGACCGTTTCATTAAAAGATGCTGTAACAAAAAATATTAACGGATTAAAAGAACTATTCATTCGAAACGGGGTCTTCCCTGTTTTAGAAGTTCATTCAGATTTAAAAGTTGCTTCTGATGCGAAATGGCTAAAGTTCATCATTTATCAGTTAATGACAAATGCTGTTCGTTATTCTGGTGAACGCGGAAAGAAAGTTTTCTTATCAGCTTATCGAAATGGAAAAGATATCATTTTGGAAGTTCGTGATGAGGGCGTTGGTATTCCGCAAGAAGATGTTCGAAGAGTATTTGAACCATTTTACACTGGGAAAAATGGTCGTACATTCGGAGAATCTACTGGTATGGGACTTTATATCGTAAGTAAAATTTGTGATTATTTAGGTCATTCTGTAAAACTAGACTCTGAAGTTGGTAAAGGAACGACGATTAAAATCATCTTCCACAACGCTGCAAACAATCAAGCAGAAAATACGGAGAAGGTGACCAAAGCATGATTGGAACATATGCTAGCAAAATGTATGAGAATATACTCTCATACATTTTTTGCAATAAAACTGCATATTGGCCTTCTAACGGGAGGTACATATTATGACATTTTGGCAATTTGCATTTAAAAATGTAACGCGCAACTCAAGAGCTTATTTTGCCTATTTTTTAAGCAGTTCCTTTTCCATTGCTGTTTTCTTTTCGTTTGCTGTTTATTTATTTCATCCGAAATTACAAAATTTCAGTATGATCTCTGAAATTTCAGGATTAATGATTTTTTCAGAAGTTGTCATTGTACTGTTCTCTTTCTTCTTTTTACTATATTCAATCGGATCGTTTTTAAAAGTTCGTAAAAAACAATTTGGTATTTTAACCGTTTTAGGTATATCGAAAAAGCAATTACATCGTCTCGTTTTTACGGAAAATATGTTAATTGGTATTTTATCTATCTTTTTTGGTATGCAGTTTGGGCTTGTCTTTTCGCAATTTTTCTTATTAGTGACGGCGAAAATTACGCACGTACCAGGGATATATTTATATATACCTACGAATGCTTTCATTTTAACAACGATTGTGTTTCTTGTTCTCTTTATCGCTGTATCTGCATTCACACCAATGCTTATTCGAACAAAAAAAGCATTGCACCTTTTAAAAACAAACAATGTAAAACAAAAAGAAAGAAAACCATCCATATTAATTTCTCTGTTTGGTGCTATCTGTTTATTAGGTGGTTATATTTTAGCTGTAAATCCTAAATATTTCTTCTCAGTAAACCCGCAAGTAGGCGTTATATATATGGTTTCAAGTATTTTTGTGATTCCAGCACTTGTTACAATTGGGACATATTTTTTCTTTTCTCAAATTAGTTTCTTACTTATTTATATTTTAAAGAAAAGAAGAAGTTTTTATATGAAACGGATTAATATGCTTTGGATTTCTGATTTAGCAAGTCGTATTCGAACAAATATTAATATGCTTTTTATTGTAGCGATGCTATCTACAGTAGCCTTCACAATGATTACATTTCTATATGGATTTGGAAAGTTTACAAAGCTAGATGTTACGAGAAGTTCACCTTTTCCATTTTCTTATTTTTCATATGACGCAAATCCTTTTGCTAACAAGCATTTAACTTGGCTTGAACAGCAGTTACAAAAAGAAAATTTCTCTTATAAAAAGATAGAAGCTGATTTATATGAAACACCACTGAAAGAAGATGCAGGTATAACGACTTACAATGACATCTATGCAATGAAACAAAGTGACTATAATAAACTTGCAGCTTCCCTGCGAATGAAACAACTATTCATGAGCGATAACGAAGCATATGTCTTAAGCGGCAGCGCTTATTTCACCTTATTCAGCCAATTTGATCCAAGCTTCAATAGAAAATCCATTACACTTTCTAGCACAAATACGATATTACAAGTAAAGGGCTATGAACAAGCAGGGGCCATTCCATCTAACTTTTCATATCAAACTTTAATTTTACCTGATGTTGTTGTAAACAACTTACCAAGTACAACAAAGCATGTATCAGCGTACAATTATAACGTACAAAACTGGGAAAAGACGTATGAAATTGCTAATGATTTTATGAAAAAAATACAAAAAGATCGACAGGAATTCCAATACGAAGGCCCCCTTATACGCTCCTATGAATCAGCAGACTCATTATATAGAATCACATCAGGAAGTGCTGCATACTTCCTAATCGGGACATTCTTAGGTGTCATTTTCTTTATTGGAGCAGGTAGCGTTCTTTACTTCAGAATGTATACAGATTTAACAAACGAACAAGAAAAATATGTAGCAATTTCAAAAATTGGTGTAACAAATGCAGAGATGAAACGATCTGCAACCATTCAACTTAGCATTTTATTTTTCGTTCCATATGTTATGGCATCCATTCATACAATGTTCGCAACAAAAATGCTTCAAGATGTAATTGATTTATCACTATTCAAAGAAATTTCAGCCGTTCTTATTATTTTTGGCATAGTTGAAATCGTCTTTTTCTTATTCATTCGTTCCTTTTACATGCAAAAGTTATCAGAGTATACGAATGGTTAAGTTTTATGAATATATTAGTACAGGAAAAGGGTATCTCTTATATCCTTTTCCTCTTCACTCTATTAGGAGGTTCAGGTGAATGACATTTTGGCAGTTTGCCTTTAAAAACGTAACACGGAACGCCAGAGCTTATTTCGCCTATTTTGTAAGCAGTGCGTTTTCCATTGCTATTTTTTTCTCATTTGCAGTTTATTTATTTCATCCTAAATTGCATATGACAGACGTGAATTATGCTCTGAACATATTAATGACAATTTCAGAAGTTATTATTGTATTCTTTTCATTTTTCTTCTTACTATATTCGATCGGTACGTTTTTGAAAGTACGAAAAAAACAATTTGGAATTTTAACAGTACTTGGCATATCTCAAAAGCAGTTAAAACGGCTCATATTTCTAGAAAATATGTTAATTGGTGTCCTATCCATATTTTTCGGCATTCAATTTGGCCTTGTCTTTTCACAGTTCTTTCTACTAGTTACTGCCAAAATTACACATGTACCTGGTCTATATTTATATTGGCCGACAAGTGCTATTATTTTAACAATAATAATCTTTTTCGGACTCTTTATTCTCGTATCTTCCTTTACACCGATGCTGATTCGTACGAGAAAAGCTGTACGACTTTTGCAAGAAGGTGAAAAACAAAAAGAAAGAAAAGCATCTGTACTCATCTCTCTCTTTGGCGTGACATGTTTACTATCTGGATATGCGTTAGCAGCAAACCCGCTATATTTTATGTCACTAGGAGATATTGCTGGAGTTTTGTACGCCGCCACCAGTATATTTGTCATTCCATCACTTGCTGCAGCTGGGACATATTTTTTCTTTTCACAAATTAGCTTCTTACTCATTCGTATATTAAAAGCGAGAAGAAAGTTTTATATGAAACGTATTAATATGCTTTGGATTTCTGATTTAGCAACCCGTATCCGGACGAATATTAACATGCTCTTTATTGTGACGATGTTATCAACGCTCGCTTTCACAATGATTACATTCTTATATGGGTTTGGGAAATTCACAAAGTTTGATGAAATAAGGCAAAACCCTTTCCCTTTTACTTATTTATCACATACCGAAAATACGTTAGCTGATGAACATTTAAATTGGTTAGAACAAAAATTTAACGAAGAGCAGTTTACTTATAAGAAATTTAAAACAGATATATATGAAGTATCTTCGGCGGAAGAAAGCCCGCAGCTCTATTATGCAATTAAACAAAGTGACTACAACATACTGGCTAATGCATTAAGCTGGGAACATCTCAACGTAAAAAATAATGAATCTTATATCCTTATTAAAGATTTAGACAGTCAAGTTATTGGAACCATTCATGATCAAAAAGCAAAAAATACTCTTACGCTGAACCAAAATTCTTTACAGTTACAAATAAAAGAATATAAAAGTTATAACCCGTTCCCAAATAGCTTAATATCACAGTTACTCGTATTATCTGATGAAAATGTAGAAGCATTATCAAACGTTTCAAAACAGATGAGTGTATATAGTTTCAAAGTGAACGATTGGGAAAAAGCACATGACATTGGTTCAGCATTTACAACAAAAATTAATAAAGATGATGAAGCTATCCAAGCAGAACACCCACCGTTCCATGCAAGTGAAGCGAGCGATTCTCTATACAAAACAAAACTAAATGTCGCTTCGTTCTTCTTAATCGGTACTTTCCTAGGTGTCATTTTCTTTATCGGTGCTGGCAGTGTTCTTTACTTCCGAATGTATACAGATTTAACAACTGAGCAAGAAAAGTATATAACGATTACAAAGATTGGTTTGACAGAAACCGAAATGAAGCAATCTGCTACAATCCAACTTGCTATCCTATTCTTTGTTCCTTATATTATGGCATCGATCCATACGATGTTTGCGACAAAGATGTTGCAAGAAATATTAAATCTCTCATTTTTTGCTGAAATTACAGTCGTGCTTATGATTTTTGGAACGGTTGAAATTCTCTTTTTCCTTTTAATTCGTTCCTTTTATATGCAAAAATTATCACAACATATTAAGTTTTAAAAATAGAAAGGTGATTATTATGGAAGAAGTATTACACATAAAAAACGTCTCAAAAGTGTATGAAGGAAAAGTCCCTCATACTGCTTTAAAAAATATAAATTTACACGTAGATAAAGGTGAATTCGTTGCAATTATGGGGCCGTCTGGAAGCGGAAAATCTACATTTTTAAACGTTATCTCTACAATTGATTCACCTACTTCTGGTGAAGTCATTATTAATGGAAAACAACCGCACACGTTCCGCAGAGAGAAGCTTGCTATTTTCCGTCGCCAAGAGTTAGGATTTGTTTTCCAAAACTTTAACCTATTAGATACACTAACAATCGGTGAAAATATCGTGCTGCCTTTAACGTTAGATAATGTCCCTTTGAAAGAAATGGACGAGAAGCTCGATAACATTTCAACAAAACTTGGAATTGATCATATTTTGGACAAGCGTATTTTTGAAGTTTCTGGAGGACAAGCACAACGTACCGCAGTAGCACGTGCTGTTATTCATCACCCATCACTTCTACTTGCGGATGAACCGACAGGAAACTTAGATTCGAAAGCGGCAATTGATGTAATGGAATTATTTACGAAATTAAATAAAGAAGAAGATGCAACAATTTTAATGGTTACTCACGATCCGTTTGCAGCAAGTTATTGTAACCGAGTTATTTTCATTAAAGATGGTGGGCTTTACAACGAATTACACCGCGGATTATATCGCGAGAAGTTTTATCAAGAAATATTAGATGTTTTAGCATTATTAGGAGGAAGACGTGGATGACGTTTTGGCAGTTTGCATTTAAAAATGTCTCACGTAATTCTAAAGCATATTTCGCTTATTTTGTAAGCAGTGCGTTTTCCATTATGGTTTTCTTTTCCTTTACTGTATACGCGTATCATCCGCGGTTACAAATTATAAATAAATTGCATGAACAAGATCCGCTCATGAACTTAGCTGGCATGGCACAGTTTATTATCGTTTTGTTCTCGTTCTTCTTTCTCTTATATTCTATCGGGACGTTTTTAAATGTACGAAAACAACAATTTGGTGTTTTAACTGTTCTCGGTATATCTCAAAAACAGTTAAAACGGCTTTTGTTTACTGAAAATATGATAATTGGAATGCTCGCTATCTTTGCAGGTATTCAAGGCGGCCTTGTGTTTTCTAACTTTTTCTTACTCGTTACCTCTAAATTAACAAGTGCAAAAGGCCTCTATTTATATTGGCCAACACAAGCAATTATCGTTACAACAGTAACTTTTATTATTTTATTTTTCATCGTTTCTACATTTACACCGATGTTCATTCGTACTCGTAAAACAACTCGATTAATTAAAAATAATAAAAATGAAAAAAATGAAAAAAGGCCGTCTATACTCATTTCATTATTTGCCTTAATGTGTTTAGGGCTATGCTATTGTATTGCCGGTTACCCGCAAAGCTATATAACAGAAAAAAATTTACAAAACGGCTCTGTATACCTTATTATTTTATCTATTTTACCGCTCGTAGTAGTCGGAACATATTTATTCTTTTCACAAACATTTCTCCTCTTTATCTTTATCTTAAAAAAGCGGAGAAAGTTTTATATGAAACAAATAAACATGTTATGGATTTCAGATTTAGCTAGTCGTACTCGTAGTAATATTAATGTGCTCTTTATCGTTTCTATGTTATCAGCACTTGCATTTACAATTATTATTGGATTATTTGCTGCTAATAATAATACGAAAGCATCGACATTAGAACGATATCCTTTCCCCTTCACATATACGTCCAAAGGTGAAAATCCCTTTGAACAAAAGCACATTGCTACAATTGAAACGGAGCTTACAAATGCTAATTTTCAATACAATAAGCATAAGGTTACAATGTTACAAGATACAGCTTTAAACAAAGACATTACTCTTATGAAAATGAGTGACTATAACACACTTGCGAAACAATTAAAGAGGCCGGAAATAACCCTTGATTCTACACAAGTTTATATTATTTCTCGGTACTCGCCAGAACTCTTAAATCTTGTATCAAATCCATTTGCAAAACAAAATACAATTACACTCGGATCTAATAAAAAGGAATTTCATATTAAGGGATTTATTAATAAAGGGATCGGACCAGTCTTTCTTTTCCCACATATAATTGTTGTACAAGATTATGTATTTGATAATATGATTCCTCATATTGAAACGACCATAGTTTATAACTACTTCGTTGAGAACTGGGAAGATGCAATTGTTCCGACGAAAAATATGTTAAAACATATTTGGAATGATACGGATAGCTTCCGTGAGGCATATAAAAATACAGACATCCCATTTGCTATTTATACAGCTGCTGATGATCTAAACTACAGTAAAGGAAATTCAATTGCTACTTTCTTTATTTGGACATTTCTCGGCTTTATTTTCTTTATCGGGGCAGCAAGTGTTTTATACTTCCGTATGTATAACGACTTAACGACTGAAAAACAAAAGTACATTACGATTACAAAACTCGGCTTAACAGAATCAGAAATGTTTCGTTCTGCAACGATTCAATTAGGAATTTTATTTTTCATTCCTTATATCGTTGCTGGTATTCATACAATATTTGCGATTAAGTTTTTACAAAGCATGTTTTCTTTCTCTTTATTAAAAGAATTAATCATTATACTTACGTTATTCGGGATTATCGAGATTATTTTCTTCTTCTTAATCCGCTCCCTGTACATTAATAAATTATCACAGCATATAAAAATATGAATAAAATAGCCTTGTGCAATATGCACAAGGCTATTTTCAATAGTTTTTAAATAATTAGCAGCAGTATCCACCATAGCCGCCGCCATAGCCACCATAACCGCCGTAACCACAAGAACCGCCGCCTCCGCCGAAGCAGCTAGCACCGATAATGATTAATAAAATAAACAATACGATTAGAAGCGCAAAACCGCCTCCGCAGCCACGTCTACGGTCGCAATCATCATGTCTGTGTTCACACTTTTCGCTCATTACTCTATTCCTCCTTTAGTATCATTCATAACAAGTTCAACTTGCTCTAAATGAGGGGATTCCATTTATATTATGTTTTCAGGGCAAATAGGAAGCTTGGCATTCCTAAAAACGGGCTTGTTTCGTGAAAAGAACCCCAACACAAAAAGAGGATACCTTTAAATAGGCACCCCCTTCTTTTAAACGAACATATTAAGTAAAAGTACAAAACCAAATGCAATAAATGATAATAATGTCTCAAGTACAGTCCACGTTTTAAACGTTTCCTTCACTGTTAATCCTAAATACTCTTTTACAAGCCAAAATCCCGCATCATTTACATGAGAAAACATTAATGATCCTGCCCCTGTTGCAATAACGAGCAATTCTAAATTTACACCAGACATATGCTGAATGACTGGTGATACAATTCCTGCCGCTGTCGTTAATGCTACTGTAGCTGATCCTGTTGCAATTCGAATTAATCCAGCTACCATGAAAGCTAATACAATTGGTGATAATGAAATATGCTCTGCCATTTGAGCGATTGCTGTTCCGACACCGCTTTCAATTAATATTTGTTTAAATCCACCACCTGCACCGATAATTAAAATAATTGAACCGACCGGTAATAAACTTTCATCTGTTAATTTTTTAATCATCTTTTTATCAATACCTTGTCGTATACCTAATAAATAAAACGCTGCGAAACATGAAATAAGTAAAGCAATCACTGGGCTTCCAATAAAGTTTAAAAATTCCGTCATTTTTTTCGGTAATGAAATATATGGTGCGACTACTGATAAAATCATTAAGACTACTGGTAATAAAATGATAAAGAATGAAGCTTTACGACTTGGTAAATCGGTAGATACTGTTGTAACACGAACAAGTTCTGGTTCATTTTCAGGTATAACTCGCTTATGTACCCACTTTGCAAATACAGGCCCTGCGATAATTGCTGTTGGTAACGCGATAATTAATGAATACAATAGTACCTTCCCTAAATTCGCATTATAAATACCGATTGCTGTCATCGCACCTGGATGCGGCGGCACTAGCCCATGTACTATGGATAATCCCGCAATAACAGGCAAAGCAATTAATAATATATTTTGCTTCGTTGTTTTTCGAATAGAAATAACGAGTGGTAATAAGATGACGATCCCTACTTCAAAAAACACTGGAATCCCGATTACAAATCCAGCAAATAACATTGCCCAAGGTAATTTTTTTACCCCGAAGAATCGAATGAAGAAATCTGCTACTTGCATGCCAGCCCCTGAATCAGACATCATTTTACCCAAAATCGTACCGAGAGCTAAAATACCGACTAAATGCCCTAGTACACTTCCAACACCAGTTTCATAGGCAGTAACAATTTTGGTCAAGTTCAATCCAGACATGATAGCTAAAAATAGACTAGCAACTGTTAAACTAATAAATGCATGCCATTTCCACCACGATACCCCTAAAATAACAATTGCGATTGCAATTAACGTGACGATTAATAAGTATATATCCATATCCCATTCCCCTTCGATATGAAAAATTTTTACAAAAAAAGAGGGAATTAGTCCCTCTTCACTTTTTACACATCATAATTTACTACATAATGCTGCATTTCCGTATTGTAGTAGCCTTCACTATATTCAATTACTTCACCAACTTCATCGTAAGAATAACGCATACGTTTTAATAATGCTGTCCCTTCTTGTTCACCTAACTCTTCTGCAACGAAGCTAGGTGCAAATCCAACAGCGAATTCATCTCTGAAGTTTTCTAAATGTATACCTCGGTCCTCAACTAAATCATAAAGCGATTGTAAATCAAAGTCCGATAAGTCTGTACTTGCCATGCGCGCTGAAAAATAGTGCGTATAATGAATGTACGGGGCATCATTTAAAGCGTATAGACGCTCAATTCGAAAACTCTCTTTACCGAATAATCGAAACGGCACTGTTCCCTCTTCATTATGAACTACTTCTGCCTTTAACAATTTCTTTTGTACTTTATATCCTTCTTCTACTAACACTTCTGTAAATTTCTTACCCTTTGAAAGCTTTGTCGCAGAAGTATTACGGATGACTTTCGTTCCTTTACCGCTTTTCTTTTCCAAATATCCTTCTTGAGCGAGTTCTTTAATCGCATTTCGTACTGTAATTTTGCTCACTTTGAACTCTTCCTCTAATTGCGGTTCTGAAGGAATATTCGTATGAATCGCATATACACCATGTAATATTCGATCACGAATAATATTTTTTATTTGTAAATATAATGGTCCTTTTTTCCTCGTTACGTTCACCGTTACACCCACTACCTTTCTACATCACCTACTGATGCCGTCATTGCCCGAAGTATATCTTTCTCTGATGACATTGGCGTATCACCGACGATTGTATGTGCAAGCATTCCAGCTGCTGACGCAAATGAAACAGCTTTCTCTGGTGCAAACTCTTCTATCTCGCCATGAATAATCCCGCTCGTATAAGCATCTCCAGCACCTATTCTATCATATACAGAAAACGTAAGTGTTTTTGCAAAAGTGAACGATCCATCTTTATATATGAATCCGTGAAGTGAGTGTGTATTATCGCTATTAATAGAACGATGTGTACCAGCAATTGTAGCGATATGATATATTTCAGCCACTTTTGGAATAAGGTCAACAAGTTGTGCTTCTCGCTCTGTCTCTTCTGTTTTCATTCCAAGAACGAACATTGCATCTTTTTCGTTCATCATAACGATATCAGCAAGGTCCAGCATTTCTTCATAATGTGGTTTCGCCTGTTCATATCCGTCTTCTCCCCAAAGCGATGGACGATAATTGCAATCAAAAACGACAGTACCTCCGTTTTCTTTAACTGCTCTCGCTAAAAATTTCATATGATGGCGCACCGTATCATTCATCGCAAGTGTAATACCGCAAAAATGAACGATATCAATTTCCTTCGCGATTTCTTCAAATTGGTACATCTCTTCAGATGCTGTGTTGAAACTACTTTCTAAACGATTGGAATACGTAACGCGGCTTGCACGTGCGCCAAATCCATTTTCTAAAAAGTACATGCCAACATATTTACCGCCCCTTGAAATAAACGGTGCCTGAATGCCTAACTTTTGAATATGCGATACCGCAGCATCTCCAACTGAGTTTTCCGGTAAAGTTGAAATAAGAAACCCTTCATGACCTAAATGAGAAAGTGCTGCTGCAACGTTTACACCTGTACCTGAAAAAGAGTAATTTAATGTGTTTGCTTGCGATAGTAATTCATATCCCGGCACTTGCAGGCGCATCATTACTTCACCGAATGCTGCAATTTTCTTACGCATATTGATCAACTAACTTCTTCACTACCGCTAATAGTTCGCGAACATCTTCTACTTTCGTATTGCCAGTTTCTTTATCAATAATAGAAGAGTACACATGCGGGATAACTTGCTCTACGTTTGCTTCTAACGCAATACGTACAATTGTTTCAAAGTTCTCTTTATCAATTCCGCCTGTTGGCTCTAATGCGAATCCTTCTTCAGCACAAGCTTTCGCAACAGCACGATATTCGTCTTCATGAGCTAAGCCTTTCATCGGGAAGTATTTCAATGAATTTCCGCCCATATCACGTACAAGTGCAATCGCTGTTTTAATTGGAACGATCGCCTTTTCTTCTCCAGCCGCACTTATTGGACCAGTAGAAATATTTACATAACCTACTTTTCCTGTTGGTGATACTAAACTATTAATCCAGCTATCTTTTCCGCCAAGATTTGCGCGCGTTGCCCCAACTGAAGGGAACACTTGGTTAATATGACTACCAGGATAATGCTTCGCAATTTCAGCTACAACCGCCGCTTGACGATTATCTCCAGCACCTAGTCCGATTGATACAGCGTCATCAATTTCTTTTCCGTATGCTTTCATCGCTGTAACTGCTTCTTCTACTGTCGGATAATCTTTTGATAACACGCCGACTACTACATAACCTTCTGCTGCTTCAAAAATGTCTTTCGCATTTCGGATATTGTTCGCTAATACATTTAATGCTACGCGGCCTTTATAAAAACGTTTTTGAATGTTTGTCATTTTAGTTTCCCCCTACAATTTCTCTCATTTTTTCTTCAATCACATGTATATCATCACCTTGAAGTGGACGTGGATCGATATCAAAGAACCCTTGTCTTACTCCGTAATCACGTGTGTAAATTGCGATTTCCCCTTCGCGTAACGCGGTCACAACATCTTTTGCAGTTTTATTTAATTCGTTCTCGTTAATATGAATACGCGCTCTAAAGATCGATCTTCCAGCTTCATCTTGAACGATTGTTACATTTACACCGTTTAACTCTTTCAGCGGCATAAGTACTTGCAACAATTCTTTTTCTTGTTCACTCTTATCTTCTTTCACTCCGTATTCATCCAGTGCTTGAAGTAAACCGAAAGTCGTCTCTTTCCCAACTTTCATACTTCTTCCGATGCAATGTAATTGCACCTTTAGCCATTCAATATATTTTCGTTTACCGCCAACAATACCAGAAGTAGGTCCTTCAATCGCCTTTGAACCGCTATAAATTGCTAGATCTGAATACTTCACATATTTTTGAATGTCTTCTTCAGCTGCCGCATCAACGATAAGTGGTACATTATTTCGCTGTGCAACTTCCCATGCTTCTTCAACAGAAATCATATTTTTTTGCACTGCATGATGGGATTTTACATAAAGAATAGCTGCTGTATTTTCACCAATCGCATCTTCAATATGCTCTGCTTTCCCTTCATTTGCGTAACCTACTTCAACGAGCTTACCGCCGCCTAAATAAATCATCGTTTCAACAGGAGCACCGTATTGAACGTTATGACCTTTCAGCATGATCACTTCATTTTTCGCAATAACCTCTTGATGAAGCCGTTCACTTTTACGACGATTTCCTCCCGTCACAATACCAGCGATAGAAAGCGCAATTCCGCTCGATGCTGAGTTCACAACAACTGCTGCCTCTGAATCTAGAATGCTAGCAATATGGTCTCCCGCTTTATCTACTAAATCTGCAATTTCTACATAATTTTGTCCACCATGTTTCATCGCATCCATGACTGTATTTGTCGGAGCCGATACACCTAAAATACTCATTCTACCGCTCGCATTAATAACTCTTTTTAATCCATACTTAGCATTCAATGAATGACCCATTAATTACAACCCCTTTCGTATCAATTCTTCTTTCAGCAATGCGCTGATCCCCTTCTGAATCAATTAACGTAATCGGTTCATCTTTAACCGTAAACAAAGTTAAGTTCGCAATATCCCCTTCTTGAATGCGGCCAAGCTCTGGTTTCTTAAGCCATTCTGCTGCATTTTTCGTAACCGCATCAATCACTTCTTCGAGCGTGTAACCTAAGTAAAGGAATTTCGAAAGAACGTTAGCCATACTATAAACTGGACCGTGTATACGATTCTTCCGGTAAATATCTGTACTAATTGTATTAAGAGCAATGCCGTGACGCTTCGCTGCTTCTGCTACTTTAAAAGAAAAGCTAGCATTGCCATGCCCAACATCTAAGTGAACACCGCGATTCACTGCATCGATTAACACAGGTAGCGGTTTGCCTTCTTCATCAAATAAATTATTTTCTTTCCCGTTTAAGTAATGTGTAATGACATCATCTTTTTCTAAAAGAGGTACAACTTCCTCTATACGTGGAGGCGCTGAACCGATATGTACCATAATCGGTAATGATGTTTCACGAGATAAAGAGCGCGCTACGTGCAGCGGTTCAATTCCGCTATCACAAACGACACTTTTACTCATTCTCGCTTTTAACCCAACGATTACATCTTTATACTTTTCTACTGCATCTATTACTTTCTCTTTATCTATCCATTCCATATTGGATAATTCATCAATTCGTTTCAAACCGATGCGAGAAATATTTAAAAAGGCAAATAAATTCGTTTTTGCCTGTTCTCTACTTAATACTAAATCCGTAATGCGATCAGCCCCGCAGCTACCCGCATCAACAATTGTCGTTACCCCTTGCTTAACGCCAATTTCATCCACCTCATCGCCATACGGATCAAACTCTGGAAAAGCATGAACGTGTAAATCAATCCAACCACTCGATACGTAAGTACCTGAGTAATCAAGAACCTCTACACCTTCGCCAGCACCAGCTTTTGTCACCTCAGCGATTTTATTATTTTCAACTACAATGTCAATCTCTTCCCCGTTCACACGTTTCACATTACGTAGTACGAATCGTTCTGTCATTGTATTTCCACCCTTTTCTATAAGAAGCCATAAGAATACGCTTACATTAAAATTTCATTTTTCATATCTCTTTCACACGTTTAGCGTAACATAAAAAAAGGAAGAAGTAAATATAACGTTATAATGTTTAAAAGCGATTAAAAAGCTATCTATTTCAGATAGCTTTCTTCTCTATTCCTGAACCGTCACAATAACCCCGTCCATATTGTTCCCCGAAATTTCATACTGCTTATTCACCGGAACATTCACGTTCATACGATCTGAAACTTTATAATAAGAAACCGTATATTTCTTACCTTCCACATCCGTTGAGATCTCTTTTTTCTCTTTTAGAAAGTCCAAGTATTCCTCTAATGTAATTTTCTCTTTTTGCATAATCGCACTATGAGGTAAGCCTACATAGCGTATATGCCATGGCTCATATTGAATACCCGTAATATTACTTTTATTTTTCGGATAACGTAAAACAAATCCATATTTCCAGACGTTCTCTTCAATCCATTTTCCTTCAGGAGCCTTCTCCATTTTCTTCTGAGTAGACCCTACATCGAGTGATAACCCTAAATTATGTTCACTGTATCCTGCTGGAAGTGCATAATCGGATCCCATTTCTTTATATAATTTACTTTGTTCTTTAAAATCTCGATACCCGCTACTCATTAAGAAATGCTGTACTCCATCTTTGCCAGCTGCATCGACAACGTTTAAAAACTTTTTTACAATATCCTTTGATAAACGAAGATTTCTATCAAATACCACATAACCTCTTACTAATTCACTATTGTGATTTACATTTATAATGTCGGACCTAATGCTATCTTTTTTAACTGGGTAATCTTTATTAACTAATAATAGATTTCCCTTATAAATCTCTTCTTTTGTAACCTCTACCTTTTCAATATTCGCCGATTTTACCTTATTATCTTTTTCTGCAATTTTAACATCGATATCCTTTTGAAATAATGGTGATATATAAAAGCCTACACAGACTGTACATAATATAAAAAGAGAAATAAATACCCACTTTTTCATTTCTAGTTCCTCCTTAACGTAACTTACGTATAGAATAGAAAAAACTATTAAAATAAAAAGTGGGGTAAAGTTTAAATTTTTATTAAATCGCCTGATTCTCTTCTTTTGGTAATCTCACTTCAAATATCGTTCTAATTACATTACTTTCAGCAGAAATGGTACCGTTATGCTGCTCGACAATATTTTTCGCAATAAATAACCCAAGGCCTGTACTACCTTGCTGCTCTGATCTTGCCTTATCACCTGTATAAAACATATCAAATAAATATGGTAAATCCTCTTCTGGAATGCTATCTCCGTAATTAATAATTTGTACAACTACCTCTTCATGATCAATATATCCGTTCATATCAACAAAATTCCCATCATATCCGTAACGAATCGCATTCGTTAAAAGATTTTCAAAGACTCGAGCTAATAATTTCCCATCACCATTAATAGGTAAATGCGGATTCATATTCAATCTCGCCTCTAAATCCTTTTTTTCTAATAACGGATACAATTCTTCCTCTAACTGTATAAGTAATTCACTTATATCAATTGGTCTTTTTTCCAGCTGCAACATGCCATAATTCATTCTCGTTATTTCAAATAATTCATCAAGTAAGCTTTCAAGCCTTTCCGATTTCGTAAAAGCAATTGTGGAAAAATGTTTAATTTGTTCCTTCGTCAAATTCTCATCTTTAAGAATTAAATCTAAATAACCTAAAACAGAAGTTAATGGTGTTCTTAAATCATGAGCTAAGTTAACAATGAGCTGATCCTTACTACTTTCCGCAAAGTCTCCTCGTTCAACTGCTTCTTTTAATTTCTCACTCGCTACATTTATTTCACGAGCAATATATCCAAACTCGTCATTTGATGAAACGCGAACTTGATTTGTAAAATCACCGTTCGCCAAATGATGAATCCCGTTCGAAATCTCATCAAAATATTTTAAGTATGGTCTAGTAAGGAAGAAGAAAAACATAATGGATAGAGGGATGAAGATAATTAAAAAGAAATTAATATCCCCAATTTGTCTTACCATTGAACGAAATTGGGCTAAAGGATCCTCATAACGAACTACTAATTTATAATAGATCCGTAATCCTTCATAAAGTAAATACGTTACGCCAGCAGCTAATATCATACTTAACGCAAATAGCATAACCATCTTCGATCGAAAGCTTCTCATCTTTTTAGCCATTGAAAGTATACCCTACTCCCCACACTGTTTTTATTAACTTATTCTTTCTTTTATCTTCTCCAAGTTTTTTCCGCAAAGTACGGATATGTACCATAACTGTATTTCCACTTTCGTAATACCCTTCAGCCCATACTTGCTGAAAAATATTTTCCACACTGTACACTTTCTTCGGGTGACTTGCTAATACATATAAAATATCAAATTCTTTTGGTGTTAATTCAATTGGCTCTCCGTACACATTTACTGTTCTTCGCTCAGGATCAATAGCGACTCCGCCTATTTCTAAAGCAGATTTATTCTCCGCTACTTTCGGTTGATTTAACGTAAGAAATCGACGTAATTGTGCATTTACACGTGCGACTAATTCAATCGGTGTGAAAGGCTTCGTCATATAATCATCTGCGCCTAGCACAAGACCTGTCACCTTATCAAAATCAGATGTTTTCGCACTTAAGAAAATGATTGGCATGTGGTGCTTGCCGCGAATCTGCCTCGTCACTTCATATCCATCCATTTTCGGCATCATAATATCTAAAACCACTAAGTCGATTGGTTGAGTTTGAATAATATGCATGGCTTCTTCTCCATCAGCTGCTTTAACGACGTGGTAACCCTCTTTTTCTAAATGTATCTCAATTAAATCAGCAATTTCCGCTTCATCATCAGCTATTAAAATTGAAATGTGCTTCATTTTAGTCCCCCTACCTCATTCCGTTTTCATAAGCTCGATTGTAAACTAGTCTATCCAATTTGTACAATACGAAAAGGCTACCCGTAAGAGTAACCTTTTCGTATTTTTTTATAAAATAGTGCATCGCGTATTGGTGAATGAAATTATATCGGCGATTTTCCAAATATATCGACCACAACTTGAATTATATCGGCGATTTTTCAATTATATCGACCGTAACTCGAATTATATCAGCGATTATTGAAATATATCGACTTACCGACAATTAACGACAAAATTCTCCCGCTATTTGTGGGCATCCTGATTAAAGATTAAATTTACCTCTCCAAAATAATCCGCTGCTTCGTGATTTCTTCCAATCTTCCGCGGTCAATTTCATACTCAGCTTCAACACTTTGCGGCACAACCACTTTCCCGCCCTCAAGCATCACTTCCGGTGAAATAATATCTTTCTCCCAATGTCTGCTAGAAGCAGATATATCTCCAGGAATCGTAAAGTTCGGCAATGAAGCAAGCGCAACGTTTTGCGCTCGTGAAATCCCCATTTCCACCATACCGCCGCACCAAACCGGGATATTATGCTCCATACAATAATTATGGATTTGAATGGATTCTGTTAATCCGCCCACTCGCCCCGGTTTAATATTAACGATTTGGCAACTACCAAGCGTAATCGCAACACGTGCGTCTTCTAAACTATGGATGCTTTCATCTAGACAAATCGGTGTTTCAATTTTCTTTTGCAGTTGTGCATGATCAAGAAAATCATAATCCGCTAACGGTTGTTCAATCATCATCAATTGAAATTCATCTAGTCGTTTCAATTTCTCCGTATCCGCTAATGTATAAGCTGAATTCGCATCAGCCATTAACGGGATATGCGGAAACTCTTTGCGAATTTCTTTCAGTAATTCGTAATCATGTTCTGGCTTTATTTTCACTTTAAAGCGCTCGTATCCTTCTTGCGCGTACTTCTCGAGTTGTTTTAACATAACCGGAATCGTATTGATCCCAATCACAACGCCGACTTCAATTTCAGTCCTAGTTCCACCAAGTAATGTCGCTAATGACTGCTTTTGACGCTTCGCATATAAATCCCAAACAGCACCTTCAATTCCGGCCTTTGCCATTCGGTTTCTCTTTATATGTTGGAACAAAGACGGTACTTCATTCGGATGAGGGATTTCAGCTTTCAATAAATCTGGTAATAAAAAATCCTGAAGTACATGTAGCGCTGTCTTCACCGTTTCTTCCGTATACCAAGGCTCAGAAAACGCAACGACTTCCCCAAAACCAACATATCCATCCGTATCTTCTAATTCAATGACGATACTTTCACGTTTTTCGTAAGTTCCGTAACTTGCGGCAAATGGGATAACGAGTGGCATTTCTGTTATATAAAGTGTCGCTTTTTTTATCTCCACTTACATCTCCTCCACTAATTGTCTTAACTCTCGTCTTAACAATTTCTTCGAAGCATTTCGTGGTAATTCCTCTAAGAAACATGCTTTCTTCGGCACTTTATATTTCGCTAATTTCTCTTCGCAAAAACGAAGAATTTCTTCTTCTGTTACCTCTCCACTTTTTACAACAAAAGCAGCAGGTACTTGGCCCCAACTTTCGTCCTTCATACCGACAACACCCGCTTCCACTACCGCTGGATGAGAGAGCAATACTTCTTCAATTTGAGCTGGATATATATTTTCCCCACCAGAAATAATTAAATCACTGCGGCGATCTAATACGTATAAAAATCCTTCCTCATCTAAATAACCGAGGTCACCAGTATGAAGCCAGCCATTTCTGATCGCCTCACGCGTCGCATCTTCACGGTTAAAGTAGCCACCTGTTACGTTCGGTCCTTTTACAACAATTTCACCTTCAGCACGGGGCGGCACTACTACGCCGTCTTTTTCAATACGAAGTTGGCATTGAAATAGAGGTTTTCCAGCTGATCCTACTTTCGTTAACATATAATCTGCTGATAACGTACAAATTTGCGACGACGTTTCTGTCATACCGTACGTTTGATACACAGGAATTCCTTTTTCCACACACGTTTCTAATAACGGCTTCGGCGCTGGCCCTCCGCCAAGTAACATGCATCGTAAAGAAGATGGATATGTCTCTTCTCCAAGTCTCTCTAATAAATCAGTTAACATTTTAGAAACGACAGAAATAATCGTAACACCTCTCGTTTGAAGTGCTTTATGAATAAAATTAGCATCATATTTCGGAACGAGTAAAATGCGCATACCATACATAATATTTTTCATTAAAAGAGATAGCCCGCCAACATGGAACATTGGCATACAAGCTAACCAACAATCATCTTCGCGAAGCCCTAAATTAAGCGCGGAACCAACTGCACTTGCCCAGTGGTTACCGTACGTTAAAATAACGCCTTTCGGTTTCCCTGTCGTCCCTGACGTATAAATAATTGTCATCGCTTCTTCTAAAGAGAATTCTTCTTGTATAGATGCTTCCGCCTTCGGTCCATTCATCACTTCAGCAAATGAATATACGGGAACATCCTTAGCCCCAAAATCTTGATCCGTTACTAAACAAACAACTTCAGCATCATCCATTTGCCAAAGTAGCTCTTCTCTTGAAAGACGCGTATTTAAAAGCACAGCTACTGCACCTACGTAAGATAAGGCGTGAATAACTGTAATCATCTCCATACCATTTTTCATCAGAACAGCCACCTTTTGCGCCCGCTTCACTCCTACATGTGAAAGTTGTTCACAAACAGATACTACTTTTTCATGCAGCTGCATAAAAGTAACCTTTTCATCCTCTATTTCAATTGCAGTGCGATCTGGTGTTAAAAATGCACGTTGCATTAACCAATTCGGCATCGTCTCCATTATTCATTCTCCTTTCATGAAAGAAAGAGACTTGATATAAAATCAAGTCTCTTAGTTGTTTTGTTTCCGGTTTTGATCTTCGGGCTGCGTCTCACATTGTGTGCGGGGCAAAAAGCGCCTCTTTGTCAGAAGCTCCATCCCCCTCACATTCTAAGCGAGCTGCTTCCGCTTTTGATCACATCCAGCTGCGCCTCCTAGCCCCTTCCGTCTAAGAACCTTCCGCAAGAGAAAGTAAAAAACACTTTCTGTGCGAAAGAACCTTAGCCTACGGGGCTAAACAGTCGGCTCCGCTTTTGATCACGGGAAACGAGGGAATTGACCGAAGTCCGGAGTACGTTTTTCTTTGAACGCGTCGCGGCCTTCTTTTGCTTCGTCAGTTGTGTAGTACAATAACGTTGCGTCTCCAGCTAGTTGTTGTATACCAGCTAAACCGTCTGTGTCTGCGTTGAATGCAGCTTTTAGGAAACGAAGTGCCATTGGGCTGTTTGCTAAAATTTCTTGTGACCATTGTACTGTTTCTGCTTCAAGTTGCTCTAATGGTACAACTGTGTTTACTAAGCCCATATCAAGCGCTTCTTGTGCACTATATTGACGGCATAGGTACCAAATTTCACGAGCTTTCTTATGGCCTACCATACGAGCTAAATAACCAGCTCCGTATCCACCGTCAAAGCTTCCTACTTTAGGACCTGTTTGTCCGAATACAGCGTTGTCTGCAGCGATTGTTAAGTCACATACAATATGAAGTACGTGTCCACCACCGATTGCATAACCTGCTACCATTGCGATAACTGGTTTAGGGATTGCGCGAATTAGACGTTGTAAGTCCAATACGTTTAAACGTGGGATTTGGTCGTCACCTACATAGCCACCATGACCGCGAACTTTTTGGTCGCCGCCAGAACAGAATGCACGTCCACCTTCACCTGTTAAAATGATAACGCCAACATTTGCATCATCACGAGCGTGCGCAAAAGCATTGATTAACTCCATTACCGTTTTAGGACGGAATGCATTATGTACTTCAGGGCGGTTAATCGAAATCTTTGCGATGCCATTGTATGTTGAATAAATAATATCTTCGTAATTGCCTTCTTTTACCCATTCAATAGTCATTACTATTACCTCCTTTTATATTTCTGATCTCCTCTATAAGTGCAACTTCCTTCTTGCTGAAAAAAGCATCACTGCATAGTTTTTAGAAATCCCTTTACTATTGTATCAAACTTTTCCGGTTGTTCCACATGAATTGCATGGCCAGCACCATCAATTTTGACAAAATTCGCGCGAGGGATGCATTTTTCTATGTTTTTTAATAGGCGAAAGAACTTTTCATCGCTTTCTCCATTCAGTAAAAGGACAGGCATTTTTAAGTTTTGCAATTCGTTCCACCATGAAGGCTGAGCACCTGTTCCCATGCCACGAAGGCTATTTGCAAGTCCTTTTGGATTATTAGCAAGTCGTTCTTTTCGCACCGCTTCTTTTACGTTTTGCGCTAAACGTTTTTGCGTTTCAAATAGCGGAATATTTTCCCACATCGATACAAAAATTCGGATACCTTCTTGCTCAATTTTATCGGCAAGTCGTTCATCTTTTTCCCTGCGTTCTTTTCGCTCTTCCTCACTCTCAAGTCCAGCTGTACAGTTTTCTAAAAGAAGCGAACGCACATATTCTGGATATAAGCATGCCATCGTAATCGCAAGTCTCCCGCCCATTGAATAGCCAAGTACATGTGCATTTTCAATATGAAGATGATCCAGTAGTTCTTTCATTTGCAGCGCCACATTTTGAATATCATAATGCGTCACATCTTCAGGACTTTCCGTTTTCCCGTGTCCAACAAGATCTACTAAAATGACTTGAAACTGCTCGCTCCAAGAAGGAATAAAGGAACGCCACGTTTCCATGCTTCCCGTAAAACCATGAAGAAGTAGAAGTGGTTCCCCGCTTCCGACTACTTCATATTCATACGATACACCTTGCAATGTTACTTTCATTTTGATTCACCTTGCAAAGATGTAGTAATAACGTCCATTGTTTTTGTCCATAATTCACGATGTAATTTCAAGTTTTCTTCGCGATTCGTACAAATTTCCACAACGTGTAATCCTTTCGTTGTCGTTCCAGTTTGTACTTCTTCTCGGAAGTTTTCCCATCCATCTACACGGCTAAATGAACCACCATACATTTTGACAACATGCTCGTAATCAAGCCCAATTGGTGTTCCAAATAATGATTCGAAATGTTCCTTTTTCTCGTATTGTGGTAAGAATGAGAAAATACCTCCACCATCATTATTTACAACAACAATCGTTATATTTAATTCATGTAATTTTGCAGCTAATAATCCGTTTAAATCGTGATAAAATGATAAATCACCGATTACTAATACGAGCGGATCACAAATAATACTCGCTCCTAAAGCAGTTGAAATAATTCCATCAATACCATTTACACCGCGGTTCGCCATTACTTGAATGTTTTTATCCGATGTGAAGAAAAATGAATCTGTATCGCGAATTGGCATACTATTACTCGCAAATAACGTTGCCCCTTTTGGTAATACACGTACAATATCCGTAATTACTTTTCCTTCAAATGCTGTTTCATATGTTTCCATCTCATGAAGTGTTTCTCTCGTTTTCTCGTTTATATGTTTCCACATTCCGAACCAATCATTCTTTTTCATAACTGGCATTTTCTCTAGTAATGCTCTGCAAAATTCAATGTCACTTGCTTGTACCACTTCTGTCGCAACAACAGCCGGATCTCTCCATTGTCCGGATTCATCAACAACGATATGAACTGCCTTCGTTTGCTTCTTTATGAACTGCGTTAATGCTTTAGAAACAGGCATTCCGCCGAAACGAATTACAACATCTGGCTTCCACGTTTCTTTTAACAATTCATTTCGTAAAAATGTATCATAACAATCTATAATCATCGTTTTATCATGATTACCACTACGGAGGTTAGAAAGTGGATCCGCTAATATTGGATACCCTGTTTTCTCAGCTACTTTCATAACAACTTCTGTGATTTCTGGATGACTGCCGTCTCCACAAATAATAAGCCCCTTTTCCATATTTGAAAGGCGCCCTACAAGAGAATTTACATATTCACTCGGCATCGTCACATTTCCTTGCTGAACTACTCCTGTATATTCACCACGCCCTTTATCCCATAAGCTTTCTAATGAAAAATCTGGGATTAACGGCTCGCGAAGCGGAAAATTGAGATGGATAGGTCCTTGCGGTGCTAGAAGTGCGCTTGCTATCGCACGCTGTGTCGTCATACGAGCGTAATGATACATCGTTTCGCTCGCCTCCGGAAGTGCCATCTCCATAAATTGCTTCACAAAAGTACCGTATAAATTAAATTGATTCATCGCCTGTGGTGCACCCACATCTCGTAATTCATGCGGTCTATCCGCCGTTAATACGATAAGCGGCACTCGTGAATGAAACGCTTCACATACAGCTGGATAATAGTTCGCAGCTGCCGTCCCTGACGTACATAATAGTGCAACAGGACGTTTTTTTGCTTTCGCAATACCAAGCGCAAAGAATCCTGCTGATCTTTCGTCTACATGTAAATATGTTTTTATTCCTTCATGTTGTTCCATTAGTAAGGCAATCGGCGTTGAACGTGAGCCTGGACTAATAACAACATCACATACATTTAGACGCGTCAGTTCGTCCACGAACGCGCCTAAATAATATGATAATGCTTCTATATGATTGTTCATTTCATTAATTCCTCCAAAGCACCAAGCATCGGTCTAAACTTCAAACTTGTTTCTTCATATTCAAGCTGCGCTACTGAATCAATTACGATACCACAGCCGGCAAATAAGGATGCTTTCTCGCCGTTTAATAATCCGCAGCGAAGTGCAACCGCAAATTCACCATTTCCTTCATCATCTATAAAGCCAATTGGGGCACCATATAATCCTCTATCTAAAAGCTCTACATCACGGATTAATTTCAACGCCTCATGACGAGGTGTACCACCAAGAGCTGGTGTTGGATGTAATTCTTCTACCATCGCTAAAAGACTTGCATCGCCTTTTGCTTCTACTGGCGTATATAAATGGATTAAATTTTTCGTCGTTAATAAGCCCGGGCTCTCCGGAATATTAACAGATTCGCAATGCTCACTTAGCACACCTCGAATCATGTTAACTACATAACCGTGTTCAGCCAAATTCTTTTCATCATGAAGAAGCGTCTCACCATTTTGTTTACTTTCTTCTATAGAATTGCCATGACCAATTGAACCAGCAAGGCACATCGATGTAAACTTCTCGCCTTCTTTTCGAATCAATCGCTCAGGTGTCGCCCCTAAGAAGCATGCTCCTTTATAATCAAAAGAAAATACGTAACAATCCGGTTGCCCAATGCGAAGCGCTTCTAAAACAAGAACGGAATCAATATGCTGATCCATCGTTAATTTTAGCTCCCTTGCTAATACAACCTTCTGCACGTTCCCTTGCTTCATTTCATCCTGAACTTTTCCAATCGCATTCATCCAGCCCTTCGGATCAACTTCTACTTTAGAAGTAACTGTTAATTTTGATCCTTCTAGTGCACATTTACTCTCTTGTAAAATTCTCTCTTCTACAGAAATAATTTCGTTATAAAGAGTTTCTGCACAATCTTCAGCTGAAACGAACTGATTAATGGTTAACCACGCTTTTTCATTTTTTACAGTTAATAAAAATGCTGGTAGTGAAAATGTGGTATCATCAAATTCTTTCCAAAGATTCGTTTTTTCTTTTTCTTGGTCAAATGAAAATCCACCAAATAAAAGAGGACCTGTTCCAAATTCATATCCTTCTCTTTGTACAAATGCTTTCTCTTTCACTTTATCCCACTCGTCACGAGCAGTTTGAAAGCGTTTGTGAGAAGAATTTGCTATAGTGAAAACAGAGCCAATTCCAGCAAATATTACATGCTGAGCTGGGTCTGCAAAATAACATCTATTTTCGAATGAGACCCTTTTTCCTGCTGCATAAAACAGAAGTGGATCCACCCAATCTATTTGTTTTACAAAACTAACTAATGTTTTTTCATCAGTCGCACGCTTAATAGCTGTAACAAGAACTTCTTGTAAGCCTTTTTGTTTCGTTTGAATCACAATTGTCTCCCCCCTATGGGCGAAAAATAGTCATAATTACGCTTGATTTTAAGATACACCTCAAAGGAAAGGCCTGTCAACGTTTAGCATTTCTGAGAAATTCACCTTCTCTTCCTAGAAAATAAACGTTGACACTAAATGATGCTTTTTCTACACTTAATTGTGTACAATATGTGACCAAGGAGGGTTCAACATGGAAATGAACGTCGAAACGAATTCCTCTCCTACAGCGCAAAAGCCAAGTAAACAAACCGGCTGGCGCATTTGGTGGAGTTTATTACGTCCCCATACATTAACAGCAGCTTTCGTTCCTGTTTTCATCGGAACAGCTTATGCAATGCAGGTCGGAGGTATAAATCAAATACATCTTCCTCTTTTCTTTATGATGCTTCTTGCTTGCCTTCTCATTCAAGCAGCAACGAACATGTTTAATGAATACTTTGATTATAAAAGAGGACTCGATCATGAAGGTTCAGTTGGAATCGGCGGTGCTATCGTCCGCGATGGCATTAAACCAAAAACCGTGCTTAACTTAGCATTCGGATTTTTAGGCATCGCAACGCTATTAGGTGTTTATATTTGTATGAACTCTAGCTGGTGGCTTGCTGCAATCGGTCTTGTTTGTATGGCCGTTGCTTACCTTTACACTGGCGGCCCCATTCCAATTGCATATACACCATTTGGAGAGCTAACAGCAGGATTATTTATGGGTGTCATTATTATTGGTATTTCATTCTTTATCCAAACAGGGGCAGTAACATCAGAAGTGATTTTATTATCTATTCCAAGCTCCATTTTAATTGGTGCAATTTTACTATCTAACAATATTCGTGATTTAGATGGTGATAAAGAAAATGGTCGTAAAACGTTAGCAATTCTCGTTGGACGCGAAAGAGCAGTTGGTGTACTTGCTTCTATGTTCATCGTTTCCTACATTTGGACAATCGCTTTAATCATCGTTAACATCGTATCACCATGGATGCTTATCGTATTCTTAAGTGCACCGAAAGCATTTAAAGCGACGAAAGGCTTTATCGGCAAAAGCATTCCAATGGAAATGGTACCTGCGATGATTTCAACAGCAAAAACAAATACAATTTTCGGTCTCCTAATGGGAATCGGATTATTGCTTGGATACTTCCTATAAAAAGGAGCTGCTTACGCAGCTCCTTTTTTCATATACCAACTTCCCAGCTGAAATTCATCTCATAATTCCTACTGCGAACGCTCATACTATGTAAAGAAACCGAATTGTAGGAAGGTGGACGACTATGTTAACTCCACAACAAATAAATCAATTTAAATCTATTTTAGAAAAACAACAGCAAGAAGTTGAACAAACGATACAAACTCATGAAAATGAAAACCGTGCATCTGAACGTGATTCAGTAGGAGAATTGTCTAGCTATGACAACCATCCAGGTGATATGGCTACAGAATTGTACGAACGTGAGAAAGATTTCGGACTCATCGAATTTTGGCATAAACAGTTAGAAGATACGAAACATGCTCTGCAAAAAATTGAAGCTGGTACGTACGGAATTTGCGAAGTGTCTGGTGAGGAAATTCCATTTGAAAGATTAGAAGCAATGCCAACTGCTACAACGTGTATTCAGCACACTACAAATAAATTAGATATGAACACGCGCCCAGTTGAAGAAGAGGTGCTAGCTCCTTCGTTTCACAAGCACGACGAAGATCATTCTGTTGAATACGATGCTGAAGACGCTTGGCAAGACGTCGCAAATTACGGAACATCAGAAACACCCTCCGATTTAGAAAGACAGGATTCAAAAAACTATAACGGTATGTATGTAAATAGTGAAGAAAATGTTGGTTATGTAGAGGATTTCGAAAACTTTATCGGAACAGATATGTATGGAAAAAACCCACAAGTTTTCGCTACAGAGGAACATGAAGAATATGAACAATTGCTTGATGATTTTGAAGAACGCACCTTTAAAGGTGAATTATCTTCAGATGAGTCTAGTTCTAAAGCATAAAAAAAGCATTCCGAAGTTCGGAATGCTTTTTTTCGCTAGCTAATTAGTTTTTTGTAACGTTAGCTGCTTGTGGTCCGCGGTTTCCATCAACGATTTCGAAAGAAACTTCTTGACCTTCTTCTAAAGTTTTGAAGCCGTCGCCTTGAATAGCTGAGAAATGTACGAATACGTCTTCTCCGCCTTCAACTTCGATGAAGCCAAAACCTTTTTCGCCGTTAAACCATTTAACTTTACCTGTTTGCATGTCATGTACCTCCTAAATAAAAATGAAACTATGAATCCACATGAAAAGGTGGATATAAAGGACATGAATGTATAACAAGCTTACAGCCTTTAATACAACGTGCTTTATTTCCGTACCACATTATGTAGCTCAATAGTGTTTTCACTATATCACGCTGAATCCAAAACGTCAAATGAGAATACTTTCATCCTATCATTTTTTATAATCCTAGTATAATCTTAAATTTCCATTCTATTTTTGTTCAAAAATTAACAAAACTACAGTATTTTAATTCCGTTGATTTCTGTACAATATAATTACTACATATGATGAGGTGAAAAAATGCAAGCACATGAAATCGAGTATAAATTATATGGCGATGATATGCAGTTTGTTGAAATTGAATTAGATCCAGAAGAAAGCGTTATCGCTGAGGCTGGCGCAATGATGATGATGGAAGATCATATCGAAATGGAAACGATTTTCGGTGATGGTTCTGGACCATCTAGTGGTCTATTCGGTAAATTAATGGGCGCAGGTAAACGTCTCGTTACAGGTGAAAGTATGTTTATGACTGTATTTACAAATACAGGTCATGGCAAACGACACGTATCATTCGCCGCTCCTTATCCTGGAAAAATTATTCCTGTTGATTTAACAGAATATCAAGGAAAAGTAGTCTGCCAAAAAGATGCATTTCTTTGTGCCGCAAAAGGTGTTTCTATCGGAATTGAGTTTACTAAAAAAATAGGAACTGGTTTCTTCGGCGGTGAAGGTTTCATCATGCAGAAACTTGAAGGTGATGGTCTAGCTTTCATGCATGCAGGCGGAACTGTATATAAGCGTGAATTGAAACCTGGCGAGAAACTTCGCATTGATACAGGTTGTCTCGTTGCAATGACAAAAGATGTTAACTACGATGTTCAATTCGTTGGAAAAGTAAAAACAGCTCTATTTGGCGGCGAAGGTTTATTCTTCGCTACGCTAGAAGGTCCTGGAACGGTTTGGATTCAGTCCTTAACACTTAGCCGCTTAGCAGCACGTCTTACAAGCCCAGCAGCTCAAAATAGCGGTGAAGGCAGCGTTTTAGGCGGACTTGGTCGCCTTTTAGATGGGAAAGAATAAAACACTAGAAAAAGATAGTCCCCTCCTTCATAGGGAACTATCTTTTTCTTTTGGACTGTATAAACCATTTTGAATCATATAGTATTCCATCGCTTTATTAAGCCATGTCTCTTCTTCCTATAATAAGATAATAAAATTGTTTAAAAAACAAATAAAAGTGTTATAAAGTATAGAAATAGTACTTGACGGATTTGTATTATATACTTATATAAATAAGAAATACATTTAAATGTGGGGCTGATTAAGTGTTTAAATATAACGTATGTTTCTTAAAAAGTAAGGATAAAGTCTTGATGTTGAATCGTGAAAAGGCACCGATTATGGGCGTGTGGAACGGTGTTGGTGGCAAAAATGAAATAGGTGAAACTGCTGATGAGGGTGCAATTCGTGAAGTGTTTGAGGAAACAGGATTCAATGTAAATCAGTACTATTCAAAGGGGATCATTACATGGAATACTAGTGATCATAAAAAAGATGGATTATATGTGTATTTATTTGAAGTAGATACAATATTAGAGAGTGAATCTATAAAAAAAACTAGAGAAGGTATTCTCGATTGGAAGCAAATCGATTGGATACTGAATCCCTCTAATTTAGGGATTGCTGAAATGGTAAAAGAATATTTACCTGTTCTATTAGAAAAAGCGGGCGATTACTCATTTGAATATAAAAATGATATATTAATACTTGTAAAATAAAAGTTTTTACATACAGATTTCATAATTAAACACCTTTATTATCCATTTTAAATGAGGAATTTAATAAAGAAACTTAAAGAGTCTTGCTACATGTGAATTGTAATAAGGCTCTTATTTTGCTATTTAAAATTAAACACTTATATTCTCTCTATACACTTCCTCATTACAAGTATATCGCACCATCTTATTATAATGTTTTCATAAAACCCTTCTACATCCTCTACTTTTTCACTTAAAGAATACACCGCCTCTTCTCCGCGACATACTTAAGAGTTACCTTCATATGCTGACCGACAAAGTTTTGAACTTCTGGATCATCAACTGGTTTTCCAAATAGCCTTTTTTCAAAAAGAATGAATCAAGTCCCTCACTGCATATATTGAACTATACCTTTTCTTAAGGAGGGCTTTCTTGATGCGTACTCCTTTATCCTTCGATAAAGATACTGCCATACTGTTAGCATCTTGCTGCGATCTAACGTATGAACAATATAAACAAAATGGGATTTTTGAAATACCTGATGGATTCCAATATGTACAAGGCTTTCAAGGAAAAGCGATTCAAACGATGGAATGGTTTGGGTTCATATTAGAATCTGAGGATACGATCATTGTAGCTTTCAGGGGCACACAAACAGATACAGATTGGATTATCGATTCACTCGTCAACCAAAGGCCATACCCATACGCTTTAAATAGCGGCAATGTCCATAACGGCTTTCTTTCAATTTATGAATCTTGCCGGGATCCTATTATGGATATGCTCGTGTCATTACCAGCCCATAAGAAACTTCTTGCAACAGGCCATAGCTTAGGAGGTGCACTCGCTACACTACACATACTAGATGCACGTATAAATACTGCCTTCGCACAGTACGGTCTTTATACATTTGCCTCTCCAAAAGTTGGAGATATCGCCTTTCGAAATTATTATAAACTGCAAGTAGCTAGTAGCTTTCGTTTCGTCAACTTATTCGATGTCGTTCCACTTCTCCCTCCCCGAAACATAAATTTTAATGATCGTGATTGGGAATATGCACACGTTCATCACAACATGACATTTACGAAAAATACAAAATCCATTACGAATAATCATTCCATTACAACATACAAAACATGTCTGACCTCTCATTTTTAACCAGTAAACAATTGGAAATTTAATATTTGTATACTATAATAATCTATGAAATTACTTTCGGATGAGGGGACCTTACATGCTAAAATTTATCTTTGCACTTTTTCTTATAATAATTTTTTCGTTTACAGGTTTCTTTACATTTTCATACTTTGCGACAGGGGAATATGGCGGAACAGGTATAATATATACGTTCATGCCTTACCTTTCTTAAGCAAAATAAGTAAAACGAGCTTAATCTCATTAAGCTCGTTTTATTTTTCTAAGCAAGCGTATCCCTGTTTTAAAGGTGAATAAATAAAAGCCCCTTCAAAAGGGGCTTTCATCTAAAAAAGTTTAACAGTATTACCAATACCCCAAATTTCATTACTGTACTGCAAAATTGTTCGATCACTCGCAAAATGCCCCGATTGTGCAATGTTCAAAATCGACATTTCCAGCCATTTCTGCCTATTTTCGTATGCCCTTCCGACAGCTTCTTGTCTTTCAGCATATGGGCTAAAATCTCGAAGAACGAAGTATTCATCATTTTGAATAACGAGAGAATCATAAATCGCTTCAAATTCAGCTCCCGACTGTGCAAAGAAACCATTCGTTAACTGATCTACTACTTTTTTAATATGCATATTGTGGTGATAATAGTCACTTGCACGAAATCCACCATTTTGGTAGTAATGAAGAACCTCATCCGCTGTTAAGCCGAAAATGAAGCAGGCATCATCACCGACTCGGTCTTTTATTTCAATATTAGCTCCATCTAACGTTCCGAGTGTAATTGCACCATTCATCATGAATTTCATGTTACCTGTTCCCGATGCTTCTTTACTCGCAGTTGAAATTTGTTCACTTACATCTGCCGCCGGGAATATATCTTCCGCTAAAGAAACTCGGTAGTTTTCTAGAAAGATAACTTTCATAAATTGACTTACGTACGGATCGGTATTTACTTTTCTTGCAAGCTCATTTATTAATTTAATAATTTTCTTCGCATAATAATAGCCAGGTGATGCTTTCGCTCCAAAAATAAAAGTACGCGGGTAAAAGGAAAAACTAGTATCCTCTTTTAAACGGTTATACAAGTATAAAATATGAAGAACATTTAATAACTGTCGTTTATAGGCATGTAACCTTTTCACTTGCACATCAAAAATAGAATTTGGATCAATAGTGATCCCCATTTTATTATGAATGCGCTCCGCTAAAATAATCTTACGCTCTTGTTTTACCCCTGCAAGCTTTTCTTGAAAACTAGTATCATGTATGAAGTTTTGCAGTGCTTGCAGCTTAATTGGCTCTTTCTTCCACTCTTCCCCAATCGCTTCCGAAATAAGATTCGTCAGCTGCGGATTCGCCTTCATTAGCCAGCGCCTATGAGCAATTCCATTCGTTTTATTATTAAACTTATCTGGATAAAATTCATAGAACAATCGCATTTCACGCTGCTTTAAAATTTCTGTATGAATTTTCGCCACACCGTTAACGCTATGGCTACCAACAATCGCTAAATGAGCCATTTTCACAAGGTCATGCGCAATGATGGCCATGTCCTCAATACGCTTCCAATCGTACGAATAACGGTCCCAAAGCTCATGACAGAAACGTTCATTAATTTCTTCAATAATCATATAAATTCTCGGTAATAACGGTTTGAAAATGTGAATTGGCCATTTCTCAAGCGCTTCTGATAACGTCGTATGATTCGTATAGGAAATCGTCTGCGTTGTTATATGCCAAGCTTCTTCCCATGTCAATTTTTCTTCGTCTAATAAAATACGCATAAGTTCTGGAATTGCTAGAACCGGATGTGTATCGTTTATATGAATTGCGATTTTTTCATGTAACTGACGAAGATTACCGTGTCTCTCCCTATGCATACGAACGATATTTTGCAAACTTGATGATACGAGGAAATACTGTTGTTTCAAACGAAGTATTTTCCCCTCATCATGCGTATCATCTGGATATAAAAATTCCGATACGGCCTCTGTTTCACGCTTATATTTCAAAATATCCTTACAATTTTGCGGGAAAGGAACTGGCTCCGCATTCCAAAGCCGAAGCGTATTTACAGTACTTGTTTCATACCCTATAACTGGAACGTCATATGGTACTGCCATAATAACTTCTGCATTTGTATGCCTGAACTCTAAACGTCCATCAATTTCTAGTGGTTCAACGTTTCCAAAATAACTTACTTCTACGGCTTGGTCATACCTTCTTACTTCCCAAACGTTTTCATGAAGAAGCCACTGTTCTGGAAATTCTACTTGATAGCCGTCAACAATTTTTTGATCAAACAGGCCATGCTTATAACGAATACCACAGCCATGTCCTGGTAAGTTTAAAGAAGCGAGTGAATCGAGGAAACAGGCTGCTAAACGTCCAAGGCCACCATTACCAAGACCAGCATCTGCTTCAATCTCTTCTAACTCTTGCAAAGAAATTCCAAGTTCAGAAAGCCCCTTTTCACATACATCTCGAATGCCTAAATTTAATATGTTACTGCCTAGCAAACGCCCAAGTAAAAACTCAATGGACAAATAATACATTTGTTTTTGATCTCCAGAACGATAACTTTCATTCGTTGCAATCCATTGACTATTCATATACTCACGTACCATATGACCAAGCGTATTATACTGATCACGAGTTGTAGAATCTTTGAAACTTTTCCCATACATCATTTCTAATTTTTCTAGAAAAGCGGATTTAAAGCTTTCAACATGAGTAAACATTTTTTCACCACCTCAATGTTATTCCATGAGACTTTTATACAATTTCTTGTATGCAAGAGCAGATTTCCCCCAGCTATAATCTTCAGTCATCGCTTGCTTTACAAGCTTATCCCATACCGGTTTATCTTGATAAAACTCAATTGCACGAAGAATTGTATGTAACATGTCATGCGCATTAAAATTCGTAAAGCTAAAGCCATTCCCAATTCCAGTTTCCTCATCGTAAGAATGTACAGTATCATTTAATCCGCCTGTTTCTCTTACAATTGGAATCGTGCCATATGCTAGCGCAATAAGTTGTCCAAGTCCACACGGTTCAAACAGCGATGGCATTAAAAACAAATCGCTTCCCGCGTACACTTGGTGCGCTAACGCTTCATTAAATCCAATATATACTTTTACCTTTTCTGGATATTCGTATGCCATCCATTCAAAGAACTGCTCGTATTCAGAATCGCCTGATCCCAAAATAATACATTGTACATCTTCTTCCATTATTTCACGGAATACAGTACGTACTAGATCAAGCCCCTTTTGCTTCGTTAATCGTGTTACCATCGAAATAACTGGTGTATCTTCTTTTTCTGGTAAACCAAAATAACGCTGCAATGCGCGTTTATTTTCACTCTTTTCCTCTAATGACTCTGCACTATACTGAGCCGTAATATATGGATCTGTTTCTGGATTATATACACTCGTATCAATTCCATTTACAATGCCACTAAGCTTATCGTTATGCTTTCGTAGCAATCCATCTAACTTCTCACCGAAAAACTCATATTGAATCTCTTCTTTATATGTCGGGCTAACCGCTGTAATTTGGTCAGATGCGATAATACCGCCTTTCATAAAGTTCACGTTTCCATAAAACTCAAGCTGTTCACTATGAAAATATTCATGACCAAGCTCCAGTAAGTCGTACATCACTTCAGGAGGAAATACACCTTGGAACTGCAAGTTATGAATCGTATATACCGTTTTAATATGCTCATATAACGGGTTATCTTGATACTTTTCACGAAGTAAGAAATTAACCATAGCTGTATGCCAATCATGGCTATGAAGAACATCTACTTCGAAATCAAGATGCGGAATACACTCTAAAACTGCTTTTGAAAAATAAGAAAAACGCTCCCCATCATCATAATGGCCATAGAGAGAATCTCTCTTAAAATAATATTCATTATCTATTAAGTAATACGTAATCCCATCCTGCTCACCTTTTAAAATCCCGCAATATTGGTTTCTCCATCCAAGAGGAACGTTAATTACTTTATGAAGCGTACATCCTTCTCTTAACTCTTTCGGGATAAGACTGTAGTTTGGAAGTATAATGCGAACATTCACTCCTAATTTTTTTAATTCTTTTGGAAGCGCTCCTGCTACATCAGCTAGACCTCCGGATTTAATAAACGGTACACATTCTGATACTGCAAATAAAATATTCACCTGTTGTTCCACTGCACGAAAAGCGTATACATCATAAATCGCTCTTCTTACAGCTTCCTCCCTTCAAGTTTTCATATAGAGTAAAACCTTAATTAGTGGGGGTTTTCTAAATCCCCCACTAATTATGCACCTGCTATTTACGAATAACTGTTGATTGTACTATTTTGTACACTACCTTTTTCTACAACATATGGCTCATCAGCACTTCCTTTTAACACTACGCCGTCGCCAAGTTTCACATCTTTATCAATAATAACACCATCTATTATGCAATTATCTCCAATTTTGCTCTTTTGCATAATAATACTATTACGAACAATTGAACCTTTTCCAATTTTAACAGAACGGGAGATAACACTATTTTCCACTTCACCTTCAATAATACTACCGTTTGCAATCATCGTATTTTTCACTGCTGCACCCTTCATATAACGAGTTGGCGGCTCATCTTTTACTTTCGTAAAGATTGGTGCTTCTTTCTTAAATAATTGCTTCCAAATAGTAGGCTGCAAAATTTCTAGACTATGCTTATAGTAACTTTCAATCGAATCAATGATAGCTACATATCCTGTATGCTCATACGTAGCAATATGCAGTGATTTCCCGCTCTTTTCTCTCACTACATCAAATAAACTGTATTGCTCCACATCTTTATATGTCTCAAATAAGTCTAGCAATAATTGTTTCTTTAACACATATGTTTGAAGCGAAACCCCTTCATGACAAACTTCAGTAATATCTGCAGACGTATGTATATGTCGCTCTAACACCGCTTGAAAGTTTAACGCTGTTACAAGATGGCTATTCGTAATAACAACATATTCTTCTCTGCTTCTTAGAAAATAATCAATATGTCTTCTAAAATGTGCAAAAGATCCAAATTCGTCATGATCACATTGGCAGTTCGGTGGGAATAAAAACAGTCCATCACGCTTTCTATCTAAATCCCACTGTTTTCCTGAACCGACATGATCCATTAAAGAACGATTTTTATGACTTGTAAAAACCGCCACGCTATGAATATTAGAATTCACCATATTTGAAAGCATGAAATCAATGAGGCGGTAACGGCCTCCAAACGGTAATGCCGCTAATGAACGATGCCCTGTTACTTTCTTTAAGGAAGGAAAACTTCCCGTTGCATTAATAATTCCTAACATTTTTTCTCCCATTCATTTCATCCCCCTTTTCTATTTTCCTTCAGCAATTAGTACTACATCATCAACATTTTTTTCTGGACGAATTATTGTCCCATCTTCAATAACCATTTCCGATCCAACGATCGCTCTTTCAATCACAACGTTTTTACCAATCTTTGCCCCCGGCATAACGACAGAATCGATTACCATACTACCTTCTTCCACCGTCACTCCTTGGAATAAAACAGAATGCTTCACGTCCCCTTCAATGACGCATCCTTCATTAATAAGTGACTCTTCTACTTTTGCCTGTTCTGCAATATATTGAGGTGGCTCGTTTGGATTTACAGAATAAATGCGCCAATTACGATCGTTTAAATTCAACGATGTTTCATCGCGAAGTAAATCCATATTCGCTTCCCATAAGCTTTTCACCGTTCCAACATCTTTCCAATATCCTTCAAACGGATACGCCATCAACTTCTTCCCTTCATCTAATAAAAGCGGAAGTACGTCTTTTCCGAAGTCATTACTAGATTCAGGATTTCTTGCATCCATCTCTAAATATTCTTTTAAAATAGACCAGTTAAAAATATAAATTCCCATTGATGCAAGATTACTTCTTGGAAATTGCGGTTTCTCCTCAAATTCAACAACTTCCATCTCTTCATTCGTATTCATGATGCCAAAGCGACTTGCTTCATCCCACGGCACTTCAATAACAGAAATTGAAACATCTGCTTCTTTCTCAATATGGTAATCTAGCATTTTACTGTAATCCATTTTATAAATATGATCGCCTGATAAAATAAGGACATATTCTGGTTCGTACTGACTTAAATAGTTTAGGTTTTGATAAATAGCACTTGCCGTACCTGTATACCACTTCACACCTGAAGACTCCGCATAAGGAGGTAACACAGTGACTCCACCATTTACACGATCAAGATCCCAAGCGTTTCCGATTCCAATATAATTATGAAGTTCTAACGGTTGATATTGTGTTAAAATCCCCACCGTTTCAATACCGGAGTTTGCACAGTTACTTAACGTAAAATCAATAATGCGATATTTACCACCAAATGGAACAGCTGGCTTGGCTAAATTTTTTGTTAATGCACTTAAACGACTACCTTTTCCCCCTGCTAGTAACATTGCTACGCACTTTTGTTTTTGAGCCATCTTGTTTTTTGCTCCCCTTTCTCGTCTTCACTGGTCGTAATATGGATACGCCAAATGGTGGAATTGTAATTTCTACATGTGCCGCTTGATTATGATATGGCTCTAGAATCGTCTTGAGACGTTTCTTATTAACTTGCCCCGACCCGCCATATTGCACCGCGTCACTGTTTAAAATTTCGTTATAATACTCGAAATCTGGTACACCTACTTTATAGTTTTCATATGTAGCTTTCGTAAAATTACATACGACAACTAACGCATCTTCCTCCTTATCCCCTTGGCGGATAAACGAGAAAATACTTTGCTCATTATTATTAGCATCAATCCACTGAAATCCTTCAGGCGAGTGATCTAACTGCCAAAGTGGTTTTGAGCGCTTATACAATGCTATGAGCTCTTTAAAGTAATCATGCATGTAACGATGCATTTCAAAATCATGTAAATTCCAATCTAAATCTTCAAGGTCTTTCCACTCATCAAATTGCCCGAATTCTCCACCCATAAAGAGTAATTTCTTACCTGGATGAGTAAAGAAATATCCATATAATAAACGAAGTTGGGCGAACTTATCCCAGTAATCTCCCGGCATTTTATTTAATAACGATTTTTTCCCATGAACGACTTCATCATGAGAAAGCGGCAATATAAAGTTTTCAGAGTGAGCATATATTAAAGAGAATGTCATTTTCTCATGAATGTATTTCCGGTACTCTGGCGCACATTCCATATATTTCAGCACGTCATTCATCCAACCCATATTCCATTTATAATTAAATCCAAGTCCACCCTCGTATGTTGGAGCTGTTACAAGTGGCCAAGCTGTTGAATCTTCTGCTGTCATAAGAAACTCTTCATCTTCTGCAAACACAGCTTCATTTAACTCCCGTAAGAAAGAAACAGCGTGTTCATTGCTTTGCTCTTTTCCTTCTTTATTCCAGTACAGCATATTCGCAACTGCATCTACTCTGAAACCATCAATATGGAAATATCTCATCCAAAATAACGCATTTGAAATTAAGAAATTACGTACTTCTCTCTTCCCTAAATCAAAATTAACAGTTCCCCATACCAGGTTTTCTTGTACGTCTCTATCTTTATATTCATAAGTCGGTGTCCCATCAAACAAATATAAACCGTGAGCATCTTTACAAAAATGCCCCGGCACCCAATCTAAAATGACACCGATTCCATATTTATGACATTCATCGACAAAATACATCAAATCATGTGGCGTGCCGAATCTACTTGTCGCTGCATAATATCCCGTTCCTTGATATCCCCAAGAACGATCATATGGATGCTCAACAAGCGGCATAATTTCAATATGTGTAAATTGATGTTCCACCACATACGGAATGAGCGCCTCAGCCATTTCTCTGTAAGAATACAGAGCACCATCTTCTTTCTTTTTCCAAGAACCGAAATGTAATTCATAAACTGTCATCGCTTCTTTATAAATCGATTTTTTCTTTCTCTTACGAATCCAGTTTTTATCATTCCATTCATATCCCTCTATATCAAAAACTACAGATGCCGTATTTGGTCTTACTTCTGCATATACTGCGTAAGGATCTGCTTTTAAAATAACGTCACCGTTCATCGTTTCAATCGCATACTTATATATCTCATTCTCTTCAATATGCGGTGCAAACAAGGACCAAATCCCCTCTTCTGTCACTTTTAGCATCTTATGTTGCTTATAATCCCATTCATTAAAATCCCCAACAACACTCATTGCTTTCGCATGAGGAGCCCATACTGTGAATCGTACACCTCGCATCCCATCTTCCGTCACAATATGTGCCCCAAAGATGTTATAACTGTCATAGTACTTTTCTGTATGAAACTCATCTCGTTTCACTTCTTCACAATTTATTACATCCAATATGTTCACCTCACTAAGATGACAGAAATTTTTTACTCTTTATCATTTCTGCAAAAAACTGAAATATCCTTGTTGTTTTTTAAAAAATATTCGTTTTTTTCTTAAATTTCACTTAAAATGTTTATATTTATCGTGTAAAATATCGAATTTTGACGAATATTCATTGCGAACGCTTCATTTCACCTTACTATTTTCACCTTTCATTGTTGCTCAATATTACTTTATTGATTTCTCCCTGTTTTTCACACTATTTTTCACGTGAAATTCAAACGAAATAATCTGTCATAAAAAATGTTTCTCAACATTTTTTGTCACGAAATTTATTGAAATGTAAAATTCATAAGCATATACTCATTCTTAATAACGAACAACGAACTTTCGCAACTATAATTCATACTGAAATGCTATGTTTACTTATTTCATGCTCGTTGCGAATGTTTGCTGTAAAAATCAAACTAGGGGGCTTTCTTCTGTCATTGAAACAAAAAGTAGGAATGGGAGTTGTCACTGCATCACTAGGTTTATCACTTACATTTGGCGGTGTATTCGCCTATTTCAGCGACTCCGAAACATCGGGTAATTCATTTCAAGACGTCTAACACCGAAAAAATAACATATAAAAGCACTCTATTCAAAAATAGAGTGCTTTTTCTATAAACGACCCTTATCCAGCAAAAGGGGTATATTGGGGATATACAAGGGAAACCGGAAAAGGAATTTATATTAATTTATATTAATTCAGAGGTAGGCAGCAGTTTCCCGCCTCTGAATTATTTAGCAATTATTATAGTACTGGTGCCATTGTTTCTTTTAATACTTTTACAGAATGAGCGAATTTCGCTTTTTCTTCTTCGTTTAATTCAAGTTCTACGATTTCACGTACACCTTCGCGGTTAATAACAGCTGGAACACCTACGTAAGCATCTTTCTCACCATATTGACCTTCAAGGTATGCAGATACAGTTAATACACTGTTCTCGTTGCTTAAGATCGCTTTAGTTACACGAAGTAGTGACATACCGATTCCGTAGTAAGTTGCGCCTTTACGCTCGATAATGTGGTAAGCTGCATCGCGTACATTTTCAAAGATTTTATCTAAATCTTCTTGGTTATACTGTTCGTTGTTCGCTAAGATTGTTTCTAGTTTTTGTACACCTACAGTAGCGTGGCTCCATACTGGAAGTTCAGTGTCACCGTGCTCACCAACGATGTAAGCATGAACGTTACGTGGATCTACATCTAAGTAGTCACCTAACATGTAACGGAAACGAGCAGAGTCTAAAGTTGTACCAGAACCAATTACGCGCTCTTTTGGAAGACCAGATTCTTTCCAAGTTACGTAAGTTAAAATATCAACTGGGTTTGTTGCGATTAAGAAGATTCCATCGAATCCGCTATCCATAATACCGCGAACGATTTGTTTAAAGATCTTTGTATTTTTCTCAACTAAGTCTAAACGAGTTTCGCCTGGCTTTTGTGGTAATCCAGCAGTGATAACAACTAAATCTGCATCTTTACAATCTGCATAGCCACCGCTCCAAACTTTTGTTGGTGCTGGAGAGAATGGTACCGCATGGCTTAAGTCCATTGCTTCCCCTTCTGCTTTTGCTTCATTAACATCTACAAGTACGAATTCTTCAGCTACACCTTGGTTGATCATTGAGTAAGCATAACTACAACCTACAGCTCCTGTTCCTACTAAAACTACGCGATTGATACCTTTTTTCATGTTAATTTCCCCTTTCAATTGTTTACATCTATTTTTTATTATTGTTTAAGTAAGTAATTAAAATACTAATTTAATGTTGTTTAACTTCTTTACATACATATTGTAGCACGGATTATTGTGAATTACTTCACAAATTATGACCTATTTGTGAACTTTTTCACATAGAGTGTAAAGTTATTAGAGTGCGGGTGAAATCCATCTCAATGGAGGCGTTTTCTTTAGATTGTGAAAGGGTTTTTCTTAGGTTTTTTGTCGGTAAGTGAAATTATATCAACGATTTTTAGAATATATCTACCGTAACTCAAAATATATCAACGATTCGACAAGGAATATCGACTTACCGACGAAACCCTATAATAATAACAGCATAAAGAAGCTGCCTTCAGTAGATCACCTATTGAAAGACAGCTTCTGGATTAAAGCGTTGATTCAGTCCTTCTGAGCTCATAAGTACACCTGTAGAAACTTCTAACTGACTGCACAATTGTATAAATGATGTGCTAGCAATTTCTTGACTGAGCCATACGCAAAGGGCAATGAGTTCGTTTGCTTGATACTTTTGCTAGATCGCTGTATAAAACCAACTTGTTTGGCGATCTCTTGTAGGACTACTGGAGCTCTTGTGCGAAAAGGTCCAGTTCATTTGAAATGATAGACTTCATCAAAAACGCCATCCTTTCTGTATAATTCTACAAAAAGAATAGCGTTTTTTTGATTACATGGATACAAATTTATCTTAGCTTGATAGTGATGTTTTTTCCATACACATCAAGTTAACACAACGTCACTTATTAACAGTCAATAGACATGGAAACCTAGCAAAGCCCTTCAATTATTGTAGTAAAACAGTCATTTTTAAATCTTCAGAACCTCCATTTTTTAAAGTATCATTTTGACCACTAAGATACGTAGGTTTAATTGTTAAGGATTTTGGAGGATTATCCATTGGTGGAAGAGCTAAAACAATATGGTGTCCGTATAGTCCCGTGCTACCAACTTGCAAGCTGACTCCTTCGTAGATTTTTCCTTTATCATCAGTGACAGTATAATCAAGTGCTGGCCAACTATCATTAGCTTCCATTTCTTTTGGATAATCAAAGGTCAAATCAATCCTCGTTGAAAGTGAAGAAAAAGTTACTTGATCTACTGTTAATGCATACAGATTATCTTTCGTTAATGTTTTTATATTAGGAGTAAATTTACGAATCTCACCTTCAACTTTTGTAAGAGGAAATGCTACATTCCATGTTCCTGCTTTTCCAAATAAATCTTCTCCATGGACGGAAACATCAATTTTATCACCAAATTCACCGTAATTAGCCAGAGTGAATTCATGCTGCTCAATAATGGTGTTTCGTCCTTTTGACTTCTGTGAAGTAGAACTAATTGCAGCTCTGACTTCTTTCCCATTAATCGTTACATAACTAAATCCAGCTTTCTCTTCATTGCTATTGGGAATAGTATTTTCTCCTTTGTATTCCACCGTGATCACTAAACGTCCGCCATCGTAAACAGCTTCTTTCACATTCATCGTTAAACCACTATGGTTATCTTGTCTTTCAATTGATGTAGCAAGCTCATCCTTTTCAATTTTATCAGAAGCAATATCATTAAATTGTGCATAAATGGGGCCTATAACTGGAACACTCGATAAAGTCTTTGCCATAGCAGGAGAAATGAATCCAAAACCTAAGAGAGAAACACATATTCCACAAGCAACAAGACTAGAATACTTGATTGTTTTTTTTCTACGGTATTGATTTTTCTTAGCTTGAAGCATGGCTGTTTTTTCTCTTTGAATTAACCGGTCTTCTGGTATAGGAATATCATTGATATGGTGATTAAATTCTTCTTTATTCATAACTATATCCCTCCTTTAAAATGGGGCGTAAGGCTTGCTTTGCTCGATGTAATTGAGATTTTACCGTTCCTTCTGGAGAGTTAAGAACCTCAGCAATTTCCTTAATAGATAAATCGTGATAATACCTTAATAAAATAATAGTTTTGTAAGTAGGATCTAAGAAATTAAATGCCTCGGTTAAATCCAATGATTGTTCTAATTTATTCATGCTCTCTTCTGTACACAAATTAGCAAATATTTCATCATTCGCAACAAATTGTCTAGAGGATTTTCTTACAAAATCAATGGATTTAAAAACAAGAATTTTGGTAATCCAACTTTGAAATTTCTCCGGCTTTTTTAATTTTCTCAGTGAAAGATATGCTTCATAAATTGTTTCTTGGTATATATCCAGTGCATCTTGTTCATTTCTTACATAAGAATAGGCTGTTCGATATAATTTCGGGCGAACAAAAGTAATAAGTTGTTCAAATGCTTGATCATTTCCTCTTGTTGCTTGTTTTACTAGATAGGCTATGTCCATTTTTATTTCTTCCTCCCTTTACTAATATAGTCGAATGAGAGAATAAAAAGGTTGCAAAAATAAGTGCATATACATAAATCTCCTACAACTTATTGCAATGATTAATATCCAGCATTAAAGAAAAGACACCAGAAATCCAGATAGAAATAAGAGCCAAATATATAGCTTGTTCATACCAAATTTAAAGTAAAAAAGATCTCCCAAAACGGAAAAACGAGCTGAATTCTCATAAATAACTGTAAAAAAGGTAAAATTCTCGTTATGGGGGTGTCTTAAAATCTTAGCTTGATGGGCATGTGATGTTAGCTCTATTTTAAGCAAATATCTATAAATACTTTTTGATGTTTCTATAATAAGCTTTTCATACTTCATCGCTCTCTCTTTTCTATTAGTTAGACGATTCAAATAGAAAAAAGTATACAAGAAATCCATAAAAAAAAGCAGACTATTCAAAGTCCACTTTTATACAACAAAAAAGAGATAGCAGATTATGCTATCTCTTTTAGTATGACCCGTACGGGATTCGAACCCGTGTTACCGCCGTGAAAGGGCGGTGTCTTAACCACTTGACCAACGGGCCAAAATATGGCAGAGAAGAAGGGATTCGAACCCTCGCACCGCGTTCGCGATCTACTCCCTTAGCAGGGGAGCCCCTTGAGCCACTTGGGTACTTCTCTATAGTATGGCTCCGCAGGTAGGACTCGAACCTACGACCGATCGGTTAACAGCCGATAGCTCTACCACTGAGCTACTGCGGAATAATTATGGTGGGCCTAAATGGACTCGAACCATCGACCTCACGCTTATCAGGCGTGCGCTCTAACCAGCTGAGCTATAGGCCCATAAAAAGCGGGTGAAGAGAATCGAACTCTCGACCAGAGCTTGGAAGGCTCTTGTTTTACCACTAAACTACACCCGCATTAAATTAAAAATGGTGAGCCATGAAGGATTCGAACCTTCGACCCTCTGATTAAAAGTCAGATGCTCTACCAACTGAGCTAATGGCTCATTTTGAAAGTGGTGCCGGCTAGAGGACTTGAACCCCCAACCTACTGATTACAAGTCAGTTGCTCTACCAATTGAGCTAAGCCGGCTTGCGATTTCAAAATGGTGGCTCGGGACGGAATCGAACCGCCGACACGAGGATTTTCAGTCCTCTGCTCTACCGACTGAGCTACCGAGCCTTTATGTAAAAAAAATGGCGGTCCCGACCGGGGTCGAACCGGCGATCTCCTGCGTGACAGGCAGGCATGTTAACCACTACACCACGGGACCATTTGGTTGCGGGGACAGGATTTGAACCTGCGACCTTCGGGTTATGAGCCCGACGAGCTACCGTACTGCTCCACCCCGCGATGATATAATATTTAATTTAGAAAAAATGGAGGAGGTAGAGGGATTCGAACCCCCGCGCGACTCTCGCCGCCTGTCGGTTTTCAAGACCGATCCCTTCAGCCGAACTTGGGTATACCTCCGAGATATGAACTTTGAGTGGTGGACCTTGTAGGACTCGAACCTACGACCGGACGGTTATGAGCCGTCTGCTCTAACCAGCTGAGCTAAAGGTCCTTATGGTAGCGGCGGAGGGGATCGAACCCCCGACCTCACGGGTATGAACCGTACGCTCTAGCCAGCTGAGCTACACCGCCATAAGTTATATTCAAATAAGTGGAGCCTAGCGGGATCGAACCGCTGACCTCCTGCGTGCAAGGCAGGCGCTCTCCCAGCTGAGCTAAGGCCCCATATTTTGAAAAATCGGGAAGACAGGATTTGAACCTGCGACCCCCTGGTCCCAAACCAGGTGCTCTACCAAGCTGAGCCACTTCCCGTTAATAAAAAAACGCGCCCGAGAGGAGTCGAACCCCTAACCTCTTGATCCGTAGTCAAACGCTCTATCCAATTGAGCTACGGGCGCATATGGTGCCGAGGGCGGGGGTCGAACCCGCACGGTGGTCACCCACCGCAGGATTTTAAGTCCTGTGCGTCTGCCTGTTCCGCCACCCCGGCATGTCATATTGAAAATTGGAGCGGAAGACGGGATTCGAACCCGCGACCCCAACCTTGGCAAGGTTGTATTCTACCACTGAACTACTTCCGCAAGACATGTATGAGTTATTATATTAAAAGTGCGGGTGAAGGGAGTCGAACCCCCACGCCAAAGGCGCCAGATCCTAAGTCTGGTGCGTCTGCCAATTCCGCCACACCCGCATATTATAATTTCAAAAGAAAAAATGGGGCGACTGATGGGAATTGAACCCACGAGTGCCGGAGCCACAATCCGGTGCGTTAACCACTTCGCCACAACCGCCATGATTTTCTGGTGCCGACTAGAGGACTTGAACCCCCAACCTACTGATTACAAGTCAGTTGCTCTACCAATTGAGCTAAGTCGGCTAGAATGGTGGAGGATGACGGGATCGAACCGCCGACCCCCTGCTTGTAAGGCAGGTGCTCTCCCAGCTGAGCTAATCCTCCGAAATGCCTGGCAACGTCCTACTCTCACAGGGACAAGGTCCCAACTACCATCGGCGCTAGAGAGCTTAACTTCCGTGTTCGGTATGGGAACGGGTGTGACCTCTCTGCCATCATTACCAGACTGTATTCATTTAAGACAAGAATCATCATAACTCATTCGACATTTAAAGTCAACAAGTTTTTTATATTCTTTCAAAACTAGATAACATTAGCTTCATATTATATGGTTAAGTCCTCGATCTATTAGTATTCGTCAGCTCCACATGTCACCATGCTTCCACCTCGAACCTATCAACCTGATCATCTTTCAGGGATCTTACTAGCTTACGCTATGGGAAATCTCATCTTGAGGGGGGCTTCATGCTTAGATGCTTTCAGCACTTATCCCTTCCGCACATAGCTACCCAGCTATGCCCTTGGCAGAACAACTGGTACACCAGCGGTGCGTCCATCCCGGTCCTCTCGTACTAAGGACAGCTCCTCTCAAATTTCCTGCGCCCACGACGGATAGGGACCGAACTGTCTCACGACGTTCTGAACCCAGCTCGCGTACCGCTTTAATGGGCGAACAGCCCAACCCTTGGGACCGACTACAGCCCCAGGATGCGATGAGCCGACATCGAGGTGCCAAACCTCCCCGTCGATGTGGACTCTTGGGGGAGATAAGCCTGTTATCCCCGGGGTAGCTTTTATCCGTTGAGCGATGGCCCTTCCATGCGGAACCACCGGATCACTAAGCCCGACTTTCGTCCCTGCTCGACTTGTAGGTCTCGCAGTCAAGCTCCCTTATGCCTTTGCACTCTACGAATGATTTCCAACCATTCTGAGGGAACCTTTGGGCGCCTCCGTTACACTTTAGGAGGCGACCGCCCCAGTCAAACTGCCCACCTGACACTGTCTCCCGGGTCGATAAGACCCGTAGGTTAGAATTTCAATACAGTCAGGGCGGTATCCCACCAGCGCCTCCACCGAAGCTAGCGCTCCGGTTTCAATGGCTCCCGCCTATCCTGTACAAACTGTACCAAAATTCAATATCAGGCTACAGTAAAGCTCCACGGGGTCTTTCCGTCCTGTCGCGGGTAACCTGCATCTTCACAGGTACTATAATTTCACCGAGTCTCTGGTTGAGACAGTGCCCAAATCGTTACACCTTTCGTGCGGGTCGGAACTTACCCGACAAGGAATTTCGCTACCTTAGGACCGTTATAGTTACGGCCGCCGTTTACTGGGGCTTCAGTTCAGAGCTTCGCTTACGCTAACCCCTCTCCTTAACCTTCCAGCACCGGGCAGGTGTCAGCCCCTATACTTCGCCTTACGGCTTCGCAGAGACCTGTGTTTTTGCTAAACAGTCGCTTGGGCCTATTCACTGCGGCTTTCCGTTAAGAAAGCACCCCTTCTCCCGAAGTTACGGGGTCATTTTGCCGAGTTCCTTAACCAGAGTTCTCTCGCACACCTTAGGATTCTCTCCTCGCCTACCTGTGTCGGTTTGCGGTACAGGCACCTTTTATCTCGCTAGAAGCTTTTCTTGGCAGCGGGGAATCAAAGACTTCGCTCCATAAGGAGCTTCCCCATCACAGCTCAGCCTTCACGATAAGCGGATTTGCCTACTTATCAGCCTAACTGCTTGGACGTGCACAACCAATCGCACGCTTCTTCTATCCTTCTGCGTCCCTCCATTGCTCAAACGATAAAGAGGTGGTACAGGAATATCAACCTGTTGTCCATCGCCTACGCCTGTCGGCCTCGGCTTAGGTCCTGACTAACCCTGAGCGGACGAGCCTTCCTCAGGAAACCTTAGGCATTCGGTGGACGGGATTCTCACCCGTCTTTCGCTACTCATACCGGCATTCTCACTTCTAAGCGCTCCACCAGTCCTTCCGGTCTGACTTCACTGCACTTAGAACGCTCCCCTACCACTGATACCATTGGTATCAATTCGCAGCTTCGGTGGTGTATTTAGCCCCGGTACATTTTCGGCGCAGAGTCACTCGACTAGTGAGCTATTACGCACTCTTTAAATGGTGGCTGCTTCTGAGCCAACATCCTAGTTGTCTAAGCAACTCCACATCCTTTTCCACTTAATACACACTTTGGGACCTTAGCTGGCGATCTGGGCTGTTTCCCTCTTGACTACGGATCTTATCACTCGCAGTCTGACTCCTAAGGATAAGTCATTGGCATTCGGAGTTTGACTGAATTCGGTAATCCGATGAGGACCCCTAGTTCAATCAGTGCTCTACCTCCAAGACTCTTACACTTAAGGCTAGCCCTAAAGCTATTTCGGGGAGAACCAGCTATCTCCAGGTTCGATTGGAATTTCTCCGCTACCCACACCTCATCCCCGCACTTTTCAACGTGCGTGGGTTCGGGCCTCCATTCAGTGTTACCTGAACTTCACCCTGGACATGGGTAGATCACCTGGTTTCGGGTCTACGACCACGTACTAAACGCCCTATTCAGACTCGCTTTCGCTGCGGCTCCGCCTCTTCAGCTTAACCTTGCACGGGATCGTAACTCGCCGGTTCATTCTACAAAAGGCACGCCATCACCCATTAACGGGCTCTGACTATTTGTAGGCACACGGTTTCAGGATCTCTTTCACTCCCCTTCCGGGGTGCTTTTCACCTTTCCCTCACGGTACTGGTTCACTATCGATCACTAGGGAGTATTTAGCCTTGGGAGATGGTCCTCCCAGATTCCGACGGAATTTCACGTGTTCCGCCGTACTCAGGATACATTCA